>NZ_JAPEPT010000010.1 GCF_026339995.1 Streptomyces sp. NBC_01481 | reverse complement strand
GATCCTCGCAGACAGCCCCTTCAGGTCAGTTGCAAAGACCACGCTGACTACCCTGGCATCTTGAGATCCGCCTGCTGCACACTCTGGAGGAGCAGCTCGGCCTGAGGCGTCCGTCACCTGTGGGACGACCCTCGCCATGCAGCCCCCCCCCCCCCTCTCTGCCCCCCCCCCCCCCCCCCCCCCCCCCCCCCGGTCGGTTAAAAAAAAGTCAGTCTGATCGCCTCGGGAGAGCTGATCCGCCGGCGGCGGGAACGAAGCTGGCCTCTTCAGCACCTCGGCCAGGAGCGTTTCCGCTCGCTGTGGGACGACATCGCCTACGGGGCGCTCGGCGCGCTGGTCCTGGTGGACACCCGCCGTATCGACGACTCGTTCGACGTACTGGGCCTGGTGGAGGAGTCGGGAGTCCCGTACGCGGTCGCGCTCAACCAGTTCCCCGACTCCAAGCACTACACCGAGGAGCAGCTGCGCCGCTCCCTGGATCTGGAGCCCGGCACCCCGATGGTGACCTGCGACGCCCGCGACACAGGCGCCTCCATCGACGCGCTGCTCGCCCTCGTGACACACCTCATCGCCCGCACCACCCCGCCCCCGCCGACGGAGACCCGGTGAACACCTACCCCGCCCCCGCAGAAGCCTTCAACCTGTCGGCTCCGGTCCGGCTCTGGGAGGAGGGCTTCGCCGCCGACCCGCACAGCTACTACGCGACGCTGAAGGCCCAGGGACCGATCGGCTGGGCCGAACTGGCCCCCGGCGTCCCCGCGTATGTCGTCACCGACCGCCGCGCCGCCCTCGATCTGCTGCACGACGCCGAGACCTGGTCGCACGACCCCAGGCCCTGGGAGGCCACGGTCGCCGAGGACTCCCCGATCCTCGGCATGATGCGCTGGCGGCCCAACGCCCTCTTCTCCGACGGCGATGCGCACATCCGCTACCGCCGCACGCTCCTCGACGCCTTCGACCTGGTGGAGCCGCACGATCTGCGCGAGCGGGTGCACCGCGCGGTCGACATCCTCGTCTCCCGGTTCGGCCCCGGCGGCCGCGCCGATCTCGTCGCCGACTTCGCCCGCCCGCTGATGGCGCTTGTCTTCAACAATCTCTTCGGCCTCCCCGACAGCGAGAGCGGACGCCTCAACGACGCGCTGGGCCGGATGATGGAGGGCGGCGAGCAGTCCGCGCAGGGCGAGGCCGAGTACGGACGTTACGTACTCGAACTCATCGCCGCCAAGAGCGCCGAGCGCGGTGACGACCTGACCAGCCGGCTGCTCGACCACCCCCTGGACCTCACCCCCGAGGAGGTCACCTGGCAGGTCTTCCTCACCCTGGGCGCGGGCCACGAGCCCACCGCGAACCTCGTCTCCAACGCCCTGTCCCGCATCCTCGGCAACCCGGCCTACTACTCCACCCTCACCAGCGGCTCCCGCCCGGTCATGGACGCCGTCGTCGAGGTGCTGCGCTACGAGACCCCGCTGTCGAACTACGGCATCCACTTCGCGCGTCAGTCCCTGAGCTTCCACGGCGTCTGGGTGCAGGCGGCGGTCCCCGTCGTCGTCTCCTACGGTGCGCTCGGCCACTTCGCGGACAAGGAGTTCGACGGCGCCCTCCACCCCCACGACGCCTCGCACCTGTCGTGGTCCGCCGGCGAACACGGCTGTCCCGTCAAACAGCACACCCTGCTGATCGCCACCGAAGCCATCGAGCGGCTCACCCAATGGCTCCCCGACCTGGAGCCCATCACCCCCCGCGAGCGCCTCACCTGGCGCCCGGGCCCCTTCCACCGGTCGCTCAAAGCCCTGCCCGTCAGCTTCACCCCCCGTGTCCCCGACCAGCCAGGAGACCGAGCATGACCGCGTCCACCCCCGTGGCCCTCGACCCGTTCGGCGCCGACATCCCCGCGGAGAGCGCCCGGCTGCGTGCACTGGGCCCCGTGGTGCCCGTCGAACTGCCCGGCGGCATCCCTGCCTGGGCACCCACCGGATACGACACCCTCAAGACCCTGATCCTGGACCCCCGGGTCAGCAAGGACCCCCGCAAGCACTGGTCACTCTTCCCCGAGATCGGCGAACACCCCTCCTGGGGCTGGATCCTGGGCTGGGTGGGCGTGGTCAACATGCTCTCCACTTACGGCCCCGACCACGCGAGGCTGCGCAAGCTCGTCGCGCCCAGCTTCACCGCCCGCCGTACGGAGACGATGCGCGCCCGCGTCGAGGAGATCACCGCCGAGCTCCTGGAAGGCCTGGAGAGCGAGGGCGCCCCGGGCGAAACGGTCGACGTGCGCGCCGGATTCGCCCATCCCCTGCCGATGCGGATGATCTGCGAACTCTTCGGCGTCCCGGACGACTTGGTCGACGACACCGGCCGGCTGATCGCCGCCATCATGGACACCTCCGACCCGAGCCCGGAGCACGGAGCATTCGTCCAGGAGCAGATCGGCAGCGTGCTGGGCCGGCTCATCGCGTACAAGAGCGAGCACCCGGGCGACGACATGACCACCGAGCTCATCAAGGTCCGCGACGAGGACGGCGACCGGCTCAGTGACGAGGAACTGCTCTACACGCTGCTGCTGGTCATCGGCGCGGGCTTCGAGACGACGGTCAACCTCATCGGCAACGCGGTCGTCGCGCTGCTGACGCATCCCGACCAGCTCGCCGCCGTACGCTCGGGCGAGATCGGCTGGGACGCGGTGATCGACGAGGTGCTGCGCGTCCACCCCTCCATCGCCAGTCTGCCGCTGCGATTCGCCGTCACCGACATCACGATCGAGGGCGTGACGATCCCGGCGGGGGACGCGATCGTCACGACGTACGCGGCGGCGGGGTACGACCCGTCGCACTACGGAGACGACTCCACGGAGTTCGACGCGGCACGCGGCGCGGACGACCACCTGGCCTTCGGCATCGGGGTCCACCGCTGCATCGGCGCGCCACTGGCCCGCATGGAGGCGGCGACGGCGCTGCCGGCGCTGTTCGACCGCTTCCCGGACCTTCGGCTGGCGGCGAAGCCGGATGAACTGCGGCAGGTCCCGTCGTTCATCGCCTACGGCTGGCAGGAGATCCCGGTCCACCTCCACGCCTGACCGGCCCTGGTCGTGCCCGGCCGGGCGGTCCGCCCGGGGCCCGGCCGGTGCCGTCTGCCGCTGTCGCGGCGGGCCAAGGGGCAGGCGCGGCGTGACTGCCGCGTGGCACCTTCGGCGTCGCGCCTCGATGACGGTGTCCGGCTGTGCGGCACCGAGTGCTCCCGGTAGTCCCGGCGCTCAGCTCAGGGCTTTGCCTACCTGGTAGATGGTGGGCCGCTCCTCGGGTGCATGACTGAGCATCGCCTCGATCACCTCCCCCAGCACGCCGGACACGGTCACGGGCCGACGTCTGCTCCGCGAGGCTTGGGTCGCCGGCGTGCAGGCGCACTTTCCCGGAGAACCCAAGGCCGGATACATCACTCCCTGGGTCGACACACCGCAGTGGGAGCGCGAAGCGGCAGGGGCCGTTTGCGAACAAGCCTGGCAGCAGGAGACTGACGCCGACATCTTCGAGGCCATCGAGAAGGACGCGAGCTGAGCCGCGGCCTCTTGGAGACGCCAGTTCCCCCGGAGCGCACGCCGGGGGCGCTGCGAAACAGGCCATCCGAACTCATGAACACAGCCAACCCCTTGTACCCGGACGCTGTCAGAGGGGCCTGGCAGGATCGGGAGCATGGATTACTGGCCGTACCCGCCGGCTGAGGCGGACCGTATCAACCCCTTTGACAGCGAGCGCACCGAGACGCAGTACATACTCTTCGGGGGCCACCGACCCACCTCTGCGTTCACCGATCCCGCCCTGTTCGACAACCCGGACCTGCAGCAATGGATCCCGATGGGCTACAAGATCCTCCGGAGGGCACAGAAGGTGGCCATCCTCCGGCACGGCGACGTCGTACGCCAATGGCCGGTGCTGCACCGCATTCCTCACTTCGAAACGGTGTTCCTGCCTGCCAGCGTGGCGGAGTCCGTGAACAGCTGGCGGCGCAGCGTGTGCGGATATCGGATCCTGACCTCGCCGACCGCGAAGACCGCCCCGGAGGACGCCCACGACTACGCCGCAGCCATGGAGCTGGCCCGCACAGCCTCGCGTGCCGAAGGCCGCGCTCTGGTGGTGTACATGTACGACGCCCAGAACTGGCACTGACGACCGGCGACTGCGGCCCCCAGCACTCGCCGGCAGGGTCGTCGCCGAGCGCTGTCAGAAGGCCAGGAATCTCCTGGCCGCAGCAGCGCCCGCCGCGGGATCCCAACCACCCGCTCCGACGACCGCGGTCACGTGTGCCTCCGTGACGTCGCCGTCTGCGGCGATAAGCGCTTCGATCGCGGCCGGACTTGGCGCCGACCCGCCGAGGCCCGGCGCCTCCCGGGCGACCGAGATGATGCTCTCTCGCGTCTTCTCGAGGCTCAGGGCGGGCAAGCCCACGCTGCGAAATCCGTCTTCGGCGCTGTAGTCGGCGCGCTTCCATCCGTCGCCGTCGAAGCCGTACACAAAGCCCACGTACTCCTTCTCGGCCAGCATCCGCTCCACCACCGGCCGCCACCAGTCGGGCGCCCCGGCGAGCACATCGGTCTCGTCCTCGCCGAACTCCTCGGCGGCCGGGCCGTAATAGGTTTCCGAGTACTCGTGGTCGTAGCCGATCAGCACCGCACGGCCAGCGCCGAGGTGGTGCACCTCCGCCCAGTTGCCACCGCTGTCGTCGAAGTGCCATACAGGGACGTCGGCCCAGCACGTCCTGTCCCGGCCCCGGGCCGCGCGGATCGCCGCGTAGGCCGCCCAGCGGCCGCGCAACTGCGCCGGCGTGGGAAGGTCCAGGGTCACAAGCCCCATGGCTGCTCCACCTCTTTCTGCCTGTCTCGCTCTCGTGTGCACAGCGGCCACGCTTCATCGGTCTCCATCGGTCATGCCTCAACGACCGCGCTGCGTCGGTCGTCCTTCATTCAAGCCCCTGCCGCTGACAACGGGACTCCGTCCCGGGCGGGCCCATGCCGGCGTCCCCGTATTCGCGGCGGTCGTCACCGTCCTCGCCGAGCAGTGCGGCGGCCTGGTTGCTGTCGTACGCCGATATGCCTACCGTTCAGACGTCGAATTCCTCGAGGACGCCAACCCGACCCTCATCGACCGCAACGCCGCCGAGTTCAGGCGCCTCCACACACTGATCGAGTCAACCGACGACGCGTTCCGTAAGGCGACCAAAGTCGAGTGGGAGAGGGGGCACTACAAGAACGGCAAGAGCACCGAGGGAAAACTCTCCGAGGTCATGTCACGTGAGGCCGACGCGATCACCCCAACCGCGCGAGCCGCGGAGCCCCTGCGGCAGTGGGAGGACCTGCGCGACACCACCGGAGTGCTGGACTTCTTCGCTGAGCTGACCGTCGACGTGGACGCGATCCGGGAAGAGGCCGAGCGCTACTACAACCAGACCAAGGGCCACTACGGCGACGCCCTCCGCGTCGAGTCCGAAGCGAGGGAGAAGTGCATCGCCGACATCAAGGCGCGTACAAGTCGATACCCGACTACCAGGGAACCATCCCGGACCCGGAGCAGTTCCTGAAGGGACTCGGACCGTTGCGGGCCGAGGCGCGGGAGGCGAGCGACAACCCGAACGTCCAGCTGCCAGGATCAGGCCCCAAGGTCGACTCGATCCCAACCATCGGTAGCAACGTCGTGATCTCCGAGACGCTCATGCGCATCGCGAACCGTGTCGACGGGCTGCCGGAAGGCCAGGGCAACAATTTCTGGTTGCCCTCCAACTCCGACGAAGGCCGCCGCGAATACATCTCCGGCAACAAGGAGCTCATCAGGGCCGCGGCGGCGGACGCCGGCCTCCCACCCGAGATGGTCGCAGGAATCGCCTGGCAGGAAGTCGAAGGCGACCCGGGGGTGATCGACGATGCCGCATACGAGGGACGCAAGCTGCTTCCCGGCAGCGAGGACCCCGACCGTACGTCGATGGGCCCCATGGCCATCCAGGTCCGCCGCGCCGCCGAAGTACTCGGGTACGACCCGCACAACCTCACCGACATGCAGCGCAGCGCCGTGGTCGACGCGATACGGGACCCCGCGAAGAACATCTTCATAGCCTCGGAGTACCTCGCCCAGATCAAGGCCGAGAGCGGCTTCGCGGACGTGCCGCCCGAGCAGATGACCCGCGCCCAGATGCAGGAGCTCGCAGCCCGCTACAACGGCGGCCCCTGTGCCCCCCCCGTCTCGTCCCAGAGCGATCGGGTCTGACACGGACGCGTCCGGCGCCGCGCCTCAACGCGCCCTGAGCTCCGTCTTCAAGACCTTCCCGCTCGCATTCCGCGGCAGCTCCCCCACGAACTCCACCACCCTCGGCACCTTGTAATTCGCCATCTCCCGCCGCGACCACGCGATCAGGTCGTCCGCCGTCACCGTCGCCCCCCGGCGCCGTACCGCGTACGCCTTGCCCACCTCGCCCAGCCGCGCGTCGGGTATGCCGATCACCGCGATGTCCGCGATGTCCGGGTGCAGGCCGAGCAGTTGCTCGATCTCCGCCGGGTACGCGTTGAAGCCGCCGACGATGAACATGTCCTTGATCCGGTCGGTGATCCGGAGATTGCCGCCCTTGTCCAGCACCCCCACGTCCCCCGTCCGCAGCCAGCCGTCCTCCGTGATCGCCTTCGCCGTCTCGTCCGGGTCCTCGAAGTAGCCCTGCATCACGTTGTGCCCGCGCACGAGCACCTCGCCGGGCTCGCCGGTGGCCGCCGACACGCGGATCTCGGTGCCGGGGATCGCCCGGCCCGAGGTGGTCGCGATCGTCTCCGGGGCGTCGCCGCGGCGGCACATGGTGACGATGCCGCTCGCCTCGGAGAGGCCGTAGGCCGTCAGGACGGTGTCGATGTGCAGTTCACTGCGCAGCCGCTCGACGAGCTGGAGCGGCACGACCGCCGCACCCGTGACGACGAGCCGGAGCGCGCTCAGATCGTGCTGGTCGCGTGCCGGATGGTCGAGCAGGGACTGGTGCAGCGTCGGCGGTCCCGGCAGTACCGAGATGCGCTCGGATGCGATGTTGGCCAGCACGGTGTCGACGTTGAAGACGGGCTGCGGCACCATCGTCGCGCCGCGGGTCAGACAGGCGATGATGCCCGCCTTGTATCCGAAGGTGTGGAAGAAGGGGTTCACGATCAGATAGCGGTCGCCTTCCCGCAGTCCGGCGAGCTCGCTCCACACGTCGTAGCAGCGCAGGGTCTGCGCATGGGTGATGACGGCGCCCTTGGGGCGGCCGGTGGTGCCCGAGGTGTAGATGATGTCGGAGGGGGCCGGGGGCAGGATCGAGTCGGCCCGGGTGCGTACGTCCGCGGCCGTGACGCCGTCGCCGCCCGCCAGGAAGTCCTTCCAGGTGCGGTAGTCCTCGGGGGCGCTGTCGGCGAGGACCACCACCTGCTCCAGATGCGGCAGGTCCACCTCCGCGCGCCGCAGGGAGGCGACGTACGAGGTGCCGAGGAAGGTGCCGGTGACGAAGAGCAGTCTGGCGCGGCTGCGCTGGAGTACGTATGCGGCCTCCGTGCCCTTGAAGCGGGTGTTGAGCGGCACCAGCACCGCCCCGGCCGTCACCGCGCCGAGCGCCGAGACGATCCAGTCGAGGGTGTTGGGGGCCCAGATGGCGACCCTGTCGCCCGGTCGCACACCGGCCGCGATGCACGCGGCGGCGGCGCGTTCGACGCGCTCGCCCAGTTCGGCGTACGAGAGGCGGGTGCGGCCCTCGACGACGGCCTCCCGGTCCGCGTACCGTTCGGCAGCGCTCCGTACCAGCCTCGGGATGGTGCCCCACTCCAGGTCGCCGCGCATCGCAAGCCCTCCCGCCGCAGTCCCGCTCGGTAGCCGACTAGTAGCTGACTACCCGTCAGATTAGCTGTACCCTCCCCCTCATGGCGAGCCTCAAGGACGCAGCCGCGATAGCCGGTATCGGACAGACGGCCTTCGCGAAACAACTCCCCGAATCCGAGAAGACCCTGGCCTGCCGGGCCATCCTCACCGCGCTCGACGACGCGGGGATCGCCCCTTCGGAAGTCGACGGCTTCGCCTCGTACACGATGGAGGAGACGGACGAGGTCGAGATCGCGAAGGCCGTCGGCGCCGGTGACGTGACCTTCTTCTCCAAGGCCGGCTACGGCGGAGGCGGTTCGTGCGCCACGATCGCCCATCTCGCCGGGGCGATCGCGACCGGACAGGCGAGCGTGGGGGTCGCCTGGCGGTCCCGCAAGAGGGGCTCGGGACCCCGCCCCTGGAAGAACACCGCCGTCCAGCTCCCCACCCCCGCGCAGTGGACCCGGCCCTTCGGGCTGCTGCGCCCCGCGGACGAGATCGGCATGCTCGCCCGGCGCTATATGCACGAGTACGGCGCCACCCGCGACCATCTCTTCAATGTCGCCCTGGCCTGCCGCAACCGCGCCAACCAGAACCCCGCCGCCGTGATGTACGAACGGCCGCTGACCCGCGACATGTATATGACCTCGCGCTGGATCAGCGAGCCGCTCTGCCTCTTCGACAACTGCCTGGAGACCGACGGCGCGCTGGCCTGCGTCGTCGTCAGCGCCGAGCGCGCCCGCGACTGCCGCCACAAGCCGGTCTACGTCCACTCCGCCGCCCAGGGCCTGCCCGCCCAGCACCACGGAATGGTCAACTACTGGAACGACGACCCGCTCACCGGACCCGCCTGGACAGCCGCCCGCCAGCTTTGGAAGACCGCCGACTTCGGCCCGCAGGACGTGGACGTCGCCCAGATCTACGACGCGTTCACCCCGCTCATTCCGCTCTCCCTGGAGGGCTACGGCTTCTGCGGCAGGGGCGAGGGCGCGGCCTTCACCGAGGGCGGCGTCCTGGAGATCGGTGGCCGGCTGCCGCTCAACACCGGCGGCGGCGGGCTCTCGGAGGCGTACGTCCACGGCTTCAACCTCATCAACGAGGGCGTGAAGCAGCTGCGCGGAACCTCCACCGCACAGGTGCCGGGCGCCGCGACCTGCCTGGTCACGGCGGGCGAGGGAGTGCCCACTTCGGCTGTTCTGCTGAGGAGTTGAGATGCTCACACCGGTTCTCGACGAGGACGGCGCACCGTTCTGGGAGTACGCCGCGCAGAGCGAGCTGCGCATCCAGAACTGCGCGGCCTGCGGCGAGCTGCGCTTTCCGCCGCGGCCCTGCTGCCCGCACTGCGGGTCCTTCGACAGCGCGTGGCGCAGGATGAGCGGCCGCGGCCGCATCTGGTCCTACGTCGTACCCCATCCGCCGCTGCTGCCCGAGTACGCCGCCCTGGTCCCCTACAACGCCGTCGTCGTCGAGCTCCTGGACGCGCCGCGGATCCGGCTGGTGGGCAATGTGGTCGCCGCGCCGGACGCCCCGCTCAACTCCCTCGACCCGGCGCGGCTGCGGATCGGCGCCGGAGTGAAGGTCGCGTTCACGCGCCTCGGCGACATCACCGTGCCGCGCTGGCTGCTGGAGCGGGCATGAGCATCCGCGTCGAGACGGAGAAGGAGACGGGCGTCGCGCTCGTCACGCTGGACCGGCCCGAGAAGCACAACGCGATCGATCTGGGGATGGCCAGCCAACTGGCCGATATGTGGAGGCAGTTCCGCTTCGACGACGCCGTAAGGGCGGTGGTGGTGACAGGCGCGGGAAGCAAGGCCTTCTGCACCGGCATCGACCGCTCGGTGGACGTGCCGCAGCCCTCGTCCCCGTACTCGATCGACGACCCGCTGATCGCGATCGGCCCGAAGGCGAACGACCTGTGGAAGCCGGTGATCGCGGCGGTGGAGGGGATGGCGTGCGGCGGGGCGTTCTACCTGCTCGGCGAGAGTGAGTTCGTGGTGGCCTCGCGGGAGGCGACGTTCTTCGATCCGCACACGACGTACGGCATGGTCAGCGCGTACGAGACGATCTATCTGGCGCAGCGGATGCCGTACGGCGAGGTGGCGCGCATCGCGCTGATGGGGACGGCGGAACGGACGTCGGCGCGGCGGGCGTACGAGACGGGGCTGGTGTCCGAACTCACCGAGCCCGGTGAGTCGTTGGACGCTGCGCTCGGCTGCGCCCGGACCATTGCGTCCTACCCGACGGGGGCGGTGCAGGGGACAGTCCGGGCGGTGTGGGCGGCGCGGGAGGCGGGGCGGGCAGGGGCGCTGGCGCATGCGCCGCACTTGATCGCGCTGGGGAATGTGGGGGCGGAGGGGCAGGCGCAGCTGTTCGAGGGGCGGGGGCGGGGCGGGTACCGGGTGCGGTAGGGGGCTGCACCCCACCCCGCGCTCCCCCAGACTCCGTCCGGGGGGACCCCCCAACTTCCCCGTATGCGACCTTCGGCCGCATGTCCTCAAA
Organism: Streptomyces sp. NBC_01481; assembly: GCF_026339995.1. Taxonomy (GTDB): domain Bacteria; phylum Actinomycetota; class Actinomycetes; order Streptomycetales; family Streptomycetaceae; genus Streptomyces. The sequence continues at coordinate 18,547 of NZ_JAPEPT010000010.1, read as the reverse complement.
CGCCGGACGGGCTGAGTTGCGCCTCCGCCTCGCACTTCGTCACCCGTGCAACCGACTTGGGGCTCTGCATCCTGACCTGCACCCTCCTGGTCTCGCCGCCGTCCAGCGTGACCTTGGTGTATCCGCGGTCGACGACATCGCCCACGGCGTCCAGGAAGACCACGTCGACCTCGTAGCGGTGTGAGCCGCCCGCCTCCGCGACGACCTTCACCGTTGCGGATGTGTCGGCCTTGCGCTTGCCGCGGGCCTTCTTCACGCAGTCGACGACATACGCGCGCGCTGCACCCGTGGCCGAGTCCGTCGGCGTGGGGGAGGCGGTGTACGAGTCCGAGCCGGACGAGCCCGAGGACCCGGACGAGCTGTAGTCGTCATTGTCGTAGTCGCGGTAACCGCCGTTCGACTTCTTGGAGTTCGAGCAGCCACCACCGTCGCCCCCGCCACTCCCCGACCTGCTCTTGCCGCCCCTGCCGCCCTTGCCGGTCGTGTGCGAACTCGAGAAGCCCGTCAGTGCGAGCATCACGACAACGAGTACGGCCGCGAGCTTTGCATTCCGGCGCACAATGGCCACCTTCCCCCAGTGCTGCGGTACTTGACGTACCTGACAACAGCGCGCGACACCGTAGCAGTCGCGAATCACCGAAGGATCAGGGGCTCGGTGTGATCCGTCTCCGGGCTCGTACGGCCACTCATCACCGCCGCGGCCACCAGAAGCAGTACGCCACCGCCCACGGCCCAGGCGACCCCGTAGCCGAGACCGCCACCCACGCCTCCGACGGTCAGGCTGCCCGCCGCCTGTCCCTGGCGGACCATCCACAGGACGGTGAAGCCGAGCACGATCACCCCGGAGAGCGCGACCAGCAGCCGCGAGCGCAGGACAAGGCCGATCAGGGTCACCAGGGCCGCGAAGGCGAAGGGCAGCAGGATCGAGCCGAGCAACTCGGCCTCGGCGTCCGAGATGCCGTTGAAGAGGTCCTGGATCCGGTAGTCGCGCCCGTGACGGCCGTCGTACCAGTCACGGAAGGGGCTCCATACGGCGGCCGTCGCTCCGATGAGGGCGAGGATCGAGCCGATGACGTTGCGGATCATCATCGGCCCTCCCTGCGCCGCTCTCGATCACGACGCTACGCCCGGACCGTGCCCCTCGCCATCGGGACGGCCCCTGTCAGCCCGGCGCCCCCCGGCCGGTCGCCGTGCCCTTGACGGCGTCCAGCGCGTACACACAGCGGTCCTTGCTGCACGCGTACACGACGCCGCTCTGGGCCACCGGGGAGCCGGTGATCTCGCCGCCCGTGGCGAGCTTCCAGCGCAGCTGGCCGCCGCTCGCGTCGAGGGTGTAGAGCACGTGGTCCGCGGAGCCGAAGTGGACGCGGCCGTCCGCGACGACCGGTGCGCCGATGACCTCTCCGCCCGCGGCGAAACGCCACATCGGGGTGCCCGTGACGGCGTCCAGGGTGTAGAGCGCGCTGCCGCTGCCGACATGGACGTTGCCGCCCGCGACCAGGACCGGCTCGATGGACTGGCGCGCTTCGGTGGCGATGCGCCAGCGGTCCTTGCCGGTGGTGGCGTCCAGGGCGTACACCGTGCCGAGGTAGTCGGCGAGATACACGCCGCCGCCCGTCACCGCCGGGCCCGGCGCGAAGACCGGCGGCGAGAGGAAGACCGCGGGGGCCTCGAAGTGCCAGCGCACGAGCCCGTTCGCGATGTCGATGGCGAGGACTCGGGTGCCGGCCGCGACATAGACATAGCCGTCGGACGCGGGATGCACGCGGAGGGGCACATTGCCGCAGGACGCCGCGTCGCCGACGGGGTACGACCAGCGCTCGACGCCCGTACGGGTCTCCAGCGCGCGCAGCCTCGCGTCCTGCCACACGTACACCGTGTCGTCGAAGATGGCGGGTCCGGCCTCGGGCGTCTCGAAGTCGCTCTGCGCCCCGCTGGTCTCCCACAGCTTCTCGCCGTTGGAGGCCTCCCAGGCCTGTACGCCGCCGCCGCGCGTCCCGGTGAGGACCGTGCCGCGGTCGACCTTGAGGGAGTAGACCCACGCATCGGTCTGGAGCCGCCAGCGTTCGACGCCGCTCGCGGCGTCGAGGGCGTACAGCGAGGGGCCGTCGGAGGCGTGGATACGGCCCCCTGCGACGGCCATCGCCCAGGCCACGTCCTTGGTCTTGAACTGGCGGCGGCCACTGGCCACGTCCAGCGCGTGCACCTCGAAGGAGGTGACGTACAGCAGACCCCCGGACACGACGGGCGTGCCCCAGACGTCGTTCGACATCCGGAAACGCCACGGCCGCCAGTGTCCGGCGGCACCGTCCGGGGGTGAGGCGGGCGGTGCGGCCGGGGCCCGGTCGGGGGCCGGTGCGGGTGCGGGGACGGTGCTGGTGGCCGCCTCGGCTCCGTTCAGCCCGCTGGGAGGGCGGACCCAGCCGGTCGCGGGACCGGCCTCGGCGACCGCACCGCGGCCCGGGTCGGAGACCCGGGGGCCGGGGCCGATCGGGACCTTGGAGCCGGGCAGCCGCACGGGCCCGGCGGCCGCGGGCACGGGAGCCGGGGCCCCGACGGGAGACGGCGCGGCCTGTCCCGTACGCGGGTCGCTGCCGCCGCGCCAGGCGGAGTCCCAGTCGGCGCCCTGACGGGGCGGAGGAGCCTGGGGCACCGGCGGGGCGGGCTCGGCGGGGCGCTGGGCGGCGGCCGGGGGTGTGGGCCGTCCCCCGCGGCGGAGCTCGATCATCGCGGTGGCCCGCGAGGGCAGCCACGCGGACGCGGTCCCGCTGTCGTCGCTGCCGGAGGAGAAGAGATGGGGGGCGAGCTGTGCCTGCAGATCCTCGGGGGTGGGCCGCCGCCCGGCCTCCATCTGCATACAGGACTCGATCAGCGGCCTCAGCTCGTCGGGCAGGCCCTCCAGGTCCGGCCCTTCCCGCAGCAGCATGAAGACGGTTTCGACCGGGTTCGCGCCGTGGAAGGGCGCATGCCCGGTCGCGGCGAAGACGAGCGTGGAGCCGAGCGAGAACACATCGCTCGCGCCGGTCACGCTGCGGGAGTCGCGCGCCTGCTCCGGCGACATGTACGCGGGTGTACCCACGGCGACATTGGTCATGGTCAGCCGGGTGTTGGAGACGCCGGACGCGATACCGAAGTCGATGACGCGCGGCCCGTCCTCCACGACCAGGACGTTCGAGGGCTTGAGGTCGCGGTGGACGAGGCCGGCGCCGTGGATGGACTGCAGCGCTTCGGCGATCCCGGCCGCGAGCCAGCGGACCGCCTGGGCCGGCATCGGCCCGCACTCATTCACTATTTCTTCGAGGGAGGGGGCAGGCACATACGCGGTGGCCAGCCAGGGCACGGCCGCCCGTGGATCGGCGTCCACGACGGCTGCCGTGTAGAAACCGCTGACGGCCCGCGCCGCCTCCACCTCACGGGTGAAGCGGACGCGGAACAGCTGGTCCTCGGCGAGTTCGGTACGCACCGTCTTGATCGCCACCCTGCGACCGGACGCCGACCGGGCGAGATACACCAGTCCCATGCCGCCGGCACCCAGCCGGCCCAGCACCTCGAACGGACCGATCCGTCTCGGGTCATGCTGCGTCAGCTGCTCCATCACTTGCCTGCCACCTCCCCGTACGGGCCCCATAAGAAATGGAGCCCGTCACCTACGGCCCCGTGCAGCGTCTCACCACCGAGCCCTCAGCGGTGCGCACCCTGATTCTTCCTGTCGGAGGCGGCGGTTGCGAACCCGGGGGCGGATCGGGGTGTCTCACCCGTATTCGGGCACGGATCGGAGCCTGAGATGGTTCAGCCGCGCGCCTCCAGGCGTCCGGTGGCCCGCAGGGAGCCTGCGCACGAGATCGATTCGCTGCCGTCACCCGTGTGCCAGGCCCCGTACTGGGTGGTGACGCGGACCGGCCACTTGGGGTTGCTCACGTCGTCGCAGTCGACGACGAGACGCCAGGTGTAGGAGGAGCCGCTGTAGCAATTGGCGTAGGCGGTGTTGCCGCTGCCGGCGAGGTTGCAGGGCAGGCGGGCGGCGGAGGCGGGGGTCGCGGTGAGCAGTCCGGCGGCGACGGCGGCGCAGGCGGCGAGGCCGAGCGCGGTTCGGGTACGGAACACGGGGTCCTTTCCTGACGTGGGGGACCCCACTATGGATCAGCAACCGGGCTCAGGTCTAGACCACTGTTCGCCTCAACTCCCTTAATTTCAGGCCGCTTTCAGGTTGCCGATTGCCAGTTGCCGGTTTGCCGTCAGGCGGCTTTCGGTTCGGCGAGTACGGCGAAGGTCGCGCCCTGATTGTCGGAGAGCACGGCGATGCGTCCGTAGGGAATGTCGAAGGGCGGAGCCTGGATGCGCCCGCCGAGGCGGGTGACGGCCGCGACGCTGTCGTCGCAGTCCTCGACGCTGAAGTAGATGAGGAAGTGGCCGGGCATCTCGGCCGGGAAGGCATCAGTGATCACGCTGCGGCCGCCGATCGCGGTGTCCTCGCCGGGCTCGGCGCCGGCGGGCGACCACATACGGAAGTCGACGGAGGAGTCGGGCAGGTCCGTCCCCCCGAAGCCGAAGACCGACTCGTAGAAAGCGTCGACCCGCTCCGGGTCCCGCGTGTACACCTCGGCCCAGCAGAAGGATCCGGGCTCGCCCTGCTTCTCGAAGCCGTCCCTGTCACCCGCCTGCCAGAGCCCGAAGACAGCCCCGCCGGGGTCCGCGGCGACGCTGGCCGTGCCGGATGTCCCGACCGGCTGGCGGTCGCTGATCACCTGACCGCCGGCGTCCCTGATCTTCCGGCCCAGCGTGCCGGCGTCGGCGGTGGCGAAATAGACGCCCCAGACGGTGGGCATCCGGCCGTCGGTCTTGGGCACGAGGGCCGCGACGAGCTTGCCTTCACTGAAGGCGTCGGCCTGCGGGCCGTCACCTTCGCGGAATGTCCAGCCGAACAGCTCACCGTAGAAGCGCTTGCCCGCCTCGACATCGGGGAGCGCTGCGTCCACCCAGCACGGCGTGCCCTCTGGGAATGCGGCCATGGACCTGGTTCCTTCCCTGCGCGGAATATGGGGGTACCTCCCACGGCCGCCAGGCCGTAGGGGGAGGGTGTGGCACCCGTCACACTCAAGCTAACGGCGCCCGCCGCGAGCCGCAGGGCATCGAATCGAACGTTTGCCTTATTGTCCGGACAATAAGGCACGCATGCGGCCCAGGATTGTTGAGTTGTCCACGGAAGTTGTCCACAGGCTGTTGATAAGACTATCGGTGCACCCCATTTGCAGTCGGCCGAATCGCGCGCCGATCACCCCTCGGTAAGCTGACGGCATGACAGGACAAGTACGCACCGTCGACGGCCGCGTGGCCGGACGACGCGGACAGGCGACGCGGCAGAAGCTGCTCGACTGCCTCAGCGAGATGCTCAGCTCCTCGCCGTACCGGGACGTCAAAGTCATCGACGTGGCCCGGAAGGCGGGCACGTCCCCCGCGACCTTCTACCAGTACTTCCCCGACGTCGAGGGCGCGGTCCTCGAGATCGCCGAGGAAATGGCCAAGGAAGGCGCCGGATTGACCGAACTCGTCTCCGGCCGCTCCTGGGTCGGCAAGGCGGGTTGGCAGACGTCGGAGGAACTGGTCGAGGGCTTCCTCGACTTCTGGCGCCGCCACGACGCGATCCTTCGGGTGGTGGATCTGGGTGCCGCGGAGGGGGACAAGCGGTTCTACAAGATCCGCATGAAGATCCTCAACTCCGTCACCAACTCTCTTACGGACTCGGTGAAGGACCTCCAGTCCAGGGGCAAGGTCGACAAGGACGTCAGCCCGGCGGCAATGGCCGGATCGCTGGTGGCGATGCTGGCGGCGGTGGCCTCGCATCAGAAGGGGTTCACGACCTGGGGTGTGAAACAGGCGGAACTGAAGCCGAATCTGGCGCTGTTGGTGCACCTGGGTATCACGGGCAAAAAGCCGACGAAGTAGCTGCGCCACCTGCACCGAGTCCTGTCACGCCGACGGCGGTCCCTGCCTTGGGGGGCGCCGTCGGCCTTTTTGTTCCCCACCCCGCACCCCGTCACCGCGTCACCGCGCCACGAACAGACCCGCCCGTTCGGCCGCATGCGCCCGCAACCGGTGCACCGGGCCGAAGAGCAGCTCGTCGGAAGCCGCCCGTTTGAAGTAAAGGTGCGCCTCGTGTTCCCAGGTGAAGCCGACGCCCCCGTGCAGCTGGATCGCCTCGCCCGTCACCACCCGCAGCGCCTGAAGGCACTGGGCCAGCGCCAGCCCGCCCTCGGCCGGGTCCCAGGCCGCGTAGTACGCCGCCGAGCGCGCCGCCTGGACGCGTACGTACAGGTCGGCGAGCCGGTGCTTGACCGCCTGGAAGGAGCCGATCGCCCGGCCGAACTGCTCGCGGACGCGGACGTACTCCACCGTTCGGTCCAGCGCGCTCGCCGCCGCGCCGACCGCCTCCGCCGCGAGCAGGGTCGCCGCCCCGGCCCCCACGGCCGCCAACACCCCCGGCACATCCGCCGCATCGTCCTCGCCCAGCAGCCGGGCCGGGCAGTCGCGCAGTTCGATGCGCGCCTGCGGCCGTGTCTCGTCCAGCGAGGTCTGCCGGGTGCGCGACAGACCCGCCGTATCCGCCCGGACCAGGAACAGGAGGGTACGGCTGCGGGCGTACCCTCCCGTGTGCGCGGCGACCAGCAGCAGTCCGGCGCTGTGCCCGTCGAGGACCTGCCCGGCCTCCCCGTACAGCAGCCACTCCCCACCGTCCCCGGGCCGCGCCTGTACGCCGCCGGCCCGGCCGCCGCCCGCCCACTCACCCGAGGCGTTGTCGCCGCTCAGTGCGAGCGCCAGCGCGAGGCCCCCGCCGGGCACAGCGAATGCGCAGGTCAGCGAGCCGTCCGCGATACGCGGCAGGAGTTCGCCGCGCTGCTCGGGCGTCCCGAGCGCGGCAATCAGCGGCGCCCCGAGCCCCGCCGTGGCCAGCAGCGGTGAGGGCAGCAGCACCCGCCCGGTCTCCTCGCAGGCGAGCGCGAGTTCGGTGAGGCCGCAGCCCACGCCTCCGTACGACTCGGGCAGCGCAAGGCCCGGCAGGCCGAGCTGCTCGGACAGCTGCGCCCACAGCTGCGGGTCGTAGCCGGCGGCGGTGCGGACGGCGGCCTTGACCTCGTCCGGGCCCGACCGTTTGGCCAGCAGCTCGCGCAGGGTGCGACGGATCTCGTCCTGCTCCGCGGTGAAGGCGGTGTCCATGGGATCCCCTCCGTATCTGACGGCCCGTCATGTTAGGGCGGGAGGATCCAGATGCACAGAGGCGCGGACACAGACGTGTGGGGACGAGCGTTCAGCAGACCTCGCCCGCCTCCGCCGCGGTCGCCCGCAGCAGATCCCGCACCAGGTCGTAGTCGATCTTCTCGGTCCGCCGGAAGCGCAGGCACCCCTTGCCCATGTCCTGGTCCGCCAGCCGCTCCTCGAAGCCCTCCCGGATGTCCGGGCGCATCAGATAGAAGGAGATGTACTGCTTCTGGTTGGCGAAGGAGATCTCCGGCTCACCGCCCTTGGGGCGATAGCAGGGCATGCCCCACGCCATTACTTCCTCGTAGGCCGCAAGCTCCGTGCGGCACAGCTCCCGGATCCTCACCAGCGCCGTGAGCCGGTCCGGCTCCATCACTTCGGCGAGGTAGCCGTCGACGTCTTCGGCAGTGCTTCTGGGCATAGGCTCCACGCCGTCCGAGTTATCTGATGTACCGTCAGATTCATGCCTTCCACCCCGCGAGCTCCGCGCAAGGTCGCCATCGTCGGCATATCCCTCTCGGACTGCGGGCGTATCGATGGTCCCACGCCCTACGCCCTGCACGCCCAGGCCGCGCGCCGGGCACTGTCCGACTCAGGACTCGAACGCTCCGTCATCGACGGCTTCGGCTCGGCCGGCCTCGGCACCCTCGCCCCGGTCGAGGTAGCCGAATATCTGGGCCTGAAACCGCGCTGGGTGGACTCGACCGCCGTGGGCGGCGCCACCTGGGAGGTCATGGCGGCACACGCGGCCGACGCGATCGCGGCCGGTCACGCCAATGCCGTGCTCCTCGTCTACGGATCGACCGCCCGCGCCGACATCAAGGCGCGCCGGCGCACCTCCAACCTCTCCTTCGGCGCCCGCGGACCACTCCAGTTCGAGGTCCCGTACGGGCACACGCTCATCGCCAAGTACGCGATGGCCGCCCGCCGCCATATGCACGAGTACGGCACGACGCTGGAGCAGCTGGCCTCGGTGGCCGTTCAGGCACGGGCGAATGCAGCGGCCAATCCGGACGCGATGTTCCGCGAGCCGATCACCGTCGACGAGGTGCTGGACGGGCCGGTGATCGCGGACCCGTTCACCAAACTGCACTGCTGCATCCGCAGCGACGGCGGCTGCGCGGTGCTGCTGGCGGCCGAGGAGTACGTGCCGGACACGGCGAAGGATCCTGTGTGGATCCTCGGCACCGGCGAGTACGTCTCGCACACCACGATGTCGGAGTGGGAGGACTTCACCGTCTCCCCGGCGGCGGTGAGCGGACGCCTCGCGTTCGAGCGCGCGGGTGTCACCCCCGCCGACATCGACATCGCCGAGATCTACGACGCCTTCACCTATATGACCCTCGTGACGCTGGAGGACCTGGGCTTCTGCGCCAAGGGCGAGGGCGGCCCGTTCGTCGAGAAGGGCCGGATCGGGCTCGGCGGCGAGCTGCCGGTGAACACCGACGGCGGCGGCCTCTCCGCCTGCCATCCGGGGATGCGCGGACTCTTTCTGCTGGTCGAGGCGGTACGGCAGCTGCGGGGCGAGGCGGGCGGCCATCAGGTGCGGCGACGGGACGGAGGGCCGCCGCGACTGGCGGTGGCGTCCGGTACGGGCGGCTGGTTCTGCTCGTCCGGAACGGTGGTACTCGGGAGGCACTGAGGAATCCGTACAGGCCGAACTACTCGTCCGGCGGCAGCAGCCGCTCGACCAGGGCCGTGATGAGATCGCCCGCCTGCTCCTTCGGGAACACGTCGGGCAGCGTGAGGCGCTCCACCACCAGCCAGTTCGTCGCCAGATAGATCATCCTGACCGCGTCGGCGTCGCCGGGCAGACCGGCCGCCAGATGAGCCTCGACATTCGCCTCGACGTCCTCGCTCACGCGCTCGGTGAGCACCGCCCGCAGCTCGGGGCGGCGGGTGGCCTCCAGGCGCAGTTCGAGCAGGGCGAGATATCCGGTGCGGAACGCGGTGACCCGCTCCACCACCTCGCGCACCAGCTCCGCGGTCCGTGCGCGGGTGGTCGGGCCGTGCAGCATGGCCCGCATCGTCGCGTCGTCCGGGCGCATCCGCTCGTAGATGCGGCCGCCGGCCTGGTTGAGGAGATCGTCGCGGTTGGTGAAGTAGTTGGACGCGGTGCCCTGGGGTACGTCGGCCTCCGCGTCGACGGCCCGGAAGGTGAGGCCGCGGGCGCCCTCGCGGGCGAGGACCTCTATGGACGCGTCCACCAGTGCAGCGCGTCTGGCCAGGTTCTGCCGCATGCGTGTTCCTTCCGCTTGGCTGACCACTCTAGACGGAGTGGTGTTGACTGGCCGCATGGACGGTATGGATCACAGCGACAACGATCAGAAGGCGTTCCGTACGCTGCTGCACGCGCAGCGGGTATGGGACACCGAACTTCCCGTGTTCGACCCGGCCACCGCGCCCGGCACACCGCTGCCGCTGTTCCACCGGTGGTTCGCCGAGGCCGTGGCCGCCGGTCAGGCCGAGCCGCACACCCTGACGCTGGCGACCGTGGACGAGCAGGGGATTCCCGACGTACGGACGCTGATGCTGCACGACGCGGACGAGCGCGGCTGGCACTTCGCCTCCCACGCCACCAGCGCGAAGGGCCGGCAGCTGGCCGCGAACCGCGAGGCCGCCCTGGGCTTCTACTGGGCGGCACAGGGCCGCCAGATCCGGATCCGTGGTCGGGTCACGACGGGCAGCTCGACGGAGAGCCGGGCCGATCTGCACGCCCGCTCGACGGGCGCGCTGGCCGCCGCGCTCACCGGTCGTCAGAGTGAAGTACTCGATTCCCAGGACGAGTTGGAGTATGCCTCGCAGGCCGCATGGGACCGGGCCCGGAGGGAGCCGGACGCGACCGTGCCGACCTGGACGCTCTATGTGCTGGGGGCGTACGAGGTGGAGTTCTTCCAGGGGGACGGGCAGCGGCGGCACGTCCGGCTGCGCTACCGGCGCGAAGAGAATTCCTGGGTGAGGGAGTTGCTCTGGCCCTGACCCGCCGGCCGGAACACCGGTACCGCCAAGCCGTCCCCCTCCGTAGCTTCCGTCCGGATGGCGACCTCAAGCTCCATGCCGATCAGCAGCTGCGCCCCAGGGCACTCGACGATCTCGGTCATCATCCGCGGACCTTCGGCGAGATCGACGACCGCGGCGGTGTACGGGACGCGCTCGCCGAACGGCGGCAGGTCATTGCGGTGCACGACCGACCACGTGTAGAGCGTGGCGCGGCCGCTCGCCCGCTCCCAGTCGACGTCCTCGCTCCAGCAGTACGGGCAGAACTCCCGCGGATAGTGATGAGCCTTCGCGCAGGCGCGGCAGCGGCGGATCAGCAGCAGCCCCTCGGCCGCCGCGTCCCAGAAGGGCCGGGTGAAGTCGTCGGTCTCGGGCAGGTCGAAGCGGGGGGCCGCGGGCATCAGAAGAGTCCGATCGCGCTGTCGAGGGACCAGGTCTGCCAGGACATGGCGAAGAGGGCGACGAAGGATATGAGCGCCATCATGGCGTTCTGACCCTGTTCGGCCCAGTCGTGGATCATCAGGACCAGATAGATCAGGTTGAGCAGCAGGCCGCCGACGAGGGCGATCGGGGTGAGGAAGCCGACGATCAGGCCTAGGCCGAGGGCGAGTTCGGCGTAGACGACGATGTACGCCATCGCCCTGGGGCGGGGCTGGACCACCTTCTCGAAGCCGTTCTTCACCACGGGCCATTTGTGCTTGCCCGCGACGTCGGCGGCCCAGGCGATGCCGGTGCCGCGCTCGAACCAGCCCTTCTTGTCCTTGTGGCGCCAGCTCTCCAGCCACCACAGGCCGAGACCGATACGGAGTACGGCGAGCCATTCGGCGCCGGTGAGCCAGACGGTCTCCATCCCGGACCCCTTCTCTCGGTATTCTGACGGCACGTCAGTTCAGCGGACACCGGGGCATGTGCGCAAGAGGTGTGCGGGGCGTGATCAATTCGCAACCGATTCCCGTCTTGACTGAGACCCATCAAGTAATCGCGCGATTACGCTCACGATTCATGGCCGACGAAAAGGACATCACGCTCACCAACGACCGGCCCGTGTACGTCATAGGCGGCGGCCCGGGCGGTCTCGCGGCAGCGGCGGCACTGCGGGAGCGGGGCGTACGAGCGGTGGTGCTGGAGAAGTCCGAGTCCGTGGGTGCGTCCTGGCGCCGCCACTACGACCGGCTGCACCTGCACACCACCCGGCGGCTCTCCGGGCTGCCCGGGCTCGCGATGCCGCGGTCGTTCGGGCGCTGGGTCTCCCGCGACAACGTGATCCGCTATCTGGAGAAGTACGCGGAGTTCCACGAGCTGGAGATCGTGACGGGCGTCGAGGTCTCCCGTATCGAGCAGTCCGGCGCCGACTGGCTGCTCCACGCGACCGGCGGCCGGCAGCTGACCGGACGGGCCGTCGTGGTGGCCACCGGCTTCAACCACACCCCGCGGCTGCCCAACTGGCCGGGCCGCGAGGCGTACACCGGTGAACTGCTGCACGCGCGCGACTACCGCAACGCCGCGCCGTACGCGGGCAAGGACGTGCTGGTCGTCGGCGTCGGCAACACAGGCGCGGAGATAGCCGTCGATCTGGTGGAGGGCGGCGCCGCCCGGGTGCGCATCGCCGTGCGGACGATCCCGCACATCGTCCGCCGCTCGACGGCGGGCTGGCCCGCCCAGCGCACCGGCATCCTGGTCCGCCGGCTGCCGGTCCGCGCCGTGGACCGGGCGGGCGAGATCATGTGCCGGATCGCCGTGCCCGACCTCGCGGAACAGGGCCTGCCGCGCCCGGACACGGGCCTGTACTCCCGCGTCAAGGAAGGCGCGATCCCGGTCCAGGACGTGGGCCTGATCGACGCGGTACGCACCGGAAAGGTCGAACCGGTCGCGGCGCTCGACTCCTTCGACGCCGACAAGGCCGTCCTCGCGGACGGCACCCGGATCTCCCCGGACACGGTGATCGCGGCGACGGGCTACCGCCGGGCACTGGAGGGCCTGGTCGGCCACCTCGGCGTGCTCGACGACCGGGGCCGGCCGACGGCGCACGGGGGCAGGTCGCCCGGGACGGCGCCGGGGCTGTACTTCACGGGGTTCACCAACCCGATCAGTGGGATGTTCCGCGAGATGAGTCTGGACGCGCGCCGGATCGCACGGGCGGTGGCGGCGGGCTGAGCCGTACGTCTCAGCTCCTCCGGCGTTTGAGGAGCGGGGGTCCGGGGGCAGCGCCCCCGGTTTCGGGACGGGGGTACCTCCCACGGCCGCCAGGCCGTAGGGGGAGGGCGGGGTGGGGCCCAGGCCCGCCGCAGGCGCCCCGCACCCCGCGAGCGGAAGGTCGGCTGAATCGAACCGTCTCCCGGGCACCAAGCGCGGGTATGGAATCCCCCGGAGCCGGACCCCGAACCGCCGCCCGCCTCCAGGCTTTGCCCGCAGGAGTGTTCCTGACTGGTCGTCAGGTCTGTAATCTGACTATGCGTCAGTTAAATGCCAACGAGCAGGAGCGGGGCACAGCGATGCTTGGATCTACTCACGGCACCCTCACCTCCGACCTCCGCGCACGTGTGGTGGCCTGCGGGGAACAGCCCCGCAACGCCGTCCATGACACGGCCGCCATCACCGCGGTCGACGGCGATCTGGATGTCAGCGGGCGGCCGTTGTACGCGTCCGTGCCCGATCTGGACCGTTTCTTCCGGCCCGCGTCCGTCGCCGTCGTCGGGGCGTCCGACGCCGACGGGCGGCCCAATACCGGTATCACCCGGCAGCTCGTCGACTGGGCCGGGCGCGTCGGCGCGCGGCTGTATCCCGTGCATCCCTCCCGGGAGAGCGTCTTCGGGCTGCGCTGCCTGCCCTCCGTCGCCGAGCTGCCCGAGCAGGTCGATCTCGCCGTACTGCTGGTCGGCGATCCGCTGCCGGTCATCGGGGAACTGGCCGAGGCCAAGGTGAAGTTCGCCGTCGCCTTCGCATCCGGGTATGCCGAGACCGGCCAGGAGGGCGCGGCGGCGCAGACGCGGCTGGCGGCCGCGGTGGAGCGGTCGGGGCTGCGGCTGCTCGGGCCCAACACCAATCTCAACGCCTTCGAGAAGTTCCGGGAGGACCTGGAGGGACCGGCGATCGCGCTGATCACCCAGTCGGGACACCAGGGGCGGCCCGTCTTCGCCCTGCAGGAGCTCGGCATACGGCTCTCCCACTGGGCGCCCACCGGCAACGAGGCCGATCTGGAGACCGCCGACTTCATCTCGTACTTCGCCGAGCGACCCGAGGTCGGAGCCATCGCCTGCTACGTGGAGGGCATCAAGGACGGCCGCTCCTTCCTGCTCGCCGCCGACCGGGCCGCGCGGCGCGGGGTCCCGGTCGTCGCGGTCAAGGTCGGGCGGACCGAGGCCGGGGCGCGGATGGCCGCCTCGCACACCGGCAAGCTGACCGGCGCGGACCAGGTGGTGGACGCGGCGATGCGGCAGTTCGGGGTGATCCGGGTGGACGGGCTCGACGAACTCCAGGACACCGCAGCGCTGTTGGCGCGGGCGCGCAGGCCGGTGGCCGAGGGGGTCGTCGTCTATTCGATCTCCGGCGGCACGGGCGCGCACTTCTCGGACCTGGCGACGGCTGCCGGGTTGAAGCTCCCCCAGCTCTCGGCGGCCAAGCAGGCGGAACTGCACACCTGGATACCGGAGTATCTGAGCGTCGCGAACCCCGTCGACAACGGCGGGCACCCGGTGGGCGACTGGCGCGGCCGCAGAATCATCGACGCGATACTCGACGACCCGTCCGTCGGGGTGCTGATCTGTCCCATCACCGGCCCGTTCCCGCCGATGAGCGACAAGCTGGCCCAGGACCTGGCTGACGCCGCGGAGACCACGGACAAGCTGGTGTGCGTGGTGTGGGGGTCGCCGGTGGGAACGGAGGCGGCGTACCGCGAGACGCTGCTCGGGTCCTCGCGCCTCGCCACGTTCCGTACCTTCGGCAACTGCATCACGGCCGTCCGCGCCTATCTGGACCACCACCGCTTCACCACCGGCTACCTCTCGCCCTTCGACGAGGCACCGCGCACCCCGTCCCCCTCCTTCCGCAAGGCGCAGGCGCTGATGCGCCCGGGCAAGCAGCTGAGCGAGCACGCGGCGAAGTCGCTGCTGCGGGCGTACGGCATCCGCGTGCCGCGCGAACAGCTGGTGACCAGCGCGGCCGCGGCAGTCCGGGCCGCGGGCCTGGTCGGCTACCCCGTCGTCATGAAGGCGTCCGGGACGCAGCTCGCCCACAAGACCGAACTCGGCCTGGTCAAGGTCGGGCTGACCTCGGCCAGCCAGGTACGTGACGCCTATCGCGAGCTGACCGACATCGCGCGCTACGAGGACGTGGACCTGGACGGGATCCTGGTCTGCCAGATGGTCGAGCGGGGCGTCGAGATGGTCGTCGGCGTGACCCAGGACGCGCTGTTCGGACCGACGGTGACGGTTGGCCTGGGCGGGGTGCTGGTCGAGGTCCTGCACGACGCGGCCGTACGCGTCCCTCCCTTCGGCGAGGACCAGGCACGCGCGATGCTCGGCGAACTGCGCGGGCGCGCCCTGCTGGAGGGGGTCAGGGGCGGGCCGCCGGTGGATGTGGACGCGCTGGTGGAAGTCGTGCTGCGTATCCAGCGGATGGCCCTCGAACTTGGCGACGAGCTCTCCGAGCTGGACATCAACCCGTTGATGGTGCTGCCGCGCGGGCAGGGCGCGGTGGCGCTGGACGCGCTGGCGGTGTGCCGGTGAGCGGCGATGTGCTCCACCGCGCGGAGGGCGGCGTCCGTTGGATCACCCTCAACCGCCCCGAGGCGATGAACGCCGTCACCCGGGATCAGCGGGAGAGGATCATCGAGCTGCTCGACGCCGCGTCCGCCGACCCGGAGGTCCGGGCTGTCGTCATCACCGCCACCGGCAAGGGTTTCTGCGCGGGCGCGGATCTGCGCGGCACCGCGCAGACCGGCCGGGAACGGGTGGCCGGGGACGTCGCGCGGACGATACGGCTGGGGGCGCAGCGGCTGATCGGCGCGGTACTGGACTGCGAGAAGCCCGTGATCGCCGCGGTGAACGGCACCGCCGCCGGCATCGGCGCGCATCTGGCCTTCGCCTGCGATCTGGTCCTGGCGGCCGAAACCGCCAAGTTCATCGAGGTGTTCGTACGCCGCGGCCTCGTCCCGGACGGCGGCGGGGCGTATCTGCTGCCCCGGCTGATCGGACCGCAGCGCACGAAGGAGCTGATGTTCTTCGGCGACGCGCTCCCGGCGGCCGAGGCGGAACGGATCGGCCTGGTCAACCGGGTCGTCGCCGCGGAGGACTTGGAGAAGACGGCCCGCGAGTGGGCGGACCGCCTGGCGGCCGGACCGACACGGGCTCTCGCGCTCACCAAGCGGCTGGTGAACGCGTCGCTGGAGTCGGACCTGGCCTCGGCCTTCGCCGCCGAGGCGGCGGCGCAGGAGATCAATATGACGACGAGGGACGCGAACGAGGGCGTGGCGAGCTTCGTGGAACGGCGCACGCCGGAGTACCGGGGGCGCTAGCGATGCCGGCCGGCTCGCGGCATGGCTCCTCCCCCTTCAGTCGTCCGCCTCGAAGGCGGACGACGCGGGGAACTTCACGTCGGTGCAGCCGCGGCGCTCGGTGACGTCGTCGACGTACGCCCGGAACAGAGCAGCCAGACGGTCGAGCACGACATCGTCGTAGGTGTAGCTGACGGTGAGGGTGTGGGCCGCGGGCCGCCCGTCGCACACGGACGAGGCCCACCAGACACCGGACTCGCCCTCACCGGCGTCGGCGGTGCCCGGTGCGAGGTACGTGTCGTGGTCGGCGTGGTCATATGCGACGGACGTGGGTCCGGCGTCGAAGTACGAGGCCGTTCGCATCCACCACGGAGAGTGCGTAAGGGCATAACGCGCGTATTCGCGTGAGGATCCGCTCAGTTGCGGGGCGATCGCGCGTACGCCGTCCGGGCTGACCGCCAGCAGGCAGGTCTCCGTCGTGCTCCTGGCTGCGACGGGTGTCTCCAGCATGCGGTCCGGCAGTCGGCCGCGCCCGGAGGCGTCGAGGTGTCTGCCGTACCAGTCGCAGGAGGCACTCGCGGACTTCGCGGCACCGAGCTCACGCTCGGCCTTCGGCAATCGGGCGGGAAGCTGCGGGAGCCGGGCTTTGCACCCCACCTCGGCTGTGGCCTTCTCCGCTGATCCGCGGGCCACTTCGGCAAGGATGCCGCGGTCCTCGTCCGATACGTCGTCGTACTCGGCCTTGACCGTGACCTCCAGGGCGGCGGGCTTCCCGGCTGCGCAGACGGCCCGCACAGTGACGGAGGCATCGCCGTAGTGGCCGAGTCTCCCGTCGCCGAGCGGCCAGGGCTCGGCGTGGTCGGCGAACCGGGTCACGTCGTCCGGGGAGAGATCCGGGTCGGCACCGCGGTCGAACGGTTCGCGCCCCACCTCGTCGCCCACGAGATTCATCGGCTTTCCGTCGTCCGAGCTGCGGACCACGACCGTGACGAGACTGTCGGAGCGGCCCGGCTCCGGCACCCCGTAGATCCGGCACAAGCCCGGCAGCGCTTCGAGCCGGAGCCCGTTGCCGTCAGGGCGATACGCGGTGGCCCGCACCATCCCACCCCGCAGGTCCATCACCAGCTCTGCGTCCACGATCCCGCCGCACGCCGCCACGATCTCGGCCTCACTCGCGGCCCGGTCCCGCACATCCGTGTATGTGAGCCAGTACGCCCACGCGCTCGCGCCGATCCCGAGCAAGGCGGCTGCGTAGAACAGCCTGTTGAGCCGGTGACGCCATGGTCCCCGACCGGGTGTCTGCGGCACCCGGGGCAGCCATCGAGGCCGCAGAGGCGGCACGCCTTCGGGGAGACGCGTACCCGCCCGGTCCTCTCCGACGTCGCTCATGCAGTCCCCCGTACGCGCTCCATGCCCCTGCCAACAATTCGCAGAAGCTATCAGTCGCCACAGACACCACAGCAGCCCGCCCATCACGTGGATGGGGCTTGCAGTTGCCCGGCCGGTGGCTGCCCTGTGCAGCGCCGCGCGCGTGTACGGCTGCGCGACAGGGGTCCAAACCGCGCACCTCTTCCAATCTGACGATCCGTCAGCTTCAATGGAAGGCGTGATGGGACATGCGGGGATGGCGGCCACCGCCGTCCGATATCTCAGGTCGGTCGGGGCCCCCACGGCCACCGAGCCGTTCGACGCCTTGCCGCGCCCGGACCTGCGGGCCGTCGGCGACGACGACCGGCTGCCCGTCGACCCGGGTGAATTCCGGCGCGTGCTGGGCCACTTCGCGACCGGCGTCACCGTCGTCACGGCGTACGACGAGATGGGCCCGGCCGGTTTCGCCTGCCAGTCCTTCGCCTCCCTCTCGCTCGATCCCCCGCTGATCGCCTTCATGGTCGGGCGCACGTCGACGACCTGGCCGCGTATCGCCGGCGCCGGAGCCTTCTGCGTCAACATCCTTGGCGCGCACCAGGGCGACTTGTGCCGCGCCTTCGCGGTCAGCGGCGCGGACAAGTTCGCGGGCGTCCCGTACGACCGCGCACCGGTCACCGGGTCACCGCGTCTGGAGTCCGTACCGGCCTGGATCGACTGCACGATCCAGGCGGTACACACGGGCGGCGACCACCTGATCATCGTGGGCCGGGTGGCGGCGCTCGGCGCCGCCGCGGAAGGTGCGCCGCTGCTCTTCCACCGGGGAAGGTTCGGGTACCTCGCCGAGTGACACGCGAGGCGGTACGTACGCTGCGCCCTGCCAGTCACATCAGCGCCAAAGGCGTTTAGCGGGCAGCCCGGCCGCCAGTGCAGTGTGCTGTGATCACACTGCCTCAGCTCAGAACCGGAATCCGAAGAGCCCCCCGCCCTCGTACTCGTCCGTCAGACGCACCGCAAGCGCGGCGGACGCGGTGTCCCGGACGCAGGCACCGAACCCACGGCTCTGCTACAGCGAGACCGATTCGGTCGGGCGCTCCTCGTGGTCCCGATCCGTGACGGTCAGCTTGCACTGGCCGTCCTCGCAGGTGCGCTGCAGGCGGCCCCGCGAGATGGTCTGGATCAGGCCGATGGTCCAGCACATCGGGCAGCCGCGCAGTGCCAGTACGCCGACCGGCAGGAGCAGCAGGCTGACTGGGCCGACGGTCGGGATGAACGCGACCGAGCCGATCAGGCTGCCGAATCCGATCACGCCCCGGACCAGGTGGCGGGGCAGGGACGAACTCGCGAAGTCAGGGCCGTCGGCTTTGGTTGTCGTCATGGGTATCTCCAGGCGCAGGTTCGGGTGTGGCACGGAGGGACTGCTGAACCGCAGTGCGGGCG
>NZ_JAPEPT010000008.1 GCF_026339995.1 Streptomyces sp. NBC_01481 | reverse complement strand
TGGGTGACGCGCTGCTGGTGGCACCGGTGCTGGAGCGGGGGACGGACCGGCGGGCGGTGCGGCTGCCGAGGGGACGGTGGTACGACACGGCGACGGGCCGGGCGTACGACGGCCCGGGTCAGGTGCTGGTGGACGCGCCGCTGTCGCGTATCCCCGTACTGGCGCGGGGTGGCTCGGTGATCCCGGTGCGGGGGGATGACGGCGAGATGGAACTGGAGGTCTGGGCACCGGCGGAGGGCCGCAGGGGCGGGGGCCTGGTGGTCGCGGACCCGGGCGACGGCTGGGAGCAGCCAGAGGTGGAGCGGTACACGACACGGCTGGTGGACGGGCAGGTCGTGGTGAAGCAGCAGAAGGGCGAAGTCGGCGCAGCCAGAGTGGCGGATGAGGGTGCGGGGGTTGGGAGCGTAGCGCCAGGGCCGGGGGTGGAGGTCTGGGGGTTCGGGGGTACCCGGTGCCGCGGGGTGCGGGTCTTGGGGTTCGCGGGTACCTGGTCCGTACTGTGTGGGCTTTGGGGTTCGGGGGTACCCGGTGCCGTTCGGTGCGGGTTCCGGGTCCCCTCCGGGCTCGACTCCTCGGCGTCGGTGGCAATCGGGCCGTTGGATTGGGCACCCGGTGTTGGCCGCCAATCGGGGGTTCGCCCGCGAAGCCACCCACCGGAGAGCAACCACCAACGCCCCCCGGCCCACGCTCCCCACGGACGCTGGAAACGCGGGGACGACCCTGCACGGCCCCTCCCCACGTGGAGGTGCCACAGTGCGCGGGGGGTTCGCCCGCGAAACCACCCACCGGACAGCAACCGCCAACGCCGGAGCAACCACCCCACGGCCGGGCCCGATACCTATTCGTACGTGCCCTCGAACCAGTTGCGGACCGCGATCGTGTGCAACGGGAACGTCAGCTCCGTCGGCTCGTGGAGAACGCGCCAGCCCGTCGTCTCCAGGGTCGGGGCCGGTCGTGGAAGGGACTCCACCGCGCGCGGTGGCAGGAGGCCGAAGAGGAGCAGATGGCCGTCCGCGGCGCTGAGTGCGTCTGCGAGGCGTACATCTTCGCGGGGGACCTCGATGCCGGTTTCCTCGGACAGCTCCCGGACGACCGCCTGCTGCCAGTCCTCGCCGAAGTCGACATAGCCGCCCGGCAACGCGATGCCGCCCCGCCCCGGGTCGATCGTGCGGGTGATGACGACGAGCCCGGTTCCGTCCGCGTCGTACGCGGGCAGCAGCGCGACAGCGACCGGCAGCGGGTTGCGGTAGGCCGTCTCGCCGCAGGTCGGGCAGGTGCGAGGCCAGAGGGTCAGGGAGCCGTACGGTGCCCCGCAGTTGCCGCAGTGGGAGTCCATGGACACGCGCGGACTGTACCCGATCACTGGTAAAGCGTGTGCCCATGACTGGACTTGCTTCCGCCTTCCGCACCCTTGTCGTGGCGGCCGCTGCCGCGCTTTCGTCGCCCGCCGGGGCCGAGCCGACGGCGCCCGGGGAGTTCGTGGAGCTGCGCTCCGTCGACGCGACGATCATGCAGGAGATGCGCTACACGAGCCGTCACAACTTCGTGGGCGCGCCCGTAGACGGCTATCGGCAGCCGCTCTGCATCGTCACCCGGCCCGCCGCGCGAGCCCTGCACCGGGCGCAGTCGACGCTGCTGCGGCAGGGCTATTCGCTGAAGGTGTACGACTGCTACCGGCCCCAGCGGGCCGTAGACCACTTCGTACGGTGGGCCAAGGACCTCAATGACGAGGCCATGAAGAAGGAGTTCTATCCACAGGTCGACAAGTCGAGGCTGTTCGCCGACGGTTATATCGCCGAGAAGTCGGGGCACAGCCGCGGCAGCACCGTCGATCTCACCCTCGTGAAACTGCCCGCTTTCCCGACCAGGCCGTATGTCCCCGGTGAGCCTCTTGCCCCCTGCTTCGCGCCCCAGTCCGAGCGCTTCCCGGACAATTCCGCCGACATGGGGACCGGATTCGACTGCTTCGACACGCTGTCGCACACCGACGACCCCAGAGTTCAGGGCGAGCAACGCGCCAACCGGCAGTTGCTGAAGGACACCTTGAGCGCCGAGGGCTTTGTGAACCTGCCGCAGGAGTGGTGGCACTTCACCTTCAGGCCGGAGCCCTTCCCGGACACCTTCTTCGACTTCCCGGTCGCCCGACAGCAGTGAACGGGCGGCCGGGACCACCCCCGTAGGCTCCGGCCGCCCGTTCACTGATGTCGGACGCGGCAGAGCCGTTTCCGGTTCTCCGCGGAAGGAATACGGTGCGGCTATGACGCAGCAGACATTCGATTCGTACGAGGAGTTCTGGCCGTACTACGTCGCCATGCACTCCAGGGCGGCCACCCGCTGGGTGCATCTGACCGGCACACTGACCGGTCTCGCGATCAGCGCGTACGGGCTGGCGCGCGGCCGGAAGCGGTATGCGGCCGCGCTGCCGCTCATCGGATACGGGACGGCCTGGCCCGCGCATTTCCTCATCGAGAAGAACAACCCCGCGACCTTCGGACATCCGGCCTGGTCACTGCGCGGCGACATGCAGATGATCCGGATGATGCTGGCGGGCAGGGACAGCGAGCTGGCCGAGATCGCCGCCAAGTGGCTCGCCGCGAACCGCTGACCCGTGGCACACTTCTGACGTTCCGTCAGATTGCTGGGCCGGGGAGGAACCGTGACGCGCACGCCCGTGGTGGCCGGTTGGTTCACACAGGACGGTGGTGAGGAGGACTTCCGGCTGCTCGGCACCCGCTGTGCCGCCTGTACGTCGGTCTTCTTCCCGCGCGAAGACTCCTTCTGCCGCAACCCAGCCTGTGTGGGCGGGGAGTTGACGGAGGTCCCCCTGTCCAAGCGCGGTCGGGTGTGGTCCTACACGGACGGGCGCTACCGCCCGCCGGCGCCCTATGTCTCCGACCCGGACACGCCATGGGAGCCGTACACCCTCGTCGCCGTCGAGCTGGAGGCCGAGCGCATGGTCGTTCTCGGGCAGGCGGTGCCGGGTGTCTCCGTCGCTGACCTCGCGGTCGGTATGGAGGTCGAGGTCGTACCCGGAGTGCTCGGCGAAACCCCCCGGACGGTCTGGACGACCTGGCGCTGGCGGCCTGTGGGGATGGCGTCATGACCGGCGATGTGGCGGTCCTCGGGGCCGGAATGCACCGGTGGGGCAAGTGGGGCCGCAGCTTTGTGGAGTACGGCACGGTCGCGGCCAGGGCCGCGCTCGCCGACGCCGGGATCGACTGGCGGCAGGTGCAGTCGGTGGTCGGCGCGGACACCGTGCGCTGCGGCTATCCCGGTTACGTGGCGGGCGCGACGTTCGCACAGGCGCTGGGCTGGCAGGGCGCACGCGTCACCAGCGTCTACGCCGCCTGCGCCTCGGGCGCTCAGGCAATCAACACGGCGCGATCCCAGATCCTGGCGGGCATGGCCGACGTCGTGCTGGTGGTCGGCGCGGACTCGGCGCCGAAGGGTTTCTTCGCCCCGGCCGGCGGCGATCGGCCCGACGATCCCGACTGGGTGCGCTTCCGGGTGCTCGGCGCCACCAACCCCGCCTACTTCGGGCTCTACGCACGGCGCCGCATGGCCCTGTACGGCGATTCGCCCGAGGACTTCGCGCTGGTCAAGGTCAAGAACGCGGCGGCCGGGGCGCTGAACCCCAACGCCCGCTACCGCAAGACCGTTTCGGCCGAGGATGTCGCCGCCTCCGCGGTCGTCGCCGATCCGCTGCGGCTGCTCGACATCTGCGCGACCTCCGACGGCGCGGCCGCGCTGGTGCTGTCCGGCATGGACTTCGCGCGGCGGCACGGGGTCAGTGATCCGGTGCGTATCCGCGCCGTATCGACCGTCACCCCGACCTATCCGAAGACCGTGCTCGATCTCCCTGACATCGCGACCGACTCGGCGGCCGCCGTCGACCCCTTCCCCCACACCTTCCGGGCGTCCATCGCCCGGGCCGCCTACGAGGAAGCGGGCATCGGTCCCGAGGACCTGTCGCTTGCCGAGGTGTACGACCTCTCCACCGCCCTGGAGCTGGAGTGGTACGAGGACATCGGCCTGTGCGGGACGGGCGAGGGCGCCAAGCTGGTGCGCGAGGGCGCCACCGCGCTCGGTGGGCGTATTCCGGTCAATGTCAGCGGGGGGCTCGCGTCCTTCGGCGAGGCGGTGCCCGCGCAGGCCATCGCGCAGGTGTGTGAGCTGACCTGGCAGCTTCGCGGGACAGCCGGGGAGCGCCAGGTGCCGGGGGCACGCACCGGAATCACCGCGAACCAGGGGTTGTTCGGCCATGGCTCGGCCGTCGTCGCCGTGCGCTGAGCACAGTGCCCACGCGTACTCCCGCCGCCTTACGTTCCCCGCTACCGTGTCAACACACCGGCTGTGAACTGCGCTTGCTGTCAACGACCTTGACGGTCCGTCACGGCCGGTGAACACTGCCTCTTCGTCGGCATCGCCGCACTTCGGCACGCTCACCACGCTCGTCAAGGACGCCGGGCGGGGTACGGGACTCCCCTGCCTCCTGCCCGTAGCCATGGCACGCCATGGAGCACGCACCCTGCACGCAGGACCGGGGCCGGACCCCGGGCGAAGCCTAGGAGCCGCCATGAGCAATGGAGACATTTTCCTCGGTGAGGTCATCGGCACCGCGATACTCATCCTCTTCGGCGCGGGGGTCTGCGCCGCCGTCACCCTCCATCATTCCAAGGCCAGGGCTTCGGGCTGGGTCGTCATCGCCTTCGGCTGGGGCTTCGGAGTGCTGGCGGGGGCGTACACCGCCGCGCCGCTGTCCGGAGGGCATCTCAATCCCGCCGTGACCCTGGGGGTCGCCGTCGACACCGGGGAGTGGAGCAAGGTCCCGCTCTACATCCTGGCGCAGATGGTCGGCGCGGTCCTCGGCGCCGTACTCGCCTATCTCGTCTACTTCGCGCAGTTCCAGGCCAACGCCGACAAGAAGAACGCTCTGCCCACGCTCGGGATCTTCTCGACGGGACCGGAGATCCGCAGTCCCGTCGCCAACATGATGACCGAGATCATCGCGACGATCGGCCTGGTGCTGCCGATACTCGCCTTCGGCAGGAACGACGGTATCGGCATCGGCCAGATACCCGGGCAGAACGCCGGCATCTACGGCTCCGGCATCTCCATCCTTCTGGTGTCGCTGCTGGTCGTCGGCATCGGTCTGTCGCTCGGCGGACCGACCGGTTATGCCATCAACCCGGCTCGTGACCTCGGACCGCGCATCACCCACGCGCTGCTGCCGATCCCCAACAAGGGCACATCGGACTGGGGTTACGCCTGGGTGCCGGTTGCCGGACCCGCGATCGGCGGGCTGCTGGCCGGCCTCATCTTCAACGCCGCCTTCTAGGCCTTCCAGTTCCAGGCCTTGCGGGCCTCATTGACAAGGGGAAGTCATGACGGACAAGTTCGTCGCCGCAATCGATCAGGGCACCACGTCCAGCCGCTGCATCATCTTCAACCAGGACGGCGCGATCGTCGCCGTCGACCAGCGTGAGCACCGTCAGATCTTCCCCAAGCCCGGCTGGGTGGAGCACGATGCCACCGAGATCTGGTCCAAGGTGCAGGCGGTGGTGGCCGGGGCGATCGCCAAGGCAGGGCTGCGTGCCGAACAGCTCAGCGCGCTCGGGATCACCAACCAGCGGGAGACCACGGTCCTGTGGGACCGGGCGACCGGCAAGCCCGTGCACAACGCGATCGTCTGGCAGGACACCCGTACCTCCGCGCTCTGCAACGAACTGGGCAGCACGGACGGACAGGACCGTTTCCGCGATGCGACCGGGCTCCCGCTCGCCAGCTACTTCTCCGGGCCCAAGGCGGCCTGGCTGCTGGACAATGTGCCCGGGCTGCGCAGCCGGGCCGAGCGCGGCGAGATCGCCTTCGGCACCATCGACTCCTGGCTGATCTGGAACCTCACGGGCGGCACCGAGGGCGGCGTCCATGTCACCGATGTGACCAACGCGTCGCGCACGATGCTGATGAATCTGCAGACCCTCGAATGGGATCCGGCCATCCTGTCGGCGATGAATGTGCCGCAGGTGATGCTCCCGGAGATCAAGTCCTCGGCCCAGGTGTACGGGAACGCTGTCGGCCAGCTCTCGGGCGTGCCGGTCGCATCCGCACTCGGCGACCAGCAGGCCGCGATCTTCGGACAGGCCTGCTACGACACGGGCACGGCCAAGAACACCTACGGCACTGGCAGTTTCCTGCTGCTGAACACCGGCAACCGGCCCGTGCCGTCGAAGAGCGGGCTGATCACGACGCTCGGGTACAAGATCGGCGACGAGGCGCCGGTGTACTGCCTGGAGGGCTCGATCGCGATCACCGGGGCGCTGGTGCAGTGGTTCCGGGACCAGCTCGGCATCATCCGCAGCGCGGACGAGATCGAGACGCTGGCGGCGAGCGTGGACGACAACGGCGGGGCGTACATCGTGCCCGCCTTCTCCGGTCTGTACGCCCCGTACTGGCGCTCCGACGCGCGCGGTGTCATCACCGGCCTGACGAGGTATGTCACCAAGGCGCATCTGGCGCGGGCGGTGCTGGAGGCGACGAGCTGGCAGACGCGTGAGGTCGTCGACGCGATGTACCAGGACTCCGGGGTGCAGATCACCACGCTCAAGGTGGACGGCGGCATGACCTCCAACAATCTGCTGATGCAGCATCAGGCGGATGTGCTGGGCGTGCCGGTGATCCGCCCGAAGGTGTCCGAGACGACCTGTCTGGGTGCCGCGTACGCGGCGGGGCTGGCGACCGGCGTCTGGTCGGACCTCGACGAGCTGAAGGCGCACTGGCAGCGGGACGTGGAGTGGTCGCCGCGGATGGAGGCGCAGGACCGCGAGCGCGAGTACGGCAACTGGCGCAAGGCGGTTGAGCGCAGCTTCGGCTGGCACGAGGAGGACGGGGCGTAGGGGGTGTCTTTTGGATCAGGCCGGATCAGTGAGCGGGGTCTGGCGTGGTGCCTCGCAAGGCGGAGGAAGGAGCCCACGCGGAGCGTAGGCGACTGACGACAACGCAGCGAGGTGCCGTGCCAGGGCACGCGAGCCCGGCAAGATCCGAAAGACACCCCCTGGCCCCGTCCGGTAGCCGCCCGCGGTCCCCCAAGACCCACGGCCCGTACCCCTGTCGGTGGGGGTACGGGCCGTGTCCTGCCGTGCTGTCCGCGTCAGGTCGTGGCGTGCTCGCGCTGCCGGTCGGCGCGGGTCAGTGCGTGCTCGACCACCGCCACCAGCACCTCCTTGACGGACTCGCGCTCGCGCGCGTCGCACATCAGCAGCGGCACCTCGGGGTCGAGGTCGAGCGCCGACCGTACCGCCTCGCCGGGAAAACGCCCCGCCCCTTCGAAGCAGTTGACCGCGACGGTGAACGGAATGCCGCGGCGCTCGAAGTAGTCGATGGCCGCGAAGGAGTCCTCCAGGCGGCGCGTGTCGGCGAGGACGACCGCGCCGAGCGCGCCCTGTGCCAACTCGTCCCAGAGGAACCAGAAGCGGTCCTGACCGGGTGTGCCGAAGATGTAGAGCACGAGGTCCTCGCGGAGCGTGATGCGCCCGAAGTCCATCGCGACGGTCGTGGTCGTCTTGCTCTCGACGCCCTCGGTGTCGTCGACGGGACGGCCCACCTCGCTCAGCGTCTCCTCGGTGCGCAGCGGTCTGATCTCGCTGACCGCGCCCACCAGTGTCGTCTTGCCGACGCCGAATCCACCCGCGACCAGGAGTTTCAGCGTGACCGGCTCGATGGGCGGCGTTCGGCGGTTAGAGCGCCCGAAGACCATTGATCACCTCGCGGAGAATGCTCACATCCGGCAGCTCGGCCGGCGGAACGGGACGGGTTACGTGCACCAGGGCGTCCTCGACGAGATCGCCGACCAGGACGCGGACCACCCCTACGGGGAGGTCGAGGGTGGCCGCGAGTTCGGCGATCGACTGAGGCGTGTCGCCGCAGCGTTCGACGATCTCGACATGCTCCGGCGAGAGCAGCTGGTCGCGACCGGGGTCCTCGGCCGCGACCTCCGGAACGACAAGAGCGATCAGATCGAGCCGATGGCGGGTCTTGCTGCTCGTCCGCCCGCGGGTCATGGCGTACGGACGGACCACCGGGCCTGCGTCGGCGTCGAAGAAGTGATGCGGGTCGGTTGCGTACTGAGCCGATTCACTCATGCCGGCCCTCACCCTCCGGCGGTCTGACCGGTCCGTGGTGCGGTGGACAGGTGCACGCCGACCCGCTTGACCATGAGCGTCATTTCGTACGCCACCAGGCCGACGTCGGAGTCCGCGTCGGTGAGCACGGCCAGACAGCTCCCGTCGCCCGCGGCCGTGACGAAGAGGAACGCCTCGTCCAGCTCGACGACGGTCTGACGGACCCGGCCCGCCTCGAAGTGGCGGCCGACTCCCTTGGCCAGACTGTGGAAACCGGAGGCGACGGCGGCGAGATGCTCGCTGTCCTCGCGGGTGAGATCCCGCGAGGTGCCGGTTGCCAGGCCGTCGCTGGAGAGCACCAGAGCCTTGCGGATGCTGGCGACGCGGTCGACCAGCTCGTCGAGCAGCCAGTTGAGCTCGCCGGCCCCCTGTGTGGCTGTCCTGGCGCCCATGGAGTTGATTGCTGCGGCATGTGGTGCGGTCATCGACCGTCCCCCTCAGATGTCGTTCGTGGTGCGGTTTCGCCGGGGCCGGTGGCCTGGTCGGAGTGTCCGGCCTCTTCGGCGTTGTGGCGGCGGCCTCGCTGCCACCCTCGTTGCATGGAAGCCATACGGCTGCGTACTTGCTCCGCGTCCCGCTCGACGTCGCCTCCCGCGACCGGGACCGGCGGCTGCCGGTCGGCGGCCGACTCCCTGAGCTGGTGGGCGAGACTGGCCTGGCGGACGCGTCGGGGCAGGCCGTCGGGCCGCGGGGCCGTTTCGGCAGCGGTCTGCGGGGTGGATCGCGGTGAAGGCGAAGGTGCGTTACCACGTCGGGGTGCGGGCGCCGGTGCGGCCGGGGCGGGTGCGGGCCATGGTCCCGGGCGCGGCTCGGGAACCTGGCCGGACCCTGGACCCTGACGCAGCTCGGGAGCCTGGCGGGATCCCGGCCCCTGGCGCGGCTCGGGGACCTGCCACGGCTCGGGAGCGGGCGCGAGCGGCGGCTCGGCGGCGGCGCTCCCGGGCTCGCGGGCGGGCGCCGGGTGGGTGCGGCCCCGCTCGTCCACCCTGCGGCCGTGGTCGGTGACCAGGGTCGGCGGCTTGCGACGGGGCAGGGGCACCGGGCCGGAGTTGCGCTCGGGCGTCTGGTCCAGCGCCTGCTGGTGCTGCTCGTCGGCACTCGCGCCCCGGCGGTCGCGGGCCGCCCGGGCGCGGAAGATCCCGCCGCGCTCGCTCTCGGTGTCCTCGATGTCGGCGACGGAGTCCATACCGCCGCGGGCCGGGCGGTCGTCGAAGCCCAACGAGCCGACCGGCGCCTCCAGTTCGACGGGCCCGTCGAGCAGCGGGGAGCCGCCCAGGCCGGTGGGGACCTTGGCGAGCGCCGAGAATGTACCGTCGCTGCCGCGCCGTCCGGCCGGGCTCTCGCTCTTGCGGTCGAGGCGGAAACCGGTGCCCTGGGTCTCGGGTGCCTCGGTGAGCAGGGCCGCAGGGATGAAGACGACCGCGGTGGTCCCTCCGTACGGCGAGGGCTGCAGCGAGACCCGGACGTTCTGGCGCTGGGCGAGCCGGCTGACGACGAACAGGCCGAGCCGGTCGGTGTCCGAGAGTTCGAACTCGGGGGTCTCCGCGAGCCGCAGGTTGGCGTCGAGCAGCACCTCGGGCGCCATGCCGAGACCACGGTCGTGGATTTCGAGGGTGAAGCCGTTGGCGACCCGCTCGCCGTGCACCTGGACCCCGGTGTGCGGGGGCGAGAACACCGTGGCGTTCTCCAGGAGTTCGGCGATCAGGTGGGTGAGGTCGGCGACCGCGGGGCCGCCGACGCCGATGCGCGGAAGCCTGCGCACTTCGATGCGCTCGTAGTCCTCGACCTCGGCGACCGCGGCCCGTACGACGTCCATCAGCTGGATCGGCTTGCGCCACTGGCGGGAGGGGGCCGCGCCGGAGAGGATCACCAGGCCCTCGGCGTGCCTGCGCATACGGGTGGTGAGGTGGTCCAGGCGGAACAGGTCCGCGAGTTCTTCGGTGTCCTCGGTGCGGCGCTCCATGGTGTCGAGGAGCGTGAGCTGGCGGTGCAGCAGAACCTGGTTGCGGCGGGCCAGGTTGACGAATACCTCGGAGACCCCGCGCCGCATGTCGGCCTGCCGGACGGCGGCCTCGACGGCGGCCCGCTGAAGGGTGTTGAGCGCCTGGCCCGCCTGCCCGATCTCGTCCTTGTCGTATTCGAGTCGCGGTGCCTCGGTTTCGACGTCCACATGCTCACCGGCGGCGAGCCGGCGCATCACGCTGGGCAGCCGTACGCCGGAGACCTCGTGGGCCTCCTTACGGAGGCGGGAGATGTCGCGGACGAGGTCACGGCCGATGCGTACGGAGACGATGACGGAGACGAGTAGCGCGAGGAAGCCGAGTACACCGGCGACGCCCGCCTTGACGAAGACGCTGTACGCGGCGGGTTCGACGCGGTCCTCGTAGCGGACGCCCGCTTCCTTGGCCTCGCGTGCGAGGTCGGTGAGGACGGGTGTGGCCGCGGCCTGCCAGCGCCCGGCTTCGGAGGCGCCAGTCTTCTTGGTGGCACCCACGGAGATCAGGCGCTCTTCGATGTCGCGCAGGGGTGCCGTCTCGGGGCTGCGCCAGTACTGCTCGTAGATCTCGCGCTCGTCGGCGGGCAGGACTTCGAGATTGGTCTCGTAGTACAGCTTGCGGTTCGCGATGAAGTCGGAGAGCGCGCGGATCTCTTCGGCCGTGATCTGGCCCGTGGTCAGCGCGGAGGCGATCAGGGCGTCCTCGCGGGAGAGCATTTCCGTGGCGCGGACCACGCCGACGAGAGCGCGGCCCTGGCGTTCGAGCTCAACGTCGCTGAGGGCGTGGAGCGTCGTCAGGAAGCTGAAGCCGGGATCGATGATGCGGTTGTAGAAGTCGAGCGCCTGCTTGCGGGAGATGGTGCCCGTCTCGACCGAGCGGCGCAGGGCGCTGAGTCCGTCGAGGCCCTCGACGAGCGAGCGCAGTTCCTCGCGGGTGTCGGCCCGCATGTCGTCCCGGACGCCGGCCTTGTTCATGTTCGCCGTGATCTTGGCGATGGCCTTGTCGGTGGCCTCGCGCTGGCGGCGCAGGGCGGGCAGGGCGTCGGAAGCGCGTTGGTCCGCAAGGTAGATGAGCGTCTGGCGGCGCTCTTTCTGGACGTCGCCGAGGGCGTCCGCCACCGGATATCCGACTTCCTTGACGACGGAGGTGACATCCAGGAGTTGGCTGGCCTCCCGACCGGTCAGTACGGTGGCGAAGCCCCAGAGGGCGGTCAGGGAGACAAGCGGCACCAGCAACAACGCCACGATCTTCCGGCGGATGGACTTCCCGCGAAAGCGCATGGCCTCCCCCTGCTCGACCCCCCGCCCGGTGCGGGTGGTGTTCCGTCAACAAACGGCGCGAGCCTACTACTGTCACACAGACAACTCGAAGGCACGTCCGGACGATTTTCGGCCTACGGCAGGCGTGTTGATCATGAGTTGTCCCGGTATTCGGGGAGATGGCATTCCCCACGGTGTCGGACCACACCTGGCGGCACGTCATCTTTCGGACGGTGGGAGATGGCTGGAATTCTTCGCTCCACGGGAATCATCGGGCCTGGTCAATCGTCATTCTGTACGGGGGGCACGGGGGTTCGCCGGTAACGCGGGCACATCGCATTCGGTTCGGCTCCGGTCCGCATACGATGCGGCGGCCGGAGTAAAGCAGCGGAATCCGGGCAGCCACCCTGAAGTCGGACAGAGGTGGGGAGTGACAGGGTCCATGGACACGGACGAGCGTCGCGGCGGGGTTCGGGCGGCGAGTTGTGCCGATGTCCCGCGGCAGCTCTGGGTGGAGGAGCCGGCGGTGCGGCGGCGCATGGCCGATCCGGTCCGTACGGCAGCGGTGCGCGCGGTCATCATCGCCTCGCTGACGCTGATTCAGGGAATGATCGCGTTTCTCTGCACGCTGGCCGGGTCGTGGCTGGCCTTTCCGATGGTGCTCAGCGGCGTCGGGAGCACGGTGGTGGCGACCTGGGCGGTGCTGGACGTGTGGGTGACCCGCCAGGTCTGGAACCAGCGCCACGGGGTCGTGTCGGTGCCGAGCAGCACGGCGCGTCAGCTGCGCCGTGAGCGCCGCCGCGCACGCCGGATGGCGCGGGCGGCGCAGCGGCAACAGGGGCGCAGCGCCAGACCCCGGTCCTCGATAGCCGGACGGGCCTGACGGCTAGGTCCTGTCCGCGGCCGCCGGCTGCGGTGGCGCCGGGGTGCGCTTGAACATGCGCGTCGCCGTGATTTCGCCGTGGACCGTCTCGCCCGAGGGGTCCTGTTGCGGCAGACCCGGGCGCAGATGTTCCTCGACACTGATGTACTTCAGGCCCGCGCGCAGATCCGCGTCATTGCGCAGCCGGATGACCAGCGGGAATTCGGCGAGAGCCGTCGTGTCGAAGAGCCCTGTCGTATAGAGCAATTGGACGCCCAGCGCATCGGATACCGCCCGCTGAAGTTCCAGCAGATACGTCGCATTGGCGCGGCCGATGGGATTGTCCAGGAAGAGCGTGCCGGCATGCCGGTGCTTGTCCCTGCCGCGGTCGTTGCTGCGCAGCGCGGCCATCGTGCAGTAGAGCGCGATGGCCGCGGTGAGCAGCTGGCCGCCGGAGAAGACGTCGCCCATCTGCCCCACCGGGACCCGCTCGGCGCGCAGCACCGCATCCGGCTTGAGGATCTCTACGGCGATGCCCTTGGGCTGGAGTGCCGCCTGAACGCCGCGCAGCAGCAGGGACATTCCGTCCCGCCGGCCCTCTCCGTAGGCCGCCGCCGAGTTCTTCTTCACCGCCGCACGGGTCGCCTCGTCGATGACTTCGCCGAGCCGCTCGGCGAGTGTCGCCTGGTCCGGCTCCTCGAAGCGGATCCGGAGGAACTCCTGTCCTGACCACTCGCCCAGCCCCTCGGGAAGCCGGGAGAGCCGCTGTGCCGAGCGGAGGGTCGTCAGTGCGGAGTCCACCAGACCGCGCAGCCGGTCGACGATGGTGTCGCGGTTGCGCTCCAACTGCTCCAGTTCGTCGGTCAGTACGCGCAGCCGGGGCGCGAACGCCTCCGCCCACTTGGCGGCGTGCTCGGGCAGCGCGGCGGCGGGCAGTTCCCGGATCTGCTGGCGTGCGGGAGTGCGTACCTGCTCGTACCGTGTGGAGTTGGCGTGCCGTACGAGAATGTCGCTCGCTTCCCGCACGGCCGCCTCGGCGGCGGACAGGTCGGTGGCGCAGCCGCGCAGTGAGCGCCGGGCTTCCGCGGCGGAGTGGCGGGCCTCCTCCAGGCTGCCCGGGTACGGCTCGGGCGCGTCCGGCGGCTCCTCGTCGTGCTGCTCCCGCAGCAGGTCCCGCAGGAGCGCGGCGGTCTCGTCGAAGCCGCCTGCCGCGTCCTCGGCTGCCCGGTGGGCCTGGAGCAGGGCGGCGTGCGCGGCCCGGGCCGTCTCCAGCGCGTCGGTGCGCGCTGCGAGTTCGCCCGTCGCGGTACGCAGCAGGGCTTGGGCCTGCTCGGCGTCGACCGGGACCAGATCGTCCGGGAGTCCGGTGTGCGACTCGCCGTCGGCGGGGGCCAGCCGCTCGGCCTCGCCGCGCAGCCGGCCCAGCTTCTCGCTGGCTTCCGAGGCGCGCGACTCCAGCATCTGTACCAGCGACTCGGCGCGGGCGGCCGCCGCCTGGCGGGAGGGACCGTCGGCGCCGTCCGTGCCCTCAAGAAGCTGGGCGGCGCGGGTGCGGACCTTGTTGGTGAGCCGGTCGAGCTCGGCCAGGGCGGCGCTCTCGTCGCTCTCCGCGCGGGCCTGCTCGGCGCGCAGGTCGGCGCCGACGCCCACCTTCTCGTACAGCTGGGAGGCCGCGCGGTAGGCCTCGCGCAGGGTGGGCAGCGCGGCGCGCGGGCTGTCCTCGTCGGGCTCCGGCAGATTCTCGGGAGCCCCGGCGATCTCGGCTCGCTCGGCGCGAAGCGCGCGGGCGGTGCGGCGTGCGTCGTCTCCCGCGCGCTGGGCGGCGCGGCGGTCCTCGTCGGCGGCCTTGGCTCGCTCCAGGCAAGTCGTGGCCCGGGCCTCGGACTCGGCCGCGTCGTCGGCCAGTTCGCGCAGTTTCACCTGCCAGCCCGCGCGCTCACGCAGCCGGAAGGCCAGGCCCGCGAGTGCGTCGGCGGCACGGCGGGCGCGCTGGGCGGCCTCCTGGCGCTGGTCGCGCACGCCGGCGGCGTCGGCGGCCGCCTCGTCCGCCTCGGCGCGTGCGGTACGGGCCTCGGCCAGCGCCTCCCGCGCCTCCTCGGCGGCCTCGCGGGCGCTCTGCGCACCCTGCGCGAGCTCGGCGAGCATGCCGGGTGGGCAGTCCGCACGCCACGAGCCGAGCCGGGCGGCAATCGAACGGTCCCCGGCGAGCCGCGCCGCGAGCACACGGATCTCCTCGTCCCGCGCGGTCGCCCGGGCCCGCAACGCCTGGCGCTCCTCGTCGGCCGCGTGCTCGTCGTGCATGGCCGGGTTCGGCGGTACGAGGAACACGTCCCCGTCGCCGCTGACACCGGTGCCGGGACCGGGCACGGGTGCGAGCAGTGCGGCTGCCGTTCCGACCGCGACGGCGGAGCGGGGCAACAGTGCCGCCCCGGTGAGGACTTCGCGTGCGCGAGCGTGCGAGGCAGGGTCGGTGATCACCACGCCGTCGACCAGCTCGGGCCGAGCGGCTAGGACCGCTGCGTGGTCGGCCGGGTCGACGGCCTGCGCGAGATAGCGCCAGCCGGGAAGGGCGGGGACGCCGTGTTCGCCGAGGTACTCGACGGTCGCGAGGACGTCGGGCCCCGGCGGCAGCAGCCCGCCGTCACCGAGTGCGCCCAGGATGCGGGCGTCGTCGGCCGCGGCGGTACGCAGATCGAAGAGCTGCCGCTCGGCTGAGGCGACGTACTGGTCGAGCAGCTCGCGCAGCTCGTCGGCGTAGCCGTCCAACTCCTCGGCGGTGAGAGGCCCTTCGGTGGCACGCAGGGGTGTGGCGGGGCGGCCGTCGTGGCCGTGGCCTCCGCGTGCCGGGTCGGCCGCGTGGCGCGACGGGTCCTCGGCGGCGCCGTCCGCCGGGACGGGCCCCGACGCCGCGTCCACGCCGGTGCCACGCCGCGGTGAAGGCACCGCCGCGTGCACCGTCGGCGGCAGGCTCAGCAGCTCCGCAAGACGTTCGTCCTGGGCGATCGACTCCGCGGCCCGGCGCTCCGCCTCGTAGGCGCTGTCCGCCGCCAGCGCCGCGTCCGAGGCGCGGGCCGCCGCGAGTTCGGCACGGGACTCGGCCGCGGCTGCCTCCCTCGCACGGTCCGCCGTCGTACGACCGGCCTCCCGTGCCGCGTCCCATGCCGCGACCGCCGTCTTCTCCGCGTCGCTGGCCGCGAGCGCGGCGCGCGCCGGGTCGGCGTCGGGTGCGGTGTCGTCGAGCCAGCCCGCCCGTACCGCCTCGGCGGTCTCCTGCTCGACCTCGCTCAGCCGCTGCCGCAGATGGCCGATCTCGCTGCGGGCGCGCTGCGCCTCGGTGGCTGCGGCCGTCGCATCGCGGTGGGCGGATTCGCCCGCCTCCTGGAGCGCGGCGGAACGCTCCTCCTGCTCGTTGGCCAGTCGCTCACCGTCCTCCGCGGCGGAGTGCAGCGCGCGGACGAGGTCGGCAGCGGCCCTCGCGCGGGCGGCGAGTGCCGGGGCCGCGTCCCGTTCCGCCTCGCGGATGGCCACGGCGACGCGTGCGGAACGGTCGGAGGCGGCGCGGTGGCGCAGTACGGCCTCCGCCGCCTGCCAGGCGGCGTGCAGGGTGCGCGCGTCGGTCAGTTCACGGCGCTGGGCCGCGGCGCTCTTCTCGGCGACGGTCAGCGCCAGCGAGGCGTGCCGGTAGGCCAGTTCGGCGGCGATCAGCGAACTGCGGCTGCGCGCCTGTTCGGCCTCGGTGACGGTGTGGGCGGCGGAGGTGACCTGCTGGGCGAGCTCCGCCGTACGCCCCCGTTCCCCTGCCGCGCGCGCGGAGAGCCGGCGGGCGAGCGTGCGCGTACGGCGCTCGGCGCCCGCGTGGATGTCCCGCGCCCTGGTCCTCGCCTCGGCCGCCTCGACGATCCGGCCGAGCAGATCGGCCGAACCGGCGGTGAAGTCGCGTTCCGCGGTCAGTTCGGCGCGGCGGCCGAGCTTGTTGCCGAAACTGCTGACCAGGTCGGCGAGTCCGTCCGTGTCGCGTGTGTCGCTAACGGCCCGCAGCAGCAGATCGGTGAAGTCGGAGTCCTTCTTGACGGCGAAGAGACCGGCCGCCTCGCCCTCGTCGGCGTTCATCTCCCGCTGGTAGCGGAACAGTTCGGGGTCGAGTCCCACATCGCCCAGGTGCTCGTTCCAGCGGTCGTGGATCTCCTCCCAGTAGACGTCGAGGTGCGGATACGCCTTGCCCGCCTCGGTGATGGCGTCCCTGAAGCCCTTCATCGTGCGGCGGCGGCCCTGCGCGCCCGACGCGCCCTCGACCGGCCGGCGGACGGCGGTGGACTCGGCGACGGGCAGCGAGTCGAGGCTGAGTCCAGGGCCCGGGCGGAAGGAATACCAGGCTTCCGCGAACTTCCGCGGGTCGTTGGAGACCTGACGGCCGCGCCACTCGCTGACCTTGCCGACCACGACGAGCTCGCCGGTGAGCGTGTGCTGCCACTCCAGGGCGACATGTCCGCAGTCGTCAGCGAGGAGGAACTTGCGCAGCACGCCGGAGCTGGCGCCGCCGAGGGTGTTGCGGTGGCCGGGCAGCATCACCGAGAAGATCAGCTTGAGCAGTACGGACTTGCCGCCGCCGTTCTCCAGGAAGAGCACACCCGCGGGGGCGGGGCGGCGCGGCGGGCCGACCGGCTCCTCCTCGAAGAAATCCGCCTGTGCGGGGGCGGGATGGGGCACGGGCTCGCCCACTCCGCGCAGGTCCAGCACGGTGTCGGCATAGCGCGCACCTGCGGGCCCGATGGAGTAGAGGCGTACCCGGGACAGCTCGTACATGGCGGCGGACTCTCGTAAGTGGCAGGTGGGGGATCAGGCGTGGAAGGGCAGGCCGGCGTCGGCGGCCAGCTCCAGGTCGTCCGCGTCGGGCGGCGGCAGAAGCGTGGCGCTGCCGTCGCCGACAGGTACGACGCCGAGTTCGAGCAGTTCGGCCATGGCCGCGCTGCCGGCCATGTCGCGCACCTGCAACTGGTAGCGGGCGGTGGTGCGGTACGCGCCTCCGGCGTCGTCGCCGGTCCGCTGGAGGAAGCCGGAGTCGGTGAGGAACGCGACTGCCTTGCCGACGAGGCCGGTGGTGGATCCGGCGAGGCGGCGGGCGTCCTTGGTGGCGCCGGTGGCGCTGCGCCGTGCGTAGATCCGCCAGGCCGCCTCCAGGCCGGGTGCGTCGGTGGCCGGGTCGGTGTTCTCGCCCTGTGCGTCGGCACGCTCCTCCAGCCGGCGGCAGGCCTGGCGTACGAAGGCATCGACGCCGTTGACCGTCAAGCGGCCGATGTAGGCGTCGTCGGCGAGGTCCTCGGGGCGGGGGAACGCCATGGCGGCGACGGCGAGATGGGCCAGGCCGTGCAGGAAGCGGTCCGCGGAGTCGGCGGAGGCGCGGCGCGCGTAGTCGCCCATGCGGACGGCGAAGACGGAGTCCTCACCGGCAGCCACCGCCATCCCCGCGCGCGGGGAGACTTCGAGGACGACGAGGCCGAGGCCGGTGGCGACGGCGTCGGCGAGCCGGGCGAAGGCGGGGTCTTCGCGGTAGCGGCGCAGGAGTTCGGCGTACTCGGCGTCGCGGGCGGGCAGCAGTTTGGGCTGCAGCCCGAAGGAGACGAGGCGGGCGGCGTCGGCGGCGTCTGCGGGAGTGACGGCGGCCGTGGCGGTGGCCGGTGCGGGCGATGCGGCGGTCTCGGCCGAGCCGGTCGGACCGCGGTCGCGGTCGTTCCACGCGGTGGTCGGTGCGTGGTCGTCACTCACTGGAGGGTGCTCCTTGCTGCGGAATGCTGGTGTGCGGTTCGGGTTGCCTGCGGCGCTGTTCCCCTACCCGCCCCTTCCCGAACCGGGGCTGCGCCCCAGACCCCATATGCGACCTTCGGCCGCATGTCCTCAAACGCCGGACGGGCTGAACCTCAGCCCCGGTCAGCGCGCTCACGCCGCCTCCGTACGCGCCGCCGCCATGCCCGCCGCGTCCAGCAGGGCCGTGCCCACGATCAGGTCCGCGCCGCCGAATTCGGGGTCGTCCAGTTCGGTGCCGTCGTCGACGGCGAACAGAAGCCGTTCCTCGCCCTGGCGGTAGGCCGTGCCGACCGGGGGGCTTGCGGCGTGGATGGCCAGCAGAGCCACCAGGTACGGCAGTTCGGGGTCGCGGAGGCGCGCCTCCGCGAGCAGGCCGGAGAGGCGGCGCGGCGCGTCGTGTTCCAGGTCGAGCAGTTCCATCGCGCTCGCCAGCTGCTCCTCGCTGAAGCGGCTGTCGTCGGGCGTGGCGATCAGGTCGGGCTCGGGCATCTCCGCGCCCAGGTGTTCGCGCTCCGCCGGCGGCGTGAGCAGCATGTCGACCAGATCGCCGACCCGTACGGACGACGGCGTGCGCAGCCCTGTCCCACGCGCGAAGAACGCGTCAGTGACACGGATCGCCGCCTCGACGGGGAGCGGCAGCAGCGGGGCGAGAAGCTGTCCGTACAGATCGAGTCCGGTCCGCGCGGTGGGGCGGGCGAAGGCCTGGCGGTCCTGTTCGGCGCGGAACAGCGGGCCCGCCTCCAGGAGCCGGGACTGCAGCTGGGTGTGGCGGCGGATGCAGTCCTTGACTATGTCGACGAGCTCGGCGGCGCGGCGCTTGTGCTCGGGGTCCTCGGCCTCGTCGCGCGCCTTGCGGATGTTCGTCAGGATCGCGTTCTCGTGGCGGTAACGGTCGGCGACATGGTCGAGCGCCTCAGCGATCATGTCGGGCACGGCGCTGAGCCAGTCGACGGCGCGCACATTGCGCCGGGTGGCCTCCAGGGTCCTGCGCAGCGTCTCGGCGTACTGCACGGTCCGGTATCTGGCCTGCTCGGCCGCGAGCTGGGCGTCGGCGAGCCTGCCCCGGCTGATCAGGACCTCCAGCTTCACCTCGGCGGCGATCTGCGCGCTGGTGACATCCGTGTCGAGCGCGCCGACCAGGACGTTGACCGCTTCGTCGGTCGTACGGAGATAGACGCTGCCGCCGTATCCCGGCACTTCCTCGATGAGCTTGAAGTCGTAGTCACGGCGGGTGTAGACGCCGTCGGGTCCGAAGGTGCCATACACCGCGCGGAAGCCGCGGTCCACGCTGCCCACATTGATCAGGTTCTCCAGCACCCAGCGGGCGACCCGCTCGTGTTCGGCGGCCGGGCGACGCGGGGCCTGGGCCGCGACGCGCGGCAGGAGTCTGGCCACTATCTGGTCGTTGTCGGCGCCGGTGTCGAAGTCCATGTTGAGCGTGACGAGGTCGATGGCCGCGAGGGCGACCTCCGCCATCGCGTACACCGTGTACTCCCCCGCAAGATTCGCCTTGCGGGTGTCGAGGTCGTGCAGCGGCGCGGTGCACGCGAGCGCGCGAAGCCGCCGCGCCAGCCCTTCGTCGGCGGCCGGACCCTGCGCGGGCCGCGGCCCCGCGCTGAGCTGGGGCGGAACGAATTCCGTCGAGGCAGTCGAGACAGGCGAAGTCACGCTGAACAGATTAGGTCCTCGCACTGACAACGGTCGAAACGGCGCAGAAGCGACCGTCCGGCTACGCTCCGTCCGCGTGCCGGTCCATGTCCTCGTCATCGTCGCCGTCCTCGTCGGCGACGAGTTGCGCGTACGTCTCCACCATCTGCGTCCGCGAGTCGTCGAGGTAGTCGGCCAGCAGTCGCTCGGCCGCCGACCGGTCGCCCGCCCGGAGCGCTTCGAGGATCGCCCGGTTGCGTACGAGATAGGGCTGGTGAAGCCGCCGCGGGTTGTCCACCACGTGGAAGGCGAGCCGCAGCTCGGCCAGCACACTGCGCATCAGCTCGTCGGTGCGCGCGCTTCCGGCGAGCGCGACGAGTTCGCGGTGGAAGTGGATGTTGGCGGTCGAGACACCCTTCCAGTCGCGCTCGCGCTCCGAGCGTTCACCGCCCGCCACGGCCGTTTCGAGCTCGTCCAGCGCGTACGGCGGCTCTCCGAGCCCGTGGACGACGGCGCATTCGACCAGTTGCCGGGTGCGGTAGATGTCCACGACGTCCTGCACGGCCAGCATGCGGACGAATACCCCCCGGTTCAGCTCGTGGACGAGCAGCCGCTCATGGGTCAGCAGCCGGAAAGCCTCGCGAAGTGTGTTGCGCGAGACGCCGAGCGCCTTGCCGATGCTCTCCTCCGAAAGGCGCTCTCCCGGCGGGAAATAGCCCTCCGCGATGCGGGTGCGCAGGATGTCCGCGACCCTCTCCGCCGTGCTGGTGCGGCCCAACAGCGGGCGGTCGTCCGCCAGTCCGCCGATCCCGGGCTCCGTCGTCCCCACAACGCCCTCTCTCCTCGCCGGCCGCTCCCGCCGACGTGCGAAGTCCATCGTAGAAGCAAGAACCACCCGACATGACTCTTGTCGGATCGTTCAACAATCCCCTACCGTGGCTTCACCGCACAGTCTCGACAGCACCCTCCTCCCCCTCTGCGAGGTGCAGATGAGCACGATCCGGACACAGCCGAAGCAGGGCGAACTCCCCGAGGACACCGGCGCGTTCGCATGGCTGAAGGCTCTCGGCCCCCGCGGCCGCCGCGCCTTCGGCGGCGCGTTCGGCGGGTACGCCCTCGACTCCTACGACTACTTCACGCTGCCGCTGAGCATGGTGGCGATCGCGGCGTACTTCGGTCTCGACAACGGACAGACCGGACTTCTCACCACTGTCACCCTGGTCGTCTCCGCGGTGGGAGGCGCCCTGGCCGGCGTGCTCGCCGACCGCGTGGGCCGGGTGAAGGCGCTGATGCTCACGGTGATCACCTATGCGGTATTCACCGTTCTGTGCGGATTTGCCCCCAACTACGAGACACTGCTGGTCTTCCGGGCACTGCAGGGACTCGGCTTCGGCGGCGAGTGGGCCGTGGGCGCGATCCTGGTCGCGGAGTACGCGAGCGCCAAGCACCGTGGCCGTACGCTCGGCGCCGTCCAGAGCGCGTGGGCGGCGGGCTGGGCGCTCGCCGTCATCGTCTACACCCTGGTCTTCCAGTTCCTCGACGCCGACACCGCCTGGCGCGTGATGTTCTGGACCGGTGCGCTGCCCGCCCTTCTGGTGATCTACGTACGGCGGAGTGTCAGCGACGCCCCCGAGGCTGCCGCGCGGCGTGCCGCCAGCACCGAACGCGGCTCCTTCCTGGCAATCTTCAGGAAGGACCTGCTGCGCATCACGCTCTTCGCGACGCTGCTGTCCACGGGCGTCCAGGGTGGCTACTACACGCTGGCCACCTGGGTGCCGACGTATCTGAAGACCGAGCGGGGACTCACCGTCGTCGGCACCGGCGGCTATCTGGCCTTCCTGATATCCGGCGCGTTCATCGGCTATCTGACCGGCGGTTATCTCACCGACCGGATCGGCCGGAAGAAGAACATCGTCCTCTTCGCCGTGCTCTCCGCCATCGGGATCCTCGCCTATACGAACATCCCGTCCGGGGCGAACGGCCTGTTGCTGGTGCTCGGCTTCCCGCTCGGGTTCTGCATGTCCGCGATCTTCAGCGGTTTCGGTTCCTTCCTGAGCGAGCTGTATCCGACGGCCGTACGCGGCACCGGCCAGGGGTTCACGTACAACTGCGGCCGCGGCGTGGGCGCGTTCCTGCCCACCCTGGTGGGCTACCTGTCCGACAGCTGGGGCGTGGGCGGCGCCCTGGTCCTCGGCGCCGTCGGCTACGGGATCGCCGTGCTGGCGCTGCTCGGGCTGCCCGAGACCCGCGGGAAGGAGCTGCTGTGACCACGGTCCAGGACCCGAGTGTCGAGGGCCTGAGTGCGGCCGAGGCTCGCGCGCGGTTCCGGTCCGGGGTCAGCCGCCCAACCGCGGGCATGGTTCCCGGCCGCGCGCAGGCGAATCTGATCTCGGTCCCCGCCGACTGGGCGTACGACATGCTGCTGTTCTGTCAGCGCAACCCGAAGCCCTGTCCGGTGCTGGACGTCACCGACGCCGGTTCCTTCTCGACACCCCTTGCGCCGGGTGCGGATCTGCGGACCGATCTGCCGCGCTACCGCGTGTGGGAGCACGGCGAACTCGTCGACGAGCCCGCGGACGTGGTGGCGCACTGGCGGGGCGATCTGGTGTCGTTCCTCATCGGTTGCAGCTTCACCTTCGAGTGGGTGCTGGCCGAGTCCGGGGTTGCGATGCGCCATATCGAGCAGGGCCGCAATGTCCCGATGTATGTGACCGACCGGCTCTGCCGCCCCGCGGGGCGGCTGCACGGGCCCATGGTGGTGTCGATGCGCCCCGTGCCGCCCGAGCAACTCGCCACGGCGATACGGGAGAGCGCCTTGATGCCCGCGGTGCACGGCGGCCCGGTGCACAGCGGTGAGCCGGCCGGGCTCGGCATCGAGGATCTCGGCCGCCCCGACTTCGGCGATCCGGTGGACCTGGAGCCTGGCGACATCCCGGTGTTCTGGGCCTGCGGGGTCACACCGCAGGCCGCGGTGACGGCTTCGCGACCGCCGTTCGCGATCACACACGCGCCGGGGCGGATGTTCATCACCGACGTCCGCGACGAGCAGTACCGCGTGGCCTGACGAGAGACAGGAATGGGGAGCACATGACCTGGGCGTCCATCGATCTCAACGCCGACCTGGGCGAGGGCTTCGGCCGCTGGCGGCTGACCGACGACGAACAGCTGCTGTCGGTCGTCACCAGCGCCAACGTCGCCTGTGGCTTCCACGCCGGGGACGCGTCCACCATGCGGCGCGTCTGCCAACTGGCGGCGGAGCGCGGGGTGCGGATCGGCGCCCAGGTCTCCTACCGGGATCTGGCCGGGTTCGGACGGCGCTCCATGGACGTCCCGCCGGACGAACTGTCCGCCGAGATCGCCTATCAGATAGGGGCGTTGGAGATCTTCGCCCGGGCGGCCGGGTCCCGTGTCTCGTACGTCAAACCGCACGGCGCTCTCTACAACCGGGTCGTCCACGACGAGGAGCAGGCGGCCGCCGTCGTCGACGGCGTACTGCTGTCCGGTGAGCGGCTGCCGCTGCTCGGGCTGCCGGGGTCGAAGCTGCACACCATGGCGGAGAAGGCCGGACTGCCCGCCGTCACCGAGGCGTTCGCGGACCGCGCCTACACCGCGGAGGGCACGCTCGTGCCGCGCGGACAGGACGGCGCGGTGCTCAGCGATCCGGCAGCCGTCGTCGAACGGTCCGTCAGCATGGCGCGGTTCGGGGTGCTCACCTCGCGCTGCGGACAGTCGGTCCCGGTGCGGGCCCGCTCGCTCTGTCTGCACGGCGACACCGAGGGGGCGGTCACGCTTGCCCGTCTGGTGCGGCGGCAACTGGAGACCGTGGGAGTCCGTGTGGATGCCTTCGTATGAGGACCATGCCGGTCGGTGACCGGGCGTTGCTCGTCGAGCTGGCCGACGGCGACGAGGCGGGGGCGCTCCATGCCGAACTGCTGCGCCGCCGCGCCTCGGGTGCACTGCCGCCGATCCGGGAGATCGTGCCCGCCGCCCGTACGGTGCTGCTCGACGGACTCGACAGGCCCGGGCACTTCGCACGTGAGCTCATGGAGTGGGAGATTCCGGCGCTCCACGCGAGCGTGCAGGACGCCATCGAGGTACCCGTCCGCTACGACGGGCCCGATCTGGCGGATGTCGCGGCACTGTGGCAGGTGACGGCGGAGGAGGTCGTACGGATCCATTCGGCGGCCGAATTCCGCGTCGCCTTCTGCGGGTTCGCGCCCGGCTTCGGCTATCTGACCGGGCTGCCGCAGCAGTACGCGGTGCCGCGCAGGGCCACCCCGCGCACTTCGGTCCCGGCAGGGGCGCTGGCGCTGGCGGGCCCGTACACCGGGGTGTATCCGCGCTCGTCACCCGGCGGCTGGCAGCTGATCGGGACGACGGACGCGGTGCTGTGGGACCCGGCGCGGGAGCCCGCCGCACTGCTGTCGCCGGGGACCCGGGTGCGTTTCGTTCCGGAGCGCCGATGACCGACCGGGCCTTCGCCGTCGTACGGGCCGGGGCGCTGACCACCGTGCAGGATCTGGGGCGGCCGGGGCATGCCCATCTCGGGGTACCGCGCTCGGGAGCGCTGGACCCGCCGGCCGCCCGGCTGGTCAACCGGCTCGTGGGCAACCCGCCGGAGGCCGCCGTCCTGGAGACCACCCTCAACGGCTGTGCCGTGCGTCCGCGTTGCGCGGTGACAGTCGCTGTGGCGGGGGCGCCCAGTCCCGTGTCCGTGGACGGGCGGCCGGTGGCGTGGGGATCGCCGGTGCGGGTGCCCGCGGGAGCACTGCTGGACATCGGGCCCGCGGTCTTCGGCGTCCGCAGCTACGTCGCCTTCGGCGGCGGTGTGGCCGTGGAGCCTGTGCTGGGCAGCCGGTCCACGGACCTCCTCTCGGGGCTCGGTCCCGCGCCGCTCGCGGACGGAGCCGTGCTCCCCCTGGGCGGCGCGCCCGCGGGGCACGCGCGCGTGGACGCCGTCCCGCATCCGGCCCCGCCCGCCGAGCTGGTGCTGCGGGTACGGTTCGGGCCACGCCATGACTGGTTCACCGATGCGGCGCCGACCACGCTGTCCCGTAGCGCCTACCGGGTCTCGTCCGCGAGCAACCGCATAGGTCTGCGCACCGAGGGCCCCTCCCTGGAGCGCGCGTCGAACGGCGAACTTCCCAGCGAGGGCATGGTCCTTGGGGCCGTTCAGGTGCCGCCGGACGGCTGCCCGGTGGTCTTTCTCGCCGATCACCCGACCACCGGCGGCTATCCGGTGATCGCGGTCGTCGACGAGCGGGATCTCGCGGCGGCGGCCCAGGCCGCACCGGGGATACCCATCCGCTTCGTCCCGGTTCGCTGACTACGGTTCGGGCGTGCCGAATCCCCCGCCGCCCGGGGTGTTCATCACCAGCACGTCCCCGGGGCCGACATCCACGGAATCGACGCCTTGGAGCTGCGTCACGCTGCCGTCGGCCCGCTCCACCAGGTTCTTGCCGAGCGCGCCCGGCCCGCCGCCCGCCATGCCGTACGGCGGGACGCGGCGGTGCCCGGTGAGCAGAGCCACCGTCATCGGGTCCAGGAAGCGGATCCTGCGGACCACGCCGCGTCCGCCGTTCCAGTGTCCGCGCCCGCCGCTGCCCTCCCGTACGGCGAAGGCGTCCACGCGCACCGGGTAGCGCCACTCCAGCACTTCGGGGTCGGTCAGGCGCGAGTTGGTCATATGGGTCTGGACGGCATCCGCGCCGTCGAAGCCCTCTCCCGCGCCCGAGCCGCTGGCCACCGTCTCGTAGTACTGCACGCGGTCGTTGCCGAAGGTCAGGTTGTTCATGGTGCCCGAGCCCTCGGCCTGGACGCCGAGCGCCGCGTACAGCGCGCCGGTGACGGCCTGCGAGGTCTCCACATTGCCCGCGACCGTGGCGGCCGGG
Source organism: Streptomyces sp. NBC_01481 (assembly GCF_026339995.1). GTDB lineage: Bacteria > Actinomycetota > Actinomycetes > Streptomycetales > Streptomycetaceae > Streptomyces. Next base: position 111,823 of record NZ_JAPEPT010000008.1, on the reverse strand, counting down.
TGGGACGGCGCGAGCATCGAGCCGTCGGGCACGCGGACCTCCAGTGGCTCCAGACAGCCGCTGTTGAGCGGGATGTCGTCGGCGACCAGCGTCCGGAACACATACAGAACCGCCGCCATGACCACGGACTTGGGTGCGTTGAAGTTTCCCGGCTGCTGCGGCGAGGTGCCGGTGAAGTCGATGACGGCCGAGCGCGCCTTGCGGTCCACGGTGAGGGCCACCTGGATGACCGCCCCGCTGTCGGTCTCGTAGCGGTACGCGCCGTCGTTCAGCCCGGCGACGATGCGGCGCACCGACTCCGCGGCGTTGTCCCGCACGTGGCGCATATAGGCATGGACGACATCGAGCCCGAACTGGTCGACCATCCGGCGCAGTTCAACGATGCCCTTCTCGTTCGCGGCGATCTGGGCCCGCAGGTCGGCGAGGTTGGTGTCGGGGGCGCGCGACGGGTAGCGGGCCGTGGTCAGCAGTTCCCGGGTCTCGGCCTCGCGCAGCCGTCCGTCGCGCACGAGCAGCCAGTTGTCGAAGAGCACGCCCTCCTCCTCCACGGTGCGGCTGAAGGCGGGCATGGAGCCGGGGGTGATGCCGCCGATCTCGGCGTGGTGGCCGCGCGAGGCCACCAGAAAGCGCAGCTCGTCCCCCTCGAACACGGGCGTCACGACTGTCACATCGGGCAGATGCGTGCCGCCGTGGTACGGGTCGTTGATCGCGTACACATCGCCCGGCTTCATCGCGCCCTCGTTGCGACGCAGCACCTCCTTGATCGACTCGCCCATCGAGCCGAGATGGACGGGGATATGGGGTGCGTTGGCGATCAGATTGCCGGTGTTGTCGAAGAGCGCGCAGGAGAAGTCGAGCCGTTCCTTGATGTTGACGGAGTGGGCGGTGTTCTCCAGACGGACGCCCATCTGCTCGGCGATCGCCATGAAGAGGTTGTTGAAGACCTCCAGGAGCACCGGGTCGACGTCGGTGCCCACGGCCACCCTGCCCGGGCGGGGGCGCACGCGCGTCAGCAGCAGGTGCCCGCGCTCGTCCGCGGCCGCGCGCCAGCCGGGGTCGACGACGGTCGTGGCGTCGGCCTCGGCGATGATCGCCGGTCCTTCGACCGAATCTCCGGGACGCAGATGGACTCGGTGGTACAAGGGCGTCCTGCGCCGCTCGCCGTCCACGAACATGCCGACCACCGCGCGCGGGGCGAACTCCCCCTCGCCCGCGATCTCTTCGACGACGTACGCGCCGTGCTCCCCGGCCGTGCCCACGGCCTCGACGGAGACGGCTTCCGCGACGAGCGGCTTGTCCATGGTGAACGCGTAGCGCGAACGGTGGATTGTTTCGAAGGCCTGCTTCATCGCGGCGACGGTGTCCAGCGGCACGGGCAGGGCGGCGTCCGTTCCGGCGTAACGGAGCAGCACGCGCGCGTGCGTGGTGATCGCGGCGTCGGGGACGGCGTCGGCACGCAGTTCGGCGCGGGTGCGCGCGGCGAGTTCGTCGCAAAGGGTGCGTACGCGCCCGAGGGCGGCCTCGTCCAGCTCCGCCTCCACGGACTGCTCGCGCATGGCGGTGGCGTCGGCCAGGCCGATGCCGTAGGCCGAGAGCACCCCGGCCAGCGGTGGCACGATCACGGTGTTGACGCCGAGTGCGTCGGCGACGGCGCAGGCGTGCTGGCCGCCGGCGCCGCCGAAGGAGGTCAGCGCGTAGCGGGTGATGTCGTGGCCGCGTTGTACGGAGATCTTCTTGACCGCGTTGGCCATGTTGAGGACGGCGATCTCCAGGAATCCGGCCGCGACCTCCTCGGGTGTGCGCCGGGTGCCGCTCGCCTTGTGCACGTCGTCGGCAAGCACGGCGAAGCGCTCGCCCACGGTGGCGGCGTCCAGGGGCTCATCGCCCCCGGGCCCGAAGACCGAGGGGAAGTGGTCGGGCTGGATCCGGCCGAGCATCACATTGGCGTCGGTGACGGTGAGCGGACCGCCGCGGCGGTAGCAGGCCGGTCCGGGCACGGCGCCCGCTGAGTCGGGGCCCACGCGGTAGCGGCGGCCGTCGAAGTGCAGGACGGAGCCGCCGCCGGCGGCGACTGTGTGGATGTTCATCATGGGTGCGCGCATCCGTACACCGGCGACCTGGGTTCCGAGTTCGCGCTCGAACTCGCCCGCGTAGTGCGACACATCGGTGGATGTGCCGCCCATGTCGAAGCCGATGACCCGGCCGAATCCCGCCTGTTCGGCGGTACGGGCCATACCGACGACGCCGCCCGCAGGGCCGGAGAGCACGGCGTCCTTGCCGCGGAAGTGGGCGGCTTCGCGCAGCCCGCCGTTGGACTGCATGAACATCAGCCGGATGCCGTCGAGTTCGGCGGCGACCTCGTCCACGTACCGCCGCAGGATGGGCGAGAGATAGGCGTCGACGACCGTGGTGTCGCCGCGCGGTACGAGTTTGATCAGCGGGCTGACCTCGTGGGAGCAGCTGACCTGGGTGAAGCCGAGCGCGCGGGCGGCTTCGGCGACGCGCTTCTCGTGGTCGGGATGGCGGTAGCCGTGCATGAGGACGACCGCGGCGCTGTGGATGCCGTCGGCGTGGGCGGCCTTCAACTGCTCGGTGACAGTGTCGAGATCGAGGGGCCGCACGGTCTCGCCGCGCGCGTCGACGCGTTCGGGGACCTCGATGACGCGCTCGTACACCGCCTCGGGCAGCACGATCCGGCGGTCGAAGAGGCGGGGGCGGTTCTGGTACGCGATGCGCAGCGCGTCCCTGAAGCCTTCGGTGATGACCAGGACGGTCGGCTCGCCGCGCCGTTCCAGAAGGGCGTTGGTGGCAACGGTGGTGCCCATCTTGACACTGGCGACCCGGTCGGCGGGAACGGGGTCGTCCGGGCCCACACCCAGGAGCAGCCGGATCCCGGCGACGGCCGCGTCCCGGTAGCGCTCGGGGTTGTGCGAGAGCAGCTTCCGGGACACCAGCCGTCCGTCGGGTCGTCTGCCCACGATGTCGGTGAAGGTGCCGCCACGGTCGATCCAGAATTCCCAGAGCCCGCTCATTCCCCCATTCTGGCAAGGGGAACGTCCAGGGACACGGCAGCCAGCGCCGCCGACAGCGCGTGCTCGGCGCTGCGGTCCAGGCGTTCGCTGGTGCCGCGGGCCCAGTGGCGTGCCTCCGCACCCGCCAGCCGCATCAGCTGCGGCAGCAGATCGGTGCAGCGGCGCGCCACCCAAGCGGTCCCGGCCGTGGCGAGCCACAGGGCGGCCGCGGCACGGCTCGGCGGGGCCTGCTCGGGGTCGCTGCCGGGCGCGGTCCCGTGGGCGAGCCCGCGCTCGGTCAGCAGCTCGTGGAAACGCCGCGCGATCATCCGGTGCCCGCGCTCGCCCGGATGCAGCCGGTCGGCGCTCCACATGGTCCGGTCGGCGACCCAGGACGCCTCCGCGGCATGAAGATGGATGGCGCCGTATCGGTCGGACAGGGCGTGGACGACCGTGTTGACCGCCCGCTGACGTCTCGCGAGGGGGCGGGCGAGCGGCAAAGGCAGCCCGAGCATGCTGCCGGGGTCGGGCAGGCAGGCGGTCAGCAGCACGGTGCCGCGCGCGGTGAGCCGGGCGCACACGGAGTCGAGCTGCCTGGCCATGTCCTCGATGTCGAAGGTGCGGCGCAGGGTGTCGTTGACCCCGACGAGCACGGACGCGATGTCCGGTGCGAACGCCAGTGCCTCAGGGGTCTGCCGTTCGGCGACGTCCCGGGTGAGGGCGCCACTTACGGCGAGCTTGCGGAACTCCGCGGGCTCCTGGAGGCAGCCGAGCCCGTCGGCGAGCAGGGCGGCCCACCCGCGCCACCCGTCCGCGACCCGGTCCCCCACACCTTCGGTGAGGGAGTCCCCGAGCGCGACGAAGCGCAGAGGCCTCGTCGTGGGTACGGGAGCGAGCCCGGCCGCGCCGACACCTGTGGTGTGGTCGGTGCCGCCACATTCGGTGACCTCGGCGATGCCGTGCTCCTCGACGGGCTGGGCGAGGCCCCGCTCCAGTACGCCGCCGTGGCCGCCCAGGCGCACGATGCCGGCCTCCGGAGAGCGCGGTGCGTGCAGCGTGCTGCCGGTGGCCAGCACGACTGCCGGGACGTCGTGGGCGCCGGAAGCCCCGCCCTGCGACTCCGACTCGTCCGCGAGCGCGGTCGCGGGTGCGGACGTCATGCCGCCACTCCCTCTCCGTGTGCCCGCTCGCGCAGCCGGGGAGCGTCGTGCGCGGCGAGGAACGCGTCCACCGACCGCTGCCAGTCGAAGAGTTCGGCCCGGGCCCTGGCCGCCTCGCGGCGTTCGCCCTCGGGACGGGCCAGCAACTTCTGCAGCGCGTCCGCGAAGTCCGTCGGCGTGTCGAGCGCGGCGGCTCCCGCGTCCCCGATCACCTCCGGCAGCGCGGACGAGGCGCTCGCGACGACAGGGGTGCCGCAGGCGAGCGCTTCGAGTGCCGAGAGACCGAAGGTCTCGGCCGGCCCCGGCGCCAGGCAGATGTCCGCCGCCGCCTGCAGATCGGCCACCGCCTCGCGGTCGCCCACATAGCCGAGGAACTGGGCAGGCAGCCGCTCGGCGCGTGCCCTGCGGATCAGCGCGGCCCGCAGCGGACCGTCGCCCGCGACGACGAGGGAGGCACGTACGCCCCGCTCCCGGAGCTCGGCGAGCGCGTCCAGAGCCATGCCCGGGCGCTTCTCCACCGACAGCCGGGAGCAGAGCAGCAGCAGCACCTCGGCGCCTGCGGCGTGCTTGGCGCGCAACACCGTGCTGCGCCGCCCCGGCCGGCAGCGGCGCAGGTCGACGCCGAGGGGCGCTCGTACGACATTGCGCGCCCCGATGCGGATGAACTCCCGCTCGGCCCATTCCGTGGTGCACACGATCCGCGAATACGCCCAGGCGGTGCGGCGGTTGAGCCGGTCCGCGGTCCGGGCGGCGACGGACTCGGAAAGACCCCAGGTGCGCAGCACGCCGTCGGCCGTCTCGTGGGAGACCATCACCGAGGGGATGCGGTGGCGCCGCGCCCACTCGCCCGTCCAGCGCAGGGTGGTGCGGTCGGAGACCTCGATCCGGTCGGGCTCCAGGAGCTCCAGGACGTCCCGCAGCCGCCGCCGGGCGGCCAGCACTCGGTATCCGCCGGTGCCGGGCAGCTCGGGCCCCGGCAGGGTGACGACGCGCCCTTGTGGCGTCATCCGGTCGCTCTCCACGTCACCGGGCACGATCAGCACGGGCTCGTGGCCCGCGGCGGCGTAGCCCTTGCCGAGCTCGCGCAGCGCGGTACGCAGCCCGCCGGAGGCGGGGGTGACGAAGTTCGCGAGCCGTACGATCCGCAGGGCGCTCATGCCGCCACCGCCGTGCGTGCTCCGAGCACCTCGGCGTAGTGGTCGAGGAGCAGATCCCCGATCACGGCCCAGGTCCTGCCCTCGACGGCGGCCCGTCCCGCCAGCCCGTAGGCGGCCCTGAGCCCAGGGTCGGCCGCCAGCGTGGCGACGGCCGTGGACACCGCGTCCACGTCCCTCGGCTCGACCAGCATGCCCGTACGCCCGTGGTCGACGAGGTCGAGCGGCCCGCCCGCGGCGGGGGCGATGACCGGAACACCGCTGGCCATGGCCTCCTGCACGGTCTGGCAGAAGGTCTCGTACGGACCGGTGTGGGCGAAGACGTCCAGCGAGGCGAAGATCCGGGCGAGGTCGTCGCCCGTCCTTCGGCCGAGGAAGACGGCCCCGGGCAGCGCCCCGCGCAGGGTGGTCTCGCTCGGCCCGTCGCCGACCACCACGACGCGTACGCCGGGCATGGCGCAGGCCCCGGCGAGCAGCTCCACGTGCTTCTCGGGGGCGAGGCGGCCGACGTAGCCGACGATCAGCTCGCCGTTCGGCGCGAGTTCGCGACGGAGTTCCCCGTCCCGCAGTTCCGGCCGAAAACGTGCGGTGTCCACGCCGCGCGGCCACAGCCGCACCCGTTCGACACCGTGCTCCTCCAGATCGCGCAGGGCGGCGCTGGAGGGGGCGAGCGTGCGGTCCGCGGCGCTGTGGACCGTACGGATGCGCCGCCACGCGGCGCCCTCGCCGGCGCCCACATAGGTGCGCGCGTATCCGGCGAGGTCGGTCTGGTAGACGGCGACGGCCGGCAGGCCGAGCCGTGCCGCCGCCGCCATGCCCCGCACGCCGAGGACGAACGGGCTGGCCAGGTGGACGAGGTCGGCCCGGTGGGCAGCGATGGTCGCCGCGACGCGGCGGCTGGGGAGGGCCACCCGTACTTGGGGATATCCGGGCAGGGGCAGGGAGGGGACGCGCACCACGGGGCAGGGTGCGGTTCGGTCGGAGTCGTCGGCCCCGGCGACTGCCGGGGCTATGACGAGCGGGTCATGACCGCGCGCGGCGAGGTGCCGGGCGGTCTGCAGGGCGCAGTGCGCCACACCATTGACGTCTGGCGGAAAGGATTCGGTGACGATGACGACTCGCATACCCGTGTTGTCGTCGCACCCGGGGTGGCTGACCCAACGTGGATCTTTCCGCTCGGGAAACGTCCCATGAGCGTTTGTGGCCGACGCCGTTCCGCGCCCGGAATGTCACACCGCGGGCATGTCCGGGCCAATTCTGCTGCGTACGGCGGTTTGCACCTCTGCTTCTTCGGCGGGATCCGCGGCCAGGCGGCGCAAACGCTCGGCCACGCGCACATCGCCGGTCTCGGCGTGCAGTGCCGCTACTTCTCGGGTGGTCTCCTCGCAGTCCCACAGGCATTCGACTGCGAATCCGGTGGGGAAGGAGGGGTCGGTCGCGGCGAGCGCGCGGGCTGCGCGGCCGCGCAGCTGCGAGGACGTGGTCTCGCGGTAGACATGGCGCAGTACGGGTGCCGCGCAGGCGATGCCGAGCCGTCCGGCTCCGTCGACGAGGGTCCACAGCAGGATGGCGTCGGGCCCGTCGGCCCGTACGGTCTCGCGCAGCGCGCCGAGCACCAGCGGGGCGTCGCCCGCCGTACCCCTGCAGGCGAGCACGCCCGCCGCCGATGCGCCCAGCGCGTCGGGCCGGTGGACCCAGCCGCGCGCCCGGTCGACGGCTTCGTCGCCGCACATTCGCTCGAACGCGGAGACCGCTGCCTCGGCGACGGTGTGGGAGCCGCCGGACACGGCGGCCTCGATGAGGTCGAGCACGACGGTGTCGCGTGACTCGGCGAGATAGTGCAGCGCGGCGCAGCGCGCGCCGTCGGATCCCGCGCGTGCGGCTTCGACGATGGCGGGCCGGTCCTCGGGTCCTGCGACGGCGGACAGACAGCGGGCTGCGGGCACGTGGAGGGCGCTGCCGCGCTCCAGGCCCTGGTCGGCCCAGTCGAAGACCGCCTGGACGCTCCAGCCGGGGCGGGGCCCGCTGGGCCGCATCTGGCGCTGCCAGCGGTCGAAGGAGCCCGCCTCCTGGGCGGCGCGCACGCGGGCGGCGATCGCCTCACGCCGGTCCTCGGCCCACAGCCGCCACGGCCGCGGTTCGAAGGCGTCGCGTACGGCTACGGCCAGTTCGGCGTCGCCCTCCGGGGTGGCCGGGAAACGGGCCAGTACGGAGGTGGCCAGCGCCCGCAGGCCGGAGTCGTTGTCGCGCAGGGCGAGCTCGTCGAGCGCCCAGGCCCAGTTGGCGCCGTTCGCGGCGTAGCGCCGCAACAGTGAAAGGGCGTCGCCCCTTCCGTACGAGGCGAGATGCCCGAGCACAGCGAGCGCGAGGCCCGTCCTGGCCTCGTCGGTGTCGAGGTGGTCGTCGGTGTCGCACAGGTGGCGCTCGATCTCCTCGAGACTGCCGTGGAGATCCAGGTAGAGGCGCGCGTAGTACAGGGAGCGGTTCTCGACCTGCCAGTCGTGGCGGGGGTCGTTCAGTACGCAGTGGTTGAGTGCGGCGAGCGCTTCGGCGCGCGGCGCTGCCAGCGCGTGCAGCGTGCCGTCACCGCGGCCCCTCTGCAGCAGGCCGAGCAGCGTGCCGCTCGGCGCTATGACTGGATCGAACATGGGAAAAGCCTCACATCAAGCTGTCGACGCAACCGGGGAGTGGAGATGCCTGGGGAGTGTCGTCGAAGTAGCGTCGTCCACCCGAAGGGCGGGCCCGGCGGCGTCTGGTACGTGCGATCGCAGGCCGGAGGATGGGGGTCCCCCCGCCGAAGGCAGGGGGAGAGCCCACGCGGAGCGTCGGCGACTGCCGCAACGCAGCATGGGGGCACCTCCCGTGCCCGTAGGGCTACGGGGGAGTGCGTGCCTAGGCGTCGCCGGGCAGACGGGACTTTGACGACACGAGCTAGGCCGCGCAGCAACATGTCGGGCCGCCCGTTGTCTTCCGCTTGGTGTAGACCATCTTCCTCTGCCTCTCGTCGGTGGCCCCAGGGGAACTCCCGGATGAAATCCGGGGTAGGGCCCGACGTCATGATGACCCACCCATATCGCCACCGCGACCACATTTACGGCGTCCCTCCCGGCGACCTGTCGGCGTCCGCTCAGCAATCCCTCAACGGCCTTACGGCGACCGCTCATTGGTCGCCGAACAGCTCCAGGAGGTCTGTCTTCCCAAACATCCGCGCTGTATCCACGGCGGACGGGGTCCCTGCCTTTGGGTCGGCTCCGCCGGCCAGGAGTACACGGATGACGGCGTCCTCGCTCTTGAAGACGGCACCGGCGAGCGGCGTCTGGCCGCGGTCGTTGGCCCGGTCCGGCTCGGCGCCGCGGGCGAGAAGCGCCTCCACGGCCGGGGCGTGCCCGTGGTAGGCGGCCAGCATCACGAGGGTGTCGCCGCGGTCATTGGTGAGGTTCGCGGGCACTCCGGCGTCGATGTACGCGGCGAGTGCCTCGGTCTCTCCCTGGCGCGCCAGGTCGAAGACCTTGGTGGCGAGCTCGATCACCTCGGGATCCGGGGCTTCGCTCATCGGGAGGACCGCCTTTCGCTGCGTTGGCCTGGGGCGCACGGCAGGAGTAGCCGTACGAGTGAATCGACAGGGTACTGCCCGCACTCCGACAGGAGGCGGTCCGGCCGCGGCAAAGGATCACCGCGAGAGAGGCACTGTGCAGCGCAACCGCGCAGTGTGCCCCCCGGCCGGAGGTCCGGCGTCCGCCAGTGGAGTGAAATCAGGGGAATTTCACCCATTTGCACCTTTTATCACATAGATGCTTCCTGTGAGCATGGAAGTACTCATGGTGACTGTCCCCTCAACCAGGAGAACCACTCATGATCCTCTCCATCTCAGGCGTCGTGCTGCTCGGCATCATCGTCTTCCTCTTTTTCAGGAAGGACGGGCTCAAGGGCTCCCACGCATTCGTCTGCTCGCTCTTCGGCTTCTTCATCTCGGGCACGGCGATCGCGCCGAGCATCAAGGCCGGCAGCGCGAGTCTCGCCAGCCTCCTGGGCGGGATCAAGTTCTGACTCCCGCAGTACCGGCCGACACCATGTGCACCCCCAGCACCTTCAGGAGACCGATGTGGCCCGGCGACCACTCCCCCGCATTCTCAGCAACGGCAGCGCACAGATCGCCCGGAGCCGGGAGATCGCGCGCACGGCCGCCGACAGCGCCACGGACGTCCTCCATCCGCTGATCACCATCACCCGCGGTCTGCGGCAGCTGGCCGTCATGGCCCGGCACAGGTGGGCCGCCACGCCCAAGGAACGGCGTGGACCCACGCTGTTCCTGGTCGCGTCCTGCGTCCTGGTGGTCGCGCTCATCCCGTACGGGCCGCTGGTCGCCCTGATCTCGGTGATGGCCGCGGCCGCCTGGAAGGGCCGGGTGCGTACACCGGTGAAGAACGGACCGGACGAGGCGGAGGCCGGCCGGCTGCGAGCCCTGTACGAGGCGCTCGTGCCGCACTTCTCCGTCGCCGAAGACCCCGCTCCGCTGTTCGCCCACGGCGGCGACTGGAGCAAGGCCTTCAGCGACTACGAGTTCGACGGCAATGGACGCCTCACCCGGCTCCGGGTGGCCTATCCCGCGTACTTCACCGACGGCGAGGCCGAGTCCCGGGCCCGCATCGAGCAGCTGCTGCACGCCAAGTCCGGGCGCGGCCGCGAGTATCTCTTCACCTGGGACGAGGAGGGCAACCGGCTCGTGATGAGCGTGCTGCCCGCCCTGTCCACCGCCATCGCCGCCCAGCGTTTCGTCACTGTCCCCGGCGAGACCGTGCTGGGCTTCACCGATGCCGACGCCGTGCGGCGCACCGTGCCGGTGTCGGAGGGCGAGGAGACCCATGACGTCCCTCCGGTCCTCTGGCGCACCGGACCGCGCTCGACGGAGCCGCATCTGCTGGCGGTCGGCGAGCCCGGCAGTGGCACCACGACCCTGCTGCGTTCGATCGCACTCCAGGCCCTGCAGCACGGCGACGTACTGATCGTGGAGGGCAGCGGCACCGGGGAGTACGCCTGTCTCACGGGGCGGGCGGGCGTGCTGGCCGTCGAGTGCTCTCTCGCCGGTGCGCTGGCGAGCCTGGAGTGGGCGGCGCACGAGACCGAGCGGCGGCTGATCGCCGCCAACCGTGCCCGGCAGGCCGGGCATCCCGCGCCCGACGACACCAGGCGCCCGCTGTGGATCCTGCTGGACAGGCCGAGCATCTTCGGTCATCTCGCGGCGGCCGACGGGGACACCGATCCGCAGCAGCTGCTTCAGGTGCCGCTGCGTCACGGCAGGGCCGCGCAGGTCACGGTGGTGGTGACTGAGCAGTTCGACAGCCTGGACTCGCTCACCGAGACCCTGCGGACGCACACCCGCGCGCGGATCGTGCTGGGCCGGGCCACCTTCGAGCAGGTCGAGTCCGTCCTCGGGACCCGGCCGCACACCACGCCGACGCCCGAGGTCCCGCCCGGGCGCGGCTACGCCCGGCTCGGTACGGGTCCGGTGCTCAGGATTCAGGTACCGGCGACCCCGGACCCGTACGACGAGGCGACGAGCGAGGCACAGCGACGTGCTGTGCTGGCGCTGCTGCCGGAGCGGCAGGACCAGGCCGCGACCGGAGCCGTACCCGATCCGGTCGCGGATCCCGTGGCGAATCCCGTGGCAAGTCCCGTGGCAAGTCCCGTACCGGCCGAGAGCTGACGAGTCCCGTCAGGCGACGAACGTCCTCGGCGCTTCCGTCCCGGTCGTCGCGCCCGTCGCGACCAGCCGGGCCGCGGCCGCCAGCCGTGCCGCCGCCTCGTCCGCGACCGGTCCGCCGACCGTGAACGGCAGCCGGACATAGCCCTCGAAGGCCCCGTCGACTCCGAAGCGGGGCCCGGAGGGCACCCGCACACCCACCCGTTCGCCGACCTCGGCGAGCCGGGAGCCGGAAAGACCGCCGGTGCGCACCCAGAGGGTGAGCCCGCCGCTCGGCACGTCGTACTCCCAGTCGGGCAGCTCCCTGCGCAGCGCCGCGACCAGAGCGTCGCGGTTCTCCCGCGCCTGCCCCCGCCGGATGGCGACCGCTTCCTCCCAACCACCTGTCTGCATCAGCCAGTTGACCGCGAGCTGTTCCAGTACGGGCGTGCCCAGGTCGGCATACGCGCGGGCCGAGACCAGCGAGCGGATCACATCCGGGGCCGCGCGCACCCAGCCGATGCGCATCCCCGCCCAGAAGGCCTTGCTGGCCGAGCCGACCGTGAGGACCGTGCTGCCCGCCGGATCGAAGGCGCAGACGGGCCGGGGCATGTCGATGCCCTCGTCCAGATGGAGCTCGGACATGGTCTCGTCGACGACGAGCACCGTGCCGGCGGACCGTGCCGCGTCGACGAGACGGCGGCGCTGGTCCTCGTCGGCCAGGGCGCCGGTCGGATTGTGGAAGTCGGCCACCACATAGGCGAGCCGGGGTGCGGCGTCCCGCAGCACCTGCCGCCAGCGCGGGATGTCCCAGCCGGTCAGCCCTTCGGCCATGGCGACCGGCACGAGCCGGGCGCCCGCTTCCCGCATCAGCTGAAGGATGTTGGCGTAGGAGGGGGACTCGACGGCGATGCGCTCCCCGCGTCCGGCGAAGAGATGACAGATGGCGTCGATCGCGCCCATCGCACCCGTGGTGACCATGATCTGCTCGGGCATGGTCGGGATGCCGCGCTCGCTGTAGCGGTCGGCGAGCATCTGCCGCAGCGCGGGCAGCCCTGCCGGATAGTCGCCATGGGTGTGGGCGTACGGCGGCAGTTCTTCGAGTGCACCCTGGACACTGCGGGTGAGCCAGGGTTCGGGGGCGGGCAGGGCCGCGCAGCCGAGGTCGATCATCGAACCGAGCGACTCGGGCGGCAGAGGTTCCAGGCCGCGTGCCGGCAGCGGGTTCCCGGCGGGCACAGCCGTCCAGCTGCCCGCTCCCCTGCGGGATTCGAGGAAGCCCTCGGCGCGCAGCGCCTCGTAGGCGGCGGCGACGGTCGTACGGCTGACGGACAGCGACAGCGCGAGCTCGCGTTCGGCGGGCAGCCGGGCGGCGACCGGGACGCGGCCTTCGAGGACGAGCAACCGGATGCCGTCGGCGAGTGCGCGGTAGGCGGGCGGCTTGCGAGCACCGGGCCCGGCCGGGCGGGGCTGCTGGGAGGTGAGCTGCCGGGCGAGCTGCGCCGCCCCCACCGCAGAGGTCCACTGCGTCATGGAAGTCAGTCCACCTTCCTCGAATTGGCCATGGTTGGCATCTGTTCCGTAGCCACAGAGTGTCATGAGCCAGTCCACACCCACCACCAGGGGGCGTCAAGTGACCGCCGTGTCCACTCATCTCACCCGCAGGCTGCTGCAGCTCTACATCGGCCTGGCCCTCTACGGAGTGAGCTCGGCGCTCCTGGTGCGCGGCGGTCTCGGGCTCGAACCCTGGGGGGTGCTCCATCAGGGTCTGGCCGAGCGGACGGGTCTGACGATCGGGGTCGTTTCGATCATTGTCGGCGCGGCCGTGCTGCTGCTGTGGATCCCGATCAGACAGCGGCCCGGGCTCGGCACGGTCTCCAATGTCTTCGTGATCGGTATCGCGATGGACGGCACGCTCGCCCTCGTGCCGGACGCCCACGGACTCGCGGTGCAGATTCCGGTGCTTGTCGGCGGCATCGTGCTCAATGGCGTGGCGACGGGCCTGTATATCGCGGCGCGCTTCGGCCCCGGGCCGCGTGATGGTCTGATGACGGGTCTGCACCGGGTCACGGGCCGCTCGATCCGGCTGGTCCGTACGGCCATCGAGGTGGCCGTGGTGGCGACCGGTTTCGTGCTCGGCGGCACGGTCGGCGTCGGCACGGTCGCCTACGCCCTGGCGATCGGTCCCCTGGCGCAGCTGTTCCTGCGCGTCTTCGCCATCTCCGATCAGGGCACTGTCAGCACGGTCGTCGCCGCGGGGACACCGGAGCAGGCGATACTGCCAAAGTGACGCGCGTACTCCACCCCTATCTGGACCATCCCTCCACGATCGCCTTCGCCCATCGCGGCGGTGCGGCCGACGGGATCGAGAACACCGCGGCCGCCTTCCGGCGAGCCGCCGATCTTGGTTACCGCTACTTCGAGACCGATGTGCACACGACCGCGGACGGCAGTCTGGTCGCCTTCCACGACACCACGCTGGACCGGGTGACGGACGCGAGCGGCAAGATCGCCGCGCTGCCCTGGAGCGAGGTGCAGCAGGCCAGGGTGGGCGGCAGGGAGCCGCTGGCGCTGTTCGAGGAGCTGCTGGAGGAGTTCCCGGACGCCCGCTGGAACGTCGACATCAAGGCCGAGCCCGCGCTGGTCCCGCTGGTCGATCTGATCCGCCGGGCGGGTGCCTGGGAGCGGGTGTGCATCGGCTCGTTCTCCGAGGGCCGGGTGGCGCGTGCCATGCGGCTGGCAGGTCCGCGCCTCGCGACGTCGTACGGCGTGCGGGGTGTGCTGGGCCTGCGCCTGCGCTCGTACGGAATTCCCGCCGCCCTGCGGATGGGCGCGGTGTGTGCGCAGGTCCCCGAGTCGCAGAACGGCATCCGGGTGGTGGACCGGCGCTTCGTGCGGGCGGCACACGAGCGCGGTCTGCAGGTCCATGTCTGGACCGTCAACGACCCGGATCGGATGGCAGCGCTCCTCGACCTCGGCGTGGATGGCATCATGACCGATCATCTGGAGACGTTGCGCACGGTACTGACCGACCGGGGAGTCTGGGTCTGAACCTCGAACGTCTGCACAACGGGACGAGCGAGGGGGCGCGGCGTGACGACCGACACCGCGGGCCGGACGACCGGGACGAATGAGCGCAGACGCGAGCAACGCGGCTGGTACTTCTACGACTTCGCGTGCTCCGTCTATTCGACGAGTGTGCTGACCGTCTTTCTCGGGCCCTATCTGACCGCGGTGGCGAAGGCCGCCGCGGACGCCGACGGGTTTGTGCATCCGCTGGGCATCCCGGTGCGCGCGGGCTCGGTCTTCCCGTACGCGGTCTCGGTCTCGGTGGTGGTCGCCGTACTGGTGATGCCGCTGGCGGGCGCGGCCGCGGACCGTACCGGGCGCAAGAAGCCGATGCTGGCGGTGGCTGCCTACGTGGGGGCGGCCGCGACGACGGGAATGTTCTTCCTGGAAGGCGAGCGGTATCTGCTCGGCGCGTTCCTGCTGATCGTCGCGAACGCCTCGCTGTCGGTGTCGATGGTCCTCTACAACGCGTATCTGCCGCAGATCGCGGAGCCGGAGGAACGCGATGCGGTCTCCTCGCGCGGCTGGGCCTTCGGCTACACGTCCGGGGCGCTGGTGCTGGTACTGAATCTGGTCCTCTACTCGGGCCACGATTCCTTCGGCCTCTCGGAGTCGGCGGCGGTGCGGATCTGTCTGGCGTCGGCGGGACTGTGGTGGGGCGCCTTCACACTCGTACCGCTGCGGCGCCTGCGGGACCGGCGGGTGGCGCCGAGCGGCGAGGGCGCGGTCGGGTCCGGCTGGCGGCAGCTGCTGGCCACGCTGCGCGACATGCGCCGGCATCCGCTGACGCTGTCGTTCCTGCTGGCGTATCTGATCTACAACGACGGGGTCCAGACGGTGATCTCGCAGGCGTCGGTCTACGGCTCCGAGGAGCTGGGCCTCGACCAGACGACCTTGATCACCGCGGTGCTGCTGGTACAGGTGCTCGCGGTCGTGGGCGCGCTGGGCATGGGCCGGCTCGCCCGTACCCACGGGGCCAAGCGGACGATTCTCGCCTCGCTCGCCGTCTGGACCCTGATTCTGGCGGCGGGGTACTTCCTGCCGGCCGGGGCACCGGTCTGGTTCTTCGCTCTGGCGGGGGCGATCGGTCTGGTGCTGGGCGGCAGCCAGGCGCTGTCGAGGTCGCTGTTCTCACATCTGGTGCCGCGCGGCAAGGAGGCCGAGTACTTCTCCGCGTACGAGATGAGCGACCGGGGGCTGAGCTGGCTGGGACCGCTGGTGTTCGGCCTCGCGTACCAGCTGACCGGCAGTTATCGGGACGCGATCATCTCTCTGGTGGTCTTCTTCGTGCTCGGTTCCGTACTGCTCGCGCGGGTACCGATCAAGCAGGCGGTGGCCGCTGCGGGCAACCCGGTGCCGGAGCGAATTTAGACGTTGAAGTGAAAGGCCGGTAGTGTACGCCTTTGGCTTGCCAGGCGGACCGTTACTGCGCGCTGAAGAAGTGAATTCACTGGGTGACACTTTCTATCAGATGTGACAAACCGGGCACTGGTGGGTACAACAAGGGGCGGCACGACGGGCGACGCATGACCCGGAACGGGAATCTTTACCGCCGACCGGACGTTGACCGGATGACGACGACAGCGACACCTGTCCTGTGGGCGACAAGCCCGGGAGGCACGATTCATGAGTGAGCGAGCTCTCCGCGGTACGCGACTCGTGGTGACCAGCTACGAGACGGACCGCGGCATCGATCTGGCCCCGCGCCAGGCGGTGGAGTACGCATGCGAGAAGGGCCATCGTTTTGAGATGCCCTTCTCGGTTGAGGCGGAAATTCCGCCGGAGTGGGAGTGCAAGGTCTGCGGGACCCAGGCACTCCTGGTCGACGGGGATGGCCCCGAGGAGAAGAAGGGCAAGCCGGCGCGAACGCACTGGGACATGCTCATGGAGCGGCGCACTCGCGAGGAGCTGGAGGAGGTGCTGGCCGAGAGGCTGGCGGTCCTTCGTTCCGGCGCCATGAACATCGCCGTGCACCCGCGGGACAGCCGGAAGTCCGCCTGACCGCGTAACACCGCACGAACAGCGTCATCAATACACAACAGCCGCGGGCCGTCTCACAGTGATGTGAGACGGCCCGCGGCTGTTGTGATCTCAGGGCGTCAGCGGGGGCCGGGGCCCCTCGTCCTCGTAACCGCGCGAAGGCCGTGTCGCGTCCGGCCGGATGACCTCACCCTGCACAACCTTTCCGTCCGGCCGGTGAATTCTGGCCTGCTGGAAGGCGTCGCCCAGGCTGCCGGGCGATGCGGCACGCACACGGCGCTCCAGCGACCGCTCCGCGTACCGGCCGAGCGCGGTGCGGACCGGCCGCACCAGCAGCGCCAGTCCCACGACGTCGGAGATCAGGCCGGGCAGCATCAGCAGCAATCCGCCGAGCATGAGGAAGCCATTGCCCGTGGTGCCGGTGCCCGTGCCGTTGCCGTTGCTCGCCGCGGGGCTCTGCCCCTGCTGCTGTTGCTGCAGGGTCTCGGTGAGACTGCGGAAGGCCCGCCGGCCGGCGCGCTTGATGACGACGGCGCCGAGCACGGCGCCGCCGACGAGCAGAGCCAGCACGGTCAGCCCGCCCGCCGCCGAAGCGACGAGGGTCAGGAGCCAGACCTCCAGGACCACCCAGGCGGCGATGCCGAGCGGGACGAAGGTGCGGGCGCGTGAGCGCTTGGGGGCCGTCGGGGTGGGTGAACCGGTCGTCATGCTCCCAGTGTGCCTGGGCGTCCGCCCGAGCGGCGTAAGGGGCCGGTCAGTAAGAGCCCGGTCAGCTAGGGCTGGTCAGCTAGGGGCCGGTCAGGACGGCTTGCGGCCGAGGAGGCGGTTCGCCCGGTCGCCCACTCCCCACGCGGTGACCCTCCACAGCGCCTCGACGACGATGTCCCTGCTCATCTTGGAGTCGCCCAGCTCGCGCTCGACGAAGGTGATCGGCACTTCCACGACGTGATACCCGGCGGCGA
Source organism: Streptomyces sp. NBC_01481 (assembly GCF_026339995.1). Classification (GTDB taxonomy): domain Bacteria; phylum Actinomycetota; class Actinomycetes; order Streptomycetales; family Streptomycetaceae; genus Streptomyces. Next base: position 94,807 of record NZ_JAPEPT010000008.1, on the reverse strand, counting down.
CGGCCCGGCGGGCGAGGTCGACCTGGAAGCAGTAGCCCTGGGAGGCGACTTCGGTCAGCCCGAGACCCTGGAGGGTCTCGGCGCGGAAGGCGCGGAAGCCGCCGGTGACATCCCGGATGGGGACGCCGAGCAGCAGGCGGGAGTAGGTGCTGCCGCCGCGGGAGAGGAACTGGCGGTGCTTGGGCCAGTTCACCACGCGCCCGCCGGGGACCCAGCGCGAGCCGAGGACCAGATCGGCGCCCTTGAGCGCGGTCAGCAGCCGCGGAAGCTCCTCCGGCTGGTGGGAGCCGTCGGCGTCCATTTCGACGAGTACGCCGAAGCCGTGCTCGATGCCCCAGGCGAAGCCCGCGAGATAGGCCGCACCGAGACCTTCCTTGCCCTTGCGGTGCAGGACGTGCACCTTGTCGTCCTGGGCCACGAGTTCGTCGGCGACCTTGCCGGTTCCGTCGGGGCTGTTGTCGTCGGCGATCAGGATGTCCGCCTCGGGCACGGCTGCGCGCACCCGGGAGACGATCGGCTTGATGTTCTCGACCTCGTTGTAGGTCGGGATGATCACCAAGGCTCTGCCGAGCGGGCCGTACCGCCGCTGACCGCCGTCGTTCACTGCTGCCCCTTAAAGTCCGTGCACAGAGCCCCACCATAGCGAGCGCTCGGCGCGCGGATGCAGCGGCACGGACCTGGGGGGCAGGGGGCCCGGCGAAGCCCGCGCGAAGGGCACGCGGATAGCGGCCGGAGGGGTAGGCAGGCCTGCGGATCGGGGCCCGGCGTCCTTCGGGCCGACCTGGGACCCGCTGGCTGCGGGTCGACCGAGAGCCGTTGTCTACTGAACGCCGGACCCCACCCGGGTCACACCTGCCAACCGGCTGAAACCTTCCCTCGCCCCCGAGGCGCGGGCGCTGAACCTGGCTCCCAGTGGCAGTGCGCCGGTGCGGCACGCTGCCCCATGGCCCAGCGGCGTTCGAAGACTGCGTGGAAGTCGCCGGTAGGACGTCCCGTGGTGGACTCGGCCGAACCTACCCGCCGGTGGGCGCTCCATGTCAACAGTCGTCTGATCTGCGAGCTTTGCCCAAATCACCAGGTCAGCGCCGAAGATCCGCAGGTCGCGGCCGAGCGCCCGGAACTTCGATCGGCGGTACGAAATGTCCGCACGTCACTCGTTCGGCCGCTCAAAGACGGTTCGTCCGAAGACCACTGTCCGCAGGCAGACCGGGAGTTCGCCGCCAGGGGTGAGATCGGGCAGGCCCGGGGTGCCGGAACGCGGGTCGGTGGACCAGCGGGCGACCCGGTCGTCGGGGGCCTGGACGACCAGTTCCCCGGTGCGCCACAGGGCGTAGTCCGCGGGCGCGCCCGGGACCAGAACACCTGCGTCGTCGCGCCCGACGGCCCGCCAGCCGCCGCGCGTATGAGCGGTGAAGGCGGCGCGGACGGAGACCCGGTGCTCGGGAGTGCGGTGGAAGGCGGCCGCCCTGACGGTCCCCCAGGGATCCAGCGGCGTCACCGGGCTGTCGGAGCCGAAGGCGAGCGGGACTCCGGCGCGCAGGAGTGCGGCGTACGGGTTGAGCGTGCGGGCCCGGTCGACGCCCAGACGCTGCGCGTACATGCCCGTATCGCCGCCCCAGGCCGCGTCGAAGGCGGGCTGGACGGAGGCCGTGAGGCCGAACTCGGCGAAGGCGGCGATGGTTTCGGGGGTGAGCATCTCGGCGTGCTCGATGCGATGGCGGGCGGCCCGGACGCGGGCGAGGCCGAGCGAGTCCGCCGCGGCCCTGATGCCTTCGGTGACCGCGGTCAGCGCGGCGTCGCCGATGGCGTGGAAGCCGGCCTGCAGCCCGGCCTCGGTGCAGGCGGCGACATGGGCGGCCACGTCGGCGGCGTCCAGGTGCGCGGTGCCGGTGTGCGCGGCATCGGCGTAGGGGGTGTGCAGGCAGGCGGTGTGCGAGCCGAGGGAGCCGTCGGCGAAGAGGTCCCCGGCCGCGCCGATCGCGCCGAGTTCGCGGATGCGCTGGGCGTCTTTCGCATTCGCGACCCGTTCGGCCCAGTAACCGACGACCCTGGGCCCGGCTTCCGCCTCGGCCAGGGCCAGCAGGGACACGAAGTCGTCCTCGTCGGAGATGTCGGGTCCGGCGCATTCATGGACGCTTCCGATGCCCAGTGACGCGGCCCGGGCGAGTGCGGCCCGCTGGGCCGCGGCGCGCTGCTGAGGGGTGATCGCGCCATGGGCCGCCGCGCGCACGGCGTGGTGGGCGGCCGCGGTGAGCGGCGCGTCCGGGTGGTAGCCGGTGCGGCCGGTGACACCGGGGACCAGGTCGAGCAGGGCGGTGGTGACGACCGCGGAGTGGACGTCGATCCGGGGCAGATAGAGGGGGCGTCCGCCGGTCGCCTCGTCCAGTTCCGCGCGGGACGGCGGACGCTGCTCGGGCCAGCGCGTGGCGTCCCAGCCATGGCCGAGGAGCACCGTGTCGGCCCGGTGTGCGGCGCTGTGCTCCCGTACGAGACGAAGCGCGTCGGCCAGGCTGTCCGCCCGGGACAGGTCGAGCCCGGTGAGGGCGAGGCCGGTCGCCGTGGTGTGCACATGTGCGTCGGTGAACGCCGGGGTGACCAGCGCCCCTTCGAGGTCGATCACTTCGTCGACACCGGCGGCGAAGGCGTCGGCTGCGCCCTCGGAGCCCACCCAGGCGACATGCCCTCGTTCGACGACCATCGCGGTGGCGAAGGGGTCGGCGGGGCTGTGGACTTCTCCACCGCGCAGCAGCACGGTGCGGTGTTCGCTCTGGGGGGCGGTGCTCTCGGTCATGAGACCAGCCTAGAGAGTGTCTTCAAAGTAGCGACGTCCGCCCGAAGCGCGGGCCCGGCGGCGTCTGGTGCATGCGATCGCAAGGCGGAGGATGGGGGTCCCCCCGCCGAAGGCAGGGGGAGAGTCCATGCGGAGCATCGGCGACTGACGACAACGCGGCATGGGGGCACCTCCCGTGCCCGAAGGGCTACGAGGGAGTGCGTGCCAGACGCCGCCGGGCAGACGGGACTTTGAAGACACGACCTAGATACGCGGCGGGCGTGCCTCGTACGGGGTGGAGAGCACGACGGTCGTACGTGTGGAGACCCCGGACAGCGAGCGGATGCGGGTGAGCAGATGCTCCAGCTCCAGCGGGGTCGGGACGCGCACCTTGAGGATGTAGTTCTCGTCGCCCGCGACGCTGTGGCAGGCCTCGATCTCGGGCACGTCGGCGAGACGTTCCGCGATGTCGTCCGGCGCACTCGGGTCGAAGGGCTTGACCGAGATGAACGCGGTGAGCGGCAGCCCGACCGCCTCCGGGTCGACGACCGCGGCATAGCCGCGGATGACACCACGCTGCTCCAGGCGGCGGACGCGCTGATGAACCGCCGATGTGGACAGGCCAGTGGCCTTGCCCAGATCGGTGTAGCTCATCCGTCCGTCCTTGACGAGCAATTCCACGATCTGTCTGTCCAGCTCCTCCATGCGGATCAACCTATTGCCCCGGGCAGCTTCCGGCACAGTCGGCGGAGGCACCCGGAGGCACCTGCGGCGGGCATGTGACGAATGCCACAGGTTCGCGGGCCGCTCCCTCGTGACCGCACGGTTACCTCCCGGGCCGGTGGGGAATTGCTTGCTGTGGTCGAGGCCGCACGTGGCTGGTCGGCCCACCCGAGGGGGAGATTCACCATGCAGAGTGTCAAGAACAGCGGACGTACCGAACCGGAGCCCGTCGATTCGGCCGAACCGGCCGAGATCGACGAGCTCGACGCGTACGACACCTTTGAGATGTACCGGGTCATCTGCCCGGACTGCGCACAGCCGATCGCGCTGCTCGCGGACGAGGACGTCCTGCCGGAGCACGCGCTGTGCCCCACGCCCTGGAATCCCTTCGGGCTCACCGTGTGCGCCGGGACCGGCCGCTCCGCCTCGCAGGCGCGACCCGCGGACGAGAGCCTGGAGGTCCAGGAGCAGGACACCGCACTCCTGTTGACGCTCCCTCAGGGACTCGACTGGCGGACGCAGCCCTTCTCGCACGTCGGCGGTCCGGGCTCGCGTCCCCTGCGCGTGCCGCACATGCGGCGCGACGCGGCCTGACCTCCTACATCCAGTAGCTTCCCTGCACCATGGCGGCGAGAGTGCCGTGGTGCAGGATCAGGCTGTCCGGGTCTTCGGGGATCCGGGCCTCGCCGAAGTGGACCTGGCGGTAGGCGACGCGCAGCATGACGATCGCGTGCCGCAGCGCCGCGTACAGCGTGTAGAAGTCCATGTCGCGCGGTGTGTGGCCGGTGAGTTCGGCGTAGCGCCGCTCGATGGCGTCGCGGCGCAGGAAGTCCGGCAGGCCCGGCTGGCCGAAGCGCACGGTCAGGTCCTGGAAGAAGCGGTGGAGGTAGACCGTCCAGCCGAGGTCCACCTCGCGCGGGGCCTGTGCGGCCATCTCCCAGTCGAGTACGGCCGCGGGCTCGAAGCCGTCGTAGATGATGTTGCCGATGCGGGCGTCGCCCCAGTTCTGGACGGGCGCGCCCTCGTCGGCCGGCCAGTCGGCGTCGAGCCGGTCGAAGCCGGACTCGATGAGCGGTGAGCGCGGCAGCCCGTTCACCACCCAGGCGTAGTACGCCCGTTGGGCATCGACATGGCGGCTCAGCGCGCTGCCGTCGGCGGCTTCGACGGGGTGCTGGTCGTGCAGCCGGGCAAGCAGCGAAATCGTGGCGGCTTCGAGGTGGGCGCGCTCGGCGTCGCTCGCGGCGTGCAGCCAATTGCCCTCGTACGTATAGGGCATGACGTCGGGCGGCACCCGGCCCTCCACGCGCTCCATCACGAAGAAGGGCGCGCCCAGGGCTCCGGGGTCCTCCTCCAGCCACAGCACGCGCGGGACGGGGAGGTCGGTGTGCTCGGCAATGTCCCGCATGGTGCGGTACTGCAGCGCCATGTCGTACACGGGGAAGATCGTGTACGCGTCGGGGTCGGCGGCGAGCCGCAACGCGCAGGCCCTGACGGGCGGTTCGGGGTGCTCAATGTCGAAGAGGAGCGTCTCGCTGGACATGCCGTTGGACTCGGGGACCCGGATGCCGCCGACCTTCGCGCCGGGCAGCCGGGCGTCCAGCCAGGCGGTCAGACGACGGGCCAGCTCCTCGGGGTCGCGGGTGGTGGTGCGGGGGCGGGGTGCCGTTGCCATCTGCCGGTTCCTCTCGGAAGGTCCTCTCGGGAGGTCAGGGGGCGACCGATTCGTATCCGGTGAAGCCGCTCGGGTCGTGCCGGCCGAAGCTGCCGTGCTCGAAGATCCCGTGCCCGGTCCGGCCGTCCAGTGTGAAGCGGGCGGAGTGGTCGGTGACGCCGTAGGCGGCCATGGGGTGGGCCGCCGGATCGGCGAGGTCATAGACGTGCCGGTCGGTCCAGCCGCGGCCCTGCCAGGTGCCGTGCTGCCAGTCGGCGGCGGGCGGATAGCCCGCGCCGACGGCCAGCGGCGAGGAGGCGAGGATCTCGACGCCGAGTTCGAGGGGTTTGCGGGCGGGGTCGGTGAGATGCACGACGGCGCCGCGCGGATCGCGGGTGCCGGGCCGGTAGGTGATGTCGGTGTTGGGCCAGCCGAGCTGGACGTCGCGCTCCCCGTCACGTACGAGCACCGCCTCGTTCAGGCTGCGGTGGCCGTCGGCGTCCTCCTGGACGATCACCATGAGGAAGCGGTCATCGAAGCGGACGGGGATCCAGAGCCAGTGGAAGCCCTCCGGCCGCAGCTCTTCGGCGGCGCGGCCGCCTTCCTCGCCCGGTATGGACCGCACGCCCCAGCTGCGGTCGCGGGTGCCGGTCCACTCCCCCGCTGTCACCTGTATCTCTTCCCCGGCCACCCGGATCACACCGGTGCAGCTGCCCGCCTGGACGAAGCGGCGGCCTTCGAGCATCAGCCGGTCGCCGCGGCGCTGGATGTGGTGCGGCTCCCACACAGCGGGGAAGTCCGCGCTCCAGGTGAGGTCGTACGAGAGCGATCCCGGGTCGTCCGGGTCGGGGTCGCAGTTCAGGGTGAGGCGGCGCAGCGGCTCGTCGACGGTGATGCGCAAGGGGCCGACGGCGAGGTTCATCCGGTCGTCGGTCAGGGCGTCGGACGCGCGTACGGCATGCAGCCGGTCGCCGACGCGCAGGGTGGCGTAGGCGTCGATGACCCCGGTGTTGGGGTAGACCCCGAGACCGGCGATGAGCAGGGCGCGGCCCTGGTGGTCGAAGACCTGGAAGATGCACCGGTCGTAGGCGTTGCGGTCGCCGGTGACCAGGTGCTTCATCGACAGGGGAGCCTGGTGGACGGGGTATTCGTCGAGGGCGATCGGGCGGTCGTCGGACACGGCTGACCTCCTGGGCGGCAGGGAATTGACGGTACGTCAGAAACCCTGCCGAAGACCAGATGCGGGTGCCCACGGGGTGCCCCCGCGAACAGGGGGCCGATTTGCCGGGGTGGTAACCCGTCCCGGACCGGGGGCGTTGGCCAGGCATGACCCTGCTGTACTCGAAGCCCGCCCACGACCGGCGCCGACTGGCGACACCGGCACCCGAAGAATCGGTTCCGCACCCGGCCGATCCGCCGATCTACCGGGAGCTGCTCCAGCTCTGGGCGAGCAGAGGAAGAACCTTGCCGGGGCGCCGCGACCCTGAGTGGAGCAGGCTCGCGGCGCCGCCGGCTTTCGCGTCGGCGCGGGCGACTCGGGTGCGAGCCTCCGAGACCACCTACCGGACGGCAACGATCAGCCCGCCCTGGCCCACGGCGCCCACGAACCCGGGCGACAAGGGCCTGCCCAGCCGACCAGGCCGGACAGGCCCTGCGAATTAGCGCGTCTCGGGGCCGGCCAGGTGACGGGCGATGACCATGCGCTGGATCTGATTGGTGCCCTCGACGATCTGCAGCACCTTCGCCTCGCGCATATAGCGCTCGACCGGGAAGTCCAGCGTGTAGCCGTAGCCGCCGAGTACCTGGACCGCGTCGGTCGTGACGCTCATCGCCGTGTCGGTGCAGAACAGCTTCGCCATCGCCGCCTGCCGGGAGAACGGCCGTCCCGCGTCGCGCAGCCGCGCGGCGGCGAGATAGAGCGCGCGGCCCGCCTCGATCCGGGTCGCCATGTCGGCGAGCATGAAGCGCAGCCCCTGGAAGTCGGCGATCGGACGGCCGAACTGCTGCCGCCCGGTCGCGTACGAGACCGCCTCGTCCAGGGCCGCCTGGGCCACCCCGATGGCGCAGGCCGCGATGCCGAGCCGGCCGGAGTCGAGGGCGGAGAGCGCGATCGCGAAGCCCTGGCCCTCCTCGCCGATCCGACGGGAGTCGGGGACGCGTACGCCGTCGAAGTTCAGCTGGGCGGTGGGCGAGCCCTTCATGCCCATCTTCTTCTCGGGCGCGGCGGCGTTCAGGCCGGGGGTGTCCCCGGGGACGAGGTAGGCCGTGATGCCGCGGGCACCCTCGCCGCCGCTGCGGGCCATGACCGTGTAGAAGTCGGCGATGCCGCCGTGTGTGATCCAGGACTTGGTACCGGTGATCACCCAGCTGTCGCCGTCGCGCACCGCCTTGGTACGCAACGAGGCGGCGTCCGATCCCGCGGCGGGCTCGGACAGGCAGTACGCGCCGAGCAGGCCACCGCCGAGCATGGCGGGCAGATGCTCGCCCTGCTGCTCCTTGGTGCCGTAGCCGGCCAGCGCGTGACAGGACAGGGAGTGGACGCTGACGCCGAGGCCGACGGTGAGGCGGGCGGCGGCGAGCTCTTCGAGAACCTGCAGGTAGACCTCGTACGGCTGGTCTCCGCCGCCGTACTCGGAGTCGTACGGGAGGCCGAGCAGCCCGGACTCGGAAAGGAGCGAGAAGACCTCGCGCGGGAAGTGCCCGGCGTCCTCCTCCTCGGCCGCCCTGGGGGCGATCTCCCGCTGGACGATGTCGCGTACCAGGGTGATCAGATCCCTGGACTCCTCGGTGGGCAGCTGACGTTCCACCGGCTGCGGGGCGCGGTCGGGCATTGCGGCGCTCTCCTCCCTGTCGGGCGCTGCGGCGTCGCGCGCGAAGGGTGTGGGCGCGCCGCCGGTCTTCCTGCCAGGCCGATGCTGCCCTTCCGGATCACGGAAGTGGCTGACGGCGGCTGTTGGCGCGTCGAGTATGCCTGATCAGCTCAGTTCCGTCACGGGGCGGCATTCCCAGCTCCGCATCCCGGCCACCGCCGGCGAGATTGGTCCGAACCATTGACCAAATGGTCTAGTCCTTCTACCGTTTCCCCCCAGCGCATGACCGCGTTCATGCCAAAGAAGCCCGACGGCCGACCGCACATCCCCCACCCGATCTCCCTCCCCCACGAGGAGACCTGATGCCCGGATCACACCGTCCCCGCGCCCGCTTCCGGGCGCTCGTAGCCGCCGCCTGTACCGCAGCCCTCGGCGCGACCCTGTTCACCGGCGCCCACCTCGCCTCCGCCGGCGAATCGGCCCCCGCCGCCAAGGCAGCCGCCGCCCCGAAGGCCGGGAACAAGGTGATCGGTTACTTCACCGAATGGGGCGTCTACGACCGCAACTACCACGTCAAGAACATCCAGACGTCCGGGTCGGCGAACAAGCTGACCCATATCAACTACGCCTTCGGCAACGTCTCCGGCGGCAAGTGCACGGTCGGCGACTCCTTCGCCGACTACGAGAAGACCTACACCGCCGCGCAGAGCGTCGACGGCGTCGCCGACACCTGGGACCAGCCGCTGCGCGGCAGCTTCAACCAGCTGCGCAAGCTGAAGAAGCTGCACCCGAACCTCAAGATCCTCTGGTCCTTCGGCGGCTGGACCTGGTCTGGCGGCTTCGGCCAGGCCGCGGCCAACCCGGCCGCCTTCGCCCAGTCCTGCTACAACCTGGTCGAGGACCCCCGCTGGAAGGATGTCTTCGACGGCATCGACATCGACTGGGAGTACCCCAACGCCTGTGGTCTGAGCTGCGACACCAGCGGCCGGGAGTCCTTCAAGAACCTGATGTCCGCGCTGCGTTCGAAGTTCGGCAGCTCCAACCTGGTGACGGCGGCGATCACGGCGGACGCCTCGTCCGGCGGCAAGATCGAGAAGGCGAACTACGCGGGCGCCGCCCAGTACGTCGACTGGTACAACCCGATGACGTACGACTTCTTCGGCGCCTGGGCGGCACAGGGCCCCACGGCCCCGCACTCCCCGCTCACCTCCTACACCGGCATTCCGCAGCAGGGCTTCAACACCGATGCGGCGATCAAGAAGCTCAAGAGCCTCGGTATCCCCTCCTCGAAGCTGCTGCTCGGGATCGGCTTCTACGGACGCGGCTGGACCGGTGTGACCCAGAAGGCACCCGGTGGCACGGCGACCGGGCCCGCGCCGGGCAAGTACGAGCAGGGAATCGACGACTACAAGGTGCTGAAGTCCAGGTGCCCGGCCAACGGAACCGTCGCCGGGACCGCGTACGCGCACTGCGGCAATCAGTGGTGGAGCTACGACACCCCCTCCACCATCGCCGGGAAGATGACCTACAAGAACCAGCAGAACCTGGGCGGCACCTTCTTCTGGGAGCTCAGCGGTGACACCTCGAACGGAGAGCTGATCAAGGCCATCAACTGACGCGCGGGTGAGACGAGTCGAGGGCGGGCCGCCCGCACGGCGGCCCGCCCTCGCCTCACGCCTCTACCGGTGTGGGGACGGAACCGGTGCCGGTGAGCGCGGCGGGCCAGGGCTCCCTGGGCGGTTCCGGGCACTCCGGCTCGAACTCGGCGATCGTATGGAGCGTGCCGCGCAGACTCCGCATCAGCAGCGCGCACACGGTCTCCCGCGGGAGCTCCCGGCGGCCCAGCCAGTCCAGGGTGATGCCCTCCACGCTGCTGAGCCAGCCCAGCAGTGCGAGGCGGGCGAGCACGGGGATGTCGCGCCTGCCGTACGCGCCCTCGGCGATGGTCGCGATCAGCTCCTCGCGCACCGCGTCACGTATCGACTGCACCTGGGTGTCGAAGCCGACTCCGCCGGTGACGATGGTGCGGAACGCCGCCTGGTGATGGTGCGCGTAGCGCAGATAGCCGTCGACCGTGCGGTACACGCGCTCGGCGCGCGGCAACTCGGTCTCGCCCGCAGCGCGCGAGACGAGGTCGGCCACCGAGTCCTCGATGATGGCCAGGTAGTAGCCGCGTTTGCTCTTGAAGTAGTAGTAGATCAGGCCCTTGGCGACCCCGGCGTGTTTGGCGATGTCATCCATCGACAGCGCGTCATAGGAAGTGTCGGCGAACAACTTCCGCCCGGTTGCGATGAGTTCACCGCGGCGCACCTGCGATCGTTCGGTCGCGCCGCGCTGTTGACTATTATTCAAATTGAGCCCTAGTCTCCAACTGCCACAGGATCTCCGCAGTATGGCAGACCTGTGCACGCGCTCCCCTTACGCGCCGGGGCGCGGGAGTCCCCCAGCATCCGCTCGTCCTGTCAGCGGATGCCGAAGCCCGCCAGAGCCAGACGCTGCGCGGCCGTCGGGCGCGCGGGCCAGTACAGGTAGCAGACGCCGCCTGTACCCGAGACCACCTTGCCGCTCGCGTTGTAGCGCTTGGTACGGAGCCAGATCTTCTCCCACTCGGCGCGCTTGTAGACGCGGCGCACGGCGGCGTTGCTGGGCGAGGCGGGGTCGTTGGCGATCACATCGCCCCCGGCGGTGAAGCCGATCACGGTCATCAGATGGCCGGATGTGCCGTAGCCCGCGCCGGTCAGCTCCTCCTTCAGGAAGGACTGGGACGTTATGGCCGGGATCCCGACCCGGATCAGTGTCTCCAGGTCGGTGAGCGAGGACAGCCGGGTGACGACGGCGCTCATGTCCGGGTAGCTCGCCGCGTAGGCAGCGTTGAAGGGCCAGTTCCCGCAGCCGCTGTACTGGTAGTCGAAGGTGAAGCGGGCCGCGTGGCAGACCTGGGGGTCGGCGAAGGCGGGATTCACCCAGGCCAGGTCGGCGGCGCCGGGCCTGCGCCCCCAGTACTCGATGATCATCTGCGAGGAGGTGGGGCTGCACCAGGCCTCACCGCCGTTGTCGTACTCCGGGTACTGGCCGATGTGCGTGTTCTGCGAGTAGCGCGGCACCCCCAGCTCGCGCGTGAGCCCCGGCGCCGACGCCGGCACCGTGAAGCGGTCCGGGATGTCCGAGGCCATCGCGCCGAGCCGCCAGACTGTGGGCGTGAGGCTCGTTCCCGGCTTGCGGTAGAGCGTGAGGCGCAGCTGGTACGAGTTCAGTCGCAGACCGCTCGCCGCATCGTCGATCGAGAAGGTGTCGGTCCAGATGGTGGCCTTGCCGTCCGTCTGGTCGTCCAGCGAGGTACGCCTGATGTCAGCGTCACCCGCCGCCCAGCGGCCCATCACGAACCAGGGCGTCGCGGTGCCGTCGGAGTAGCGGCCACGCAACTCGACCTGGAGCCAGGTCCCGGCCGGGGTATGTGCGTTCCAGGAGGCGATGACCTCGGTCGCGGGCACCGGGGAGACGTGGACGGGCGAGGTCCAGGTGGCGTACTCCCAGGTGGCGCTCTTCCCGGTGTGCGGGTCGATGTAGACGCGGCGGCCCGCGGCGGCGCCGATGACCAGGCCGGGGCGGGGGCCCGCGACGGCTTGAGTTCCATTGGCGGCGCCACTGCGCCAGTCGGTGTACGAGGTCCAGAAGTGGTTGTCCACCGGCGGCAGCGGCTTGCCGAGTCCCGTCGGCTTCGAGGCGGGGGCGGCAGGCGCGGCGGCGGCGACGGCGACGGACGATAAGGGTGCGCCCGCCGCCGCGGCGATCGCGGCGCTCAGCACGGTTCTGCGCGAAGCATGTCTGGACATGGGACCCCCAAGTCAGGTGCGCGACAGTGAGGCAACTATCGCGGGTCACGGTGGCCTTCTGCCAGCGCCCGGGGCCGAGTCGGCTCCACTCGATATGGGTGGAGCCGACTCGGCCTCGCCCTTCCCCGGATCTGATCCATCTGGCCGAGCCGGGGCGGGTCGCGCGCCTCGTAGGCTGGCCGGATGAGCGACCTCGATCGGCGGGCCCGTGCGCTGCGCGCGCTGCCGCCCTCCTGCGGACCGGTGCGGCTGATCGCGGTCGACGGCCACGCGGGCTCGGGGAAGAGCACCTTCGCCGCCCGGCTCGCCGCGGCCGTCAGCGGCAACATCGATGGCGACGGCGTGCCGGTGCTGCATCTCGACGATCTGGCCAGCCATGAAGAGCTCTTCAGCTGGACGCACCGGATGCTGGCCGAGGTGATCGAACCACTCTCGAACGGCAGAACCGCACACTTTCGCCCGTACGACTGGAATCTGCGCCGCTTCGGGTCCCCACGTCCGCTGGCAGCGGCTCCCGTCGTGCTGATCGAGGGGGTCGGTGCCGGGAGACGGGTGTTGCGCCCGTATCTGGCGGGGCTGCTGTGGATGGAGAGGGATGCCGAAGAGTCCTGGCGGCGGGGCCGTCAACGCGACGGAAGCGAACTCTCCGCCTTCTGGGACGACTGGACGGTGGCGGAGACACGCCATTTCGCGGCGGACCCGTCTCGTCCGTTCGCGGATGCCCTGATACGGGAGTGCCACGAGGGATACGAGTGGCTGCCGGGACCTGCAGCGACAGCACGACCGAACCGGTTCATTACACAGGGTGACTGACATTCCCCCGCATACTGAGCAGTCGGAAATGAGACTGGAAGAGGGCTCCAACCCTTCTTGACCGACGGGGCGTACAGGTCTTACGTTCTCAATGTGCGGCTTTCCGGAGCCGCCGCAGACGCGAAGCCCCCGGTTGTTCCCCCGTGATCGGGGGCTTCGTTCTGCCCTCTCCCCACTTCACCGGCATGGCGACCCGAGTCCGCTTACCCAGGGTCACGGCCACCGGTTCCCTTGTGCGCCCTTAGTGGCGACCCCTTTGCGCAGGTACGATGCACGTCGGTGGGGTCAATTCCCGTCCACGGCAAGGCGGTTCAGTGCGTCGGCTCAGCACACGTGCACGTTTGTGGGGGACCTGATGGACATCGGCACGCAGGGCGCACCGGCCCCCGCCGACCTCGCCTGGGTGCGCGGCGTGGACGCCTACACGATGGGCGCCTATCCGCAGGCGGAGGAGGAGTTCCGTACCGCCGTGAGGCTCGATCCCGCGATGGCCGACGGCTGGCTCGGACTGCACGCGCTGCGCGTCGACACGACCACCGCGCTGCTGCGCATGTACCGCGCACGCGAACGCTTCGGCGAGCAGCGCGCCCGCCACCGCCGCACCCTCAACTCCTGGTACTGGCTGGGCTGGTGGGTCCAGCCGGTCCTCGAGAGCCCGCGCGATCTCCTACTCGCCCACGCCTCCCACTGGCTCGACGGCCGGCATGTGCCGGAGCTGGACCGGGCGCTCGCCGGGCTGCCTCCGGTGGACGCCGACCCGCAGGTGCGTTTTCTGCACGCCTGCCGGGCCTATCTGGTCAAGGACTGGGAGCAGCTCGTACGCCACACCGAGCCGCTGGTCAGCGATCCGCTGCTGGGCATCGAGGCCGGCCTCTTCGGCGGTATGGCCCGCGTGCGCCTGGAGATGTACGGGCAGGCGGAGCCGCTGCTCTCCTCCGCCCTGATGCGCTGTCGCAGCGAGCAGCCACAGCGCAAGGAACTGCGGTACTGGCTGGCGCGGGCGCACGAGGGCACCGGCCGCAGTGCCGCCGCCCTGCCGCTGTACCGGGCGGTGCACCGGATCGACCCGGCCTTCATGGACACCTCGGCGCGCCTCGCCGCGATCGCGGAGTACGACGGCATCGACGGATACGACGACTCGGCGGGGCTCGCGGCCGTGTCCATCGCCGGGGTCGGGCAGGATGTCGCCGACGCGCAGGCCGACGGGGACGGACCGCTGGCGGCGGAGGCGCGGAGCGGCCCCGATCCGCAGACCCAGCTCCCGGGGTCGGTGCCGAGCGTCCCGCCCGAGGGGGTGCGGCGCAAGGCGGTGGTTCCCGTACAACCGTCGCCGCCGACGTTCCCGGCGGGCCCCACCGATCCGGTACTGCTCGCCGAGGCGCTCGCCGAGCTGGAGCGGATGGTGGGCCTCGAGCCGGTCAAGCGGCAGGTCAAGGCCTTGTCGGCACAGCTGAAGATGGCCCGGCTGCGGGCCGGCCAGGGCCTTCCGGTCCAGCCTCCGAAGCGTCATTTCGTCTTCTCGGGCCCCTCCGGCACCGGCAAGACCACCGTCGCGCGTATCCTCGGCCGGGTCTTCTACGCCCTCGGGCTGCTCGGCGGCGATCATCTGGTGGAGGCCCAGCGCTCCGATCTGGTGGGCGAGTTCCTGGGCCAGACAGCGGTGAAGGCCAATGAGCTGATCGACTCGGCGCTCGGCGGCGTGCTGTTCGTGGACGAGGCGTACAGCCTCTCCAACTCCGGCTACTCCAAGGGCGACGCATACGGCGACGAGGCCCTTCAGGTCCTCCTCAAGCGCGCCGAGGACAACCGCGACCATCTGGTGGTCATCCTGGCCGGCTACCCCGAGGGAATGGACCGCCTCCTCGCCGCCAACCCCGGTCTTTCCTCCCGCTTCACCACCCGCGTCGACTTCCCCTCGTACCGCCCTCTCGAACTGACGGCGATCGGTGAGGTGCTGGCCGCCGAGAACGGCGATCTGTGGGACGACGAGGCCCGCGACGAACTGCGCTCCATCAGCGGGCATGTGGTCGACCAGGGCTGGATCGACGAGCTCGGCAACGGCCGCTTTCTGCGCACCCTGTACGAGAAGAGCTGTGCCTACCGCGATCTTCGGCTGTCCGGATATCCGGGCACGCCGACCCGCGAGGACCTCTCGACGCTGCGGCTGCCCGATCTGATGCAGGCGTACGGCGAGGTCCTGTCGGGCCGCGGTCCGGTGGACCGCGGCCCGCAGGATCCTCCACCTGCGTGAGCGGGTCCCCAGGGAGTGTCTTCAGCGGCGTCAGCGTCGCCCGCCCGAGGGAAGCGGGCAGGCCGGGCACGAACACGACCTGCACGACCTTGCGACCTGACCAGGGCGCCGTCCAGGGACGGCTACGAGAAAGCTTCCTGGGCACCGTGACCCGGTGGGACGGGTCACGGACCTCGCCGACCAGCATCTCCAGGACGTCCTCCAGCGCGACCAGACCCAGCACCCGCCCGGACGCGTCGGCGACCTGGGCGAGGTGGGTGGCCGCGCGGCGCATCACGGTGAGGGCGTCGTCCAGGGGGAGCTCGGCCCGCAGGGTCGCCATGGGGCGCCAGATCTGCTGGGGCACGGCCCGCTCGCCGTCCTCCAGGTCGAGTACGTCCTTGACGTGGAGGTAGCCCATGAAGGGTCCGGCGCCCTCGGCGCAGACGGGGAAGCGGGAGTAGCCGGTGCGTACCGTCAGCTCCTCGATCTGGCGGGGGGTCACCGACGGCGGGACCGTCACCAGGATGGAGCGGTCGATGAGCACATCCGTCACCGGTCGGCTGCCCAGCTCCAGCGCGTCCTCAAGACGTTCCTGCTCGGCGGGCTCGAGCAGCCCCGCCTGGCCCGAGTCCTCGACCAGCCGGTTGAGCTGCTCGCTGGTGAAGACCGCCTCCACCTCGTCCTTGGGCTCGACCCGGAAGGCCCGCAGCACCAGCCGGGCACAGGCGCCGAGGCCCACCGTGACCGGGCGGCAGAGCCGGGCGAAGCCGACCAGGCCCGGGCCGAGCCAGATCGCGGTCTTCTCGGGCGCGGCCATCGCGAGGTTCTTCGGGACCATCTCGCCGATGACGAGATGCAGGAAGACGACCACGGCCAGGGCGATGACATAGCCCAGCGGATGGATCAGCCCCTCGGGCACATGGGCCGCGTGGAAGACCGGTTCCAGCAGATGGGCCACGGTCGGCTCGGCCACCGCGCCGAGGGTCAGCGAGCAGATGGTGATGCCGAACTGTGCGGCCGCCATCATCTGCGGCAGGTTCTCCAGTCCGTGCAGCACCTGCCGGGCCCGCGACGAGCCCTCGGCGGCACGCGGCTCGATCTGGCTGCGGCGTACGGAGACGAGGGCGAACTCGGCTCCGACGAAGAACCCGTTCGCCAGCACCAGCAGCAGCGCGAACAGCAGTTGCAGGAGGCTCATCGCGCGGCCTCCGTCAGGGCCGGAACGTCGGTGGTGCGCACCAGACGTACCCGCTCGGCGCGATAGCGGTCCACCTGGCGCACGGAGAGCCGCCAGCCGGGCAGTTCTGCCCGGTCGCCGGGGGCGGGGATGCGCCCCAGCAGATCGGCGACGAGGCCGGCCACGGTCTCGTACGGACCGTCAGGCACATCGAGGCCTATCCGGCGCAGGGTGAGGACGCGGCAGCTGCCGTCGGCCTCCCAGGCGGGATGGCCGTCCTCGGCCGCCACCGGAGCGAGTTCGGGCCGGGCGTCGGCCTCGGCGTCGTGCTCGTCGCGGACCTCGCCGACAAGCTCCTCGATGATGTCCTCAAGGGTGACCACCCCGGCGGTGCCGCCGTACTCGTCGACCACCACGGCTATGGGCTGCTCGCTGCGCAGCCGCTCCAGGAGCTGCTGCACGGGCAGCGTCTCGGGCACCAGCAGCGGAGCGAGCGCCACCCGGTCCACCCGGGTGCGCAGCCGCTCGTCGACGGGCACCGCGAGGGCGTCCTTGAGATGCACCATGCCGACGATCTCGTCGATGCGCTCCCGGTAGACGGGAAAGCGCGAAAGGCCGGTCGCCCGGGTGAGGTTGAGGACGTCCTCCGCGGTGGCGTCGGACTGCAGGGCGCTCATCTTCACCCGCGGGGTCATCACATGCTGGGCGGTGAGATGCCCCAGGGACAGGGTCCGTACGAACAGATCGGCCGTGTCCTGCTCCAGCGCGCCCGCCCGCGCCGAGTGGCGCGCGAGCGAGACCAGCTCGCCGGGGGTGCGGGCGGACGCCAGCTCGTCGGCCGGTTCGACGCCCAGCAGCCGTACGAGACGGTTGGCGACGGTGTTGAGCAGGGTGATGACGGGGCGGAAGGCGGTCGAGAAGAGATGCTGCGGTCCGGCGACGAAGCGCGCGACCTGCAGCGGCCGGGAGACAGCCCAGTTCTTGGGGACGAGCTCTCCGATCACCATCTGGACGGCGGAGGCGAGCAGCATCCCGATCACCACCGCGATGCCGGGGACGGCCCCTTCGGGCAGCCCGGTCGCGGTCAGCGGCCACTGGAGCAGCCGGGCCGTCGCGGGTTCGGCGAGCATGCCGACGACGAGCGAGGTGATGGTGATGCCGAGCTGGGTGCCGGAGAGCTGGAAGGACAGCTCACTCAGCGCCGTGACGACGCGGCGGGCACGGCGGTCGCCGTCGGCGGCCGCGCGTTCGGCGTCGGGCCGCTCCACCGTGACGAGGCCGAATTCGGCCGCCACGAAGAAGCCGTTGGCGAGGATCAGGAGGAATGCCGCGGCAAGCAGCAACAGGGCGATGATCATGCCGCCGCCTCCAGGGAGGGGGCGGCGCAGGTACTACCGGACGATCCGTCCATTGCTGGAGGGAGTCACTCCTCGGGTCGCAGGTGTCCCGCGGGCCGGGGCCGGCCGGGTGGTGCGGGAGGGGGCGCACTCGGCGCCACCGTCATCAGAGTAATCACGACAGGCGCGGACGCGGCAGGGGCATCGCCGCACGGCTCGCCGTGGTCCTCGTCTCAGTCCTTGTCCGGGCGGGTGCCGCGGCTCTCCGCGAGGGCCCGCAGCGCGCGGGCGTCACGGATGGCGTGTGCCCTGGCGATGCCGGGCTGGATGCCGAGCACCGGCAGGCTGGTGCCGTCGCTGAGGTCGAGGAAGACCCACGGGTCACCGGGCCGCAGATTCACCCGCACAATCTCGGCCCACTCGAGACGGCGCGTACGGGTGAGGTTGACGACGGTGACGCCGCTCTCGTCGGCGACGACCTTGGGCCTGCTCAGCAGGGCCAGTACGCCGAAGAAGAGCAGCGCGGTGAAGATGAAGCTGCTCCGCTCCCCCGCGCTGAGCTTTTCGAGCAGCAGGGCGACCGCGGTGATCACGGCGAACATCAACGCGCCCACGGTCAGCAGGACGACCCGGGTGCGGGTCGGCCTGAACGTGACCGGAAGCGCGGGGACTTGGGGCGCGTCGGCGGACATGGTCTCCGGCATTTCTCAGAGCCTGCAGGCGTGGATGGCCGTGGTGAGGATCGCCCGCGCGCCGAGCTCGTACAGATCGTCCATGATCCGCTGCGCCTCCTTGGCGGGGACCATGGCACGGACCGCGACCCAGCCTTCGTTGTGCAGCGGCGAGATGGTCGGGGACTCGAGGCCCGGGGTGAGGGCGACGGCCTGCTCCAAGTGCTCGGCGCGGCAGTCGTAGTCCATCATCACGTAGCTGCGGGCGACCAGGACGCCCTGGAGACGGCGCAGGAACTGCTGCACCTTGGGGTCGTCCGCCTCCGCGCCCGTGCGGCGGATGACGACCGCCTCGGACGTCATGATCGGCTGGCCGATGACCTCCAGCCCCGCGTTGCGCAGGCTGGTGCCGGTCTCCACGACGTCCGCGATGATCTGCGCGACGCCGAGCTGGATCGCCGTCTCGACAGCCCCGTCGAGGTGGACGACGGAGGCGTCGATGCCCTCATCGGCCAGGTGCTTGGCGACGATGCCCTCGTAGGAGGTGGCGATGGTCATCCCGCCGAAGTCGCCGACGTCCTTGGCCGTGCCGGGCTTGGTGGCGTAGCGGAAGGTGGAGCGGGCGAAGCCGAGCTGGAGGATCTCCTCGGAGTTGGCCCCGGAGTCCAGCAGCAGATCGCGGCCGGTGATGCCGATGTCGAGCTTGCCGGAGCTGACGTAGATAGCGATGTCGCGCGGGCGCAGATAGAAGAACTCGACGTCGTTCTCGGGGTCGACGAGAACGAGCTCCTTGGACTCCTTGCGCTGCTGGTAGCCGGCCTCATGGAGCATCGCCGACGCAGGTCCGGACAGTGAACCCTTGTTGGGGACGGCGATGCGCAGCATGAGACGGGCTTCCTTTGTTCGTGCGTATGTGACGGGGGCGGTGCTCAGAGGTGGGCGTAGACGTCGTCGAGGGAGATCCCGCGGGCGACCATCATCACCTGGACGTGGTACAGCAGCTGGGAGATCTCCTCGGCGGCGGCTTCCTTGCCCTCGTACTCGGCGGCCATCCACACCTCGGCGGCCTCCTCGACGACCTTCTTGCCGATGGCATGCACACCCTTGTCCACCAGCTCGGCGGTGCGTGAGGTGGCAGGGTCGCCGTTCTTCGCCTTGAGCTGCAGCTCGGCGAAGAGCTCTTCGAAGGTTTTGTTCGCCATGATGGTCACCACCCTACGACGAAGGGCCTTCTCCTCAGCGCCAGGGTTCAGATACTGAACGCAGGATGGCCGCGGTGGAGAGTGCGGCGGTGACCGCCTCGTGGCCCTTGTCCTCGTTCGATCCCTCAAGACCGGCTCGGTCCAGCGCCTGCTCCTCGGTGTCGCACGTCAGCACACCGAAGCCGACGGGGACGCCGGTGTCGATGGAGACCTGGGTGAGGCCCTGGGTGACGCCCTGGCACACGTACTCGAAGTGCGGGGTGCCGCCGCGGATGACGACACCGAGCGCGACGATCGCGTCGTAGCCGCGGCCGGCCAGCACCTTGGCGACCACCGGGAGCTCGAAGCTGCCGGGGACACGCAGCAGCGTCGGCTCGTCGATACCCACCTCGTGCAGGGCGCGCAGCGCGCCGTCGACGAGGCCGTCCATGACCTTCTCGTGCCACTGGGCCGCGATCACCGCCACCCGGAGGTCGCCGCAGTTGCGTACGGACAGTTCGGGTGCACCCTTGCCGCTCATTTTTCTCCCTTGACGCTTTCTGTCGTGCTTCTCGCGCTGGTTACTGGTTGCCGCAGGCGGACGCGGTGGAGGCGTCGAGCCAGGGCAGGTCGTGTCCCATCCGGTCCCGCTTGGTGCGCAGATACCGGAGGTTGTGCTCGCCCGCCTGGACGGGCATCGGCTCGCGGCCGTGGACCGTGAGTCCGTGCCGGACGAGCGCGGTGATCTTGTCGGGGTTGTTGGTCATCAGCCGGAGGCTGCGTACGCCGAGGTCCTCGAGGATCTGGGCGCCCGCCGCGTAGTCGCGGGCGTCGGCGGGCAGGCCGAGTTCGAGATTGGCGTCGAGGGTGTCGCGGCCGCGTTCCTGGAGTTCGTACGCGCGCAGCTTGGACAGCAGGCCGATGCCGCGGCCCTCGTGACCGCGCAGATAGACGACGACACCGCGGCCGGTCTTGGTGATGTGCTCCATGGAGGCCTGGAGCTGGGGGCCGCAGTCGCAGCGCAGCGAGTGGAAGATGTCGCCGGTCAGGCACTCGGAGTGGACGCGGACGAGGACGTCCTCGCCGTCGCCGATCTCGCCGTGTACGAGGGCGACATGCTCTATGCCGTCGACGGTGGAGCGGTAGCCGTATGCGGTGAACTGCCCGAAGGACGTGGGCAGATTGACCTCGGCCTCCCGCTTGACGGTCGGCTCGGAGGAGCGGCGGTAGGCGATCAGGTCCTCGATGGAGATGATCGTCAGGCCGTGCTTGCGGGCGAACGGAATCAGCTCGGGCAGCCGCAGCATGACCCCGTCCTCGCCCGCGATCTCCACGATCGCACCGGCCGGGCGCAGGCCCGCGAGCCGGGCGAGGTCGACGGCGGCCTCGGTGTGGCCGTTGCGCGCCAGGACCCCGCCGGGCTTGGCGCGCAGCGGGAAGACATGCCCGGGGCGTACGAAGTCGGAGGCCTCGGCCTTGCCGCCGGCCAGCAGCTGGAGGGTGGTGGCGCGGTCGGCGGCGGAGATACCGGTGGTGACGCCGAAGGCCGGGCCCGCGTCGACGGAGACGGTGAAGGCCGTCCGCATCGACTCGGTGTTGTGCTCGACCATCTGCGGCAGGTCGAGCCGCTCCAGCTCCTCGCCCTCCATGGGGGCGCAGATCAGGCCGCGGCACTCGCTCATCATGAAGGCGACGATCTCGGGTGTGGCCTTCTCGGCGGCGATGACGAGGTCGCCCTCGTTCTCGCGGTCCTCGTCGTCGACGACCACGACGGGCCGTCCCGCCGCGATGTCTCGGATGGCGTGCTCGACCGGGTCGAGGGCGAAGTCCTCGACGTTGTCGGTGGAGTACCAGGTGGGCTGAGCAGTCATGCTGCCGCTCCTTCCAGGGAGGGCTTGGCGCTCGTACGGGAGCGCAGCCACCAGTCGCGCATGCCCCACAGGACGAGCGCGCCGTAAATGACGTAGACGAATCCGGAGAAGGCGAAGCCGTTGGCGAAGTTGAGCGGCACGCCGACGAGGTCGACGAGCAGCCAGGCGAACCAGAACTCGACCATGCCGCGGGCCTGGGCGTACATGGCGACCAGCGTGCCGACGAAGATGTACGCGTCGGGCCAGGCGTCCCAGGACAGCGACGGGTAGAGGGTGAACAGGCCGCCGACGGCGAGCGTGCCGACGGCCGCGGCGGCGGCGAGGACTCCTCGCTCGTGCCAGGTGGCGAAGCGGACGGCGATCGAGCCGTCCTGCGCCTGTTGCCGGCCGCGGGTCCACTGCGACCAGCCCCAGGCCGCGACGACCATGACCACGACCTGCTTGCCGGCACTGCCGGTGAAATGCGCGGAAGCGAACGCGACGAGGAGGATGAGACCGGAGGCGAACTGCGTGGGCCAGGTCCAGATCGAGCGCCGCCAGCCGAGCGCGAGGGCGGTCAGGCCGACCAGGTTGCCGATCATGTCGGCCCACTTGATGTGCTGGCCGAAGGCCGTGAAGGCCTCGCTGTTCAGCCAGTCGACGGCACTCACTTCGCGCTCTCCTCGGCGTCCGCGGCGTCCGCCGACCGCGCGCCGAGCAGCCGCTCGACGTACTTGGCGATGACGTCGACCTCGAGGTTGACCGGGTCGCCGGGCTGCTTGATGCCGAGCGTGGTCAGCGCGAGGGTGGTGGGGATGAGGCTGATGGTGAAGTAGTCGGGTCCGGCGTCGACGACCGTGAGGCTGACGCCGTCGACGGTGATGGAGCCCTTCTCGACGACATAGCGGGTGAGGTCGGCGGGAAGGGAGATCTTCACGATCTCCCAGTTCTCGGAGGGCTTCCGCTCGACGATGCTGCCTGTGCCGTCGACATGGCCCTGGACGATGTGCCCTCCGAGCCTGCCACCGACGGCCATGGGCCGCTCCAGATTGACCCTGGAGCCTGCCTGGAGCGCGCCGAGGCTGGAGCGGTTGAGCGTCTCGGCCATCACATCGGCGGTGAACTCGCCGTCGCCGAAGTCGACGACGGTGAGGCAGACGCCGTTGACGGCGATGGAGTCGCCGTGCTTGGCACCTTCGGTGACGACGGGGCCGCGCAGTCGGAAGCGGGAGGAGTCGCCGAGGTTCTCGACGGCGGTGACCTCACCCAGTTCTTCAACGATTCCGGTGAACACGCTCAGCGCTCCTTCGGGGCGGTTTGGGGTACGGCAGTGATGCGCAGATCGGGGCCGATGCGTACGGTCTCGGTCAGCTCGAGCCGCAACGCTTCGGTGATCGTGGAGATTCCTGCGTCGGCGAGGGCGGCGGGGCCCGCGCCGAGGAGTACGGGGGCGAGATAGCCGACGACCTTGTCGACGGCGCCCGCGGCGACGAAGGCTCCGGCGAGCGTCGGGCCTCCTTCGAGGAGTACGGAGCGGATGCCGCGCTGGTGGAGGGCTTCCAGCAGAGCCGCCACGGACAGGCCGCGCCCGGCGCGAGGCAGCCTCACGACCTCTACGGCGTCGGCCAGTTGGGGCTCGGCGTCCTCGGCGACCGCGATCAGCGTGGGCGCGGCGTCGTCGAGGACACGGGCGCCGGGCCGGACCGCTTTGGCCTCGGTGTCGAGAACCACCCGCAGGGGCTGGACGGCGCCTTCGATGCCGCGCACCGCGAGATGCGGGTCGTCGGCGCGGGCGGTCCCGGACCCGACGACCACGGCGTCGGCCTCGGCGCGCAGCCGGTGGACGTCGGAGCGCGACTCGGGCGAGGTGATCCAGCGGCTGCTGCGGTCCTTGGCCGCGATGCGGCCGTCGAGTGTGGCCGCGTACTTCCACAGGACGAAGGGGCGGCCGAGTCGTACGGAGGTGAGCCAGGCGATGTTGCCCGCTTCGGCCTCGTCGGCGAGCAGGCCGGACTCGACCCGGACTCCGGCGGCGCGCAGGGTGTCGCCTCCGCCGGTGGCCTGCGGGTTGGGATCGCCGACCGCGTAGACGACCCGGCTGATCCCGGCCTCGATGAGCGCCTGGGCGCAGGGGCCGGTGCGGCCGGTGTGATTGCAGGGTTCGAGGGTGACGTACGCGGTACCGCCGCGGGCCCGATCGCCCGCGTCCCGCAGGGCGTTGACCTCGGCGTGCGGGCCGCCGACGCGCTGGTGGTGACCCGCACCCGCGGGCTCTCCGGAGGAGTCGAGAATGACGCACCCGACGACCGGGTTGGGGCTGGTGGAGCCGAGTCCGCGGGCGGCGAGCGTGATGGCTCGGCGCATGGCGTCCACGTCGGCTGCGGTGGCCACCGGGTCCTCCTGCCTCTTCGGGCACGGACTCCGGGGCCTGTCGATGACGACAGAGAGCGGAACAACATTTCACGGCAGTCGCCGAGGCCGAGCACACCGACCGCCGCAGAGCGGCGATCAGCCACTACGGCCGGCGTACCGGAAAGGTCGCCCGCCGCGCACTGCCTCCCATCCGGACTTTCACCGTCGGTCCAGGAATTTCACCTGGTCAACCGGCCGCTGGATGCGGACGGGTCGCGGACTATAACCGCCGGTTCGGAATTACACCGACCCCGGAGTGCGCTGCTGCTGATACAGGGCCAGTGTGCCATGCCGGGCATGGGCTGTACGAGTGACCAACTGTGGACTGGCTCACAAGGTCCCGTCCGGTCGGCCGGTTCTGACCTATTGACCGCCCTGGTCTAGTCCTTTTAATCTCGGCGGCACCTCCGCTGTACGTGGAGTGTCGACCGCCCGGCGGCGGAGAACCGGCCCTTGCCGCCGCCGGGTCTTCGGCCTCTGACAGGCTGAGGCCATGACAACGATCCTGGTGACAGGTGGTACGGGAACGCTGGGCAGCCTGCTGTGCGAGCGGCTGCGCGGGCGCGGACACGAGATACGGGTGCTCAGCCGTCACGCGAAGCCGTACGCCGTCGATCTGCGCGAGGGTACGGGCCTGGACGCGGCGGTCGAGGGCGTGGACGCGATCGTGCACTGCGCGACCAGTCCGCGCGGCGGTGACGACAGGGCCGCCGGGCAGCTGCTCGCGGCCGCGCGCAGGGCCGCGGTGCCGCATCTGGTGTACGTCTCGATCGTCGGCGTGGACCGGCTGCCGCTCGGCTATTACGGCGTCAAGCACAAGGTCGAGCGGATGATCGAGGAGTCGGGTTCCGGCTGGACGGTGCAGCGGACCACGCAGTTCCACGATCTGGTGTTCCGCCTGATCGCGGGCGCGGCCCGGCTGCCGGTGCTTGCGCTGCCCTCGGGGGTGAGTGTGCAGCCGATCGACGCGGGTGAAGTCGCCGACCGGCTGGCCGAGTTGGCCCTGGGCGCTCCGGCGGGCCGGGTCGCGGACATGGGCGGCCCGGAGGTCCGCCCGCTCGCGGATCTGGCCCGCGCCTATCTCCGCGCGACGGGCAAGCGCCGCCCGATCCTGCCGGTGCGGCTGGCCGGGAAGGCGTACGCGGGCTACCGCGACGGCACGCACCTGGCGCCCGAACGGGCCGTCGGGAAGGTCACGTTCGAGCAGTTCCTGACGCGACGGCTCGGCTGAGGCGCACCTCGCGTGCAGTTCAGCCCCGTGGAGAGAAGAGCTCGTTCTGTGCCGCCTCGCGTGCCGTGAGCAGCGCGCCGCTCAGGACGGCCGTGCCGCCCAGCTCCCCGGCACGTACCTCAGTACGCAGCGGCGAGAGCCCGGCCAGCCGGGACTCGACCCGGGCCGCCAGCTCCGCGCCGCCGGCGTGGCCGACCTCGCCGCCGAGGACCACGCAGCCCGGGTCGAGTACGGCGGCGACCGCGGCCACGCCGAGGGACAGCCGGTGGGCCAGGGCGTCGAGGAAGTCGCCCTGCCCGGCCGCCACTGCCGACCGCACCAGCGCCGCAGCCGGGGGCTCCCCGCGCCGGTCGGCCCCGATGCCGTGCTCGGCGGCGAGCTCGCAGATCGCGGCGGATCCGGCCAGTGAATGGAAGCCGCCGCCGCAGTCGACCGCGGAGGGGGTGCCCGTCGTGCCGGGCACCGGCAGGAAGCCGATCTCCCCCGCGCCTCCGGAGGCACCCTTGCGGAGCCTGCCGTCGAGGAAGAGAGCCGCCCCTACGCCGTGTCCGAGCCACAGGAGGACAAAGGTGTCGCGGTCGCGGGCCGCGCCGAGGCGCTGTTCCGCGACGGCCGCCAGATTGGTCTCGTTCTCGACGAGCACCCTGGCAGGCAGCCTCTCGTGGAGGGCGGCGACCAGACGGCGGTGCCAGGCGGGCAGGCCCGAGGTGTCGCGCAGTTCGCCGGTGACCGGGTCGATCAGGCCGGGCGCACCGATGCCGACGCTGTGCAGCCGGGGCGCGCCCGCCTCGCGTGCGGTCCGTTCCAGCAGCGCGACCGCCTGCTCTACCGCGGGCTCGGTGCCGGTGTCGCTGCCGATCGGGAGCGAGGCTTCGGCCAGGGTGACGCCGAGCAGATCCGCGACGACGACGCTCACGCTCTGGGTCCGTACGTCGAGAGCGGCCAGGTGCGCGCGGTCGGCGACGATCCCGTACACCCTGGCATTGGGGCCACGGCGCTCCGTGCCCGCCTCGCCGACGACCTGGATCAGGCCGGAGCCCTGCAGGCGCTCCACCAGGTCGGCGACGGTGGGCCTGGAGAGTCCGGTCCTGGTCTTCAGCTGCCCTGCCGTCAACGGCCCTTCCTGCTGCAGCAGTTGCAGGGCGTGCCGGTCGTTGATGGCACGGGCGGTGCTCGGTGATGCGGGCATGCCGGAATCCTTCCAGATCCCCGCCCTCACTATTTATCAGGCAGGGTCCCTGATAGTTTACGCGGCACGACGACGGGGAGGGGCAGGGCATGGCGAACGAAGTGGTCTTCGGTCACCAGAGATTGAGGCGGGCGCGCTATGCCATCGCCGCCGTCTTCTGCGTGCACGGCGCGGTCACCGGCAGTTTCGCCACCCGGATCCCCTGGATCCAGGACCACGCGTCGGTCGGCGCCGGGCAGCTCGGTCTCGCGCTCGCCTTCCCCGCGCTCGGCGCGTCCGTGGCAATGCCGCTGGCCGGAAGGGTCAGCCACCGGTTCGGCGCGCGCAACGCGCTGCGGGGGCTGATCGTCCTGTGGACCCTCTCGCTGACCCTGCCGTCCTTCGCCCCGAACGTGCTCGCGCTGTGCGCGGCGCTCTTCGTGTTCGGGGCGGCGGCCGGGATGTCCGACGTGGCCATGAACGCCCTCGGCGTCGAGACCGAGAACCGGCTCGACCGGTCGATCATGTCCGGGCTGCACGGCATGTGGAGCGTGGGCGCGCTGATCGGCTCGGCGGGCGGCACGCTCGCGGCACACCTGGGCAGCGACGCCCGGCTGCACCACGCGCTCGCCGCCCTGACGCTCACCCTGCTCGGGCTCGTCGCCTGTCAGGGCGTACTGGACCTGCGCAGCGCGCCCGACGAGGCACCGCCGCCGCGCTTCGCGCTGCCGCCCAGATCGGCGCTGGTCATCGGCGCGATCGGGTTCTGCGCGGTGTTCGCGGAGGGTGCGAGTCTGGACTGGTCGGCGGTGTATCTCCGGGACGAGATGGACACATCGGCCGGTCTCGCCGCCGCGTCCACCACCGCGTTCGCGCTGACCATGGCGGTGGCGCGGCTGGCCGGCGACCGGATCGTGGACCGCTTCGGGCCGGTGCGCACGGTACGAGTGGGAGGCGTGCTGGCGACGGCGGGCGGACTGCTGGTCGTCTTCGCGTCGCATCCGGCCGTGGCAATGACCGGCTTCGCATTCATCGGGCTCGGGGTCGCCGTTGTCGTACCGCTGGCCTTTGCGGCGGCGGGGCGCAGCGGGCCGAACCCGAGCCAGGCGATCGCGGGCGTCGCCACGATCACGTACACCTCGGGGCTGATCGCGCCCTCGGCGATCGGGGCGGTGGCCGACGCGACGAGCCTGGTGGTCTCCTTCGGCCTGGTGACGCTGCTTGCGTCCGGGCTGATCGCGGGCGCGGGGGTACTGCGGTCGGCGGGGCGGGACAGCGTGAAGTCCGGCATCGCGGACGCGGTGGTCGAGCGGCTGCCCTGACGCGAGGGCGTGTTTTAGAAGTCCCTCCCCCAGAGCTTCGCCTGGGAGGTACCCCCACCCCGCGACGCCTGGCACGCGCACTCGCGATGTTGTCGGAGTCACCCAAGTACGTCCAGTACGAGGGCGATCTCCCCCAGACTTCGTCCGGGGGTGCCCCCACCGCCTTGCGATTGCACGCACCAGACGCCGCGGGGCCCGCCCTTCGGGCGGACGGCGCTACTCCCAAAACATGCCCTCGATCGAAGCGCTCAGCCCGCGATCGAGTCCAGCTGTTCCGCCGCCGGCCGCAGCGCCCACAGGTCACCGCCCGGCGGCGTCTGAAGCCGCCGCACCGCCGCCCTCGCCCTGGGGTCACCCGCGTCCGCCGCCGCGTGCACCACGTCGCTGGCCGCGTACCGGTAGAACTCGAGCTCGGGATGCGGCCAGGCCGATGCCCCCGTCGCCGCGGGCAGCAGATAGTCGACCGCCTTGAACAGGCTCTGTCCCTGCGGGCCCCGGTACGCCCACAGGTCCACGCCCACCTGCCTGCCGATGTCGGCGAGCCGGGTGTACGCGACGAGGGCGAAGGTCGAGTAGTGCCAGCTACGGGTCCGCGCGAGCTCCTGCGGCTGGCTGCCGTCGGCGGCTATCTGCGAGTCGATCCGCTTGCCGCGCGCGTCGAGGACGACCTTGCGTGCGAGGTCCCTGTCGCCGGTGGCGAGCGCCAGGGCGGCCACCTGCATGTCGTGGAACGTGCCGTGGTTGTTCTTGGCCGCCGACTCGTCCTTGCCGAAGCGCGAGTTCACCAGCCAGTCCAGGAAGGACGCGTTCCAGTCCCGCATGGCGGTCCGGTCGCTCTTGGACCAACCGGGCGCCCCGCTCTGAAGGATCGCGACGGCGTCCAGGACGCTGGTGTACTGCTGCGAGAAGTCGATGATGCCGATCGCCCGGCCGTCGTATTTGCAGGGGATGAACTGCCCATGGTTCAGATGGGGGTTCATCCGGGTCGCCGGGTCCAGGAACCAGGTGCGCAGGATCCTCGACGCGTGCTCGGCGTACTGCTTCCTGCCCGTGTAGTACCAGGCGAGGCTCAGCGTGGTGACCGAGTTCACGACCTTGCCGATGTCGGGGCGGTCGGTGCCGGTGTCGACCTCGGGGTTGCGTTCGCCGTCGCGCTGGACATACGGGCAACCCCACGGATTCTCGGGCGTCTTGGGCTGCGAGGGCCACCAGTAGGGCGCCTGGCTCAGATAGTCGTGGACGTCGCCGCTCGGTGCGGGCCTGGGCTTGTCGACGACGGTCCAGGGCCCTTGTCCGAGCCAGCCGTCGGCGCGTACGACAAGGGCCTGAGCCGCCTTGCGCAGTGCCGGATCGCCGTGGTCGAGCCGCGACTTGGCCGCTGTCAGCCGCTTGCCGTCGATCACCACCGTCTTCGGCACCGGATACGAGCCGGGCGTGGCCGCGGCCCGGGACGACGCGATCGGCACGAGCACGGTGACACAGGCGGCGACGGCGGTGAGCACAACTCCCAGGCGCCGTCGGGGTCTTCCGGCCATCGCATGCTCCCATCAGATATGTGAACGCGATTCAGGAACGGGACCGTGTGAGCGTAGGGCCGCCAGGTACGGGTGACAATGCCGTGCGCACGATTCACAGATGGGACCCCGGCGCGGGCGGCCCCCGTGAACCCCGGCGTACGACGCCCCTGCGCGCGTCCTCCGTTCTGGGGAAGCCCCGGCCCGTCACCGCACCATTTCGCCGCCGGCTGGGACGCTGCCTGCATGGCGCTGATGGAACATGTCGCGACCCGGGCCGACCGTCACCCCTCTCCGGTCGACTCCGTGGTGGAACGGATGCACGCGCTGCGCGACGACTGGCCCGCCACGGACGGCGTCGCCGTCTTCAACCGGGTCTATCTGGCCGTCACGCAGGAGATCGACCGGCACATCGACGGCGGCGGCTTCCCGGACCGGCGGGCCGCCGCCACGCTGGACGTGCTCTTCGCCCGCCGCTATCTGGCAGCCGTGGACGCGGCGGCGGAGGGACGCCGTCCGCCGGCCTGCTGGCGGCCGCTCTTCCAGTACCGGCGCCACCCCGGCGTACGGCCGCTGCAGTTCGCGCTCGCAGGCATCAACGCGCACATCGGGCACGATCTGGCACTCGCCGTGGTCGACGCCTGCCGGGCGCTCGACTGCGAACCCGCCGGTCTCGAGGCCGAGTTCGACCGGGTCGGCGACATCCTCACGCTCCTCGAGGAGCGCATCCGCGAGGATCTGATGCCGGGCCCCGATCTGCTGGAGATCGCCGATCCGCTCACCCACCTGGTCGGCTCCTGGAGCCTCGACCGGGCTCGCGAGGGCGCTTGGTCGGCGGCGCGACTGTTGTGGGAAGTACGAGAACTCCCCGGCCTGGCCGAGGAGTTCACGGAGCGACTCGACACGGGTGTCGGTCTCGTCGGGCGCTGTCTGCTCACGCCCTGGCGCTGACAGGGCCGCCGCGCGGCAGGCGCCCGAGCAGTTGAACACCGTCCGGGGCCGGCCGGATCGCGGCCGGCCCCGGACGGTCGCTTTCAGTCCTCCGGCAGTTCGACCGGAGCGATCTCGTCGTACAGGTCGCCGGGGCCCGGGTTGCTCGGGTCGGTCGCCCCGCCGAGCTGGTGCATCACGCCCCACACCGCGTTCAGCGCGGTCTGCACGGCGCCCTCGGCCCAGCCCGCCGTCCAGGAGATGTCGTCGCCCGCGAGGAAGATGCCGCGCTTGTCCTCGGGCAGCCCGTCCTGCATGAAGTGCGTGAACAGGCGGCGCTGGTAGCGGTAGTGGCCCGGCAGGTTCGCCTTGAACGCGC
Source organism: Streptomyces sp. NBC_01481 (assembly GCF_026339995.1). Classification (GTDB taxonomy): domain Bacteria; phylum Actinomycetota; class Actinomycetes; order Streptomycetales; family Streptomycetaceae; genus Streptomyces. Next base: position 64,802 of record NZ_JAPEPT010000008.1, on the reverse strand, counting down.
CCATGAAGTACGGCTCGTTCTCCCAGGACACGGTGACCGGGTTGCCGATGATGTGGCTGCGGATGTCGACGTTCGGGTAGATCTCGCCCAGCGACTTGAGCATGACCTCCATCCGCTCGTTCGCGGGCAGCGGCAGCCACTTGAGGCTGTCGTCGCACCAGGTGTACGAGAGGCAGATGACGGCCGGCTTGTCGGGCCCGTTGTCGAGCAGGTACGTGCCGCGGGTCATCCGGTCGGTGAGCGTCATCGACATGACGTCACGGCCCGTCACCTCGTCCTTGTCCAGCCAGAACGGCCGGTCGACCGGGACGAACAGCTTGGACGACTCCATGTAGTGGGTGCGCTCCATCGCCGTCCAGTGGTCGATGGGGAAGAGCGAGTCGTCACAGGCGATCTTGGAGAGCAGCATCCAGGACTGCGCGGTGAAGATGGCCGCCCTGTACGTACGGATGTCGCCGGAGGCGTCAGTGACGGTGATCCGGTTGCCCGCGGTGCGGTGCATCCGGGTCACGGCCGGCTTCGGGTCGCCCTCGTGCAGGGAGGACAGCGAGGTACCGGGCGCCCAGTAGGTGATCTTGGCGGGCTCGCGGTCCCAGAGCCGCAGCGGCAGCTGCTGGCTGCCCTCGACGATGCCGCGGTGGTGGTCGTCGGCCTCGGAGTAGACGACGCGCAGAATCTCCAGGATGGAGTTGGGGAAGTCGGTGTCCCAGCCGCCGGTGCCGAAGCCGACCTGGCCGAAGATCTCGCGGTGCCGGAAGGACTTGAAGGCCTCGGACTCGCAGAGGAAGCCGTAGAAGGTCTGGTTGTCGAGCTTCTCGACCAGCTTCGCCCAGATCTCGCGGATGCGCGGCACATCGCGCTCCCGCATGGCGCGGTTCATGTCGGAGAAGTCGGCGCCCTCCTCCAGACAGGCGTTCCAGGCCTCCATCACATCGCGGTAGACCTGCGGCAGGTCGTCGATGGTCTCGGCGTAGTGGGACTCGCCCTTGAGGTCGACGACGGTCGACGGGGTGCTCGGCGCAAGGGGGTTGGGGAAGGGCTGCGTGGTCAGACCGACCAGGTCGATGTAGTGCTGCAGCGCGGTGGAGGAGGGCGGGAAGCGCATCGCGCCCATCTCGGCCGACAGCTCGTTGGTGCCGGTGCCCTCGAAGCCGACGGTGCGCAGCCGGCCGCCGATCTGGTCCGCCTCGTAGACGACCGGCTTGAGGCCCATCTTCATCAGCTCGTACGCGGCGACGATGCCGGAGAGCCCGCCGCCGATGACGGCGACCTCGGTGCCGTGCTCGGTCGCGGGTATCTGGCCCAGGCCCGCCGGGTGGGCGAGGAAATCGTCGTACGCGTAAGGGAAGTCCGGACCGAACATGGTGATCGGCGGCTGCTCGTCGGTGTGCTGGACAGCAGTGGTGGGCACCGTGGACGTCATGGGGTACGGACTCCTTGCGGGGAAAGCGTGTGCGGCGAGCGGGGAGAGGTTCAGATCCGAGCGGGGAGAGGTTCAGATCAGGGAGCCGTAGAGGCCCGGGCGGCGGTCGCGCAGATAGGGATTGGCCTCGCGGGAGGCGCTCAGCAGGGCCGGATCGACCTCGCCGACGACCAGTTCCTCGCCCCGCCCGGCGCGGACGCGGGTCGTGCCGTCGGGGCTCGCCAGGCAGCTGAGTCCGACGAACTCGAACTCCCCTTCCGGGCCTGTCCTGTTGACGTACGCGATGTACATCTGGCTCTCGAAGGCCCGCACCGGGACGACCGACTCGGCCACGAACTGGAAGGGGTGCATCTGGGCGGTGGGCACCAGCAGCAGATCGGTGCCGGCGAGCGCGTGCGCCCGGACGTTCTCCGGGAACTCCACGTCGTAGCAGATCAGCATGCCGATCCGGATCCCGCCGAGCTCGGCCTGGACAACCGGCTGCTCGCCCGGGGTGAACCACTGCTGCTCGAAGCAGCCGAAGAGATGGGTCTTGCGGTAGTTCGTGAGGCTCTCGCCGTCGGGACCGATCAGCTGCGCGGAGTTGAAGATCTTCTCGCCGTCCCGCTCGGGATAGCCGTACATCACCGCGATGCCGTGGCGGCGGGCGATCTCGGCGACGGACCGGGCGGCGGGGCCGTCGGCGGGCTCGGCCAGCACGGGCACCTGGTCGCCGATCGCGTACCCCGTCAGAAACATCTCGGGGCCGATCAGCAGTCCGGCACCGGCTGCCGCCGCACGGGCCGCGGCCTCGTCGAGCACCTTGAGGTTCTCGGCGACCGAGCCCGGTCGGCCGGAGCTCTGGAGCAGGGCGGTGCGCAGCGGGGGCATCGGCAACCTCTGGGCGATGTATGCGGGGTGAAGAAGACATTAAAACGGTACGGTCCGGACTCCCGCCGGGACAACCCGCGACCGTTGCGTGTCGATGGCCGATCCATTGCGCTGTGCCCGCCCGGGGCAGCGATTCGTTGCGTGCCACCACATCAGAGCGGCGTCGCACGTCGGAGGGGAGTCGCGGAAACAGTCCGGGATCCGCCCGCTCAGGCGGGCGCGCCCGAGGAGAAGCGCCGCAGCAGCGGGGAGAGCACCAGCACCGATTTGGTGCGCACCACGAACGGCTCGCCCGCGATCCGCTCCAGCACCCGCTCGAAGTGGCGCATGTCGGAGGCGAAGACCTGGACGATCGCGTCCGCCTCACCGGTGACGGTGGAGGCGGACACGACCTCTGGGTAACGCTCCATGCCGCGGCGGATGGCATCGGGCGAGGTGTTGTGACGACAGTAGATCTCGACGAAGCCCTCGGTCTCCCAGCCGAGCGCCGCCGGGTCCACCCGGACGGTGAACCCGGTGATGGCGCCTTCGGCGCGCAGCCTGTCGACCCGCCGCTTGACGGCGGGCGCGGAGAGGCCGACCTCGGAGCCGATGTCCGCGTAGGAGCGGCGGGCGTCCTCGGCGAGGGCGTGGACGATGCGTTCGTCGAGTTCGTTCAGTCGCACTGCGGGTGGATCACTTCTCTGCCGTGGCCAGTCGGGAGCGGCGCATGCCGTATCCGAAGTAGAACACGAGGCCGACGATCATCCAGCCACCGAAGACCATCCAGGTGGTGCCCGGCATCGTGTACATCAGATAGGCGCAGAAGGCGAAGCCGAGGATCGGGGTGAGGGGGAAGAGCATCACCCTGAAGGTGCGGTTCATGTCGGGGCGCTTGTAGCGCAGGATCACCACGGCGACGTTGACCAGTGCGAAGGCGAACAGCGTGCCGATGCTGGTGGCGTTGGCCAGTTCGCCGAGCGGGATGAAGGCCGCGAGGGCTCCGCAGAAGAGCGAGACGATGACGGTGTTGGCGCGCGGGGCGCCGGTGCGCGGGTTCACCTTGGCGAACAGCTTGGGAACCAGGCCGTCGCGGGACATCGCGAACAGGATGCGGGTCTGGCCGTAGAGCACGGCGAAGACGACCGACGCGATGGCGACGACCGCGCCCGCGGCGAGCACGACGCCCCAGATGCTCTGGCCGGTGACGTCCTTCATGATCTGGGCCAGGGCCGCCTCGGTTCCCTCGAAGTCCTGCCACGGCATGGCGCCGACGGCGACGAGCGCGACCAGGCAGTACAGCACGGTGACGATCAGCAGCGACAGCATGATCGCGCGCGGCAGGTCCCGCTTGGGGTTCTTGGCCTCTTCACCGGCGGTGGAGGCAGCGTCGAAGCCGATGTACGAGAAGAAGAGGCTGGCCGCGGCGGCGCTGATCCCGGTCACGCCGAGCGGGGCGAGCGGGGTGTAGTTGCCGGCCTTGATGCCCATGAAGCCGATGCCGATGAAGAGCAGCAGCGTCACGATCTTCACGCCGACCATGATCGTGTTGATCCGGGCGCTCTCCTTGGCGCCGCCCATCAGGAAGACCATGGCGAGCAGCACGACCACCAGCGCCGGCAGATTGATGAGGCCGCCCTCGCCCAGCGGTGCGGAGACCGCGTCGGGGATGGTGACACCGATGGTGCCGTCGAGCAGCTCGTTGAGGTATTCGCCCCAGCCGACGGCCACGGCGGCGACCGAGACGCCGTACTCCAGGATCAGACACCAGCCGCAGATCCAGGCGACGATCTCGCCCATGGTGGCGTACGAGTACGAGTACGAGGAGCCGGAGACGGGGATGGATCCGGCCAGCTCCGCGTAGGAGAGCGCCGAGAACAGCGCGGTCAGGCCGGCGATGACGAACGAGATCGCGACCGCCGGGCCGGCCAGCGGGGTGGCCTCGCCGAGCACGACGAAGATGCCGGTGCCGAGCGTCGCACCGATGCTGATCATGGTCAGCTGCCACATGGTGAGCGAGCGGCGCAGTGAGCCGCCCTCGCCCTGGCCGCCCTCGGCGACCAGCTGCTCGACGGGCTTACGCCGCATCAGCCGGGCGCCGAGGCCCGGGCTTTGGGCGGTGGACGGCTCGGGGGCGGGTGGGGCTGCGCCGGCGTCAAGCACTGCGGGGCTCCTTCTTGGCTGCGGGTCGGCGGCAGGTGACCGGCGGCCCGCGGGCATGGCGAAGAAGCCCGCGCATGAGGGGAGGGAACCGCCGAGCAGACGGTCACCGCCACTCCTGGTACGGAGAGTGAGCCTACGAGCCGCACGCTCGTGCCCGTAATGCAGGGTTGTTGCGCATCTGCGAACGATCATTGCGCGATGACGGGCACCACGGGGAAACATTGCGCCCCGGTGAACGAAAGCCTCACAGCTCCCGAAGACGGTCGACGATCTCGCGCAGCAGCCCGGGGTCGTCGAGACCCTCGTGGGTGACCGGTGCGGAGACCCTGACGAGTCCGGCTTCGACCAGATCGGCGAGCAGGACGCGCACGACGGTCAGCGGCAGATCCGCGTCGGCGGCGATCTCGGCGACGGGGCGCGGCTCGCGGCGTACCAGTTCGAGCAGCGAGCTGCGGGCATGGTCGAGCGGCGGCGCGGCCCCGTCGAGGTCGAGGGCCGTGACCTGGGACATCAGATCGATGCCGTGCTCGGAGACGGGACGGGTCCGGCCCTGGGTGACGGTGTACGGCCGCACCAGAGGACCGGTCTCGTCCTCGTACCAGTGGTCGCTCACGGGTCAGGCGTCGGTGGCCTCGGCGGCCGAGCGCGTGGGGACGGCCATGTGCCGGCCCACCCGCTTGACCAGCAGTGCCATCTCGTGGGCGAGCTGCCCGACGTCGGTCTCGATGTCGGAGAGCACCGCGAGCCTGCTGCCGTCGCCGGCCGGGGTGATGAAGAGGAAGGCGTTGTCGAGCATGACCATCGTCTGGCGGACGCTCCCGGCCTCGAAGCGGTCGCCCGCTTCCTTGGCGAGGCTGTGGAAGCCCGCGCACACGGCGGAGAGATGCTCGATGTCCCGCCTGACCATACCGCGGGACGCGCTGCTGACCAGACCGTCGGCCGTCAGCAGTACCGCCTGGCGGACGTGGTCGGTCCTGGCCAGCAGATCGTCCAGCAGCCAGCCGAGGCCCGACTGATCGCCGGTGCTTGTCTCAGCCATCGTCGTCCGTCCCTTCATCTGTCGTGCGGGGGCGCCGTGCGGCGCTCGGCGACGCGGGGCCGACGCTATCGCCCTTGCGGCCACGGTCGAGGCCGGCCTGGAAAGCTCCGAAGATCGAGCGCATCTCTTCCGGGGACACCTCACGTTCGGGTCCGCCGGCAGATGCCGGGGGCGTCTCGCGCAGCGGGGCGGCGAGCGAGGCCTGGCGGACCCGGGTGGGCAGCCCGCCCAGCGGCGGACCTGCCGTGGCCGGTGGCGCGGGCTCGGGTTCCTCCGGGGCACGGTCGTGCACCGCGGGCACGGCCTCCAGCGTCCTGGGAGCGGGCACGGCACGCACGGGCCGGGGCCTGTCCCGGGGCTCGGCGGCGGCCGGCTCGTCGACGGGGGCGAGGATCGCGTGCGGCAGGAGCACCACGGCGGTGGTGCCGCCGTAGGGCGACCTGGTGAGGGTCACGCCGATCCCGTGCCGCTCGGCGAGCCGCCCGACGACGTACAGGCCGAGGCGCTCGTCCTGCGCCGGGTCGAAGTCGCCGGGATGCGCCAGTGTCCGGTGCGCCTGCTCCAGTTCACCGGCGTCCATGCCGAGCCCGCGGTCGTCGATCTCCAGCACGAAGCCGTTGCGGGCGTCCGAGGTCCGCATGGTGACCTGGGTGTGCGGCGGGGAGAACGCGGCGGCGTTCTCCATGAGTTCGGCCAGCAGGTGCACCACGTCGGCCACGGCCTCCGCGCTGATACCGACGGCGGGCATCGGCGGCACCACGACCCGGGTGTAGTCCTCGATCTCACCGGCCGCCGCGGACACGATGTCGGCCACCGGCACCGGCCGGCGCCAGCGGCGGCCCGGCGTCGCGCCGGAGAGGATGATGAGCCCTTCCGCGTGGCGTCGCATCCGGGTCGTCAGATGGTCGATCCGGAACAGGTCCTCCAGCGTGTCCGGGTCGCTGGTGCGCCGCTCCAGCGTGTCGACCAGCTTCGACTGACGGTGGACCAGTGCCTGGTTGCGGCGGGCGATGTTGAGCAGTACCGCGAAGATTCCGCGGCGCAGCGTCGCCTGCTTGACGGCGGCCTCGACGGCCGCCAGACGCGCGGCGTTGAGCGCCTGCCCGACCTGGCCGATCTCGTCCGGGCCTCGGTGGTCGTCGCCGAAGTCCAGTGGCGGGGCGACCGCTGCCGCGTCCACCTCCTCGCCCGCGCCGAGCCGCTCCATCACGTCGGGCAGCTGACGGGTGGCCAGCACATCGGCGGCGTCGCGCAGCTCCTCCAGACGGCGCGAGATGCGCCGCCCGCTGACCATCGAGAACCGGATCGACAGACCGACGGCGACCAGCCCCAGCACGCCGACGACGGCCGCCTTGACCATCTCGCGGTAGGCGAAGGCCCGCCCGCGGTCGGCGGTGTTGAGCGCCGAGTCGGTGCACAGCAGCATGTACCGCTTGACCGCGCGGTCCGTCGTGGTCCGCCAGGACTCGGCTGCCATGGCCTTGCCCGCGCCGGAAGCGCCCGCGCGCAGCAGGGCGTCCTCGCCCGCGATCAGCGCCCGGTACTCCTCGCCCTTCTCGAAGTCGGCGAACAACTGCCGGGAGTCGTCGGGGAGATCGGCGACGTACGTACGGTGGAAGACCCGCCGGTCCTCGATGGTCGCGGTGAGCGTGTCGTACTGCTGGTCGGTGAGGCGGCCCGAGGCGCGCGCCCCGGCCACGAGCGCGTCCTCACGGGAGACGAACTCCCTTACGCGCACCAGCTCGACGACGACCTGGCTCTCACGGGCCATCTGACCGGCCTGCAGGGCGGTCAGCGTGGACTGCACGTCGAAGGTCGGCTCGACCATGGCCGTGTACGCGTCGACGGCGCCGTCCCAGGAGATCGTCCGCGCCATCACCTTCTCCCGCAGGTCTTCGAGACCGTCGACGGAACGGGCCATCGCGTCGAGAGACTGCCGCTGACGTCCGGACAGATCCTCGCGCCGGTCCCCGTCACCGATGGCTTCGCGCATGGCGCGCACGGCCCGGTCGGTCGAGCGCTGCTGCTGAGTCAGAGCGGCGACGGCCGCGGAACTGTCCTTGCGCCCGGCTCCCAGATACTCGGCGGAGATCCGGCGTTCGATCTGGATCTGGCCGATGGCGGTGTCGACGGGCGTGCCGAAACTCTCGTACACACCCTGTACGCGGATCAGGGCCCGCAAGTCTCCCGTCACCGACACCATGGCGAAGGTCCACAGCGCCATCAGTGCGATGACGGGTATGACCGTCAGAGTCACGATCCGTCCACGGATCGTGGGGCGGCGCAATCGCCGGCGCATGGTCTCCCCAGAGCAATAGGACAACTGAAAAGCGGTGGTTACCCCCCGGTAGGGGCAGTCAAGCTACGCGACGGGACAGGGACAACGCAATGTTCCTGGAGGTAACCGCCCCCAACCCCTGGAGGTCCCCGGTGAGCTGGCTCGATCCCCGCCCCTTTCTGTGTGGAGTGGCCTGGCTGGAGGACGGACGCGCGGTGCGTGCGGACCCCTCGGATCTGGGCAGGCTGCCGTGGGACACCGTGCAGCGCGCGGCGCTGCCCATCGGCGTGCGGCTGGAGTTCACCGCCGAGGGCGCGCAGGCGGTTCAGATCCGCTACCGCGCTTCGGTGCCGGGAGAGACCGACGCCCTGCGCACCGTCGCCCACTGCTTCGCCCTCTGGCAGGACGGCAGCCTCGTCTCCGAGACGATCGCCGAGCCCGCCGAGGAGACGGTGGTCACCGTTCCCCTCCCCGCCGGTGCCCGCGGCCGGTTCACGGTCCATCCACCGGAAGCCCAGTCCCCCGTGATCCTCGGTCTGCGCGGCATCGGAGGTGCCATCGTGCCCGCGCCCCGTCAGCCGCGCTGGCTCGTCCACGGCGACTCCATCACCGAGGGCTGGTGGTCCACCCGCCCCGCCCACTCCTGGCCCGCCACCGCAGGCCGGATGCTGGGCCTGGACACGGTGAACCTCGGCTACGCGGGCACGGCCCGCGGCGAACTTGCGACCGCGGAGCAGCTGTCGGCCCTCCCGGCCCATGTGATCACCCTCGCCTTCGGCACCAACTGCTGGACCGGCGTTCCCTGTTCGGCCCCGCTGCTGTACGAGACGACGCGCGCCTTCATCGCGCTCGTACGCCAGGGACATCCGCGGATCCCGCTGCTGGTCCTCTCCCCCGTGCTGCGGCCCGAGGCCGAGCGGACCCCCAACCGGCTGGGCGCGACGCTCGCCGACCTGCGTACGGCGATGGAGCGGGCAGTCCTGGACAGCGGGGAGGCCACCGGCGACGGGCGGCTCTTGCTTCTGCCGGGACGGGATCTGATCGGCGCCTCCCAGCTGGCCGACGGCGTGCACCCCGACGACGAGGGCCATGCCGCGATGGCGGCCGCGGTCGCCGGCGTACTGCGCACGAAACTTGTCCGAGGAACCGACTGATAGAAGTGCGACAAGTGGGGTAGGCGAGCCGAGATGGACGCGGAACCACATGTGGTGATCGACCACTCGCCACAGACAGACAGCGCGGGGGCCCGAGGGGCCGCCGCGGACTTTCTGCTGCAGCACTGCCCCTGGGCCGACCTGGACGCAGTGCTGCTGGTCGTTTCCGAACTGGTCTCCAATGCGGTACGGCACACCGCCGGCTGGTGGCAGCTGCATCTGAGGGCGGGACAGGACACGCTGGTGGTCGAGATGGACGACTCCAGCCCGCTGCCTCCGGTACCGCGCGAGCCCGACTTCGCCGGTGGCGGCGGTTTCGGCTGGCACATGGTGATGAGTCTCGCCGCGCAGGTGGAGGTCTGCCCCCTGCCGTACGGAAAGCGGGTGCAGGCGACCTGGCTGCGGCAGGCGCACTAGTGGGGGTGTCCGGTGGATCAGGCTGGGCTCGCCTGATCCACCGGACACCCCCAACCGCGCACACGGGAAAGCGGCGTCCCGGACGGCCGGGACGCCGCTTCTCCCGTGGGGGGTCCTCGGGCAACGGGTGGATCACTCCACGACGAGCAGGCCCTCACGCAGCCGCTTGGTGATCCGCGTCAGCAGCCGCGACACATGCATCTGCGAGACGCCGAGCTCCACGCCGATCTCCGACTGGGTCATCTCCTCGCCGAAGCGCATGCGCAGGATCCTCTTGTCCCGGTCGTCGAGCTCCTCGATGAGCGGCTTGAGTGCCTGGACGTTCTCCGCGATCTCCAGATCGGCGTCCGGCGCGCCCAGCCGGTCGGACAGCGGCACCGGTGCGTGATCGGAGGCATCGTCCATGGGCATGTCGATCGAGCCCGCGGTGTAGCCGTTGCTGGCGACCACGCCCTCAATGATCTCTTCCTCGTCGAGCCCGAGATGCCCGGCGAGCTCGGAGGTGGTCGGCGCCCGGTCCAGCTCCTGGGAGAGCTCGTCGGTCGCCTTCGCCAGATCGATCCGCAACTCCTGCAGCCTGCGCGGCACATGGACGGCCCAGCTGGTGTCGCGGAAGAACCGCTTGATCTCTCCGACGATGTACGGAACGGCGAACGTCGCGAACTCCACCTCGCGGCTCAGCTCGAACCGGTCGATCGCCTTGATCAGGCCGATGGTGCCTACCTGGACGATGTCGTCCATCTGCTCGGCCCGGTTGCGGAACCGGCCCGCCGCGTACCTGACCAGCGCCAGGTTCAGCTCGATGAGCGTGTTTCGTACGTACTGGTGCTCATGCGTCCCCTCGTCCAGCGAGGCCAGCCGTACGAAGAAGAGCTTTGAGATCTCGCGCGCGTCTCTGGGTGCTACCTCTCCAGGATTCGGCACAGACGGAAGATCCAGCTCCGCCATGTTCGGGCGCTGTGTGCCAGGCTGTGTGAGTTCGGTCGTGACCGTGCTCGCCGTGGACACTTCGTCCTCCCCTGCTCGTGGTCAGTGCAGGGCGCGTATACCCAGGGATGCGCCACGCATGCCTGCGCGATCGGGAGTTGAGGAATTACCGCGTCCGGCCGCCGCGAGCTTCGCGAGGGCCGGACGTGGTGTGGTCGATCCTGAGCCCTGTCGAGCCGATCTTGCCGGACAGGGCCCAGGTCCTGTCCGGTCGATCAGGCCGGATCAGTGAGCGGGTCTGGTGCGTGCAGTTGCAAGGCGGAGAATGCAGCCCACGCGCAGCGTAGGCGACTGACGCAACGCAGCGTGGGGGCACCTCCCGTGCCCGAAGGGCTACGGGGGAGTGCGTGCCAGGGCACGCGAGCCCGGCAGGATCGGCCGGACAGGGCCTAGTTCCAGCTGGCGTGCAGCGCCTTGCCCTCGGCGTAACCGGCGGCGCTCTGGATGCCGACGATCGCCTTCTCGGCGAACTCCTCGAGCGAGCCCGCACCGGCATAGGTGCAGGACGAGCGGACGCCCGCGATGATCGAGTCGATCAGGTCCTCGACGCCCGGACGGGTCGGGTCGAGGAACATCCGCGAGGTGGAGATGCCCTCCTCGAACAGCGCCTTGCGGGCGCGGTCGTACGCCGACTCCTCGCTCGTACGGTTGCGCACGGCGCGCGCGGACGCCATGCCGAAGGACTCCTTGTACAGGCGCCCGTCGGCGGCCTGCTGGAGGTCGCCCGGGGACTCGTAGGTCCCGGCGAACCAGGAGCCGACCATGACGTTGGAGGCACCGGCGGCCAGCGCCATGGCGACATCGCGCGGGTGGCGCACACCGCCGTCGGCCCAGACGTGCTTGCCGTACTTCTTCGCCTCGGCGGCGCACTCGAGCACGGCCGAGAACTGCGGGCGGCCGACGCCCGTCATCATGCGGGTGGTGCACATGGCGCCGGGGCCCACACCGACCTTGATGATGTCCGCGCCTGCCTCGATCAGATCGCGTACGCCCTCGGCGGCGACGATGTTGCCCGCGACGATGGGCACCTGCGGGTCGAGCCCGCGGACCGCCTTGATCGCGCTGATCATCGACTCCTGGTGGCCGTGCGCGGTGTCCACCACGATGGTGTCCGCTCCGGCGTCGAGGAGCTGCTTGGCCTTGCCGGCGACATCGCCGTTGATGCCGACGGCGGCGGCGATGCGCAGCTTGCCGTTGGCGTCGACGGCCGGGGTGTAGAGGGTCGCGCGCAGGGCGCCCTTGCGGGTGAGGATGCCGGCGAGCCGGCCGTCCTTGTCCACGGCGGGGGCGTAGCGGCGGTTGGCGTGGTCGAGCTTGTTGAAGGCGTCGCGCGGGTCGATGTCCGCGTCGAGCAGCAGCAGGTCCCGGGACATGACCTCGGACAGTTGCGTGAAGCGGTCGACGCCGGACAGGTCGGCGTCGGTGACAACACCGACGGGCCGGTGGTCGGCGTCGACGACGACGCCCGCGTCGTGAGCCCGCTTCGGCAGCAGGGACAGCGCGTCGGCGACGGTCTGGCCGGGGGCGAGCACGATCGGGGTGTCAAGGACGAGGTGACGCGTCTTGACCCAGGAGATGACCTCGGTGACGACGTCGATCGGGATGTCCTGGGGAATGACGACGAGGCCGCCGCGGCGGGCGAGCGTCTCGGCCATCCGGCGGCCCGCGATGGCGGTCATGTTCGCGACGACCAGCGGGATGGTGGTGCCGGTGCCGTCGGGGGAGGACAGGTCCACGCCCTGGCGCGAGCCGACGGCCGAACGGCTCGGCACCATGAATACGTCGTCGTACGTCAGGTCGTACGGCGGCTTCAGGTCATTGAGGAAACGCACGTGCAGAACATCCCAGTCGATCGGAGTTGGCCCCCGGGCATCTCAGCCGGGGAAATCGCACGTACTTCATTGTCCCATGGCCGTACGCATGTGATGCCCGGGCAAAAACTCCAGCTCACGGGCATGGCCCCCGGCAGATCCTCCAAACGATCCCGTCCCCGCGTGCGTCAGTCGTCCGGGTCCGCCCGGTCCAGCGCGGGCCGCGGCCCCGGGGGCGCCGCCAGCAGATGGTCCGCGGCAGCGGTGTCCGTCACCAGGCTGGTGACGAGCCCGGAGCGCAGCACAGCCGCGATCGCCTCCGCCTTGCGCTGACCGCCCGCGATCGCCACCACCTCGGGGATACGGCGCAGCCGGTCGGCCTCGACCGTGATGCAGCGTTCGCCCAGGTCACGGCCGACCCGGCGGCCCTCCGCGTCGAAGAGGTGCGCGGACATCTCGGCGGCGACGCCGAGCGAGGCGTAGTGCGCGCGCTCCTCGTCGGTGAGCATGTCGTGCACGGTCGAGATGCCCGGCTCCCACGAACCGATGGAGACGGCGGCGACGGTGACCTTGTCGAAGTACTCGAAGGCACGGGCGATGCCGGTCTGGTTGCGCAGTGCCGCGGCGGTGGCCGGGTCCGGCAGCAGCATCGGGGCGTAGATGGGGTGGGCCTCGCCGCCGGAGACCTGCGCGGCACGCCGGACGGCCTCGACCGAGCCGCGCTCGGCGGTCCCCGCGTCGTACACGCCCGTGAGCTGCACGACCGTGCACGGTGGCAGCCGGTCGAGCGCTGCGGCCATGTGGATGGTGGACCGGCCCCAGGCCAGCCCCAGCACATCGCCCTCGTTCACCAGCTCGCCGAGGAGGTCGGCGGCCACTTCGCCGAGGTTCTCCGGGTCGGGCGACTCCTCCTCGCCCTCCGCCGGGGATTCGACGACGACCGCGTGCCGCAGTCCGTAGCGGGCGCGGAGCGCGTCCGAGCGCTCCGCGTCCAGCTCTGCGGGTACGCGGATCTCGATCCTTACGAGATCACGTTCGAGTGCGGTTTCCAGGACCCGGGCGACCTTGAAGCGGCTGACGCCGAACTCCTCAGCGATCTGGATCTTGGATTTGCCCTCGAGATAGAAGCGGCGGGCCATGGCCGCCGCCTGCACCAGCTCAGCGGGTCCCATCCGCATGGCTGACCGGCCCGTCGACACCGCGATCTCCTCACTGCTGTACACACTCCGGATCCGTCATCCTGTCAGATCCGGCGGTTCTTGATCAGCCCTGTTGGGTTGAGTTCACTTGCTTGTGGCTCAGTGGTTGCAAGCCCACGCCGCCGAGGAGATGGTCTCCTCGGCCTTGGCGCGCAGCGAGAGCACCGCCTGCGCCGGGTCCTTGGCCCCGTAGACCGCCGAACCGGCGACGAACACATCCGCGCCAGCTTCGGCACACCGTTCGATCGTCGCGTCCGATACGCCGCCGTCGACCTGGAGCCAAAGCTCGAGGCCGTGCTTGGAGATCAGCTCACGGGTGCGGCGGATCTTCGGCAGCATGATGTCGAGAAAGGCCTGACCACCGAAACCGGGCTCCACGGTCATGATCAGCAGCATGTCGAGTTCGGGGAGCAGGTCTTCGTACGGCTCGATGGGCGTCGCGGGCTTGAGCGCCATCGAGGCGCGGGCGCCCTTGGCCCGGATCTCCCGCGCGAGGCGTACCGGCGCGGCCGCCGCCTCGACATGGAAGGTGACGGATCCGGCCCCCGCTTCGACGTACTGCGGAGCCCACCGATCGGGGTCATCGATCATCAGATGGCAGTCCAGCGGGGTGTCCGTCGCCCGGCTGAGAGATTCCACGACCGGCACGCCGAGGGTCAGGTTGGGCACGAAGTGGTTGTCCATGACATCGACATGCAGCCAGTCGGCGCCTTCGACTGCCTTCGCCTCCTCCGCCAGGCGCGCGAAGTCGGCGGAGAGGATACTGGGGCTGATCTGTACGGCCATGGGCCAAGCCTGCCACGTTCTGGAGCGCTTCCCTTCCGCGGTACGACTCCCGGTACGGACCAAGGACTCCCCGGATCAGCACACTTCGTGCAATCCTGACGATTCGGCCCACAAGTAAGGGCGATGCGGCCCGTCGCGAGGGGTAATTGGGGGCGTCATGCCGGACGCAATCAAGGGACAGGAGCGGCCCAAGAAGGGTGTCGCCCATTTCGTCTGCGGGCGGCGCAGCAAATGGGTCGTCGTGGTGCTGTGGCTGGCGGTGATGGTGCTCGCCTTCCCGCTGGCATCGAAGCTCGGCGACGCCCAGGACAACGACGCCGCGTCCTGGCTGCCGGGCAGCGCCGAATCCACCCAAGTGCTCGAGGAGTCCAAGGGGTTCAGGCCCGAGGTCATCCCGGCGGTGGTCATCTACGCGCGCGACAGCGGGCTGACCCCGGCCGACCGGCAGCAGATCAACGAGGACGTCGCGGAGATCAAGCAGCTGCGGGACCACGGAGTGCGCGGCAACGAGACCCGCGGCCCCATCTTCGACCGGCCGGTCGACCCGCGGGCCGCCCAGGTCTTCGTGCCGATCACGATGGACGAGAAGGGCTGGGACCGGATCGCGCCCGCCGTCGACTCCATCCGCGACATTACGGGCAAGAGCAGCACCGGGCTGGAGGTGCACATCACCGGCCCCGGCGGCACGGCCGCCGACTTCTCCGAGGCCTTCGAGGGCATCGACTCGACCCTGCTGTTCGCGGCCATGGCTGTCGTGATCGTGATGCTGCTGATCACCTTCCGCAGTCCGACGCTGCTGGTGGTCCCGTTGATCTCGGTGATCGTCGCGCTCTCCGCCGCGCAGGCGCTGATCTATCTCCTGGCCACCCATGCCGATCTGACCGTCAACGGGCAGAGCGCGGGCATTCTGACCGTCCTCGTCTTCGGCGCGGGGACGGACTATGCGCTGCTGCTGGTCGCCCGCTACCGGGAGGAGCTGCGCCGTCACGAGGACCGGCACGAGGCCATGGCCCTGGCGCTGCACCGCGCCGGGCCCGCCGTGCTGGCCAGCGGCGCGACCGTGGTGCTCGGCATGCTGGTCCTGCTGTTCGCCGAAATGAACTCCACCAGCGGTCTCGGCCCGGTCGCCGCGATCGGCGTCGCGGTCGCCCTGGTGTCCATGCTGACGCTCTTCCCCGCCCTGCTGGTGATCTTCGGCCGGTGGATCTTCTGGCCCGCGATCCCGCACCTCGGTTCGCCCGAGCCCACCGAGCGGGGCTTCTGGGCCCGTACGGGACGGCGTATCGCCGGCCGCCCGCGTGCGACATGGAGCATCACCGCCGTCATCCTCGCGGCCTTCGCCCTGGGGCTGACCCAACTGCGGGCCGAGGGGATCAGCAACGCCGACGCCTTCACCGGCGAACCCGATTCGATCGTCGGACAGTCCGTCCAGGCCCAGTACTTCCCCGCGGGCAGCGGCGACCCCCTGGTGATCATCACCAATGCGCCACAGGCACGGACGGTCGGCGAGACCGTCGCCACGACCTCCGGCGTGGTTCCCCGGTCGATCACCATCCCGCCCGGCACCAAACCCCTCAACGACGGCCGCGTGCTGTTCGAGGCGACCATGACGGATCCCGTGGACAGCCAGGCGGCCAGGGCCACGGTCGAGCGGGTACGGGACGCCGTGCACGCGGTCCCGGACGCCGATGCCCAGGTGGGCGGCGGCACGGCAGCGGTGCTGGACGCGGAGACCGCCACCACGCGGGACAACTATGTGATCATTCCGCTGGTCCTGGTCGTGGTGCTGTTGGTGCTCACGCTGCTGCTGCGCGCCGTGGTCGCCCCGCTGCTGCTGATCGGGACGGTGGTGCTGTCCTTCGCGGCAGCGCTGGGCCTCAGCGCGCTGGCGTTCCGCTACATCTTCGACTACGCCGGCGAGGCGACGGACTTCCCGCTGTTCGTCTTCGTCTTCCTGGTGGCCCTGGGCATCGACTACAACATCTTCCTCACCACCCGTATCCGCGAAGAAGCGGGCCGCCAGGGCACCAGACGGGGCGTGCTGACCGGCCTGGCGGCGACGGGCGCGGTCATCACCTCGGCGGGCCTGGTCCTGGCGGGCACCTTCGCGGCGCTGGGCACACTCCCGATGGTCGCCTTCGCGGAGATCGGCTTCGCGGTGGCGCTCGGCGTGCTGCTCGACACCCTCGTCGTACGGTCCGTGCTGGTCACAGGTCTGTTCCTGGACGTGGGGCCGAAGATCTGGTGGCCGCACCGAATGGCCCGGGAGGACGAGCCACGGACACCGGAGCCCGCGGTGGCGGGCAGCGGGGTGTCGGGCAGCGGGGTGTCGGGCGGGGGTTCCTCGCCGAACGAGCCCGAAGGGTCCTGAGACTCGGTCCTGTCCGGTCGATCGCGCCCGGCTTTAGCCTGAGGGAGTGCCCGGCGAACCGGTCACCCTGTTTCTCAGCGGTGACGTGATGCTCGGCCGCGGTGTCGACCAGATCCTTCCGCACCCCGGTGATCCGACGCTGCCGGAGATCTGGCTCCGGGACGCCCGCGCCTACGTCGAGCTCGCGGAGGCGGCTCACGGCCCGATTCCACGGCCCGCCGACTTCACCTGGCCCTGGGGCGACGCGCTTCCGGTACTGGACGAGGCCGCGCCCGACGCACGGATCGTCAATCTGGAAACCAGCGTGACGCAGCACGACGAGATCGCACCCGGCAAAGAGGTCCACTACCGGATGCACCCGGCCAACCTGCCCTGCCTGGCCGCCGCCCGTCCTGACGTGTGCGTACTGGCCAACAACCATGTCCTGGACTACGGCCGCCCCGGGCTGGAGGAGACCCTTGACGCGCTGAGCGCCGCCGGGCTGCGTACGGCAGGCGCGGGACGCAACTCCGGCGAGGCCCGGCGACCCGCCATCGTCCCGGCGGGACACGGCCGGCGTGTCCTGGTCTTCTCCTTCGGGATGGCATCCAGCGGCATCCCGCGGAGCTGGGCCGCAACGGAGGACCGGAGCGGGATCGACTTCACGACCCCCTCGCTCACCGCCGCGGCCGACGTGGCCGCACGGGTACGGCGGGCCAGACAACCGGGCGACATCGCGGTCGCCTCGATCCACTGGGGTACCAACTGGGGCTACGACGTCCCGCGCGACCAGATCCGCTTCGCCCACGCACTCGTCGACGGCGGCGTGGATGTCGTGCACGGGCACTCCTCGCACCATCCCAGGCCGCTGGAGGTGTACGGCGGGAAGCTCATCGTCTACGGCTGCGGCGACCTGATTGACGACTACGAGGGCATCGGCGGCTACGAGCAGTACCGGGACGACCTGCGGCTGCTGTACTTCGTCTCGCTGGACCCCGGGACCGGCAGGCTCCACGACGTACGCATCACACCGATGCAGGCCCGGCGGATGCGTCTGCGGCACGCCTCGCCCGAGGACGCACGGTGGCTGCACGGCGTCCTCGACAGGATCAGCCGCCGCTTCAACTCCCGCGTCGAGTCCGGGCCGGACGACACCCTCGTCGTCCGGCCGTCCCGGGAATGAGCGGCCCGCAATCCGCCGCGCCCGGCGTCCCCTGACACGCCAGACCGCCACATCGTGACCGCGGAACCGGCCCCCATGAGGCGAAGTCCTTCGCGTGAGGAGCGCCATCACAAGAGAATCACATCGGTTCGTCCCCACTGCTCACTTCGGTGGACGCCATCTAGAGTCACGCCAGCCGCCGTGCCAGAGGACCGATCTTCGGTCCGGCAGCGCGGTCAAGCGCCTCGAAGGGGAAGGACCGAACGTGCGCAACCGTTCTCTCATAGCTGTCACCGCCGCGCTCGCCGCCGGAGCACTCTCGCTCACAGCGTGCGGCTCCCGTGACACAGGCAAAGCCAACGACGCCGCCGGCGACGGCACCGTCGTCACCATCGGTTTCGACGCGCCGTTGACCGGGGAGCTCTCCGCTCTCGGCCTCGGCATGAAGAACTCGGTCGACCTCGCCGTCAAGCAGGCCAACAAGAACAAGGAGGTGCCGGGCGTCACCTTCAAGATCGAGGCTCTCGACGACCAGGCACAGCCCTCCTCCGGCCAGCAGAACGCAACCAAGCTCGTCGCCGACAAGAGCGTCCTCGGAGTCGTCGGCCCGCTGAACTCCTCCGTGGCCCAGTCCATGCAGAAGGTCTTCGACGCGGCCCAGGTGGTCGAGGTCTCGGTCAACACCAACCCCGCCCTCACCCAAGGCGACAAGTGGGACAAGGGGGAGAAGGCCCGGCCGTTCAAGACGTACTTCCGGACCGCGACCACGGACGCCATCCAGGGCCCGTTCGCCGCCGAGTACCTGTACAACACGGCCAAGAAGAAGAAGGTCTTCGTCGTCGACGACAAGAAGACCTACGGCGCCGGCCTGGCCGCGACCTTCTCCGCCCATTTCAAGAAGCTCGGCGGCGCGGTCGTCGGCACCGAGCACGTCAACCCGGAGGCCAAGGACTTCGGGTCCGTAGCCACCAAGATCAAGAACTCGGGCGCGGACGTCGTCTACTACGGCGGTGAGTACCCGGTGGCCGGCCCGCTCAGCGCGCAGGTCAAGAAGTCGGGTGCCACGATCCCGCTGATCGGTGGCGACGCGATCTACAGCGACGAGTACCTCAAGCTCACCGGCGCCCGCGGCGAAGGCGACATGGCCACCTCCGTCGGCGCACCCGTCGAGGACCTGCCCTCCGCCAAGAAGTTCATCGAGGACTACAAGGCGGCCGGGTACAAAGAGGCGTACGGAGCCTACGGCGGCTTCTCCTACGACTCGGCCTGGGCGATCATCCAGGCGGTCAAGGCCGTGGCCAAGGACGGCAAGCTGCCCTCCGACGCCCGTGCCCAGGTCACCGAGTCCCTGCAGAAGGTCTCCTTCGACGGAGTCATGGGCAAGGTCTCCTTCGACGAATACGGCGACGCCACCAACAAGCAGCTCACCGTCTACGAGGTCTCGGGCGGTGCTTGGAAGGCGGTCACCACCGGCACGTTCGGAGGCTGACCACCGCAGAGGCGTCACGGGGCCGGGCTGCTCCCTCCGTCCAGGAGGGAGCAGCCCGGCCCCGCCACATACGCCTCGTCTCAGGCCGTACGACGCAGCAGCGCGAGGTACATCGCGTCCGTGCCGTGCAGATGCGGCCACAGCTGCACATCGGGCCCGTCACCCAGCGCGGGAACCCCCGGCATCAAGGGCCTGGCGTCCACCAACTCGGCCTCCACGGCTTCGCCGCCGCGGCCCTTGAGTACGTCGTCCACGACCACCCGGGTCTCGGCAAGGTGCGGCGAGCAGGTCGCGTATCCGACCACTCCCCCGACCCGTACGGCCTTCAACGCCTCGCGCAGCAGCCCGCGTTGGAGCGGCGCGAAGCCCTCCAGGTCCTCGGGACGGCGACGCCAGCGGGCCTCGGGACGGCGGCGCAGCGCGCCGAGGCCGGTGCACGGGACATCGACGAGTACGCGGTCGAAGCAGCCCTCACGCCACGGCGGACGCGTTCCGTCCGCGGCAATGACCTGGTACGGGCCCGGGTTCCCGGCGAGCGCCCGCTCGACCAGACGGGCGCGGTGCGGCTGCTTCTCGGAGGCCAGGAGCGATGCGCCCCGCTGCGCGGCGAGTGCGCCCAGCAGCGCCGCCTTGCCGCCGGGTCCCGCGCAGCCGTCGAGCCAGCGCTCGTCGGGTCCGTCGAGCGGCGCGTTCGCGAGGGCGATCGCGACGAGCTGGCTGCCCTCGTCCTGGACACCGGCCCGGCCGTCGCGTACGGCCTCGATGGCGCCGGGTTCGCCGCCCTCGGCAAGCCGCACGGCGTAAGGCGACCAGCGCCCCGGCAGCCCGGACTCCTCGCCCAGCACATCGAGCAGTTCGCCGGTGGTGGAGCGGCCGGGCCGGGCGACGAGGGTCACCTCGGGCCGCTCGTTGTCGGCCTCCAGCAGGTCCTCGATCCCGGCGCGGGGGCCGCCCAGCGAGTCCCACAGCGCGGAGACGACCCACCGCGGATGCGAGTGCACCACGGCCAGGTGGTCCTCGGCGTCGTCCTCGTACGGCGGAGCGACCCGCTCCAGCCAGGTGTCCAGATCGTCCTGCGAGATCTTGCGCAGCACGGCGTTGACGAACCTGGCGCGCCCGTCGCCGAGCACGACCCGCGCCAGCTCCACGCTCGCGGAGACCGCCGCATGTGTGGGGATCCGAGTCCCGAGCAACTGGTGGGCGCCGAGCGCCAGCACGTCGAGCACGGGCGGGTCGACCTCGCGCAGCGGCCGGTCGATGCACGCCGAGATGATCGCGTCGTACGTGCCCTGGCGGCGCAGCGTCCCGTACACCAGCTCGGTGGCGAGCGCCGCGTCACGCGCGTCGAAGTCGTCCTTCTCCCGGGCCTTCCTCAGCAGGGGCGGCAGGACCAGGTTGGCGTACGCGTCCCTCTCGTCGACGGCCCTGAGCGCCTCGAAGGCGAGGATCCGCACGGGATCCTTCTTGGGGCGGCGGTACGGCTTCGGGGGACGGCGATGTGCCTGCTCGTTCAAAGGTGCTCCGCGATCGAAAGGGTCGAACGCCCTCAGCCTACTTCCGTCGCGCCCACCTTCCCGCCCGTCTCCCACCACCGCCCTTGCACGACGGCGCTACGCGCCGACTCCTTCTCCCGGGACGATGCGCACCCCGCGCGCCCAGTCGGCCGCGCGCATCGGCTTCTTGCCCTGCGGCTGGACCCAGAGCAGCTCGACGGCGTGCGATCCGGTGCCCACGTACACATTGTTCTTGCCGGCCGAGAGCTCGCCGGGCTTGAGCGCTGTGTGGTCCGGCACCAGTGCCACGTGGATCAGCTTGAGCCGCTCCCCACGGAAGACCGTCCACGCGCCGGGCGCCGGGGTGCACCCGCGGACGAGGCGGTCGACGCGCAGCGCCGGGGCCCTGAAGTCCACATGGGCATTCTCGACGTTGATCTTCGGCGCGAGCGAGATGCCCTCGGCCGGCTGCGGCACGGCCTGCAGGGTGCCGTCCTCGATCCCGTCCATGGTCGCGGCGAGCAGCCCGGCGCCCGCGAAGGCGAGCCGGGTGAGCAGGTCGCCGCTGGTGTCGGTGGACCGTACCTGCTCGGTGATCACGCCGTAGACCGGCCCGGAGTCGAGGCCTTCCTCGATCAGGAAGGTCGACGCGCCGGTCATCTCGTCCCCCGCGAGGATCGCGTGCTGGACGGGTGCGGCACCGCGCCAGGCGGGCAGCAGCGAGAAGTGCAGATTGACCCAGCCACGGGCGGGCACGTCGAGGGCCACCTTGGGCAGCAGCGCGCCGTAGGCGACGACCGGGCAGCAGTCGGGCGCGATCTCGCGCAGCCGCTCGATGAACGCCTCGTCGCGCGGCCCGGCCGGCTTCAGCACCTCGATCCCGGCCTCCTCGGCACGCTGCGCGACCGGGCTGGCCACCAGGCGTCGACCGCGCCCCGCGGGCGCGTCGGGCCGGGTGACGACCGCGGCGACTTCATGCCGGTCGGAGGCGATCAGGGCGTCCAGGGCGGGTACGGCGACCTCGGGGGTGCCTGCGAAGACGAGCTTCATCGGTGGCTGACTGCCTCTCAGGCTGATGCGTGCCGGCAACTGCTCGTCTGTGCGGTGACGAGCAGCACACCAGTCTATGGGGCGGGGCTGCAGGGGGCGTACGGGCGGCCGTGCGCCCCGCGCACATACGCATACGCCCCTGCCCCGTGACCACATCGCCGGGTGGAGCGTTGGTCAAGAGAGATTGACCGAAGCGGGCCGCCCCGGATGCGGCCCGGCCCCTTTTCAACGCCGGTTCGAGAGGCTTGTCAATGGCCGACCACGCAACCCACGACGCCCAAGCCCGGGCAAGTCTGCACCTGTTGGTGCGTGACATCGAGCGGGTCCGCCGGCAGGTGGACGCCTTGCGCACGCTCACCGCCCAGCTGGGCAATGTCTACCGCCCGCGCCGCTCAGGCCCCTCCACGGGCTTCGTCGTCTACGGCAGAGCCCCGGCCCCGACCGTCCGTCTGGCGCAGGAGCTGCGGGACAGTGTCGAGACACTGGTGACCGCGGCAGTGGACTTCGACCGTTCGCTGGGCTTCTCGTGGGACGCGGTCGGCTCGGCCCTGGGAGTCACCAAGCAGGCGGTGCACCGCCGGTACGGAGCACGGCGGGCCGCGCAGCAGGCGGGCACCGCTGATGTGGACCACGGCGGGGAGACTGCGGCGACCCGCACGCTGCCGGTGGGCCCGAGCCTGTCGGCCGTCCCCGCAGCCCGCACGATGCCGCCGCAGTCGGCGGCCCCCGGCCAATCCCACCGCGAGGAGGCCCGCCCGAGCGCCTTCCCCGGCCCGCGCAACGGCTGACCTCCCGCCCGGCTGCCCCTGCCCCGACGGGTGGGGGCAGTCGCTTGCTGTGCGGACCGGCGCGCCTCAGCCGATGTCCGGCGGGTCGACCCTGATCCGTACCTGCTCGGTGCCCCCGCGGGCCATCCGGGCCGCCTGGGCCGACTTCAGCGCCGCGGCCAGTGCCGCTCCGCTGCCCGGCGGCACCCGGAGCAGCACCCGCTCCCATGTCTCGCCCACCGGAGGATCACCCGGCCTGCGAGGCCTGCCCGAGTCCGTGACCCGGAGCGGGACGGGGCCCAACACCTCGGTGTCGCCCGGCAGTTCGGCACTCGCCACAAACGCGGCGACCGCCTCCGCACGCCCCGACACCGCCGCCATCCGCGACACCGGCGGGAACCCGAGCTCCGCCCGTTCGGCCAGCTCGCGCTGTGCGTGCCCGACCGGGTCCCAGCGCACCAGCGCCTGTACGGGACGAAGCGTCGGCTCGGCGACCACCACCAACGTGCCGCCCTCGCTCTGCCCGCGTACCAGCGAGGCCGCGTCTATCCAGCGCCGCAGCGCGTCCTCACCCGCCCGCAGATCGGGTCGCCCCAGCATCGCCCAGCCGTCGAGCAGCAGCGCCGCCGCGTATCCGCCCTCGGCGACGGGCTCCGCACCGGGCGTGCTCACCACGAGCGCGGGCCGATCGGGCACGCTGTCCAGCACATGGTCCCGGCCCGATGTGCGCACCTGGACGGCGGGGAAGGCGCGGCCCAGCTCCTCCGCCGTGCGCCGGGCGCCGACGATCTGGGCGCGCAGTCTCGTACTGCCGCACTCGACGCAATGCCAGTCGGGCGCACCGCGTCCGCACCAGCCGCAGTTCAGATCGCGCTCGTCCGGCGCCTCCAGCGGGCCCGCACAGTGCCGGCAGCGTGCGGGCGTACGGCACCGCTCGCAGGCGAGCCTGGGCACATAGCCGCGCCTCGGCACCTGGACCAGCACCGGTCCGCTCTTCAGCCCGTCCCGCACGGTCTGCCAGGCCAGGCTCGGCAGCCGGGCCGCCCGCGCGGCCTCGTCGCGCGCCAGCTCGCCGTCCCCGACCGTGCGCACGAGGGGCGCGCTCTTGCGCACCTGCTCGCGGTCGGCGATCAGCGGCAGCGCCCAGCCGCTCTCCACGAGCTGGGCCGCCTCGACCGTGCAGCTCGTACTCCCCAGCAGGAAGCCGCATCTGTCGTGGGCGGCCCGCAGCTCCAGTACCTCGCGCACATGCGGGAACGGCGCGTTCTCGTCGCTGTGGCTGGAGTCGCCGTCGTCCCAGATCGCGACCAGGCCGAGGTCCTGTACGGGGGCGAACATCGCGGCCCGGGTACCGACGACGGCGCGCACGGACCCGCGTCGCACGGCGAGCCACTGCCGGTAGCGCTTCTCGGGGCCGGACTCGGCCGTGAGCAGGGCGTGGCGCCCCTCCCCCAGCAGCGCGGTGAGCGCGGCGTCGACCCGCGCGGCGCGCCGCCCGTCGGGCACCACGACCAGCGCGCCCCGCTCCGAGGCGAGCGTCGCGGCGACGGCCCGCGCGAGCTCGTCCGGCCACTGGGGCCCGGGCAAGGCGGTCCACACCGCCCGCGGCGCACCCCCGGTCGCGAGCGCCTCCAAAAACGCCGCCCCCCGCCCGTACCGCACCCAGCTCCCGGGCTCCGGCGCAGCGGGCGGCGGCAACGGCTCCGGCGAGGGCTTCGCCTCGGCCCGCCCGTTCCTCGGCGGAACGGCGAGCTGCAGCACATCCGCCAGGCTCCCCGCATAGCGATCGGCGACCGCACGCGCCAGGGCGAGCATCTGAGGGCTGAGCACCGGCTCGGGCGAGACCACATAGGCGAGCGCGGCCAGCGCTCCCCCGTAGTCCGACTCGGCCCGCCGCTCGATGAGAAACCCGTCGATCAGGCCGCCGCCTTCACGCCGTCCTTCCCGCACCCGGTGCCCCCCGGCCCCGAACCGCACGCGGACCCGCACCCCGGGCTGCGCGTCCGCGTCCAGCTCCTCGGGCACGGCGTAGTCGAAGTACTGATCGAGATGCAGCACGCCTTTGTTGACCATCACGCGCGCCACGGGCAATTCCTTGGCGAGCGCGGCCCCTCGCCAGGTCCGCGGTTTCGCCTTGGGCACCTTGGCCTTGCGCACCGTCTCCCGAATGAGCGCAAGCTGCTCCGGCCCACAGGCGGCGGGCTCTTCGGGCTGCTTGTTGTCGCTGCTCACAGCCAAATTCCTACCAGACGTCACTGACAGTGCGACCAGGACCGACGCTGCGACCGGGACGCACGACGGCCCCGGACCGTCACGGTCCGGGGCCGACAGGCATGCTCCTCGCTTACAGACCCGCGGCCTTGCGCAGCGCGTCCACGCGGTCCGTGCGCTCCCACGTGAAGTCCGGCAGCTCACGGCCGAAGTGGCCGTACGCCGCGGTCTGCGCGTAGATCGGGCGGAGCAGGTCCAGGTCGCGGATGATCGCCGCCGGGCGCAGGTCGAAGACCTCTCCGATGGCCTGCTCGATCTTCTCGACGTCGACCGCGGCGGTGCCGAAGGTCTCGACGAAGAGGCCCACCGGCTCGGCCTTGCCGATCGCGTATGCGACCTGGACCTCGCAGCGGGCCGCGAGGCCGGCGGCCACGACGTTCTTCGCGACCCAGCGCATCGCGTACGCCGCCGAGCGGTCCACCTTCGACGGGTCCTTGCCGGAGAAGGCGCCGCCGCCGTGGCGGGCCATGCCGCCGTAGGTGTCGATGATGATCTTGCGGCCGGTGAGGCCGGCGTCGCCCATCGGGCCGCCGATCTCAAAGCGGCCGGTCGGGTTGACCAGCAGCCGGTAGCCGTCGGTGTCCAGCTTGATGCCGTCCTCGACGAGCTGCTTGAGCACGTGCTCGACGACGAACTCGCGGATGTCGGGCGCGAGCAGCGAGTCCAGGTCGATGTCCGACGCGTGCTGCGAGGAGACGACCACGGTGTCCAGGCGCACGGCCTTGTCGCCGTCGTACTCGATGGTGACCTGGGTCTTGCCGTCGGGGCGCAGGTACGGGATGGTCCCGTTCTTGCGGACCTCGGACAGACGGCGCGAGAGCCGGTGTGCCACGTAGATCGGCAGCGGCATCAGCTCGGGAGTCTCGTCGCAGGCGTAGCCGAACATCAGGCCCTGGTCGCCGGCGCCCTGCTTGTCGAGCTCGTCCTCGTCGCCCTCGACACGCTTCTCGTACGCGGTGTCGACGCCCTGCGCGATGTCCGGCGACTGTGCGCCGATGGAGACCGAGACGCCGCAGGACGCGCCGTCGAAGCCCTTCTTCGAGGAGTCGTAACCGATCTCGAGGATCTTGTTGCGCACCAGCGTGGGGATGTCGGCGTACGCCTTGGTGGTCACCTCGCCGGCGACATGCACCAGACCGGTGGTGATCAAGGTCTCCACGGCGACCCGGGAGGTCGGGTCCTCCCGCAGAAGGGCGTCGAGAATCGTGTCGCTGATCTGGTCAGCGATCTTGTCGGGGTGACCCTCGGTCACGGACTCCGAGGTGAACAGACGACGGGACACAATGCTCCCTGGGGTTGCAGCGGCTGCTGGCTGATCATTGGCGGACCGGCCGGGGGCTGCGCCCCGCGACGTTCCATGAGCAGTTTATCCGGCGCTCTCCCATCGTGGTCCACCCGTCTCGCTCCGTGGGAGCTGTGTGACGTGTGTTCCGACGCGGGGCTGCAGAGCGACAGACCGGGTTCCTGGGTCAGTATGCCGGACTTCTTGGGATTTCATCCGTACATCGAAGCGAACCCAAGAATTCACCCAAGGCGCGGCACGACCAGGTCCCAGACAATGTCCGCCAAGGACTCCTTGGGTCCGTACGGAACCGGCGTCTCACCGCCGTCCGCGGCGAGCACCACAGCCTCGTTCTCCTCCGAGCCGAAGGTCTTGCGCTCCCCCACCTCGTTGACCACCAACAGGTCACAGCCCTTGCGGCGCAGCTTCTCGCGGCCGTTGGCGAGCACGTCGTCGGTCTCCGCGGCGAAGCCGACGACCACCTGGCCCGGGCGGGCCCGCTCGGTGGAGATCTCGGCGAGGATGTCCGGGTTGCGGACCAGCGCGATGGGCGCGGGCTCCTGGCCGTCCTTCTTCTTGATCTTGCCCTCGGCGTACGCGGCGGGACGGAAGTCCGCGACCGCCGCGGCCATCACCACGGCGTCGGCGTCCGCCGCGGCTTTGAGCACGGCCTCGCGCAGCTGGACGGCCGTGCCGACGTGGACGACGTCGACGCCCGCCGGGTCGGCGATGCCGGTGTTGGCCTCGATGAGCGTGACGCGGGCACCGCGGGCCGCGGCTGTACGGGCCAGGGCGTACCCCTGCTTGCCCGAGGAGCGGTTGCCCAGGTAGCGCACCGGGTCCAGCGGCTCGCGCGTGCCACCGGCGCTGACGACCACATGGCGGCCCGCGAGATCCGGGGCCGCCATGCCGCGGGCGAGCACCCGCCGGCAGACCTCGAAGATCTCGCCGGGCTCGGGCAGCCTCCCCTTGCCGGTGTCGACGCCGGTGAGCCGGCCGACCGCGGGCTCGATGACGACGGCGCCCCGGCGGCGCAGTGTGGCGACATTCTCCTGGGTCGCGGGGTGCTCCCACATCTCGGTGTGCATGGCGGGCGCGAAGACCACCGGACAGCGGGCCGTGAGGAGCGTGTTGGTGAGCAGGTCGTCGGCGAGGCCGTGGGCCGCCTTGGCGAGCAGGTCGGCCGTGGCCGGGGCGACGACGACCAGGTCGGCCCCCTGCCCGATCCGTACATGCGGAACCTCGTGGACATCGGACCAGACCTCGGTCGACACGGGGTGACCGGAGAGCGCGGACCAGGTCGCGGCGCCGACGAAGTGCAGCGCCGACTGGGTCGGCACCACCCGTACGTCGTGGCCCGACTCCGTCAGCCTGCGCAGCAGCTCGCACGCCTTGTACGCGGCGATGCCTCCGCTGACCCCCAGAACGACCTTCGGCCTGTCCACCACGGAACTCCCCGCTCCCGACGATTCGTACATGCCCATGCTGCATCAATCCGGGGGAACGACCCCCGTGGGGACCCCGAACAGACCACAGGCCCGGCGGACGCGCCGCCGGGCCTGTGGTGAAAAGCGTAAAACGCTACTGAGCCGGGCCCTCAATGGCCTCCGAGGTCAGCAGACCCGCGTTGATCTCACGCAGGGCAATCGAGAGCGGCTTCTCGTGGACGTGGGTGTCCACCAGCGGACCGACGTACTCGAGGAGACCCTCGCCGAGCTGCGAGTAGTACGCGTTGATCTGGCGCGCGCGCTTGGCCGCGTAGATAACAAGGCTGTACTTCGAGTCGGTGGCCTCGAGCAGCTCGTCGATCGGCGGGTTGATGATGCCCTCGGGCGCAGTGATGGAAGAGGACACTCTCTAGCCTTCCGAAGAACTTGCACAAATGATCGGACAAAGATCAGACAACTGCCATCAAGGCTAGCAGCTCACGCGCCACGTCCTCGACGGAGGTATTGACCAGGGTGACATCGAACTCCGACTCGGCGGCCAGCTCCACCTTCGCGACCGCCAGCCGGCGCTCGATGACCTCGGCGGACTCGGTTCCGCGGCCAGTGAGCCGACGGACCAGTTCCTCCCAGCTCGGCGGGGCCAGGAAGACAAGTTGCGAATCCGGCATGGATTCCTTGACCTGCCGCGCACCCTGGAGATCGATCTCGAGCAGCACCGGCTCGCCCGCGTCCAGGCGTTCGAGGACCGCACGGCGCGGCGTGCCGTAGCGATTGCCCGCGAACTCCGCCCATTCCAGCAGCTCGCCATTGGCGATCAGCTTGTCGAATTCCTCGTCGGTGACGAAGAAATACTGAACGCCGTGGCGCTCGCCGGGGCGCGGCTTTCTTGTGGTGGCCGACACCGAGAGCCATACCTCGGGGTGGACCTTGCGCATATGGGCGACGACCGTGCTCTTGCCGACCCCGGAGGGGCCGGAGAGCACGGTCAGCCGCGGACGTACCTCTGCTGCCATGCAGCGATTATCCAGGTTCCCGGGAGTGCCCGGGAACGTCAGGCGGCACCGCCGCCGAACTCGCGCTCCAGGGAGGCGATCTGGTTCGAGCCGAGACCGCGCACACGACGGCTCTCGGAGATGCCGAGCCGCTCCATGATCTGCTTGGCGCGGACCTTGCCCACGCCAGGCAGGGACTCAAGGAGAGCGGAGACCTTCATCTTGCCGATGACGTCGTTCTCCTGACCCTGCTTGATGACCTCGTGGAGCGAGGCGCCGGAGTGCTTGAGTCGATTCTTGACCTCGGCCCGCTCCCGGCGAGCCGCGGCGGCCTTTTCGAGCGCGGCTGCGCGCTGTTCAGGGGTAAGGGGCGGAAGAGCCACGCCTACGTCACCTCGGATGTCGAACTGTCGGATACGGACCGGTGAGGAACCTTGGCGCGCCTCACCAGGCGAGCAACGGGCAACGCAGTGCACGTTCGCTCTTCGACGGAGACTAGCGGCCAAGACCGCTCCAGTCAGCGAGAACAGACGAAAAGTCCTGGTCAGCATCGACCGACTAGGACATTTCCGACATATCGTCCAGGTTTTGAGCCAAGTTTTCGTCAACGTGGTCGATGCAGGGACTTTCGCCGACGTGTTCGAGGCCCCCTGCCAGGGGCTAAACGCCGGAGACCGCCGCGCGCACCTCGTCCGCGAAGCGCGTCGCCGACTCCCTCAGCGCGGCCACGTCCGGACCGTGCCGCAGGACGCCCCGGCTGACGCTCGGCACGACATTCCCGACTGCCCGGCCGAAGACTCCGGGAAGGTCCGCGGGGGTCGCGCCCTGTGCTCCGATTCCGGGTGCCAGGAGCGGCCCGTTGATGTCGAGGTTCACCCCCGCGTCGCCCAGCGTCGCGCCGACGACCGCGCCCACGGACCCCATCGGTGTGGCGCCCGCGTTCTCCGCCGCCATGTGGTCGAGCATCAGCTGCGCCAGCGACCGGCCGTCCGCGGCTGTGGAGCGCTGCACCTCCGCGCCCTCCGGATTCGAGGTGAGGGCCAGGACGAAGACGCCCGCACCCGAGACAGCGGCCGCGTCCAGCGCCGGACGCAGCGAGCCGAAGCCCAGATACGGCGAGAGGGTCACCGCGTCCGAGAAGAGCGGCGAGTCCTTGTCGAGGTAGGTCGCCGCGTACGCGCCCATC
Organism: Streptomyces sp. NBC_01481; assembly: GCF_026339995.1. Taxonomy (GTDB): domain Bacteria; phylum Actinomycetota; class Actinomycetes; order Streptomycetales; family Streptomycetaceae; genus Streptomyces. The sequence continues at coordinate 35,206 of NZ_JAPEPT010000008.1, read as the reverse complement.
GTCGAGCCGATGTCGCCCCGCTTGGCGTCCATGAGCACCAGCGCGCCCGCGGCCCGTGCCTCCTCGACCGCCTTCTCCAGCACGGCGATGCCGCGTGAGCCGAAGCGCTCGAAGAACGCCGACTGCGGCTTGAGGACGGCGACCCGGTCGGCCAGCGCCTCGACGGTCGTACGCGTGAAGCGCTCCAGGCCCGCGATGTCGTCGCTCAGGCCCCAGGCGCTCAGCAGGGACGCGTGCGGGTCGATCCCGACGCAGAGGGGGCCGCGGGTGTCCATGGCGTGGCGCAGGCGTGCGCCGAAGGGTGCGAGGGTCACGTGGTCGCCTTCCGGGTCTCGGCGCCGACGGCGTCGGCGAGGGTTGCGTACGGGGAGGCCGCGAGCCGGGCCGCGAGGCCCTTGTGGATCGCACGGGCGTAGAAAGGGCCCTCGTAGATGAAGGCGCTGTAGCCCTGGACGAGCGTGGCGCCCGCCAGGATGCGCTGCCAGGCGTCCTCGGCGTTCTCGACGCCGCCGACGCCCACCAGGGTGATCCGGTCGCCCACGCGCGCGTAGAGGCGCCTGAGGACCTCCAGGGAGCGTTTTTTGACCGGTGCGCCGGACAGACCGCCGGTCTCCTTGATCAGCGCCGGGTCGGACTTCAGGCCGAGGCCCTCGCGCGCGATGGTCGTGTTGGTGGCGATGATGCCGTCCAGCCCCAGTTCGAGGGCGAGGTCGGCGACGGCGTCGACGTCCTCGTCGGCGAGATCCGGGGCGATCTTGACCAGGAGGGGGACGCGGCGGTCGGTGACCGTGCGGTCGGCCGCCTCGCGCACGGCGGTCAGCAGCGGGCGCAGCGACTCGGTGGCCTGGAGGTTGCGCAGGCCGGGCGTGTTCGGCGAGGAGACATTCACGACGAGGTAGTCGGCGTACGCGGCGAGCCGCTCGGTCGACTTCACGTAGTCGGCGGCCGCTTCGTCCTCCGGGACCACCTTGGTCTTGCCGATGTTGACGCCCACGACGGTCCTGAAGACCGGCACGCGCGCGTGCAGCCGCTCGGCGACGGCGGCAGAGCCCTCGTTGTTGAAGCCCATGCGGTTGATCAGCGCGCGGTCCGGAACGAGGCGGAAGAGGCGCTTCTTGGGGTTGCCCGGCTGCGCGTCGCCCGTGACCGTGCCGATCTCGATGTGGTCGAAGCCGAGCATCGACATGCCGTCGACGGCGACGGCGTTCTTGTCGAAGCCGGCGGCGAGGCCGAAGGGGCCGTGCATCCGCAGACCGAACGCCTCGGTGCGCAGCGACGCGTACCGGGGCGCGAGCACGGCCGCGACGAACGTACGCAGCACGGGCACCCGGACCGCGAGCCGGATCCAGCGAAAGGCCAGGTAGTGGGCCTGCTCCGGGTCCATCCGCTTGAAGACGAGGCTGAAGAAGAACTTGTACATGCTGGTGTCCTCACGAAGAGGGGGACACCGTTTCCGGTGTCCCCCTCGCCGTTTGCTAGTCGCGGGCCGCGGTCAGGTGTTCCGCGTGTTCCTGGAGTGAACGCACGCCCACATCACCGCGGTTGAGCGCGTCGATGCCCTGGACGGCGGCGGCGAGCGCCTGGACCGTCGTCAGGCACGGCACGGAGCGCGCCACGGCTGCCGTGCGGATCTCGTAGCCGTCGAGACGGCCACCCGTTCCGTACGGGGTGTTGACGATGAGGTCGACGTCTCCGTCGTGGATGAGCTGGACGATGGTCCGCTCCCCGTTCGGGCCCTGGCCCTCGCTCTGCTTGCGCACGATCGTGGCGTTGATGCCGTTGCGCTTGAGCACCTCGGCCGTGCCGGACGTGGCGAGCAGCTCGAAGCCGTGCGCCACCAGCTCGCGCGCCGGGAAGATCATCGAGCGCTTGTCGCGGTTGGCGACCGAGATGAACGCGCGGCCCTTGGTCGGCAGCGGTCCGTACGCACCCGCCTGCGATTTGGCGTACGCCGTGCCGAAGACCGAGTCGATGCCCATGACCTCGCCGGTGGAGCGCATCTCCGGGCCGAGGACGGTGTCGACACCGCGACCGTGGATGTCGCGGAAGCGCGACCACGGCATCACGGCCTCCTTGACGGAGATCGGTGAGTCCATCGGCAGGGTGCCGCCGTCACCGTTCGCCGGGAGCATGCCCTCGGCGCGCAGTTCGGCGATCGTCGCGCCCAGCGAGATACGGGCCGCGGCCTTCGCCAGCGGTACGGCGGTCGCCTTCGAGGTGAAGGGAACGGTCCGCGAGGCCCGGGGGTTGGCTTCGAGGACGTACAGGATGTCGCCGGCCATCGCGAACTGGATGTTGATCAGACCGCGTACGCCGACACCCTTGGCGATCGCCTCGGTCGAGGCCCGCAGCCGCTTGATGTCGAAGCCGCCGAGCGTGATCGGGGGCAGCGCGCACGCCGAGTCGCCGGAGTGGATACCGGCCTCCTCGATGTGCTCCATGACGCCGCCGAGGTAGAGCTCGGTGCCGTCGTAGAGCGCGTCGACGTCGATCTCGATCGCGTCGTCGAGGAAGCGGTCGACCAGGACGGGACGGGTGGGGCTGATCTCGGTCGACTCGGCGATGTACGCCTCCAGGCGAGCCTCGTCGTACACGATCTCCATCCCGCGCCCGCCGAGCACGTACGACGGGCGTACGAGGACGGGGTAGCCGATCTCGTCGGCGATGGCCTTGGCCCCGGCGAAGGTGGTCGCGGTGCCGTGCTTGGGGGCCGGGAGACCGGCCTCGGCGAGCACCTGGCCGAAGGCGCCGCGGTCCTCGGCGGAGTGGATGGCCTCGGGCGAGGTGCCGACGATCGGCACGCCGTTGTCCTTGAGGTCCTGCGCGAGACCCAGCGGGGTCTGGCCGCCGAGCTGGACGATGACGCCGGCGATGGGCCCGGCCAGCGATTCGGCGTGGACGATCTCCAGGACGTCCTCCAGCGTGAGCGGCTCGAAGTAGAGCCGGTCGGAGGTGTCGTAGTCGGTGGAGACGGTCTCCGGGTTGCAGTTGACCATCACGGTCTCGTAGCCCGCGTCGCTCAGCGCGAAGGAGGCGTGGACACAGGAGTAGTCGAACTCGATGCCCTGGCCGATCCGGTTCGGACCCGAGCCGAGGATGATCACGGCGGGCTTCTCGCGCGGCGCGACCTCGCTCTCCTCGTCGTACGAGGAGTAGAAGTACGGGGTCCTGGCGGCGAATTCGGCGGCGCAGGTGTCGACCGTCTTGTAGACCGGGCGGATGCCCAGCGCGTGCCGGACCTCGCGTACGACGTCTTCGCGCAGCCCCCGGATCTCGGCGATCTGGGCGTCGGAGAAGCCGTGGCGCTTGGCGTCCGAGAGCAGCTCGGGGTCGAGCTTCTCGGCGGCGGCGAGCTCGTCGGCGTGCTCCTTGATCAGGAAGAGCTGGTCGACGAACCACGGGTCGATCTTGGTGGCCTCGAAGACCTCCTCGGGGGTGGCGCCCGCGCGGATGGCCTGCATGACGGTGTTGATCCGGCCGTCGGTGGGGACCTTGGCGGTCTCCAGCAGCTCCGCCTTGTCGCCCGGCTCCGAGGTGAAGGAGAACTGGCTGCCATTCTTCTCCAGCGAGCGCAGCGCCTTGTTCAGCGCCTCGGTGAAGTTCCGGCCGATCGCCATGGCCTCGCCCACCGACTTCATGGTGGTGGTGAGGGTGGCGTCGGCGGACGGGAACTTCTCGAAGGCGAACCGCGGCACCTTGACCACGACGTAGTCGAGCGTGGGCTCGAAGGACGCCGGGGTCTTCTCGGTGATGTCGTTGGGGATCTCGTCCAGGGTGTAGCCGACGGCGAGACGGGCGGCGATCTTGGCGATCGGGAAGCCGGTCGCCTTCGACGCCAGCGCCGAGGAGCGCGAGACGCGCGGGTTCATCTCGATGACGATGATCCGGCCGTCTTCGGGGTTGACCGCGAACTGGATGTTGCAGCCGCCGGTGTCCACCCCGACCTCGCGGATGATCGCGATACCGATGTCGCGCAGCCGCTGGTACTCACGGTCCGTCAGGGTCATCGCCGGGGCGACGGTGATCGAGTCACCGGTGTGCACGCCCATGGGGTCGAAGTTCTCGATGGAGCAGACGACCACGACGTTGTCGTGCTTGTCGCGCATCAGCTCCAGCTCGTACTCCTTCCAGCCGAGGATGGACTCCTCCAGGAGCACCTCGGTGGTCGGGGAGAGCGTGAGGCCCTGTCCGGCGATGCGGCGCAGCTCGTCCTCGTCGTGCGCGAAGCCGGAGCCCGCGCCGCCCATCGTGAAGGAGGGGCGGACGACGACCGGGTAGCCGCCGAGTTCGTCGACGCCCCCCAGGACGTCGTCCATCGAGTGGCAGATGACCGAGCGCGCGGACTCGCCGTGGCCGATCTTGGCGTTGACGGCCTCGACGACGCCCTTGAACAGTTCGCGGTCCTCGCCCTTGTTGATCGCCTCGACATTGGCGCCGATGAGCTCGACGCCGTACTTCTCCAGCACACCCTGCTCGTGCATGGAGATGGCGGTGTTCAGCGCGGTCTGGCCGCCGAGGGTGGGCAGCAGCGCGTCGGGGCGCTCCTTGGCGATGATCTTCTCGACGAACTCGGGGGTGATCGGCTCGACGTAGGTGGCGTCGGCGATCTCCGGGTCGGTCATGATCGTCGCCGGGTTGGAGTTCACCAGGATGACGCGCAGGCCCTCGGACTTGAGGACGCGGCAGGCCTGGGTGCCGGAGTAGTCGAACTCGGCGGCCTGCCCGATGACGATCGGGCCGGAGCCGATGACCAGGACGGACTGGATATCGGAGCGCTTAGGCACGCTGGCCCTCCATCAGGGTTACGAAGCGGTCGAACAGGTACGCGGCGTCGTGCGGGCCCGCGGCCGCCTCGGGGTGGTACTGGACGCTGAAGGCCGGCTGGTCGAGCAGCCGGAGGCCTTCGACCACGTTGTCGTTGAGGCAGACGTGGGAGACCTCGGCGCGGCCGTAGGGGGTGTCGGAGACCTTGTCGAGCGGCGCGTCGACGGCGAATCCGTGGTTGTGCGCGGTGACCTCGACCTTGCCGGTCGAGCGGTCCTGCACGGGCTGGTTGATGCCGCGGTGGCCGTACTTCAGCTTGTACGTGCCGAAGCCGAGGGAGCGGCCGAGGAGCTGGTTGCCGAAGCAGATGCCGAACAGGGGCGTCCTGCGCTCCAGGACTGTCTTGACCACGGTCAGATCGGCGGTGGCCGGGTCGCCGGGGCCGTTGGAGAGGAACACGCCGTCGGGGTTGACCGCGTACACGTCCTCGACCGTGGCCGTGGCTGGCAGGACGTGCACCTCGATGCCTCGCTCGGCCATCAGCTGCGGGGTCATGCCCTTGATACCGAGGTCTATTGCGGCGACGGTGAACTTCTTGGTACCGGTCGCGGGGACGACGTACGTCTGGGTGGTGGCCACCTCGGCGGACAGGTTCGCGCCCTTCATCTGCGGGGAGGCCTGCACCTTGCCGAGCAGCGTGGCGTCGTCCATCACCGCCGCGCCGGAGAAGATGCCGACGCGCATGGCGCCGCGCTCGCGCAGGTGGCGGGTGAGCGCGCGGGTGTCGATGCCGCTGATGCCGACGACGCCCTGGGCGACGAGCTCGTCGTCGAGGGAGCGGCGTGAGCGCCAGTTGGAGGGCACGCGCGCGGGGTCGCGTACGACATAGCCGGCGACCCAGATCCGCCCGGACTCGTCGTCCTCGTCGTTGACGCCGGTGTTGCCGACGTGCGGGGCGGTCATCACGACGACCTGGCGGTGGTAGGACGGGTCGGTGAGCGTCTCCTGGTAACCGGTCATGCCGGTGTTGAACACCGCCTCGCCGAAGGTCTCCCCCACGGCCCCGTAGGCACGGCCGCGGAAGGTACGGCCGTCCTCCAGGACGAGTACGGCGGGAACCTTGGCGGCTCCCCGGGTGGAGGTCGTCATCGTGCGCCTTCCGTCGTGCTGTTCTGGTTCAGGTTGTTGATCGCCCCGACCCAGGCGGCGTGCTCGGCCGCGTGGTCGGAACGGAAGCCGGAGTCGATCAGCGTGTCGCCGTGCGCCCAGGTGACGATCAGCAGTCCGCCCTCGGCAAGGACCTTGCCCGCGATGGCCTTGTCGAGCCTCGCCTCGCGCAGGGCCGCCGTGGGGATGAAGAAGTCCTGCGCCCCGGGACGTACGACGTCCAGTCCCGAATCGGTGAGCGTGAGCTCGACGCGGCTGCGGGTGCCCAGACCATGGGCCACGATCCGGTCCAGCCACTGCCCCGCGGTCGTGGAGCCGTGGTAGCGGCCGCTCATGCTCAGTGTCGCCTCGCCGGGCGACTCGGGCATTCCAGGCAGCGGCGACTTGCCGTCTCGGTTGAGGGTGGTGGTGGGAGACGGGCGGGCAGGCAGCTCGGGAAGGTCCGACTGGAGGCTGGCGCGCCACTTCCACCCCTGGCGCATCAGCCAGTAGACGAGGGCGATGAAGAGCAGCAGTCCGACCACCCAGCCGATGCGTCCGGCCCAGTTGGTCACCTCCGCCGACTTCTCCCCGGCGGCCAGGACGATGAGTGATGTCACGCGAGCTTCCCGTCGACGACCGTGGCCCTGCCCCGCAGGAAGGTGTGGGTCACGCGTCCCGGCAGCTCGCGGCCCTCGTAGGGGGTGTTGCGGCTGCGGGAGGCGAAGCCCGCGGGGTCCACGGCTCCACGGTATGCCGGATCGACGAGCGTGAGGTTCGCGGGCTCACCTGCCGAGACGGGGCGTCCGTGACCCTCCAGGCGGCCGATGGCGGCCGGGCGGAAGCTCATCCGGTCGGCGACGCCCGCCCAGTCGATGAGGCCCGTGTCGACCATCGTCTGCTGGACGACGGACAGAGCGGTTTCCAGGCCGACCATGCCCATGGCGGCCGCGGCCCACTCGCAGTCCTTGTCCTCGTGCGGGTGCGGGGCGTGGTCCGTGGCAACGCAGTCGATGGTGCCGTCGGCGAGGGCCTCGCGCAGGGCCAGGACGTCGGCCTCGGTGCGCAGCGGCGGGTTGACCTTGTAGACGGGGTTGTACGTGCGCACCAGCTCGTCGGTGAGGAGGAGGTGGTGCGGGGTGACCTCGGCGGTGACGTTCCAGCCCTTGGACTTGGCCCAGCGGACGATCTCGACCGAGCCCGCGGTGGAGAGGTGGCAGATGTGGACGCGGGAGCCGACGTGGGCGGCGAGGAGGACATCGCGGGCGATGATCGACTCCTCGGCGACCGCGGGCCAGCCGCCGAGGCCGAGCTCGGCGGAGACGACGCCCTCGTTCATCTGGGCGCCCTCGGTGAGGCGGGGCTCCTGGGCGTGCTGGGCGACGACGCCGTCGAAGGCCTTCACGTACTCCAGGGCGCGGCGCATGATCACGGCGTCGTCGACGCACTTGCCGTCGTCGGAGAAGACCTTCACGCCCGCTGCCGAGTCGTGCATGGCGCCGAGCTCGGCGAGCTTCTTGCCCTCCAGGCCGACCGTGACGGCGCCGACGGGCTGCACGTCGCAGTAGCCGGACTCCTTGCCGAGGCGGTAGACCTGCTCGACCACACCGGCCGTGTCGGCGACCGGGAAGGTGTTGGCCATGGCGTGGACGGCGGTGAACCCGCCGACGGCGGCAGCCTTGGTGCCGGTGAGGACGGTCTCGGAGTCCTCGCGGCCGGGCTCGCGCAGATGGGTGTGCAGGTCGACGAGACCGGGCAGCAGGATCCGCCCAGCGGCCTCGATCACCGTCGCACCCTCGGCCGGCAGGCCCGTACCGACCGCGGCGATGGTCTCGCCGTCGATCAGGACGTCCTGGGCCTCGCCGCCCAGCACCTTCGCGCCGCGAATAAGGATTTTGCTCATGGTTACTTGTTCTCCTCGGTGCGCGCGTGGGTGGGGCTGACGGCGGGCTCATTGCCGCCCAGAAGCAGGTACAGGACGGCCATCCGGGTCGAGACGCCGTTGGCGACCTGCTCGACGGCCGTGCAGCGGTCGGAGTCGGCGACCTGAGCGGTGATCTCCATGCCGCGGTTCATCGGTCCGGGGTGCATCACGATGGCGTGCTCGGGCATCCGCGCCATGCGGTCGCCGTCCAGGCCGTAGCGGCGCGAGTACTCGCGCTCGGTGGGGAAGAAGGCGGCGTTCATCCGCTCGCGCTGCACACGCAGCATCATCACCGCGTCGGACTTCGGCAGCACCTCGTCGAGGTCGTACGACACCTCGCACGGCCAGTTCTCGACACCGATGGGGACCAGGGTGGGCGGGGCGACCAGGGTGACCTGGGCGCCGAGGGTGCCCAGCAGCAGGACGTTGGAACGGGCGACGCGGCTGTGCAGGATGTCGCCGACGATCGTGATCCGGCGGCCGTCCAGGCCACGCCCGAGCCCGGCGTCCGCTCCGACGAGGCGGCGGCGCATGGTGAAGGCGTCGAGCAGCGCCTGGGTGGGATGCTCGTGGGTACCGTCACCGGCGTTCACGACGGCGCCGTCGATCCAGCCGGAAGTGGCCAGGCGGTAGGGGGCTCCGGAGGCGCCGTGCCGGATGACGACGGCGTCCGCGCCCATCGCCTCCAGCGTCAGCGCGGTGTCCTTGAGCGACTCGCCCTTGGAGACCGACGAGCCCTTGGCGGAGAAGTTGATGACATCGGCGGAGAGGCGCTTGGCGGCGGCCTCGAAGGAGATCCGGGTCCGCGTCGAGTCCTCGAAGAAGAGGTTGACGACGGTACGGCCGCGCAGGGTGGGCAGCTTCTTGATCGGCCGGTCGGCGACCCGGGCCATCTCCTCGGCGGTGTCGAGGATCAGCACGGCGTCGTCGCGGGTGAGGTCGGCGGCCGAGATGAGGTGGCGCTTCATCTGGGTGTGCTCCGTTGTCTGAAGGTCGTGGGTCCGGGCCTGCGGCCGAGCCGCAGGTGGGGTGCGGTCCCGGACAGGCTCAGCGGCATGCGGGCGCGCAGGTGGCACGTCCGTACGGGACTGGTGGGCGTACGGAGGGGTGCTACTGCTCGCCGGCCGGGGCGGTCTCACGCACACCGAGCAGCACGGTGTCGCGACCGTCCTCCTCGGAGAGCAGGACCTTGACCGTCTCCCGCAGCGACGTGGGGAGGTTCTTGCCGACGTAGTCGGCACGGATCGGGAGTTCGCGGTGGCCGCGGTCGACGAGGACCGCGAGCTGTACCGCGCGGGGCCGGCCAATGTCGCCGAGCGCGTCGAGCGCGGCGCGGATGGTGCGGCCGGAGAAGAGCACGTCGTCGACCAGGACGACCAGGCGGCCGTCGACGCCGTCACCGGGGATGTCGGTGCGGGCCAGCGCGCGGGCGGGCCGCATCCGCAGGTCGTCGCGGTACATGGTGATGTCGAGCGAGCCGACCGGGATCGTGCGGCCGGTGATCTCTTCGAGCTTGTCGGCGAGCCGGCGGGCGAGGTACACACCGCGGGTCGGAATGCCGAGAAGCACCACGTCGTCGGCGCCCTTGGCGCGTTCGACGATCTCGTGGGCGATGCGGGTCAGTACCCGCGCGATGTCGGGGGCCTCGAGAACGGGGCGTGCCGCATCGGAACTGCCAGGCGTGTCCATATGAAACGGACCTCCTTCTCCGCCTCACGGGACGGATCTTAAAGGACGTCGAAATTGCGCTCCTACGCTACCAGGGCCGCCCCGCGCCCCGGGTCCCGCCCCCGCGGGAGATCCGGACGGACCTTTTCGGCTTGACGCATCCAAGTAACGCTGCGTAACCTCACAGTGAGTTACCAGCCGCGCGGCGGAGCCGCACGTTGTCTCAGCGTCCGGGGAGCTATATGTCCAGCGAATACGCAAAACAGCTCGGGGCCAAGCTCCGCGCCATCCGCACCCAGCAGGGGCTTTCCCTCCACGGCGTGGAAGAGAAGTCCCAGGGCCGCTGGAAGGCCGTTGTCGTCGGCTCGTACGAGCGCGGCGACCGCGCCGTGACCGTACAGCGACTTGCCGAGCTTGCGGACTTCTACGGCGTCCCGGTGCAGGAGCTGCTTCCCGGCACCACGCCGGGCGGGGCCGCCGAGCCGCCGCCGAAGCTCGTCCTGGATCTGGAGCGGCTCGCCCACGTGCCGCAGGAGAAGGCAGGCCCGCTGCAGCGCTATGCCGCCACGATCCAGTCCCAGCGCGGCGACTACAACGGCAAGGTGCTGTCGATCCGTCAGGACGACCTGCGCACCCTGGCCGTGATCTATGACCAGTCGCCGTCGGTCCTGACCGAGCAGCTCATCAGCTGGGGCGTGCTCGACGCGGACGCGCGGCGCGCGGTCACCCACGAAGAGGGCTGACGCCACTTCAGGAGAAACGTCACGTCGGAGGGCGAACCCGTCATGTACGGGTTCGCCCTCCGCTGCGTTGACGAGGCCCGGCGGCTACAGCCGAAACGCCGACGGGGCTGGAAGATCCAGCCCCGTCGGCGTTCGGTGCGCGGTGGGAAACCAGCCCCGGCAGCCCCTCGGCTAGTCGCGACGCAGGCTCGGCTTGAGGTCCTTGAAGCGGCCGAGCATGCCGTTCACGAACGACGGCGACTCGTCGGTGGAGAACTCCTTGGCGAGCTGCACCGCCTCGTCGATCACCACCGCGTCCGGCGTCTCGTCCACCCACACCAGCTCGTACGCGCCGAGCCGGATGATGTTGCGGTCGACGACCGGCATCCGGTCCAGGGTCCAGCCGACCGAGTAGGTGGCGATGAGATCGTCGATCCGGTCCGCGTGCTGCGCGTACCCCTCGACGAGCTCCATGGTGTACTCGCCGACCGGCGGCTGCCGGTCGTCGGACCGCGAGTGCCGGATCCAGTCCGCGAGGACCGTCTGCACGGACGCCCCGCGCTGGTCGGCCTCGAAGAGGATCTGGAAGGCGCGCTTGCGGGCCTTGTTCCGGGCAGCCACGGTTAGCTGTTCACCCGGCCGAGGTACTCACCGGAGCGGGTGTCGACCTTGATCTTCTCACCGGTGGTGATGAAGAGCGGGACGCCGATCTCGAAACCGGTCTCCAGCGTGGCGGGCTTGGTGCCGCCGGTGGAGCGGTCGCCCTGGACGCCCGGGTCGGTGTGCTGGATGGTCAGCTCGACGGCGGCGGGCAGCTCGACGTAGAGCACCGCACCCTCGTGCTGCGCGACGCTGGCGGTGAAGCCCTCGATCAGGAAGTTGGCGGCGTCACCGACGGCCTTGCGCTCGATGTGCAGCTGGTCGTACGTCTGCATGTCCATGAAGACGAAGTACTCGCCGTCCATGTACGAGAACTGCATGTCTCGGCGGTCGACGGTGGCCGTCTCGACCTTCACGCCGGCGTTGAACGTCTTGTCGACGACCTTGCCGGAGAGCACGTTCTTCAGCTTGGTGCGCACAAAGGCGGGGCCCTTGCCGGGCTTGACGTGCTGGAACTCGACGACGGACCAGAGCTGGCCTCCGTCGAGCTTGAGCACCATGCCGTTCTTGAGGTCGTTCGTGGAAGCCACGGTTGCGGAATCTCCTGGACTGACGCTGGTGGACGACCGAGGAAGCGCGCTGCAGCGAAAAGCTAGAGCGCGAGCAGCTCCTTGGTCGTGATGGTGAGTAGCTCGGGTCCGCCGTCCGCCTCCTGGCGCACGACGAGCGTGTCATCGATCCGGACACCGCCCCGGCCCGGGAGGTGGACCCCCGGTTCGACGGTGACCGGCACACAAGCGTCCAGTTTACCCATGGCCGCAGGGGCGAGCTGCGGGTCCTCGTCGATTTCGAGTCCGACGCCGTGCCCGGTGCGGGGTGCGAGGCCCTCTCCATGGCCCGCCGCGTCCAGGATCTGGCGGGCCGCGTGGTCCACGTCGCGGAACCCGGCTCCCGGTGCGAGAGACTCACGGGCGGCCCGCTGAGCGGCGAATACGAGATCGTACAGGTCGATCTGCCAGTCTGCCGGGGTCGTCCCGATGACGAACGTACGGCCGATCTCGCAGCGGTAGCCGCGATAGTTCGCGCCGACGCAGACCGAGAGGAAATCACCCTCCTCGACGCGGCGGTCGCTGGGGCGGTGACCCCCTCGGCCTGAATTCGGACCGGTGGCGACCGAGGTCGGGAAGGCGGGACCGTCGGCGCCGTGGTCGACGAGCCGCCGCTCCAGCTCCAGCGCGAGATGCCGCTCGGTGCGGCCGACCAGGATCGACTCCAGCAGTTCGCCGAGGGCCTGGTCGGCGATCTCGGCCGCGATCCGCAGGCAGGCGATCTCCTCCTCGTCCTTGACGAGGCGCTGCTGTTCGACGGCGAGGCCGAGGTCGGCGAGACGCAGCCGCGGCGCGACCGAGGCCAGGGCGCGGTGGCGGGCCACGGTCAGATGGTGCTCCTCGACGGCGAGCGACTCGACGCCCGCCGTGCGCGCCTGCTCGGCGGCGGCGACCGCCGGATCGCCGGCCGAGGTGGGCAGTACGGTCAGCCGGAGCTGTTCGTCGGGGCGGCCGTCGGCGGGATCACTGGTGGGCGTGCCGGGGCAGAGCAGGACGTCCTCGCGGGGGGCGAGCAGCAGTACGGCGCCGAGCGGTGCGACGCCCGCGAGGTAGCGGACGTTCGCGGGGCGGGAGACAAGAACCCCGGCGCTGCCGGTGGCCGCGCACCGGTCCCGCAGCCGGCCGCGGCGGACCCCATACACCTCTGACATGTTCCGAGCCTACGAGCGGTCGCGCGGTCCGGCCTGGTCAGCGCGTCCGACCGGGGGTGGGCTCGGCCGGCCCGCGGGCTACCAGTTCGGCGGGCTGGCGATGGACCGGGCCAGCACATCGTCGAGCACCCGGGCCGTGGTCTCCACGTCGTACTTGGAGTTGTCGATGATCGGCAGCCCCGATCCGTACCAGCCGGCCATCCGGCCGTGGATGCTGGCCACTTCCTCGTCCGAGAGGCGGCGGTTTCCGCTGCGCTCGGCGTTGCGCTCCAGCACGACCTCGAGGCCGGGAAGCAGGACCACGGGCAGCAGCCCGGGGCCGACGTGGCGCTTCCAGCCGCCGAGGCCGACGACCGGGCGGTCGGGGAAGACGGCGTCGTCGAGGATGCAGGAGATGCCGTTGGCCAGGAAGTTCCGGGCGGCGAATCCGCAGGTGCGGCGGGCGAGGCGGTACTGCGCCTCGGAGTGGTCGTTCCAGCCGGACTGGGGGTCGGCGAAGCCGGAGCAGACCCATTCGCGTACGTCGTCGAGGCTGATGTGCGCGGTGGGGACGCGCCGGGCGGCGGCCCAGTGCCTGGCCACGGTCGTCTTGCCCGCGCCGGCCGGGCCGATGAGCAGCACGGCGAGCGTGGCCGTGCCGGTGCCGCTGTCGGCCGGGGGCGGCGCGGGCATGGGAACCGGTCCGCCGGGTGGCAGCTGGATGTGGCCCGTGGTCTCACGGGAGGGCGGGGCCGAGGCGTGCCGCGGGGTGGGACCGGTCCAGCCGGGGGCGGGGTGCCCGCCGTGCGTGTGCGGGGGCCCGGCGGGGGCCGCCGGTGGCGGTCCTGCGGGGTGCTGTCCCTGCGAGTGCGGCGGGCCGCCCGGCGCGCCGGGCGGAGGCCCGGCAGGGGCGCCCGGGTGAGGCCCGGCAGGCGGCCGGCCCTGCGGCGGCACGGCAGGATGCGGCGGCGGGGGTCCGGCGGGTGCGCCGGGAGGTGGTCCGGCGGGGGGCCGGCCGTGCGGCGGCGGGGGTCCCGCGGGAGCGCCCGGCGGCGGCCCCGGGTGCTGGGCGCTGTGTGTCCATCCGGCCGGTCCCTGCCCCGGTTCCTGGGGCGGAGGCAGCGGACCCCCCACTGCGTGCTGCATCCGGTGCCACTCCGTCTCGTACGACTCACGCTGGTCAGGCGCCCTCCAGGCCGCCTTGCTACCGAACGGTACCTTCCCGTTCGCCCCCCGTGGGAACGGCCGGGAGCCGTCCGAAGTGCCCTGTCAGCCAGTCAATTCCTCGGCCAGCGCCCGCAGAGCGAGCCGGTACGAGCCGATGCCGAAGCCCGCGATCGTGCCGCTGGCGACCGCCGCGACCACCGAAGTGTGCCGAAATGCCTCGCGGGTGTACGGATTCGAGATGTGGACCTCGATCAGCGGGGCGGTCCGCTGGGCGGCCGCGTCGCGCATCCCGTACGAATAGTGCGTAAAGGCACCGGGGTTGAGAACGACCGGAATTGAGCCGTCCGCGGCCTCGTGCAGCCAGCGGATCATCTCGCCCTCGTCGTTCGTCTCCCGCACGTCGACGTCGAAGCCGAGCTCCTTGCCGAGCTCCTGGCAGGTCTCCACCAGACCCGCGTAGGAGGTCGCGCCGTAGACGTCGGGCTCGCGCGAGCCCAGCCTTCCGAGGTTGGGGCCGTTGAGTACCAGCACCTGACGCGTCATGCGGACACCTCTCCGTACGCGGCGAGCAGCACCGCCGGGTCAGGGCCCTCCAGCACGGTCGGCTTGGCGAGGCCGTCGAGGACGATGAACCGCAGCAGATTGCCACGGGACTTCTTGTCGACCTTCATCGTCTGAAGGAGCTTGGGCCACTGGTCGCCGCGGTAGGTCAGCGGCAGCCCGACGGACTCCAGGACCGAGCGGTGCCGGTCGGCGGTCGCGTCGTCCAACCGGCCCGCCAGGCGGCCCAGTTCGGCGGCGAAGACCATACCGACCGAGACGGCCGCGCCGTGCCGCCACTTGTAGCGTTCGTTCTTCTCGATGGCGTGGGCGAGCGTGTGGCCGTAGTTGAGGATCTCCCGCAGGCCCGACTCCTTGAGGTCGTTGGAGACGACCTCCGCCTTGACCCGGATGGAGCGCTCGATCAGCTCGGCGGTGTGCGGTCCTGCGGGACTGCGCGCGCCCTGCGGATCGGACTCGACGAGGTCGAGAATCGCGGGGTCGGCAATGAAACCGGCCTTGATGATCTCGGCCATGCCGCTGACGTAGTCGTTGACGGGCAGCGAGTCGAGCGCGGCGAGGTCGCAGAGCACCCCGGCGGGCGGGTGGAAGGCCCCGACGAGGTTCTTGCCCTCGGCGGTGTTGATGCCGGTCTTGCCGCCGACCGCCGCGTCGACCATGGCGAGCACGGTCGTGGGCACGGCGATCCAGCGCACCCCGCGCAGCCAGGTCGCCGCGACGAACCCGGCGACATCGGTGGTTGCGCCGCCGCCGACGCCGACGATGACGTCGGAGCGGGTGAATCCGGTCTGGCCGAGCGCCTTCCAGCAGTACGCCGCGACCTCGACGGTCTTGGCCTCCTCGGCGTTGGGCAGCTGAATCGCGATGGCCTCGAAGCCCTGGGAGGCGAGGTCCTCGCGGATCGCCTCACCCGTCTCGGCGAGGGCCTCCGGGTGCAGCACGGCCACGCGCTGTGCCCGGCCGATGAGCCCGGGCAGCTCGTCGAGCAGCTGCCGGCCGACCAGCACCTCGTACGGATCGGAGCCTTCCGTGCCGCCGACCTGGATACGGGTCACAGCCTGGTCCGTCATACGTCCTTCAGCTCCAAAGCGTCGAGGACCGCCTGGGCGACCTCTTCGGGGGTGCGGTCGTCGGTGGCGACGACGACGCGCGCGACTTCCGTGTACAGATGGCGGCGTGCGTCCATCAACTCGCGCCACTGGCGGCGCGGGTTGACGGCGAGCAGGGGGCGCGCCTGGTTGAGGCCGACCCGCCGTACCGCCTCCTCGACGTCCAGCGACAGATAGACGACGGGCAGCCCGGCGAGCAGTTCGCGGGTCGAGTCGTCGAGGATCGCGCCGCCGCCGAGGGCGAGTACGCCCGGGTGCTCGGCGAGCGCGGCGCGTACGGCCTGCCGTTCGAGCTCACGGAAGTACGGCTCGCCCGCGTCGACGAAGATGTCCGAGATCTCCCGGCGCTGCGCCGCGACGATATCGGCGTCGGTGTCCCGGTACGGCACGCCAAGACGCTCGGCGAGCAGTCCGCCGACCGTGGACTTGCCCGAGCCCATGGGCCCGACAAGGACGATCAGGGGGACGCTCACCGGATGTGGAGGTTGTCGAGGTACGACTGGACGTTGCGGCGGGTCTCGCCGACGCTGTCGCCGCCGAACTTCTCCGCGACCGCATCGGCGAGGACGAGCGCGACCATCGCCTCGGCGACGATCCCTGCCGCCGGTACCGCACAGACGTCGGAACGCTGATGGTGAGCCGCCGCGACCTCGCCGGTGGCGACATCGACGGTGGCCAGCGCACGCGGAACGGTCGCGATCGGCTTCATCGCGGCCCGTACGCGCAGCAGCTCGCCCGTGGACATGCCGCCCTCGGTGCCGCCGGAGCGGCCGGTCGAGCGCCGGATCCCGTCCGGTCCCGGCACGATCTCGTCGTGCGCCTGGGAACCGGGCACCCGGGCGAGCTCGAAGCCGTCGCCCACCTCGACGCCCTTGATGGCCTGGATACCCATCAGCGCGGCCGCGAGCCGCGCGTCGAGCCGCCGGTCCCAGTGCACGTGCGAGCCGAGGCCGACCGGCACCCCGTAGGCCAGCACCTCGACGACACCGCCGAGGGTGTCGCCGTCCTTGTGGGCCTGGTCGATCTCGGCGACCATCGCCTTCGACGCGTCGGCGTCGAGGCAGCGCACCGGGTCGGCGTCGAGCTTGTCGACGTCTGCAGGGGTCGGGTACACGCCGTACGGGGCCTTGGCCGAGGCCAGTTCGATGACGTGGGAGACGATCTCGATCCCCGCCGTCTCCTTCAGGTACGAGCGGGCCACCGCGCCCAGCGCGACCCTGGCTGCCGTCTCGCGGGCACTGGCGCGCTCCAGGATCGGCCGGGCCTCGTCGAGTGCGTACTTCTGCATACCCGCCAGGTCGGCATGACCGGGACGCGGCCGCGTCAGCGGGGCGTTACGGGCCAGCTGGGCGAGCTCGTCGGGGTCGACCGGGTCCGCGGCCATGACCTTGTCCCATTTCGGCCACTCGGTGTTGCCCACCATGACCGCGACGGGCGAGCCCATCGTCAGGCCGTGCCGTACGCCACCGAGGAAGGTGACCTCGTCGCGCTCGAACTTCATCCGGGCACCGCGGCCGTAACCGAGGCGCCGACGCGCGAGATGGTCCGCCACCATCTCCGTCGTGATCGGCACACCGGCGGGAAGACCCTCCAGCGTCGCCACCAGTGCGGGTCCGTGCGACTCCCCCGCCGTCAGCCAACGCAACCTGCTCAACGGTGCTCCTCCTGCTCGCGCCTGGGACTGCGACGGCGCGACCGGGTGCGCGGCCCTGGCCCGCCTCCCCCGATCCTCCCACGTCCGCGTCCGTGACCCGTTCTCCGGTCCATCACCCGGACGCCTGCGCCCGCCGCCTCACGCGGCTGTGCCGCCGCTCAGCGCCTGCTCCCCGGCGGCCCGCATGGCGGCGAGCGGCGCGGGTGCGCGGCCCGTCATCTGTTCGACCTGGAGAACCGCCTGGTGGACCAGGAGGTCGAGGCCGCCGACGACGTCCCCGCCGTGCCCCGACCAGGCGGCGGCCAGGGCCGTGGGCCACGGCTCGTACAGCACGTCGAACAGCGTTCCCGGCCGCTCGGGCACCTCGGCCGCCAGCACGTCGGTCGCACCCGCCGGGGTGGTGGCGATGACCAGGGGTGCCTCCAGCACCGTCGCGGCCTCGGCCCAGTCGGCGATGACGACATCGACACCGAGCCGCTCGCCCCAGCCGCGCATCTCCTCGGCCCGGGCCTGGCTGCGTACGCAGGCGACGACCGGTCCCGTGCAGATCCGGGCGAGCGCGGCGAGCGCGGACGACGCCGTCGCGCCGGCACCCAGCACCGCGGCCGATGCGACCTTGTCGACCCCCCGCTCACGCAGTGCGGCGATCATGCCGGGGATGTCGGTGTTGTCGCCGAGACGGCGGCCGTCCTCGGTGAAGACCACCGTGTTGACGGCTTCGACGGAGGCGGCGGTGTCACTGATGCCGTCGAGCAGCGGCAGGATCGCGCGCTTGAGCGGCATGGTCAGCGAAAGTCCGGCCCAGGAGTCGTCGAGTCCCTCCACGAATCCCGGCAGCCCGGCCTCATCCATCTCAAAGCGGTCGTACGACCAGTCGTCGAGGCCGAGTTCGGCGTAGGCCGCACGGTGCAGCACCGGGGAGAGCGAGTGGGCGATCGGCGATCCGAGAACCGCCGCACGCCGCTTCGTGGTGCTCACTGACCGTTCTTCTCCTGCTGCTCTTCGTATTTCTTGCGGTTGCGCTCGTGTTCCGCGTTGGTGACCGCGAAGAGCGTCTTGTCCTCGGTGATCGACACGAAGTAGTACCAGGGACCGGGGGTCGGATTCAGAGCCGAGCCGAAAGCGTCAAGACCCGGATTCCCGATCGGTCCTGGCGGCAGCCCCTTTATGTCGTACGTGTTGTACGGATCCTTTATCTGCCGCAGATCGTCGACTGCGCCGGTGTCGAGCTTGCTCTCGCTCTTGATGTAGTTGATCGTCGAGTCGAATTCGAGGCGTCCGACGGTCTCGATGTTGTTCGGCTTCAGGCGGTTGTAGACGACCCGCGAGACCTTGTCGAAGTCGTGCTTGTACTTGCCCTCGGCCTGGACGAGGCTCGCGACGGTGAGCACCTGGAGCGGCGACTTCAGGCCCAGCCTGGCGGCCTCGGCCTTGAGGTTCTTCTTGCCGAACTCCTGGTTCGCCTGGGCGACCATCTTCTGCAGGACGGCCTCCGGCTTCATGCCCTTGGCGACCGGATAGGTCGCGGGGTAGAGGAATCCTTCCAGCGGGTCCTTGATGTTCTTGTTGTCATTTGCCCACTCGGGCAGGCCAAGGGTCTTCGCCTTCGCCTTGGCGACGGCCTTGGTGGTCCCCGCCTTGATGCCGAGGCGCGCGTCGATCTGCTCGTAGACCCAGGAGTTGCGCTTGCCCGGAACAACGATCAGGTTGTTGCGGCTGGCCGGGTCGAGCATGCGGGCCACGGCGTTCTTGCCGGACATGCCCTTGGGGAGCAGGTAGACGCCGGCTTGGATGCTCTTCCCGTCGGCGGCGACGACGAAGGCGCCCGCGCTCTTGACGACACCGGCCGTCTTGAGGATGTTGCCGATCTCCTGCAGGCCCGCGCCCTTGGGGACCTCGACCTGCGTCTGCCCGGTTCCGGCACCCGCATAGTCCTCGGCCGGGCCGAAGCGGCCCTCCCAGAACTGGTAGCCGAAGTAGCCGACACCGCCGAGGCCGCCCGCGAGCACCAGTGAGACGACCAGGCACGCACAGCCGTTGCGGCTCTTCTTCTTGGTCTTGCCACGGCGCTCACGGCCGCCGCCCCGGCGCGACTCCCCCGGGTCGTCGTCGTACTCGCCGTCGTCGTCACGGTCGTCGTCGCCGGTGAAGAAGGGGTGGGTCTCCTCCTGCTGCGCCTCGGCGTCCCAGTCGGTGGGAGCGGGCTGCGGCTGGGCCTGGCGCCGGCCGGGGGGCTGCGGCGGCGGATAGGCCTCGGGAGTGGCGTAGTAGTCGGCTTCCTGCGGGTTTCCGTAGCCGGGCTGCTGGCCACCGTAGGTGTCGGCCGGGCCCGCTCCGTACGGCATGGCGGGCTGCTGGCCGGTGTCCCAGCCGCCGTTGTACTGCTGCTGGTTGTACTGCTGTTGCTGTTGTTGCTGTTGCTGTTGTTGCTGTTGCTGTTGCTGTTGCTGTTGCTGTTGTTGCTGTTGCTGTTGCTGGTTGTACTGCTGCTGTTGCTGCTGGTTGTACTGCTGTTGCTGTTGCTGTTGCTGCTGGTACGGGTCCTGCTGCTGGTTGCCGTACTGCTGCGGCTGCTGCGGGTACTGCTGCTGCGGCTGGCCGCCGTACGGAGTCTGGCCGGCTGCGGCCTGCTGTCCTCCCCACCCCTGGTCCCCGTACAAGGGGTCCTCGGGATGCCACGGTTCGGAGCCAGAGCCCCGGCCATACTCAGTCATCGATCCCCTAGGGCCGCGAGGCAGACGCGGAACGTGCCGACCTCTTTTCTGTGCGGCAGCTGTTCGAACACCACCGCATCGCGCGGAACGTTACCGTATCGCGATCAGACAACCACTTCGACGCCCTCGCCCGGCGCAGTCCCGGACGCCCGTTCGGACTCCAGAGCGTTCTGAAGGATCACCACAGCGGCAGCCTGGTCGATGACGGAACGGCCTTTTTTGGACTTCACGCCCGAAGCACGGAGCCCCTGACTGGCCGTCACTGTGGTCATCCTCTCGTCTACCAGTCGGACCGGAATGGGGGCGATGCCGTTGGCGAATTCCTGGGCGAAGCCGCGGATCTTGACGGCGGCCGGGCCTTCCCCGCCGCTGAGCGAGCGGGGCAGGCCGACGATGACCTCGATGGGCTCGTACTCCTCGACGAGCTGCTTGAGGCGCCGGTGGGCGGCCGGGACATCGCGTCCCGGCACGGTCTCCACCGGAGTGGCGAGGATCCCGTCGGGGTCGCACGAGGCGACCCCGATGCGGGCGTCCCCGACATCGAGCGCGAGGCGGCGGCCTCTGCGCATCAGGCGGTCTCGGTGACGAGGCGCTCGACGGCGGCCACGGCGTCGCCGATGGCGTCCGGGTTCTGTCCGCCGCCCTGGGCGACGTCCGGCTTGCCGCCACCGCCGCCGCCGAGGGTCTTGGCAGCCGTACGGACCAGGTCGCCGGCCTTGAGTCCGCGCTCGCGGGCAGCCTCGTTGGTGGCGATGACCGTCAGCGGGCGGCCGTTGGCGACGGTGAACAGGGCCACGACGGCCGGGCGGTCGCCCTGGATGCGACCGCGGACGTCGAGGACCAGCTTGCGCAGGTCGTCGGCGCCGGTGCCGTCCGGCACCTGGCCGGTGACCACCGCGACACCGCGTACGTCCTTGGCGCCCGAGGCGAGACCGGCGGCGGCCTGCAGGACCTTCTCCGCGCGGAACTTCTCGATCTCCTTCTCGGCGTCCTTGAGCTTGGCGAGCATGCCGGAGATCTTCTCGGGAAGTTCCTCGGGACGGCCCTTGACCAGCTCCTGGAGCTGGGCGACGACCGTGTGCTCCCGGGCGAGGAAGTTGTAGGCGTCGACGCCGACGAGGGCTTCGATACGGCGCACACCGGAGCCGATCGAGGACTCGCCGAGCAGCTTCACCAGGCCCAGCTGGGCGGTGTTGTGCACATGCGTGCCGCCGCACAGCTCCTTGGAGAAGTCGCCGATGGTGACGACGCGGACCCGCTCGCCGTACTTCTCGCCGAACTCGGCGATGGCGCCCTGCTTCTTGGCCTCGTCAATGCTCATGACCTCGGCCTGGACGTCGAGTTCACGGGCGAGCACTTCGTTGATCTTCTGCTCGACGTCGGTGAGAACCGTGCCGGGGACGGCCGAGGGCGAGCCGAAGTCGAAGCGGAAGCGGCCCGGGGAGTTCTCCGAACCGGCCTGGGCGGCCGTCGGGCCGAGGGCGTCGCGCAGCGCCTGGTGGGTCAGGTGCGTGGCGCTGTGGGCGCGGGCGATGGCGCGACGGCGCCTGGTGTCGATGGCGGCGTAGGCGGAGGCACCCACCGTCACCTCGCCGACCTGCACCGAGCCCTTGTGCACGGAGACGCCGGGGACCGGCTGCTGGACGTCGCGGACCTCGATGACGGCGCCCGTGTCGAGCTTGATGCGGCCCTGGTCGGCGAGCTGGCCGCCGCCCTCGGCGTAGAAGGGGGTGCGGTCGAGGACGATCTCGACCTCGTCGCCCTCGGTGGCGGCGGGCGAGGGGACTCCGTCGACGAGCAGGCCGACGATGGTCGACTCGCCCTCGGTGGAGGTGTAGCCGGTGAACTCCGTGGCGCCGGACGTGTCGGCGACCGAGCGATAGGCGGAGAGGTCGGCATGGCCGGTCTTCTTGGCCTTGGCGTCGGCCTTGGCCTGGTCCCGCTGCTGCTTCATCAGGCGGCGGAAACCGTCCTCGTCCACGGAAAGGCCCTGCTCGGCGGCCATCTCCAGGGTGAGGTCGATCGGGAAGCCCCAGGTGTCGTGGAGCAGGAAGGCCTTGTCGCCGGCGAGGACCGTGCCGCCGCCGGCCTTGGCCTCGGTGATGGCGGTGTCGAGGATGTTGGTGCCCGCCCTGAGCGTCTTGAGGAAGGCGGCCTCCTCGGCGAGGGCCACGGCCTCGATCCGCTTGCGGTCGGTGATCAGCTCCGGGTACTGCTCGCCCATGGTTTTGATGACCACGTCGGCCAGCTCGGCGATGACGGGCTCGGTGGCGCCCATGAGGCGCATGTTGCGGATGGCGCGGCGCATGATGCGGCGCAGGACGTAGCCGCGGCCCTCGTTGCCGGGGGTGACTCCGTCGCCGATGAGCATCACGGACGTACGGATGTGGTCGGCGACCACGCGCAGGGAGACGTCCGAGCCGTGCTCGGCGCCGTAGCGCACGCCGGTCAGTTCGGTGGCCTTGTCCATGACGACGCGCAGGGTGTCGGTCTCGTACATGTTCTGTACGCCCTGCAGGATCATCGCGAGGCGCTCGAGGCCGAGGCCGGTGTCGATGTTCTTGGACGGCAGGTCGCCGAGGATCGGGAAGTCCTCCTTGCCCTCGCCGGCGCCGCGCTCGTACTGCATGAAGACCAGGTTCCAGATCTCCACGTAACGCTCGTCGTTGACGGCCGGGCCGCCGTCTTCGCCGAACTCCGGGCCCCGGTCGTAGTTGATCTCGGAGCAGGGTCCGCAGGGGCCCGGGACGCCCATCGACCAGAAGTTGGGGCCCATGCCCAGGCGCTGGATGCGCTCGGCGGGCACACGGATCACGTCGCGCCAGATCTGCTCGGCCTCGTCGTCCTCCTTGTAGACCGTGATCCACAGGCGCTCGGGGTCAAGGCCGTAGCCACCGTCCGCGACGGAGCTGGTCAGCAGCTCCCAGGCGAACTTGATGGCGCCTTCCTTGAAGTAGTCACCGAAGGAGAAGTTGCCGCACATCTGGAAGAACGTGCCGTGCCGGGTGGTCTTGCCGACCTCTTCGATGTCCGGCGTACGCACGCACTTCTGCACGCTGGTGGCGCGCGGGGACGGCGGCTTGGCCTCGCCGAGGAAGTACGGCTTGAAGGGAACCATGCCGGCGGGGACCAGCAGCAGAGTCGGGTCGTCCGCGATGAGCGACGCCGAAGGCACGACGGTGTGCCCGCGCTCCTCGAAGAAGCTCAGCCAGCGGCGGCGGATTTCAGCCGACTCCATCAGTGGTCCTCATTCCGGTTGTACGAGTTGTAGGAGTGCTTGTCGTGTGAAGGCCCCGGCCGGTCGATCGCGGCGTAGCGGCGCTGCGTGGGCAGTTCGGGGTCGACCGGTGCATCGATGCCGAGTGCTTCACCCAGTTCGGCCTCGCGCTGGACCATGCCCGCCCGGACGTCGAGTGCGAAGTCCTTGAGCTTGTGGCCCGCGTCGATCGCCTTGTTCGCGGCCTGCGCCGCAAGGCTTTCGGGGGTCAGCTGCCTGAGCTTGCGATTGACCTTGGTGGTGGCCCAGATGCCGGCTGCGGCGCCGGCGGTGAACCAGAACGTGCGGCGGAACATGGTGCGTCAGCCTTTCCGCTTACGCCGGGGCGACGGCACGGTACGCCCGGCGATCACCGTTCGACGCGACGGCGCGGCAGGGGCGTCGTCGCTCTTGCGGCTCATGGCCCGGCGCACGCCGTAGCCGAAGGCTGCGACCTTGACCAGCGGCCCGCCGAAGGTCGAGGCGACCGTCGTGGAGAGCGCCGATGCGTTCGATGTGACTTCCTGGACGTCCGTCGCGATGGCGTCGACCCGGTCGAGCTGGGTCTGTGCGGAGCGCACCGTGGCGGAGGCGTCGGCCAGCAGGGGCACCGCCTGCTCGGTCACGTCCGCCACCAGCTTGGTGGTCGCTCTGAGCGTCTGGGCCAGCCTCACCAGCACCACGGCGAGGAAGGAGACCAAGATCGCCCAGAAGACGGCCACCAGGATCCCGGCAACCTCTCCACCGGTCACGCTGCACCGCTTTCTGCTCGTCGATGGACACCACGGAAATCGTCCTCCGACCCTATCGCGCCCAGGGTCGCACCCCATACCGCATTCCTGCCGGGGAGAAAGGGAACGGCTCCGGAAACGCGAGAGCCCGCCGGCTCCCCCACCTGTAAGGGGGGAGCGGCGGGCTGAAGCTGTGTGAGCTACTCACCCAGCTACCGCTGGGAGGGCCCCCAGATCAGCGGGCGTAGTACTCGACGACCAGCTGCTCGTCGCAGATGACCGGGACTTCCTTGCGGTTCGGGTCACGGTCCAGGCGGAACGCCAGGGCCTTCAGGTTGACCTGCAGGTAGCGCGGGGTCTCGCCGTCGGCGGCGAAGCCACCCTCACGCGCGACCTGGAAGAGCGGCTTCTCGCGGCTGCGCTCGCGGACCATCACGACGTCGTCGGGACGGACGCGGAACGACGGCTTGTCGACCTTGCCACCGTTGACCTCGATGTGGCCGTGGACGACCATCTGGCGGGCCTGGTAGATGGTGCGGGCGATGCCCGAACGCAGGACCAGGGCGTCGAGGCGGCGCTCGAGCTCGATGACCAGCGCCTCGCCGGTCTTGCCCTCGGCCTTCTTGGCGCGGTCGTAGGCGCGGGCCATCTGGCGCTCGCTGATGTCGTACTGGGCGCGCAGACGCTGCTTCTCGAGCAGACGGACCTTGTAGTCCGAGTTCTGCTTGCGGCCACGGCCGTGCTCGCCCGGCGGGTAGGGGCGGGCTTCGAAGTACTTGACGGCCTTCGGCGTCAGCGCGATACCGAGCGCACGAGACTTCTTGACCTTGGGACGCGACTGGTTAGGCACGTTCTCCAGACCTCCGTTGTAGGTTAGGTTAGGCTCACCTTACTCAAGGAGATCGCATGTCTCGCCCTGGGAACACCAAGCGCATCACGGACAGCACGAAGAACGTCGACGCATCCAATGGCGTCGAGGCGACGGAGGTCCGATCAGCTCATGGTCAGCCGCGTCCCAGCGGGCTTGAAATCGCGCGGATGCCGTCAGCAGCCGAGCGCACACGAACTCTCGTACAGAGTACATGCTCAGCGGTGCTGCTCATCCCGGGGGTGGACGCCGCACGCCCCGAGCAGCTGACCCCGCAGGCGCGGGTCGTGGGAACCGACGGTGAGGTGTTCCTGCTGTTTCCTGCCGATTCCCCGGCCGTGCGCGCCGCCACGCACGCGCAGGACGACGAACTCTCCGCTGTGCTGGAGATCACCGATGTCGCGCCGGTCTCGGTGCCCCACCGTATCCGCGGCCGGGCCTGGATCTACGGCTGGCTCACCTGCGCACCCGGCCTGGCCGCGCCCGGCGCCATGATGCTGCGCCTCGAAACGGGCGAGGCGTGGGTGGACGATCTGTGGGGTGCGGAGGGCGTCGAGCCGGAGGACTTCGCGCAGGCGTCCGTCGATCCGCTCGTCGCGCACGAGACCGAGCTGCTGCAGCATCTGCACTCAGCGCACAGCGAGCAGGTGCAGGAGCTGTGCGGGCTGCTCAGCGAGAGGACGGGCGCGAAGGGGCAGCGGGCGGTGCCGCTGTCGCTGGACCGGTTCGGGCTACGGGTGCGGTTCGTCGGCGGGCGCAGCTTCGACGCGCGCTTCGACTTCCCCACGCCGGTGCGCGATGTCGCGGAACTGCGCCGGGCCATGTACAGGCTCTTCGAGGCCGCGTCGCATTGAGGTCCTGTCCGGTTACTCGCCGCGCAGGCGTTCGCGGACCTTCTCGACCACGTCGGCGTACCGCGCCTCCGCGCCGTACCTCGTCGGTTCGTAGTAGCGCTTGCCCTGCACCGCGTCCGGGGCGTACTGCTGCGCGGCGATTCCGCCCGGGACGTCGTGCGGATACACATAGCCCTGCGCATGGCCGAGCTTGGCCGCGCCCTTGTAGTGGCCGTCGCGCAGATGCGGCGGGACAGCTCCGGCCAGACCGGCGCGCACGTCCGCGAGCGCCGCGCCTATCGCGGTCGTCGCTGCGTTCGACTTGGGGGCCAGCGCCAGCGCGATCGTGGCGTGGCTGAGGGTGAGCGCGGCCTCCGGGAAACCGATCATCGCCACCGCCTGGGCCGCGGCGACGGCGGTGGGCAACGCCGTCGGGTCGGCGAGGCCGATGTCCTCGCTCGCCGAGATCATCAGCCGGCGGGCGATGAAACGGGGGTCCTCCCCCGCCTCGATCATGCGGGCCAGATAGTGCAGCGCCGCATCCACGTCGGAGCCCCGGATGGACTTGATCAGGGCGCTCGCCACGTCGTAGTGCTGATCGCCGTCGCGGTCGTACTTCACCGCCGCGCGGTCGACGGTCTCCTCCAGCGTCTGGAGGCTGATCTCGCTCTCGCCCTTGTCGATCGCCGCGCCCGCGGCCGCCTCGAGCGCGGTCAGAGCCCGGCGGGCGTCGCCGCCCGCGATCCGCCGCAGATGGGCCTCGGCGTCCGCGGGAAGACCGACGGCTCCGCCCAGGCCCCGCTCCTCGGTGAGCGCCCGGCGCAGCAGTGCGCTCAGGTCCTCGTCGGTGAGCGACTCCAGGGTGAGCAGCAGGGAGCGGGAGAGCAGGGGCGAGATGATCGAGAAGTACGGATTCTCGGTGGTGGCGGCGATCAGCGTCACCCAGCGGTTCTCCACGGCGGGCAGCAGGGAGTCCTGCTGGGCCTTGGAGAAGCGGTGGATCTCGTCGAGGAAGAGGACGGTCTCCTTGCCGAAGCCGCCCGCGGCCCGGCGGGCACCGTCGATGACCGCCCGTACTTCCTTGACTCCGGCCGTGATCGCGGAGAGTTCGACGAAGCGCTTGTTGGTCGCCTTGGAGACCACGTACGCGAGGGTCGTCTTGCCGATGCCCGGCGGACCCCAGAGGATCACCGACGAGGGTCCGGCGGGGCCTCCGCCGCCCTCGCCGACGAGGCGGCGCAGCGGTGATCCTGGCTTCAACAGGTGCTGCTGGCCGACGACTTCGTCGAGGGTACGCGGGCGCATCCGAACGGCCAGGGGGCTGCTGGACGGATCCTTCTCCTGGCGTTCCTCGGCTGCGGCGGTAAAGAGGTCGGGCTCCACGCTGTGCAGCCTATGTCAGCGGTCTGACAGTCCCCCGTGGCCGGGTCAGCTGGTCCAGAAGTCCCACCAGCGGGTCAGGACGAGCATCCCGATGATGCCGATCCAGAGCACCGGCGGCAGCCAGTGGAACTCCAGCAGTCCCTTGCGCAGCCCCTCCGGCACCTTGATGATCCGGTGCTCGATGTTGTGCAGCGTGACGTAGCAGAACATCACGATGGTGGCGATCCAGGCCAGCGAGCACCACAGGCACAGCGCGTTGATCTCGTACAGCGACTGGTACTGCAGCCAGGTGCAAAAGCCCACCCCGAACAGACACCCGGCATTGAGACCCAGCCAGTACCAGCGCCGGTAACGCGCCCCCGCCAGCAGCGCCACACCGATCGCGATCACCATCGAGTACGCCACAAGCCCCAGCATCGGATTCGGGAACCCGAACGCCGACGCCTGCTCGCTCTTCATGATGTTCCCGCAGGACACCACCGGATTCAGACTGCACCCCGGCGTGAAACCCGGATCCTCCAGCAGCTTGAACTTGTCGATCGTGATCACCCACGACGCCAGCAGACCCGCCGCACCCGTGATCACCAGAAGCCAGGAGAAGGCACGACTGCCGCCGATCGTGCCCTTGGAGCCGTTCTCCCGCTCGGAGGACACGTCGTCAACCGCTGCAGTCGTCATATCCCGTTCCATCGCTCAGTGGCCTGCTGGGGGCACGGTCATTCTGCCGCACCCGCACCTGTGTCCACCGTTCGATGGACATAAGGATGTACGGACGGTCGTCCCCCGGGGCTCACTTCGGCGAGAAGCTCATTGCCATGACAGAACTCGCGGTGAACGTGCGCGGACTGCGCAAGCGGTACGGCGATGTGACAGCGGTGGACGACCTGGACCTGGGCATTGACCGGGGCGAGGTCTTCGGCATTCTCGGCCCCAACGGCGCGGGCAAGAGCACCACGGTGGAGATCCTTCAGGGTCACCGCTCCCGGGACGCGGGCGAGGTGACCGTACTCGGCTCGGACCCTGCGACCGGAAACCGCCACTGGAGGTCCAGGATCGGCATCGTCTGGCAGGACGAATCGGCGCCCGCGGAGTTGACGGTCCAGGAGACGGTGTCCCATTTCGCCAGCTACTACCCGAAACCGCGCGACCCCGAAGAGGTCATCTCGCTCGTGGGTCTCGAGGAGAAGGCGTCGAGCCGGATCAAGGCGCTCTCCGGCGGGCAGCGGCGCCGGCTGGATGTGGCGCTGGGCGTGATCGGCGGTCCCGAGCTGCTGCTGCTCGACGAGCCCACGACAGGCTTCGACCCCGGCGCCCGCCGCCGGTTCTGGGAGCTGATCCGGCGGCTGGCGGACGAGGGCACCACCATCGTCCTGACCACGCACTACCTGGAGGAGGCCGAGGTCCTCTCCGACCGGCTCGCGGTGATCGCCGCGGGCAAGGTGGTCGCCGAGGGCACCCCGGCCGGCCTGCGCGAGGAGTACGGCACGCAGGCCACGGTCACCTGGACGGAGCGGGACGGAGCGCCGCGCTCCGAGCAGACGGCGACCCCGACCCGTACCGTCGCCGAGCTCACGCGCCGATTCGACGGCGAGATCCCGGGCCTGCTGATCAGCAGGCCGACCCTCGAAGACGTCTATCTGCGGCTCACCGGACAGGAGGCGGCGCGATGACCACGGTCACGGACCTGAAGATCGGCGTACGCAGCACATCACCCCAGCTTCCCGGGGCCTGGCGGCTGGGGCTGCTGCGCGGCCGCCTGGAGGTGCTGGCGTTCTTCCGCCAGCGCGAACAGGCCATCTTCACCTTCGCCTTCCCGATCGTCTTCCTCTTCCTCTTCGCGTCGATCTTCAGCGACGACGTGAAGGGCGCGGGCATCACCGCGTCCCAGCTCTATGTGCCGGCGATGATCGCGGCAGGCATCATGTCGACCAGCTTCCAGTCGCTGGGCATCTCCATCGCGATCGAGCGGGACGAGAAGCAGCTCCGGCGGCTGCGCGGAACGCCGATGCCGCCTGCCGCGTACTTCCTCGGCAAGGTGTGGCTGGTCCTGGTCACCGGGCTGCTGGAGACGGCGGCGCTGCTGGTCGTCGGCACGGTGTTCTACGATGTCGATCTGCCCACCAGCGTGGGCAAGTGGCTCACCTTCGGCTGGATATTCGTCCTCGGTCTGACCGGGTGCGCGCTGCTCGGTATCGCCATCAGCAGTGTGCCGAAGTCAGGGCAGAGCGCCACCTCCGTGGTCGTACTCCCCTTCCTGGTACTGCAGTTCATCTCCGGGGTGTACATCGCGATCAACACCATCCCGGACTGGATGCTGAACGTCGGCGCGATCTTCCCGCTGAAATGGATGTGCCAGGGTCTGCGCGGGGTGTTCCTGCCGGAGTCGGCCTCCGTGCTGGAACAGGCGGGCAGCTGGGAGTACGGCCGTATCGCCCTGGTACTGGGCGCCTGGTGCATCGGAGGACTGGTGCTGTGTCTGCTGACCTTCCGCTGGAAGAGCCGGCGCGACGGCTGAGCGGGCCGGCCGGGGCGCGCGACTCCGACGCCTGGGACCGCAGCTTCCTGCCCTGGGACGTGTACTTCGCGGTCGTATGGACGGCGACGCTGATCTTCACGCTCGCCACCCCGAGCTCCGGCTGGCCGGTCCGTCTGGTCGCGGCCGCGCTGTTCGTGCTGCTCGCTCCCTGGTACGTGTGGGTCGGACGGGCCGAGCTGATGGCCCGGGCCGGGGCCGAGCGGTACCCGGTGCGCTATGTCGCCGGGTCGGTGCTGCTGTTCCTGGCACCGGCGATCCTGGTGGGCGAAACCCGCATCGCCGCCTTCGCGCTCGTCCCGCAGTGCTTCATGCTGCTGCGGATGCGGCTCGCCCTGATCGCCGTGGCGGTCATCAACATCGCCCCGGTGGTCGGGTGGGCCGTCCTGTGGCGGCCCGACGCTCAGACCGTCTTCTTCCAGTCCCTGTTCGCACTCGTCAGTCTGGCCTTCTCGGCAGTACTCGGCAGCTGGATCATCCGGATCATCGACCAGAGCAGGGAACGGGCAGCGCTGATCGCCGAGCTGGAGGCCGGCCGGGAGGAGATCGCGCGCCTCTCGGCGGACCGCGGGGCCCTTGCCGAGCGGGAACGGATGTCCCGCGAGATCCATGACACCCTCGCCCAGGGGTTCACCAGTGTGCTGATGCTGCTGCAGGCGGTGGACTCGGAACTGGAGCGCGATCTGCCGCAGGCACGCCGCCATCTGGAACTGATGGCGGACACGGCACGGCAGAACCTCGCCGAAGCACGCGCCCTGGTGGCCGGTGGCGCACCGGCGGACCTGGACGACAACTCGCTGCCGGACGCGCTGCGCAGGCTCGCCGCGCGCCAGGACACGGCCGCGTCCGTCGAAGTGACGGGCACCGCACGGCCGTTGGCCCCGGCGCTGGAGGTGGTGGCGCTGCGCACCTGCCAGGAAGCCCTGGCCAACGCCGCCAAGCACGCCGGGCCCGGGACGACGGTGGCCATCGCGCTCGCGTACACCGATGCCGCCCTGTCCGTGTCCGTACGCGACACGGGCTGCGGCTTCGACGACTCGGTGCCGCTGGGGGGCTACGGGCTGAACGGGCTGCGGGCCCGGGCCGCGGAGGTCGGCGGCTGCGCCGACGTACGCAGCGCGCCGGGCCGGGGCACGACTGTCACCGTACGACTGCCACTACCCGATAGGAGCGGTACGTGATCCGCATTCTGCTCGCCGACGACCATCCCGTCGTACGGGAGGGCCTGCGCGGGATGCTCGGCGCCGAGCCCGACCTGACCGTGGTCGGCGAGGCGTCGAGCGGGCCGCAGGCGGAGGCGCTGAGTGCCGAACTCCAGCCGGACATCGTGCTGATGGACCTGCGCATGCCGGGCGGCGGGGGCGTCGAGTCGATCAACCGGATGCGGGCGGCAGGACTGCCCTGCCGGGTGATCGTGCTGACGACGTACGAGACGGACACGGACATCCTGCGTGCCGTGGAGGCGGGGGCGGCGGGCTATCTGCTCAAGGACCTGGCCCGCGGCGAACTGGCCGACGCGGTACGGGCGGCGGCCCGCGGCGAGACCGTACTGGCCCCCTCGGTGGCCGCGCGCCTGGTCGACCAGCTGCGTCGGCAGCCGGAGCGGCCGCGGCTGTCGGAACGCGAGACGGCGGTGCTGCGGCTGGTGGCGGAGGGGTGCACGAACGCGGAGATCGGACGTCGGCTGTACATCGGGGAGTCGACGGTGAAGACGCATCTGCTGCGGATCTTCGGGAAGCTGGGGGTGGACGACCGCACGGCGGCGGTGACGAGCGCGATGCGGAACGGGTTGCTGTGACCTGTTCCCCACCCGCCCTTTCCCGTAACTGGGGCTTCGCCCCAGACCCCGTATGCGACCTTCGGCCGCATGTCCTCAAACGCCGGACGGGCTGAAATTCAGCCCCGCCGGCGTTTGAGGCGCGGGGGTCCGGGGGCAGCGCCCCGTCAGGCCAGGCGTTCGCGGATCGCGTCGACCGCATCCGCAAGC
This sequence comes from Streptomyces sp. NBC_01481, assembly GCF_026339995.1. Classification (GTDB taxonomy): domain Bacteria; phylum Actinomycetota; class Actinomycetes; order Streptomycetales; family Streptomycetaceae; genus Streptomyces. Next base: position 3,848 of record NZ_JAPEPT010000008.1, on the reverse strand, counting down.
GCCACCGGCGACTGCTCGCCGGACTGCATGTCCTTCAGCTGGACGACCCCCTCCGCGAGGTCCCTCTCACCGGCGACCAACGCATACCGCGCCCCCGACCGGTTCGCACTCTTCATCGCGCCCTTGAGCCCCTTCCCGGCGTACGAGAAGTCCGTCGCGACACCCGCCCTGCGCAGCTCGGTGACGAGACCGAACAGCACGCGCCGCGCCTCCTCGCCGAGCGGGACCGCGAACACACTCGTGGTGGCGGGCAGTTCGAGCTCGATGCCCTCCGCCTCCAGCGCCAGGACCGTACGGTCCACGCCGAGCGCCCAGCCGACCGACGGGAGCGCCGGGCCGCCGATCATCTCGGAGAGGCCGTCGTAGCGGCCGCCGCCGCCCACCGCGGACTGCGAGCCGAGACCGTCGTGGACGAACTCGAAGGTCGTACGCGTGTAGTAGTCGAGGCCGCGCACCAGCTTCTCGTCGTCCTGGTAGGCGACACCCGCCGCGGTCAGCAGCTCGCGCACCTCTTCGTGGTACGCCTTGCACGCGTCGCACAGGTAGTCGCGCAGCAACGGCGCGCCCACCAGCTGCTTCTGGACCACGGCCCGCTTGTCGTCGAGGACCCGCAGCGGGTTGATCTCGACCCGGCGCCGGGTGTCCTCGTCGAGCTCCAGCCCGCGCAGAAAGCCCTGCAGCGCGTCGCGGTAGACGGGCCTGCACTCCTTGTCGCCCAGGGAGTTGAGCAGGATGCGGAACTGGCTCAGGCCGAGCGTGCGGTACGCCTGGTCGGCCAGGATGATCAGCTCGGCGTCGAGCGCCGGGTCCTCGGCCCCGATCGCCTCGGCGCCGACCTGCGAGAAGTGCCTGTAGCGGCCCTTCTGCGGGCGCTCGTAGCGGTAGTACGAGCCGGAGTACCAGAGCTTGACCGGCAGATTGCCGAGCTTGTGGAGATTGGCCTGCAGCGCCGCGCGCAGTACGGACGCGGTGCCCTCGGGGCGCAGCGCCAGCTTGGTGCCGCCCTTGGTCTCGAAGGCGTACATCTCCTTGGAGACGATGTCGGTCGACTCGCCGACGCCACGCGAGAACAGCTCGACGTTCTCGAAGCCGGGCGTCTCGATGTAGCCGTAGCCGGAGTTCTTCAGCGGCGCGGCGATGGCCTCACGTACCGCGAGGTACTTCGCCGACTCCGGCGGGATCAGGTCGTACGTGCCCTTGGGGGCCTGAAAGGTGCTCACGGAAACTCTCGTCACATTCCTCGTCGAGGAGCGGGTTCCGCTCCCAGGCCGGCGGCCACGTCCCGAAGGTACGGGTTGGCGGCACGCTCGCGGCCGATGGTCGTCTGGGGGCCGTGGCCGGACAGCACCACGGTCGAGTCGTCGAGCGGCAGGCACACACGCGCCAGCGACTCGAGGATCTCGGCGTGGTCGCCGCCGGGCAGGTCCGTGCGTCCGATGGAGCCGGCGAACAGCAGATCGCCCGAGAAGAAGACCGACGGGATGTCGTCGGCCTCGGGCATCCGGAAGGTCACCGACCCCTTGGTATGGCCGGGCGCATGCGCGACCGAGAAGTCGAGTCCGGCGAGGCGCAGCTGCGCGCCGTCGGCCAGTTCCTTGACGTCGTCCGGCTCCCCCACGGTCAGCTCACCCATGAGCGGCATGCCGATCGACATGCCCAGGGCCTTTTCCGGGTCGCTCATCATGTACCGGTCCGCGGGGTGGATCCACGCGGGTACGTCATGGGCCCCGCACACCGGGACGACGGAGGCGACATGGTCGATGTGGCCATGGGTGAGGACGACGGCGACGGGCTTGAGCCGATGCTTCTTGAGTGCTTCCTCGACGCCTTCGGTGGCCTGGTGACCTGGGTCGATGATCACGCACTCCTCACCTGCGGCGGGGGCGACCAGGTAACAGTTGGTCCCCCAGGCCCCGGCGGGGAACCCGGCAATAAGCACGATCGTCCTCGGTGTGGTGGTGGAGAGCAGCAGATCAGAGCCTACCGGCGCTGCTCGTCCCACAGCCAACCCGTATACGGTACGGGGCACACTCGACCGGTTGGCATCACGCGACGTACAAGGAGAACACCCGGTGGTCACCAGCGATCAGCGGCGGCGGCAGCTCGCCAGGGAGAAGTTCGAGCGCCAGCAGCAGCGTCGGGCCCAGTCCCGCAAGAAGAACCAGCGGTACACGATCGTCGCGGCGGTGCTCGCCGTGGTGCTCGCCGCGGGCGCCGCCGCCTATGCCTCGATCGGGCTGTCCGACGGGGACACCAAGGCCGACGGCGCGGCGGGCGACAGCCAGTCCCCCAGCGCCGCCCCTTCCCCGAGCGAGAGCACCTCCCCCGAGCCCGCCATGTCGATCGACAAAAAGGCGAAGTACTCGATGGAGCTCGCCACGAACCAGGGCGCCGTCAAGATCGCCATGGACGCGGCCAAGACCCCGCACACCGTGAACTCGTTCAAGTCCCTGGCGGACAAGGGCTACTTCAACGGGACGAAGTGCCACCGGCTGACCACGGAGGGGATCTTCGTGCTGCAGTGCGGAGACCCGAAGGGCGACGGCACGGGCGGGCCGGGGTACACGATCCCGGACGAGAATCTGACCGCACTGGGCAAGGCGGGCGCGGACGGCACCGTGACCTATCCGGCCGGGACCGTGGCGATGGCGAATACCGGCCAGCCGCACTCCGGAGGCAGCCAGTTCTTCCTCGTCTACAAGGACTCCAAGCTGCCGCCGAGCTACACACCGTTCGGAACGATGGACGCCGCGAGCCTCAAGGCCGTACAGACCGTGGCGAAGGACGGAGTGGCGGGCGGAGCCAAGGACGGGGCCCCCAAGAAGGCTGTCACCATTGAGAAGGCGGTCGTCCCGAAGGCGTGAGCCGGGGAATTTCGGCCGCGCTGAGTGCGGACAGCCGGGCGGCCGGTCGCCTAGATTGGGCGTTGTGCAGCGCGGCCCGGATTGTTGCGTTGTGGAGGGCGGGCGCGGCCCGTCCAGGAAACTGTGGACGATGCCCGGGGGCGAACCCCCTCGCAGGCATCAGGTGGAGGAGGCGCTGTGAGCAGCGACCCGTGGGGCCGTGTCGATGAGACGGGCACCGTGTACGTGCGTACTGCCGATGGCGAGAAGGTCGTCGGATCGTGGCAGGCAGGGACTCCCGAGGAGGCTCTGGCCTACTTCGAGCGCAAGTACGAGGGCTTGGTGGTCGAGATCGGCCTCCTCGAGCGGCGGGTGAAGACCACCGATCTCTCGGCCAAGGACGCCCAGACCGCCATCGACCATCTGCGCCAGCAGGTGGACGAGCATCACGCCGTCGGCGACCTCGACGCACTGAGCAAGCGCCTCGACGGGCTCGTGGCGACGGTCGAGAAGCGCCGCGAGGAGCGCAAGGTCCAGAAGGCGAAGCAGAACGACGAGGCGCGCCACTCCAAGGAGGCCCTGGTCACCGAGGCCGAGGAGCTGGCGCAGAGCGAGCAGTGGCGGGCGGCCGGTGAGCGGCTGCGGGCGCTGGTGGACACCTGGAAGGGCCTTCCCCGGCTCGACCGGAAGTCCGACGACGAGCTGTGGCACCGCTTCTCGCACGCCCGCTCGGCGTTCTCCAAGCGCCGCAAGGCGCACTTCGCCTCGCTGGACGCTCAGCGCGAGGAGGCCCGCAAGACCAAGGAGAAGCTGGTCACCGAGGCCGAGTCGCTGTCCGGCTCCACGGACTGGGGCACGACGGCCGCCCGCTACCGCGAGCTGATGACGGAGTGGAAGGCCGCGGGCCGCGCCCAGCGCGAGGCCGAGGACGATCTGTGGAACCGTTTCCGCGGCGCCCAGGACGTCTTCTTCGCCGCCCGCAGCGAGGTCTTCGCCGAGCGGGAC
>NZ_JAPEPT010000012.1 GCF_026339995.1 Streptomyces sp. NBC_01481 | reverse complement strand
TAACCGTGTTACCGTGGGAATGAATCCTTGTTTTCGCATTTATCGTGAAACGCTTTCGCGTTTTTCGTGCGCCGCTTCACCCGCGTTTCCAGCGTCCGTGGGGAGCGTGGGCCGGGGGCGTTGGTGGTTGCTCTCCGGTGGGTGGCTTCGCGGGCGAACCCCCGATTGGCGGCCAACACCGGGTGCCCAATCCAACGGCCCGATTGCCACCGACGCCGAGGAGTCGAGCCCGGAGGGGACCCGGAACCCGCACCGAACGGCACCGGGTACCCCCGAACCCCAAAGCCCACACAGTACGGACCAGGTACCCGCGAACCCCAAGACCCGCACCCCGCGGCACCGGGTACCCCCGAACCCCCAGACCTCCACCCCCGGCCCTGGCGCTACGCTCCCAACCCCCGCACCCTCATCCGCCACCTCGGCTGCGCCGACCCCCCGCCCTTCTGCTGCTTCACCACGACCTGCCCGTCCACCAGCCGTGTCGTGTACCGCTCCACCTCTGGCTGCTCCCAGCCGTCGCCCGGGTCCGCGACCACCAGGCCCCCACCCTCCGCCGGTGCCCAGACCTCCAGTTCCATCTCGCCGTCATCCCCCCGCACCGGGATCACCGAGCCACCCCGCGCCAGTACGGGGATACGCGACAGCGGCGCGTCCACCAGCACCTGACCCGGGCCGTCGTACGCCCGGCCCGTCGCCGTGTCGTACCACCGTCCCCTCGGCAGCCGCACCGCCCGCCGGTCCGTCCCCCGCTCCAGCACCGGTGCCACCAGCAGCGCGTCACCCAGCAAGAACGCGTCCTCGCAGTCGCGCAGCACCCGGTCCTCCGGGCAGCCCCACCACAGCGGCCGCGCATACGGCGCCCCGGTCAGCCGCGCCAGATGCGCGAGGGTGACGAAGTAGGGCCGCAGCCGCTCCCGTTCGGCCAGCGCGGCCCGCGCGTGCTCGAGGACCGTGGGCCCGAACTCCCACGGCTCCCTGCGCCCCGCGTCGATCGCCGCATGCGTACGGAACAGCGGCAGCAGCGCCCCCAGCTGGAACCAGCGCAGATACAGCTCCGGCGACGGACTGCCGTCGAAGCCCCCCACGTCCGGCCCGGAGTACGGCACCCCGCAGAGCCCAAGACCCAGCACCAGCGAGAGCGAGGCCCGCAACCCGGGCCAGCCGGTGGACACGTCACCGGACCAGGTGCCTCCGTACCGCTGCATGCCCGCCCAGCCGGAGCGCGAGAAGAGGAACGGCCGCTCGTCGGGACGCAGCCGCCGCAGCCCCTCGTACCCGGCACGAGCCATCGTGAGGCCGTAGAGGTTGTGGGCCTCGCGGTGATCGCCGCCCTGCCCGTCCAGCGCGTGCCGGGCGGACCGCGGCAGGGTCATGTCGCCGAAGGGCGTGAAGGACACGGGCTCGTTCATGTCGTGCCAGACGCCGGAGAAGCCCTGCGCGAGCCGCTCCTCGTACAGGTCTCCCCACCAACGGCGGGCCGCCGGATCGGTGAAGTCCGGATAGACGCTCTCGCCGGGCCAGACGACGCCACGGACCTCCTGGCCCGCCGCGTCCCGCACGAACACCCCCGCCGCCTCACCGCTGTCGTACACCGCGTTCCCGCGCTCCGCCTTCACCGCCGGATCGACGATGGACACCAGCCGCACCCCGTCGTCGCGCAGATCCTTCGCCATCCCCGGCAGATCGGGGAAGTGCTCGCGGTCGACGGTGAAGACCTGATGCGCGTCGTAGTGATCAATGTCGAGATGGACCGCGGACAGCGGCAGCTCGCGCTCCTGATAGCCCGCGACGATCCGCCGCACTTCCTGCCCGCTGCCGAACCCCCATCGCGCGTGCTGCGGGCCGAGAGCCCAGGACGGCGGCACCGCGGGCGCGCCGGTCAGCTGGGTCCAGCCGGCCAGTACGCGCGTGGGTGTTCCCACCACGACCCAGCAGCGCAGTGGCCCGCCCTCCATGCGCACCTCGCTGGTCCCCGGCCGGTCGTGCCCGGAACCCGCGCCCTCCTCGCCCTCCCGGAGGGTGACCCGCCCGTCCCAGGAGTTGTCGTGGAAGGCCAGATGGGTGCCCGCGTCGGCCACCACCAGCTGGACCGGCATGGTGATGTACAGCGGGTCGTCGCCGGGCTCGAAGCTGCCGCGCGGGTCGGTGTTCCACAGCCGGTACGAGCCGTCGCGCAGCCGCGGACCTGACGCCCGGCCGCCGAGCCCGAAGAAGCGCGCGTCCGCGGGCACTTCGGTCCGCTGCACCCATCGCGCGGGCCCGCCCCGCACCGGCTCCCACCAGCGCGGGGGCAGATCCCGGCGCAGTACGACACCTCCGGGCGTACGGATCTCCACGGCGCCGTGCCGGGAGACCTCCACCGTCACCCGCTCCGACACCACACGCCAGCCGCCGTCCTTGTCGGGCTCCAGCTCCGCCCGCGGGTCCGGCTCGGGAGGGGCACCGTCGAGGGCGTACGAGGGCTCGGGCTCGACGCCGTCCCAGCCCCAGAACACCGCGCCGCCGGCAGCCACCCGGATCCGCAGCTGAGAACGGGCGAACCGGACGATCCCGCCGCCCGGCAGTGGTTCGGCCCCGGTGACCGGCCCGGGCACTCTGGCCCGTTCCGCCCCTCTCGCCGGCAGCGCCCGGGCATCGGTCCGACGCTGCCGCCAGGCCGAGCGTGCCGCGCGCAGCCCCTGCATCGTTCCGAAGTTCCTCACCGAGCGCACCACACCACGACCGTCCATGCAGCTCAGCCTGCCATCCGGTCGCGGGTGTGCGGAGGTTTGTTCAACTCCCGTTCACCCGTGGTGGGAGCACATATTCCCTTGCCCGACCATGGGTGGGGAGCCCTGGTGCGAAAGACGATCACGTGGCATCGTCCGTGTCAGCCGTGTCACGCGCACACCCCGCTCGTGCGCGCGAGACACGCACACACCGCGTAGAGCCACCCCGGAGACGCCCCATGACCTCAGCAGCGAACCCTGCCCCTCTGTGGCAGCCGGACCCCGACCGCATCGCCGCCGCCCGGATCACCCGCTTCCAGGCATGGGCCGCCGAGCGCCACGGGGCCCCTGCCGAGGGCGGTTACGCGGCGCTGCACCGCTGGTCGATCGACGAGCTCGAAACCTTCTGGCAAGCGGTCGCCGAATGGTTCGACGTCCATTTCTCCACTCCGTACGAGCGCGTGCTGGCCGACCGGGCCATGCCCGGCGCCCGCTGGTTCCCCGGCGCCACGCTCAACTACGCCGAGCACGCCCTGCGCGCCGCCGAGGCGCGACCCCACGATCCCGCTCTCCTTCATGTGGACGAGACACATGAGCCGACCCCGATCAGCTGGTCCGAACTCCGCCGCCAGGTGGGCGCGCTCGCCGCCGAACTGCGCGCCCTCGGCGTACGCCCGGGGGACCGGGTCAGCGGCTATCTGCCCAACATCCCGCAGGCTGTCACCGCGCTGCTCGCCACCGCGGCGGTCGGAGCGGTGTGGACATCCTGCGCCCCCGACTTCGGCGCCCGCAGCGTCCTGGACCGCTTCCAGCAGGTCGAGCCGGTCGTCCTGTTCACGGTGGACGGCTACCGCTATGGCGGCAAGGAGCACGACCGTACCGACACGGTCGCCGAGCTGCGCCGCGAGCTCCCCACCCTGCGGGCGGTGATCCACATCCCGCTGCTCGGCACCGAGGCCCCCGAGGGCGCTCTCGACTGGTCGGCGGTCACGTCGGCGGACGTCGAGCCCGTCTTCGAGCAGGTCGCCTTCGACCACCCGCTGTGGGTCCTGTACTCCTCCGGCACGACCGGCCTGCCCAAGGCCATCGTCCAGTCGCAGGGCGGCATCCTGCTGGAGCACTTCAAGCAGATCGGCCTGCACTGCGACCTCGGCCCCGAGGACCGGTTCTTCTGGTACACCTCGACCGGCTGGATGATGTGGAACTTCCTCGTCTCCGGCCTGCTCACCGGTACGACGGTCGTCCTGTACGACGGCAGCCCGGGCTATCCCGACACCGCAGCCCAGTGGCGTATCGCCGAGCGCACCAAGGCCACGCTCTTCGGTACCTCCGCCGCGTACGTCATGGCCTGCGGCAAGGCAGAGGTCCACCCGTCGCGCGATTTCGACCTGTCCGCGGTCAAGTGCGTCGCGACGACCGGCTCGCCGCTCCCGCCCGACGGCTTCCGCTGGCTGCACGACGAGGTGGCGGGCGACCTGTGGATCGCCTCCGTCAGCGGCGGCACGGACGTCTGCAGCTGCTTCGCGGGCGCGGTGCCGACCCTGCCCGTTCACATCGGCGAACTCCAGGCGGCCTGCCTCGGCACAGACCTCCAGTCCTGGGACCTCCAGGGCAAGCCGCTCATCGGTGAGGTCGGCGAACTGGTGGTCACCAACCCCATGCCGTCCATGCCGATCCGCTTCTGGAACGACCCCGACGGCAGCCGCTACCGCGACAGCTACTTCGAGATGTTCCCGGGCGTCTGGCGGCACGGCGACTGGATCACCATCACCGATCACGGCTCCGTCGTCATCCACGGCCGCTCCGACTCGACGCTCAACCGCCAGGGCGTACGGATGGGCTCGGCCGACATCTACGAAGCCGTCGAACGCCTCCCCGAGATCCGCGAATCCCTGGTCATCGGCCTGGAGGAACCGGACGGCGGCTACTGGATGCCGCTCTTCGTCCACCTCGCCGACGGCGCCACTCTCGACGACGACCTGCGCGCCCGCATCAAGCGGACGATCCGCGAACAGCTCTCCCCGCGTCATGTCCCCGACGACATCATCGAGGTCCCGGGCGTCCCGCACACCCTCACGGGCAAGCGCATCGAGGTCCCCGTGAAGCGCCTGCTCCAGGGCACGCCCCTGACGAAGGCGGTCAACCCGGGCTCGGTCGACAACCTGGAACTGCTGCGCTTCTACGAGAACGTGGCCCGCACCCGCGGATCAGGCCCGTCTGCCGGGTGAGCCGGCCCGCCGGCTGAGGTGCTGGGCCTGGCCCGGCCGAAGGCCGCTACCCCCCGTACGTCGCCTCGGACTCGCCCAGCACTTCCGCGAAGTCCGAGGCGAGCCGTACCGCATCACTCGGCTCAAGGCCCGCTGTCGAGATCCGTACGCCCGGTCCCGAGGCGATCCGGAAGCGGAACCCGGCCGCGACCCACCAGCCCCTGGACCGCAGCCCGTTGACGACACCCGACTCGTCCACGACCGGCACCCACACATTCATCCCGCTCACCCCATGTGCGGCAATACCATGCGAGCCGAGCGCAGCCACCAGCGCCCGCCGCCGCTCTCCATAGGCCGTACGCGCCCTGTCCACCAGCCCCATCGTGTCCCCGTCGCTCATCAGGCCGAGTACGGTGCGCTGCAGCAGATGACTGATCCAGCCTGAGGTCAGCAGCAGCCGACCGTCGTGCCGCGCCAGCGTCGTCGGGTCGCATGCCGCCGCTGCCCACCGCAGATCCGTCCCCAGGAACTTGGTGACGGTCCGCACATGCGCCCAGCGTGAAAGCCCGCCCGCGGCAAGAGAGTTGAGCTCCGCGCCCGCGATGTCCGAGGCGTGATCGTTCTCGATCACCAGCACTTCGGGGGTCTCCCGCAACACCTCGACGAGCGCGTCGCGTCGACCGGCCGAGAAACATCCGCCGTACGGATTCTGGGCCCGCGGGCTGCACACGACCGCCCGCGCACCCGCCCGTACGGCCGCGGCAAGCGCCTCGGGACGCATGCCCTCGTCGTCCACCGGCACGGCCACCGACCGCAGGCCCAACGCCTGTACGAGATCCAGCAGGTGGTGGTAGCCGGGGTCCTCCATGGCCACCGTGTCGCCCGGCCGTAGCTCGGTGGACAGCAGTCGCGCCACACAGTCCAGCGCGCCGTGCGCGAAGGTGACGTGCTCGACCGGCACCCCATGGCCGCCGATCCAGGCCCGTACAGCCTCCTCCAGCTCCGGCAGACGCGGGGCCGAACGGTGCGAACGGGAACCGGGGGAGAGCTGCGCCGGTGGCAGCAGATCCGGCAGAAACGCCGGATCAGGGTGCCCGCCGGCCAGGTCCCGGAGGCCATCGGGCACCTTCGGAGGCCGCCGGGAAGCGACCGCGGGCGCGGCGGCGACCACAGTTCCGCCCCGCCCGCGCGTCACCACGACCCCGCGCTGCCGCAGCTCCTTGTACGCCGTGGCGACCGTCCCGGGGCTCACCCCGAGATCGTCCGCGAGCCGCCGCACCGGCGGCAGCGCGTCGCCGGGCCCCAAACCGCCGTCCGTCACAGCCCGTTCGACGGACGCGGCGATCCCCTTGGCGGTCGTACCACTGATCGAATATTGTGTTGCCACGTAATGAACTATGTACCGATACATAACTCGCGTCAAGGGGGGGACCGGTGAGCCTGCCGAAGAGCCGGGCAGCACTCGAAGACACACCCAAAGACACACCCAAAGACACACTCAAGAACCGCATCCCAGGCGGCCGTGACGGTCGCCGCATGCTTGCCATCACCATGGTCGACAAGACGGGCAACGGCCTGTGGACCGCCACGCAGGCCCTCTACTTCACCTACGTCACCGGCCTCTCCTTCACCGAAGTGGGCCTCCTCATCGCGCTGTCGGCCGGCGTCGGCATCGCCGGAGCACCGATCGCCGGCCGCATCGCCGACCGGCTGCCCGTCACCCGCGTCCTGATCGCCGCACAACTCCTGCGCGCCCTCGCCGGCCTGGCCCTGCTGACCACCGACCACTACGCCCTGCTGCTCGTCTGCGCGGCCTTCGCCAGCGTTGGCGACCGCGGCGCGAACGTCCTCACCAAGCTCTACGCCACCCGCATCACGGGCTCCCAGCGCGTTCGCTATCAGGCCCTGAACCGCACCGTCGGCAACACCGGCTTCGCCATCGGCGGCCTGGCCGCCGCAGCCGCGCTCGGCATCGGTACCACCGCCGCATATCAGTCTCTCCTCGTGGGCAACGCGATCAGCTCCCTCGCCGCGGCACTGCTCACCCTGCGCTGCGGTGACGCCCCTTCACCCTCGCGTGTCGTCACCGGCTCCGGCAGCGAGACGGTCCGGGTGAAGCCCGCGAACCCCTGGCGCGACCGCACCTATCTCCTGTATGTGGCCAGTGAGACGGTGCTCTTCCTGGACGACGCCGTCTTCATGGTCGGACTACCGCTCTGGATCGTGCACGCCACCGACGCTCCGCACGGCCTCGCCCCACTGCTCCTCGTACTGAACAACGTGATGGTCGTGGCCCTGCAGATCCCCATAGCCAAGTTCGGCGCCACGACGCGAACGGCACGGCGGCTGCTGGTCCCCCTCGCCGCCGCCTTCGCCGTCGGCACCCTCGCGATGAGCGCCTCCGCGGTCGGCAGCCGATGGCTCGCGATCACCGCCCTCGTCCTGGCCGCAGCCGCGCTCACCCTGGCGGAGATCATCCACGCCACCATCTCCTGGGAACTCTCTGTCGCCCTCGCCCCCGACGAAGCGCAGGGTGCCTACCTCGGAGTGCATGGAGTGGCCGCATCGGCCCAGCGCAGCGCGGGCCCATTGATCGTCACCGGCGTCATCGCCGCAGGCCCCGCAGGCTGGGTCCTGATGGGTGCCGGACTGGTCGCCACCTGCTTCGCGCAGAGCGGTCTCGTACGGAACAAGCTGCCAGAAGCCCCGTTGTCAGTGCCGTCGATTACGGTGAGTCACCAGTAATCGACACAGGGGGAGACATGGCAAACACCAAGCAGTCCACGCGCCGGCGCAACAAGACCACCGCATCCCTGCGCCGCACCCTCCGCCGCGAAGTGCCCAGCACCGTGGGCCTCATCGCCGACGAGTACGACTTCAGCGCGATGCGCCAGTACCGCACCTTCACTTTCGACGACCACCCCACGTACCTCCGGCAGATCGAGGCGCTGCTGAAAACCCTCGCCTCCCGGCAACTGCACACCACCGTCGGCCTCTTCGACCCCGAAGACTTCGCCGAGTACTGCACCGAAGCGAGCCTCGACCCCGACGCCGCCTTCAGCCGCAGCCGCTACACCGCCGCCATCGCGGCCCGCGGCGCCACCCTGGCGTACACCGGACAGCCGGTCACCAGCCTGCTGCCCCAGCTGATCAACAAGGCTGTGCGCCAGGCCACTTGGGAGTACGCGACGATGCTCCTTGCCGACCTCGGGAACTGCGCCGACTGCGGCCAGGACATCGGCCGTGCCGCGTTCGACCGGGCCACCCGCATCCTGATGAGCCTGCTCGAAGCGGCCGGACCGGGCAGCCACCACATGGTCTGCAGCATCCCCGCCCCCGACGAACAGCTCGTCGCCGTCCTCCATGCCGAGGGTGCCGCCGACGCACAGGCCCAGTTGGACGCCTCGGAGGGCGCGGAGTTCGTGACCGTCCTCGCCACGGGTATCGCCCTCGAAACGCCCGGGGGAGTAGTTCTGCGTACGAGCGCTGATGGCACCCCCGACCGCCTCCACGGCTGGCGGCTCCACGAGGGCAGCCTCGTCCCGCTCACCGCGGGCGAGGTCTTCAGCGCCTACTGCACCGACACCAACACCGGGGAGCCGCTGTCCCCGGAGCCCGGCGTCGAATACTGCGCGGGATTCGCCATCACCACCGACGACCCGGACAACCACCACTGAAACGCCGAAGGGGCTTCCTGCCGTTTCCGGCAGGAAGCCCCTTCGATCAGGCAATCGAGCCACGGCACACCGGCTACTCGCCGGAGAGCACCGCCTGCGCGGCGACCCGAGCCTCCTCAGCCGTGTCCGCGGCCCGCGCCGCGGCGGCAGCGCGCTCGCACTGCGCGAGCGTGTACTTCGCCAGCGTCGCGCGGACGTACGGAATCGACGCGGCACCCATCGACAGCGAGGTCACACCAAGACCGGTGAGCACACACGCGAGCAGCGGATCGGAGGCAGCCTCACCACAGACACCACAGCTCTTGCCCTCGGCCTTCGCGGCCTCGGCCGACAGCGCCACCAGGTCCAGCAGCGCAGGCTGCCACGGGTCCTGCAGACGCGACACCGCACCCACCTGACGGTCGGCGGCGAAGGTGTACTGCGCGAGGTCATTGGTGCCCAGCGACAGGAACTCCACCTCCTGCAGGATCGAGCGCGCCCGCAGCGCGGCGGACGGAATCTCCACCATCGCACCGAACTTCGCCTGCAGCCCGGCCTCGCGGCACGCGTCCGCGAACGCCTTCGCGTCGGTGCGGTCCGCCACCATCGGGGCCATCACCTCGAGGTAGACCGGCAGCCCGGCGACGGCCTTGGACAGCGCCGTCAACTGCGTACGCAGCACCTCCGGGTGATCCAGCAGGCTCCGCAGCCCGCGCACACCCAGCGCCGGATTCGGCTCGTCCGCCGGAGTCAGGAAGTCGAGCGGCTTGTCCGCACCGGCATCCAGCACCCGCACGACCACCCTGCCCTCGGGGAAGGCCTCGAGAACCTTGCGGTACGCCTCGACCTGCTTCTCCTCCGACGGCGCCTGCTTACTGTCGTCCAGGAAGAGGAACTCCGTACGGAACAGACCGACACCCTCGGCACCGGCCTCGACCGCGGCGGGCACATCGGCAGGCCCGCCGACATTGGCCAGCAGCGGCACCTTGTGCCCGTCGGACGTCGCTCCCGGCCCACTGGAAGCGGCCAGCGCCGCCTTCCGCTCCGCCGCCGCTCTTTCCAGCCGGCCCCGCTTCTCCTGGCTCGGCTCGACGAAAATCTCGCCAGTACTGCCGTCGACGGCGATGAGTGTGCCCTCGGCCAGCTCCTTGGCACCCGGCAGCGCCACCACGGCCGGCACCCCCAGCGCCCGCGCCAGAATCGCGCTGTGGCTGGTGGGCCCGCCCTCCTCGGTGACAAACCCGAGTACCAGCGCAGGATCGAGCAGCGCGGTGTCCGCGGGCGCGAGATCTCGCGCGATCAGTACATACGGCTCGTCGCTGTCCGGTACACCGGGCATCGGCACACCGAGCAGCCGCGCCACAATCCGGTTCCGCACGTCGTCCAGGTCCGCCACCCGACCGGCCATGTACTCACCGGCACCCGCGAGCATCTCCCGGTACATGGCGAACGCGTCGTACACACCGCGCTCGGCGGTGCTGCCGACGGCGATACGGCGCTCCACGTCGGCCATGAGCTCCGGGTCCTGCGCCATCATGGCCTGCGCCTCGAGCACGGCCTGCGCCTCGCCGCCCGCCAGATTGCCGCGGGCAATCAGGTCGGCAGCCACGGCCTCCACGGCCTTGCGGGCGCGCCCCTGTTCGCGCTCCGCGTCCTCGGGCCGAATCTGCTTGGCCGGCGGCTCCAGAACCGCCGTACCCATGTGCCGGACCTCGCCGATCGCCACACCATGGCTCACGCCGACGCCTCGCAGCGTTGTCTCCATTACACCCGTCTCCGATTGAGCGACGGCCCGTGCCGCCGCGGTGGATGTCCGACCAGCCGTCATTGCGACTCCGGCGTCACTGCCAGCCGAAGAGCGAGTCGCCGGCCTTGACGTCCCCGCCCTCACGGAGGTCGGAGAGGGAGTCGGCCGTGGCTTCGAGCGCAACGATGGGACAGATGGCGGACTTTCCGGCCTCTTCGACGGCCGACGGGTTCCAGCGCACCACTGCCTGCCCGCGCTGGACGGTGTCGCCCTTGTTGACGAGCAGTTCGAAGCCCTCGCCGTTGAGCTGGACGGTGTCGATGCCGAGGTGCGTCAGTACACCGTGCCCTTGGTCGTCGACGACGACGAAGGCGTGCGGGTGCAGGGAGACGATGATTCCGTCGACGGGGGCGACGGCCTCCGACGGCTCACGCACGGGGTCGATAGCGGTACCGGGACCGACCATCGCACCGGAGAAGACGGGGTCCGGCACGGCAGCGAGCCCGATGGCACGTCCGGCAATAGGGGACGTCACTGTGGTCATGGAGCCTCCCAGGGGCGGAGATTCGTACGGCGCCGTCCTTGCCTGTCCTGGACGACGCACTGTTCAGAAGGGTATGTCGCTGGATGTCCCAGTTACGCATGAGAGCTACCAGTTCGCGGACCTAGGGGCGCACCGGAAACGATTTGCCTCATCTCTCGGCGAGCTGTACTGTCGTACCCCTGCCTGACCCCAACGCGACATTGAGTCGGAGGTCGGCAGCACCTATCAAGCCGAGATACTAACTGGTCTAAACCTCTGCCTGCCCGCAGGGCGGTGGTCAGGAAGACCGAAAAAGCCTGATAGTGTACGGAAACA
>NZ_JAPEPT010000001.1:1855000-2223139 GCF_026339995.1 Streptomyces sp. NBC_01481 | reverse complement strand
CGGAGTGGAAGGCCGCGGGCCGCGCCCAGCGCGAGGCCGAGGACGATCTGTGGAACCGTTTCCGCGGCGCCCAGGACGTCTTCTTCGCCGCCCGCAGCGAGGTCTTCGCCGAGCGGGACGCCGAGCAGGGCGAGAACCTCAAGCTCAAGGAGGAGCTCGCCGCCGAGGCCGAAAAGCTGGTGCCGGTGACGGATCTGAAGGCCGCGCGAGCCGCCTTCCGGGCCATCAACGAGCGCTGGGAGGCCATCGGCCATGTGCCGCGGGACGCCCGTCCCAAGGTCGAGGGCCGTATGCACGCCGTGGAGCGGGCGCTGCAGGAGTCCGAGGAGACCGAGTGGCGCCGGACGAACCCGGAGGCGCGTGCGCGTGCCGAGGGTCTGACCGGTCAGCTGCAGGCGGCCGTGGACAAGCTGCGCGGGCAGATCGACGCGGCGCGCGCGGCGGGCAACAACGCCAAGGCCGACAAGCTCGCCAAGGAGCTCGAGGGCCGGCAGGCGCTGCTGGACCAGGCGCTGAAGGGCCTGGAGGAGTTCGGCGGCTGAAAAGGGCTGTATGGAAGGGCCCCCTGTACGTCACGCTCACGTACAGGGGGCCCTTCGTCTGCGCTGTGGCGCGTCGCGCTACGGCCTGCGCGCCGATGTGACCCGGTAGACGTCGTAGACGCCCTCCACGCCCCGTACCGCCTTCAGTACGTGCCCGAGGTGCTTCGGGTCGCCCATCTCGAAGGTGAAGCGCGAGGTGGCCACCCTGTCGCGGGAGGTCTGGACGGCCGCGGACAGGATGTTGACGTGCTGGTCGGACAGGACCCTCGTGACGTCCGAGAGCAGCCTGGACCGGTCGAGCGCCTCGACCTGGATGGCGACCAGGAAGACCGAGGACTGGGTCGGGGCCCATTCGACGTCGAGGATGCGCTCCGGCTGCTGCGAGAGCGAGTCGACGTTGACGCAGTCCGCCCGGTGAACCGATACGCCACTTCCGCGCGTGACGAAGCCGATGATGGGGTCACCGGGGACGGGCGTACAGCAGCGGGCCAGTTTGACCCAGACGTCCTCGACACCCTTGACGACCACACCGGGGTCGGCGTTGGCCCGGCGCTTTGAGCGGCTGCGCGAGGGCGGTGTGCTCTCGGCGATGTCCTCGTTGGCGGCCTCTTCGCCGCCCAGGGCCTGCACCAGCTTCTGTACGACGCCCTGCGCGGCCACATGGCCCTCGCCGATCGCCGCGTACAGGGACGAGATGTCGGGGTAGCGCATCTCGTGCGCCAGCGTGACGAGCGAGTCGCCGGTGAGGATGCGCTGGATCGGCAGGTTCTGCTTGCGCATGGCCCGCGCGATGGCGTCCTTGCCGTGTTCGATCGCCTCCTCGCGGCGCTCCTTGGAGAACCAGGCGCGGATCTTGTTGCGTGCCCGCGGCGACTTGACGAAGCCGAGCCAGTCGCGCGAGGGGCCGGCGCCTTCGGCCTTGGAGGTGAAGACCTCGACCAGGTCGCCGTTGTCGAGGGTCGATTCGAGCGGTACGAGCCGCCCGTTGACCCGCGCTCCTATGGTCCGGTGGCCGACCTCGGTATGGACGGCGTAGGCGAAGTCGACGGGAGTGGCACCCGCCGGAAGCGCTATGACGTCGCCCTTCGGCGTGAAGACGAAGACCTCGTTGCGGGAGAGGTCGAAGCGCAGGGACTCCAGGAACTCGCTGGGGTCCTCGGTCTCCTTCTGCCAGTCCAGGAGCTGGCGCAGCCACGCCATGTCGTTGACGGTGTCCTGGCCGGCGGTGCCCTTGCCCGCCTTGGGCACGTCCGTACGGACCTTGGAGGTGCCGGCGACGGTCTCCTGCTTGTACTTCCAGTGCGCGGCGATGCCGTACTCGGCGCGGCGGTGCATGTCGAAGGTGCGGATCTGCAGCTCGACGGGCTTGCCGTTGGGACCGATCACCGTGGTGTGCAGCGACTGGTACATGTTGAACTTGGGCATCGCGATGTAGTCCTTGAACCGGCCGGGGACCGGGTTCCATCGCGCATGGACCGTGCCGAGCGCCGCGTAGCAGTCGCGGACGGTGTCGACGAGGACGCGGATGCCCACCAGGTCGTAGATCTCCGCGAAGTCACGGCCGCGGACGATCATCTTCTGGTAGACGCTGTAGTAGTGCTTCGGCCGCCCGGTGACGGTGGCCTTGATGCGGGCGGCGCGCAGATCGGACTGGACCTCGTCGGTCACTATGGCGAGGTACTCGTCGCGCTTGGGCGCGCGCTCGGCCACGAGCCGCACGATCTCGTCGTACATCTTGGGGTAGAGGATCGCGAAGGCGAGGTCCTCCAGCTCCCACTTGATGGTGTTCATGCCCAGCCGGTGGGCCAGGGGCGCGTAGATCTCAAGGGTCTCGCGGGCCTTCTTCTCCTGCTTCTCCCGCTTGAGATAGCGCATCGTGCGCATGTTGTGCAGCCGGTCGGCGAGCTTGATGACCAGGACACGTGGGTCCTTGGCCATGGCGACGACCATCTTGCGTACGGTCTCGGCCTGCGCGGCCTCGCCGAACTTGACCTTGT
This sequence comes from Streptomyces sp. NBC_01481, assembly GCF_026339995.1. Classification (GTDB taxonomy): domain Bacteria; phylum Actinomycetota; class Actinomycetes; order Streptomycetales; family Streptomycetaceae; genus Streptomyces. Next base: position 2,220,600 of record NZ_JAPEPT010000001.1, on the reverse strand, counting down.
CGAGCTTGGTGACGCCGTCGACGAGCAGGGCCACCTGGTCGCCGAAGTCGCGGCGCAGCGTGTCCAGGCCGTACTCGGTGTCCTCGACCGTGTCGTGCAGCAGCCCCGCCATCAGCGTCGCCGGGTCCATGCCGAGCTCGGCGAGGATCGTCGTGACGGCGAGCGGATGCGTGATGTACGGGTCGCCGCTCTTGCGCTTCTGTCCGCGGTGCCAGCGCTCGGCGACCTGGTAGGCGCGCTCGACCTGACGCAGCGTGGAGGTCTCGATCTTGGGGTCGTTGCTGCGCACTATCCGCAGCAGCGGCTCCAGGACGGGGTTGTACGGCGACGAACGCTGGACGCCCAGGCGGGCCAGGCGGGCGCGCACCCGGTTCGAGGAGCCGCCCGTCCGGGGGACGGCGGCGGGCGTGGGCCGGGGGGTGGTCGTCGGCAGGGGCGCGGGGACGGGGGCCGCACCGTTCGCACTCCCCCTGGGAGCACCTCCCAGCGGCAGCTGGGGGACTTCGGCCGGGGGGATCTCCATCTCGCTCCGCTCGGACACTCCCGGCTGCGGCTTCCCGGCCGGCTTGTTCTCGGGCGTGACAGGGGCTGCCGCGGCCTTTTCGGCCTGCTGGTCGGGCTGCGCGGCGGCGTGCTGGGCCTCGTCTGGCAAGAGCGCTCCTCGTGCGGTTCCGGGTCCCCCGGTCAGGCCCGGAGAAGCCATGGTATCGACCTCGGAGTTCTGGTGCTCACGAGGCGGCAGGTCCGGACATGACGGGAGAGGGCACCACAATCGCTGCGGATGCCCTCTCGTCACTGCGCGCCGCCGAGGGCTGGCGCAGAGGAACGGGCGCCCCGGGAAGATCCCGGGGCGCCCGTTCCTCGATCGACCCATGGGGTCAGAGCGTGATCAGCGCCTCCAGCGGAGCACCGCGCAGCGCGGGCTCCAGACGGATGCGGCCGCCGAGGAAGCCGAGCTCCATCAGCACCGCGACGCCCGCGACATCGGCTCCGGCCCGCCGGATGAGCTCCAGCGAGGCCTCGGCGGTGCCGCCGGTGGCGAGGACGTCGTCGATGACCATGACGCGGTCGCCCGCGCGCAGGTCCTCGGCGTGCACCTCGATCTCGGCGGTGCCGTACTCCAGCTCGTACGCCTGCGAGAGCGTCGCTCCGGGGAGCTTGCCCGCCTTGCGTACGGGAATGAAGCCGAGCCCGGCCCGGATGGCGACCGGGGCGCCCAGGATGAAGCCGCGCGCCTCAAGACCGACGATCTTCGTGGCCTCGTAACGCGTGCACAGCTCGGCGAGCACGTCAGTGAGAACCGTGAAGGCCTCCGGGTCCGCGAGCAGGGGCGTGATGTCCTTGAACATCACCCCCGGCTTCGGATAGTCCGGGACGTCACGGATGCGGCTGAGCAGCAGCTCCGAGGTGGCGGCGGTCATCGGCGCTTGCCCGAGGGACGGCCACGGCCACGGTTGCCGCGCGGGCCCACGACAGCGCCGGCCGGCGCCACGTCGCCCGTCTCCGCGTCCTCCGGCTCACCGGAGTCCTCCGCCGACACGCCCTCGGCGGCCGCCTTGGCGCGCTTGGCGAGCACCCGCTTCTTCAGGGCCTTCATCTGCGGCTCGCGCTCCTTGAGGTCGGCGACGAGCGGCGTGGCGATGAAGATCGAGGAGTACGCACCGGCCGCGAGGCCGACGAACAGCGACAGCGAGATGTCGTTGAGCATTCCGGCACCGAGGACGCCGCCACCGATGAACAGCAGTCCGGCAACCGGCAGCAGCGCGACGACGGTGGTGTTGATGGAACGCACCAGCGTGCCGTTGAGGCTGCGGTTGGCGATCTCGCTGTAGGTGTAGCGGGTCTGCTTGGTGATGTCCTTCGAGCCCTCCTTGAGACCGTCGAAGACGACGACGGTGTCGTAGAGGGAGTAACCGAGGATCGTCAGCAGACCGATCACGGTGCCCGGTGTGACCTCGAAGCCCACGAGTGCGTACACACCGATGGTGATCGTGAGGTCGTGGATCAGCGCGATCAGGGCGGCGATGGCCATGCGCCACTCGAAGGCGATCGCGAGGTAGATCACCACCAGGAGCATGAAGACCGCGAGACCGGTCCATGCCTTGTTGGCGATCTGCTCACCCCAGCTGGGTCCGACGATCTCGGCGTTGATCTTGTTAACCGGGATGTCGAGCTTGTCGGACAGCGTCTCGTTGACCTTGTTGGCCTGGGCCTGGTCGAGCTCACTGACCTGGATCCGCAGACCGCCGTTGCCGAGCTTCTGGACGATCGCCTCATGACCCGAGGCGTCTATGGCGTACGTCCGCGCCTCGCTGACGGAGACGCTCGTCTTCGGGGTGGTGAAGACGGCGCCACCCTTGAACTCGATACCCAGGTTGAGACCCTGCACCGCCAGGCCGAGGATGGCCGTGATGGTGATCAGGATCGAAACCCCGTACCAGATCTTCCGCTTGGCGACGAAGTCGTAGCCGACCTCGCCGCGGTAGAGACGGGCGCCGAGAGTGCCAAGTCGCGACATCTCACGCCTCCTTCGGGTCGATGGGGGCGGAGGCGCGACGGGAGCGGCGCAGCGGGGGCTTGGCACCCAGCCGCCTCGGGTCGAGGCCGGACCACGGGTGACCGTCCGCGAAGAACTTCCTGCGGGCGAGCAGGGTCATGATCGGCTTGGTGAAGAGGAACACCACGACCACGTCGAGCACGGTGGTCAGGCCGAGAGTGAACGCGAAGCCCTGGACCTTGCCGACCGTGACGATGAACAGCACCGCGGCGGCGAGGAACGACACGAAGTCGGAGACCAGGATCGTGCGCCGGGCGCGCGGCCAGGCACGCTCGACGGCGGGCCGCAGCGTACGGCCCTCGCGGATCTCGTCGCGGATTCTCTCGAAGTACACGATGAACGAGTCCGCGGTGATACCGATCGCAACGATCGCACCACACACCGCGGGCAGGTTCAGGGCGAAGCCGATACCGGGGCCGAGCAGAGCCATGATCGTGTACGTCAGGATCGCGGAGACGATGAGGCTGAGGATCGCGATCACGGCCAGGCCGCGGTAGTACGCCACCAGGTAGATGATGACCAGCGCGAGACCGATCGCACCGGCGATGAGGCCCGCCTGCAGCTGCTCGCCGCCGAGGGCGGCCGTGACGGTCTGGACGCTCTGCTCCTCGAAGGAGAGCGGAAGCGCACCGTACGAGAGGATGTTGCCCAGGTCCTGGGCGGACTGCTGGGTGAAGCTGCCGGAGATCTCGGCGTTCGCGCTCAGTGTCGTGCGCACCGAAGGCGCGGAGACGACCTCACCGTCAAGGACGATCGCGAACTGGTTCATCGGAGGCTGCTGCTGCGACAGCTTGCTCGTGATCTTCGAGAACTTCTTGGAGCCACCGTCGGTGAAATCCATCTGCACGATCCACTGACCGGTCCGCTGGTCGATCGTGGCCTTGGCGTCGTCGACGTCCTTGCCGTTGACCTCGGCAGGGCCGAGAACGTACTTCTCCCACTGCCCCTCGGAGTTCTTGCCACAGGCGACGAGCGGGTCGCTGGGCTTGACGCCGACACCGGCCGCGACGCGGGCCTCCTTGTTCGTGCAGTCGAGAGCCAGGAACTGCTTCTGCAGCTTGTCGGCGCCCGCTGTGTCCCCGGAGGGCGGCGGCTTCGGCGTCCCGGAGGGCTTGCCCGAACCGGCGGGGGTCGGAGTCGGCTTCGGCGCCTTGAGAGCGTCGGTGACCGCACGGCCCTGCGTGGTCGGCGTGGCCGAGGGGGTGCCGGACGGCGCGTTGGCCGTCGGCTTGCCCGTCTCCTTGGCCTTACCGTCCTTGGCCTTGCCGGACGGCGAGGCGCTCGGGGTGGGCTGCGGAGCGGTGGGGGCGCCCGCGGCGACCGTCAGCACCGGCCGGAAGTAGAGCTGGGCGGTGGTGCCGACCTGCTCACGGGCCTGCTGGGAATTGGTCCCCTTGGGGATGTTGACGATGATGTTGCGTTCGCCCTGAGTCTGAACCTCGGCCTCGGAGACGCCCAGACCATTCACACGGCGCTCGATGATGCCGACCGCGGTGTTCATGTTGGTCTCGTTGATCGCGTCCGGCTTACCGGGTTCGTTCTTCGCCTCGAGCGTGATGGACGTACCGCCCGCCAGGTCGATACCCAGACGCGGCGTGAGCTGTCCCGCCAAGAACATCCCGCCAGTGAGCGCGACCATGGCAATCAGGATCAAAGCCAGGGCGCGCCCCGGCTTGCCCTGAGCCCCCGCGGGCCTTCGGCCCCTATTCGGTGCTGCCACCTTCTCGTTTCTCCCTGTCCAACCGCCCCGCGCCGGGTGTGCGCCGGGGCGGCCACGAAGTGTTGTGGGGACCTGCCCCCGCAGAATTCAACACGACCGTGGGACCGCCGGGCGCCGGTAGGCGCCTGCGCGGTCCCCGGCCATGGCTACTTCGCGTCGGTCTCGCCGTCGGCCTTGCCGTTCTTGGACTCGGCGTCCTCTGGCTTGGCGTCCGCGACCTCGGTGTCGTCGGCCTCGGCGTCGGCGGCCTCGGGCTTCTTGCCGAGGTCGATCTTGGCGTCGTCCGAGGAGTCGGAGTCGGTGGCCTCGGTCAGCGAGGAAGCGTCGTCCGGAACGATGGGGCTGTCGGACTTGAGGTCGCCGTCACCGTGCACGATGCGGTTGTACTCCTCGTCGTCGAGGACCGCCCCGATCGAGTTCTTGGCGAACACCAGGTGCACGCCGGGGGCAGCCTCGAGGAGAACCGTGTCGTGGTTGACCTCCTTGACGGTGGCGTACAAGCCGCCGATGGTCCGCACGCCGGTACCGGGCTGCATCTGGTCACGCATCTGCGCGGCCTGCTGCTGCTTCCTCTTGGCGGAGCGGGTCATCAGGAACATGGCCCCGATGAGCACGATAAAGGGGAGGAGGGTCAAGATATTCACGGGGCGGAATTCCTTCGCACGACCGCGCGGATGAACGGCCTGATCTACGGGGGTGGGCACGCCGACCTGTAAGGGGCGGCATCGGCGGAGTCTAAGCGAGTCCGCATCATTGGAACAACGCCCAGCATCGCACCCTGGTTCCTGGCCCGGCGAGTATCCGCGCCGTCACGTCCCGAACAGACCCTGTTGTCCGCCTGCGCCAGGGGCCTGCTGAGGCGGTACGAGGCCGAGGTGGGCCCAGGCGGCAGGGGTGGCGACCCGGCCGCGCGGCGTGCGGGCCAGCAGTCCCTCCCGTACCAGGAAGGGCTCGGCCACCTCCTCGACCGTCTCGCGCTCCTCCCCCACGGCCACCGCGAGCGTCGACAGCCCCACCGGGCCTCCGCCGAAGAGCTTCAGCAGCGCCGTAAGGACGGCACGGTCGAGTCGGTCGAGTCCGCGGGCGTCGACCTCGTACACCTTCAGGGCGGCGGCTGCCACCTCGCGGGTGATCAGACCGTCCCGCTTGACCTGGGCATAGTCACGGACGCGGCGCAGCAGCCGGTTGGCGATACGGGGCGTCCCGCGGGAGCGTCCGGCGATCTCGGCGGCGCCGTCGGCCTCTATGTCGAGGTCGAGAAGCTGTGCGGAGCGGTGGATCACGCGCTCCAGCTCCGCCGGCTCGTAGAACTCCATGTGCGCGGTGAAGCCGAAGCGGTCGCGCAGCGGCGGCGGCAGCAGTCCGGCCCGGGTGGTGGCCCCGACCAGGGTGAACGGAGGCAGCTCCAGCGGAATGGCGGTGGCTCCCGGGCCCTTGCCGACGATCACGTCGACCCGGAAGTCCTCCATGGCCATGTAGAGCATTTCCTCGGCGGGCCGCGACATCCGGTGGATCTCGTCGAGGAAGAGAACTTCCCCCTCCTGGAGCGAGGACAGGATCGCGGCCAGATCACCGGCGTGCTGGATGGCCGGGCCGGAGGTGATCCGGATCGGGGCGTTCATCTCCGCCGCGATGATCATGGACAGGGTGGTCTTGCCGAGGCCGGGGGCGCCGGAGAGCAGGACATGGTCGGCGGTCGCGCCACGGGCGAGGGCCGCCTTCAGGACGAGGTCCAGCTGCTCCCTGACCCGTTCCTGGCCGACGAACTCGTCAAGCGACTTCGGCCGCAGTGCCGCCTCGACGGCCTGGTCCTCGCCGTCGGCGGACGCGCCGACGAGCCGCTCGGCGGCGATGTCGTCGGTCGTCGGTGCGGTGTCGTCCCAGTTCACAGTGGATTGCCTCGCGCGTCGATGGCTGGAGTCAGCGGGTGCGGTTCAGGGTCTGCAGGGCGGCCTTGAGGAGCGGGCCCACCGAAGGCGCTCCCTCGGCGGCCTCGGCCTGCGGGGCGACGGCGGCGACCGCCTCGTCCGCCTCGCGGGTGGCGTAGCCGAGGCCGATCAGCGCGGCGTGCAGCTGGTCGCGCCATGCCATCGGGGCCGCCGCGGCGGCCCCGATGCCCTGCCTGCCGATGTGGGCGCCGACCGGCTCGCCGAGCCGGTCCTTCAGTTCGAGCAGCAGCTTCTGCGCACCCTTCTTGCCAATGCCCGGCACCGCGGTCAGCGCCTTCTCGTCACCGGTGGCGACGGCGACGCGCAGTGCGTCCGGGGTGTGCACAGCGAGCATTGCCTGGGCGAGGCGCGGACCGACGCCGCTCGCGGTCTGCAGCAGCTCGAAGACCTGGCGCTCGTCGTCGTCCGCGAAGCCGTACAGCGTCAGCGAGTCCTCCCGTACGACGAGGGAGGTGGCGAGCTTGGCCTCCTTGCCGATACGGAGCTCGGAGAGGGTGTTCGGGGTGCACTGGACGGCCATGCCGACCCCGCCGACCTCGATGACCGCGGTGGTGGGTGCGAGGGCGGCGACCGGGCCGCTCACAAAGGCGATCATGCGGTACGGCCTTTCGGTGCGTGCACGGTGCGATGTGCGGCGACGGCTTGCTGGAGGCGATTGTGCGCGGGCGCCCGCCAGATGTGACAGATGGCGAGCGCGAGAGCGTCCGCCGCGTCGGCGGGCTTGGGCGGAGCGTCGAGCCGCAGCAGCCGGGTGACCATCGCGCCGACCTGCGCCTTGTCGGCCCGGCCGCTGCCGGTGACGGCGGCCTTGACCTCGCTGGGCGTGTGCAGGGCGACGGGGATGCCGCGGCGGGACGCGCAGAGCATGGCGATCGCGCTGGCCTGCGCGGTACCCATGACCGTACGCACGTTGTGCTGGCTGAACACCCGCTCCACCGCGACGAATTCCGGCCGGTGCTCGTCCAGCCACCGCTCGATGCCCTGCTCGATGGCGACCAGCCTCAGGCCCAACTCGGCGTCCGCCGGGGTTCGTACGACACCGACGCCGAGCATGGTCAGGGGACGGCCCGCGACGCCCTCGACCACACCGACGCCGCACCGGGTCAACCCGGGGTCCACACCCAGTACGCGCACCCCGCCCCCCTTCGATCGCCTGTTTGTGCAGGCTATCCGGTGCCACTGACAAAGCGGCGGGCCGACGGGGTGTGTCCCGTCGGCCCGCCGTTTGACTGCCTGTCAGGCGTCGACCTTCTCCATGATCTCGTCAGAGACATCGAAGTTGGCGAAGACGTTCTGCACGTCGTCGCTGTCCTCGAGCGCGTCGATCAGCTTGAAGATCTTGCGTGCGCCCTCTTCCTCCAGCTCGACCTGCATGGTCGCGACGAAGTTGGCCTCGGCCGAGTCGTAGTCGATGCCGGCCTCCTGGAGCGCGGTGCGCACCGCGACCAGGTCGGTGGCCTCGCTGAGCACCTCGAAGGACTCACCGAGGTCGTTGACCTCTTCGGCGCCCGCGTCGAGGACGGCACCGAGCACGTCGTCCTCGGAGAGCTCACCCTTGGGGACGATGACAACGCCCTTGCGGTTGAAGAGGTACGAGACCGAGCCGGGGTCGGCCATCGAGCCGCCGTTGCGGGTCATCGCGACGCGGACGTCGGAGGCCGCGCGGTTGCGGTTGTCCGTGAGGCACTCGATGAGCACCGCGACGCCGTTGGGGCCGTAGCCCTCGTACATGATCGTCTCGTAGTCGGCGCCACCGGCCTCGAGACCGGCGCCGCGCTTGACCGCGGAGTCGATGTTCTTGTTGGGGACCGAGCTCTTCTTCGCCTTCTGGATGGCGTCGAAGAGGGTCGGGTTGCCCTCGACATCGGCGCCGCCGGTGCGGGCCGCGACCTCGATGTTCTTGATCAGCTTCGCGAAGAGCTTGCCGCGCTTGGCATCGATCACGGCCTTCTTGTGCTTCGTCGTAGCCCATTTAGAGTGGCCGGACATCTGCCTGTCTCCTTCGCGTAACCCATTCCTGCTGCGTTCGGCAGAGATCCTACCGGGACGGCGTCACTGGGCGGCGCGCACCATGTCCACAAACAGACCGTGTACGCGGTGATCGCCGGTGAGTTCAGGGTGGAACGAAGTGGCCAGGACATTGCCCTGCCGTACGGCGACGATGTGACCGCCGTGCTCGGCGAGCACCTCGGCCTGGGCGCCGACCGACTCCACCCAGGGGGCGCGGATGAAGACACCCTCGACCGGTCCGCCGTCCACGCCCGCGACCTCGACGGCCGCCTCGAAGGACTCGTTCTGCCGGCCGAAGGCGTTGCGGCGGACGATCATGTCGATGCCGCCGAGCGTCTCCTGGCCCGAACGCGGGTCGAGGATCTTGTCTGCGACCATGATCAGACCGGCACAGGTGCCGTAGACGGGCATGCCCGTCGCGATCCGCTCGCGAAGCGGCTCCATCATGCCGAAGAGAACCGCGAGCTTGGACATGGTGGTCGACTCGCCGCCGGGGATGACGAGGCCGTCGACCTCGGCGAGCTCCTCGGGGCGCCTCACCGGCCTGGCCACGGCGTCAGCCGCGGCCAGGGCGATCAGGTGCTCCCGTACGTCGCCCTGGAGGGCCAGGACGCCTATGACGGGAGTGGTCATTACCAGCCTCGGTTCGCGTAGCGCTCGGTCTCCGGCAGGGTGTCGCAGTTGATGCCGACCATGGCCTCACCGAGGTTGCGGGAGGCGTCCGCGATGATCTTGGGGTCGTCGTAGAAGGTGGTGGCCTTCACGATGGCCGCGGCGCGCTTGGCGGGGTCGCCCGACTTGAAGATGCCGGAGCCGACGAAGACGCCCTCGGCGCCGAGCTGGCGCATCAGCGCGGCGTCGGCGGGGGTGGCGACGCCACCGGCGGAGAAGAGGACCACCGGCAGCTTGCCCAGCTCGGAGACCTCCTTGACCAGCTCGTACGGGGCGCGGAGCTCCTTGGCGGCGGCGTACAGCTCGTTGTTGTCGAAGCCGCGCAGCCTGGCGATCTCGTTCTTGATCTGGCGCAGGTGGCGGACGGCCTCGACGACGTTGCCCGTGCCGGCCTCGCCCTTGGAGCGGATCATGGCCGCGCCCTCGGCGATACGGCGCAGGGCCTCGCCCAGGTTGGTGGCGCCACACACGAAGGGGGTGGTGAAGGCCCACTTGTCGGAGTGGTTGACCTCGTCGGCCGGGGTCAGCACCTCGGACTCGTCGATGTAGTCGACGCCGAGGGACTGCAGTACCTGGGCCTCGACGAAGTGGCCGATCCGGGACTTGGCCATGACCGGGATGGAGACGGCCTCGATGATCTCTTCGATCATGTTGGGGTCGGACATCCGGGCCACGCCGCCGTCCTTGCGGATGTCGGCGGGGACCCGCTCCAGGGCCATGACGGCCACGGCGCCCGCGTCCTCGGCTATCTTCGCCTGCTCGGCGTTGACCACATCCATGATCACACCGCCCTTGAGCTGCTCGGCCATGCCGCGCTTGACGCGTGCGGTGCCGGTCTCGGGGGCCTGCGGGATGGTGGGAAGCGTGCTGGACACGGATGGACCTCACTCGGAGACGACGTTGTAGTGCCTCACCGATGGAACATGCGCGGACCAGTCCACTGCAAGGGCCAATGAACAGCCGGTGGATCGTTTTCGAAGCTCAGGTGCGGGTCGCTCAGGTGCGGGTCATGTGCCCGGGCGGTCCGCCAGGGCGACCGGGGGCTCGTCGTCCATCTCGAAGGCCAGGGGAAACGGCGCGTGGCCGGCCAGCCGGAACCAGCGGACCGTGCGGTGACGACGCAGGGCGCGGGCCGCGCGTACGGCGTCGTTGTGGAAGCGGCGCGCCATCGGGACGCGGCGTACGGCCTGGGCGAGCTCACCCGCGGCATCCTCGCCGCCCGGGACCGCGCGTACGGCCTCGACCTGCGCGGTCTCGCCGAAGACGGCCCGCAGCGCGGCACTGAGCTCGCTCTCGGCGACCTCGCGCTGTTCCTCCTCCGCCTGGCGGGCGGCGTGCGCGGCCTCGTACAGCACGATCGACGCGGCCGGATCGAGCACACCGGAGGTGGCGAGCTCCTGGGTGACCGAGGCGCGGCGCAACAACTGGGCGTCGAGCGCGGCGCGGGCGGCGTCGATACGGGAGTGCAGCCGGTCGAGCCGTCCGGCGGTCCAGCTCAGATACAGGCCGATCGCGACGAGGGCGACGACGGTCCAGATGAGGGTTACGGTCACGGGCGGCAAGGCTACCGGTGGCGGCGTGGCGCCTGCGGCGGGGCTGTTCAACCGGGGGCGCTGCCCCCGGACCCCCGCGCCTCAAACTCCCCCAGACTTCGTCCGGGGGGACCCCCACGGGGCTGAAATGTGCGGCTCGGCCGCACATTCCAGCCCGTCCGGCGTTTGAGGACATGCGGCCGAAGGTCGCATACGGGGTCCGGGGCGGAGCCCCGGGAGAAATCAGTCCCGCGCCAGCCCGAACCTCGCCCGGAACCCCGACCTCTCGTCCGCCGCCACCGACGCCGCCCCGTCAGTCACCGTCTCGTAGACCGACAGGATGTCCGCCCCGACCGTCGACCAGTCGAAGCGGCGTACGTGCGCGCTGCCCCGGGCGCGCAGTTCCTCCCGGCGGACCGGGTCGCCCAGGAGGCGGACCGCCGCCGTGGCCAGTGCGTCCGCGTCCTCGTTGGCGAAGAGTTCGCCGGCCGCGCCCTGGTCCAGGACCTGGGCGAAGGCGTCCAGGTCGGAGGCGAGCACCGGCGCGCCCGCCGACATGGCCTCGACGAGGATGATGCCGAAGCTCTCCCCGCCGGTGTTGGGCGCCAGGTACACGTCGACGCTCCGCAGCAGCCGTGCCTTGTCCTCGTCGCTGACCATGCCGAGGAACTCCACCTGCCGCCGCATGTCGACGGGCAGTGACGCGACGGCTTCTTCCTCGTCGCCGCGCCCGGCCACCAGCAGTCTGGTCGCGGGCCGCTCGGCGAGGATCTTGGGCAGGGCCTTCATCAGCACCGGCAGGCCCTTGCGGGGCTCGTCGATGCGCCCTATGAAGCCGATCGTGTCGCCCTGCCACTCGGCTTTCGGCTCGGCCTTGTCGAAGAAGCCGACGTCGACGCCGTTCGGGATGACGACCGCGTCGCCGCCCAGGTGCTCGACCAGGGTCCGCCGGGCGTACTCGCTGACCGCGATCCGGGCGCTGATCTTCTCCAGCGCGGGCTGCAGGATCGGATACGCCGCGATCATGGCGCGGGAGCGCGGGTTCGAGGTGTGGAAGGTGGCCACGATCGGGCCCTGCGCGGCCCAGCAGCTGAGCAGACCCAGCGACGGCGACGTCGGCTCGTGGATGTGGATGACGTCGAAGGTGCCGTCGTGCAGCCAGCGCCGTACCCGCGCGGCCGACAGAAAGCCGAAGTTGAGCCTGGCGACCGAGCCGTTGTACGGGACCGGAACGGCCCGCCCCGCCGAGACCACGTACGGCGGCAGCGGTGTCTCGTCGTCCGCCGGTGCCAGCACGGACACGTCGTGGCCGAGCCGGATCAGATGTTCCGCCAGGTCTCTGATGTGGAATTGGACGCCACCGGGTACGTCCCAGGAATACGGGCAGACGATGCCGATCTTCACAGCGGCCGCTCCTCGAGGTCCGCGAGCCACAGCCGCTGCAGCATGTGCCAGTCCTCCGGGTGCTCGGCGATTCCCGTGGCGTAGGCATCGGCCAGCGCCTGTGTCATGGAGGACGTCTTCTCGTCCTTGGTACCTGTCTCGGGCACCTCGACAGGCGGGTGGATCTGCCCCCGCATGAGCGGCGCTTCGTCGTACCACAGCGTCACCGGCAGCAGCAGCGCGCCGGTCTGCTGGGCCAGCATCGCCGGGCCGGCCGGCATCCGGGCGCTCTCGCCGAAGTACTTCACCTCGACGCCCGATGCCGACAGATCACGGTCGGCGACCAGGCAGACCAGGCCGCCGGAGCGCAGCCGCCGGGCCAGCGTGCCGAAGGCGGAGCCGCCCGCATGCGGCAGCACCTCCATGCCGAGGCTCTCGCGGTAGGCGACAAACCGGTCGTACAGCGTCTCGGGCTTGAGCCGCTCGGCGACCGTGGTGAAGGGGACGCCCAGGGTTCTGGTGACCCACACGCCCGCGAGGTCCCAGTTCGCCAGGTGCGGCAGCGCGATGATCACTCCGCGGCCGGAGGCGAGGCCGTCCGTCAGATAGTGGGAGCCCTTGATCTGAACGTTGTCGGTGACCCGCTCGGCGCTCCAGGTGGGCAGCCGGAAGGACTCCATCCAGTACCGCATGTACGAGCGCATACCGGCCTTCGACAGCTCGGCGAGGCGCTCGGGGCCCGCGTCGGGCACGACGCGGGCGAGGTTGGACTCCAGCCGCAGCACGCTCTTGCCGCGCCGCTTCCACGCGATGTCCGCGATGCTGCGGCCGAGCGCGGCGGCCGCCGGCTCGGGCAGCTTCTTGACCGTGCTCCAGCCCAGGCCGTACAGCCCGTCGGTCAGCCGCTCCCGCATCACGTCGCCTCAGCCTCGTTCCCCTGCCCCGCGGCGGCGTCCGCCTCCGCGGACTCCCGCCGTACCGTCACAACCCGCTGCCCGAGTGTGACCAGGCTGCCGACGGCGACGATCCACAGCGCGATCGGCAGCAGTACCTCGATCCCCGGCACCCCGAAGGTGTGCAGACCCGCGAGCCCGGCGGCGACCAGTGAGATCACCAGTCGCTCGGCCCGCTCGATCAGCCCGTTGACGGCGACCGGCAGGCCGATCGATTCCCCGCGCGCCTTGGTGTACGAGACGACCTGGCCGCTCGCCAGACAGAAGATGGCGACGGCACACATCACATTGTCGTCCCCCGTGCCCGCGTACCAGAGCGCGAAGCCGCCGAAGATCGCGCTGTCCGCGACCCGGTCGAGCGTCGAGTCCAGGAAGGCCCCCCACCGGCTCGAAACCCCCGCCTGCCGCGCCATGTTGCCGTCGACGAGGTCGGAGAAGACGAACGAGGTGATGACGATCGTGCCCCAGAAGAACTCTCCCCGGGGGAAGAAGACCAGCGCACCCGCCATCACTCCGGCCGTGCCGATGAGGGTGACCGCGTCGGGGCTCACCCCTCGGCGGAGCAGAAACGCGGCGAACGGTGTGAGGACACGCGTAAAAAATGCACGCGCGTACTTGTTCAGCATGGCCTTCCCGAGGGTCGGTGGGCCGAGTGGCCCCAATGGCCGCCGGCTGGCCCATCGTAGCCAGGCCCCGCGTGCTCCACCGAGGCACACCCGCCTCCCGCCGTCGCGTACGACGTATGGACGCAACCTGACGGGAGTGGAAAGCTCGAAAGACGACCGCGGGCATCGCCGGAGCTGCCCCCGGACGCTGTCCGGGACCTCTCTCATGGCTCCCCGCGCCCGCGGCCCCACTCTCCTCACCGGGCAATCGATCGGGAGGCAAGATCATGGGCGACAAGAACGCACACCCCGGAGCCGCCGGCAGGGCAGCTACGGCCGACCAGCCCTCATCCGTACGGAACGTGGTGCTGGTCGGCCACAGCGGATCGGGAAAGACAACATTGATCGAGGCCCTCGCGCTGACCGCGGGAGCGGTCAACCGGGCGGGCCTGGTCGAGGACGGCGGGACGGTCTCGGACTACGACGAGATCGAGCACCGGCAGCAACGTTCCGTCCAGCTGTCCCTGGTCCCCGTCGAATGGGGCGGGTACAAAATCAATCTCCTGGACACTCCCGGATATGCCGACTTCGTCGGGGAGCTCAGGGCCGGTCTGCGAGCCGCGGACGCGGCCCTTTTCGTTGTCTCGGCCGCGCAGGAGGCCGACGCGATCGCGGGCGCGACCCGGATGGTGTGGGAGGAGTGCGCGGCGGTCGGAATGCCGCGCGCGATCGTCGTGACGCATCTGGAGACGGCGCGGACCGATTTCGAGGAGCTGACCCGGGTCTGCGGGACCATCTTCGGCGGCGACGACCCCGACGCCGTACTGCCGCTGTATCTGCCGCAGTACGGGGCGCAGAATCCCGACGGGCACGCCCCGGTCACCGGCCTCGTCGGACTGCTGTCCCAGAAGATCTTCGACTACTCCTCCGGCGAACGGAAGGAGACCCAGCCCGATCCGGCACAGACGCCGCTGATCGAGGAGGCCCGCAACCGGCTGATCGAAGGGATCATCGCCGAGAGCGAGGACGAGACCCTCATGGACCACTACCTCGGCGGCGGCGAGATCGACCTCAAGACGCTGATTGGGGACCTGGAGAAGGCAGTGGCGCGCGGCATCTTCCACCCGGTGCTGGCCGCGGCCCCCGCGCCCGAGGGCGCCAAGCAGGGGCTCGGCACGGTCGAGCTTCTCGAGCTCATCACCGGCGGCTTCCCGACCCCGCTGGAGACCACCGCCCCCTCCGTGACCACCCCGCAGGGCGCGCCGCGCCCGCAGGTCAGCTGCGACCCGGACGGTCCACTGGTGGCCGAGGTGGTCAAGACCGCGTCCGACCCCTATGTCGGCCGGATTTCGCTCGTACGGGTCTTCTCCGGCACCCTGCGTCCCGACGAGACCGTCCATGTGTCCGGGCACGGTCTGTCCGACCGCGGCCATGAGGACCATGACGTCGACGAGCGCGTCGGCGCGCTCTCCGCGCCCTTCGGCAAGCAGCAGCGCCCGCTCGGCCACGTCATCGCCGGAGATCTCGCCTGTGTGGCCAAGCTGGCCAGGGCCGAGACCGGGGACACGCTCTCGGCGAAGGACGACCCGCTGCTGATGGAGCCGTGGACGATGCCCGATCCGCTGCTGCCGCTTGCCATCCAGGCACACAGCAAGCCGGACGAGGACAAACTCTCCCAGGGGCTTTCGCGGCTGGTCGCCGAGGATCCGACGATGCGTCTCGAACAGAACCAGGCAACACACCAGGTGGTGCTGTGGTGCCTCGGGGAGGCGCACGCGGATGTCGCGCTGGAGCGGCTGCGCAACCGCTACGGCGTCCAGGTCGACGTCGTACCGCACAAGGTGTCGCTGCGGGAGACCTTCGGCGAGCGGTCGGCGGGACGCGGGCGGCATGTGAAGCAGTCCGGCGGGCACGGCCAGTACGCGATCTGCGAGATCGAGGTGGATCCGCTGCCGGCGGGCTCGGGGATCGAGTTCGTCGACAAGGTGGTGGGCGGCGCGGTGCCGCGGCAGTTCATCCCGTCCGTGGAGAAGGGCGTACGCGCGCAGTCGGCGCGCGGCGTCGCGGCCGGATATCCGCTCGTCGACGTACGGATCACGCTGCTGGACGGCAAGGCGCACTCGGTGGACTCCTCAGACGCGGCCTTCCAGGCGGCGGGCGCGCTCGCGCTGCGTGAGGCGGCGGGCGATGCGCGCATCCATCTGCTGGAGCCGGTGGCCGAGGTGCGGGTGCTGGTCTCGGACGAGTACGTGGGTCCGGTGATGAGCGATCTGTCGGGGCGGCGCGGCCGTGTGGTCGGCACCGAGCAGGCGGGCGGGGGGCGCACGCTCGTACGGGCCGAGGTGCCGGAGATCGAGATCGGGCGGTACGCGGTGGACCTGCGGTCGATCTCGCACGGCACCGGGCAGTTCAGCCGCTCCTACGCCCGGCATGAAGCCATGCCGCCGCAGCTCGCCGACAAGATCCGCGAACAGGCCGAGCACGGGTCATAGTTGACGGTGCCGCCCGCCGACCGCTGTGGGGCGGGCGGCACTTCAAACCTGTGACGTGTGCCGTGCGCCCCCGATACGCTGTAGTGCCCCAGCTCAGAAGGTGTGCGGGGCACGGTAGTTGGGAACAGGCCGCAGTGCGGATGCTTGCGGCGATGGGGGCGGTAGTGGCAAACGACGCTTTCGATTTCACTCCGGGGGCACAGGTCCCGCTCCTGGGCTCGGCCGGACAGACGGCGGCGACGCATGCGCTCGCCTCCGCCGCGTACCGCGACAGCCCGGTCAAGGAAGTGCTCAAGGCCAACAGCGAGTGGCACAAGTCGGAGGTGAAGCCGGGGAAGTTCTCGCTGTTCGAGCCGAATCTGGGCGAGGCGTTCTCGCGGGCGGTGCAGCTGCGGATGCTCGGCGGCGCGCGCAAGGCGCTGATCCAGTCCTTCGGCACCGAGCCGCAGGCGGTGGTCGAGCACTGCCTGGCGGCCACCCGGATCCGCAAGGAGCGCGACGCCAGACTCACCGGTGTGATGGCCGTCTTCGGGCTGCTCTTCCTGCCCGGGCTGCTGCTCTGGCTGGCCGTGTTCCAGCTCCGGCGGACGATCGCGGGCGCATCAAACAAGCGGGCGGGGGCGCTCGGCACCCTGCTGCTCGTCGGCATCGGCGGCCTGGCCGTGATCTTCCTGATCAAGCTGCCGTTCGGCGGGCTGCTCGGCTACTACATCCGCGGCATGATCGTGGCGCCGGTCATCGGCTGGGTACTGGCCAAGCGGATCTGCGAGTCCACGGCGAAGGATCTGCGCGCCCGCTGGGACAGCCTGCTGTCGGGCGGCGGTCTCGGCGCCAAGGTCCCCGAGGCCGTCCCCGGTCACCCCAATGAGACCGCGCGCGAGCAGCTGCGCCAGGGCCTTGAGAAGCTCACCGCCGAGCAGCAGTCCAACGCCGTCTTCTACGCGGGCCCCAAGGGCATACTCGGCATGGGCACCCGCTGGGGAAGCTGGCAGATGGCCGAGGAGCTGGTCTCCAAGGAGGCGGGCAAGGACATCAACCAGTTCCGCAGCTGGGACGTGATACGAGCGGTCCACGACAAGCTGAAGATGCTGGAGCGCGGCCCGCTGAACTCCGGCGGCTTCCCCACCCCTTCGGTCAAGCACTGGATCGTGGCGCCGGTCGGTGAGAACGCCGGGGAGGTGACCCGGCCGGAGGGCCAGGACGTGGAGACCTTCCAGGTCAAGGGCCACGAGATACAGCGGATCTGCAATCACCAGCAGTTCGGCGGCGGGAACCGCCACTATCTGGGCGTCCAGTTCACGCTCTGGGACGGCCAGTTGGTGATCACCATGATGATCACCGTGACGGTGCTCCACGAGACACTGCGCATCGAGGTGACCGGGCATGCGCTCGGCCCCGTCCACTCGCTGTTCACCACCAAGCCCGCGCCCAAGACGGTCACGGTCGCCAAGACGGTCCGTTTCTGGGAGACCGTAGACCGGGCGCTGCCGCTGGTGCAGACGCCCGAGGTGGTGCGGCTCGCGGTGCGGGCGCCCTTCACCTGGTATCCGCCGCTGCTCGACTTCCTCGGCGGCAAGCTGGTGCTCCCCGAGCCCTTCGGGCTGCGCCACGCCTGGGCCGAGAAGCCCTGGCGGCACCGCTTCATGGCGGACGACGCGATGCGTGCGGCCACGCCCGTCCTGCGCGTCACTCACGCGGCGGCGATGAGGGTGCTCGAGGAGAACGGCGTGGACACCGAGCGCTTCGGCAACCGCTCCATGATCGTGAGCGGCTTCGTCCAGGACCCCACGCCCCGCAAGGCGGACCTCTACGACGCGTAGGGCCTGTCGTTTGGATCAGGCCCTAAGGAGCGGCCCGCCTCTTCAGGAGGCGGGCCAGGCCTCCGCCAGCATCTTGCGGGTGTCGGCGAGCAGCTGGGGCAGCACCTTCGTGTGCCCGACGACCGGCATGAAGTTGGTGTCCCCGCCCCACCTGGGCACGACGTGCTGGTGCAGATGCGCGGCGATCCCGGCGCCCGCGACCGTGCCCTGGTTCATTCCGATGTTGAAGCCGTGCGCACCCGACGCCTTGCGCAGCGCGGTCATCGCCTGCTTGGTGAACAGCGCGAGCTCGGCCGTCTCCGCGTCGTCCAGATCGGTGTAGTCGGCGACATGACGGTAGGGCACGACCATCAGATGCCCGCCGTTGTACGGGTAGAGGTTGAGCACCGCGTAGACGTCCGAGCCGCGGGCGATGACAAGCCCGTCCTCGTCCGACATGGAGGGGATGGCGCAGAAGGGGCAGCCGTCGTCGGCCCCCGGACCGGTCGGCTTGTTCTCTCCCTGGATGTACGCCATGCGGTGGGGTGTCCACAGGCGCTGGAACGCATCCTGCGTCCCGACTCCGATCTGCTGCTCCGGCTCAAGCGTCATGCTGTGCAGCATATGACTTCGCCCGGCCGCGCAGACGGGAGACCCCCGCAGCACTGATCGCACTGCGGGGGTCTCGTACGGCGTGCGTGCCCGCTGCCGCGCGGGCGGCGCGTGTCAGAGCTGGACGCGCTCCTCGACGACCTTCGCGATCTTCGCGATGGCCTCGTCGACCGGGATGCCGTTCTCCTGCGAGCCGTCGCGGTAGCGGAAGGAGACCGCGCCGGCGGCCATGTCCTCGTCGCCCGCGATGACCATGAAGGGCACCTTCTGCTTCTGCGCGTTGCGGATCTTCTTCTGCATACGGTCCGAGGAGGCGTCCACCTCGACCCGCAGCCCCTTGGCCTTCGCCTTGGCGGCGAACTCCTGCAGGTAGGGGATGTGCGCGTCGCCGATCGGGATGCCGAGCGCCTGGACCGGCGCGAGCCAGGCCGGGAACGCGCCCGCATAGTGCTCCAGCAGCACCGCGAAGAACCGCTCGATCGAGCCGAACAGCGCGCGGTGGATCATGACCGGGCGCTGCTTGGTGCCGTCGGGACCGGTGTACTCCAGGTCGAAGCGCTCGGGCAGGTTGAAGTCGAGCTGGACGGTGGACATCTGCCAGGTACGGCCGATGGCGTCCTTGGCCTGTACGGAGATCTTCGGCCCGTAGAACGCGGCGCCGCCCGGGTCGGGGACCAGCGGGAGGCCCTGCTTCTCGGCGACCTTGCGCAGCGTCTCGGTCGCCTCCTCCCAGATCTCGTCGGAACCGACGAACTTCTCCGGGTCCTTGGTGGACAGCTCCAGATAGAAGTCGGTGAGGCCGTAGTCGCGCAGCAGGTTCAGCACGAAGGTCAGCGTCGAGTCGAGCTCGTCCGCCATCTGCTCCTTGGTGCAGTAGATGTGCGCGTCGTCCTGGGTGAAGCCGCGGGCCCGGGTCAGGCCGTGCACGACGCCCGACTTCTCGTAGCGGTACACGGTCCCGAACTCGAAGAGACGCAGCGGCAGTTCACGGTACGAGCGGCCGCGCGCATCGAAGATCAGGTTGTGCATCGGGCAGTTCATGGGCTTGAGGTAGTAGTCCGTGCCCTCGTCGAGCTGCATGGGCGGGTACATGCCCTCGGCGTACCAGTCCAGGTGGCCCGAGGTCTCGAAGAGCTTCCCCTTGGTGGCGTGGGGGGTGTAGACGAACTCGTACCCCTCCTCCTCGTGCCGCTTGCGGGAGTAGTCCTCCATGACCCGGCGTACGACACCGCCCTTGGGGTGGAAGACCGCGAGACCGGAACCGATCTGGTCCGGGATGGAGAACAGGTCCAGCTCGTTGCCCAGCTTGCGGTGGTCGCGCTTCTCGGCCTCTGCGAGGAACTCCAGGTGAGCCTTGAGCTCTTCCTTGGAGGGCCAGGCAGTGCCGTAGATGCGCTGCAGCATCGGGTTCTTCTCGCTGCCGCGCCAGTACGCGGCGGCGTTGCGCATCAGCTTGAACGCCGGGATATTACGGGTGCTGGGCAGGTGCGGACCGCGGCACAGGTCCTTCCAGCACAGCTCGCCTGTCTTGGCGTCGAGGTTGTCGTAGATCGTCAGCTCACCGGCGCCGACCTCGACGTCCGCGCCGTCGTCGGAGGAGGCGGAGCCCTTCAGCCCGATCAGCTCCAGCTTGTACGGCTCGCCGGCGAGCTCCTCGCGGGCGGCCTCGTCGGTGACGACCCGGCGCGAGAAGCGCTGGCCGCGCTTCTGGATCTCCTGCATCTTCTTCTCGATGGCCTTGAGGTCATCGGGGTGGAAGGGCTTCTCGACGTCGAAGTCGTAGTAGAAGCCGTCCTTGACCGGCGGCCCGATGCCGAGCTTGGCCTCGGGGAAGAGCTCCTGAACGGCCTGCGCCATGACGTGCGCGGTGGAGTGCCGCAGGATGTTGAGGCCGTCCTCGGAGGAGATCTCGACGGGCTCGACCTCCTCGCCGTCCTTGAGCTCGTACGCGAGGTCCTTCAGCTCACCCGCGACGCGGGCGGCGATGACGGTGCGCTCGCCGGGGAAGAGGTCGGCTGCCGTGGTGCCCGTGGTCACCACGCGCTCTTCCCGCTCGGAATCGCGATGGATGATCACACGGACGTCTGACACCGGTCTCTCCTGACTGAAGGGGGACGCCGCGTTGGTAGCGGGCGCGCTACGAATCGTACCGAGCCGGTGGGGTCCGTCGCGAAACGGTTAGCCGGGGGCTCCGCCCCCGGACCCCCGCTCCTCAAACGCCGGAGGGGCTGATTTTCAGCCCGTCCGGCGTTTGAGGACATGCGGCCGAAGGTCGCATACGGGGTCTGGGGCGGAGCCCCCCACGCGGCGGAGCCGCACAATGTCACAGCGGGAAGGGGGCGGGGTGGGGGACAAGCCCGCCGCAGGCGCACCGCAACCCCCGCACCCCGCCCCCTCACTCCCCCTGACACGCCTCCTCGAAGAAGTCCAGGTTCTCCTGGAGCGACTTCATCAGCCGGTCCCGCTCCGCCTCATCCACCTGCACCGGAACCACATTCGACGCATCCGTCAGCCGCCGGAACCCCCCTCGGCTCTCCAGGCGCCCCACGACCCGGATCGGCAGGCCGACCAGGTGCGCATGACCCGCCGTGCGGTAGGAGTCCTCGTCCAGGGCCACCCGGACATGTGGCACCTCCGCTCCCGCCAGGACGCGCAGGCGCACCGTCCCCGCCCCCCGCGGCCCGGAGCGGCGCATCCGGACCACCGTGCCGGTGACGCGGACCGGCACGGACGGCTCGTCCTGGAGATAGCGGGCGCCGGCCTCACGCAGCGCGGGCAGGTCGCCCGGCGAGAACTCGACCGGTTCGTTCCGCGGCGCGCAGCCTGCCGGGACTCCCGCCGCGGGTGACCACTCCAGCGCCACCCGCGCCCCTTCGGACCCCCGCACCAGCGCGATGATCGCTTCCGTCAGCTCGCGGCTCACTCCCGCCTCGACGGCCGCGTCGAACGCCTCCATCCCGCCCGTCGCGCGCTGGTAGTCCGCCGCCTCCCGCGCCGCCTGCAAGGCGTGGTACAGCCGCACCACGACCGCCCGCCCGCTCTGCACCGGCACGAACGCGGTGAGGCTGCGCCCGCCGGGCGCCGGTCCCACCAGGACCCCTTCCAGCGAGGCCTGCGCCTGCCGCCGGTGCCGCGCGCCGTAGTACCCCGCGCGGCCGCGCGCCGCCAGCGCCCCGGCCATCAGCATCTGCCGTGCGGCTCCCCGCAGTTGCTCCTGTACGGTCCACGACGCCGCACCCGAAGGACCCTGGGGCACATCACGCCACCACCGGATCTCGTCGCTCGGCACGGTCAGTCCGACAAGCACCTCACGGGCCGAGGGCGCGGCACTGCGCGCGAGCGCGGTCAGTGCCTCGCCCAGCAGGTCCTCGCAGTCCGGGAACGACCTGCTCTCGGGCACCAGCAGGCTCGTACCGCCCGCCCCGGGCCCCGGCGGCGTCCAGCGCGCATAGCGCCCGGCCGCTCCCCCGCGCCGCCGCCAGCCGTGCCGGTCCAGGAGCGCCCCGAGAACGACGGGGTCGACCTGGGCGGGGTCCGGTTCGCCGCTCCCGTACCAGGCGCCCGGCAGGTCGCCCGTCGGATGGGGCCGTACCGACTCGTCGAAAGGCCGCTGCATCAAGGTCTCCCTCCCGCCCCGACCCTGGTCATGATCTCGCAGAGCGCCCGGTCGTCGAAGATCCGCGAGGTCGGGATCCGCACAGTGGTCCTGCTCCTGCCCGTCACCGGGTGGCCTGCCAGGTTGGTCCAGTAGCAGCAGTGCCGCAGATCGAGCCGGTCGTGACTGGCGCGCAGCCACTCGCCCTGGGTCCGGGGGACGAGCATCACGACGAGGATCTTGTGCACGGACACCGGGGTGCGGGCCAGCTTCACCAGATGGTCGTTGTCGAGGGTGAAGGAGAACGCGGGTCCCGGTGGGTGCGGTGGGATCTGGTACGTGCACTTGAGCTGCACCTTGATGGTCACCTCGTCGTCGACGGTGTGACCGGCCGAGCTGTGGCTTACATGCCAGTCGATGCCGTTGTCCGGAAAGGGCTGCGACAGGGAGCAGCCCGCCGCTGCGGCAACGGCGTGCAGATAGCCCACCTGGAGTGTCTCCATGCAGGCGGTGGTGGCGAGTGCTCCGCGCAGCGGTACGGTCCGCTGGGGCAGCAGCCCGCCCGACTCAGGCTGCGCGAGCGCCATGGCTCCTCGTGCCTTCCGGGCTGTGCCGATCGATGTCCCCTGGACGGGCCGTCAACTCACACACCCGTCATCTGTGTTGTCACCGCCCGGCGTACGGCGCAAACAGCCCGGGTATCACCGATTCGGGCAGGGGGATCACGCCATCTGCCACGCTTGTGCGAGGAGTTCGGGGATGACGCGCTGGTATGACGGCCCCCTGGCCGCATTTGACACTGAGACAACCGGAGTCGACGTCGAGGAGGACCGCATCGTTTCGGCTGCGGTCGTCGTCCAGGACATGACGGGCGGCCGCCCGCGCGTCACACGCTGGCTGGTCAATCCCGGGGTGCCCGTGCCCCCGGGAGCCACCGAGGTGCACGGACTGACGGACAATCACCTTCAGCGCAACGGCCGCTGGCCGGCGCCCGTGGTGGAGGAGATAGCCAGGCTGCTTGCCGAGCAGTGCGCCGCGGCCCGCCCGCTCGTGGTGATGAACGCACCCTTCGATCTGACCATCCTCGACCGGGAGTTGCGGCGCCACCGCGCGGCGTCGCTCGCCCAGTATCTGGAGAACGTCCCGCTGTGCGTACTGGATCCGAGGGTCCTGGACAAGCATCTGGACCGCTACCGCAAGGGCCGCCGTACCCTCTCGGACCTGTGCGACCAGTACGAGGTGGTGCTGGACGGCGCCCATGACGCGGCCGCGGACGCGATGGCGGCACTCGAGGTCACCCGGGCGGTGGGGCGCCGTTTCGCCTCGCGCCTGGAGCGTCTTGCCCCCTCGGAGCTGCATACGCTGCAGGCGGTGTGGCATGCGGCGCAGGCGCGCGGGCTGCAGGCGTGGTTCGCCCGCAGTGGTGCGCCGGAGGAGGTGGACCCGCACTGGCCGCTGCGTACGGATCTGCCCGCCGCGGCCTGAGTCCGGGTGGCGCCCCGATCGGAGCGCCACCCGGTTCCGTCAGCCGGTGAATCCCGCGGTGATGGAGGTGAATTGCCAGGTGCTCTGGCTGATGCCGGAGCAGTTGCTCACCACGCCGCCGCCGGGGCAGGGACGGTCACGGTTGACCGACCAGTACGCGAGCCGGGCGATGTGGTGGGAGTTGGCCCAGTCCTTGATCTGGGTCCAGGTCGCCGGGCTGGTGAGTTCCTGCTGGTCGCTGAGGCCGTTCATGCCCGAGATGCCGATATGGGCGTAGGCGGTGGCGTCCGACCAGCCGAAGGTGCTCTTGAGCTTGGTCTTGAGCCCCTCGGTCGCGTTGACGGTGTTGCCGTACATGTCGGCGCCGCCGCCGAAGTCGAACGGCATGATCGTGAAGACGTCGATGTCGGCCTGGAGCGCGTTCGCGCGCTCGATGAGCCGACTGCCCCACCAGGTCGGGCCGGTGGTGCTGGTGCCGAAGGTGAGGATCGTCTTCAGGCCGGGGTTGTTCTGCTTGACGATCTTCAGCGCGCCGAGGATCCGGTCCTGGACGACCTCGTTCTCGAACTCGTCGCTGTTCTCGATGTCGACGTCGATGGCCTTCAGGCCGTAGGCGCTGATCACCTGCTGGTAGGCGCCGGCCAGCGCCTCGGGGGTTGAGCAGTTCGGACCGAGCTTGTTGCCGCTCCAGCCGCCGATGGACGGGACGATGTCGCCGCCCGCGCCTCGGATCGCGTTGATGGTGGACTGGTCAATGCCACCGGTGAGCGGGCGGTTGCCGTCCCAGGCGGGGTTGCAGCCGCCGGAGGAGAGGATGAAGGCCATGGTGAACCACTTGATACCGGTCGCGCTCATCACCGAGGTGGCACTGGGCGGGTCGCCCCAGCCCAAGTAGAGGTACGGGGCCGCCTGCTTGAAGCCGGTGCCACCGCCGCCGCCCGCGTCGGTCGTCACACTGACGGCCGTCGAGGCCGGTGAGAGATTGCCCGCCGCGTCGCGGGCACGCACGGTGAAGCTGTACGAGGTACTGGCCGCCAGGCCACTGACGGTCGCACTGGTGCCGGTCACCGTGGTGGCTCTCGTCGAGCCCTGGTAGACGTCGTAGCCGGTGACGCCGACATTGTCGGTCGACGCGTTCCAGGCCAGTGAGACGCTGGAGGAGGACTTGCCGGTGGAGCGCAAATTCGTGGGTGTGGTGGGTGCCTGGGTGTCGCCGCCGCCTCCGCCGCCGGGACCGTCGAGGCTGATGTCGTCGGCGTAGTAAGTGCCCTGCGCGTACCAGCCGTTGACGTAGATCTCGGCGGTGGTCTGTGCCGCGCCGGTGGTGAACGAGACGGACAGCTGGGTGTAAGCGGTCGCGGACGGGGTCCAGGTGGACGTCCCGCCGGTCACGCCGAGGAAGACATAGCTGCCGCGTACCCAGCCCGAGAGTGTGTACGCGGTGTTGGGCTGCACCGCGACGGTCTGGGTGCACTTTGCGTTGTCGCTCGCGCTCACGGCACCGGCGAGCGCCTTCGTACCGCTGTGCACGGGGCTGCTCACCGCCGAGCCGAGTCCGCCGGTGCAGGACCAGCCGGACAGGGAGCCGGTTTCGAAGCCGGGATTGCTGAGCAGGTTGGCGGCCTGGGCCGTGCCGGGCACGGCGAGCGATGCGGCTGCGGCGAGCAGCGCCGCACCGAGTCCGGCCAGTAGGCGATTTCGGATACGCACGTGACCTCCCGGTGAAGGGGTGGGGGCGAGTCGTTCGGACCGGACGCGGCGCCACGATTGGTCTGGACCTGCGAGGCGGATTAGAGCGGAGTGGCGCGCTCACGTCAAGAGCGGGCGCGGGACAACGGCCGCCGCCGACCCGGGAGTTGAAGCCCGGAAAACGCAGTGAGGCCGGTCCGTCGACTGACGGACCGGCCTCTCCCGGTGGGCGATACTGGGTTCGAACCAGTGACCTCTTCGGTGTGAACGAAGCGCTCTCCCACTGAGCTAATCGCCCGGGAACGCACTGAACCATACAGGCCCCGGCGGGCTTCCTTCAAACTCCGTCCAGGTAGGCGGCAAGTCCGCGCCTGCCGCCGCGCATCATCACCGCGTGGTTGGCACGGAAGGCCGGGCGGCACGGCACCGCCAGCCGCCTCATCAGCGGCTTGCACACCTCCACCTCCTGTTCGTACAGCGCTCGTGTGCCCGCCCCGCGCGCCGAAAGCGTCCACCGCGCCCAGCCCTCCAGGTCCCCCTCCATCCCCACTTCCAGCACGCCTGCCGCCGGGTCGCGCCTCTCGGCGCGGGCGGTGACAAGCAGTTCGTACGGGAGGAAGGAGCGGAAGCGGGCGGTCCCGGTCAGCTCGTCGAGCGGGGTCACCTCTCGCACCTGCGGCCACCAGCGCGGGTAGTCCTCGACCCGCTCGAGCACCGCGAACACGGCGGTGGGCCGCGCGGTCAGGTCCCAGATGCTGCGGAAGCGGTATCGGCACCAGTTCATGGCCCAAGTCTGCGCCCGGGAAGGTGTACGGCGGGTGTACTCACACGCGAACTGAGTATGCGCGCCCATGCCTCGGGTTGTGGCGGTGGCCACACTCCGCACTATGGAGAACGTTCCGCCACCCGCCGAGGAACTGGCGATCCTCGACCGCGAGCTCGTCCGACTGGACGCCCGCCGGGCCCAGTTGCTGGCCCGCAGAGCCTGGCTGCTCACCGTCGTACAGCAGCATGTGGCGCCGCCGCCTCCGGCGGCGCGGCCCTTTGCCGCTCCCCCGCCGGACGCCGCGCCGCGCAGTGTGCAGAACCTGCTGCTCACGCTCGGCGGCATCCTGCTGACCATCGCCGCGATCGCGTTCACGCTGGTCAGCTGGGGTCACTTGGGTATCGGTGGGCGCTCGGCGGTGCTCGGCGCCGTGACGGTCGCGGCGCTCGCCGCACCGGTCGCGCTGTTGCGGCGCAAGCTCGCCTCCACGGCGGAGTCCCTGGCAGGTCTCGGCCTGGTGCTGATGGTGCTGGACGCGTACGCCCTGCACCGGGTCGCGCTGGCGGAGACCGGCCCGCTCGCCTACGCGGCCGTCGCCTCGGCCGTGCTCGCCGCGCTCTGGTCGGCGTACGGGCTGTCCCTGGAGCGGCTGCGGATTCCGCTGCCGGTGGCCGTGCTGACCGCGCAACTCCCGCTGCCGCTCTGGTCGCTGACCGCCGGCCCGGGCGCACCGCCGATGGAGTGGGCCCTGCTGGCGACCGCCTCGCTCGATGTCGCGGTCGCGCTGTGGGCGAGGGGGCGTCCGGTGGATCAGGCTGGATCAGGGAGCGGCGTCATGCGGCTTCGGATCCAAGGCGGAGGAGGGAGGCATGGCGGAGCCATGCCGACCGACGACAACGCCGGAGACGGAGTCGCAGGGCGTCGCAAGCCCAGCCAGATCCACCGGACACCCTCTAAGCCGGGACTCCGGCCCTTCGCGGCCACCTGCGCCGCGGTGACGGGTGGCTGGGCCCTGCTTATCGGCGGCGCGCAGTCGGTGACCGCTGACACACCGCTCGACGCGCTCGCCCCTGCCGGGCTGCTCCTCGCGGCGGCGGGCGTGGCGCTCTTCGCGGCCTGGCGCTCGCCGCCGGCCTCGGTGCCCTGCTCCGCCGTGGCCGGTCTCGCGACGATCGCGGCGCTCGGCGCAGTGGCCCGCGCGGGCGTCCCCGAGGGATGGTCGGTGCTGGGGTATCTGCTGTGCTCGGTCGGCCTGTTGGTTCTCGTACGGACGGCCTCGCCGCAGCGACTGCGTCCGGGCCTGACCGCCGCGGCGGGCGCGGTCCACGCGCTCGCGGCTCTCGTGACGCTCCCCCTGGTGGCGCTCACCCTGGCGGGGCCGCTGTCGACGACGGACACCATCTGGTCGTCGGCCACCGGGCCGACAGCCCGCGGCGCACTGGGCGTACCGCTCCCGGGGCCGGGCCTGACGGCGTCCCTGCTTGTCCTGCTGATCGTGGCGGCGATGCTGGCGACGGCGTCGCGCTGGTGGCTGTCACCGACGGCGACGCGAACCCCTGCCCCCGGCGACGACTCGGACGAGACCACGCAGCACGACCGCGCGGGCGCGCCGGAAGCTCCCACCCCGGCAGGTCACCCCACCCCTGCGCCCGGCACGCCGGGTACACCGCCCCCGGCCGGACCGGCCGGACCCACCGCGGGCCCGCCGCCCACCGACGCCTCCTGGCCCGCCTGGGGCCCGACAGTCGGCGCTCCCACGGCCTCTGCGGCCCGGCCCGACCGCCGTGCCGCGGCCGGCACCGGGGCCATCGCCCTCGCGTGGGCCGGGCTGTTCGTCGTGCCGCCCGCGCTCGATCTCGGCTACGTCGCGACCCTGACACTGCACGTGCTCCTCACCGCCGCCGCCCTGGCGCTCGCCGTGCGTCCCGCGTGGACCGCCCGGCTCGCCCCGGCCGCCGTCCCCGTCGCCCTCGCCTGCTCTCTCGCGGGCGCCGGGAGCGTCGCCGTACTGGCCATGGCCACGCGCCCCGCGACGTTCACGGTGCTCGGCACCCTGACCGCCGCCCTCGCCGCGGCCGCGTTCACCGCCCGCGGCCCGCGGGCCGTGCAGGCAGTCCTCGCCTGCACCGCCACCGGCTTCGCGACCGCACTGCTCGGCGCCGTCGCCGCGGCCGCCGAACTCCCGCCCCACCGGGCCGCGTTGCTGATCCTCGCCGTCCCCGCCGCCGTGGCCCTGCTCGCCGCCCGGCTGGGCCGCCACCCCGTGGCCCTCCCCATGGAACTCACCGGCGCGGCCGCGGGCCTTGTCGCGGTCGTCCTCGCCACCGGGGACAGGCCGACCCTCGCCCTGGTGCTGGCGCTCGGCGCCGTGATCGCCGCGGGCACCGCGGTACGGGCCGAGCGCCGCCCCGCCGCCGGATATCTCGCCGCGGTGCTGTTCGTGCTCGCCACCTGGGTACGGCTGTACGCATCGGACGTCACCACCCCGGAGGCGTACACCCTGCTCGTGACCCTCCCCGCGCTCGCCGTCGGCGTGCTGCGCCGCCGCCGCGACCCGGGGGCCTCGTCCTGGACGGCGTACGGCCCCGGTCTCGCCGCGACGCTGCTGCCGAGCCTCGTCGCGGCCTGGGGAGACGACCACTGGCTGCGCCCGCTGCTGCTCGGCCTGGCGGCCCTGGCCCTCACGCTCACCGGCGCCCGGCTGCGCCTTCAGGCGCTGCTGGTGCTCGGCGGCGCGGTGCTCGCCCTCGACGCGCTGCACGAGCTCGCGCCGTACGTCGTCCAGGTCGTGGGCGTACTCCCCCGCTGGCTGCCGCCCGCGCTCGCCGGACTGCTGCTCCTCGCCGTCGGCGCGACCTACGAGCAGCGGCTGCGCGACGCCCGGAGGCTGCGGGACACCCTGGGCCGGATGCGCTGACTCGGCCCCGGACGCACGAACGCCGAAGGCCCGGAGACTCGACGTCTCCGGGCCTTCGGTCCGGGTGGGCGATACTGGGTTCGAACCAGTGACCTCTTCGGTGTGAACGAAGCGCTCTCCCACTGAGCTAATCGCCCGGGCACTCCGCAAAGATTACCCCATGTCAGAGTGTCCCCCAGACCATTTTCAGGTCACTCCTTGATCTTCCACGGCATCACGATGCCGAACTTCCAGACGTAGATTCCGACCAGCACGGCGATGATCACCAAGCCGATCGTGGTCAGGATGATGTTGCGCCTGCGGACCCTCGGATCGAGCGCGCGCTGCGCCGCCTCGGTCACCTTCCGCTTGGTCCAGCGCAGCACCAGCTGCGCCCAGACGAATTCCGTCGCCCAGATCGCCATGCCGCCGAAGATCACCAGCCAGCCGGGTCCCGGCAGCGGCAGCATCACGATGCCGGCGCCGACCACCGCGAGGCCGACGACGAAAACACCGACCTGCCAGCTCACATGCAGCGGCCTGGACCGCTTGATGAAGTGGGGCGCCCTCGAGCCCAGCACCGGCTCCTTCGCCGCCGTCACGTCCCCCGTGGCGGGAACCTCGGTCGTCTTTTCGACGACCTCGCCCCGCTCGTCACTCTCCGCATTCATGAAGCCAAACGTACCGGATTCGGCGTGGTCACCGGAATGGCCCTATAACACAAAGTGATGCACCGCTATACGAGCGACATGAAGGATCACAAAACGGTCAGAGGGGTTTACAACGGCACCGTAGGTGGCATGTCGATTTCGCCGACGTGCGAATCCCCGAGCGCACACTGAGCGAAAGGCCCTGGCGCTTATGAACACCACGGTCAGCTGCGAGCTGCACCTGCGCCTCGTTGTATCGAGCGAGTCTTCACTGCCTGTACCCGCGGGCCTGCGGTATGACACGGCCGATCCCTACGCCGTGCACGCCACCTTCCACACCGGAGCCGAAGAGACGGTCGAGTGGGTCTTCGCCCGCGATCTTCTCGCCGAGGGTCTGCACCGGCCCACCGGCACGGGCGACGTCAGAGTCTGGCCGTCACGCAGTCATGGCCAGGGCGTCGTCTGCATCGCGCTGAGTTCCCCGGAGGGCGAAGCCCTGCTCGAGGCCCCGGCGCGGGCCCTGGAGTCGTTCCTGAAGCGGACCGACGCCGCGGTGCCACCCGGCACCGAGCATCGTCACTTCGATCTCGACACGGAGCTCTCGCACATCCTCGCCGAGAGCTGAGCCAGGCCGATAGCTGCACGGCGCCGTCCGACTCGGGGCGACGGCGCCGCGCGGACAACCACACACGTCAGACACCGGCGCCGTCACCGCGGATTCCACCGCAGTGACGGCGCCGGTGCGCTCAGGTCCTGTCCGGTCGACCAGGCCGCGAACCCGGCAAGATCGGCCGGACAGGGTCTAGGCACGAACCGCTAGAGTCAGCGCAATTCGGCGGGCACCGGCCCGCAGCAGCCAGGGAGCGAATCGTGCTGATCCCCCACGACACCCGCATCGCCCTCGACACCGTCGTCGATCTGGTGAACACCGCCCCGGAGAGCGGGCAGGACGACGCGCTCGCGGACGTCGCCTCGCTGTACGACTTCGTACGAAGCCACAGTGTCAGCGGCGTGGGCGAGCTGAGCCAGCGGGACCTGAAGGCCGTGCAGGGCGTGCGGACGCAGTTCGCGGAGATCTTCGCAGCGCCCGACAGCCGCACTGCGGCCGAACTGGTCAACGAACTGGTGGCGGCTGCGGGAACCACCCCGCAGCTCACCGACCACGACGGCTACGACTGGCACGTGCACTACTTCGCGCCGGGTGCATCGGTCGCCGACCATCTCGCGGCGGACTGCGGGATGGCGCTGGCCTTCATCGTCGTCGCGGGCGAACAGGAGCGCCTCCGGCGCTGCGAGGCCCCGGACTGCGGGCGCGCCTTCGTCGACCTCTCCCGCAACCGCTCACGCCGCTACTGCGACAGCCGCACCTGCGGCAACCGCCTGCATGTCGCCGCGTACCGCGCGCGCCGCAAGGAAGCGGCCGGCTGAGGGGCCCCGATCCCCTCACAGCAGGAACAGATCGTGTACCGCGGCCATGAGCAGCAGAAAGCCGATCACCGCGAGAAAGATCATCAGGGGCGGCTGGGAGAGTGCGAAGAGGCAGCCACGCGGCTCTTCGGTCGGTGCGGGGGCCTCGCCCCGTGAGGTATCGAGCATCTCGGGGTGATGATGGCGCAGAGCAGCCTGCCGTGATCGATCAACACGCCCCTCGACTGCGGGAGTTCACCAGATCCCGTGTTTGCGGCCATGGCGTGATACGTCAGATGCCGTGCTTCTTGAGGATCGCCTCGATGTCGCTGAAGTCCTCGCCGGAACCGGCGGCCTTCGGCTTCGCCTTGGGCTGGGTCGCGGGACGGCTGCCCGGCCCGAGAGAGGGCGCCGACGCTGCCGGGGCGACGACCCCCTGCTCCGCCGCCCTGGCGGCGGCCTTGCGTTCCTTGCGAGTCCCACCGCCCCGCCGCTCGATGGCCCGGGTGGTCATGAAGAGCAGCCAGGCGCCGCCGAGCAGGGCGAAGCCGAACCAGGCGGACGGGCTGAAGGCCGTGTCCACGACCCATTCGACCGCGCCGGTCAGCACCAGGCCGATGGGGACCAGCGAGTAGGCGGCTATCCGTGCCGCGGCGAGGAAACGCTTGCGGTACGCCGTGACGGCGGCGATGCCCAGGCCCGCCGCGGACACCGCGGAACAAATGGTCTCGGCAAGCATCCGGTCCTCCAGGCTCAGACGGGCATGAGGGGGTACGTCCCTTCCATCGTGCACCGTCGGGCCCCGTTGCGGCCACGGTCCCGGACGACCTCAGGGAGATCTCCGGGGCGGTCTCCTCCCCAGGTCCCGGTCGATGCGGGTGGCCACGGACTGGGACACTGGACCCATGAGCGACTCCACCACCGCCCGCCCCGTCGTGCTCGACGTCTGGTGCGAGCTCCAGTGCCCCGACTGCCGCAGCGCCCTGAAGGATCTGCGGGCTCTGCGCGAGCGCTACGGCGACCGGCTCGAGCTGCGGCTGCGGCACTTCCCCCTCGACAAGCACAAGCACGCCTTCACGGCGGCGCAGGCCGCTGAGGAGGCTGCCGAACAGGGCAAGGGCTGGCCGTACATCGAGGCGGTGCTCGGACGCGTCGACGAGCTCGCCGCGAAGGGCGAGCCGCTCCTGCTCGACGTCGCGCGTGAACTGGGCCTGGACGCCGAGGAGTTCGACACCGCCCTGATCGACGGCCGGCACATCCTGATCGTCGACGCCGACCAGGCCGAGGGCCAGGCGATCGGCGTGACGGGCACGCCGACGTACGTCATCGACGGCGAGCGTCTCGACGGCGGCAAGAGCCAGGAGGGGCTGCGGGAGCGCATCGAGGCGATCGCGGACCGCCTGCTCGGCTAGGTCCGGCTAGATGAGCTGCTTGAAGCTGTTGATGTGGGTCGTCTCGTAGCCGAGCGACTCGTACAGCCTGAGCGCCGGGGTGTTGTCCGCGAAGACGTGCAGTCCGAGCAGCGGCAGCCCGGCGTCCAGCGCGACGCGCTCGGCGAGCAGCATCAGGGACCGGCCATGGCCGCGGCCGCGCTGTCCCTCGACGACCTCGACGTCGTACACGTACGCCCCCGTCTCACCGGGACGCACCTCGCGCCGGCCGACGAGGACATGGCCCACAACGGCGCCCTCCCGCTCCAGGACGTGGAGCCGGACGCCCGGGCCGGCGAGGCCCTCGGGCAGGAGCGCGCTGTGCTGAGCCTCCGACTTGGCGCGCGCCTCGGCCGCGGGGACTCCCCTGTCGATCCAGTTCTGTGCGTAGGTCTCGACGGCCGTGGCACGCCACTGCGCGAACTCCGCCTCGCTCATGGGGCGGCTCGCGACATCCGGCGGCAGGGCGGACGGGCCGTCGGGCAGCTCCTTGAGCATGTTGCGGCCGCGCTCGACGTAGCCGAGTGCGGCCGCGAGCCGCGTGGCCGCGGTCGCCTCCGGCGGAACGGCGACCTGCACCTGGGTGCAGCCCCAGCCACGCAGCACCTCCTCGGCGGCGAGCGCGGCGACGGTCCCCCGCCCGCGCCGCCGGTCTCGCTCGTCGATGCCCAGCGAGCGGATGGTGCCCGCGGTGGCGCTGAGAGCGGGGAAGGTGGCGATCTCGATCCGGCCGACGGGACGGCTGTTGACACAGACCTCGTAGAGCCGTGACTGCGCGCCGTCCGCCTCGTGTTGAAGCGGCCCGGTCGGCCGCAGGGTGGTGGTCATCAGGGGTGTTCTACCTGCCCTGCGGCCGCTCGTCACGGGGTTTTACAGAGCCTTCGGATCCGCGTCGGCGGCCGACCGCTCCTCGAAGATCCGCATGGCCTTGGCGGTGACCGGTCCCGGCGCCTCCGTGAGCGCGCGGTCGTCGACGCGCCGGACCGCCTGTACGTCGCGCAGCGTCGAGGTCAGGAAGATCTCCTCGGCCCGCTCCAGCACGTCGAAGGGCAGGTCGGTCTCCTTGGCCCCGGTCCACGCCACGGTCAGGGCGCGGGTGATGCCCGCAAGACAGCCGGAGGAGACGGGCGGGGTGTGCAGCTCGCCGTCGACGACCACGAAGACGTTGGAACCGGTGCCTTCGCAGAGCTGTCCGACGGTGTTGGCGAACAGTGCCTCGGACGCGCCCTGCTCGCTGGCCCTGGCGAGCGCGACGACGTTCTCGCCGTACGACGTCGTCTTGAGCCCGGTCAGGGCGCCGCGCTCGTTGCGGATCCACGGGACGGTGATCACCGCCGTGGCGTCGGGGCGGCGCCGGCTCTCGCCGAGCGCCACGATCAGTGTGGGCCCCTCGGTGCCGCGGTCGGAGCCGAGCGGCGAAGGGCCGCCGGTGTAGGTGATGCGCAGCCGCCCGAGCTCCATGGGGTTGGCTTCCAGTACGGCCGTGCAGGCGCGCCGCACCTCGTCCAGGTCGGGGTCGGGCAGGCCGAGGCCGCGGGCCGAGCGGGTCAGCCGGTCGAGGTGCCTGGTGAGGGCGAAGGGCTGGCCGTGCACCGCCTTGACCGTCTCGAAGATGCCGTCGCCCACGGTCAGACCGTGATCGAACACGGATACCCGGGCGTTCTCGGCGTCCGTGAGTCCGCCATTGACCCAGAGCTTCATCCAGCTGTCCTTCCGCTTGCCGCGTACACCCCCGACGCTACCGCGAGCAGCCGGGACGCCTTCAGCTCGGTCTCGTCCCACTCGCGCTCGGGGTCGGAGCCCCAGGTGATCCCGGCGCCCGTGCCGAAGCGCAGCACCGGTCCTCGGGGCTGGTCGCGGTCGATCCAGAACGTGCGTATGCCGACGGCGAGCTCGCCGGTGCCGCGGTCGGCGTCGACCCAGCCGATGCCTCCGCAGTACGGGCCCCGGGGTGCCGTCTCCAGAGCGTCGATGATCTTCAGCGCACTGGACTTGGGCGCACCGGTCACCGAGCCGGGCGGGAACGTGGCCGCCAGCAGCTCCGGCCAGCCCGCCTTCGGCCCCAGCTCGCCGCGGACGGTCGAGACGAGGTGCACGAGACCGGGATGAGCCTCGACGGCGCACAGGGCGGGGACGGTGACGGTGCCCGTGGCGCAGACCCGCCCGAGGTCGTTGCGGACCAGGTCCACGATCATCACGTTCTCCGCGCGGTCCTTCTCCTGCAGGTCCTCGGCGGTGCGTCCGGTGCCCTTGATCGGCCCGGACTCGACGATCTGCCTGTCGCGCCTGAGATAGAGCTCGGGGGACGCGGTGGCGATCTCGACGCCGTGGGCGGGCAGCCGAATCGTTCCGGCGTACGGAGCGGGGTTGCCCCGCGCCAGCAGGGCGGTCAGCGCGTCGACGTCGGCCGCATCGGGGTCGGGCAGGGGCGCCGAGAGAATTCGGCAGAGGTTCGCCTGGTAGACCTCGCCCGCCGCGATGTGTTCGCGGATGCGGTGCACACCGGCCGTGTACGCCTGCCGGTCCAGCGAGGAGGTCCAGTCGCCGGCGGCCGGTCCGCGCCAGCGCCCCGGCACGGGCTCGGGCACCGGCTGCGTACGAACATTGTCGAAGCGGGCGCAGGTCAGACGGCCCTCGAAGTCCGCGGCGACCGCCCAGAAGCCGGCGGAGCCGAGTGCTTCCGGGTCGCTGGTGACATCACGGATGTCCGTGGCGAGGAGGTGGCCGAAGCGGGCCAGAGGAGCAAGGTCGTGCACGTCTGTGAGTGTATGGCGGGCGCCGACGGGCCGCTGCGGCGTGAACATACCTCAGCACGCTGCGGAAACGCGTTTTTGTGCTGGACCAGGAATCCGCTAGAGTTCAACACGTCGCCGGGTCGCGCAAGCGGGCCGGAAACGACAAGCGGAC
The DNA here is from genome assembly GCF_026339995.1 of Streptomyces sp. NBC_01481. GTDB lineage: Bacteria > Actinomycetota > Actinomycetes > Streptomycetales > Streptomycetaceae > Streptomyces. The sequence goes on along the minus strand of NZ_JAPEPT010000001.1, from coordinate 2,185,491 downwards.
GTGGCTCAGTTGGTAGAGCATCACCTTGCCAAGGTGAGGGTCGCGAGTTCGAATCTCGTCGTCCGCTCGATGGGGGATCTTCCCGAACCCCTGCACTCCGGGTGGAGTGGCCGAGAGGCGAGGCAACGGCCTGCAAAGCCGTCTACACGGGTTCAAATCCCGTCTCCACCTCCACGGACGATTAGCTCAGCGGGAGAGCGCTTCCCTGACACGGAAGAGGTCACTGGTTCAATCCCAGTATCGTCCACTGGATCCGCAAGGATTCGCGCGCGATTAGCTCAGCGGGAGAGCGCTTCCCTGACACGGAAGAGGTCACTGGTTCAATCCCAGTATCGCGCACGCAGCACCACGCAGGACCGCAGCACAACTCAAGATCGTCCCGCGCGATTAGCTCAGCGGGAGAGCGCTTCCCTGACACGGAAGAGGTCACTGGTTCAATCCCAGTATCGCGCACCAGCCAGAACCCCCGGCCGTCGAGACGGCCGGGGGTTCTGTCGTCCGTGGGGCGGCTCAGGAGGAGAAGAGCATCCGGCCGAAGCTCTTCTGGCGGTGGTGGCCGCCGTGGTGTCCGCCATGGTGCGGGGCGCCCCAGGCGGGCGCGGCGGGTGCGGGGTAGGCCTGCGGGGCCGGCGGCGCGGGCGGGGCCTGCGTCCACTGCGACTCCAGGCGGGTCAGGGACTCCAGCTCGCCGTAGTCGAGGAATATCCCCCGGCAGCCGCTGCACTGCTCGATCTGAACGCCGTTGCGGTTGTACGTGTGCATCGCTGCATGGCACTTGGGACACTGCATGATCTGCTCAGCTCCTCGCCGTTCGGTCGACGTCGCCGGGATGCATGCCCGGTGACAGGTGGTTCAGCCTACGACGGAGGCTCGAACTCCAACTCGGGCGGGAGGGCGGCAATTCGGGCACACGCGGCGATCACGGCCTGCTCGACCTCGTCCGGTTCGCGGTGTTCTGCGGCGGATTTCGCGAGGGCGAGGGCGGCGGTCTGGACGGTCAGCGCGCGGGCGGGAGCGTCGAGTTGGGGCCAGGGGTCGCCGTCACCGCTGACCGCGGGCCCCTGTGCGGCCGTGTACGCCCCGAGGAAACGCCCCCAGATCTCCGGGGCCAGCAGCCCGGCCGCGTACCAGGCGGCGGGCCGGGCCAGGTCCCAGGCAGGGTCGCCGAGGCCGAGATCGTCCACGTCGATGAGCAGCCAGGGGCCGGCGGGGGCGGGATGGCGGACGAGCTGGCCGAGGTGGAGGTCGCCGTGGCAGAGCGTGCCGGCGCGGGGCGGGGGCGCTTCGTCGCGGGCCCAGGCGGGCAGGCGCGCCCATGCCCGCTCCACGGTGGCGGCCGCGGGGTGCCCGGCCGCCGCCGCACGCATCCGGGCCATGGCCACGGCGGCCTTGGCGGGGCCGCGCATGGGAGGGATGGGGCCGGGGAGCCCGGCGGGCTCGATCCGGTGGAGCCGGGCCAGCAGGGCGGCGGCTTCCTCCCAGGGGGCGGTGTCGGGATCCGCGGGGTCCACGGGCAGGCCGTAGGGCCAGGCGGTGACGGGCCGGCCGTTGACGTCTCCGGCGGGGAGCGGGACGGGGGCCAGGAGGATGCCGGTGAGGCGGGGGTGGGCGGCGACGGCGAGGCGGGCGTGGTGCGCGCCGGGGTCGGTGCCGGGGGCGTGGGCCTTGGCGACGGCTTCGCCGTGCCGGACGACGGCGCCGTCGTCCCGCTCGGCGAGCACGGCCTCGTCGTGCCCGCAGGCGGGGCAGGCCTGGCGCGGCGTGAAGAGGTGGGCGGCGTCGCGGGCGACGTAGGCGAGCGTGCGGACGACGTCTGCGGTCACGGTCTCCCCCCGGGGTGCGGTTTCCCTGGCGGGAGCCTACGCGGCGCGGGTGCGGGCGGGGGTTTTCCCCCACCCCGCCCTCCCCCTACGGCCTGGCGGCCGCGGGAGGTACCCCCATCCCGAAACTGGGGCGAGCCCCCAGCCCCCAGAGGGGAAGGGAAGTGCGGGGGCTGACGCCCCCACAACCCGCGCCCCGGCTTCGCGGCGCGACCCGGGTACCCCCGTGTGCAGCGTGGGCCTTCACGAGGCGAGGCCGCCCGTTGCCGTTGCCGCGCGCGTCGGGTTTTGGGGGCGACCCATAACCCAGGCGCCGGGTTCGGGGCGCGAGGCTCGCATCGCCATGGAGCCCGGGCTTGGCGGGTTCGGGGGCGAGGCCCGCAACCCGTGGGGAGCCCGGGCTTGTCGGCGCGGGCCCCACAACCCCCGCCGGCCGCCGCGGCGCAGGGCTCGTAAACTCGAGGACCCCGGGCTTCGCCGCGCGAGGCCCGCACCGCCGTGGAGCGCCTCATTCGCGGCACACGGCCGTGCCCTCGCGGAGCCAGGGCTTCGCGGCGCTGGGCCGCCCGTACCCCCGTGGGGTCCACTTCGCAGCGTGGTGGTGGCACAGCCGAGGTCGACCAGCTGCGTGGCGCGGTGGGCGCGCACGCCGAGCCGACCAGGCGTGCGGCTCAGCGGTGTGCCTCGTAGTCCGCGCGGGGTGAGCCAACCCCCGGCTTCACGACGCTGCTGCGCCCCGTCCCGGCGGACGGAGTCCGGCGCAGCGGCCCGAAGCCCGTGAGGCCCGCCAGGGCCGAGCGGTGCGAGGGGCGCACGCACGAGGGGAAACAGCGCGATGGCCGGTCAGCTCCCCAGCTGACCGGCCAAACGCTGCCGTCCGCCGCACCCCCGTCCCCACGGGGTTGTTGGCCGGATGTCCCCGACCCGGACCGCTCTTCCGGGCCCGGGGCGCCGCTCAGCGCCCCAGCATCACGCCCACGGACGACGCTTGTGTGACCACTGCTTCCCAGCCGCCGAAGGCGACCACGAGCAGGGCTGCGAGAGGGAGCACCATCGCCGTCGCCACCAGCGGATGGCGTCGGCCCGACGGGCGGCCGCCGAACGCGGCGAATGCCCTGCGTCCCTGCGTGCGGATCATCGTCCGCGATGCCGTGTCGGCCATGGTCCCTCTCCTGTCGTATTTGGCAGCGGCGGGTGTCTGACCTCGGGGGACGAGTGCTGCACCCGCCGCTTGACTTCAACATTAGGGATCCGGGGGGTCCCGGGCGTCATGCCCTCGTACCGATTGCCGGGCCTCCCGGAGGATGAGCATCGCCCCGGTGACGTACTCCCCTGGGTGGAGACGAGCTCCTAGGACTTGGGGTCTTCCCCGAGGGGACGCTCCGAGGAGTCCTCCCGTGGCACCGGCTGCTCGACCAGTGCCAGCACCCTCGTGGCCATGAAGCGCGCTGTCCGCACCACCGTTCCCGTGCGGGTGACTTCGCTCACTTCCACCACCCCCCTGCGCACCGCCGTCTCGACCCTGCGACCCGCCCTGCTTGCCACCACTTCGTACGTACGAGTCGTGTCTCCCGCGTCCACGACTATCTCCACGCGGTCACCCTTCACGATCCAATCCCCCTTCTGCGACGGACCTTTGAGATCTCGCACGGGTCACGGGGGCCCGATCCGCGGCCCCCTGACCACTCTTCAAGTTTCCCACCCGGCACTGACAATCGATCGGGCCGCGAGGGCGCGGCCTATGAGCACACCGGGGCAGGGGTACGTAAGCTGTGCCACGTCAAACGGACGACCGTGGCAGCGGGGGTGGGGTCTCCCCACCGTAGGTAGGGGACGGACATGGCGATGATGCGGCTCCGGCGCGAGGACCCGCGTGTCGTCGGCTCGTTCAGGCTTCACCGGCGGCTCGGCGCGGGTGGCATGGGGGTCGTGTACCTCGGGTCCGACCGGCGCGGGCAGCGCGTGGCTCTGAAGGTGATCCGGCCGGACCTCGCGGAGGACCAGGAGTTCAGATCGCGCTTCGCGCGCGAGGTCTCGGCCGCGCGGCGGATCCGCGGCGGCTGTACGGCACGGCTGGTGGCCGCCGATCTGGAGGCGGAGCGCCCGTGGTTCGCCACCCAGTACGTCCCCGGTCCCTCCCTGCACGACAAGGTGGCCGAGGACGGCACGCTCCGGGCCGCCGAGGTGGCCGCGATCGGGGCCGCCCTGTCGGAGGGCCTGGTCGCGGTGCACGAGGCCGGGGTCGTCCACCGGGATCTGAAGCCGTCGAACATTCTGCTGTCGCCGAAGGGCCCGCGGATCATCGACTTCGGCATCGCCTGGGCGACCGGCGCGAGCACACTTACACACGTCGGCACGGCGGTCGGCTCACCCGGTTTCCTCGCACCCGAGCAGGTGCGCGGCGCCGCCGTCACCCCGGCGACGGACGTCTTCGCGCTGGGCGCCACGCTCGCGTACGCGGCGACCGCCGACTCGCCCTTCGGACACGGCAGTTCGGAAGTCATGCTGTACCGGGTGGTGCATGAGGAGCCGCAGCTGTACGGGGTTCCGGACGCGCTTGCTCCGCTCGTACGGGCCTGTCTGGCGAAGGACCCCGAGGAGCGGCCCAGCACGCTGCAGCTGTCGATGCGGCTCAAGGAGATCGCGGCCAGGGAAGCCCAGGGGCTGTCGGAGGCCCGTCCTCCCGCCCAGCGCGAGCGGATCGAGCAGGACCGTCCGACCTCGCGCTATCCGCAGCGTACGCAGCGCGTGGAGCGCTCCGAGAGGGTGGAGCGGACCGAGCGCCTCGAGCGGCGGACGGCGGGCACGTCCATGCCGCGCCCGGCGCAGCCGCCGCGCACCGGCGGCACGCGCCCTCAGGCGCCGCGCAACACCTCCCGCACGAACGGGCGCCAGGGCACCAAGCCCGGCGTGCGCCCCACATCGCCCGGGCGGCGGCCCGCCAATCCGCGGCTGCTGCGCCAGCGCATCATCGTCTTCGTCGTGGTGACGCTGATCGTGGCGCTCGGAATCGCGGCAGCCCAGCAGCTCTAGCAGGTTGCGTGGGGCTGCGGCTCAGGCGCCCGGGCGGCCCGTCGCGACCGCGTAGAAGGCGACCGCGGCGGCCGCGCCCACGTTGAGCGAGTCCACTCCGTGCGCCATCGGGATCCGCACCCACTCGTCGGCGGCGACCAACGCCTGTGTCGAGAGCCCGTCGCCCTCCGCGCCGAGCATCAGCGCGACGCGCTCCAGCCGGTGGGGGGCCGCCTCGTCGATGGCGGAGGCCTTCTCGTCGGGGGTGAGGGCGAGAAGCTTGAAGCCCGCTTCCCGTACGGACTCCAGGCCCCTGGGCCAGGATTCGAGACGTGCGTACGGGACGGAGAAGACCGCACCCATCGACACCTTCACGGAGCGGCGGTAGAGCGGGTCCGCGCAGTCCGGCGAGAGGAGCACCGCGTCCATGCCGAGGGCGGCGGCACTACGGAAGATCGCGCCGATGTTGGTGTGGTCGTTGACCGACTCCATGACCACCACCCGGCGGGCGGTCAGCAGCAGTTCGTCGGCCGTGGGCAGGGGCTTGCGCTGCATGGAGGCGAGCGCGCCGCGGTGCACGTGGTAGCCGGTGACCCGTTCGGCGAGCTCGGGGCTCACCGCGTACACGGGTGCCGGGAGCTCGTCGATGACGTCCCGCATGACATCGACCCACTTGGCGGAAAGCAGCATCGACCGCATCTCGTAACCGGCGTCCTTGGCGCGCCGGATGACCTTCTCGCCCTCGGCGATGAACAGGCCCTCCGCGGGTTCGCGCTTGCGCCGCAGCTCGACGTCGGTCAGACCCGTGTAGTCGCGCAGGCGCGGGTCGTCGGGGTCCTCGACAGTGATGAGATCAGCCACAGGGTGATACTGCCTTCTCCTGGGTGTGGTGCCAACGGCTGGGCGCAGGTCGGTTACTGGCGGTTACGCGGTGCGGAACGCTTATGGCTTGCGCGGGCCGACGGTGACGACATCGCCGATGACGATGACCGCCGGCGGGCGTACGTCCTCGGCCCGGACCGTCTCGGCGACGGTCGCCAGGGTCGCGTCGACGCGGCGCTGGGACGCGGTCGTGCCCTCCTGGACCAGGGCCACGGGGGTGTCGGGGCTCTTTCCGTGTGCGACGAGGGTCTGCGCGATCGCGCCGATCTTGTCCACGCCCATCAGGACGACGAGCGTGCCGCGGAGCTTGGCGAGCGATTCCCAGTCGACGAGCGAACGCTCGTCGTCGGGGGCGACATGGCCGCTGACCACCGTGAACTCATGGGCCACCCCGCGATGGGTCACCGGGATGCCGACGGCGCCGGGGACGCTGATGGAGCTGGAGATGCCGGGGACGACGGTGCACGCGATGCCCTCCGCGGCGAGGGCTTCGGCCTCCTCCATGCCGCGGCCGAAGACGAAGGGGTCGCCGCCCTTGAGGCGCACGACCGCCTTTCCCGCCCTCGCGTGCTCGATCAGGGCGTTGTTGATGGCCTCCTGGGCCATGAAGCGGCCGTACGGGATCTTCGCGGCATCGATCACCTCGACGTGGGGCGGGAGTTCGTCGAGAAGGTCCCGCGGGCCAAGGCGGTCCGCGATGACGACGTCCGCCTCGGCGAGGAGGCGGCGGCCGCGGACGGTGATCAGATCCGGGTCGCCGGGGCCGCCACCGACGAGGGCGACGCCAGGGGTACGGGTGCGGTGGTGAGGCGCCGCGAGGGAGCCGTCGCGCAGGCCCTCGACAATCGCGTCGCGCACGGCTGCCGAACGGCGCGGGTCGCGTCCCGTCAGCACGGCGACGGTCACGCCCTCGGACCGGCCGGTGGCCGGGGTCCAGGCGGTGGCGGCGCCGGCGTCGTCGGAGCGTACGCACCAGGTGCGGGTGCGCTCGGCCTCGGCGGACGCGCGCGCGTTCGCCTCTGCGTCGGAGGTCGCGATAAGGGCGTACCAGGTATCCGCGAGGTCGCCCTCGGCGTACGTGCGCCGCTCCCAGCCGATCTCGCCGGCCGCGGCCATCGCCTCGACGGAGGGCGTCGCCTCCGGGGACACGAGGACGATGTCGGCACCGGCCGCGATGAGCGCGGGCAGGCGCCGCTGGGCGACCTGGCCACCGCCGAGGACGACGACGCGGCGCCCGGTGAGGCGGAGTCCGACGGGGTAGGCGGGGTGCTCGGCTTGCTCAGCGTGCGCGGCGGGTTCGGCTTGCTCAGCGGGCTCTGCGTGCTCGGCCATGGCGGTCGTGGCTCCTCGTGCGGGGCGGTGCGTGTACGGGACCGCTGCGGCGGTGAAGCGGCTGGTGAGGTGGGGTGGGGTGGGGCCCTGGCGAATACCTTAAGGGGGTGGGGGGTTTCTCCCCTGCCCCGCCCCTTCCCGAAACTGGGGCGGTGCCCCAGACCCCGTGGGGGGCTACGCGGGGGCTGACGCCCCCACGGCCCCCGGCGGCAGCTTCGCGCCGCGGCCCGTGGCCCGGGAGTCGGGGGGCGGGCGTAGCGGCCATCGGAGGCGGCTACCGGCCGGTCGCCCGGAACGGGAGGCGGGCCTGCCGACAACCGCGCCGCGGCCGCCGACGACGCCCGACGACCCGCCAGAGGCCTCCAGCAACCGGTCTCGCTCCGAGACGGGCGGGCGGGCGGTGGGACAACGGCCCGCCGAAGGCGGGCACACCCACCACCGGACCGCGGCCACCGAGGCGGCAAGCCGCCGGGCGGAAGCCGACGACGACGGCCGCCCACCCACCGGAAGCCCCAACCGAGCCGGTCGGCCCGAACGGGCGGGACAACGGCCCGCCGAAGGCGGGCGCACCACCCACCGGGCGACAGCCACCGACCGGTCGCCCGGAACGGGCGGCGGGCCTGCTGGCCAGCGGGCGGAAGCCGCCGACGGCGCCCGACCACCCACCAGAGGCCTCGAGCAACCGGTCGGCCCGAACGGGCGGGCGGGACAACGGCCCGCCGAAGGCGGGCGCACCCACCACCGGGTCGGCCGGAACGGGCGGGCGGCGGGCGCACCCACCACCCGGCCGCAGCCGCGCAGCAGGAGGCGTCCACCCAGTCGGCCGGAAGGGGCCGCCGCCGCGGGCTACTTCTCCGTGACGCCCGCCGAGTCGAACGTCGCCACCTCATGCATCGCCCGCGCAGCACTCTGCACCACCGGCAGCGCCAGCAGCGCCCCCGTGCCCTCCCCCAGCCGCAGGTCCAGGTCGACCAGCGGCCGCAGGCCCAGTTTGTTGAGGGCCGCCACGTGGCCCGGCTCCGCGCTGCGGTGGCCCGCGATGCACGCCGCCAGGGCCTCCGGCGCGATCGCTCGGGCGACCAGCGCGGCCGCTCCCGCCGAGACGCCGTCCAGTACCACCGGCGTACGCAGCGACGCGCCGCCGAGGATGAAGCCGACCAGCGCGGCGTGCTCCAGGCCGCCGACCGCCGCCAGGACGCCGATCGGGTCGGCCGGGTCCGGCGCGTGCAGTTCGAGCGCGCGGCGCACGACGTCGACCTTGCGCGCGTGCATCTCGTCGTTGATGCCCGTACCACGGCCGGTGATCTCGCCCGGGTCGATGCCGGTGTACACGGCGATCAGCGCGGCCGAGACCGTCGTGTTCGCGATGCCCATCTCACCGGTGAGCAGCCCCTTGTTGCCCGCCGCCACCAGATCCCGCGCCGTCTCGATGCCGACCTCGACGGCCGAGAGGACCTCCTCGCGGCTGAGCGCGGGCCCGGTCGTGAAGTCGGCCGTGCCGGGCCGTACCTTGCGCGGCAGCAGTCCGGGCGTGGCGGGCAGGTCCCCGGCCACGCCGACGTCGATGACGCAGACCTCGGCGCCCACCTGATTGGCGAACGCGTTGCAGACCGCGCCGCCGCCGAGGAAGTTGGCCACCATCTGGGCCGTGACCTCCTGGGGCCAGGCCGTGACGCCCTGCGCGTGCACCCCGTGGTCGCCCGCGAAGATCGCGACGGCCGCGGGCTCCGGGATCGGCGGCGGGCACATCCGGGACAGTCCGCTCAGCTGCGCGGAGATGATCTCCAGCATCCCGAGCGCGCCCGCGGGCTTGGTCATCCGCTTCTGCCGCTCCCACGCCTCACCGAGCGCCTTCGCGTCCAGCGGACGGATGTTGGAGACGGTCTCCTGGAGGAGGTCGTGGGGCTCCTCACCGGGCAGGGCGCGACGCCCGTACGTCTCCTCGTGGACGACCCACGACAGCGGACGGCGCTTGGACCAGCCCGCCTGCATCAGCTCGGGCTCCTCGGGGAACTCGTCGACGTAACCGACACACAGGTACGCCACGACCTCCAGGTGCTCCGGCAGCCCCAGCGCACGCACCATCTCGCGCTCGTCGAAAAAGCTGACCCAGCCGACGCCGAGGCCTTCCGCGCGGGCGGCGAGCCAGAGGTTCTCGACGGCGAGCGCGGAGGAGTACGGAGCCATCTGCGGCTGGGTGTGACGGCCGAGCGTGTGGCGGCCGCCGCGCGTCGGGTCGGCGGTGACCACGATGTTCACAGGGGTGTCGAGGATCGCCTCGATCTTCAGTTCCTTGAACTGCTTGGCTCTGCCCTTCGGCAGCGACTTCGCGTACGCCTCGCGCTGACGCTGGGCCAGTTCGTGCATCGTCCGACGGGTCTCGGCGGAGCGGATGACGACGAAGTCCCAGGGCTGGGAGTGGCCGACGCTGGGCGCCGTGTGGGCGGCTTCCAGGACGCGCAGCAGCACTTCGTGCGGGATGGGGTCGCTGCGGAAGCCGTTACGGATGTCCCGGCGTTCGCGCATGACGCGCAGTACGGCTTCGCGCTCGGCGTCGTCGTATCCGGGCGCGGCCGCGCGACCGGCTGCAACCGGCTCGGGCGCGGTGACGGCGGCGGGCTCCGGCTCCAGTTCGGGCTCGGGCGCGGGTTCTTCGGCCACGACGACCTCCTCGGGAGCCACGATCGGCCCGTCCTCGGCGCCAGGCACGGCAACAGGCACGTCGGCGGGCTCGGGAACCACCTCGACGACAGGCAGGGCAGCAGGTACTTCGGCGGGCTCGACAGCCGCCAGGACGAGTGGTTCCGGGTCGCCTTCGCGCGGCGCGGGCACGAGGATCGGCTCGGCATGAGCAGCCGGCTCCGGCACGAACTGCGGCTCCGCCTCCGGCTCAGTGACCGCTGCCACGGCCCCGACCTCCTCCACGGGCTCGGGCGCCGGTTCGGGCTCGGGCGCCGTTTCGGGCTCGGCCTGCACCACCGCGGGGACCGGCGTCGGCGCGAGGTGGGGAGTGGTGGGCAGCGACCCGTTGACCGGGACGAACTGCCCGGCCGACGGCTGCTCGGGCTCCGCCTCCGGCTGCGCCTGCGGCTCGGGCTCGGGTTCGGCGGCCGCGAGAGGAGCCTCGGCGACAACGGGAGGGACCGGTGTGGCAGGAGCGGGCTCCGGGGCGACCGCTTCCACCGACGCCGGAGGAGGCGTGTGGAACTGCGGCGGCTGCGGATCCCAGGGAGCCCCGCCCTGCGGCGGAATCTCGCCCAGCTGCGGTCCCGGCAGCATGGCTGCCGACCCCTCGCGCGGGATGTCGAGGTACTCCGGACCCGCCGTGGGCGGCCCGGGGTTGGCGACCGCCATCGCGGGCGGGCGCGCGCCCGCCGGACCGCGGTCGGCGAGCGAGCGCACCACTCCGCCCGAGGTGTCGGGCAGCGGCGGGCCCATGTGCAGCGGGCGTCGCATGGGCGGAGGCGTCGGCATGCCCGATGTGGGCGGAATGCGTACGCCATTGAGGTCGACGGAACCGGAGTCCCGGCCACCGGCCTCGTGAGCACCCGACTCGTGAGCGTCGAAGACAGGCAGGGCGGGTGCCGGCGGCTCGGCCACCGGGGCCGGTTCGGCGACAGGCTCCGAGACGGGCTGCTCATCTCTGAACTCAGGCGCCGGCGGCGCGGGAGCGGCGAACTCGGCAGCCGCGTACTCCGGCGCCGCGTACTCCGGTCCAGCGGGCGACTGCACTCCCACGAACGCCTCGGCATGAACCGCGGACACAAAGGACTCGGCGCCATGGTGCTCGGAGACGAGATGCTCGGGAGCGGAGGTCTGAGCCGTCGGCGCGGGCGGCGGCACGGCCACCGGAGCCTGTCCTTCCATGGATCCCGCAGATCCATGGCCGGCCGGCGCCTGAGCCAGCGGGCCCTGCTGCACGGACTGCACGGAGACGGGCTGCACGGGCACGGACTGCACGGGGACGGACTGCATCGCCTGGACAGGCTGCGCCGACTCCACGGACTGCACGGACTGCACGGACTGCATCGCCTGGACAGGCTGCGCCGACTGCACGGGCTGCATCGGCTGCGGATCGCTCCACGCCCCCTGCGCGCCCGGCATCAGCAGCAGATCGTCCTCTTCGGAGCCGTTCTCGGAGGGGTCGAGGTAGGTGTACGAGCCAGGAGCGGGGACGCCCGGCTGCTCCACCATGCCTGCGTTCTCCGGCAGCCCCTCGCCCGGGATCTGGCCGGTGTCAGTCATGCGTACCCCTCGCCCATCGCTTGTGTTCCTTCGCCCGTCGCCCGGGACGCCCGATCGCGGCACACCTGACGCCCGTCAACAAGAACGAGCGTGTGCGCCGCGCGGCACGATGCCCCCACGGTCTCCAAGCATTCTCGCGGCCGTTCGGCGCCGCGGCCATGAGATCTGCCACGGCCCGTTGTGGGCTGCGCCACGTTGCGCTTCCCCCGGTTCTGACGTACCACATATCGGAACCAAAGCGGCCCCATTTTCCGGACATTGACGAACGAAGCGACGAACGTCCGGGTGCGGTACAACGATCGGCCAGCCTACCGCGCGCCGTCCGGCGGCAGGGTCATGGGGCGCTCTCCACCCGTCGGCCGGAGACCAGGAAGACGACGGAACGCTCCCGCTCCGCCCATGCCGTGGTGTCCATGTCGACGCACTGCAGCAGCGCGCACTCCACCTCGTAGCCGCCGGCCGCGAGGGCGGCGCCGATCGCCTCCGCCTCGTCGCGGGTCGAGGCATGGGTGACGATGCGCTGCGGCCGCCGGTCGGCGCACGCGGTCACCACCGGCACTCCCCCGCCCCCGATCCGTACGACATCGGGCTCCGGCAGCCGCTCCAGCACATGGGGCGCGCGGCCCTGGACGACCTGGAGCTGGGCGCCCGCGTGCCGGGCTGTGGCGTCGGTGCGTGCGCAGGCGTCCGCGTCAACGTCGACGGCGATGACCGCGGCGCCGAAGCGGGCCGCCTCCGCCGCGAGTGCGCCGCTGCCCGAGCCGATGTCCCAGACGAGGTCGCCGATGCGCGGCCCGAGGCGGGCCAGTTGGGCGGCGCGCAGCTGCACCGACTCGCCCTCGCCGGGACCTTCTCCGTACGCGTGTCCGTACGCCTGCGAAGGCAGCGCCCAGCCCCGTACCGCCGACGGGTAGCCGGGCTCGTGGCCCGCGATCCAGCCGCCGCCCTGGACGGCCGCGGTCCCTGCTCCCCCGATGACGATGACGACATTGGGGTCGCGCCAGGCGTGGTCGGCGGCCTTGTCGGAGGTCAGGACGGTGACCTGCTCGCGGTCGGTGCCCAGTTCCTCGCAGATGACGAAGGTGCGGTGCACGCCTTCGAGCAGCAGGGCGAGCTCGGCGGGCCCGGCGCCCGGGGAGGTGAGGACGGCGACCTTGGGGTGCGCCCGGCACACGTTGACGGCGCGGCGCAGCGTACGGCGGTGTGCGACGACGATCTGGGCGTCGTCCCAGGGCATCCCGGCGCGGGCGAAGGCCGTGGCGACGGACGAGACGGCGGGCACGACCTCGACCTCCAGGCCGTGCTCGGGCGCGCGCAGGGTGCGTACGACGCCGAAGAAACCCGGGTCGCCGTCGGCGAGGACGACGGCGCTGCCACGGTGCCCGGCGATCCGCCGGGCGGCGAGGCCGACGCTGCCCAGCCGGATGCGCTCGGCACCCGCCGGTACCTCGGGCAGCGCCAGATGGTGCGCGGCTCCGGCCACCAGCGTGGCGGCGGAGAGGGCGGACCTGGCCGCTGCGGTGAGGGGCGAACCGTCCCAGCCGATCACCGTGACGCGGTCGGCCATCGTCGTCAGTCTCCTGGTGTCGTCGCAGGTCGGGGCAGCCCGCAGGTGCGGGCATGGCGAGAGTACCTGGAGCGGGCCGCGGTGGGTCGTGGCCGGGTGGCGTCAGTTCCAGTCGGTGAAGGAGGCGTATCCCGCGTCCGCCAGCCGGCCCGAGACGCCTTCGAGGTCCTCGGGGAGCAGGCTCCAGACGATCAGATCGGTGCGGATGTCGGCCCAGCCACCGTCCTCGGTCTGAGTACGCGCTATCCATGCGTTGCGCAGGACGCCCTCGCTGATGCAGCCGATCTTCTGCGCCACCTGCTGCGAGGCGGTGTTGTCGGCGGCGGTGCGCAGTTCCAGTCGCTCGAACTTCTGGACGCGGAACAGCCACTGGGCGACGGCGAGCACCGATTCGGTGGCGTAACCCTCGCCGCGCGCCCAGGGGGCGGTGACGTACGCGACCTCGGTGGCGAGGGTGCGCCAGTCGGTGTTCTTGAGACGGACGATGCCGACGAGCCGCTGGGTGAGGAACTCGGTGACGGCCAGAACGATTCCGCGGCCTTCGGTGCGCTCTGCAGGAGCGATCCTGCGGATCCATTCGTCGGAGTCTGCGGCCGTGTACGGGTGGGGCACAGAGGTCCAGGCGGTGACCATCTCGTCGTTCATCATCTCGGTGTGCGCCGGGATGTCGGCTTCTTCGAAGGGGCGCAGCACCAACCGCTCCGTGCTGATGGACACGTCCGGGAAGGTGGTAGTCATGCGCAGCTCCATGCCGAAGACCGTGTGAGAAGGGTCGTAGCCGTAAAGGCACAGCATGCAGCATCCGGTGACGGATGCGCATGGCCGGGTGGCGAGTTGAGCGAGGCCCGGCGCACCTGCCGCGGTGCGCCGGGCCTCGCTCAAGGGGCCTATGGCAAGCCCTACTTGACGGCGCCGAAGGCGGGGACGACCGAGCCGGTGTACTTGTCCTCGATGAACTTCTTCACCTCGGGGGAGTTGAGGAGCTGCGCGAGCTTCTGCACGCGCGCGTCCTTCTCGTTGCCCTGCTTGACGGCGAGGAAGTTGGCGTACGGGTTGCCCTCCGCCTTCTCCAGCGCCAGGGCGTCCGTGGCGGGCTTGAGGTCGGCCTCGATGGCGTAGTTGCCGTTGATTACCGCGGCGTCGACGTCGTTCAGGGCGCGGGGCAGCGTGGCGGCCTCGATCTCCTTGAACTTCAGGCCCTTGCTGTCCTTGATGTCGGAGAGCTTGGCGTCGGTGCCCGCGCCGTCCTTGAGGGTGATCAGGCCGTTGTCGGCCAGCAGCTTGAGCGCGCGGCCCTCGTTGGTGGTGTCGTTCGGCACGGCCACAGTCTGGCCGGACGTGAGCTCCTTGAGGTCCTTGACCTTCTTGGAGTAGAGGCCGAGCGGCTCCAGGTGGACGTTGACGACCGGGACGATGTGGGTGTTGTTCTTCTTGTTGAAGTCGTCGAGGTACGGCTTGTGCTGGAAGAAGTTGGCGTCGACCTGGCCGCTCTCGGTGGCGGTGTTCGGCAGGACGTAGTCCGTGAACTCCTTGACCTCGAGGCTCAGTCCGGCCTTCTTCGCCAGGTTGTCCCTGACGTAGTTGAGGATGTCGGCGTGCGGCGTCGGGGACGCGGCGACGACCAGCGCCTTGGACTGGTCGGCCTTGGCGCCGGAGTCGGCCCTGGCGGCCGGGTCGGACGCGGTGCCGCAAGCGGTGAGGCCGAGGGCGAGGGCCCCGAGAGCGGCGGCGGACACGGTGAGCTTGGTGTTCTTGCGCACGAAAAGTGCCTCTTTCTGGTGGAGCGGAACGGCGCCCGGACAAGGAGTGCGGGCTGTGCGGGGGAAGGTCTGGTGGGTCAGGAAGCGGTACGGCCCCGGCGTGCCAGGAGTCGTACGACTCCGTCGCCAATGAGCTGTACGGCGGTGACGACGGCGATCAGGACGACGACCGTGATCAGCATGAACTGGGTCTCGAAGCGCTGGAATCCGTAGGTGACGGCCTTGGAGCCGAGCCCTTCGCCGCCGACCGCGCCGGCCATCGCCGAGTAGCCGACGAGCACGATCACGGTGGTCGTGACGGCGGAGACGAGCGAGGGCAGGGCCTGCGGCAGCAGCACCTTGCGGACGATCGTCGGGATCGAGCCGCCCATCGACTGCACGGCCTCGACCAGACCGTGGTCGACCTCGCGGATCGCGGTCTCGACGAGCCGGGCGAAGAACGGAATCGCGCCGACGGCGAGCGGCACGATCATCGCGGTGGGGCCGATGAAGGTGCCGACGACCAGGGTGGTGAAGGGGATCAGCGCGATCAGCAGGATGATGAACGGCAGCGAACGGCCGATGTTCACGATCACGCCGACGACCTTGTTCACCGGGGTGTTCTGCAAGAGTCCGCCCTTGTCGGTGAGGACCAGGAGCACACCGAGCGGCAGTCCGCCCGCGACGGTGACGAGGGTCGACCACAGCACCATGTAGAGGGTGTCGACGGTGCCCTGGCTCAGCAGCGGCTGCATTTCCGACCAGGTCACTTGGCGACTCCCTCGACCAGCGCGGCGGTGCTCTGCGCGGGGAGGGCGAACTGCTCGGCGGGGGCCTCGGAGTCGACGACCTCGACCTGCAGGCCCTGCTCGCGCAGGAAGCCGACCGGGACGACGTTCTCCTCGTACCGTCCGGGCAGTTCGATACGCATCCGGCCGATCTGCTTGCCGCCGACGGTGTCCATCGCGGCGCCGAGGATCGAGATGTCGACGTTGTACGTGCGCGAGAGCTGGGAGATGACCGGCTGGGTCGCGGACTCACCGTGGAAGGTGACGTCGACGACGGTGCTTTCGGGGCCGGAGGCCTCGCCGCCGACCGGGAACAGCTCCTGAGCCAGCTCGGAGCCGGGGGTCGCGAGCAGTTCGCTCACGGTGCCGGATTCGATGATCTTCCCCTTCTTCATCAGTGCTGCCGAGTCGCAGATGGTCTTGACGACGTCCATCTCGTGCGTGATGAGCAGGACGGTCAGTCCGAGCTGCCGGTTGAGGTCGCGCAGCAGCTGCAGGATCGAGCGGGTGGTCTCGGGGTCGAGGGCGCTGGTCGCCTCGTCGGAGAGCAGCACCTTGGGGTCGCCGGCGAGTGCGCGGGCGATGCCGACGCGCTGCTTCTGGCCGCCGGAGAGCTGGCCGGGATAGGCCTTCGCCTTGTCGGCGAGGCCCACCAGGTCGAGCAGTTCGAGTGCCTTGCGCGAGCGCTCGGCGCCGGAGACACCGAGGATCTCCAGCGGCAGCTCGATGTTGTCCTTGACGGTGCGCGAGGACAGCAGGTTGAAGTGCTGGAAGACCATGCCGATACGGCTGCGTGCCTCGCGCAGTTCTCTGGAGGCGCGGCGGCCGCGGCCGGCGAGCGCGGTGAGGTCCTGGCCGGCCACGGTCACGGTGCCGGAAGTGGGGCGCTCGAGCAGGTTGACACAGCAGATGAGCGAGGACTTTCCGGCGCCGCTCTGACCGATGACGCCGAAGACCTCGCCCTCACGGACATGCAGATCGACGCCGTCCAGGGCGGAGACCTCGCGGCCTCGTGACGCGTAGACCTTGGTAAGGCCCGTAGTGGTGATCACAGGGGGTTTCCGTCACATTCGAGTGCACGGCGAAGTGTCCGCCGGGCACGGGGCATTCGGGTTGTGGACAGTGGGGCGCCGCACGGCTGATTCGGCTGGTGGCCGGGGGCAACGCGGGCGCGGGGCAGGCTCGCTCCGATGCTTCCTTGTGAAGCACCGGAATCGGCTCGACTGTCGGTCTCGCTTCGGGGCGCGAGGCTCAGGCAGGGGCCCTCAGTTGGCGCACATTCGACACATACAACGAGCACCGGGCGTCGTGATCGCCTCGGTCGCAAGGGTGCGGCTGCTCGTCGTGGTCATGTCGGCAAGTAAAGCAGACAGCGGTACGAAGCGATCAGCGCTGTCCGAATAACGGACTGCACTGCCTCAGCATTCGGACGGGATACGGTCAGGCTCAGCCGGCGGCCGTGGTCTCCACTCCCCCATGCGTGGCCTGCGCGGACACGGCCGAGAGGTCCCTGACGACGACATCGGTGAACAGCTCGGAACGCTCGTGCGTTGTGGCCAAGGCCACGGTCCGCATGCCCGCCGCGCGGCCCGCGGTCAGCCCCGCCGGGGCGTCCTCGAAGACCACGCAGCGCGCCGGGTCGCCGCCGAGGCGGACGGCACCGAGCAGATACGGCTCCGGGTCGGGCTTGCCGCGTGTGATGTCGTCGGCGGCGACGAGGACCTTGGGGCCGATGCCGACCTCTTCGAGCCGTGCCTCGGCCGGCCGGCGGGTCGCGGAGGTGACCACGGCCCAGCGGTAGGCGGGCAGCCGGTCCAGCAGCTCAGCGGTGCCGCCGGCGGCCGGGGCCGCGCGCATCGGGCCTTTTGGCCCGTAATACGCTCGGGGCCATGCTTGACGCCCTGACGGTCGCGGTCGCCGTGACCGCGCTCGCCCTCGCCGCCTGGTGCGGCTACGCCGCCCTTCGCGACCAGCCCACCAAGGACTGGCACTTCATCGGCATGGCCGTGGTGTCGGTGCTGGCGCTGGCGCAACTGCTGGTCGGGATCGTGCAACTGGCACGCGGCGAGGAGGCCGACGAGGGTTCGGTCATCTTCGTCGCGTATCTGATCGGGGCGTTCGCGGCCGTACCGGCGGCGGGTTTCCTCTCACTCACGGAGCGGACCCGCTGGGGTTCCGTCACGGTCGCGGCGGGCGCGATCGTCCTGGCCGTGCTCGAAGTGCGTCTCTACGACATCTGGAACGGCTGACCATGACCGAGACCGCGGAAAGCAAGAAGACCCGGCTGGTCCAGGGCCCCGGGCTGCTGCTGGTCTGGGTGTACGGAGTGATGTCGGTGGGCGCCGTCTCGCGCTCCGTCTACCAGATCGCCACCGACTACGACTCGGCGCCGCTGGCCCACACACTCTCCGCCGTCGCGGCCGTCGTGTACGCGTTCATCACGTACACGCTGGTACGCGGCGGGGAGCGGGCCCGCAGGGCGGCGCTGGTGTGCTGCGCCGCCGAGCTCGCGGGCGTACTGATCGTGGGCACCTGGACGGTGGTGGAGCCTTCCGCCTTCCCGGACTCGACGGTCTGGTCGGCGTACGGCATGGGCTACATCTTCATCCCGGTGCTGCTGCCGGTCACCGGAATGCTCTGGCTGCGCCGCTCCCGTAGGGACATGGCGCAGCCCGCCGCCTGATCGCCGCTACGCGCTCGCGGCGAAGTCGCGCGCCACGGCCTCCTTCTCCAGCGTGAGCAGCGTCAGCCGGGGGCCGACCTGCTCGCTGGAGACCTGCACGTAGCCGCGGCTGCGGTACAGCCGCAGATTGCTCTCGCTGCGGTGGCCGGTGAAGAGCTGGAAGCGCTTGGCGGCGTCTTCGCCCGAAAAACGCTTCTCGATCGCGTCGAGCAGTCGGCCTCCCAGGCCGTGGCGCTGCATCCGGGGGTGCACGATCAGCTTGGCGATCCGGGCCGTTCCGCCCTCGTCGACGCTGCCGCGCACGGAGGCGACCACCTCGTCGCCGAGCTTGGCCACCAGCGCGTGCCCCTGGGCTATTTCGGCCCGCAGGTCGTCCAGGGACTGGGTGAGGGGCTCGATTCCGTAGTCGCCGTACAGCTCGGCCTCGCTCTGGTAGCACAGATACTGCAGCTTGAGGATCTGCTCCGCGTCCTGTGCTCTTGCCGCTGAGATGGTCACGCTCATGCCCATGTGCGCATGCCTCCCGCTCACCTGTCCGCCGGTTGTCTACCGCTCCTTTCCCCCAGGTTCAGGAGCCGCAACCTCTGCCGTCAGCATTCTGCGCAGGCATCCCAGGCAACGGGAACGCATCGGCCCCAGACTGCCTTGTGAGATTCCCAACTCCCCTGCGATTTCGCGGTAGGTCGGGTCGTCGGGCGACAGCATCGCAGTCAGCAGCCGCGGGCAGTTGCCCGGTGTGCGGGCGATCGCATCGCGCAGGGCACGGCGGCGCTCGGACCACAGCGCGGCCCCTTCCGGGCCGCCCGCCGGGTCCGCCGACGGCTCCGGACCGTACGGCCGCTCCCGGGCCGCGGTGCGCCTGGCGCGGCGCGCCTCCGCGCGTACGGCCGACCTGACCCAGCGGGCGGCGTCCGGCGGCGGGCCGGCTCCGTCGAGGCGTTCGAGCAGCCGCACCCAGACGGCCTGTTCGAGATCGCGGGCCTCTATCGCGGCGGCGGGGGCCTCGGCCGTCGCCTCGGCGCTCACGAGCGGACGGAGTTCTTCGAGAAGCGTCATGACCGGCGGGACGTGCCGTCGCACGGCGGCGGTTGCCGTGCGACGGCACAGTCACCCGTACGGGCGGCCGGGCCTCGTGTGCGGCCGCCGGTCAGCCGTTGAAGTCGGCGGCCGCAAGCAGTCCGGTGTCGGCGTTGTCGGTGAAGATGCCGTCGATGCCGGTCTCGAAGTAGATCTTGAACGCACCGAACGCGTCGCCATAGGCGTTCGGGTCGGTGCCGCGCCGGAAGTCGGCGGGCAGGAAGGCGTTCTCGTTGCGCATCGTGTAGGGGTGCAGGATCAGGCCCTTGGCGTGCGCGTCGGCCACCAGCGTCGTCGGCGTGCCCAGCTTGCCGCTCGCGTCCTTCGGGATGATCAGGTCGAGGGTGGGACCGATGCCCTGCGCGTAGGACGCGATCCACTGCAGTCCCTCGGGCTTGACCAGGTCGGCGACCGTGCGCGGGTCGCCCGCCACGACGAAGTCCCACGGGCGGCTGCTCGCGCCGGACAGCAGCACGACGCGCGGCGAGGACACGAGCTTCGCCAACCGCTGGATGCTGCTCGGCTCGAACGACTGAAGGAAGACGGGCGAGTTGCGGCGGTCGCGGCCGTACCTGCGCAGCAGCCGGGCGAGCGGCTCCTCGAGACCGAGGCCAAGACCGCGGAAGTACGTGGGGTGCTTGGTCTCGACATGGAGCCATACGGGACGGCCGCGCCGGCGGCCCTCCTTCTCGGCCCAGCGCAGCACCTCTTCGAAGGTGGGGATCGTCCAGCGGCCGTCGTAGAGGGTGTTCTCCTGACGGATGGCCGGGATCCGCTCCTTGGCGCGCAGCGTCTTGAGCTCGGCGAGTGTGAAGTCCTCGGTGAACCAGCCGGTCAGGCTGACGCCGTCGATGGACTTGGTGGTCTTGCGGGAGGCGAACTCCGGGTGGGCGGCGACATCCGTGGTACCCGTGATGTCGTTCTCGTGACGGCAGACGAGATGGCCGTCCTTGGTGGGCACCAGGTCCTGCTCGATGACATGGGCGCCGAGGTCCAGTGCCAGCTGGTAGGAACCGAGAGTGTGCTCGGGCCGGTAGCCGCTGGCGCCGCGGTGGCCGATGATGGTGGGGGAGGGCAGATCCCTGTACGACGAACCGTGTCCGTCATGGCTCACTTGGCGCTCGTCGGCCTCGGCAGTTCCGGCGGTGAGGCCGCCGACACCGAGAGCCGCAGTGCCGATTACCGCCGCGCCCAGGACGGTCCGACGTCCGGGACTTCTGTCCGCACCCTGTGTCATCGACATTCCTCCGTGTGATGTCCCGCACCTGCCAAGCGATCGCCCGATGGTAGGCAGCCGCGCCTTACCTGCGGCAGACCGTGGACGAACGCAGCGAAAATTCACGTCAACACTGCGTATCCGCTCCGTGAACCCGATGTGCGATCAGGTGCGACCCGCGAGTATGGTCCTCACCTGCACAGACTTCGCCGCCGTTACCGTCCGCCCCCACGCCACCGCCGTATGACACCGGAGGACCCGTTGTCCCGCTTGTCGATCATCAAGGCCGTGCTAGGACCGATCCTGCGCCTGATGTTCCGCCCCCGCGTGGAAGGCGCCGAGAACATCCCGGGGACCGGACCCGTCATCCTCGCCGGCAACCATCTGACGTTCATCGACTCGATGATCCTCCCGCTGGTGTGCGCCCGTCCGGTCTACTTCATCGGCAAGGACGAGTACGTCACGGGCAAGGGCGTCAAGGGCCGGATGATGGCCTGGTTCTTCACCGGCTGCGGCATGATCCCGGTGGACCGCGACGGCGCCAACGGCGGTGTGGCCGCGCTGATGACCGGCCGTCGGGTGCTGGAGGAGGGCAAGATCTTCGGCATCTACCCGGAGGGCACCCGCTCCCCCGACGGCCGCCTGTACCGGGGGCGTACGGGCATCGCCCGGCTCACCCTGATGACCGGTGCGCCCGTGGTCCCGTTCGCGGTGATCGGCACGGACAAGCTCCAGCCGGGCGGCGCGGGTCTGCCGCGGCCGGGCCGGGTGACGATTCGGTTCGGCGAGCCGATGGAGTTCTCGCGCTACGACGGGATGGACCGCGACCGCTATGTGCTGCGGGCGGTGACGGACTCGGTGATGACGGAAGTCATGGAGCTGTCCGGCCAGGAATACGTGGACATGTACGCAACGAAGGCGAAGGCGGCGTGACGGCCTGACGGCCTTGCGGCTAGGTCCTGTTCGGTCGATCAGGCCGGATCAGTGAGCGGGGTCTGGTGCGTGCGATCGCAAGGCGGAGGAAGGAGCCGACGCGGAGCGTCGGCGACTGACGACAACGCAGCGAGCGTGCGTGCCAGGGCACGCGAGCCCGGCAAGATCGGCCGAACAGGACCTAGGTGGGCCGGACCCGGCGTGGGGTCCGGCCTTTCCTCTAGGGGTGTTCGAGGCCGTCCTCGAGCTTCTGGCCGCGCAGCAGGAACCAAGCGGCAACCGCGGTGGCGAGCAGCACCGCCGCGCCCACACCCGTCGCGAACCGCAGCCCGTCGACGAACGCCTCCTGGGCGGCGCCGACCAGGGCCGCACCCTGGTGCTGGGGCAGCGCGCCCGCCGCATCGACGGCCCCGCCGAGCGACTCGTGGGCAGCGGATGCCGCCTGGGACGGCACGCCGTGAGGGGTGGCGAAGTCACGGTAGACACCGGTGACGACGGAGCCCAGCAGTGCGATGCCGAGGGCCGCCCCGAGTTCGTAGGCCGTCTCGGACACCGCGGACGCTGAGCCGGCCTGCTCCTTGGGCACGCTGGACAGAATGATGTCGGCGGTGACGGTGAAGGAGAATCCCGCGCCGACACCGACGAAGAGCAGCGCGGCTCCGAGCAGCGGATAACCCGTGGACTGGCTGATCATCGTCATCGTGGCCAGAGCGAGGCCCACGGCGGCGAGCCCGCCGGCCACCACGGACCGTACGGAGAACCGCCGTGCGACGGTGCCCGCTATCAGACCGGTCGCCACCGCGCCGATCGCGGCGGGCAGTTCGGCAAGACCGGCCTCGAACGGCTCCCTGCCCTGGACCAGCTGCAGGAACTGGGACAGGAAGAACACCAGGCCGGAGAGCCCGAGGATGGTGAGCAGGTCGGCCAGAACCGCGCCGGAGAAGCCCCGGTGGCGAAACAGCCTCATGTCGAGCAGCGGCGCCGGCAGCGTCAACTGCCTGCGGACGAAGCCGTACAGCGCGCCGAGCCCGATGAGGGCCGCGGCACCGGCCTCCCAGGTGAGGCCGTGGGTCGCTGCCTCCTTGATGCCGTATACGACGCCGACTATGCCGACGAGGGACAGCGCGACGCTGATCAGGTCCCAGGGCCCGGACACCGGGTTCTTCGACTCCGGCAGCAGCTTGATGCCGACGAGCACCAGAACGGCCATCACGGGCAGGTTGATCAGAAAGACCGAGCCCCACCAGAAGTGCTCCAGCAGGAAGCCGCCGACGACCGGCCCGACCGCCGCACCGGCGGAGGCCGTCGCGCCCCAGATCCCGATGGCGAGGCTGCGCTCCTTGGGGTCGTGGAAGATGTTCCGGATCAGCGCGAGGGTCGACGGCATGAGGGTCGCGCCTGCGACGCCGAGAAGAGCGCGAGCGAGAATCATCATCTCGGGGGTGGTGGCGTACGCGTTGAGGACGGAGACGGCGCCGAACGCGACCGCACCGACCAGCAGAAGCTTCTTGCGGCCGATCCGGTCACCGAGGCTGCCCATGGAGACGAGCAGGCCCGCTATGACGAACGAGTAGACGTCGCCGATCCACAACAGCTGGGTGCCGGAGGGCTTCAGGTCCTCGCTGAGGAACGGGGTGGCCAGGCCGAGAACGGTGGCGTCCACGGCCACCAGCAGGACGGCCAGCACCAGAACCGCCAGCGCGATCCAGCGCCCGGGGCGGTACAGGGTCTCGTCCGTCCGGCTCGGGCGCTGGACGGTGCTGCTCATTTCTCCACACTCCGTCGTGCTCCGCCGAGCAGCAGCTCGGCGATCATGTACTGGAAGTCCTTCTTGGCGACGCGGCCGTCCATGACGGACCAGGCGCAGGCACCGATGAGGCCGTAGAGAGCCTCGGTCAGCCAGGCGGGCGTCAAGTCGATCCGGAACTCGCCCTCTTCCTGGCCGCGCTTGAAGAGCGCGGACACCCGGGCGTCGAGCCGTGCCCAGCCCTCGTGGACCTGTTCGCCCTCGAAGAGCTGGTTCTCGGTGACGAGGAACGCGAGCAGATCGGCGGCGGGCTCCATCTCGGCGATGAGCCGCCGCAGCCCGTCCCCCGCCCCGCCCTCGTCGAGCCGCGCCCGGTCGAGCGCGGCCTCGAATTCCTGTATGCCGAGCGCTTCCAGGGCCTTGACCAGCGCGTCCCGCCCCGCAAAGTGCCGATGGAGGGTGGCCCGACCGATACCGGCTGCGCGGGCGACCTCGTCCATGGTGGCGGTGGACTTGCGGGAGAGGAGGGCGGCGGCGGCGCGAAGCACCTGGTCCCGGTCGAGAGTCATGAGACAACCATAGCCCACGTGAGACATGAATGTCTCACGCGATATTGCGTCGCCTCATCCGACGCGGAAAAGAGAGCATGTGCGCATGAAGCCGTTGCTACTGATCGACATCGACGGCCCGCTCAATCCGTACGCGGCGCGGGCACAGCGCAGACCGGAGGGATACCGCACCCACCGGATGCGGCCGTCCGGCTGGACGGACGGCAAGCCGTTGCGCGTCTGGCTCAACCCGGAGCACGGGGTGGAGCTGCTGGCGCTGGCCGACGTGTACGAGCTCGTCTGGGCGACCACCTGGAAGGGCGAGGCGAACGAGTGGATAGGTCCCCATCTCGGCCTGCCCGAACTGCCGTTCATCGACTGGCCCCAGATGCACGGAAAGGCCCCTCGCGGGACCTTCTGGAAGACGCAGTACATCCTGGAGTACGCGGCGGGGCGGCCGTTCGCCTGGGTCGACGACGACATCACCGACCTGGACCGCGAATGGGTGGACCAACACCACCTCGCCGCCGCCCTACTGCTGCGCATCAATGAGGGCATCGGGCTGACCCGGCCGGACTTCGACGCGCTCGCGGACTGGGCGGCGGCATAGGCGCCACGCGGCGGCGTAGGCTCCTACTCCTTTTCAGTGGCCCACGCGTGCTGGACCGCCAAGTCCGCCTTCAGCTCAGCCAGTTGCACCGCAACCGCCGAAGGCGCCGTGCCGCCCCTGCCGTTTCGCGAGGCCAGAGCGCCGTGGACGTTCAGGACCGTGCGGACCTCCGGGGTCAGGTGGGGCGAGATCTTCGCGAACTGCGCGTCCGTGAGCTGGTCGAGCTCGATACCGAGCGCCTCGCACTCCTTAACACACTCCCCCGCCACCTCGTGCGCCACCCGGAACGGCACGCCCTGCTTGACCAGCCACTCCGCGATGTCCGTCGCGAGCGAGAAACCGGCCGGGGCCAGCTCCTCCATCCGCTCGCGGTTGACCGTCAGCGTCGCCATCATGCCGGTGAAGGCCGGGAGCAGAACCTCCAGCTGGTCGCAGGAGTCGAAGACCGGCTCCTTGTCCTCCTGCAGATCGCGGTTGTACGCGAGCGGCAGGGCCTTCAGCGTGGCCATCAGGCCCGTCAGATTGCCGATCAGACGGCCCGACTTACCGCGCGCCAGCTCCGCGATGTCCGGGTTCTTCTTCTGCGGCATGATCGACGACCCGGTCGAGAACGCGTCGTGCAAGGTCACGAAGGAGAACTCCTTCGTGTTCCAGATGATGATCTCCTCCGCGATCCGCGACAGATTGACACCGATCATCGCGGTGATGAAGGCGAACTCCGCGACGAAGTCCCGCGAGGCCGTGCCGTCGATGGAGTTGCCCACCGAGCCGTGTTCGAAGCCCAGGTCCGCGGCGACCGCCTCCGGGTCGAGGCCGAGCGAGGAACCGGCGAGGGCGCCCGAGCCGTACGGGGAGACCGCGGTCCGCTCGTCCCACTGCCGCAGCCGCTCAGCGTCCCGGGACAGCGACTGGACATGTGCCAGGACGTGGTGGGCGAAGAGCACCGGCTGTGCGTGCTGAAGATGCGTACGGCCGGGCATCGCGACGTCCGGGTGCGCCTCTGCCAGACCCACCAGCGCGTCCTGGAGGCCGGCGATCAGGCCGCCGATGATGCGGGCGTGGTCCCGCAGATACATCCGGAAGAGAGTGGCCACCTGGTCGTTCCGCGACCGCCCGGCCCGCAGTTTGCCGCCGAGGTCGGCGCCGAGGCGCTCCAGCAGGCCCCGCTCGAGGGCGGTGTGCACGTCCTCGTCGGCGATCGTGCCCACGAAGGACCCGTCGGCGACATCCGCTTCGAGCTGGTCGAGCCCGGCCAGCATGCGCTGGAGCTCGTCGTCCGTGAGCAGGCCCGCCTTGTGCAGCACGCGCGCGTGCGCCCGGGAACCGGCGATGTCGTACGGCGCGAGACGCCAGTCGAAGTGGACCGACGCGGACAGCTTGGCCAGCGCCTCGGCAGGACCGTCGGCGAACCGGCCGCCCCAGAGCCGGACGTCACCGTTGTTGCTGCTCACAGCTGAAGCTCCTCTTGAGGGTGGATGTGCAACTCCCCCTAGGCCCTGGCGGGCCTGGGGGGACCCCCATCCGCCGCGGAGCAACGGGGAGGCGGCTTGGTACAAGTATGGAATCAGGCGAGGTCGCGCTTCGCGGCGATCTTCGACGACAGGCCGAAGAGCTCGATGAAGCCCTGCGCCTTGGACTGGTCGAACGTGTCGCCCGAGTCGTAGGTGGCGAGGTTGAAGTCGTACAGCGACTCGTCGGACCTCCGGCCCGTGACGACGGCGCGGCCGCCCTGGAGGGTCATCCGGATGTCGCCGGTGACGTGCTGGTTGGCCTCGTTGATGAAGCCGTCCAGGGCCCGCTTGAGCGGGGAGAACCACAGGCCGTCGTAGACCATCTCGCCCCAGCGCTGCTCGACCTGCCGCTTGTAGCGCGCCAGCTCACGCTCGACCGTGACGTTCTCCAGCTCCTGGTGGGCGGTGATCAGCGCGATCGCGCCCGGCGCCTCGTACACCTCACGGGACTTGATGCCGACGAGCCGGTCCTCGACCATGTCGATCCGGCCGATGCCGTGCGCGCCGGCCCGCTCGTTGAGCTGCTGGATGGCCTGCAGGACGGAGACGGGCTTGCCGTCGATGGCGACCGGGACGCCTTCCTTGAAGGAGATGACGACCTCGTCGGCCTCCCGCTGCACCGCCGGGTTCGAGGTGTACTCGTAGATGTCCTCGATCGGCCCGTTCCAGATGTCCTCCAGGAAGCCGGTCTCGACGGCCCGCCCGAAGACGTTCTGGTCGATGGAGTACGGCGACTTCTTGGTGGTCGCGATCGGGAGCTGCTTCTCCTCGCAGAAGGCGATCGCCTTGTCCCGGGTCATCGCGTAGTCACGGACCGGGGCGATGCACTTCAGATCGGGACCGAGGGCGGAGATACCGGCTTCGAACCGCACCTGGTCGTTGCCCTTGCCGGTGCAGCCGTGGGCGACGATGCCGGCGCCGTGCTTCTTGGCGGCGGCGACGAGGTGCTTGACGATCGTCGGCCGGGAGAGGGCGGAGACCAGCGGGTAGCGGTCCATGTAGAGGGCGTTGGCCTTGATCGCCGGAAGGCAGTACTCGTCCGCGAACTCGTCCTTGGCGTCGGCGACCTCGGCCTCCACCGCACCGCAGGCGAGCGCGCGCTTGCGGATGACGTCCAGGTCCTCGCCGCCCTGGCCGACGTCCACGGCAACGGCGATGACCTCGGCGCCCGTCTCCTCGGCGATCCAGCCGATGGCGACGGAGGTGTCCAGGCCGCCCGAGTAGGCGAGTACGACGCGCTCGGTCACGGGTTTCTCCTTACGGTGCATTCAACGATAGGCATAACTATGCACTAGTCCGTATGTTTCGTCAACGCGGTCCCCGCGACGCGCGCCACACCCACAAAACGGCGCGGCATATTCCGCTTTCTGTGGCACATCGGGCGCACGCGGTTGTCCGTCCCGGCAGGCGCGCCTACGATCGCCCGGCGGTCATACCTCCGCACGGCGTCCCCCAGCGTCCAATTCGCGGAACCCGCCCCGTTCGGAATGTCCCGGGTGCAGGCTTCCGCGCACACATGCTCTGCGGCACCCGGCGGCAGGCAGCACGTACTGGGAGATCCCCATGTCCACGGCTTACGGCGCACGCACCGCACGCCGGTATGCCGCATCTCTGCACGGCAGACGGCGCTCTCCCGCCGTTCCCGTCCTGCTCCTCGTCTGGGGCGGCGCCGCCGCCGTACTGGCCCTGTGGTGGAGCAGCACCCCCGCTGTCGTCGGCGACTCGGAGTGGATCATCGGCGCGGGCCGTATCACCGGGCTCCTCGCCGGCTACGGCTGTGCCGTCCTCGTCGGTCTGATGGCCCGGGTCCCCGGTCTTGAGCGCCGGGTCGGCAGCGACCGCATCGCCCGTTGGCACGCGATGGGCGGCCGGTACACCCTCAGCCTCGTTCTCGCCCATCTCTTCCTGATCGTCTGGGGGTACGCGACGGAGGGCGCCACCGGCATGGTGGAACAGACGGTCACCCTGGTCCTGGACTACCCGGACATGATCACGGCAGCCGTCGGCACGGCGCTGTTCGTCGTCGTCGGCCTGGTCTCGGCCGGTGCGGTGCGCCGCCGGGTCAGCTACGAGACCTGGTACTACCTCCACCTCACCACCTATGCCGCGCTCTATCTGACCTTCTGGCACCAGCTGACGAACGGCTCTCAATTCCTCGGCAACAAGGCCGCCTGCGCCGCCTGGTACGTGCTGTACGGCGGGGTGGCACTGCTGGTCCTCTGGTACCGGATCCTCGTTCCTGTACGTCTCAACCTCCGTCATCGCATGCGCGTCGAGGCCGTCGTCGCCGAGGCGCCCGGCGTGCTGTCCGTGCTGATCCGGGGCAAACGGCTGCACAAGCTGCGCGCCGAGCCCGGCCAGTTCTTCCGCTGGCGCTTCATGGCCAAGGGGCTGCGCTGGTCCGCCAATCCGTACTCGCTGTCCGCCCTGCCCCGGCCGGATCTGATGAGGATCACCGTCAAGGCCGCCGGCGGGCACAGCGCCGCCCTCGCCGCGGTCCGCCCGGGGACCCGGGTGTGGGCCGAGGGGCCGTACGGCGCACTCACCGCGGCCCGGCGCAGGCACCGCAAGGTGCTCCTGGTCGCCGGCGGGGTGGGGATCACCCCGCTGCGGGCTCTGTTCGAAGCGCTGCCGGCCGGACCCGGCGATCTGACACTCCTCTACTGGGCCCACACCGAGCAGGACCTGGCACTGCGCGGCGAGCTTGAGGCGATCGCCGACGCCCGCCGCGCACGGCTGTACTACTCGGTCGACAGCGTGCACGGCCGGCGAGGAGCCCGCCTCACCGCGTCCACCCTGCAGAAGGTGGTCCCCGACATCACCCGGCACGACGTCTATCTGTGCGGTCCGCCCGCGATGACGAAGGCCGCCCGGGAGGCGCTGCGCGAGGCCGGGGTCCGGGCCGGTCACATCCACCAGGAGATCTTCGAACTGTGAGCACCACGAGAAAGGGCGCGTTGCGCCGGGTCGTACTGAGCTCCGTGGTAACCGTCTCGGGCGTCGTACTCATGCTCGCGCTCAAGCCGCACACCGTGCCCGGCACCTCCGTACAGGCGGCTGATCCCACTCGGTCTGTGGCTCCCGCGCCGTCGGGAACCCCGACGACGACGGCCTCGGCGAGTGCCCGGCCCTCGCCCTCCGCGTCGAAGCCGGCCGCTGCGTCCGCCTCGAAGGGCCCGCAGACCAAGGCGCCGACGGCGACGCGCAGCGCATCGAAGCCGCCGTCCGCGCCCGCCAAGCAGACCGTCACCACCCGCTCCGTGACGGGCAGCACGGTGCAGACCAAGTACGGCCCGGTGCAGGTAAGGATCACTCTGTCCGGCGACCGGATCACAGCCGCCTCCGCCGTGCAGTCGCCGTCGGAGACGCCGCGCTCCCGCGACATCTCGTCGACGGCGATCCCCACACTCAACCAGCGGACCCTGTCCGCCCAGAGCGCGGACATCGACGCCGTCTCCGGCGCCAGCTACACCAGCGAGGGCTATATCGGCTCCCTGCAGAGTGCTCTGGACAAGGCCGGTGCCTGAGCGCCTGCGCCATGTCGAGGAGGCGATGGGCACCGTGTTCTCCTTCGACATACGAGGCGCCGACGAGGAGGGGGTCCCCGCTGCCCTCGCGTCGGCCGTGCGATCGCTGCACCAAGTGGACCAGGTGTTCTCCACCTACCGCCCCCAGAGCCAGGTCAGCAGGCTGGCCAGGGGCGAACTGACCCTGCCTCAGTGCGACCCGGAGGTCACCGAGGTGTGGCGGCTCTGCGAGCGCGCCGAGCTGCTCAGCGGCGGGAGTTTCACCGCCTCGTACGCGGGTTCCTGGGACCCGACCGGACTGGTGAAGGGCTGGGCGGTGGAACGGGCCGCGCAGCTCATCGCCGAGGCGGGCGCCATTGCCGTATGCGTCAACGGCGGCGGCGATGTACAGCTGTACGGCGCTCCCGCACCGGACCGCCCTTGGCGGATCGGCGTGACGGATCCGCTGGCCCCCGGGGGACTTGCGACCGTCGTGGAGGGCAGCGGCATGTGCGCGGTGGCGACGTCCGGCCCCGCGGAACGCGGCTGCCACATCGTCGACCCCCGTACCGGCGAGACCCCGGCGGACGCACTCGCCTCGGTGACCGTGGTCTGCGAGCGGCTGACCGACGCGGACGCCTGGGCGACGGCCGCATACGCCATGGGAACCGAGGCTCGCGAATGGCTGGAGGCGCTGCCCGGGGCCGAGGCGTACGCCGTTACGGCCGGGGGCACGACCTGGAGCACCAACGGCTGGCGTCGGTACGGATAATCGTGGCATGGGAAAGCTCTACGAACGGATAGACGGCCGACTGCGCACCTTCATCGAGGAACAGCCCCTCTTCTTCACCGCGACCGCGCCGCTGTCCGGCGACGGGACGGTCAACCTGTCCCCCAAGGGTCTGACAGGCTCCTTCGCCGTCATCGACGACCGGACCGTGGCCTACCTCGACTTCGCCGGGAGCCACAACGAGACCATCGCCCACCTCCGCGAGAACGGCCGCATCACCCTGATGTGGTGCGCCTTCCAGGGGCCGCCGAACATCGTGCGGGTGCACGGCCACGGCGAGCCCGTCTTCCGGGACGATCCGCGCTGGAAGGAGCTGCTGGCGCACTTCCCGGACATCGACACCACCCCGCACGGGCTGCGCGCCATCATCGTCGTACGGGCCGAAGTCGTCCGGGACAGCTGCGGATTCGCGGTGCCCTACATGACGTACGACGGGGACCGTGAGACGCACGGCCGGCGGTTCTCGCGCGAGGACGACGCGTCGCTCAGCGCGTACTTCGAGAAGAAGCCGGACATCGCCAGCAGCATGGACGGACTTCCGGGGCTCCCCCTGCCACTGCCGCCGACGCCCTGAGCCGTACGGACCAATGGCGCTGCCGCCGGGGCAGGGAGCGCATACGGTCGCCCCTATGCGCAAGGCTTCTCTCCTCGGTCCTGTTCTGTTCGTCGTCTCCTTCGTGGTCGCTTTCGTGCTCTCCGCATCGGCCGGCGCCGCGCAGGTTCACACGCCGGTTCACACGCCTGTCCGCGCGCCGCTGCCCGCGCGGATGGCCGACACCGGCGGCGGATCCCAGCTGATCACCGCCGAGGCCGCGCGGCCCGGCTCCACCACGGGCACGGTGACCTGGTGGGACCGCCGCGGTGACGGCCGATGGGTGGTCGCGGGATCGGCAGTCGCGCGGTTCGGCGCGAAGGGACTGGTCGAGGGCGCCCTCCGCAAGCAGGGCACCAGCACCACGCCGACCGGGCTGTACCGGCTGCCGTACGCCTTCGGGATCGAGGCGGCGCCCGCCGGGACCGCGTACACGTATCGCCGCGTGACGAAGACGTCCTGGTGGTGCCAGGACACCGCGTCCCGCGCGTACAACCGCTGGGTGGAGTCACTGCCCGCGGACTGCCGGGCCGCCGAGTCCGAGCATCTGACTGCCTACCGCCCGCAGTACGCCCACGCGATGGTCATCGGCTTCAACTACGACCGTCCGGTGCGCGGCCGCGGCGCCGGGATCTTCCTGCACGTCAACGGGCGCGGCGCGACGGCCGGTTGTGTCTCGGTGCCCGAGGCGGCCATGAGCCGGATCCTGGCCTGGGCCGACCGGCACCGCAACCCGCACATCGCCATCGGCACCGCTTCTGGACGCACGGCTCTCACGCGCTACTGACCGGGGCGACCGAGCCACAGATTGCTCAAGCGCCCCTCGAGTTGAACTCCACGCGCCTCGTTTGCGTATCCCCGTACGCGAAAGTGGTACAGGCGAGGAGCAGCCGTGGTGATGTTGCAGACCGGTCGGGCCGCAAGGCGTCAGACCATGCGTGCGATCCGCCCGCGGCGTGACCCGGCGGCGGCGCTGCTGGCCGTCACCTGGGCAGGGGCGGTGGCCGTCCTGTCCCTGTGGTGGCAGAACACGGCGGTGGTGCACATGACCACCGCCGAGTGGCTGATCGGTGCCGGCAGGATCACCGGCCTGCTGGGCGGATACGTGATCGCGCTGGTGGTCTTGCTGATGGCACGCGTCCCGGCTCTGGAACGGCGGGTGGGTTCCGACCGGGTGACCCGCTGGCACGCGATGAGCGGACGCTACGCGATCAGTCTGATCGTCACGCATGTCGTGCTGACCGTCTGGGGGTACGCCGTCCAGGCCCGTACGGGCCTCGTGGAGCAGACCGTCACCGTCGTCGTCGACTTCCCCGAAATGATCAAGGCGGCGATCGGCACCGGGCTCCTGCTGCTCATCGGCTTCGTCTCGGCCGGGGCAGTGCGTCGGCGGATGGCGTACGAGACGTGGTACTACCTGCACCTTCTCACCTATGTCGCGGTGTATCTGACCTTCTGGCACCAGCTGGCGACGGGTGCCGAGTTCGTGGGGAACCCGACGGTGCGCAACGTCTGGTACGTGCTGTACGGGGCGGTCGGCGCGCTGTTGGTCTGGTACCGCGTCCTGGCGCCCGTCCGGCTCAATCTCTGGCACCGGATGCGGGTCGAGTCGACCGTGGACGAGGCACCCGGTGTGGTCTCCGTGCTGATCACCGGGCGGCGGCTGCACCGGCTCGGCGCCGAGGCGGGTCAGTTCTTCCGCTGGCGGTTCCTCACCAAGGGGCTGCGCTGGAGCGCCAATCCGTACTCGCTCTCCGCGGCGCCCCGCCCCACTCTGATGCGTATCACCGTCAAGGCGGTCGGCAAGCACAGCACTGCCCTGTCCCGGCTGGAGCCGGGGA
The DNA here is from genome assembly GCF_026339995.1 of Streptomyces sp. NBC_01481. Classification (GTDB taxonomy): domain Bacteria; phylum Actinomycetota; class Actinomycetes; order Streptomycetales; family Streptomycetaceae; genus Streptomyces. The sequence continues at coordinate 2,153,052 of NZ_JAPEPT010000001.1, read as the reverse complement.
CGCGGATCTGGGCAGAGGGGCCGTACGGAGCCATGACCGCCGGCCGCCGGAGCCGCAACAAGGTGCTGCTGATCGCGGGCGGCGCCGGAATCACCCCGCTGCGGGCACTGTTCGAGACGCTGCCCGGCGGCCCGGGCGACCTGACGCTGCTCTACCGGGCCAGCAAGAAGCAGGACCTGGCGCTCTGGAGCGAGCTCCAGCAGATCGCTGAGCGCCGGGACGCACAGCTGATGTACGCGGTAAACGGTCCGGACGGAGCCCGGCCCGAGATCACCTCCGAGCGGCTGAAGGAAGTGCTGCCCGACATCGACGAGCACGACGTCTATCTCTGCGGGCCGCCCGGCCTCGCCGAGGAGTCGTACCAGGCACTGCGCGCAGCGGGAGTGCCGTCCCGCCGGATCCACCACGAGTCCTTCGAGATGTGAGGCCGTCCTTGAAGAGGAAACATCCACTTCGCCGGATCATGATCGGCGCCGCCGCCACCGCGTCTGCTGTCGTCCTTCTGCTCGCGCTGAAGCAGCCTGGCACCAGCGTGGCGGAGGCGTCGTCGCAGGCAGGCTCGCAGGTGCCGCCCGCCGGCTCGGCGTCCGCCGGAAACGGAGCCGGGGCGGGACGGACGGTGCTCGGTGACAGCGCCGGCACGCAGTACGGCGACGTCCAGGTCCAGCTCACCCTCAGCGGCGGCAGAATCACCGGGGCGCAGGCGGTGAAGGCGCCCAGCGCCGAGGCCAAGAGCCGACAGATCGCCGCCGACGCAATCCCCCGGCTCAACCAGGCTGTGCTGAGGGCGCAGAGCGCACAGATCGACGCCGTCTCCGGGGCCAGCTACACCAGCGAGGGCTACATCAAGTCCCTGCAGAGCGCGCTCGACAAGGCGGCGGCGGTGGGCTCCGGTGCCGAGACCGCCGGTTCCGGCTCGGGCTCGGGTTCCGGTGAGACCGCCGGCTCGGGCTCAGGTTCCGGCTCGAACCCGGGCTCGGGCTCGGGTTCCGGCTCCGGTGGCGCCCCGGCGGCGAAGACCGTCCTCGGCAATGTGGCCGACACCCAGTACGGCCCGGTGCAGGTCCGGATCACGGTCAGCGGCGGCAAGGTCACCGCGGCCGACGCCGTCAAGGCTCCCGACTCCGACGCCAACAGCCGACGGATCGCCGCCACCGCAGTCCCCCAGCTCAACCAGGCAGCACTCACGGCGCAGAGCGCACAGATCGACGCCGTCTCCGGGGCCAGCTACACCAGCGAGGGCTACATCAAGTCCCTGCAGAGCGCGCTCGACAAGGCCGGTCTGTGATGCCCGACAGCCGTGAGCGTCTGCGCCATGTCGAGCACTCCATGGGGACTGTCTTCTCGTTCGACATCCGTATCGCCGAGGCCGGCGCCTCACCCAGGGTGCGCGCCGGACTCGCCGCCGCCGTGGCGGGGCTGCACCGTGTGGACGAGACCTTCTCGACCTACCGTCCCGGCAGCCAGCTCAGCCGGCTCGCCCGCGGCGAACTCTCGCTCGGAGACTGCGTCACGGAGGTCGCCGAAGTACTCGATCTGTGCGCGGCCGCCGAGCGGGAGAGCGAGGGCTGGTTCACCGCCCGCTACGCCGGAGAGCTGGATCCGACCGGCCTGGTCAAGGGCTGGGCGGTGGAGTGCGCGGTCCGCATGCTCGCCTCCTCCGGTGCGGATTCGGTCTGCCTCAACGGAGGCGGCGACATCCAGCTGTACGGCGGCCCCTGGCGGGTGGGCGTCAGCGACCCGCTGCACCCGGGCGGGCTGCTCACGGTGATCGATGCCGACGAGGGCCTCGCCGTCGCCACCTCGGGCCCGGCCGAACGCGGCTGCCACATTCTCGACCCGCACACCGGTCGGCCACCCGCCGAGCCCCTGGCGTCGATGACAGTCGTCTGCCCGGGGCTGACCCACGCGGACGCCCGGGCGACCGCCGCGTACGCCATGGGCGAGCGGGCCCGGGACTGGCTGGAGGAGCTGCCCGACACCGAGGGCTTTGCGGTCAATGCCGACGGCAGCACGTGGCGGACCAGCGGATTCGCCCGCCACACGGCGAAGTTGGCTGTCTGACGACCGGACCCGCCTGCCTCAGCGGTCGTTCTGAGCCAGACGCAGCAGATGGTCGGCGAGCGCCTGGCCGCCCGCCGGGTCCCGGCTGATGAGCATCAGCGTGTCGTCGCCCGCGATGGTGCCGAGGATGTCGTGCAGTTCGGCCTGGTCGATGGCCGAGGCAAGGAACTGCGCGGCGCCCGGCGGCGTACGCAGGACCACGAGGTTGGCGGAGGCCTCCGCGGAGATGAGGAGTTCCGAGGAAAGGCGCCGCATCCGCTCCTCCTTCGCCGACTCACCGAGCGGCGCCTGCGGGGTGCGGAAGCCGCCCTCGCTGGGCACGGCGTAGATCAGCTCGCCGCCGGTGTTGCGGATCTTCACCGCGCCCAGCTCGTCGAGGTCCCGGGAGAGCGTCGCCTGGGTGACGCTCAGTCCGTTGTCCGCGAGGAGCTTGGCCAGCTGGCTCTGCGAGCGCACCGGCTGCCGGTTGAGGATGTCCACGATCCGGCGGTGGCGGGCCATGCGGGTCTGGGGTACGGCGGGCCCGCCGTGCTCGGTGTCCTGCGCGTCGGTCATCGTCGTCTCATTCTCCGGCTCGTCCATCCCCGTTGGCTGCGTCGAGAACGCCCGGCAGGGCCCGGAGGAATACGTCCACGTCCGCCTCGCCGATGATCAGCGGCGGCATCAGCCGTACGACATCGGGGGCGGGGGCGTTCACCAGGAAGCCGGCGCTCTGAGCCGCCTGCTGCACCTGGGGCGCGAGGGGCTCGTTGAGCACGATACCCAGCAACAGGCCGGCGCCACGGACATGTGAGACCAGCGGATGGCCCAGGGATTCGATTCCGTCCCTGATCTTCTCGCCGAGTCGCTTGACCTCGTCGAGGATTCCGTCGGCCGCGAGTGTGTCGAGTACGGCGAGGCCGGCGGCGCAGGCGACCGGGTTCCCGCCGAACGTGGTGCCGTGCTGCCCCGGCTTCAGCAGCTCGGCCGCCTCGCCGAACGCGATCGTCGCGCCGAGGGGGAGCCCGCCGCCCAGGCCCTTTGCGAGCGTGACGAGATCGGGCTCGATGCCCTGGTGGGCCTGGTGCTCGAACCAGTGGCCGGTCCGCCCGATGCCCGTCTGGACCTCGTCGAGCACGAGAAGCGTGCCGGTGGCCCGGGTGATCTCCCGGGCGGCCTCCAGATAGCCCTTGGGCGGGACGACCACGCCGTTCTCGCCCTGGATCGGCTCGATGATCACGAGCGCGGTCTCCGCGGTGACCTGGGCCCGCAGCGCCTCGGCATCCCCGTACGGCACGTGGCTGACATCTCCGGGCAGCGGCAGGAACGGCTCCTGCTTGCCCGGCTGTCCGGTGAGCGCGAGGGCGCCCATCGTGCGGCCGTGGAAGCCGCCGGCGGTGGCGACCATGTGCCGGCGGCCCGTGAGCCGGCCGATCTTGAAGGCGGCTTCGTTGGCCTCCGCGCCGGAATTGCAGAAGAAAACACGTCCGGGGCGCCCGAAGAGCTGGATCAGCCGCTCGGCGAGCGCGAGGGGCGGCTCGGCGACGTACAGGTTGGAGACATGGCCCAGGGAGGCGATCTGGCGGGAGACGGCCTCGACAACGGCGGGATGGGCATGGCCGAGCGCGTTGACGGCGATGCCGCCGACGAAGTCGGTGTACCGCACGCCGTCCGCGTCCCAGACGGTGGCGCCCTCGCCGCGGACGAGCGACAGCTTGGGCGTGCCGTAGTTGTCGGCCATCACGCCCTGCCACCGCCGCGTGAACTCCTGGTTGCTCATGATTCCCCCAGTCCGTCGGGCAGGACCATCGTGCCGATGCCCTCGTCGGTGAAGATCTCCAGCAGGATCGAGTGCGGTACGCGGCCGTCGATCACGCGGGCGGTGTTCACCCCGTTGCGTACGGCGAACAGACAGCCCTCCATCTTGGGCACCATGCCGCTGGAGAGGTCCGGCAGCAGCTTCTCCAGCTCGCTCGCGGTGAGCCTGCTGATCACCTCGTCGCTCTGCGGCCAGTCCTCGTACAGGCCCTCGACATCGGTGAGAACCATCAGCGTCTCGGCACCCAGCGCCGCGGCCAGGGCGGCCGCGGCGGTGTCGGCGTTGACGTTGTAGACGTGGTGGTCGTCGGCGGAGCGCGCGATGGAGGAGATGACCGGAATGCGTCCGTCGTCGAGGAGCGCCTGGATGGCGCCCGTGTCGATCTCGGTGATCTCGCCGACCCGGCCGATGTCGACGAGCTCTCCGTCGATCTGCGGCTGGTGCTTGGTCGCGGTCATGGTGTGGGCGTCCTCGCCGGTCATGCCGACGGCGAGCGGCCCGTGCTGGTTGAGCAGCCCGACGAGCTCGCGCTGGACCTGCCCGGCGAGCACCATCCGTACGACGTCCATGGCTTCGGGCGTGGTGACCCGAAGGCCCGCCTTGAACTCGCTGACCAGGCCGTGCCGGTCGAGCTGCGCGTTGATCTGCGGGCCGCCGCCGTGCACGACGACCGGCTTGAGCCCTGCCTGGCGCAGGAAGACGACGTCCTGGGCGAAAGCGGCCTTGAGATCCTCGTCGATCATGGCGTTGCCGCCGAACTTGATGACGACGGTCCTGCCGTTGTGCCGGGTCAGCCAGGGCAGCGCCTCGATGAGGATCTGGGCCTTCGGCAGCGCGGTGTGCTTGCGCGTGCTGTTCGTCATGAGCTGTACGCGCTGTTCTCGTGGACGTAGTCCGCGGTGAGGTCGTTGGCCCAGATGACTGCGGACTCGGACCCCGCGGCGAGGTCGGCGGTGATCTTCACCTCGCGGTAGCGCATGTCGACGAGGTCGCGGTCCTCGCCGACACTGCCGTTCTTGCAGACCCACACGTCGTTGATGGCGACATTGAGCCGGTCCGGCTCGAATGCGGCATTCGTGGTGCCGATGGCCGACAGGACCCGGCCCCAGTTGGGGTCCTCGCCGTGGATGGCGCACTTGAGGAGGTTGTTACGGGCAATCGAGCGGCCCACCTCGACGGCGTCGTCCTCGGTCGCGGCGTTGACGACTTCGATGCGGATGTCCTTGCTGGCGCCCTCGGCGTCACCGATGAGCTGACGGGCGAGGTCGTCGCAGACGCTCTTGACGGCCTCGGCGAAGTCCTCGTACCGGGGCGTGATCCCGCTCGCTCCGGACGCCAGGAGCAGCACAGTGTCATTGGTGGACATGCAGCCGTCGGAGTCGATCCGGTCGAAGGTCAGGCGGGTCGACTCTCGCAGGGCCTTGTCGAGGGTCGCGGCTTCGAGGTCGGCGTCAGTGGTGAGGACGACGAGCATGGTGGCGAGGCCCGGGGCGAGCATGCCCGCGCCCTTGGCCATACCGCCGACGGTCCAGCCGTCCTTGGAGGCCACGGACGTCTTGTGGACGGTGTCGGTGGTCTTGATGGCGATGGCGGCCTTCTCGCCGCCGTGCTCGCTCAGCTCGGCCGCGGCTCTGTCGATGCCCGGCAGCAGCTTGTCCATCGGCAGCAGCAGACCGATGAGGCCGGTGGAGGCGACGGCGACCTCTCCGGCGGAGACCTCGGAGGCGCCGTGGCCTTCGAGAGCCTCGGCGACCCTTTCGGCGGTGGCGTGGGTGTCCTGGAAGCCCTTGGGGCCCGTACAGGCGTTGGCCCCACCGGAGTTGAGGACGACGGCACTGACCTCGCCGCCGCGCAGGACCTGCTCGGACCACAGGACCGGGGCGGCCTTGACGCGGTTGGAGGTGAAGACGCCCGCGGCGGCGCGGCGCGGACCGTTGTTGACCACGAGGGCCAGGTCCGGATTGCCGTTCTCCTTGATCCCGGCGGCGATACCGGCCGCCGTGAATCCCTTTGCTGCCGTGACGCTCACGGTGCCACTCCGATCGTGGAAAGTCCTGTGTCCTCGGGAAGCCCGAGGGCGATGTTCATGCTCTGCACCGCGCCGCCGGCGGTGCCCTTGGTGAGGTTGTCGATGGCGCTGATCGCGATGATGCGGCCCGCCGCCCCGTCGTACGCGACCTGGACCTGAACAGCGTTGGAACCGTAGACGGACGCGGTCGACGGCCACTGCCCCTCGGGGAGCAGATGGACGAAGGGCTCGTCCGCGTACGCCTTCTCGTACGCGGTCCGCACATCGGCCGCTGTCGTGCCCGGCCTGGCCTTCGCACTGCATGTGGCGAGGATGCCGCGGGGCATCGGCGCGAGGGTCGGCGTGAAGGAGACGGTGACCCGCTCCCCCGCCGCGGCGCTGAGGTTCTGGATCATCTCGGGCGTGTGACGGTGGCCGCCGCCGACGCCGTACGGGGTCATGGACCCCATCACCTCGGAGCCGAGCAGATGCGGCTTGGGCGTCTTGCCGGCGCCGGAGGTACCGGACGCAGCGGTGATCACGGCCTCGGGCTCGGCGAGGGAGGCAACGTACGCGGGGAAGAGCGCGAGCAGCACGGCGGTGGGGAAGCAGCCGGGCACCGCGATGCGCTTGGACCCCTCCAGCGCGGCGCGGGCACCCGGCAGTTCGGGCAGGCCATAGGGCCAGGTCCCGGCGTGCGCGGAGCCGTAGAACGCCTCCCAGTCGGCGGCGCCCTTGAGCCGGAAGTCGGCACCCATGTCGATGACGAGCACGTCCTCGCCGAGCTGCTCGGCGACAGCGGCGGACTGCCCGTGCGGGAGGGCGAGAAACACGACGTCGTGCCCGGCGAGCACCTCGGGGGTGGTCGGTTCGAGTGCCCGGTCGGCGAGCGGCAGGAGATGCCGCTGCAGGCCACCGAGCTTCTGGCCTGCGTTGGAGTTGCCGGTGAGGGCGCCGATCTCGGTCCCGGGGTGAGCCAGGAGCAGTCGGAGCAGTTCCCCGCCCGCGTATCCGCTCGCTCCTGCGACTGCTGCTCGTACTGCCATCGAACCCTCCATCAGTGATAGCATGACTATACGCAACTATGCACGTTTATGCAATCAGTACCGAGGGGGCCCGAGGGGGCAGCTATGACCGTGCGCGGTAGTTGGCGGATGTGCACGGTTGTTGGCGGAAGCGCCGAGACGGGCTGCGTATTCGCTGGTGGAGTGCCCGCTGCGGCGCCCGGAGCCGCCAACTATCGTGAACAGGTCCCGCCAACTGCGCTGAACAGAGACGCCCTGACCTGCGAGGACTCCGCAGGTGATCCGCCAACTACCGCGCACGGTCACAGCAGCCATGCTCGGTGATCAGCCGTCGGGGTGCGCGCCCGCCCAGCCGTGTTCGAGCAGCGCGAAGACTTCCCTGGCGGCCCGCCTCGGGTCGGGATGCCGCCCGACGAGGTCCCGGGCCTCCAATGCGAAACGGGCCAGGGCGGCGCAGGTGACATCGCCTTCGGGGGCGCCTACCTCCTCGGCGATGGCCCGGGCCACCGCCGCCTCGTGGCGCATCCACATGCGGTGGGCGTGATCACGCAGCGCCGGAGTGTCCTCCACCATGCGCCTGAACTCGCCGAACCGCGGGTCCTTGGCGGGAGCCTGCGCCTGCAGGACGTGCTCGCAGAGCGCACGCGGGATCGACTGCCCGGGGGCGCGTTCACGCACCGCGGCGACGAGCGCCGCCTCGATGTCGTCGTCCTGATCGAAGACCAGCGCCTCCTTGCTGGGGAAGTGCTTGAACAGGGTGGTCACCGACACGTCGGCGGCCTCGGCGACGTCCTTGACGCCGACCTGGTCGTAGCCGCGGTCGAGGAAGAGCTCGATCGCGGCGTCGGCCAGGGACCTGCGGGTTTGGGCCTTCTTGCGCTCGCGGCGCCCGGTCGGTTCGGTCACTGGCACACCGTACCTCGGAGCGCACTCACTACGAAAGTTGAGTCATTGCACTTATTTAGCGAGTGTGCTTTCTTGGAGATGCGCCGGGGATCTCCCGGCGTACACCCACCTTCCGAGGGGACAGCTCCATGCACTCCGCCCATGACCCCCGCATCGCGGTCGTCGGCGCCGGCCTCGGCGGCCTTGCCTGCGCCCGCGTCCTGCAACTCCACGGACGCTCCGTAACCGTCTTCGAAGGCGAGGCATCCGTCGACGCCCGCCCCCAGGGCGGCACTCTCGACATGCACGCCGACACCGGGCAGATCGCCCTGCGCGCGGCGGGCCTGCTCGATCGGTTCCGCACTTTCTCCCGTCCCGAAGGCCAGGAGTGGCGCCTGCTCGACACCGCCACCGCCGCCCTCCTGCCTGATCAGGGGCCTGCGGACGACGAGGGCGACGGCGACAGGCCGGAAATCGACCGAGGCCAATTGCGCGGCCTGCTCCTGGAGTCCCTGGCCGCGGGCACCGTGCGGTGGGGCCGCGCCGTCAGCGGGGTCACCCCGCTCGGGGACGGCACCTGCCGCCTGCTCTTCAGTGACGGCACCACCGAGGACTTCGACCTGGTCGTCGGCGCCGACGGCGCCTGGTCCCGGGTCCGCCCGGCTCTGTCGGACGCCACGCCCGGCTACACCGGTGTCACCTTCGTGGAGGCCGGCTTCGACGACTGCGACACCCGCCATCCAGAGCTCGCGCGGATGGTCGGCGACGGCACCATGCTCGCGAAGGCCGACGGCAAGGCCCTGTTCGCCCAGCGCAACAGCAATGGCCACATCCGCGCCTACATCGCGTTCCGCGCCCCGGAGAACTGGCACGTGGCCGCCGACCTGGACCTCGATGACGCGACGGCCGTGCGCACGCACCTGCTGAAGATCTTCGACGGCTGGCACGAGAGCCTGCTCCATCTCCTGCGGTACAGCGACAGCGGCTTCGTCAATCGCCCCCTGTTCGCGCTGCCCGTCCCGCACACCTGGGAGCACACCCCCGGCGTCACCCTGCTGGGCGACGCCGCGCACCTGATGCCCCCTCTGGGGCTGGGCGCCAACCTCGCCATGCTCGATGGCACCGACCTCGCCCAGGCCCTCGTCACCGAATCAGGTCTCGACGACGGCGTCCGTGCCTACGAGAGCATCATGCTGCCGCGCTCGGCCGAGGCCGCGAAGGGCTGCGCGGAGGGACTCGGCCACCTCCTGCCCCCGACGGACTCCTGAGCACGCTCCATCACCTCGTCCGCCCGGCGGCCAGCGGTGGCTGGGCATCACCCGGCGGGCGACCATTGAGGTGGATCCGCTCACACCGGGGGCCTCTCGCCGGGAGACGCCAGTGGTGCACACCTACGTAACGGACGTACTGGTCGCGGGCGCCGGCCCTGTCGGGCTGACCGCGGCCGCCGAGCTTCGGCGGCGGTCAGTCGGCTGCCGCGTCGTCGACCGGCTGCCGGCCAGGTTGCCGTTCGCGAAGGCCGTGGGGATCCAGCCGCGCACCCTGGAGATCTGGGACCGGATGGGCCTGGTACGGGCCGCGCTGGACGCGGCCGTCCCGATGCGCGGGCAGCTGACATACGTCAACGGCACGGAGCAGGCCCGGATCGACCTCGCCCTGCCGCCCGAGGTGCCGTACGGATTCGCCGCGCTGCCGCAGTACGAGACCGAGCGCATCCTCGATGAGTTCCTGGCCCGTTTCGGTACCCGGATCGAGCGCGGCACCGAGTTGGTGTCGTTCACCCAGGACGCCGACGGGGTGACCAGCCGGCTGGTCAGCTCCTCCGGGGCGGAGGAGGAGGTCCGCTCCCGGTTCCTGGTGGGCTGCGACGGCGCGCACAGCGTTGTCCGCAAGGCTCTCGGGCTCACCTTCGAAGGGGGCGCCTTCCCCCAGGAGTACATGCTCGCCGACGTGGAAGCCGACTGGGACCTTCCGCACGGGTACGGCGTACGCGCCATGCATCGCGGTGCCGACGGCGTCGTCGACGACCTGCTGGTGTGCATTCCGCTGCCCGGCCGGGGCCGGTACCGGATGTCGATGCTGGTGCCGCCCGAGCTCTCGACCGCCCGGCAGACCGAGGGAGCCGACCGGAGCCGGGTGGAGCATGGCCTGGAGGGCGGCCGGGCCCCCTCGCTTCCCCACATCCAGGCGGTCCTGGACCGGCTGGCGCCGCAGCCGACCACCGCGTCCAACATGCGCTGGTCCTCGGTGTTCCGGATCAGCCACCGGATGGTCGACCGGTACGCCGACGGCCGGGTCTTCGTCGCGGGGGACGCGGCGCACATCCATCCGCCGACGGGCGCGCAGGGCATGAACACCGGCATCCAGGACGCGTACAACCTCGCCTGGAAGCTCGCCCTCGCGGCCGAGGGTGCCGCAGATCCCCGGCTGCTCACGAGTTACGACGCCGAGCGCCGGCCGGTCGGCGAGGAAGTCGTCGGCCGCACCGTACGGCACGCCGCCGAGGGCATCCAGGCCGACCCGACGGACCCGGCGACCCTGATGCTGCGCGAAGCACAGCTGCTCGTCGCCTACCGCGGCAGCCCGATCGTGGGGCGGCCCGACCCGGGCGGCAACGGGGACGGCCCCCAGCCCGGCGACCGGGCCCCGGACTGCGGCGGCCTCGCCGGGGAGATCGCTGCGTACCCGTCGCGGCTGTACAACGTACTGCGGGACCGCGGGCACGTGCTGCTGCTGTACGGGCAAGACCCGGCGGGCAACCTGTTCGACGAACTCGCCGCAGCGGCACGTGAGGTGTCACAGGGCAGGGTGGAAGCATGCGCGGTGCTCGCCGATGGCGGGCCCGCCGACGGGACGCGGCTGCCGGTGTACCGCGACAGCCGCGGCGAGTTCGGGCGGATCTACCGAGCGGAGGAGCCGACGGCATTTGTCGTGCGCCCGGACGGCTACCTGGGCGCCAGGCTCTGCCCGCCGACCACCCAGGAGCTGGCCGCCCACCTCGCGGGCGTGTTCCGGACGGGCTGAGCCCGGCGCCTGCAAGTTCCCGGCGGCCCGCAGAGCGGCCTGGCCGGGGTGTGGCAGGCGAAGACGGCCAATGTCCCGTTCGCCGTCCAACTCGACGCGCTCGGGCGGGACTTCGGGGCGCGGGCCTTCTCGCTGCATCCCGGCGGCGGTCCCGCCGCGTCAGTCGTACAGACCCCGCGGAGCTGCGCGCGGCGGCAGTCGCTAGTCTGCCCGGATGCGTGATGGGGGAAGCAGCAGCGGCGAGGTCGACGGTACCGTCGATGAACCAGCCGAGGCGGGCCGGTTCCAGCGGTTGAGGAAGCACCGGCTGCTCGCCTCGGGCGTGGCCGTGGTGGTTCTGGCGGCGGGGGTCGCCATCCCCCTCGCCTTCGCCGACTCCGATGACATCGAGCCCTGTTGGCGGCTGCCCGCCTCGGCGCGGGCCCTCGCCGACAACCCCGGGGCGGCTGCCAGAGCCCTCGACCCGGGCGAGGATCTGGCTCGTCTCGGCTCCGCGAAGAGGCTGCTGGCGCACGAGAAGGTGTGCGGCGACGGTGCCCGCGTGCTGGGTCGCATCGTGGACGGGGCCACGCGTTCCACGGGCCCGGGCAGACCGCACACCATGGCGCAGGCCCGTACCGCCTATGCGGTTGCCTCTGCCCTCGACGGCATCGAACTCCCCGCGGGGCTGGCGCCGGGCGTGGCTCGGATGGTGGCCGAGTATGTGGTGGACGCGGGGCGGGACGACAGTCTGCACGACGATGATCTGTCAGGCCCCGCGCTGCCTCCCGAGGAGGCCCGGCTCGACGAGACCGGCTGGGTGTGGCTCGGCCGTTTCCTCGCCCCAGAGGCGCACGCTGCTTTCGGGTACGCCGACCGCAGCGCGGACGCGGACGCCGACATCGAGGAGCTGGTCGCCGAACTCGCCAAGGACCCCCAGGCCTTCGCGATCCTCTACGACGCCGAGCGTGCCTATCTCGCGTACTACCTGGAGCGGCTGACCGCGCAGGGCGGCGACCCCGCCCACCGGCCCACGCGCCGCGGACTGGATGCTCGCTACGCGTCGAAGGCGACGACCTGGACCGACAACGACCCGGAGGACGTGGCGGACCGCATCGGTGACCTCATGAAGTTCCGCGCCGACTACACCAGGGACGGAACGATCCCCGGTCTCGCCGCCTTCGACGCGTCCGTACACGAGCACATCCGGGGCACCTTCCGTCCGGCTCCCGTGCAGTTGAACACCCGTCCGCCGATGGGCGACATTGCCGGCCGGCCGGTCGCCGGGCCGGTGCGTGGCGACCTGATGAACGGGCGGCACCAGATGTTCACGGTGCTGGACGACTGGGCGAAGAAGCGGAAGGTGCCGCCGAAGCGTGCCGCCGCGATGCGGCAGTTGCTGGACGACGCGTATGTCCGCGCACTGTGGCTGAGGTTCTGACCCCACCGGGCGCGCGCAACGGCGTCAGGAGAAGAACCGCAGGCCGGAACAGCCGCGCCGCCGCACCTCGTCCTGCGCGAACTCCTTGAACATCCGCTCCTTCACGGCCCGGCCGACCCCCGGAATGTCGTCGGCGGCGCTGAGGGCGTAGTTGGCGGCCTCGCCGTCGCAGCGGGCGGTGGCCGTCATGGGACGGGGCTCGCCGTTGCCTTCCTCGGCCGTGAGCCGGTTGCTCCAGTCGCCGTACCAGGCGACGAAGGCCATCCGTGACCGCTCGTGCGGGGACTCCGGGTCAGCCGAGTGCAGATCGCAACGTGCCGTGGGTGCGGCGTTGTTCGTGCCCACGGCGACCCGCCAGTCCGTACTCTGCGACAGCCCGGACCTCGTCATCCACCCGCAGCCCGTGTTCCTCGCCTGCGACAGCGGCACCGTCTTCGGGTCGTCCTCGGGGTCGGCCGGCACGGCGTCCCCCTTCGGTGCCTTGAGGGGCTTGGCGCCACAACCAAGCCTGCCCGAGGCGGAGTTGGCGAGAGCGACGGCCGTACGGTAAGCGGCTCCCGGGACCCCGCTGTTGACGTCCCGCCCCAGCGAGGTCCGTACCAGAAGCTTGCGCTGTCTGCCTTCGGCATCCTTGCCGAGATCCGGGCAGGGCAGCAGAAGCTGGATGCCGCCGAACCTGTCGATGAAGCCGGGCAGCCCCTCGGGCACCGGAGCCTGCGGGGAGAAGCCCTCCTCGGGGAAGAGCGACATGAACTCCCGGTCCTGATCGTCCCGACGGGTGTACGCCGCCATGCGGACCAGTCGCTTGTCGTTCACGTCCTCGCCCTTCATGGTGAGGCTGCAGCCGTAGGAGCCCAGCCCCTTGGTGTACTTGGACTCCTCGCCCTCCAGGTGCGAGCCTTTCGGTGCGAGCTGCTTCACGGCGTCCCGTGGCAACTCCCCGCCGCAGGCGTTGCGGGCCAGCATCCACTCCTGCGCATAGGGCTCGGCGATGTACCCGCCCACGCCCAGGACTGCCGCAGCCGCCACCGACACCTTGATCCAGCGCCGCATCGTCATCCGCCCCCGTAACACCCGACAACACCTGTGGCCCCATGGCCCTATGTACGCGCCGGACCCTACTCGTTGCCGTCGGACCCCTTGTGCTCGGCCTCGCGCCACAGCAGGGCGCAGCTCAGCGCGGCGAGCAACTGGCATGCGGCGGCCGTCAGCAGCGCTCCGGGCAGCGAGCGGACGGCCAGGGGTCCGGCGATGGCCGCGCCGACGGCGAAGGCGGTCAGCTTGAGACTGGCGCCCGTGGTGAAGATCTGGCCGCGCAGCCGCTCGGGTGCCTCCCGGTGGCGTACCGCGAACAGCGCGGTGAGCTGGGGTCCTTCGCCGATTCCGGTGAGGACGACGGCGGCGATCAGCAGAGTCGGGCGGCCGGTGGCCGCGAGGAGGAGAGCTCCGGCGAGGACGAGGGTGCTGCACCACATGACGGTGTCCGGGCGCAGGAGTTCCGGGTGGCGGGCGAGCAGCGCGTTGGCCGCGAGAGCGGATACGGCGATGCCGGAGAGCAGGAGCGCCCCGTGACCGGCTGTGCCCAGGACCCGCTGACCGAGCAATGGGGCGCAGGCGACCAGCATCCCCTCGCCCACGCACGAGATCACCGAGACCGTCGTCGCGCGGGCGAGCGGCCGGATATGGAGGATGGCACGGAAGCCGGCGGTGAGGTCGGTGCCGACCGGCGTACGTATGCGGGCCTGCTCCCGTTCGCGGGTCACCGGCAGCGCCCAGGCGGCGGGCAGGGCAAGGCAGATGAGCACAGCGGCCACGATCACGCCCGCCGCCGCCCCGACCAGAGCCGCGACCGCTCCGGCCAGCGCGGGTCCCGCCAACCCTGCGGCGTTGAACGTCATCGCGTCGAGGCCGTTGGCGCGGGCGAGAGCTTCGGGCGGGACGACGTGCGGCAGTTGGGAGGTCCAGCCGCCGGAGAGGGCGGGTCCCAGCAGGCCCGCGAACACCGCGATCAGCACGGTGAGGGCGATCGGGATGCGGCCGAGGGCGATCAGGATGACGACGAGCGCGGAGGCGTAACCCGTCAGAGCCCCGGTCAGCAGGCGGCCCGGCCTGGCGGACCTGTCGAGCAGTACGCCGAAAAGGGGGCCGCCGACCGCGGCCGCGATCATGATGCCCGCCAGCAGTGACGAGGCCACGGCGGCCGATCCTGTGACGGCGAGCCCGGCGAGGAGCAAGGCCGGGCCCGACATCTCGTCGCCGGTGCGGGCGGCGGCCGCTCCGGCGGTATAGCGCCCCAGTGTGTAACTCTTTGTCATCCTGATCACGTTACGCACGTAACTCAAAACCACGCCAGGTGCGTTACATTGGCAGTGTGTTCCCCTTGAACGGCACCGGCGCTGACGGTGAATGGTCGGCCCGGCATTCGGTTCAGGCCGTCGCCCTGCGAACGGCCGCCCTGATCAACGCCCTTGCCGATGAGAGCGGGTCGACCGGCCGCATCGCCGAGGTGCTGCGCACGCACGGCGAGACGGACCCGGTCGAGCTGTCGGACCGCGACATCGCCGGGATGCGCGCGGCCGCCCTGCTGCTGCGCGAGGTCTTCGCCGCCGATCACGTCGACGCCGCCGCGGCCTGCCTGAACCGCCTGCTGCCACAGAGCACCGGCCCCCTGCGCCTCACCTCGCACGGCGGCCGCTCCCCCTGGCACCCGCATCTCGACAGCCATGACGACGCGCCCTGGGGTGAGTGGTTCCTCGCCTCGTCGTGCCTGGCCCTGACCGTCCTCGTCTGGGACCGACAACGCCCGCCCGGCGGCGTCTGCGCCTCCTCCGGCTGCCGCAATGTCTTTCTCACTCAGGGCAGCGGACCGACACGTCGCTACTGCTCACGGCGATGCGCGACACGTGAACGCGTGGCCGCCCACCGGCGGGCGAAAAATCTTGCGGACTTGGCCGCGTCCGATGTCGATCCGGCCGGGGGCCGTTCGTACAGGGGGTGAGAGGCCGGCCGCCCGGCGCCGGCCACCGCACCGAGGAGGGACGCCATGCAGCACTATCTGCTCAGCATCTACCAGCCCGACGGGGGCCCGCCGCCGCCCGAGGTGCTGGATCCGATCATGCGGGATCTCGAAGCGGTGAACACCGAGATCAAGGCGGCAGGTGCCTGGGTGTTCTCCGGGGGTCTGCACCCGCCGAGCACGGCCACCGTCGTACGGGTGAAGGACGACGAGGCGCTCATGACCGACGGTCCCTACGTCGAGGGCAAAGAGCACATCGGCGGGTTCACGGTCATCCGGGCGGCCGATCTCGACGCCGCCCTCGAATGGGGCCGCAAACTCGCCCGGGCAATCACTCTCCCGATCGAAGTGAGGCCGCTGCAGCACGTGTCCGGCGGGTGAGTTCCGGCATGCCGGAGGTGACCGCGTCGGTGATGGAGCGGGTGTTCCGCGAGGAGTACGGTCGCGCGGTCGCCGTCCTGGTCCGCGTCTTCGGTGACATTGGCATCGCCGAGGAGGCGGTCCAGGACGCGTTCACCACGGCTCTGGAACGGTGGCCGTCCACCGGGCTGCCGCCCAGCCCGGCCGGCTGGATCATCACCACCGCCCGCAACCGGGCGATCGACCGGCTCCGCAGGGAGGCGTCACGCGCGGACCGGCACGCGCAGGCCGCCCTGCTGTCCGCCGACGGCGAAGCGTTCGAGGAGGGCCCCGTGCGCGACGACCGACTGCGTCTGATCTTCACCTGCTGCCACCCGGCGCTGGCACCCGCCGCCCGGGTCGCGCTGACGCTGCGCCTGCTGGGCGGGCTCACCACGGCCGAGATCGCGTCGGCCTTCCTGGTCGCCGAGCCGACCATGGCGCAGCGGCTGGTCCGCGCCAAGGGCAAGATCCGTGATGCGGGAATCCCCTACCGGGTCCCGCGCGACGCCGATCTGCCGGACCGTCTGCGGGCCGTGCTCGCCGTCGTCTACCTCATCTTCAACGAGGGCTACACCGCGAGTTCGGGCGAGCGGCTCGTCCGCGAGGACCTGTGCGCGGAGGCGATCCGCCTCGGCCGGCTGCTGGCCGAGCTGATGCCCGACGAACCGGAGGTCAAGGGGCTGCTGGCGCTGATGCTGCTCACCGAGTCGCGCCGGGCCGCCCGCACCACGCCCGACGGCGGCCTCGTCCGGCTGGCCGAGCAGGACCGCGACCTCTGGGACCGCGACCTCATCGCCGAGGGCCAGGATCT
Organism: Streptomyces sp. NBC_01481; assembly: GCF_026339995.1. Lineage (GTDB taxonomy): Bacteria > Actinomycetota > Actinomycetes > Streptomycetales > Streptomycetaceae > Streptomyces. The sequence goes on along the minus strand of NZ_JAPEPT010000001.1, from coordinate 2,136,599 downwards.
CGTCCGGCAGTGTCTGAGGCGCGATCAGCCCGGCCCCTACCAGATCCAGGCGGCCATCAACGCAGTCCACAGCGACGCACCGGTCCCGGCCGCGACCGACTGGCGGCAGATCCTCCAGCTGTACGACCAGCTGCTCGCCCTCGGTCCGAATCCGGTCGTGTCTCTCCACCGGGCGGTCGCGGTGGCGGAGGTCGAGGGCCCGGCGGCGGCGCTCGCCCTGGTCGACGATCTCGATCTCGACGAGCACCACCTCTTCCATGCGATCCGCGCGGATCTGCTGCGTCGCCTGGGGCGCAAAGCCCAGGCCGCGCGTGCCTACGAGGCCGCGATCGAGCGCACCGGAAATGCGGCCGAGCGCTCCTTCCTGCGGCGTACCCTCCTGGGCATGTCCATCACATTCGGCGATGACGCACTCAGACTCCTCGACGAGCCGAACCCCGCGGTCCTGGCGACCGTCAACCCGGACGGAAGCCCGCAGACTTCGGTCGTCTGGGTGGCCAGAGAGGGGGACGAACTACTCATCTCCACCGAAGCCGGACGCCGCAAGGACAAGAACGTACGGCGCGAGCCGCGGGTCAGCCTCACGGTGTACGACCGGAACGATCCGCTGCAGTACATCGAGGTGCGCGGCACGGCCACCGTGAGCGAGGACGCCGGGAGGAAGCTCGCCGTGTCGCTGGCCGAGGAGTACGAGGGGTCCGGCGCGGGCGAGGAGTATCTGGAGCTGCCGCCGGAGGTCGTACGCATCGTCATCCGGATCACGCCGGAGCGGGTGGTGGGCAGCGCCACCGGGTGATGCCTGCCGGCCCGGCGGGGCCGTGTCAGACGGTCGTCCCGAGGCGCAGGCTCCAGCGGCCCGCCCGGCCGGCCAGCGTCACGGTCGACAGGGGGCGGACGTCCACGTTCCAGTACGACGAGGGCGGTGCCTTCAGCGCGTAGACGAGGGCTGCCCTGACGACCGCCGGTTCGGCGACGGCGACCATGGAGCCGCCGTCCTCGGCGGGCCTGGTGTCCAGCCAGCCTCCTATGCGCGATATGAACGAGAGCAGCGGCTCACCGCCGTGCGGCGCCGAGCGCGGGTCGGCGAGCCAGGCATCGACGGCGGCGGGCTCGCGGGCCGCGACCTCGGCCAGGGTGTAGCCGCGCCAGCGGCCCATGTCGCAGTCGCGCAGGGCGGGCTGCGCGATCGGCGCGAAGCCGAGGGCCTCGCCGGTCGCCCGGCTGCGGGCGGTCGGCGAGCAATACCGCAGCTCGGCAGTGTTGAGCGGCACCAGGGCATACGCAGCGAGCTGCACCTCGTGCCAGCCCGCGTAGTCGAGTGGCCGGTCGTCGTCGAAGCGCTCCGCGAGCACGGCGGAGCTGCGGGCCGCGGCGACCAACGTGATCCGGACAGTCATGGCGTGATCGTGGTTCCCAATGCCCCGCAGGTCAAGAGGCGACCGGAGGGTCGCGCTCCGGGCGGTCCGCGGCCCTGGCGGGGGTCTCGCCGGTTCAGGACCGTCGGTTTTCCGGGGGGTGCGGCTGCTCTGCCGGGTCGCCGCTGACGGCCCGTCGGCCGAGCACCTCGTCGCAGGCGGCGCGCAGTCTTCGGACGCCCTCGGCAATCTCGGCCGGGCCCGCCACACCCGCGAAACTCAACCGCACATGACCGGCCGGGGGTTCGGCGCAGAAGTAGGGACGGCCGGTGGCGATGGCGACGCCCGCGCGCAGGGCGGCGGAGAGCAGGGCCGCCTCGTCCGTGCCGTCGGGGAGCCGCAGCCAGAGGTGGTAGCCGCCGGACGGGATGTGCGGGAGGGCGAGTTCGGGCAGGCAGAGGCTCAGGGCGGCTGACATGGTGTCACGTCGGGCCTTCAACTCGGCGGCCACGGCACGCAGATGGCGATTCCAGGCGGGTGAGCCGACCAGCTCCAGAGCTGCTTCCTGGAGCGGGCGGGGCACGAAGAAGGTGTCGACGACATGGATGGCACGCAGCCGTTCCAGAACCGGACCGCGGGCCGCCAGCATGCCCACCCGCAGGCTGGGCGAGGTCGCTTTGGTGAGGGAGCTGACATGGACGACGACTCCGTCGTGATCGTCCGAAGCCAGCGGACCGGGCAGCGGGCCCGCGTCCTCGTGGACCAGTCGGCGGGCGAAGTCGTCCTCGACGACAAAGGCACCGGACTCGCGGGCGATGCGCAGCACCTCGCCGCGGCGCTCGGGCGCGAGCACCGCACCGGTCGGGTTCTGGAAGAGCGGCTGGCAGACGAAGACGCGGGCGCCGGTGGCCTTGAAGGCGGCGGCGAGCAGGTCCGTGCGCACCCCCTGGGCGTCCACCGGGACGGGCACCGGCCGCAGCCCGGCGGCGCGGGCGATCGCCAGCATGCCCGGGTAGGTGGGTGACTCGACCAGGACGGGGGCGCCGGGCGGGGCCAGCGCGCGCAGGGCGGTGGTCAGCGCCGACTGGCCGCCGGCCGTGATCAGCACATCGGCCGCGCCGCTGCTTTCGCCGAGGCCGCGGGCGAACCATTCGCGCAGCTCGGGCAGCCCGTCGGTGGGCGGCCGACCCCAGGCGCCGGGCCGCCGTCCGGCCCGGGCCAGTGCGGCGGCCATGGCCCGTTCCGGCTGGAGGGTGTGGTGCAGATAGCCGCCGTTGAACTCCACGACGCCAGGCGCCGGAGCGGCGAGCGTCGCGAGGACTCCGGAGGCGTCCACGGCACGCGGCACCAGCTCGGTCGTCGCGTCCGCACTGAGGGTGACCTCCTGCCAGGAGGTGTCCCCGGGCGCGGGACCGGTGCCGGTGCGGGGCTGCGCCCGGAAGGCTCCCGCGCCGGGGCGGGTGACGACCAGACCCTCGGCAGCGAGCTGGGCGATCGCGCGTGAGACGGTCACCGGGGAGACGCGGTACCTCTCGACCAGAGCCCGGCTCGACGGCAGCTTCTCTCCTGATGAGTAGCGGTCGAGCTCACGCTTCAGGGAGTTCGCGAGTTCCGTGACACTGCTACGCTCATTCATGAAGGCACAGGATAGCGCTACTGCACGCACCTCGATAGCGGTCGCCGGACCGGCGCAAGGCGCCACGGCAGATCGCGCCGACGCCCTCGCATCTCAGCACCGAAGCCCCGCCGCGGGACGCAGCGGCACAGTCCTCGCCGCACTGGGCGTCGTCGCGTTCTCGCTCACCTTCCCGTCCACCGTCTGGGGCCTGGAGAGCTTCGGCCCCTGGTCGCTCGTCGCCGTACGCTGCGTCCTGGCGGCCGTCGTCGCGGGCGGCTTTCTGCTGGCGCTGCGCGTCCCCCTGCCCGAGTCGCGCCACTGGGCGGGTCTCGCCGTGGTGGCGGGCGGTGTGGTCGTCGGCTTTCCGCTGCTGACCACGCTGGCCCTGCAGACCTCCACCACCTCGCATGCCGCCGTGGTCGTCGGCCTGCTGCCGCTGACGACCGCCGCCTGCGCCGCGCTGCGTACCGGCCGCCACCCCTCGCGCACCTTCTGGCTGGCGGCGCTGGCCGGCGCGGCCGTGGTCATCGCCTTCACCGTGCAGCAGAGCGGCGGCGTGCTGCAGAGGGGCGATCTGTATCTCTTCGGCGCGCTGCTGGTCTGCGCGGCCGGCTACACCGAGGGCGGCAGGCTGGCGGGCCGGATGCCGGGCTGGCACGTGGTCGGCTGGGCACTCATCCTCTGCCTCCCGCTGAGCCTGGCGGGCTCGGCCATCGCCCTGTCCGTCGAGCCGGTCCGGCTCACCGCGCACGGCGTGATCGGACTCGCCTGGGTGGCGGCAGGCTCAACCTTTTTCGGTCTGTACGTCTGGTACCGGGGCATGGCCTCGATCGGCATCGCCAAGGCCAGCCAGCTCCAGCTCGCGCAGCCGCTGCTCACCCTGGTCTGGTCGGTGTCCCTGCTGGGCGAGCGGCTCTCCCCCGCCGCACCTGTCGCGGCCGTCGCGGTCCTGGTCTGCATCGCGGTCACCCAGCGGGCCCGCAGCTGACGACCGGGCGCCGGGATCGACCGAGCGCCTCGGGGGTGCAACTCCCGGCCCCGGCCTTAGACTCGAAACACGGACCACCGCCTTCGAGGAGGTCACTCCCGATGCAAGCGAACGTGGGCGACACACTGCTGGTCCACGGCAGAATCGTGGGACAGCACGACAAGACCGCCGAAGTCGTCGAGGTACTGGGGCAGAAAGGCAGCCCCCCGTACCGGGTGCGCTTCGACGACGGCCACGAGGCTCTGCTGTCCCCGGGCCCCGACACCGTCGTACGCCACCACGAGCAGAGCTGACTCAGTCCGGCGGACGCACCCTGGTCGGATAGTGATCGGCCACCACCCTGGCCATCGCCCCGATCCGGTCCGTCCTGACCTCCTTCGCCGCGAAGAAGCAGTGCCCGCGCACTCCTTCGTACCCGCGAGCCAGCGTGAGATGGCGTGAGAGCTCGGCCGGGTCCTGCCAGGGCGCGGGCTGGGCGGGGTCACCCGCCTTGTAGAGGGCTTCACCGGCGTAGAGATCGACGTCCGTGTCCCGTACGACGTCGTTCCACCAGGGGAGCAGCCGGGCGTAATCGGCCACCGGGAACCCGATGTTCCAGTAGATCTGCGGGACGACGTAGTCGATCCAGCCCTTCTTGACCCACTTGCGGGTGTCGGCGTGCAGATCGTCGTAGGTCTGCACGCCCGCCGCGGTGTCCGAGCCGAGCGGATCGGTGGCGGCATTGCGCCACACCCCGAAGGGACTGATCCCGAAGGGGATGCCCCTCTTGTACTTCTTGATCCGGTCGGCCATCTCGCGCACCAGCCGGTCGGTGTTGTCGCGCCGCCAGGCGGCCTTGTCGGGGAATCCGGCGCCGTAGCGTGCGTAAGTCGCGTCGTCGTCGAAGACCTGGCCGGTGACCGGATAGGGGTAGAAGTAGTCGTCGAAGTGCACGCCGTCGATGTCGTAGCGGCGGACGGCGTCCATCATCGCGTCCTGGACGAAGCGGCGGACCTCGGGAATGCCGGGGTTGTAGTACAGCTTCCCGCCGTACGGAAGGACCCACTCCGGGTGCACCCGGGCCGGGTGGCTCTCGACCAGCCGTGACGGATCGGTGTGCACGGCGACGCGGTAGGGATTGAACCAGGCGTGCAGTCGAAGATCGCGCCGGTGAGCCTCGGCCACGGCTGTGCCGAGCGGGTCCCAGCCGGGGTCTCGCCCCTGTGATCCGGTGAGGTACTGCGTCCAGGGCTCGTACGGTGACGGCCACAGGGCGTCCGCGGTGGGCCTGACCTGGAGGACGACGACGTTCAGCTTCCGGGCGACCGCGGTGTCGAGATGGGCGCAGAGTTCGGCGCGCTGCCGGTCCGGGGTGAGGCCGGACGCGGAGGGCCAGTCACGGTTGGCGACGGTCGCGATCCACATGCCGCGGAACTCCCGGGCCGTCGCACCCCGCCTCGACGCTTGAGCCGCGGACTGCGCTGCCGCGTCCCCAGGAGTCGCGTCCCCTGCTGTCGCCAGTGCGGCCATGGCTCCGGCCGCCGTCATCACGAACCCTCTTCTCCCGATCCGCCCCATATGGCGCCCTCAGCTCCCTCGCTGCCGACGTTCGTATCCGCACAGCATGCCCGCCCCCCAGGGGGTTCCCTTCGGACCATGCCGGGCTCGCGTGCCCTGGCACGCACTCCCCCGTAGCCCTTCGGGCACGGGAGGTGCCCCCACGCCGCGTTGCGTCAGTCGCCGACGCTCCGCGTGGGCTCCATCCTCCGCCTTGCAGCTGCACGCACCGCAGTGACATCAGCCGCTCCGCGCCGGGCCGCTCCCTGATCCGGCCTGATCCGAAGGGCACCCCCTAGCCGTCGTCCACGCATACATCCGGAGTAACGTCGGGGGGTCGAGGCGGCCACCGGAATCACACGGGGGACTCGCCGCACGAATCAGCGAAAGGCACGAGGTGACGGACTCAATGGCCGACATTGCACGCGTCGGAGTGGTCGGCTGCGGCCAGATGGGCGCAGGCATCGCGGAGGTGTGCGCCCGCAGCGGCCTCGATGTGAAGGTCGCCGAGACCACGGGCGAGGCCCTGGAGATCGGTCGCACCCGCCTCTACAACTCCCTCTCGAAGGCCGCCGAACGCGGCAAGATCACTGAGGAGGAGCGCGACTCGACCCTGGAGCGCCTCAGCTTCACCACCGACCTGGGGGAGTTCGCCGACCGTGATCTCGTCATCGAGGCCGTCGTGGAGAACGAGCAGGTCAAGACCGAGATCTTCCAGGTGCTCGACCAGGTGGTGACCCGGCAGGACGCGATCCTCGCCTCCAACACCTCCTCCATCCCGCTGGTGAAGCTGGCCGTCGCGACCTCCCGCCCGGACCAGGTCATCGGCATCCACTTCTTCAACCCGGCCCCGGTCCAGAAGCTCGTCGAGCTGATCCCGGCACTCACCACCTCCGAGGAGACGATCAAGCGCTCCGAGGCCGTGGTGCAGCAGGTGCTCGACAAGCACCCGATCCGCGCCCAGGACCGCTCGGGCTTCGTGGTGAACGCCCTGCTCATCCCGTATCTGCTGTCCGCGATCCGGATGTTCGAGTCGGGCATCGCCAGCCGCGAGGACATCGACAACGGCATGGAGCTGGGCTGCGCCCACCCGATGGGTCCGCTCAAGCTCTCCGACCTGATCGGTCTGGACACCGTGGCCTCGGTCGCCGACTCGATGTACGCGGAGTTCAAGGAGCCGCTGTACGCCGCTCCCCCGCTGCTGCAGCGGATGGTGGACGCGGGTCGCCTCGGCCGCAAGACGGGCTCCGGGTTCTATCCGTACTCCTGATTCACACGGAGTGTGCGGGGCGTGCCCGCATATGCCGTGCGCACACGCTCCCGCCCTCCTGTCAGGGAGAGTTGACTCGGTTCCGCTCAGCCAAGGGTCCGCTGTACAACCTTCCGAATTGGAGTTGAATCCGTGACCACCGACCCTGATCATTTAGTGGTCGTCGAGGAGTTCGCCGAGTTACGCCGCTGCCTCGACGTCGGCCTCGCCCGTATCGACGGGCATCTGGCACTGCTCGCACAGCGCAACGACCAGATCGACCGCGATCTCACCGATCTGGCCGCGCGCGTCGGGGCACTCGAGCACGCCAGGTGGCCGCTGCCCGCCGTGGCCGCGCTGACCGCGCTCGGAGCGCTGGCGGTGGCGGTCTGGCAGGCGCTCGGCCAGTAGCAGGCAGCCGGGGCACGCCGTCCGGGGCGATCCGCCGGGGCCGGCCGTCCGAGACCGTCAGCCGAGCCGCAGATGGTGGAGCATCAGCAGCCCGGCCGCCATGTTGGCGGCCGGGACCTCACCCCGGGCGATCATGTCCGGGACCAGCTTGAGCGGTATCCACTCGCGGCGCGAGGACTCGAAGTCGTCCTCGGGGTGCCCGATGTACGTCGCATCCTCGGACCAGTAGAGATGGTGCCGGGCGTCGGTGAGGCCGTTGGACGGCTCGACGGTCATCAGGTGCTGGAGGGGGCCCGGGCGCCAGCCCGTCTCCTCCTCCATCTCCCGGGCGGCCGCGGCCTCGATGTCCTCGCCGTCCTCGACGACCCCCGCGGCGAGCTCCCAGCCCCAGCTGTTGGTGATGAAGCGGTGCCGCCAGAGCATCAGCACCTCGTTGGCCCGGTTGACCGCGGTCGCGACGGCGACCGGGCGGAGCCGAATGAGGAAGTGGTCCAGGTGCCGGCCGTCGGGGAGTACGACGTCTGCCAGGTTGACCCTGAACCAGCGGTTTTCATACACAGTTTGTTCGCTTAAGTTCGTCCACTGCACTTTTCTGCCACCTTCCGACAAGTAGATGGCAATATCGCAGCAGGAGCTAGGTCAGAGGGGAACTCGCAGTGCCCCGTCGATGAGTTCGGCCGCCTCGTCCGCGTTGGTGCAACCGCTCGCCACGAGATGCTCCCGCACCGCGCGCAACCGGTCCCTCAGACGCTGCGACTCCATCCCCCTCGCCCGCTCCACCATCTCCGCGGCCGTGTTCGCCGCCCGGTCCACCTCGCCCTGGCGCAGCTCGATCTGGCTGAGCATGGCGAGCCGGTGGACCCGGCCGCGGTCGTGCGCGGGGGTGTCGACGGCGGCCGTGGCGTGCTCGCGCGCGGCCGGGAGATCACCGAGACTCAGCAGGGCCTCCGCGACCTGGACGTTCACCAGGCCCGGCTGGACATAGCCCGTCTCGTCCGGCTCATACCCCGGACGGATCCGTTCCGCCTCCAGCTCGGCCCGCCGGATACACCGCAGCGCGCTGCTGCCGTCACCGAGATGCGCGTACGCCTTGGCCTGCATCGCGTACAGATCGGCGGCCAGCGCCGGGGTGATTTGCTGCCCGGCCGCCCGCAGGGCCGCCTCCGCGAAGGCCACCGCCTGCCGGTGCTCGGCCATGAACAGCGACTGGTTGACCAGCAGCGCGATGACGTACGCGCCAAGTCCCCTGTCCCCGCTGGCCTTTGCCAGCCGCAGCGCCTGATGGAAGTAGCGCTGGGCGAGACCGTGTGCGTCGGAGTCGTACGCGCAGATACCGGCCACCGCCACCAGACCGCCCGTCGCCCGGTGCAGTTGGCGGCCCAGCTCGTCGCTGTAGCCGCCCCGCAGCAGCGGCGCGGTCTCGGCGTTGAGAAAGCCGACGATGCGGGCACGGGTCGCTATGCCGCCCGCCTTGCGGTACATCAGCTCGTAGTGTGCCCGTGCGGCCCGCAGCATCTTGATGTCGGCCATGCTGACGCGGGTCTGCCCGGAGCGCGAGACGTCGGAGTCCTCCGGCGGGTTTTCCCACTCCCATACGGGCATCACGGCGGGGGTGCCGGTGACGGCGGGCGCCTCGATGATGTGCGGCCGCTGCTGTTCGTCGCAGCGCCACAGTGCGGTGGCGCGCTCCACGAAGCCGCACAGCGGCGAGCCGGGCGGTGTGACCAGCTCGCCGGGCCCGCCGAGACCGATGTCGCCGAGCGTTATGGCCCGGTGCAGCCGGCCAGCGAGGACCTCACAGATCAGGTCGGGCACCTGGCCGCGCGGACGCTGGCCCTTCAACCAGCGTGCCACGGCCGTGTGTTCGTAGCGCAGCGACAGGCCTCGTGCCCGGCCCGCCTGATTGACGCGGGCGGCGAGGCCCGCGTTGGAGATACCCGCCTCGTCGAGCAGGGCGTCGAGCAGTGTGTTGGGCTGCATGGGGCAACTCCGGTGGCTCGGTGGCCTCAGCGTAGTGGAGGGGGATTCGCACGGGGTGTGAACCAAGTGCCCCGATCTGTGCCTCGCGCGCTCTGCCGCCGTACCGCACACCCCGGTTGACTGAAATGCCTCTCACAGAGGCGGCCGGGCCGCCGGCTCCCCCTCGTACAGTGCGGCGGCCCTCGATCGCGTCGTCTGCCCTGCTGATCTGCCCGACACTCCGCGGCAGGGCGGGCGGCGCCGGCCGCACGGCAATCCCTTGGTTGCCGAAGCTGCACATGGCTGCAGGTGACGGCTAGCGATTGGAGGGTTCCGGCCGGGTACGGCGCAGTGTGGCGTCCCCGCACTGCGCCGGCACCCGGGAGCGGTCATTGCGCAGCACCAGCAGCGCCACATCGTCGGCGAGCCGCCCACGCGTGTGCCGCAGCAACTGCGAGTGAACGGTGGTGATCACGGCGGCGGGCGAGACCGGCGAGCCGAGCGCCGCCTCGGCGAGCACGGCTTCCAGAGCGAAGAACTTCCCCGACGCGTCACGGGCGTCCGCCGCCCCGTCCGTGTGCAGGAACAGCGCCTCACCGGGAAGCAGCCGCGCACACCGGTGCACGGGCAGCTCGGCGGGCAGCGGAAACAGGCCAACGGGTGGCAGCGGATCCACACAGGCGAGCGGCGACACCCCGTGGCAGCCGAACCGATAGGGCCAGGGGTGACCGCAGTTGAGAGCCACCAGGCTGCCGTCGGGACCGATCTCCAGCAGCAGTACGGTGACGAACTCCTCCGCGGACGGGCAGTCGGGCTCACCTCCGCCGGCCGCCGGATGCTCGTCCCTGCCACGCTCCCGCAGATGCCGCTGGACCGCCCGGTCCAACCGGCGAAGCACACCGCCCAGTTCGGGCTCGTCGTGGGCGGCCTCCCGAAAGCTGCCGAGCACCGCGGCGACCGCTCCTATCGCGGCCAGGCCATGCCCCCGCACATCGCCGATGACGATCCGTACGCCGTACTCCGTGGCCACTGCCTCGTACAGATCACCGCCGACCGCGGCGCCGCGGCTCACCGAAAGCTGCCCGGCGGCGAGCGCCAGACCGTCCAGGCGCGGTGGCAGCGGCCGCAGCAGCACCCGCTGTGCGGCATGGGCGACTTCGCGCACCCGTCTGAGCTCGCGGCTCAGCTCCCGGTGGATGCCCAGCACAAAACCGGTGCCCACGGCGAAGAAGACGACAGCGGTGACGATCCGCCGGACAAGACTCTCCGGCTGGTCCGGCGGCCAGGCGACCCTCCAGATCAGGGCGGCGCCGCCCCACGCGGCGGGAAGCAGCAGAGGCAGCAGTCGTCTGATCCGTGAGCCGCCGGCGTGCGCTGCCTTCGCCCGCCGCGGGGTCCGCAAGGGACCCCCAGACCTGAAACGGATCATGCGGATGGTCCCCTCGTAGGCCCTCCGGCGCGCAGGCAGGCCCCCGCGGCCGCGTCGATTCTGTCGATCAATCGAGCCCCGCGGGAACGTCACCCCGCGTTCTCACCCGAATGAGTGAGGGGCTCACCCGGTGGTCCGGGTGAGCCCCTCATCAGGCGGTACGGCAGATCACACGCGGTCAGGCTCCGCGCAGGACCGCCCCGGTGCGCTCGGCGGCCAGCGCCACGGCGGCGTCACGGGCGGCCGATGCCTCCTCGACCGTGAGCGTCCGGTCCCCGGCACGGAACCGCAGCGCGTACGCCAGCGACTTCCTGCCCTCGCCGATCTGCTCACCGGTGAAGACGTCGAACAGCCGGATGGACTCGAGCAGTTCACCCGCGCCCTCCCTCAGCACCCGCTCGACCTCGGCGGCCGGAACCTTGTGGTCCACGACCAGCGCGACGTCCTGGGTCGCCACCGGGAAGGTGGAGATCCGCGGTGCCTGGAGGGCGCCCTGGGAGGAACGCTCCAACAGGTCCAGGTTCAGCTCCATCGCACAGCTGCGCGCGGGCAGATGCAGCGCCTTGACCACGCGCGGGTGAAGCTCACCGGCGTAACCGACGGTCTGCTCCACTCCGTCGATCACCACGGCCAGCTCGGCGCAGCGGCCCGGGTGCCACGGACCGTACTGCCCCTGGCGGACGATCAGTTCGGCCCCGGCCTCGCGGGCGACCGCGCGGGCGGACTCGACCGCGTCGGCCCAGTCGGCCGGGCGGCCCTTGCCCCACCAGCCGGCCTGCTCGCGGGCACCGGCGAGCACGACCGCGACATGGCGCGGCTGCACGGGCAGCACTCCGCTCAGACCGGCGATCTCCTCGTCGGTCGGACGGCGGTGGACCGGCAGCCGGACCGCGATGCCCTCCTCCTCGGGAGCCCGGAAGACCAGGCCGGTCTCGAAGAGCGCCAGGTCGTGGCTGCCGCGGCCGTCGTTGCGGCGCAGCGCGCCGAGCAGCCCGGGCAGCAGCGTCGTGCGCAGCGCGGGCTCCTCGTCGGAGAGCGGGTTGACCAGCTTGACCAGTCGGCGGCTCTCGTCGTCCGCCGGGATGTCGAGCTGGTCGAGGACCTGCTCGCCGATGAACGGGTAGTTCAGCGCCTCGACATAACCGGCACCGGCCAGCGCCCGGCCGACGCGGCGGTAGAGCCGCTGCCGTTCGGTGAGCCCGCGGCCCGAGGGGGGCTTGGGCAGCGTCGAGGGGAGGTTCTCGTACCCCTCGAGACGGATGACTTCCTCGGCCAGGTCGTTCGGCTCGGCGAGGTCGGGACGCCAGGACGGGACGGTGACGACCAGCTCGTCCTGTCCGTAGACGTCGCAGCCGACCTCCTGGAGGCGGCGTACGACGGTCTCGCGGCCGTAGCGGACACCCGCCACACGGTCGGGGTGGTCCGCCGGCATGGTGATCGTGCGGGGCGCGGACGGGGCGACGATCTCGGTGACCCCGGCCTCGGCGGTGGCGCCCGCGAGCAGCACCAGCAGGTCGACGGTCCGCTGGGCAGCGGCGGCCGCGGCCTGCGGGTCGACGCCGCGCTCGAAGCGCTTGGACGCCTCGGAGGCCAGCTTGTGCCGGCGCGCGGTACGGGCGATGGAGATCGCGTCGAAGTGCGCGGCCTCGATGACGACCCCGGTGGTGGCACCGGCTTCGTCGTCGTGGTCGGCGATCTCGGTGTTGGCGCCGCCCATGACGCCCGCGAGACCGATCGGCCCACGGTTGTCGGTGATCACCAGGTCCTCGGCGTCCAGCACCCGCTGGGCGCCGTCGAGGGTGGTGAGCTTCTCGCCGGGCTCGGCGCGGCGCACCCCGATCGGCCCGTCGAGACGGGCGCGGTCGTAGGCGTGCAGCGGCTGGCCGAGCTCCAGCATCACGTAGTTGGTGACGTCGACGGCGAGCGAGATCGGGCGCATTCCGGCCTTCTGCAGCCTGCGCTGCAGCCAGATCGGGGAGCGGGCCTCGGGCTCCAGGCCGACGACGGTGCGCGCGGTGAAGCGGTCGCAGCCGATGGGGTCGGCGACCTTCACCACATAGCCGTACGAGTTCGGGGCGGGGACGTCGAGGAGCGCCGGGTCGCGCAGCGGCAGGCCGTAGGCGATGGCGGTCTCGCGGGCGACTCCGCGCATCGAGAGGCAGTAGCCGCGGTCGGGCGTGACCGCGATGTCGAGGACCTCGTCGACCAGCTCGAGCAGCTCGATGGCGTCGGTGCCGACCTCGTACTCGGGCGGCAGCACGATGATGCCGCCGCTGCCGTCGTCGCCCATTCCGAGCTCGTCGCCGGAGCAGATCATGCCGTGCGAGGTCTTGCCGTACGTCTTGCGCGCGGCGATCGCGAAGTCGCCGGGCAGCACGGCGCCCGGCAGGACCACGACGACCTTGTCGCCGACGGAGAAGTTGCGCGCGCCGCAGACGATCTCCTGCGGGTCGCCGGTGCCGTTGGCCTGGCCGACGTCGACGGTGCAGAAGCGGATGGGCTTCTTGAACTCTGTCAGTTCCTCGATGGTGAGGACCTTGCCGACGACGAGGGGGCCTTTGAGCCCGCCGCCGAGCTGCTCGACGGTCTCGACCTCGAGGCCGGCGGCAACGAGCTTGGCCTGGACGTCACGGCCGGTCTCCGTGGCCGGCAGGTCGACGTACTCCCGCAGCCAAGAAAGCGGGACCCGCATCAGATCTCCATCCCGAACGGCCGGGTGAACCGGACGTCACCCTCGACCATGTCTCGCATGTCTTCGACGTTGTGGCGGAACATCAGCATCCGCTCGATGCCGAACCCGAAGGCGAATCCGCTGTACTTCTGGGGGTCGACGCCGCAGGCGATGAGCACCTTGGGGTTGACCATGCCGCAGCCGCCGAGCTCGATCCAGCCCTCGCTGCCGCAGGTGCGGCAGGGCCGGTCCGGGTTGCCGACGGACTCGCCACGGCACACGTAGCAGACCATGTCCATCTCGGCGGACGGCTCGGTGAAGGGGAAGAAGTTCGGGCGCAGCCGCGTCTTCATGTCCCGGCCGAAGAGCGCCTGGACCATGTGGTCCAGGGTGCCCTTGAGGTCGGCCATGGTCAGGCCCTCGTCGACGGCGAGCAGCTCGATCTGGTGGAAGACCGGGGTGTGCGTCGCGTCCAGCTCGTCGGTGCGGTACACGCGGCCCGGTACGACGACATAGACCGGCGGCTCGCGGTCGAGCAGCGTGCGGGCCTGCACCGGGGAGGTGTGCGTACGCAGCACGATGCCGGACTCGTCGTCGACGGTGCCCTTGGGGCCCTGGACGAAGAAGGTGTCCTGCATCTGCCGGGCCGGGTGGTCGGGCACGAAGTTCAGGGCGTCGAAGTTGAACCACTCCGCCTCGACCTCGGGGCCCTCGGCAACCTCGTATCCCATGGATACGAAGATGTCCTCGAGCCGTTCCATGAGCGTGGTCAGCGGGTGGCGGGCGCCGGCCGGGACACGGTCGTGGGGCAGCGTGACATCGACTGCCTCCTCGACGAGCACCCGGGCGTCGCGCTCGGCCTCGAGCTCGGCCTGGCGGGTGGCCAGCGCCTTGCTCACGGCGCCGCGGGCCTGGCCCACGCGCTTGCCGGCCTCGGCCTTGGCCTGCGGCGGCAGCGCGCCGATCTCCCGGTTGGCGAGCGCGAGCGGCGAGGCACCGCCGGTGTGCGCGACCTTCGCGTGGGCGAGCTCTTCGAGGTCGCCCGCTGCGGCGAAGGCGGCGAGCGCCTCGTCCCGCATGCGCTCGATCGCTTCCGGTTTCAGTGCCTCGACCTCAACAGGGTCGTACGACTTATTGGGTGCGGACATCTCTTCCCGTACTTCCGATGGGCTGGCTGGGGCCCCCGCTCGTCGACCTGGGACGGACCGAGGACGTAAAGGTGCCAAAGGCCGAGTCTAACGGGGTGTGGAGTGGCGAATGAGCCCGCGGGCCGCTCAGGCGAGATACGCAGGAGCGCCGACGGGCAGAATAAATCGGAACTCGGCGCCGCCGCCGGGTCCGCGGCCGACGGTGATCGTCCCGCCGTGCGCCTCGACGATGCCCTTGACGATGTAGAGGCCCAGGCCCGTGCCGCCGCGCTTGCTCCCCCGCCAGAAGCGGGTGAAGACGCGGCCCATCGACTCCTCGGGGATGCCGGGGCCTTCGTCGCTCACGGTGACGGCCGTACCCTTCTCGTCGTCCTTCGCCGCTGCCGGCGCCACCTCGATGGTGACCGTTCCGGCGCCGTGGCGCACCGCATTTTCCAGCAGGTTGCCGAGCACCTGGTCGATCTTGTCGGGGTCGGCCCACAGATCGGGCAGGCAGCGCTGGATGCGGACGAAGAAGCGGTCGGGGGACTGGCCGCTGGCTATGTGTGCCTGGATGTGGCGTCCGACGGCGGCGGCGATGTCGATGGGCTGGCGGCGTACTTCGAGCCGGCCGGAGTCGATACGGGAGATGTCGAGCAGCTCGGCGATGAGCCGGGTGACGCGGTTGGCGTCGGCGTCGACGGTCTCCAGCATGAGCCGCTTCTGGTCGTCGGTGAAGCGTTCCCACTTGGCCAGGAGCGTTGCCGTGAAGCCCTTGACGGAGGTGAGCGGCGAGCGCAGCTCATGGGCGACGGTGGCGATCAGCTCGGCGTGGCTGCGTTCGGTGCGGCGCCGGGCCTCGGTGCCGCGCAGGCTGATGACCAGGCGGCGTATCGGCCCGGTGGGGCGCTCGCGCACATAGCGCGCGGAGACGAGGACTTCACGGCCGCCGGGCAGCAGCAGATTGCGCTCGGGCTGGCCGACGCGGGTGGCGAGTCCGCCGTACGGATCGGTCAGCGTCCACCAGCGGCGGCCCTTGAGGTCCTCCAGCGGCAGCGCGGTCTCCAGCGGATGTCCGAGAGCGTCGGCTTTGGCGACGGCGGTGATCCTGACGGCCGCGTCGTTGAAGCAGATCACCCGGCCCCTCTCGTCGGCGACGACGAGTCCGTCGGGGAGGTCGTCGGGGTCGATGCCGAACACCTCGGGGGCGCCGGAACGGCACAGCAATGCCCCGTGTGTCTCCGCGGGCCTGCTCGTCCCGACAGCCATCCCCGTACCCCACCTCTCCGCCGGCGCAGTGGGCCCCCGAGCCCGTCACCCTACTAGCTGGAAGTGACGGAGCGGACCCCCTGAGCGAGTACTCGAGCTCAGCGAGCACTGCCTGCGCGCTGGGCGCGCGCCGAGGCATAGAGGCATACGGCTGCGGCGGTCGCGAGGTTCAGACTCTCGGCTTTTCCGTGGATGGGGACGCGTACGACGGCGTCGGCGAGCGCGCGGGTCTCCTCGGGGAGCCCCCAGGCCTCGTTGCCGAAGATCCACGCGGTGGGTCCGCCCATGGTGCCCGCGTCCAGCTCGTCGTCGAGGTCGTCCTGGCCCGCGCCGTCGGCGGCCAGTACGCGCACTCCGGCCTCGCGCAGTCCCCGCACCGCCTCTTCGACGGGGACGCCCACGGCGACGGGCAGATGGAAGTGGGAACCGACCGAGGCGCGTACGGACTTGGGGTTGTACAGGTCCACGGAGGCGTCGGTGAGGACGACGGCGTCGGCGCCGGCGGCGTCCGCACAGCGCAGCACGGTGCCCGCATTGCCGGGGTCGCGTACGTGCGCGAGTACGGCGACGAGCTTCGGCCGGGCCGCGAGGATCTCCTCGAAGGGAGAGTCGAGGAAACGGCACACGCCGACGAGACCCTGCGGGGTGACGGTCTGCGAGACCTCGGCGAGGACGGCGTCGGACGCGTAGTGCACCCGGGCTCCGGCGGCCCGGGCCGCATCCACGATGTCCGCGTACCGCTCGGCTGCCTCGACGGTGGTGAACAGCTCCACGAGGGTGGGCTCACCCCCGGGCCCGCGGTGCGCGACGGCCTCGCGCACGGCCTGCGGCCCCTCGGCGATGAACAGGCGCTCCTTGCTCCGGAAGGCACGCCTGGCCAGCCGCCGTGCGGCGGTGACGCGCGGGGATCGCGGGGAGATCAGCTCGGGAGTAGGCATGTGCCTGCGACTCTCTGACTCGGGTCCGGGGGTCCCGGACGCGCCTGCGGGGGTGGTTGGGTGGCGGCACCGATCGGGCCGTACCGGCGGGGTGCGGGTCATCCCGGACGCGGGGGCCGGAGTCGGTCCCTGGCCCGTACCTGTCGGCCGCCGGGACTCGCCCCGTGCGTCCCCGCGCAGGTCCGGCACCGCCGTCCGGCGATTCGCCCCCGACCGGGGGTCCGGATGGGACCCACCCGCCGGGGCGGACAGTCCCGGTACGGGCCGGCAGGCTCGAAGGGCGACCGGGCCGGGGCGCCGGAGCCGACTGGGCCCGTACCGCAAGCCGACCGGGGCGCAGGCCCGGCTGGAACGCCCCCGCCGGGGGGCGGGTCCAGAACGCAGCCGCCGGAGCGGGCAGTCCCGTACGGCCGACACGGGCCAGGGGCCCGGCTCGAACGCCCCCGCCGGGGCCGGTACCAGCCGGTCCGCACCCGCCGGGGGCGGCCGGTAGTCCCGTGCGGGCAACGCACACGTCCCAGGCGGCCTGCCGGCCGACCGGGGCGGGACGTCCGGCTCGATCGCCCCGCCGGGGGCGATACCTGCCGAACGCACCCGCCGGAGCGGGCGGCAGTCCCGTACGAGCCACGCGCAGGTCCCCGCGCGGCCCACAGGCCGACCGGGGCCGGGCGGCTCCGAGGCAAGGCCAAACACACCGGACCCGCAGGCCGAAGGCCTGCGGGTCCGGTCGGGTCGGCGCGGCCGTCAGGCCGCCGACGCGGCCTTCGGCGCGTTGACGTCGCTCGGCAGCGCCTTCTGCGCAACCTCGACCAGCGCAGCGAACGCGTTGGCGTCGTTGACCGCGAGCTCGGCCAGGATCTTGCGGTCCACCTCGATGTTGGCGGCCTTCAGACCCTGGATGAGGCGGTTGTACGTCATGCCGTTCTGGCGGGCAGCGGCATTGATGCGCTGGATCCACAGCTGACGGAAGTCGCCCTTGCGCTTCTTGCGGTCGTTGTAGTTGTAGACCAGGGAGTGGGTGACCTGCTCCTTGGCCTTGCGGTACAGGCGCGAACGCTGACCGCGGTAACCGCTGGCGGCCTCGAGAATTGCCCGGCGCTTCTTGTGGGCGTTGACTGCCCGCTTGACGCGTGCCACTTGTTAACTCCTTGTAGCGGGGCCGTGGTTGGACTCACACGGCCCGGAAACGAATTGGTCCCGGTCTCGGCGCGTGTCCCCGGGGACCGGGGACACGAACGTCACTTGCCGAGAAGCTTCTTGATGGTCTTCGAGTCACCCGGGGCCATCTCGGCGTTGCCGGTGAGGCGACGCGTCAGCTTGGACGACTTGTGCTCGAGCAGGTGGCGCTTGCCGGCGCGCTCACGGAGCACCTTGCCGGAGCCGGTGATCTTGAAGCGCTTCTTGGCACCGCTGTGCGTCTTGTTCTTCGGCATCGCGCCGTATCTCCTCGTCAGTGGCGCTCCCCCGGTGCGGACACCGGACTGCAGGAGCGTCAGATCTTGGTTTGTGGTTCCGGGCGGGACCCGGGGCGCCTGGATGGCCGCCCCTCAGGTCACGCCTCGGAAGTCTCGGCGGGTGCTTCGGCCGGAGCCTCGGCAGCCTCTTCCGAGGTCTCCTCGTTCGCGTAGCCCTGGCGCTCCGCCTTGCGGGCGGCCTGAGCCTCACGTGCCTCGGCCATGGCCTCGGTCTTCTTCTTGTGCGGGCCGAGAACCATGATCATGTTCCGGCCGTCCTGCTTGGGGTTCGACTCGATGAATCCGAGGTCCTCGACGTCGGAAGCGAGACGCTGCAGCAGGCGGAAGCCAAGCTCGGGGCGGGACTGCTCACGACCACGGAACATGATCGTGATCTTGACCTTGTCACCCTGCTTGAGGAACCGGACGACGTGACCCTTCTTGGTGTCATAGTCGTGCGGGTCGATCTTCGGCCGGAGCTTCATCTCCTTGATGACCGTGTGCGCCTGGTTCTTGCGCGCCTCACGGGCCTTCATGGCCGACTCGTACTTGAACTTCCCGTAGTCCATGAGCTTGCACACGGGCGGGCGGGCTGTCGCCGCCACCTCGACGAGGTCGAGGTCGTACTCCTGAGCAAGCTCAAGGGCCTTGGCAAGCGGAACAATCCCGACCTGCTCGCCGCTGGGACCGACAAGTCGCACTTCGGGAACGCGAATCCGGTCGTTGATGCGGGGCTCGGCGCTGATGGATCCTCCTCGGTAGCACCACACGGCTGGCTGGCAGGCAGCCGCGTAACGTCTGTTTTGTTGGACCAACCGCACCGGAACATCAAAAATGCCCCGGACGGGACACAGGCGGGAGCTCCTGGAATACCGGAACACCGCCGCGTGCAACCGCGGGGCTTATCGGGTGGCTCCATCGTCCGTACGGAACGATGGGCGCCGCCTGACCGGTGACCCGCCGTCCCGGAGGACAGTCAGGTGGGAGATCGGAGCCTCCACTTGTGGGCCGGGCACACACGTGTCCGGCCGGTCGTTACACAAGGTTAGCAGCTCTGGCCGGAACAGGCTAACCGGTGGCCGGGACCGGCCACCGGGCGGCGGGGCATATCGTGTGGGTCATGAGTGACGCGACCACACCCAATGAGTCCCCCGGCTTCGACGACATGACCCGCGACATCGCTGAGGTCCCCGCCGTCGAGGTCATCGTCACGGTCGCGGTGAACCTGATGAGCGCGGCGGCCGTGAAGCTCGGCCTGACCGAGGACGGCGCCGACCACAAGGACCTGGACGAGGCCCGGAAGCTGGTCCATGCGCTGGCCGGCCTGATGGACGCCAGCGCGACGGAGATCAGCTCCTTCCACGCGGCGCCACTGCGGGACGGGCTCAAGTCGCTGCAGCTGGCCTTCCGCGAGGCCTCGCTGGTCCCGGACGAGCCGGGCCAGGGTCCGGGCGAGAAGTACACGGGCCCGGTCTACGGCTAGTCACACGGGCGCGCCCGCCCCGGCCGCCGCCTTTTCGTAGGGGTACGGGGGTCGCTCCCCGGAAGAACACAGCCACCGGTCCGGTCTACGGCCAGCCGTTACGACGGCAACCGCTACTCACGTACGAACAGGGGCTCGCCCGGAAGCGACGCCTCGGCCGGCAGCAGTGCCAGGTCGAGGCCCCGCACCAGGCGGGCCCTCAGTACGTCGTCGGCCGCCAGTGCCTCGGCGACGCGACGGGCCGACCGGGCCGGGTCGGCGTCCGCGGCGAGAACCAGGGCGAGGGTGCCGTCCGCGCCGCCCGGGCCCAGATGGGCGCGGAGCACCCCGGGTTCGGCCGCCACCGCGTCCCGTACAGCCGTCGTGACGGCCGGGTCGTGGAGCGGGTCCGTACTGGTGCGCCCCTCGGCGAGAGCCAGCAGCGCGCGGCCCGTCAGCTGGTAGGTGACGGGCCCGGCCAGGTCGAGTACGAGCGTGTCGGCCTTCTCGTGCGCGGCCGCCTGGAGCGCCTGATGGAGCGGCACGGCGACGGGCCGCGCCTCGGGGTCCCAGCGGGCGAGTGAGGCGATCGAGGTGAAGGCGGGCAGCGCGCGGCGGTCGCCTGCCGTCAGGGTGGGCACGGCCATGTCACTGGTCTTCTCACGGCGCAGACCGCCCACCCGTCTCCCACCACCACCCTTGCCTGACGCTTCGCGGCCCCCCTGATCGTCCTCCTCGACCTCGCCGAGGACGGCGACGACGGGGACGAGCAGCCGGGCCCCCTTGAGGGCTTCGAGCACCGGCCCCTCGGCCGTGCGGTCGGCGGACCACGCGGCGAGAGCCGCGGTCAGCCGGGGATCGGCAGTGCCGTCGTCGTCGGAGAAACCGGGGTCAGGGATGTTCTTGAGCGCCACGCGACGAGCCTAGCCGCCCCCGCTCCGGCGCTTTCTCACCGGACCCGAAGGCTGGACACAGGCCGCTCCCAGGCGCGGTTCCTAGCGTCCGGGCCATGCCTCCTCGCCACAGAGCCCGCGCCCGCAGATCCGTCGTCTGCGCGGCGGTCGCGGCGGCGGTGCTGGTGACGGGTTCGGTCGCGGCGGGGGCGTACTCCCTCGGGCGCTCGCCGGATGCCGCGACCCGCGCCGTATCGTCGGCCCCGCCGTCCGAGTCCCCGTCGGGGACTCCCCAACCAGCGGAGGTCACCGTGGATCTCGATACGGTGCTCGCCGCCGCGGTCGAGCCGGTCGTCGCCCGGTCCGGCGCGTCGCTGTCGGTCGCGGTGCTCGACACCGGGAGCGGGGAGAGCGCGGTGTACGGCGAGGAGACGTACGACACCGCGAGCATCGTCAAGGTGGACATCCTGGCGGCTCTGCTGCTGGCGGCGCAGGACGCGGGCCGTTCGCTAACGCCACAGGAGAAGACGCAGGCAGCCGCCATGATTCGGCTCAGCGACAACACGGCGGCCACGGCACTGTGGCAGACGATCGGCGGGGCGCAGGGGCTCGACGCGGCCAATGAGCGGCTCGGTCTCACCGAGACTGCCGGGGCCGGTGCCTGGGGGCTCACGCAGACCACCGCCCGCGATCAACTCGTCCTGCTTCGGGCCGTGTTCGGTGCGGACTCGGTGCTGGGCGAGGCATCCCGTACGTATCTGCAGGGGCTGATGGAGCAGATCTCGACGGACCAGGACTGGGGGGTGTCGGCGGCCGGTAGCGGCTGGGCGCTCAAGAACGGCTGGATGCCACGGACCGCCACCGGGCTGTGGGACGTCAACAGCATCGGCCGGGTCTCGGTGAACGGCCGGGTCTGCCTGCTGGCGGTCCTCTCGGACGGGCACGCGACGAAGGAGGCGGGCATCGCGCTCG
Source organism: Streptomyces sp. NBC_01481 (assembly GCF_026339995.1). Classification (GTDB taxonomy): domain Bacteria; phylum Actinomycetota; class Actinomycetes; order Streptomycetales; family Streptomycetaceae; genus Streptomyces. The sequence goes on along the minus strand of NZ_JAPEPT010000001.1, from coordinate 2,115,268 downwards.
TCGAGGCGGCGGCGCGGAAAGCGGTCAGTTCCCTCTGACCGGGCCGCCGCGCCAGAGGGCGGCTGCGCCCAGCAACACCAGCACGCCCATGCCGCCCGCGAGCGGGGCGAGCCAGGCCGCCGGTTCCGAGTCCTTGTCCGCGCGGGCGGGGCCCGGGCCGAAGTACGGCTTGCCGTAGCCCGCGGATGCGGCTTTCAGATCCGCGGGGCGCAGCTTCGCGCCCGCCTTGATCGCGGCGGCCGGGTCGACGCTGCCGTAGCCCTTGGCATCGTCGCGTCCCCCCTTGGGGCCGTTGCGGGCGGTGTCCGCGAGGAGCTTCTTGATCTGGGCCGGGGTGAGACCGGGATGGGCCGCGCGCACGAGGGCGACCGCGCCGGAGACGAAGGCGGACGCGGCGCTGGTGCCCCAGCCCTGGTAGTACTTCCGGTCGGGGTCGGCGATGACGATGTCGACGCCGGGGGCGCTGACGGTGGCGTACCAGCGGCGGGTGGAGAAGGCGGCGTGCGTGCCGAAGCGGTCGACGGCCGTCACGGCGATCACACCGGGGTAGGCGGCGGGATACGAGATGTGGTCGCCCTTCTCACCGCCGTTGCCTGCCGAGGCGACGACGACGCAGCCCTTGGCGAGCGCGTACTGCACGGCGGCGTCCTCACCCGCCTCCGGGTGCGCCGACTCGCTGTCGTCGCCGAGCGAGAGGTTGATGACGTCCGCGCCGTTGTCGGCGGCCCAGCGGATGCCCTGGGCAAGGGCCGTGCCGCGGGTCTTGCGGGCCTTCTCGCGGGCCGTGTCGGTGCCTTCGAGGATGACGCGGACGGGGAGGATCTTGGCCTCGGGGGCGATGCCGATCACACCGTCCTCGTCGTCGAGGCCGTGGCCGTGGGCGGCGATGATGCCCGCCATCGCGGTGCCGTGCCGCGCCCAGGAGCGGTCGCCCTGCACGGCGCCGAAGCCGATCAAGTCCTTACCGGGCAGGACCGAGCCCGCCAGGTCGGGGTGGCTGTCGTCGACTCCCGTGTCGAGGACCGCGACGGTGATGCCCTTGCCCTTGGTGGTGTTCCAGGCCTGGTCGGTGTGCAGGGCGTCGAGGCCCCACTGCTGGGCCCGGATGCCGTCCGCGTGCGCGGGCGTCGCCGGGAGCAGGGCGAGAGCGGCCGCAGCGAGGGTCGCGGCGACGCGGTGGCGATGGCGGCGGTTCATTCGGGCTTCTCCGTGGCCGTGCTGACGGACTTGCGCAGACCGCCCTCGATCCGGTCCGCGATGCCCGTCGCCTCATGGCCGAGGCCCGCCTGCGCAGGCGCCGACGTCGCGCCCTCCGCCTTGGCCTCGGCGGCGGGCAGCGGGTCGGTGACGGTGCGTCCATCGGCGAAGCCGGACACGGCGTAGACGACGACGGGCATCTCGGTCAGGACGCTGACCGTCCAGCTCGCGCGCTGCCGGTCGCCGAAGCCTGCGGCGGCGGTGCCCTTGGCGGGGAGGGTGCGGGGCATCAGATCGCGGCGCTCGTCGAGACCCTGCTCGGTGAAACGGGAGTTCAGCGTGCCCATCGCTTCTGCGTCGGCCTCAGTGAAGATCATTCCGACCGTGGTGACACTGCTCGCGGTGGCGTCGGTGTACGTGGCGCGCAGCACCCGGACGCAGCCGACCGGCTGGAGCGTCTTGAGCAGCAGCGGGTCGAGTGCGGGTGCGCAGGCGCCGTCCGGCGCGACGGCGATCCGCGTCCAGACGCGGTCGGCGCCGCCGGGTCCTGCGCCCTCGCCCCTGAGGGTGCGGGGGAAGAGCGTGTTCACGGGAACGCTGTGCCACAGCGTCCGGGTCTCGGTGTACCCGGTGCGGGCGGTGGGGTTCGCACTCGAGTCGCCGGTCAGCCAGCTGCCGGTGGCGGCGCCGCCGATCAGCCCGAGGCCGAGGACGACACAGGCGAGGGCGCCGATGGTCCGTGCGGGGCGCCGGGTCCGTACGGGGCGGAGCCGGGTGGTCATCTCGGCCGGGGTCTCCGGCGGCACCCAGGAGTATGCGGCGGGTCCCGGGTGCGCGGGGCGTGTGCCGGGTGCGGGAGGCGTGAGGTCGACGGAACCGACGGGCCTGCGGCGGGCGGGGGCGACGACGGGTCGCGGCGGGGCCTCGGGCGGCAGGGGTGCGGTGCGGGGTGCGGCGATGGGCCGCAGCCTGGCGGTTGTCTCGACGGGTGCGACGGGCGACTCCGCGCCGGCGGACGGCCGCGCGGGCGGTACGTCGGGCCGCGGGGGTATGGGGGCCGGCGGCTGTGGCGCGGGGGCGCTCGGGGTCGGCTCGGGACGCGGGGGTGGACCGGTCGGCGGCCGGTGCGCGGGCACGCTCGGCGACGGGGCGGCGGCGGGTGCGGGCCGGGGCGCGCGCGGGGGCGCCTCAGAACGCCCGGCGGCGGGCGGACGGGCCCCGGTGGAGGGCGTGCTCGGCGACGCGTCGGAGGCGGACGGGCGACGAGGTCCGTCGGCTTCGGGGCGACCGGCCGCGGGTGCCGGGCGACCTGCTCCACCAGCCGAACCGGGACGGCCGTCAGAAGCCGGGACCGGCGTCGAAGGCGCGGGACGACGAGGCCTGTCGGTGTCAGGGCGACCGGCCGCAGGTGCCGTCGAAGGCGCGGGGCGGCGGGGTCCGTCGGCTTCGGAGCAACCCACCTCTGGCGTGCTCGGGGCCCCAGCGCGGTCGTCGTCGCCGGGGGCCGGGGGCAGCAGCTTGGCGATGCCCGAGATGCGCAGTTCCTTCGGGGCCGTCTCCGGCGGGACCAGCGCATCCGTGATGCGCGACGCGCCGGGCGTCGTCCCCCCACCGTCGGACTGAGACGAGCCAGAGCCGGAAGGGCACTGCGCCTCCGTGCTCATCCCGCCCCCTGTTCCTCGTCCACGTATGCCAACGGATCGCCTTTCGGGGCAGGCCCGTTCGTCACCGCGTGTGCGTCACTCTACGGGCTCGAACGCACCCGGCGGCAACGAGACCGGGGGTCCGGGCGGATCTGCCCAGAACATCCCCCTACCCTGCGGTAATCCGGTCTGGCAAGCTCGGGCCATGACGCCCCTCGCCGCTGACCGGGCCCGCTACGACAGGGCCACCGCCCATCTCGACGCGCCGCTCGCGGTCGTCGATCTCGACGCCTTCGACGCGAACGCCGACGACCTGGTGCGCAGAGCGGGCGGCAAGCCGATCCGGGTGGCAAGCAAGTCCGTACGCTGCCGGGCGCTGCTGGAGCGGGTCCTGGCGCGGGACGGATTCGCGGGGATCATGTCGTTCACGCTGGACGAGTCGCTGTGGCTGGCGCGGGCCGGTTTCGACGACGTACTGCTGGCCTATCCGTCCGCGGACCGGTCCGGTTTCGCCGAGCTCGCGGCTGATCCGAAGCTCGCTGCCGCCGTGACCGTGATGGTCGACGACGCGGCTCAGCTGGAGCTGATCGACCGCTCGCGCGCCGGCGGCAAGGAGGAGATCCGGGTCTGTCTGGAACTCGACACCGCGCTGCGGCTGCTGGGCGGTCGGGTACGGATCGGGGCACGCCGTTCGCCGCTGCGTGAGCCCGCCCAGCTGGCCGAGCTGGCCCGTTCGATCGCGCGCCGCCCGGGCTTCCGGCTGGTGGGACTCATGGCATACGAGGGGCATGTCGCCGGTGTCGGCGACTCGCTCGCGGGCCGTCCGCTGCGCTCGCGGGCGATCAGGCTGATGCAGGCGGCCGCCCGCAGGGAGCTGGCGGAGCGGCGGGCGGCCGTGGTGCGTGCGGTGCGGGCGGTCACGCCGGACCTGGAGTTCGTGAACGGCGGCGGCACCGGCAGCGTCCAGCACACGGCGGCCGAGGACGCGGTGACCGAGATCGCCGCGGGCTCCGGGCTGTATGTCCCGAGGCTGTTCGACAACTACACGTCGTTCACGGGTCGTCCGGCCGCACTGTTCGCGCAGCCCGTGGTGCGCAGGCCGGGCGTGGGCGTGGTGACCGTGCTCGGCGGCGGCTATCCCGCGTCGGGTGCCGCGGGCGCGGACCGGCTGCCCGTGCCGTATCTCCCGGAGGGGCTGCGTTACGACCCGCAGGAGGGCCCGGGCGAGGTGCAGACCCCGCTGCTGGGCTCACCCGCAGACGACCTGCTGATCGGTGACAAGGTGTGGTTCCGGCACGCCAAGGCCGGCGAGTTGTGCGAGCGCTTCGACACGCTGCACCTGATCGAGGGCGACCGCGTGACGGGGACGGCGCCCACTTATCGGGGCGAGGGCCGGACCTTCCTCTAAGCAGGCGAGCAGTCCTAGGCCGTGTCTGACAAATAGCGCCGTCCGCCCGCAGGGCGGGGTGCGCGGCGTCCGGTGCGTGCAATCGCAAGGCGGAGGATCATCCTCGTACTGGACGTACTTGGATGACTCCGACAACGCAGCGAATGTGCGTGCCGGGCGTCGCGCGCCAGGCGAGATTTGTCAGACACGGCCTAGCTGTATTGATCACGAGCGTTGTTAACAGTGGTGGGTCTTGATCATGGCGAAGACCTCCGGTGTGGTGGAGGTGTCTAGGCTCCACACCACGCACGGAGGTCTTCGTGTCCCACCGTAATGCCCGGCTGACTGTCTTCGGGAGGCGGCTGCTGGTCGAACGTGTCCTGGCTGGCAGTCCGGTTGCTCATGTGGCGGCCGAGATGGGTGTCTCGCGGCCGACCGCTCACAAGTGGATGCGTCGGTGGCGGACGGAGGGCGAGGCGGGTCTGCACGACCGCTCCAGCCGGCCGCATACGACCCCGCACCGCACAGCGCCCGAGGTGGAGGCCCGTGTCTGTGAGCTGCGGCAGGCCCGCAAGCTGGGCCCGGCCCGCATCGGCCCCATCATCGGGCTACCCGCCTCTACCGTGCACCGCATCCTGACCCGGCACGGCTTGCACCGGCTGGCCTGGCTGGACCGGCCGACCGGCGAGCCGATCCGCCGCTACGAGCGGGCCCGGCCGGGTGAGCTGGTCCATGTCGACATCAAGAAGCTCGGCAACATCCCCGACGGCGGAGGGTGGCGCACGGTCGGCAGGGCAGCCGGCGACCGCAACCGGCAGGCCACCACCGACCAGCGCAAGAGCTGCAAGCCGGTGATCGGCTACAGCTACATCCACTCCGCCGTCGACGACCACTCCCGCCTCGCCTACAGCGAGGTCCTGGCCGACGAGCGCAAGGAGACCGCCGTGGCCTTCTGGCAGCGGGCCCACGCCTTCTTCACCGGCCACGGCATCACCGTCGAACGGGTGCTGACCGACAACGGCTCCTGCTACAAGTCGTTTCTCTGGCGGGACACCCTGTCCGCAGCAGGGATCGCGCACAAGCGCATCCGGCCCTACCGGCCGCAGACCAATGGCAAGGTCGAACGCTTCAACCGCACCCTGCTCGACGAATGGGCCTACCTGCGGCCCTACACCAGCAACACCGAACGGACCGCAGCCCTGGCAGACTTCCTCCACACCTACAACCACCACCGCTGCCACACCGCACTCGAAGGCAAGCCACCCATCAGCCGCGTAAACAACCCTGCAGGCCAATACACCTAGCCCGGGCCGATGCTGCTGCCCACCCCGCCGCTCGTCGCGTCGCCGATCGGCCGGATGCTCGCGGCGATCTTGTCCATGTCCGCGAGTTTCGGAGCCTCGGGGCTCGCGTCGAAGGCGAAGCGGACGATCACCATCGACTCGCTCCCCACCGACGAGGGGAAGACCAGCGACTGCACGTACCCGCCGGGGCCCGCTCCGGTGACGACCCGCCAGCGGACCAGATGGCCGGCGCGCCCGGCGACCGCGACGGACTGGGACTTGAGCACGGTGTGAGATCTGATGCCGCCGTAGATGCGGGTGCCGACGGCGTCTTCCTCGTACGCCTTGTCCGCCGCCGTCGCGATGTCCTGCTCGGCCAGCGCCGCGGGCGATTTCCCCTCCGTACGCGACGCGGTGATGGAGGACACCCGGCCCCGTCGGCAGAGCGGCGACCCGCCGGCCGGGCAGTCGTAGGTCTCGTCCGTGACCATCGTCGCGCCCTCGTCGAGCGAGCTGTCCGATTTCTCCCAGCCCTCGGGGACCGGGATGGTGATGCCGTTGAGCTGGTCGGTCAGTGACCCGGAGTCGTCCGTCGCGGGCGGGGTCGCGGACCGGCTGTTCTTCGGGTCCGCCGTGGTCGCGGCCGGTTCCGAGACGTTCGGCGCGGCGCCGGGGTCCGCGTCGTCCCCCTTCCCGAGCAGCACCGCACCGACGGCGACAGCTCCCACGAGGAAGACACCCGCGGCGACGAGCGCCAACAGCCGCCCCCTGCCGCCGCTTCCGGACGTCGCCTGCGCCATCGGCACGGTCGGCGGCCCGAACCCGGCGGGCCCGGCCGGGACCTGCGCCTGGACCGGGCGTGTGTGCGCGGTCCAGGCGGTCCCGTCCCACCAGCGTTCGGTGCCGGGCGTGTTCGGATCCGGAAACCAGCCGGCCGGCGTCGTCATGCTCATCCGGCCACCCTAGGTCGTGTCTTCCACGGGGGTCATACGGGAGTGACGTACGCGCCAGCGATACCGCCGTCGACGAGGAAGTCCGTCGCATTGATGAAGGAGGAGTCGTCGCTGGCGAGGAAGGCCACGGCGGCGGCGATCTCGTCCGCCTCCGCGAAGCGTCCGGCCGGGATGTGCACCAGGCGACGCGCGGCGCGCTCCGGGTCCTTGGCGAACAGCTCCTGAAGGAGCGGGGTGTTGACCGGCCCCGGGCACAGCGCGTTGACGCGGATCCCGTCGCGCGCGAACTGCACACCGAGCTCGCGCGACATGGCGAGCACGCCGCCCTTGGATGCGGTGTACGAGATCTGCGAGGTCGCCGCGCCCATCCGGGCCACGAAGGAGGCGGTGTTGATGATGGAGCCGCGGCGCTGGCTGCGCATGTAGGGGATGGCGGCCTTGCAGCACAGATAGACGGAGGTGAGGTTGACCTCCTGGACGCGCTTCCAGGCCTCCAGGCTCGTGGTGAGGATGGAGTCGTCGTCCGGGGGCGAGATGCCCGCGTTGTTGAAGGCGATGTCGACGCTGCCGTAGGTGTCGTACGCCGTCTTGAACAGCGCCTCGACCTGCTCGGGGTCGGTGACGTCGACGCGTACGAACGTGCCGCCGACCTCGTCGGCCGCGGCCTTGCCCGCACTCTCGTCGATGTCGGCGCACACGACGTTCGCGCCCTCGGAGGCGAGGCGGCGCGCGGTGGCCAGCCCGATGCCGCTGCCGGCGCCGGTGACGACTGCGGTACGCCCCACGAGGCGGCGGCAGATGGGGGTCTCAACGGTCATGATGGTTCAGGCCTCCGTGCTGATGAAGACGTTCTTGGTTTCGGTGAAAGCGGTGAGGGCGTCGGGGCCCAGTTCACGGCCGAGGCCGGACTGCTTGTAGCCGCCGAACGGCGTCCAGTAGCGGACGCTGGAGTGGGAGTTGACCGACAGGTTGCCGGCCGTGACGGCACGCGAGACGCGGATCGCGCGGCCGATGTCGCGGGTCCAGATCGATCCCGACAGGCCGTACTCGGTGGAGTTGGCGAGCCGGATCGCATCGGCTTCGTCCTCGAAGGGGAGGACGACGGCGACCGGGCCGAAGACTTCCTCGCAGGCCGCGGGGGCGTCCGGCGCGAGGCCGGTGAGGACGGTCGGCGGGAACCAGAAGCCGGGGCCCTCGGGGGCGGTGCCGCGGATCCCCTGCAGCTCGTCGGTGACGTACGAACGCACCCGGTCCAGCTGGACCCGGGAGATCAGCGGGCCCATCTGCGTCTTCTCGTCGGCCGGGTCGCCGACGACGACGGACTCGATCGCGGGCGCGAGGAGCTCCATGAAGCGGTCGTACACCGAACGCTGCACCAGGATGCGCGTGCGGGCGCAGCAGTCCTGGCCGCTGTTGTCGAGGAAGGACATGGGGGTCGCGGCGACCGCGGCCTCGATGTCGGAGTCGGCGAAGACGATGTTGGGGCTCTTGCCGCCGAGTTCGAGCGTCACACGCTTCACGCGCTCGGCGCACCTGGCCATGATGCTCTTGCCGACCCGGGTCGAGCCGGTGAACACGATCTTCGCGACGCCGGGGTGCTCGACGAGCGCGCTGCCCGCCACGTCGCCCGCGCCGGGCAGTACCTGGAACAGATCCTGTGGAAGGCCTGCCTCCAGGGCGAGTTCGGCCAGCCGCAGTGCGGTCAGCGGGGTCGTCTCTGCGGGCTTGAGCAGGACGGCGTTGCCTGCCGCCAGCGCCGGGGCCGTGCCCCAGGCCGCGATCGGCATGGGGAAGTTCCAGGGCGCGATCACACCGATGACGCCGAGCGGTTCGAGGATGGTGATGTCGAGGCCGCCCGCGACGGGGATCTGGCGGCCGCTGAGGCGCTCCACTCCCCCGGCCGCGAAGTCGAGGAGATCGCGGACGTTGCCCGCTTCCCAGCGGGCGTTGCCGATGGTGTGTCCGGCCTCCCGGACCTCCAACTGGGCCAGTTCTCCGAGGTGTTCGTCGACGACGACGGCGAAGCGGCGCAGCAGCCTGGCCCGGTCGGCGGGTGCGGCCGCCGACCAGCCCTGCTGTGCCTTCGCGGCCCGGGCGACGGCGGCATCGACCTCGGCGGCCGTCGTCGCTGGGACGCTCGCGACGACTTCTTCGGTCGCCGGGTTCAGTACCTGGAGCTCGTACGACAAGTGGTTCCTCACAGACGTTCGAAGGAGCGGCGCAGCTCCCAGTCGGTCACCGCGGCGTCGAAGGCCTGGAGTTCGACCCGCGCCATGTTGCGGTAGTGCGCGACGACTTCGTCGCCGAACGCGGCCTTGGCGATGGGGCTGTTCTCCCACAGTTCGGCGGCTTCGTGCAGCGTGGTGGGGACCTGTTCGTACCCGGCGGTGTAGGCGTTTCCGGTGCACTCGTCCGGGAGTTCCAGCTGCTGCTCGATGCCGTACAGACCGGCGGCGACGAGTCCGGCGACGGCCAGGTGCGGGTTGACGTCGCCGCCCGGCAGCCGGTTCTCGAAGCGCATCGAGCGGCCGTGGCCGACGACGCGCAGCGCGCAGGTGCGGTTGTCGTAGCCCCAGGCGACGGCGGTGGGCGCGAAGGAGCCGGGCTGGAAGCGCTTGTAGGAGTTGATGTTGGGCGCGTACAGCAGCGAGAAGTCACGCAGCGCGGCCAGCTGTCCGGCCAGGAAGTGCCTCATGACCTGCGACATTCCGCCGGGCCCCTCGCCCGCCATCACATTGCGGCCGTCGGCGTCCTGGAGCGAGAGGTGGATATGACAGGAGTTGCCCTCGCGCTCGTTGTACTTGGCCATGAAGGTGAGCGAGACGCCCTCCTGGGCGGCGATCTCCTTCGAGCCGGTCTTGTAGACGGCGTGCTGGTCGCAGGTGACCAGGGCCTCGTCGTACTTGAACGCGATCTCGTGCTGGCCGGGGTTGCACTCGCCCTTGGCGGACTCGACGGTGAGACCGGCCGCGGCCATCTCGTTGCGGATCCGGCGCAGCAGCGGCTCGATACGGCCGGTGCCGAGGACGGAGTAGTCGATGTTGTACTGGTTGGCCGGGGTGAGATCGCGGTAGTTGCGGTCCCAGGCCTGCTCGTAGGTGTCCTTGAAGACGATGAACTCCAGCTCCGTGCCCACATGGGCGGTGAAGCCGTGTTCGGCGAGGCGCTCCAGCTGGCGGCGCAGGACCTGGCGGGGTGCGGCGACGACGGGCGAGCCGTCGTTCCAGGCGAGATCGGCGACGAGCAGAGCGGTGCCCTCGTTCCAGGGGACCCGTCGCAGTGTGGTGAGGTCGGGGTGCATGGCGAAGTCGCCGTAGCCGCGGTCCCACGAGGACATCTCGTAGCCCTCGACGGTGTTCATCTCGGTGTCGACGGCGAGGAGGTAGTTGCAGCCCTCGGTGCCGTGTTCCAGGACCTCGTCCAGGAAGAAGGGTGCGGCGAACCGCTTGCCCTGGAGCCGCCCTTGCATGTCGGGGAAGGCCAGGACGACTGTGTCGATCTCACCGCTCGCTACGAGGACACGAAGCTCCTCGACCCCGAGCGGGGGTTTGCGGTCTGCCACGGGATTACGCCTCCTTGGGTCAGCCGGAAGCCATAAGGTATTACCCAAGACCATTGCCTGGGAAGAGGAAACGGCGACGTGGTGAAGAAGAACGATGCGGGCGACCGGCTGACACCCGTACTGCGCACCGTACGCGCGGGCAACGGCTTCGAAGAGGCGCTGGAACAGATTCTTCAGCTGCTGCGCCTCGGTCTGGTCCCGGGCGGCGAGCGGCTGCCCGCGGAACGTGAGCTCGCCGAGCGGATGGGGATCAGCCGGGTCACGCTGCGCGAGGTGCTGAAGGTCCTGACCGACCAGGGGCTCGTGGAGAGCAGGCGCGGCCGGTACGGCGGCACCTTCGTCCTGCACCGCCCGGACGCCCACGGCGAGGACGAGCTGCGCAGGCGCGTCGCGGCGGTGGACGTCGAGGACACCCTGCGTTTCCGCGAGGTCCTGGAGGTGGGAGCCGCCGGACTGTGCGCCGCGTACGGCCTGACCGACGAGGGCGCGGAGCGGCTGCGTACGGCGCTTTCCGCGACACACGACGCACCGCTCACCGAGTACCGGCGCCAGGACACCCTGCTGCATCTGACCCTCGCCGAGCTCTCCGGCTCCCCCACCCTGACCGCTCAGTACGCCGCCGTGCGGGCGACGCTGAACGATCTGCTGGACTGCATTCCGCTGCTCGTACGCAATCTGGAGCACTCCCAGCATCAGCACACCGCGCTGGTCGAGGCGGTTCTGGACGGGGACGCGGACGCGGCGCGCGAGGTGATGCGGGAGCACTGCGAGGGTACCGCGGCGCTGCTGCGCGGCTTCCTGTCCTGACACACGCCGTCGGCCGATCCGTAACCACAGGTTTACGCGCGGGTCTTGCGCATTCCCGACGGCTACCGCAATGGTGTCCGCACAAACCTTTGAACCTCTGCCTGCCAGGAGCGACTCATGGCCCAGGGCACCACCACACGCGACTCCTCCCCAGCCGACGACGCCTATCTGAAGGCCCGCACGCTGCGCCGCGGCAGCGCCGGCTGGCTGCTGCTCACCGGCCTCGGCGTCGCGTACGTCGTCTCCGGGGACTTCTCCGGCTGGAACATCGGCCTTGCCAAGGGCGGCTTCGGCGGGCTCGCGATCGCGACCCTCCTGATGGGCGTGATGTACGCCTGTCTCGTCTTCGCACTCGCCGAGCTGTCGGCGATCCTTCCCACCGCGGGCGGCGGCTACGGCTTCGCCCGGCGGGCGCTCGGTACCTGGGGCGGGTTCCTGACCGGCACCGCGATCCTCATCGAGTACATCCTCGCCCCTGCCGCGATCTCCATCTTCATCGGCGACTACGTCGAATCGCTCGGCCTGTTCGGCCTGGAGTCCGGCTGGCCCGTCTATCTCGCCTGCTTCGCGATCTTCATCGGAATCCATCTGTGGGGCGTCGGCGAGGCGCTGCGCTTCAGCCTCATCGTGACGGCGATCGCGGTCGCGGCACTGCTGATCTTCGCGGTCGGCGCCTTCACGGACTTCAGCACGGGCAATCTGGACGACATCCCCGTCGACAAGGACGCCCTCGGCTCGGGTTCCTGGCTGCCGTTCGGGCTGCTGGGCATCTGGGCGGCGTTCCCCTTCGGCATGTGGTTCTTCCTCGGCGTCGAGGGCGTACCGCTGGCGGCGGAGGAGGCAAAGGACCCGGTGCGCTCGATGCCGCGGGCACTCGCCATCTCGATGGCGATCCTGGTGCTGCTGGCCGTGGTGACATTCTTCGCGTCGACCGGCGCGCGGGGCTCGGCGGCGATCCAGGAAGCCGGAAACCCGCTCGTGGTCGCACTCCAGGGCAACGGCGACCCGACCGCGCTCAGCCGCTTCGTGAACTACGCGGGCCTGGCCGGCCTGGTCGCGTCCTTCTTCTCGCTCATCTACGCGGGCTCGCGCCAGCTCTTCGCGCTCTCCCGCGCCGGCTATCTCCCCCGCTTCCTCTCCCTCACCAGCCGCCGCAAGTCGCCGTACCTCGGGCTGCTGATCCCCGGGGCGATCGGCTTCGCGCTGGCGGCGGGCACCGGGAACGGCGCGCGGATGCTCAACATCGCGGTCTTCGGCGCGACGATCTCGTACGCGCTGATGGCCCTCTCACACATCGTCCTGCGCCGCCGCGAGCCGGACCTCGAGCGCCCCTACCGCACGCCGGGAGGTGTGCTGACCTCCTCCGTGGCGTTCGTACTGGCGCTCTCCGCGCTGGTGGCGACGTTCCTGGTGGACAAGGACGCGGCGTTCATCGCGCTCGGCGTCTACGCCGTCGCCCTCGCCTACTTCGCGATCTACAGTCGGCATCATCTGGTCGCTCGCGCGCCGGAGGAGGAGTTCGCGGCGTTGGCGGCGGCGGAGGCCGAACTCGAACGCAACTGAACAAGACCGGAACGGAACGAAACGGGAGTCGCTGTGTCCAAGCCGCTCATCGGTGTCACCACCTACCTGGAAACGGCCGCGTGGGGCGTGTGGAAGATGCCCGCGGCTGTACTGCCCGCCGGATATCCCCGCCTCGTCCAGGCGGCGGGCGGCCTCGCCGCACTGCTCCCGCCGGACGACCCGGCCTCGGCCGAGTCGGTCGTGGCCCGGCTGGACGGCCTGGTCGTCGCGGGCGGCGCGGACGTCGAGCCCGTACGGTACGGAGCCGAGCCCGACCCGCGCACGGGCCCACCGGCGCGGGACCGGGACGCCTGGGAACTCGCCCTGATCCGGGCGGCGTTGGCGGCCGGAACCCCACTGCTCGGTATCTGCCGCGGCCTGCAACTGCTGAACGTGGCGCTCGGCGGGACGCTGGTCCAGCACCTGGACGGACACGTCGGGGGTGTGGGTGTCTTCGGCCGCCACACGGTCAAGCCGGTGCCGGGGACGCTGTACGCCTCGATCGTGCCGGAGGCGACGTCCGTCCCGACCTACCACCACCAGTCGGTGGACCGCCTCGCCACCGCGCTCACGGCGAGCGCCCACGCGGAGGACGGCACGGTGGAGGCGGCGGAGCTGGAGGGGGCGTCGTGGGTGCTGGGGGTGCAGTGGCATCCGGAGGCGGGGGAGGACGTGCGGGTGATGTCGGCGCTGGTGGGGGCGGCGGGGTGAGTTTCCCGCGTGCCGTTCCGGGGGGATCGGTGGGCTGACGCCCGAGCCCACCCGTGGGGGCGCCGGTTACGGCCGCGCGAACCCTGGCGGCCCGCAGCCCCTGGGGCGTCGGCATCGGGGCGGGGGCGGTTTGTTCCCCCACCCCGCCCCTTCCCGAAAGGGGGGCAGTCCCCCAGCCCCCCAACCGGGGAGGAGGGAGAGCGTGGGGGCTGACGCCCCCACACCCCCAAGCGCCCGCTTCGCGGCGAGAAACCCGCCCACTCCCGCCTCGCGGCGCGGGGGACCGACAAAGCGTTGCCCCACAAGGGGGCCGTGGAGCGGGTGGAGTCGGGACGTAGAGCGTGATTTGTGGCGCGGGAACGCCCGCGCCCCGCGGCAGACCAGAGACGCGCCGTAAATCATGCAGTCCCGGCTCCACCCCGGAGCGGACCCCAAACGGCACGCCCACGGCACCGGGCAACCCCCTGGCCCGCACCGAACGCGCACCGGGCAACCCCCGGGCCCCCACCCCGGACCGCTCACCCCGACCTCGTCAGCGTGAGCAAATCCCTCGCCGGGCCCGTCGGGCGGTGCGAGGTCGGCCAGACCGCGCGCAGGGCCCGGCGCAGGTCGACCCCCTCCAGCGGGATGCGCGTCAGGCGGCGCGACGCCAGTTCCTCCGTGACGGCCAGTTCGCTCATCACCGCCGGCCCCGCCCCGCTCACCGCCGCCGCCTTGACCGCCGTCGTCGAGGCGAGTTCAAGCAGCGGCTCCGCCAACCCCCCGCATCCGCTCAGCGCCGAGTCGAGGACCTGCCGCGTCCCCGACCCCCGCTCCCGCAGGATCAGCGGGGCCGCCGCCAGTTCGGGGGCCGAGAGCGGCGTACGGCGCCTCGCCCACGCATGGCTCGGCGCCGCCACCACCACGAGCCGGTCGTGGCCGATCACCGCCCCGTCCAGGCCTTCCGGCACGGACAGGCCCTCGACGAACCCCAGGTCCGCCTCGCCCGCGAGCAGCCGCTGAGCGACCGCCGCGGAGTTTCCGGCCGACAGCGAGACGGCCGTGCCGGGCCGGGCCGCACGGAGCGCGATCAGCCAGCCCGGCAGCAGATACTCCGCGATCGTCATCGAGGCAGCCACGCGTAGCCGCGAGTCCCGTCGCCCCCTCAGCGCCTGCGCCCCCGCGTCGAACGCCTCGGCCGCCTCCACGACCCGCCGCGCCCAGTCGGTGACAAGCGCCCCCGCGTCCGTGAGCCGGGAGCCGCGCGGGGACCGGTCGACGAGTGCCACTCCCAGTTGGCGCTCCATCGAGCGGATCCGGCTGCTCGCGGCGGGCTGGGTGATCCCGAGTTCACGCGCCGCGCGCCCGAGGCTGCCGTGCCGGGCAACGGCCAGCAGCAGCTCCAGCGCGCCCAGATCCGGCACCCTGTGTGCGAGCGGAATCCGCTCTTCATCGCCATCGCTCATAAACCCAGCTTATGGGGCCATAGGACAGCGGTCCGTGGTGGGGAGCCACGCCCGGCGTGACAGTGGGGAAATGGTCACAGCCGTGCAGCCCCGCACCCACACCACCGCGTCAGCTCTCACCACCGTCCCGCTGCCGACGCTCCGCCATTTCGGCCCCCAGTGGTACGCGACTGTCATGGGCACGGCCATCGTCGCGACCGCCGGCGCCGGCCTCCCGGTCGATGTGCCCGGCCTGCGGACCGCCTGCACCGCTGTGTGGGCGCTGTCCGCGGCGATGCTCGCCGTCGTTCTGACCGCTCGCGCCGCCCACTGGGTCCACCACCGCGACCAGGCCCGCGACCATCTCGTCGACCCGGCGATCGCGCCGTTCTACGGCTGTCTGGCGATGGCACTGCTGGCCGTCGGCACCGGCACCCTGACCGTGGGCCAGGACGTGATCGGCCAGAGTGCCGCGCCGGCGACGGCGGCGGGGCTGTTCGGCGTCGGCACGCTCATCGGCCTCGCCGCCGCAGTCGTCGTCCCGTACTTGATGGTCGTACGACGGCGACTCGGGCCCGCCACCGCCTCACCCGTCTGGCTGCTTCCGGTCGTCCCGCCGATGGTCTCCGCGTCGCTCGGCCCCCTGCTGGTGCCGCATCTGCCCGCCGGACAGTGGCGCGAGGCCCTGCTGCTCGCCAGCTACGCCATGTTCGGGATCAGCCTGCTCGCGACGCTCATCATCCTGCCGGTGGTCTTCTCCCGGCTGATCCACCACGGCGCCCTGCCCCTCGCGCTCACCCCCTCCCTCTTCCTGGTGCTCGGCCCGCTGGGCCAGTCCACGACCGCGGTCAACAAGCTCGCGGACGCCGCTCCGGGCGCGATCGACGCCCCGTACGCACAGGGCTTCGGCGCGTTCGCGGTGATCTACGGCGTACCGGTGCTGGGCTTCGCCCTGCTCTGGCTGGTACTCGCCGCCGCGATGGTGGTGAGGGCCGCCCGGAAGGGCATGCCGTTCACGATGAGCTGGTGGGCCTTCACCTTCCCGGTCGGCACGTGTGTGACCGGCGCGGAGGGCCTCGCCCACCACACCGGCCTGGTGGCCCTCGAATGGCTGGCCGTCGGCCTGTACGTACTCCTGGTCACCGCCTGGGCGGTGGCCGGCTTCCGTACGCTGCGCGGCCTGTTCGGCGGAGCGCTGCTCGCGCCGCCCCGGCAGAGGTGACTACGGGATCAGAGAGTTGTGCAGCTCGACCACCGACGTGTCGAAAGGCGGCGCTCCGAGCTCCTGTGCGACAGGCATGAGCGTCCCTTCCACGAACTGCCGGAACGCGGCTTCCGACTCCCATACGTCAACGACCTGCCAGCCGCCGTTCTCCCCGGGCGCAGCGAGGTGGGCGATGAGCCCCGCGGGCGGCTTCGTACGGTCCGGGATCGCACCGTCGAAGGTCGCCTGGTACAACTCCTCGTTCCAGCCCGCGCCGTAGTTCTGCACCAGAACTGCCATCTCAGCTCCTCGATTCACGTCCGAAATCAGCTTGCCTGCCACGCTATGTCCACACATCGGTTACAGCGAGTGGTGGCGAACGCCCCTGCGCCGTCCGACGGAATCCCGAAGGAACGCAGGTATCAGGCAGCTACAGCCGGCCGAGTCCTCGTCGCAGCGCCGCGCCGAGAATCGCCGGGGCCTCGGCCAGTGACGGCCCGTACCAGGTGAGATGCCGGCCGCTGAGCAGCGCGGCCGGCATTGAAGGAAAGGCTTCTGGCCCGTCGTCCGCCGTGAAGCGGTACGGCTCGTCCGGCAGGACCGCCAACTGGGCGCCGCAGTCCCGCAATTCCTCCAGCGGGATACGGGGATAGCGCTCGGCGTGCCCCGCGTACACATTGCCGGCGCCGAGCCGGGCCAGCAGATCACCGGCGAAGGTGTCGCGCCCGAGCACCATCCACGGCCGCCGCCAGATGGGCACGACCGCCCGCACCTCCCCCAGCGGCGCGAGCCCGGCCCACGCCGCCTGCGCCTCGTCCAGCCAGCGGGGCCGCGTCAGGCCGCACCCGGCCACCAGGACCCGCTCCAGCTCGCGGAAGGCCTGGTCGAGGTCGCGTATCTCCGTTTCGAGCACCTGGATGCCCGCCGCCCTGAGCGCGGCCAGGTCGGGCGCCCGGTTCTCCTCCTCGTTCGCGATCACCAGATCGGGCCGCAGCCGGATCACGGCCGCCACGTCCGGGTTCTTGGTGCCCCCGATCCGTACGACGTCGAGCCCGGCGGGATGGCTGCACCAGTCCGTGGCTCCCACCAGCAGCCCGGGCGCGCTGACGGCAACGGCCTCGGTCAGCGAGGGCACCAGGGAGACGACGCGCATAACGGCTTCCTACGGCTCCGGCGTCTCGATGTGGTCGGAGACCGTGACGACGATGATCCGGGTGTCGGGCGCGGTCGCGCGCCAGCGGTGCCGTACGCCTCCGGAGAGGAAGAGGGTGTCGCCCCGCGCCAGGCGGTAGGCGCGGCCTTCCGCCTCGACCTCCGCAGCGCCGTCGGCGACATACATCAGCTCGTCGTTACGGTGCTCGAACTCGCGCCCCGCGTCCTGCTCCCCGGTGAATTCGAGGGCCTGCAGCTGGTGCTGCCCCCGCACGAGCCGGCGGGTCCTCGCAGTGGGCGGCAGTTCACCGCCGTGCGGGGCGCGTACGACTTTGATGGTGCGGGCGGCGTCGGAGGCGGCGAGCAGCCGTGCGGTCGTGGTTTCCAGGGCGTCGGCGACCCGCTGGAGCGAGCGGGTGCTGGGGCGGGCCCGCTCGTTCTCGATCTGACTGAGGAAGGGCACGGAAAGGCCGCTGCGCTCCGCCACCGCGGCGAGCGTGAGGTCCAGGGCGCGGCGGCGTCTGCGGACAGCGGCACCCACCCGAAGGGGTTCGGTCTCCTTCGGGTCCTTCGCGTCCTTCGCGTCCATCTGGCGGGCTCCCCTCCCCTTCCCTGGTCCTGTCTCACCTTACGCAGCTTCCGGCTCCGGTTTCCCGCGCAGGCCACCGCACCCGTGCGCAGCACGGGCCCGCGCCCGGCGGGGCAGCCCGAAGGGGTGGCCCCGCCACCGGCGAGGACCACCCCTTGTGCGTACTGCAGGCTACTGCGGAGCGATCTCGTCCGCGCCCGAACGCTCCACCACGGCTCGTGAAATCCTCGAGCCGGCAGCCGCGGCTCCTCCAGGACCAACGAGGTCCACGGGTCGGCAAGGCCGGTGACTGTCAGTGCCGTGCGGCATCATCAGGGTTGTGACGCGACGCCTGATGCTCCTCGACACCGCTTCCCTGTACTTCCGCGCCTACTTCGGCGTCCCCGACTCGGTCCGGGCCCCCGACGGCACCCCGGTCAACGCCGTGCGCGGGCTGCTCGACTTCATCGCACGGCTGGTCCAGGACCACCGCCCCGACGACCTGGTGGCCTGCTGGGACAACGACTGGCGGCCGCACTGGCGGGTCGAGCTGATCCCCTCGTACAAGGCGCATCGCGTCGCCGTCGAGACGGAGTCAGGACCCGACACGGAGGAGATCCCCGACACCCTCTCCCCCCAGGTCCCGGTGATCGAGGATGTCCTCGACGCGCTGGGCATCGCCCGTGTCGGAGCCGACGGCTATGAGGCGGACGACATCATCGGCACCCTCACCGGGCGGGCCACCGGGCCCGTCGACATCGTCACCGGAGACCGGGACCTCTTCCAACTGGTGGACGACGCGCGCGGCCGGCGGGTGCTGTATCCGCTGAAGGGCGTCGGGACGCTCCAAGTCACGGACGAGGCGTGGCTGCGCGAGAAGTACGGCGTGGACGGGCCGGGCTATGTCGATCTGGCGCTGCTGCGGGGCGACCCGAGCGACGGCTTGCCGGGTGTGCCCGGGATCGGCGAGAAGACCGCGGCCAAACTGCTGGACACCTTCGGCGATCTGGCCGGGATCATGGCCGCGGTCGACGATCCGCGCGCCAAGCTGACGCCCTCGCAGCGCAAGCGGCTGGACGAGGCCAGGGACTATGTCGCGGTCGCCCCCAAGGTGGTGCGGGTCGCCTCGGACGTGCCGTTGCCCGAGTTCGATCCGGCCCTGCCCGACGAGCCGCGCGATCCGGCGACCCTGGATGAGCTCGCGGCCCGTTGGGGATTGGGCGGAGCGCTCCAGCGGCTGCTGTCCACACTTCAGGGCTGAGGTGTTAACTTAGGCAAGCCTAAGCACGCACGAGCCCAGGGAGACCGCCGTGGCAGAACGACCCGCCCGCAAGGGACCCAAGCCGTACGAGGCGCGGGTGGTGCGCACCGAGCGGATCACCCCGCACATGGTGCGCGTCGTCCTGGGCGGCGAGGGGCTGGCCGGTTTCACCCTCGGCGCGTACACCGATCACTACGTCAAGCTGCTGTTCGCGCCCGAGGGCGTGAGCTATCCCGAACCATTCGACATCGAGCGGATCCGCGAGGAGTTCCCGCGCGAGCAGTGGCCCGCCAACCGCACCTACACGGTACGGAGCTGGGACCCGGTCCTCGGCGAACTCGCGGTCGACTTCGTGGTGCACGGCGACGAGGGGCTGGCCGGTCCCTGGGCGGCGCGGGCGCAGGTGGGCGACATCATGTGGATCAGCGGTCCGGGCGGGGGTTACGCCCCGGCGCCGGAGGCGGACTGGCATCTGCTGGTGGGCGACGAGAGCGCCCTGCCCGCGATCGCCGCGGCCATGGAGCGGATGCCGCCGGGCGCGGTCGTCCACGCCTTCGTCGAGGTCGCGGGCCCGGAGGAGGAACAGAAGGTCGTCACGCCGGACGGTGTCGAGATCACCTGGCTGCACCGCGGGGACCTCCCGGCGGGCGAGTCGCTGATCGCCGCGGTGAAGACGCTGGACTTCCCCGAGGGCGCCGTCTGCGCGTTCGTCCACGGCGAGGCGGCGTTCGTGAAGGAGCTGCGCCGCCATCTGCGCCTGGACCGGCAGATCCCGCGCGAGCAGCTGTCGATCTCGGGCTACTGGCGGCTCGGCCAGAGCGACGAGGCGTGGCGCGCGGTCAAGCGCGAGTGGAACGAGCAGGTGGAGCGCGAGCAGGACCGCGTGGCCTGACGCCCGCCACCCACAGACCCCCGGCTGCCTCAGCCGGGGGTCTTGTTGTCGGCAGAAGTCCCGCGGCCCGCACCGGACTTGAGGCCGCCTCGAGCCTTGCCGTCCGCCCGAGCTTTGTCGCGGGGCGCCTCGTCGCCCGCCCCCGCCTCGTCCGTCCCCGCCTCGTCGTTCTCGTACACGCGGGCCGAGCCGTCGGCCTGGGCGAGCCTGCGCAGCGAGGCGATCAGGCTGTCCCCGAGCACGGTGCCGACGACCGCGCTCTCCACCAGGTCGTCCAGCCCCGCGAGCCGTGCCACATAGGCGAGGTCGGCCCGTGCGATCTGCTCGGCCGCGTCCGCGTAGGCGTCCAGGACCTCGGCGAAGGCACCGTGTCCGGCCCGGTTCAGCGCGGCCAGCGCCATGGCGAGCGCCTCGCCGGCGGGAGAGTCGTCGTCCGTCAGCCAGCCGCGCCGGGCGATCAGGTCCCGGACCTCCTTGCGGGCCGCGTCCAGTGCGGCGTCGGGCTCGACGTCCGCATAGGTCGGGACGATCAGTTCCGTCGCCACGCCCAGCACCTTGTGGACCGATGTGCCGGGCTCGTCCACGGCCGTGAGGACCTCCGCGATGGCCGCTACTTTCAGCCCTCCTACGTCGAGGAGCGCGCGGATCAGCCGAAGCCTGCGCTCGTGCGCTTCGTCGTAGCTCGCCTGATTGGGGCTGGTCAGCTGCCCTGCGGGGAGCAGACCTTCCCGTATGTAGTACTTGATCGTCGGTACCGGAACACCGGTTCTGCGACTCAACTCGCCAATGCGCACTGCCCGTTCATCCTTCCGCCCTTGCCAACGCCACACACCAGCATAGATAGTTTCACTACCGGATAGCAGATGGTGTCACTATCCATTCTACTCGGGAGGGAGTTCCGCATGCCTTCATGGCGTTCCTGGCACCAGCCGCTCATGATCTTCGCCGCGTCGATGGCCGTACTGACGGTGGTGTCGGGCATCGGCATGATCGCCGACGACCGTGTTCTGGTCGGCTCACCGATCTGGTTCAAGCCCTTCAAGTTCTCGATCTCGCTGATGATGTACGCCCCGGCACTGGCCTGGATGCTCTCGATGGCCACCCGCGGCCGACGGGTGGGCTGGTGGGCGGGCACGGTCGTCGCCCTGGCCGGGGCGATCGAGATGGTGATCATCGTCGGTCAGGTGATCCGCGGCAAACGCAGCCATTTCAACTACGCAACCGCTTTCGACACCCTGCTGTTCAACATCATGGGCGCCACCATCATCACTCTCTGGGTGAGTTCCATGGTGATCGCGTTCCTGCTCTTCCGCTCGCCCCTCGCCGACCGCGCCGCCGCCTGGGCCATACGGCTCGGCTCGGCCATCGCGCTGGTGGGCGCCGGACTCGGCAACCTGATGACGCGCCCCACCTCCGAGCAACGGGCGGAAGGCGAGCTCGCCAAAGTCCTCGGTTCCCACAACGTCGGCGTTCCGGAGGGCGGCCCCTCCCTGCCGATCACGGGCTGGTCGACGACCGGCGGTGATCTGCGCATCCCGCACTTCGTCGGGATGCACGCCCTTCAGCTCATCCCCCTCTTCCTGCTCGCCCTCATCGCTCTGGCGCCGCGCTTCGCCCGGCTGCGTGACGAGGGCGTACGCCTGCGGCTCGTGCTCGTGGCCTGCGGGGTGTACGCCGCCGTGGTCGCCCTGGTCACCTGGCAGGCGCTGCGCGGCCAGGCCCTGATCAACCCGGACGGCGCGACGCTCACCGCCGCGGCCGCGATCCTCGTCGCCGCTGCGGTCGGATCACTCCTCGCACTGCGGACAACTCCCCCTTCCCGTACGGCAGACGACACCCACAAGGAGCTCGTGACATGACCGAATTTCTCTTCGACCTGTCCTTCTATCTGGCAAGCCCCATATGGCTGCTGATGATCTTCGCCCCCAACTGGCGCCCCACGACCCGGATCGCCGCCTCGCCACTGACGGTCGTCCCGATCCTGGCGGTCTATCTGACCATGGCGATTCCCGTCTTCCCCGAACTGTGGGCGGCCGTCAGCAGCCCGTCCCTCGACGGATTCCGGGACCTGGCAGCCCTCGCGAACGGCGCGGGAGCCGTCTGGGCGCAAGTCATCGCCTGGGATCTGCTGCTGGGCCAGTGGATGTTCCTCCAGTCGCGCCGGCTGGGGATCCATCCGCTGGTGATGGGCCCGCTATTGGTGCTGACGATCCTGCTCTCGCCGATCGGGCTGGTGATCTTCCTGGCACTGCGCGCGGCGAAGGCCCGGTCCGCGACCGGAGCCGAGGACCGGGCCGTACAACCGTCGTCGTACTAGCCTCGCTTCAGACCGCGTTCAAGCCCGCGTTCTGGCCCGCGTTGCGGCTAGACCGACTTCTGGTACGAGCGGAGAGCGCGCGTCGACAGCCACACCGCGACCACCGCGAGGCCGACGAGCGCTCCCCCGCGACCGAGCACATCGCCCCAGTCCGGCTCGGCGGCCAGCGCCGAACGGCCAGCCACCATCGCCCAGTTGACCGGGTTGAAGTCCGCGATCCGGGCCATCCAGGGCGGCATCTGGCTCGGGGCCATGAAGGCCGAGGAAAGGAAGGTCAGCGGCAGCAGCAGGAAGGTGTTGAAGCCGATGATCGACTCGCGCTGGCGGACCAGCATGCCCACCGCGTTCGAGAACGCGCCGAAGACCGCGCCCAGCAGCACCGAGGCGAGGACGAGGACCGCGATCCCGGCCGCGCCGCCCGGGTACTCCGCTCCCCCGGCCAGGCCGAGCAGCACGATGATCACGGACTGCAGGGCGGTACTGATGCCGTTCTGCACAACATTGGCGTTCATCAGCGCGCTGCGGCTCACGGGCGTGGTCAGGAAGCGGTTGAGCGTGCCGCGCTCGATCTCCTCGAGCGTGCCCATCCCGGCCCACATGCTGGAGTTGAGCGCGCTCATCACCACGATGCCGGGGATCAGGTAGTCGAGATAGGTCGTGGTGCCGAAGCCGCCCAGCTCCACGATCTTCTTGAAGAGATTGCCGAAGAGGAACAGCCAGATCACCGGCTGGATCAGCATCATCACCAGATAGGCGGGCTGGCGGGCGACCGCGACGAGCTGACGCTGTGTCATGTACCAGGTCTGGGCGACTGCGTTGGTGCTCATCGGGTGCCTCCCGAGGCGGCGAGGGCGGGCTCGTCCTGGGTGTCGGCCTGCGTCGGCACGGACTGAGCCTCGGACTCGGCTTCGGCGAACCGGCGTCCCGCGTACCGCAGATAGACGTCGTCGAGCGAGGGCCGGGCGACGGTCGCCGCGGTGACGGCGGCTCCCGCCCGCTCCAGCGCGCCGAGCAGTACGGGCACGGCGGCGGCGCCGTCGTCGGCGCGGACGCTGACGCGGCGGCCGTCGACGAGGACCTCGTGGATGCCCGGCAGCGGGGCGAGGGCTCCGGTGAGATGTGTCCGGTCCCCCTCCGTCCGCAGTTCCAGATGCACGGCGTCGCCGCGCAGTTCGCCCTTGAGTCCCTCGGGGGTGCCCTCGACGACGACCCTGCCGCGGTCGACGATCGCGATCCGCTCGGCCAGCCGGTCGGCCTCCTCCAGATAGTGGGTGGTGAGGACGATGGTCATGCCGTCGTCACCGGCAAGGCGGGAGATCTCCTCCCACATGGCGGTACGGGATTCGGGGTCGAGGCCCGTCGTCGGCTCGTCCAGAAAGAGCACCTCTGGCCGGTGCACCAGTCCCAGCGCCACGTCCAGGCGCCGCTGCATCCCGCCGGAGTATCCCCTGACCTGGCGCTTCGCGGCGCCGGTGAGGTCGAAGCGGGCGAGCAGCTCATCGACGCGGCGGCCCAGCACGGCGCCCCCGAGCCCGTACAGCCTGCCCTGGAGCAGAAGGTTCTCACGGCCGGTGGCGACCGGGTCGGCGCCGGACCTCTGGGCGACGACGCCGATCGAGCGGCGCACCCGGTCGGGGTGGCGCAGCACATCGTGGCCCGCCACGACGGCGCTGCCGCAGTCGGGCCTGGCCAGGGTCGTGAGGATCTTGACGGTGGTGGACTTGCCGGCGCCGTTGGGGCCGAGCAGTCCGAAGACGGTGCCGGTCTCGACGGTGAGATCCATGCCGCGCAGGGCGGTGACATCACCGGGGTAGGTCTTGATCAGTTGCCGCGCCGCGACGGCGGGCACAGGGGTGCTCATGACGGAGCTCTCCTCGGGGTTCGTCGGCTTCTGGGTATGCCGGGCCGAACCGCGTGAAGAGCATCGGGCTATCCTGGGTGTGCCGCACCTCGATCGCCCGGTCTGCCTTCTCGGCGGGTCCGGTCCGGGGTTCGAGACCCTGGCGGGAGCTGCTCCAACAGCCTCCGCCGGGGTCTTTTCTGGTTACGTATCCGTGGAGCGGCCCTCGGCTCTCTGCTGAAGTTCCTTGAATTCCGGAGGCAGTTCACCGGTCTCGTGGAAGGTCCGCCACTCCGCGACACCCTGGTAGGTGCCGTGCTCGACCTCCTTGAGGAAGCCGCGGACCCACTCCGCCTCGGCCTCGAGCATGTGGAGCTGGTACTCGTTCTCGACGACGAAGATCCGGGGCAGCGTGCCGTACAGCATCTGCAGCGCGCCACGCGCGGAGGCGATCTGGACTTCCAGAGCGGCGAGCCGGTCCGCGAGCAGCGGGATGACCTCGTCGGGCGGCAGGACGGCCATGAGTGAGAGCGCGGTCTCGAAGAGCGGGTACTCACGGGCAGGCACACTGAGCAGATCGGACAGCCACTCCGCCGTTTCCGCACGGCCGGCATCGGTGATGCCGTACAGCGTGCGCTCGGGCCGGTTGCCCTGGCGCTGCACATCGGTGACCTCGACCAGGCCGTGCTTCTCGAGGTTCTGCACGACGGTGTAGAGGGAGCCGAAGTTGACCTTGACGCTGTTCTCCTTGCCGCGCTGGCGGATCGTCTGCGCGATCTCGTAGGGATGCATGGCCCGCTCGGAGAGCAGCACCATCACCACGAGCGCCAGCGGGTTGCTGAGCCTGCGCCTCTTGGTGGCCATTCCGATCACCTCGCTCCCGAATACTCGTGACCGAACATATCGCGAGTCAGGCCGCTCGTCAACCACGACATATCGCGAATCTGTGAGGCTTCAGGAGACTCGCGTGCAACCATCTGCGCATCCCTACCAATCCACCGCCTCACGGGCTCCGAATGCCTGGTGAAATCCTGTCCGGACTACATGCCCGCACAGTGGAGGAAAGCCGCGTGAAAGAAGCCGTACACATCGGCGGCCCCGCCCCGGCGGGACCCGATCTGCAACAGCTGCTCGGACTGGTCGCCCGCGGGGACCAGGAGGCCTTCTCCCGGCTGTACGACGCTGTTTGCGGTCCGGTCCTGGGGCTGGTGCGCGCCGTGTTGCGCGATCCGGCCCAGTCCGAGGAGGTGACCCAGGAAGTGCTGATCGAGGTCTGGCGCAGCGCGGCGCGCTTCCAGCCGTCCCGCGGATCGGCGATGACCTGGATCCTGACGCTGGCGCACCGGCGGGCCGTGGACCGGGTCCGCTCGGCCCAAGCAGCGACCGACCGGGAGCGCAGGGCGGCGCTGCTGGAGCAGACACCCGCCTACGACGAGGTCACCGAGCAGGTCGAGGCCCGTCTTGAGCGCGAACAGGTACGACGCTGCCTGCGCACCCTCACCGAGCTGCAACGGCAGTCGGTGACGCTCGCGTACTACCGCGGGCTGGCCTACCGCGAAGTGGCCGAACTGCTCGCCGTGCCACTCGGCACGGTCAAGACACGACTGCGCGACGGGCTCATCCGGCTGCGCGACTGCCTGGGGGTGAGCGCATGACCACCGCTGATCTGCACACGCTGACCGGCGCCTATGTGCTGCACGCGCTGGCGCCCGACGAGCGTGCCGAGTTCGAGCGGCATCTGCTGGTGTGTCCTGCCTGCGCCCAGGAAGTGCGTGAACTGGCCGCCACCGTCGGCAAGCTGGGTCTCGCGGTGGCCGTGACGCCGCCGCCCGCGCTGAAGCATCACGTGCTGCGGCGGATCGCCGCGGAGCGGCAGGATCCGCCCCGGGTCGCACGACAGGGGCGCTCCGGCGGCGCCCACCGCAGCCGGACGATGTCGCGCTTCGTCCTGGCCGCATGTGTGGCCGCAGCCGCCGCGTTCGGCGGTGTCTCGTTCTGGCAGCACCAGGAGGCCCAGGACGCCCGCCAGGAGGCGCAGCGTGCACAGCAGCGGGCCGAGGAGCTGGCCTCGGTGCTCGCCGCGCCCGACGCCCGGGTGAGCAGCGCGAACCTGAAGGGCGGTGCGCGCGGCACGGTCGTGGTCTCGCAGAGCGAGAACAAGGCGGCCTTCCTGACCTCGGGACTGCCCAGGCCGCCGCAGGGCAAGGTCTACCAACTCTGGTTCTCCGACGGGGAGAAGTTCCGCTCGGCCGGTCTGATGGACCCGGTCGTCACCAACAACGCCGTACTGATGGACGGTCCGCTGGACGCCGCGTCGGGCATGGGGATCACGGTCGAACCGGCCGGCGGCTCGACACAGCCGACGACCGATCCGCTGGCCCTGGTGCGGTTCCCGACGTGATGACCGCCCGGGTCCGGCGCCTGTCCGCTGCCTGTCCGACGCCTCGTCCGAGGAAGGACGCCGCATGAGCGTTGCGGTCATGCTCTTCACCTCCGATCTGCGACTCCACGACCAGCCGGCGCTGAGTGCCGCGCTGCGCGAGGCCGACGAGATCGTGCCGTTGTTCGTGCTGGACAGGGGCATACGGAAGGCGGGCTTCGACACGCCCAACCGGCGGGCGTTTCTGGCGGACTGTCTGCACGCGCTGGACGCCGGGCTGCGCGAGCGCGGCGGCCGGCTGGTGGTCCGTACCGGCGATGTCACCGAGCAGGTCTGCCGGGTGATCACCGAGAGCGGCGCCCGCTCGGTGCACGTCGCGGGCGGAGTCAGCGCATACGCGCTGCGCAGGGAGGAACGGCTGAGGGAGGGGCTGAGCGCGCTCCGCTGCGCCCTGCACGTCCACGACGGGGTGGTGACCGCGCTGCCGCCGGGTCGGGTGACACCGGAGGGCGGCGACCACTTCGCGGTGTTCACGCCGTACTTCCGCAGGTGGCAGGACACCCCACCGCGCGAGACGTTGCCCGCGCCGCGCGCCGTGCCGGTTCCCGAACTCGCGGGCCATCCCATGCCCCGGCGCACCGCGGTCGGCGGGGTGTCGCCGGGGCTGGCCCTGGGCGGGGAGACGGAGGCCAGACGGCGGCTGCGGACCTGGCTCGCCGACGAAAGCCACGGCATCGCGGCGTACGACGGGCGGCAGAACGATCTGCCAGGCGATGCCACCTCCCGGCTGTCCCCGCACCTCCACTTCGGCACGCTCTCGGCCACCGAAGTCGTCCAGCGGGCACGCGCCAAGGGCGGCCCGGGCGCGGACGCGTTCGTACGGCAGCTGGCCTGGCGGGACTTCAACCATCAGATACTCGCCGCCCGGCCCGACGCGTCCCGCGCCGACTACCGCGGCCGCGACGACCACTGGCGCGGCGACGAGAAGGAGATCGCCGCCTGGAAGGAGGGCCGCACGGGCTGCCCGATCGTGGACGCCGCGATGCGCCAGCTGCTGCACGAGGGCTGGATGCACAACCGGGCGCGGCTGCTGACGGCGAGCTATCTCACCAAGACGCTGTACGTGGACTGGCGCGTCGGCGCCCGTCACTTCCTGGAGCTGCTGGTGGACGGGGACATCGCCAACAACCAGCTCAACTGGCAGTGGGCGGCGGGCACCGGGACCGACACCCGCCCCCATCGTGTCCTCAATCCGGCGGCGCAGGCGAAGCGCTGCGACCCGAACGGCGACTATGTCCGGCGCTGGGTGCCGGAACTCGCGGAGCTGGCCGGGCCCGCCGTCCACGAGCCGTGGAAGCTGGACGTGCTCCAGCGGGCCCTGCTGGACTACCCGGATCCGCTGGTGGACCACGCGGAGGGGCGAGCCCGGTTCGAGCGGGCCCGCGGCCTCGACTGATCCTCCGCCCTAATCCGCCAACTCCTCCTTCGTGAACAGCAGTTGCTGCACATCCAGCGTTCCGGACCGGAAGCCCGCCTCCCTGTGGGCGAGATGGAAGATCCACATCCGGCAGAAGATCTCGTCGAAGCCGAGGGCGTCGGCACGCGCGGCGTTGTGCGTGAAGCGTTCGCGCCACAGCCGCAGCGTCTCGGCGTAGTGCGGGCCGAAGCTGTCCCGTCCGGCCAGGCTCAGCCCGGTGCGGCGGGTGACGAAGCGCTCGATCGCCTCGGCCGACGGCAGCAGCCCGCCGGGAACGATGTACTTCTGGGTCCAGGTGCGGGTGCCGCGCGAGGCGAGCAGCCGGTCGTGCGGCATGGTGCTCGTCTGCAGGGCGACACGTCCGCCGGGCGCGAGCACACGGTCGAGCGTCAGGAAGTACTGCGCCCAGCACTCCTCGCCGACCGCCTCGATCATCTCCACACTGACGATGGCGTCAAAACGGCCGAGCACCCTGCTGAAGTCGCGCAGCAGGACACTCACGCGGTTCTCGAACCCCGCGTCACGGATGCGCCGCTGGGCCAGTTCCTGCTGCTCCGACGACTGGGCGACGGTCAGGACCCGTGCCCCGCGCTGCGCCGCCCTGATCGCCAACTCACCCGATCCGGTGCCGAGTTCGAGGAGCTGGGTGCCGCTGCCTACCTGGGCGAGGTCGAGCAGCCGGTCGGCCTTGCGGTGCTGCGCCGCCGCCAGGAGATGCTGCTCGGCCGGGAAGCCGCGGAAGAGCGCGGAGGAGTACGTCAGCGTCTCGTCGAGGGAAAGCGCGAGCAGTTCGCCGGAGAGGTACGGGCGCGGGCGACCGTCGGCCAGCTGGGCTCCGCGCGTCCGCCGGAGCGGCCTGGGAACGAGGGCGGCATCGTGCTCGGCGAGCACGGTCAGCACACCGACGAGATCGCGGGCTTCCCACTCCCCGGCCATATAGGACTCACCCAAGCCGACGAGGCCGCCGGCGCCGATCCTGCGGAAGAAGGCGGCCGGATCGCGCACCTCCATGAGGGGGCCGCCTCGGCCGACCGCGTCGCCGCCGCCGAAGCGCACCCGAAGCGGCAGCGCGCCGAGCGCATGCCGCACACGCCGTCCGGCCGCGGCCGTCCGCAGTCGGGAGGACGGGGGCGGGCTTGCCACATCGGGCCAACGGCGTGCGGCGACGGGCGCGGTTGGCCGGGCCTGGGACCAGGATGCCGGGGACAGGGACACGCTCAATTCACACCCTCCTGGGGAGCCGGACTCCACTGAACATGGCGACGGTGGCGCCGTCCTCAGTGGGCATTCGGCGCGGGGGCGGCCGCGGATTGGTACCGCGGCGGGATCTTTCGGCGAACGCAGCTCCGCCGGCTGCGCGGCACATGGCCCCGCCACCACCGCGACGGAGGAGAAGGGCAGCCCCTGTTCTTCCTGGGCCCTGCCGATCAACGCACTGGCCGTGGCCTACGGCCTGCTGATGACGGGCTCCCCCGACCGCGACGCTCCCACTATGCGCAGGGCCGCGTCCGCCATCGCCGCCGCCAGGCCCGAGACCGCCCGGCCCGGTGTGCCCCTGTGGATCAGGATGACGCCCTCGATCAGGCCGAACACCAGGTCCGTGCGCAGCGCCCGCTCCAGACGGGAGAGTTCCGAGCCCGCCGCCGTCGCCGCCAGCAGCTGTCCGTACGCCGCCTTCAGGTCCGCCCGTACGCCGTGGAAGCGCTGGAATCGTTCGCCCTGCACCTCCGGCAGCAGGTACAGCGCGCCCAGGTTGTGCGGGCCCCGGCACAGCAGTCCCACGTCGGAGCGGCACAGCTCCCACAGGCGGTCCTCCGCCGGGCGCCCGTCGTCCGCCAGCAGTGCGCGCGCGAGGGTCAGGGACGGCGTGACCGTCGACTCGAGCAGCTCCGCCAGCAGGTCTTCCCGGTGAAGTAGTGGTACATCGTCGCCTGCCGCATGCCCGCGCTCTCGGCGACCGCCCGCGTCGTCGTCGCCGCGTAGCCCCGCGTCGTGAACAACTCCGCGGCGGCCAGCAGGAGTTCGTCACGTGCGGACATCCCGCTGTCCGGCCGCTGCGTCGCGCGCGGCCTGCCGACTCGTCGTCCCGTGGTGGTGCCCATAAAGCCGATCGTCGCACACGCCCGGAACGCCCCCGTCCGCAAGATCACGGTGAGCGTTCCCTAACGGTCCCGCAATCGCCCGGACCCGCAAGGACAGGCGTACAGAGACAGCTGACAGCCCCTGCGTGGACAGCCCTCCACGCCCGGCGGAACATGGAACAAAGGGGAAGTTATCGGGACGGAAGGCGTGATTCGCATGGCTGAGCACCCGGACAGTGCCCTGGTACGCCGGGGTTACGCAGCGTTCGGAGCGGGTGACATGGAGACACTCGGCTCTCTGATGACGGCGGACGTCGTCCACCACGTGCCCGGGAACAACATCTTCTCCGGGCACCACAAGGGCCGGGACGCGGTTCTCATGTTGTACCGCCGCCTGGGCGAGGAGACCAACGGCTCCATGCAGGTCGAACTCGAAGCAGTGCTCGCCGACGGGCGCGGGCACGCCATGTCACTCCATCTGACCCGGGCCGACCGGGGCGACCGCGGTATCGAGATCCGCCAGGGGCTCTTCTTCACGATCGTCGGCGGCAAGATCACCGACATTGACGAGTGCACCGAGGACATCGACGAGGAGGACACGTTCTGGGCGGCCTGACCGGGCGCCGACGGCGGCGTTTTGTCGCCGGAGACGCGCGACGGCCCCGTTCGCCGCCGAAGGGCGGTGCACGGGGCCGACGCGCGTCGTCCTGGTCAGCCGACCGAGCTGTACGCCACGACACCCCGCAGCAGCGCGTCGACCGCCCTGCGCGCGTTCTTCGCGACCGTGCTGCCCTCGCGCGGCGCCGCGGCCGCGATCTGCCCGAGCACGTCGATGACCTGCTTCGTCCACCGTACGAAGTCACCCGCTGGCATCTCCGCCTCGCGCAGCACCTCGTCCAGCGTCCGGTCCGAGGCCCACTGGTGCGCGGCCCAGGCGAAGCCGAGATCCGGCTCCCGCTGCCCGACACCCTCCGCCTGGTTGATCTTGAACTCTTCCTCCAGCGCGTCGAGCCGGCCCCAGATGTGGACCATCTCGCCGAGCGCGGCCTTCGCCTTCCCCGCCGGGACCTTGGGTGCGACCGCGTCGTCCGACTGACGCGCCTCGTACACCAACGCCGAGACGCACGCGGCCAGTTCGGCCGGGCTGAGCCCCTCCCACACACCGTCGCGCAGGCACTCGCTCGCCAGCAGATCCAGCTCCCCGTACAGCCTGGCGAGCCGCTTGCCGTGCTCGGTGACCTCGTCGGCGCGCAGATAGTCCAGCTCGGTCAGCAGCGCCACGATCCGGTCGAAGGTACGGGCGATGGTGTTCGTCCGGCCCTCGATCCGGCGCTCCAGCTGGCGGGTGTCACGCTGCAGCCGGTGGTAGCGCTCGGCCCAGCGCGCATGGTCCTCGCGCTCGTCGCAGCCGTGACACGGATGCGCCCGCAACTCCGTGCGCAGCCGGGCGATCTCGCGGTCGTCGGCCGCTGCCGCCCGGTTCCTGCGGTGCCGCTCGGGCTCGATGTGCCCGGCCTTCGTCCGCAGCGCGGAGGCCAGGTCGCGGCGCGACTGCGGCGAGCGCGGGTTGAAGGACTTCGGGATCCGCATCCGCTCCAGCGGCTCCACCGGCACCGGGAAGTCCATCGACGCCAGCCGCTTGACCTGCCGTTCGGCCGTCAGCACCAGCGGACGGGGGCCGTCGTGGTGCTCGAACCCGCGGTGGCCGTTGCTCCGTCCCGCCGGGATACCCGGGTCGAGGACCAGCGCGAGGCCCGCGAACTTGCCCGTGGGGACATGAATGACATCGCCCGGCTTCAGCTTTTCCAGCGACGTGGCAGCAGCCGCCCGACGCTGGGCCGCGCCCTGCTTGGCCAGTTCCGTCTCGCGGTCCTTCAGGTCGCGGCGCATCCGCGCGTACTCCTCGAAGTCCCCCAGGTGGCAGGTCATTCCCTCGCGGTAGCCCTCAAGTCCCTCTTCGTTCTTCTGCACCTGGCGGGAGATGCCGACGACGGACTTGTCCGCCTGGAACTGCGCGAACGACGTCTCGAGCAGCTCGCGCGAGCGGTGCCGCCCGAACTGCTGCACAAGATTGACGGCCATGTTGTACGAGGGCTTGAAGCTGGAGCGCAGGGGGTAGGTGCGAGTGCCCGCGAGCCCGGCGAGACCGACGGGATCCATGCCGCGCTGCCACAGCACGACCGCATGGCCCTCGACGTCGATACCGCGCCGCCCGGCCCGTCCGGTGAGCTGGGTGTACTCACCGGGGGTGATGTCGGCGTGCTGCTCGCCGTTCCACTTGACGAGCTTCTCCAACACCACGGAGCGGGCGGGCATGTTGATGCCGAGCGCCAGCGTCTCGGTGGCGAAGACGGCCTTCACCAGACCACGGACGAAGAGCTCTTCGACGACCTCCTTGAAGGTCGGCAGCATGCCCGCGTGGTGCGCGGCGATGCCCCGCTCAAGTCCTTCCAACCACTCGTAATAGCCAAGGACATGAAGGTCCTCGGACGGAATGGCGGAGGTCCGCTCCTCGACGATTTCGCGCACCCTCGCACGCGCCTCGTCATTGTTCAGCCGCAGTCCCGCGTACATGCACTGCTGTACGGCGGCCTCGCAGGCGGCGCGGCTGAAGATGAAGGTGATCGCGGGCAGCAGCCCTTCCGCATCCAGCCGCTCGATGACCTCCGGCCGTCCCGGTGTCCAGATCCGGGTGCGCTGGCGCCGCTCGCGCTCCCGGTCCGCCTCGCGCACCATCTTTCCGCGGCGGCGGTCCTTGGGGTTGTACGTGCGCTGGTTCTCCATCCGTGCCAGACGGGCGAGTTCGGGATTGACCTCGCGCCGGCCGGGGCCGCGGCCGCCGTGGTCGGTCTCCTCCTCGAAGAGGTCGTACATCCGGCGGCCGGCCATGACGTGCTGCCACAGCGGCACGGGCCGCTCCTCGGAGACGATGACGTCGGTGTCGCCGCGGACGGTGTCGAGCCAGTCGCCGAACTCCTCGGCATTGGACACGGTCGCCGACAGGGACACCAGAGTCACCGACTCGGGGAGGTGAATGATCACTTCCTCCCACACGGCCCCGCGGAAGCGGTCGGAGAGGTAGTGCACCTCGTCCATGACCACGTAGCCGAGTCCGAGCAGCGACTGCGAGCCCGCGTACAGCATGTTGCGCAGCACCTCGGTGGTCATCACGACCACGGGGGCTTCGGAGTTGACGCTGTTGTCGCCGGTGAGCAGGCCGACCTTCTCCGGGCCGTAGCGCTTGGCCAGGTCGGTGTACTTCTGGTTGGAAAGGGCCTTGATGGGCGTGGTGTAGAAGCACTTGCGGCCCTGCTGAAGGGCCAGATGGACGGCGAATTCGCCGACGATGGTCTTGCCGGAACCGGTGGGCGCGGCAACGAGCACGCCCTTGCCCGCCTCCAGGCTCTGACAGGCTTCGATCTGGAAAGGGTCCAGCTCGAATTCGTACATCGCGCGGAAGGGGGCCAGTGCAGTGGCCTCCTCAGCAGCGCGGATGCGGGCGGCGGCGTAGCGCTCGGCGGGAGAGAGGTCCTCGGTCATCTTGCTCACGAGCCTACCCGCCACCACTGACAGTCAGGCGATCTTTAATTGACCGGGGCAAGCACCGGCGAGAGCACCCGCACCGCACCGGGCACGCAGTATCCCGTGACCCCCTCGGCCAGGAGCGTGATCGTCCGGACGCGGTGGGTGCTCGCCTTGGGGTAGGTACGTTCCCCTTTGGACCTGACAAGGGCCGGATGGATTCCCATCCGGCCCCTCGCACAGTCCGCGTCTCAGGTGACGTCGTCGTAACCGTTGAGCCGCTCCGAGCGGCTGCCGTGCGCCTGCTCGGGCAGGACGCGGCTGGCCGGTACGGACTCGATCTCGCCGATGTCCCCGGGGGTGAGGTCGAGGTCGGACGCCTCGTCGTCGTCAAGTTCGGCGTCGGGGTTGTTCCGAGCGCGCCGCTTGTCGTTGAGGATCGAGAAACCGACCGCCATGAAGTAGAGCACGATGATCGGCCCTGCCAGCGCGACCATGCCCAGCGGGTCCGTCGACGGCGTGGCGACGGCCCCGAAGACGAAGATCCCCATGACCACGCCCCGCCACCAGCCGGCCATCCGGCGTCCAGTGACGACGCCGGCCGCGTTGAGCATGATCAGCAGCAGCGGCAGCTCGAAGGAGAAGCCGAAGATCAGCACCATCCGGACGGCGAAGTCCAGGATCTTGTCGACCTCGAGGAAGTTCGCCGCAGTGTCCGGAGTGATGCTCAGCAGCACCTTCATGCTGACCGGCATGACCACGAAGGCGAGATAGGCACCGGCCGCGAAGAGGGGAACGGCCGCGGCGGCGAAGTAGTACGTGTACTTCTTCTCGTTCCTGTGCAGACCCGGGGCCACAAAGGCCCACAGCTGGTAGAACCAGACCGGGCAGGACGCGATGATGCCCGCCATCATGACCACCTTCACCGTGGTGGTGAACGGGGACAGCAGGTCCGTGTACACGATCGTGGCGCACTTGCCGCCGGTCTCGAGCACGCCCTTTTCACAGGCGGTGACCGGCGAGGCCAGGAGATGCATCAGCTCCTGGCTGTAGAACGCGGCCGCGACAGACGCGATCGTGACCGCAAGCATCGCCTTCGCAAGCCGGTTGCGGAGCTCACGCAGATGGTCCGCGAGCGGCATCCGCCCCTCGGGGTCCTTCTCCTTCGGTTTAGAGCGGGCAGGCTTGAGCAACCCACGTCCTCATCTCGTGCGGCAGGCCGCTGCGGGCGGCCTTGGGGTCAGCGCTGGGGGGTGGTGTCGGTCGGCTCGGCCACCGGGCGAGCGCTCGTCACATCGCCGGGGGACGCCTGGATCGTCCGAGGAGCGGCCTGACCCTGGGCCGGGTCCTGCGGCGGGTCGGCAGGAGTGGCAGCCGGCTGACCCTCGGACTTCATGGCCTTGGCCTCGCTCTTGAGGATCCGGGCCGACTTGCCCAGCGAGCGGGCCATCTCGGGAAGCTTCTTGGCTCCGAAGAGCAAGACCACGACGACGAGGATGAGAATGATCTCGGTGGGGCCGATCTGTCGGAACATAACTGGTGTCTACCTTCTCACCGAGGCGGCATGGGGCTGAGCTGCTGATCGCGCTGGACTGGTGTCCGAGCCGCGACTGGCTGCGATCGTAACTCTCACGGGTAAACGCAGGGCAATCCCTCTGCATACTCCCGTTTGCGGCCGGCGCCTCATTGCCTGTTGCCGCCATCTACCAGCCTACCGCCCGCGTCACCCCGGCAGCAGGGTGCACCCGTGCCAGCAGTTCTTCTAGCGCAGGGCCTCGCCGGTACGGGCCAGATCGGTCGCCGCGTGCTCCAGATCCTCCGCCGCCCGGTTGATCCGCTCGGTGGTGCGTGCCACCTCACGGCCCAGGCGCTGGGCCTCGACGAAGACCCGGATACCGAGGATGCCGAGCACGGCGATCCCGAGGAAACCGAGGGCGATGGCGAGCATGGGCCAGAACATGCGCAGAGCCTAGACCGTTCTAGACGGTGGAGTGCAGGCGCAGCGTCCGCACTCCACCCCCGGTGAGGAGTTCGATGATGCGCTCACCGGCCGGCTTGCGGACGGCGGTCTCGCACTCGGGACAGGTGAAGGAGTAGAAGGTGGTGCGACGGCTGGCGCCGATGGCCAGTCGCAGCGCCCCCGCCGACAACTCCAAGCCGGCCCGGCACTCGGGGCACGCCGCCTTGAAGAGAACCGGGCCCACCTGGGCAGGGATGGAAGACATCAGAGACATCCGGCGCAGATCTCCTTATTCCTGACTGTCATAGGCCTCATTCCTCACCGTCATAGGCCTCGAGCGCTTCGCGCGCCGCGAGCCGGGCGCTGTCCGCCAGGTCCTGCGGCGAGACGATCCGCCCGTCCTGTCCCAGCCGCAGGGCGAGCCGTCGCAGCGAGGCGGGAGCAGGCGTACGCAGCGTGATGCGCAGCCCCCCGTCGGGCAGCTCCTCCGCGCTGTCGTGCGGGTAGTACTCCGCGACCCAGCGCCCGCCGGGGCCGACCTCGACCACGACCTCGGGATCGTCGGCCGACGGCTGGACCAGCCCCTCCGAAAGATCACGCAGTTCGATCTCGGGCGGCGCCGCGGGGGCGTCGAGCAGCCTGATCTCCGCCACCCGGTCGAGACGGAAGGTCCGGCGCGCCTCGGAGAGACGGCACCAGGCCTCCATATACGTGTGTCCCACCGCGAAGAGCCTGATCGGGTCGACCTCGCGCTCGGTGAGTTCGTCGCGCGCGGGCGAGTAGTACTTGAGCCACAGCCGGCGCCGTTCCGAGATCGCCCGGTCGACCTCGGCGAAGACGCCGCCCTCGGACTCGAAGGTGACCGACAGCCGGGAGCTGGCCCCGGCCACCTCGCCCGCGGCCGTCTCCAGCTTCGCGGTGGCGCGCAGCAGCGCCTGCCGGTCGCTCTCGCGCAGGCCCGGCAGCGTGGCCACGGCGCGCGCGGCGACCAGCAGCGCCGTCGCCTCGTCGGCCGCGAGCCGCAGCGGCTCGGCGACATCGTCGGGGTTGTGCCACCAGATGCGGTCACCGTCTGTGTCGATGTCGAGCAGATCGCCACCCCGGAAGCTCGTCCCGCACATCGGCAGGACGTCGAGGTCGGAGATCAGCTCGTCCTCGGTGATGCCGAAGGCGCGGGCGACATCACCGACGCGCGCGCCGGGGCGCTCGCGCAGATAGGTCACCAGCGAGAGCATCCGCCGGGTCTGGTCGATGGCATTGGCGGCCATGGTTGTCCGAGTCCCCCTCAGCCCTTGGCCACGGCGCGCAGCCGCTCGACCACATCGGCCCGCAGATCCGCGGGCTCCAGTACGACGACGTCCGGGCCGAACTCCACGAGCCAGGCGTCGAGCCCGTGTCCGTACGGAATCTCCAACTCGTCCCAGCCCTCCCCCAGTTCCCGTATGGACTGGGCCCTGGAGCGCAGCGGGTAGCCGCAGCCGGTGCGCAGCCGGATCCGCGCGGAACGGGTGGCGGTCTCCCCGGCCCAGGTCTCGACGGTCTCCCGGACGGTGACGACATCGGGCACGGGCGCGGTGAACGAGCCGGCGCGCGAGCGGACCCGACCGGTGATACGCGAAAGCCGGAAGACCCGTTCGGCGCCGCGGTCGCGGTCCCAGCCCGCCAGATACCAGTGCCCGCGCCAGCATTCGAGGGTCCATGGTTCGACATGGCGCTGCCCGGGGCGCGCGGCGTTTGCCTTGCGGTAGTCGAAGACGACGGGGCGGCGGTCGCGACAGGCGAGCATCAGCGGCTCAAAGGCCGCCTCGTGGACGGGAATTCGGGGTTCGAGGGCGCTGTGGTGCGCCTCGTAGGAGTCCTCTGCCTCCGGCATACCGGCCGCACGCAGCTTCTGCAGAGCGCCGCTTGCGGCTCCGGCGAGGCGCGCCTGCTGCCAGACCTTGGCCGCGAGGCCGAGTGCGGCCGCCTCTTCGCCGTCGAGTGTGATGGCGGGCAGCCGGTTGGAGTCGCGGCGTGCGAGATAGCCGGTCTCACCGTCGAGGTTCTCCACCGTCGCGATGACCAGGCCGAGTTCGCGCAAGTCGTCCTTGTCGCGCTCGAACATCCGGTTGAAGGAGTCGTCGGAACCGGCCTCCAGGTAGGCCTCGATGGACCCGCGCAGTTCGCGCTTGCTGAGCGGGCGGCGGGTGCCCAGCAGACACAGCGCCAGATTCATCAGCCGCTCGGCCTTGGCAATGGCCATCGACGCCCTTCCTCACAGTGCTTCTGATCGTCGACCGTACCGCCCCGGGGTGTCGCGGCAAAGCCGAGGGCCCATGCCGACCGGCATGGGCCCTCTTACTGTCCGTACGTGATCAGACGGCGACCAGATCGCAGACGAAGATCAGCGTCTCGCCCGGGGCGATGGCGCCGCCACCGGCGCCGCGGTCCCCGTACGCGAGGTGCGCCGGGATGATCAGCTGGCGGCGGCCGCCGACCTTCATGCCCTGCACGCCCTGGTCCCAGCCGGAGATGACCTGGCCGACACCGAGCTGGAACTGCAGCGGGGTGCCGCGGTTCCAGGAAGCGTCGAACTCCTCGCCGGTGGAGAAGGCCACGCCCACGTAGTGGACGGAGACGGTGTCGCCCGCCTTGGCCACCGGGCCGTCGCCCTCCCAGATGTCCTTGATCTCCAGGTCGGCCGGCGGCTCGCCACCCGGGAAGTCGATCTCGGGCTTCTCGATGCTCACTGAACTGCTCCTCTTAATGATGAACGGGGCAACCAGGACAGTCTTACATCTTTGCCCTTACGGCTTCGTCAGAAGGTCCATGGCGAAGACGAGCGTCGAGTTCTTCGGGATGCCCTGCTGCTCCTTGGCGCCGAAGGCCTGGTCCGGCGGGATGACCAGCAGCACACGGCTGCCGACCTTCTTGCCGATGATGCCGTCCTTGAGGCCCTTGAGCGTGACCTGCGCCAGCGGGAAGGTCTGGGTCTTGCCCGCGGCGTAGGTGCTGTCGAACTTCTTGCCGCCGGCCCAGAGGTAGGCCTCGTACTTCACGACGATGGTGTCCTTCGCCGTGAGCACCGGGCCCGTGCCCTCGATCACGTAGTTCGAGACGAGCTTCTTCGGCGGGTCGGCCTTCTTGGGGAAGGTCACCGAGGGAGCCTTGCCGTCGGTGTTGGTGCCCACCTTCGGCAGATCGATGTTGTCCTGCGCGACCTCGGTGCCCTTGGCGGAGACGGGAATGACGGTGGCCTTGACGATGTCCATGACGAACACGAGCGTGGCGTTGGGCTTGATGTCGCCCTGCCCCTGCTTGCCGTAGCCGAGCGCCGGCGGGATCGACACCTCGAGACGGCTGCCAACCTTCTGGCCGTCGAGAGCCTTCTGCCAGCCCTCGATGACACCGCCGCCGCCGATCGTCACATCGAAGGGCTGGCCCCGGTCGAAGCTGTTGTCGAAAGGCTTGTCGGAGTCCCACATCTGGCCGAGGTAATTGACCTGGGCCTGGTCGCCCTTCTTCAGCTTCGCGCCCTTGCCCTCGCTGATCACGACGACCTTCAGGTCCTTGGGCGGATCACCCTCACCCTTGGCCAGGGTCGGCTTCTCGCCGAACTTGGCGCCTGCGGTGATGGCGGGCAGCCCGCTGGACGAGGTGGAGTCGGAGTCCTTGTCGTCGCTGCCGCACGCCACTGCCGACAGCAGCAGCAAGGGGATGACGAGAAGGCCGGCTAGTCGGCGCACGTGTTCCTCAGATCTCAGACGGCACAGTAGGTCCCGGACACTCTAGGGGGTGCTCGGCCGATCCTGTCGGAGCCCGGCAGGATCGGCCGAGCACCCGCTACGGGCGTGCAACGGGCCCCGTACGAGAACGTACGGGGCCCGAGTGGCGTTCCACTCAACGTGTCATTACATCCCTGCGATCAGTTTCTCCACCCGGTCGTCGACCGACCGGAACGGGTCCTTGCACAACACGGTGCGCTGCGCCTGGTCGTTGAGCTTGAGGTGCACCCAGTCGACGGTGAAGTCCCGCCGCTGCTCCTGCGCCCGGCGGATGAAGTCGCCGCGCAGCCGCGCCCTGGTGGTCTGCGGGGGCACCGACTTGCCCTCGAAGATCTTCAGGTCGTTGCAGATGCGAGCGGCCTGGCCCTTGCGTTCCAGCAGGTAGTAGAG
Organism: Streptomyces sp. NBC_01481; assembly: GCF_026339995.1. GTDB lineage: Bacteria > Actinomycetota > Actinomycetes > Streptomycetales > Streptomycetaceae > Streptomyces. The sequence goes on along the minus strand of NZ_JAPEPT010000001.1, from coordinate 2,075,930 downwards.
GCCCCGGCGGCGGTGGATGTCGTGGTAGGCGAGGTCTATCTGGGCGACTCGCGGATGCGACATGGTCATGTTGTGCTTGGCGCGGTAGCGCTCGATGAGCTTGTACTTCATGACCCAGTCGATCTCGGTGCCGATCCGGTCGAGGTCCTCTGCCTCGATCGCGTCCAGCGTGCGGCCCCAGAGCTCCAGGACCTGCTCGACGATGCCGGTGCGGATCCCACGCCGCTCGACGAAGTCCACGGCCTTCTCGAAGTACTCGCGCTGGACCTCCAGGGCGGAGGCCTCACGGCCGCTGGCCAGGCGCACCTTGCGCTGGCCCGTGATGTCGTGGCTGACCTCGCGGATCGCCCGGATCGGGTTCTCCAGGGTCAGGTCGCGCATCACGGTGCCCGCCTCGATCATGCGCAGGACGAGATCGGTCGCTCCGACCTTCAGCAGCATGGTCGTCTCGGACATGTTCGAGTCGCCGACGATGACATGCAGGCGGCGGTAGCGCTCGGCGTCGGCGTGCGGCTCGTCGCGGGTGTTGATGATCGGGCGCGAGCGGGTGGTGGCGGAGCTGACGCCCTCCCAGATGTGCTCGGCGCGCTGGCTGACGCAGTAGACCGCGCCGCGCGGGGTCTGCAGCACCTTGCCCGCGCCGCACAGCAGCTGACGGGTCACCAGGAACGGGATGAGGATGTCCGCGAGCCGGGAGAACTCTCCGTGGCGGGCGACGAGATAGTTCTCGTGGCAGCCGTAGGAGTTTCCCGCCGAGTCGGTGTTGTTCTTGAAGAGATAGACGTCGCCCGCGATTCCCTCCTCGTGCAGGCGGCGTTCGGCGTCGACGAGCAGGCCTTCGAGAATGCGCTCGCCGGCCTTGTCGTGGGTGACCAGCTCGGTCACGTTGTCGCATTCGGGAGTTGCATATTCCGGATGCGAACCCACGTCGAGGTAGAGGCGGGCGCCGTTCCGCAGGAAGACATTGCTGCTGCGGCCCCATGAGACAACACGGCGGAAGAGGTAGCGCGCCACTTCGTCAGGTGACAGTCGGCGCTGTCCCCTGAACGTGCACGTGACGCCGTACTCGTTCTCCAGCCCGAAAATGCGGCGGTCCATGTCTGAACATTACGCCTCACGGCCTGAGCTGAAACCGGGTTCGGCAGCACCGTTTCGATCATTTTCCGATGAGCCCGGGATTGCGACCGCGATGTCCTTGCTGCGGGCGGGAACTGCCAGGACCCGCTGAGTGGTCATCAGAACCAGGAGTGCGGCAATGCCCCCGGCTCCCGCGACGGCAAAGCTCCAGGAGGTTCCGCCGAGCTCGACGGCCGGGCCCGCGACGGCCGTTCCGAGCGCCGCGCCGACGCCGAAGGTGGTGACGAGCCAGGAGAAGGACTCGGTGACCGTGCCGCGCGGGGCATGCCGGTCCACGACGATGAAGGCGCAGGCGATCGCGGGTGCGAGGAAGACGCCCGAGACCGCGGCCAGCGCCGTCATGGCGACGACACCGGGCGTGAGCGCGAGCGGCAGATAGCCGAGGGCGAGCAGGGCGACGATGGCACGCAGCCGGCGCTCGGGGGCTCCGGCCCACTGCCGCGCGCCGTAGGCCGTGCCGCCGATGAGGGCGCCGAGGCCCAGTGCCGCCATCAGCCAGCCGTACACCGACTCCTGACCGTGGTCGTCCGCGTACGCGATTGCGGCCACGGTGATCGAGCCGAGCGCGAGGCCGACGAAGAAGAAGGCCCCGAGGAGCGCGAGGAGCCCGGGCGAGCGCAGGGCGCCCAGCCAGTGGGCCTCTCGAGGTGCGGAGCGCCAGCCTCGGGAGGGCTCCGAGAGGACGACGGAGAGCGCGCCGAGGACGCCGATGACATTGATGACGAGGAGCGCGGCTCCCGCCGACCAGAGCGATACGAGCAGCGTCACCAGCAGGGGGCCGACGGTGAACATCACTTCCTGGGCGACGGCGTCCATGGCGTAGGCCCGGTGCACCCGGTCCTCACGGCCGAGGACGCTGGGCCACAGGGCCCGCAGGCCGCCCTCGAGCGGTGGTGTGAACACGCCCGCGACGGCGACGGCCGCGTACGCGAGCGGCAGCGCGCCGATCCCGACGGCGGCCAGCAGCACCATGCCGATGGCCGAGACGACGGCGGCGGGGAACTGGACGCGGGGCTGCCCGTGCAGGTCGACCGCCCGGCCGAGGAGGGGCTGGCCTATCGCGGTGGCTATGCCGTACACGGCGGCGAGCCCGCCGGCGAGGCTGTAGCTGCCGCCCTCGGCGCGGGTGAACAGGACGATCGCCACGGGACCGGTGGCGTTGGGCAGCCGCCCGACGAGCGTGCCGGAGAGCAGCCGCGCGGCGTGCGGCACCTTGAGGATGTCCCGGTAGCCGGCGGTTCCCTCGGCCATGTTCTGCTCCTCTTCCCCCGGCTTTCCACGGGTGCGACCCAGGGTTTTACGTATAACTTGTTCCGTCATACGTACCATGACGGCAGTCCGCGGGTCCACCGCGGAGGCACGGCGAGCGGCGAGGGCTGAGGACGGCTTCGATGGCACACGGGTTCACCCAGCCCGGCGGCGTGCGCCCCACCAGCCGGGATGTCGCCAGGGTTGCCGGGGTTTCGCAGGCCACGGTTTCCCTCGTCCTCGGTGAGAAGTGGCGCGGACGCGTCTCCGAGCGGACCGCCGGGATGGTGCGGGACGCCGCCCGCGAGCTCGGCTACCGGCCCAATCTCGCCGCACGGAATCTGCGGCTCGGGCGGACCAGGACCGCGCTGCTCGTGGTGCCCGCGCTGACCAATGAGTTCTTCGCCCGCGTCTACACCGGCGCTGCGACCGTCGCCGCCGAGCACGGCTTCGGCGTAGTGCTCTACCCGTCCCCCGAGGGCGTCGGACCCGCCAAGGACCCCTTCGCCTCGGCGCGGGCCGCGCTCGACGGCGTGATCGCCTCCTCGATGGCCGCCGAGGCGCTGACCGCCATCCGCGGCACGGATCTCCCGCTCGTGATGCTCGACAGCGACCCGGCGGATCCCGGCGCGGCCGCTCACGTCAACCTCGACATCGCCGACGGCATGCGGCAGATGACGGACCATCTGCTGTCCCTCGGACATCGCCGCTTCGTCCATCTCGCGTCGGCCATCAGCTCCTGGACCTTCGACGTACGGGCCCGGGCACTCCACGAGGCGCTGAGCACCGTCCCCGGCGCGGTGGTGCGGACCGTCTCCGCACCCCTGGAAGTCAACGGCGCGCGCGAGGCCGCCGAGCGGGCCCTGGCCGCCCCAGAACCCCGGCCCACCGCGATCATCTGCGACGACGACATCATTGCCGCCGGAGCCTGCAAGGCCGTGCGCCGCGCGGGACTGCGGGTGCCCGAGGACGTGTCCGTCACCGGCTTCGACGACCTCGCGCTCGCCACCGCGGTGGAGCCCGAGCTCACCACGCTCAGCCTGCCCGCGGAACGCGTGGGCGAGCGGGGCATGGCGGCCCTGCTCGCCGTTCTCGAGGGCCGCCGCCCCGAGGAGGGCGACCTCCCGGTCCGCCTGGTCGTACGCGGCTCCTCAGCCCCCGCCCGGAAGGTGTGAACCCGAACGTCCGGGGTGGCGCCAACCCGTACGTATGGTCCTCACCCAGCGGCCTTGAGACCGCGCCGTCCGTCGTGGAACGATCACGATCATGATGAGTACGGCGGAGAGCCCGATCGACGCGACGCTGATCGGGACGGCCCCCGCGGCGGGCTCCGTGACACCGCTTGTGGACGGGCGGCTTTCCGTCAGAACGGACGAAGGGCTGGAGTTACACGACGCGGACACCTTCCTCTCGGGCACCCTCGCGCCCACCCGGAGCCTGCGCCTCCCGCCGTACTGCGCGGCGGCCCCGCTGCCCGGAGGCGCGGTAGTCGTCGCCGAGGGCAGCAGGATCCGCGCACTCGGTCCCGACGGAGCCACCCGCTGGGAGCTGTCACACGCCCGCTGGCACGGCGCACACCGCGACCCCCGCCCTCCCGGCAGGCCCGCCGTGAGCCCGGACGGGGCCCTCGTCAGCGTCCTCGTGCCCACGCCGACCAGGGACGAGCGCGCCGCCATACTGATCTGCGACAACCCGCCACGGCACCGCTACGGGCGGGACACGCTGCTCCTGCTCGACGCGGCGACCGGCGATATCCGCGCCCGGCGCCCCATCGGAGCGGTCTCCTCGGACGTGACACAGCGGTGGCATCCGGACGGCTCACTGCTCGCCCTCTCCTGCTGGACGGCCTGGTACAGCTGGTCGACGTGGTGGATCGAGCCCCGCAAGGACGGGCTGCACATCCGCGGCGGCACCACGATGCGCGAGGTGATCGACTTCCTGCCGGACCAGGGCCGGGTCCTCACCCTGCGACGCGCGGAGGGCATCGCGCACAACGACGACCGCGACGAACTCGCCTCGCACGATGTGGCCGCCGACGACCCGGCCGGTCTCTTCGACCTCGGGGAGCTGGCGGCCGACCGCGACAACGACGAGGTCGCCGGCGCGTTCCTGATCGACGCGGATCATGTCCTGGTCACCGGCCGGATCTATCTGCCCGGGCGGCCGGTCTCGATCCGTCACTGGCTGTGCGACACGGCGACGCTCCGCCCCCTGGGACGGCTGCGGTACCCGGTGGCGGTCGGGGGCGATGTGACCCCGCTCGGCGACGGCAGCTGGCTCACCCGGGACCGCGAACGCCTCCACCACTGGGCGCTCCCCTGAGTGCAGAGCAGCCGGGCAGACGGCTGCGCCCCGGCCCGCACGGGCGGTCCGGGGCGCAGTCGCGCGTGTCGCCGAGACTCCGGCAGGGCTACTCCCCGCCCTCCCCGCCGTCCTCGGTCTCCTCCGTGTCCGACGGCGCGTCCGTCGGGGTCGACGCGGCACCGTCCGCCTCCAGCAGCCGGGCCAGCTGCCGACCGACGATGCGCTTGAACTTCCGCTGCTGCGGTCGCGTCCGGTCCAGGACCGCGACTTCCAGGCGATCCGCGGGGATCTCCCGCTCGCTGCCGTTGGACTGGTTGGACAGGGCCTGTACGGCCAGTTTCAGCGCCTCCGCCAGCGACATCCCGTCGCGGTGCCGCTGATCGAGATAGGTGCTGATCTGTTCGGCATTGCCGCCGACCGCGACCGAGCCGTGCTCGTCCACGATCGATCCGTCGTGCGGCAGTCGGTAGATCTGGTCGCCCTCGGCAGTCGCGCCGACCTCGGCGACGACCAGCTCCACCTCGTACGGCTTCTCGGCCGCACTGGAGAAGATGGTGCCCAGCGTCTGGGCATAGACATTGGCGAGCCCACGGGCCGTCACATCGTCACGGTCGTAGGTGTATCCGCGCAGATCGGCATAGCGCACGCCGCCGATCCGCAGGTTCTCGTACTCGTTGTACTTACCGGCGGCGGCGAAGCCGATCCGGTCGTAGATCTCACTGAATTTGTGCAGCGCACGGGACGGGTTCTCGCCGACGAACACGATGCCGTCGGTGTACTGCAGCACAACGAGGCTGCGACCACGGGCGATGCCCTTGCGGGCGTATTCCGCCCGGTCGGCCATGGCCTGCTGGGGTGAGACGTAGAACGGCGTCGACACCGGCTATCCGTCCCTTTCTGTCAGTGGCATGTGTTCAGAAGAGGGGGTCATCAGAGCAGCGCGGCGCGGGGGCCGTCGGGCTGTTCGAGGCGGCGCTCCAGGATCGAGCGGGCGATCTCGGAGGACTCGGCCTCGGTGAGCTTGCGGAAGCCCTCGTCGGTGATGACCGTGACGATCGGATAGATCCGCCGGGCCACATCGGGTCCGCCGGTCGCCGAGTCGTCGTCGGCCGCGTCGTACAGCGCCTGGATGACCAGGGTGGTGGCCTGCTGCTCCGTCAGGTCCTCGCGGTAGAGCTTCTTCATGGCCCCGCGGGCGAAGATCGAGCCGGAGCCGGTGGCCGCGAACCCGTGCTCCTCGGAGCGGCCGCCCGTGACGTCGTAGGAGAAGATGCGGCCCTTCTCGCGGTCGACGTCGTATCCGGCGAAGAGAGGCACCACGGCCAGGCCCTGCATGGCCATGCCGAGGTTGCTGCGGATCATGGTGGAGAGCCGGTTCGCCTTACCCTCCAGGGAGAGTTGGGCGCCTTCCACCTTTTCGAAGTGCTCCAGCTCCAGCTGGAACAGCTTGACCATCTCCACCGCGAGGCCGGCGGTGCCGGCAATGCCCACGGCCGAGTACTCGTCTGCCGGGAAGACCTTCTCGATGTCGCGCTGGGCGATCATGTTGCCCATGGTCGCCCGCCGGTCACCGGCGAGCACCACACCGCCGGGGAACGTCGTCGCGACGATGGTCGTGCCGTGCGGTGCCTGGATGGCGCCCTGCACGGGCGGCAGGACCCGCCTTCCGGGCAGCATCTCCGGGGAGTGCTGACCGAGGAAGTCCATGAATGAGGACGAGCCGGGCGTCAGGAAGGCAGTTGGTAGACGCCCGGCGCCACGAGTGTTGGCTTCCACGAGTTTCCTTCCAAATAGGCCGCAGCTCGACGAACAGTGTCGGGATCATCTCCCAACTTGCCGATGGCCGAATTGCAGTTGAAGCACAGTACGCCACGGACCTTACCCGTCTCGTGGCAGTGATCCACATGCACTGCGGGAGCAGTCAGGCAGATCGAGCAGATCCCCATCTGGGACGAGATCATGTCGTCGCGCTCAACCTCCGTGATGCCGTACTGCCGTTTGAGGTGTCCGGCCCGCCCTTGGACGGCCCTGCACGCCTTGCAGCGCGTCGACAGGCCCGAAGCGGTCGCATTGCGATGCCACTCGCTGTGAGGCTTGATCTCACCGCATGTGCGGCACAGCTTGTGACCCGGCGGCACTTCTACCTTGTCGCGCACGGTCTTGCCCGTGGCTTCCCTGCGACGCCGGTAGTACGCGGCCCCATATTCCGCCACGCACTCCCGGCACCGCACTTGGAGACCGTCGCGTCGATTTCGGTCCGCAGCAAACGAAGCGAGCGGTAGCGTCCGCTCACACCCCGTGCATCGCTTCGCCCCCTCGTTCATTTGTGTGACTACTGTCCACCTTTTTGAACGAAGCTTCGAACGAAGTCTTCCGCATTTTCCTCGAGTACGTCATCGATCTCGTCCAGCACGGAGTCGACGTCGTCCGACAGCTTCTCCTGGCGCTCCTTGAGGTCCTCCGAAGCCTGCGCGTCCTGCGCCTGCTCCTCGACCTCCTCAGTGGAACGCGTCGCCTTCTGCTGTCCGCCGCCGGTGTCCTTGGTCGCCATATCCCTCACCCCGCTCGGTTTGCCCTGACGTGAGTTCGTTCGGTCAAGATCAGACCCTACAAGCAGGGTCCGACATCGGCCCCGCACTTTCCTCAACGTCCGGGGACCACCTCGATGATTCCCGGACCTGAGCCATTTCAGCCGCCGGACAGCACCCGGACCAGGTCTTCCGCGGTCCGGCACCGGTCAAGGAGCTCCTTGACGTGATTACGCGTTCCGCGTAGCGGTTCGAGGGTTGGCACCCGCTGCAGCGAGTCACGGCCGGGCAGATCGAAGATCACCGAGTCCCAGGAGGCCGCGGCGACGTCGTCCGCGTACTGCTCCAGACAGCGACCGCGGAAGTACGCCCTGGTGTCCTCCGGGGGCTTCGTCCCGGCCCGTACGACATCCTGCTCGTCCAGGAGCCGCTTCATCTTCCCGCGGGCCGCCAGCCGGTTGTACAGGCCCTTCTCGGGGCGTACGTCGGCGTACTGGAGGTCCACCAGGTGCAGCCGAGCCGCGTCCCAGTCCAGGCCGTCGCGCCTGCGGTAGCCCTCCATGAGCTCCTTCTTGGCGATCCAGTCCAGTTCCCCGGCGAGGCTCATCGGGTCGTTCTCGAGCCGGTTGAGGGTGTCCTCCCAGCGGATCAGGACGTCCTTGGTCTGGTCGTCGGCGTCCGCGCCGAAGCGCTCCTCGACGTACTTGCGGGCAAGCTCGAAGTACTCCATCTGAAGCTGCACCGCGGTGAGTGTCCGGCCGCTGCGCAGCGTGACCAGCCGCTTGAGGGTCGGGTCGTGCGAGACCTGGTGCAGGGTGCGCACCGGCTGCTCGACCGCCAGATCCACCGCGATGAAGCCGTCCTCGATCATCGAGAGCACCAGGGCCGTGGTGCCCAGCTTGAGGTACGTGGAGATCTCCGACAGGTTCGCGTCGCCAATGATCACATGGAGCCTGCGGTACTTCTCGGCGTCGGAGTGGGGCTCGTCGCGGGTGTTGATGATGGGCCGCTTCAGCGTGGTCTCGAGCCCGACCTCGACCTCGAAATAGTCGGCCCGCTGGCTGATCTGGAAGCCGTGTTCATGGCCGTCCTGGCCGATTCCGACCCGTCCGGCGCCTGTGACGACCTGGCGGGAGACAAAGAAGGGCGTCAGGTGGCGCACGATGTCCGAGAAGGCGGTCTCCCGCTTCATCAGGTAGTTCTCGTGCGTGCCGTAGGACGCGCCCTTGTTGTCGGTGTTGTTCTTGTACAGGTGGATCGGCTGGGCGCCGGGGAGCTGGGCCGCGCGCTCGGCAGCCTCCGCCATGATCCGCTCGCCGGCCTTGTCCCACAGCACGGCGTCGCGCGGGTTGGTGACCTCGGGCGAGCTGTACTCCGGGTGCGCATGGTCGACGTACAGCCGGGCACCGTTGGTGAGGATCACATTGGCCAGGCCGATGTCCTCGTCGGTGAGCTGACTGGAGTCGGCGGCCTCGCGGGCGAGGTCGAAGCCGCGGGCGTCCCGCAGCGGATTCTCCTCCTCGAAGTCCCAGCGGGCGCGCCGCGCCCTGTGCATCGCCGCCGCGTAGGCGTTGACGATCTGGGACGAGGTGAGCATGGCATTGGCGTTCGGGTGGCCCGGGACGGAGATGCCGTACTCCGTCTCGATGCCCATTACTCGCCGTACGGTCATGCGGCCCTCCTTGCCCGGCGGCGCTCCCCTCCGGGAACGGCGCTCAAGTACCGCTGTAGCTCCGGTGCGTGTGCGGTGCCCGTCCCCGCACTGCGCGACTCGGCGGTACCGACGAGCCTAGAACGCCTCTGCGCTGGTGGGGAGATCAATTTCGTCATTGCTCCGGTATGGCTGGACCTGTCGGAAAAGCATTCGGCTGCGGATGCCCGACCGGGCATCCGCAGCCGGTCTGCGTTCTACAGGTACTGACCGGTGTTCGCCACCGTGTCGATGGAACGTCCGGTGTCCGCGCCCTGTTTTCCGGTGACGAGGGTGCGAATGAAGACGATCCGCTCGCCCTTCTTTCCGGAGATCCGGGCCCAGTCGTCCGGGTTGGTGGTGTTCGGCAGGTCCTCGTTCTCCTTGAACTCGTCCACGCATGCCTGGAGGAGATGGGAGACCCGAAGGCCCTTCTGGTTGTGGTCGAGGAAGGCCTTGATGGCCATCTTCTTGGCCCGGTCGACGATGTTCTGGATCATCGCGCCGGAGTTGAAGTCCTTGAAGTACAGGACTTCCTTGTCGCCATTGGCGTACGTGACCTCGAGGAAGCGGTTTTCCTCGGACTCCGCGTACATCTGCTCGACGACGGACTGGATCATCGCGTGAGCGGCGGCGTCCTTGGAGCCGCTGTGCTCGGCGAGGTCGTCGGCGTGCAGCGGCAGCGAGGACGTGAGGTACTTGGCGAAGATGTCCTTCGCGGCCTCCGCGTCCGGACGCTCGATCTTGATCTTCACATCGAGCCGGCCGGGGCGCAGGATCGCGGGGTCGATCATGTCCTCGCGGTTGGAGGCGCCGATGACGATGACGTTCTCCAGGCCCTCTACACCGTCGATCTCGGCGAGCAGCTGCGGGACGATGGTGTTCTCCACGTCCGAGCTGACGCCGGAACCACGGGTGCGGAAGAGGGATTCCATCTCGTCGAAGAAGACGATGACGGGGGTGCCCTCGCTCGCCTTCTCCCGGGCACGCTGGAAGACGAGGCGGATGTGCCGCTCGGTCTCACCGACGTACTTGTTGAGGAGCTCGGGGCCCTTGATGTTGAGGAAGTAGCTCTTCCCCGCGGGTTGGCCGGTCACCTCGGCGACCTTCTTGGCAAGGGAGTTGGCGACGGCTTTGGCGATCAGCGTCTTGCCGCATCCGGGCGGGCCGTAGAGCAGGATGCCCTTCGGCGGCCGCAGTTCGTGCTCCTTGAAGAGGTCCGGGTGGAGGTACGGAAGCTCGACCGCGTCGCGGATCATCTCGATCTGGCTGCCCAGACCGCCGATCTTTGTGTAGTCGACGTCCGGGACCTCTTCGAGGACGAGCTCTTCGACCTCGCTCTTGGGGATCACTTCGTAGACGTAGCCGGAGCGGGACTCGAGCAGCAGGGCGTCGCCGGGGCGGATGGTGGTGTCCAGCAGCGTGTCCGCGAGCCTCACCACCCTTTCCTCGTCGGTGTGCCCGATCACCAGGGCGCGCTCGCCGTCCTCGAGGATCTCCTTGAGGGTGACGATGTCCCCGGCGCGCTCGAATTCCATGGCCTCGACCACGTTGAGCGCCTCGTTGAGCATGACTTCCTGGCCGCGCCGGAGCTCTTCGAGCTCGACGCTGGGGCTGACGTTCACCCGGAGCTTGCGGCCCCCGGTGAAGATGTCGCAGGTGCCGTCCTCGTTCGCTTGCAGGAAGACACCGAAGCCGGCCGGCGGCTGTGCGAGCCGGTCGACCTCCTCCTTGAGGGCCACGATCTGGTCGCGGGCCTCACGGAGCGTGTTGGCGAGCCGCTCATTCTGTGCGGAGACGCCGGCCAGGTTTGTCTGTAGCTCGACGATCCGCTCTTCGAGAATCCTCGTATGACGCGGAGAGTCGGCGAGCTTGCGGCGCAGGACGGCGATTTCCTGCTCGAGATAGGCAACCTGACCGGCGGGGTCTTCAGACCCCCGCCCCGGCCGGATGCCGCGGTTGATGTCGTCGTCGTGGGCTGCCACGGTCCTCACCTCCTCCAAGGGGAGCTGGACGCTTCCTGACCCTACCTGGGTGGGTGGTGATTGAAACCCCTAGATCACAAAGACGGTAGAGGTGTGTCCGATCTTCACCCTTGCGCTCTCCCTCACGCCAGGTGAATACCCACCCATCAACATCGGAAAGCGGGCGGAGGTATCGTCGAAGTGTTCAACACCCGTCAGGGCTGGCGCGACTTGCTTCATTTTGCTACACCCGGCGAAGGAAACGGCAGGAGAGATGACCGTGCAGCACGAGGTCCCCACAGAAGCCGTCGGCGAGGCCCTTGAGGTCTGGATCGACCAGGACCTCTGTACCGGAGACGGGATCTGCGCGCAGTACGCTCCCGAGGTCTTCGAGCTGGACATCGACGGGCTCGCCTACGTGAAGAGCACCGACGACGAACTGCTCCAGAACCCGGGCGCCACAACGCCCGTGCCGCTGCCGCTGCTGAGCGATGTGGTGGACTCCGCGAAGGAGTGCCCGGGCGATTGCATCCATGTCCGCCGCGTTTCGGACAGGGTCGAGGTCTTCGGACCCGACGCAGAGTGACGGATCACATACTGCGTGCTTCGGGCTGGGCGGTACGGACGAACTTCCCGCCCTGCCACTGCCACTTGACCTTCTCGAGCTGGTCGGGGCAGCAGCTCGGCACGTCCGGCGAGGAGTAGCCGAGCAAGGTGGCCGTAATCGCACCGTCACGTACGGCGAACTCCTTGACGCTGAGCTTCTGCGCGGGCTCCACGAGGGTCGCGACGACGCGCGGGCCCGTACCCCGGCCCTGGGTCAGTACGTAGACCCCGCTCGGCGGGGTGCCGGAGCCCGCGTCGCAGCGGGCCACCGCCACGGTTTCGAGGCTGCCGTCGCCGTCCAGGTCGCCCGAGGCCTTCTTGGTCACCACGCTCTTCGCGCCGCCGCACTCCAGGGGGAGCCGCACTCCCGCCGGATCGGGCGCGGGGGCGGGTGCAGCGGCCGTTCCGGTGTTCTGCGGGCCTGTCTGAGGGGCGGCCTGGGCAGTGGGCTGCAGCAGTCCGGCGGCGGCCACCACCCCGGCCATCGCTGTCGCGGTGGCGAGCCAGTGCACCGGGCGTGCGTGCGTGTGCGCGAGGTCCGGGACGGCGGAGGTCTGCACGCGGGATGTCTCCTGGGAAGGCGGAACCGGCGGGGATGGCCTGCATCGTGCCATACGTCACAGCGGGTGCGGAACAGCGGGGTCCGAGTGTGTAGGTCAAGAAAGTGTGTAGGTCGGTAAAGCGGTCAACACGAAGACGCCGCCGCCGAGTTCCCCAGGGTGCCTGGGGAACTCGGCGGCGGCGTCGGTACGTTGTGCGGGCGTCAGCCCGTTTTGGGGCGTTCCGTCAGCCCTTGTTGGGGCCTTCGTAGTCATCGCCGTACGCGCCCTTGGCGGGGCGGCGGCGGCGCATCGGGGGCTCCACGCCGTCCGCGAGACGGCGGGCCGTGAGGAGGAATCCGGTGTGCCCGATCATCCGGTGGTCCGGGCGGACGGCCAGACCTTCGACGTGCCAGTTGCGGATCATCGACTCCCAGGGCTGAGGCTCGGCGAAGCAGCCGATCTCGCGGATGGACTCGACGGTGCGCGCGAGCTGGGTGGTGGTCGCGACGTAGCAGCAGAGGATGCCGCCGGGGACGAGGGCCTTGGAGACCGCCTCCAGGCACTCCCAGGGGGCGAGCATGTCCAGGATCACGCGGTCGACGTCGGCGTCGGTCAGGTTGTCCTGGAGGTCGCCCACGGTGAGCTGCCAGGCGGGGTGCGGGCCGCCGAAGTAGCGCTCCACATTCTGCTGGGCGATCTCGGCGAAGTCCTGGCGGCGCTCGTAGGAGTGCAGCATGCCGTGGTCGCCGATGGCTCGCAGCAGGAAGGCGCTCAGCGAGCCGGAGCCCACGCCCGCCTCGACGACGCGGGCGCCGGCGAAGATGTCGGCGAAGGCCAGGATCTGCCCCGCGTCCTTGGGGTAGACCACGGCGGCGCCGCGGGGCATGGACAGGACATAGTCGGGGAGCAGGGGGCGCAGCGCGAGGTAGGCGACGTTTCCCGTGGTACGGACAACACTGCCCTCGGGAGCGCCGATCAGCTCGTCGTGCGGGAAGGAACCCTTGTGGGTGTGGAAATTCTTCCCGGCCTCGAGCGTGAACGTGTAGTGGCGTCCCTTGGGGTCGGTGAGCTGGACCTGGTCCCCGACCTTGAAGGGCCCGCGTCGGCGGGCGGCACCGGTCGGTTCGGACATGCGACCAGCCTACCGGCCCGGAACGGACCCGTTCACCACGGCGAGCCCCGGCGGGCCCGGCGCCCCGGAGGCGAACCGAGACCTCAAGAAGACGCGGGCCGGGCCATCGCGGCGACGAAGGCGCGCTCGACGTCCGCCGTGGACAGGACGCCGTAGATCTCGCCCGACTCCTCGACCACCAGGTACTCCGTCGCCGGAGAGGCCCGGAGCTTGTCCAAAAGCGCCTCGCCGGCCAGTTCCGCCGAGACCTTCATGCCTTCGGTGAGCTCCTGGGCGAGGCCGCTGACCGCGACCCAGGGGCGGCGGTGTTCCGGAACGCCGACGATGGCCGTCTCGCGTACCAGGGCCGTCGGGTCGCCGTGGCCGTCGACGACGACCAGCGCGCGGGCGCCCGCCTCGTTGGCGCGGCGCAGGGCCTCGGAGAGCGGGGTGTCGGACTCGACCGGGACGGCGCGCCTGGTGAGCGTGCGGGCTTCGAGCTCGGGGAGGTGTTCGCGCAGCCGGGCCATGCGCAGGCTGTTGCCCGCCCCGGTCCAGATGATCGCGGCGAGGATCGCGGCGAGCAGCGCGTCCGTGACCGTCTCCATGCCGCCGATGTCCTCGGTGGCATTGCCGAGGGCGCCGGTGTGGGTGAGGAGCGGCAGGCCGATGAGGACGGCGACGGCGAGCGCCCGGCCCACCCAGGCCGCGGCGACGGTGCCCGACATCGGCTTGCCAGTGATCTTCCACACGACGGCGCGCAGCATGCGGCCGCCGTCGAGCGGCAGACCGGGCAGCAGGTTGAACGCGGCAACGATCAGGTTGGAGATCATCAGCCCGGCGAGCAGCACGCCGGGGACCGTACCGGGATCGACGGCCTGCATCCCGAGGTAGAAGAGACCGGCCAGGACGAGGGAGAGCAGTGGTCCGACGAAGGCCAGGACGAACTCGCGGCCGGGGGTCTCGGACTCCTTCTCGATCTCGGACACCCCGCCGAAGAACTGCAGCTGGATCCGGCGTACCGGCAGTTTGAAGCGCAGCGCGGCGACGGTGTGGGCGAGTTCGTGGACCAGTACGGAGGCGTAGAAGGCGACCGCGAAGAAGAGCGAGACGAGATAGCGCGTGCCGCCGAGCTCGGGGAGCACACGGTCGAGCTGACCACCGAAGACCCAGGTGATGAGCGCGGCGACGATGAACCAGCTCGGGGCGACATAGACGGGCACACCGAAGGGACGGCCCATGAGAATGCCGCCGCCGGGGCCGTCGGAACGCCGCGGCTTGCTGCCCTCGGGGTCCGTTCCTCCCGCACCGGACTGCGCCCGCTCACGCTCGCCGCTGGTGTCGTCCTCGTCCACGGGTCCCCTTTTTGTCGCGAATGTGTCGCGAATGCTTCGCTCGTTCGATCATGCAGTTTCGAGGGTCTGACGTCGATGGTATTCCGCTCGCTGTCAGTGGCGGGCCGTAGGGTCTGCGTCATGAGTACGAGTCAGCAGCCCACATCGCTGTCGCCCTCGCGTGCGAGCGACTTCATGCAGTGTCCCCTGCTGTACCGGTTCCGGGTGATCGACAAGCTGCCGGAGAAGCCCAGCGAGGCGGCTACCCGCGGGACGCTGGTGCATGCGGTGCTGGAGCGGCTCTTCGACGCGCCGGCGGCGGAGCGAACGGCTCCGCGTGCCAAGGCCCTGATCCCGGGTCAGTGGGACCGGCTGCTGGAGACGAAGCCGGAGCTGGGCGAGCTGTTCGCGGAGGACTCCGAAGGCGAGCGGCTGACCGGCTGGCTCGCCAAGGCGGAGCAGTTGGTGGAGCGGTGGTTCTCGCTGGAGGACCCGACCCGACTGGAGCCGGCCGAGCGGGAGCTGTTCGTCGAGACGGAGCTGGAGTCGGGGCTGCGGCTGCGCGGTGTCATCGACCGGGTCGATGTCGCGCCCACCGGCGAGGTCCGGATCGTCGACTACAAGACGGGCAAGGCCCCGCGCCCCGAGTACAGCGAGGGCGCGCTGTTCCAGATGAAGTTCTACGCCCTGGTGATCTGGCGGCTGAAGAACGTGGTGCCGCGCCGCCTCCAGCTCGTCTATCTGGGCAGCGGAGAGGTGCTGACGTACGACCCTGCCCCGGCGGACCTGGAGCGCGTGGAGCGCAAGCTGCTGGCACTCTGGGACGCGATCAGGCTGGCCACCGAGACGGGCGACTGGCGGCCGCGGCCGACGAAGCTGTGCGGCTGGTGCGACCACCAGGCGGTCTGTCCGGAATTCGGCGGCACTCCCCCGGTATATCCGCTGAGCGTCTCCCCGACCGCTTCGGCAGAGGATGGTCAGGGCAGAATGGGCCCGGTCTAACTAAGGAGTACCCGTGGCTATCCGCGTCCTACTGGTCGACGACCAACCGCTGCTGCGCACCGGCTTCCGGATGATCCTGGAGGCGGAGCAGGACATCGCGGTGGTCGGCGAGGCCGGGGACGGTCTGCAGGCCATCGACCAGGTGCGTGCGCTGCAGCCCGATGTGGTGCTGATGGACATCCGGATGCCCCGCATGGACGGCGTCGAGGCGACCCGTCAGATCACCGGCCCCGGGCGGGACGGCCCGGCGAAGGTGCTGGTGCTGACCACCTTCGACCTCGATGAGTACGTGGTGGAGGCGCTGCGGGCCGGGGCGAGCGGCTTCCTGCTGAAGGACGCGCCCGCCAATGAGCTGGTCCAGGCGATCCGGGTGGTCGCGGCGGGCGAGGCAATGCTCGCGCCGAGCATCACCCGCAGGCTTCTCGACAAGTACGCGGACCATCTGCCCTCGGGCGAGGAGCCGGTCCCGGACACGCTGCACACGCTGACCGAGCGCGAGGTGGAGGTGCTCAAGCTGGTCGCGCGGGGGCTGTCCAATGCCGAGATCGCGGCCGATCTCTTCGTCAGTGAGACCACCGTCAAGACGCATGTGGGCCATGTGCTGACGAAGCTGGGCCTGCGGGACCGGGTGCAGGCGGCGGTGTACGCCTACGAGAGCGGTCTGGTGCGCCCCGGCGCACAGTAGTTCTCCGGACGGAGCACGCGAAAAGCGGCGGCGGGCATCGGCCCGCCGCCGCTTGTTCATGGCTCGCAGCTCACGCGGTGCCGCGGCCCAGCTCCCACAGCTGAAGGTCCGAGCTGGAGTTGACCACCCGCTCGACGCCGGTGACGCCGGTGCGCGCCGCGACGTACTGCTTGCCCTGCCACAGCGGCAGGAAAGGCACGTCGTTGGCGACGATCTCCTGTATCTGCGTGAAGGCCTGGGACGCGGAGGTGCGGTCGGCGGCCTTCCGCGACTGCGGGATGAGGTCCCGCGCCTCGGTGCTCACGTACGGGGTGTTGAGGAAGTTGCCTTTGTCCAGGAACGGCGCGATGAAGCTGTCCGGGTCCGGGAAATCGGGGAACCAGCCCATTCCGTAGACCGCGTACTCACCGCGCTTCTGGGCGGGGACGAACTTCGACCACTCGGCGCCCTCGATGGTGACGTCGAAGAGCTTGGTGGCGTTCAGCTGCTGCTTGAGCGCCTGGAACTCCTTGGCCGTACCGGCGCCGTAGTGGTCGGTCGTGTAGTGGAGCTTCAGCTTCACCGGGGTGGTGATGTCGGCCTTGCGCAGCAGCTCCGCGGCCTTCTTCTGGTTCGGCTCGCCGTACTTGTTGTAGAAGGAGTTGGTGTGCGCCCCGACGCTCGCCGGGATGAGCGAGTAGAGCGGCTCGGCGGTGGAGCCGTATACCTTGCCCGCGATGTGACCACGGTCGACAACAGCGGCCATGGCCTGCCGGACGGCCTTGTTCTTCACCGACGGGTCGTTGGTGTTGAAGCCGAGGTAGCGGATCTCCAGGCCCGGCATCTCGGTGAGCTCGATGCCTTCCTTCGGGCTCTCGGACATGCTCTTGATCTGCTCGGGCGACATCGCCCGGGTCATCATGTCGATGTCGCCCGACTCGAGCGCCTTGCCCATCGAGTCGGCGTCCGCGAAGGACCGCAGCTCAACCTTGTCGTTGCGGAGTTTGATGTCACCCAGGTAGTTGGGGTTCTTGGTGAAGGTGACCTTGGCGACGTGGCCGTCCTTGGTCTCGGCGCTCATGGTGTACGGGCCGGAGCCGTCGACCTGGAAGCCCTCGCGGAGCTTCTTGCCCTCGTACTGCTTCTTGCTGACGATGGCAGCGACGGGCGTCGAGAGCTTGTACGGGAAGGTCGCGTCCGGCGTGGCGAGGTGGAAGACCACCTCGTCGCCGTTGGCCTCGATCGTGTCGATGTTCGCGAGGAGGGAGCCCACACCACTGTCGGCGTTGATGTCCAGGACACGCTGGATGGAGAACTTCACGTCCTCGGCGGTGATGGCACTGCCGTCGGCAAACTTCAGCCCGCTGCGCAGCTTGCAGCGGTAGCTCTCGCTGACCTTGTCCGTGAAGTCGCACGACTGGGCCGCTTCGGGCACGGGCGCGCCGCCGCCGCGCGGGGCGTGCATCAGCGTCTGGACGGTCTGCCGCAGGACGCTCCACGAACCGGTGTCGTAGGCGTAGGCCGGGTCGAGCGGCGCGGGGGCGTCGTCGGTGGCGATGAACTGGTCCGTGGTGCCCACGACAATGGCGTCACCGCCGCCGGACCCGCCTTTCGCCCCGCCGCAGGCGACAAGCACTGGCGCGAGCAGGCCGACCAAGGCCGGCAGCACCAAAGTCTTACGGTTCATCCTGGACGTTCTCCTCATCCGGCACTGGGATACAGCGATGTCTTCGGGAGCCTCCGTCGCGGCCGCCCGTTCGGAGCGGTGCGATCGGGAGGGGGAAACAGAGCGATCGGCACTGAGTTCCCCATGACTGGGTGGCGCCGAGACACATCGATGATGCGACGAAGTTCTCGCGACGAGATTAGTCGGCGACGCCAGGAAAGCGTGACCGGGCCCGAGTTGGGGCGTATTCGCTCAGTGATCGGTTATGCCTGTGAGTGGATGCCCCCACGGTGGAATGATTGGTACATCTCTCCACCAATGCGGACACAATGGCGCGTCCCGCACCCCAGGAAGGGGCGGGGAGTGGTCCGGACCAACATCACCCAGGCCACTCACGGTGACGAACGTCACGCGGTGAATTCTGCACCAACGGCACCGGATAACCGTCCGGGCTCGTCACGGAAAAGGCACGCTCGGCTGCCCAGAGTTTCCACTGCATTCGAGAAACACGGACCGTACACGCATCAGTTCATCGCGGTGATGAGCGTGCGCAGAAAACCAAGGTCCACTTCTTCGAGCGACCGTACGACCAGGCGCCCGTCGGCGGGCGCGATCGGGTGCACGGACGGCACGGCCACCACCCGGCAGCCCGCGGCCTCGGCGGAGGCGACACCGGTGGCCGTGTCCTCGATGACCGCACATCTCGCGGGCTCGGCCCGCAGTCCGCGCGCGGCCAGCAGATAGGGGTCGGGGTGCGGCTTCGTGCGCGGCACCTCGTCGCCCGCGACCGACAGTGCGAAGTTGTGCGGGCGGAGCGAGGCGAGGACGCGGTCGATGATGCGGCGGTGGGAGGCGGAGACCAGCGCGGTGGGCACATTGTGCCTGGCCAGCTCGGCCAGCAGCCGTTCGGCGCCCGGCATCATGGGCACACCGCGCCCGATCCGGTCCTCGAAGCGGTCATTGAGCAGCACGGTCAGCTCGGCGAGCGTGATGTCCGCGCCGGTCGCCTCGATGAGGTACGCGGCACTGCGCGTCATGGGGCCGCCGACCACCACCTCCCGCCATGCCTCGTCGAGATCGTGGCCGAGGTCCGCGAAGACGTCCACCTCCGCGTCCCACCAGAAGCCTTCGGTGTCCACGAGGGTGCCGTCCATGTCGAGAAACACGGCCTGAAGGGCAGAGCCTTCCGCCGAACGGGTCAGGGACGCGGGGACCGTACTGGTCATCCGGCACACCTCCACTGGGGACGAGAAGGCCGGCCGCCTCCCAAGTGGGGAAGGCAACCGGCCTGCACTGGACCGACAAGTCTACGTCTCGGGCGGCTAACGTGCGTTGAAGTACTTCGCCTCGGGGTGGTGGATCAGGATCGCGTCGGTGGACTGCTCGGGGTGGAGCTGGAACTCCTCCGAGAGCTGGACGCCGATCCGCTCGGGCTCCAGCAGCTCGGCGATCTTCGCACGGTCCTCGAGGTCCGGGCACGCTCCGTAACCGAGCGAGAAGCGCGCACCCCGGTACTTCAGGGCGAACATGTCCTCCACATCGGCCGGGTCCTCGCCGGCGAAGCCCAGCTCGGCACGCACACGGGCGTGCCAGTACTCGGCCAGCGCCTCCGCCAACTGCACGGACAGGCCGTGCAGTTCGAGGTAGTCGCGGTACGAGTCCGACTCGAAGAGCTCTGCCGTGGCTTCACCGATCTTGGAGCCGACGGTGACGACCTGAAGCCCGACGACGTCCCGCTCGCCGGACTCCTCGGGCCGGAAAAAGTCGGCGAGGCACAGGCGGCGGCCGCGGCGCTGGCGGGGGAAGGAGAAGCGGGTGCGCTCGGAGCCGTCCTCGTTCAGCAGGATCAGGTCGTCGCCCTTGGACACGCAGGGGAAGTAGCCGTAGACGACGGCCGCCTCCAGCAGGTTCCGGGTGTGCAGCTGGTCCAGCCAGCCGCGCAGCCGCGGCCGTCCCTCGGTCTCGACGAGCTCCTCGTAGGTCGGTCCGTCACCGGCGCGGGCCTGCTTGAGGCCCCACTGGCCCTTGAACAGCGCGCCCTCGTCCAGCCAGGACGCGTACTCCTTGAGCTGGATGCCCTTGATCACCCGGGTGCCCCAGAACGGCGGCTCGGGGACCGGATTGTCGATCGCGACGTCGGAGCGCACGGCGCCTTCTTCCGGGCGCTCCTCGACCACGGCGTTCGTGGTGGCGCGGACCCGGCGCTGCTTGAGCTCGGGCAGGACCGCTCCGGGGACGCCGCGCTTGACCGCGATCAGCGCGTCCATCAGGCGCAGGCCCTCGAAGGCGTCGCGCGCGTAGCGAACCTCGCCCTCGTAGATCTCATGCAGGTCCTGTTCGACATATGCCCGGGTCAGCGCCGCTCCGCCGAGGATGACCGGGTAGTCGGCGGCCATCTTGCGCTGGTTGAGCTCCTCCAGGTTCTCCTTCATGATCACCGTGGACTTCACCAGCAGGCCGGACATGCCGATCACGTCGGCGCGGTGTTCCTCGGCGGCCTCCAAGATCGCCGAGACCGGCTGCTTGATGCCCAGGTTGACGACGTTGTAGCCGTTGTTGGAGAGGATGATGTCGACGAGGTTCTTGCCGATGTCGTGGACGTCGCCGCGGACGGTCGCCAGGACGATGGTGCCCTTGCCCTCCGCGTCGGACTTCTCCATGTGCGGTTCGAGGTAGGCGACCGCGTTCTTCATGACCTCGGCGGACTGCAGGACGAACGGCAGCTGCATCTGGCCGGAGCCGAAGAGCTCGCCGACGACCTTCATGCCGTCCAGCAGCGTCTCGTTGACGATGCCGAGGGCGGGGCGGGTCTGGAGCGCCTCGTCGAGGTCGGCCTCCAGGCCGTTCTTCTCGCCGTCGATGATGCGGCGCTTGAGGCGCTCGTCCAGCGGCAGGGCCAGGAGCTCCTCGGCCTTGCCCGCCTTCATCGACTTCATGTTGACGCCCTCGAAGAGCTCCATGAGCTTCTGCAGGGGGTCGTAGCCCTCGCTGCGGCGGTCGTGGATGAGGTCCAGGGCGACCTTGACCTGCTCCTCCTCGAGACGCGCGATGGGAAGGATCTTGGATGCGTGCACGATGGCCGAGTCGAGGCCGGCCTTGACGCACTCGTCGAGGAACACGGAGTTGAGGACGACCCGGGCGGCCGGGTTCAGGCCGAAGGAGATGTTCGACAGGCCCAGCGTGGTCTGCACGTCGGGGCGGCGGCGCTTGAGCTCACGGATCGCCTCGATGGTGGCGATGCCGTCCTTGCGGGACTCCTCCTGGCCGGTGCAGATCGTGAAGGTCAGCGTGTCGATGAGGATGTCGCACTCGTGCACGCCCCAGTTGCCGGTCAGGTCGTCGATGAGCCGCTCGGCGATGGCGACCTTGTTCTCGACCGTACGGGCCTGGCCCTCTTCGTCGATGGTCAGCGCGATGAGCGCGGCGCCGTGCTCGGCCGCGAGCCCGGTGACCTTCGCGAACCGCGACTCGGGCCCGTCCCCGTCCTCGTAGTTGACGGAGTTGAGGACCGCGCGGCCGCCCAGCTTCTCCAACCCGGCCCGAAGGACGTCGACTTCGGTGGAGTCGAGCACGATGGGCAGCGTCGACGCGGTGGCGAAACGGCCGGCCAGTTCCTCCATGTCGGCGACGCCGTCCCGGCCCACGTAGTCGACGCAGAGGTCGAGCATGTGCGCGCCCTCGCGGATCTGGTCCCGGGCGATCTCCACGCAGTCGTCCCAGCGGCCGTCCAGCATGGCCTCGCGGAACTTCTTGGACCCGTTGGCGTTCGTCCGCTCGCCGATGGCCATGAACGAGGTGTCCTGACGGAACGGCACGGTCTGGTAGAGGGACGCGGCGCCCGGCTCAGGGTGCGGCACGCGCTCGGTGGGCGCGAGATCGCGTACGCGCTCGACGACCTGGCGCAGATGCTCGGGCGTCGTACCGCAGCAGCCGCCGACCAGGGAGAGGCCGTATTCGCGTACGAAGGTCTCCTGCGCGTCGGCCAGCTCGCCCGCCGACAGGGGGTAGTGCGCGCCGTTCTTGCCGAGCACCGGCAGGCCCGCGTTGGGCATGCAGGACAGCGGGATGCGGGAGTGCCGGGCGAGGTAGCGCAGGTGCTCGCTCATCTCGGCCGGGCCGGTGGCGCAGTTCAGGCCGATCATGTCGATGCCCAGCGGCTCCAGCGCGGTCAGGGCCGCGCCGATCTCCGAGCCGAGCAGCATCGTGCCCGTCGTCTCGACCGTCACGGAGCAGATGACGGGGAGGTTGGTGCCGGTCGCCTCCAGAGCGCGGCGGGCGCCCAGGACGGCAGCCTTGGTCTGGAGCAGGTCCTGGGTCGTCTCCACCAGGAGGGCGTCGGCGCCGCCCGCGATCATGCCCTCGGCGTTCTGCTGGTAGGCGTCGCGCAGCTTCACGTACGGGGCGTGTCCCAGGGTCGGCAGCTTGGTGCCCGGTCCCATCGAGCCCAGCACCCAGCGCTGCTGCCCGGTCGACGCCGTGAACTCGTCGGCGGCCTCGCGGGCGATCCGCGCGCCGGACTCGGAGAGCTCGAAGACCCGCTCGGGGATGTCGTACTCACCGAGGGCCGCGAGGTTCGCACCGAAGGTGTTCGTCTCGACGCAGTCGACGCCGACCTCGAAATAGGCCGAATGGACGGACCGGACGATGTCCGGGCGGGTCACATTCAGGATTTCGTTGCAGCCTTCGAGGTTCTCGAAGTCCTCGAGTGTCGGGTCCTGGGCCTGGAGCATCGTGCCCATCGCCCCGTCGGCTACGACCACTCGGGTGGCGAGCGCTTCGCGAAGGGCGTCGATTCGGGTCCGGCTGTCAGCGGAAGGGGTCGGCAGCGAGGCCATGGATGTGCTCCCTGGGATGCGACGGCTGTCGGCTTTGCGTCCTCCGGTGGAAGGCGCACGGAGCCAGCCTAGCCGTGCCCGCCGAAACAGGGCGTGGCCGTCCCACGGGGCGGGACAGCATCATGTCCTCGCCGCACCGGATGGTCTTTCGGACACGAAGGATTCACTCTGTGGTGACCAAGGTCGGCATCGACCGATAGTGTTCAGCATTGTCGAACCGCAGTGAGAAGGGCCGAGCGATGGCGAAAAACATCCAGTCACTCGAGCGGGCGGCGGCGATGCTGCGACTGCTCGCGGGCGGGGAACGCCGACTGGGCCTGTCGGACATCGCTTCCTCGCTCGATCTCGCCAAGGGCACCGCCCATGGCATTCTGCGCACCCTGCAGGCCGAGGGCTTCGTCGAACAGGACCCGGCGTCCGGCCGCTACCAGCTGGGGGCCGAGCTGCTCAGGCTCGGCAACAGCTATCTGGACGTCCACGAGCTGCGCGCCCGCGCTCTGGTCTGGACGGACGACCTGGCGCGTTCCAGCGGCGAGAGCGTCCATCTCGGGGTGCTGCACCAGCACGGCGTGCTCATCGTGCACCACGTCTTCAGACCCGACGACAGCCGCCAGGTGCTGGAGGTGGGGGCCATGCAGCCACTGCACTCCACCGCGCTGGGCAAGGTGCTCTCGGCGTTCGACCCGGTGGCCCACACCGAGGTCATGGAGGTGGAGCGCAAGAGCTTCACGCCGCGGACGGTGACCGGCGTGGAGGAGTTCGAGCTGGTGCTCGACCACACCCGGGCGCGGGGCTGGGCGGCGGATGTGGAAGAGACCTGGGAGGGCGTGGCCGCGGTTGCCGCCCCGATCCACGACCGGCGCCGGATGCCGGTCGGGGCTGTCGCCATCACAGGAGCGGTCGAACGCGTATGCAGCGCGGGCGAGTTGCGGTCGGAACTGGTCGCGGCAGTACGGGACTGCGCACGCTCGGTTTCGCGCGACCTCGGCGCCGGGCGATTCTGACCGTTCTGTCGCCTCATCGATAACGATCCGATTTTCGGCCACACAACCCTTGACGTCGTGTTAACCCTGGCGCAAAACTGCCGTGCATCGGTCGGCATTGTCGAACACCTACCGGCAATACACGCTAGAGTGTGGCAACGCCAAGCCGAGAACGCCCTCACCTGAGGGCGCGGACCACCGGAGGGACCCGGGGTTCGCCTTCCCCCGAAGGACAAAGGAGTCGCGGGTGTCCAACTCCGACATCTTCATCGGCGAGATCATTGGTACCGCCGTTCTCATCCTGCTCGGCGGCGGCGTGGTCGCCGCAGTCGTACTCAAGCGCTCGAAGGCGCAGAACGCCGGCTGGCTGGCGATCACCTTCGGGTGGGGCTTCGCG
This sequence comes from Streptomyces sp. NBC_01481, assembly GCF_026339995.1. GTDB lineage: Bacteria > Actinomycetota > Actinomycetes > Streptomycetales > Streptomycetaceae > Streptomyces. The sequence continues at coordinate 2,051,919 of NZ_JAPEPT010000001.1, read as the reverse complement.
GTCCTGATCGCGGTTTACATGACGGGCACACTGTCCGGCGCCCACCTGAACCCAGCCGTCACCGTCGGCATCGCGATCAAGGACAGCGACTGGAGCAACGTTCCGCTCTACATCGCCGGACAGATGGTCGGCGCCATGCTCGGTGCCGCCCTGGTCTGGATCGCGTACTACGGACAGTTCCAGGCGCACCTCACGGACCCGGAGATCATCTCCGCGCCTCCGCACGAGGAAGGCCTGGTCAGCGAAGAGGCCGCTCCGAAGGCCGGCCCGGTGCTCGGTGTCTTCTCCACCGGACCCGAGGTCCGCGTGGTGTGGCAGAACCTGGCCACCGAGATCATCGGCACCACGGTGCTCGTCCTCGCGGTACTCACACAGGGCCTCAACGACAGCGGCAAGGGTCTGGGCGTCATCGGCGGACTGATCGTCGCGCTCACCGTGGTCGGCATCGGCCTCTCGCTCGGCGGCCCGACGGGCTACGCAATCAACCCCGCCCGCGACCTGGGCCCGCGTATCGTGCACGCCCTGCTTCCGCTGCCCAACAAGGGCGGCTCGGACTGGGGCTACGCCTGGATCCCCGTCGTCGGACCGCTGGCCGGCGGAGCCCTCGCGGCGGGTATCTACAACCTCGCGTTCGCCTAAGCCCTCCCTTCGATCTCGCAGGAGCACCCCGTGACTGACGCACACACCACCGGCCCCTTCATCGCGGCCATCGACCAGGGCACCACCTCCAGCCGCTGCATCGTCTTCGACACCGACGGCCGCATCGTCTCCGTCGACCAGAAGGAGCACGAGCAGATCTTCCCGAAGCCGGGCTGGGTGGAGCACGACGCCGCCGAGATCTGGACCAACGTCCAGGAGGTTGTCGACAGCGCCGTCGCGAAGGCGGGCATCACCGCCGCCGACGTCAAGGCCATCGGCATCACCAACCAGCGTGAGACCACCGTCCTGTGGGACAAGAACACCGGCGAGCCGGTGCACAACGCTCTCGTCTGGCAGGACACCCGTACGGACGCGCTCTGCAAGGAGCTCGGCCGCAACGTGAGCCAGGACCGCTTCCGGCGCGAGACGGGCCTGCCCCTCGCCTCGTACTTCGCCGGACCGAAGATCCGCTGGCTGCTCGACAACGTCGAGGGCCTGCGCGAGCGCGCCGAGCGCGGCGAGATCCTCTTCGGCACCATGGACTCGTGGGTCATCTGGAACCTGACAGGCGGCGTCGACGGCGGCCACCACGTCACCGACGTCACCAACGCCTCGCGCACCATGCTGATGAACCTGCACACCCTCGACTGGGACGAGAAGATCCTCCAGTCGATGGACGTGCCGGCCGCGGTGCTGCCGGAAATCCGCTCCTCCGCCGAGGTGTACGGAGTCGCCAAGGGCGGCGCCCTCGCCGGTGTGCCGGTCGCCTCGGCGCTCGGTGACCAGCAGGCGGCGCTGTTCGGCCAGACCTGTTTCTCCGAGGGCGAGGCCAAGTCCACGTACGGCACCGGCACCTTCATGCTGATGAACACCGGTCACGAGCCCGTCAACTCGTACAACGGCCTGCTGACGACCGTCGGTTACCGGATCGGCGACCAGCCCCCCGTGTACGCGCTGGAAGGTTCCATTGCCGTCACCGGTTCGCTGGTGCAGTGGATGCGCGACCAGATGGGCCTGATCAGCACTGCCGCGGAGATCGAGACCCTCGCGCTGAGTGTCGAGGACAACGGCGGCGCCTACTTCGTACCGGCCTTCTCCGGCCTGTTCGCCCCGTACTGGCGCGACGATGCCCGCGGTGTGATCGCCGGCCTGACCCGCTATGTCACCAAGGCGCACATCGCGCGTGCCGTGCTCGAGGCCACCGCCTGGCAGACCCGCGAGATCAGTGACGCCATGACCAAGGACTCCGGCGTCGAGCTGACCGCGCTCAAGGTCGACGGCGGCATGACCTCCAACAACCTGCTGATGCAGACCCTCTCGGACTTCCTGGACGCACCGGTGGTGCGCCCGATGGTCGCCGAGACGACCTGCCTCGGCGCTGCCTACGCCGCCGGTCTCGCCGTCGGCTACTGGCCGGACACCGACGCGCTGCGCGCCAACTGGCGCCGGGCCGCCGAGTGGACCCCCCACATGGATGCGGCCCAACGGGACCGCGAGTACAAGAGCTGGCTCAAGGCCGTCGAGCGGACCATGGGCTGGCTCGAAGACGACGCTGACGAGGAGTAATTCGAGATGAACACCCTGCAGAGCGTCCCTGCCCTGGGGACGCACCCGGCCGGCTCCCTTCCGAGCCGCGCCGAGACTCGGGAGCACCTTTCCAAGGCGACATACGACCTCCTGGTGATCGGCGGCGGCATCCTGGGCATCTCCACCGCCTGGCATGCGGCGCAGTCCGGGCTGCGGGTGGCTCTGGTGGACGCCGGCGACTTCGCCGGCGCCACCTCCTCCGCCTCCTCCAAGCTCCTCCACGGCGGTCTGCGCTATCTGCAGACCGGCGCGGTGAAGCTGGTCGCGGAGAACCACTTCGAACGGCGCGCGGTCTCCCGCCAGGTGGCTCCCCACCTGGCGAACCCGCTCACCTTCTATCTGCCGGTCTACAAAGGCGGGCCGCACGGCGCGGCGAAGCTCGGCGCGGGCGTCTTCGCCTACTCCGCGCTCTCCGCGTTCGGTGACGGCGTCGGCCATGTCATCAGCGCGTCCAAGGCGCAGCGCGACGTTCCCGAGCTGCGTACGGAGAACCTGAAGGCCGTTGCCGTGTACGGCGACGACCAGATGAACGACTCCCGGATGGCGCTGATGACCGTCCGCGCGGCCGTCGCGTCCGGCGCCACCGTGCTCAACCACGCCGAGGTCACCGGCCTGCGCTTCACCAGGGGCCGGGTCACGGGCGCGGAGCTCAAGGACCGTATGGACGGCACCGAGTTCGGCGTCAGCGCGCGTCTCGTACTCAACGCCACCGGGCCCTGGGTCGACCACCTGCGCACGATGGAGGACCCGAACGCGGCCCCGTCCATCCGGCTGTCCAAGGGCGCGCACCTGGTGCTCAAGCGCACCTCGCCCTGGAAGGCCGCCCTCGCGACCCCTATAGACAAGTACCGCATCACCTTCGCGCTCCCCTGGGAGGACATGCTGCTGCTCGGCACGACGGACGAGGAGTACGAGGGCGATCCGGCGGACGTCGCGGTCAACGACAAGGACGTCACGCAGATCCTGGACGAGGCCGCGTTCTCCATCCGCGACCAGCAGTTGTCCCGCGATCTGATCACGTACTCCTTCGCGGGTCTGCGGGTGCTCCCCGGCGGTCCCGGCAACACCTCGAAGGCCAAGCGCGAGACGGTCGTCACCGAGGGCCGCGGCGGCATGCTGTCGGTGGCCGGCGGCAAGTGGACGACCTTCCGCCACATCGGCCGTACGGTGATGAACAAGCTGGCCGCCCTGCCCGGGCAGCCGCTGGCCGACGACATGGAGCCGATCTCGCGGCTGCCGAAGAAGGTCCCGCTGCCCGGTATCGCCAACCCGAACGCGGTGGCGCACCGGCTGCTGGTCGACGGCGGCACGCCGGGCCCGCGGATGGCCGCGGACACCGCGCGCCACCTCGCCACGCACTACGGTTCGCTCTCGTTCGACATCGCCCGGCTCGCCAACGACGACCCGGCGCTGGCCGAGCGCATCCACCCGGACGCTCCGGAGATCTGGGCGCAGGTCGTGTACGCGCGTGACCACGAGTGGGCCGAAACGGCCGACGATGTGCTGCGCCGTCGTACGACGCTGACGATCCGGGGTCTCGCGACGGACGAGATCCGGAGCAAGGTCGAGGATCTGCTCGGCAAGTAGCGCAGGTCGGTAAGGGGCGGTCGCATAGCGGCCGCCCCTTACGCATGCCCTTTGGGGGACGCATAATGGGGGCCGATACATCGGATGTATGGAGGTCGCCCATGGCCGTAACCGACGAGGCCATCGAGAAGATCAAGGCAATGATCGTCTCGGGTGCGCTGCGCCCCGGCGACCGCCTCCCCAAAGAGAGCGAACTCGCCGCCGAGCTGGGCCTGTCCCGTAACTCACTGCGCGAGGCGGTGCGCGCGCTGTCACTGATCCGCATTCTCGATGTGCGGCAGGGCGACGGCACGTATGTCACCAGCCTGGACCCGCAGTTGCTGCTCGAGGCGCTGAGCTTCGTCGTGGACTTCCACCGGGACGACACGGTGCTGGAGTTCCTGGCCGTACGCCGCATCCTGGAGCCCGCCGCCACGGCGATGGCCGCGACGCGGATCAGCGAGAGCGAACTGGACGTACTGAGCGCGCAGTTGGACGCGCTCGGGCCGCAGCCCTCGGTGGAGGAGCTGGTCGCCGCCGACCTCGAATTCCACCGCGCCATCGTTCAGTCGTCGGGCAATTCGGTGCTCTGCTCCCTGCTGGACGGTCTCTCAGGTCCGACCACCCGGGCCCGCGTGTGGCGCGGCCTGACCCAGGAGGACGCGGTCGGCCGCACGCTGCGCGAACACCGGGCGATTGTGTCGGCGCTGCGGGAGCGGGACGGGGAGGCGGCGAGGTCGTGGGCAACGGTGCATATCGCAAGCGTGGAGCAGTGGCTGAGGTCGACGCTTTAGCGCCTGCGGCGGGCCTTGTCCCCCACCCCGCCCCTTCCCGCTGTATCGATTTGCGGCTCCGCCGCGTGGCGGGGGCGCTGCCCCCGGACCCCCGCGCCTCAAACTTCCCAGACTTCGTCCGGGGGTACCCCCACGGGGCTGGAGTTCAGCCCGTCCGGCGTTTGAGGACATGCGGCCGGAGGTCGCACACGGGGAGGTTGGGGGTCCCCCCGGACGGAGTCTGGGGGAGGGCGGGGTGGGGAACAAGCCCCGCGCAGCGGCACGCTCAGTTCGGCGGGGGCAGGCGCAGGCCCTGCATTCCGCCGTCGATCGCGAGGACCGTGCCCGTGACGGCGGCGGCAGCGGGGCTGGCGAGATACACGATGGCCGCGGCGACCTCGTCCGCCGCGACCAGCCGTCCGGTGGGCTGGCGGGCTTCCAGCGCGGCGCGTTCGGCGGCGGCGTCGTCGGCCTGGTCGAGCAGGCGGCCGATCCACGGGGTGTCGGTGGTGCCGGGGTTGACGCAGTTGACGCGGATTCCCTCGCGCACATGGTCGGCGGCCATGGCGAGTGTGAGGGAGAGGACGGCGCCCTTGCTTGCGCTGTAGAGGGCGCGCTGGGGCAGTCCGGCGGTCGCGGCGATGGAGCAGGTGTGGGTGATGGAGACATGGCCCGGGCGGTCGGCGGCCGCGCGACGCAGATGCGGCAGGGCGTGCCGGGCGACGCGCACCATGCCGAGGACATTGACGTCGAGGACGCGCTGCCATTCCTCGTCGTCGTTGTCGGCGACGGTTCCGATGGCGCCGACACCGGCGTTGGACACGAGGGTGTGCAGCGCGCCGAATTCCGCGGCCGCCCGGACGACCGCGTCGCGTACGGCCTCGTCGTCGGTGACATCGGCCTGGAGGGCGAGGACGCCGTCGGGCGCTCCCGCGGTGTCCCGGTCGAGGACGGCGACCCGCGCCCCACGGCTGAGGAGCAGCCTCGCCGCGGCGGCCCCGATGCCCGATGCCCCGCCGGTCACCACCGCGGACAGTGACTCGAAGTCCCCCGTCTGCGTCATGAGTTGACCTCCTCTGTGGCGCGTCGGGCCTGCCAGAGGGGCCCGTGCGGATAGCTGTGGGCGGCGATCGACTCGGGGAGCATGCGGGCGGAGAATCCCGGGGCGCGCGGGGCGACATAGCGTCCGGAGTCGATCACGGCGGGGTCGGTGAAGTGCTCGTGCAGGTGGTCGACGTATTCGATGACGCGGTCCTCCCAGCTGGCGGAGACGGCGACGTAGTCGAACATGGCCAGATGCTGGACGAGTTCGCACAGTCCTACGCCGCCGGCATGCGGGCAGACGGGGACCCGGTACTTGGCCGCGAGCAGCAGGACGGCGAGGTTCTCGTTGACGCCGGCGACCCGGGCGGCGTCGATCTGGACGAAGTCGACGGCCCCTGCCTGGAGCAGCTGCTTGAACACGACGCGGTTGGCGGCATGTTCGCCGGTGGCGACCTTGACCGGCTGGCCCGCCCGTACGGCGGCATGGCCGAGGATGTCGTCGGGGCTGGTCGGCTCCTCGATCCAGTGCGGTTCGTACGGCGCGAGCGCGGTCATCCAGCGCACCGCGTCGCCGACGTCCCAGCGCTGGTTGGCATCCACGGCGATACGTACGGACGGTCCGACGGCCGCGCGGGCGAGCTTCATGCGCCGGATGTCGTCGTCGATGTCCCCGCCGACCTTCAGCTTGATCTGGCCGAATCCGTCGGCGACGGCCTCCTTGGCGAGTCGCACGAGCTTCTCGTCGGAGTGGCCGAGCCAGCCCGGCGATGTGGTGTACGCGGGGTAGCCCTGTTCGCGCAGCCGCGCGGCGCGTTCGGCCCTGCCCGGTTCGGCGGCCCGGAGGATGGCGAGGGCTTCGTCGCGGGTGAGGACATCGGTGAGATAGCGGAAGTCGACGAGCGAGAGGAGCTCTTCGGGGCTCATCGAGGCGAGGAACTCCCAGACGGGCTGTCCCGCGCGCTTGGCCGCCAGGTCCCAGGCGGCGTTGACGACCGCGCCGGCCGCCATGTGCATCACGCCCTTCTCCGGGCCGAGCCAGCGCAGCTGTGAGTCATGGGTCAGCTCGATATGGAGCGCGGCGAGGTCGGCTGCCGTCCGGGGGGCCGGGCGTCCTACGACATGAGGGCGCAGCGCCTCGATGGCAGCGGCGGCGACATCGTTGCCGCGCCCGATGGTGAAGCAGAAGCCGTGTCCCTCACCCCCGTCGGTCGCGCGCATCACCACATAGGCGGCGGAGTAGTCGGGGTCGGGGTTCATGGCGTCGGAGCCGTCGAGCTGTTCCGAGGTGGGGAAGCGGATGTCGTGGACCTCGAACTCCGTGACGGTCTGGCTCATCCACGCACCCCCGCGGGTAGAACATCGGACCTTTACCGGTCATCCGATGTATAACGCCGCTCACGGGCCATCGTCCAGGTCCGGGACCAAGTTTCTCGTGCACAGCTCGGATGAATCGAGGGGTGAGTACGGGGGTTCTCCGACGTATGCCCGATAGAGCGGAAGTTCACCCTGCCGTGCACGGGGGCTGCGGCCGGGCACCCGGTAAGCCGTAAGGTTGGGGCGTAGACAAGGGAACTTCGGAAGGGAGGCACTGGGTGATCGAGCTCGAGGGGGTACCCGAGCTGATCGACCCGGTCATGGTGGCCGCGTTCGAGGGCTGGAACGACGCCGGCGACGCTGCCTCCACCGCGGTCGCACACCTGGACCGGGAGTGGAAGGGCGAGGTGTTCGCGGCGCTCGACGCCGAGGACTACTACGACTTCCAGGTCAACCGTCCCACCGTGTGGCTGGACGGCGGGGTACGGAAGATCACCTGGCCCACCACCCGGCTCTCCGTGGTCCGCATCGGCGGCGACAAGCCGCGCGACCTGGTGCTCGTACGCGGCATCGAGCCGTCCATGCGCTGGCGCTCGTTCTGCAACGAGATTCTGGGCTTCGCCCATGAGCTGGGCGTCGAGATGGTGGTGATTCTGGGCGCTCTGCTCGGCGACACCCCGCACACCCGGCCGGTGCCGGTCAGCGGGATCACCTCGGACCCGGACCTGGCCAGGACCATGGATCTGGAGGAGACCAGATACGAGGGTCCGACCGGGATCGTCGGCATTCTCCAGGAGGCCTGCACCCACGCGGGTGTTCCGGCGGTGAGCCTGTGGGCCGCGGTGCCGCACTATGTGTCGCAGCCGCCCAATCCCAAGGCGACGCTGGCGCTGCTCAACCGCCTGGAAGACCTGATCGGTCTGCGGATCCCGCTGGGCGAACTGGCCGAGGACGCCCGGGCGTGGCAGCTCGGCGTGGACCAACTGGCCGCCGAGGACAGCGAAGTGGCGGAGTACGTCCAGACGCTGGAGGAGGCTCGGGACACCGCGGAGCTTCCGGAGGCCACGGGCGAGGCGATCGCCCGCGAATTCGAACGGTATCTGCGGCGGCGCGACGGCGGTCCGGGGCATGCGACCGACGGCGGCGAGGGCGGTTCGTATCTGCGCGACACCTCCAGCGGGCGCACCCGTCCGCCGATGCCGCCCCGTGCGGAGCCCGGGGCCGACGCGGAAGGCGATACCGGCGACGAGGACGACTCGTCGGAGGACTGAGTACGGCACTGGGGCACGGACATGAGAAGCGGGGCGGCACCTCATCGGTGCCGCCCCGCTCTCGTGAGCTCCGTACGGCTCAGACCTGATCCACCGCTACGGCGTCGTATGTCGTGTCGGGTGTGGGCTCCACATCGAAGCGGGCGTTGGGCAGATAGACCCTGTCGCCCCAGGCGGCAGCCGTGGTGGGGATCTTGAAGCGTGGATCGGTGATGCGCGCGATCGCCCTGCCTCGGGTGCCGGACTCGTTGAGCCGCAGCACGTCGATGGCGTTCTGCTGCTGCTGTACGACATAGAGCGTGCGGCCGAGCAGTAACAGGCCGTCCCCGTTGGGGAGTTTGGTGTCGCCGATGTCGACGCTGCGGGCGACTCCTGTGCGCGGGTCGACGCGCATCAGACCGCCGCCGCCGGCAAAGGCGTTGACCAACAGCAGCGCGCTGCCGTCCGGTGTGCGCTCGATGCCGTTTGCCGTGAAGCTCGGGCCCTGCTGCCAGTCGCCGGTCAGCGGGACGGTGGTCACCGTGTCACCGGGATCGCCGTGCCGGTCCAGTGGAAGCCGGTAGATCTGCGGTGCGAACGAATCCGTGAACCAAGCGGCGCCCGGCATGAGGATCACGTCGTTGACGAAGGTGGAAGCCGAGCCGACGGTAAAGGTCTTCAGCAGCTTCCCCGAGCGGACATCGGCGACCCGGATCTCCCGGCTCGGGCCGCCGCTGAGGAACAGCAGGCGCTCGCGCCGGTCGATTTTCAGTCCGATCACGGGGTGAGCGGCGCCGCCGCCCTGGCTGATGACTCGTCCACGGCCCGTGGCCAGGCTCGCTCGGTAGATGTCGCCGTTCGCTATCGATCCGAAATAGGCACAGGGACTCTTTCCGATGGTGATGCCCTCGGGCTGAAAGCCATTCGGCAAGGGGAATTGGGCGGGCCATCGCGCCCCGGTGGATTCGGCCGCGCGCGCCACCCCTTCCAGAGGGGCGAGCAGAGCCGCGCCGCCGAGGGCTGCGACCGCCCCGAGAACTCTTCGACGTGCTAAGGGACCGTTCATTGAGCGTCCTTCCGACACACGTTCCACAGACGCTCTCACCTCAGCACACACCACGCGACCCTGCAGTGTTTGGCCGAATTGCGGCGTGACATCGCCTTCAAGCCGAAATGCACGGGCTGCCCAACCAGCTTGAATTCAAACGTATTTCGCTCAGCGGGTGGACGTACCGCGGTGTCGGTAGCAGGGTGGCCACCGGCAGCACGGAGCACAGCCACGGAGCACGCACCCGGCACAGACACGGAGCACGCACCCGAAGGGAGCGGTCACCGCGATGACCGATCAGGCACTCCCAGGTCAGGGCCCCGGAACGACGGGCCCTGGACCCGACGGAGCTGGATTCACCTATCAAGGAGCCGAGCCGGAGCTGATCGTCGTCGCACGGGCCGAGGCCCGGCTGCGCGCCGGCACGGATCGCGTTCGGTCGGCCTCCGGGGCGGACATCTCCGCCCTCAACATGTTCCTCAGCGACGAACAGCTCGCCCTGGAGCCGCTGTTCGGCAATGAGGAGCGGACCCGGTCCGCCCTGCCCTCGCCGCCTTCCGGGCCGGCCGGACGGGGCGCGATGCCGGACCTCTCGCTCTTCTATCGCGTACGGGGCGGAGGCGACCGGGCCCTGGAGCTGACCGCCCGGCTGGCGGCCCTCCCCGAGATCGAGACGGCGTACGTCAAGCCCGGCGCCGTGCCCGCACGGACGGCACCACAAGGCCCGCCGGCGCCGGCCGCCCTGACGGAAGAGGCCAAGCGGCTCAAGGAGGGCGCGCCCGCGACCCCCGACTTCACGGGCCGCCAGGGCTACTTGCGGCCCGCGCCCGAAGGAGTGGACGCGTACTGGTCCTGGCAGCGTCCCGGCGGCTCCGGACAGGGTGTCACCGTCGTCGATGTCGAGGGCGCCTGGCAGCTGGGCCACGAGGACCTGGCGGACAGGCTCGCGGGCATCGTCGTCGGCAATCCGGTCCAGGATGTCGCCTGGCGCAACCACGGCACAGCCGTCCTCGGCGTCATCGGCGGCGACCGCGACGAGAAGGGCATCACCGGGATCGCGCCGGAGGCGGTGACCGCGGCCGCCTCGTTCCAGGGCACCGGCTCGGCCGCGGCCATCCACGCGGCGGCCGAAAGGCTCTCCCCCGGCGACATCCTGCTCGTCGAACTCCACCGGCCGGGACCGCGGTTCGACTTCGAGGAGCGCGACGACCAGTGCGGCTACATCGCGCTGGAGTGGTGGCCGGACGACTGCGCGGCGATCCGCTGGGCGAGCGAGAAGGGCATCCTGGTCGTCGAGGCGGCGGGCAACGGCGCCGAGAGCCTGGACGACGCGCTGTACGAGCGCAGGCCCGACGAGTTCCCCGAGTGGTGGCGCAACCCCTTCAACCCGTCGAACCAGTCGTCCGGGGCGATCCTCGTCGGAGCGGGCGCTCCCCCGCCCGGGACGCACGGCCGCGACCACGGTCCCGACCGCTCGCGGCTGGCGTTCTCCAACTACGGGGCGCGCATCGACGCCCAGGGCTGGGGCCGCGAGGTCACCACGACCGGCGGTTTCTGGGACCGGGCGGGTGATCTCCAGGGCGGCGCCGAGGAGATCGCCTGGTACACCGACACCTTCTCGGGCACCTCGTCCGCCTCGCCGGTCGTGGTCGGCGCGCTTGCCTGCCTGCAGGGCATCCTCAGGGCGGCGCAGCTCGCCGCGATGAGCCCCGAGCAGGCGCGCGAGGTCCTGCGCAGGACCGGTTCGCCACAGCAGGACGCCCCGGGGCGGCCCGCCTCGCAGCGGATCGGCAACCGCCCCGACATCAAGTCCGCCGTCACCCACCTGATCCCGGCCTCGGTCGGCTCGGGCCGGGCGGAGCGGTACTGGGACGAGCTGATGCCGTATCCCCGTGAACTTCCGCCGCGCATGAGGCTGTTCGTGGCCGGCGCGTGGCGCAACCTCAACCACCCCGCCCCCGACATCCGCCAGGCGGTCCATGCCGCCTTCGCGGGGGGACGGCCGGACGTTCGCGTCTGGTACTCGGACGACGAGGTCGTGGGCCTGGTCGTCGCTGGATGAACCGCCGGATGAAACCGCCGGAGCAATCGCCGGAGGAAATCGAAAGGGAAGGTGAACATCGCATGAGCACCACCCCGCAGATGAACCCCAGCACCATGAGCCAGCAGTACGGACAGCAGCAGTACGCGCAGCAGGGCGCGAGCACGGCACCGCCCCAGATGGGCCTCCAGAGCCAGCAGAGCCACATCCCGCTCGCACAGGAGATGCAGCAGCTCAGCCAGCAGCAGCCCTACCAGCACCTGCTCCAGCAGCTGGCCGGGCAGCAACACCAGCAGCAGCAGCCGCTGGTGCTGCCGGGCGCGGTCGACAGCCAGGCCATCACCAGCGGTATCGCGACGAAGTTCTGGGACGTCGTGACCCCGCTGCCCGGCCAGCCGTCCATCCTCTACCTGTTCATCAACAACGGCTGGCGCCGTCTGGTCAACCCCAACGCGGTGACGCATGACCAGGTCCAGGAGGCCTTCGCCTTCGGGCAGCAGGTCATCGGGATCTACGAGTCGACGAACGACGTCATCCAGGCCGTCATCGTGAACAAGCAGTAGCGCCAACTCCCGCACAGAGGGCGCCGGGTGGGCAAGGGACCACCCGGCGCCCGATCATGCTCCGGCCACGTACCTATGCGCAGCTGAAGCGGGCCGCCGCCCAGTCGCCGTGGTCGCCCGTCTTGGAGCCGTTCGTGTCGGTGACCTTCAGCCGGACATGCCGTGCCCCGACGAGCGGCACATCGACCGGTACCGTCGCCGACGCGCCCGTCACCTTGGGCGAGGCCCACAGCACCTTGCCGTCCGCCTCGACCGAGAAGGCCACCTCCCCATAGCCGTTGATCTCGTCGTCGATGCCGACATCGGCGGTCAGCGCGGTGCAGCGCCCCCCGAGATAGACCTCGATGTCGGAGTCGGCGTGGGCGCCGATTCCCTTCTCGTACGTCGTGCCCGCCAAGATCAGCACGTGCCCGTCGGCCGCGCCCGACTCGCCGTTGCTGCGGTCGCGTTCGGCAGGACCGTAGCCGTTGGCGGCGGTGAGCCAGAGAAGATCGCTCGCCCATGCGTCCGCGACCGGCGGCCGCGGCATCACCCCGACCGCGAACCGCTGAAGTGACGTGCGGTCGACGCCCGCCGCCCGATGCCGTGCGAGCGCAGTCAGCGTCGCCTCACCGGGCATGGCGTCCTTGGCCGGAGTGACGGCCACCTCGACGCGCCTGGTGGTCCCTGCCGGGATACGGTCCACGGCCTGGGCCGGGCTCACCTGCCAGCCCGCCGGGGCGTTCAGCGAGACCTGGACCGCGGTGGCGTCCCGGGTGCCCGCCGTGACGTCGACGGCGACCGTGCCCGCGACGCCCGCGCCGAGCTCCTGACCGGCCGGGACGGCGACGGCAGCGGCGGCTGTGGCCACCGCGCCGCCGACGGCGCTGGTGTCCTTCAGCTCAAGACCGAAGCTCCGGTCGGTGCGCAGGGACGGCGTCTTGACGTTCACCACTCCGCCGCGGTCGTCCTGGTCGTACCACCAGCCCTGTGCGGCCTTGTCGTACGCCGCCTTCGAGCTGAGTCTCGGCAGCGAGCGGCCGTCGAGTGCGACCCTGCTCGGCGCGTCGCCGGTGTGGACGCTGAAGCGGTACGGGCGTGTGGCCTGCTTGCCCGTGAACTGCCCCTGGCTCGCGCCGATCCGGACGGTCACATCGCCGGCTCCGCTGCTCGGCGCGGCCACGTCGGCGCGCTGGGTGGCGTACTTCCCCGCGCGGTGCTCGCGCGTGACGCCGTCGTCCTCGTACATCGTGAAGGACGAGCGCCCCTGCGGGTAGATGTCCCAGGCGAGCGGGGAATCGGCGGTGCGGTCCGCGTGCGAGCGAATGCCCGGCCACATCGGGACGGCCGCCCCGGCCTTCACGAAGAGCGGCAGTGTGTCGAGCGGCGCGCTGTAGCCGTCGACGGTGACGGGCCCTTCGTAGGTCCGTCCGCTCCAGTAGTCGATCCAGGTGCCCTTGGGCAGATAGATCCCGTCCCGCTTGACGGCGTCCTGGTAGACGGGCGCGACCAGGAAGTCCTCACCGCTCAGGAACTCGTACTTGGCCGCGTCCGTGGCCGCCTTGGGGTCGTCCGGGTACTCCAGCGCGAGCGGCCTGGCCAGTCCCACGCCCGTGCTCGTCGCCTCGTGCGCGTAGGAGTAGATGTACGGGAGCAGGGACTCGTGCAGCTTGAGATAGCCGCGGTTGACGGTGGTGTACGGCTCGCCGTACCGGAAGGGCTGCTTGTCGTGGGCCGCCCAGCCGTCCATGGTCATCGTGACCGGCAGGAACATCTTCCACTGCAGATCGCGGGTGTACGTCTTGGGGCTGCCGCCGAAGATCCCGTCCACGTCGCCTGTGGTGTACGCGAGACCGGACATGCTCGCGCCCGCGTAGGTCGGGATCTGCCAGCGGATGTACTCCCAGCTGCCCGACTGGTCGCCGGACCACTGCACTCCGCAGCGCTGCGCTCCCGACCAGCTCTCCGGCGCCCAGGTGAAGCCGCGGGCGTCGCTGTTGTCCTCGATCCCCTTGTGCGCGTCCTTGCAGCCGTCGAGCGCGAACTTGTAGCCGTCGCCGACCCAGGCGACATCGAGTTTGGCGACGCGCTGGCCCGCCTTGACCTGCTCGGCGAGCTTGCCGATGCCGTCCTCGGTCCACAGGCCCATCTGCATCTTGCGGTCCCTGAGGCCCTGGCCGGTCTCCGCCAGGTTCTCGTAGCCGCACCCGTAACCGTCGTTGACGAGCATCCAGCCGTTGGGCATGTCGTTCTGGACATAGCCGTCGGCGACCTTGAGGGCGTCGAGGGTGTGGCGCTCGCCGCGGTTGGCGTTGTGCAAGTAGCAGTCGGCGTCGCCGATTTCGAGGCCGTAGACGGGCGGCATGAAGGGCTTGCCCGTCAGCCTCGTGTACTGGCCGATGACGTCCTTGGCGCTCGGGCCTGCGAAGTAGTAGGCGTCGAAGCGCTGTTCCTTGGCGGTGGCCGTCACCGGGTCTTCGAAGGCGTACGTATTGGGCGCGTACGTGTTGCGGTAGACGCCGTAACCGGCCGAAGAGACGTAGAACGGCACGGAGTTGGGATGCCCGCCGTCGTTCCAGTTGTAGTCGACGCCGACCTCGACGGTCTTGCCGCGGTGGGAGGTGTTGCCGCGGCCGTTCTGCATTCCGGCGCCGTAGTACTGCTCCTCGGCGCCCCGGGCCAGGGTCTGGGTGGTCCTGTCCTGGTTCCAGGTCAGGCCCTTGGTCTCGGCCCAGAGCCGGGTGCCGTCGGCCCGGTGCAGGGCGAAGCGGAGCGGCGACTTGTACGCGCGCAATGTGACCTTGGAGGTGCTGAGTTCGTACCGGTCGCCTCTGTCGCGCCAGGTCGTCGCGGGCGGGGCACCCTGGGGCAGGACGATGTCCGTGCCCGTGGGGTCGGTGAAGGCGCCGTCCGGGGCGAGTTCGATACGGAAGGTCTCGGCGGAGACGAAACTGACGCGGGCGGTGGCGCGGCCGGCGGTCAGCCGGAAGACGGCTCCCTCGTGAGCGAACCCGGTGACGTCACCGACCGTCGTGTCGGCCGGTTCGGCCTGTGCGCCCGTGACCTGCGGCACAAGGGCGGCGAACAGACCGAGGAGCGCGGCAACGACCGCTGATCTGAAGCGTTTTGGGGATCTCATGGCGCTGTGTGTAACGCGTTGCCGCGTACATGACCATGGACTTGTGTCCGGCCGCTCCTGGACTTATCGAAGCCCGGGAGCGGCCGGAGCGGGTCTACAGGGCTACGCCCAGCAGGGCGTCGACGGCGCGCGAGACGAGGCCGGGCGCGCCCTCGTCCGTACCGCCTTCGGACTGCTGGAGCGCGGCCCAGCGGTCGACGGCGGCGAGCGCGGCGGGGGCGTCGAGGTCGTTCGCGAGGGCGTCGCGGATCTCCTCGACGAGCGCGTCGGCGGACGGCCCGTCGGGCCGGGACACGGCCGCACGCCAGCGGCCGAGCCGCTCCACGGCGTCCCGGAGCACGTCGTCGGTCCACTCCCAGTCGGCCCGGTAGTGGTGCGAGAGGAGCGCGAGGCGTATCGCGGCGGGGTCCACGCCGTCGCGGCGCAGCTTGGAGACGAAGACCAGGTTGCCCTTGGACTTCGACATCTTCTCGCCGTTCAGGGCGACCATGCCCGCGTGGACGTACGACTTGGCGAAGGGGTACTCGCCGGTGAGCGCCTGGGCGTGCGACGCGCCCATCTCGTGGTGTGGGAAGGCGAGATCGGATCCGCCGCCCTGCACATCGAAGCCCATGCCGAGGTGGTCAAGGGCGATGGCCACGCACTCGATGTGCCAGCCGGGCCGCCCGCGGCCGAGGCTGCCGCCGTCCCAACTCGGCTCGCCCTCGCGGGCGGCCATCCAGAGCATCGGGTCGAGCGGGTTCTTCTTGCCGGGGCGCTCGGGGTCGCCGCCGCGCTCGGCGGACAGCGCCTTCATGACGTCGGCGTCGTAGTGGGAAACCTCACCGAAGTGCGGGTCGGACTCGACCGAGAAGTACACGTCGCCTTCGAGCTCGTACGCGGCGCCGGCGTCCCGAAGACGCTCGACGAGCGGCACGATGCCGGGTATCGCCTCGACGGCGCCGATGTAGTGCTGGGGCGGAAGCATCCGCAGGGCGGTCATGTCCTCGCGGAAGAGCGCGGTCTCGCGCTCGGCGAGCTCGGTCCAGTCGTGCCCGTCACGGATGGCGCGCTCAAGGAGCGGGTCGTCGACGTCCGTCACGTTCTGGACGTACTGAACCTGCCGCTTGTTGTCGAGCCACACGCGCTGAACGAGGTCGAACGCGTTGTAGGTAGCCGCGTGACCGATGTGGGTCGCGTCGTACGGAGTGATGCCGCAGACGTAGATACGGGCGACGGGACCGGGGTCGAGGGTCACAGGACCACCGGTCGCGGTGTCGTGGATCCGGAGGTCGCGGCCCTTGCCAGGCAGGGCGGGGACCTCAGAAGCGGGCCAGGCATGCATGACACGAGCCTAACCGGACGGCGCTTCCACATACGACCCGGAGTCGGGTCGGGGTTGCGCGGTGCGGTGTCGGTGACCGTCCGGCCGTGCGGGTTGCGGGGTTGCCCGGTGCGGTGTCGGTGACCGTCCGGCGGTACGGGCCAGCGGTGTCGGTGACCGTCTGGCGCCCGTGCCGGGGTTGCCCGGTGCCGTGGGCTCGCCGTTTGGGGTCCGCTCCGGGGTGCAGCCGGGACTGCATGATTTACGGCGCGTCTCTGGCGTGCCGCGGGGTGCGGGCGTCCCTGCGCCACAAATCACGCTCTACGTCCCGACTCCACCCGCTCCACGGCCCCCTTGCCGGGTGGCTGCAGTTGGCCACCCCGCGCCGCGCAGCGGGCGCTTCGGGCAGGTGGGGGCGCCGGCCCCACGTTCCCCCTCCCCCGGTCGGGGGGCCTGGGGGCCTGCCCCCAGTTTCGGGATGGGGGTACCTCCCACGGCCGCCAGGCCGTAGGGGGAGGGCGGGGTGGGGGAACAACCCCCGCCTCACACCGGCGGCCACGGAATCGCCGGCCACTCCCCCGACGGCACCGGATGCCTCCCCGCCCCCCTCAGCTCCTCCACCCGTCCCCTCAGCGCCTCCACCTCCGCCGCCGTCAGCAGTTGCGCCAGACGGGTGGCCAGCGGCCCGTCCGCCGACAGGGAGTCCGACAGGAACGCCAGTGCCGACAGAGCGTCCGCCGGGAGCTGATCCCCCGCCCACCCCCACAGCAGCGTCCGCAGCTTGTCGTCCACGTTGAACGTGACCCCGTGGTCGATCGCGTACAGATGACCGTCCGCCGTCGGCAGCAGATGCCCGCCCTTGCGGTCGCCGTTGTTGATCACCGCGTCCAGCACGGCCAGCCGCCGCAGCCGTACGTCGTCCGCGTGGACCAGCAGCGCCGTACGCCCCTCGCCCACCTCCGCGAAGCCGACCGCCTTCCAGCCCTCGCCCGGCTCCTCGTCCTCGACCAGGGCGAGGAGGGACTGTTCGGGGTCGGCCTCGATCCAGAGCTGGACCATGCCCTCGCCGTACGGCCCGTCCCGCAGGACCGTCGGCGGGACCAGGCCCCACCCCGTCGCCTCGGAGACCTCGTACGCCGCGACCTCGCGCTGCGCGAGCGTCCCGTCGGGGAAGTCCCACAGCGGCCGCTCCCCGGCCACCGGTTTGTACACGCAGTGGGCCTCTTCGCCCTCGTACGAGACGGAGCAGTACAGCACCGCGTTGGACGCCTCACGGACCTGTCCGCGCACCTTGAGCTCCCCCTTGGTGAGGAGATCGAGTGCCGTCAGACTCCGCGGCGGTATCCGTTCTGGCGCGGGCATACGTGTCCTTCCGGATCGAGCGGCAGGCTGCACAGCGGGCACGGCGGCCGGCCGGCGTTGACCACGTCCAGCGCGCGTTTGGCGAAGGCCCTGGCCTGCGCACCGCTCAGCCGGACGCGCAGCATCGGCGGGCCGTTCTCCTCGTCCTGAAGCAGCCGCTCCTCGGCCTCGGCGAGGTCCTCTTCTGAGTCAGCGTCCAGCTCGACGAGCGCCTGCGCCTCGACGATCATGCGCTGTTCCTCGCCGTCCCAGGCCAGCGCCATCGTGCCGACCCGGAACTCCTCCTCGACCGGAGCGTCCAGCGGCGCCGTGTCCGAGACGTCGGCGGGCGCCACGGCCGGTACCGGCGCATTGCCCCCGGTGCGGCGTACCACCTCGTCCAGCAGCTCGTCGATCCGCTCGGCGAGCGCGGCCACCTGGGTCTTCTCCAGGGCCACGCTGGTGACGCGCCCTGCGGCCGAAGCCTGCAGGAAGAACGTACGGCGTCCAGGCAGCCCGACCGTACCGGCCACGAACCGGTCCGGCGGGTCGTAGAGGAACACCTGACGGGACACGTTCTGTCTCCCTCGGGACGAGTGCGGAAGGTTGCGGAAGGTTATCGAGCGGGCATACGGGTTTTCGGCCCGTCCACCCTACTGCGCGGAGCGATCACGGGGCGCCCGCGCCGCCCCCGACGACTCCGGCCCCGCCACCGCCGTTCCCGCGCGGCACCAGCGAGCCGAAGTCCCCGGTGTCACCGAGGCGCAGGAGAAACGGGCGGGTGCGTGTGTACCGGATCGCGGAGACGGAACACGGCTCCACATGAATCCGCTGGAACAGGTCGAGATGCATGCCCAGCGCGTCCGCCACCAGGGACTTGATGAGGTCGCCGTGCGAGCACATCACATACACCGCGTCCTCGCCGTGCGCGGCCTCCACGCGCGCGTTCCAGTCGCGTACGGCGTCGACGGCCCGCGCCTGCATCGCCCGCATCGATTCTCCGCCGGGAAACTCCGCCGCCGACGGGTGCTGCTGCACGACCTCCATCAGCGGCTCGTCGGAGAGCTCGGCGAGCTTGCGGCCGGACCAGTCGCCGTAGTGGCACTCGCCGATCCGCTCGTCGGTCTGCAGCTCCAGTCCGGGCCGGGCGTCGAGGAGGGGCCGCAGCGTCTGCACACAGCGCTCCAGCGGGCTGCTGACGGCCGCGGCGAGCGGCACATCGGCGAGGCGTCCGGGCAGCTCGGCGGCCTGCGCGGCGCCGCGCTGGTCGAGGAAGACACCGGGGGTCCAGCCGGCGAGCACCCCCGCGGTGTTGGCGGTGGAGCGTCCGTGGCGTACGAGGATCAGCGTGGCCATGCCCGTCAGCCTAGGCCGACCTGCGCCAAGGGGTGCGCCTGGGCCGTGTGCGGGGAAGAATGCCTTCGTGATCGTGGACTGCGCCATCTATCGCGCGGGGCGCCGAACGCCGGGCCCGGCCGACTTCTCCGATGCCCTGGCCGAGGCGCGGGCCACAGGCGACGCCTTCCTCTGGATCGGTCTGTACGAGCCGACGGAGAAGGAGTTCGACCATGTCTCGGCGGAGTTCGGGCTGCATCCGCTGGCGGTGGAGGACGCACTGGACGCCCACCAGCGGCCCAAGCTCGAGGTGTACGACGATTCGCTGTTCGTGGTCCTCAAGCCGGTGGTGTACGCGCCGGAGAGCGGCGCCGTCACCACGGACGAGCTGATGGTCTTCATCGGTGACTCGTTCGTGGTGACCGTGCGGCACGGCGAGAGCTCGCCGTTGCATGCCGTACGACTGCGTCTGGAGGCCGAGCCGGAGGTTCTCAAGCACGGCCCGACGGCAGTGCTGTACGCGATCAGCGACGCGATCGTCGACCACTACATCGATGTCGTCGGCGAGCTCCAGGTGGACCTGGAGGAATTGGAGACCGAGGTCTTCGCGCCGGTCGGTGGCGGCGCGCGCAACAGCGCGGTGCGGATCTACACCTTCAAGCGGCAGGTGCTGGAGTTCCGCCGGGCCGCCGGGCCGCTGGCGGCTCCGATGGCTCGTCTCGCGAGCGCGGGCGTGCCGTTCGTCCATCAGCACTCCCAGCCGTTCTTCCGGGACGTCAACGACCATCTGACGCGGGCGAACGAGCAGGTGGAGGGGCTGGACCGGCTTCTGTCGGACGTCCTGTCCGCCCATCTCGCGCAGATGGGCGTGCGGCAGAACGACGACATGCGCAAGATCTCGGCGTGGGCGGCCATGGTCGCGGTCCCAACGATGGTCGCGGGAATCTACGGCATGAACTTCGACCACATGCCCGAGCTGCGGTGGGTGTGGGCGTATCCGGTGGTCGTGGTGCTGATGGCCGGTGCGGTGTACGGCCTCTTCCGGCTGTTCAAGCGGCGGGGCTGGCTGTAGGTCCTGTCTGCCCGTCAGAAGGCGGGGGCGGCCGTCGGCGGACCGTCGAGCGCGCCCCGGCGGTCCGGCATCCGCAGGCTGACCATCCGGTGCCAGCCGCCGAAGCGTTCGTAGCCGTACATCGCGTGGATGGCCACGCTCAGCGCGGCGGACTTGGCCCTGGGCCAGTGCAGCACGCGTCCCATGTGGTCCATCACGGCGAGGCTGACATCGCGGTAGACCTGGATCTCGGCGAGGGCGCTCTCGCGCAGGACCCGCTGGATGGTGCGGCCGTGACCCGCGGCGGCCAGACGCAGCAACTCCTCGTGGCAGTACGCCAGATGGTTGTCCTCGTCGTTGCAGATCATGGTGATGGCCTTGCCCAGCTCGGGGTGGTCGCCGAAGTACTTCACCAGCATGTCCATCTGGTCCGCGGCCCGCTGTTCGGTGACCCGGCTGTGCGAGAGGTAGACGACAATGTCCTCCTCGGTCAGCGGCTCCTCGCGGCGCAGCTTCTCGTGGGTCAGTCCGATGCCACGCTGCTCGAGCAGCATCGTGTAGTCGGTCTCGGGCGGGACGGGTACCGGCTGAAGATCCCGCTTCTTGAGCAGGGCGTTGAAGAGTCTGCCGTGCTTGTCCTCGTCGGCGCCGTGCCGGGCGATCTTGGGTGCGAGGGCACGCATGCTTTCGGGTACGAGGGCGGCGATACGGCCGTTCTCCCAGCCGCCCTGCGTCTCGCCGCTGGCGGCTATCGAGCAGAAGAGCTGGAATGCGTCGTCGCTGTCGACTATTTCCTGGAAAAGACTTCGGGCCGAAAGCATCACTGCACCTCCAAGAAGATGTCCGCAAATAAAGAGTCAAATGCGGTACGGGAGGCGAGGCAACAGGTAAGTCGTACAACTCCGCCGAACGGACGACACCGGTACGCGACACGAAGGGGGCTTCGGGGAGTAACCCTGAAGGCATGTCGGGCGTTGTGCTGCATGACGGCCGTGGCGGGGAAGACCCCCCGAGCCCCCACCACGGCCGCGGGCTTCTCGACGGCGACACTCGCATTGCCCGGCTTGCTCGGCCCCATGGGGCCGACCGGGTTACGCCAGGCCCGCGCGCTCCAGCGCTTCCGTACCCGCCCGCAGGGCGGTCAGGCGCTCGTCGAGCGTGAAGCCGGCCGGCGCGAGCGTCAGCGTCGTGACCCCGGCCGCCGCGTACGCCTGCATCCGCTCGGCGATCCGCTCCACCGGGCCCAGCAGCGTCGTCTGGTCGATCAGCTGGTGCGGGACCGCCGTGGCCGCGCCCGCCTTGTCGCCGGACAGGTACTTGTCCTGGATCTCGGCCGCTTCCTTCTCGTAACCCATGCGCTGCGCAAGCTGGTTGTAGAAGTTCTGCTTGCGGCTGCCCATGCCGCCGACGTACAGCGCGGTGTAGGGACGGAACATGTCGGCCAGACCGCCCACGTCGTCGCCGACCGCGAGCGGCAGCGTCGGGCAGACGTCGAAGCCCTCCATCGTCAGCCCGGCCTTCTCGCGGCCCGCCCGAAGGTACTTGATCGCGGTGTCCTCAAGGTGCTCGGCGGACGGGAAGATCAGTAGCGCGCCGTCCGCGATCTCGCCGGTCTGCTCCAGGTTCTTGGGACCG
This sequence comes from Streptomyces sp. NBC_01481, assembly GCF_026339995.1. GTDB lineage: Bacteria > Actinomycetota > Actinomycetes > Streptomycetales > Streptomycetaceae > Streptomyces. The sequence continues at coordinate 2,030,311 of NZ_JAPEPT010000001.1, read as the reverse complement.
ATGGCGGCGATGTAGAGCGGGATGTGCTCACGCTGCGGGTGCACGGTGAGCTTGATCGGCTTGCCCGGTCCGTCCGGCAGCGGAAGCGTCCAGTGCTCGCCCTCGTACGACAGGCGCTCGCGGGACATCGCCCTGCGGACGATCTCGACGTACTCACGGGTGCGGGAGAGCGGCTTGTCGAACTTGATGCCGTACCAGCCCTCGGAGACCTGCGGACCCGAGACGCCGAGGCCCAGGCGGAAGCGGCCGCCGGAGAGGGAGTCGAGGGTGGCCGCGGTCATCGCGGTCATGGCGGGCTGGCGGGCCGGGATCTGCATGATGGCCGAGCCGACGTCGATGCGCTCGGTCTGCGCGGCGACCCAGGTGAGCACGGTGGGGGCGTCGGAGCCGTATGCCTCGGCGGCCCAGCAGACGTCGTAGCCGAGCTGGTCGGCCTCCTTGGCGACGGCGAGATTGTCGCTGTCCATCCCCGCGCCCCAGTAGCCGAGGTTGATGCCGAGCCGCATAACCGCTCCCTCTTACTGATCAGTAACGTCCCTGTTCCGGGGACTCTAGCGCGGGTTCGGGCGATCCGGCAGAGGGACGTTGTCCACAGGCTCTCTCGGCGTGGGCCGATGGCCAGTAATCTCGCGGCCATGGAGCAGAGGCATCTCGGCCGTACCGGCCTGCGCGTGTCCCGGATCGGGCTCGGCACCCTGACATGGGGGCGTGACACCGACGAGCATGACGCTGCCGACCAGTTGAAAGCGTTCTGGGAGGCGGGCGGCACGCTGGTCGACACGGCCGATGTGTACGGCGGCGGGGATGCCGAGTATCTGCTGGGGCAGCTCGTCGAGCGGCTCGTGCCGAGGCGCGATCTGGTCATCGCGACCAAGGCGGGCAGCGTGCCCGATCCGGACCGGCGCTTCGACGGCTCGCGCGGGCATCTCCTCGCAGCCCTGGACGCCTCGTTGGAGCGCCTCGGTACGGACTATGTGGATCTGTGGCAGGTCCACGCCTTCGATCCGGAAACCCCGCTGGAGGAGACGCTCCAGGCGCTGGACATCGCGGTGAGCAGCGGGCGTGCGCGCTATGCGGGCGTGTCGAACTTCTGTGGCTGGCAGCTGGCGAAGGCGGCGACCTGGCAGCTTGCGTCACCCGGGGTGCGCACGCGACTTGCGAGTACGCAGATGGAGTACTCCCTGCTGCAACGGGGCGTCGAGCGGGAGGTGCTGCCCGCGGCGCTGGACCTGGGGGTCGGTCTGCTGCCGTCGTCGCCGCTCGGCCGCGGGGTACTGACGGGGAAGTACCGGCATGCCACTCCGGCGGATTCGCGGGGCGCCTCGGAGCAGTTGGCGCCGTTCGTGGAGCCGTATCTCGACGAGGCGGCGAGCAGCATCGTGGACGCGGTGGCGACGGCGGCGGACGGGCTTGCGACGACGACGCTCCAGGTGGCGCTGGCGTGGGTGCGGGACCGGCCGGGAGTGGTGGCGCCGATCGTCGGCGCGCGCAATGCGCAGCAGCTCACGGCCGCGTTGTCAGTGGAGGCGCTTAGTCTTCCTGACGAGATCTGCCAGGCGCTCGACGATGTGTCGGCGCCCGTGCACCGATATCCCGACCAGGACTGGAGCACGCTGTGACCGAGCCGGACGCGCCCGAGGCCGCGGACGCCACTGAGGCTGCTGAAGCCACTGCGGCCGCGGACGCCATCGAGGCCCCGGACGCCGCCGCCGACGAGACCGCTGAGGCCGCCTCGCCCGAGGAAGACACGGCGGACACCGCCGACGGTGACGCCGGGAAGGCAGCCGAGCTGTCCGAGGCCGAGGCCGAGCTTGCCGCGCAGCGGGAGTTGAGGGCCAGGATCGAGCAGCGCAAGGCCGAGAAGGCGGCTCCCATCGAGGCCGGCACCAAGCTGAGCGGGACGGCCGCCGATCTGCTCGCTGCGGTACGGGCGGTGGAGAGCGGCGAGAAGTCGGGCACCGCTTTCTTCGACTCCCCAGCACCCGCGCCGAGGCGACCCGCCCCCGCGGCGGCCGAGCCGGTGCGGCCGCGGGTTCCCGAGCCCGCCGGGGCGCCCCGGGCGACCGCGCCGGAGACCGTCGACGGCGTGCGGTCCGTGCTTGTCGAGGGCGGTGCGCCCGAGGCGCTGGCGGGGCAGGTCGCGCAGGCGCTCGGGGAGCAGGCCGCGGAGATCCTGCGCGAGGATCCGTGGCGGCTGCTGTCGGTGCCCGGTGTGCGGCCGGAGCAGGCCGACGGTTTCGCCCGGGCGCTGCTCGGCGCCGAGTGCGGCCCGGGGGACGAGCGCCGCACGACGGCCCTGATCGGCTGGCAGTTGGAGCGCGCGGCGCTGCACGGTCACACCGCGCTCGAATCGTCGGCCGCCCGCGCTGCGCTGGCCGAGCGGTCGGTGCCGGATCCGGACGAGGCCTTGCAGCAGGCCATCGCGGAGGGCGCCGTACTGGTCTTCCAGGACGGCGTCGAGGAGATCGAGCAGGCCGGGGAGGAGTCGGAGTCCGAACAGCCCGCAGTGCCGGTGCTGTTGGGCCTCGACCGTTACGCACTCGCCGAGGAGAGCCTCGCGGACGGCCTGGCGCGGCTGGCGAAGACCGGCGCCGACGCCCGATGGGAGGCGGCGGAGCCGACCGAGCTGATCCGCGCGGTCGCGGTGAGCGGTCTGGTCGTACACACCGGAGGCGAGGCGGCGCGCGCCGAACCGGTCGCGCTGGCCGAGGCCGCCGCGGAGCTGGGGCTGCGCGCGGTGATCGCGGTCCACAGCGAGAACGGCAGCAGGCGGCTCGGCAACGACGCAGTCACGTTCGACGGGCTGATCTCGGGTTCTCAGGGACCGGGCAGGGACGCGGACGGGGCCTTCGCACTCGACCTCCTGGTGGTGCTGGACGCGCCGCAGCTCGATGTGGAGACCGCCGCGATGCTGGTCGAGTCGATGCCGGACGGGAGCCGTCTGGTGCTGAGCGGCGATCCCGGTGTGCTGTGGTCGGCGGGCGCGGGCCGGGTGTTCGCCGATGTGCTGGCGGCCGGGGTGTGCCCGCAGATCGCCTCGCGCACGCCGGATCCCGGCCCGATCGGGGAACTGGTCTCGGGCATCGGGATCGGCGAGCTGAACCAGGTGGAGGCGCCCGGCAAGGAGGTCGTCATCGTCCCGGTGCACGACGCGGGCGAGGCGGTCCACCGTACGGTCCAGCTCGTCGCCGACTCGGTGCCCCGGGCCATCGGGGTGCCGACCGAGCAGACCCAGGTCATCACCGTCGGGCACGGCGGCTCCGCGGGCACCCGCGCGCTCAACGCGGCCCTCAAGGAGCGGCTGAACCCCGGTCCCGGCCGGTTCGGCGGCTTCGACCCGGGCGACCGAGTGGCCTACGCCCCGGCGCTCGGCCGGACGCTTCCCGGCACCGTCCTCTCGGCGGACGCGGACGGCCTGCACCTGGACTGCGAGGGCACGCCCGTCGTCGTACCGAAGGAGCGGGTCGAGTCGGGCGTGCGCCACGGCTGGGCGCTCACCGCGCACCAGGCAGCCGGGATGCGCTGGCCCGCGGCGGTGGTCGTGCTGCCGGGCGACGCGGCGCAGGGGCTGAGCCGGCCGTGGGTCTACACCGCGTTCAGCCGTGGCGAGCGTCATCTGTCGGTGGTGCACGGCGTGGACCAGGCGCTGCCGCGTGCGGTGGCGGAGATCCCGTCCCAGGACCGTACGACCCGGCTGCGGCCGCTGCTCGAAGGTCTGCTCGCCCCGGAACCGAATCCGTAGGCGCATCCGGCGCCGAACCGCAGGCAGAAAGGCGCGAGGCCCCCGCCGCTGAGATGCGCCTGGGGCCCGCGTTGAAGATCAAACCGACCGGCCCCGGTCAGGACTCCGACTCGTCGAGGTCGTCCATCCCCTCGCCCAGCTCGTCCTCGTCGAAGACCGAGCTGACGTCGAAGCGGCACACGACCCGCTGCGGGTCCGCCTGATCGAAGGGCGTACTCAGCCACTCCCCGGGCTCCGGAAGATCGTCCGCGGCCGACACCCACAGCGTGGAGTCGCCCTCCTCCAGGCCGAACTCCTTGTGCCGGGAGCCGATTTCATCCGGTTCGTACTCCCCGAAGAGCACGCCGAGCGCCGCGTGCACGCTCGTGCCGACCACCGGCGCATCTTCCGAGCGGTCCTCCTCGGGGTCCAGATCGGCGATGCGTTGTGCCTGTGCGAGCAGCCGCTGTGGCTCGACCACCGCGTAGTCCCGGCGGATCAGCACACTGAGCGCGTTCGGCTCCTCGGGGCCCGCGTACGGCGGAAGCGAGTCGTCCGCGCCCGGGATCTCGAACGGCGTCACCTCGTCATAGCGGTCATAGAGGCGTTCGTCGTACGCCTCCGCCGCCGCGGCAAGGATGTTGAACGCGTCGTAAACGGCCGGGTCGTCCTCACCCGAGCGGTTCTCGACCGCCGCGAGGTGACGGTCCAGTGCGGCTTTGACCGCCTCGGCGGCGGCGCGTACCTCGGCAGCGGTGGGCTGCGCAGCATCAGACATAGTGCAGACGCTATCCGTACTGGGGCTCTGCCCGCACAATAGATGCGATGCCGGAATACGAATTTGTCGACGTGTACGTGCCGCGCGGGGTCTCCCGCAAGGAAGCGACCCGTCTGCTGACCGACCACGCCGAGTACGGACACTGGGAGTTGGACCGACTGAGTCTGCACCGGGACGGCAGCCGCAGGGTGCGGCTGCGCCGGCGCATCATCCGTCAGGTGCGCGCCACCTGGTGAGCGAGTGAGTGCAGCGGAGCGGGCCTCGCGACCGCGGGACCCGCTCCGTTTCATGCACCTTCGTACCGCTTTGTACCGCTATACCTCACGGCGACCGCGTGGTTACGCGGAGGCTCGGGCGCGACGGTAGAGCACCGTTCCCGCCAGCAGCAGACCCGCACCCGCCGGGGCCAGCAGGCCGAGCGCGCTGGATCCGGTCTGCGCGAGCTGGCCGGGGGTCTCGCCCTGGTCGACGTTCCGCGTGCCGGGGGCGTTCGGCACAGCCGGCGTGACCGGAGTGACCGGCTGCGGAGTGGTGGGCGTCACCGGCACACCCGGGACTGCCGGGGTGGTGGGCTCACCAGGGGTTGCCGGCTCCTCGGGGGTTCCCGGCTCCTGCGGGCTCCCCGGCTCGTTGGGGACGGAGGGCGGCGTGTTGGCATCGTCGCCACCGCCGTTGCCGCAGTCGTTGCCGAACGCCGGGTTGAGCACCGCTCCGGCATCGACCGTGTTCCCGCAGACGTTCACGGGGACATCGAGCGGGACCTGGACGGTGTTGCCCGAGGCGACGCCGGGCGAATTGCTGGACGCCCCCTCGGTGTGGGCTCCGCCGGTCGAGACGTCGTCGGACCCGCTGTCGCTCGCGCAGCCGTTGCCGAACGTGGGGTTCAGCAGCGCGATGACGTTGACCGTGTTCCCGCACACATTGACGGGCACGTGAACCGGGACCTGGACCGCATTCCCGGACGCAACGCCCGGAGAATTCGATGCGCTCCCGTACGCGCCGGCATCCGCCTGCGCATAACCGCCACCGAGGGCGAGTACCCCGCCCGCAGCCGCGACGGTGATCAGACCCTTGCGAGAGAGTTGTCGCATAGGTTGTTCCCTGCTTTCCGCTTCAGGAAGTCCCGGACGTCGTGCCCGGGGCTGGAATGCCCGACGGCCCCGGAGTGCATGGCACGCACTCCGGGACCGCCCGAGTTCAAACCCAGGCCCTGGTGGGCCGAGTCACAACGTCAGTCGTTGACGCAGGTGTTGCCGAAGGTGGGGTTCAGCAGCCCGATCACGGAGACCGCGTTGCCGCACAGGTTCACCGGCACGTGGACGGGTGCCTGCACGACGTTTCCGGAGAGCACGCCGGGGGAGTTCACGGCGGCACCCTGGGCACCCGCGTCGGCCATGGCCACACCCGCACCCGCGAGCACCAGACCGCCAGTGGCAGCCGCAGCAGCGACGACCTTCTTGATCATTATTCCTCCTTGTTGGCAATGCGATCCCAGCCGCGGACCGCATCACCTGTAACGAGGAGGAGGGGGGTGGGCTACGAGCCCCTGGCTCCTTTCACTCTTTTCAGTCAAGTGCGCACACATTGACGATTATTGGAGTTTCTTTTCAGCGGATTTCACCCGCAGCGACTCAGCACCCGTCCAGGAATCGGTCAAGCACCCGCACACCGAACTTCAGACCGTCGACAGGCACCCGCTCGTCGACCCCGTGGAACATTCCCGCGAAGTCCAGCTCCGGAGGCAGCTTGAGCGGCGCGAAGCCGAAGCAGCGGATGCCGAGATCGTCGAAGGACTTGGCGTCGGTGCCGCCGGAGAGCATGTACGGGACGGCACGGGCGATGGGGTCCTCGGCCTTGAGCGCGATCTGCATCGCGTCCACGAGGTCCCCGTCGAAGCTGGTCTCCAGCGCCTTGTCGCCGTGCACGTCCTCCCGCTTGACGCGCGGGCCGAGCAGCCGGTCGAGGTCGGCCAGGAACTCCTCCTCGTATCCCGGCAGGAAGCGCCCGTCGACATGTGCGGTCGCCTGCCCGGGGATGACGTTCACCTTGTAGCCCGCGCCCAGCATGGTGGGGGCGGCGGAGTTGCGCAGCGTCGCGCCGATCATCTTCGCGATGCCGCCGAGCTTGGCGAGCGTCGCGTCCATGTCCTCCGGGTCGAGCGGCGTGCCGAGCGCGTCGGAGAGCTCGTCCAGGAAGGACCGTACGGTCTTGGTCATCCTGACCGGCCACTTGTGCCGCCCGAGCCGGCCGACGGCCTCGCAGAGCTCGGTGATGGCGTTGTCGTTGTTGGTCATCGAGCCGTGCCCCGCGGTGCCCTCGACGGTGAGGCGCATCCAGTGCATGCCCTTCTGTGCCGTCTCGACGAGATAGAGCCGCAGATTCTCGTTCACGGTGAAGGAGAAGCCACCCACCTCGCCGACGGCCTCAGTGACTCCCTCGAAGAGGTCCGGGTGCTTGTCGACGAGATACCGCGCGCCGTACGTGCCGCCCGCCTCCTCGTCCGCGAGGAAGGCCAGCACCACGTCGCGCGGGGGCTTGCGGCCGCTGCGCAGCCTGTCCCGTACGACCGCGAGGGTCATCGCGTCCATGTCCTTCATGTCGACCGCGCCGCGGCCCCAGACGCAGTCGTCGGCGATCTCGCCGGAGAAGGGGTCGTGGGTCCAGTCGTGGGCGTTCGCCGGTACGACGTCGAGGTGACCGTGGATGAGCAGCGCGGGCCGCGACGGGTCTTCGCCCTCGATCCGGGCGACCGTGGAGGCGCGCCCCTTGTGTGACTCGATGATCCTGGGTTCGAGTCCGACCTCGGCGAGCTTCTCCGCGACGTACTCGGCCGCGCCACGCTCCCCCGGCCCCGAATGGTCGCCGTAGTTGCTGGTGTCGATGCGGATCAGCTCACGACAGAGGTCCACGACCTCGTCCTCGCCCGAGACGGTACGGGCCGTGTTCGACTCGCTCACGCTGATTCCTCCCACTGTCGCTGCTGGTGGTTCCTCCTCATCCTCCCGCGCGCGGGCCCGGACCCCAAGGCGGCAGTCCGCCGTCATGCGCCCTTCACAAGGACCGGCGCGTGATCGGGCACGTCCGAATGTTTGCTATGGTTTTCCACGTCGGAACGGCCCAGGGCCGCGAGACAGACACCTTGTCCGGGTGGCGGAATGGCAGACGCGCTAGCTTGAGGTGCTAGTGCCCTTTATCGGGCGTGGGGGTTCAAGTCCCCCCTCGGACACCACCAAGATCCCCACGGAATCCCGTGGGGATCTTCGCGTTCTGCCTGTTCGCGAGCCGGTGTGCCTACAGGGTGCGCATACAGTCATCTCGGTGAGACGCAGACACAAGGCCCCGCCCGCGCCGCTCCCCCAGCGCGACGGCATCGATCCGGTACGGCTGCGGCTGCCCGCCGATCCCGACGGCGCGTGGAAGACGGTGTACGGCCATCTCCTCGCCCGGTACGCCGATGCCATCGGGGCCGACAGGGTCGAGGCCCTCTTCCGGGAGGGACGCATCGTCTCCACGGACGGTCCGGTCGCCGCCGACGAGCCGTACACCGCCGGGCGCTATCTCTGGTTCCACCGCGAGTTCGCCCCCGAGGAGCGTGTGCCCTTCGAGGTCGGGATCGTCCACCGCGACGAGCGTCTGGTGATCGCCGACAAGCCGCACTTCCTGGCCACCACCCCGCGCGGCCGGCACATCACCGAGACGGCGCTCGCGCGGCTGCGGCGCGATCTCGGTCTGCCCGAGCTGCAGCCCGCGCACCGGCTCGACCGGCTGACCGCGGGGCTCGCGCTCTTCGTCGTACGGCCCGGGGACCGCGGCGCGTACCAGACGCTGTTCCGCGACCGGCGGGTGCGCAAGGAGTACGAGGCGATCGCGCCGTACGACCCGGCTGTCACCCTGCCCGTGACCGTACGCAGCAGGATCGTGAAGGAGCGCGGGGTGATGGCGGCGCGCGAGGAGCCCGGCGAGCCGAACAGCGAGAGCCGGGTCGAGCTGCTCGATCACCGGGGCGGGCTCGGCCGGTACCGGCTGCTGCCGGCCACCGGCCGCACCCATCAGCTGCGGGTCCATATGAACAGCCTCGGGCTGCCGCTCCTGAACGACCCGGTCTATCCGGTCGTCCAGGAGCCGGGGCCCGACGACTACTCCCGGCCGCTGCAACTCCTCGCGAAGGTGCTGGAGTTCACCGATCCGGTGACGGGAGAGCCGTACCGCTTCGAGAGCCGTCTGCGGCTGATGCAGTGGCCCGACCCCGCAGCAGAGCCGCCACGAGCCGGGCTTTAGGCGTCCTGGCGCTCCGCCGCGATGGCGCGCACCCGGCCGCGGACGACGAACCAGCCGCCGACCAGCGCCGCCGCGATCAGCGGCAGCAGCATCACGGTCGTACGGCCGACGCCGCCGCCCCACCACATCAGGAAGGCCACGCCCGCCAGGAAGAACAGCGTGACGATCTGGGTGTACGGGGCCCAGGGCAGCCGGTAGGACGGGCGGGTGACCCGGCCGTCCTGGGCGCGGTGCCAGAACAGCAGCGAGCAGAGCATGATCATGCCCCAGGTGCCGAGGATGCCGATCGAGGCCAGGTTCAGAACGATCTCGAAGGCCTCGTCGGGCACCTTGTAGTTGAGCGCGACGCCCAGCACACCGAAGCCCGCGGTCAGCAGGATGCCGCCATAGGGCACCTGCCCCTTGTTCATCCGGCCGGTGAACTTGGGCGCGGAGCCCGACAGCGCCATGGAGCGCAGGATGCGGCCCGTGGAGTACAGCCCGGAGTTCAGGCTGGACAGGGCGGCGGTCAGCACCACGAGGTTCATCACGTGGGCCGTGCCGGGGACACCGAGCTTTTCCGTGACGGTGACGAACGGGCTCTGGTCACCGGAGTACGCCGTGTACGGGAGCAGCAGCGCGAGCAGCACCACCGAGCCGACGTAGAAGAGGCCCACGCGCCACATGATCGAGTTGATCGCCTTGGGCATGATCTTCTCGGGGCTCTCGGTCTCCCCGGCCGCGACGCCGCACAGCTCGACGGAGGCGTACGCGAAGACGACGCCCTGGATGACCAGCAGCATCGGCAGCATGCCCGTGGGGAAGATGCCGCCGTTGTCGGTGACGGTGGAGAAGCCGGGGGTGTGGCCGTCGACCGGGTGCTGGGTGACCACCAGGAAGACGCCGACCAGCATGAAGGCGACGAGCGCGGCGACCTTGATGATCGCGAACCAGAACTCCATCTCGCCGAAGTACTTCACCGAGATGAGGTTGGCGGCGAGGACGACGGCGAGCGCGATCAGCGCGAGGACCCACTGCGGGACGCTGCTGAACATGGCCCAGAAGTGGGCGTAGGTGGCGGCCGCGGTGATGTCGGCGACCGCGGTGGTCGACCAGTTGAGGAAGTAGAGCCAGCCGGCCGCGAAGGCGCCCTTCTCGCCCATGAACTCACGGGCGTACGAGACGAAGGCACCGGAGGACGGGCGGTAGAGGACCAGCTCGCCGAGCGCGCGGACGACGAAGAAGGCGAAGACGCCGCAGACCGCGTAGGCGATGGCGAGGGAGGGGCCCGCACTCGCCATCCGGCCGCCCGCTCCGAGGAACAGGCCGGTGCCTATCGCTCCGCCGATCGCGATCATGTTGATGTGGCGGGACTTGAGGTCCTTGCTGTAGCCGGCGTCTCCTGCGTCGACGTGGGGGGTGCTCTTCGCCGGTGCCCCGGCGGCGAGCGTTTCGGCCGCAGTGGTGCGGTCACTCATGGAGGGGTTCGCCTTCGTGAGGGGATGTGGGCGGTCCCGGCCGTGGCCGGTGGGGGGCGTCACCGTGCCATGGCCCGACGGCACATATTCAGGGCAACCCTGGGATTTTGGCAGTGGCCAAGGTCACGCAGATATAGATCTGAGGTGTTTCAGAGGTTACGGCGCAGTAAAGCAAGGTCATCGAGAGACGCACCAGTCGGGCGTGACACCCCCGCCCAGGCCTTCAGGGCGCCAGTACGTCCAGCTCCGCGAGCGTCCCGACGGCGAACTGGCGGGTGATTTCTACTCGTCCCCGCGCCACAGCGGGTGCTCCCGCTTCGCCCAAGGGCGCTCGACCGACCCCGTACGCATGCCCCTGCGTGCCTCCGGGTCGGCGAGCGCCATGCCGATGTGTCCGGCCAGGACGATGCCGACGGCCAGCGACAGCCAGTCGTGCACGAACGTCGCGCTCGTACGCCACACCAGCGGCGTCAGATGCGTGAACCACATCAGCAGTCCGGTCGCCAGCATCACGAGCACCGCGCCCGCGATCCACGCCGCGTACACCTTCTGTCCGGCGTTGAACTTGCCCGCCGGACGCGACGAGGACCTGCGATCACGCCTCCGGGCAGCGCGCAGCCAGGTCCGATCGTGCGGCCCGAAACGGTTCAGCCTGCGCAGATCGGCCCTGAAGGCGGGCGAGGCGAGACCCAGCAGGAAGGGCACGGGCAGCAGGATCCCGGACCACTCGTGAACGGTGACCACCAGATAGCGGCGCCCCACGAGCTCGGCGATCTGCGGTACGTACAGGGCCGCGGCGGTCGCCACGCACAGCAGCATCAGCCCGGCGGTCGTACGGTGCACCCAGCGCTCGGCCCGGCTGAACCGCTTGACGCGGGCGGGCCGTTCAGACGGTGGGGGTGTCACTGCGGCCATTGGACCGGCCGACCCAGGCGTCGACGTCATAACCCCGCTCCTCCCAGTAGCCGGGCCGGACGCGGGAGGTGACGGTGATGCCGGAGAGCCATTTCGCGGACTTGTAGAAGTACATCGGCGCCACATACAGCCGGACCGGGCCGCCGTGCGAGTGGCTGACCGGCTTGTCCTGCATCTTCAGGCAGACCAGCACATCGTCCCGGCGGGCCTGAGGAAGGGTGAGGCTCTCGCTGTACGTGCCGTCGAAGCAGGTGAAACGGATGGCCCTTGCCTCGGGGCGTACACCCGCGGCGTCGAGCAGGAGGGACAGCTTCACTCCCTCGAAGGGGGTGTCGGGGACCCGCCAGCCGGTGACGCACTGGACGTCGCGCACGACCCGGGTCTGCGGCAGCTTGCGCAGCTCGTCGAGCGTGTACGTCGCGGGGCTGTCGACGAGGCCGTCGACCGTGAGGCGGTAGTTCTGCTCGCTCTTGTGCGGCACGGAGGAGGCGACCGAGTAGTAGCGGAAGCCGCCGCCGTTGGGCAGCAGTCCGGTCAGGCCCGTCGGGTCCTTGTCCGAGGCCGCGCCCAGAAAGGACTCGAGCCCTCGCTGGAGATACGGCGCGGCCACGATTCCGGCCCCGCCGAGCCCGATCATGCCGAGCACCAGGCGGCGGCCGACGGGGGCGCCCTCGGCGTCGGGGTGGTGTGTGGTCACGGTTCGATTCGAACACTCGGGGACGCGAGATGCCAGGGGATCCGGCCGCACGTCAGACTTCCGTCACACTCGGCGTGCCCGGCGCGACCGGCTGGTGCCCTGCGGGGCTTGTTCCCCACCCCGCCCTCCCCCAGACTCCGTCCGGGGGGACCCCCACCTCCCCGTATGCGACCTTCGGCCGCATGTCCTCAAACGCCGGACGGGCTGGAATTCACCCCACCGCCCGCGCCGCCGCCCGGCCCGCCGCGCGGCCCGAGAAGATGCAGCCGCCCAGGAACGTGCCCTCCAGCGAGCGGTAGCCGTGCACCCCGCCCCCGCCGAATCCCGCCGCCTCCCCCGCCGCGTACAGACCCGCCAGCGGCTCGCCGTCATCGTCGAGCACCCGCGAGGACAGGTCCGTCTCCAGGCCGCCGAGCGACTTGCGGGTGAGGATGTTCAGCCGGACGGCGATCAGCGGACCGGCCTTCGGGTCGAGGATGCGGTGCGGCGCCGCCGTGCGGATGAGCTTGTCGCCCAGGTACTTGCGGGCTCCGCGGATCGCAGTGACCTGGAGGTCCTTGGTGAACGGGTTCGTGATCTCCCGGTCCCGCGCGGTGATCTCGCGCCGCAGCTGCGCCTCGTCGATCAGCGGCTCCTTGGTGAGCGCGTTCATGCCGCGTACGAGCGCGGAGAGGTCCTTCTCGACGACGAAGTCGACGCCGTTGTCCATGAACGCCTTCACCGGCCCCGGCACATCCGCCGTCGCGCGCCGGATCACGTCGCGGATCGACTTCCCGGTCAGATCCGGGTTCTGCTCGGAGCCCGAGAGCGCGAACTCCTTGCCGATGATCTTCTGGTCGAGCACGAACCAGGTGTGGTCGTAGCCGGACTTCATGATGTGTTCGAGCGTGCCGAGCGTGTCGAAGCCGGGGAAGAGCGGGACGGGCAGCCGCTTGCCGCGCGCGTCGAGCCAGAGAGAGGAGGGTCCGGGCAGGATGCGGATTCCGTGCTTGGCCCAGATCGGGTTCCAGTTCTCGATGCCCTCGGTGTAGTGCCACATCCGGTCGCTGTTGATGTGGCTCGCGCCCGCGCGTTCCGCGATGCCGATCATCAGCCCGTCGACATGGGCGGGGACGCCGGAGAGCATCTTCTCGGGCGGGGTACCGAGCCGCTCGGGCCACTGTGCGCGAACGAGGTCGTGGTTGCCGCCGATGCCGCCGGAGGTGACGATCACCGCCTGCGCGCGGAACTCGAATGCCCCGGCGACCTCGCGGCTGCTCGCGGTGCCGCGCTCGGCGCCGGAGGGCTCGAGGACTTCGCCGCCGACCGTGTCGAGCGTGCCGCCGCTGCTGCTCAGCCCGGTGACCCGGTGACGGAACTTCAGCTGGACGAGTCCGCGGGCGACGCCTGCTCTGACCCGCCGCTCGAAGGGGGCGACGACTCCGGGGCCCGTGCCCCAGGTGATGTGGAAGCGGGGTACGGAGTTGCCGTGCCCGGTGGCGTCGTAGCCGCCGCGTTCGGCCCAGCCCACGACCGGGAAGAACCGCATCCCCTGGGCGTGCAGCCAGGCCCGCTTCTCACCGGACGCGAAGTCGACGTACGCCTCCGCCCATTGGCGCGGCCAGCGGTCCTCCTCGCGGTCGAAGCCCGCCGTGCCGAGCCAGTCCTGGAGCGCAAGCTCCCGGCTGTCCCTGATCCTCATCCGGCGCTGTTCGGGCGAGTCGACGAAGAAGAGTCCGCCGAAGGACCAGTGTGCCTGTCCGCCGATCGACTGTTCCGGCTCCTGGTCGAGCAGGATGACCTTTCGTCCGGCGTCGACGAGCTCCGCGGTGGCCACCAGGCCCGCCAGCCCTGCCCCGATCACGATCACATCAGCGTCGTACGCCATGGGTTCCATCCTTGTCGGGGGCCGGAGTGCGATGGCTCCGATCTTCGGTACGCGGCAGTAACTCGTCAACAGTTCGGCCGGTGCTTGGATGGGAACATGAATCCCGCTGACGAAATCCTGGACATCGTCGACGAGAACGACGAGGTCATCGGCCAGGCCCCGCGCGGCGAGGCGTACGCGCGCGGCATGCGCCACCGCGCGGTCTTCGTTCTGGCGAGGGACGCACAGGACCGGATCTTCGTTCACCGCCGGACGGCGACCAAGCTGGTCTTCCCGTCCCTCTACGACATGTTCGTGGGCGGTGTCGTCGGCGCGGGTGAGAGCTATGACGCGGCGGCGCTGCGCGAGGCCGAGGAGGAGCTGGGGGTCTCCGGACTCCCCGCGCCCGTGCCGCTGTTCAAGTTCCTCTACGAGCGCGGCGATCAGACCTGGTGGTCGGCCGTGTACGAGGTCCGCTGCGAGCTGCCGGTGAACCCGCAGCCCGAGGAGGTCGCCTGGCACGACTTCCTGCCCGAGCGGGAGTTGGAGGAACGGCTCGGGGAGTGGGAGTGGGTGCCGGACGGTCTCGCGGCGTACGAACGGCTGCGGGAGTCGGGCACGTAGGGTGCGACGCGTGAGCGATTTCGGACGGAGTCTGCGGCTGTGGTTCGCGCCCCAGCGGGTGAGCGAGGAGGGCGAGACTCCCGACTACCGGTTCTCGCTCGCCAATGAGCGGACCTTTCTCGCCTGGCTGCGGACGGCGCTGGCCCTGATCGGCGGCGGGTTCGCGGTCGATCAGTTTCTGCCGGACCTGACGCGGTGGCTGCGGACCGGGATGGCGCTCGGGCTGCTGGGCGCCGGGGTCTTGTGTGCGCTGCGGGCCGTGAATCACTGGGTGCGCTGCGAGCGGGCGATGCGGCGGGGCGAGGATCTGCCGGTCTCGCGTTTCCCGACGGTGCTGAGCCTGGTGGTCGCCGCTGTCGCGGTGGCGATGGTGGTGGTCGTGCTCTTCGGCTGGGAGGGCTGGCGTTGACGGCCGCGCCGGAGCGGGATCCGGGGCTGCAGCCGGAGCGGACGAGGCTGGCGTGGCGCAGGACCACGCTGGCGTTCACCGTGGCGGCCGTGCTCGCGGCCCGGCAGGTGGGGGGCGGCGATCTGAGCACGGCCGGGCTGGTGGCGGTGGCGTTCAGTGCGCTGGTGTGGCTGGCTTTCCTGCGGGTGGCTCACTGGCGGGTGCGTGCGCTGGGCGCAGGTCCGAGGCCGCAGGTGATGTCGGACCGGGCGGCGCTGGCCGCGGTGGCGTGCACCATCGCTCTGGCCGGGTTCGCGGTGGCGATGGTGGTCTGAGGTCAGGATTGCCAGGGCCTGTCGTTTCAGGCCGGATCAGTGAGCGGCCCGCCGAGGAGCGGCTGATGTCACTGTGGTGGGTGCGATCGCAGGCCGGAGGATGGGGGTCCCCCCGCCGAAGGCAGGGGGAGAGCCGACGCGGAGCGTCGGCGACTGACGCAACGCAGCGTGGGGGCACCTCCCGTGCCCGAAGGGCTACGGGGGAGTGCGTGCCAGGGCACGCGAACCCGGCAAGATCCGAACGACAGGCCCTAGTGACCTGAGTCGGAGATTTGCCGTTAGTCCGGCATGAGTCGCCCGGGTCCGAAGATCCCACCGTTGTCGGTAACTGATGCTCAGCGAGAGGTGCTTGAGGGGTGGGTGCGTCGTCGATCGACTGCGCAGGCGTTGGCCCAGCGGTCGCGGATCGTGCTGGAGTGCGCGGAGGGGCACTCGATTATGGAGGTGTCGCGCCGTCTGCGGATCGCTCCAGACACGGTCCGCACCTGGCGGCGGCGTTTTCTCGAGCGGGGCTTGGACGGCCTGTGTGACGAGCCGAGGCCGGGTGTCCCACGGACGATCACGGATGCCGACGTGGAACGGGTGATCGTCAAGACACTGGAGGAGAAGCCGGCCAACGCCACCCACTGGTCGACGCGGTCGATGGCTGCGGCGACCGGGATGTCGCAGTCGGCGATCTCGCGGATCTGGCGGGCGTTCGCGCTGGCCCCGCACCGCTCGCAGACCTTCAAGCTGTCCACCGACCCCCTGTTCATCGACAAGGTCCGCGATGTTGTCGGCCTCTACCTCGACCCGCCGGAGAAGGCCCTGGTCCTGTGTGTCGACGAGAAGTCGCAGATCCAGGCCCTGGACCGCTCGCAGCCGGTTCTGCCGATGATGCCGGGAGTGCCCGAGCGCCGCAGTCATGACTACATCCGGGCCGGTACCACCACCCTGTTCGCGGCCCTGGACACCGCAACCGGCAAGGTGATCGGCTCGCTCCACCGACGTCACCGGGCCGCCGAGTTCAAGAGGTTCCTGGTCAAGGTCGACAAGGAAGTCCCGGCGGACCTGGATGTGCATCTGATCCTGGACAACTACGCCACCCACAAAACTCCCGCGATCAAACAGTGGCTGGTGGCCCATCCCCGCTTCCACTTGCACTTCACACCCACCGGTTCGTCCTGGCTGAACCTGGTGGAACGGTGGTTCGCCGAGCTGACCGCCAAGAAACTCCGACGCGGCGTCCACCGCTCCGTCCAGGCCCTCGATCGCGACATCCGAGCCTGGCTCGCCGACTGGAACGACCACCCCCGACCGTTCGTCTGGACAAAAACCGCCGACGAGATCCTCGACAAAGTCGCCGCCTACTGCCAGAGAATCTCCGACTCAGGTCACTAGTGCTGGATTCCTCAAAGGAAGTACACATAGCGGCGGCGTAAACGCCTGGTGGGCGGTGCGGGTCTGCCCCAGATCCAGGGTCGGGCGCGGGCGTTGAGCTGGGCCGTGGCCACTTCGGTGGCGTGGGTGATGTGGTCGCGGTCGCCGAAGGAGCGTCCGGCCAGGGCGGTCTTGCGGAAGATGCGCCACCAGCCCTCTTGAAGGTTGAGCCAGCAGGCGCCGACTGGGATGAACACATGCCTGATGCGGGGATGTTCCTCGAGCCAGGTTCGGGTGGACACGCTGTTGTGGGAGGACAGATTGTCGGTGATCACGTAGATGTCCCCGACGGGGTTGGCGTCCTCGACCAACTGAAGGAACTGCTGGTAGAAGGCACTGTTACGGGAGGTGGCCGTCATCGTGACCTCGTGGCCGTCCCGGACGCGTAAGGCGCCGTAGACCCAGGTTTTCTCCGGTCCGCGGGAGTAGTCGAGCTCGTTTTTGATGCGGTGTCCGTCCGGCGACCAGCCCGGTGCCGGCGGGAAGGTGCGTGGGATCACCGGGCCGAGTTCGTCGGCGCAGACCACCGTCGCGCCGTCGGGAGGGCTGGTGTAGAGCTCGACGATCCGCGTCCTTTTCCCTCGAAGTCCACATCTCTCGAGCGGGTCCACGAGCGCGTGCGCCGCCAGCGCACCCCCTCGGCCAGCAGGATCCGACGTACCTGGGAGCGGCTGACCTCGATGCCCAGGTCCCGGGCCGTGGCGGCCAGCGCGTCCAAAGTCCACTCCGAGGGCCCCAACTCGTCCGCGGCCCACATCTCGTTCGACGGCTGCACCTCCAGCCGACCCGGCGGCGTCAGCCTGACCAGGCCGATGATCCTCGAGCGCTCGGCCTCGGTGATCCTTCGCTTGCGTCCCTGCCCGCCCAGATCCTCCAGTCCCTCCAGCCCGCAGCGGTTGAAGCGGTGCAGCCAGCGGCGCACCGTCTTCTGACCGCACCGCAGCTCGTCGGCTATCTGCGGGACCAGCCAGCCGCCCCAGCTCAGCTCCACCATCCGGCAGCGCTCCACCACAACCTTCGGCGCCTTTCTGGCCGACGCCAGGCGGTGGACCACCGCTTTCTCACCCTCGTCACGGCCCGGCCGTGCCCTCAGCACCACTACCCAGCACCCGCCCCCGAGCACCTGCAACTGCCCCGCTACCAGCAGCTATACCCACCGAAAGAGGAATCCAGCACTAGTAGGGCTTTGTTAGGTGTCTGGGCAGGTTGCGGATGCGGTGGTTCGCTGTGTGTATGAGGGCGGATGAACTCGCGTCGTGTCGTGATCGGTTGGAGGAGTTCGCCGGGGAGGTGTTCGCGCCGCTGGCGAGGGTGGACCAGCGGGTGAAGGGCGGGCTGTATTTGCGGGGTCTGCTGCTGGACGGGCGGCGGAAGTCGATGCAGCCGATGGCCGGGCGTCTGGGTGTTGATCACCAGCAGCTGCAGCAGTTCATGACGTCCTCGACCTGGCCGGTGGATACCGTCCGCGCGTGCCTGGCCCGGCGGGCGGTTGGGATGGTGCGTCCGCAGGTGTGGGTGGTGGACGACACCGGCTTTCCCAAGGACGGTGTGTCCTCGCCCGGTGTGGCCCGGCAGTACTCCGGCACCCTGGGCAAGGTCGGCAACTGCCAGATCGGCGTCAGCGTCCATGCCGCCTCCGACACCGCGTCGTGCCCCCTGTCCTGGCGGTTGTTCCTGCCCCGCAGCTGGGAGGGGCCCGAGGCGGCGGGACTGCGGGCGCGCTGCCGGATCCCCGAGGAGGAACATCACCGGCCGAAGTGGCAGCTCGCGCTGGAGATGCTCGACGAGCTCGCCGCCATCGGCTTACGTCCCGCGGTGCTGGTCGCGGACGCCGGCTACGGAGCGAACGCCGGCTTCCGCACCGCGCTGGAAGACCGGGGGCTGGCCTATGCACTGCAGGTCAAGGGCGAGCTGACCGCACACCCCGAGACGGCCGAACCCCATCAGCCGCCCTACAGCGGGCTCGGCCCCAGACCCCTGCCCCGCTACCGCACCCGGCCCCTCAGCTTGCGTGAACACGTCCTGACCGCAGGGCCCGACCGGGCCATGACCGTGATCTGGCGCAAAGGCTCGAAGGCAGCAATGGCCTCCCGTTTCGTGTTCCTCAGGGTCCGGCTCGCCGGGCGCCGCCCGAAACCAGCCCCCGACGGCGTCATCGGCCTCACCTGGCTGATCGCCCAATGGCCCGAAGGCGAGGACCAGCCGGTCAAGTACTGGATCTCCAACCTGCCCGCCGACATCCCCGCCCGTGATCTGGTCCGGCTCGCGAAGCTGCGGTGGCGCATCGAGCACGACTACCGGGAGCTGAAGACCACCCTTGGACTCGACCACTTCGAGGCCCGCTCGTTCACCGGCTGGCACCGGCACGTCACTCTCGTCACCGCTGCCCACCTGTTCCTGACCGAACAGCGGACCTGCCCAAAAGCCCTTGCCAGGGCCTGACCATCTACCAGGCCCTGAACCTGCTCCAACACCTCCTCGCCACCTGGACCGGCATCTGCCCCACCTGCCGACAACCCAGCCCATGGCAGCCCTACGACACCACCTAACAAAGCCCTACTAGTGCTGGATTCCTCTTTCGGTGGGTATAGCTGCTGGTAGCGGGGCAGTTGCAGGTGCTCGGGGGCGGGTGCTGGGTAGTGGTGCTGAGGGCACGGCCGGGCCGTGACGAGGGTGAGAAAGCGGTGGTCCACCGCCTGGCGTCGGCCAGAAAGGCGCCGAAGGTTGTGGTGGAGCGCTGCCGGATGGTGGAGCTGAGCTGGGGCGGCTGGCTGGTCCCGCAGATAGCCGACGAGCTGCGGTGCGGTCAGAAGACGGTGCGCCGCTGGCTGCACCGCTTCAACCGCTGCGGGCTGGAGGGACTGGAGGATCTGGGCGGGCAGGGACGCAAGCGAAGGATCACCGAGGCCGAGCGCTCGAGGATCATCGGCCTGGTCAGGCTGACGCCGCCGGGTCGGCTGGAGGTGCAGCCGTCGAACGAGATGTGGGCCGCGGACGAGTTGGGGCCCTCGGAGTGGACTTTGGACGCGCTGGCCGCCACGGCCCGGGACCTGGGCATCGAGGTCAGCCGCTCCCAGGTACGTCGGATCCTGCTGGCCGAGGGGGTGCGCTGGCGGCGCACGCGCTCGTGGACCCGCTCGAGAGATGTGGACTTCGAGGGAAAAGGACGCGGATCGTCGAGCTCTACACCAGCCCTCCCGACGGCGCGACGGTGGTCTGCGCCGACGAACTCGGCCCGGTGATCCCACGCACCTTCCCGCCGGCACCGGGCTGGTCGCCGGACGGACACCGCATCAAAAACGAGCTCGACTACTCCCGCGGACCGGAGAAAACCTGGGTCTACGGCGCCTTACGCGTCCGGGACGGCCACGAGGTCACGATGACGGCCACCTCCCGTAACAGTGCCTTCTACCAGCAGTTCCTTCAGTTGGTCGAGGACGCCAACCCCGTCGGGGACATCTACGTGATCACCGACAATCTGTCCTCCCACAACAGCGTGTCCACCCGAACCTGGCTCGAGGAACATCCCCGCATCAGGCATGTGTTCATCCCAGTCGGCGCCTGCTGGCTCAACCTTCAAGAGGGCTGGTGGCGCATCTTCCGCAAGACCGCCCTGGCCGGACGCTCCTTCGGCGACCGCGACCACATCACCCACGCCACCGAAGTGGCCACGGCCCAGCTCAACGCCCGCGCCCGACCCTGGATCTGGGGCAGACCCGCACCGCCCACCAGGCGTTTACGCCGCCGCTATGTGTACTTCCTTTGAGGAATCCAGCACTAGGTCTCCCAGTCGACGGTGACGACGATCTTTCCGCGGGTGCGGCCCTCGGCGTTCACGGCCTGCGCCTCGGCCGTCTGTTCCAGGGGGAAGGTCTGGTCCACATGGACGGAGATCACGCCCTGTTCGGCGAGTTCGCCGAGCGCCGCCAGCTCCGCAGCGTCGGGCCGCACCCAGCAGTAGCTGCCGCCTAGGCTCAGGACTTCGCGGTCCGCGATCGAGGCGAGCCGGCCCTCGGGCGCGAGTACCTCGGCGGCGGACTTGAGCGCGTCCCCGCCGATCGTGTCGAAGGCCGCGTCGACACCGTCGGGAGCCAGCGCGCGGACCCGGTCGGCGAGCCCGTCCCCGTACGTCACCGCCTCCGCGCCGAGCTCGCGCACATGGTCGTGGTTGCGTTCGCTGGCCGTGCCGATCACGCGTGCCCCCGCGTGCTTGGCGAGCTGCACGGCGAGTGACCCGACGCCGCCCGCGGCGGCGTGCACCAGGACCGTGTCCCCGCTGTTCACCTTGAGAGCACCGCGCAGCACCTGGTAGGCGGTGAGGCCGGCCAGCGGCAGGCCCGCGGCCTGCTCGAAGCTCAGGTTCAGGGGTTTGCGGGCGAGCGTGCGGACGGGGGCCGCAACGTATTCGGCGAAGGTGCCGCGGCTGACGAAGTCCTCGCGTACGTATCCCATCACCTCGTCGCCGACCGCGAACTCCGTGACGGCGATGCCCGGTTGGACCACCACGCCCGAGACGTCCCAGCCGGGGATCACCGGGAACACCGGTTCGAAGAGGGCGTCGATGTAGCCCTCGCGAGCCTTCCAGTCGACCGGGTTGACGGCCGCCGCACGCACCTTGACCAGGACGGAGTCCGGTCCGACCTTGGGCTCGGGAAGCTCCCCGTACTCAAGGACCTCGGGCCCGCCGTACCGGCTGTAGCTGATCGCCTTCATGATCCGACCCTCGGCCGGGGGCGGCACCCGCGCAAGCCGGGCTGGGGCACAGGGGTGCCGGCCCCGGTCTTCCCGGGTGCGGCACGTCGCCGGGACCCGGCCGAGCCGGGTCTTGAGGGCTAGCCTGAATCATGACAGAACGCCGCATATGAGATCAAAGGTGAGCTCTATGACCGTCCTCCACCATGAGCACCCCGCGCACGAGCACGTCCACGGTCCGGCCTGCGGACACGCCGAGGTCCTGCACGGCGACCATGTCGACTACGCCCACGACGGCCACCTCCACCGCTCCCACTCCGGCCACTGGGACGAGTGCGAGCCCGGCGAGCATGTCTCGCACAGCGGCCACGCGCACGAGCACGGCCCCGGCTGCGGACACCCGGCCGTGGAGCACGGTGACCATGTCGATTACGTCCACGACGGCCACCGGCACGCCGAGCACGAAGGGCACTGGGACGACCACTGAACGCACCCCCCGGCTTCCCCCGCGCCGGGGCCGGCTGGCAGGCTCCTGCTGACCGGTCCGGCCTCGACTCGGGGGAGTTCAGTTGTCCGTCAGCGATCCGTACACCGTCCAGCTCGCACCAGAGGTGCACGCCTACGTCCAGCCGGACGGCGGCTGGTGCCTGAACAACGCGGGGTTCATCAGCGACGGGGAGTCAACTCTCCTCATCGACACCGCCGCCACCGAGCGGCGCGCACGGGCGCTGCGTGAGGCGCTCGTCGCGACCGGGGTCCCGCTTCCGCGGACCCTCGTCAACACGCACCACCACGGCGACCACACCTACGGCAACGGGGTCTTCCTGCCCGAGGCCGTGGTGATCGGCCACGACTCCTGCCGCAGCGAGCAGCTGGCGGCCGGGCATCAGCTCCATCTCCTGTGGCCGGGCACCGACTTCGGCGACATCTCGATCATCGCCCCGACCGTGACGTACAACGACCGGCTCACGGTCCATGTCGGGGACATCGAGGTTCGGCTCATCCACCCCGGCGGCGTCGCGCACACCCCCGGGGACACGATCGTGCATCTGCCGCGGCAGCGGGTGGTCTTCACCGGGGACCTGATCTTCGAGGGCGGCACACCCTTCATCCCGATGGGCTCGCTGAGCGGGTCACTGCGGGCGCTGGACGTGCTGCGATCGCTGGACGCGACGACCGTGGTGCCGGGTCACGGCCCGATCACCGACCCGTCGGCGTACGAAGCGACAGAGCGCTATCTGCGCTACGTCTCCGAGCTGGCCGAGCAGGGGCGCGCCAAGGGGCTCACTCCGCTGGAGACCGCTCGCCAGGCCGATCTCGGGGTCTTCGCCGAGCTGAGGGAAGCCGAACGGCTGGTGGCAAATGTGCACCGGGCGTACGCGGAGCTGGACGGCCTGCCGGAGGACTCCCCGCTGGATCCGGTCGCCGTCTTCGGTGACATGGCGGCGATGAACGGCGGCGTTCCGGTGGCCTGCCACGCCTGACCCGGCGAAGGCTCTACCGCCGTTCTCCTCTATGACCACCCTGCAGGGATGTGGGTCTGGAGCCTGTGATCCAGACCCCGGTTCAGCGCGCGCACTGGACGACATACCGACTGGTCGGTCATCATGAGCGGGACCTGCCCTACCGCCCCCTCGGAGGTGCCACCGATGAGCTCAGTCCCCCCGCCAGGCCTCGATCCCGAGCAGTTGCGCGGCTATCTCGACCGCGAGCGTCCGGGTCTGGTGAGCGGACCGCTCGGTGTCCGGCTGATCCAGGGCGGCCGCTCCAACCTCACGTACTCCGTCACCGACGGCACCGGCCGCTGGGTCGTGCGGCGGCCCCCGCTCGGGCACGTACTGGCCACCGCGCACGACATGAAGCGCGAACACCGGGTGATCAGCGCGCTCCACCGGACCGCGGTACCGGTGCCCGAACCTGTGCTGCTGTGCGAGGACGAGTCGGTGATCGGATCGCCGTTCTACGTCATGGAGTTCGTGGACGGCACTCCGTACCGCACGGCCGAGGAACTGGCCCCGCTCGGGCCCGAGCGCACCAGGAACGCCGTCCTCGGCCTGGTCGACACGCTCGTCGAACTGCACGCCGTGGACCCCGAGTCGGTGGGTCTGTCGGACTTCGGCCGGCCCGAGGGCTTCCTCGACCGGCAGCTGCGCCGTTGGGGCAAGCAGCTCGACGCCTCTCGCAACCGCGAACTGGCCGGCATCGACGAGCTGCACGCCGCCCTCGGCCGCGCGCTGCCCGACTCCCCCGCGCCCGCCGTCATCCACGGCGACTACCGGCTGGACAACGTCCTGGTCGGCCCGGACGACCGGATCAAGGCGATCCTCGACTGGGAGATGTCGACGCTGGGCGATCCGCTGACCGACCTCGGGCTGCTGGTGATGTACAGCGTCAAGCTGGAGCTGCCCGAATCCCCCGTCAGCACCACCGCGGGCGCGGCGGGCCATCCGGAGGCGGCCGAGCTGATCGAGCGGTACGCCGCCCGCTCCGGGCGCGACACCTCCGCCATCTCCTGGTACACGGCCTTCGCCTGGTTCAAGCTCGCCGTGATCCTCGATGGCATCCACTACCGCTACACCCTCGGCCAGACCGTCGGCCCGGGCTTCGACCGGATCGGCGAGCTGGTGCCCCTCTTCATCGAGCACGGCCTCACCACCCTCCAGGAAGGCTGAGTACACATGGACTTCGCATTCGACGCGCGAACCGAGGAGCTGCGGGCCAAGCTGCTCGCCTTCATGGACGAGCACGTCTACCCGGCAGAGGCCATCGAGCACGAGCAGCGCGCCCAGCTGGCTTCGCCGTGGGACACCCCGGCGATCGTGGAGGAGCTCAAGGCCGAGGCACGCAAGCAGGGCCTGTGGAATCTCTTCCTCCCCGACGCGGAGCACGGGGCGGGCCTGACCAATCTGCAGTACGCGCCGCTCGCCGAGATCACCGGCCGCAGCCCGCACCTGGCGCCGACGGCGCTGAACTGCGCCGCTCCCGACACCGGGAACATGGAGGTGCTCGCGCAGTTCGCCACCGACGAGCAGAAGAAGCAGTGGCTGGAGCCGCTGCTCGCCGGGGAGATCCGGTCCGCCTTCGCTATGACCGAGCCCGAGGTCGCCTCCTCGGACGCGACGAACATCCAGACGCGGATCGACCGCGACGGCGACGACTACGTCATCAACGGCCGTAAGTGGTACATCTCCGGCGCGATGAACCCCGACTGCAAGATCTTCATCGTGATGGGCAAGACCGACCCGGACGGCGAGGACATCCGCCGCCAGCAGTCGATGATCCTGGTGCCGCGCGACGCCCCGGGCCTGGAGGTCCGGCGCGCCATGCAGGTGTACGGCTACGAGGACCACTCCCACGGCGGTCACGCCGAGGTGGTCTTCACCGATGTACGGGTACCCGCGTCGAACCTGATCGGCGAGGAGGGCGGTGGCTTCGCCATCGCCCAGGCACGGCTCGGCCCGGGCCGTATCCACCACTGCATGCGGCTGATCGGCATGGCCGAGCGGGCGATCGAGCTCATGTGCAGGCGGGCCGTGTCCCGTCAGGCCTTCGGCAAGGCGATCGCCCAGCAGGGCGTCGTGCAGAACTGGATCGCCGACGCCAGGGTCTCGGTCGAGCAGCTGCGGCTGCTCGTGCTGAAGACGGCCTGGCTGATGGACACGGTGGGCAACCGGGGGGCGCACACCGAGATCCAGGCGATCAAGATCGCGACGCCGCGGGCGGTCGTGGACATCCTCGACAAGGCGGTTCAGGTGCACGGCGCGGGCGGGGTGAGCCAGGACTTCCCACTGGCGGAGCTGTGGGCGGCGGCAAGGACGCTGAAGCTGGCGGACGGGCCGGACGAGGTGCACCAGCGGTCGCTGGCGCGGCGGGAGTTGAAGCGGTACGTGTAGGTGGGCGGGGGGGCGCCTGCGGCGGGCTGCTCCCCGACCCGCCCCTTCCCTCAACCGGGGCTCCGCCCCGGACCCCGCGCCTCAAACGCCGGCGGGGCTGAATTCTTCAGCCCCGCCGGCGTTTGAGGACAAGACGGCAACTACGGGCGCAGCGCGCGCAGCAGGAGGTCTGCCAGGTGGTCCGCCACCTGCTGGGGGGTCAGGGGGCCGTCGGGGCGGTACCACGTCGACAGGTGGTGGACCGAGCCGAAGTGGTAGTCCACCACCAGGTCCGCGGGCGTGGCCGAGGAGAAGACCCCGCTCTGCTGGCCCTCTTCGACCAACGCCCGGAACCGCTCGTGGTAGCGGCGGCGCTCGGCCCGCACCTGCTTGTGCTTCTCCGGGCTCAGATGGTGCATGGAGCGGAAGAAGATCGCCGCGTCGTCAAGATTGTCGATGGTCGTCACCACGACGTCCGCCGCCGCGCCGCGCAGCCGCGTCTCCACCGGCTCGTCCGCGCCTGCGAAGGCGTCGAGGCGTTCCTGCTGGAGCCGCAGCACCCGGGCGTAGACCTCCTGGAGCAGGTCTTCCTTGGAGCCGAAGTAGTGGTAGAGCGCTCCCTTGGTGACGCCGGCCGCCTCGACGATCTCCTGGACGGATGTGCGGTCGTAGCCGCGTTCGGCGAAGAGCCGGGTGGCGGCGGCCAGCAGCCTCTGCGGGACGGGGGTGCCGTCCCCGTCCGTCGTCCTGGCCATTGCCGCCACCCGCCTTTCACTCAGTTCACTCGGTTCACTCGCGTCTTGACTTACCCGGGGAAACGCAGTTCCCGCCTGAGGATCTTCCCACTTGTCGTCTTCGGGAGCTCCGGCAGGATCTCCACCTCGCGCGGGTACTTGTACGCGGCCAGGCGCTCCGCACAGTACGCGGAGATTTCGGCCGGTTCCACGCTCGCCCCGGGGCGCAGGCTGATGTATGCCTTGACGGTCTCTCCGCGGTAGTCGTGGGGTACGCCGACGACGGCCGCCTCCCGAACCGCCGGGTGCGTGTAGAGGACGTCCTCGACCTCGCGCGGCCAGACCTTGAAGCCCGAGACGTTGATCATGTCCTTCTTGCGGTCGACGACATAGAGCCAGCCGTCGGTGTCCATGAAGCCGATGTCGCCGGTGCGCAGTTCACCGTCCGGGAACGCCTCGGCCGTGGCCTCGGGCAGCCGCCAGTATCCGGGCACCACCTGGGGGCCGCTCACCGCGATCTCGCCCTGCTCGCCGAGCGGGACGTCCTGGCCCTTCTCGTCGACGATCCGCACGATCGTGTCGGGTCCGGGCACGCCGACGGAGAGGGTGCCGGATGCCGGGTCGACCGGGGCCAGTTTCTCGGGCGGTACTGAGGCGCAGGGGGCGGTGCACTCGGTGAGGCCGTAGCCGTTGTACAGGTAGGGGCCGAAGCCCGTACGGAACTTCTCGACCAGCGCGGGAGGCACCGGGGCGCCGCCGGAGGAGATCATCCGGAAGGATGCGAAGTGCTCGCGGGTGGCGGCGGGATGCGCGGCCAGCGCCATGAAGGCGGTGGAGGGGCCGACGGTGTACGCGGGCCGGTGCTCGGCGAAGGCGTCGAGCACGACGCCCGCCTCGAAGCGGTAGGAGAGGGCGAGCGTGCCCGCGTTGGCGATACAGGCGGCGAGCTCGCAGACCATGCCGGTGATGTGGAACAGCGGCGCGAGCGCGAAGTAGCAGGAGCCCTCGGGCACGGGGTGGCCGGTGCGCTGCCGTTCGGCGTTGTGGACGATGCCGCCGTGGAGGTTCATGGCGCCCTTGGGGGTGCCGCTGGTGCCGGAGGTGTAGCTGATCAACGCCACGTCGGCGGAGGTGAGTTCGCGGCCTTCCGGCGCGTTCAGTCCCTGCCGGGCCACGGCCAGCAGGTCGTGGGTGTCCAGCGGGGCCGGCTGCCGCTCGAAGCCCAGGACGCGTTCGTCGTCGCGGCTCTGCAGGTCCAGTTCGCAGGCGGTGAGGGCGAGGCGTACGGGCGAGCGGGCGGCGCTGTCGCGCAGGTACGACTCCCAGGCGCGGTCCGAGCAGATCAGCACGGTGACGTCGGCGTCGCTCAGGACATGCGCGACCTCGGCCGACTTGTACATCGGGTTGAGCGGGACGACAGCCGCCCCGGCCTTCCAGGCGCCGAGCAGCGCGATCACGAAGTGCGGGGTGTTCTGCAGCATGATCGCCACGCGGTCGCCGCGGCCGACTCCGCGGGAGCCGAGATGGCCCGCGACGGAGTCGGAGAGCTCGTCGGTCTCGCGGTAGCTCAGGCGCCCGTCGAAGTAGGCGAGTGCGGTGTGCTCGGGGGCGCGGGCCACGGCGGCGCGGAAGGAGTGCACGACGCTCGCGGGCGGGGTGATCGGGGCCCGCTGGGCCTCGGTGAGCTGGGCCAGCCAGGGCCGCGCCGCGTAGACGGATGTCACCTCTGCGCTCCTTCCCACTTCTGCTGGATGTGGTTCATGCCGCCCAGCCATCGCTCGGGCGTCGCGGCGCGTGCCTGGTAGAACTCGGCGACCTCGGGGTGCGGCAGGATCAGGAAGCGGTCGGCCTCGATGCCCTCGAACAGCGCGTCGGCGACGTCCTCGGGCTCGATCGCGGTGGGGGCGAGGACGAGTTCGCCCGCCGATCCGGCCGCGGTGAGCATGTCCGTACGCACTCCCTGCGGGCAGATGGCGTGCACCTTCAGGCCCCGGTGGGCGTAGGTGAGCTGGAGCCACTCGGCGAAGGCGTACGCGCCGTGCTTGGAGACGCTGTACGGGGCCGCGCCCACCATGGTGAGCAGGCCGGCGGCGGAGACGGTGGAGACGAAGCGGCCGCTGCCGCGCTCCAGCCAGTCGGGCAGCAGGGTGCGGGCCGCGCGGACGTGCGCCATCACATTGACGTCCCAGGCGGCGGCCCACACCTGCTCGTCGGCGAAGACGTCGCCGGGCGAGGCGAGTCCGGCGTTGGCGCAGTAGACGTCGACGGTGCCGTCCAGTGCGTCGCGGGCCTCTTCCACGATCTCGGAGGCGTCGCCCGGTACCGCGGTCGCGCCGATCTCGTCGGCCACGGCCTTGGTCCTGGCCGGGTCGATGTCGTTGACGACGACACGGGCGCCCTCCGCCGCGAACCGGCAGGCCAGGGCGGCTCCGATGCCGCCGCCCGCGCCCGTAACCACAACTCCAGCGCCCTGCACCGCACTCATCAAGCTCCGCCTCTCTGCGTACCATCCCGTTTGAGCAGACTAACCAGTCGGTATGTCGCGTGGGAAGGGGGCGTGCGGCCACGGGCACACGGGGGCCGAACCGCGCTGTCGCAATCGTTCCGCACGCCGGCCGTGCACGCTAGCGTGCGTGGCCATGACAGACAGCGACCACGGAGGTAACCCGATGAGCCTGTCCAGACGGGGTCTGCTGGCCGCCGGTGGCGCGGTGGGCGCGCTGGCCGCGGCCTCTTCGCCCGCCGCCGCCCACGCGGGCCACCACCGGGTTCGCACCGGCTTCGAGCGGCTGGCCGCCGACGGCTACGCGCCCCTGGCCGGACAGCGGGTCGGTGTGGTCACCAACCCGACCGGGATCACCCGGGACGTACAGCACATCGTGGATGTGATGCACGCCGACGACCGGGTGAACCTTCTCGCCGTCTTCGGCCCCGAGCACGGCTTCCGCGGCACCGCCCAGGCCGGTGGCTCCGAGGGCCGCTACGACGATCCGGCGACCGGGCTACCCGTCTACGACACGTACACCAAGAGCGGGCAGGCCCTCGCCGACATTTTCACCGCGTCCGGCGTGGAAACGATCGTCTTCGACATCCAGGACGTCGGCGCACGCTTCTACACCTACATCTGGACCCTCTACGACTGCATGGAGGCGGCCGCGCTCGCGGGCAAGCGCTTCGTGGTCCTGGACCGGCCCAATCCGGTGACGGGCCGGGCCGCGCTGGGGCCCGTGCTGGACAAGGCCTTCGCGACCTTCGTGGGCCGCGAGCCCATCACGCAGGCGCACGGGATGACGGTCACCGAGCTGGCGCTGCTGTTCAACGGCGAGTTCCTGACTCGTCCGGTGGAGCTGGAGACGGTGCGGATGACGGGCTGGCGGCGCTCGGACTTCTTCGACGAGACGGGTCTTCCCTGGGTCCCGCCGAGCCCGAACATGCCGACGCCGGACACCGCGCTGGTCTACTCGGGCACCTGCCTGTTCGAGGGCACCAATCTGTCGGAGGGCCGCGGCACGACACGTCCTTTCGAGCTCCTGGGCGCCGAAGGCATCAACCACGCCTGGGCGGCGGCCGCGAATGGGCTCGCGCTGCCCGGTGTCCGCTTCCGCGAGGCGTACTTCACGCCGACGTTCTCCAAGTTCCAGGGCAAGACGGTCGGCGGGGTCCAGTTGCATGTCCACGACCGCACGTCGTACGACCCCGTGCGGACCGGGATCGGCCTGCTGGTGACGGCGAAGCGGGTGTGGAGCGGCTTCGCCTGGCGGCCCGACAACTGGATCGACAAGCTGACGGGGTCGGCGAGGGTGCGGACGATGATCGACGCGGGGGCGGGGGCGGACGAGGTGGTGGCGGCGTGGCAGGGCGAGCTGGCCGCGTTCAGGGCCGTACGGAGGACGTACCTGCGGTACGGAGGCAAGCACTACTGAGGGTCGGACCGCCGGAGCCCGGCGGCAATGAGGCGACCCTGGAGGGTGTCGCGCGGCGACTACTGCCTCGACATGCGCAACGCACCACCCGTCGCGCGGGATTGGCTGAATGTGGTACGCCAGACCCGGACCATCGGGAACGCCTGGCCGGTCGATACCGAGCCGGTACGGCCGGCCGCGACGCACGACGTACTGATCCATCTCCACCGGGTACGCGCAGCCGACCGCCTCTGACCGACCGCCTGTGACCGACGGGGACCAGGCGCGATCGAGCACGGTCGTAGGTATGGCCGTTCCTCCCTTCGCGCAGGATGCTGGGGCATCGGCGGACAAAGACGGGGAGGGCCGGTCATGCCGGAAATGAGTGTGAAGCCGTACCGCGAAGTCACCTTCGACAAGGACGGCGACGTGGACGCCGCGCAGCGCGACAGTCTGGCTGAAATGGACGTCACCGATCTGGTGATGTTCGCGCACGGGTGGAACAACTCACCCTCGGTCGCCAACCGGTTGTACTCGGCCTTCTTCGCGCCCTTCCCGGGGCTGACGGGCGAAGGGGTGAGGCTCGGATACGTCGGTGTGGTGTGGCCGTCCATGAAGTTCACGGACGAGCCGATTCCGGACTTCCGGCCGTCCGCCACGGCTCCCCCACTGGACTCCGCACTGGAATCCGCACTGGACGAGGCGACGCAGGACGCCCTGGTCGAGCTGTTTCCCGGGCACGACGGGACGGTGCGACGGCTCGCTCAACTGCTCCACGCGCAGCCCGAGTCGGAAGCCGCCTTCGCGGAGTTCGGCTCCCTGGCACGACAGTTGGCCGAGGCGCCGGTCGGCGGAGTCGGAGGGACCTGTTTCACGGACGATCTGCCCCACGACGAACAGGGCCCGCCCGCCGTCCTGTTCGAGGATTCTCTGACAATGTGCCGGAGGTTCGCGCTCGCGCTGGAGGAGAGCGTGGAGGTGACGGAGAAGGAGCCCGCCGTCGAGTCCTTCGCCGTCGGAGGCGGGCTCAAGAAGGTGTGGAAGGGCGCGAAGGAACTGCTGCGGCAGACGACGTACTACGCGATGAAGCGGCGCGCCGGGAGGGTCGGCGAGCTGGGTCTCGGCCCGCTGCTGGGCCAGCTCGCCCGCTCGTCCCCCGCGGTGCGGGTGCATCTGGTGGGGCACAGCCAGGGGGCACGGCTGGTCTCCTTCGCGCTGCGCGGGCTGC
Organism: Streptomyces sp. NBC_01481; assembly: GCF_026339995.1. Taxonomy (GTDB): domain Bacteria; phylum Actinomycetota; class Actinomycetes; order Streptomycetales; family Streptomycetaceae; genus Streptomyces. Next base: position 1,999,425 of record NZ_JAPEPT010000001.1, on the reverse strand, counting down.
CGCACGGCGCGAACAACGTGAAGTCGCTGACGCTCCTCCAGGGATCCTTCTCACACTATGCGTTCGCGCAGAGCCTGCCGCACGCGGCACACAGCGGCGGCGCCCTGCGCAGCATGGAGCACCGGGTCGACGGGCCGGTGGTGGCCTGCTACTCGCGACACGACAGCGCGCTCGGAGTGATCTATCCGCTCGCTTCCAGCCTGGCCGGGGACGACGCGAACGTGGTCGGGCTCGACAAGCGGTGGTGGGCGATGGGACACGACGGCATCCAGGCCGTGCAGCCGCTGGTCAGGCTGACGCTGGAGGAGGCGCTGCGGCAGGGGATCCCCGGCTCGGGCTGCGTCAGCGTGGACACGGCCTCGGTGGTGCGGCGCGGCGGGCCTCCGGCCGGCGCGCACAGCGACATCTGCCACGAGGAGCTGGCGCGGGTGGTACTGGCCGCGGGCCGCATCGGGCGCTGAGCATGCCGCCCAGCGCGCCCGGTGGATGATCGTGCCGCGCGGAGTGGGGCGGTTGACCAACGGCATCACGGCTGCCCCCGGGGCGATCCGGACGAACCGGCATGATCACCACCACTGGCCAGTAATGACACCCATCGAATTTTCGATGGAGCCGGATCGGGTACTCGTACGTCCATTCCTCAACGCCGAAGTACCAGCGACGGAGGTGGCAGTGCGATGGCCGGTTTCCGCAGTCTTGCGAGACAGGTGCGCGACGCGCGGTGTGATCTGGCGCTACGACGCTATTCGCTGCGCAAGTGCCTGGAACGATTTGCCCCTTATGGGCACCGGGCAACCTGGGCTCATCTGTGCGCCAGGCACAGCATCGAGCCCGAGGACCGGGCCCCCGATCCGGCGCGGCTGGTGGCCGCGCTCGACGAGTTGGAACAGGCGCGGGCCGTCTGGCTCGCGTACGAGGAGAGTTTCGCGGACCGCCGCAAGCGCGAGAAGCACGGTGGACTGCGACGGCCGGCGTCGATCGACGACTGGCATCGGCGGACCTGGGGCGGGAACGGGGTCGCCCGCTGCGACAGCCCGGGCGCCCATCCGTCGGCACCGCTCGCCGAGGTCCTGCGGCGGCTGATATCCGCGCTGGAGACCGAACCCGGAAACGGCTGCCCGGTGTGCGGGGGTACGCACATCGTGTGGCGGCAGGATCTGGCGAACGAGCCCTGGTTCGGGCCGGTTTGCACGGGCTGCGGGATAGTCGTGCCGCAGCCTGTACTGACGTCCGAGGCGGTGGCGGCGGCGAAGCGGGCGGGGCGCAGGGAGCTGGCGTCGGTGGCCTGAACGGTTGGGCCGGGCCCTGCGGGGCTTGTTCCCCACCCCGCCCTCCCCCTACGGCCTGGCGGCCGTGGGAGGTACCCCCATCCCGAACTGGGGGCAAGCCCCCAGACCCCCGACGGGGCTTCGCCCCGGACCCGTATGCGACCTTCGGCCGCATGTCCTCAAACGCCGGACGGGCTGAATAGTTCAGCCCCGCCGGCGATTGAGGCGCGGGGTCCGGGGCGGAGCCCCGGTTATGGAGAGGGCGGTCGATATTCAGTGGCCCTCCGCCGGTCACCGCCCGCACAGTGGACGCGGAAATCCGTAATCGAGGAGACGCCGATGTCCACGCTGCGTGTCACCGCAGAGCTGCTGACCGTCCACGAGCACCCGAACGCCGACGCGCTCGAACTGGCTCAGGTGGGCCTCTACCGCGCCGTCGTCGCCAAGGGCGCGTACCGCAGTGGTGACGCCGCCGTCTACATCCCGGAACAGTCCGTGCTCCCGGCCGGGTTGATCGAGGAGCTGGGGCTGACCGGACGGCTGGCCGGCGGAGAGGCCAACCGGGTCAAGGCGGTGCGGCTGCGCGGGGAACTGTCGCAGGGCATCGTGTGCCGGCCGCAGGCCCTCGCGGACATCGATCTGGCGCAGGCGGCCGCCGACGGCACGGACTTCGCGGAGCTGCTCTCGATCACCAAGTGGTCGCCGCCCATCCCGCCCACGATGAGCGGCGATGTGGAACGGGCTCCCGATCTGCTGCCCTGGGTCGACATCGAGAACATCCAGCGCTATCCGGAGATCTTCGAGCCGGGCGAGCCCGTGGTGATCACCGAGAAGCTGCACGGCTCGGCCTGCCTGCTGACGTACACCGTGACGGACGACGGGCAGGGTCGCGTCCAGGTCTCGTCGAAGGGCTTCGGTGCCAAGGGCCTTGCCCTCACGGAGGATCCGCGCAATCTGTATTGGCGCGCGGTGCTCGGCCATGACGTCCCGGCGGTCGCGGCGCGCCTCGCCGAGAAGCTGGGGGCGAGCCGGGTCGGGATCTTCGGCGAGGTGTACGGCGCCGGGGTGCAGGACCTCGTCTACGGGGCCAACGCCCGCTCCGAGGCGCTCGGTTACGCCGTGTTCGACGTGTCGGCCGAGATCGACGGCCAGGTCCGCTGGCTGGAGACGACCGGGCTGCTGGAGGGTGAACTTCCGCTGGTGCCACGGCTGTTCGAGGGTCTGTACGACATCGACACAGTGCTGGAACTGGCGAGCGGCCGGGAGACCGTGTCCGGGCGCGAGCTGCATCTGCGCGAAGGCGTCGTGATCCGTTCCGCTGCCGAGCGCTACAGCCCGGTGGTGGGCGGCCGGGCGATCGCCAAGGCGGTCAGCCCGGCGTATCTGACGCGCAAGGGCGGCACGGAGTACGAGTAGTCCCGCGCGGCAAGGGGGTGTCCGGTGGATCACGCTGGATCAGGGAGCCGCAGGGCGTCGCGAGCCCAGCCAGATCCGCCGGACACCCCCTGGGGAAGAGGCGGGCCCGTCACGGGGGTGCGGGCCCGCCTGTACGTCATGCTCAGGCACGGTCCTTCGCGGGCCGTCCGCGCTCGGGCAGCAGCCGGGAGCCCGTCAGCCGCTCGCCGAAGATGTCGTCCGGGTTGGACAGGACGCAGGTCTGCAGGGAGAGGCAGCCGCAGCCGATGCAGTCGGTGAGATGGTCGCGGAGCCGGCCGAGCTGTCTGATGCGCTCGTCGAGCTCCGCGCGCCACGCCTCGGACAGCCGCGCCCAGTCCTCGCGGTCGGGTGTGCGCTCCTCGGGCAGTTCGGCCAGTGCGTCCCTGATCGTGGCGAGCGGAATGCCCACCCGTTGCGCGGCGCGTACGAAGGCGACGCGGCGCAGTGCGTCCCTGCTGTACCGGCGCTGGTTTCCGCTGGTCCGGCGGCTGCTGATCAGCCCTTTGGACTCGTAGAAGTGCAGGGCGGACACGGCGGCGCCGCTGCGCGCGGAGAGCTGGCCGACCGTGAGCTCGTGAATCTTCTCGGGAATCTGTGGCACTCCTCGAAGCCTACTGGGCCCGTCGTTGACAGGAGCTGTCCGCCCAACCATGCTGAGCAAGCGCTTAGACATTGGCGTTCCGCAGAGACGAGACGCAGGGAGCAGGGACATGGCCGAGCCGAGGATCTTCACGTCCGCCGAGGAGCTGCGCGCCGGGGTCGGCGAGCAGCTGGGGCACAGCGACTGGCTGGAGATCGAGCAGAAGCGGATCGATCTCTTCGCCGAGGCGACCGGTGACCACCAGTGGATCCACGTGGACCCGGAGCGGGCGGCGACCGGCCCCTTCGGTACGACGATCGCGCACGGCTATCTCACGCTGTCGCTGCTCCCCGTCTTCGTCCCGCAGGTCCTGCGCGTCGAGGGCATGAAGATGGGCATCAACTACGGCGCGAACAAGGTCCGTTTCCCCTCGCCCGTACCGGTGGGCTCGCGACTGCGCGCGTCGGCGGTGCTGCAGAACGTGGAGGAGGCGGGCGGCGGCGTGCAGGTGACCGCCCTCGTCACGGTGGAGCGCGAGGGCGGCGACAAGCCGGTGTGCGTGGCCGAGTCGGTGTCCCGCTACTTCTTCTGAGACCCGCCGACTCCTACGAGTCCTGGCTCTTCCGGGCGGAGACCATGCGCAGGACGAGGTCGGCGTACAGCGCGCCGACCTCGTCGGGCGTCCTGCGGCCCCGCGTGTTGAACCAGCGCGCCACGTCGATGCAGAGCGACAGCACGGCGACCGTGGTGCCGGGGACGTCCGGGACGTCGAACTCCCCCGACTCGACGCCCTCGTGGAGAATTCCGCGTACGACGGCGTCGCTGCGGCGGCGCAGCTCGACGATCTCTTCGCGGTGTTCGCCGGAGAGCGCGTCGAGCTCGTACTGCACCACGCGTGCGGTGTCGTGCCGCCCTGCGTGCCAGCGGACGAAGGAACTCACGGCCGCGGCGAGCCGCTCGGAGGGCGTGCTGCCGGTGTCGGCCGCCGTCGACAGGACCTCCAGGGCCTTGTCGTGCCCGATCCGGCTGATCCGGTGGAGCAGCTCTTCCTTGGTCTTGTAGTGGATGTAGAGCGCGGCGGGGCTCATTCCGGCGCGGCCCGCGATGTCCCGGGTCGTCGTCGCGTGATAGCCCCGCTCGGCGAAGGCCTCGACGGCGGCCACGAGCAGCTTCCTCGCCGCCTCGGGCGTGACCTCGCCCCACGGCATGTCCTCGCCGGCCGTGTCCTCCGCCGTACTCATCGCTCGCCCCTTCCATTCATCAGAAGGCACACCATACCCCGAGGGTGAGCAAGCGCTTAGATCTTGGGCTTCTGGAAGGGGTCGTGCTCGGCGAGCAGCTTCTCCAGCCTGGCCTGGTCGACCCGGCTGACGATCTGCCCGGCTTCCTGGCGGTCCCGGATCACCTTGGCCAGGGTGAACGCCGAGGTCGTGAGGTAGAGGACGGCGATGGCGAGGAAGCCGCGCACCCAGGCGTCGGCGTCGAGATAGAGGATGCCGAGGCCGACAGCGCCGAGCGCGACGGCGAAGGAGGCGACGGACTGTCCGTAGAAGGCCGCGGTGTTCTGCTGCTTGACCTGTGTCTCACTCATAGGCGTCAGCATCGGTCGGCGTAGCCCGCGCCACATCCGCTCCCGTACTTACACGCGTACTCAGCGGAGGGCTGTCCGCTCCTCACTGAGCTCGATGTTCACACGCCCCCTCGCTTTAACTATCACTGCTAGTTTCCCGTCGGCAGGCCCTACTATGTGCCGCATGGCCCGCCCTCGCAAGCCCCTGCTCAGCCGAGAACGCATCGTCGAGACGGCGAGCGCGCTCGTGGACACCGAGGGCCTCGACGCCGTCTCCACCCGCAGGCTCGCCGCCGAACTCGGGGTCAGCGGCCCCTCCCTCTACAACCACTTCCGCAACAAGGACGAGATCCTCGACGCCGTCGCCGACGCGGTCAGCGCCCAGGTCGATCTGTCGATGTTCGACGAGGGCGACCGGCGCGACTGGCGCACCGCGCTGCACGACTGGGCCGTCTCCTACCGCGCGGCCCTGACCGACCACCCCAACACCGTGCCGGTACTCGCCCGCGGCCCGGGCCGCCGCCCGGCGGGGCTCAAGGTGGCCGACGCCGTCTTCGGCGCGATGGTCCGCGCGGGCTGGCCACCGGCCCAGGCGACCCATATCGGCGCCCTGATGCGGTACTTCATCACCGGCTCGGCGCTCGGTTCGTTCGCCCGCGGCTTCGTCGACGACGAGTCCGCGTACGACCCGGCCGACTATCCGCATCTCGGGCAGGCGCATCTCCTCGCCGAGCGGCAGCAGAAGGTGGACGAGGGCGCGTTCGAGACGGGCCTGCGGGCACTCATCGACGGTCTGTCCGTGCAGTACGAGGCCCTGGTGCGCGCCTGACGGAGACAGTTCGGCGGCCGCCGAACTGTGATGGGGCCATCCTGGACACATGCAGTCCAGAGACCTTGCCGCGCTGGCCGCGCTCCTCGCCGACGAGACCCGGGCCTCCTTCTGTCTCGCGCTGCTGGACGGCCGTGCCTGGACCTCGGGTGAACTCGCCCGGCACGCGCACGTGGCGCCGTCGACCGCCAGTGAGCATCTGGGCAAGCTCGTCGCGGGCGGACTGCTCGCCGAGGAGCGCCAGGGGCGCCACCGGTATGTGCGGCTCGCGGGCGAGAGCGTCGCCCGTCTCGTCGAGGAGCTGGCCGCGCACACCGCACCCGCCCCGGACGCGTCGCCCGCCTCGCTGCGGGCGGCGACTACCCGCAGCGCCATGGCACGCGGACGCACCTGTTACGACCATCTCGCCGGGCGGCTCGGCATCGCGATCACCCAGGCCTTGACGGCACGCGGGCTGCTGCACCAGGACAACGGCTTCGCGCTGACCGCCCAAGGCATCGCCTGGTTCGGCGAGTTGGGGCTCACGCTGGAGCGGAAGGGGCGACGTCCGCTCGTACGGTCGTGCCTGGACTGGACCGAGCGCAAACCGCATCTCGCGGGGCTCGCGGGAGCCGAGCTGTGCCGCCACGCCCTGGATGCGGGCTGGTGCGTACGGATCGGGTCCGAGCGCGCGGTGAAGGTGACCGCGGACGGCGAGCGGGCGCTGGCCGAGCTGCTCGGCATCGAGCCAGGGACATTGCGGTGAACGCCGAACAGTCGCCGCCGTACGGTCGGTCCATGACACGCTCCCCGCGCCCCGCCCGTGCGCAGTGGCCCGCTCTCGCCGCCGCGGGCGTCACCGTCGTCCTGTGGGCCTCCGCCTTTGTGTCGATCCGCAGCGCCGGTGAGGTGTACTCCCCCGGCGCGCTCGCTCTCGGGCGGCTCCTCGCCGGGTCTCTCGCCCTCGGCTGCGTCCTGCTGGTCCGGCGCGAGGGGCTGCCGCCGCGGGCAGCCTGGCCGGGGATCGCCATATCCGGGCTGCTGTGGTTCGGCGTCTACATGGTGGTGCTCAACTGGGGTGAGCAGGAAGTCGACGCGGGCACGGCCGCGATGGTCGTGAACATCGGCCCGATTCTCATCGCGCTGCTCGGCGCCCGGCTGCTCGGCGAGGCGCTGCCGCCGCGGCTGCTGGCCGGGATGGCGGTGTCGTTCGCCGGGGCGGTGACCGTCGGCCTCTCGATGTCGGGCGAGGGCAGCGCCTCCACGCTGGGCGTACTGCTGTGCCTGCTGGCGGCGGTGGGGTACGCGGGCGGGGTGGTGGCCCAGAAGCCCGCGCTGGCGCACGCGAGCGCACTGCAGGTGACGACGTTCGGCTGCCTGGTCGGGGCGGTGGCCTGTCTGCCGTTCCTCGGGCAGCTGGTCTCCCAGGCGGAACGGGCTCCCCTGTCGGCCACCCTCAACATGGTCTACCTGGGCGTCTTCCCGACCGCGCTGGCGTTCACGACCTGGGCCTACGCGCTGGCTCGTACGACCGCGGGGCGGATGGGCGCGACGACTTATGCCGTGCCCGCGCTGGTCGTGCTGATGTCATGGCTGGCGCTGGACGAGGTACCGGCCGGACTCACTCTGGCGGGCGGGACGCTGTGCCTGGCGGGGGTGGCCGTCTCGCGCTCCCGGTCCCGGAGGTCGGCCTCACCGGACGCCCCGGATGCGGCGGATACCGCGACGTGCGCGCCGGATGCCGGGGCGTCCGAGGCCGACGGCCGTCGGGACTGATCCGCCCCTCCCCCAATTGGGCCGGCCTGACAGGCGGTGGGTTTTCCCCACCCCGCCCCTTCCCGAACTGGGGGCAAGCCCCCAGACCCCCACGGGGCTTCGCCCCCGACCCTTTGCGGGGGCGCTGCCCCCGGACCCCCGCGCCTCAAACTCCCCCAGACTTCGTCCGGGGGGACCCCCACGGGGCTGAATTTCGTGTCCGGGACCACGCCTCAAACGCCGACGGGGCTGGAATGTGCGGCTCGGCCGCACATCCAGCCCGTCCGGCGATTGAGGACATGCGGCCGAAGGTCGCATACGGGGTCCGGGGCGAAGCACCGGTGGGCGTCTGGGCGCTTGCCCCCCAGTTACGGGAAGGGGCGGGGCTGGGGACCTAAAAGACCACCAGCGCGCGCCCGCCCCGGCCCGCCAGCATGTTGGCGAACGCCCCCGCGATCCCGTCCAGGCCGATCCGGTCCGTCACCAGGGCCGCCAGGTCCAGCCGCCCCGCGCGCACATGCTCCGCCAGGACTGGCAGGTCGACCGCCGGGTTGCTGTTGCCGTAGACGCAGCCCGAGAGCGTGCGGCCCCAGTGGAAGAGTTCCAGCGCGTTGAACGTGACCTGCTGGTCCTTGCCGCCGATGCCGACGACCGTCGTGCGGCCGCCCCGGCGGGTGGACTCCCAGGCGGTGCGGATCGTCGCGGCCCGCCCGACGCACTCGATCGCCACGTCCGCGCCCTGGCCGCCCGTGAGTGTGCGGATCTCCTTCGCGGTGGTGTCGGAGGCGAGGACGTACTCGGTCGCACCCGCCCCCCGCGCCAGGGACTCCTTCTCCTCGGACACGTCGACCGCGATGATCGTCGACGCGCCCGCGATCCGGGCGGACTGGAGCGTGGCGAGGCCGACCCCGCCGACGCCGTAGACGACGACCGTCTCGCCCTCGCGGACGCGTGCGGAGTGGTGGACCGCGCCGTACCCGGTGAGGACCGCGCAGCCGAGCAGGGCGGCGTCGGTCAGCGGGACGCCGTCCGGGACGGGCAGGACGCAGTTCGCGGCGACGACGGTTTCTTCGGCGAAGGCCGCGACGTTCAGGCCGGGGTACAGCTCCGCGCCGTCGGCGGTACGGGCGTAGACGTTCGCCGCGCCCGCGAGGGCATTGGCGCAGAGCCACACCTCGCCGATCGAGCAGTGGTGGCAACTGCCGCAGGACGGCGCCCAGTTGAGGACGACGCCGTCGCCGGGGCCGATATGCGTGACCTCCTCGCCGACGGAGACGACGGTGCCCGCGCCCTCATGACCGAGGACGCACGGCGTCGGCACCCGCATGGTGCCGTTGGACAGGGACAGGTCGGAGTGGCAGACCCCGGCCGCGGCGAGGCGGACCCGCACCTGACCCGGGCCGGGTTCGGGCAGGTGGATGTCGGTGATCTCCAGCGGAGAGCCGACGGCGGGCAGTACGGCGGCGCGGACCATGATGCGTAGGACTCCCGGCTCAGAACTGGAGGGACTTGGTCTGGAGGTACTCGGACAGACCGTGCGGGCCGAGCTCCCGGCCGACGCCCGACTGCTTGTAACCGCCGAAGGGCGCGAGGGGGTTGAAGCGGCCGCCGTTGATGTCGACCTGCCCGGTGTCCATCCGGCGGGCGAAGGCGACGGCTTCGGCCGCGTCGGCGGCCCAGACCGCGCCCGCGAGCCCGTACACGGTGCCGTTGGCGATACGCAGGGCGTCGTCCTCGTCCTCGTACTTGATCAGCGACACGACCGGGCCGAAGATCTCCTCCTGCGCGATGGTCATCTCGGGGGTGACATCGGCGAAGACGGTGGGGCTGACGTAGTAGCCCGTCTCGCGCGGGGCTTCGGGGCCGCCGGCGACCAGGCGGGCGCCCTCGGCGACGCCCTTCTCGATATAGCCGCGTACGCGCTGCTGCTGCTTGGCGCTGACCAGCGGGCCGATCCGCTCGCCCGGTACGTACTTGGCGACCGCGGCCCTCGCGAGCGCCACCGCCTCGTCGTACTGGTCCTTGTGGACCAGCATCCGGGTCCATGCGCTGCACGTCTGGCCTGAGTTGGACATGACGTTGGCGATGCCGACGCCCACGGCCTTGGCCAGGTCGGCGCTCGGCAGGATGACATTGGCGGACTTGCCGCCGAGCTCCAGGGCGACCCGCTTGACCGCGCCGCCCGCGGTCGCGCCGATCTGCCTGCCGACCGCGGTCGAGCCGGTGAAGGAGACCAGGTCGACGTCCTCGTGGGCGGCGAGTGCCTGCCCGGCGACCGGGCCGAGACCCGTCACCAGGTTGAACACGCCTGCGGGCAGCCCGGCCTCGTCCACGGCCTCGGCGAACAGCTGCGCGGTCAGCGGGGTGTCCTCGGCGGGCTTGAGTACGACGGTGCAGCCCGCCGCGAGTGCCGGGGCGACCTTGGCGACGACCTGGTGCAGCGGGTAGTTCCAGGGCGTGATCGCACCGACCACGCCGACGGGCTCCAGCAGCACGGTGGAGTTCCCGGTCTTCTCCTCGAAGGAGTACGAGGCCGCCAGCTCCGCGTACGAACCGGCGACCATGATCGGCACGCCCGCGTGGACCGTCTGCGAGAGCTGGAGCGGCGCGCCGAGCTCGGCGGTGACGGTCTCGGCGATCTCGTCCGCCCGGACCACGAGCACATCGCGCAGGGCCGCGATCCTGGCGGCGCGTTCGGCGGGCGGGGTGGCGGCCCAGCCGGGGAGCGCCTCGCGGGCCGCGCGCACGGCGTCGTCGACGTCGTCCGCCGTACCGGCCGGGACATGGGCGATGACCTGCTCGTCGGCCGGGTTCACCACCGCGATCGTGTCCGGACCCCGGGCGGGCCGCCACTGGCCGCCGATGTACATCCCGTCGTGAGCCTTCATCGCACTCCTCCAGAAGCTGCCGTCAGTCGTCCGCACCCACAAACTAGCGGTGTTAGTTTTTGGACGCCAGGGCACCCTGGAGCGTAGCGGGGACCTCTCAGGCGTCCAGGCCCGGGAGGTCCGTCGGAGCAGGGCAGATCCTGCGGCCGTGGTGGTCGAAGACATAGAGATGCGCGAGATCGACGAGCAGCGGCACCTGCGCGCCAGTGCGCAGCCGCACATCGGGCCCGGTCCGCACCACCAAATCGCTCGCTGCCACGGACGGACGCTCGGCGGTCATGGTCCCCGGCCGCGGCTCCGGGTCGTCCAGAGCCACCACGGGCCCCGAGACATGGGCGACCGCGCGCTTCTTGAGGCGGGTCAGCACGCTCGGGCCGCTGCGGGTCCGGCGTCTGCGGACGGGGCCCTGCGGCCTGGGCGACTCGAGGTCGGCGACCACGGCGGGCTGTGAGCCGGTGTTGAAGTGCACGAGCGCCTCATGGCCCTGGTACTCCATGTGCTCGACGATCCCGGTCAGCGCGACCTCGCCGGGTCGGGCCTGGCTCGGCGGGGCTATCCGCGTGGCCTCCGAGCGCAGGCCGACGATGATCTGCCGGCCCTGCTGGATGCGGAGCAACTGGTGGTCGGTGCTGAGAGGTTCGGGCAGCGGAAGCCGCTGTTTGCCGAGATCGATGGACATCCGGCCGTCGAGCGGCGCGTAGACGACCGCCTGCAGCAGATTGATCCGCGGCGTGCCGATGAACGCGGCGACGAAGACGTTCGCGGGCAGGGCATAGGTTGCGCGCGGGGTGCTCACCTGCTGGAGTATGCCGCCGCGCATCACCGCGACCCGGTCGCCGAGGGACATCGCCTCGGCCTGGTCGTGCGTGACGTACACGGTCGTCACCCCCAACTCGGCAGTGAGCTGGGCTATCTCGGCCCGCAGATGGTTGCGCAGCTTCGCGTCGAGGTTGGACAGCGGCTCGTCCATCAGAAAGACGGAGGGCCGTCGGGAGATGGCCCGGCCCATCGCGACCCGCTGGCGTTCGCCGCCGGAGAGCTGGCTGGGGTAGCGGTCCAGGACGTCCTCGATGCCGAGCATGCGGGCGGTGGCCTCGATCTGCGGCCCGCTGTCCGCACGCGGGTTCTCCAGCCGCAGCGGGAAGCCGATGTTCTCGCGGTTCGTCATGGTCGGGTAGAGCGCGAAGTTCTGGAAGACCATCGCCATGGCGCGCTCGCGGGGCGGGATGTGGTTGGCGTACTCACCGTCCAGCAGCAACTCCCCCTCGGTGATGTCCTCGAGGCCCGCGATCATGCGCAGCACGGTCGACTTTCCGCAGCCCGACGGGCCGAGCAGCACCACGAACTCTCCCGGCTCGATGTCGAGGGAGAAACGGTCGACGGCGCGATTGGCGCGTTCGTACCTCTTGCTGACACTGCGCAGGGAGATGGCGCGACTCATAAGTTCCGCCGGAGGAAGAGGGGAGCGACTGAGACGCCTGAAACTAGCCGACTACTCCCGGTCAGGGAATGAGTCGCGCGAAGGTTGGGGCTCCATGCCACCGGCACCGCCGCCCGCGCGAAGGCGAAGGCGGCGGTGTCGAGGCGCGGTCAGCCGCTGGGAGGCATCAGACGATGCCGAAGAGAATTCCCGCGCCGAGCACGATCAGCGATGTCAGGGCGGCCCACTTGACGACGAACCGCGTGTGGTCGCCGAATTCGACCTTGGCCATGCCGACGAGGACATACACGGCGGGGACGAGCGGGCTCGACATGTGCAGGACCTGGCCGGTGAGCGAGGCTCGGGCGATCTCCAGGGAGGAGACGCCGTGTGCGGCGCCGGCCTCGGCGAGGACGGGCAGGACACCGAAGTAGAAACCGTCGTTCGACATGAAGTAGGTGAGCGGGATGCTCAGGACGCCGGTGACGAGCGCCATGTGCGGGCCCATCCCCTCGGGGATGGCGCCGACGAGCCAGTCGGCCATGTGCTTGACCATCCCGGTGCCGGTGAGGACTCCGGTGAAGACGGCGGCGGCGAAGACCATGCCTGCGACGTTCAGGACATTCTCGGCATGGGCGGCGATGCGCGCCCTCTGGTCCGCCATCTTGGGGTAGTTGACCGTCAGGGCGAGCGCGGCGCCGAGCAGGAACAGCACCGGGATCGGCAGATATTCCATGATCATTGCAGTGAGGAGGCCGACGGTGAGCGCCGCGTTGAACCAGTACAGCTTGGGCCGCAGGGTCGCGCGGTTCGGGTCGAGGCCCTTGAAGCCCTCGTCGCCGTCGTCCTGCTGGGGAACTTCCGCACCGGTACCAGCACTTGTGGAGGCCGCTTGCCCGCCGCCGCCCGCCTTGACCAGGACCGTCTCGGTCTCCGGCTCCAGCACCTCGTCCAGGGTGAGGACACCCAGGCGCTTGCGCTCACGCCGGCCCAGCACATAGGAGAGGGCGAACACGAAGAGGAGTCCGACGCCGAGCGCCGGGATCATCGGGACGAAGATGTCGCCCGCATCCACCTTCAGCGCGGTCGCCGCACGGGCGGTGGGGCCGCCCCAGGGCAGGGTGTTCATCACGCCGTTGGCCATGGCGGCGACGCCGGTCATCACGACCAGGCTCATCTTGAGGCGCTTGTAGAGCGGATACATCGCCGATACGGTGATCATGAAGGTGGTGGAGCCGTCGCCGTCGAGCGAGACGATCGCGGCGAGCACCGCCGTACCGACCACGACGCGCAGCGGATCCGCCTTGCAGAAGCGCAGAATGCCGCGCACGATCGGGTCGAAGAGACCGACGTCGATCATCACGCCGAAGTAGACGATCGCGAACATCAGCATCGCCGCGGTGGGGGCGAGGTTCCCGACGCCTTCGATGACGTAGTCACCGAGGTGCGCGCCCTTCCCGACGACTACGCAGAAGAGTGCGGGGATGAGGACCAGCGCCGCGATGGGCGACATCTTCTTCATCATGATCAGGACCAGGAAGGTCGCAATCATGGCGAAGCCGAGGATTGTCAGCATGGGGACACCTAACGTTCATCCTTGAACTCCCACCGGAGCGGCGGTTCGGATGACGTTAGGTGCGGCCAAGAGCCGTTAACAAGATGTTGACGCGTGAGCAATACGAGCAAAACCCCAGGTCATCGCACCGGTGATAGCTCGACGGGGAATCCGTTGAGCACAGCGGTGCCGGACAGCGGGTCGAGCCGTGAGCCGTCGAGCAGCTGATTGACATTGACTCCGGGGCGCGCCGCCGCCACCGACATCCGGGTGCCGGGCCGGTCGTGTCCCCAGCCGTGCGGCAGGCTCACCACTCCGGTCCGTACCGCGTCCGTGATCTCCACCGGCGCTTCGACCTGGCCGCCCTCGGCGGTGATACGGGCGGGGGCGCCGTCCTCGAGTCCCAGCCGGGCCGCGTCGGCGGGGTGGATCTGCAGGGTGCAGCGGTTGGAGCCGCCGTTGAGCGTGGCGACGTTGTGCATCCAGCTGTTGTTGGAGCGCAGATGGCGTCGGCCGACGAGCACGAGGGCGGTGGGCCGCTCGGCCAGCGCGCGCCGCAGCCGGGGCAGATCGGCGGCGATCGGGTCGGGCAGCAGCTCGATGCGTCCGCTGCGGGTCCTGAGGATCTGCGGAATGCGCGGCTGGAGCGGGCCGAGGTCGACGCCGTGCGGGTTCTCCAGGAGCTTGTCGAGGGTGAGGTCGTACGGGCCGAGGCGCAGCATCATGTCGAGGCGCCGTTCCGGTCCGGTGCGGCCGGTGAGCTGCTCGGCCAGCTCCTTCGGAGCTCCCTCCTTGGTGAGGGTGTTCTCGATGACCATGTCGTCGACGGCGCTCGGCTCCGCGCCGTGCATCCCGCCCACGGCGAGCACCAGCCGGGCCTGGATCTCGCACTCGCCCATCCGCCCCTCCTCCAGGGGGACGACCGCCGGGGTGTAGCGGGCCTGGTTGCGGACGGCGAAGGCGTTGAACGCGAAGTCGAAGTGGGAGCTCTGCGACGGCGGCGGCGGAGGCAGGACCACATCCGCGTGCCGGGACGTCTCGTTGAGATACGGATCGACGCTGACCATGAAGTCGAGCCCGGCCAGCGCGCGGTCGAGGCGGTCGCCGTCGGGGGCGGAGAGCACCGGGTTGGCGGCGATGGAGATGACCGCGCGGATGCGGCCGTCGCCCGGGGTGTCGATCTCCTCGGCCAGCGCGGCCATGGGCAATTCGCCCTTGGCCTCGGGGTGTCCGCTGACCCTGCTCGCCCAGCGGCCGAGCGCGAAGCCCTTGCCCGGGGCGGCGGGGCGGGGAGCGCGATCGGTGGCGGACAGCGGGAAGAGCGCGCCGCCGGGGCGGTCGAGATTGCCGGTGATCACATTGAGCACGTCCACCAGCCAGTTGGTGAGGGTGCCGTATTCGACGGTGGAGCTGCCGACCCGGCCGTAGACGGCGGCGGTGGGCGCGGCGGCGAGCTCGCGGGCGATCGTACGGATCTCCTCGGCGTCCATGTCACAGGCGGCGGCGACCGCCTCGGGCGTGAACTCCCGTACCGCTTCCTGGACTTCGGCCACCTGCTCGACATGCGCTTCGAGCGCGCCGAGGTCGGTGAGCTTCTCCTCGAAGAGGACGGCGGCGATGGCGGCGAGCAGCAGCGCGTCGGTCCCGGGCCGGATGGCGACATGCCGGTCGGCCAGCTGCGCGGTGCGCGTGCGGCGCGGGTCGACGACGGTCAGCGTGCCGCCGCGCTTGCGCAGCGCCTTGAGCTTGCTGGGGAAGTCGGCGGCGGTGCACAGACTGCCGTTGGAGTCCAGGGGGTTGGCGCCGAGCAGCAGCAGATGGTCCGTGCGGTCCAGGTCGGGGACCGGGATGGCGACGGCGCTGCCGAAGAGGAGCCCGCTGGAGACGTGCTTGGGCATCTGGTCCAGGGTGCTGGCGGTGAAGAGATTACGGGTCCGCAGCAGGGTGAGCAGGACGGGCGGGTAGAGGGCGCCGGCCATGGTGTGGACGTTCGGATTGCCGAGGATCACGCCGACGGCATTGGGCCCGTGCTCCTCGATCAGCGGCCGGATCCGGGCCGCGACCAGGTCGAAGGCCTCGTCCCACGTGGCCTCCCGCAGTTCCCCGTTCTCGCGCACGAGGGGGGCGCGCAGCCGGTCGGGATCGGCGTCGAGCTCACCGAAGGAGGCGCCCTTGGGACAGATGAAGCCCTTGCTGAACACATCCTCACGATCGCCTCGGGCGCCGGTGACGCGGGTGCCCTCGATGGTGAGGGTCAGCCCGCAGGTGGCCTCGCAGAGGGGACAGATCCGGAGGGCGGTGCGGGTGGGGGCTGTGCGGGGCATGGGCCCTCCCTGGGGCGACGGCGATGCCCGCCAGCATACCGACCGGTATGGAGGGTGGGGAGGGGTCGGTGCGGGTCCGTGCGGGACGGGTGGCGCCTGCGGCGGGCTTGTCCCCCACCCCGCCCCTTCCCGTAACCGGGGGCTCCGCCCCCGGACCCCCGCGCCTCAAACGCCGGCGGGGCTGAAATGTGCGGCCGAGCCGCACATCCAGCCCGTCCGGCGATTGAGGACACGCGCGAAGCGCGTACGGGTTGGGGTCCCCCCGGACGGAGTCTGGGGGAGGGCGGGTAGGGGAACAGCGCCGCAGGCAACCCGAACCGCACCGCCTCGGGCGAGCCGCTCGGTGCTGCGCTGTTGCACGGGCGTGCGTCGGAGGTGGGCGTGGGACACGCGGTCCATCGTGCAGTCCTGTTCCCGTTGACGGGGCGGTCCCGCAATCCTACGGTTGTCCATAGGATTCCTTGAGCACCGGGAGCGGACGATGAGCGGCATCGAGCAGGCGCGGAAGACGGCCGAGGGCCTTGGGCAGCTGGCCGGCTTCGGCAATGAACACAGCTCGGAGGCCGTGCCTGGCGCGCTTCCGCACGGGCGCAACTCACCCCAGCGCGCCCCGCTGGGGCTGTATGCCGAGCAGCTGAGCGGCAGTGCGTTCACCGAGCCGCGGGTCCACAACCACCGCTCGTGGCTGTACCGGATCCGCCCGTCGGCCGCGCATCCTCCGTTCGTCCGCATCGACAACGGCGGCGTACGCAGCGCGCCCTTCACCGAGACCGTCCCCGACCCCAACCGGCTGCGCTGGAACCCGCTGCCCGATCCCGCCCCCGGGACGGACTGGCTGGCCGGTCTGTGGACGCTCGGCGGAAACGGTGACGCGACCCAGCGCACGGGCATGGCCGTGCACCTGTACCACGCCAACTCCTCCATGACGGACCGGGTGTTCAGCGACGCGGACGGCGAGCTGCTGATCGTGCCCGAGCGGGGCGGCCTGCTGCTGCGCACGGAGCTCGGTCTGCTCGCGGCCCGCCCCGGCGATGTCGCGCTGATCCCCCGTGGCGTCCGTTTCCGCGTCGAGCTGCTCGACGAGAGCGCCCGCGGCTATGTCTGCGAGAACTACGGCCAGCCGTTCCAGCTGCCCGACCTCGGCCCGATCGGCGCGAACGGCCTGGCCAACGCCCGCGACTTCCTCGCGCCGGTGGCGGCGTACGAGGACGTGGAGGGCCCGGTCGAGGTCGTCAACAAGTTCTGCGGGAACCTCTGGGCCGCGACCTACGACCACTCGCCGCTGGATGTCGTCGCCTGGCACGGCAACCATGTCCCGTACGTCTACGACCTGCACCGCTTCAATGTGATCGGGACGATCTCCTACGACCACCCGGACCCGTCGATCTTCACCGTGCTGACCTCGCCGAGCGACACCCCGGGCCTGGCGGGCGTCGACTTCGTCGTGTTCGCGCCGCGCTGGCTGGTCGGTGAGAACACCTTCCGGCCGCCGTACTTCCACCGGAATGTGATGAGCGAGTACATGGGCCTGATCGAGGGCGCGTACGACGCCAAGGCGGAGGGCTTTGTCCCGGGCGGCGGCTCGCTGCACAACATGATGTCCGCGCACGGGCCCGACCGGGAGACCTTCGACCGCGCCAGCGCCGCCGAGCTGAAGCCGCAGAAGATCGACGACGGGCTTGCCTTCATGTTCGAGACGCGCTGGCCGGTGACATCGACCGGGCAGGCGGCGAACGCCGGCCATCTGCAGAAGGGGTACGACGACGTGTGGCAGGGTCTTGAGCGCCACTTCCGGTCGTAGTACGGAGTACGCCGTGACCGCCTTCGCCCCCGATTCGCTGGTCCTGAACCGCAAGCTGCCGCTGTGGTACCAGGTCTCGCAGTCGCTGCGTGCCTCGATACTGGGCCGAACGCCCGAGGCGTCGCTGCGGCTGCCCACCGAGGAGCAGCTCGCCGCCCACTACGGCGTCAGCGTGCTCACGATGCGCCAGGCCCTCAAGGAGCTCGAGGAGGAGGGCCTGATCAGCAGGCACCGGCGGCGCGGCACGTTCATCGAACCGGGGGCGCGGCGGGGAGCGCCGAGGCGGCTGCTGGGCTCGATCGACGCGATCGTGGCCCAGCAGTCGGGCGAGCGCACGACGATCCTGGGGCACGGCCCCGAGCCGGTGCCCGGCGAACTCGCGGAACACTTCCCCGACGACGCCGAGGTGGTGACGTACCGGCGGCTGCGCTGCGACGGCGAGAGCGGTGAGCCGACAAACTGGGCGGAGAACGCGGTCCGTCCGGACATCGCGGCACGGCTGGACCTCGCGGACCTGGAGCGCTGGCCGATGACGAAGGTGCTGCGCGACGGGGTGGGCGTGCGGATCAGCCGCATCACGGACACCGTGGAGGCGCGCCTCGCGGACCCGCGGACGGCAGAGCTGCTGAAGGTGCCGCTGCTGAGCCCGATCCTGCACTACACAGGCGTGACGTACGACGAGAACGGCCGTGTGGTGGACGTGGCCCGGATCCGGTACCGGGGGGACCGCTTTTCCTTCTCGGTCACCGTCGACGCGGAGTGAGCGCTGTCAGGGCCCGCGGTTAGCATTTCCGCATGCCGATGCTGGACGAGCTCATGCCGTGGGGCACAGCACCCCTGCGGCTGGGGCGGCCCTGGGTGATGGCTCCGGATACCGCCTCCCTGAAGGCGCGCTGGGATGCCGTCGTACGGGCGGAGGGCGTCGAGCAGGACGCGCTGTTCGGATGCACCCGGGCGCGTACGCCGCGCAGTGCCGTCAGTCAGCTGCCCGGGCAGAGCAGCGGGACAGCCAGGTTCGTGCGGGAGCACGGGCCCTGCCCGGCGCCGGTGCGGGTCTGCCACGGGGCCTTCGACGAGCAGTGGCTGATCCCCGACCACCGGCTCATCGATGTCGCCAGGCCCGAGCTGTGGCGGGTGGCCGACGAGCGGCAGCTGTTCGTCGTGGAGCAGGGCTGGGTGGCTCAGTCCGCGGGCCCCGCCGTCAGCGTCTGCGCGCTGCTGCCCGACGGGCGCTCCCCCGCCGGACGGCCCGGCCGGATCCGGCCGCTCTACCGGCGGCCCGGGGGCATGGAGCCGAATCTCGCGCCGGGTCTGCTGTCCGCCCTCGGCAGCCGTTACGGACACGAGGTCGACGTGGACGAGATGGTGGCCTGGATCGTCGCGGCCGCCGGGCCGTCGGCCGCCGGTTGTGTGGTGCCGCTGCCCGCCGACCCCGATGTGTGGCGGTCCGGCGTGGAGTTGGGGCGAGAGCTGACGCGGATCCAGCTGCGCGGGGCCCGGGGCGGCGAGCGGCCCCGGCTGCCCGGCGGACGGCGGCCGTATGTGCGGGCCGCCGTGCCCGCGCGGCCCGATGCCATCGCGTACGACGCCGAGGAGGAGGTGCTCAGCCTGGGCGACGGCCGCATCTCCCCCGTGCCCGCCGAGGCCTGGGACTTCCATGTCGCCGGCGTTCGCGTGCTGGAGCTCTGGTTCGAGGGCCGTACCACCGCGGCCGAACCCGGGACGCTGGAGGCGATACGGCCCGCCGTCTGGCCGCAGGAGTGGACCTCCGACCTCCTGGAGCTGATCACCGTACTTTCCCTGCTGGGCAAACTCCGCAGCAGGCAGGACGAGTTGAAGGTGGAGGAGGAGATCCCCGAGCTGCCGGGCGTGCTTCCGCCGCCCGCCGCGGCCCGGCGGCCCGCCTCCGTACTCGACCACCACGAAGAGGGCCCGGAGGGTCAGTTCGCCCTGGTATGAGGGGGGGTGACGCGCGCCCGGGGTGACAAAGGTGGCACGTACACGGTAGGCACGGCTGTTATGAACCATCAGCCCCTCCCCCTCGACGGGATCACGGTCGTCGCCGTCGAACAGGCCGTCTCGGCGCCGTTCGCCACGCGTCAGCTCGCCGATCTGGGTGCCCGCGTCATCAAGATCGAGCGCCCCGACGGCGGCGACTTCGCCCGCGGCTACGACACCGCGGCTCACGGGCTAGCCTCGCATTTCGTCTGGTGCAACCGCGGCAAGGAGTCCATCGCCGTCGACCTCAAGGACCCCCGCGGTCTGGACATCGTGCGCCAACTTCTCGCGGATGCCGATGTGTTCGTACAGAACCTCGCCCAGGGAGCGGCGGCCCGGCTCGGTCTGGACGCGGCCACCCTGTGCGCCGCGCACCCGCGGCTCGTCGCCGTGGACATCTCCGGATACGGCGCGGAGGGGCCGTACGCGCACAAGCGCGCGTACGACATGCTCGTGCAGTGCGAGGCGGGCCTGGTCTCGGTGACCGGGACCGCCGACCAGCCCGTCAAGGCGGGCATTCCGGCGGCCGACATCGCCGCCGCGATGTACGCCTTCTCGGGGGTGCTGGCGGCCCTGCTGCGGCGGGGGATCACGGGGCTCGGCGGGCCGGTGGAGATCTCGATGCTGGACTCGCTGGCCGAGTGGATGGGGCATCCGCTGCACCACGGGATGCATGGGGGTGAGGCCCCGGCGCGCACCGGGGTCGCACACGCCGTCATTTCTCCGTACGACGCCTATGCGACGGCGGACGGCGGCCAGGTTCTGCTGTCCGTACAGAACGACCGGGAGTGGCGACGGCTGGCCGAGCAGGTACTCGGCCGGCCCGAGCTGGCGGACGATCCGGTCTTCGCGACCAACAGGGCCCGCACGACGAACAGGGCGGAGACCGATGCGGCGGTGGCCGATGGCCTGTCGTCGCTGAGCCGCGACGAGGCGATCGACAGGCTGGAGGCGGCGGGCATCGCGTGCGCGCGGCTCAACAGCGTGAGCGACCTGGCCGCGCATCCGCAGCTCGCGGCGCGCGACCGGTGGCGAAACGTGGACTCACCGGCGGGGCCACTGAGGGCACTGCTTCCGCCGATCGTCCTGCCGGGCGGGGACGAGGCCCGGATGGGTGCGGTTCCCGCGCTCGGCGAGCACACCGACGCGCTGCTGAGGGCCCTGGGGATGACTGATGCCGGGACAGCGGCGCTGCGCCGGGACGGTGTGATCGCCTGAGCGCGTTCGCGTACAACGGGTGAAGCGAAGGGAGGAGGCGCCGACGCGCCCGGTCTGATCCGAAAGACGCCCCCCTAGCGGCGGCTGCCGAAGAGTGAGCGACGCAGCCGCTTGAGCGGCGCGAAGAGGGAGACCCGCTCACTCTTGCTCTTGCGGGTGTGCGCGACATCACGCGAGGTGAGCTCGAGCATCAGCGATGTCGCCTCGGCCGCCTCGCCCTGCGGGACGGCGGGACCGCCCAGCACCGAGAGATGTCGGTCGAGACGGGTGCTGGTCGCACCGCTCCCACACGTGATCGCAGGGACACGCGCCCTGCTGCGCATTGCTATCTGTTCCATGTCACTCCCCACCCGTACGAGGGCACCCGGCCCGGGCAGGTTAACCCTATCGCCCCGCCGGCACACTCGTGTATCCCGCCCGCAGGATTCACCACACCCGTACGTGAGTTGACGACTACTCACCGAATCCATGTGATTCCAGGGCGACTTGGGACAGCACCTCGACAAAACTTCTCGGACTGGCGACCAATCCGTTCCGGCCTCCGCACCGAATGGCTGACATCGGAGCAGAACCAGCACTCGCGAAGGACGGATTCGATGACCGCAATGAGCAGCAGCGGGCGGGGGCCCAGGAGGCTCGCCGCTCTTACCTGCGTGGCGCTGGGCGCCGGGGCGCTCGTGGCCTCCGGCGTGACCGGGGTCGAGCCGGGCACGGCCAAGGCTTCCAGCCACCGGGAGGCACCGCTGATCTCCGGGCAGCCGCAGTACGACAACACGGACCTGTACGCGTTCGTCAGCCCCGACAAGCCCGACACCACCACGATCGTCGCCAACGTGCTGCCGTTCGAGGAACCGGGCGGCGGGCCGAACTTCTACAAGTTCGCCGACGACGCCCAGTACGACATCCACATCGACAGCGACGGTGACGCCCAGGGCGACCTGATCTACCGGTGGACCTTCAAGAACCACGTCAAGAACGGCAACACCTTCCTGTACAACACCGGTCCCGTCACCACCATCGACGACCCGGACCTCAACATCACGCAGACGTACGACATCGAGCTGCTGAGGCTGAAGAACCAGCATGTGATGCACTCCACGAAGATCGCCGACGATCTGCCGGTGGCACCGTCGAACGTGGGCAAGGCGTCCATGCCCGACTACCAGGCCCTGCGCGACCAGGCCGTGCAGAAACTCGCGGGCGGATCAACGGCGTTCGCCGGTCAGGCGGACGACCCCTTCTTCGCCGACCTGCGCGTCTTCGACCTGCTCTACGGCGGGAACCTCTCCGAGGTCGGCAACGACACGCTCAAGGGCTACAGCGTCAACTCCGTCGCCCTGCAGGTGCCGACCGCGTACATCCGGCAGTCGGAGAAGCAGCCGATCGTCGGCATCTGGTCCACCACCCAGCGCAAGAGCGCGAACGGTCACTGGGCGCAGGTGTCCCGGCTCGGTATGCCGCTGGTCAACGAGGTCGTCATACCCGTGAAGGACAAGGACAAGTTCAACGCGTCCCACCCGTGGAACGACGGTGACTTCCTCCAGTTCGTCACCCAGCCCGAGCTGCCGAAGCTGATCGAGGGCATCTACAAGATCAAGGCTCCGGCGGAACCGCGCAACGACCTGGTCTCGGTGTTTCTGACGGGCGTCGACAAGCTCAACAAGCCGCCGCAGGTGAAGCCCGCGGAGGCTCTGCGGCTCAACACCTCCATCGCGCCGACCGCCGAGCCCAAGAGGCTGGGTGTGCTGGACGGCGACAACGCCGGATTCCCCAACGGCCGGCGTCTGAGCGACGACGTCCTGGACATCGCGCTGCAGGTCGTCGAGGGCGAACTGGTCGGCTCGAAGAACGACTTGGGTGACGCGGTCAACGAGAACGACCAGAAGTTCGGCGGCACCTTCCCGTATCTGGCGCTGCCGACGGAGGGCTCGCGCGGCCCGCTCGCCAAGGAGGGCGATGCCAAGGACGCCCAGGGCAATCTGCTCAGCGGGGGCGCGTCGTCCGCCTCCTCCAGCAATGCATTCACCGACAACACGCTGATCGCCTCCGCTGTCGCCGCGGGTGTGGGCGTGCTGCTGGTCGCGCTGGGTCTGAGCTGGTGGCGGATGCGGCGCCGCAACAGCTACTGACGGCCCGACGCGAAAACGAGAGGAAAGGGCAGACAGATGTCCCTGCGAAGGGCGCCAGGAACGACAGCGGCCGACGGCCGCGACCCGGGGGGCCGGGAAACCGGCCACCGGTTCGGGGCGGGACGTGTGGCCGGGATGCTCCTGCCGGCCGGGATGCTGGCCGTCGCCCTGACCGTGGGCTTCGTCGTGTCCGGCGGCGCGGGCGACGAGCCCCCGGCGGCCCGGACCGCCGCGCCTGTGGCGGACGCGCCGTTCGAGCGGATCGGCACCGGTGACCTCGCCCGCGGGGTCACCGGCCTCCAGGCGCATCTGCGGGCGCAGCCCAAGGACGCGCGGGGGTGGGCGGCTCTGGGTGCCGCCTATGTCGAGCAGGCCAGGACCAGCGGTGATCCGACCCGGTATCCGCAGGCCGACAAGGCGCTTGCCCGTTCCCTGGCGCTCCAGCCGCAGGACAACGACACGGCACTCGCGGGTCGTGCCGCGCTCGCGGCGGCGCGGCACGACTTCCGCGGGGCGCTGCGCGCTTCGGAGGCGGCGCTGAAGGTCAACCCGTTCAGCGAGCGCGCACTCGCGTCCCGGATCGACGCCCTCGTCGAACTGGGCAGCTACGCCAAGGCGCTGGCGGCGGCCGAGCAGGCCGACGGCCGCCGCCCCGGCATCCCCGTCTTCACGCGCTACGCGTACGTCCTGGAGCTGCGCGGCGACATCGCGGGCGCCCGGCGGGTGCTCGGCGGCGCGCTGAAATCAGCCTCGTCCCCCGGCGACACTGCCTATGTCGCCACCGCCCTCGGCCAGTTGGAGTGGAGCCAGGGGGCGTACGCCCCGGCGCAGCGGTACTTCACTACGGCGCTCGACGCGGACCCGGGGTATCTTCCCGCCCTTGAGGGCCAGGCCCGCACCCAGGCCGCGCGCGGCGACTCCAAGGGCGCGGTGCCGGGGCTCGAAGCGGTGGTGGACCGGCTGCCGCTGCCGGGGCAGCTCGTGGCGCTGGGTGAGCTGTACGAAGCGGGAGGCCGGGCGGCCGATGCCCGGGCCCAGTACGAACTCATCGGCACCTGGACCGAGCTGGCCCGCGCCAACGGCGTCGACACCGATCTGGACACCGCTCTGGCGCTGGCCGACCACGGCGACAGGGCCGAGGCGCTCAAGGCCGCGCGTGCCGAGTGGGGCAAGCGCCGGACCGTGCACACGGCGGACGCGCTGGCCTGGGCGCTGCACGTCAACGGCCGTTCCGCCGAAGCCCTCCCGTATCTCGCCACATCGGCGCCGGCCGGCTGCCGCAACGCTTTGTTCCTGTACCACCGCGGCATGATCGAACGCGCCGCCGGCAGGACGGACGCCGCCCGTGCGCCGCTCGCCGCCGCGCTGAAGATCAACCCCGGCTTCTCCCCCACCGGTTCACGTGCGGCCAGGGCCGCGCTGAAGGCTCTGGAGGCGTCATGAAGAGGCGTACGACCGCTGTCGGCGCGGCGGTCCTCGTCGCCGGTGCCGCGCTCGCCGTACTGCCCGCCGGGACGGCCGCGGCGCATCCCCTGGGAAACTTCACAGTCAATCGCTACGACGGCCTCCTCGTCGCGCCCGGGCGGCTCGGCGTCGACCACGTCGAGGACCTGGCGGAGATCCCCGCGGCCCAGGCCCGTACGAAGATCGACCGCGACGGCAACCGGGAGATGTCCCCCGCGGAGCTGTCCTCGTGGGCGGGGACGCGCTGCCGGGACGCGGCGCGGGACAGCCGCGTCACGGTCGAACAGCGCACGGTCGCCCTCACGCCCGGCGCGAGCCGCGCCGAGGTGCGCCCCGGGCAGGCCGGACTGCCGACGCTGCGCGTCGAGTGCAGGCTCACGGCCGAACTGCCCGGCGGGCGGCAGACGATCGGCTTCCGGGCGGCGGGCGGCGCCGATGGGCCGGGCTGGCGGGAGGTCACCGCCCGCGGCGACCGGATGACGCTCACTTCCTCCGACGTACCGCAGACGTCGGAGTCGGGGCGGCTGACGAAGTACCCCGAGGGGGAGCTGTCCTCTGCACCTGACCGCAAGGCCGCGTCGCTCTCGGTCACGCCGGGCGGCGCGCCCGCGGCGGCGGACCGCCAGGAGGCGGCGGCCCCCACGTCCGTACTCCCGCGCGGCGCCGACCGCTGGACGCAGGCGCTGACCGGCCTGGTCTCCCACCGCGACCTGACCGCGGGATTCGCCGCGCTGGCTCTGGCGACCGCGCTGCTGCTCGGCGCGATGCACGCGCTCGCGCCGGGCCACGGCAAGACGGTCATGGCGGCCGCGGCGGCGGCGGGCGGGCGCAACTCCCTACGCGACGTGCTGTCTCTGGGCGCATCGGTGACGATCACGCACACGCTCGGGGTGTTCGCGCTGGGCGGTCTGATCGCGGTGGGCTCGGCGGCAGCGCCGTCGGTGGTCGCCTGGCTGGGCGTCACGAGCGGGGCACTGGTGGCGGTGGCGGGTGTGGTGCTCGTACGCAGGGCGTGGAGGACGCGGGGAGCCGCGCACGCGCACGGCCACTCGCACGGGCACGGTCATGACCACGGGCACGGGCACAGCCATGCCAGCGGCCACGCGCATGACCACGACGACAGCCACGGGCACAGCCACTCCCACACCCACACCCATGAACACCGCTCCCTCGGTCTCCGTTCCACCATCCTGCTCGGCTTCGCCGGCGGGCTCGTCCCCAGTCCCTCCGCCGTCGTCGTCCTCGTGGGCGCCGCGGCCCTCGGGCGGGCCTGGTTCGGGCTGCTGCTCGTCCTCGCGTACGGCGCCGGGCTCGCCCTCACCCTCGCCGCCGCGGGCTTCGCGGCGGTGCGGCTCGGCGAACGCGCCACCCGCCTGCTCGCCGATCGCAGCCGCCGCAAGGGGCGGCTGCTGACCACCGCCCAGCGCGCGCTCCCCCTCGGCACGGCCTGCATCGTGCTCGCCATCGGATGCGGATTGGCTCTCAGGGGGGCGGCAACAGCCCTTGCGTGAGGTAATTTGGGGTAGTTCCTCTGCTACCGATGGGGGCTCGCTGTGAGCGAAGTGCCGGGCGATTCGCGGCTGGTGGCAGGGCGCTACCGCCTGCTGAGCCCCCTGGGCGAGGGCGGGATGGGCGTGGTGTGGCGCGCCCGCGACGAGGTGCTGAACCGCGAGGTGGCCGTCAAGGAGGTCCGCGCCCCGGCGGGGCTCGGCACCGCGGACGAGCAGCGGCTGTACGCGCGTCTCGAGCGGGAGGCCTGGGCCGCGGGCCGTATCTCGCACCGCAATGTGGTGACCGTCTACGACGTGGCGACCGAGGACGGCCGTCCCTGGATCGTGATGGAACTCGTGCGCGGGCTCGCCCTGTCCGACGTGCTGGACGCGGAGGGCCCTCTCGCCCCGCAGCGCGCCGCGCACATCGGCGCGGAGATCCTCGCCGCCCTGCGCGCCGCCCACGAGGCGGGTGTACTGCACCGGGACGTGAAGCCCGGGAACGTGCTGATCGGCAACGACGGCCGTGTGGTGCTCTCCGACTTCGGTATCGCGATGGTGGAGGGGACCTCCAACCTGACGATGACGGGCGAGCTGATCGGCTCCCCCGAGTTCCTCGCGCCCGAGCGGGCGCTGGGGCGTACGCCTGGGCCCGAGTCGGACCTCTGGTCGCTCGGCGTGCTGCTGTACGCGGCGGTCGAGGGCAACTCCCCATTCCGCCAGAACACCCCGCTGAGCACCCTGCGTGCCGTCGTCGACGAGGAACTGCCCCCGCCGCGCAGGGCCGGGGCCCTCGCGCCGGTGATCGCGGGGCTGCTGCGCAAGGATCCGGCGCAGCGCCTTTCGGCCGGGGAGGCCGAGCGTCTGCTGCGGGTGGTGGGCGCGGGCGGCACGGCGCCCACGACTCCGGTGCCGCCGGGGCCGTACAGCCCCACCGTCTCGTCGACGTCCCCGACACCTGTCGCGCATGCACTCCCCCAGCAGCCCACGCCCGTGCCCGGTCCTGCCACCACGGCCACGACCGGTGTGCCGCCCGATCGTGCGCGGCGTGCGACGGTGGTGCTGGTCGCCGGGGTGGCGGCGCTGCTCCTGGCCGTCGGCGGTCTCGCCTGGGCGCTGGTCAACAACGGCAAGGGGAACCAGGGCGGCGGTGACAACAACGGCAGCGTGAGTCCCGCGACGGGGAGTTCGAGCGCGAGCCCCGGCAATACGGCCACCGCCCCCGGAGGCGGCGGGACGGACGGCGGCACCACTGACAACAGCGGAAACAATGGCAACAAGGGTGGCGGCAACGGCGGTACGTACACCCCGCCGCAGACCGTCAAGGTCTACGCCGAGACGGTGCACGGCAGTTACTCGGGCACCTGCCCGCCGCCCGAGGCGGAGGCTCCGGCCTTCCGGGCGACGATCACGGTGGGCCGTACCCCCGCCTCTGTCGACTACCGCTGGGCGACGAAGAGCGGCGAGAGCTCCGACCCGGGGTGGAAGACGCTCGACTTCGAGGCCGGAGGCTCGAAGCAGAAGCAGGTCAGCCACATCGAGCTGACGTACAAGCAGGGCGAGACGCACCACGACCGGATCCGGGTGGAAGTCCGGAGTCCGGTCGAGGCACGCTCCAACTGGATCGATTTCTCGGTCACCTGCGAGCAGGAGAGCCCGACGGACGGTAGCTCCTACACCGCGAACGCCACGACCGCCGTTCTCAGGCGCGCGAGCTGAAGACGGGCAGGTAGCCGCCGGACTGTCCGGAGGCGGTGGGGTGGTACGACTCGCCGATGTTGAGCCAGTTCAGGCTGTGCAGCCATGCCGACCCGGAGCAGATCTCGTGTCCGGTGAAGGCGGGGGTGACATCGGCGAAGGAGTAGCCGTGGTCGGCCGCTCGCTTCGCGGTGGCGGCGTTGAGATAGTCCGCGGCGCCGTTGATCGCGGCCCGTTCGTTCTCGCTCAGTCCTGCGATGCAGCTTCCGCCGAGCTTGTAGAAGCGGGGGTAGCCGAGGACGACGACCCGGGCAGCGGGTGCCTTGGAACTGATGGCCGAGTACACGGAGTCGAGCTTGCCGGGCAGGGTGCTGTCGACGTACGCCTTGGCCTGGTTGATGCGGTTGATGCAGCTGGACTCGGACTGCAGGACGCAGGTGGTCATGACGTCGGAGAAGCCCGCGTCATTGCCGCCGATGGTGATCGAGACGAGGTCGGTGGCGGAGTTGAGGGGGCCGAGCTGACCGGCCGTGACATCACCCGTACGAGCGCCCGAGCAAGCGGTGAACGCGAACGACGAGGGTGAATGCGCGGCCGCCCAGAGCTTGGGGTAGGCCTTGGTGCTGCGCTTGCAGGAGCCGCTCGCACTGTCGTAGCTGCCGGCGCCGACGCCTGAGGAGTAGGAGTCGCCCAAGGCCACGTAGTCAAGGGCGAGGGCGCTGTCCGAGGCCTGTGCCTGGCCTGCTCCGGTGAGAGCGAGGACGGCGCCGAGGAGGAGTGAGGATGAGAATGCCGCGATTCGGGACAGTTTCATGGAACCTCCCTTTAGCAGGATCTCTGCCTCAACTTTCGTAGCAGCGGGCATACTTCACCGGAAGTGTCCATGCCAAGAATGTTGCGTGAGCGCTTCTTGACGGTTACGTACGAGCTGCACAGCCCGGACCGGCGGGCGGTCTCGCCGCCGCGCTCCCCCGCCTCGACCCGGCAACCCGTGCCGCCCTGGCAGCGGCCGGTGCGATCGCCATCGACCTGCTGGTCGCCCAATCGCTGAAGTCGCCGCACGTCCTGACGGTGGACGGAGGGATCACGACGATCGCCGTGATCACCGCTCTGCTCTTCCTCTGGAGCCTCGGCCGGCGAATGCGGAACCCGGAACAGATCAATCCGACTGGGCGGTTGATGAAAGGGATCAAGAAATTCCGATCAAGGCGCTCGCATATCTGACCACCGAATGTGTATCAAAAAGAAAAAAGTGCGTCCTTGTCCCAGGTCTTGCCATACAGTCCTAATCATCAATACCGTCGTACATCCACCCGCAACGGTCCATCACGCAAAGCGACTCCAGGGGAGGGCTCAAGCGTCGCGATGGGTTCCTGAGCGGGGCGCGGTAGGGGGGTGCCGTGCTCGGTTTTCGCGCTCTTGCCGAGCCGTTACGCCGCGCGGCCAGTTTTGCCAGCTCACCCACCAAGTACGGAGTCGCTATGTCGTGTTGGCCGGGGTGAGAAGAACCCCCCTTTCGAACCGGAAACTCATCCGGACTGCCCGGGGGTGGGCAGTCCACCGGTGGAGAGGGAACCAGACTCATGAGCTCAGTCCTGCACCCGGCCGCTCCGGGGCAAGATCCGTATCTCGAGCCGTCGCACCATCAGGGCACCACCGAATCAGCCGCCGCATCCGTCACAGAAACCGCCACCGATTCCGCTGCCGCAACGGAAGGTCCGGCGAAGGGAGTCGGCCGGATATCAGCTGCCTACCGGCCGATCTCCTCACATCTCGCGATCACTCCGCCCGTGAGCGTCGTGATCCCTGCCATGAATGAGGCGGAGAATCTTCCGTACGTCTTCAAGACACTCCCCGACTGGATTCATGAAGTAGTCCTGGTCGACGGGAATTCCAGCGACAACACCGTCCAGGTCGCCCGCGAACTGCGGCCGGACATCAAGGTCGTCAAACAGGTCGGCAAGGGCAAAGGGGATGCCCTCATCAGCGGATTCGCCGCCTGCACCGGCGACATCATCGTGATGGTCGACGCGGACGGCTCGGCCGACGGCCAGGAGATCGTTTCCTATGTGTCGGCCCTCGTCTCCGGCGCCGATTTCGCCAAGGGCTCCCGCTTCGCCAATGGCGGCGGCACCGATGACATGACCGCGATCCGCAAGCTCGGCAACTGGGTCCTGTGCTCCGTCGTCAACGCCAAGTTCGGGGCCAGATACACCGACCTCTGCTACGGCTACAACGCCTTCTGGAAGCACTGCCTGGACAAGATCACTCTGGACTGCACCGGCTTCGAGATCGAGACGCTGATGAACATCCGGGTGGTCAAGGCCGGTCTGCGCGTGCAGGAGGTCCCCAGTCACGAGTACCTGCGCATCCACGGCGTCAGCAACCTCAGCGCCGTACGGGACGGACTGCGGGTCCTCAGAGTGATCCTCGAGGAGAAGGGAGTCAGCCGCGCCGAGCGCCGTCGCGAGGCGTCGCTGAGCCTCAGGATGTCGCGGGGAGAGGTGTCTTGAGCGACCGACGCTTCTCAGTGGTGATCTGCGTTTATACGGAGGACCGCTGGGAGGACATCCTCACGGCCGTCGGCTCCGTACGGCGTCAGTCGCTGCCCGCGCTGGAGACGCTGCTGGTGGTCGACCACAATCCGGCGCTGCTGGAGAGGCTGGCCAGGGAGTACAAGGAGTACCGGGAGTTCGGCGGGCAGAGCGAGAACGTCGCGCAGGGTGAGGAGGTGCGGGTGCTCGCCAATGCGGGCCCCCGCGGCCTCTCCGCAGGTCGCAACACCGGAATCGCCGCGGCCCGGGGCGAGTTCGTGGCCTTCCTCGACGACGACGCCGTGGCCGAGCGTGACTGGCTGC
Organism: Streptomyces sp. NBC_01481; assembly: GCF_026339995.1. Taxonomy (GTDB): domain Bacteria; phylum Actinomycetota; class Actinomycetes; order Streptomycetales; family Streptomycetaceae; genus Streptomyces. The sequence continues at coordinate 1,969,164 of NZ_JAPEPT010000001.1, read as the reverse complement.
GGTACTTCGCCGAGGGATACGACGACGACCGGGTGATGGCCGTCGGCGGCCGGACGATGGCCGCCTGGGCCTCGGGGCGCAGGCCGGTCTGGTTCCCCGAGGAGTTCGACTGGGTCGTCGGCTGTACGTACCGGGGCCTGCCGCGCGGCAAGGTGCGGGTGCGCAATGTGCTGGGCGGCAACGCCTCCTTCCGGCGCACGGCGTTCGACGCGTCGGGCGGCTTCGCCACCGGCATCGGGCGCGACGGCGACAAACGTCCGCTGGGCTGCGAGGAAACCGAGCTGTGCATCCGGCTCGCCAAGGCGCTGCCCGAGGCCGTGCTGCTGATCGACGACCGCGCGGTGATCCACCACAAGGTCCCGGCGGCGCGAGAGCGGTTCGGGTACTTCCGCACCCGTGCCTACGCCGAGGGCCTGTCCAAGGCCCTGGTGGCCCGAAGTGTGGGCGCGGACAAGGGCCTGGAGTCCGAACGCCGCTACACCACGCGGGTCCTCCCGGCGGGGGTCGTACGCGGTCTGCGCGACGCGATGCTGGGCCGCCGCGGCGGAGCGGGCCGGGCCGGCGCGATCGTCACCGGGGTCGCGGTGGCGGCGGGCGGCTATGCGGTGGGGAGCCTGCGGGCGCGCGGGGGCGGGGCGACGTTCTCGTCCGGGCCGATCGCTGCAAGCCCGGCCCCGCCGGCTGCCGATCCTGTGAGACCCGGGCCGATCACGGGAACCCCAGCCTCGTCGGTACCGGGAGGTACATCAGGGTGAACCAGCCCGTCCCCGTCCTGATGTACCACGCCGTCGGACACCGGCCGGCCGAGGCCACGTACGGCCTGTCCGTCTCGCCCGAGGCCTTCGCCGAGCAGCTCGAGCTGCTCGGCGGGGGCGGGTTCACGCCCGTCACCACCGCACAGCTCGGCGACGCGTGGCGGTCGGGCGGGCGCCGGCCCCTGCCCCGCCGCCCGGTGCTGATCACCTTCGACGACGGTTACGAGGGCGTGCACCGGCATGCCCTCCCCGTCCTCGCCGAGCACGGATTCGCGTCCACCTTGTTCGTCTCGACCGGCTGGCTGCGCGGCGCCCATGACGAGGGCGGCGCGCTCGACACCATGCTCGACTGGGACCAGGTGCGCGAACTGGCCGCCGCGGGCACGGAGATCGGCGGCCACACCCACACCCACCCGCAGATGGACCAGCTCGACGACGACCGGCTGCGCTACGAGACGGCCCGCTGCCGGGACATCGTCGCCGACGAACTGGGCACCGCGCCGGTCTCCTTCGCCTACCCGTACGGCTACTCCAGCCGCCGGGTGCGCCGAGCGGTCCGGGCGGCGGGCTTCGCGCAGTCGCTCGCCGTGGGCAACGCGCTCGCCCTGCCCCGGCAGGGGCCGTACGCCGTCCAGCGGGTGACCGTACGGCGCTCCACCGGTATCGAGGAGTTCGAGCGGCTCGTCGAGGGGAGGTCGATCGCCCGGAACTTCGCCAAGGACCGTGCCCTCACCAAGGGGTACGCCGTGGTGCGCCGCACACGCCGGGCCGTCGGGCTGATCCGCGGGACCGTCGGCTGATGCCGGAGCCGGCCGGCCCGCGGCCCGGGCCGCGCCACCGGTCAAAACACCGTGCGCGCGGCGGTCCCGTGCCGGATCATGGGCGCATGTCTGCAAAGCCTCAGGACGCACTGCCGATCCGGCTCACCGTCGACGACAGCGATTCACCTTCGGACGTCGTCGACGCGCTGTTCCTCGGCCGCTTCGCGACGGGCGAGCAACCGTACTCCCACAGCTCCACCATCGACCGTGTCAGGCCCGGCGCCACCCTGCTGCCTCCGGCAGCTTCCGTACTGCGCTCAGCGCGGGACGACGACCGCAGCGCCACACTCGCCGAGGGCGAGGGCTGGACTTTGCTCATCTCCCGCTGGAACCGCGGCGCGGACGTCACGGTCACAGCGGTCACCTCCGAGCTCGCCGAGAAGGTCCTCAAGCAGGCCACGGACGGTGCGGCGGACGAACCGGAGCCGCAGCCGGAGAACGTGACCATGGGATTCTGGTACGTCTCGCCGCGCCGCGGCCCGCACCGCACCACCCGCCAGATCGCCGCCGGTACCTGGGCCGAGGTCCGGCCCAACTACACGGCGCCGGTGGCCGATGCGATGGACCGGCTGATGAAGGTCACGCCGGACGACATCGCCGGCCGACTGCTCCTGCTGCACGGCCCGCCCGGCACGGGCAAGACCTCCGCCCTGCGAACGCTGGCCCGCTCCTGGCGGGACTGGTGCCAGGTCGACTGCGTACTCGACCCCGAGCGTCTCTTCAACGACGTCGGCTACCTGATGGACATCGCGATCGGCGAGGACGAAGGCACCTCGAAGGGCCGCTGGCGACTGCTGCTCCTGGAGGACTGCGACGAACTGATCCGCGGCGAGGCGAAGCACACCGCCGGCCAGGCGCTGTCCCGGCTGCTCAATCTCACGGACGGTCTGCTGGGCCAGGGCCGCAATGTCCTGGTGGGAGTGACGACCAACGAGGACCTGGAACGGCTCCACCCGGCGGTGGTCCGCCCGGGCCGCTGTCTGGCCCGGATCGAGGTGGGGGCGCTGACCCGCAAGGAGTCGGTGACCTGGCTGGGCACGGAGGAGGGAGTCGGTCGTGAGGGCGCGACGCTGGCCGAGCTCTACGCCCTGCGCCGCGGGCACAGCCCTACGTCGGTCCCTCTCCAGCACGACGGCGCGGACGCGGGGCTGTACCTGTAGCCAGTGGCGTTTGAGGCGCGGGGTCCGGGGGCGGAGCCCCCGGCACCGGACCTCAGCCGCCGTACGCCGCCCGCAGCGCGTCCCGCGCCGCGGACAGCGCCGCCTCCTGCGTCAGGCCGAGGCGATGCACCTGCTCGGCAAAGGCCGCCGCTGCCGCGGCCGCCCGGCGTTCGGCCGCATCGCCCGCTGCCGCGATGAACGTGCCGTTCCGGCCTCGGGTCTCGATCACTCCGTCGGTCTCCAGCGCGCGGTACGCCTTGGCGACGGTGTTGGCGGCGAGCCCGAGCTCCTCGGCAAGCCCGCGCACGGTCGGCAGTTTGTAGCCCACCGGCAGTGCGCCCGACCGCGCCTGCTGGGAGATCTGGGTACGCACCTGTTCGTATGGAGCCAGGTCCGCATCGGCATCAATGGCGATCTTCAAGGTCACCCGCCGATTCTCCCTCACCGCCGGAAATTGAGAGGCGAGGCCACCCGGCGGGCACGTACCGTCCCTCCCCATGACTTTGATCGTCCGTGATTTCCGACCCGATGACGCAGCGTCGGTGTCCCGCGTCAGGCGTGCCGCTCTCCCTTACATGGTGACGACGCCGGCAGCCGTCGCCTTCGGTGTGGAGTCCGCCAACCCGGCCAAGAAGTACAGGCTGTTGATCGCCGAGAAAGACGGGGAAATCATCGGCACTGCCCATGCCGGCATCGCGTACGACTCCAGTGAGCCGGGTCAGTCGTTCGTCACTCCGCACGTCCACCCGGAGCACCGCGGCCGGGGCGCGGGGGCGCTGATTCTGCGCACCGCCGAGGAGCATCTGGCGGCCGAGGGCGCGAGGACCGTCTACGCCTGGGTGATCGACGAGCCGGAGTCCCGGGCCTTCGCGGAGAAACACGGCTACCGGCCGACCCGTCCAGCCCACTTCCAGCGTCTTGACCTCGCGAACGGAACGCTGCCGCCGCTGCCTGAGCTGCCCGCGGGCGTCGAGCTGCGTACCGCCGCAGACTTCGAGGCCGACCCGCGGCCGATGTTCAGGGCCGATGCCGAGGCCACGTCGGACGAGCCCAGCGACATCGGCGCGGACTTCGACGATTACGACGACTGGATCCGCCACACCTGGAACAACCCGCTGCTCGACCGTGGGCTGAGCTCGGTCGTGCTGGTGGACGGCGAGGTCGCTGCCTTCACAGCGGCCCAGTCGGACGGCGGCACCCGCTATATGTCCGGCATGACGGGCACGCTGCGCGCTCATCGCGGGCGGGGTTTCGCGAAGCTCGCCAAGACCGACTCGCTGCGCCGCGCCCGCGCGGCGGGTCACACCGAAGCGTTCACCAGCAATGACGCGGACAATGGCCCCATGCTGGCGATCAACAAGTGGTTCGGCTACGAGATCTGCGCGACGGAGGTACGGCATGTCCGCACGCTCGGTTGAGGTGGTCCTGGTCAAGGCGGGCCGGACCAAGATCCGTTACGCCGCGGAGCTGCTCGCGGACGACGGCACCCATGTGACCGTGCGCGCGCCGTGGGCGGGCGAGGAGGCTCGTGACTTCGGCTTCGTACGCTTCGAGGCGGGCGATGTGTTCACCGAGCACTACTGGCGGGACCGCTGGTACGCGGTGAAAGAGGTCAGCTCGAGCGACGGCGCGCTGAAGGGCTGGTACTGCGACATCACCCGCCCCGCCGTCCTGGACGGCGACGAGCTGGTCGTCGAGGACCTGGACCTCGATCTGTGGGTGTCGGCGGACGGCGCTCAGGTGCTGCGGCTGGACGAGGACGAGTTCGAGGAGAGCGGCCTCGCCGCCCGCGACCCGGGGGCCGCCGAGCGTGCGGTGGACGCCCTCGACGAGCTCGAAGTCCTCGCCCACCGGGGCAAGTTGACCGACCTCCTCGATCGGACCGGTCGTTAGGTCCTGTGCGAGCTGCTTGCGGTAGCGGATGCGGTCGTACGGCCCGCCCACGCGGGGCGCCCTCAGCTGCGCCAGCTGTAGCGGCGCTCGGGTCTGCCCGCGGCTCCGTACCGCAGGGACACCTCAGCGTGGCCCGTGCACTGGAAGTGTTCGAGGTAACGGCGGGCGCTGACGCGGGAAATGCCGGCCCGGGCCGCGCACTCGGCGGCGGACAGCGATCCGTCGGTACCGCGCAGCGTCCGCTCGACGAGTCCCGCGGTCTCTACGCTCATGCCCTTGGGCAGCACAGGGCTCGATGTGGGCAGGGCGGTGCCGGCCAGCACCCGGTCCACGTCTGTCTGGTCCCTGACGACTGAGGCGAGCAGGCTGCTGCGCTGGGCGGCGTATCGTTCGAGGCGGGGGCGCAGGTCTTCGAACTCGAACGGCTTCAACAGGTAGTTGACCACGCCCTGGCGGACGGAACGGTGGACTGCGGCTGCCTCGCGCGCGGCAGTGATCACCATGACGTCACAGTCATGGCCGGCGGTCCGGAGACGTGGAATGACATCCAGTCCGAACATGTCCGGAAGATACAGATCGAGCAGGACCAGGTCGGGGCGCAGCTCGCCGACGGCTGTGACCGCCTGTTCGCCGGTGTTCGCCGTGCCGACGACCCGGAACGGCTCGACGCGGTCGACGAAGGCCCGGTGGACTTTCGCCACCATGAAGTCGTCGTCGACAACCAGCACGTCGATCATGAGGAGGCTCCTTCCGGTACCGCGTCGGCCGGGCTGCCGACGGACATCCGAGCGGTGAACATGGCACCGTCGGGCGTGTTGGCCACCGCGACCTCGCCGCCGCGGCGCTTGCAGACGAGCCGGGTGAGCGCCAGTCCGATGCCCCGCTCCCCCTCTTGGGCGGCTTTCGTGGTGAACCCGTGTGAGAACACCTCGTGGGCGAGTTCGGGCGCTACTCCAGGGCCGGAGTCGCGCACCACGATCTCGACGCTGGACGCGTCCTGCCGCAGTTCGACCTCCACCCAGGCCTCGTGGCCGTCGTCGTCGCCGGCCCCGGCCGCATCGACCGCGTTGTCGACGAGGTTGCCGAGTACCGTCGCCACGTCCGCCGAATCCTCCGGCGCCAGCCGGTCGAGCGACGTACGCTCCGAGACACGCAGCGCGACCTTGCGTTCCGCCGCAAGTGACGACTTCGCCATCAGCAGAGCGCCGACGGGCATGTCGCGGATTCGTCTGTTCACGGTCATGTCCAGCGACTGGCGGTGCCTGCTCAGCGCGCGGACGTACCGCACCACATCGTCGTGCTTGCCTATCTGGATCAGTCCGGAGATCGTGTGCAGCTGATTGGCGAACTCATGGCCCTGCGCGCGCAGCAGCTCGGCGGAACTGCGGAACGATCCGATCTCGCGTTCCAGCTGGGCCAGTTCGGTACGGTCCCGCAGGGTCGTGACCGAGCCGAGCCGGCGGCCGTCCTTGGTGACCGTCATCCGGTTCATCACCAGCACCCGGCCCCGGCGTATGACGACCTCGTCGCGTCGCCCGACTGCATCACTGGGGGATCCGGCCAGCACGTCGTGCAATCGGCCCTCGATCCCGAGGTCGGCCAGGCTCATCCCCACACAGTTCTCGGGCAGATCGAGCAACCGCCTGCCGACCGCGTTCACCAAGGTGAGCCGCAACTGCGGGTCGAGGGCGATCACGCCTTCCGCAATCCCGTACAGCATCGCCTCGCGGTGCTCGGCCAGCCCGGCGATCTCACGGGGCTCAAGGCCGAGGGTCTGGCGCTTGGTGCGCCGGGCCAGCAGCCACGATCCGACCAGGCCGATCCCGCTCGCGATGCCGAGGTAGGCGAGCAGATACGACGACGCGTTGCCCAGCCGCTGCCAGGCCGTCGGTGACGCCTCGCTGACCATCACCGTCCCCAGGTGGCGGCCGAGGTTGTGCTGAGCCGCTCCGATCACCGGAACCTGGGCCACCATTTGGCTGGAGCCGTCCAGCGTCACTTCGCCGGACCAGCCGCGGGCCTCGGCGACTCCGGGACCCAGTGACATCCGGTCACCGACCGTCGTGGGATTCGTGGAGCTGACGATCTTGCCGCTGCCGTCGGCGACGGTCACGGACGTAACGCCGGACTGGGTCAGCGTGGTCTGCACCAGGGGGGCGAGTACCTCTCCCGGTGCCGGCCGGTCGAGCTGGCTGCGCGCCAATGGGTTCCCGGCCATCTGTTCGGCCAACGCGGTGACCCGGCGTCCTTCCACCCGTTCGAAGGTCGCTTCGGACTGAGCCAGTGAGATCGCGGCGACCGCCACCAGCACCGCCACGATGATGGCGAGCTGCAGCACCAGCAGCTCGCCGGCGAGTGTATGGCGGCGAAACTTCACGACCACAATGAACTCAACCTTCAATGCTGACACAACGCAGACGGGGTGTCTGCCGAGTCGCACAATCATGGCGTCCGAGTGCCCGAAGCGAAAGAGACCAGCCATGAGAGCAAGAAGAGCCGCCCTCGTCGGTGCCCTGACCGCCGTGTCGATTCTCACTGTCAGTGCCTGCGGCGCCACTGGGCAGAAGCAGGAGAAGGGCAAGAGCGACGGGCCCGTCACCGGCCTGCGGATCATGGTCCCCAACACCCCGGGCGGCGGGTACGACACCACGGCGCGGACCGCGGCCAAGGTGATGGAGGACACCAAGATCGCGTCCGGTATCCAGGTCTTCAACCTTCCGGGCGCAGGCGGCACGGTCGGCCTGCAGCGCACGGTGAACGAAAAGGGCAACGGCAAGCTGGCCATGCAGATGGGGCTGGGAGTCGTCGGCGCGTCGTACGCCGCGAAGTCGAAGGCGACGCTCGCGCAGACCACACCGATCGCCAAGCTGATGGAGGAGGCGGGCGCGATCGTCGTGCCCAAGAACTCGCCGTACAAGACGATCGACGATCTCGTCACCGCGTGGAAGAAGAACCCCAAGGGCGTCGCTGTCGGCGGCGGCTCGTCGCCCGGCGGACCGGACCATCTTCTGCCGATGCAGCTCGCCAAGACGGTCGGTATCGACCCGAAGAAGGTCAACTACATCGGTTACGACGGCGGCGGTGAGCTGCTCCCGGCCATCCTCGGCAACAAGATCGCCTTCGGCGCCAGTGGCTTCGGTGAATTCCTCGACCAGATCGAGGCCGGCCAGGTCCGGGTGCTCGCGGTGACCAGCGAGAAGGCGGTCGAAGCCCTTGGGTATGTCCCGACGCTGAAGTCTGAGGGTATCGACCTGGTCTTCACCAACTGGCGCGGAATCGTCGCCCCGCCCGGCATCAGCGACGCCGACAAGCAGGTCTGGGTCGACTCGCTGACCGCGATGCACGACTCCAAGGAGTGGAAGGACGAGCTGGCCAAGCACGGCTGGACCGACGCGTTCATGGCAGGCGACAAGTTCGCCACCTACCTGACGGAACAGGACAAGGCTGTTGCCGACATCCTCACAGAGCTCGGCCTGGCATGAGCCTGCACGTCAACGAGCGGGACGAAACGAGTCACCGCCCGTCACCGGGCGGGGACCGCGCACAGTACGGCGTGTGCGCGTTCCTCGTCCTGGTGGGGGTGCTCGTCATCATCGACGCCGTCCGGACCGGGAACTCGACAAGCAGCACCGATCCGCTCGGCCCGCGCACGCTGCCGGTGATCCTCGGCGTTCTTCTTCTCGTGGTCGCGCTGGTGTACGTCATCGACGTCGCGCGAGGCGGTCGCGGCGAACCGGAGGCCGGCGAGGACGTCGACCTGACGACCCCGGTCGACTGGCGCACTGTGCTCCTGATGATGGGCGCCTTCGCCGTCAATGCGGTGCTGATCGAACCCCTCGGCTGGGTGATCAGCGGGTCCGTCCTCTTCTGGGGAACGGCCTTCGCCCTGGGCAACCGGCACTACGTGCGCAACCTCGCGATCTCGGTCGCGCTGTCGCTGATCACCTTCTACGCCTTCGCGATCGGGCTCGGCGTCAATCTCCCGGCCGGCGTGCTGCAAGGAATCCTGTGATGGACAACCTGAATCATCTGCTCGAGGGGTTCGCGCACGTCGTCACCCCGATGAACCTCCTGCTGGCGCTGATCGGCGTCACCATCGGCACGGCAGTCGGAGTCCTCCCCGGTATAGGCCCGGCCATGACCGTGGCCCTGCTGCTGCCCGTGACGTACGGAATGGAGCCGACGCGGGCATTCATCATGTTCGCCGGCATCTTCTACGGAGGCATGTACGGCGGGTCGACCACCTCGATCCTGCTGAACACCCCCGGCGAATCGTCCTCGGTCGTCACCGCCATCGAGGGCAACAAGATGGCCAAGGCCGGCCGGGCGGCGCAGGCGCTCGCCACAGCGGCGATCGGATCCTTCGTCGCCGGAACGATCGGCACCCTGCTGTTGGTTCTGGTCGCGCCGCTGGTGGTGCAGTTCGCTGTCAGCCTCGGCGCACCGGACTACTTCGCGATCATGCTGCTGTCCTTCATCGCGGTCACCGCGGTGCTCGGCGCGTCCCGTGTCCGCGGATTCGCCTCGCTGCTCATCGGACTGGTGATCGGCATCGTCGGAATCGACTCGGTGTCCGGACAGCAGCGGCTCACCTTCGGCATCCCCCAACTCGCCGACGGCATCGATGTGGTGGTGGTCGCGGTCGGCATCTTCGCCGTCGGCGAGGCCCTGTGGGTGGCCGCGCATCTGCGGCGCAAGCCCGCGGGGGTCATCCCGGTCGGCGTGCCGTGGATGGGCCGACAGGACTGGAAACGGTCATGGAAGCCGTGGTTGCGCGGCACGGCGTACGGTTTTCCGTTCGGGGCCATGCCGGCCGGCGGCGCGGAGATCCCGACGTTTCTGTCGTACGCCACGGAGAAGAAACTCACCAAGCACCCCGAGGAGTTCGGCAAGGGGGCGATCGAGGGTGTGGCGGGCCCCGAAGCCGCCAACAACGCGTCCGCGGCGGGCACCCTGGTGCCGATGCTCGCCATCGGGCTGCCGACGAACGCGACCGCCGCGGTGATGCTCGCGGCGTTCCAGTCGTACGGCATCCAGCCGGGCCCGCTGCTGTTCGAGCGTGAGTCGACCCTTGTATGGGCGCTGATCGCCAGCCTTTTCATCGGCAACCTGTTGCTGCTCCTGCTGAACCTTCCACTTGCGCCTGCCTGGGCCAGGCTGCTGCGCATCCCCCGCCCCTACCTGTATGCGGGAATCGTGTTCTTCGCATCGATGGGCGCCTACGCGGTCAACGCACAGCCCCTGGACTTGTTCCTCCTCCTGCTGCTGGGCCTGCTCGGCTTCGCCATGCGGAGATTCGGACTGCCGGTGCTGCCGCTGATCGTGGGCGTCATCCTCGGCCCGCGCGCAGAACTGCAGGGCCGGCGGTCGCTCCAGCTGTCGGGCGGCGACCTGTCCGGTCTGCTGGGCGGGCCGGTGTCCTACGTGATCTACACGGTGATCGTGCTGTTGCTGGCCTGGCCGCTGGTCCGCCGGTACATCGTGCGTCCGGCCCTCGAGCGAAGTGCCTGAGAAGGAGGCAGCCATGACCGTACTGGTCGGATACGTACCGACGCCGGAAGGCGAGGCCGCCCTGCGGGCGGGAATCGACGAGTCCCGCACCAGGGGCGAGACCCTGCTGGTGGTGAACACAACGCGAGGCGACGCTTATGCCGACCGCGCCTTCGCGGAGCAGAAAGACCTCGACCACGTCCGACGGGACCTGACCGAGCTGGGTGTCGACTTCGAGATACGCCAGGTGGTCGGCGGGCGCGACGCCGACGAAGAGATCCTCGACCTGGCGGCGTCGTCCGAAGCCTCCCTGATAGTGATCGGGCTGAGGCACCGCAGCCCGGTCGGCAAACTCATCATGGGCTCCGCGGCGCAGCGGATCCTCCTGGGCGCGCCTTGCCCGGTTCTCGCGGTGAAAGCCGATTCCTGACGTCCCGGCCTTGGGTAGTCCCCCGGGACATTGCCGCGTGTGGCCCCGGGGAGGCCCGTGGGAACGGGGACCCGTACACAACGATGGGGTAGCCAGTGGTACTGAAAACCTTCGGCTGGTCGTTCGCAGTCACTGCGCTCGGGCTGGTCGCTGCGGTGTTCTACGGAGGATGGGCGGCCTTCGGGCTCGTCGCCATCCTCTCGATTCTCGAGATCTCGCTGTCCTTCGACAACGCGGTGGTCAACGCCGGCGTGCTGAAGAAGATGAGCGAGTTCTGGCAGAAGATCTTCCTCACCATTGGTGTCCTGATCGCCGTCTTCGGCATGCGGCTGATCTTCCCCGTGGTGATCGTCGCGGTCACCGCGAGGATCGGGCCCATCAAGGCCGTCGACCTCGCATTGAACGACCACGACATGTACGAGCAGCTGGTCACCGACGCCCACCCGGCGATCGCCGCCTTCGGTGGCATCTTCCTGCTGATGATCTTCCTCGACTTCATTTTCGAGGACCGGGACATCAAGTGGCTGGGCTGGATCGAGCGTCCGCTCGCCAAGCTCGGCAAGGTCGACATGCTCTCGGCGTGCATCGCGCTGATCGTCCTGCTGGTCACCGCGGCGACCTTCGCGGTCCACGCCCACCAGTACGGCGGGGAGCACGTCGACAAGTCGGGGACGGTGCTCACCGCGGGTATCGCCGGCCTTATCACGTACATGCTCGTCGGCGGTCTCTCCGGCTACTTCGAGAACAAGCTCGAGGAAGAGGAGGAGCGCGAGCACGAGGCCGAGGAGGAGGCCAAAAAGGCCGGCAAGCCGGTCTCGGCCGTCAAACTCGTCGGCAGGGCCGCCTTCTTCATGTTCCTCTATCTCGAGGTCCTCGACGCGTCGTTCTCCTTCGACGGCGTCATCGGCGCCTTCGCGGTCAGCAACGACCCGGTGGTCATCGCGCTCGGCCTCGGCATCGGCGCCATGTACGTCCGGTCGCTCACGGTCTACCTGGTCCGCCAGGGCACCCTCGACGACTACGTCTACCTGGAGCACGGCGCGCACTACGCGATCGGCGCGCTGGCCGTGATCCTGCTCGTAACGATCCAGTACGAGATCAACGAGGTCATCACCGGTCTCGTCGGCGTCGTACTGATCGCCTGGTCCTTCTGGTCCTCGGTGCGCCGCAACCGGGCGCTCGCAGCCGCAGAGGGAAAAGCTGACGCCCCGCACCAGAGAGCGGGTCAGGCCGCGCTGTCCAAATGAGCTGTCCTTAGTGCTTCGTTGGCTCTGCCGTTCCCCCCGGCCCGGCGTCGTCCTGGCTGGTCATGTCGGGAACTTAGACAGGGGCCTCTGATCGCTCCGAAGCAATTGCACGGCCTGTCGGGCTGGATGCAGGCCGTCGTCGCGAAGGCGCCTACCTCAGGAGCCAGTTCCTGGTCAGGGCCATGACCTCCGCGCGGCTGTGGCCGCCGTGGTCGGCGGCGATGACATAGCTGCCGATCCGCACCGAGAAGGTGAGCATGCAGCGGACCTCGACGTCGTCCTCGTCGGGGCAGAACTCGCCGAACAGCGAACGCAGGTAGTCCATGCGCCGGTTGTCGGCGCGCCGCAGCCGCTCGGCGACGGCCTCGTCGCGCCGGGCCCAGTCGCGGATCGCGAGGTCGGCCGCCACGCCCGTCGTCGGCCCGTCGCCGTACGAGGCGACGATCGTGAACAGCCGGTCCAGCCTGGCCCTGGCGTCTCCGCCGCCGCTCTCGACCCGCTCGATCACCGCCTCGGTGACCTCGCGCTCCCACGTGTCGAGCATCTCGGTGAGCAACGCGCCCCGGTTACGGAAGTACCCGTAGAAGCCGCCCTTGCTGACGCCGAGCGCCTGCGCCAGCGACTCGATCCGGACGGCCTCCGGGCCGCCGGCGGCGAGCGCCCGCAGCCCCTCCTCGATCCACTTGCCGCGAGGCGTGCGGGGCGTTCCCATGATGTGTCTCCGCTCACGTCTCCACTCATCTATACGGCGCCGTATAGATGAGTGCTAGCTTTCTTCTATACGGCATCGTATAGATAGGGGCTTGCTCATGAGACTCCCGAAAACCGCCCACACCTCCCGTCCCTGGCGGATCCACGAGATCGCCGGTGACTTCCGCATTGAGGACGTGTGGGCACTGCCGACACCAGGCGGCCCCGACGACCTCGCACGGCTGGTGGACCAGTTCGCCAGCGGCAAGGGGGATCCCGTCCCCTCTCCCGTGGGGCGCATGCTCTTCGCACTCCGCTGGAAGCTCGGGGCCCTGCTCGGCTGGGACAAGCCCGCCGACGGCCTCGGCGGCCGGGTGCCGACGCTGCGCGACCGGCTGCCGGCGGACCTCCGCGAGGGCCCCAGCGGGCCGGACCTCAACGCGGTTCCGTTCACCTCCGTCTACCAGACGCACGACGAGTGGGCGGCGGAGACGGCCAACCGGACCATGCACGGCGTGATGCACATCGGCTGGGTCCCGGACGGGGCCGGTGGCTACCGCGGCCAGATGGCAGTCCTGGTGAAACCGAACGGGGTGTTCGGCGCCATATACATGCTGGGTATCAAGCCCTTCCGGTACCTGGGGGTGTATCCGGCGCTGCTTCGAGGGATCGGACGCGAGTGGGAGGCGAGGACCCGGGAGAAGAGCGTGGGCTGACCGGATCCGGTGCGTTTGCCGAAGCGGCAACAAGACTCGCGACGACCGCGCCGAACCCCCCATGATCGGGAACAGGATCTTGGCACACGGCGGATCGAGAGTCCCGGAGGATTCATGTCGCAGCAGTCAACGCAGCAGGCCACTTGGCAGGCCACGGAGGTCACTCACCGGCTGGTCCCCTCGCCCACGGGCCGGATCCACCTGGTGGAGCAGGGCACCGGGCCGCTGGTGCTCCTCGTGCACGGCTTCCCCGAATCCTGGTACTCCTGGCGCCACCAGCTGCCGGTGCTGGCCGCGGCCGGGTACCGCGCGGTCGCCATCGACGTCCGCGGCTACGGCCGTTCCTCCAAACCCGGTGGCACGGACGCGTACCGGATGCTCGATCTGGTGGCGGACAACGCGGCGGTCGTGCACGCCCTGGGCGAACAGTCCGCGGTGATCGTCGGCCACGACTGGGGGGCGGCCATCGCCGCCAACTCCGCCCTGATCAGGCCGGACGTCTTCCGCGCGGTGGGGCTGCTCAGTATTCCCTACGCCCCGCGCGGCGGACCGAGGCCCAGCGAGCTCTTCCAACAGATGGGCGGGGAAGAGGAGTTCTACGTCTCCTACTTCCAGGAGCCCGGTCGCGCCGAGGCCGAGATCGAGCCCGACGTGCGCGGCTGGCTCGCGGGCTTCTACGCCGCCCTGTCCGCCGACACCATGCCCGCTCCCGGCGCGCCCGGCCCGCACTTCGTCAGCCGGGGCGGGACGCTGAGGGACCGGTTCCCCGTCGGCCGGCTGCCCGCCTGGCTCAGTGAAAGCGACCTCGACGTCTACGCCGGGGAGTTCGAGCGGACCGGCTTGAGCGGGCCACTGAACCGCTACCGGAACATGGACCGGGACTGGGAAGACCTGGCCGACTTCGACGGCGCCCCCATCACCCAGCCGTCCCTGTTCATCGGCGGCAGCCAGGACGCCTCCACCACCTGGCTGGCCGACGCGATCAAGGCGTACCCCGTCACACTGCCCGGCCTGACCGCCAACCACATCCTCGACGGCTGCGGCCACTGGATCCAGCAGGAGCAGCCCACCGAGGTCAACCGGCTGCTGACCGACTGGCTCGCCGCCCTGCCCGCCTGAAGCCTGACGCGAAGCCCGGACACGTCTCCGGAAAGCGAGGTCCGCCCTCTCACCCGCCAGACGTAACTCCCCCGCCCCGGTTGCGACGAGAGCCGGGGCGCAGCGCAAGGGCGCACCATATGGCCGCCGCTGTCAGTGCGGCCCCGGCCATCGCACCCAGCGCCGGCGCCTCCGGCCGCCAGCCCAGCGAAAGCTCGGTGCCCAGGAGGGTGAGCACGACCGCGATCGGCCCCGGGGCATAGACCGGCACCCTGGCGGCGGCAGCCCGCAGCACGGCTGCCGCCGCCAGGCCGGTCGCGGTCCAGGCGACCAGATACGGCCATTGGGGCCCCGGAGCGGCGGGCGGCAGCCCGTACTCCTCGGGGCCGATACGGAACTGGGCGCTTGCCCAACCCAGGCCCACTCCGAGGACGGTGATGCCCGCCACCCACAGCGCGTGGCGCCACAGCGGCCCGGGCAGCACGGCCTCTTCACTGTTGTCAGGGCTGGAGGGGGTAAGGAGTTCGGTCACCCCCAGAAGGACGCGGCGCGTCGGCCGCAGGTTGCCCCCCGAGCGTCCTCCGCCGCACTCTTTCAATACGTCCCACCATGAGCCCGGAGGCGTATCGTCACGGCCGTGACCAGTTGGTGGAAGCTGGTGGAACACCGACCCTGACGACTCCGGCGAGGACCGCGATGCGAAAGATCATCCTGATGATGTCGGTGTCCCTGGACGGCTTCTTCGAAGGACCGGACCGCGAGATCGACTGGCACATGGTCGACGACGAGCTGCACCGCCACTTCAACGACCAGCTCAGGACGATGGGCGCCTTCCTGCACGGCCGCTTCACCTACGAACTCATGGCGGAGTTCTGGCCCACGGCCGACGCCGGCCCCTCAACCACCGCTCCCATGGCGGAGTTTGCCGGAATCTGGCGGGACATGCCGAAGATCGTGTACTCCCGCACCCTGAAGCGGGCCGACTGGAACACGACGATCGTGCGGGACGTCGTCGTGGACGAGGTCATGACCCTCAAGTCCCAGCCGGGCGGCGACCTGGCCCTCGGCGGCGCGGACCTCGCGGCGACGTTCATGGAGCACGACCTGATCGACGAGTACCGCGTCTACATCCACCCGGTCCTCATCGGCCGGGGCAGGCCCCTGTTCCCGACGTCGGACGCGAGGACGACGCTCCGGCTCGCGGAGACGCGGGCGTTCGGGAACGGGGTTGTGCTGCTTCGGTACGAGCGCGCTGGGGCTCCCTCGCCCGGGTAATCGCCGCGTAGAGCTGCGCCGGTTCCGGGAGCGCGGCAGGATCGTCGTCATGCGGATTCTGGTGCTGGGCGGTACGTGGTTCCTGGGGCGCGAGCTGGTGACGGGCGCCCTCCAGCGCTGGGGGTAAGCACCTTCAATCGCGGTGTCTCCGGAAGAGATCGGCTCGACGTCGAAGCCGTACACGACGACAGGACGGTGCCTTCCGATCTCGCCCGGGTTGGCGGGGCACGGCCCCTGGGACGTCGCGATGAATCCTCCAGCTCGGAACTGCCCCCTCGGGAAGTGCTCTTGACAGCGCGGGCGCTGCGTCCGGCTGTTTCGCGTTGGGTCCATGTGTCGACGGTCTCGGTATACGCAGGCTGGCCGCACCATCCGCTGTCGTAGGAGTCACCGCTCCTCGAATGCCCTGCGGACGCGGACGAGTCGTACGGCCTCACCGGGCCCGATGGAAGCCCGACGAAGTACGGCTTCCAGAAGGCCGGCGGCGAGGCGGCGATCCGTCAGGTCTTCGGAGCAGATGCAACTGTTCTACGCCCAGGCGTGATCCTCGGGCCTGGGGAGTACGTAGGCCGACTGCCGTGGTGTATCACCCGGGCCCATCACGGCGGCCCGGTCCTGGTCCAGCTCACCGACCGCCGCCAGGATGTCGGCCGTCATCGCCGCCGCCTTCTCTTTCGCCGTCAGGACCGGCCCGTCGGCGTCGATGGGCTGGAGCACCGTGCGGTAGTTGCCGATCAGGGACTCGACGATGGCCTGCTGTTGCCGGCAGATCTCCTCCAGCTCGGCCTTGGCCCGCTTGACCTGCAACGCGATGCGCTTGCCGAACATCGTGGTCAGGTCGTCGCGGGCCCGCATCCGCGCCTTGTGCGCCAGGCACACCAGCAGCGCGGACCGCTTCACCAGGGCGTAGTCTCGAAGCCCCGGCGCGTCCGCGGCGTCCGCCTCCCCGGCGAAGTCCGTGATTTTCCCGGCGGCCACGCCCTGAAGCCACCGCTCGGTCTCGCCGAGCGAGTCGACATTCCAGGTGCTCGGCCTGGCGGCAGAAGTGCGACCACGTTGGGGCCTTGGCCGACTGCTTGAGCCGGTCGGCCAGTCCGCGGACGGCAACTCGGACGAGGGGGCAGCCTCGTCAAGCCCGCCGCCGGTACGTACACGATCAAGGTCGTGGGCTACGCGGTCCCGGCCGGCACCACCGAGCACAACTACCGAGACGTGTACTTCGCGTCCTCGCTCGGCACCGTCAAGGTCGACGAGACCCAGTCGGTGAAGCTCGCCAACGGCGCGTCGGCGCAGGTCGCCGCCGAGGTCGTGGTGGGGAGTGCGGCCCCCTAGGGCGCCGGCAGTTCTTCGGCGAGGTGCAGCTGCTGACGGCGCGCGGCACGGCCGCGGGCACCGGCAGCGTGGTGATCGAGAAGGTCATTCCGCAACGGATAGGGCTGTATGCACAAGAGGGGCGGGCGCTCATCGCGAGCGTCCGCCCCTTTGCTCGTGCTGCTCAGGTTCCTGCCGGCCTTGTCGGCCGGGGCATCCGCGGCCTCCGCCGGTCAGGACCTGATTCCTCCGATATTGACGTCGTCGCACACCCGCTCGATGAATTCACCGACCCGGTAGCTGGACTTCCTGGCCGCCTCCTCGTCCTCGGGCTCCTGGTGCTCGTACCACGCGGCCAGCCGGCCGAAATCCTCGGCGATGTCATCCGGCGCCTGCTTGCCGAGGTCCTCGATGATGTGGTGCCGCTTGTCCGAGGTCAGTTCCTCGCTCTTCTGCAGATCGAGGGGAGCCGCCTCCCGGCAGAACTCGGCGCGCTGTGCGGACTTCCTGAACGTCTCTTCATCGGATTCCCTGGTGACCAGGAATCCGGTGACCGCGAGAGCCACGGCGAGCACGGTGGCGGACACACCTATGAGTTTCTTTCGCATATGCTCAGGTACCCGCCGCGATGGCATTCAGATCGTGCTGGTCGTAGTGCGTCGGCCAGATCTCCACACGCATACAGGAGTTGCTGTCGCTGTCCGTCGACGACCAGCGGTGCCCCAGGTCTCCGGTGTGCCCGAATTCATGGCAGCCGAGGCTCTTCCACTGGGAATAGGACTTGTAGTAGGACGTATTGAACCGGACCCGGATGATGTCGCACGACGTCCACAGGGCGTTCCAGTTCGTGCAGTCAGTACGTCCGTGCCACTTGGTGTCGCCATAGGCGTAGTCGTACACCTCGATGTCACCGCTGCCCCACGAGGTGGTGATGACACTGCGTTCCAGCTCGTACTTTCCGTGGTTCATCGCGGTGACGCCGTTCGAGGTGAGGTAGAACCCCTTGACGGCCTGGCTTCTGTTGTCCGGATCAGTCCCGCCGTCGTCGTGACTCGCGTATGCCGACGAGGGAATGGCCAGAATGAGTGCGGCTGTCGCAGCGAGTGTGCCCAACAGTCGGGGAGAAATGCGCAGCATGCGAGTTCACTTCCTGAAGAGAGGCCCACCGGGATTCCACAGCGGGCCATGAGCGGCCTCAGCTGGGGGACGGGTAGGGAGTCGGCTCCGAACCGTCGTTGGTCGAGTCGTCGGGGAGCGGTTCCTCGGTCCCGTCGTCCGGCGCCGGCGAGTTCGCCGCGTCTCCGCTGACCGGGTCGGGCTCGCTTTGCGGCGCCGGCAGGTCCTGGGGCGGGTTCTTCGTGTCCGTGAGCCGCCTCAGCTCCATTTCGAGGTCGAGCGGGTCGTACAACCAGAAGCTGGTGGCGAACTGGGAGGTCGGGTCGGCGGACAGTTCCAGCCAGCCGCCCTTGTCGAGCATTCTGGCCTGGGTGTTCACCAGCTGCCATTTACCAGTCGCGTCGCTCTGCTCGAGGAAGTAGAAGCCCTTGTCCCCCACCTGGCTCCAGGTGACATGCTCGACCTGATAGCCATTCCCCTGTTCGTCCCAGCCCCATTCCTCCATGACAATGGAGGTCGGGACAGTCGGGTAACGCTTATAGGAAGTCGTCACCGAGAGCGTGACATCCCGCGCCTGGTCGACTCCGCCTTCTTCGGCGCTTCCGAGAGTCCGGCCCGGCTGAATGCCGGTGACCTCCGCCTTCACGATAACCGGGGATGTCGAGACCAATTCCCCAAGGTTCTTGAAGTCAAATACCTCCCGGCCGGACACGACCCGCTCGGCCTGTGCATCACGGTGCACAGCGGCCGCATTTCCCTCCGAATTGCTCCACGCCGTCAGCGCTGTCACGACTGCCACAGCCGAAATGGCCACGACAATTCTCCCGGATACGGACAATCGCCTCGCCTTCACGGAAGGCCCCCTAACCGTCATGAGGCGCAGAAGCCGTTTCTGCACCCTGTGATCAAGCAGGGGAACGCTAAAGCCCCACCAAAAGGAAGTCAACAGTAAGGCAAATACGGAATGCTCAATTCCGCTCCGGGCCCGGCGTATACCACCCTCCGAAGGTTCCGGGTGAACCGAATTACAGTCAGCCGCGCCCCGGGCACTTTGCACCGCGTGCGCCCGGGATGGCTTCAATGATCCATATACGGCCGTATTCGAGTTCGTCGCGTACTGCGCCCAGTTCCTCACCCGTCTCCCCCGGCGGAGGGGTACCCTCCCGGAAGGTGACAGGACCCTCGTCGGGGAACTGCGAGACCATGACCAGCATCCGGCCGCCGACCCGGTAGTACTGCTCCCCGCTGTCGTCCCCAGGGGCGGTGAACGTCAGCTGCCGTCCCCCGTTTTCGGCGCTGTCCGGCTTCTCCGATTTGTACGAGCGCTCCACATCCAGCACCACGCGAAACCCGCCCTTCCCCTTGAGGGGTTCAACACGGGCCACCGTGCCCTCGGCGATATCCGTGGAGCACGCGACCAGGCCCTCCGCGGTGAGCTTCGCCGCCCCACCGCCATCCTCACCGCCGCCCCCGATGCTGCCGTTGTGCGCCACGAGATACGCCGTTCCTGTGCCGATCGCCACCGACGCCGCCAGCGTCAGCGCCAGGACACGCCCGCGCCGTCCGCGGCGCCCGCGCACCGGCACAACCGGTGCGGGTGCGGCTGTCCGACCAGCCACCGCGTCGCCGATGAACGTCAGCTGCTCGCGCAGCACCGCCACGTCGGCCAGCGCCGCCGCGATCTCCGGGTCCCGCTCCGCGCCTTCCGGCACCGGCTCGCCGGACACCGCGGCCATCACGGAATCCACGCCGTGCTCATCCATGCCGCGCCTGTTCATGTCGTCCCTGTCCACCGTCACACCGCCTCATCCGCATGCAGCCGCTTCCGCATCGCGCCCACTCCGGCGTGCAGCCGGCTCTTGACCGTTCCCTCGGGTATCTCCAGGGCCGCGGCGATCTTGGCCACGGGCAGATCCGCGTAGAAGCGCAGCACCAGCACCTGGCGCTGCTCGAGCGGCAGCTCCTCCAGCCCCTCCGCCACCGCCAGCGCCAGTACGCGGGCCTCCTCGCCGCCCTGATGCGCCCTCTCCCAGGGCCGCAGCGCCGTCAGCCGCTCGTCGAGCCGCTCCCGTCTGCGCTGAGCCCGGTGCCAGTCCATCGCGATGTTCGAGGCGACGACCGCACACCAAGCGGCGAGGGAACGCGGCGCCTCGCGTCCCTTCGCCCGGGCCTCCAGAAGGCGCAGCCATACCTGCTGCACCCCGTCCTGGAGCTCGGCGTGCGGCACTCCTCCGAGCGCCAGAACCGCGCGCACCCGGTCCACGAGTGCCGCGTCCAGGGGTTCCTCGGGGTCCTCCCCCGCGACCCGCGCCTTCCTCCATGCCGCCACTCGCGCCTCCCTCCTGCTTGCGTCCCTCCTATGACGCGGCTACCACCCGAAACGTTCGGCCCCGTCTCGTACCCCTGTCTCGCCCTCCGGGCAATCGATTGGACGCAAGTTCTCCAGCGCGATGTTGATCAGATCCGCCGGGCGGTTCTTCGAGACGGCCTCGCTCCGCATCGCCGCCTCGGCGATCTTACGGACCTTCGCCTTGTTGTACGACAGGCCCGTTCGCCGCCTCACGGCGGTGCGCTGCCGTTCCGCCGTACGGTTCGTGGCTCTCGGCACGGTGCCCTCCGGCAGGTCCATCGCGCGGCGGACGAAGTCGATCACCGTGTCCGGGACCGCGTCCAGCTTCGGGAAGCACCCCATGCGCTGGTACGTCTTCAGTGCCAGCAGCAGGGCCAGCAGGTGCTCGTCACTGCCCGAGAACGCCGCCGTCCGCAAGGTCGCCACCGGCGACGCGGTCGTCGACCTGTCGGCGGTCCGTCCCAAGCGCGCCCGCATCCAGCAGGCCCGCGCCGAAATCCGCCTCGCGACCGCGCTCCTCACCCATCTCGCCCAGCGCGGACGCTCCCTCGCCAGCTGCACCCAAGCCGATGTCGACGCTTGGTACGCCGGCGGCTACGTCGCTCGGCGCCTCACGCATGCCTTCGTCCGGTGGGCCATACGTTCCAAACACGCGCCCATCCTCGTCCTGCAGCACCGCTCCACGAGCAATCCCGCCCCCATCGCTCAGCACCAGCGCCTCATACTGTTGCGACAGACCCTGGGCCGCGAGGACATCCCGCTCCAGGACCGGGTCGCGGCCGCGCTCGTCGTCCTCTATGCACAGCCGATCACCCGCATCACGCGGCTGACCACCAATGACGTGCTCCAGGACGACGATGAGGTAGTCATCCGGCTCGGCGATCCGCCATCTCCCGTCCCGAACCCTTCGCCGGGCTGCTGCTGAACTACCTCGACCAGCGCCCGAACACCATGACCGCAACCAATCCCGAGGCCTAGTGGCTCCTCCCCGGCCGCCGGGCCGGACAGCCCATGACCGCGGAAACCATCGAACTCCGGCTCCGTCGCATGAGCTTCCCCACCCAGCGAGGACGCACCGCGGCCATCCGCCACCTCGTCCTCCAGGCCCCCGCACCCGTGATCGCCCGCGTGCTCGGCTACCACGACGAGACCACCGCACAGCTCGCCGCCGAGGCCGGGGGAACCTGGCGCCACTATGCCCCCGGCGACCACACACGGTGACCTCAGCGCCTCACTCACCAAGGAATAGGCGTCAGTCGATTACGCGAGGTTGCCAGTTTCATGCCCCACCCACGCCGGGGTGTGGTCCGTGGACGCGAGCAAGGCGGTTGCTACCGGGATGCGGTGTCGTCCCATCGAGAAGACCGTGGCCGACGCGTGGGCGTGGATGCGGGCAGACGGGCACCGGGTCGAACACCCGCGGTGGGCCGAGCACGGCATCGCGCCCGAGAAGGAGGCTGCGATCCTGGCCGCGCTCGGCCACCGATGACCAGGGCTTGCTATGCCTCGATCGCGGGGATGCCTCAGCCTGCGCCGAGCTGATGCTCGCAGGAGTTCAAGCTGCCCGATGGCCTGTCACTCAGGCGTGAACTCGTACTGCAGCTCGTAGAGATGACCTGCCTTGACCATGACGGTGGCTTCGATGGGGCGGTCGTGGTCGCTGTACACCACGCGCAGGGTCCGGAGGACGGGCAGATCGCTGGGCAGTTGAAGTGCCGTGTACTGGTCCTGTGTGGGAACTCGCGCGGAGATCCTGTCCACGCTCAGCCGAGGCGGGTACCCCAGCTCAGCGAGGAGCGTCGGCGTGCCGCCCTTGATCTTGCGGCGCTCCATCATCGCGGTGTCGCGGGCGATCTCCATGGGGTAGTAGGACGTGACCAGTTCCGCTGGCTCTTCGCCGAGCATGAGCACTTGGCGACGCATCAGCGCCGTGCCGCCCTCCGGAAGGTTCAGGGCGGCCGAGACGTCTGCAGGGGGCACGGCTTCTCCGACGTCGAGCAGACGGCTCCGCGCCGGCGCGCCGTGCTTCGCAGCTTCGGTGAGCCAGCGGTACGGCGCACCTGCCTCCGCCGGAGCCATGTACGACGCAGGCCGCATGTTCCGCTGCCGGTGCTCGCGGACCGTCACGGCCGCACCTGCCCGCCCGATGACCAGGCCCTCGTCCTTGAGGAGCTGCAACGCCTTCTGCATGGTGGCGCTCGAGGCATCGAACCTCGCCTTGAGCTGCACGGTCGATGGCAGCTTGGCCCCGGGGCCGAGGTCGCCGCTCATGATTTCGTCGCGCAGGTCGGCTGCGATCCGCTCGTGCAGAGAGCGGTGGTCGAACGCGTTCGCTTCGGTCGTGGGCACTGTCATCCGATTCTGATCTCGTATCGCAGCCGCTGACGGTCGGCAGGCATGGTCATCATGTCCACCTGAATCGGCTGGTCGTCGCCGTCCAGTGTGGTCCGTGTCAGCTGCAGGACAGGGGTGTCGGGCCCGGTCTGCAAGGCGTCTCGTTCCTCTGCGTAGGGCATCCGAGCGATCACGTCCTCGCGGACGCGTACGCCGACGTGCCCGAGCTCGGCGAGGAGTGTGACCGCGCCGCCGGGAATCTTGGCTGTCCCTGCGAGGCGAGTGCCCCGAGCAATGCCCAAGGGGTAGTAGGTGTCCGTCAGTTCGCATGGCTGGTCGTCAAGAAACATCATGCGTCGACGCACGACGACCGCATCCCCTTTGGCAACCCCGAGCAGCTCCGCCACCTCGGGCGGCGCGGCCACTTCGCCCGCGTGAACGATGCGCTGGCTGCCTCTCTTGCCCGCCTCGGACCCCCAGGCGTCGGGCTGCCCCTTCCCCCGTGGAGTCAGATACGGCATCGAGTTGCTGACCCAGTCGCTGGTGCCCACGGCGTCCTCCTGCACAGGTGACGATCTTCCAGCCTTGCTGCTTTACACGGTAAGCGCATCACTCACCGTATCCACCCCACTCTGTGGCGGTGCCAATAACGAAGGCGCGCGCAGCGCCGACGGAGATACGGGATCGGGGGAATCGCGTCGCCGATCGGCAGGACGACATACGGCTGTGCGTCTCCGAACTGGCCACGAACGCCCTGCTTCACGGAGTACCGCCGGGCCGGGAGTTCTGCGTGAAGGTGACGACGGACGGTGACCTCTTACGGATCGAGGTACGGGACAGCGGTGACGGGCACCCCGAGGTCCGTTCCCCATGCGTTCACGAGAGCACGGGGCGCGGGCTTCGCCTCGTCAACGAGCTGGCCGATGACTACGGAGTCGTCGAACACACCGTCGGCAAGACCGTATGGCTCGCGTTCAAAATCCCGCCCGTGTCAGAAGGAGCCCGCTGAATGGAAACCTTTGAACGCGCCCGACTCGACGCCTACTTCACTCGGGTTGCCTCGCGCTTCGTTCCTGCCGAGCGCCCCGCGTCGTTCCTGATCACGCACCTACTGCCGGAACGCCCCGCGTTCGTCCGGGGCGTGGCGGGTGTAACCGAGCTGCGCGCGGTGCTACCACTGTTCGCCGACCCCGACCGCGCCGTGCGGGTCGGCCATGCGGAGCGCCTGCTAAAAGGCGTCCTTGGGGTCGAGGGAGAAGTCAGCTTCGAGGTCCTCGACGTACACGCGCTGTCCCGAACGGTAGGTGAATCGGCATCCTTCGGCGCGCCCGGTGCCCGGAGCCGTCGTCGGCTCGACCCGAAGGTAGTAGTGGATGTGGCTCAGTTCCCCGGGGGCGATGCGCACGGGCTTGGTGGAGTAGTCCTTGTTCATGCCGGGCTCCTGGGCGAACGTTTCGTCGTAGGCGCCCAGCCCCAGGACGCCGACGTCAGTCAGGCTGACAGCCCGGACTGGGCCGGTCTTCCATGTGGCCGGCGGGTCGATCAGCTCCACGTCGAGCACCTCGATGGGCACGGACGACGTGTTCTCCAAGGTGGGGCAGGTGAACCAGTACCCCTTGCCCGCGGTTACCTGCCCGAAGCCGAGCGCGTAGGCCGACCCTTCCCCGCCGCCGGCCAGCGCCTGACCGGCCGCCTCGGCCCCGGACGCGCCGATTCCCAGCCCCGCCACCACCATGACGGCCCCCGCAGCGAGCATGCTTCGCCTCATCGCGCCCCCTCCCCTTGTTGTTCTCTGCGCAGGGGATCACAAGATCTGACCTGCGCAAAGCTATTTGAGGCGCCTCAGAGGTACGAGCCGAGGCGGAGGGCGGGCAAGGCGGCCCTCCCTGGACGATCACGGACGACGACCGGCCTCCACCAGGGGGCCGCCCCCTCAACGCTGCCCCCCTTCCTGAGCCCCCTCTTAGCGCCTCCTTAAAGCCACCATAAGGATCGCCATCACCCCCTCCCAGCAGGCGATTTCCCCCTTCCGAGCGGCTAGCTTGCTCGTCGTCGGGGCCGGTTCGAGCGGTCGGTGCAGATGTCCTACGGGGGGCCGCGCCGCCCGGTCGGGCCCGCCGCGGGTCCCCCCATATGCCGCTGTTGAAGGAGTACGTCACCATGACCGCTCGCCGTAAGGCCATCTCCCTCGCCGCCCTCGGGTTCGCGCCCCTCGCGCTTGCCGGGGTGGCTGCGGGGCCGGCCTTCGCGCACGGGTCGATGACCGACCCGGTCAGCCGGGTGTCCGCCTGTTTCGCCGAGGGGCCCGAGAGTCCCAAGTCCGCGGCGTGCAAGGCCGCGGTCGCCGCCAGCGGGACGCAGGCCTTCTACGACTGGAACGAAGTCAACATCGCCAACGCCGCAGGCAATCACCAGCAGTTGATACCGGACGGCAAGCTGTGCAGCGCGGGCCGTGACAAGTACAAGGGGCTCGACCTGCCGCGCGCCGACTGGCCCGCCTCGACGTTCGCCTCGGGAAATCACACCTTCCACTACAAGGCGACCGCCCCGCACAAGGGGTCCTTCGAGCTGTACCTCACGAAGGACGGGTACGACCCGGGCAAGCCCCTCAAGTGGTCGGACCTGGAGACCAAGCCCTTCGCGAAGGTCACCGACCCCAAGCTCGTCAACGGTGAGTACGTCTTCGACGGCGTCGTCCCCAACAAGTCCGGGCGGCACCTGATCTACTCCATCTGGCAGCGCTCGGACTCTCCCGAGGCCTTCTACACCTGCTCCGACGTCGTGTTCGGGCAGGACAACGGCAACACCGGCGGTGCGCCCGCGCCGACCGCGTCCGCTCCGTCCGACGAGGAGATCGCGGACGAGGCCGACAAGTCCACCGTCGACCACGGCGGTCACGGGGGCGATCACGCGGAAAATTCGACGGCTCCGCAGAACACGACGGCTCCGGCCACCCCTGCCGACAACGCTCCCGAGGCCAACGGCTCCGCCGGGTCCGAGAACCTCGCCGCGACCGGCGGCGAGAGCAACACCCCGTACATCGCCGTCGGCGGTGCGGCCGCCCTCGCCCTCGGTGCCGCAGTGATGTTCGGCTCCGTCCGCCGTAGCCGTCACTCCCGCTAGGGCAGAGACAGGACATGACTGCGGTCCGCCCCCATGAAAGGGGACGGACCGCAGTTACGTGCTCCTAGGAGAAGACGGACGCGCAGTTCGTCCGCGACGCATGCGCCGGGTCCAGCGCGTTCGCCACCTCGTGGAACGCGATCCGGTCGAGCAGCCCGATCGCCACATGCTCCGACAGGTCGACCGCACACAGGTCCTGCAGCAGGACATTGTGTACGTTCGCTCCGTCCAGGTACTGCGAGCGGTACGGGGTCACCACCTGGTCGTACCGGGTCGCGATGACCGTGTAGCGCACGCCGGGCACGGTGTCGCCGCCCGCGTTGAGCTTGGTGAGGAAAGCGGAGCCGGCCATCTGGTCGGCAAGCCCCGGGGTGGCCGCGTTGAGCAGGTCCTCCGCGCCCGGGAAGTACGGCAGCAGCTTGGCCAGGCCGCTCAGTGTCGTCCCGTGGTTGTCGGGCGCGAGGCCGATCAGCGCGTTCACCTTGTCCGCCCCGCCCAGGAACTTGAGGTAGTGGCGCGGCATCATGCCGCCCTGGGAGTGGCCGACGAGGTCCGCTTTCGACGCGCCGGTCGCGGCGAGCACGTTGTCTACGTACGTGTCGAGCTGCTCGGCCGACTTGTCGATCGGGCCGAGGCCGTGGAAGAAGGGCACGCCGGGGAGCTGCCCGTAGTCCAGGCTGAAGACGCAGTAACCGCGGTGCACCAGGTACGGAGCGAGGCCGAGCCAGTTGTCCACGGAGTTCCCGAGGGTGCCGTGGACGAGGACGACGGGGCGGGGGTGGGTGGCGGAGGGCTTGCAGGAGTAGTTGTTCCAGCCGCTGTGGGGGGCCGATTCGGTGGCTGAATCGGCGGCGGCGACGGCGGGGGTGAGGGCGACAGACACGGCCAGAAGCAAGGCGGCGACCGGTCTGAGGGCACGTTTCCAGGGCAGCATCGGGCAATCTCCTTGCGGCTCAAGGGAGTAGCGATGGCTGGTGCGATGGCTGGATTTGCGGCTCGCTCATGTCAAATTACGCACGGGTAACCCAAGAATGGAAGTTACGCGCGAGTAAAAACTGAATCCGTGTCAATAAGCCGCGTCCTGTACACGCGTTACGCGGCGAGTGCGTCACGCGGCGGAAGCGTTACGCGGCGAGTGAGCCCGGCACGACCGCCCGCGGCCCGAACCTCGCCCGCGCCCGGTCCGCCACCGCCTCGATCCGCCGCGCCCGTTCGTCCGCGGGGTCGAACGTCAGCTGTCGCGCGGCCCGTTCGACAGGTGTCAGGTCCTCGGCCCGCAGGGTGAGGCTCCGGACCCGGGCCCGCTGGAGGCCGAGCGACTCATGGATCCGGTACGCGGCATCGGTGAGCGCCGCGGAGTGGGCGGTCGGCTCGCGCAGGGTGCGCGCCCGGGTGGTCGTGGACCGGTCGGCGTACCGCACGGTCAGGCTCAGCGCGCGGCACACCTGGCCCTCGCCGCGCATCCTCAGCCCCAGCTCCTCGGCGATCGAGAGCAGCGCCCTGCGGTGGCGCACGGGGTCCAGCTCGTCGCGCGAGAAGGCCCGTTCGGCCGCGACCGAGCGGGCGGCGGCGTTCGGGACGACCGTCGTACGGTCGATGCCGCGCGCCCGCTCCCACAGCTCGCGGCCGGCCCGCGCGCCGACGATCCGCTGGAGCACGGCGAGCGGCGCCCCGGCGACCTTGCCGACGGAGTCGAGGCCGTACGCACACAGGGTCCGGGCCGTCGCTGTCCCCACGCCGTCCAGCGCGGCGACCGGTTTGCCGGCCAGGAACCCGGCCGTCCCGGCGTCCGTCACCACCAGGGTCGTCCCGGGCGCGGCCTCCCGTGCCGCCATCCTGGCCAGCATCGGGCCGGGGCCCGCTCCGATCGCACAGTCCACTCCGCAGTGCGCGAGCGCCCGCACCCGCAGCAGAGAGGCGAGCTGGACCGCGTCCTGGCCGAAGTACCGTTCGGCGCCGCGCACATCGATGAGCGCGGCGTCGGGCGGGAGTGCCTGCACGAGGGGGCTGATGTCCTCGGCCAGGCCGAGCAGGGACGGCAGGGCCGCCTCGACCCCGCCGGTTCCGAGCGCCGGGGCGGGCCGGAAGCGTACGTAGAGGATCATCCCGCGCTCCCCGGACTCTGGTGCCACAACTTCCGCCCGGTGGGGGTCCCTTCGCCCGGCGGCTGGAGGTCCGCCCAGGGGTTCATCTCATAACCCGTCGAGAGCTGGATACGGCGGCCGCTGTCCGCCTCAGCCGCATCCTCCGCGGGCACGGGCTCCGCCAGCCGTGCCGCGACCGCGTCGAGCCCGCCCGTACGCCGCAGCTCCACCAGTTCCGCGAGATTCCAGGCCGCCGCGCCGACCACGCTGAGGCTGCGCGGTCCGCGCCGCTGCACCACTCCGCGTACCAGCAGCAGCCAGGAGTGGAAGACGGTGTGCGCGCACGCGGCATGACTGTCGTCGAAGAAAGCCAGGTCGACCAGGCCCGTGCCGTCGTCGAGGGTGGTGAAGATGACCCGCTTGCCGGACCGGATCGGCGGGGTCTGGGTGGCCGCCTTCGCGCCCGCGACCAGCACCGTCTGCCCGTGCTCCGCCGAGCGCAGCCGGTGTGCCGAGACCACTCCCAGCTCCTTCAGGAAGGCATGGTGATCCGCCATCAGGTGGCGGGAGGCGTCCATGCCGAGGACGCCGAGCTCGGCGCTGAGGCGTTCCGCGTCGCCCAGGTCGGGGAGCCCGACGGGGGCGGTCTTCTGCCCGTCGCCCAGGGGGAGCTGACTGCCGTACCTGCCCGAGCCCCGCTGTCCTCGGTGGAGCTCGGCGAGATGCAGCAGCAGATCGCGGCGGTTCGCGCCGAAGGCGTCCAACGCGCCGACCTGCGCGAGCCGTTCGGCGACCGGTCGGCCGGGACGGGCCCGCTGCCAGAAGTCCAGCAGTGAGGAGTAGGGCTGCCCGGCCTCGATCCGTGCCGCCTCGGCCTCGCTGATGCCATGGACGTCCGAGAGCGCGAGCCGCAGGCCCCACCGATCAGGAGAACCAGACACCAGTTCGATTCGATGGGCGGCCGCCGACCGGTTCACATCCAGCGGCAGCACCGGCACCCCGCGCCGCCTCGCGTCCGCCAGCAGCAGCCGCTTCGGATACATCCCGGGGTCGTATGTGAGCAGCCCGGCGTAGAAGGCCGCCGGATGGTGCGCCTTGAGCCAGGCCGACTGATAGGTCGGTACGGCGAAGGCCACCGCGTGCGCTTTGCAGAAGCCGTACGAGCCGAAGGCCTCGATGATCTCCCAGGCGCGGGCGATCACTTCGGGCGCGTACCCCTTCGCCTCCGCGTGCTGGGCGAACCAGACCTTGATCTTCCCCTGCGACTCGGGGTGGGACAGCCCGCGCCGTACCCGGTCGGCCTCGTCGCGACCGCAGCCGGTCATGATGTTCACCATCTCGATGATCTGCTCGTGGAAGACGACCACTCCGTACGTCTCCTCCAGCGGCCCCTTCAGGTCCGGGTGCGGATAGCGGACGGGCGCCCGGCCGTGCCGGGCCTCGATGAACGGCCGCACCATGTCGGCGGCGACCGGCCCCGGCCTGAAGAGCGAGATGTCGACAACCAGATCGTGGAAGTCCGACGGCTGCAGCCTGCCGACCAGATCCCGCTGGCCCGGCGACTCGATCTGGAAACAGCCCAGGGTCTCGGCGGACTTGATGAGCCGATACGTGGCCGGGTCGCCCGACGGCACCTGCTCCGGGTCGTCCAGGTCGAGCACCTGACCCGTCGTGCGCCGCAGCTCCGCGACCGCGTGCGCCATCGCCGACTGCATCCGCACCCCCAGGACATCGAGCTTGAGCAGCCCGAGATCCTCCACGTCCTCCTTGTCGAACTGCGACATGGGAAAGCCCTCGCCACTGGTGGGCATCACCGGCGTACGGGTGAGGAGGGCGGCGTCCGAGAGCAGCACCCCGCACGGGTGCATGGCGATCCCGCGCGGCAGCGCGTCCAGCGCCTCGACCAGCTCCCACAGCCGTCCGTATCTGTCCTTCTCCCCTGCCAGCGAACGGAGTTCGGGCAGTTCCTCCATGGCCGCGCGGGCGTCGCGGGCGCGGATGTGCGGGAAGGACTTGGCGATCTTGTCGATCTCGGCCGGGTCCATGGAGAGCGCGGCGCCCACGTCCCGTACCGCATGGCGCACCCGGTAGGTCTCGGGCATGGCGACGGTCGCGACCCGCTCCTCGCCGAAACGGCCGATGATCGCGCGGTAGACCTCGAGCCGGCGGGCGGACTCCACATCGATGTCGATGTCGGGCAGTACGGAACGCCGCTTGGACAGGAAGCGCTCCATCAGCAGCCCCTGCTCGACGGGGTCGGCGTGCGCGATGCCGAGGAGATGGTTGACGAGCGACCCGGCGCCGGAGCCGCGTGCCGCGACCCGGATACCCATCTTCTTTACGTCGTCGACTACTTGAGACACCGTCAGGAAGTACGAGGCGTAGCCCCAGTGCGCGATGATGTCCAGCTCGTGGTGCATCCGCTCCCAGTACTCACGACGGCCGTCGTAGCCGCGCAGCACCATTCCGGCGGCGGCCCGGGAGGCAAGCACCCGCTGCGGGGTACGGCGCCCGGCGCCGACCAGATGCGGCTCGGGGAAGTGGACGGAACCGAGCCCCAGATCGTCCTCGGGGTCGACCAGACACGCGGCCGCCGCCTCCTCCGTCATGGCGAGCAGCCGGTGCGCGGTGTCGCGGCGGAAGCCTGCGGCCTCGGCGACGCGCTCGGCGGTACGGGCCATCGCGGCCGGTTCCTTGAGCCAGCGCTCACCGCTGTCGAGGCCCTTGTGCGGGTCGATCGGGACCAGGCGGCGGGCCGAGTCGAGGACGTCGGCGACCGGGCCCTGTCCCTGGTCGGCGTACCGGACGGCATTGGTGAGCACGGCCCGTACGCCCTGTTCGGCGGCGAAGCCGAGCGTGCGGGCGGCCTGGCGCAGCGAGCCGGGCCCGGTGCCCTTGAGGCCGTGGTGCACGACCTCCAGGCGCAGGCTGTCGCCGTAGCACTCCCGCCAGGGCACGAGCAGCTTGGCCGCACGGTCGGGGCGTCCCGCGGTCAGCGCACGGCCGATCTCGGAGGCGGGTCCGAGCAGCACTGTCAGGTCCTCGCCGTGGTTGTCGGCCCAGGGCAGCAGCGGGCTGCCGTCGCCGGCAGCGTGGGCGGCGGTCACCAGTCGGCACAGTTCGGCCCAACCCTTGCGGGACCGGGCGAGATAGACCGTACGGGGCGCGGACTCGTCGACGAACGCGCCGCCGCGGACCGGAGTGCGCCGCCGCTCGGAGGGCCCCTCCTTGTGCGCCCGCTCCCCCACCGCGAGATCGACACCGAAGAGCGGCCGCACTCCCACGCCCTCTTTCGCGCAGGCCTTGGCGAAGCGGACCGCGCCCGCGACGGTGTCGCGGTCGGTCAGCGCGAGGGCGTCCATGCCCCGCTCGGCGGCGCGCTCCGCAAGCCGCTCCGGGTGCGAGGCCCCGTACCGCAGGGAGAACCCGGAAACGGTGTGCAGATGCGTGAACCCGGGCACCTGCACCTCCTGGATCTCAGTCCGTCTCACCTCCCCCGCTTCCACCATAGACCAAGTTTCGAACATTCGTGCGACACGTGGCGCGCGTGCGCCACCTCAGCCATTCGGCCCCGTCCCACCTGCGAAAACACCGGGTGACACGGAGCGTGGGGCCCATGAACCGGACATCTGACGGCCCGCGCACCGGCTTCGTCGACGAGCTCAAGGACGCGGTGAGTGTGCGGGCGGCGGTCCTGGTCATCGGGGTGCTGGCACTCCAGCTCGCCTTCATCACGTCGTACATCGGCGCCTTCCACCATCCGAAGCCGCACGAGATCCCGCTCGCCGTCGTCACGCCCGCAGCGCAGATCACCGACCAGGCCGTACAGCGGCTCTCCGCGCTGCCCGGCGATCCGCTCGACCCGCGGGCCGTCGAGGACGAGGCGACGGCGGTGCGGCAGATCCAGAACCGCGACGTCGACGGGGCGCTGATCGTCGACCCGCGGGGCGCCGCTGACAAACTCCTGGTCGCCAGTGCATCGGGCGCCTCGCTCTCGCAGGCTCTCACCGAGGTCATCGCCACGACGGAAAGAGCGCAGCGGCGGACGGTGGCCGTCGTGGACGTGGTCCCCAACGCCAGTGGCGACGCGCGCGGGCTCTCCTCGTTCTACCTGGCCATCGGCTGGTGCGTGGGCGGCTATCTGTGCGCCGCGATCCTCGCGATCAGCCATGGCGCCCGCCCCGCCAATACGGCGCGTGCCCTGATCAGACTGGGTGTGCTGCTCTTGTACTCGATCGCCGCCGGCCTGCTGGGTACGGTGATCGCGGGCCCGATCCTGGACGCGCTGCCCGGCAGCATCATGGCCCTGTGGGGGCTCGGCACACTGCTGGTCTTCGCGGTCGGGGCGATCACGCTGGCCTTCCAGGGCCTCGCGGGCATCGTCGGTATCGGTCTGGCGATCCTGCTGGTGGTCGTCTTCGGCAATCCGAGCGCGGGCGGGGCGTATGCCTATCCGCTGCTGCCGCCGTTCTGGCGGGCCATCGGACCGGCGCTGCCGCCGGGCGCGGGCACCTTCTCGGCGCGCTCGATCGCGTACTTCAAGGGCAACGGCATGACGGGTCCGATGTGGGTCCTCGCCGCATGGGCGGCGGGAGGGGCGCTGGTCACGACGGGGCTGGCGCTGCTCCGGAGCCGCAGGCCGACGACGTGAAGCGGGGCTTCGCCCCGGACCCCGCGCCTCGATCGGCCAGGGGTCCGGGGCGAAGCCCTAGGGAGTGTCCGCAAAGTATCGCCGTCCGCCCGAAGGGCGGGGCTCGCGGCGTCCGGTGCGTGCGATCGCAAGGCGCCGGGATGCCCTCGTAGCGGAGCTACTTGGGCATTTCGGCAACGCAGCGAGCGTGCGTGCAGGGCGTCGCGAGCCAGGCGAGACTTTGCGGACACTCCCTATCTCGTCAGCCGATCTCGGCGCCGAACGTGGAGAGCGCCTCCGTCACCGGCTGGAAGAAGGTCTCACCGCCCGCTGAGCAGTCGCCGCTGCCGCCCGAGGTCAGCCCGATCGCGGCGTCGCCCGCGAAGAGCGAGCCGCCACTGTCGCCCGGCTCGGCGCAGACCGTGGTCTGGATGAGGCCGTTGACGATGTCGCCGTTGCCGTAGTTCACGGTGGCGTCGAGCCCGGTGACCTCGCCGTCGTGCACCTGGGTGGTCGAGCCGCTGCGCTGCACCTTCATGCCGACGGTCGCCTCACCCGCCTTGGTGATCGCCTGCGAGCTGCCGTTGTAGAGGTTGACCTCGCTCGGGTGCTCGGTGCTGCCGCTGTACTTGACGAGCGCGAAGTCGTTGTCGGGGAACTGCGAATCGACCATCGAGCCGATCGCCGCACCGCCCGCCGAGTCGGACCACTCGCTGCCGGCCTGCCC
This sequence comes from Streptomyces sp. NBC_01481, assembly GCF_026339995.1. Classification (GTDB taxonomy): domain Bacteria; phylum Actinomycetota; class Actinomycetes; order Streptomycetales; family Streptomycetaceae; genus Streptomyces. The sequence goes on along the minus strand of NZ_JAPEPT010000001.1, from coordinate 1,935,914 downwards.
GCAGTGTCCGGCGGTGATGAAGTGCGGCTCGCCGTCCTTGACCACGTTGAAGCCGAGCGAGCAGCGTCCGCCGCCGGAGTGGATGGCGTCGCCGCCCGCGATCAGGGGCTTGAACTCCCCGGCGGACTTCTTCAGTTCGGCCTTGCCGCCCAGAGCCTTGACGACCTCGCTGAGCTTGGTCCACTGAGCGCCCTTGACCGTACGGTCGGCGGTGACGACAACCCTGTTGGTGACCGGGTCGACGGCCCACGAGGTGCCGGGGATGGTCGCCTTGGCGGTGAGGGTCTGCCGGGCGGACTTCAGCTCGGCGAGAGTGTTCTCCACGATCCGGGCCTTGCCGCCCGCCTCGCGTACGGACTCGGCCGCCTTCTCGTCGAGGACGTTCACGACGAGCGCCTTGGTGTCGGCGTCGTAGTACGTGCCTGCGGCGTCGCCGCCCAGCGTCTTGCTCAGGGTGGAGGCAAGATTTCCGGCCGCAACCGCCGACAGCGGCTTGACGGCGAACCGCTCAGTGTCGTCACTGGCGTTCGCACTCTGGAAGGTGACGCCCGCGGCCACCAGGGCGGCAACCGCGCCGCCGGCTATCGCCGCTTTTCTCTTGGGTATCCGTCGGTGCTTCAACATCGACCTCCTGTGGGGCCGCGTCCGGGCAAGTGGGGTGCCCTGGACACGGAGGATGGGGCGCCCACTATTCCGATACCGACTGGTAGGACACAAGGTCGACTTCAGGACGGGCACACGACAACACAGGTGCGTTCACAGCGCCTTCACAGGAGGCGTTCGCACTGGGCGGTTCCGATGTGCGAACACCGCGCGCAATCGGCCCATGGGCGGGGCGTAAGGACTAGTCCTGTCCTGTTTCCGACTGCGCAGAGCCGGAATCCGGCGACGGCAGTGGCTGCTGGGGTGACTGTGGCTGCTGTGGCTGCTGGGCGCGTTCGAGGAAGCGCAGCAGCTCCACCGGGAACGGCAGCACCAGGGTGGAGTTCTTCTCCGCCGCGACGGCCACCACGGTCTGCAGCAGGCGGAGTTGAAGCGCCGCGGGCTGCTCCGACATCACTCCGGCCGCCTCTGCCAGCTTCTTGGACGCCTGCAGCTCCGCGTCGGCGTTGATGACCCTCGCCCGCCGCTCACGGTCCGCCTCCGCCTGCCGCGCCATCGAGCGCTTCATCGTCTCCGGCAGGGACACGTCCTTGATCTCCACCCGGTCGATCTGCACACCCCAGCCGATCGCCGGACTGTCGATCATCAACTCCAGGCCCTGGTTGAGCTTTTCGCGGTTCGACAGCAGATCGTCCAGATCGCTCTTGCCGATGATCGACCGCAGCGAGGTCTGCGCCATCTGCGAGACCGCGAACCGGTAGTCCTCCACCTGCACGATGGCCTCGCTGGCGTCCACGACCTTGAAGTAGATCACCGCGTCCACGCGCACCGTCACGTTGTCCCTGGTGATGCCGTCCTGCGCGGGCACCGGCATCGTCACGATCTGCATATTGACTTTACGGAGCCGGTCCACGAAGGGGACTATCAGCGTGAAACCCGGGCCGCGTACGGCAGATCGGACCCTTCCGAGCCGGAAGACCACACCTCGTTCGTACTGCTTCACGACCCGGGCCGCCGCCATGACATAGACGACGCCCGCGGACGCGACGGTCGCTGCGGCCGCCACCAGTGCCTCTACCATCACGGCCCCCTGGGGTGCGATGTGGACGCGCATGCACGTTCCTCTTCGACGGTAACCCCCAAATGACGTCAAAGGGAGTCCCGGTCAGGACCCTGATGGGTAATCATCGAAGGGGCGGGGAATGCCTGGCTCAGCCTGTCTGCACAGGGCACGTACTGCGCGGACCGGCACGTACTTCGGAGGGGGGCGCGGGAGTGCTGCGACGTCGGGTGCGCGCGACGGACGGGCGGCATCTGATGGTGGAGCGGCTGGGGGATCCGCGCGGCAGACCCGTCTTCCTGCTACACGGCACCCCGGGCAGCCGGCTCGGCCCGGCGCCGCGCGGCATGGTCCTGTACCAGCGCGGCACCCAGCTGATCGCGTACGACCGCCCCGGCTACGGCGGTTCGGACCGGCTCGCTGGCCGCAGCGTCGCCGATGTGGCCCAGGACGTACGGGCGATCGCCGACGAACTCGGCCTGGACCGGTTCGCCGTGGTGGGCCGCTCGGGCGGCGCGCCGCACGCGCTGGCCTGCGCGGCCCTGATGCCGGAACGGATCACCCGCACCGCCGCGCTGGTGACGCTCGCGCCCAGGGACGCGGACGGGCTCGACTGGTTCGAGGGCATGGCCGCGTCGAATGTCCTGGAGTACACCACGGCGTCCGACGACCCGGCGGGACTGATCCAGCGGTTCATCCTGCGGTCCGCAGAGATCAGGAAGGACCCGATCCGGCTGCTCAATGATCTGCGGCGTGAACTGACGGACTCCGACCGGATGGTGGTGGCGGATGCGGGCGTCAGGTCCATGCTTCTGCGCAACTACCAGGAGGCGCTGCGTACTTCGGCGTACGGGTGGATCGACGATGCGCTCGCGTTCCGCAGCCCTTGGGGGTTCGACCCGGCGGACATCAAGGGGCCGGTGATGCTGTGGCACGGCGAGAAGGACGTGTTCTCGCCGGTGGGGCACTCGAGGTGGCTGGCGCAGCGGATTCCGGGGGCGACGGCGGTGCTCGAACCGGCGGCGGCGCATTTTGATGCGTTGCATGCGTTGCCGCGGGTGCTGACGTGGTTGCTGGAGGCGTGACCTTTCCCGCAACCAGGGGGCTCGCCCCCTGGACCCCCGTATGCGACCTTCGGCAGCATGTCCTCAAACGCCGGACGGGCTGAACATTCAGCCCCGTGGGGGTCCCCCCGGACGAAGTCTGGGGGAGTTTGAGGCGCGGGGTTCGGGGGCGGAGCCCCCGCTCGGGGTCCGGGGCGGAGCCCCAGGCAGGGCCGAGCCGTCGCCAGCCCGCCCCCCGGGCCCGGCGCGGGCATCCGGCCGGGTCCGGGAGCGGAGCCCCGGTCAGACTGCCAGGGGCTCCAGGTCGCGGTGGACGCGGCGTTCGTCGCGGGCGATTCGCGTCAGTGCGTGATCCTCGCCCAGCAGCCGCTGCAGCTCCTCCACCGTCTCCGCCCTCAGCTGCGCCGACTCGTCCTTGCGGCCGAGCAGGCCGAGCGTGACCGACATGTTCGACGCGATGCCCAGCACCTCCGGATGGTGCGGCCCCAGCACGTCCCGCAGCCGGGTCACCGTCCGCTGTTCGATCTCCAGCGCCTCCTCCAGACCGCCCAGATCGGCAAGGGCGTTGGCCAGGTTGATCGTGCCGTACAGGGCGTGCGGATGGCTTTCGCCCAGGACCTCCCGCATCGTCCTCGACACCTTCAGCAGCACCGCCTCCGCGGCCTCCGCATCGCCGCAGCCCCACAGGAAGATGCCGAGGTTGTTGCTGGCGGCGAGCGTGTACGGATGCCGTTCGCCCGGCACCTTCCGGTACTGGTCGACGACCTCCTGCGCCAGGTCCCGCGCGGCCACCGGTTCCCCGGCCGCGAACAGGTCGGCCGCAAGGTTCAGATCGCAGGCGAGCGAGTCCGGGTTGGCCGAGGTGTACTTGGCGCGATAGCGGTTGCGCGTGGCCGTGGTCAGCCGGCGCGCGTCCTCCAGCCTGCCTGCCCTGCGCAGCGAGACGGCGAGGCTCTTGGCCGCGGCAAGCGTGCCGGGGAAGGTCCGGCCCAGCTGCTCCTTGTAGAGCTCGTACGTCCGGCTGAGCAGCGAGACCGAGTCCTCGTACCGTCCGACCTCACGCAGGTCGCGCGCCAGGTTCATCGCCGAGGACAGGGTGTACGGATGCTCCGGGCCGAGGACTTCGGTGCGCCGGTCGAAGACCTCCTGGTCGATCTCGCGCGCCCTGGCGTACTGGCCGACCATGCGCAGATTCAGCGCCAGGTTGTTGGCGGCGGCGAGCGTACGCGGATGGGACTCGTGGAAGATCTGGCTGAATCCCTCGTGCGCCTCGGTGGCCAGTTCCATCGCCCTGCCGTACTGGCCGAGCGTGCCCAGGTCCATCGCGAGACCGCTGGTGGTCATGTACGTGTGCGGATGGGACGGGCCAAGAACCGCCTGCTGGCGCTCCAGGGTGACCTCGTCCAGCTCCTTGGCCTCCACGTAACGCCCTTGCGAGCGAAGGATGTTGGAGAGGTGGAAGCGCAGATACAGATACTGGAGATCGTCGTTGCCGAGCATCTCTCGCCAGCTCTCGCGCAGTTCCTCGGCGAGCGTGTACGCGGTGTTCAGGTCGCCGCGCTTCCACAGGTAGCGCACCCGGTCGATCAGCAGCCGCCGGGTTTCCGGCTCCTTGCAGAACCGGGCCTCGGAGGTGCCGAGATGCGGCCAGATGGTGGCGAACCGCGGCCATGTCTCGGGGTTGTCGATCGGCTCGTCGTCGTCGGGCCGGGCGCCGGCGAGGACGCGGTGGACGGCGTGCCGTGCGTCCTGCTGCTCCTGCTCGGTCAGCTGGGCCCGGATGACCGCCTGCACAAGCCGGTGCACCTGGATGGAGTTGGAGACCTGGTCGACCTTGGCGAGCGCGAACCGGCCGATCTCGCGGATGACCCGGCCGAGTACGAGCTTCTCCTGCAGGGAGGCGTCGTACGGCTTGAGTGCGTCGATCATCTCCTTGCTGTAGAGGAGGTTCGCGGAGATCGGCTCGGGCGCGAAGAAGGCGCAGAGCTGGAGCAGGCGCACCGCGGCCGGTGAGCGTTCCTTGAGCCGCTCGATGGAGACGTTCCAGGTCGCGGCGACCGGCTCGGGATAACCGGCGGGCTGGTTGAGCGCGAGGACGCTCGCGGCCTGGTCCTTGAGCTGTTCCAGATACTCGGCGACCGGTGTGGCGGTCTCCGCGATCCAGGCCGCGGCCTGTTCGACGGCGAGCGGCAGATCGCCGACGGCGGTGGCGACCTGGTCCGCGTCCTCGATGCTCAGCCCACGGGCGCGCCGCTGGAGGTGCTCGATGGACTCCTCGCGCAGGAACACGTCGACGGGCAGCGCGTCCCCGTACTGCGACCAGGTCTGGTTCCTGGAGGTGACGAGGATGTGCCCGGGTCCCTGGGGCGGGAAGAACTTCTTCAGCTGCTCGGGGTCGTCGGCGTTGTCGAAGACCAGCAGCCAGCGCGAGGACGGCACTCCGCGCCGCAGCAGATCGATGGCTTCCTGGGACGCGGCAGCCATGTCCTCGCCGCCCTGGGCGCCCAGGCGCACGGCGAGTTCGGCGAGGCCCGCGACCACGTCGTCGGGCTGCTCGGAGGAGATCCACCACACCAGGTCATAGTCCGCCATGAAGCGGTGGACGTACTCCAGGGCCACCTGCGTCTTGCCGACGCCGCCGAGCCCGTACAGCGTCTGCGGCTGGGGCAGCACCGCGGCCACCGCCATGCCGCCGCCGAGCTGGTCGCGCATCCGCTCCAGCACCACCGAGCGCCCGGTGAATCCGGGGTTGCGGGGAGGCGCGTTCCAGATCTTGGGCACCGTGCCGGGGAATCGCGGTCCCGGCGATGCGCTGTCGGGCAGCTGGACCGGGCGGTCGAGTGCGCGCAGCAGCGCGGTGGTGGCGTGCACCTCGTCGAGCCGGAAGAGATCGACCGGGTTGCGGTCGATGTAGGGGGTGGTGAGTCTGACGTCCCCGACCCGGATCGGCAGCAGATGGTGTCTTCCGCCGCCGGGGTCCTCGGCCGCGGCGCGCGACCAGACCTCCACCGCCCGGGAGGACTTGAGATAGGCGCTGGAAAGCAGCACGACGGTGCGCGCTGCGTTCTCGGCGGCGATTTCGGCCGCGTCGGCCGGATCCCGCTCGGCCGAGACGTCGCGCGGCACGACCCGGAACCCGGCCCGGGTGAGCTGGTACTCGACCCAGTCGGCCCACATGCGGTTCTCGGCCACGTAACTGAGGTAGAGGTCGGCGGGCAGGGCGGGGCGGCGCCGGGTGAAAGCGTCCCTGATGCGGAGCCTGACCTCTTCGCCGACCGCGGGCATCGAGGTGATCCGCTGTTCGGTGACGACCGAGGTGAGCCGTTCGAAGGCGGAGAGCAGGGAGTTGGTCAGACCCGCTTCGTCGCCGAAGGTGGCGAGGGTCTCCTCGTAGGCGTAGTAGGGGCGGTACGGAATCTCCACCGCGCCCCAGTAGGCGGTGAGGTCCTCGCCCGCGAGACCGTTGGGGAACCGGTCGAACTTCAGCCGGGCCAGGGCCCGTCCGGCGTCCGCCTTCTCCTTCTCGCCCTCGTCGATCCGCATCGGGACCGGGTAGATCTTGATGCCGCGGCCGCCGTAGCGCTCGTCGATCTGCCGGGCCACCGCGGCGGCGCCGTCGATGGACTGGTCGCTGAGGGTGAAGCAGTCCACGAGCACGTCGGGCAGATGGACGGTGCAGATGTCGGCGATGTCGCTGAGGCCGGTACGGCTGTCGATGAGGACGTAGTCGTAGTTGGCCTTCATGTCCTCGCGCAGCGCGTCGAAGAAGTGGCCGCCGCCCAGACGGTCGTAGAAGTTGTCCCAGTCGAAGGTGGAGACGGTCGCGGAGTACTCGCGGTTCTGCTTGCCCGCGGAGACGAAGTCGAGCGTGCCCCCGTCGGGGAACTCCCAGCCCAGGTTCTCGGGGGTGAGCGAGACGGCGTGCGGCTGGATACGCGCGTAGTCACGGTGCCAGTCGTCGCGGCGCGGCTCGGGGCTGGTCGCCGCCCAGGCGTACTCGGTGATCAGATCGATGACCCCGGTGGTGGCACCGAGCGTGGAGGGGTCGAGAAAGGGATGGAAGAAGCGGTGCAGGCCGGGGGCTTCGAGATCCCAGTCGACCGCCAGGACCCGCTTGCCGTTCGCGGCAAGGATCCAGGCGACGTTGGCCAGGGCCATCGTGCGGCCCGTACCTCCCTTGTACGAATAGAAGGTGACGATGCGCCCGTCACGACTGGCTGTCATCCGTGTCCTCCGCATCGGGGGCGATTCCACGCGTGTTCGGGACGTAGTGAGTGGTGCCGTACTCGGCCATCGGACCGCGCAGCCGGGGCCGCTCGGACGAACGGGCTCCGGGGGGCGGCGGCGCCGCGGGCGGGAAGACCTCGGCGTGCCGCAGATACTCCTGGGCCGCCGACTCCACCACCTGGGGCAGGATCTGGCCGAAAGCCTCCATGCTGAGCACTCCTCTGGCGGCTGCCCGGCTTGCCGCCCGGCCGTGGCGCAGCTGATGCGGCATGGTCCGCTCCAGTTTCTCGGCCAACTCGGCCTCGGCGGCCCGGCTCTGCGGGTCGTCACGGTTCCAGGGGACGATCACGCTCACCCAGGGGCGCGGTTCCGCGTCGAAGGCGGCGAGGCGCTGACGGCGGTCCTCGTCCTCCAGGGCCCAGCGGTCGACGAGAAGTATCTCGGGCCGGGTGGGCGGCTGGCCGGCGTCGGGCGGCGACTCGTGGTCGAACGAGGAGACCGTCGCCTGGTAGTTGAGCGAACGCACCAGGTCCTGGGCGACATACGCCAACGGCCTCGCGGAGTCCGGGTGGTACGGATTCCAGTCCTGGGACTGTTTGCCGTAGTAGTCGGGGGCCCGGCCTTCGGGCAGATCGTGGCTGGTCGGCGCGGCAACCGTCACATGCATCGGACGGGGGCCGCCGGTGGGCTTGCCGAAGGCGCTGGGCGCCTGCCGGTAGTCCACCGGACTGCCGGAGCCGACGCGCGTAGTGTCGGCGACGCTGACGATGCGTTTGGCGAGTTCATAGACAGCAGCCTCGTACTCCTCTGCGAATATCCGGAGTTTGATCAGTCCGTAGAGCCCGTCGGTGACATAGCGGTCGCCGAAGGCGCGGTGGTTGAACTGCAACCGCTCCGCGGGGCCCGGCAGTTGCTCCGGCGGTATGGGCACCCACAGGGCGGGCACGATCGCCTCGGCCGGTCTGTTGCTCTTCGCCTGGTGGTAGATCGCCCGCTGTGCGAAGGCGTACCACTCCTTGCCGCACATCTCGCTGGCGAAGTACCGCGGCGAGAAGAGCGGGACGAACACCCGGCAGGTGGCCAGAACTTCACCCAGCCGCTCCGACCAGCCCTCGCCGGAGCGGATCTCGCGGTCCATGAACCCGGCCGGCGCGCCGGCCGGCAGATCGGTCATGGCCATCACATGGCCGCACAGATCACGGAAGAGCCGTTCCACCCACATGTCCGGGTCCGGGCCCCCAGCCCCGTACCTCGGCGTATGCGCATAACTCAAGAAGAAGTACGGCCGATGATCCGCCGCCCGTTGCGCTGAATCCGACACACGACCCCCGTCCTGCCTGAACGCCCGACCTCACACCCGGCATCGATGAGAGATGCGAGCGAATTAATCATTCCGGAGCCCGACACACTCCATCCCCCCGACGTTCAGTCAATCAACACCGCTTTTCGGTCATCCAGCGCTCCGCATGGTCGACCGCTTCCTTGATCGAGAAGAACCTTGCCGGTCTTCCCCCCAGTTGTCCCTTCTGCTCCATACCCCATGCGAAGGCGGCGCCGATCGCGCCGAAATCGCTGTCGTCAAGTTCGATGTCTTCGTACTCAGTCCATTCCTTACCCCCACCATGTCGCTGCACCACACAACGGTAGGTCCGGGCAGGAGCACGGGTCTTGTATTCGGCGAGATGGAATGCGGTGCAGACATCGAAATCCACATTGATCATCAACACCTGGGCCCGCGCCCGGTACAGGGCTCCGAGCGGCGAGTCCTCGCCGAGATGCGAGGTCAGTGGATGTACGGCGAGCAATTCGGCGGCCCGGCGTCCCAGCGCGGCGAAAGAGGTCTGCGGATGGGCGCTGCGCACGGCCCCTTCGGCGGTCCGCACGGACTCGGCCAACCGGCCCATGCCCTGACTGGGCGTCGTCGCGGCGTCGAAGGCCGGCATTTCCGCCCGGAAGGCCGCCGACTGCTCGGGTGTCATGCCGCGCACACGGGCCCGGTACGAGGGCGAGGTGTCGGAGTTTCCCGCGGTGAAGGCGGGCACCACGAGCGTGCCGTCCCCACCCAGCACCTCGAGGAGCGCGTCACGGAGGGCTTCCGCCTGAAGTCCGGTGGCGCGCAGGGAAGCGTGGACGAGCAGCGTCATGCCGTCCTGTACGCCCAGCCCCCGTAAGGACCGCGTCAGCCCTCGCAGGGACGGCGCCAGTGCCCTTCTTGGCCCGCCCTCACCCACGGCCGGCTTCTTTCCAGAGTTCGTCCAGCAGGCGCTGCCCGCCGACGGTCAGCTCCGCCGCCCGCCCCAGGGTCTCCAGCGCGCGCTTGGCCTCCTCGGCCAGGTCCGGCTCGAAGGCCGCGAGCCCCACACGCTCGTACGCCCCCGCCAGCAGCTCGGACACCACGACCGGTTCGTCCTGCCAGGGCGCGGGGTGGCGCCACGAGCCGTCCTGCGCGTACAGATCCGTGACGTCGAGCAGCGCGTGCAGCCGGGCCCGCCGAAATCCGCGCAGCAGCGCGGGCGCGAGCTCTCCGGGCGTGGCGGGCAGGGCGATACCGAGCGCCCCGAAGCCGTGCAGGCGCGCCGTCGGTTCGCCCGCGGCCAGCGGGGTCAGAGTGGTCAGACAGTCCGCGGCATCGGTCGCCTGCTCCGGTGCGGCCCGCCGCAGCAGGGCCCATGCCTCGGCCAGCCGCTCGCCCCACAGGGCCGCCTCCCGCGAGCCGAGGCGCTCGCCTACCGGGACGCCGAAGCAGTCGCGGTACGGGTCGAGGTCGTCGAGCCGCAGCGCGGGCGGGCCTTCGGCGGCGAGTGTGCGGACGGGCCGCCAGTCGGCGCTCTCCTCGGTGGTGTCCACGTGGCGCGGCTCGCGCCCGTCCACGCGTACCAGGAGCCCGTTGCCGGCCGGCCGTACCTCGGCCTTGCCCCGCCGGTCCGGGCCGTCCAGCCGCAGTTCGCCGAGCGTGGGAAGCCGGAGCGTGGGAAGCCGGAGCGTGCCGCTCTCGTACGGCACGCGTACGGGGATGTCGAGCCCGCCCCGTACCACCGCGGCGGCGAGGTACGCGGGCAGCCGCAGAGCGAGGGCGGGCGCCTCGGGCAGCCCGTCACGCAGGGCGGCCAGGCAGGCCTGCAGCCAGGTGTAGGTGTAGGGATGGCCGTAGACCGCGTCGAGCGCGTCGGAGCGCCCTTCCAGAGCGGACGCCAGCTCCCAGGCCTCGTCCCAGGCTTCGCCGCCGCGCCCGTCGAGTTCCGCGTGGACGTCGGCGAGCAGCATGCGCGTCAGGTCCTGGTGCTCGGCCATGAGTACGCCGGGGTCCGTGACCGCGAGGGAGACCGTCGATGCGGCCGTGCGCTGCTCGATGCCCCGGATCAGTGCTTCGAGGTCGGTGCAGTACACGGAGGTGTTGTCGAAGTCGTTGCGGGAGCTGTAGCGGTGGGTGTAGAGGCCGCCGCCGCACGACCGTACGACGGGACACTGCCGGCAGGTCGCGCTGACTCCCGCGAGCCCCAGTTGGCGCGCCCTGACACCGGGGTGGGCCGCGACAGCGTCGAAGGGGTGCGTGAAGACGTCGAATCCGGTCGCTGCCGCGCCTTCGTAGGCGCTCTTGAGCGAGTCGACCTGCTCCAGGGTGCCGTCGGTTTCCACCACGACGAGGTCGGTGGGGGCAAGGCCGAGGGATTCGGTGAGGCTGGGGCCGCCGCTGAGGGTGGAGAGCACGGACTCGAAGAGCCGTACCGGCACGTTCCTGCCCTGCTGGTTCCAGCGGTCGAAGATCGCCAGGATCCAGTCGGCATACGCGGTGGGTGAGCCGTCGGGGCGGGCGGGCGGGTCGTCCCAGGTGCTGTGCGGCAGGAGGAAGTCGATCCGCGGGGGTTCCAGCTCGGTGAGCGCGTCGTACACGGCGATCGGGTCGTTGGCCACATCGATCGTGCAGAGAAGACCGAGGTAGAGATGGCGGTAGCGGTCCTGCCTGAGCAGGTCGACGGCTCTGAGGACCAGGGGGTGGCTGGTGCGGCCGTCGGCGAAGCGGCGATGGCGGTCGTTCGCGGCCTTGTCGCCGTCGAGGGAGATCCCGACCCTGACGTTGAACTCGCTGAAGAGGTCGAGGTACGAGCGGCTCAGCTGTAGGCCGTTCGTATGGATACGAAGGTCGAGTGCGGCGACGGGGTCGAGTGCTCTCGTGAGCTCCTCACAGACGCGTCGCAGTCGTGCGGGCCCCGCCAGAAGAGGCTCCCCTCCGTGCAGGATCACTGACACGGAGGGCAGGGCATGGCTCTTGGCATGCTCGGCCAGTCGCAGAGCTGTCCAGGAAATCGCTTCGTCAGAGATTGCCTTCGGGCGGGTACGCCAGCTCTGATCAGCGTGTTCGTAGATATAGCAATGGTCACATGCAAGATCACATCTGCTGTGAACCTTCAAAACGATCTCGCGGAATGGGACCAGGGGTCCTGTCATTCCGCCAGTCTAGAGCGCCGAGTTGAAGGTGGAAGCACGCAGAGAGCGGTCGGTGGCGGCCGGGAGGACCCGGGCCAGCTTGCTCGCGGCATCGGTGCCACGCACATCGATCTGTGCCAGTGGAACGCGATTCTTCTTCGCAGCGGCGAAGGAGGCGGAGGTCTGAAACGTCATGGGGGCCGTCCTTGATGTTGTGTCCAGCACAGATACCATGCACCGTTGCGATGCCGGCGGCACGACTTTACTCTCATGGCCACTCGCAGCAACTCAGCACGTGGATACGCAACAAAAGAGTTGCGGCGCATTCTCGCAGGACGGCACGGAACAAGCCATTCCGCCTAAAGGGTGAAGACAAAACTGCAGACGGGGGTGCACATGACCGGTTTTACCGGCCCACTGCAAAGCATGGTCTTCCGTAACACTGATCTGCCGGTTCTCTACCACCACACGGACTCCATAGCGATCGCGCGCCAGCGTGAGGCCGTGGGCGCCACGCGCTACCAGCTGCTGTTGCTGGTGGCGGGTGCCGCTCTGGCCGCACTGCCGTCGTCGCTCAAGCTGGGCACCAGCTTCCAACTCCCCGGCGCCCTCAGCGCGTTGGCATACGCCGGAGTGCTGATCTTCAGCTATCGCTCATCGCGCCGCCGAGCAAAGTCGCATTGGCAACTCAACCGCTCCGCAGCGGAGTTCATCAAGTCACTGTGCTGGCGGTACTCCGTCCATGGAGCGCCGTTCGACTCGCACTCCACCGACGCCGACGCGTTGTTCACCGTGAGGCTGGAGGAGGGACTGGGGGAGCTGACCAAGGTCGGCTGGGAGGACCCCCGCACCAGCGTGCCCAAGGTGGCCGCCGGGGAGCTGATCACGACACCCATGCGGCAATTGAGGGCCAAGTCATTCAGTGTGCGCAAGGAGACCTTTGTGAGGGACCGCCTGATCGAACAGCGCAATTGGTACCACCGGCGCACGGAGATATCCCGCCGCGCCACCCTTCTGTGGTCCGCGTCCATCGGACTGCTCACGATGCTCGCGCTCTTCCTCGCCCTGCTGAGGACCTTCTCGCTCGCCGAATCGGTCGATCTGGCGGGCCTGTTGTCGGCAGCGGCGGCCGCGTGTCTGGCGTGGAGCGAGATCCGTCGCCATCAACCACTCATCGCCGCACACTCGTTGGTCGAACAGGATCTGGCGACGATGCACACGGCGATGGAGACGTCTGTGAGTGAGGTGGAGTGGCCGTCAGCGGTCTATGAGACCGAGCGCATTGTGTCCCCGCAGCACACGGACTGGCTGGTCAGACACCGGAGTTGAGGGCCACTTCAGTCACAGGCGCTCCAGGCCGTCGCGCCAGATGACCGTGACGGGCTTGCCCCGGTCTCGTGCGTAACGGACGATGTCGCCCGTGCCGCCGAGGCCGCGGGCGGGGTGGCCGTCCCAGACCGCCAGCAGCCGGTCGCAGTTGTCGGCGATATACGCGCCCGCCGCGTAATAGGCCTCGTCGGTGGAGTACGGGAAGGCCAGCTGGATCTCCCGGCTGGCAAGGCCTCTGAGGTGCTGGAAGCGGGCCAGCTCCCCTGGGACGGTGAAGCCCTCCTCGTAGTCCCCGCTGGGAATCACCACGGTCAGCTCGGCCCCGCAGTCCAGCGCCACGTCGGCGAACAGCTGGTCGGCGCCCGCCGCAAGGCTGGAGAGGGCTTCCATCGAACCCTGATGGCCGCACAGAACGGCGCGCATTCCGGCGCGGATATGGTCGTACGCCTCGGGAGGGATGCCCCTGTGGCCGGTCACTCCGATGCGTTTCACTGACCGCAACCCCCGTCCCTCCACGCCCGACCGCCCTCACATCCTCTCAAATGGGGGCGCGACGTCGAGCCCCCGTCCTGTTATACGGACGAGGGCTCGACTGTTGCCGACTGCACAAGTGGTGCGTCAGTAGACGCTGACCCCATAGGCGCTGAGCGCTTCGGTCACCGGCTGGAAGAACGTCGTACCGCCGGAGGAGCAGTTGCCGCTGCCGCCGGACGTCAGGCCGATGGCCCGGCTGCCGGAGTAGAGCGAGCCGCCGCTGTCGCCCGGTTCGGCGCAGACGTTGGTGCGGATCATGCCGTAGACGATGTCACCGCCGCCGTAGTTGACGGTGGCGTTCAGCCCGGTGACGGAGCCGCAGTGGGTGCCGGTGGTGGAGCCGCGGCGGCAGACGGACATGCCGACGGTCGCGTTGGCGGCGCTGGTGATGTCCTGGCTGCCGACCATGCCCGGGTGGGAGAGCGAGGTGTTGGAGTACCTCACGATGCCGTAGTCGTTGCCCGGGAAGCTGGATCCGGCCGTGGGGCCGATGCTCGTGGTGCGCGAGGAGTTGGTGTACCAGGGCGGGTTGCCGTCGGTGCAGTGACCGGCGGTCAGCAAGTAGTAGGTGCCGCTGCTGCTGCGGACGTTGAAGCCCAGGGAGCAGCGCCAGCTGGTGGCGTAGATGGCGTCGCCGCCCGAGATGAGCTTGGAGAGCTTGCCGGCGGTGCGCTCGATGCGTATCGCACCGGCATTGGCCCCGGCTTCCTTCTTGATCTTGGCGATCCCGGCCTGGGAGACGGTGCTGTCGGCCGTGACGACCAGGGTGTTGGTCGTCTTGTCGACGAGCCAGGCGGTGCCTGCCACATCGGCGTCGAGTACGGCGTCGCTCGCGGCGCTGAGCTGGGTGGCGCTGAAGGTCTGTGCCTGGGTTGCGTTGGCGGCGGGGACGGCCAGTGCGGCGGCGGTGATCAGGCCAGTGGTGACGGCGAGCAGACGCAAACGTCTCGCCATGCCACTGCGTGGGGTGGTGCGCTTGATCCTCACTTGTCGTTCCTCCAGAGGGGAATCGGGGGCCCGTTGTGGGGTTCGGGGCCCGTGAGGCGCAGTCATGGAGCACGGGGGACGTGTTCGAGTTCCGGACACGACGTGTTCCTGACAAGCGCTGTTCGGGAGTATTCGGTGCGCCAACATCCCGCGCAAGGGCATCTTTCGGCCGCTCGCACACGCACGACGTACGGCCCCGGCAGCTCGGTGGCTGCCGGGGCTGTGCCGTGCGTGTCCGCCCGTAAGACGGGCCGGCCGCCGAGAAGGTTCCGTTCACCGTCGTACGAGGTCGCAGCGATGCCCAGGCCGGTTTACCTCGGCTCGGGCCGAGATGGATTCGGCCGGTGAGCGCCTTGCCATCGGCCGCGCGACCGTCCTCGTGGGCGACGGTCGGCGCCACCTCGTCGCGGCCCTCGCGCCCCTCCCGGGGGCGGCCGGAATTCGCCCTTCCGCCGCCCGGTCAGCAGCCGTCGCAGGGGCAGCAGCAGTCGCAGCCATCGCAGTCGCAGTCCCGGCAGCAGCCCTCGCGCTTCTTGCGGGACCAGGGGCCCTCGTACTCCTTGGCGCAGCAGATCTGGCAGGTGCAGAACAGCCCGGTGAAGACCGCGCAGCCCGCCCAGAAGCCGCGCCGCTTGGGCTTGGGCGGTTCACCGCCGAACTGCGGAGGGAGCCCGCCGGGGCCACCGGGGCCGCCCGGCGCTCCCGGGTTGCCGCCGCCGTAGGGGTTGTTCGAGCCGTACGGCCCCTGGCCGTGCGGCCCGTGACCGCCGCCCTGGTAGGGATTTTGCGGGTCCTGCGGCGGCCCGTACCCCTGGTGCGAGCAGGTCGTGGTGCCGAAGGCACGGTTCACGGAGGTCCGCAGCTCATGGGCGAGCAGCACATGCACCAGCGTGTCGTCCACGAATCGCGCGTCGCGCAGCGCGAGGCGTACCCCGTGCACCGCGTCGTCGGCGAGCCTGCGCGCCTCGGCGAGCGAGGTGCCGGTCGCCGTGAGCGGGTTCCAGGCACCCGACGCCGCGTCAGCTTCCCTGTCCTCGACGGCATCCAGCAGATGCGCGAGCCGTCCGAAGAGCTTTCCGGCCTCGGCCAGCGGCACGATGTTCTCCGGCCGCCCGGCCAGTACGGCGGTGTGCGCGAAGGCGGCCGCGGTCGCCGTCTCGGTCGGCTCGGTGACCGTGAGCAGCGGGGTACCGGGACCGGCCAGCGCCTCGATGCCGCTCTGACGGTCGACCGCGTCGAGCAGCACCGCCGTGTCGAAGCCGAGCTCCGCGCCGGTGCGGGCGCCCGCACGGTCCCAGCCCGCGGCGATCCTGCGGGCGGTGGCGGCCACGGGCCTGCGGGCCAACACCCCGTCCCGGTCGACGACGTGGTCGCGTATCTTCGCCGACGCCAGCACCAGTGAGACGGCGGCTGCCAGGCGTGCTCCCTCGCCCAGGGCGACGGGCGCGGTGCGCATGGCGCGCAGCGGGCAGGGTCCTGCGGTGCGGCGGGAGGCGGGGGTGCGCTCGGTCTGAGCCTCCGTCAGAACCGAGACGATCAGGCCGTCGTAGTTGGTCACGACCCGGGCGAACTGGCCGTGGTCGGCGCGAAGTGCCAGGCAGAGCCCGCAGAGATGGGCCATCCACTCGGTCTTCAGCCCCTCGCTGAGCCGGTGTGTGCATGGCCTGACGATTCCGAACACGACGGTCCCCCGAGAGTCGTTCGACAGTGCGGTGCGCATCGTATCGAGCAATCCGTTCACCCGTACGCCCCACGATCACCCGTCTGGCCCGACTTTCATATTTTGGGCTCGCCACGCCCCGTACGCAGCAGGAATCTTGACGAATCGCCACATGTTCTGCACCAGTACCGTCACGAATCCCCTGCGCGGCGACTATCTACTTGGCGCGCGATCCGCATTATGGACGACGATAGGGACGCGGAACGGAAGAAGACCGCAGTGAGCGGACCGCAGTGAAAGGAGGCGTCCATGGGATCTGTGCGCAAGGCGAGCGCCTGGCTGGGACTCGTCGAGGACAGCGACGAGCGTTACTACGACGACGAGTACGCCGAGGGTGCGGAGTCGGGTGAAGCGTGGGTCACCGACCCGCGGGTGCGCGTTGCCTCCGAGGCCGCCCAGGAAGAGGGCCGGCGGATCGCCACGGTGTCGCCCTCCAGCTTCCGGGACGCCCGCGGTATCGGTGAGCTGTTCCGCGAGGGCGTCCCCGTCATCGTGAACCTCACGGCCATGGAGCCCTCCGACGCCAAGCGCGTCGTGGACTTCGCCGCCGGGCTGACCTTCGGGCTGCGCGGCTCCATCGACCGCGTCGCGACCCGTGTCTTCCTGCTGAGCCCCATGGACACCCAGGTGGTCAGCGGGGAAGCCGCGGGTCGCGGGCAGGACGGTTTCTTCAACCAGAGCTGAGCAAGGCGTCCGTCGGCCGCTGCCGGGTCACCGGAAAGCGTCGAGGCCGGTGAGCGCCTTGCCCAGCACCAGCTGGTGCATCTCGACGGTGCCCTCGTAGGTGAGCACCGATTCGAGGTTCGTCGCATGACGCATCACGGGGTACTCCAGCGAGATTCCGTTCGCACCGAGGATCGTGCGGGCGGTGCGGCAGATCTCGATCGCCTCGCGCACATTGTTGAGCTTCCCGAAACTGACCTGCTCGGGCCGGAGCTTGCCGGCGTCCATGCGGCGGCCCAAGTGGTGGGCGAGCAGGATGCCCTTGTGCAGTTCGACGGCCATGTCCGCGAGTTTGGCCTGGGTGAGCTGGAAGCCGCCGATCGGCCTGCCGAACTGCTCGCGCGTCTTCGAGTACTCCAGGGCCGACTCGAAACTCGACCGGGCGGCCCCCATCGAGCCCCAGACGATTCCGTAGCGGGCGTGCGTGAGACAGCCCAGCGGCCCCTTGAGACCGGTGACCTCCGGCAGTACGGCGTCGGCGGGCAGCCGCACCTCGTCCATGACCAGTTCGCTGGTGACGCTCGCGCGCAGCGACCACTTGTGCTTGATCTCGGGTGCGGAGAAGCCGGGGGTGTCGGTCGGCACGGCGAATCCGCGAATGCCCTCGTCGGTCTGCGCCCAGACCACGGCGACGCCGGCCACCGAACCATTGGTGATCCACATCTTGCGGCCCGTCAGCACCCAGTCGGAGCCGTCGCGTTTGGCGAAGGTGCGCATCCCGGCCGGGTCGGAGCCGTGGTCGGGCTCGGTGAGGCCGAAGCAGCCGATGATCTCGCCCGCCGCCATACCGGGCAACCAGCGCTGCTTCTGCTCCTCGGAGCCGAAGCGGTGGATCGCGTACATGGCCAGCGAGCCCTGGACGGAGACGAGCGAGCGGATGCCGGAGTCGGCGGCTTCCAGCTCGAGACAGGCGAGGCCGTACTGGACGGCGGTGGCGCCCGCGCAGCCGTAGCCCTTGAGCGACATGCCGAGGGCGCCGATCGAGCCGAGTTCGCGGGCGAGTTCGCGGATGCCGGGGAGCTCGCCGCGCTCGTACCAGTCGGCGATGTACGGCAGGACACGATCAGCGGCCCAGCTGCGGACGGTGTCGCGGATCGCCAGGTCCTCGGGGTCGAGCAGATCGTCGATGCCGAGGGGGTCGCTCGGATCGAAGGGCGCGGGCTTCGAGGGTGCGGACATGACATGGCCTCCGACGGCGCTCACACAGCGGAACACGAAAACTAGCAGTGTTAGTTACGGGCTCCGCCCGACGTTACGACTCAGTGTGCCGCGCGTCCAGACCCGGTCGCTTCGGCGGGCTCACGGCTCGCCGGGAGCGAGACCTCCGGGCGCCTCGGCGCCGGGCACTTCTCGGCCGCGGCCGCGCACTCCATGACCCTCGGCAGCCGCAGCGCGGCGAGCGCGCCGAGCAGCAGCAGACCGGCGCTGACCAGCAGCGTGACATGGAGACCGTGGACGAAGGAGTGGCGGGCCGTGGAGCGCAGCATCTCGCCGCTCGACCCTCCGAGGCGGTCGGCCACCTGATAGGCCTCGCCCAGTGAGTTCGACGCGGCCGAGCCCGCCGAGCCGGGGACGCCGCTCAGAGAGGTCAGGGCGGGCGCGTACGCGGCGTTCATGACGCTGCCGAGCAGAGCGATGCCCATCCCGGCGCCGAGCTGGTAGGAGGTCTCGCCTATCGCGGCGGCCCCGCCCGCCTGGTCCGGCGGGGCCTCGCTGAGCATCGACTCGTACGCACCGAAGAGCGTCGTCTGCAGTCCGAAGCCGAGCAGGACGAACCCGGTGGTCAACAGCCAGGGCCGGTCGTGCTGCCCCATAAGGGTGAGCAGCAGGACGGCCGCCGCGGTCAGGACGAAGCCCCAGGCGACCATCCGGCGCGGGCCGACGCGGTGCAGGGTGTGGGATCCGGTGGCGCCCGCGGCCATCGCGGCGAAGGTGAGCGGCAGCAGCCGCAGGCCGGTCTCCAACGGGCTGAGTCCCAGCACCAGCTGGAGGTACTGGACGGCGATCAGCTCCAGGCCGACCAGCGCGAGCATCGCGAGGATGATGCAGCCGACCGAGGTCGAGAACGTGGCCCTGGCGAACATCCGCATGTCGATCAGCGGTTGTTCGCGGCGCCTCTGGCGGCGTACGAACAGGGCGAGCAGCACACCGCCCAGCAGCAGCGGCCCCACGGCCTTGACATCGAGGACGCTGTCACCGGCGCCGAGGCGCTTGACGCCGAGGACCGCGCCGAGCACGCCGCCCGCGGCCATCAGCGCACCGAGCACGTCCCAGGGCCCGTCGGCGCCACCGCGGGATTCGGGCAGCAGCCAGCGCCCGACGGGCAGTATCAGCGCCATCAGCGGGATGTTGATCAGGAAGACCGAGCCCCACCAGAAGTTCTCGACGAGAAAGCCGCCGAGGACCGGGCCGGTGGCGGCGCCGACCGCGGCGACGGCGGTCCATATGCCGATCGCCATGGCGCGCTCACGCCGGTCGGGGAAGACCGCGCGGAGGATCGAGAGCGTCGCGGGCATGATCATCGCGCCGCCGACGCCGAGCAGGGCTCGCGCACCGATCAGTACTTCCGGGGTGGTCGCGAGTGCGGCGACCGCCGATGCGAGGCCGAAGATCCCGTAACCGATCAACAGCACACGGCGACGGCCGAAGCGGTCACCGAGCGTGCCGAAAAGGATCAGCAGCGAGGCGCAGATGAGGGGATACGCGTCCACGATCCACAGGAGCTCCACCCCGGTGGGGCGCAGATCCTCCGTGACGGCGGGGACGGCGACATGCAGCACGGTCGCGTCGAGCGCGACCAGCAGCAGGCTGATACAGAGGACGACAAGAACGACCCAGCGGTTGGCACCGCCGCCGGCGGCACGCAGCCGTGCTCCGGCCGTGGTCGTCCCGGACATGTACGTACCTCCCAATGAGTCCCTCGCGCTCGGCGGGCCTGCCCGGGACGGTGCTGCTGTTCCACAGGGCGGTCCGGCATCGACGGGCGAGTGAGCCGTCAGAGTACGCGAGTTCGGGCGCCCGGCGCGTGGTCAAGCTCTCACCTCTGTGAACACGGACGTGTGGCGTGCGCCACGCCACGCCCGGCACGGAAGTGAATCTTGGATGGTCCGAACGGGGGGAAAATTCCACACGGGGCGGCGGTGAACTATTATTTGCGGCGCCGAAAGACCCCGGCGTGACCCGCTCCTGAGCAATATGACGGGCGGCTTGCGGGATTTCCGAATTGGCCCGGAATAAATCCCGAACTGAGAGATAGTCCACATCACATCGTCATCACAAAGCCGCTGGTTCGGCCTAGTCGCACACTCACTCGCTGTAACGTCGATTGGGTGCGTACCGACATCTTTGCCCGCCTGGACCGAGAGCCGGAACCGCCGAAGATAGAGATCCCGCGGATGAGCCGCACGCGTCTCACGCTCTTCGGCGGGACGTTGGCGTTCTATCTCGCCATCGTCGTGGCGGTGCTCGCCCCGACCTGGCTGGTGACCCTCGACTGGAAGGTCATGCTCTTCCGGCCCTACCAGCAGTGGCCGGAACTCCACGCCTTTCTCGACTACTTCGTGGTGCTCGGCCAGCGCGGACCCACAGCCGTGATGGTGGCGGCCTGGCTGGGCTGGCGCTCCTGGCGTCAGCACACGCTGCGCCCCCTCCTCGCGCTCGGCGCCGCCCTGCTCCTGCTCAACGCGACGGTGGGCGCCGTCAAGATCGGTCTCGGCCGCCTCGGCCCCCACTACGCGACGCAGATCGGCTCCGCCGAGCTCTTCGCCGGCGGCGATATATTTCCCTCCGGGCATACCGCGAACGCGGTCGTGACCTGGGGAATCCTGGCGTATCTGGCCACCACTCCGCGTGCTCGGCGCTATCTGTCGGCACTCTCGGCAGTGGTCTCCCTGGGCGTCGGCCTGACCACCGTGTACCTCGGTACGCACTGGCTGAGCGATGTGCTGCTCGGCTGGGCGGCCGGGCTGCTGATCCTGCTCGCACTGCCCTGGTGCGAGACCCTGATCGGCACGGCGGAAGCCTGGATCCTCTCGCTGCGCGAGCAGTGGCGTGCGCGCCGCCGGCTCGCTCCCTCGCTGCCGGTCGCCGCCGGCGGCCTGACGCCGGGGATATTCCCGCAGCGTGGGCCCTCGGGAGAGCAGGAGCCGGCCCGCGAGCCGGTGGCCGCTGTCGGCGGCCGCCCCACCGCGCGCACGGCCACCCAACTCGACCGTCAGAGACCGCACACGGTGCGTTCCGAGCGGATGCCGGTCACGCCCTCGGGCAGCCGCCGCCCGCCCACGTCACGCCCCGTCACGGGCGGCTGAAGCCCGGCCGCTCGGCTGCGTACGGCGAAGGCCCCGACCATGACGGTCGGGGCCTTCTTCGCAAGCGGTCGCCCGTAGCGCGGTCCTGTCAGCCCGGCCAGCAGCGGATGACCGTGCCGCCCTCCACCTCGAAATTGAGCCGTCCCGCCAGATACTCCATGGTGATGATCGCGCCCGGCGGCAGCGCTCTGACGGTGGTCCAGCCGCGCTCGCGGGCCAACTGCCCGGCGCTCTCGACTTCGAGGCCGACGTACGACGAGGGGGCGTCGTCGGGCTGTGCGGGAGGGGTCGGTATCGGTGCCATGACACCCACCGTAGGCGGGAGCGGACGGTGACGGAAGCGGGGACAAGGGGTGCTTCAGCAGCCTCGTGTACGCCACCGGTCACGCTTCTGTCACAGGATCCCGACACGCGTTCAGCTCAAACTCCGTCACTCGAACGAGCAGTTCCGCGCCACCCGTGCGGTAATTCCACACGCCTTGTCGATCATGCTAAATTCCGCTCTGGAATTGCCCGGGGCAGGCGCCCGAGGGTGAATTGACGGACTGTGGAGAATTCACCGGTTCCTTACAGAATCCACCCTCGTGTTCGAACGGTCTCGCCAGTGGACACATCCCGCCGGGGACACACCCTGTCGGAGTGGACATCGCGGCGAGCATCATGGCCCCAGCCCGATACCGAAGACACGAAGCCCGAGCCGCGGACAGCGAGGGGGCAGGGATGGGTACGGAGACCGCCGAGGCAAAGGCCGAGCCGGCGCGGGAACGGCATCCGGGCCGGGTGGTGGTGGACTGGCTGACCACCACCGACCACAAGAAGATCGGGCACCTGTACCTGATCACCTCGTTCGTCTTCTTCCTCATCGCCGGCCTGATGGCCATGATGATGCGCGCCGAGCTGGCCCGTCCCGGGCTGCAGCTGATGAGCAACCAGGAGTTCAACCAGGCCTTCACGCTGCACGGCACGATCATGCTGCTGCTCTTCGCGACCCCGACCTTCGCGGGCTTCGCCAACGAGATCGTGCCGCTGCAGATCGGCGCGCCCGATGTCGCCTTCCCGCGGCTGAACATGTTCTCGTACTGGCTGTTCCTCTTCGGCGGGCTGATGGTGGTCGGCTCCCTGCTGGTGCCCAGCGGTCCCCCGGCCTTCGGCTGGACCGCCTACGCGCCGCTCAACGGCCTGGAGCGGTCCCCCGGCATCGGCGCCGACCTGTGGATCATGGGCCTTGCCCTCTCCGGCTTCGGAACGATCCTGACCTCGGTGAACTTCCTGGCCACCATCGTCGGGATGCGCGCGCCCGGCATGACGATGTTCCGGATGCCGATCTTCACCTGGAACATCCTCTTCACCACGATCCTGGTGCTGATGGCCTTCCCCGTACTGGCCGCGGCGCTGCTGGTACTCGAGGCGGACCGGCGCTTCGGATCGGTGGTCTTCGACGCGGAGAACGGCGGGGCGCTGCTGTGGCAGCACCTGTTCTGGTTCTTCGGCCATCCCGAGGTCTACATCATCGCGCTGCCGTTCTTCGGCATCATCACGGAGATCATCCCGGTCTTCTCGCGCTAGCCGATCTTCGGTTACATCACCCTGATCGGCGCGACCATGACGATCACCGGGCTCTCGGTGGTGGTGTGGGCGCACCACATGTTCGTCACCGGAGCGGTGCTGCTGCCGTTCTTCTCACTGCTGTCCTTCCTGATCGCGATCCCGACCGGGGTGAAGTTCTTCAACTGGACGGGCACGATGCTCAAGGGCTCGCTGTCCTTCGAGACGCCGATGCTGTGGGCGGTCGGCTTCCTGGTGACCTTCCTCTTCGGCGGTCTCACAGGCGTCATCCTGGCGTCGCCGCCGATGGATTTCCAGGTCACGGACTCGTACTTCGTCGTGGCGCACTTCCACTACGTGGTCTTCGGCACCGTCGCCTTCGCGACCTTCGCCGGCTTCCACTTCTGGTGGCCCAAGTTCACCGGCAAGATGCTCGACGAACGGCTCGGCAAGATCCATTTCTGGACGCTGTTCGTCGGCTTCCACACCACCTTCCTCGTGATGCACTGGCTGGGCGCCGAGGGCATGCCCCGGCGGTACGCCGACTATCTGGCCGCCGACGGCTTCACGGTCCTCAACACCGTCTCGACCATCGGCTCGTTCCTGCTCGGCCTCTCGACGCTGCCGTTCCTCTACAACGTCTGGAAGACCACGAAGTACGGCAAGAAGATCGAGATGGACGACCCGTGGGGATTCGGCCGCTCGCTGGAATGGGCGACGTCCTGTCCGCCGCCCCGGCACAACTTCATCACCATCCCCCGTATCCGCACCGAGTCGCCCGCCTTCGATCTGCACCACCCGGAGTTCGCGGCCATCGAGCACGATGTGGCGGAGGCGGCGGAGATCAGTCGAGAGCCCGGGACAGGCGGTCCCGGACCGACCTGATGTGCTCGGTCAGCTCCTCGGGCTCGACCACCTCGAAGTCGACGCCCATGAGCATCACATGGATCACCAGCACGTCCAGGCTCGCGGCCCCGGTGCGCAGCAGACAGGTCTTCTCGTCGACCGCCTCCAGGACGCCGTCGGACGGTCCGACGACCTGGGCGGCCAGTTCGGCGGAGGTGTGCAGCCGGATGACCGCCTGGGCGGCGTAGGCATGCGTGGAGACTCCCTTCGAGACATACGCGGCCAGATCCTCGGCCGGCGGGGTGCGCGGGGCGAAGCGCGGGCCGTGCGGCGGCTTCGGGGTGATCCGGTCCGCCCGGAACGTC
Source organism: Streptomyces sp. NBC_01481 (assembly GCF_026339995.1). Classification (GTDB taxonomy): domain Bacteria; phylum Actinomycetota; class Actinomycetes; order Streptomycetales; family Streptomycetaceae; genus Streptomyces. The sequence goes on along the minus strand of NZ_JAPEPT010000001.1, from coordinate 1,912,179 downwards.
CGCCAGTCACCACGGTCCAGGTCCCAGGCGACCAGATACCAGCGGCGCTCGGTGCACACCAGACGGTGCGGCTCGACGCTGCGGCGGGTGGCGGAGCCGCCGTGGTCGCGGTACTCGAAGCGCAGCCGCTCGCTGTCGCGGCAGGCGTTGGCCAGCTCGGTGAGGACGGAGGGGTCGATCTGCGCCTGCGGGGCCCGCATCATCGGCACGGTGAACGCGTTGAGCGCGCCCACGCGGCGGCGCAGCCGGCTCGGCAGCACCTGCTCCAGCTTGGCCAGGGCGCGTACGGAGGTCTCGCCGATGCCCTCGATGCCCTGTCCCGCGGCGGTACGCAGGCCGACGGCGACGGCCACCGCCTCCTCGTCGTCGAGCAGCAACGGCGGCAACTCGGCCCCCGCGCCGAGCTGATAGCCGCCTCCGGTGCCGGGGCTGGCGTTCACCGGATAGCCGAGCTCGCGCAGCCGGTCGACGTCGCGCCGCACGGTGCGCGGGGTGACGCCGAGCCGGTCGGCGAGATCGGCGCCGGACCATTCGCGGTGGGCCTGGAGGAGGGAGAGCAGGCGGAGGAGTCTTGCGGAGGTCTCCAACATGGGGTCGAGTGTGGCAGGGGTTGCGGACGGTTTCTGTCCGCGATGTGGGGCGGGGGCGGGGGGCGCCTGCGGCGGGCCTGTTCCCCGCCCCGCCCTCCCCCTACGGCCTGGCGGCCGTGGGAGGTACCCCCATCCCGAACTGGGGCTCCGCCCCAGACCCCGGTACGCGCTTCGCGCGTGTCCTCAAACGCCGGACGGGCTGAATGTGCGGCCCTGCCGCACATTCCAGCCCCGTGGGGGTCCCCCCGGACGAAGTCTGGGGGAGTTTGAGGCGCGGGGTCCGGGGCGGAGCCCCGGTTAAGGGAACGGGCGGGGTGGGGATCAAGCCCCGCGCAGCGGCCCCCGCTCAGCGCGCCGCAGTGAGACGCACGCACAAGTCGTTGTCGACCGTGTAGCACGGCTCCGCGAACTGCCCCGTCTCCGTCCGCTGCTTCGGGTACACGAAGACATTCCTCCTGTCCCAGACGTCGTCGAGGACGCGGGACACCCGCACCGCCGCGGCCCCTGCCGCCGGGATCAGCCACAGGTCCCACCACTGGTCCTTGCCGCCCGACGCCTCGGCCAGCGGAGCGAACGGCAGTGTGAAGCCGAAGGCCCCGTCCTCACCCGTCGCCGGGACCCGGTGCACCAGGTCGCCGCCGCGCAGGCGAGCCTCTGCGGCGGCTCCCTCGCCCACTTCGGTTCCGTACAGCCGGCCATCGACCGTCATCGCGCAGTGCTCCGGCACCAGGCCGATGTCCCCGGCCTCGGCGTGCGGGGCGCGCACCCAGCAGCGCAGGGCGAGGCTGCCTCTCGCCGTGGGATACGGGACGCGTGCGGCGATCCGGTCGGTGTCCGGCGTGCGGCCGAGGAGTGCCCGGACGTCCCGGATGCCGGACTCGACAGGCCGGTCCCCGGCATACGCGTCCCAGTGGCCTTCGGCCAGTTCGGCCGTCCCGGGCAGTACGGCACGCGAAGTCCCGTCACCCGACGGCGTGAGCGGCAGCCGCGTCTCGTCCTGCTCCCCCTCGCCGCCACGCCGCTTCAGGACGAGTTCACCGTCGGTCGCTCCGACGCCCGCCAGGTCGAAGGTGACGGCGCCCGCCGCGTCGGCGAGACAGTCGGCGCGCGGCGTGCGCCGCTCGGTGTCCGTGGTCATCAGGACTTCTTCCCCTTACGGATCGCGTCGGCTGCCCGGTAGCGCGCGGAGTAGATCCCGTCGTACAGCGCGCTCCTGCTGCGGCGCAGCGTGTCGCGTACCGCGCCGCGCCAGAATCCGCGCTCTCCCTTTCCGACGAGCTCGGTGAACAGGGCTTCGTGGCGCTCGGCGATCCGCGCCGGGTCGAAGCGGGCGGAGGCGGCGAGCGCCGCCTGTCCGGTGCGGCGGCGCAGTTCGTCGTCCTCGATCAGCGCGATGAGGGCGTCGGCGATCGCGTCCACGTCGCCGACCGGCACGAGACGGCCGTCGACGCCGTCCTCGATGATCTCGCCGGGCCCGTGCGGGCAGTCGGTCGAGACGACGGGGACACCGCAGCGCATCGCCTCGACGATGGTCATGCCGAAGGACTCCAGGCTGGAGGTGACCGCGGCGATCGAGCCCTTGACCCACTCCGGCTCCAGCGGGTTGGCGGGCCCCATCAGGTAGACGTGGTTGTGCAGTTGGCGCTCTTCGACGAGGGCGAGCAGCGCGTTTTTCTCGTTGCCCGTCGCGTCTGGGCCCCCGTAGATCCGCAGCCGCCAGTCGGGATGCGCGGCGACCACCTTGGAGACGGCCTTGACCAGCAGGTCGTACCCCTTGACCTTGGTCAGCCGCCCGGCCGCGACGATCCACTTGCTCTTGTGGTCCGCGGGCGCGACGGTCGGCGCGGGCACGCTGTTGGGCACGGACACGATCCGTACGCCGGGCAGCTTCAACTGGGCGCGGTAGGCCCGCGCGTCCGCCTCGGTGACGGTGGTGACCGCGTCCAGGAGCGGGTAGCGGTGCCCGATCTCGCGGCGCAGCCGGTGGCCGTGGCTGTCCAGCGTGAGATGTTCCTGGGCGATGCGGACCGGGCCGCGGCGGGTCTGGCGGGCGATGTGCACATTGAGCCCGGGGCGGGTGCCGACGACGACATCGGCCCGCAGGGAGCCGAGATGGGCGGCGATGCGGGCGTCGGTGAGGCGGCTGTACTGCTTGTAGCGGCCCTCGCCGCGCGGGAAGACCTGGGCGGGTCGTTGGTAGTCCGGGTGGTCGCCGTCGTAGCCGGGACTCTTTGCGCGCAGATCCACGAGGTGCTTCATGGTGACACCGGAGGGCGCGCCCATCATGGGTTCGTCACGGTGACGGAACACGGAGACGATCTCGACGTCATGACGCTCGGCCAGGACCCGGGCAAGGTTGAACGTCGTGCGGATCGTTCCGCCGATTCCGTACGCGTTGTGGAGCAGAAAAGAGATGTGCATGCGCCGTAGCGACCCCCGTTATTCGTCTGTGCAGTTACGGACTGTACTTGTCGGCTAGGGCCGATACGGGAGCTGGGGCACGGTGTAGCAGTTCTTGGTCATGTCGCCCTCGGTGACCCAGCCCTTGCCGTCCCGCCAGCGTGCGACGGACAGACAGGTGTGGCGGGTCTTCGGCGGCTCGGCCAGTTTCTCGAAGACCACGGGCAGCAGCAGGCCGCGAGCGGTGTACGGCTCGGGCCGGTTGACGAAGCGTTCGACGCAGTCGCGGGTGAGATCGGCCCCGCAGGAGCGGGCCGCGTCGGTGAACCACATGGCGGCGGCCCAGCCCTCCAGCTGCCACTGGGAGAGCTGACGGCCCTTCATCGCCTCACGGAATTCACGTACGGCGGGCTGATCGACGTCCTCGTAGTTGCGGCTCGATCCGGTCACCCACAGGGCGTTGCGGCAGCTCGGCGCGTTTTTGAAGTCCTTCGGTACCGAGGAGTCCCAGTTCTGCACGTTCGTGACCTTGGCGGTGACATGCACGCCGACGGCGTCCATCGCCTCGCACAGCTGGGCGTTGCCGTGGGTGTCCATCGCGTCGAAGACCAGGTCGGCGCCCTGCTGTTGGAGGTCTGCGGCGACGGCACGGAAGTTCGGCAGCGCGAAGTCGACCTGTTCGGTGACCACGCGATAGCCCTCGGCCTTCAGGCCCTGGGTGATCAGCCGGGCGTAGGCGGCGGACGAGGCCTGGTTGTAGGAGACGACGGCTGCGGTTCGGGCGCCCTGGGTGCTCTTGAAGTAGCGGTAGACCTCGGTGCCGCCGTACAGCGTGCCGTGCCAGCCGGGGGCGTCGCCGGTGCGCGGGGCGAGGCTGCCGTAGATCCCGTACAGATGCGGATAGGTGTCGTACGCGGGGCCGATCGGCTGACCGCCGATGTCGGGAACCCCCGCCTTGGCGACGAGTGGTGCGCCCGCGTAGTCGAGTGCGGTTGTCGCGACGAGCGCGAAGACCTTCTTCTCGTCGACCAGCTTGTGCACGCATTCGTTGTTGCCGACGCCGCTGCCGCCGTCGTCGCAGGTGATCACCTCGATCCGGCGGCCGCCGATGCCGCCCTTCGCGTTCAGCGCGTCGAAGTATGCCTTGGCCCCCTCCCCCGGGCCGGAGAAGGCGGCGCCGCCGACCGGGCTGGTGGCGCTGCTGATGATCCCGATACGGATCGGCTGGGCAGCGCTACTGCGTACGGGTGGCGCCGAGCTCTCGAAGGCGCTCTCGGGCAAGCGGCTGCCGCAGGCGGCGCTCCCGGTCAGGAGAGCCGCGAGCAGCAGGCTTTCAGCAGCCCGGCGCGGCAGCATTGCCGCTGAGCTTGACCAGGGCGCACAGGGTCTTCACGGAGACCTTCCAGGTCTGGTCCTGGTAGACCGCCGTGCCCTTGGTGCCGGGCAGGGCGGGCGCGCCGGCGACCAGCAGGTCATAGGTGACCGTGGCGTCGGTGGGCGAGGTGAACTGCACGTCCGTGACCTTCACCGAGGTCTGCGCGGCGTTCTTGTCGCCGCTGAACGCGGCGAGCAGCGGACGCAGCAGCGCACCGTTCTCCAGCACCTTGACCTTGGCGTCCGTGGCCGCCTTGGGGTCGAAGAACGTCGTCCAGTTCTTCTCGATCTCCGCCTTCGCGGCCGCGGGGTCGGCCGGGCCGTTGGCGGCCGGTGCGCTGCTGGAGGGCAGGGCCGTCGCGGACGGGGTCGGCGTGGCCTTGGAGCCGCCGCCGTTGTCGTCCGAGCATCCTGCCGCGGCCGGTACGAGTATCAGGACCGCGGCGGCCGCCCATGCCGCGGTTCTCTGGTGCCTGACATGGACCATCTGGCTCACCACCGGTTGTCGGCTTCCAGCGTCTGTCGGTTCAGGGCATAGTGCAAGGAATCGCCGTACATCACCAGACCATCACCAGACCGGGAGGGCAGCGCGATGCCGACGTCCCGACTGCTGTGGTGGGGCGGGCTCGCGGCGGCCGCCGCAGGCGCCGTGCTGTCCGTGATCGGCTGGTACGGAGTGTCCGGCGAGCGCTTCGCCGAGCGGCAGATCCCCTATCTGGCCTCCTGCACGGTGCCGGGTGCGGCCCTGCTGGTGGCCGGGGCGGTGCTGCTCGCGGCGGCGGGGCGCATGGCCGGGGCGGGTGGCCGGGAGGAGGCCGGGGCCCCGGCGGCCGTTCCGTCCGCGGATGTGCCGCCCTTCGAACCTCCCTCGTCGGACGGGCCGGTGGTGTGCGTACCGGGCGGGACGCTGGCACACCGGCCCGACTGCCCGCTTGTCGCGGGCAAGCCGGAGGCGGAGCCGGTCGGCGACAGAGTTCTGGACCCGTGCCCCGTGTGCGAGCCCCAGGTCTGAACACGTGAGCTCGCTGACGTACGACCTCACCCTCGCGGGGCTCGCGGTCGGCAGTGCGGCCGCACTCACGGGGATCGGGCTGATCGTCACCTACCGGGCCACAGGTGTGCTGAATCTGGCGCAGGGCGCGATCGCGATGGTCTGCGCGTATGTGCTGCGGGAGTTCGCGGTGGAGTGGGGCTGGCCGCTGCCGCTCGCCGCCGCGGTGACACTGCTGGTCGTCGCCCCGGCGATCGGACTTGTCCTGGACCGGCTGGTCTTCCGCCCGATCGCGGTTCTGGAGGTGGACCCGGCGCGCGCTCTGGTGGCATCCATCGGTGTGTTCGTCCTGCTCGTCGGGGGCGCGGCACTGCTGTGGGGCAACGGGGCGCGGTCGGATGCGCCGGAGCTGCTGCCGGACGATCCGTGGGTGCAGCTCAGTGCCGTGCTGCTGCTCGCCGTGCTGGTCACGGCGGTCACCCGGTGGACCCGTTTCGGCCGTGAGCTGCGCGCGGTCGTCGACAACCGCGCGCTCGCTGCGCTCGGCGGGATCGACGCCGACCGGGTGTCGGCGGTGGGCTGGGCGTTCGGCTCGTTCACGGCCGGTCTTACGGGTGTGCTGCTCGCGCCGTACGTACGCCTCGATCCCTACGGGCTGCCGCTGCTGGTCGTCGAGGTGATCGCGGTCGCGGTGGTGGCCCGGATGCGGAGTCTCGCGGTGGCCGTGGCGGCCGCCCTCGCTATCGGCGTGGCGCAGGCCCAGCTGACTCGGCTGCATCCCTCGGGGTGGGGCGAGCAGTTGCTCCAGGCGGTGGGGGCGAACCTCTTCGTAGTGGCACTGCTGATTGCGGCGCTGATGCTGCCGGGGGTGGGGGCGCAGAGCACGGTGGCGCGGGCCGCGGCGCCCGCGGTACGCGTCCCCGGCGTCGTCTGGCTGGTGGCCGGGATCCTGTTCCTGCTCCCGCTCGGCTTCGCGGGCACCGACCTGCACACCTCGATCCAGGTCCCGGCGCTGGCGGTCATTCTGCTGTCGCTGGTGGTCGTGACGGGGCGGGGCGGACAGATCTCACTGGGCCAGGCGGCGTACGCGGGCCTCGGCGCGCTCTTCACGGCACTGCTGGCGGCCGGACGCTTCCCGGGCCTGCCCGCGATGCCCGAACTGCTCGCGCTGGTCGTCGCGGTCCTGCTGGTAGCGCCCCTGGGACTGCTGACGGGGTGGCCCGCGATCGGCCGCCACGGTCTGGCGCTGGCGCTCGCGACGCTGGCCGTGGGGGTGGGGGTGAGCCGCTTCGTCTTCGCGCAGCCGTACGCGACGGCCGGGCTCTCCCTGTCCCGCCCGACCGGCCTGACGTCCGACCGCGCGTACTACGTGGTCGAACTGGCCGTCCTCGCCTGCGCGCTGCTCGCCGTCTCGGCACTGCGGCGGGGCCGCACGGGCCGCGCGCTGGCGGCCCTGCGCGACCACGAACCCGGCGCGTCGGCGGCGGGCGTGCGCGTCGCGTCCCTCAAACTCCTGGCCTTCGTCCTCGGCGCGGCTCTCGCGGCCCTGGGCGGCGGCCTGCTGGGCATGGGCGTGCGCGCCTTCGACCCCGAGGCGTACGACCCGGTACGCGGCCTGCTCTGGTTCGCCGCGGTGGTGGTCCTGGGCGCGGACAACCTCGTGGGCCCCCTGGTGGCGGCAGCACTCCTGGTGGGCCTGGACGCGGGCACCCGCGGCGGCGTGGCAGCGGCGGTCATCGGCATCCTGGCCGTCCTGATCGGCCGCTTCCCGGACGCCCCGAACCGGGCCTTCAAGCGCCTGGGTCTGACGGCTTCCCGCCACGGCCAGGCGCGACCGGCGACAGAGGTGGCCCGGGCGGGGGCCGCGTCGACCGGAGGACGGGGACGCGGCGCGGCCGCACGGCCCGCCGGCTCGGGCGAAGCCCGGCCCACCCCGCCCGGCGGCGAAGCCCTGCCCCCGACGGACGGTCCGGCACCAACCCCCGGGCCCTGGCCCGTCCCTGACACCCGCGACGCCGGGAGCCGAGCGCCCAGCAGCGGCGCCGGACAGCCCGGCCGCCCGGCCCGTGGAGCCACGCGTCCGCCTCCCGCGCACACCCTCGTCGCCCGTGGCGTGCGGCTGCGGTACCGCGACTTCACCGCCCTCGACGGCGTCGATCTCGTCCTTCCCTCCGGCCAGGTCACCGCCCTCATCGGGTCCAACGGCGCCGGAAAGACCACCCTGTTCAACTGTCTCTGCGGGACTCTGCGGCCCGATCGCGGGAGGGTCGAGCTCGACGGGGTCGACATCACCCGGCTGGCCGAGCACGCGCGCACGCGGCTCGGGATTGCCCGGACCTTTCAGCAGCTCGCCGTCTTTGCTTCGCTGACCGTCGAGGAGAACGTACGCATCGGCGCCGAGCAGGGGCACCGGCGGGATCCCTCCGCCGTCGGGCCCGTACTGCGGCTGCTCGGGCTCGACGGGCCCGTGCGGGATCTGCCCGCCGCCGGGCTGTCCACCGGGGCCCTGCGGCGCGTCGAGTTGGGGCGCGCGCTCGCCGGAGGGCCGCACACGCTGCTGCTCGACGAGCCCGCCGCCGGGCTCGACGCCGTCGAGGCGGAGGCCCTCGCGCGGATTCTCGGCGCGCTCGCCGCGGACGGGATGGCCGTGCTCGTCGTCGAGCACGATCTCGATCTCGTCGCGCGCATCGCGCAGACGGTGCATGTCATGGAGGCGGGGCGGATCGTGCAATGACCGTCGAGATCGAACTGCGCGCCGCCCGCGTACGCTACGGCCCCCTGGAGGCCCTGCACGGCGTCGATCTCCCCGTGCCCGCGGCCGCTCTCACCGTGCTGATCGGGCGCAACGGCTCGGGCCGTACCACCGCGCTGCGCGCCCTGGCGGGGACGGTGCCGCTGTCCGCCGGGCGGGTGGTGTGGCGCGGCACCGACGTGAGCGGCCTGCACGCCCACGAACGGGCCCGCCGCGGGCTGTGCTTCGTACCGGATCTGCGTGCCGTGTACGACACCCTCACCGTCGCCGAGAACCTCGAACTCGCCGCGCCGGACGGGGACTTCGTCCGTGCCGTTGACGGCTATCCCGCCCTGCGCCCGCTCCTCGCCCGACGCGCGGGCACCCTCTCCGGCGGGGAGCAGCGCATGCTCGCCGTCTCGCGCGCCCTGCTGATGCCCGCCCGCGTCGTCCTCCTCGACGAGCCGACCCAGGGCATGTCACCGCCCGTCGCGGCCCGTACGTACGAACTGCTGCGCGCCCTCGACGCGGCCGTCGTCGTCGCGGAACAGCGTCTTCCGCCCGGAATCGGCGACGGCGGGAGGCCGGTCCTCGTCCATGAACTGCGCCGCGGCACGGTCGCGTTCAGCGGAGAACCCGCCGAACTCACCCCCCGATAGCCAGCATCATGCCCACCTGCAGCCGGTCCGGCGAGCTCCCGACGACGGCCTTGTTGGCCGCGTAGAGAGCCGGCCAGCCGCCCTTGATCCCGAAGCGCACCGCGATCGAGGAGAGCGTGTCGCCCGGCTGGACAGTGTGGAAGCGGCCGTGGAGGCCGTATCTCGCGGAGCAGACGGGCCAGGCTGCCCAGCCCTGTGTACGCAGCACGTCCTCCGCGACCGTGATCTGCTGCCGCCGGGTCGCGAGGTCGGCGCGCGGCGCGTACCGGAGACCGCCGTACTCGATCCAGGTCGGCTGCCAGAACTGCAGCCCGCCGTAGTAGCCGTTGCCCGTGTTGGCGTCCCACCGGCCGCTGCTCTCGCACTCGGCGACACAGCTCCAGGGCCACCCGGACGAGGCACAGTCGGTCGTCGCGGCGTACGCACCGCTGTGTGGTACGAGGGCCAGAAGTACGGCCACCAGCGCCGCGGGCCACCATCTGATCTTCGACATCGGGCCACGCTAGGCAGCGCGGCCGGGCGAGAAGCGGTGCCGCGCCCGGGCTGCGGGCAGCCCCACCCGGTCGGACCCGGGCAGGGCTGCCGGAGCACACCTCAGAGCGCGAGCTTCTGCCCGGGCACGATGAGGTTCGGATCGCCGCCGATGACGGCCCTATTGGCGGCATACAGGGAGCGCCAGTCCGTGCCGTGCGCCGCCGCGATCCCGCTGAGGGTGTCGCCGCGCCGGACGGTGTAGTCGCCGCGGGAGCTGCCGCGGTCGGTGTGGCCCGATGCCCGCTCCGGCGCCTTTGCCGCAACGGACGACTTACCGGCCGAGGACCTGGGGGTGGAGGACTTCGGGGTCGAGGACGTGCGCGAGGCGGACTCGGGCGCGGCCGGCGCCTTTCCGTACGCCCCCGCCTGCGCGGCGCAGGTGGGCCACGCGCCCCACCCCTGCGCCCGCTGGACCTTCGCCGCCACCGCGATCTGCTGGCCCTTGCTCGCCCGGTCCGCGGTGGACGCGAACGCCCCACCGCCGTAGGCACGCCAGGTCCCGGCGGAGAACTGCAGCCCGCCGTAGTAGCCGTTGCCCGTGTTGATGTGCCAGTTTCCGCCGCTCTCGCACGCCGCGATGCGGTCCCATACTCCGGTGTCCGCCGCCCGGGCCTCGCCCGTGGTCGCGGCGAGCAGTACCAGCGGTGCCACCAGTGCGGCGCCGACCAGCGCCGCCGTGTCACGCCCGCGTAGGGAACGGGAACTCGTGAACATCAAATTCCTCTCGAAGGACCCGGGGTCCCTCCGGGCGGTGCGGTCCTCGGCGCATCCGGCGCCTGTGTCCGCTCCGCCCAGCCCGTCTGAGGTGGTGGTGCCTGGTGCTGTCGTGGCCGCACTGGCTGTGCGGCCGGGCGGGCTGTCCCGGGCGGTGCTCTCTGCACACGGCGGAGGAATCTAGGCAGCGCAGCACTCCGGTATCAACCAATCCCCTGTCATTCCAGGCCAGTTGCCCGTTACCTGAAGTAGCGGCGAAATCAGGCCACCCACTTGATTCGCTGATTTCATGATTTGTCGACCTGCGGGCGAGCCGATGTGTGAGCCGCTTCACGGCCCCAACTTCCGTGCACACAGCAGCCGTTGACGGTGAGTAGTCGATTCCGCCCGCTGTCTCACTGCTTGCGTCGGATGGTTCGATTCCATTCCTCTCCGTGCGTGACTCCGGCCACAGATCGCCCGTTGAGCTCTTTATGAGCCGGGACCCGCCCGGCGCACATCGATCAAGTCCGAGGAGTCACCCGTGCCGCGCATGCTCGACGTCAGCCAGGACGTCCGCGCCGAGATCGGCGACGAAGAAGCCGACCGGTTGCTCGTCGGCGAGAACGCCCCGGGCAGCTACGACTGCACCTCCTGCCGCACCCCCGGCGACTCCGAGCAGGAACGCACGAGCACCGTCCTGTTCGTCGGCGAGGAGACCGCCGTTCTCGCCTTCGCCCACGCCACCTGCATCCCCTCACAGGTCGTCCAGGTCGCCGAGGACCAGCTGCAGGGTGCCGTCAGGTCCATCACCGGCGAGGAGCCACCGCACCCCGGCGCCTCCCGGCAGGCCGGCGGTCCGGAGCAGGCCGTGCTCGGGATCACCAGCGGTCTCGTACTGATCGACGGCGAACTGCACCCCGCCCTGGTCGTCGAACCGACCGCGCCGATCGCCCGGCCCGGCACGACCGGCAACGGCGGTGACGACTTCCTCCCGCTGCTCATCGAGCAGGGCTTCGTGCCGATCTCCGAGGTCAGCCACCGGCCCACCACCCAGTTGCACGGCTGGTCCGTCCTGGTCGCCATGGGCCAGCTGCACGCCGTGCTCCAGCCCGGCACCGGCGGCGGCAGCCCGGTCGCCTGGTGGCAGGCCCATCAGCCCCTCCAGGTGACCGACGGCTGGCGTGCGGCCGCCAACAAGTCGCACACGGTGCTGGTGTTCGCCGCCCCGGTCGGCTCGATCGGCCAGCAGCCGCGCGAGGATCTGCTGCGCGACGCGCTGGAGAGGGCCGCGGCGCGCGGCCGTCTGGTGGCGGCGACGATGCCGCTCGCGGGCACCTGACCGACGTTTGACGAGAGCATGAAGACCCGGGGGGTGCGGAAACGCACCCCCGGCGCACGTTGCGCCTCCCCCGGAAGAATGCAGCTCCACGCAGCCCGCATCCGTCCGACGGCCGGGTCGTTGCAGGTACGTGCACTCCTCATACGACGCCTCCCGCCAGCCGTATCAGAGTCAGATCCCCGCCATGCGCCCCTCGTACGACGCGACGTCCGGCCACTCGCCGACGCCGATCTACGACGCGCTGTACTCCGAGTACCGCAGGGCCTTCAAGGCCCTGCCGGGCGACCGGAGCGGGGAGGAGGATCTCGACTTCAAGGCCTTCGGCGCCGGACTGCACAGCAGCCACCCTGTGCACCAGACCCACGTCGGCAGCTGGCAGCCGTACCAGGGAAGCCGTGCGCACCACGGGACGCATGTGCCGGCCGCCCTGCCGCCGGGCCCCCGCCGGGGGACGTGACGTACAAGCCGTACACGAAGGCGCTGCCCCGGACCGTTCACCCGGTCCGGGGCAGCGCCTTCGTTCATGTCACTGCTCGTACGTCACTTCCCGTACGTCACTTCTTGCGGCCGCGCTTCTCGCGCACCCGCACCGAGATGTGGATCGGGGTCCCCTCGAAGCCGAACTCCTCGCGCAGCCGTCGTTCGACGAAGCGCCGGTAGCCGTGCTCCAGGAAGCCGGAAGCGAAGAGCACGAACCTCGGCGGCTTGGTGCCCGCCTGGGTGCCGAAGAGAATGCGGGGCTGCTTGCCGCCACGGATCGGGTGCGGGTGGGAGGCGACGATCTCGCCGAGGAAGGCATTCAGCCTGCCCGTCGGGATACGCGTCTCCCAGCCGTCGATCGCGGTCTCGATCGCCGGGACCAGCTTCTCCATGTGGCGGCCGGTGATGGCCGAGACATTGACCCGGGGCGCCCAGGCGATCTGTGCGAGTTCGGTCTCGATCTCGCGCTCGAGGTAGTAGCGGCGCTCCTCGTCGAGGGTGTCCCACTTGTTGTACGCGATGACCAGGGCGCGGCCCGCCTCGACGGCCATCGTGATGATCCGCTGGTCCTGGACGCTGATGGACTCGCTGGCGTCGATCAGCACGACCGCGACCTCCGCCTTCTCGACGGCGGCCGCGGTGCGCAGCGAGGCGTAGTAGTCCGCGCCCTCCTGGAGGTGGACCCGGCGGCGGATACCGGCCGTGTCGATGAACTTCCAGGTGATGCCGCCGAGTTCGATGAGCTCGTCGACCGGGTCGCGGGTGGTGCCGGCGATTTCGTTGACGACGACGCGGTCCTCGTTGGCGACCTTGTTCAGGAGGGAGGACTTGCCGACGTTCGGGCGGCCGATCAGGGCGATACGGCGCGGGCCGCCGACAGCGTTGCCGAAGGTCTGGGCCGGGGCCTCGGGCAGCGCCTCCAGGACGGCGTCGAGCATGTCGCCCGTACCGCGGCCGTGCAGCGAGGAAACGGGGTGCGGCTGGCCGAGGCCCAGCGACCACAGGGCTGTGGCGTCCGCCTCGCCGCTGGGTCCGTCGACCTTGTTGGCGCAGAGCACGACGGGCTTTCCGGCCCGGCGCAGCAGCTTGACGACGGCCTCGTCGGTGTCGGTCGCGCCGACCGTGGAGTCGACGACGAAGACGACCGCGTCGGCCGCCTCGATGGCGTACTCGGCCTGGGCGGCGACGGAGGCGTCGATGCCCAGCACGTCCTGCTCCCAGCCGCCGGTGTCGACGAGCTTGAAGCGGCGGCCCGCCCACTCGGCCTCGTAGGTGACACGGTCGCGGGTGACGCCGGGCTTGTCCTCGACGACGGCCTCACGGCGGCCGATGATGCGGTTCACCAGGGTCGACTTGCCGACATTGGGGCGGCCGACGACGGCGAGGACGGGCAGCGGGCCGTGACCGGCCTCGCCGATCGCGTTCTCGACGTCCTCGACGTCGAAGCCCTCTTCCGCGGCGAGCTCCATGAACTCCGCGTACTCGGCGTCGCCAAGCGCTCCGTGCTCGTGCTCGTCGCCGGAGTGGATCTGGTCGTTCATGAAGTGCTTACCTCGTTACGTTGCATCATCGATGGACCGCTTGTCGTGCGATCCACTACTCAAGTCTTACCTAGCGCCCGGTGAGACGCTTGGCGTTTTCCAGGTGGGCGGTCAGCTGCTCCTGGATGCGTACGGTCGCCTCGTCCATCGCCTTGCGCGTACGGCGGCCGCTGCCGTCGCCCGCCGCGAAGGCGTCGCCGAAGACGACGTCGACCCGGCTGCGCAGCGGAGGCAGTGCCCGTATCAACCGTCCGCGGCGCTCAGTGCTTCCCAGCACCGCGACCGGAACGATCGGGGCGCCGGAGCGCACGGCGAAGTAGGCGAGCCCCGCGCGCAGCGAGGCGAAGTCTCCCTCGCCCCGGGTGCCCTCGGGAAATATCCCGAGGACGCCGCCACCCGCCAGCACGCCGAGCGCGTTGGTGATGGCGGTCCGGTCGGCGGTCGTACGGTCCACCTTCAGCTGACCGATTCCCAGCAGGAACGGGTCCAGGGGGCCGACGAACGCCTCCTTCTTGATCAGGAAGTGCACGGGCCGGGGCGCGGTGCCCATCAGCATCGGCCCGTCGATCATGTGCGAGTGGTTCACGGCCAGGATCACCGGGCCGCTCGCCGGGACCCGCCAGGCGCCGAGCACGCGCGGCCGCCACAGCCCGTACATGAGCCCGACGCCCATGCCACGCCCGACTGCCGCGCCCCTCTGGGACGGTACGCCCTTCCCGGACGATTCGGTCACTGTGCGGCCCGCTTCTCCTCGACAAGCGTGACGACACACTCGATGACCTGCTGAAGGGTGAGGTCGGTGGTGTCCACCTCGACCGCGTCGTCCGCCTTGGCGAGCGGGGAGGTCTTACGGCTGGAGTCGGCCGCGTCCCGCTTGATCAGGGCCTCCCTGGTGGCCGCGACGTCGGAGCCCTTGAGCTCCCCGCTGCGGCGGGCGGCGCGGGCCTCGGGCGAGGCGGTCAGGAAGATCTTCAGGTCCGCGTCGGGCAGGACGGTGGTGCCGATGTCGCGCCCCTCGACGACGATGCCCTTCTCGGCGGCCGCGGCGATGGAACGCTGCAGCTCGGTGATCCTGGCGCGCACCTCGGGCACGGCGCTGACCGCGCTCACCTTGGAGGTCACGTCCTGGGTACGGATCGGCCCCGAGGCGTCGTCGCCGTCGACCGTGATGGTGGGCACGGCCGGGTCGGTGCCGGAGACGATGACGGGCTTGCCGGCGGCGGTCGCGATCGCCGTGGGGTCCTGGGTGTCGACGCCGTTGCTGATCATCCACCAGGTGATCGCCCGGTACTGGGCGCCGGTGTCCAGGTAGCTGAGCCCCAGGGCGGCGGCGACAGCCTTGGAGGTGCTCGACTTGCCCGTGCCGGAGGGGCCGTCAATGGCGACGATCACGGATTCCACGGTGTCGGACACCTTCCTGGTACGCGGAGAGGGCAGGCGGAATTGCCGGTGGGCCCTGAACAAGGTTACCGAGTACTTGGGGCCCGCCTTTACACACGTACGGCGGCACCGCTTCACCCGGACGCCGGGCTCGCACCACTCGGCTCCATGGGCCTGCCCGGGTGCGGACGGGTGGGGCCGCTGCGCGGGCAGCCCGTCCGCCGGAAACCCAGCCCCTCCGGCTACTGCCGGATCGACCAGCCCCGTTCCCGCAGTGCCGTCTTCAGGACCGTCGCCGCCGCCGGTTCCACCATCAGTTGCACCAGGCCGGCCTGCTGGCCCGTCGCGTGTTCGATGCGGACGTCCTCGATGTTCACGCCCGCGCGGCCTGCGTCCGCGAAGATCCGGGCCAGTTCGCCGGGCTGGTCGCTGATCAGGACCGCCACGATCTCGTACGACGCCGGGGCCTGGCCGTGCTTGCCCGGGACCCGGACGCGGCCCGCGTTGCCGCGGCGCAGGACGTCCTCGATGCCCTCGGCGCCGCCCTGGCGCTTGGACTCGTCCGAGGACTGCAAGGCCCGCAGCGCCTGGACCGTCTCGTCCAGGTCGGCCGCGACACCGGCGAGTACGTCGGCCACCGGGCCCGGGTTCGCGGAGAGGATCTCGACCCACATGCGGGGGTCGGACGCCGCGATCCGGGTGACGTCGCGGATGCCCTGGCCACACAGCCGTACCGCGGTGTCGTCCGCATCCTCCAGCCGCGCCGCGACCATCGAGGAGATCAGCTGCGGGGTGTGCGAGACGAGGGCGACGGCCCGGTCGTGGGCGTCGGCGTCCATGACCACGGGGACCGCGCGGCACAGCGCGACCAGTTCGAGGGCGAGGTTGAGGACCTCGGTGTCCGTGTCGCGGGTGGGCGTGAGCACCCACGGGCGGCCCTCGAAGAGGTCCGCGGTCGCGGCGAGCGGACCGGATCGTTCCTTGCCCGACATCGGATGCGTGCCGATGTAGGCGCTGAGGTCGAGGCCCAGGGCCTCCAGCTCGCGGCGCGGGCCGCCCTTGACGCTCGCCACGTCGAGGTAGCCGCGCGCGACCCCGGCGCGCATCGCTTCGGCGAGCGCGGTGGCGACATGCGCCGGCGGTACGGCGACGATCGCGAGGTCGACCCGCCCCTCCGGCGGCTCGTCGGTCCCCGCGCCGAGCGCGGCCGCGGTACGGGCCCGCTCCGGGTCGTGGTCCACGAGGTGGACGGCGACCCCGCGGCCCGCGAGGGCCTGGGCCGCCGAGGTGCCGATCAGGCCGGTTCCGATGACGACGGCGGTTCTCACTGGGCGATGTCCTTGCGCAGGGCGGCCGCGGCACCGAGGTAGACGTGCGCGATCTCCGATTTGGGCAGGTCGGACTCGACATGCGCGAGTATCCGTACGACACGGGGCATGGCCCCGACGATGTCCAGCTCCTGCGCGCAGATCAGCGGTACGTCGACGATGCCGAGCTTGCGCGCGGCGGCCGCCGGGAAGTCGCTGTGCAGATCGGGCGTGGCCGTGAACCAGACGCTGATCAGGTCGTCCGCGACGAGTCCGTTCCGCTCGAGCACGGCGGTGAGCAGATCGCTGACCTGCTCGTCCATGTGTCCGGCGTCGTCCCGTTCCAGCTGGACGGCTCCACGGACCGCTCGTACCGCCACGTCGTGCTCCTTACTGTGCGAGTGCTTCATTCAGCGTAGTCAGGCGCGACGGAACAGGGCCGCCTCGACCGCCCTCCGAGACGAAGCACCGGGGCGACCCTGCGCGGCCCGGCCGTGCGCTACAACTGGCTGCATGCTCTTTCACGTCGTGCCCGTGGACGAATGGACGGCGGACATGGACCGTCCGTACGCCCCGGCCTCCCTCGCAACCGAAGGCTTCGTGCACTGCTCGCCGGACGGGC
Organism: Streptomyces sp. NBC_01481; assembly: GCF_026339995.1. GTDB lineage: Bacteria > Actinomycetota > Actinomycetes > Streptomycetales > Streptomycetaceae > Streptomyces. The sequence goes on along the minus strand of NZ_JAPEPT010000001.1, from coordinate 1,895,535 downwards.
CCGCCGCCCTTGCCATCGCCGACGGCCCCTACCGCGACGTGCCGGACCTGCTCGTCCTCCAGATCGACGAGGCCGGGCTGAGCGCCGAGGTCCGCTGGGAGGGTTCCGAGGACATGCTCTTCCCGCATGTGTACGGGCCGATCGAACGGGCGGCCGTCACCGCCGTGTTCACCGTGTGCCGGGACGCGGACGGGCACGCACGGGAGCTCACTCCCTGGGCGTGAGGAGCGTAACGCTGGACGCGCCGCCGCGGGTGCAGTTGCATGGGAGTCTGCGCACGCCCCACCACTTCGGGGAGGCCGTCCGTGAAGCCCTCAGGACCACTGTTCACCTTGCTGGCCGGGCTGTTGCTGGGCATTTTCATGCTGTCGCTCAATGCCACGACCGGGCCGCGCGCCACATCCTCGTCCAATGACGTCACGGCGACGCCGACCCCGACCCCGGCCGCCCCCTCGGCGAGTACGGCACCGCCCACGTCCCCCTCCCCCACGGCGGCCCTGCCCGCCGATTCCGACTACGCGGGCCGTACCGCCGACGACAGCGCGTCCGTCGCCGTATCCGTACGCGACGGAAAGGCGATCGGATACTTCTGCGACGGCCGCAGCCGGGAGTCCTGGCTGAAGGGTGACGTCAAGGACGACGGCAGCATGGCGCTGAGCGGCACGGACGGCGCCCGGCTCGACGGCGTCCTGCGGGCCGGGAGGATCGACGGCACGGTGAAAGTCGGCGACCGGACCCGGCAGTTCACCGCCGCGCCGGCCGTCAAGCCGTCCGGCCTGTACCGCGCCACCGCCGAGGTGCGCGGCGCGAAGATCGTCGGCGGCTGGATCGTCCTCCAGAACGGCCGCCAGGTCGGCATCCTCAACCGCGACGGCAAGCCCGCCGCCGCACCCCGGATCGACCCCGCGTCCGGCGCCGTCACGGTGGACGGCACCCGGCTCACCGCCCGCCCCGTCGTCCCCTGAGCCCGACAACTGAGGTGCGTCATGAGCTTCGGTCCCCCCGTCGATCCCAACGCCCGCACCACCTCGTTCCCCGCGGGCCCGAGCGGCCACGCCCGCTCCGGCGCCACCCGCTTCATCGTCCCGGCGCTCGCGGCCGCCGCGGTCGCGGTCGGGCTCGGGGCGTACGGAAAAGTGCACGACCCGGCGGGCACGGCGTTCAACCTCGCCGGCTTCAGCAGCACCGGAGCCGTGAAGTCCTGGCTCGGCACGGCGGCCTTCGCCTTCGCCCTCGTACAGATCGTCTCGGCGCTCGCGATGTACGGACGGCTGCCGGGCGTCCGGACGGCCCCCTGGACGCCCGCACTGCACCGCTGGTCGGGGCGGATCGCGTTCCTGCTGGCCGTGCCCGTCGCCGTCCACTGCCTGTACGCGTTGGGCTATCAGACGTACAGCACGCGCGCGATGTGGCACTCGCTGCTCGGTTGCTTCTTCTTCGGCGCTTTCACCGCCAAGATGCTCCTGCTGCGAGCGGAACGGCTGCCCGGCTGGCTGCTGCCGATCGTCGGCGGAGCGGTCTTCACGGCCCTCACGGTGATCTGGCTGACCTCGGCGCTGTGGTTCTTCCGCACGGTCGGGGTCACGACATAGGGGGACATGGCCATGGACGCGCGACGACGGACGGTACTGGCAGCGGGGGCGGCAGGCGCGGCCGCGCTGGTGGCGGGCTGCAGTGAGTACGGGGACGACGGCGGTGCCCCTGCGTCCGAAAAGCCGACGCCGACCGCGCCGGGCACAGACACGGGCACGGGCACGAGCGCTCCGTCCGAGAGCTCGGCCGCACCGGCGGGCGAGGAACTCGCCAAGACCTCCGAGATCCCGGTGGGCGGCGGCAAGGTCTTCGCCGGGCAGAAGGTCGTGGTGACCCAGCCGACGGCGGGCGACTTCAAAGCCTTCTCCGCGATCTGCACGCACGCGGGCTGCACGGTCAACAAGGTCGCCGACGGCACCATCGACTGCCCCTGCCACGGCAGCAAATACGCCATCGCGGACGCCGCGGTCGCCGGCGGCCCGGCGCCCAGACCACTGCCGCCGAAGCAGATCACCGTCGCCGGGGACACCATCCGGCTGACCTGAAGGTCCTCGCCCCCACGCCGCTCTTCTGGCGTTTCGACAAGCCGTGGGGGCACCTCCCGGACGGAGTCTGGGGGAGCATCTTGAGGGCCCGGCCGACGAGCAGTTCGGCTGGGAGCTGGAGCGGTTCTGCGAATTGGCTCTGCGCGCCAACCCCAATGTGCTGGAGTACCTGCACTCCCCGCTCGTCGAGCACATAGACGACACCGGGCGCGAACTGCTCGCCCTGCGCGGGGCGTTCCATTCGCGCCGGGCCCACCAGACCTTCCTGCGCTACGCGATCGGCCAGCGGAGGAAGCTGGAGGCGGATGCCCGGCAACACGGCGCGCCGCGCGGGAAGCACGCGATGCATCTGCTGCGGCTGCTGGGCTCCTGCCGCGATCTTCTGCGAACGGGCGAGCTGGTGATCGACGTGGGCGACGAGCGGGACGGCCTGCTCGCGGTCAAGCGGGGCGAGGTGCCGTGGCCGCGGGTCGAGTCCTGGCTGACGCGCCTCGCTGACGAGGCCGCGGCGGCGGCCCCGACGTCCCCACTCCCACCGGAACCGGACCGGGCGAGGGTGGAGGACTTCATCATCCGCGTGCGTCGGGCTTCAGCGCTCAGCGCGGATCGTCCTCGCGCATCCTGAGCAACTCCTCGGTAGCCGAGCCCTCGCGTCGCACAACCTGCAGCATCTCCATCAGAACGTCAGGGTCGTACCGCAGTCGCGTGCTCACCACGAATCGGTCCAGGGCGACGAACGCCGAGGCCTCGCCGGGCAGCTCCGTGCAGGCCTGGCTGTCGTCCAGGGTTGCGTGCAGCTCATCGGCGTCGCCGCGCACGCGCTCCAGGTCGAGACCGGCGGCGCAGCCGTGCTCGGCCTCAGCCTTGGCAGCGATCAGCTCAGGCAAGTACCCGGGTGCCCGCACCTCGTTGAGCAGCGTTGGCAGATGCGCCTGCACCTCGCCGCTGCGCATCAGGTGGATACCGGTGAGCAGCGCACGGAAGGTGTACAGCAGCGGCTTGAGCTCGCCCGTCTTCTCGAAGAGCCGCCACTGCGTGTTCGCGAACCCCCGGTAGTGGTGCGCGTGGTGGCTGGTGAGCACACCAGGGGCGAGCGACACCAGTTCGGCGTGCGCGTCCGATGTGTGCACCACCAGTGGCGACAGCAGTTGCTCCAGCACATAGCCGTTGCGCCGCAGCATCAACTGTACGAACTTCCGCAGGTCATGGGTGACGAGATCCATCTCGACACCGTCCCGGTCCCACATCCGGGACCGGGTCTCCTCGGGCTCGCGCAGCCCTACCAGGTCCGCGATCGGCAGCAGATGGACGCCCCGTAGGTCCACGTCCGAATCCCGGGACGGGAATCCGTACAGGTGCGCCCCTGAGACGGCGGCGAAGAGCACTCGTCCGGGCTGTGCGACGACAACGGAGTCGAGCTCCATGTCCAGCGGATCAATCATGGATCAAGCATCCCAGAGCGCCCCGAGCGACATCAGATCGCTCCGGTACTCGATCCGCTCCGACCACTCCTTGGGCCACGCCCCCGCCCCCAGATGCGCCCCCGCGAACGCCCCCGCCAGGCACGCGATCGAGTCCGAGTCGCCTCTCGTGCACGCCGCCCGGCGCAGCGCCATCACCGGCTGTTCCGGAAAGAGCAGGAAGCACAGCAGGGCCGTGGCCAGTGCCTCCTCCGCGATCCAGCCGTCTCCCGTGGCCAGGCACGGATCCGTCTCCGGATTCGCCGTGCGCACCGCGGTCGCGAGCCGTTCCAGGACCTGCAGGCACTCGTCCCAGCCGCGGGCGATGAACGCCTCGGGCGTGGGGTCGTGGGAGTAGGTCCACAGATTGCCGAGCCACTGGTGGTAGTAGCGGCCGCGCATCTCGTACGCGTACGAGCGCAGCTGGCCCACGAGCCCCATCGGCTCCGCCCCCTGCGCCAGGAGGAACACCGCGCGTGCCGTCAGGTCGCTCGCCGCCAGCGCCGTGGGGTGGCCGTGGGTGAGCGCGGACTGCAACTGCGCCGCTCCCGCCCGCTGTTCCCCGCTCAGGCCGGGTACGAGTCCCACCGGCGCGACCCGCATGTTCGCGCCGCAGCCCTTGGATCCGATCTGGCTGGCCTCCTGCCAGGGCCGGTCGCTGTCGAGCTTCTGGCAGGCGACCATGCAGGTGCGGCCCGGCGCCCGGTTGTTCTCCGGGGAGTGGTACCAGTCGACGAACTCCTCGCGCACCGGCGGGATCAGCCGCGGCGCCACGAGCAGCCCGCGGTCCATCGCCGTGCGGATGCCGCGCGCCAGGGCGAGCGTCATCTGGGTGTCGTCCGAGACGATCGCGGGCCTGACGAGTTCCATCTCCCGCCACGACCCGCACTTGGCGAGGATCTGCGGCACATCGTTGAACTCGGTCGGGAAGCCCAGCGCGTCCCCGAGCGCGAGCCCGATCAGCGTCCCGGTGGCCGCTTGTTTGGTGATGGTCCTCGTGGTCCTGATGGCGGTCATGCCTGCCGTCCTTCCGGTCGCAGGAGTGGTGGGTGCAGTGCCGATGCGGCACCCGCCCGGTACAGCGCGGCCGGTTTTCCGCGGCCGCCGGTGCGGCGCGGCGGGCCCTCGACCTGCTCGACGAAGCCGGGCGTGGTGAGGACTTTCCGCCGGAAGTTGGGGCGGTCGAGTTCGACGCCCCAGACCGTCTCGTACACCTGCTGCAGCTCGCCGAGAGTGAACTCGCGCGGGCAGAAGCTGGTGGCGAGGCAGGTGTATTCGAGCTTGGCGCCGATGCGTTCGTGCGCATCGGCGAGGATGCGGTCGTGGTCGAAGGCGAGGCGGTCGGCGGCCGGCAGGTCCACCCACTGGGCGTGGGCCGCGTCTCCGCCGCCGCGCGGCTCGGGCAGGTCCGGTACGAGCGCGGTGTACGCGACGGACACGACCCGCATCCGGGGATCGCGGTCGGGGTCGCTGTAGGTCCGCAGCTGTTCCAGATGAAGGTCGGCGACTGTCTCGTGCGACAGGCTGGTCTCCTCCGCGAGTTCACGGCGGGCTGCCTGCCCCGCCGACTCCCTGGGGCGTACGAAGCCGCCAGGGAGGGCCCAGGCGCCCTTGTACGGGTCCTCTCCGCGCTGGACGAGCAGGACATGCAGCCGTCCCTCGCGGACCGTGAAGACGGCGAGGTCGACGGTGACCGCGAAGGGCGGGAAGGCGCCCGGGTCGTAGCCCTCCATCAGCTGCTCCTCCCGAGGACCAGCCCATGCCGGTAGCGCTTCATGCCCGTACCACCGCCAGGCCCCGCTGCCCGGTTGTCGGACCGAGGGTCCCCACCACCCCCGCCGCGAGCAGCCAGGTCCACTCGGTGCGGCTGGTGCGCCGTACCGGGAGGCCGTCGGGACCTGGTCCACCCCCGTGGGTCCAGGTCCACCGGCCGTACACGGCGAGGGTGATGACATGTCGGCGGGCGACGAGCCGGACGCAGAGCGCGCCGCTGCCGAGGCCGAGGACCTTGGTCCAGCTCACCGGGGTGTCGAGCGCGGTGAACAGCGGCTGCCGCAGGGGTTCGACGATGCCCGCGAGACTCACGCCCGCCTCCTTTATGGTCATGTTGACTATAAAGGCCAACCGGCCCGTCCCACAAGACGCGAGAAGCCCGCGGCCTGAGATGACCGCGGGCTTCGTGCGAGAACTGGTGCGAGAACTGCTGGGACTACAGGCCGACTTCCTTCATCAGCATGCCGACCTCGGTGTTGGTCAGGCGGCGCAGCCAGCCGGACTTCTGGTCACCCAGGCCGATGGGCCCGAAGGCCGTCCGCACGAGCCGGTCGACCGGGAAACCGGCCTCGGAGAGCATGCGGCGGACGATGTGCTTGCGGCCCTCGTGGAGCGTGACCTCGACCAGGTAGTTCTTGCCGGTGTTCTCGACGACCCGGAAGTGGTCCGCGCGGGCGTAGCCGTCCTCGAGCTGGATGCCGTCCTTGAGCCGCTTGCCCAGCTCGCGCGGGAGCGGACCCTGGATCGCGGCGAGGTAGGTCTTCTTCACGCCGTACTTGGGGTGGGTCAGCCGGTGGGCCAGCTCGCCGTGGTTGGTGAGCAGGATGATGCCCTCGGTCTCGGTGTCGAGCCGGCCGACGTGAAAGAGACGCGTCTCACGGTTGGTGACGTAGTCACCGAGGCACTGGCGGCCGTCCGGGTCCTCCATCGTCGACACGACACCGGCGGGCTTGTTCAGCGCGAAGAAGAGGTGCGACTGGGTGGCGACGGTCAGCCCGTCGACCTTGATCTCGTCCTTGTCGGGGTCCACGCGCATGCCCTGCTCGACGACGATCTTGCCGTTGACCTCGACGCGTGCCTGGTCGATCAGCTCCTCGCAGGCGCGGCGCGAGCCCATTCCGGCGCGGGCGAGAATCTTCTGCAGCCGCTCGCCCTCCTGCTCGGCGCCCGGGAAGGTCTTCGGGGTCTTGACCTGCGGCTTGTCGGCGTACCTGTCCCGGTTGCGCTGCTCGATCTTGGCGTCGAGCTCACGGGGGCGGGACGGGGCGCTGCCGCGCCGGGTGCCCTGGGGCTTCTGCGCGGGCTTCGGGCCGCCCTTGGCGCCGCCGCGCGCGGCCGCGCCACGGCCCTTGCGGGGGCCGGCTTCCTCGGCGGAACCACCCACGTCGTAGCGGCGCTCCTCGGGCCGGGGGCGGCGGGGGCGCTGCCCCTGCTTGTCGTCGCGCCCCTTGGCTCCGGCGCCCCGGGAGTCCCGGTTCCCGCCTGCGCCCCGGGAGTCCCGGTTGCCGCTTCCGCTGTTCCTGCCGCTGCTTCGCATCAAAATTCCGTCTTGTCGTCTGCGTCGGTGTCCGGTGCGTCCGGATCGAACGACGGCACACCCTCTTGTGTCTCGGCCTCGATCGCTTCCGCCTCGGGGAGGAAGGGCGCGAGCTCCGGGAGCTCGTCCAGGCCTCGCAGGCCCATCCGCTCCAGAAAGTAGTTCGTCGTCCTGTACAGGATCGCACCTGTTTCAGGTTCCGCGCCCGCCTCCTCGACCAGACCGCGCTGAAGGAGGGTGCGCATGACGCCGTCGCAGTTGACTCCGCGTACGGCCGAGACGCGAGAACGGCTGACCGGCTGACGGTACGAGACGACCGCGAGGGTCTCGAGAGCAGCCTGCGTGAGCCGGGCCTGCTGCCCGTCGAGGACGAAGCGCTCGACGGCGTCGGCGTGCTCGGCGCGGGAGTAGAACCGCCAGCCGCCCGCGACGAGCCGCAGCTCGAATCCGCGGCCCTGGACGGTGTACTCGTCCGCGAGTTCGCGCAGAGCGTCGGCGACGGCCCGGCGCGGCTGCTCCAGCACCTTGGCGAGGTGCTCCTCGGTGGCCGGCTCGTCGACGACCATGAGGACCGCTTCGAGCGCGGGCTTGAGATCACTCACGCGTTCTCGTCCTCCTCCTGGTTCTCGCGAACCTCTTGATCGAATTCGTCGGTCACGGTGGGCTGATCGGCGCCCTCGCCACCGGTCCAGCGCACCATGAGCTCCCCGAGGGCGTCCTCCTGCTCCAGGACGACGGCCTTCTCGCGGTAGAGCTCCAGCAGGGCGAGGAAGCGGGCTACGACGGTGAGGGTGTCGGGAGCGTCGGCGGCGAGCTCCCGGAAGCTCACCTGCCCGGCCTCCCGCAGCCGCGCGACGACAATCTCGGCCTGCTCGCGCACGGACACGAGGGGAGCGTGGATGTGGTCGACGTACACCTGCGGCTTGGGCCGGGGCTGCATGGCTTTGACGGCGAGTTTGGCGAAGCCCTCGGCGCCGATGCTGATGACCACCTCGGGCAGCAGCTCGGCGTGATGGGGTTCGAGCCCGACGGTACGCGGATACCGCCTGCTCTCGTCCTCCAGCCGCCCGCTGAAGATCTCGGCGATCTGCTTGTACGCGCGGTACTGCAGCAGCCGGGCGAAGAGCAGGTCACGCGCTTCGAGCAGCGCGAGATCGGCCTCGTCCTCCACCTCGGCGGTGGGGAGCAGCCGGGCGGCCTTGAGGTCGAGCAGGGTGGCGGCGACGACGAGGAACTCGGTGGTCTGGTCGAGATCCCAGTCGTTGCCCATGGCGCGGATGTGCACCATGAACTCGTCGGTGACCTTGGAGAGGGCGACCTCGGTCACGTCCATCTTGTGCTTGGAGATGAGCTGCAGCAGCAGATCGAAGGGCCCCTCGAAGTTCGCGAGCCGCACCTTGAACCGCCCGTCGTCGACGACGGGGGCATGGGAGACGCCGGCCTGGGCGGGCTCCGGCTCACCGGCGGGCCGGGCCTGCGCGGCCGCGTCGCCGCCGGACCCGGGAGCTTCCTCCGCAGCCACGGGCCCGGCCTCAGCGCTCAGCTGCGCACGGGGCTCGGCCGGGGCCTCATCGACCGCCTCCGGCGCGTCGGACGGACCGCCATCCGCGGGCTCGCCCGCGTCCAGATCAGCCTCAGCGGGGCCGGCGTCGGCGTGAAGCGGGCGGCGGGGGGCCGGGGGCTCGCCCCCCGTTTCGGGAAGGGTCGGGGTGGGGGAAACCACCACCACCTCCCCAGGCGCACGCCCCCCGCCCCGGTCCGCGCCAGGGCCGCGGCCCAGCGAGCGGCGGGGCGGCGGCGGGGCGGAGTCGTCGGTCGTGGGCATCGTGGTCCAGGGGCAAAAGGAGCAGGCGGGGCAGCGCGCAGGCTACCCTCAGCGCCCGCGCAGGCGTCGTACGAGAATGCTCGCGTCGCCGCGCTGCTCAAGATCCGCCAGCACCACGGCAACCGCCTCGCGGACGATACGCCCCCGGTCGACGGCCAGCCCGTGCTCGCCGCGCAGCACCAGCCGCGCGTGTTCGAGGTCCATCAGTTCCTCGGCCGAGACATAGACCGTGATCTTCTCGTCGTGCCGTTCGCGCCCGCTGGGGCGGCGGTTCGCGCCACGACCGCCGCCGCGGCGCCGCGCCTGCCCGGCCGGAGCGGCGCCGGCGGACGCCTCCTGCGGCCGCCGCGGCGCCCCGCCGGAAGGCTCGGCCTCAGCCGTCCGGCTGCGCCCCTCCGCTCCGGAGTCAGCCTCGGCCGCGGAGTGCTCCTCCGAGGAAGCGGACGCGGACGCCGAGGAGGACGGCTCGGCCGCACCATCCCCGACCGGATCGCTCTCCCCCGCCGGCGCCGGCACCCTCGGCTCGCCGTTGGCCTGCCTGCGCGGGGACGAGGACTGGAGCGCCATGCCCCCGGTCGTACGGAACAGCTCGTCGGCCCCCGGCAGACTCACTCGGCGTGACACCGGGCGAGCACCTCCCTGGCGAGCTGACGGTACGCGGCGGCGCCCACGGAGTTCGATGCGTACGTGGTGATGGGCTCACCGGCGACCGTCGTCTCGGGGAAGCGCACCGTCCGGCCGATCACCGTGTGGTAGACGTGATCGTCGAAGGCCTCGACGACCCGCGCCAGGACCTCACGGCTGTGCACCGTACGGGAGTCGTACATCGTGGCGAGGATGCCGTCGAGCTCCAGGTCGGGGTTGAGCCGCTCCTGGACCTTCTCGATCGTCTCCGTCAGCAGAGCCACACCACGCAGCGCGAAGAACTCGCACTCGAGCGGCACGATCACCTTGTGCGCCGCGGTCAGCGCGTTCACCGTGAGCAGGCCGAGCGAGGGCTGACAGTCGATCACGATGTAGTCGTAGTCGGACATCAGCGGCTTGAGCGCGCGCTGCAGCGTCGACTCGCGCGCGACCTCGCTCACCAACTGCACTTCCGCGGCCGAGAGATCGATATTGCTCGGCAGCAGGTCCATGTTGGGGACCGCGGTCTTCAGCAGTACCTCGTCCGCCGACATGCCCCGCTCCATGAGCAGGTTGTAGACGGTGAGGTCCAGCTCCATCGGATTGACGCCGAGGCCGACCGACAGGGCTCCCTGCGGGTCGAAGTCGACGAGCAGCACTCGCCGTCCGTACTCCGCGAGCGCGGCGCCCAGGTTGATCGTCGACGTCGTCTTGCCGACGCCGCCCTTCTGGTTGCACATCGCGATGATCTTCGCGGGACCGTGGGAGGTCAGCGGGCCCGGGATCGGGAAGTACGGCAGCGGCCGCCCGGTGGGGCCGATCCGCTCGCGGCGCTGACGCGCGGCGTCAGGGGCGAGGGTGGCCGCGTACTCGGGATCGGGCTCGTACTCGGCATCGGGGTCGTAGAAGTGCCCCTCGGGGACTTCCTCGTAGGCGGCGAAGTGGGTGGACTCTCGGCCACTCTCGTTGCCGGCCATGGCGTTCACGTGTTGGCCGTCCATCATCTTCATCGTGTGGGCTGTCGTCATGTGCGTCGGGTGCGTCGTGTGCTGATGCGTCTCGAAGGATCGGACAGCGACGGAGCCGACAGCCTCGGGCCCGGGCTGCTCTGTTGACGGGACCCGGCCCCTCGCAGGCATCCCTGGTTGACCACCCCCGGGAGTAAATGTCGACTCATTCACAAGTCGTCTTACCTCCTTGGACGTGACCAGGACTTTATCGATAGGTCAGCGTGGCACCATGCCGACGGTTTGCGACTCTATGGCGTGTCACCGGTCCGCAGCAACACAATCCACCGGACCCGGCCCGATGTGTCGGCAACCGAACACCCTTCTGTCAAGGGTGCTCAGGACTCACGGCGTGACCTGGGCGTCAGGTTTCGAGGGTGCGCGAAACGGTTAAAGGGTTACGTTCGAGGCGAGTTGAACGAGCGTCGCAAAGTGGTCGTATACACGTCCGGCCGGACCTTGCTCGGCAAGGTCCGGCCGTTGGCATGAGGTTGACGGCGCGAGTTGACTGTCAGCCGAGAAGTGCGCTCAGTTCGACGCTCTGCAGGCCGTGGGCCTCGGCGACCGGGCCGTAAACGACCTGGCCGTCATGGGTGTTGAGGCCCTTGGCGAGCGCCGGGTCGCGGCGCAGCGCCTCGACCCAGCCGCGGTTGGCGAGCTCCACGATGTAGGGAAGCGTCGCGTTGGTGAGCGCGTACGTCGAGGTGTTCGGCACCGCGCCCGGCATGTTGGCGACGCAGTAGAAGACCGAGTTGTGGACCATGAAGGTCGGCTCGGCATGGGTGGTCGGACGCGAGTCCTCGAAGCAGCCACCCTGATCGATTGCAATGTCGACAAGTACACTTCCGGGCTTCATCTTGGCGACGAGCTCGTTGGTGACCAGCTTCGGCGCCTTGGCACCCGGGATGAGAACCGCGCCGATGACGAGGTCGGCCTCCACGACGGCCTTCTCGAGCTCGTAGGCGTTGGAGACGATCGTCTTCACCTTGGTGCCGAAGACCTTGTCGGCCTCACGCAGCTTGTTGATGTCACGGTCGAGCAGGGTCACGTGGAAGCCCATGCCGACGGCGATCTGCGTGGCGTTCCACCCGGAGACACCGCCGCCGATCACGACGGCCTCGCCGGCCGACGTGCCCGGGACGCCGCCCGGCAGCACACCGCGGCCGCCGACCGAACGCATCAGGTGGTACGCGCCGACCTGCGGGGCCAGCCGGCCCGCCACCTCGGACATCGGGGCGAGCAGCGGCAGCGCGCGGTTCGCGGTCTCGACCGTCTCGTACGCGATGGCGGTGGTGCCGGACGCCAGCAGGGCGTCCGTGCACTCACGGGAGGCGGCGAGGTGCAGGTAGGTGAAGAGCGTCTGGTCCTTGCGGAGGCGGTGGTACTCCTCGGCGATGGGCTCCTTGACCTTCAGCAGCAGGTCGGCGGTCGCCCAGACCTCGTCGGCGGTGGGCAGGATCTGCGCCCCCGCGGCGACGAACTCGCCATCCGTGATCGAGGAGCCGACACCGGCGTCCTGCTCGATGAAGACCTGGTGGCCGTGGCGCACCAGCTCGTGCACACCAGCGGGGGTGATGGCCACCCGGAACTCGTTGTTCTTGACCTCGCGGGGGATGCCGACCTTCACGTCGATCACGGTCCTTGGCTCAGGGGATACGGGAGCAATGCCATACATACCCGGATACGCAGGGCGCACCGGAGGACACCACGAGAACATGTGGCGGAGCCAGTCTAATGAAGGATTTCTAGCTGTCTAGCCTTACAAAGCATCAATCTTTGGCTGAAGTGCTGCGGATTTCGTAGGCGGAACCTTCCTCTCCGAGCAGTCTTCCCGCGGTCGCACGGTGCAGCCGGGCCGCCGCCGGGTCGCCCAGCCGGTCGAGGGTGTCGGCCAGCCTGAGCTGCAGCGCTGCCTGCAGCCGGGCGTCCCCGGCCTGCCGCGCCCACTCCACCGCCTCGCGGCAGGTGTTCAGGGATTCCTCCGGCCTGCCGGCGTATTCCTGTACGCGGGCCACCTCGCTCAACGCCCGCGCCTGGGACGGGAGATCGCCGAGCCTGCGGTATCCGGCCGCGGCGGCCCGCCAGCTGCGCAGGGCCTCGCCGTACCGGCCCGCATAGGTGTGCGCGGTGCCGAGCCTCCCGTAGAGCCTTGCCTCGTCCGCTCGTTCGCCGCGTGTCTGGCGCTGGGCAAGCGCCCTTCCGTACCAGTCGGCGGCCCGCTGCCAGTCCCCGAGGTCCTGGTGGGCGGCGCCTACGGATTCCATCGCGCGGCCGGTCGCGTACGGGTCATGTGCCGCCCGTCCGGCGTCCAGAGCAGCCCGGTAGCGGACCAGCGCGTCCTTGGCACGGCCGGTCTGCGCATCCAGATCGGCGAGATTGAGCAGGGCCGCGGCCTCTTCCCGGTGCAGCCCGCGGCGCTGGGCGACCGAGAGCACCAGCTGGTGCAGACCGTAGAGCTCGGGCGCCGCCGCCTCGGTGCCGCGGTGTGCGGCCAGTGCCCGGACCAGGGCGGCGACCAGCCGTCGCGCCAGGGTGTCCAGATCGCCGTCCTCGACCGCCATGCGCGCCGCGGCCAGCAGCGCGGGCTGTCGCAGCTGCAGCCACTGCGCAGCCGCGGCCGCATTGGCGAAGCGCAGCGCGCGCGGCATCCCGGCCAGCTTCTTGACGGCCGGGGAACCATCCGGCTCGGTGACGGCACGGCAGGCCTGCAGCTGTCGTACGGTCCGCTCCAGCATCCGGGCCCTGGCCAGCTGCACCTCGGCCGGCCGGTCGTGCGCCTCCATCAGCACGCGCAGCAGCGGCGCCAGGGCGCCCGGCACCTCGTACTGAACGTCCCCCGCCGCCGACGAGGGCCCCGCGACGGTGTGCAGAAAACCGTGGGCCGCCAGTTCGTGCAGCGTCGCGCCGGCGGACTGGACCGAGCAGCCGACCAGTGCGGACGCGGTGTGGGCGTCGGCCGTCCCGCCCGGCGCGAGGGCAAGCAGTCGCAGCATCCCGGCGGCCGACGGCGGCAGGGATTCGTAGACGAGCCGGAAGGCACGGGCGAGCGGGCGGGCACTCGTGGGCTGCTCCCCCGCGTCCGGCAGGCCGCGCAGCCGCTTGGCCACATCGGCGACCGACGCCCGCGGCCGGGCGGCCAGCCAGCCGCCGATCAGGACCAGTGCGGCGGGCAGTCCGCCGCACTCCTCGGCGATGGACTCGGCGGCCTGCGGATCCACGGTGATCCGCACCGAGCCGGTGAAGGTGCCGAGCAGTTCGATCGCGGACTTGGCGTCCATGCCGCCGAGCGCGCACGGCCGTACGTCGGGAATGCCGGTGAGCGGGCCCTGGGCCACGGCGACGACCAGGCAGTCGGAGTTGTCGGGCAGCAGCGGGTCGACCTGTTCGGCGTCCCCAGCGTCGTCGAGCAGCAGCAACGTGCGGCGTACGGCGAGCGCCTCGCGGACCATCTCGGTCAGCTCGTCCTCGTCCGCGCCGGGCGGCGATGCGATGGAGAGGGAGTCGAGCAGTGCGCGGGCCGCCTGTTCCATCGGGACCCGTCGTCCGCCCGGCTCGGTCAGCCGGGTGCGCAGTACCCCGTCGGGGTAGTCGTCGGCGAGCCTGCGCGCCAGTTCATCGGCGAGTGCGGTCCGGCCCGATCCCGGCCGCCCGGCGATCAGGAGCACCCGGGCGCGCGGAGCCTTGCGGCCGGAGATGGTGTCCAGGCCGGCCCGTTCGATGTCGGCCCGCAGGGCCTTCAACTCCCGCTGGCGGCCGAAGAATTGGTTTCCCGACGCACCGGCCTGGCCGCCCAGGTCCACCGCCTGATCCGTCACGGGCCACGCTCCCGTCCAGTCCGCGCACGAGCCGAGCCCGCAGGGACTCCGCACGGGCGTTCCGAGCGTAGTTCACGCTCTGCTACGAACCGTGCGGAGCATGGCGGACGCGTCGCCCGATCGGATCAGCAGATCGTCGGACCGGAGCGGGTTCCGGATCGGGTACGGAGCCGGTTCAGGCTTCGAAGGGGCGGGCCGGCCAGGGAGCCTCGGCCGGGCGCAGCGAGTCGAAGCCCTCGCCGTTCAGTACGGCGGTCAGCGAGAGGACGCCCACGATCAGGCAGTTGTTGTGCAGATCGCCCGCGAGTGCACCGTGCACGAGCTCCTGGAGCGGTACCCGCGCGAGCTCCATGTCGGCTTCCTCCTCGGAGACCTCGAAGCGCTCCCCCTCCGCCTCCGACAGATCGCGGGCGAGGAAGATCCGTACGGCTTCGTCGCAGCCGCCCGGCGTGGGGTAGACGTCGGCCAGCACCCGCCAGTCCTCGGCCTTGACGTGCGCCTCCTCGTACAGCTCGCGCTGCGCGGCGTGCAGCGGATTCTCCCCGGGCACGTCCAGGAGACCGGCCGGGATCTCCCAGAGCTTGTGGCGCACGGGGTGGCGGTACTGGCGCAGGACGAGAACACGGCCCGCGTCGTCGAGGGCGAGCACCGCCACCGAACCGGGGTGGACCTGGTAGTCGCGCCGGGCCACCGTGCCGTCGGGCATGACCACGTCGTCGGTGCGGACACTGGTCTTGTTGCCCCGGAAAGGCGTCGCGGTCGCGACGACCTGCCACTGCTCGGGCGTGTCCTTGATGGTCATGAAAAACGTCCTCCCGCCACATACATGCAGAACCGGGGCACGCGCCCGCGGGGCCTTGTACGGGGATACCCCCGGACCCCGAGGCCCGGGCCCCGGTCAACCGTAACGCCTGTGCGCTACTTGGCCGTCTTGCGCTCCACCGCCGCCTTCACCAGACCGGCGAAGAGCGGGTGCGGACGCGTCGGGCGCGAGCGCAGCTCCGGGTGCGCCTGGGTGGCGACCAGGTAGGGGTGCACCTCGCGCGGGTACTCGACGTACTCGACGAGCCTGTTGTCGGGGGACGTGCCCGAGAAGAGGATGCCCGCCTTCTTCTCCAGCTCCGCGCGGTAGGCGTTGTTCACCTCGTAGCGGTGGCGGTGGCGCTCCTCCACATAGGGCTGGTCACCGTAGACCTCACGGACGATCGAGCCCTCGGCGAGCTTCGCCGGGTAGAGGCCGAGGCGCATCGTTCCGCCGAGGTCGCCGGCGCCCTCCACATAGGCCAGCTGCTCCTCCATGGTGGAGATCACCGGGTGGGCGGTGGCGGCGTCGAACTCGGTGGAGTTGGCCTCGGGGATCTCGGCCAGGTTGCGCGCGGCCTCGATCACGATGCACTGCAGGCCCAGGCACAGGCCGAGCAGCGGGATCTTGTTCTCGCGGGCGTAGGTGATCGCGCCGACCTTGCCGTTCACACCGCGGTCGCCGAAGCCGCCGGGGATGAGGACCGCGTCGACGTCACCGAGCTGCTTGGCGGCGCCGGCCGCGGTCTTGCAGTCGTCGGAGGTGACCCACTTGACCGTGACACGGGCCTTGTTGGCGAAGCCGCCGGCGCGCAGCGCCTCGATCACCGAGAGATAGGCGTCGGGCAGATCGATGTACTTGCCGACCAGCGCGACCGTGACCTCGTGGTCGGGGTTGTGCACCCGGTCCAGCAGGTCGTCCCACGTGGTCCAGTCGACATCGCGGAACGGCAGGTCGAGTTTGCGTACGACATAGGCGTCCAGGCCCTCGGTGTGGAGCACCTTGGGGATGTCGTAGATCGACTTGGCGTCGATGGCCGCGACCACGGCCGCCTCGTCCACGTCGCACATCAGCGAGATCTTGCGCTTGATCGCGATCGGCACATCGCGGTCCGCTCGCAGCACGATCGCGTCTGGCTGAATACCGATGTTCCGAAGGGCGGCCACGGAGTGCTGGGTCGGCTTGGTCTTGAGTTCGCCGGAGGGGCCGATGTAGGGCAGCAGCGAGATGTGCACGACGAAGACGTTGTCCCGGCCGACCTCGTGGCGGACCTGGCGGACGGTCTCCAGGAACGGCAGTGACTCGATGTCGCCCACAGTGCCGCCGACCTCGGTGATGACGACATCGACGTCGTCGGTCGCCATGCGCCGGATGCGGTGCTTGATCTCGTTGGTGATGTGCGGGATGACCTGGACGGTGTCGCCCAGGTACTCACCGCGCCGCTCCTTGGCGATGACCGTTGAGTAGACCTGCCCCGTGGTGACGTTGGCCGAGCCGTCGAGATCGACGTCGAGGAAGCGCTCGTAGTGGCCGATGTCCAGGTCGGTCTCGGCGCCGTCGTTGGTGACGAACACCTCACCGTGCTGGAAGGGGTTCATCGTGCCCGGGTCGACGTTCAGATACGGGTCGAGCTTCTGCATGGTGACCCGCAGGCCCCGCGCCTTGAGCAGCGCGCCCAGGCTCGAGGCCGTGAGGCCCTTGCCGAGGGAGGAGGCGACACCCCCGGTGACGAAGATGTGCTTGGTCGTCATGGATTTGGGCGGCATCGCCAAGAGGGGGCTCCCGTGGTCGCGAGGTGAGGTGCGTACCGGCGTGCCTTCCGGTCGTCCGGAGGGTGCCGTCGCTGCGGTTTCGGGGCCTCTGATTTGCACAGGACGGCCACCGGTCCACGGGGTACCAGGGTATCAGCGCCGACGGGAGACTGCTTCCGGCCACGCGTCGCCACTTGCGTACGCCGCTCACCAGGACTCACTCTTGGCTCACTCGTTCGGCTGAGTTGTGTTGCCGAGACGGGCGCGCAGATCATTACTGTGCGTCGTATCCTGCTCGGACACTCGCTCGCCGAGCGATGCAGAGGGGCGCGCGAAGCGCATCGAGCAGGGTGGTGGAGGGCGACGGGTGGGACGTCACATGACACCATCCTCCGTCGACCAGAACACCGCGCTCGTCGACGACCCTTGACAGCAGTAAGCGCCCCTCGGGGCGGACGTGGCCGTTCGACTGGAGATGCACGTGGCCGGGCGCATCGAGGATTACGCACTAATCGGAGACATGCAGACCGCAGCACTGGTCTGCAGGGACGGAACAGCGGACTGGCTGTGCCTACCCCGCTTCGACTCGCATGCCATTTTCGCGGGCCTCCTCGGTACCGAGGAGCACGGCTTCTGGCGGCTCGGTCCCGCGCACTCCGCGGAGGCGGGGCCTCCGGCCGCCGACCGGCGTCGCTACCGCGGCGACTCGCTGATCCTCGAATCGGAGTGGGACACGCCGCGCGGCACGGTCCGCGTGACGGACTTCATGCCGCCGCGTGACGGCGCACCCCAGCTCATCCGGATCGTGGAGGGCGTGAGCGGGCGCGTGCCGATGCGCTCCGCACTGCGCATGCGCTTCAGTTACGGGCGTGTGGTGCCCTGGGTCCACAAGGTCGACGGGCGCACGGTCGCCGTCGCCGGACCGGACTCGGTCTGGCTGGACACCTCCACGGAGACGTACGGCAAGAACCTCACCACGTACTCCGACTTCACCGTCGCCCCCGGCGAGCGGATCGCGTTCACGATCAGCTGGCAGCCCTCGCACCACCAGCCGCCTGCGCTGCCGGACCCGGAGGGTTCGCTGGAGGCGACCGAGGACTTCTGGCGGGAGTGGGTCGAGCACTGCACGTACCACGGGCCCTACCGCGAGGCCGTGGTCCGCTCGCTGATCACACTGAAGGCGCTGACCTACGCGCCGACGGGCGGGATCGTGGCCGCGCCGACGACCTCGCTGCCGGAGGAGATCGGCGGCGTACGCAACTGGGACTACCGCTACACCTGGCTGCGCGACGCCGCGATCACCCTCTCCTCGCTGCTGCGCACCGGCTACCGCGAGGAGGCCCGCGCCTGGCGCGAGTGGCTGCTGCGCTCGGTGGCGGGCGACCCGGAGAACCTGCAGATCATGTACGGGATCGCGGGCGAACGGGAGCTGGGCGAGGCCGAGTTGGACTGGCTGCCCGGCTATGAGAACTCCGCTCCGGTACGTGTCGGCAACGGCGCGGCGCACCAGCTCCAGCTGGATGTGTACGGCGAGGTCACCGAGGCGCTGCATCTGGCGCACATGACCGGCCTGGCGCGCAACGACTACGCCTCGCTGCTCCAGCTCAAGCTGATCCGCTACCTGGAGAAGCACTGGGACCAGCCGGACGAGGGCATCTGGGAGGTGCGCGGGCCGCGCAGGCACTTCGTGCACTCGAAGGTCATGGCGTGGGTCGCGGTCGACCGGACGATCAAGCTGATCGAGTCCGGCGACGCCGACGGTCCCATCGAGCGGTGGCGCGAGCTGCGTGACGACATCCACCGCGATGTCTGCGAGAAGGGGTACGACCAGGAGCGCAACACGTTCACGCAGTCGTACGGCTCCAAGGAGCTGGACGCCTCCCTGCTGCTGATTCCGCAGATGGGCTTTCTGCCGCCGGACGACAAGCGCGTCATCGGCACGATCGAGGCGATCCAGCGGGAGCTGGGCACGGAGGACGGTTTCGTCCTGCGCTACCCGACCGCGGGCGAGGACGCCGGTGTGGACGGTCTGGAGGGCGACGAGGGCGCGTTCCTGGCCTGCTCGTTCTGGCTCGCGGACGACCTGGCGATGATCGGCCGGGTGGACGAGGCGCGGCGGCTCTTCGAGAAGCTGCTCTCGCTCCGCAACGACCTGGGGCTGCTTGCCGAGGAGTGGGACGCGAAGCTGCAGCGGCAGGTGGGGAATTTCCCGCAGGCGTTCAGCCATGTCCCCCTGATCGACACGGCGCTGCGGCTGACGGCATCGGGCGCGTACGGAGGATAGAGCGCGAGGAGCGCGGCACGAGCGCGGCCGACGAAGAGCGCGGCAGGACCAGGAGCGCGGCAGGACGGCTCGACCGATCATGTCTTCCTTGTCGGGACTACGATGAAAATGTCCTGTCGCGCCCTCGGAAGGGGGCCACTATGGCGCCCCAAGACATCACGGAGGCCGCGCTGGCCGGCTTCCGCAGGGAACTGACCGGCGATGCGTACGCCCCCGGTGATGCGGAGTACGACGACGCTCGCACCATCTTCAACGGCATGATCGACCGGCGTCCCGCCGTCATCGCCCAGTGCGAGACGGGACCGGATGTCGCCAGGGCGGTCCGCTTCGGCCGCGACAACGATCTGGAGATCGCCGTCCGCGGCGGCGGCCACAGCGTCGCGGGCATGGCGGCGACCGACGGCGGAATCGTCGTCGACCTGCGTCGCATCCACACCGTGGTCGTCGATCCCCAGTCCCGGGCCGCACGGATCGGCGGCGGCGCCACCATGAGCCATCTCGACCGGGCGACCCAGCCCCACGCTCTGGCGACCACCGGCGGGCGGGCGTCCACCACCGGCGTCGGCGGCTTCACGCTGGGCGGCGGATCGGGCTGGCTGGAGCGCAAGTGGGGCCTGGCCTGCGACAATCTCATCGCCGTGGAGCTGGTGACCGCCGACGGCGACACCGTCCACGCCAGTGCGGACGAGAACCAGGAGCTGTTCTGGGCGCTGCACGGCGGTGGCGGCAACTTCGGCGTTGCCACGGCCATCACCCTGCAACTGCATGCGCTCCCTGCGATGTCGATGGTCATGCTGCTGTTCCAGCCCGAGGCCGGACCCGAAGTCGTGCGTGCCTACCGTGACTTCATCGAGTCCGCGCCGGACGAGGTCGGCGGCGCCTGTCTCTATCTCACCGGGCCGCCCGAGCCGTTCGTTCCCGAGCACATGGTCGGCAAGCTCGTGCTCGCCGTGCTGGTGACCTACGCGGGCTGGGAGGACGAGGTCCGTGATGTGAGCGAGCCGATGCTGGGTCTCGGCCACGAGGCGGAAGTCATCGCCGAACTGCCCTACGCGGAGCTGCAGTGCATGCTCGACGACCCGCCGCTCATGCGTAACTACTGGTCCGCGGAGTTCATGGCGGGTTTCCCGGACGAGGCCGTCGACGTCTACTGCTCCCGCGCGGCCGACATGCCCGTACCCACCGGCACACAGCACGTCCTGTTCCCCATGGGCGGCGCGGTGGCCAGGGGCCCGGCCGACTATCCGGTGCCCTGGCGCGAAGCGCCGTGGGCCGTGCATCCCTTCGGGATCTGGGAGAGCCCCGAGGACGACGAGCGCGCCAAGAAGTGGGTGCGGGACGTACGCGCCGATGTGGAGCCCTGGTCGCTGAGCGCGACGTATCTGAACTTCATCGGGCAGGAGGGGCAGGAGCGGGTGGTCGCCGCCTACGGCGAGGACAACTACAAGCGCCTGGCCGCGGTCAAGGCGGAGTACGACCCCGAGAACGTGTTCCGGCTCAACCACAACATCAAACCAGCGTCCCCGAACGGGGCATGACGATTGCCCGCGGGCCCTGGTGATGTGCGCGGACGCACCGGCCCGGTAGCGTCCGCGTCGCCGGTCCGGCCCGATGAAAGCGCGAGGCGACAGTCAGTGGAGACCCAAGGTGGCATCACGGTGCAGCAGGCACTGGAACTGCCCGGACTGCGCGCCGGACTTCCGGAGGTCGTCGCCGGCGCGGACCGGCTGCAGCGGACGGTGCGCTGGGTGCACGCCGGTGAGGCGCCCAACATCGCCTCCCTGCTCAAGGGCGGCGAGCTCCTGCTCACCACGGGCATGGGGCTCGGCACCCGGCCCGCCGAACAGCGGGCCTCCGTACGCCGGCTCGCGGACCGCGGCATCGCCGCGCTCGTGGTGGAGCTGGGGCCGCGCTTCAGCCGGCTGCCCTCGGTGATCGTGGAGACCGCGCGGGCGGTCGGACTGCCGCTCGTGCAGCTGCACCGGGAGGTCCCCTTCGTCTCGGTGACCGAGGAGGTCCACACCGAGATCGTCAACGGGCACTACGCCCTGCTGCGGCAGGCCGAGGAAGTGCACCGGCGTTGTACGGAGGTGCTGCTGGAAGGGGGCGGGGTGCCCCAAGTGCTGCGTATCCTCGCCGACTTCACGGCGAACCCCGTCTTCCTGGAGACGGCGGACGGACAGCTCCTGTTTGCGGCGGGATCCGATTCGGGACGGGCCGGGGCGGATCCGCTCCAGGTCTGGGACAGGCTGCGGAGCCAGCGTGCGGCACGGGAGTCGCCGCCGGCCGGGACGGTCCTGGTCGACGTCCCCGGCGGCGGTCAGGGCGCCGCGTCGGTACGCGCCCGCCTCGTCCTGCTGGCCGTCGGCTCCCCGCTGCTGACGGTGCACCGGATGGCGGCGGAGCGGGCGGCCGGGCTGCTGGCCGTCGTCCTGATGCAGGCCCGCCAGGAGGAGGAGCTGGCGGCCCGCGGCCGCGGCGACTTCCTGACGGATCTGGCGGAGGGCCGCATCACGGCGGAGGACGCGCCGGCCCAGGCGAGGGTCCTTGGCTTCAAGCCGGGCGAGGGACCGCTGCTGCCGGTCGTCATGCGCCTGGCCGCGGAGCTCTCGCCGTCCGGGAACTGGGCGTTGCTCGCCCGTGCCGTGCTGGAGGAGCTGTCGGCGGTCGGCGTACCGGTGCTGCTGGGCGTACGCCCCGTGGAGGGCCGGGTTCCGCTCCTGCTCGGCCTGCGCTCCGAGTCCGAACGCACGGCCGTCGCCGACCGGGTCGCCGCGGCGCTGCGGGCGGGAGTCGAACGGGCCGGCCTGGAGCGCGCGGGCGCGCACCCGCCGGTCGTGGTCGTCGGCATGGCGGGCGGCTGGGCGGCGGCATCGGCGGGCCTGCGCCACGCCTCGGAAACGGCGACGGCGGCGCAGGGCCTCTCGGACCGCCCGTGGTACGACGCGCGCCGCCTGGACATCGACCTCCTGCTGTGGCGCCTGCGGGACCACCCGGACCTGTCGGCCTTCGTGGAGCGCGCGATCGGCCCCCTGCGCGACCACGACGCGTCCTCGCGCCCGCCGCTGCTCCCGACGCTGCAGACGTACTTGGCCCACGCGGGCCGCAAGGCGGAAACGGCCCGCGAACTCCACCTGAACCGCCAGACGCTGTACAACCGCCTGGCTCGCATCTCGGAACTCCTGGGCACGGACCTGGACGACCCGCAGACGGTACTGGCCTTGAGCCTGGCACTGAGAGCGAGGCGGCACGCGGGGTGAGGCGCGGGGTGCGGGGTTTGGGGTGCCCGGTGCCGCGGGGTGGCCGTTTGGGGTCCGCTCCGGGGTGAAGCCGGGACTGCATGATTTACGGCGCGTCTCTGGTCTGCCGTGGGGCGCGGGCGTCCCCGCGCCACAAATCACGCTCTACGTCCCGACTCCACCCGCTCCGCGGCCCCCTTGCCGGGTGGCTGCAATTGGTCGCCCAGCGCCGCGGTGTGGATGGGCCGCGAGCCGTCAGCTCGCGCCGCGAAGCCCGCGCGCCGGGAGTCGGCCAGTCCGCGCCACGAAGCGGGCGCACTTGGGACGTGGGGCCGTAGCCCCCACGTCCCACTTCCCCTCTGCGGGCGGAGGCGGTCAGCCCGCGCCGCGAAGCGGGCGCACTCGGGGTGTGGGGGCGGAGCCCACAAATTGCCCTTCCCCCATTGGGGGCTGGGGCCTGCGCCGCGAAGCGAGCGCTTCGGGGGTGTGGGGGCGCCAGCCCCACGTTCCCCCTCCCCCTGGGGACCGGGGGTCTGCGCCGCGAAGCCGGCGCATCGGGGTGTGGGGGCGCCAGCCCCCACGTAACCCCAGGGGTCCGGGGCGGAGCCCCGGTTCGGGATGGGGGTACCTCCCACGGCCGCCAGGCCGTAGGGGGAGGGCGGGGTGGGGGAAATTCAGCGCCCCGCCACCACCTCGTCGTACACGCTCAGAACCTGCGCGATCGTCTCGTCCTCCGTCGGCCACGTCCCCGCCTGCACCCGCCCCGCCGCCGCCAGTTCCCCCCGCCGCCCCTCGTCCGCCAGCAGTCGTGTCACCGCGTCGGCCAGCGCGGCCGCGTCCCCGTACGGGACCAGTTCCGCCGCGTCGCCCACGAGTTCCGGGATGCCGCCGACCGCCGTCGCGACCAGGGGGACGCCCAGGCGCAGGGCCTCCTGGGCGAGCAGCGAGCGGGCCTCCCAGCGGCTCGGGAGGAGGGCGACGTCCGCCGCAGGGAGGAGATCGCCGATGTCGTCCCGGCGGCCCACCAGCCGTACCGGCAGACCCTCCGTCTCGATGCGGCGCTGGAGCGCACCCCGCTCCCGTCCCTCCCCCGCGATCACCACCAGCGGCATCGGATCGAGGCCGCGCCACAGCCGTGCCGCGTCCAGCAGTGTCCCGTACCCCCGGTGCGGCACGAGGCTGCCCACGGCCATCAGCAACGGCCGGTCCACCGCGCCCAGTTCGGCCCGCGACTTGTCCTCGGCGCGGCCCGGACGCCCCTGCGGTGCGGGCACCGCGACCGGCGCGAGGCGGGCGTCGCGCGCGCCGCGCCGACGGGCCCGGTCGACCAGTTCGGAGCAGGTGCCGAACACAACCGCCGCCGCCCGCGCAGCCCTTCGCTCCAGCAGCCGCAGCACCTGACCGCGCGCGCCCTCGGCGTGCGAGCGGGTGTGCCAGGTGACGACGAGCGGCACGCGCTGCCCGCTGAGCGCCAGCGTGGCGCGTACGGCGGCGTGCAGCCCGTGCGCGTGCACGACGTCCGCCTTCGCGCAGGCCGCGCGCAACGCCCCGATCGCCGCCGGATCGCTCCGCCGCGGTACGGCGGCGAAGTGCGCCCCGGCGCCGGGGAAGTCGTAGAGGCGCTTCAGTTCGGCGGGGGCGCACACCGTCACCCGCACGCCCCGCGCCACCAGCCCCGCGGCCAGCGACCTGACATGCGCGCTGCTGCCCGCACTGCCGCCGCCCAGCACCTGGACCGTACGCAGCTGTGTCACGCGCCAAGGATGCCAGCCCGCACGCACGTTCCGGCACTGTCGTGGTGTCGTTGACGTGTCCCGGCCGGGCGGCGCGGGGCGCGGTGTCACTCACATGGGTGATCCCGCGAGCCTGCTGACCTCGTCCCCGTACACGGCGGCAGCGATCAGGCCCGCCGCGTGAACGGCAAGCCCGGCACGGCCGTTGCCCGCGACGATCGCGGTGCCGAGTGCCGCGCCCAGGGCGTGCGCCCCGCTGTCGCCGAGCATGGTCCGCTCGCCCAGGTCCTCGGTGACGATCGCTGCGGCGGCTCCCATGGGCGCCGCGGCGAGCGCACCGGCGGTGCCCCGGCGCAGCAGGCCGGGCGCGCCGATCCCGAGCACGGAGACGGCGGCCCGTCCCGGCGCGACGTCCACGAGGTTGACCAGGTGCGCGGTGCCTGCGATCACGATCCCGGCGAGGAGCTTGTCGACGGGCCGCTCCTTGAGCAGAGCCCCCGCGGCGAGCCCCGCGGCCCCGATCCCGAAGAGCTTCACGGCCCCGCTGGTCACCTCGCCCTGCCCGAGCGCGCTCAGGTGCGCCCTGAAGCCGCGCCGGTGGTCCCCCTTCAGGTCGTCGTACGCCCCGCACGCCCCCGCCGCGACCACCGCGACAGCGGCCCGGCCCGAAGTCGCCAGCGCGGCCCCGACCGCGGCGGCGGGCCCGGCGTAGAGGTCGACCGTGCGGCCCGCGTAGTTCTTGCGCTGCCACTGCGCGGGGTCACCGGGCGCCCGCCTGCGCAGCACCTCGTACACGGACCGGGTCGCCCCGAAGGCGGTGGCGAACGCGGTCGAGCGCCTCATCGACCGTCCGCCCGCGCCGTAGCGAGCAGTTCCTCAGCATGCGCCCGCGCCGTCTGGGAGTCCTCCTGGCCCGCCAGCATCCGCGACAGCTCGCGCACCCTGTCCTCCCCTTCGAGAACCGTGACGCCGGACCGGGTCACCGACCCGTCGTTGGTCTTCTCGACCAGCAGCTGCCGGTCGGCGAACGCCGCCACCTGCGGCAGATGTGTCACGACCACCACCTGCGCCGTCTTCGCGAGCTTCGCCAGACGCCGCCCGATCTCGACCGCGGCCTTTCCGCCCACGCCCGCGTCGACCTCGTCGAAGAGATACGTCGGCACTGGGTCGGTCCCGGCAAAGACGACCTCGACGGCGAGCATCACGCGCGAGAGCTCGCCGCCCGAAGCCCCCTTGGCGATCGGCCGCGGCGGCGCGCCCGGGTGCGGGGCCAGCAGCAGTTCGACCTCGTCGACACCGGAGGGGCCGTACGCCACGGTGCGGCCGCCGACCTCGACACCCTCCGGGTCCTCACTCTGGCGGATCTCGAACGACACGCGCGCGTGCGGCATCGCGAGCGAGGCCAGCTCCTCGGTGACCGCTTCGGCGAACCGCGCCGCCGCCTCCGTACGTGCATCCGTCAACGCCTGTGCCAGGCCCGACAGTTCGCTGCGCAGCGCGTCCCGCTCGGCCGCCAGCTCCCCGATCCGGTCGTCGTCGCCGTCCAGCTCGGTGAGGCGCTCGGCGCTCTGCTCGGACCATGCGAGTACGGCGGCAATGCCTTCACCGTGCCCGCCGTACTTGCGCGTCAGCGCCGTCAGCGCGGCCCGCCGTTCCTCCACCGCGGCGAGGCGCAGCGGATCGGCGTCCAGATTGTCCGCGTACCCGGCCAGCTCTCCGGCCACATCACCGAGCAGGATCGAGATCTCGCCCATCCGGTCGGCGAGCGCGGCGAGCGCCGGGTCGTGGGAGCGCACGGCGTCCAGCGCCCGTCCCGCGCCCGCGACGAGCGTCGCGGCGTCCACGCCCTCCGGATCCTCGGGATTGCCCGCCAGCGCGGCGTGGGCGACGGACGCGGCGGAGGCGAGAGCCTCGGCGTGCCCGAGCCGTTCGGCCTCGGCGGCGAGTTCGACGTCCTCGCCCGCGCGCGGTTCGACGCCCTCGATCTCGCCGAGACCGAAGCGCAGCAGATCAGCTTCCTGTGCCCGCTCACGCGCGCGCGTGGTCAGCTCGTCCAGCTCCACGGAGACGGCCCGCAGCCGCCGGTACGCGGCCGCGTACTTGGCATGCGGCCCGGTGACCGCGTCGCCCGCGTACCGGTCGAGTGCCTCCCGCTGCCGCGCGGGCCGCAGCAGCCCCTGCTGGTCGGTCTGGCCGTGTACGGCCACGAGCTCGTCGGCCAGCTCGGACAGCATGCCCACCGGCACGGACCGCCCGCCGATGTGGGCGCGCGAGCGCCCCTCCGCCGAGACGGTTCTGCTGATCAGCAGAGTGCCGTCGTCGAGTTCCGCCCCGGCCTCCTCGGCCCGCAGCGCGGCCGGGGCACCGGGGGACACGCTGATCCGCCCCTCCACCACCGCCGACTTTGCGCCGATCCGCACCAGCGCGGGATCGGCGCGCCCGCCGAGCAGCAGCCCCAGGCTGGTGACGACCATGGTCTTGCCCGCGCCCGTCTCGCCGGTCACCGCGGTGAAACCGGGCGACAGCTCGACGACAGCGTCGTCGATGACCCCGAGCGACCGTATCCGCATCTCCTCCAACACGGACACGACCTTACGAGGTCCGGGGCCCGCCGTGCGACGGACCCCGGGTCCTGATTCACTCTCCCGGGCCGAGACCACGTAAAACGCCGGGAGTCCGGGGGTTGCCCCCCCCGAAAGACACAGCACTCGACCGGGAAGAACCGCGTGACCCGCCCATGCGTGATGTCTAGTGCGGCTTGCCGCGCCACCCCGACACCGGGAGCGCGAACTTCGCCACGAGCCGGTCCGTGAACGACGCGTGATGCAGTCGCGCCAGCCGCACAGGAACGGCACCCCGGCGCACCTCCACCCGTGCCGCGGGCGGCAGTTCGATGGTTCTGCGCCCGTCGCACCACAGCACCCCGTGCGGAGTGTTCCGCTGCACCTCGACCGCGAGCACCGACGTCGGAGACGTCACCAGCGGCTTGGCGAACAGCGCGTGCGCGCTGATCGGCACCATCAACAGCGCCTCCACCTCCGGCCAGACCACCGGCCCGCCCGCCGAGAAGGCGTACGCCGTCGAGCCGGTCGGTGTCGCGCAGACGATGCCGTCGCAGCCGAAGCCGGTCACCGGCCGCCCGTCGATCTCCAGGACGACCTCCAGCATCCGGTCGGGCGAGACCTTCTGCACGGCCGCCTCGTTCAGCGCCCAGTCCCGGTGCACGACATCGCCGTTGGTGTGCACGACGACATCGATGGTCATGCGCTCCTCGACCTCGTAGGCGCGCGTGACGACCCGGTCGACGACCTTGTCGAGGTCGTCGCGCTCGGCCTCCGCGAGAAAGCCGACCCGCCCCAGGTTGACGCCGAGCATCGGCACCCCGGACGCACGGGCGAACTCGGCGCCGCGCAGCAGCGTTCCGTCCCCGCCGAGGACGATCAGCAGCTCACAGCCGTCGAGCACTTCCGGGGTCGCCTCGTTCACCGTCTCGACGGACGGCGGCAGTGGCAGATCGGCTGCCTCCGCCGCCAGTACGCGTACGCCGAGACCGCTGCGCAGCAGCCCCTGTACGACGAGTTCCGCGCTGCGGATCGCCGCCGGGCGCCCGGTGTGCGCGAGCAGGAAAACGGTGCGCGCTGGTGTCGCTGCTGATGTGGTTGTCAACGAGGTCCCTCCGCCACTGCACGGTCGACATCCGCCGGATCGAGCTGGGGCGCTCCGGCCCGGAGCCACAGAAAGTACTCGACGTTTCCGGAGGGTCCCGGCAGCGGACTGGCCGTGACGCCCTGCACGCCGAGCCCGAGCTCGGCGGCCTTGCGCGCCACGGCCTTGACCGTGTCCGCGCGCAGCTCGGGGCTGCGGACGACCCCACCGCTGCCGAGGCGGTCCTTACCCACCTCGAACTGCGGCTTGACCATCAGCACCAGATCCGCGTCGGGTGCGGCACAGCGCGCGAGCGCGGGCAGCACAAGACCGAGCGGAATGAACGACAGATCGCCCACCACAAGGTCCACCGGCACTCCGTCGATCGACTCCAATGTCAATTCACGCACGTTGGTACGGTCTTTGACACTCACGCGTTCATCACTCTGAAGAGACCACGCGAGTTGCCCGTAGCCGACGTCGACCGCCACGACGTGTCCGGCGCCCGATCGCAGCAGTACGTCCGTGAAGCCGCCCGTCGACGCACCCGCGTCCAGAGCCCGCCGTCCCTCGATCTTGAGCCCGAGCGGCATGAACGCGGCGAGCGCGCCCGCGAGCTTGTGGCCGCCGCGCGAGACGTAGTCGGGGTCGCTGTCGTCGGAGGAGACGACGATGGCCGCGCTGGTCTCGACCTGGGTGGCGGACTTCGTCGCGGTGTTGCCGCCGACGGTCACCCGCCCCGCGGCGATCAGCTGGCTCGCGTGCTCGCGCGAGCGCGCGAGGTTGCGGCGTACCAGCTCGGCGTCGAGACGGCGGCGGGCCACTCCTGCCACGTTCGGTTCAGCTCCTGTGGTTGTACGAAGGCGAGGGCAAGGGCCCCGCGGGTGCGGGCGCCGGGCGTGCGTCGAGCGCGGTCAGCGCGTCCCGCAGCCCCCGGTGTACATCCTCGTACACCTCGAGATGTCCGTCCGCAGGGAGGTGGTCGGCGTCGGCCAGCCGCTCCAGCTGGGCGTCCACGCCCGCGTTGCCTGTGGGCACGCGGTGGACGCCCAGGGGCGCCGGCGCGGCGGGCTCGTACGGCTGGGGCGCAGCAGGTTCGTACGCCTGGGGCACGGCGGGTTCGTACGCCTGGGGCACGGCGGGTTCGTACGCCTGGGGCACGGCGGGTTCGTACGCCTGGGGCACGGCGGGCTCGTACGCCTGAGGGGCAGTGGATTCCGCGTGGATCCCCTGCTCGTCGATCTGCGGTCCCGGCAGCGAGTCGCTCATGCCCAGACGCTACCGCGAAGCCCTGCGGTACGGTCGATCACGATGGCGACGACGGAAGAGTGCCGCAGCGCACTCGACAAACTCTCGGACAACCTGGCGCAGGCGGACGGCGATGTGCGGGGCGCGGCCGCGCTCGACCGTTCCCTCAGCTGCCACATCAAGGACCTGGACATCACCTTCACCGGCCGCCTCGACGACGGCCGGATCGAGGTGACGGACACCATTCAGGGGCCGCCGGTCGAGAAGGCGCAGATCCGCCTCGCGATGAGCGGCGACGACCTGGTGGCGATGGTGAACGGCGAGCTGAACTTCGCGAAAGCCTGGGCCTCGGGCCGGGTCAGGCTCGAGGCGGGCTTCCGCGATCTGCTGCGTCTGAGGACGCTGCTGTAGCCAGTACGAGGGCAGCCGCTACGACGCGGCGGTGGCGCGCCTGCGTGCCGCCGGCACCACCAGCGGCGTTCCGGACTCCGGATCGTCGATGACCTGGCTCTTCACCCCGAAGACGCGTTCCACCAGCTCGGCGGTGACCACGTCGGCGGGCGCGCCCTCGGCGACGACCGTCCCCTCGCGCAGGGCGATGAGGTGCGTCGCGTAGCGGGCGGCCTGGTTGAGGTCGTGGAGTACGGCGACGAGTGTGCGCCCCTGCGTCTCGTGCAGCTCGGCGCACAGGTCGAGCACCTCCAGCTGATGCTGGATGTCGAGGAAGGTCGTGGGCTCGTCGAGCAGGAGCAGCGGCGTCTGCTGGGCGAGCGCCATCGCGATCCATACGCGCTGGCGCTGGCCGCCGGACAATTCGTCGACATAGCGCTCTGCCAGTTCGCCGACTCCGGTCGCGGCCATCGACTCCTCGACAATCCGCTCGTCCTGCGCCGACCACTGGCGCAGCAGCCCCTGGTGCGGATAGCGGCCGCGCGCGACCAGGTCGGCGACGGTGATCCCGTCCGGCGCGATCGACGACTGCGGCAGCAGGCCGAGCGTCCTGGCGACCTTCTTGGCGGGCAGGGAGTGGATGGAGTGCCCGTCGAGCAGGACGCGGCCGTGGGACGGCTTGAGCATCCGGGACAGGGCGCGCAGCAGTGTCGACTTTCCGCAGGCGTTCGGGCCGACGATCACCGTGAAGGAGTTGTCGGGGATCTCCACCGAGAGGTTCTCGGCGATGACGCGCTGGTCGTAGCCGAGGGTGACCGATTCCGCGGTGAGGCGCTGCATGGGGTGCGTACTCCTGGATTCGTGGTTCACGGGGTTCATATGCGGCCCGCCTTGCGTACGGTGACCAGCAGCCAGAGCAGATAGCAGCCGCCCAGCACCCCGGTGACCACGCCGACCGGCAGCTGGCGGTCGCCGAAGCCGGTGGTGGCGGCCCAGTCGGCGATCAGCAGCAGCGCGGCGCCCATCACGGAGGCGGCGGCCAGGTTCGGCCCCGGCGACCGGGTCAGCCGTCGGGCGAGCTGCGGGGCGCTCAGCGCCACGAAGGCGATCGGCCCGGCGGCCGCCGTCGCGACCGCGATGAGCAGGACGCCCGAGCCCATGAGCACCAGGCGGGTGCGCTCGACGGGCACTCCCAGGGCGTACGCGGCGTCGTCGCCCATCTCCAGCATCCGCAGCTGCCGCCCGTGCGCGAGGATCAAGGGGACGAGTGCGGCGAACACGCCGAGCAGCGGCCAGACCTGCGCCCAGTCGCGGCCGTCGAGCGAGCCGGTCATCCACAGCGTGGCCTGGGTGGCCTCGACCAGGCTGGCCTTGGTGACCAGATAGTGGTTGGCCGCGGTGAGCATGGCGGCGATGCCGATGCCGACGAGGACGAGGCGGTAGCCGTGCACACCGCGCTTCCACGCCAGAACGTAGACCCCGACACCGGTCACCAGTCCGCCGACGACCGCGCCGCCCGCCACCGCGAGCGCTCCGCCGTCGAAAAGGACGATCACGCCGAGCGCGCCGACGGTGGCGCCCTGCCCGAAGCCGATCACATCCGGACTGCCCAGCGGATTGCGGGAGATGGACTGGAAGATCGCGCCGCTGAGGGCGAGCGAGGCGCCGACGAGCAGCCCGACCAGCACACGCGGCAGCCGCAGGTCCTGGACGATGAACTCCTGGGCCTGGGTGCCGTTCCCGAGCAGCGTGGCGACGACCTCGCCGGGCGAGATGGGGAAGTCGCCGCTGCCGATGAGTACGACTCCGGCAGCCACGGTGACCGCGGCAAGCAACAGAGATACGACAAGCGATCGCGGATCGATCCGCAGGGAGAGCCCGCCGGGGGTGCGTATGGCTTTCACGGCTTTCACAGCTGGGCCATCCTCTTGCGGCGGACAAGGTGAATGAAGACGGGCCCGCCGATCAGCGCGGTGACGACGCCGACCTGCAGCTCGGAGGGGCGGGTGACGACCCGGCCGATGACATCGGCGCCCAGGAGCAGGACCGGCGACAGGATCGTGGCGTACGGCAGGATCCACCGCATGTCGGGCCCCGTGAGGGAGCGCACGAGATGCGGGATCATCAGCCCGATGAAGACGATCGGCCCGCAGGCGGCGGTCGCGGCCCCGCACAGCAGGGTGACGGTGAGCATCGCCAGTGCGCGCGTACGGTTCAGATGGGCGCCGAGCGCGCGGGCGGTGTCGTCGCCCATCTCCATCGCGTTGAGCGGCCGTGCGAGCAGCAGCGCGAGGACCACGCCGATGCCGATGAAGGGCGCGATCTTGCGGATGGTCTCCATGTCGGCCGATGCGAGCGAGCCGACCGTCCAGAACCGGAGTCGTTCGAGTGCGGCCGAGTCCAGCAGCTGTACGGCGTTGATGTAGCCGTAGAGCGCGGCGGTGGCGGCGGTCCCGGCGAGGGCGAGTCGTACCGGGGTCGCGCCGCGGCTGCCGCCGAGGACGTAGACGAGTACGGAGACGACGGCAGCGCCGATGAACGCGAACCAGACATATCCGGTCAGCGATGTGACGCCGAGGAAGCTGACGGCAGAGACGACCGCGGCCGACGCCCCCGCGTTCACGCCCAGCAGGCCGGGTTCCGCCAGCGGGTTGCGCGTCAGGGCCTGCATCACCGCGCCCGAGAGCCCGAGGGCGGCGCCGACGATCAGTCCGAGCAGGGTCCGCGGCACCCGGACATCGTGGATGATCACGTCGTTGCCGACGCCCGCGTTGTGGAACAGTCCGTGCCACACCTCGGAGAGCGGAATCGACTTGGCGCCGACGGCGATGCTCGCGACGCAGACCAGCAGCAGGACGCCGAGAGACACGAGCAACCCGGCAGCGCGCAGGGCATGGCGCTTGCGGGGCTCGGTCGCGGATATCGGCTCCGCGCTCTGTTTGGGGGGACTGTCGACCAACACGAGGTTAGGTTAGCCTACCCTCCCATCGCGACAGGCGCGGAGCTGCAGACTCAACCCCCGGGCGGGCACCCCCGATTCGCGCGCCGGCGGTTCTACAGGCCCAGCCGGGACAGCGCCTTGTCCGCGTCCAGCCTGGACACCCCGTCCCCCGCCTGCGTCCAGGCCGCCGCACACAGCGCCCTCAGCCCGTCCAACGGCTCACCCTCACCGTCGAGCGCGAGCGCATCGTCCCGTACGGACGCGGTCCACCCTCCGCACACGAATCCACCGTCCGTCTCGGCCACTTCGGGCTGCCCGGTCAGCATCCCCCGCAGATCGGCGTCGACATAGGTCGGCCGGTGCTCGGGCGGCGCCGCCAGCAGCTGCGCACCGTCAGTCACCCCGGTCAGTACGAGCAAGGAGTCGACGCCTCCGTTGAACGCGCCCTCGATGTCCGTGTCCAGCCGGTCCCCCACGACCAGCGGCCTGCGCGCGCCCGTCCGCAGGATCGTCTCCTTGTGCATCGGCGGCAACGGCTTCCCCGCCACCTGCGGCTCCGCGCCCGTCGCTATCCGTACGACCTCCACGGCCGCGCCGTTTCCGGGCGCGATGCCCCTCGCGCTGGGAATCGTCAGATCCGTGTTGGACGCGAACCACGGCACACCCCGCGCGATCGCGTAGCACGCCTCCGCGAAGCGCCCCCACGTCAGATCCGGCCCGCCGTACCCCTGCACCACAGCCGCCGGATCGTCGTCGGCGAACTCCACCGGCTCAAGACCCCGCTCGCGCAGCGCGACCCGCAGCCCTTCCCCGCCGATCACCAGCACCCGGGACCCGGCCGGCACCTGCTCGGAGATCAACCGGGCGACCGCCTGCGCGGAGTTGATGACATCCGCCGCATCGGTCGGGACACCGAGCTCGGTGATGTGCTCGGCCACGGCCTCGGGCGGCCGCAGCGCGTTGTTCGTCACATACGCGAGGTGCATCCCGCCCTCGCGCGCCGTCAGCAGCGAGTCCACTGCGTGGGCGATCGCCTCACCGCCCGCGTAGACCACCCCGTCCAGGTCCAGCAGCGCCGTGTCGTACGCCTCGCTCAGCGCCGTCCCGCTCCCGCTCGGCCGGGTCCTGTGCTGCTGACTCATTCGCATACGCTCCTCGTTCCGGGCCACTCCCCCGATCATCGCTCATCCCCGGAGCCCACATACGATGCACAAATGAACACCGAAGGTCCCGCGGCCAACGACGGTCTGCACCTGATCCCGTTCCGTGGGCTGCGCTATGTCCCCGAGCGGGTCGGCAGCCTCGCCGCCGTGACCTCGCCGCCGTACGACGTCGTCGTCAGGCCCGACGGCCTGCACCACCTGGAGTCGGCGGACCCCCACAACATCGTCCGGCTGATCCTCCCGCAGGCGAACTCCACCGGCGACCGCAATCAGAAGGCCGCCGACACCCTCGCCCGCTGGCTGACCGAGGGCATCCTGGCCGCGGACCCGGAACCCGCGCTGTATGTGTACGAGCAGCGCCAGGGCGATCTCCTGCAGCGAGGCGTCATCGGCGCGCTCGCCCTGTCCGAACCGTCCGAAGGCGTCGTTCTCCCCCACGAGGACGTGATGCCGGACATCGTCGCGGACCGCGCGGCCCTGATGCGTACGACCGCTGCCAATCTGGAACCGCTGCTGCTGACGTATCGCAGCATGGGCAGCCCGACCGGCGCGACCGCCGTCATCGAACGCACCGTCCTGCGCGCCCCGCTCCTGGAGACCACCACCGAGGACGGCTTCAGCCACCGCCTGTGGTCGGTGACGGACCCCGCCGATCTCGCAGAGATCCGCTCCGACCTGTCCGAACGCCAGGCCCTGATCGCCGACGGCCACCACCGCTGGGCGACCTATCTGCGGCTGCGCGCCGAGCACCCCACGCCCGGCCCCTGGAACTACGGCCTCGTCCTGCTGATCGACACGGCCCGCTACCCGCTGCGGGTACGCGCCATCCACCGGGTACTGCACCGCCTCCCGGTCTCCGAAGCCCTGGCGGCCGTGGGCGGCTCCTTCCGTGCCCGGCGCCTGGACGTACCGCTCCCGCAGGCTCTGGAGGCCCTCGGGGAGGCTGCCGCGGAGGGGAACGCCTTCCTGCTCGCGGGCGACGGCGTCTTCCACCTCCTCGACCGCCCGGACCCGGAGCTGCTGTCCCACACGGTGCGCGCCGACCGCCCCGAAGCCTGGCGCACGCTCGATGCGACCGTCCTGCACTCCACGCTCCTGGACCACATCTGGCGGATCCCGGACACCCCGGAGTACATCGCGTACATCCACGACACCGAGGCGGCCGTCACCCAGGCCGAACGCCGGGGCGGGACCGCGGTGTTGATGCATCCGGTACCGGAGGACGTCGTACGCGACCTCGCCCGCGAGGGCGTCACGATGCCCCGAAAGTCGACGTCCTTCGGCCCGAAGCCGGCGACGGGGCTGGTCCTGCGGAGCCTGACGCTGGACTGAAACGAGAAAGGGCGGCACCCGCTGGGGGTGCCGCCCTTTCTCGTCACATCCTGCTACTCACGTCCTGTTACTCGGACTTGTCGCCCTCGACGTCGCCCGACTCGACATCGGAGTCGTCATCGGACTCCTCATCGGCGTCGCCATCGGCGTCGGCTTCCGGCTCGGCGTCCGCGGCACCCTCGTCGATGGCGTCGACGAACTCGACACCGTCCAGCTCGGCCAGCCGGTCCGACGCGTCGGTCGCCCCGTCCTTGTCGGCCTCGAGCGCCTTCGCGAACCACTCACGCGCCTCGCCCTCACGCCCGGCCGACAGCAGAGCGTCGGCATAGGCATAGCGCAGCCGCGCGGTCCAGGGCTGTACGGAGCTGGACGCCAGCTCCGGGCTCTGCAGGGTCACGATGGCGGCCTCGATCTGCCCCATGTCCCTGCGCGCACCGGCCGCGACCAGCCGCATCTCGACCTGACCCGCCTTGTCGAGCTTCTGCACCTCGGGCTCACCGGCCATCGCCATCGCCCGCTCGGGGCGCCCGAGTCCGCGCTCGCAGTCCGCCATGACGGGCCACAGCTCGACGCTGCCGGTCATCCGCTTGGCCGCCCGGAACTCGGCCAGCGCCTCCGCGTACTTCTGGTTCGCGTACGCGGCGAAGCCCGCGGCCTCGCGCACAGCGGCCACACGCGAGGCGAGCCGCAGAGCCACCTTGGAGTAGGCGTACGCCTGCTCGGGGTCCTCGTCGATCAGATTGGCGACCATGACGAGGTTCCTCGCGACGTCCTCGGCAAGACCCTTCGGCAGGCTCTGGAGCTCCTGCCGTACGTCCTTGTCGATCTCGTCGCCCGTGACGTCGTCGGGAATCGGCAGCCGCTTGATCGGCTCGCGCTCGGGGCGGTCGCGGTCGCGGTCGTCACGGCGTCCGTAGCCACCACGGTCGTCGCGCTGTCCGCCGCGGTATCCACCGCGGTCGTCGCGCCGGTCATCGCGACGGTCGTCACGACGCGGCCCGCTCGGGCGCTCGTCGCGGCGTCCGTAGCCGCCGCCACCACTGCTGGGGCGCCCGCTGGGACGTCCACCGCGGTCGTCATCGCGACGCGGTCCGCTCGGCCGCTCATCACGACGCCCATAACCACCACCGCTGCTGCTGCTCGGCCGGGAGCCACCACGGTCGTCGCGCTGCCCACCGCGGTAGCCACCACGGTCACGGTCGTCATCACGACGGAACGACGGACGCCCACCACGGTCGTCATCACGACGCGGCCCACTCGGGCGCTCGTCACGACGGTCATCGCGCGGGCGCTCGTCACGGCGTCCGTAGGCGCCGCCACCGCTGGGGCGCCCGCTGGGACGTCCACCGCGGTCGTCATCGCGACGCGGTCCGCTCGGGCGCTCGTCACGGCGGAACCCGCCCGGACGCTCGTCGCGACGGTCGTCGCGCGGTCCTTTGTATCCACCACCGGAACGGTCGTCACGCCGGAAGCCGCCGCCACCACCGCTGCTGCTGCTCGGCCGGGAGCCACCACGGTCATCGCGCTGCCCACCGCGGTAGCCACCACGGTCACGGTCATCATCACGACGGAACGACGGACGCCCACCACGATCGTCATCACGACGCGGCCCACTCGGACGCTCGTCACGACGTCCGTAACCGCCACCACCACTGGGGCGCCCACCACGGTCGTCATCGCGACGCGGCCCGCTCGGACGGTCATCACGACGCCCAGCGCCACCACCGCCACCACCGGAACGGTCGTCACGCCGGAAGCCGCCACCACCGCCGCTGCTGCTCGGCCGCGAGCCACCACGGTCATCGCGCTGCCCACCGCGGTAGCCACCACGGTCACGGTCATCATCACGACGGAACGACGGACGCCCACCACGATCATCATCACGACGCGGACCACTCGGACGCTCGTCACGACGGTCATCGCGCGGGCGGTCATCACGACGGTCGTCGCGCGGACCGCGGTAGCCACCACGGTCGTTGTCACGCCGCGGCCCACGATCCCGGTCGTCACGGCCACCGCGGAAGCCGCCCCGGTCACCACCGTCCCTACGACGCGGCTCGCGCTCCGGACGGTCGTCGGGAGAGTTGGTGGACATCGGCGTAACTCCTGTCTTCGGGTACTGCAGTCATTCTCGCGCAGCCGGCCATCGGACGCGCTTCGGAAAAGCATGCAAAACAAAAAAGACCCGTGGTCCAGCGTGAACGCTGGACCACGGGTCCTTGAAAGATTGTTCGGCGGCGTCCTACTCTCCCACAGGGTCCCCCCTGCAGTACCATCGGCGCTGAAAGGCTTAGCTTCCGGGTTCGGAATGTAACCGGGCGTTTCCCTAACGCAATGACCACCGAAACCCTATCGGGCTCTAGCGAACAAGCACACTTTTCAATTAAGTAAATTAATTAGTGAAACTGGTTCAACCGGTGCGACTGTTCGCAACCCGGGAACCACACAGTGGACGCGAGCAACTGAGGACAAGCCCTCGGCCTATTAGTACCAGTCAGCTCCACCCCTTGCGGGGCTTCCACATCTGGCCTATCAACCCAGTCGTCTACTGGGAGCCTTAACCCCTCGAAGGGGGTGGGAGTCCTCATCTCGAAGCAGGCTTCCCGCTTAGATGCTTTCAGCGGTTATCCTTTCCGAACGTAGCCAACCAGCCATGCCCTTGGCAGGACAACTGGCACACCAGAGGTTCGTCCGTCCCGGTCCTCTCGTACTAGGGACAGCCCTTCTCAAGACTCCTACGCGCACAGCGGATAGGGACCGAACTGTCTCACGACGTTCTAAACCCAGCTCGCGTACCGCTTTAATGGGCGAACAGCCCAACCCTTGGGACCGACTCCAGCCCCAGGATGCGACGAGCCGACATCGAGGTGCCAAACCATCCCGTCGATATGGACTCTTGGGGAAGATCAGCCTGTTATCCCCGGGGTACCTTTTATCCGTTGAGCGACGGCGCTTCCACAAGCCACCGCCGGATCACTAGTCCCGACTTTCGTCCCTGCTCGACCCGTCGGTCTCACAGTCAAGCTCCCTTGTGCACTTACACTCAACACCTGATTGCCAACCAGGCTGAGGGAACCTTTGGGCGCCTCCGTTACTCTTTGGGAGGCAACCGCCCCAGTTAAACTACCCATCAGACACTGTCCCTGATCCGGATCACGGACCCAGGTTAGACATCCAGCACGACCAGAGTGGTATTTCAACGACGACTCCACCTGAACTGGCGTCCAAGCTTCACAGTCTCCCACCTATCCTACACAAGCCGAACCGAACACCAATATCAAACTGTAGTAAAGGTCCCGGGGTCTTTCCGTCCTGCTGCGCGAAACGAGCATCTTTACTCGTAGTGCAATTTCACCGGGCCTATGGTTGAGACAGTCGAGAAGTCGTTACGCCATTCGTGCAGGTCGGAACTTACCCGACAAGGAATTTCGCTACCTTAGGATGGTTATAGTTACCACCGCCGTTTACTGGCGCTTAAGTTCTCAGCTTCGCCACACCGAAATGTGACTAACCGGTCCCCTTAACGTTCCAGCACCGGGCAGGCGTCAGTCCGTATACATCGCCTTACGGCTTCGCACGGACCTGTGTTTTTAGTAAACAGTCGCTTCTCGCTGGTCTCTGCGGCCACCCCCAGCTCAAGGAGCAAGTCCTCTCACCAGTGATGGCCCCCCTTCTCCCGAAGTTACGGGGGCATTTTGCCGAGTTCCTTAACCATAGTTCACCCGAACGCCTCGGTATTCTCTACCTGACCACCTGAGTCGGTTTAGGGTACGGGCCGCCATGAAACTCGCTAGAGGCTTTTCTCGACAGCATAGGATCATCCACTTCACCACAATCGGCTCGGCATCAGGTCTCAGCCTCAATGTGTGACGGATTTGCCTGCCACACGGCCTACACCCTTACCCCGGGACAACCACCGCCCGGGCTGGACTACCTTCCTGCGTCACCCCATCGCTTACCTACTACCACCTTGGGCCGGCGGCTCCACCACTCCCCTTTGCCCGAAGGCTCCAGGACGGCTTCACGGCCTTAGCATTAATGGGTTCAGTACTGGGCGTTTCAAAGCGGGTACCGGAATATCAACCGGTTGTCCATCGACTACGCCTGTCGGCCTCGCCTTAGGTCCCGACTTACCCTGGGCAGATCAGC
Organism: Streptomyces sp. NBC_01481; assembly: GCF_026339995.1. Classification (GTDB taxonomy): domain Bacteria; phylum Actinomycetota; class Actinomycetes; order Streptomycetales; family Streptomycetaceae; genus Streptomyces. Next base: position 1,856,739 of record NZ_JAPEPT010000001.1, on the reverse strand, counting down.
TTGACCCAGGAACCCTTAGTCAATCGGCGCACACGTTTCTCACGTGTGTATCGCTACTCATGCCTGCATTCTCACTCGTGTACCGTCCACCACTCGCTTACGCGGCGGCTTCACCCGGCACACGACGCTCCCCTACCCATCCCAGCGGGCGTTGGCCCTCATGCTGGAATGACACGACTTCGGCGGTACGCTTGAGCCCCGCTACATTGTCGGCGCGGAATCACTTGACCAGTGAGCTATTACGCACTCTTTCAAGGGTGGCTGCTTCTAAGCCAACCTCCTGGTTGTCTCTGCGACTCCACATCCTTTCCCACTTAGCGTACGCTTAGGGGCCTTAGTCGATGCTCTGGGCTGTTTCCCTCTCGACCATGGAGCTTATCCCCCACAGTCTCACTGCCGCGCTCTCACTTACCGGCATTCGGAGTTTGGCTAAGGTCAGTAACCCGGTAGGGCCCATCGCCTATCCAGTGCTCTACCTCCGGCAAGAAACACACGACGCTGCACCTAAATGCATTTCGGGGAGAACCAGCTATCACGGAGTTTGATTGGCCTTTCACCCCTAACCACAGGTCATCCCCCAGGTTTTCAACCCTGGTGGGTTCGGTCCTCCACGAAGTCTTACCTCCGCTTCAACCTGCCCATGGCTAGATCACTCCGCTTCGGGTCTTGAGCGCGCTACTATATCGCCCTGTTCGGACTCGCTTTCGCTACGGCTTCCCCACACGGGTTAACCTCGCAACACACCGCAAACTCGCAGGCTCATTCTTCAAAAGGCACGCAGTCACGACGCACAGAGTAAACTCTGCACGCGACGCTCCCACGGCTTGTAGGCACACGGTTTCAGGTACTATTTCACTCCGCTCCCGCGGTACTTTTCACCATTCCCTCACGGTACTATCCGCTATCGGTCACCAGGGAATATTTAGGCTTAACGGGTGGTCCCGCCAGATTCACACGGGATTTCTCGGGCCCCGTGCTACTTGGGTGTCTCTTAAACGAGCCGCTGATGTTTCAGCTACGGGGGTCTTACCCTCTACGCCGGACCTTTCGCATGTCCTTCGCCTACATCAACGGTTTCTGACTCGTCTCATCGCCGGCAGACGATGACAAAGAGATCCCACAACCCCGTATGCGCAACCCCTGCCGGGTATCACACGCATACGGTTTGGCCTCATCCGGTTTCGCTCGCCACTACTCCCGGAATCACGGTTGTTTTCTCTTCCTGAGGGTACTGAGATGTTTCACTTCCCCTCGTTCCCTCCACACTGCCTATGTGTTCAGCAGCGGGTGACAGCCCATGACGACTGCCGGGTTTCCCCATTCGGAAACCCCCGGATCAAAGCCTGGTTGACGGCTCCCCGGGGACTATCGTGGCCTCCCACGTCCTTCATCGGTTCCTGGTGCCAAGGCATCCACCGTGCGCCCTTAAAAACTTGGCCACAGATGCTCGCGTCCACTGTGCAGTTCTCAAGCAACGACCAGCCACCCACCACCCCGTCGACAAGCAACGAGTTCACTGGGGCCGGCATCGCGAAGGTCCAGACGTTTCAGTCCGTACCCTCAGATACCCAACAGCGCGCCCGGCACGACCAGTCAGGAGGTCACGTTCCACGCCGAAGCAGTACTAGTGATCCCAACTCATCGTGCCGAATAGTCAACGTTCCACCCATGAGCAACCAGCACCGGACGTACGCCGGTGTACTGGCCTCTGACCAGACCGAGGTCTGGTGAGAAGTGCT
>NZ_JAPEPT010000001.1:322500-1852500 GCF_026339995.1 Streptomyces sp. NBC_01481 | reverse complement strand
ATCACCGAGTTTCGCGCGGTGCGTCCGCGGTACGCGTGGGACCCAGGGTCGAGCTCCCCCGCGTACGCCTCCACTTCGGTGAGCCGCACCTCGATGGGTCCGTCGTCGGTGAGGCGTGCCAGGGTGCAGCCAAGGAGTTCGGGCGCGACCTCCAGCACAGGGCGGTCGAAGAACTCCCGGGGCAGCGGCGTACGGTCGGGGCTCTCGATCATGGCGTCCGAGGGTACCGGGGAACCGGTTACGGTCGTCGCGCGTATGTAGTGGTCAGGACGAAGAAGGAGTGGACATGGGGTTCAAGAAGCTGCTCGCGAGCCTGGGCGCCGGTGGCGCGTCCGTCGAGACGGTGCTCACCGAGGCGAACGTCGTACCGGGCGGTGTCGTCCAGGGCGAGGTGCGTATCCAGGGCGGCTCGGTGGACCAGCAGATCGAGGGGCTCTCCGTCGGTCTGCAGGCGCGGGTCGAGGTCGAGGGTGGTGACCAGGAGGTCAAGCAGGACATCGAATTCACCAAGCAGCGGCTCGGTGGCGCGTTCGAGGTGAAGGCCGGGGCGGTGCATGTGGTGCCGTTCGGTCTTGAGATTCCGTGGGAGACCCCGGTCACCAGCATCGCGGGGCAGCAGCTGCGCGGGATGAACATCGGTGTGACGACGGAGCTGGAGATCGCGCGGGCCGTGGACTCGGGCGACCTGGACCCGATCAATGTGCACCCTCTGCCGTCGCAGCAGGCCATCCTGGACGCGTTCATCCAGCTGGGCTTCCGCTTCAAGAGCGCGGACATGGAGCGCGGGCACATCCGTGGGACGCGGCAGCGGCTGCCCTTCTACCAGGAGATCGAGTTCTTCCCGCCGCAGCAGTACCGCGGGCTGAACCAGGTCGAGCTGACCTTCGTCGCGGACGACCGCGAGATGGACGTCATCGTCGAAATGGACAAGAAGCCGGGCCTGTTCAGCGAGGGCAGCGACTCGTACAAGGCCTTCAAGGTGGGGCACCACGACTTCCACGCGACCGACTGGGCCGGATTCCTCAACCAGTGGCTGGCGGATGTCGGCGGGCGCCGTAACTGGCTCTAGGCTCGGATTCGGCAGAGCACGCAAGGCAGACAGAACAGCCGAATCGGAGGTTCAGACGTGACCGAGCTCAAGAGGGCGCCCCTTCCGCACGACTTCCATCCTGCGGTGCCGTCGTTCACGGTGGTGAGCGATGACATCGCGCCGGGGTCGGTGCTGAAGGACGCCCAGGTCTACGCGGCGGGCAACACCTCGCCGCATCTGCGGTGGGAAGGCTTCCCGGCACAGACCAAGAGCTTCGCCGTGACGTGCTTCGATCCGGACGCGCCCACGGGCAGCGGGTTCTGGCACTGGGTGCTCTTCGACATCCCGGCGTCGGTCACCGAGCTGCCGGCCGGTGCGGGCAGCGGGAAGTTCGAAGGGCTGCCCGAGGGCGCCGTTCAGGTCCGTAACGACTACGGGTCGAAGGATTTCGGCGGCGCGGCTCCCCCGGCGGGCGAGAACCACCGCTATGTCTTCACGGTGTACGCGGTGGACAAGGAGAAGCTCGGCCCCGGCGCGGACGTCTCGCCGGCGGTCGTGGGCTTCAATCTCCGCTTCCACACGATTGCGCGTGCGCAGCTGCTGGCGGAGTACGAAGGTCCTTCGAAGAGCTGATCGTTCGTTTGTTGTTTGCCCTGCCCTGGTCTTGGAGAGATCAGGGCAGGGCATCTTTTATTGCGTTGTCCATCTCGGCGCGCCCGGCCAGAGTTGATCCAAGCCCAAGGCCCGCAACGGGTTGGGCCGGCAAACGGGAGGTGGGCTGGATGCGGGACACGCTGGTACTGAATGCGAGCTTCGAGCCGCTGTCGACGGTGACACTCAACCGCGCGGTGGTTCTGGTGCTGCAGGACAAAGCCGTCGTCGAGCAGGCTCACCCCGGACTCCGTGTGCGTGCGGCCGCAGTTGATCTTCCGGTGCCTCGGGTGATCAGGCTCTGCCGGTATGTCCGGGTGCCGTTCCGAAGACAGGCGCCGTGGTCCAGGCGGGGTGTGCTGGTACGGGACCAGCACCGGTGCGCGTACTGCGGAAGGCGCGCCACGACGGTGGACCATGTGGTGCCGCGGTCGCACGGTGGTCAGGACAGCTGGCTGAATACGGTTGCCTCGTGCGCCGAGGACAACCACCGCAAGGCGGACCGTACGCCGGAGCAGGCGGGGATGCCGCTGCTGCACGAGCCGTTCGTACCGTCTCCGGCGGACGCGATGCTGCTGGGGCTGCGGGCCGGTGAGCGGTCGGCGCTGCCTCAGTGGCTGGCGGCGCCCGCCGCGTAGGTAGTGACGTGCGAAAGCCCGCTTCCTGTCGGGGGCGGGCTTTCGCACGTCAGCGCAGCAGGAGCTGGATGATCGCGAAGGTGCCGACCACGACGATCAGCGCCCGCAGTGCCGTCGGCGGCAGACGGCGGCCGATCTTGGCGCCGAGCTGGCCGCCGATGGCGGAGCCGACCGCGATCAGTGCGACCGCCGTCCAGTCGAAGTCCGCGACGAAGAGGAAGAAGAGCGCGGCGATGCTGTTGACGACGGCGGCGAGGACGTTCTTGGTGGCGTTGAGGCGCTGGAGGGTGTCGTCGAGCAGCATGCCCATGAGGGCGAGGTAGATGATCCCCTGGGCGGCGGTGAAGTAGCCGCCGTAGACGCTGGCGAGCATCAGTCCGACGAAGAGCAGCGGGCCGCCGTCGGGGTTGGTGGGCGTGCCCTTGCGGTCGCGGCGGCGCTGGACGGCCTTGGTGATGCGCGGCTGGAGGATCACCAGGACCAGGGCGAGCGCCACCAGGACGGGGACGATCGTCTCGAAGGCCGTGGAGGGGAGCATCAGGAGCAGTACGGCTCCGCTGAGGCCGCCGATCGCGGCGGCGATGCTCAGGCGCAGGACGCGGCTGCGCTGGCCGCTGAGTTCGGCGCGGTAGCCGATGGCCCCGCTGATCGAGCCGGGGATCAGGCCGAGCGCGTTGGAGACGGTGGCGGTGACCGGGGGCAGGCCGGTGGCGAGGAGCACCGGGAAGGTGATCAGGGTCCCCGAGCCGACGATGGTGTTGATGGTGCCGGCGCTGATGCCCGCGGCGAAGACCGCGAGCATCTCCCAAATGGTCACGCTGTGCCCCTCGATGATCGGTGCCGGATGCACCGATCATGCCTGAGGGGCGCCGGGGTCAGTCGATGGGGGGCTGCTCGCGGCGCTCCGTGCCGTTTCCGCCGCCGGATTTGCCGGAGCCGGATCCCGAGCCGCCCCCCATTCCGGCCATCGGGTTGAAGTTGCCCATGGCGCCGGAGAGGCCCTTGAGGGCGTCGCCGATCTCACTGGGCACGATCCAGAGCTTGTTGGCGTCGCCCTCGGCGATCTTCGGGAGCATCTGGAGGTACTGGTAGGCGAGGAGCTTCTGGTCCGCGTCTCCGGCGTGGATGGACTCGAAGACCGTACGGATCGCCTGGGCCTCGCCCTCCGCGCGCAGAGCGGCCGCCTTGGCCTCACCTTCGGCGCGCAGGATCGCGGACTGCTTCTCGCCCTCTGCGGTGAGGATCGCGGACTGCCTGATGCCCTCCGCGGTGAGGATCGCGGCGCGCTTGTCACGGTCGGCGCGCATCTGCTTCTCCATCGAGTCCTGGATGGAGGTGGGCGGTTCGATCGCCTTGAGCTCGACGCGGTTGACGCGGATGCCCCACTTGCCAGTGGCTTCGTCGAGGACGCCGCGCAGGGCCGCGTTGATCTCCTCGCGGGAGGTGAGGGTCCGCTCCAGGTCCATGCCACCGATGATGTTGCGCAGGGTGGTGACGGTGAGCTGCTCGATCGCCTGGATGTAGCTGGCGACTTCGTAGGTCGCGGCGCGGGCGTCGGTCACCTGGTAGTAGATGACGGTGTCGATGTTGACGACCAGGTTGTCCTGGGTGATCACCGGCTGGGGCGGGAACGGGACGACCTGTTCACGCAGATCGATGCGGTTGCGGATCGAGTCGATGAACGGGACGACGATGTTCAGGCCCGCGTTGAGAGTGCGGGTGTAGCGCCCGAAGCGCTCGACGATGGCGGCGCTGGCCTGCGGGATGACCTGGATCGTCTTGATCAGGGCGATGAAGACCAGCACCACCAGAATGATCAGGACGATGATGATCGGTTGCATCGCGTTCCCTGTGCCCTTCGCTGCCGGATAATTCTGATGATCGAGTTTCCCAGAACACGGGCTGGTATGGGGGGCGTTCGGCATTCATTTGTCACATGACCACGGCGGTGGCTCCGTCGATCTCCACGACGTCGACCTGCTGGCCCACCTCGAAGGACATCTCGGCGTCGAGTGCGCGCGCGGACCAGATCTCACCGGCGAGTTTGATACGGCCTCCGCCGCTGTCGACTCGTTCGAGCACGACGGCCTGGCGGCCCTTGAGCGCGTCAACTCCGCTGGCGAACTGGGGCCGTTGGGCGCGGTGCCGGGTGGCGATGGGCCGTACTACGGCGATGAGCGCGACGGAAACCACTGCGAACACCAGGACTTGGGCGACCGTGCCGCCGCCGAGCGCCGCGACGATGGCCCCGGCCACCGCTCCGGCGGACAGCATTCCGAATTCCGGCATCGCCGTCAGGACGAGCGGAATGCCCAGTCCGACCGCGCCGATCAACCACCACACCCATGCGTCGATTTCCACATGGTCATGGTAGGTCCGGTGGTCGCGGTCGGGACAGGGGGCGACAGCGGGGGCGGTATCGGGTCAGCCGCTCCTGCCGGACGCCGGGTCAGCCGAGCGGGAGGCCCTGGGCCGTCCAGCGCTCGCCGTTGCGCTCGACGAGCAACGGGAGGCCGAAGCAGAGCGAAAGGTTGCGGGAGTTGAGCTCGGTCTCCATCGGACCGGCGGCCAGCACCTTGCCCTGACGGATCATCAGGACGTGGGTGAAGCCGGGGGCGATCTCCTCGACATGGTGCGTCACCATCACCATGGAGGGGGCGAACTCGTCGCGGGCCAGGCGGCCGAGCCGGCGCACCAGGTCCTCGCGGCCGCCGAGGTCGAGACCGGCGGCGGGCTCGTCGAGGAGCAGCAGTTCAGGGTCGGTCATCATGGCGCGGGCGATCAGGGTGCGCTTGCGCTCGCCCTCGGAGAGCGTGCCGAACTTGCGGTCCAGGTACTCGGTCATGCCGAGGCGGTCGAGGAATGCGCGGGCGCGCTCCTCGTCGACGGCGTCGTAGTCCTCGTGCCAGGTGGCGGTCATTCCGTACGCGGCGGTGAGGACGGTCTGGAGCACGGTCTGGCGCTTGGGCAGCTTCTCGGACATGGCGATGCCGGCCATCCCGATACGCGGGCGGAGCTCGAAGACGTCGACGGCGCCGAGGCGCTCGCCCAGGATCGTCGCGGTGCCGGTGGTCGGGAAGAGGTAGCTGGACGCGATGTTGAGGAGGGTGGTCTTGCCGGCGCCGTTCGGGCCGAGGATGACCCAGCGCTCGCCCTCCTTGACCGACCAGGAGACGTCGTCCACCAGAGCGCGTCCGTCGCGGACCACGGATACGTCCACCAGCTCCAGTACATCGCTCATGAGCGCGTTGTCTCCCCATGCAATCGTCTTGAGGTATTGGGGGCGGTTTATGCACCTGTGGGCACAGCTCCCAGGGAAAACCTACGCCACCGGCCGAGTAGCCCTGCCCCCCGGTCCGGTACCTAGGCTGGGTCCATGCTTTCCGAACCACGCTCAGGACGGCTGGCCGCATGGGGAAACGCCCTGTTGGCCGGATTTGTATCACCCGACGACGCGGCGCTCGCGATCGTCGGCGACGACGCGGTGCACCGGGTCGAAGGTCTGCCGGGCGAGACGGGGCCCGTCGGGCTCACCCTCGCGCTGGGGCGCCTGCGGGCGCTCGGGGTGACCGGGTACCGGGTCGCGCTGCCCGCGCCGGGGCATCCGCTGGGGCTCAGTGGACCACCCGACTTCAACGCGCGGGCGCTCGACGCGGAGGAGGCCGTGGTCGCCTCGGGTGCGGCGTACGGGCTTGTGCCCGAGGTGTACGAGGCCGGGCCCGCGGGTGATGTGCACGTCGAAGTCGTCTGGAACTGCCTGCCGGTACGGGAGGCGCCACCGGCAGACGTGCCCTCGCTCGGGGAGGCGGAACGGGAGCTCGCGGAGGCCCTGCGGGATGCGACGGAGGTGCTGTCGCGCCTCGACGTGGCGGCGTCGGGTCCGGTGGCGGAGGCGGCGATCGACGCGTACCGGGCGCGGGCGTCGCGGGGCGCGGGCGAGACGCTGGCCCCCGGATATCCGCCGCGGGCGGTGCGCGTGCTGGAGCTGGCCCAGCGGATCGGGCTGCTGATCTCGGTGGCGTACGAGAACGGGCACGGCGGTGCGGTGAGCGCGTCGGAGATCGCGGCGCGGGGGGAGGCGCTGCGGCCGGTGGAACGGGTGGCGAGGCGGGCGCAGGTGGCGGCGTACAACGCGTATGTGGAGGAGCGGGAGCGGGAGCGCTGAGGGGGCCTTGCGGTGGAGGTGGGTGCGGGTGCCGCTGCGCGGGGCTGTACCCCACCCCGCCCTCCCCCTACGGCCTGGTGGCCGTGGGAGGTACCCCCATCCCGTAACCAAGGGGCTTCGCCCCCTGGACCCCCGTATGCGACCTCCGGCCGCATGTCCTCAAACGCCGGAGGGGCTGAACTTCAGCCCCTCCGGCGTTTGAGGAGCGGGGTCCGGGGCGGAGCCCCGGTTAGAGAGACCGTCAGCCGTTGTAGCCCTCGTTGCCGAACGCCGGGTTCAGCGCGCCGATCACGTTGACCGTGTTGCCGACCACGTTCACCGGGACGTGGACGGGGACCTGGACCACGTTGCCCGAGAGGACACCCGGGGAGTTCACGGCGTAGCCGTCGGCGTACGCGCCGTCCGTGGCGGAGGCGACACCCGCGCCCGCGGCGAGCAGGCTGCCGGCGATCATGGTGAGGGCAGCGGCCTTCTTGACGTTCTTCACTTCGAAATCCTCCTGAGCATTCGCTGCGGCCGGCCGCCGCAGCACGCCATGGAGAACGCCGCCGAGTCGATCAGGATGCGCCGGACGGGTGACATACACCCGACAGTATGAATCTCGGATCGGAGGGAGACGGTCCGGTTAGTCCGTCAGGCCATGTCTGACCGCCCACAACGCCGCCTGCGTGCGATCTGCCAGGTCCAGCTTCATCAGGATGTTCGAGACGTGCGTCTTGACAGTCTTCTCCGACAGGACGAGCGCCCGGGCGATCTCCCGGTTGGAGCGGCCGTCGGCGATCAGGCCCAGGACCTCGCGCTCGCGTTCGGTGAGGTTGGTGCCGCGGCCCGTCCCGCTGCTCTGGTCGTCCGGGGAGAGAAGAGCGCCCGCGACCTCCGGCTGGAGCAGCACATGGCCCGCGTGGACCGAGCGGATGGCGCCGGCCAGCGCTTCGGGGTCGACGTCCTTGTACACGTAGCCCGAAGCGCCCGCGCGCAACGCGGGGACGACCGTGCGCTGTTCGGTGAAGCTCGTGACGATCAACACCTTGGCGGGGTTGGCCAGTTCGCGCATCTTACGGAGCGCGTCGATGCCGTCCATGCCGGGCATCTTGACGTCCATCAGGACGACGTCCGGCTTCAACTCCTCCGCGCGGGCGACGCCTTCAGCCCCGTCCGCCGCTTCGCCGACGACCTCGATGTCGTCCTGGACCTCGAGGAAGGTGCGCAGGCCTCGGCGGACCACCTGGTGGTCGTCGACCAGGAGGACGTGAATCGTCTTGTCAGCCACCGGGGACCTCCATCTCGATCGTCGTGCCCTTTCCGGGCGCGGACTGAACGGTAAGACGTCCGCCGACGCCGCTCGCCCGGTCCCGCATCGAGACGAGTCCCAGATGGCGGCCCGCCCGGCGGACCGCCCGCGGCTCGAAGCCGTTGCCGTTGTCGGTGATGCTGAGGACCGTGCCCTGGCCCCGGCGGACCAGCGCCACATCGACCTCGCCCGCGCCGGAGTGCCGCAGGGCATTGTGCAGCGCCTCCTGGGCGACGCGGAGCAGAGCCTCCTCCTGGGCGGCCGGCAGGGCGCGGATGCCGCGGCTGTCGAAGGTGACCTTGGCGCTGTGGGCGCGGTCGAGCACCTGGATATGCGTACGGAGGGTGTTGACCAGGCCGTCCTCGTCGAGGGCGGCAGGGCGCAACTCCACGACCGCGGCGCGCAGTTCGTCCGCGGCCTCGGCGGCGAGCACGGCGACCTGCTGCAGCTCCCCCTTGGCGCGGGCCGGATCGCGGTCCACCAGGGCGGCCGCGGCCTGTGCGGTGAGGCGGAGTGAGAAGAGCTTCTGGCTCACCGCGTCGTGCAGTTCGTGGGCGAGGCGGGAGCGCTCCTCGGCGATGGTGAGCTCGCGGCTGCGCTCGTAGAGCCGGGCGTTGGTCAGGGCTATCGCCGCGTGCTGGGCGAGGATCGAGAGCAGTTCCTCGTCCTCTTCCGTGAAGCCGCAGCCGCCTTGCGGCTTCGGGCACCTCTTGTTCGCGAGGAACAGCGCGCCGATCGTCTCCTCGCCGTCCTTGACGGGCAGGCCCAGGAAGTCGGACATGTCGGGGTGGGCGGCCGGCCAGCCCTCGAAGCGGGGGTCTTTGCGGACATCCGCGAGCCGCTCGGTCTTCGCGTCGCGCAGCATCGCGGCGAGGATGCCGTGCTGGCGCGGGAGCGGGCCGATCGCCTTCCACTGCGCGTCGGTGACGCCGTCGACCACGAACTGCGCGAAGCCTCCGTGATCGTCGGGCACGCCCAGCGCCGCGTACTCGGCGTCGAGGAGTTCGCGCGCGGACGCCACGATCGTCTTCAGGACGTCACGCACCTCGAGATGCCTGCTCATCGCGAGGAGGGCGGTGCTCACGGCTGCCAGGCCCGAGCTGGGTCGATGGCTCATGACCTCACCGTACCGGCGGGGTGTGACAGTCCGTATCGGCCCGGGGACGGGGCCGCTCAGGACTGAGGTCGTAGGTCGAAGTGCCTTGTCCGGTGGGGCCCCGCGCCGGAGGCGGCGGGCCCGGCCGCGTTCCTACGTTGGGGACATCTACGCGGAACGGCGCACGAGCCGGACAAGGGGATGGACATCATGCCGGTAGCGGTGATCACTGGAGCTTCCAAGGGACTGGGGCGTGCTCTCGCGGAGTCCCTGGCCGAGCGCGGCTGGGATCTCGTGCTGGGGGCCAGGACCGCGAACGTCCTCGAGGAGAGCGCACGACACATCGGTACGGCGTACGGGACGCGAGTGGTGGCGGTGGCGGGGGACGTCACCGATGCCGGGCACCGTACGGAGCTGGTGGCCGCGGCACGCGGGCTCGGCAGGCTCGATCTGCTGGTGAGCAACGCGAGCGCGCTGGGCGCCGAGCCGCTGGTGCGGCTGGAGTCGCTGCCACTGGATGGCCTGCGGGCGGCCATGGAGACGAATGTGGTGGCGGCGCTCGGACTCGTACAGGAGGCACTGCCGCTGCTGCGGGCGGCCGAGGCGGGCACGGTGATCGCGGTCAGCTCGGACGCCGCGGCGGAGGCGTACGAGACATGGGGCGGCTACGGGGCGTCCAAGGCGGCGCTCGACCATCTCGCGGCGGTCCTCGCGGTCGAGGAGCCGGAGCTGCGGGTGTGGACGGTCGACCCGGGTGACATGCAGACGGACCTCTACGCGGCGGCCGTGCCCGGAGACGACGATCCGCGCCCCTCGCCCGACTCGGTGGTGCCGGGCTTCCTGCGCCTGCTGGACGAGCGGCCGGTGAGCGGCCGGTACACCGCCCCCGCGCTGCTCCAGGTGGCTCGATGAGGGCCGGGCCGACACGGGGAGGAGCCGCTGTGCTGGAGGCCTTGGTGGTGCCCGACGAGCTCTCGGCCCGTGTGCCCCCGGAGGTGCGCGGGTCCGGGCGGGACGACGTGCGGCTGATGGTCTCGCTCGGGACGGAGGTGTCCCACCACACCTTCCGGGACCTGCCAGGGCAGCTGCGGGCCGGTGACGTCCTGGTGGTCAACACGTCCACCACACTGCCCGCCGCCGTCAACGGGCGGGTCGGCGGCGAGGCGGTCGTCGTGCACTTCTCGACCCGGGGTGACGACGGGCGCTGGGCGGTGGAGCTGCGCAGCCCCGACGGCGCGGGCAGCACCCTGAGGCGTGCCGGGGGCCCTGTGGGGGCCGTCGTACGTCTTCCCGGGGGCGAGCACCTCGTACTGGACGCGCCCCTGGTCCCCGGCGCGGACCGGCTGTGGTGGGCGACGGTGTCCGCGAAGGTGCCGGGACTGCTGTACCGGTACGGCCGCCCCATCCGGTACCGGTACACGGCACAGGATCAGCCCCTGTCCGCGTATCAGACGGTCTTCGCGCTCCCCTCCCCCGGCGGCGAGGGCTCGGCGGAGATGCCGAGCGCGGCGCGGCCCTTCACGGCGGGGCTGGTGGCGGAGCTGGTGAGCCGTGGTGTGCAGTTCGCTCCGCTCACCCTGCATACGGGGGTGGCCTCGGCGGAGGCGCACGAGCCGCCGTATCCGGAGCGCTTCGAGGTGCCGTCGACGACGGCGTGGCTGGTGAACGCCGCGCGGGCGGGCGGAGGGAGGATCCTGGCGGTCGGCACGACGGCCGTACGCGCCCTGGAGTCGGCCGTGGACGCCGGTGGCGTGGTGCGGGCGGCAGCGGGCTGGACGGACCTGGTCATCACGCCGGGGCGCGGGGTGCGCGCCGTGGACGGGCTGCTGACCGGGCTGCACGAGCCGGAGGCCTCGCATCTGCTGATGCTGGAGGCGATCGCCGGGCGCAAAGCCCTCGGCCGTTCGTACACCGAGGCGCTCCGACGTCTCTATCTCTGGCACGAGTTCGGCGACATCCACCTCATTCTTCCGAACGACACTCCTCACGCTTTGAATTGCTGAAGCAACACCTGGTGAAACCGTTATCTGCCGAATGTGAGCCCGCGCATAGGACGCAGATCACTTACGAACGTCGCTAGTGGATATATAAAGGACGCGTGAGCGGGAACTATGCAGGAGGAACGGCACCATTCGGACACCCTGATCCACTATTGCGGATAGTACGTCACACCTTTGCCACAGCATTTTGCTGGCGCTAAGAATTGCAGCCGTCGCCCGCCGAGGAGCGCAGCGCCGCTCCGGCCTGATGCGACTTCCGCTATTCGAAGAGGTACGACTGTATGTCCGCGTCCAGCACCCGCCTGACCAAGACTCACAAGGTCTCGATCGCCGGCATCGCCGCCGCCGCCGTTGCAGCCGTTACGTTCTCCCTCGTTCCGGGCAACGCATCCGCCGGCACGGAGACCGAGGCCCTGTCCTCCACCCCCGTGGCCCAGACGAACGTCGCCAAGCAGCAGACGGCCCTCGTTGCCAAGGCCAAGGCTGACGCCGCCGCCGCCAAGGCCAAGGCTGAGGCCGCCGCCAAGGCCAAGGCCGCCGCTGCCGCCAAGGCCAAGGCCGCTGCCGCCAAGAAGAAGGCCGAAGCCGCGGCCAAGAAGAAGGCTGCCGCCAAGGCCGCCGCGAAGGCCGCCGCCAAGAAGCGCGCCAAGCAGCAGGCCGCCAGCCGTGCCGCCGCTCGCAAGCCGATCTACGCCAACAACCTTGACGGCTGGATCAAGGAGTCGCTGGCCATCATGAAGAAGCACGGCATCCCGGGCACGTACGACGGGCTGCACCGCAACATCATTCGTGAGTCCAGCGGCAACCCGAACGCCATCAACAACTGGGACATCAACGCGATCAACGGCGTCCCGTCGATCGGCCTGCTGCAGGTCATCAAGCCGACGTTCGACGCGTACCACGTCGCCGGCACCAAGAACAGCCAGTACGACCCGGTCGCCAACATCGTCGCCGCGGCCAACTACGCCGCCGACCGTTACGGCTCGATCGACAACGTCAACAGCGCCTACTGAGCCGACCTGACGCGAAGCTCAGCAGACGCCGGAGGGCGGCACCCCGTGTGGGGTGCCGCCCTTCGGCGTATCGCTGATGGCGCTCCGGCGGATGGTGGTTACTTGCGCATGACCTCGGGCTCGTGGCGGCGCAGCAGCCGCGCGACCGCGACACCGCAGATGACGGCGATCACCAACAGGATGGTGATGTTCATGCCCCACTGGCCTGCCGAGTGCTCCCACAGGGGGTCCAGGTCGTTGGGCTTGTTCGGGTCCCACGGCGGCATCAGGTGCGAGAGGTCGAGCGTCGCGCCCGCACCGGCGATGGCCCAGCGGGACGGCATCAGCCAGGCGAACTGCTCCAGGCCGGGCGAACCGTAGACCTGGAAGAGGATGCCGGTGAAGACGACCTGGACGATGGCGAACATGACCAGCAGCGGCATGGTCTTCTCGGCGGTCTTCACCAGCGAGGAGATGACCAGGCCGAACATCATCGAGGTGAAGCCCAGCGCGATGACGACGAGGCAGATCTCGACGGCCGGCGGCATGATCAGGCCCTCTTCGGGCAGCTCGCGGGTGGCGAAGCCGATGGCGCAGATGATGACGCCCTGGATGGCCGTGATCACGCCGAGGACGATCACCTTGGACATCAGATACGCCGAGCGGGCCAGGCCGGTGGCCCGTTCCCGTTCGTAGATGACCCGTTCCTTGATCAGTTCTCGTACGGAGTTGGCCGCGCCCGAGAAGCACATGCCGACCGCGAGGATCAGCATGATCGTGCCCGCGTCGCCGTTGAACTTGCTCGGCGGCGTGGGCGGCGCGAGGCCGAACTTCGCCGGGATGACCACGCTGACCAGGCCGAGGACCGCGGGCAGGATGACCATCAGGCCCAAGAAGCCCTTGTCGGACGCGATGACCGAGGAGTAGCGGCGGATCAGCGTCCACAGCTGGGAGCCCCAGCTCTGCGGCTTCGGCGGACGCATCTGCTGCGGCGGCGGCATGTGCACCGACTGTGCGGCGACGGCGTCGATGTCAGCCGCGTACATCTGGTAGTGCTGCGAGCCGCGCCAGCGGCCCGCCCAGTCGTAGTCGCGGTAGTTCTCGAACGCCGAGAAGACATCGGCCCAGGTGCTGTAGCCGAAGAAGTTGAGCGCTTCCTCCGGCGGACCGAAGTACGCCACCGAGCCGCCGGGGGCCATGACGAGGAGCTTGTCGCACAGCGCCAGCTCGGCCACGGAGTGGGTGACCACCAGGACCGTACGGCCGTCGTCGGCGAGGCCGCGCAGCAGCTGCATGACATCGCGGTCCATGCCCGGGTCGAGGCCGGAGGTCGGCTCGTCAAGGAATATCAGCGACGGCTTGGTCAGCAGCTCCAGGGCGACGGAGACGCGCTTGCGCTGGCCGCCGGAGAGCGAAGTGACCTTCTTTTCCTTGTGGATGTCGAGCTTGAGCTCGCGCAGCACCTCGTCGATACGGGCCTCGCGCTCGGCCTCGGCGGTGTCGCCGGGGAAGCGGAGCTTGGCCGCGTACTTGAGCGCCTTACGGACGGTGAGTTCCTTGTGCAGGATGTCGTCCTGCGGGACCAGACCGATGCGCTGGCGCAGTTCGGCGAACTGCTTGTAGAGGCTGCGGTTGTCGTAGAGGACGTCGCCCTGGTTGGCGGGCCGGTAGCCGGTGAGCGCCTTGAGCAGCGTGGACTTGCCGGATCCTGAGGGGCCGATGACGCCGATGAGCGACTTCTCCGGTACGCCGAAGGAGACGTCCCGCAGGATCTGCTTGCCGCCGTCGACCGTCACCGTGAGGTGGCGGGCCGAGAAGGAGACCTCACCGGTGTCGACGAACTCCTCGAGCCGGTCGCCGACGAGACGGAACGTCGAGTGGCCGACGCCGACGATGTCGTTGGGGCCGATGAGCACCGTGCCGGACTTGGCTATCGGCTGACCGTTGACGTACGTGCCGTTGTGGGATCCAAGGTCCCGGATCTCGAAGCGGCCGTCGGGCGTGGCCACGAACTCGGCGTGATGGCGCGAGACCTGGAGGTCGGAGACGACGAGTTCGTTCTCGAGCGCACGACCGATACGCATCACGCGGCCCAGCGACAGCTGGTGGAAGGTGGTCGGGCTGCGGTCCCCGTACACCGGCGGGGCCCCCGCGACACCGCCGGCACCGCCGGGTCCTTGCTGGTGCGGGACCTGCCCCTGGGGCTGCGGCCAGGCCTGCTGCGGCTGTTGGGCAGGAGCCTGCGGCTGCTGCTGCCAGGCCTGTTGCGGCTGGGCCGGGGCCTGCTGCTTGACCGCCTGCTGCTGCGGTGCCTGCTGGGGCGCGGCGCCCTGGGCGCTGTAGGCACCGGCCGCCGCGGCCGAGAGATTCAGCCTGGGGCCGTCGGTGGCATTGCCCAGGTGCACGGCCGAGCCGGGGCCGATCTCCATCTGATGGATCCGCTGGCCCTGCACGTACGTGCCGTTGGTGCTGCCGTGGTCCTCGATCACCCAACTGCGGCCGCCCCAGCTGATGCTGGCGTGCCGCCACGAGACCCTTGCGTCGTCGATCACCAGGTCGCCCTGCGGATCACGTCCGAGGGTGTATGACCTGGACGGATCGAGAGTCCAGGTCCTTCCGTTCAATTCCAGTACGAGTTCCGGCACTCCATGCCCCACTAGTTTTCCCCCGAGTTACCCCCATCACAGGGAGTCTAGGGATGGCGAACATCGTGAGGAACTATTTCAGGCGTCGTCCCGCATCCGAAAGTCGGGCTGTGTGAAGACCGTGTCCGGGATGACCGTTGACGGAGGAGAAACGCGCACGGAGCATGGTAAGCGCCCATGAGTGCGTACGGATCACGCGCGAATGGGGGTAACTGGGGCAAACCCAGCAAGGATCGGGGGGTCCGATGGACGCAGGCGGCACTGGCGAGAGGGTGCCATGGGTCGATGTGCTGCTGGCGTCGATTGCCGCGGTGAGCTGGGCGCTCGTGGGAATGGCGGGCGCGGCCGCGCTCGGACTGCATCTGCTGGGCGCGGATTCGGCGGGGTCGCTCGGGCCGATGACCGCAGCGGTGGTGGTGCTCGCGGTGGGCGGATCGGTCACTCCCACAGGCGATGTGTCCGCGTTCGGGCTGGAAGGCGCGCAGGCGCGGACGGCCGTCGAGATCACGCCACTTGGGATCGGTCTCGTCGGGGCACTGTTCCTTGCGTACTTCTTTCTACGTTCGCTGCGCCGGGCGGGGCCGTACATCTCGGGGAGTGAACTCGCCGCGCGGGCGGGCGGGGTGGTGATCCTGTTCGTCGCGACGGTCGGCGGCTTGGCGTGGGCAGGTCACGACGTCATCACGATCGACGGAGCGGAGCTGGGCCTTGACGATCTGCCGGGCGGCGGGGGCGGAGGCGACGGCGGCATCGAGGTGCCGGGACTCGGCGACATCGGTGACATCGGAGGGCTGCTGCCCGACCGGCTCGGCGACTTGGTGGACGCGAAGGCGGCGGTCGGGTTCAGCGTGAACACCGCGGATTCGCTGGCGGGTGCGCTGTTCTGGGTGCTCGGGGTGCTTGTCGTCGCGCTGCTCGCCTCGCGCCGATCGCCGCTGCCGGGCGGGGCTCTGGCCGCGGCGGTGCGGCGGAACGTACGACCGGCGGCGTCCGCGCTCGTGGCGGTGCTGCTGGTCGCGGTCCTCGCGGGCTACGCGGCTGCGGGGTACGCGGCGATCAGCGACGACCACCCGAAACGGATCGCGGGCGCCGCGCTGCTCGGGGCGCCGAACGGGGTGTGGCTCGGTGTGCCGATGGGGCTGTTCGTGCCGTGGGACGGCAAGGCGACGGGCGAGCTCGCGAAACTGCTGCCGGATCCCCTCGACGAACTGCTGAGGGTGTCCGCGGACGAGCCTGTGACGGTCGGCAGGCTGGCCGAGCTGGACGGGCGGGTCTGGCTGCTGGCGGTCGCGGCGGCGGTGATGATGCTGTACGCGGGGGTGCTGGCGGCGGCGCGTACGCCTGGGGGCGGCGGGGTCTTTGAGTTTGCGGGACGGTGCGCGGTGCGGCTGGGCCTGGTCACGGCCCTGGCCCTGCCTCTGCTGGTGTGGCTGACCGATGTCTCGGCGGACGCGTCGCTGTCGGTGCTCGGCTTCGACGCCTTCGGCGCGGGCATCGAGCTGCACGGCGCGCTGGGGATGGCGCTGCTGCTGGGGGCGGCGTGGGGGGCGGGTGCCGGTGGGCTGGGGGCGGTGCTGGTGTACGCGACGCGGGGTGGCGGCGTGACGGAGGTGGCGGGGCCTCCGGTGGCGGCGGCGGAGGTGCCGGGGCCGTACCGGCCGGCGCCGCCGTACCGGCCGTCGAACGACGACACGAACCCGTATCTGCGCCCTCCACCGGAGATCCACGGCGCGCCGACGATGGCAGGCCCCTTCCCGCCCCCGCCCCCGCCTCCACCACGCCCGCGCCCACGTCCACCGCAGCCCCCGGAGGACGGCCCGCCCCCTCCGCGCCCACCGACGGGGAGCCGCTGAGGTCGCCCGGGGTGCGGGTCGCGGGGTTCCCCGGTGCCGCGGGGGGGCCGTCCGGCGGTACGGGTCGCGGGGTTGCCCGGCGCCGCGGGGGGGCCGCTGAGGCCGCGGGTGCGGGTACGGGTCGCGGGGTTGCCCGGCGCCGCGGGGGGGGCGTTTGGGGGCCGCTCCGGGGTAGAGCCGGGACTGCACGATTTACGGCGCGTTTCTGGCGTGCTGTGCGGTGCGGGCGTCCGCGCGCCACAAATCACGCTCTACGTCCCGACTCCACCCGCTCCACGGCCCCCTTGCCGGGTGGCTGCAGTTGGCCGCCCCGCGCCGCAAAGCTGGCGCTTCGGGGGTGTGGGGGCGTCAGCGCCCACGCTCCCCCTCCCCCTGCGGGCCCGGGAGCGCGCGCAGCGAAGGATCCGGGCGCCGGGGCGCCGTCAGCTCGCGCCGCCAAGCCCGCGCGCCGAGAGGTGTTCGCCCCGCGCCGCGAAGCTGGCGCTTCGGGGGTGTGGTGGCGCCAGCCCCCACGTAACCCCAGGGGTCCGGGGCGCAGCCCCGTCCGAGGCCCCCGCCGCGTCCGGCAGGCGGGACGGCTCGTCTCGTCGCCGCCCCCGCCCGATACGGTGGAAGCACCATGAGCGCATCGCAGACCTCCGACGTACGCACCCTCCTCGTCAAGATCTTCGGGAAGGACCGTCCCGGGATCACCGCCGGGCTCTTCGACACCCTCGCCGCCTACTCCGTCGACGTCGTCGACATCGAGCAGGTCGTCACCCGGGGCCGCATCGTGCTGTGCGCCCTTGTCACCGCCCCGACCGACGGCGTCGCCACCGAAGGGGAGCTCCGGGCCACCGTCCACAGCTGGGCCGAGTCACTGAAGCTGCAGGCCGAGATCATCTCGGGCACCGGCGACAACCGCCCCCGTGGCAGCGGACGTTCGCATGTCACCGTCCTCGGGCACCCGCTGACCGCCGAGTCGACCGCCGCCATAGCGGCGAGGATCACCGCCACCGGCGGGAACATCGACCGGATCTTCCGGCTGGCCAAGTATCCGGTCACTGCCGTGGAGTTCGCGGTGTCCGGTGCGGAGACCGAGGCGCTGCGGACCGTGCTGGCGACGGAGGCCGCCGGGATCGGGGTCGATGTCGCCGTCGTGTCGGCCGGGCTGCACCGTCGTGCGCAGCGGCTGGTCGTGATGGATGTGGATTCGACGCTCATCCAGGACGAGGTCATCGAGCTGTTCGCGGCGCACGCGGGCTGTGAGGACAAGGTCGCCGAGGTCACGGCCGCCGCGATGCGCGGGGAGCTGGACTTCGAGCAGTCGCTGCACGCACGCGTGGCGCTGCTCGCCGGGCTCGACGCCTCGGTGGTGGACAAGGTGCGCGAGGAGGTGCGGATGACTCCTGGCGCCCGCACCCTGATCCGTACGCTCAAGCGGCTCGGCTTCCAAGTGGGCGTCGTGTCGGGCGGGTTCACGCAGGTCACGGACGACCTCAAGGAGCGGCTCGGGCTCGATTTCGCCTCGGCGAACACGCTGGAGATCGTGGACGGAAAGCTCACGGGACGGGTGACCGGCGAGATCGTGGACCGTGCGGGCAAGGCGCGGCTGCTGCGGCGGTTCGCCGCGGAGGCGGGTGTGCCGCTCGCGCAGACCGTCGCGATCGGCGACGGCGCGAATGATCTGGACATGCTGAACGCGGCCGGTCTGGGCGTGGCCTTCAACGCCAAGCCCGTGGTCCGCCGTGCCGCCCACACCGCGGTCAATGTGCCGTTTCTGGACACCGTGCTGTATCTGCTGGGCATCACCCGCGAAGAGGTCGAGGCCGCGGACGACCCGGGCGCGGAGCACTAGGGAAACACGCCCTGGCCCGTACGGCAGAAGGCCCCGATGCGAGGACTCGCGCCGGGGCCGTTTGTCGGACCGGGGGTGTTAGTCGTGAGGCGCCCAGTAGTCGAGCAGCGTGCCGACACCGTGCTCCACCGACTTCCAGGAGCCGGTGAAGCCGACCACCGCGAACGCCGCGGTCGGGAAGCCGGTCTTGGTCATCCGGGCCGGTGCCTCGCCCTCGGCCTTGCCGGCCAGCGCGTCCGCGAGGGCGTGCATCCCGGGGTTGTGGCCGATGACGAGCAGCTCGTTCACCTCGTCGGGGGTCTCGTTCAGCAGCGCGAGAAGTTCACCGAGGGAGGCGTCGTACAGCCTCTCCTCGTACACCGTCTTCGGGCGGTGCGGCAGCTCGTGGACCGCCAGCTTCCAGGTCTCGCGGGTTCTGCTCGCGGTCGAGCACAGCGCCAGGTCGAAGGCGATACCTGTATCGGCCAGCTTGCGGCCTGCCACCGCCGCTTCCTGACGGCCGCGCTCGGCGAGCGGGCGGTCGTGGTCGGACACCTGCGGCCAGTCCGCCTTCGCATGCCGAAGGAGGACGATCCTGCGGGATTCGGGAGATCCGGGGGCTGTCCCCCCGGAAGACACGGCGTCGCTCATGCACCCCAGCTTCGCATGAAATGAGCCAGCGGGCGCAGGGTGTTGACGCGGTCCCCCGTCATGGGTGAATACGTCACCGGGACAGGGCCTGCTGGATCCGCTCCAGGATCTGGCCGACCGCGGGCTCACCGCCGGCGGCCTGCGCCTGGGCGGGGTCGGCGATCAGCAGGAGCAGTACGGCGAAGGCGAGCATCGGCAGGGCGAGGGCCCACCACGGCAGCCGGATGTCGACGCCGCCGGTGGCCTTGGGGTGGGGCCGGGTGTGCGTGTGGGCCGACATGGCCGCCTCCGTGACTCCGTAGGTCTGCGGTTCGATGCTTCAAACCTACGGATCATGGGGTCCTCGGCCCATCCGGTGACCCACCCACTTCACCCTGAGCCTGACCCCCTAGGGGATGGTGGTGCTAGCCCCCCTTTTCTTGCGGCTCGGTTCGCCTCCGGGGGCGCTCGCCGGGCAGCGGCCAACTCCCGGGTCAGGGCGAGGCGATGGAGGCGATGATCGCGATCACGACGGTAATGGCGATCATGGCTCCGAAGACGTAGAGGAGCTTCTTCTGGCCGTCTTGGGGGTTCGGGTCGAGCACAGGCATGGAACCAGTCTCGCACCTCAGCGTTCGTCCTCTATCGTCCGGTCCCGCCCGGCGAGGACGCCGACCGCCATCTGCGGCACGATCAGCCCCGCCATCAGCGCGATGGGCAGTTCCCAGCCGCCGCTGTGCTGGTAGAGCACGCCCACCAGCAGCGGGCCGGGGATCGAGATCAGATAGCCGGTGGACTGCACGAAGGCCGACAGGCGCCCGACTCCGGCGCCGGTGCGCGAGCGCATGCCGATCATGGTGAGGGCGAGCGGGAAGGCGCAGTTGGAGATGCCGAGCAGCAGCGCCCACGCCCAGGCTCCGGCGGCGGGTGCGAAGAGCAGGCCCGTGTATCCGGTCAGCCCGCACAGGCCGAGGGCGACGACGATCGGGCCCTGGGTCCTCATCCGGGTGGCGAGCCGCGGGATGACGAAGGCGAGCGGTACGCCCATCACCATGGTCACGGCGAGCAGCACTCCGGCCGTGCCCGCCGGGACCCCGGCGTCGCGGAAGATCTGCGGCATCCAGCCCATGGTGATGTACGCGCCGGTGGCCTGGAGGCCGAAGAAGCAGGCCAGCGCCCAGGCGGTGGGGCTGCGGGTGATCCGGGGCGCCGGGGAGTCCTGGGCCTGTGCGGCGAGCGTGCTCCGATCGGCCGCGCCGCGGTCGCGGGCGAGGCCGATCCAGGGCAGTACGGCGAAGACGGCGAGGAGGGCCCAGATCCCGAGGCCGACGCGCCAACTGCCGCCCAGCGCCTCGGTCATGGGCACGGTAGCGGCCGCGGCGACGGATGTGCCGAGCGCCAGTGCCATCGAGTAGAGCCCGGTCATGGAGCCGACGCGGTCGGGAAAGTACCGCTTGACGATCACCGGCATCAGGACGTTGCTGACGGCGATGCCCATCAGGGCGAGCGCGCTGGCGGCCAGGAAGCCCGCCGTACCGCCGGCGAAGGGCCTGATCAGCAGGCCGGTGGCGATGGCCGCCATGCCCGCGCAGACGACGGCGCCCGGGCCGAAGCGGCGGGCGAGCCGGGGTGCCGCGATCCCGAAGATCGCGAAGCAGAGCGGCGGCACGGAGGTCAGGACGCCGGCCACGCTGCCGCTCATGTGCAGTCCGACTCTGGCCTCTTCGAGGAGTGCGCCGAGGCTGGTGATGGCGGGGCGGAGATTGAGGGCCGCGAGGACGATCCCGACGACCACGAGGCGGGTGAGCCAGACCGCGGGGCGCCGGTCCGGAGCGACCACGGCGGTACGGTCGGTGAGGGCGGGGCCATGGGCCTGGGGCTCGGTAAGGGTCTGGGTCGGGGTCTCGTCCTGCATGAGGCCATCATAGAATCATGGGATGATTGGTTGTCCAATCCTTCACCACTCTCGTACGCAAGGAGCACCATGGCGCTGACCTCTCCCCGGCGTTCCGCGCTCTCCGATCAGGTGATCGCCGAGCTGCGGAACCAGATCACCTCGGGCGAGTGGCCGGTGGGCTCGCGCATCCCCACCGAACCGGAACTGGTCGAGCAGCTGGGCGTGGCCCGCAACACCGTCCGCGAGGCGGTCCGCGCGCTCGCCCACAACGGCCTTCTGGACATCCGCCAGGGCTCGGGGACGTATGTCGTGGCGACGAGCGAGCTGGCCGGTGTCATGCACCGCCGCTTCGCCGACGCCGACCCGCGGCACATCGCCGAACTGCGCTCCACGCTGGAGTCCTCGGCCGCCAGGCTGGCCGCCCAGCGCCGTACGGCCAAGGACCTCAAGCAGCTGGACACGCTTCTGGCCCGGCGCGAGGAGGCCTGGGCCTCGGGGGACGCGGAGCAGTTCGTCGCCGCCGACGCGACCTTCCATCTCGCGGTGGTGGCGGCCTCGCACAACGAGGTACTCAGCGAGCTCTACGCGGACCTGGGCGATCTGCTGCGCGACTGGCTCCGCGACGACGTGGGCCACGAGCTGCGCCCGGAACACCACATGGATCACGCGCGGATGGTCGAGGCGATCCGCGACGGCGACGGCGACACGGCGGCGACCGAGGCGGCGGGCTATCCGTTCATGTGCCCGCGGACTCCCGCAGGAGCTGATGGCTGACCCAGACGGCGCCGATCTCTTTCCAGCAGCGGTCGGTGAGTTCCGCGTAGCCGGCGGGGCCCACCTCGACGGGGGCGCTGTCCGCGTCGATGTCCCACCAGCGCTCGCACTCGACATGCAGCCGGACCCGGTCGACGGAGGGGTACGGGTTGTGGCAGTAGGCGGTGGCCCGGGAGCCCTCTATGACGGTGCGGCAGTCGGCCTCGTACCTCTGCGGCCGGGGCGGGGGCTCCGGCTCTTGGCGGTGCGGCTGGGAGACGGCGGCCGGCGCCGCCCACACGAGGACGGTCACCGTGGCCGGTACGAACGCGGAGCGCCAGGTCGTCACCACAAGCGGGACCTCCTCGGCCGTACTGCGGCAGGGTGGCCGCGGCTGCACCACAAGGGGGATTGCCCCTCAAGCCTCGCCGCCGGGGCGCGGTACCGCGCGGCTTCGGGGGCCGAACGGGCGACGCCCCGTCCCCCGCGCGCTGCGGGGTACGGGGCGTCGATGCCGTACGAAAGGGCCGTACGGAAGGGCCATACGAAGGGGTCGTACGAGAGGCTAGGCGCCCATCATGTGCACGCCGCCGTCCACGTGGACGATCTCGCCGGTGGTCTTCGGGAACCAGTCCGAGAGCAGGGCGACGACACCGCGGCCGGTCGGCTCCGGATCCGCCATGTTCCACTCCAGCGGGGAGCGGTGGTTCCACACGTCCGCCAGCTCCGAGAAGCCCGGGATGGACTTGGCAGCCATGGAGCCGATGGGTCCGGCCGAGATCAGGTTGCAGCGGATGTTCTGCTTGCCCAGGTCACGGGCGAGGTAGCGGGAGGTGGCCTCCAGCGCCGCCTTCGCCGGGCCCATCCAGTCGTACTGCGGCCAGGCGAACTGCGCGTCGAAGGTGAGGCCGACGACCGAACCGCCCTCCTGCATCAGCGGCAGGCAGGCCATCGTCAGCGACTTCAGGGAGAACGCCGAGACGTGCATCGCGGTCGAGACGGACTCGAACGGGGTGTTGAGGAAGTTGCCGCCGAGGGCGTCCTGCGGAGCGAAGCCGATGGAGTGGACGACACCGTCGAGGCTGCCGAGCTCCTCACGGACCAGGTCGGCGAGCCGGTCCAGGTGCTCGCTGTTGGTCACATCCAGCTCGATGACCTTGGCGGGCTTGGGCAGCTTCCTGGCGATGCGCTCGGTCAGCGTGGGCCGGGGAAAGGCGGTGAGGATGACCTCGGCGCCCTGCTCCTGTGCCAGCTTCGCGGTGTGGAAGGCGATGGAGGACTCCATCAGCACACCGGTGATCAGGATGCGCTTGCCGGCGAGGATTCCACTCATGTGATCAGTGACCCATGCCCAATCCGCCGTCAACGGGGATGACGGCTCCAGTGATGTACGAGGCGTCGTCGGAGGCGAGGAAGCGCACCGTGGCGGCGATCTCCTCCGGCTGCGCGTAACGGCCGAGCGGCACCTGCGAGACGATGCCCGCGCGCTGCTCGTCGGTGAGCACCTTGGTCATGTCGGTGTCGACAAAACCGGGCGCGACGACGTTGAAGGTGATGTTCCGCGAACCGAGTTCGCGGGCGAGCGAGCGGGCGAAGCCGACGAGACCCGCCTTGGAGGCGGCGTAGTTGGCCTGTCCCGCCGAGCCCAGCAGCCCGACCACGGAGGAGACCAGCACGACGCGGCCCTTCTTGGCGCGCAGCATGGCGCGGTTGGCGCGCTTGACGACCCGGAAGGTGCCGGTGAGGTTGGTGTCGAGGACGGAGGTGAAGTCCTCCTCGGACATCCGCATCAGCAGCTGGTCCTTGGTGACACCGGCGTTGGCCACCAGCACCTCGACGGGACCGTGCTTCTCCTCGATCTCCTTGTAGGCCTGCTCCACCTGCTCGGAGTCGGTGATGTCGCACTTGACGGCCAGGAAGCCGGCGGGCGGCTCGCCGGAGCGGTAGGTGATCGCGACCTTGTCGCCGGCCTCGGCGAACGCGCTGGCGATGGCGAGGCCGATGCCCCGGTTTCCTCCGGTGACGAGAACCGAGCGGCTCAACGGATCACCCTTTCGATAGCGGTCTGATACTCGAAAACCTATCGGTCCCGCACCCCCCGCGGAGAATCGGTCCCTGACAGCGCCTTCATCCAGTCCCTGTCGGGTCCCTACAGAAAGCGAAGACCGTGTACGTCATGGCGCCACGAGCGGCAAAGTCGACCCTACGTCGTACGCAGGTCCGCCCGGGACAGCTCGACGCAGAGCTCGGCAAGCGTTGTGTCGTAGAGCACGGCTCGGTGAGAAAGCACGTTCCGGGCCTGCACCAGGAGGCGGAGCAGCCGGGCATCCCGCTCCGGGAGCGCCAGGGCACCCTGAATGTGGGCGCGAAGGAGCTCCCCCACCTGAAGCTCGAGAAAGGCGAGCTCGGGCCGGTCGCCCAGGTACCAGATCGGCCGTTCAAGGTACGTGGCGACGACCGCCGCGACGGGACGGGTCAGATGACTGAGAGCGCGCGCCGCCAGCCTCTGCCTGGCCTCCTCGATCCACGGCAGCAGCACGCGCTGCTGCGCTTGCGAGATCAGCGTGCTGAGCCGGGCCTTGGCGTCCACGCTCCATTCAGCTATCGCGTCGGCACGGAGCCAGACACCCGGGTGCAGGCGCAGCCTCCCTTCCCAAGCGGTGATGGCGCCGGAGGCCCATGCCTCGCGAAATTCGGATCCAGGCCGGCGGCGAGAGCCGAGCTGGGCAGGCGGTGGCGAGCAGTCGGCGGCGAACGACGGGCCCGCGGCGAGGCAGCGCCTCAGTGCTGTGCCAAGGGCCTGCTGCGTCCCGTCCCACGCGACGGCAAGGCGCCGGGCCAGCTCAAGGTCCGGGCCGCAAATCTCGACAACGGTTTCAGCCCGCAATTCGCGCACGATGCGCTCGCGCAGTAGGTCGCGCTCATGCCGGGGCGCACCGCCGCGATCCAGGTAGGGCGTGATGGCCGTGGCAGTGTCCAGTCGCCCCAGGGCGCCCCACCACCAGTGCACGGCGGTGGCGGAGAGATCGAGATGCAGTTCGTCCGGAAGTGCCGCCGACACGTCGCCGAGCCGCGCAGCAACCAGCAGCCTGGGCCGCTGGCCCGGGGGCAGACCGGCCGCCTTTACCGCGGCCGTGAGCGACCGGTACAGCTGCTCGATGCCGGCGCCCCTGAGTGATGCGGTGTTCGGCTCCTTCCAGGCCCGCACTCCGACGACGGGCCGACGTCCGCCTCTTTCCGGATCAGTGAGGCAGCCGACAACCTCCTCCGCAGTGACCGAGAGCTCCTTTGCGATCCTTGCCAGGAGGTCGCGGGCCTCGGCATTCCTACCCGCGGTCTCCGTACGGGGCGCCGGAATGACTGGCGCGTGGCCTTGCGGTTCCCAGCCGAGGTCGAAGCCATCGTCGTAGAAGTCCAGGAAGGGCAGCGCTTCGGCATCTGCCCAGCCCTCGTGAACCGCCTCTGAATCGCCTGCGGCATTGCTCTCGTGTACCGCCTGCACCTTGGCGCCGTCTCTATCAGGCGGAGGCACGTCGACGCGACGTGACGCGCTGAACAGGGCACCCCGGTAGAGCTCATCGGCCTGTCCGGACTCCACCAGCCGGTCGGGTAGGAGCCAGAGGCAGTTCAGGCCCGCAGCGAGGTCCGCTGCGACACTCCGCAGTTGGCCACGTACGCCGGGGAGGTCGGCCAGATCGCTCAGATCCGCCGACTGCTCCTGCATCTCACTGCCCACCGGCAACCTTGGCACGCACCGCGCGATAGGTGACCGGTTCGACGGCGAATCCCTCGCTGGTCTCGTCGAGGACACCGAGCTGTTCCAGCCGGGTCAGCCACTCGTCGGTGTCGAAATCGGTCAGTTCGACTGCTGCCTGAACGTCGTCCCGGGGCACCCCTTGGCCCTCCTCCACATAACCGGTCCAAGCCACCAGGAGTTCTCTGTCCCGGGTGTCGAGCCCAGACTGGCGTAGGTGCAGGTCGGCGTTGCCCTCCTTGGCAATGACCGTGCGGATACGCTCGATGGCGTTGTCGAGCGTGGCGCCGTGCACCGACACGTCGGTCACCGCGGCCTCCATCCAGTGCGGCCAGCCTCCAGTGGCAGCGACGAGTCGGCCACGGTCCTCGCGCGAGACGAAGGGACATTCCGACCATGCACGGAGCGCGTCGGCGGTCCAGCGTTCCGGGCGCAGGCGCCGCACCGAGAGCTCCTCACCGTGTTCGGCGGCTGTCAGTTCGGCCACCACCGCGGCGTCCGCGACAACTACGGCAGAGCGGTTTTCGCTCCCGCTGCTGCGCGGCGCGGTCTGACGGACCAGCTTGTCCGAAGCGGGCCCGGCATGGGTGAGTAGGGCCAGAACTGCCGTGCGGAGCTCCCCGGCAGTGCTTCCGCACATGTCGGCGATCAGCACATGGGCCTTGCGGTGTCGGCCCTTGAGCAGCGCTCCCAGGTCCTCACCATGAACATGCTTGAGCACCTCCACGCCTCGGTTCTCCGCAAAGGCCGCCACTGCCTGCTTCACAAGCGCGGGATGGAACAGATCCGTCGTGCTGACAATGCTTACGCCGGGCTGGGCGGTGTCGTGGAGCTGTTCCTCGGTAAGGGGGCTGTACCGCTGCACATTGCGCCGATCGCGCCCGAGGACCCGACGCGCGGCGCGCGGGTTGTAGTCGTACGGCAGGCCGAACTCGGTTTCCTTCAGTTCGAGTTCCAGCTCCTCGCGGGTACCCAGCATGTTCACCACGTTGGGGCTGCGAACGGCGAATCGGGAACGGTCACCGAGTTGGATGAGCAAGCCAAGGCCGACCATTTCGGTGAGGAAGATCTGCACCTGCTTGGCGCTCAGCATCTCAAAGCCCTGCGGCCACGCCTCGCGGGCTTCCTGCAGGAGCTCGCTGGCGGAGTAGTCGCCCCGGTAGCCCTCCTCCAGGCTCCGCAGGACGATGACGAGGGCCAGTACCCGGTAGCGGTCTTCCAAGTTGATCGTGAACCTCAGTCGCTCGGCGATCTGACGGCGTACTGTCTCGGAGGCCGCCACCTTCTGGACGTCGTCCTCGGTGATCCGCACCGGACCGTCCGAAAAGGCGTACGGGCGTGCGTGCAGCACCCGAACCAGTTCGCGACAGAAGATCTGCACCAGGTTGGCCTGGTAGTTGGTGATGGCGAGAATCCGCCATACCAGTTCAGGCCTCTCGAAGGAGTATCCGAGCGCGGCCATCGGCTCGGTGACGAGCCGTATGGCAGCCTGCTGTCCCAGCGGGCCGATCAGCACGTCGGGACCGCCGTGCACAGTGGACACGTTGGAGAGGTGACCGAAGCGCTGCACTTGGTGCAGACCGGCGAAGACAATCTTGAAGCGGCGCTCGGTCTGCTCCATGAGTCGCTGGAAGTGCATAACGTTGGGGAACGTCGATTCGCTGCCTGCCCGGAACGCCCTTCGCGAGTCGGTGTTGAGGAAGGCGTCCGCCTCGTCGGCCAGTACCAGGAGGCGGCGTGTGTCGTCCACGTCGAGCCAGGCCCGGATGTTCTTGACCACGACGTCGGGACTCGCCTGCTCGGACATCTTGTTCGTGAAGACCCCCCTGCGCTTGAGGTCTTCCACCAGACGGTTCCAGATCCGCTCCGGCGCCTCCGCGTGCCCGATCTCGGCCTTGAGCAGGTCGAGGTAAACCGCCACATGTGTATCGGCCCTACTGGGGAAGATCTCCGCGACCCGGCGCAGCAAAGCCGACTTGCCCAGCTGGCGGCCACCGTAGAGGAACATCCCGCCCTCCCGGCCCATCACCTCCCGCATCTCCTCGTCGCGACCGTAGAAGACCTCCGGCGGAACGAGGCCGGCGACGAAGGGCGTGTACGGGTTGTACGCCGCCCAGGGAAGGGTCACGCGCTGCACCGAGCGGAAGGCGCCGGGGGCGCGGGCGGCCATCCATCCCATCACGGCGGAGTCCACGACCAAGGCCTGTTGGGCGAATGAGCGCGCCGACTCGGCGAGACTGCGCCGCCCTTCCGCCCCCAGCGGATGCAGGTAAAGCACGATGTTGGCGCCGACGTCGGCGTCTTCCAGGTGCGCGAGCGGTCCGTCGGCCGGCTGTTCCTCCCAGACCAGCAGGATGGTGTACGAGGTGGCGCGCGAGCCGAGTGCGGCAACATAACCGGCGCGCTCGGCCACATTCGCGCGCACCTTGAATCGGCGCATTCCCTGGCCCAAGGCCACCCGGTCGGCGGTGAGTTGGTGAGTGAAGAGTTCAAGGCCGAGCAGCCGCAGTACCCGCGGTATGTGCTGCTGCCACTCGCTGCCGCGGCCCAGCTTGGTACACAGCGCTTTCCAGGACTCGAGGCCTGCTGTCGCCGCCTGGGTGAGGGACGGTTCACCGTCTCCGTAATGAGCCGCCCACCATTGGGCGTCCACGCCCTCACCGCCTGCCTTGGGAGCCTCGGAGGCAGTGACGCCGGCGAGGAAGTCCGCAAGTTCCGAGCCGTTGTCGGCAAGCCGCTCGGGCAGCGGCTGGCGGCTCGTGGCGAGCGCGAGGAACTCCTGGGCGGTGACAGTGTCCCCCTCGTCGATGAGCCGGGCGATCCGGTCGTGGTCCACCGCGTCCAGCGCATGGTCCGGATCCCTGCGCAGTTGGGCCAGGTCATCGCGGAGCGCTCTCGTGGACTCTTCGACCAGGGCGGTGAGTTCGGTCTCGAGAGCTTGGAGGGAGTCGATGGCGAAGCGGTAACGCCCGGAGTCCTCACCGTCGGCGAACTCCTGCAGGCGACCGGCGAAGTCGCGTTCCCTGTCGGGCGCGAGCTGATTGAGGGTACGCATCTGCGCGAGAAGTCCGGCGGCGGCGCGGTGCCGCGCGCCGACCTGCCTGCGCCAGTCTTCGTGGGACTGCGTCAGGCGTCGCCGTGCGACCTCCGGCCACTCGAGGTTGGCGCACCCATAGGCGGTCGGCTCTCGCTCGACGGCTGCGATCAGTGCCCTGGCAAGGTGGAGGTCGCCGCTCTCCAGATAGCGACTGAGGGACGACTCAGCGTCGGCGGGCGCCAGCAGAGCGGCGATCCGGCGGGATGTCCGGGGGTCGTCCAGATCGGGTTCGCCCTCACGTGTGCGAGGCAGATCGGGCAGGCCCAGCAGGCAGTCGTCGGGCGGGATTGGGCCGCCGTTCTCGCGGAGCCGGTCGGCTGCATCGGTGACGAAGGTGTACTCGCCGGCCAACCATCTACGCAATAGGCCGAGTGCAGCGCCGCCCACACCGGCAGGCTCGGCCTGGTCTGCCAGGTCGCGCACTACGGAGACCAACTCGGGGATACCCCGATCGTTGGTCCCGGGCTGAGGACGGGCGGCGGCGCTCGCCGCTTCGGCACGTATCAGGACTTCGCCGACGGAGCGGCATGCGGTGTGCAGCTGCCGAAGCGCACCGGCGGTTATTGGCTCCTTGGCCTGCTTGGAGGTGCGGAAGAGGGAGTCGGTGTCCTCGATGAGACGGTCGATGTCCTCGGAGCGCCACAGCTCCTCGCCCAGGACGCGGAAGACGGGAGCGGGCGTACCGTGCGTGCTCCGCTCGGACCATTGAACGACCTGGTTCAGCGCCTGACGCAGCTTGCCGACAGGGCCGACGAGGTACTGGAGCACCTGGGAAGCTCGCTGGTACTTCATCTTGCGCCGTGGGAGATCGTCGAGGAGTTGTCGGGCGGTATGGCCAATCTCATCGCGAGTGTTGGCTTCCAGTCGACCTTCGTCGGCTTGCAACATGCCGGGCTCGAATGCCCTTCCGTCGCGGACCGCTGCGACCATCACATTGAGGAGGTGCTGCCAGGAACCGGTGAGGCCGGACGGCATGACGAATCCACTGATGAGCACGTGCGGCCAGCGGGCCGTGACCCCGGTGCGGAGAGCAGCTGCAAGCGCGACGAGGTGCGCCTCGCGGTCCTCCGTCGCGAGCGTGGGATCGAGTTCGTGCGTGATCTGCACGGGAGTGGCCTCGGAGTCGGACAGGCATCCGAACGCGGCGGCGGCGAAGGCGAGGGCCCGCGCGCGCACAGAGCTTTCCGCGGCTGCGGCGGTCATCCAGTACGCCTCCGCCACCCGCCCCTCCCGTAGCAGTCGCACCACCGGCGCCTCAGTCCCCGTGTCCCACGGGGCACGGGGGTCCCAGTCGGGCCGTTCTACTGCGGCGGGCCAGGGTTCCTCGCCCTGTGCGAAAGGCTCGGGCGAGTGCTTCACCAGGATGGTTACGACCGCCGTATCGCCTGCGTCCGCCGGCTCGGCGGGCGCAAGGGCGGAAGCCGCTGTCGGCGCCGTCGCGACGAGTGGTGCCTGCTCGGGGCGGACTTCGACCGGTTCTTCTGCGCCCGGTTCAACGCTGGATGGTCCCTCCGCCTCCGGCTCGGCGTCGGCAGCCCCGATCAGAGGCTCGGCCGGGTCCGTAACGCTCTGGGCCTCGGCGACCTCCTCCATCGTCGGGGCGGAGGGCGCATCGACACCGTACGGCTGCGGAGCGACGGAACGCGGCTCCGGGTCGGCTTCGAGGTGCCCGAGTTGCTCCATCTGCTGTTCGATGCGTTTCAGGTGACGGCGGAGGTCAACTGCCTCTTCCTCCTCGTCAGCCAACTCCAGGAGAGTGGCGTACGACTGAGCCTTACGGCGCAGTGCAGCGAGCTGCTCTGCGCGAGCCTCGCGCAGGCGGGCCAAGTCGGCCTCAATGTCCACGTAGCCGACATCTGCGCGCCAGGAGCAGCCCTCGCCACTGAGGTGTTCTGAGACGCGCATCCGGTGCTGGGTCCACACCGTCAACGCATCGGCGACATTCGCTGCGGGCAGCAGGCCGACCTCCACCTCTGCGGCCGTGTTGCGCAAGGCTACGGCCAGCTCCGCGCCGGAGCGCCTCAACTCCGCCAGAGAGTCCCTCGCATCGACTTTGCGCTCAGTTCGGGGCACGTGGGCGACAGCCTCACTCTCATGGCTGGAGGCCTCCCGGGCTTCCAGGGGCGGCTCCCCGGTCGGTTCGATGACAGCCTGATCGTCGTAGTCGGAACCGATGTCGCGAGCATCGGGCGGTGGAATGCGGTCTGCGGCCGAGCGCAGCTCCTGCTCGTGCTCACGGGCCAGCAAGGCAACCGGCCGGTCCTGCGCCTCGGGTGACGTCAGGCCGTACAGTGCACACCGCGCGAGGGGAGGGTCGAGCACAGTGAGCATGACCTCGAGCTGCTCGCGCGTCGGGTCGTCCAGGACTCGCTCCAAGAAGCCGTATTCCTGGCACAGCGTGTGGTAGGTCCAGTAGACCCCGCAGGCAGCCAGACTGAGCAACTGCGGCTGCTGGGCCCTGGCCAGCCAGACCCGCGTCGCATGCAGCTCCCGGCGCGAGGGTGACTGACCCCCGACGCGGGCCGCCTTGTGTCTGCACCTCTGCCCACGCAAACACTGATGCCAGGTCAACAGCGTTCGCAGATCAGCCTCGTTAAGGGATGACAGCCAGGTCCGTAATTCAGTTGCCCACCCGCGCATGGCCGCGATCCTCTCACCGTACGAACTGGCCGGTCTATGCCAGAGCGCTCCTCCTTGACAGTAGGTCATGTTCGTTTGCGGAATTGGCCCCAGCGCGAATCCACGTCGCAGTGATGAATCGGCGCTCGGTGACGAGCATGGCGGCCTTCCGGCCGAAAGATCACGGACAGGGCGGTCGCGCGTCGAGCAGCCCGCGGTCGCAGTACTGGATGCGTCACTCAGTCAGCCACGCCGGGCGCGGACGCGGCCAATCCGGCCTGCCGCGCCGCGTCGAGCATCCGCTTGTCGTAGGTGATCAAGGAATCGAGAGCCTCACCGATGGCCAGCGCACTCGCCACGTGGATGGCATCAAGGGAGCGCAGGGAAGCCGACACCCTGGTGGCCAGGTTCCTCACGTCCTCCGTAAGAAGGATCTCGGTCACCATGCCGTCCAAGTCCGCCAGGGCGTTCGGGTAGGAGCCGACCTTGTCCAGCTGGCGGACCGTCTCCACGAACCCGAGGGTGCTGGTTGCCATCGGAACACCGGAGCGGGCCGCGAGGAAGCTCCGCAGCGCCGCCGCGTTGGACCGGCCAGTCAGCAGCGTCAGCAGAGCTGACGAATCCATGTAGATCAACGGTGTTCGTCCTCCCGCTCCGCAAGCAGGAGCTCGACCGGGTCAGGCGCATCGGCGGGGATGTCGTACTGCGGCAGCCGGTCGAGGTCGGAGGTCGTGGCGGCCTTCAACCGGATTTTCCCCTGGGCAACAAGGTCCGAGTACCGGGCCATCGGCCCTGAGCCGGGAAGCAGTATGGCGATGACGTTTCCATGGCGCGTTACCTGGACCGCCTCGCCCTTTTCGACGCGAGCGAAGACGGCGCTGGGGTTGTAGGAGAACTCACGGACCGAGATGGTGCTCATTGGGTCTCCCTTCCTTGAGCGGACATGTACCTACACTCCCGGGATTGTACTCACATCACTCGGCAGCCGCTCATGATCCGGCCTTCTGTCCCAGCAGGATGGACCGACCCGGCTTGCCTCGTTGGTTCCTTCGTTCAGCTGTCGGCCGAAGCCACGCCTGCTGCGCAAACCCAAGAGATCCCGGCCGGTGAGACGTGGTTCACTGCCCGCTGACGCTTACTGGGCCGAGTCACAGTGAAGTGAAGGGAAGGGCCGTCCGTGCCCCATGACATCGATCAGACATTCACCACTCTGCCGCTACGGGCCCTCGCCGACGCGGCACTCGCCCGGGCGCGTGCGCTCGGCGCCGAGCACGCCGACTTCCGCTTCGAGCGCGTACGCAGTGCGGCGTGGCGGCTGCGCGACGCCAAGCCCGCCGGATCGTCCGACACCACCGACATCGGGTACGCGGTGCGGGTGGTGCACGGCGGCGCCTGGGGGTTCGCCTCCGGGGTCGACATGACCATGGACGCGGCCGCCCGGGTCGCGGGCCAGGCGGTGGCGATGGCCAAGCTGTCGGCGAAGGTGATCGCCGCAGCCGGCTCCGACGAGCGGGTGGAACTGGCCGAGGAGCCGGTGCACGCGGACCGCACCTGGATCTCCTCGTACGAGATCAACCCGTTCGAGGTACCCGACGAGGACAAGACGGCGCTGCTCGCGGAGTGGAGCAACCGGCTGCTGCGGGCGGAGGGCGTGGCGCATGTGGACGCGTCGCTGCTCACCGTGCAGGAGAACAAGTTCTACGCGGACACGGCGGGCACCGTCACCACGCAGCAGCGGGTGCGGCTGCATCCGGTGCTCACGGCCGTCGCGGTCGACGAGTCGACGGGCGAATTCGACTCGATGCGCACGATCGCCCCGCCGGTGGGCCGCGGCTGGGAGTATCTGACCGGCACGGGCTGGGACTGGGACGCCGAGCTGGAGCAGATCCCGGGGCTGCTGGCGGAGAAGATGCGAGCGCAGAGCGTCGAGGCCGGGCGCTACGACCTGGTGGTCGACCCGTCGAATCTCTGGCTGACCATCCATGAGTCGATCGGTCACGCCACCGAGCTGGACCGGGCGCTGGGGTACGAGGCGGCCTACGCGGGGACGTCCTTCGCCACCTTCGACAAGCTGGGGAAGCTGGCGTACGGCTCGTCGGTGATGAATGTGACCGGCGACCGGACCGCCGAGCACGGGCTCGCGACCATCGGCTACGACGACGAGGGCGTCGAGGCGCAGTCGTGGGACCTGGTCAAGGACGGGACGCTGGTGGGCTACCAGCTGGACCGGCGGATCGCGAAGCTGACGGGCCTCGGCCGTTCCAACGGCTGCGCGTTCGCGGACTCCCCCGGTCATGTGCCGGTGCAGCGGATGGCGAACGTGTCCCTGCAGCCCGATCCGGGCGGGCTCTCCACGGAGGATCTGATCGGCGGCGTGGAGCGCGGGATCTATGTGGTCGGCGACCGGTCGTGGTCGATCGACATGCAGCGCTACAACTTCCAGTTCACCGGGCAGCGCTTCTTCCGTATCGAGAACGGCAAGCTCGCGGGTCAGCTGCGCGATGTCGCGTACCAGGCGACGACGACGGACTTCTGGGGGTCGATGGAGAAGGTGGGCGGCCCGCAGACCTATGTCCTGGGCGGCGCCTTCAACTGCGGCAAGGCCCAGCCGGGCCAGGTCGCGGCGGTCTCCCACGGCTGCCCGTCCGCGCTGTTCCGCGGCGTGAACATTCTGAACACGACTCAGGAGGCCGGTCGATGAGCCGCACCAGCAAGCCGCACGAGATCGTCGAGCGGGCCCTCGAACTGTCCACCGCCGACAGTTGCGTGGTCATCGCCGACGAGCACTCCTCCGCCAATCTGCGTTGGGCGGGCAATGCCCTGACCACCAACGGTGTCACCCGCGGCCGCACCCTCACCGTCGTCGCCACCGTCGACGGCTCCGAGGGCACCGCGTCCGGTGTCGTATCGCGCTCCGCCGTCACCGCCGACGACCTGGAGCCGCTCGTACGTGCCGCAGAGGCCGCCGCGCGCGGGGCGGCCCCCGCCGAGGACGCGCAGCCGCTCGTCGAACAGGTCCCCGCGTCCCCCGACTTCACCGATGCGCCCGAAGAAACCTCCTCCGCCGTCTTCGCGGACTTCGCGCCCGCGCTGGGCGAGGCGTTCGCCCGCGCCCGGGCCGGCGGGCGTGAGCTGTACGGCTTCGCCAACCACGAGCTCACCTCCACCTACCTCGGTACGTCGACGGGACTGCGGCTGCGCCACGACCAGCCCAACGGCACGCTGGAGCTCAACGCCAAGTCCCCCGACCGCTCCCGTTCGGCCTGGGCGGGCCGCTCGACGCGGGACTTCAAGGACGTCGACCCCGCGCTGCTCGACGCGGAGCTCGCGGGCCGGCTCGGCTGGGCCGAGCGCCGGATCGATCTGCCCGCGGGCCGGTACGAGACGCTGCTGCCGCCCACCGCGGTGGCCGATCTGCTGATCTACCAGCTGTGGTCGTCGACGGCCCGGGACGCGGCCGAGGGCCGTACGGTCTTCTCCAAGCCGGGCGGCGGTACCCGCATCGGCGAGACGCTCTCGCCGCTGCCGTTGACCCTGCGCAGCGACCCGAACGAACCGGGTCTGGAGTCCGCGCCGTTCGTGATCGCGCACTCCTCGGGCGACGACGCGTCGGTCTTCGACAACGGCCTGCCGCTGTCGGCGACGGACTGGGTACGCGACGGAAAGCTGGAGCACCTGGTCACCACCCGGCACAGCGCCGCCCTGACCGGCCTGCCCGTCGCGCCCGGAGCGGGCAATCTGATCCTGGACGGTGGCGGCGAGCGCTCGCTGGACGAGATGGTCTCGGCGACCGCCCGCGGGCTGCTGCTGACCTGCCTCTGGTACATCCGCGAGGTCGACCCGGCGACGCTCCTGCTGACCGGGCTGACCAGGGACGGCGTCTACCTCGTCGAGAACGGCGAGGTGGTCGGCGAGGTGAACAACTTCCGCTTCAACGAGTCGCCCGTCGATCTGCTCTCGCGGACCACCGAGGCGGGACGTACCGAGAAGACGCTGCCGCGGGAGTGGGGCGACTGGTTCACCCGGGCCGCGATGCCCGCGCTGCGCATCCCGGATTTCAATATGAGTTCGGTCAGCCAGGGCGTATAACCTCGTACTCGTCCCTGGACACACCGAATGGCACATCGAAGGAGACGCGAGAGACGTGACGGACATCGTCGACGAACTGCAGTGGCGTGGGCTGATCGCCCTCTCCACTGACGAGGACGCATTGCGCAAGGCGTTCGCGGACGGTCCCGTCACCTTCTATTGCGGCTTCGACCCGACCGCGCCCAGCCTGCACCTGGGCAATCTGGTCCAGATCCTCACCATGCGCCGGATCCAGCTGGCGGGTAACCGCCCGCTGGGTCTGGTCGGCGGCGCCACCGGTCTGATCGGTGACCCGAAGCCGAACTCCGAGCGCACGCTCAACGCGCCGGAGGTCGTCGCGGGCTGGGTGGAGCGGCTGCGCGGGCAGATCGAGCGCTTCCTCGACTTCGAGGGCCCCCATGCCGCGACCATGGTCAACAACCTGGACTGGACGGCGGGCCTGTCGGCGATCGACTTCCTGCGCGACATCGGCAAGTACTTCCGGGTCAACAAGATGATCGCCAAGGAGGCGGTCGCCCGACGGCTGAACTCCGACGCGGGCATCAGCTACACCGAGTTCAGCTACCAGATCCTGCAGGGCATGGACTTCCTGGAGCTGAACCGGCGGTACGGCTGCACGCTGCAGACCGGCGGCAGCGACCAGTGGGGCAATCTGACCGCGGGTACCGACCTGATCCACCGGGTCGAGCCGGAGGCCGAGGTGCACGCGCTGGCCACCCCGCTGATCACCAAGGCGGACGGTACGAAGTTCGGCAAGACGGAGACCGGCACGGTCTGGCTCGACCCGGAGCGCACGACTCCGTACGCCTTCTACCAGTTCTGGCTGAACGCGGACGACCGGGACGTCTCCAAGTTCCTGCGGATCTTCAGCTTCAAGTCCCGCGAAGAGATCGAGGAGCTGGAGACGCTGACCGCGGAGCGGCCGCAGGCGCGTGCCGCGCAGCGGGCGCTGGCGGAGGAGCTGACGACGCTCGTGCACGGCACGGACGAGTGCGCGGCCGTCGTCAATGCCTCGAAGGCGCTGTTCGGGCAGGGCGAGCTGGCCGGGCTCGACGAGCCGACGCTGCGGGCGGCGCTCTCCGAGCTGCCGCATGCCCAGGTCGCCGAGCTGGCTCCGGTCGTGGACCTGTTCGCGGAGGTGGGGCTCGTGGCCAGCAAGTCGGCCGCCCGCCGGACCGTGAAGGAGGGCGGGGCCTACGTGAACAACGTCAAGGTCGCCGCGGAGGACGCGGTGCCGGCGCGTGAGGATCTGCTGCACGGGCGCTGGCTGGTGCTGCGCCGGGGCAAGAAGAACCTGGCCGCGGTCGAGGTCACCGCGGGCTGACCGGCTGCGCCAATGACTCCGCCCCTTGGGCCTGTCGTTTGGATCAGGCCGGATCAGTGAGCGGGGTCTGGTGCGTGGGATCGCAAGGCGGAGGAAAGAGCCGACGCGGAGCGTCGGCGACTGACGACAACGCAGCGAGCGTGCGTGCCAGGGCACGCGAACCCGGCAAGATCCGAACGACAGGCCCTAACGCCCGCTGCGGGTTCGGGGCGGAGCCTTGCCGGGGCTCAGGCTCTTTGCCTGTTGCCGCGTACGGCGGTGTAGGCCATGTCTCCCAGGAGCACGATCACCACGGCCGCCGCGAGCTGGAGTACGTGACGCCCCCAGTCGATGCCGCTGGTCTCGTCGATGCCGAACCCACGCGCCAGCGCATTGCCGATCAGGGCGCCGATGATGCCGAAGATGGTGGTCAGCCAGAGCGGACTGTGCTGCTTGCCCGGGATGATCGCCTTGGCGATCAGACCGAGCACGAATCCCACGATGATCGCCCACAACCAGCCCATGGCTGCCTCCTCGTACAACTCTGCGTGAGCATTACGCCTCAGTCTCGGGCTGCCCGCCGTACAGCGCATGCCGGGCACAGCCATACGCACTACGGCGCAGCCGCGACCACGCAGGTGGGGCCCGCCCCGGTCTCGTAGGTGTCCGATGCGCGGCGTACGGTGGAAAGCGTCAGGACCGGGGAGTGTCCGACGTGGAAATCGGGTGGTGGAACGTGATGCGGAAGCATGGCAGCACGGAGGTCTTCCGGATCACGGGAGCGCGCCAGGGTCTCGCTGACGATGTGCGCGGACGGGAGCGCCGCTATGTGATCTCGATGTCGGTCCGGACCGTGGCGGTGATCCTTGCCGTGGTCCTGTGGAATGTGGAACGCCCTGTGGCGATCGTGGCGCTGGTGCTCGGCGGGATTCTCCCGTACATCTCCGTGGTGATCGCCAACGCGGGCCGGGAGAGCGCCCCTTCGGCCCCCTCGACGTTCGTCCCCGCACCGTCCCGGCCGATGATCGCGCCGGTCTCCCCGCCCGCCGCCGCGGAAGGAGAGCCGGAAGCCGACGGAGCCCGGCAGGAGGCCCAGGGGCGGGAACAGAGCTGATTCCAGGGGGCTCCCGAAGCTCAGGAAAAGCTCAGATCAATCATGAAGTTCCGGTGCACCTCACCCCACTCCCCGTGACATACTTCGTAGGCGCTCCGCATCCCCCGTCGGAGCGACGGACCGACGCCGGGCAGCTCCCCCCGTGGCTGCTCGGCGTCGCCATGTGGTGGTCATTTCGGTATGGACGTAAGAGTGAGTGACGAGACCCCGATCTGCTCCGCGAAGGCCTGCCGCGCCGAGGCCGTCTGGGTGCTCGCGTGGAACAACCCGAAGCTGCACACTCCGGAGCGCCGCAAGACCTGGCTCGCCTGTGACGAGCACCGCGAGCACCTGTCCAACTTCCTTGGCCTGCGCGGCTTTCTGAAGGATGTCGTGACGCTGGAGGAGTGGGAGCGCAATCCGGGTGCCGGAGGCTAGCTAGGGCCTGATCCAAACGACAGGCCCTAACCGCCGATCGCTGACATCGGGCGGTCGGGCTGCAGGAATGAGGGGTCGTCGAGGCCCGAGCCCGCCTTCTTGCCCCACATCGCCAGCTTCCATATGCGGGCGATCTCCTCGTCCGGCGCGTCCGAGCGCAGGGCGGACCGCAGGTCCGTCTCCTCACGGGCGAACAGACAGTTGCGCACCTGGCCGTCGGCGGTGAGCCTGGTGCGGTCGCAGGCGGAGCAGAAGGGGCGGGTGACGGAGGCGATGACCCCGACGCGGTGCGGCCCGCCGTCCACGATCCAGCGCTCGGCGGGCGCAGAGCCGCGCTCCTGCTCGCCCTCGGCGGTGAGCGTGAAGCGCGTACGCAGCGACTCGAGGATGTCGCCCGCGGTGATCATGCCGTCGCGCTTCCAGCCGTGCTGGGCGTCCAGCGGCATCTGCTCGATGAAGCGCAGCTCGTAGCCATGGGCGACGGCCCAGGCCAGCAGTTCGGGGGCCTCGTCGTCATTGAGGCCCGGCATCAGGACAGTGTTGACCTTGACCGGGGTGAGGCCCGCCTCGCGGGCGGCCTCCAGGCCGTCCATCACGTCGTGGTGGCGGTCGCGGCGGGTGAGGGTCTTGAAGACCTCGGGCCGCAGGGTGTCCAGCGAGACATTGACCCGGTCCAGGCCCGCGGCCTTGAGGGCCGCCGCGGTGCGCTTGAGGCCTATGCCATTGGTGGTCAGGGACATCTTGGGGCGCGGTGCGAGAGCGGCGCAGCGCTCCACGATCCCGACCAGGCCGGGCCGCAGCAGCGGCTCCCCACCGGTGAAGCGGACCTCGGTGATGCCGAGATCGGTGACGGCGATACGGATCAGCCGGACAATCTCGTCGTCACTGAGCAGATCGGGCTTGGCGAGCCACTGCAGGCCTTCTTCCGGCATGCAGTACGTACACCGCAGATTGCAGCGGTCGGTGAGTGAAACACGCAGGTCAGTGGCCACACGGCCATAGGTGTCGATGAGCACGGTGGGCCCCCTCCCCGGTTCAGCGGATCTTATTGCTACCGAGCCTACGC
The DNA here is from genome assembly GCF_026339995.1 of Streptomyces sp. NBC_01481. Classification (GTDB taxonomy): domain Bacteria; phylum Actinomycetota; class Actinomycetes; order Streptomycetales; family Streptomycetaceae; genus Streptomyces. The sequence continues at coordinate 1,813,584 of NZ_JAPEPT010000001.1, read as the reverse complement.
CAGGGCACCGACAACGCACGGGGCCCGATTGTCACGAGGAGCGGTGCGGCCGCGTCGTAGGACTCTACGACGCGGCCGCGGGACGGACTCGTACGATGCCCTCTCGCTCAGTGTGCTCCGGTGCCGGTGAGGGACCTGACCTCGAGCTCCGCGTACTTGCCCTTGTCGGGCTCCTCCTTGGACAGCACGGTGCCGAGCCAGCCGAGCAGGAAGCCCAGCGGGATCGAGACGATGCCCGGGTTCTCCAGCGGGAACCAGTAGAAGTCCGCCTCCTTGAACATGGAGGTGGGCTTGCCGGAGACGACCGGCGAGAAGAGCACCAGCACCACGGCCGAGGTCAGACCGCCGTAGATGGACCACAGCGCGCCCTGCGTGGTGAACCTCTTCCAGAACAGGCTGTAGAGGATCGTCGGCAGGTTCGCGGACGCGGCGACCGCGAAGGCGAGGGCGACGAGGCCGGCGACGTTCAGATCGCGTGCCATCGCGCCGAGCGCGATGGAGACGATGCCGATGGCGACCGTCGCCCAGCGTGCCGCCCGGACCTCTTCCTTGTCGGTCGCCTTGCCCTTGCGGATGACGTTCGCGTAGATGTCGTGCGCGAAGGAGGACGAGGAGGCCAGGGTCAGGCCCGCGACCACCGCGAGGATGGTGGCGAAGGCGACCGCGGAGATCACCGCCAGCAGGACGGAGCCTCCCGTGGAGCCCGAGCCGCCGCCGATCTCCAGGGCCGCCAGTGGCGCCGCCGTATTGCCTGCCTTGTTGGAGGCGATGATGTCGCCGGGCTTGAGCAGGGCCGCCGCGCCGAAGCCGAGCACGATGGTCATCAGATAGAAGGCGCCGATGATGCCGATCGCCCAGTTGACCGACTTACGCGCGGCCTTGGCGGTGGGCACGGTGTAGAAGCGGATCAGGATGTGCGGCAGTCCCGCGGTGCCAAGCACCAGCGCGAGGCCGAGCGAGATGAAGTCCAGCTTCGATGTGCCGGTCTTGCCGTACTTGAGCCCCGGCTCCAGGAAGGACGCTCCCTTTCCGCTGTTCTCGGCCGCCTTGCCGAGCAGGTCGGAGAGGTTGAAGTTGAACTTCAGCAGGATCAGGAAGGTGATGAGCACGGTGCCCGCGATGAGCAGCACCGCCTTGACCATCTGCACCCATGTGGTGCCCTTCATGCCGCCGATGGTCACGTACACGATCATCAGCACGCCGACCAGGGCGACGATCGCGATCTTGCCCGCGTCGCTGGTGATGCCGAGCAGCAGCGAGACCAGCACGCCCGCGCCCGCCATCTGCGCCAGCAGATAGAAGATCGAGACGACGATGGTGGAGGTGCCTGCGGCGGTACGGACCGGGCGCTGGCGCATGCGGTAGGCGAGGACGTCGCCCATCGTGTAGCGGCCGGAGTTGCGCAGCGGTTCGGCGACCAGCAGCAGCGCGACCAGCCAGGCGACGAGGAAGCCGATCGAGTAGAGGAAGCCGTCGTAGCCGAAGAGGGCGATGGCGCCCGCGATACCGAGGAACGACGCGGCCGACATGTAGTCGCCGGAGACCGCGAGACCGTTCTGGAAACCGGTGAACTGGCGGCCGCCCGCGTAGAAGTCGGCGGCGTTCTTGGTCTGGCGTCCGGCCCACACGGTGATGAACAGGGTGGCGACGACGAAACACGCGAAGAGCGTGATGATCAGCGGCCGGTGTTCGCTCGCTTCTTCGGCGGCGAGCTGGACCGTGGGATACGCGGCGTACGCGGCGCTCATGCGTCGTCCTCCATGCGGGACTTGATCGCCTCGGCCTTGGGGTCGAGCTTCTCGGCTGCGTGACGCGAGTAGAGCCAGGCGATGAGGAACGTGGTGGCGAACTGGGCGAGTCCGAAGACGAGGGCGACATTGATGTTGCCGAAGAGCTTGGTGCCCATAAAGCCGCCGGCGTAGTTGGACAGCAGTACGTAGAGCAGGTACCAGGCGATGAAGGCGACGGTCAGGGGAAAGGCGAAGGAGCGGTATGTGCGGCGCAGTTCGCCGAATTCCGCGCTCTCCTGCACCTCGACGAACGACTCTGTCGTGGGCTGAACGGGGCTGGTGTCCGTACCGCCCTGGGGCGGCGGTGCATCGGTGGCCACGGAAACTCCTCGCGACGCGGGTGCGGTGGGGTTGGACATGGGGACCTCACTGGTCGGGGGTGCTTTTGATGTTGCTCCACCCCCTGACAACGGCACGGAGAGCACGCCGAGCCGGTTCAACATCGGCCTCTTTCTTCCCGCTTTCTTCCTGAACTCATTGATGGCGGCACATGATCGGCGATAGCTTCGCTCGTCATGTACCCGCTCATTCGCAACAGGGGTGTCTGGGCGGGTTTGTCACGGATGATGAGGAGAACCCATGGCTCATCTGGGATCCAGACGGCGGCGCGCACTCGCTCTGCCCGCAGGTCTGGCGCTCACGGCCTCGCTCGGTTTCCTTCCTGCGGGAGCCGCCTCGGCCGCCCCGGCGGACGAGGTCCCCGCCGCGGTCGTGACCGACGGCCCGAAGCTGTCATACGTCGTGAACGTCAAGGGCGGGCACCACGCCGCCACATCGGTGAAGAAGGCGATAGCCAAGGCCGGCGGCACGGTGGTGATCGCCTATGACCAGATAGGCGTCATCGTCGTCCACTCGCAGAACGCCGACTTCGCCAAGACGATCCGTCAGGTCCGGGGCGTGGCCTCGGCGGGCGCGACGCGCACCGCGCCGATCGCCCCCGTGAGCGACACGGCGATCGACTCCGAGCGCCCGCTGACGGCCGACGAGGCGAAGACCGCGGCCGCGCAGGCGGACGCCGGTCAGGACCCGCTCGAGCCGCTTCAGTGGGACCTGCCCGCCATCAAGGCGGACAAGGCACACGAGAAGACGCTGGGCAGCAAGAAGGTCACGGTCGCGGTCATCGACACGGGTGTCGACGACACCCACCCCGATCTCGCGCCGAACTTCGACGTCGCGGCGTCCGCCAACTGTGTGAGCGGCAAGCCCGACACGACTCCCGGCTCCTGGCGGCCGGCCGCCAACGAGAGCGACCACGGCACGCATGTCGCGGGCACGATAGCCGCGGCCAAGAACGGCGTCGGCATCACGGGTGTCGCCCCGGGCGTCAAGGTCTCCGGCATCAAGGTGTCGACCACGGACGGCTTCTTCTACACCGAGGCCGTCGTCTGCGGCTTCGTGTGGGCCGCCGAGCACGGCGTCGACGTGACCAACAACAGCTACTACACCGACCCGTGGCTGTTCAACTGCAAGAACGACCTCGACCAGGGCGCTCTCGTCGAGGCGCACCGCCGGGCCATCGGCTACGCGGAGCACAAGGGCGTGGTGAACGTCGCCGCGGCCGGCAACTCCAAGATGGACCTCGCCGCCGACGAGCTCACCGACACGACGAGCCCGAACGACACCACCCCGGGCACGCGGGTCATCAACCCCCGTGAGTGCCTGGACATTCCGACCCAGATTCCCGGGGTCGTCACCGTCTCGGCGCTGGGTGCGAAGAACCTGAAGTCCTCGTACTCCAACTACGGTCTCGGCGTCATCGACATCTCCGCCCCCGGCGGTGACTCGACCGCCTTCCAGAAGCCGGACGCGCCGGCCGTCGACGGCCGGATCCTGTCCACGCTGCCGGGCGGCAAGTACGGCTACAAGGCCGGTACGTCGATGGCCTCGCCGCATGTCGCAGGCGTCGTCGCGCTCATCAAGTCGCAGCACCCGCACGCTTCGGCGGCCGCGGTGAAGGCCCTGCTGTACGCGGAGGCGGACGACACGGCCTGCACGAACCCGTACGACATCAACGGGGACGGCACCATCGACGCGGTGTGCGAGGGCGGCACCCGCAAGAACAGCTTCTACGGCACCGGTGTCGCGGACGCGCTGGACGCGGTTCGCCGCTGACGGCTGAGGAGTTCAGGGGGCCGGACGCGCGGGTCGCGTCCGGCCTCTCCGCGCTGTGTCACGGCTTGATGAGGACCTTCAGCGCGGTGCGCTCGTCCATCGCCCGGTAGCCCGCGGGGACACCGTCGAGGCCGACCGACAGGTCGAAGACCGGCGACGGGTCGATCGTGCCGTCCAGTATGTCGGGCAGCAGCTCGGGGATGTACGCGCGCACGGGGGCGACGCCGCCGCGCAGGGCGATGTTCCGGTCGAACATGACGCCCAAATCGAGGCCGGTGCCGCTGCCGTGGGGCACGCCGACATAGCCGATCGCGCCGCCGTCGCGGGCGATCCCGACGGCCGTACGCATCGACTGCTCGGTGCCGACGGCCTCGATGACGGCATGCGCGCCCTGTCCGCCGGTCAGTTCACGGACGGCCGCGACGGCCGCGTCGCCGCGCTCGGCGACGACATCGGTGGCGCCGAAGGTCCGGGCGATGTCGGTACGCGCCTCGTGGCGGCCGAGCGCGATGATCCGCTCGGCGCCGAGCCGCTTGGCGGCCAGCACTCCGCACAGGCCGACCGCGCCGTCGCCGACGACCGCGACGGTGGAGCCCTTGGTGACTCCCGCGCCGATGGCGGCGTGGTGCCCGGTGCCCATGACGTCGGAGAGCGCGAGCAGCGCGGTCAGCAGCCGGTCGTCGGACGCGGCGTCCGCGGGGAGCTTGACGAGGGTGCCGTCGGCGAAGGGAACGCGTACGGCCTCGCCCTGGCCGCCGTCGGACGCCTGGCCCCCGGCGTCGATCGAGCCCCAGAAGCCGCCCTGCGGGCAGGAGGTCTGCAGGCCGTCGGCGCAGTACTCGCAGCTGCCGTCGGACCAGACGAACGGAGCGACGACCAGATCGCCGGGCTCGAAGCCGGTGACCGCGGAACCGGCCTCCTCGACGACGCCCAGGAACTCGTGGCCGATCCGCTGCCCCGGCTTTCGGGCCGACTCACCCCGGTACGCCCACAGGTCGCTGCCGCAGATACAGGCGCGCAGGACGCGCAGGACCACATCGGTCGGCTGCTGGATCGCGGGGTCGGGCACCTCCTCCACGCGGATGTCGTGCGGGGCGTGGATGACGGTGGCGCGCATGGGGCAGGTCCTTGCTGATCAGACTGTGGGACGTGGAACGGGCCTTTCACGGTACGCCTGTGCGAGCAGTACCTGTGCGCCGAGATACGTCAGCATGATCCAGAAGTCGGGGCGCGGCAGCTGTGGCCAGTCGGCGACACCGGTGGCGATGAGCATGTCGGAGAGCAGGAAGAGCGCCCCGCCCAGCCCGACCAGGAGCCCGAGCCGCGACGAGCGGTAGGCCATGGCGGTGAGCAGCACGCTGTATCCGGCGACCGGAATGCGCAGCTCGGCCGGAAGGTCCGGCCAGAGCGCGGCAACGGCGGCGACCAGTGCGATGCCGTAGCCGATGCCCAGCCCGGGGTGGGTACGTCCCCGCCCGAAGAGCAGCAGGTAGCAGACGTGCCCGGCCGCGAAGCACCCCATACCGAGAAGGAAGGCGATGTCGGCCGAGGCCAGCAGGAACACGTCTCCGCCCCAGCCGCAGAGCAGCGCGGCGACCAGCAGCCGCCGCCCGCCCCGCGCGTACACATGGCCCGCGAGCAGCGGCATGAGAAGGGGTTTGGCGACCTGGTGACCGGCCTCGGCGCCTGCGAGGAGGGAGCCGAGGTCGACGGCGACGGCAAGGCCGAAGGCGATGAGCAGGACACGGGAGAGCGCCTCGCGGCCCGAGCGGGATTCCGGGGCCGCCTGCCGGCGGGCCAGGTCGCGGGCGCCGACGCCTTCCGGTGTGCTCACGTGGCCGGCTCCGCGGCCGTTTCCGCCACCGGTGCGACAGCCGGCCGCGTGGCGGCGGGCTGCCAGCCGGGCCCGCGGAAGACGCGCCCGGCCCGCTCGCGCCAGGTGCTCGCCGCCCGTACGTCCCTCGCGATGGCCGCGTACTCGTGTGTCGCGACCCGCAGCGGGTTGTACGTCTCGATGTTCTTGGTGAGCCCGAAGACGGGCCGTTCGGTCTCCGGCGCGAAGGATCCGAAGAGCCGGTCCCACACGATGAGGATCCCGCCGAAGTTCCGGTCCAGGTAACCGCCTTGGGAGGCGTGGTGGACCCGGTGGTGGGAGGGCGTGTTCAGTACGTACTCGAAGGGCCGCGGCAGTCTGTCGATCCGCTCGGTGTGCACCCAGAACTGGTAGACGAGGTTGGCCGACGAGCAGAAGGCGAGCGCGGCGGGATGCACTCCGCACGCGATGAGCGGCAGATAGAACGGCCAGACGGTCAGGCTCGTCCAGGGCTGGCGCAGCGCGGTGCTGAGGTTGAACTTCCGGCTGGAGTGGTGGACGACATGGCAGGCCCACAGGATCCGGATGACGTGGTGGCCCCGGTGGGACCAGTAGTAGAAGAAGTCCTGCACGAGCAGCATCAGCAGTACGGTCCACCACAGGACGGGGACGCGGGCCGGGGTGAGCTCGTACACCGCGGTGTAGATCGCGACGATGGGGATCTTCCAGAGGAAGTCGAAGCCGAGACTGCCGAGCCCCATACCGATGCTGGTGGCGGCGTCCTTGGTCTCGTAGCCTGCGGCGTCCTCGTCGGGATGGATCCGGTAGCTCACGATCTCCAGGACGGTGAGCAGCACGAACGCGGGTATCGACCACAGCACGGCATCGGGCAGGTTCGGCATGCGAGCACCGTAGAGGCGGGGCGGGGCTACGGCTAGATGTTGCTACCGACAAGTATGTGAGACCACCTGTCAGCTGTGGTTGGTGACTTCTGCCAAGGCGCCGCTCAAACCCCCACCGCGCCGAGCACCGATCCCGCGCCATAGGTGACCGCCATCGCCAGCGCTCCCCCGCCCACGTTCCGCAGCACCGCGGGCCCTGCCGATGCCGCGCCCAGGCGGGCGCTCCACCAGCCCGTGAGGGTCAGGGCCGCGAGAACCGAGAGGACCGTGACCGGCAGGCGCAGCCACGCGGGCGGAAGCACGATCGCCAGCAGGGGCAGCAGCGCGCCCACCGTGAACGCCAGGAAGCTCGCTCCGGCCGCATGCCACGGGTTGGCCAGCTCGTCCGGGTCGATGCCGAGCTCCACGCGAGCGTGGGCGCGCAGGGCGTCGCGTTCGGTGAGCTGCTCGGCGGCCTCGCGGGCCACGACCTGCGACAGGCCGCGGGCCACCAACAGGCCGGTCAGTTCCTCCAGTTCCTCCTCCGGCCGCTCCCGCAGCTCGCGCCGTTCCACGGCCAGGGCCGCCTTCTCGGAGTCGCGCTGGGTGGAGACGGAGACGTACTCGCCGGCCGCCATGGACATCGATCCGGCAAGCAGTCCCGTGAGGCCGGCCGTGAGGAGGGTGGCGCGCGAGTCGGTGGCGCCTGCCACGCCGACGACGATGCCCGCGGTGGACACGACGCCGTCGTTGGCGCCGAGGACCGCGGCACGCAGCCAGTTGAGGCGCGCGCCGAGAGCCCCGCCGTGGGCTTCGTCGTGCGGTGTGTCGGTCACCACGGGAGGGTCTCACCCTCCCTCTCACCAGACGCGCACCGACCCGCCCCGGGCGAACGCGGGGCTGGTCGCCGCCGCCGGGATCTCGGTCAGGGGCTCCGCGATCTCCTCGACCGTCGGGCCGACCTTGGCCGCGATGGTGTCGAGGACACCGAGGTCGAAGCCGTAGACCCGGGCGGCGTTGCCGCCGGTCATCGCCGCGACCTCGTTCCTCTCCAGCCCCGCGTAGGCGATGCGGAGACCTTCGCGGGAGTAGGGCGTGGTGCCTTCGTCGTGCGGATAGTCACAGCCCCACATGATCTTGTCGAGGCCGATCCGGTCGCGCAGCGGCACTTCGTGCGGGCGCATGAAGCTCGCGCCGACGAAGCAGTTCTCGCGCCAGACCTCGCTCGGGCCCCTGCCCATCGAAGCGGCAAGCCCCGCGCCGAACTTGGACTCCGCGGTGGCGGCCCTCGTTGCTGCGGCCACCAGGCGCGCGTGGTAATAGTCCAGCATGTCGAGCACGCCCGGGATCCAGCCCGAGCCCTGTTCGGTGAGGACCAGCTTCAGCTCCGGGTGGCGGCGGAAGGCCCCGCCGAAGATCAGATGCCACAGGGCCCGGTGCGAGAACCATGTTGTCTCCACCATGAACACCGCGCGGGCCGCCGGTTCTTCACCCAGCGGCGGGGACGCCGAGCCGCCGTGGTGGTTGACGGGTACGCCGAGCTCGTCGCAGACCGCCCAGATCGGGTCGTACGTCTGCGAGTACAGCTCGGGAAGGCCCGAACCGGGTGGTGTGCCCGGCAGCAGGATCCCGCCGGTGAGGCCCGCCCGGCTCGTGCGGCGGATCTCGCGGACCGCCTCGTCGACGTCGTTGAGCAGGATCTGTGCCACGCCCGCCCGCCGCCCGGGCGCCGCCGCGCAGAAGTCGGCGAGCCAGCGGTTGTGGGCGCGCAGCCCGGCCCAGCGCTGTTCGTACTCCTCCCGCGTGGGCGCCGGGGCCATCAGCGAGGCGCTGGGGAAGAACGGAGGAATGGTGTTGGGGAAGACGACCTCGGCGACGATGCCGTCGGCCTCCAGCTCCCTGAGGCGGCGCTCCGAATTCCAGTTGCGGTCGGCGGTGTCGGCGAGCAGATCCTCGTACGGATTGACGTACGTGGCAGCCCACGCGTCGAAGTCGTCGTGGTACCTCTTCTCCAGATACGGCTTGTAGTCGAGGAGATCGGCCCCGGCGTGGCAGTCGGCCGAGATGACGGTGTAGCGGTCGGCTCCGTCTCTCATGACGAGACCCCCAGAACAGGGAAGTCGTGCTCGGTCAGCCAGTGGCGGCCCACCTCCCGTGACCTCGCCCAGGATGCCTCGACGGCCGACTGGTCCTCGGACTGGCCCAGTTCGGCCGGGGTCGGGCCGATGCGCCGGGCGACCGGGGCGAGCCGTTCGGTGTCGAAGCCGAAGACGTCCGCGGCGGCCTGGCCCAGCATGCGGCGGGTCTCGGCGACGGGGATGTCGTGGAAGGTTTTCGCCAGCCACGCGCGCGTGTCGGGCCAGGTGCCCTCGGGGTGCGGGAAGTCGCTGCCCCAGAGGATGTTGTCGACGCCGATCTCGTAGCGCTGGGCGAGTTCGCGCCGCTTGGTGTTGGTGGCGCAGATGAAGATCTGCCGGTCGAGATACTCGCTCGGCGGCCGCTTCAGCTCGGCGAAGGGCGAGAGCTTCTTGCCGCCGTGCGCGCCGAGATAGAGCCGGTCCATGAACCACAGCTGGTTGGGAAGCCACCAGCAGCCGGACTCGGCGACGCCGAACTTCAGGCCGGGATGGCGCTCGAAGACGCCGGACCAGAGCAGGAACCACAGCGGCCGCGCGGGCCACCAGGTGACCTCGGAGACATAGATGCCGAGGTGGTCGCCGTACTCGTGGCGCGGTGCCGCGCCGGAGTGGGTGACCACCGGCATCCCGCTCTCTGCGGCGGCCGCCCACACCGGGTCGTAACGCCGGTCGTGGTACGGCTCCTTGTCGACCCACATCGAGGGGATCATCAGCGCGCCGAGCCCGGACTCCTTGGCCCGGTGGATCTCGGCGACGACCTTCGCGGGCTCCGCCGTGATGGGCAGCAGGGCGACCCCGCAGTGGCGCTCGGGGTTCTGGCCGACGAATTCGGCGAGCCAGCGGTTGTGCGCCCGCGCACCCGCCATGCCGAGTTCGGGGTCCTGGTCGCCGCTCAGGCCGAGCCCCACTCCGAAGGGCGCGGCGGTCTGGCTGTCGACGGCGTCCGCGTCCGGGAAGACGACCTCGGCCGCCACTCCGTCGCCGTCGAGCTCCTTGAGCCGCTGGGCGGTGTCCCAACCACCCTTGACGCCTTCCTCGTTGTCGCTGAACCACTTGTCGGCGAAGGCTTCGTTGCGTACACCGAGCCGGGTCATCTCCTCGCGGCGGCGGCCCTGCCCGGCGAGGAAGTCGTCGAAGTCCCGGTGGAAGCGGGACTCCAGATAGGGCCGGTACCGCTCGGTCGGCAGTCCGGCGTGGCAGTCGGAGGAAATGATCAGGTACGGGTCTGACCTTGGCTCTGACATCAGGTGTCCCTCAGTCGAGAATGAAGCTTTCCGGGTACGACGGGTCCGCGCGGTCGAGCATCGACTGCGACCTGGCGCGGATCTGCCGGTCGCTGTGCTCGCTCGCGGGCAGCATCCAGAAACGGTCCGCGCGGATCGAGTCCACGACGAAGTCGGCGACCTCCTCGACCGGGGTGAATCTCACCTCGTGGCCGGCCTCCTTCATCGCCCTCTCCCACTGGTCCAGGCTCCGGTACGGCGTCTTGCGCGGACGCTCCTTCGCGTACCGCCGGGGCCTGTTGCGGTGCGACTCCCACAGTCCGGTGCGCAGCATGTGCGGCCCCGGGAACAGGACGGACGCGCCCACGCGCGCGTGCTCCGCCTTCAGATGCGCGTACAGCGACTCCGTCATCGTCACCACCGCCGACTTGGTGACCGCGTACACGGACGCGGTGGGCAGGGGCGCGATCCCGCCGTCGCCGGACGAGGTGTTGACGACATGGCCCGGCTCGCCGCTCGCGATCATGCGCGGCACGAAGGCCTGGATGCCGTGGAAGACACCCCAGACGTTGACGGCGAAGGCCCATTTCCAGTCGTTGGGCTCGTGCTCCCACATCCGGCCCTCGGCGCCGGAGCCGACCCCCGCGTTGTTGCACAGCAGATGGACGGCGCCGAAGGTCTCGTACGCGGCGTCGGCAAGCCCGAAGACGGAGGCGCGGTCCGCCACGTCGACGGTGTGGGCGAGCACCCGCGCCCCGTCCGCGATGAGTTCGTCCGCCGCCTTGTGCAGGGCCTGTTCCTCGACGTCCGCGAGGACGACCCCCAGCCCTTCGGCCGCGAACCGCCGCGCCATGGCGAGCCCGATGCCGCTCGCCGCGCCCGTGACGACGGCGACCTGTCCCTGCCTCAGCCGCATCAGGCGCTCCCCGCGGGGGGACCGTCGAGGATCTGCTGCGGGTCGTCGTAGCGCTGGTGGATGTAGGGCAGCAGCGCCTGGGCGCTCACCCGCTCGGCGACCCTGCCCCTTTGGTCGCTGGTCTTCTCGCCGATGGTGAGCTCGACGACACGGCGTACGGGCAGGTCCGCGACGGGGTCGTACATCGACTCGCGCAGCACCACATCGCCGGTGAATTTCTCCAGCTTGCGGAACTTCTCGTTGCGCGTGCAGTGCACGAGGACGGGGTCGGCGTCGAAGCCCTGTCCGTCGACCGCGGGCAGGAACTTGAAGTAGAAGTCGAGCTTCTGAGCCGGTTCGGGCAGCGGCAGCGGGCCGTCCACCGCTCCGCGCACCTCGACGAAGGCGATTCCGTGCCGGGCGAGCACGGCCCGTACGACCAGGCCGTCGCGTTCGACGCCGACCTCGCCCAGCTTCTTCGGCTCGCCGAAGACTTCCCGTCCGCCGATCAGCGCGCGCTCGTGGGTCATCGGCATGACGAGGGGGTACCAGCCCTCGCGCCCGTCGTGGAGCGCCGCGACGGCCACGGAGCCGGCGCCGAGGGGATATCCGGACAGGTCGACCTTGCTGATACTGGCCCGCACCAGGGGCCGTTCGGTGGGTTTGAGCGGCGGGGGAAGTACGGCCGCCACCGCGTCGGGGTCGCTCTCCCAGACCGCCACGACGCCGGTGGACCAGATGTCGGGAAGCCTGGAGCTGGATGCGCGGGCCGCGGAGATCTCCGCCTCGGTGCGTGCGCCGTACCGTACGCGTGCCATGTCGTACCGCCCTTCGTCAGTCGGCCTGTAACACAGTTACACCGAGGCCGATGAAGGGTAAAGAGCCGTGCACGTACCGGAATTGGGGGCACCATGCCGAGAACCGCGCTGACCCGCGAAGAGGTGCTCGAAGCCGCCGCCTCGCTCGTCAAGCAGCACGGCCCGGGGGCCCTCACCATGCGCAAGCTCGCCGCCGAGCTGGGCACGGCGGTCACCTCCATCTACTGGCACGTCGGCAATCGCGAGTCGCTGCTCGACGCACTGGTGGAGCGGACGGTCCAGGAGATGGGCGCGATCCGGCCCGCCGGCCGTACGCCCGCTCAGCGCATCGTCTCGGTCGCCCGGCGGCTGCGCCGTGAGCTGCGCGAGCGCCCCCATCTGATCGCGATGGTCCATGAACGGGGGCTCACGGAACGGATGTTCCTGCCCGCGCAGCAGGCGCTCGTCCACGAGGTGCACGCCGCGGGACTGCGCGGGGCGCGCGCCGCCGAGGCGGTGCGCGCCGTCCAGTTCCAGGTCGTCGGCTTCGTACTCGTCGAGCGCAACCGGGAACGCTCGCCGGTCCAGTCGCCCGGGGAGCAGGAGCTGTGGGACGCGCCGACGGCCGAGCACGACCCTGCGCTGGCCCGCGCGCTGGCGCGGCCCGCCGATCCGGAGAAGCTGTTCACCGCCTCCGCCAGGGCACTGGTGAGCGCGCTGCTAGGCCGTGTCTGACAAATCTCGCCTGGCGCGCGACGCCCGGCACGCACACTCGCTGCGTTGTCGGAGTCATCCAAGTACGTCCAGTACGAGGATGATCCTCCGCCTTGCGATTGCACGCACCGGACGCCGCGCACCCCGCCCTGCGGGCGGACGGCGCTATTTGTCAGACACGGCCTAGCGCCCGCGCGACACACGGTCAGGTGACACCTGGTCGGGCGACACGGAGCGTATCTCGCCTGCCGCCGGGGCCCGTTGGCGGCGGTGGCCAGGAACAGCGCACTGCCGGGCAGCTCGCCGCCGCGCCGGACCGGCGGGCCGGGCCCATCCAGAGTTGTCAGTGCGGGCCCGTATTCTCTGTGACCATGCTCGACGACCGTACAACCGCAGCTACAACGTGGCCGGCCGCGTATCCCCAGGGGTACGCGGTCGTCGACGTGGAGACCACCGGACTCGCTCGCGACGACCGGATAATCTCCGCTGCTGTGTACCGTCTCGACGCCCGGGGCAATGTCGAGGACCACTGGTACACCCTCGTCAACCCGGAACGTGATCCGGGTCCCGTGTGGATCCACGGTCTGACGAGCGATGTGCTGGAAGGCGCACCGCTGTTCGGTGATATCGCCGAGGAGTTCTCCGAACGGCTCGACGGCCGGGTCCTCGTCGCGCACAACGCCATCTTCGACTGGTCGATGATCTCCCGGGAGTACGCGCGCGCGAGCGCCACCGCCCCCACCCGGCAGCGGCTGTGCACCATCGCGCTCTCCAAGGAGCTGCGGCTGCCGCTGCCCAATCACAAGCTGGAGTCGCTCGCCGCGCACTTCGGAGTCGTACAGCAGCGGGCGCACCACGCCCTGGACGACGCACGCGTGCTGGCCGAGGCGTTCCGGCCGAGTCTGCACACCGCGGCGCGTGACGGGGTGCGGCTGCCGCTGCTCGAATGCCGTCCGCTGACCGAGTGGTCGGACTCGCCCGCGACCCCGCGGATCGGTTACCAGGCTTCGTACGGCCAGAGCGCGTATGGGCACAGCAGCTGGCGGCCCTCGCGCAAGCGCCCCGCCTGTCCCTACCCCAACCCGGGGCGGTACGAGGTGGGCGGGGCGCTCGTGCAGGGCATGCGGGTGGCCTTCTCCGGCGACACCTCCGTCGACCGCGAACTGCTGGAGGACCGGGCGATCGAGGCGGGCCTGCATGTCGCCACGAGCGTGTCCCGGCTGACGAGCCTTCTGGTGACCAACGATCCCGGGGCCGCGACGTCGAAGACGGTGAAGGCGAAGGCGTACGGCACACCGGTCATCGACGAGGCGGCCTTCACCCAGCTGTTGCGGGACGTGGCCCCGGCACCCGCATCGGAGTGAACCGGACGCGACTCGCCCGCCGCCCGCTCGCACCGCGGCCGCCTCGCGTCCCACCCTGTGGCGCATGGCACGTTGCGAGGTTTGCGGAAACGACTACGGCATGTCCTTCGAGGTGCACGCGCAGGGCGCGGTGCACGTCTTCGACTGCTTCTCCTGCGCCATTCACCGCATGGCGCCCATCTGTGAGCACTGCCGGGTCCAGATCATCGGGCAGGGCGTCGAGGTCGAGGGCCACTGGTACTGCGGCGGGCACTGCGCCCGCGCGGAGGGGAGGGCGGGCATCGTCGACAAGGTCTGACCCGGCTGCGCACGGGTCGTAGCGCACCACGCCGCGGCGCGACCTGCTCCGGTCCCCGCGACAGCGGGGTCGGCGTGCCCGGGCGGGACCCCCGCTCCGGGCCCCGGCGCCCCAGCGGGTACGGTCGAAGCCGTGTACCGCTTCCTGTTGTCCCGCCAGTGGGTGATCCTCACCCTCATCGGCCTCGTACTCATCCCCACGATGATCGAGCTGGGCTTCTGGCAGCTCCACCGGCATCAGCACCGGGTCGCGCAGAACACACTCATCGCGAAGAACCTCCGGGCGAAGCCCGTCCCCGTGACCGAGCTCACCTCCCCGGGGCACACCGTCCCGAGCGCCGACTACTGGCGCCGGGTCACCGCCACCGGCACCTTCGACACCGCGCACGAAGTCGTCGTACGCCGCCGCACCTCCGCCGACGAACGCATCGGCTTCCATATCCTGACCCCGCTGGTCCTCGCCGACGGCCGGGCGGTCCTGATCAACCGCGGCTGGATCCCGACCGCGGCCGACCAGAAGGCCTTCCCCTCCGTGCCGCCCGCCCCCAAGGGGACGGTGACGGTCACCGGCCGGCTCAAGGCCGACGAGACGACGAAGGCAAGCGGCATCAAGGACCTCGCCGGTCTGCCGCCCCGCCAGATCATGCTGATCAGCAGCGCTCAGCAGGCGAAGGCGCTGGGCCGCACCGTGCTCGGCGGCTATCTGGAGCAGACCGCGCCCGTTCCCGCGGGCACCAGCCCGGAACTGATCCCGGACCCCGACCACGACTCCATCGGCTCGCACATGGCGTACGCCGTCCAGTGGTGGCTGTTCACCGCGGCGGTACCCGTCGGCTGGGTGATTCTCGTACGCCGCGAGAAGCGCGACCGCGAGGCCGCCGCGGCACAAACGGCACCGGAGCCGGCCCCCGCGAACGCCTAGGGGGTGTCTTTCGGATCTTGCCGGGCTCCGCGGCTGCTTAATCACCGCGCTGGGCGGGAACACGCGAATGCGTGACCCTACGCATCGAGGACTACGCCCTCATCGGCGATCTCCAGACCGCCGCGCTGGTGGGCAACAACGGCTCCATCGACTGGCTGTGCCTGCCCCGCTTCGACTCCGGAGCCTGTTTCGCCGCGCTGCTCGGGAACAAGGACAACGGCCACTGGACCCTCGCGCCCAAGGGCGCGGGTCCCTGCACCCGCCGCGGCTACATCGGGGAATCGCTCGTCCTGGAGTCGGTGTGGGAGACGCGGACCGGCACGGTCAAGATCATCGACTTCATGCCGCAGCGCGACACGGCTCCTGATGTCATCCGCATCGTGGAGGGCGTCAGCGGCTCGGTCGAGATGAGCGGCACGCTGCGGCTGCGTTTCGACTACGGCTCCGTGGTGCCGTGGATGCGGCGGACGGACGGTCACCATCTGGCGGTCGCGGGCCCCGACTCCGTATGGGTGCGCAGCGAGCCGGACGTCAAGACCTGGGGGCAGGAGTTCAGCACCCGCACGTCATTCACGGTCGGCGAGGGTGAGTCGGTGGCGTTCGTCATGACCTGGCATCCCTCGAACGAGCCGCGGCCGACGCTCATCGATCCGTACGACGCGCTGGCCAGCAGCCTGGACGACTGGGCCGAATGGTCCCGGCGCTGCCGGAACGGGGGTCAGTACCGCGAGGCCGTGATCCGCTCGCTCATCACGCTGCGGGCGCTGACGTACGCCCCGACCGGCGGGATCGTCGCCGCGCCGACCACCTCCCTGCCGGAGGAGCTCGGCGGCGTACGCAACTGGGACTACCGCTACTGCTGGCTGCGCGATGCCACCCTCACGCTGGGCGCGCTGGTGATGGCGGGCTACCAGGAGGAAGCCGGGGCCTGGCGCGACTGGCTGCTGCGGGCGGTGGCCGGAGACCCGGCGGATCTGCAGATCATGTACGGGCTGTCGGGAGAGCGCCGGCTGCCCGAGACGGAGCTGGAGTGGCTGAGCGGCTACGCGGGCTCCGCGCCGGTCCGCACGGGCAACGAGGCGGTCAAACAGCTGCAGCTCGATGTGTACGGAGAGGTGCTCGACGCCCTCTTCGTGGCCCGGGAGGCGGGTCTGCCCGCGCAGCAGCACGCCTGGGAGCTGCAGCTCAGCCTGCTCGGCTTCCTGGAGTCCAAGTGGCGCGAGCCGGACGAGGGGCTGTGGGAAGTACGGGGCCCCCGGCGCCACTTCGTGCACTCCAAGGTGATGGCGTGGGTGGCGGCGGACCGTGCCGTACGCACGCTGGAGGGGCATCGTTCGCTGCACGGCGACGCGGACCGGTGGCGCACCATGCGCGACGAGGTGCACCGGGAGGTGTGCGAGAAGGGCTTCGACCCGGTGCGGAACACCTTCACGCAGTCCTACGGGTCCGTCGAACTCGACGCGGCCGCACTGCTGATCCCGCGGGTCGGCTTTCTTCCGCCGGACGATCCGAGGGTGATCGGGACGGTGGACGCGGTGCGCGAGGAGCTGGGGACGGGAGGTCTCGTACGCCGCTACAGCACCGACAGCCGGACGGTGGACGGGCTGCCAGGGGGCGAAGGGGCGTTTCTGGCCTGCTCGTTCTGGCTGGTCGACGCGTTGCGGCTGACGGGGCGGGTGAAGGAGGCGCGGGAGCTGTTCGAGCGGCTGCTCGCCCTGCGCAACGACGTCGGGCTGCTGGCCGAGGAGTACGACCCCGTGGCCGGGCGGCAGGTCGGGAACTTCCCGCAGGCGTTCAGCCATATCGGGCTGGTCGTCTCGGCCCTCGCGCTGGCCGGGGAGGAGACGGCAGGATAGGCCCATGGATCTTGGACTGAAGGACCGCGTCTATGTCGTCACGGGTGCGTCGCGGGGGCTGGGGAACGCGTCGGCGCGGGCGCTCGTGGCCGATGGCGCGAAGGTAGTCATCACCGGCCGCGACAAGCAGTCGGTCGCGGACGCGGCGGCCGGGCTGGGCCCGAACGCCATCGGCATCGCCGCGGACAATGCCGACCCGGCGGGCGCGGAACGCCTCGTCGCCGCGGCACGGGCACACTTCGGGCGCTTCGACGGCATCCTGATCAGCGTGGGCGGCCCGGCACCGGGCTTCGCCGCGGACAACACGGACGAGCAGTGGCTCACGGCGTTCGAGGCGGTGTTCCTGGGCGCGGTACGGCTGGCCCGCACGGCCGCCGCGGCGCTGGACGAGGGCGGCGTGATCGGCTTCGTCCTGTCCGCCTCCGTCCACGAACCGATCCCCGGCCTGACGATTTCCAACGGCCTCCGCCCGGGCCTCGCGGGCTTCGCGAAGTCTCTGGCGGACGAACTGGGCCCCCAGGGCATCCGGGTCGTCGGCCTGCTCCCCTCCCGCATCGACACGGACCGCGTCCGCGAACTCGACGCCCTGTCGGGCGACGCGGATGCGGCCCGCACGGCGAACGAGTCCCGCATCCCGCTGCGCCGCTACGGCACGCCGGAGGAGTTCGGCAACACGGCGGCGTTCCTGCTGTCACCGGCGGCGTCGTACCTGACGGGCGTCATGCTCCCGGTGGACGGCGGCGCCCGCCACGGCTTCTGACGGTCCGGCCTGCGCCGGGCGCCCCGCGCTTCACGCTGGAGGCCTGTCCCACCTACCCGCCCGATCACCGCGGTCCGCACGTGCGGGGTCGGGAGGTGCGCCGACGCCGCGGCCGCAGCGCTCGCTGCACCCGGCCTGCCCGTGGCGAGCCAGCAGTGAACGCTGCGGCTCCGAACAGCGCGCTCATCCGGGAGATGCCGCAGCCGTCGCCGCTGAAGGTGCCGGTGATCGGCGCCCGCGCTCGGCGCGGGCGGCCGTCCCACCCACCGCCCGATGCTGCGGTGCGCAAGCCTGGGTCGCGCGGTGGGCCGGCACCGCGGCCGCCGCGCTCGCGGCGCTCGCTGCAGCGCGGGCCTGCCCCCGAGGGCAGGTGGCGAGCTGGCCGACAATCCGCCCCTGCGGCGCCAAGCAGCCGTGCTCGGCCGGGACATGCCGTGCACCCGCGGCGCGAAGCTGCCGCCCCCACGCGGCGGAGCCGCATATGTCACAGCGGGAAGGGGCGGGGTGGGGGAAAGGCCCCGCGCAGCGGCCGGGGCGCCCGGCCACGCGTCAGCTCACCCGCTCCGCACCGTGCTTCGCCGCCCTCAGCCGTACCTCCGCCGGCAGCACCTCCAGCCCCGCCGAGTCCCTCGCGTGGCCCACCGCCTCCTCCGTCAGCCGCTGCAGCGACTCCTCGGGGGACGCGTGCGGTTCCAGCAGCAGCGCGACCCGCGCCGACGGCGTGCTGCGGCGGCCCGTCAGGGTGACGTGGGCGCGGGACACGCCCTCCAGGGACTCCGCCTCGCTCTCCAGGACGCCCTCCAGCGCCCGCCCCCGCAGCAGCGCGCCCTCCCCGTCGCCGCTGTCCACGAGCACCTCCGCCAGCCGGGCGCGCCGCAGTTGGGCGATCAGCCACCACAGGGCGAGCAGCACGATCACCGCGAGCGCGGCGATGACCACGGGCCACCACCAGCCCTCGTCACGCCAGCGGTAGCGGTCCGCTTCACTCAGCAGTACGTCGTTCGACCCGTCCCAGGGCCACCAGGACGGCACCGCCCATCCGGCCCCCGCCGCGAGCACCCCGCCGCCCACGCACAGCAGCACCAGACCCGCCAGAGCGAGCAGTACGCGATTGACGACCCCGAGCATCCGCCCTCACCTCTTCTTCGCCGACGGCCGGGCGACGTGCACGGTCAGAGCCGGCGGCCGAGCGAGGCCGAGTTCCTTGATGCCGGCGGCCAGCGCCACGTCCAGATCCGCCCGTACTTCGTCGAGTTCGCGGAAGTGTGAAAGGGCCCGCACGGAAGCCTTCGTGCGCCGCATCCGGACCCGTACGGACTGCACCCCGGAGATCTCCATCGCCCGGTCCCGCAGTACCAGCGCCGCCGCGTCCCGGTCGAGCCCCGCCCGTACGGAGGCGACGTCACGCCGCATCGGCAGCAGCGCCCGCAGTCCGGGCGTGACGGCGATGACGACGAGGCAGACGCCGAGGACCATCGCGGCCACCGCGACGGCCAGCACCCCCAGCTCGTCCAGCCGCCATTTCGCGAGGTCCGCCGCGAAAACCCGGCGCCAGTGCATGGCGGGCCGGTCGGCCCGTACCGCCGCGATGTCGTACAGCAGCAGTCCCGCGCCACTGAGCACCACGAGGGCCACAAGCCCGGCCGGGATCCTGCGCTCCGACCAGAAGCGCCCCGCCTTGCCTCCGTCGCCCTCGGTCTGCCCGGGAGAGTGATAGTCCGCAGCCGACGCCGACTGGTCCAGTTCGAGTACGGGCCGTACGGGTTCGCTCATCGGATCCTCCCCTGTGCCGCCCTGCGCGAGTGCACCGAGTGCAGCCGCTCGACCAGCACCGCGACCTCGGGCACATCCATCCCCGCCAACGCCTTTACCCGCTGTACGACTCGGTGACGCACGGCCCCGCACTGACCGCCGATGTCGGAGGGGTAGCCAAGCTCCAGGCTGACCCGGACCCGGGCCATGTCATGGTGCACCGTGACCGTGGCCCTGGGTGCCGTGCTGCCCTCCGGTACGACGTCGAGCGCTTCCCGCGCCGCCTGCGCGGCGATCTTCGCGACGACCCGGTCGGCGATCGCGGTCGCCCCGCGCTCGGCGGCTTCGACGCGGTCGGCGGCCACCGCGGCTCACCGCCGCCGGTCGCCGCGCTCGCGACCGCGGAAGAAGTCGCCGGGTTCGAGGTCGCCGTCCAGGAACCGGCCTGCCACGAAGCCGACCGCCCCCAGTGCGGCCACCAGCAGAAAGGCACCGAACCCGCCGAAGTATCCGGCGAAGCCGAGTGCCATGCCGGCGATCATGCCGGCCACAGCCATGCTCATCGTGGGCTCCTCTACTGGAGACGCTGCTCCGACTCTTCCTCTTCCTCATCGGGCAGCTTCACATCGCTGACCGCGATATTGACCTCGACGACCTCGAGTCCCGTCATGCGTTCCACCGCGGCGATGACGTTCTCGCGGACCGCGCGGGCGACTTCGGTGATGGAGACGCCGTAGTCGACGACGATCTCCAGGTCGAGGGCCGTCTGCACCTCGCCGACCTCGGCTTTCACACCGCGGGTGGCGCTGGACTTGCTGGTGCCCGGAACCCGGTCGCGGACGGCGCCGAAGGTGCGGGAGATGCCGCTGCCCATCGCATGGACTCCGAGGACATCGCGGGCGGCGAGTCCGGCGATCTTCTCGACGACGCCGTCGGCGATGGTGGTACGGCCACGGGACGCGGGATCGCCGCCGCCGCGCTTGGTCGTTGACGTCTTCCTGGGTTCGTCGCCCGAGCCCGACGGTTCATTGGGGTTCTCGGGCCGGTTCCGGTGAGCGGTGTCGGTCATCGCCGTGCGTCCTTTCCGGGCGGGTTGGACTCCGCTGTCCACATTAAGTGCGCTTGCCCACTCTCGCGCCGGGGATGCGGCACGCTGGAGCAATGACCACCGCTGATGCAGTACGGCGACGGCTCGGGCTCGGCAGGCTGCTTCCGCTGGGCGGGGCCGCGGACGGGGCGTGGCTGGCGGAACAGGCGGCCGACGCGGTGCTTCGGCGCGCCGCGGCCGAGGTGCTCGGGGTGGTTCCGGGCAGGCTTCGGCTGGCGCTCGCGGATCCCGCCTCGGCGGGCCTTCCGTCCGTACCGCCGCCGCCGAGCGCGCTGCCGCCGGGGCCGCTGCGTATCGAGGCGGATTTCGCGGCGATTGCATGGCAGCCGCTCCCGGTGACGGCGTCCCTGCTGCGTACGGCGCTGTTCACGGCCGCGGCGGACCTGCTGGATCTGAGGATCGCGGAAGTGGATCTGCGGGTGACGGACGTACTGGACGCCGCTCCGGAACCCCCGCAGGCCGCTCCCCCACCCGGGGTACAGCCCGCCGCCCCGAAGGATCCGGCGGGATGGGCCACGTCCGGGGCCCCAGGAGTGGCTCATCTGACGGCGACCCTGGGTGCGGCGGTGCATCTCGCCCCGGACCATGTCCGTGTCGAGGTGGCGACGGCGAGGGGTCACCGTCCGCTGGAGGTGGTCCGGGCGGTCCGCGAGGCGGTGACGGCCGCGCTCGCGGACGGCCGCCCGGTGTCGGTGCTGGTCACGGCCGTGGAGGCGTGACCGGGGCCGCGCCCACGGCGGACCGGGCGGGTCCGGCGGACCCTGCGGATCAGTCGCCGATGCCGGCCAGGTCGCGCAGTCGGCGCGCCTGCGCCGCCCGCTCGGCGGTGCGCTGTTCCTCGTAGGAGCGGCCGCTCACACCCTGCAGCAGCGCCTTGGTCTCGATCACCGCGTCCCGCGGCGCCGCGAGCAGTGCCGCCGCCAGGTCCCGTACCGCGCTGTCGAGCTCGTCACCGGGCACGACAAGGTTGGCCAGCCCGGTGCGCTCGGCTTCCTCGGCGTGGACGAAGCGGCCCGTGGCGCAGATCTCCAGCGCGCGGGCATAGCCGACGAGCGAGACGAGCGGGTGCGTGCCCGTGAGGTCGGGGACGAGCCCGAGGCTGGTCTCGCGCATGACGAACTGCACGTCCTGCGCGACGACCCGGAGGTCGCAGGCGAGGGCGAGCTGGAATCCGGCACCGATCGCATGACCCTGGACGGCCGCAATAGTGACGACGTCACTGCGGCGCCACCAGGTGAACGCCTCCTGGTACTCGGCGATGACCGCGTCGAGCTCCGCGTCGGAGCCGCGCGCGAGGTCGAGGAAGGACGGCTCGCCGTCGAAGCCCTCGGGCGTGAACGCCTGCCGGTCGAGCCCCGCGGAGAAGGACTTGCCCTCGCCGCGCAGCACCACGACCCGCACGTCGCCCGGCAATGACCGACCCGCCTGCGCCAACGCCCGCCACAGAGCGGGAGATTGGGCGTTGCGCTTGTCCGGGTTGGTCAGGGTCACCGTGGCAACCGCGTCCTCGACGGTGAGCCGTACGCCGTCCTTGTCGAGCACAGAGTCGAGCGAAGTCATGGGGCGCCTCCGGTTCGGGTGCAGTCACTGCATACGAAGTTAAGTGACTGCACAGTAACCACCCGGCCGACCCTGCGACCGACCGGGTGGCCACCGTGGAAACCGGTGGACCGGAGGAGCCTCGACGGTCAGGCCGAAGCTTTCTTGCCTCGCGTCGCTCCGCCGCGTCCCCGCAGCGTGACTCCGGACTCACTGAGCATCCGGTGGACGAATCCGTAGGAGCGGCCGGTCTCTTCGGCCAACGCCCGGATGCTCGCACCGGAGTCGTACTTCTTCTTCAGGTCTGCCGCGAGCTTGTCGCGCGCGGCGCCGGTTACCCGGCTG
Source organism: Streptomyces sp. NBC_01481 (assembly GCF_026339995.1). Taxonomy (GTDB): domain Bacteria; phylum Actinomycetota; class Actinomycetes; order Streptomycetales; family Streptomycetaceae; genus Streptomyces. The sequence continues at coordinate 1,791,278 of NZ_JAPEPT010000001.1, read as the reverse complement.
CCCTTCTTCAGAGTCTCGGCCACCCGTGCCTCCTCATGGGAAGTGCGCTCTGGACTCTCATGATCACCCCTCGGGGGCTTCCTGGCCACCCATTCGGCAAGGTCCGTACGACAAGCTTTGGCGTCCGATAAGAGGCCGACACGAGCGGAATCTCTGATTCCGCGTGGGGCTGTCCGGGCGCCCGCACGGATTCCCCGCAGAAGTCGCAGGTCAGCGCCATGCGGGCGGGACGGGCGGGGCGCGACACCGGACGGAGCTGATCCGCTCGGTGCCACGCCGGGGTACGAGACGTTCTCACTCAGATGATGGATCACGCGTAGGCCGAATGATCCATACGGAGTGGATCAGAGCCCGACCGGACCGGAAAAGGCCGGTCCGGCGCGGATGAGGCGTCGGTCCGGCGCGGATGAAACACCATTCCGGCACGCCTGAGGCACCGGTCCGGGACCGGTCAGGCCAGCGCCACCAGGTCCGCGTAGTCCGCGCCCCACAGGTCCTCGACGCCGTCCGGCAGCAGGATGATGCGCTCGGGCTCCAGCGCCTCGACCGCTCCCTCGTCGTGCGTGACCAGGATGACCGCGCCCTTGTAGGTGCGCAGCGCGCCGAGGATCTCCTCGCGGCTGGCCGGGTCGAGGTTGTTGGTCGGCTCGTCGAGGAGCAGGACGTTCGCGGACGAGACGACCAGAGTGGCGAGCGCCAGACGGGTCTTCTCACCGCCGGAGAGCACCCCGGCCGGCTTGTCGACGTCGTCGCCGGAGAACAGGAAGGAGCCCAGCGTCTTGCGCACCTGGACCAGATCGAGGTCCGGCGCGGACGAGCGCATGTTCTCCAGAACCGTGCGCTCCGGGTCCAGCGTCTCGTGCTCCTGGGCGTAGTAGCCGAGCTTGAGGCCGTGGCCGGGGGTGACCGCTCCGGTGTCCGGTGTCTCCACGCCCGCGAGCAGGCGCAGCAGCGTCGTCTTGCCCGCGCCGTTGAGGCCGAGGATGACGACCCGGGAGCCCTTGTCGATCGCGAGGTCCACATCGGTGAAGATCTCGAGGGAGCCGTACCACTTGGACAGGCCCTCGGCGGTCAGCGGGGTCTTGCCGCAGGGTGCGGGCTCCGGGAAGCGCAGCTTGGCGACCTTGTCGGAGACGCGGACCTCGTCGAGCCCCGCGAGCAGCCGCTCGGCCCGCTTGGCCATGTTCTGCGCGGCCACGGTCTTGGTGGCCTTGGCGCGCATTTTGTCGGCCTGGGAGTTGAGGGCCGCCGCCTTCTTCTCGGCGTTCTGCCGCTCGCGCTTGCGGCGCTTCTCGTCGGCCTCGCGCTGCTGCTGGTAGAGCTTCCAGCCCATGTTGTAGACGTCGATCGTGGAGCGGTTGGCGTCCAGGTAGAAGACCTTGTTGACGACCGTCTCGACGAGATCGACATCGTGAGAGATGACGATGAAGCCGCCGCGGTAGGTCCTGAGGTAGTCGCGCAGCCAGACGATCGAGTCGGCGTCGAGGTGGTTGGTGGGCTCGTCGAGCAGCAGGGTGTCGGCGTCCGAGAAGAGGATGCGCGCGAGCTCGACGCGGCGGCGCTGGCCACCGGAGAGCGTATGGAGCGGCTGGCCGAGGACCCGGTCGGGCAGGCCGAGCGCGGCGGCGATGGTGGCGGCCTCGGCCTCGGCGGCGTAACCGCCCTTGGTGAGGAACTCCGTCTCCAGGCGCTCGTACTTCTTCATCGCCTTCTCGCGGGTGGCGCCCTGGCCGTTCGCCATCCGGTCCTCGTTCTCGCGCATCTTCTTCAGTACGGAGTCGAGGTCACGGGCCGAGAGGATGCGGTCGCTGGCGAGGGTCTCGAGGTCGCCGGTGCGCGGGTCCTGCGGGAGATAGCCGACCTCGCCGGAGCGGGCGATCGTGCCGGCCGCGGGGATGCCTTCGCCCGCAAGGCATTTGGTGAGGGTGGTCTTGCCCGCTCCGTTGCGGCCCACCAGGCCGACGCGATCGCCTTTGGCGATACGGAAGGAAGCGGACTCGATGAGGACACGTGCGCCGGCGCGCAGCTCGATGCCGGAAGCGGTGATCACGGAAAGACTCCAGGGCGGTATGGACGGCGGAAGGGACGGGCGCGGGAGCTTCGACGCCGCCTAATGCGCAAGGAGAATTGCCATACGGGCGAGTCTACCGGGGCCCTGCAAGTGGTTTTGCGCCAGCTTTCGCCGCTGCGGCCCCAGGGGCAGAAGGGGCGGACCACGACGGCTTCACCAACGGCGACATGGCCCGGTGCAACACCTGCGGCCGACTGTCAGTGGCGGCTGCAAGACTGAGATGCAGATCACATTTCCACCGTCGAGCCTGAGGAGTGATCGAGATGACTCAGTCACCAAGTATCTGTCCGACGTTGACGTACGCCGACGCGAAGGCCGCGATCAAACAGCTCACCGAGGCCTTCGGCTTCACCGAGCACGCGGTGTACGAGGACGAGGCGGGCGCCGTGGTGCATGCCGAACTGACCTTCGGCAACGGCATGGTGATGCTGGGCAGCAAGGGCACCGGCAGCGAGTTCGACAAGCTGATGGAGGGCGGCGGGCCGACGGGGGTGTTCGTCCACGTCGACGACGTCGACGCGCACCACAGCAGGGCGGTGGAGCACGGCGCGGACGTCGTGATGCCGCCGACCGACCAGGACTACGGGGCGCGGGACTACATGGCGCGGGACATCGAGGGCAATGTGTGGAGCTTCGGGACGTACGCGCCGGGGGCGGAGGGTTCGTAGCCCCCCACCCCCGGACACCCCTTACGCGCCGCCGGTGTGGACCTGGAACGCCGCCCGGCGTACGGCCTTCGCGAGGGCCGGGTCCGGGTGGGCGGCGGCCAGGGCGACCAGGACCTGCACCGTGCGGGGGTGGCCCCCGGCCCGGACCTCGTCGAGCAGCGCGGGGACTGTGCCCTGGACCGCGGAGTCGAGATGGCGCAGCAGGAGCTGGGGCTCGCCGTGGTCGGCGACGGCCGCCGCGGTGTCCACCCAGAGCCAGGTCGCTTCCTCCCGGGTGAGGACGTCGGCTGCGTCCTCGGGGTCCGCGCCCTCGTGCTCGGCGAGCCAGAGCAGGACGTAGGGGCGCAGCGACGGCTCGTCGGCGGCGGCGCGGACCTCGGCCTCGGCGGGGGCCCCGACGACACGCAGCGCCTCGAAGGCGAGGCCGCGCAGCAGGGCGTCCTCGCCGCGGGCGACGCCCAGGAGTTCGGCGACGGCGCTGGAGACGGTGCGGGCGGCGAGCCAGGCGCGGTACTCGGCGCGGGCCGGGCCCGGGGTGAGGCGGGCGCAGCCGCGCAGCATGTCCTCGGCGGACTGCTCGATATTGCCCGCCGGGCTCTGGGCGGCGACACAGATCTGCTCCAGTTTGACCCAGACCGCCCAGTTGCCGAGCGGGGTCAGGGTGGCCGAGCGGCCCTTGTCGAGCGTCAGCGCGCCGACGGCCGACAGCCCTTCCAGGGCCCAGTCGAGCAGGAGGGAGACGGGTACGGGAGCACCGGCGTCGGAGTCGGACTCGGGGACGTGTTCGGAGTCCGACGCCGGGCCGGAGTCGGCGTCGGCGTCCTCGGGCTGCGGGCCGTAGGCGACTTCGCAGCGCTCCTCGCGCAGTTCGGCGACCCGCTGCTGGAGCAGGTCGAGCAGCACCGGTACGAGCACGGGGCCGGCCGAGAGCTGGAGGAGGGAGAGGACCTGGGGCACGGCCTCGACTACCTCGGCCACCGCCGTGGGGGCGACGTCATCGGGCGCCGGGTGGACCAGCGACCAGGCGTCGAAAAGCGCGACCCAGCCGCGCAGTACGGCCATGTCGTCGCGGTCCCAGGCGCGCAGCCGCCAGCCGGGGCGGGCTGTGTCGCCGTGCAGCTCGACGAGTCCGGCCAGGCGGGCACGGTCCCAGCCGGCGCGCACCTGGAGCGGGGTCAACTCCAGTGCGACGGCGGCCCGTTCCTGGGTCCGACCGCTGAGCTGGGCAGTGCTGGGGTCCCTCTCGACCGCCGCCCAGCGGGCGATGCGGACGGCGTCGGCGAGGACTGTCCTGGCCTGTCGGGCCAGTTCCGAGGGGACAGGCGTGCCCTCGGGAGGCCGGGGTGCCGGCCTGGTACCCCGGGTCGTCACAGCCCGCCGTGCAGTGGCCAGCGATCGCGGGCGGACAAGACGGAGTCTGGAGTTGCGCGCCAATTGCTCATCAGGCTTTCGGGACGTCACGGGGAGCAGTCTTCCCGCTGATGGCCCGAAAGCCCAAACGGAACCTCTTCGGTTCGTTGAGTGGCCCTCCCGGCAGGGTCGCCGCAAGGGGCCGCCGGGCACCTCCGAGGGACGGCAGTGCGCTACATCAGGGGGGTGAGGAAGCGGCGGAGGGCTTCTTCGTAGCGCTCCGGGTCGGCGTTCCACATGGCGGCGTGCGGCGCGTTCCGTACGGTGTGAAGGCTGACCAGTTCGGGGCGGCGTGCGGCGAGTTCGCGGGAGAGCTGCCAGGAGGCGAGGGCGTCGTCGGGGCCGTGGAAGATCAGGGTCGGCACCCGCATGGCCTGGGGATCGGCGGCTTCGAGCAGCCGGTCGCCGTGCAGTCCCGTCCTGCCCTGGGCCGCCCGGACGGCGAGCGGCAGCAGGGGCGCGGGGGTGCCGCGGGCTGCGGCCAGGCTGCGCAGCGTGGCTTCCCAGTCGAGGACCGGGGAGTCCAGGACGAGGCCCCTGATCCGGTCGCGCAGCGCCGAGTTGGCGGCGGCGTGCAGGGCCATCGACGCGCCGGTGGACCAGCCGTGCACGATGACACGCTCGGCGCCCTGGCTCACGGCGTAGCGGATGGCCGCGTCCAGGTCGCGCCACTCGGAGTCGCCGAGGTGCCCGAGCCCGTCGGGCGGCGGGGGTGCGCCGGGGTCTCCGCGGTAGCCGAGGTTGAGCACCGGGAAACGCAGGGTGTGCAGGAACGGCAGGAGGTTCAGCGGATGTTCCCGGGTGGCGCCCAGGCCGTGCACCGTGATGACCCAGGTCTCGCGTGGCCCCGGCACGAACCAGGCGGGCAGCGTGCCGAGTTCGCCGGGTATGTCGACGTCCTTGTGGTCGAGGCCGAGCGCGCCGGACGGGTCGCCGTCGTGCACCCGCGGGGTGAGCCGGACCTTGGTGCCGGGCTCGAGGCTGCCGTGGTTGACCCGCTCCAGCCGGCGTACGACGGTGTCGGCGCGGCGCGGCACCTCGTCGAGTACGGCCCCGATGACGGCGTGGACGTCCTCGCCCTCGATTCCGTACCGGCCGGGGCGCTGGGTGGCGAGGCTGCGGGTGAGCGTCACATGACCGGCGGCCGTGGAGTGCACGGTGAGCCGCGGGTCGCCGGGCAGCGGGCGTCCCGGCGTTGTCTTGAGCGCGGCGTCGCTTGCGTAGCGGCCGGCCGCTATGACGGCCGCGCCGACGCCGATCAGTGTGGTGACGGCTGCTGCCGTCGCGGTAACCGGGCGCACCGTTCCAGTGTCGGCACCCGCGGGACGCCCTGCCAGTGGAGTGAGCCGTCGGTGTCAGGGGGTGTCTGGCGGATCAGGCAGGAGACGGAGTCGCATGACGCCGCGAGCCCAGCATGATCCGCCGGACACCCCCTAACACGGTTGCCCGTAGTTCCGGAGCTTCTCGGACGCCTCACTCAGCTGGGCGCTCGTCAGGAGGGTGGGTGCGTGTCCGGGCACGGACGCGGCGGCGAGCCAGAGGCGGCACATCCACTCCAGCTGGGCGGTGCGGTCGTAGGCCTGGTCCAGGGAGTCCGCGTAGGCGACGGTTCCGTGGTTCTGCAGGAGGCAGGCAGTGCGTTCACGCAGGGCGCGGAGCATGTTCTGGGCCAGTTCCTCGGTTCCGTACAGGGCGTACGCCGCGACGCGGACGGGCCCGCCCATGGCCCCGGCCATGTAGTGGATGGGCGGGAGTTCGGGGACGAGGGTGGAGACGGCGGTGGCGTGCACGGCATGGGTGTGGACCACGGCGCCGGCGGAGGTGTTGCGGTAGAGCTCCAGGTGCAGGGGCAGCTCGCTGGTCGGAGCGAGGTCGCCGAGGACCTGGTTGCCGTCGAGGTCGACGGCGACGGCGTCCTCGGGGGCGAGCCGGTCGTAGGGGACTCCGCTCGGGGTGACCAGGACGAGGGGGCCGACCCGTACCGAGACATTGCCCGAGGTGCCCACCACCAGGCCTTCCGTCGCCGTCCTGCGAGCCGTGGCCACGAGGCCCCGCCACGCCCGCTCGATCGCGTCCTGCCGCTCCTGATCGGTCATGCGGCGATCCTGTCAGGCGGCGGCCGGGTGCACGGGACGGTCGGTGACGGAGATCACGCGTATCGCCACGAAAGCCTTGTTTCAGCGGTACTGCCGCCACTCCCGACAAGCGGAATGGCAATCCTCACTTCAGAACACTGCAACGCCCGCCCTAGTTCATCTTCCGTTCATCCAGGTTAACTACGTTCACCGCGCCACTGACGTCAAAAGATTGCCTGGGTAAATGGAACACATCACGCTGCTGCTAGCGATCGTGATCGTGACAGCTCTCGTGTTCGATTTCACAAACGGTTTCCACGACACCGCCAACGCGATGGCGACGACCATCTCGACCGGCGCCCTGAAGCCCAAGACGGCGGTGGCCATGTCCGCCGCGCTCAATCTCGTCGGCGCGTTCCTGTCCGTCGAAGTCGCCAAAACGATATCCAGCGGCATCGTCACCGAGTCCGGCATCACCCCGGAAGTCATCTTCGCGGCGCTCGTCGGCGCCATCCTGTGGAATCTGATGACCTGGCTGATCGGTCTGCCGTCCAGTTCCTCGCACGCCCTGATGGGCGGACTGATCGGCGCCACGGTCGCCTCGGTCGGCATCGGCGGCGTCAACGGCGGCACCGTCGTCACCAAGGTCCTGATCCCCGCGATCGCCGCCCCCCTGGTGGCCGGTATCGCCGCGTTCCTGGCCTCCCGCCTGACGTACAAGATCGGCAAGAACGCCGACGCCAAGGCCACGGCGAAGGGCTACCGCGCCGGCCAGATCACCTCGGCGGGCCTCGTCTCACTGGCCCACGGCACCAACGACGCGCAGAAGACGATGGGCATCATCACGCTGGCGCTCGTCGCCGGCGGCGTGCTCTCGCCCGGCTCCAACCCCCCGATGTGGGTCATCCTCTCCGCCGGTCTCGCCATCGCGATGGGCACCTACCTCGGCGGCTGGCGCATCATCCGCACCATGGGCAAGGGCCTGACGGACCTTCAGCCGCAGCAGGGCTTCGCCGCCCAGACCAGTGCGGCCAGCGTCATCCTCGCCTCGTCCAACCTCGGCTTCTCGCTGTCGACGACGCACTCCTGCTCCGGCGCCGTGATGGGCGCGGGCCTGGGCCGCAAGGGCGGCGTGGTCCGCTGGTCCACCGCCACCCGGATGTTCGTCGCCTGGGGCCTGACGCTGCCCGCCGCCGCTCTGGTCGCCGCGGGCTCGGAGTTCGTGACCAAGCAGGGCGACTGGGGTGTCGCGGTCGTTGCGGCCTTCCTGATCGGCGCCTGCGCCGCGATCTGGTTCGTCTCCCGCCGCCAGGTGGTCGACCACACCAACGTCAATGACACGGACGCCGAGCCCGCGGGCGTCGTGACCGCCGCCATCGCGGCCGTCACCCCGCCGCCGGCGGGCACGCCCGCGCAGGACATCAAGACGACCATCCCGGCTCCCGGCTCCGAGCCGACGCGTCCGGCCACGGTGTAAGGACAGATCAGCATGAAAATCGACTGGGCAGCACTCGGCTCCGTCTTCGGCGTGAGCCTCGTCGCCACCGTCGCCCTGGTGGGTCTGTTCACCCTGGGCGTGGTGGGCCTGACCAAGCAGGAGTCCGCGGCCACGAGCGGTGGCTCCGCGGTTCTGGCGCGCACCGGGGCGTACGCGTGCTTCGCGCTCTGCGCGGCGGCTGTGGCGTACGGGATCTATCTGATCGTCACCTGACAGCCGTTTCGGATACAGCGGGTCCGGGCCGGGTCACCCCATCGGGTGACCCGGCCCGCGTGTGTGCCCCAACACACTCTCCCCGTGCAGGTCAAAGGCCAGTTGACGCCTGTTCTCGCAGCGTGGTGGACTGCCGGGGCCATCTACGGCGGCAGAAGAGGAAGCCGGTGCGAATCCGGCGCGGTCCCGCCACTGTCACGGGGGAGCACTCCCCCGGAAGCCAGGAACTCTCACCGCCGGTCACGTCGAACCAGGGCGCGGACACCCTGAGTGAGGACATATCGCCATGCGCGGCTGCGGTTCGGTTCCTGCGGTGAGTACGAGGTTCCAACGAGGCGGAACGACGGCCTGAACCCATGCGTGCCGACCGCCGATTCGTGTACGGCGCCACCGCCGGCCTGGCCGGTGACCTGCTTCTGGGCGATCCCCGCCGAGGGCATCCGGTCGCCGCGTTCGGGCGCGCCGCGGGTGGTGTCGAGCGTGTGCTGTGGCGTGACCACCGGGGGTGGGGCGCGCTGCACACCGTGGTGTGCGCCGGAGGCGCCGCCGCTGCCGCCGCACTGCTGAGCCGTGGAGTACGGGGCCGCTCGGCCACGTCCCTCGCACTGACCGCCGCCGCCACCTGGGCCGTCGTCGGCGGTACCTCGCTGGGCCGGGAGGCACGCGCCATCGGTGGCGCGCTGGCCGCCGGGGACGTGGAGGTGGCCAGGGAACGGCTGCCGCATCTGTGCGGGCGCGATCCGCAGGCCCTGGACGAGCAGCAGATCGCGCGAGCGGTCGTCGAATCCGTCGCCGAGAACACCTCCGACGCCGTGGTGGGCGCGCTGGTCTGGGGGGCGCTCGCGGGCGTGCCGGGGCTGGTCGGCTTCCGAGCGGTCAACACCCTGGACGCGATGGTCGGCCACAAGTCGCCCCGCTACCGGCGGTTCGGCTGGGCCTCGGCCCGGCTCGACGACGTCGCGGGCTGGCCGGGCGCCCGGCTCACCGCGGCGCTGGCGGTGCTCGCGGGCGGGAACGCGCGCGGAGCCGCCCGGGCCTGGCGGGACGACGCGAAGAAGCATCCGAGCCCCAACGCGGGCCCCGTGGAGGCGGCTTTCGCCGGTGCGCTCGGTGTACGGCTCGGCGGAACGCTCTCGTACGCCGGACGCGTCGAGCACCGTCCCGTACTCAACGGCGACGGCCGTCCTGTCCAGTTCGGCGACATCGAACGTGCCGTGCGGCTCTCGCGCCGCGTCGGCTGGCTGACACTTGCGACCTGCGCGGCAGGGCGCCTCGCGGGGCATGCGCTGCGTGCACGGCGCGCGGAAAAGGGGCGGGGATGAGCGGGCGCAGGGGCGGCGGACTGCTGGTCGCGGGAACCACGTCCGACGCGGGCAAGAGCGTCGTGACGGCAGGGATCTGCCGCTGGCTGGTGCGGCAGGGGGTGAAGGTCGCGCCCTTCAAGGGGCAGAACATGTCACTCAACTCGTTCGTGACGCGCGAGGGCGCGGAGATCGGACGGGCGCAGGCCATGCAGGCGCAGGCGGCCCGCGTGGAGCCGAGCGCGCTGATGAACCCGGTGCTGCTCAAGCCCGGCAGCGACCGCTCCAGTCAGGTCGTGCTGATGGGCAGGCCGGTGGGTGAACTCAGCGCCCGCGGCTACCACGGCGGGCGGCAGGAGTCCCTGTTCGGGACCGTCGTGGAGTGCCTGGAGGAGCTGCGGGGCACGTATGAAGCCGTGATCTGCGAGGGGGCGGGCAGTCCGGCCGAGATCAATCTGCGGCGTACGGACATCGTGAACATGGGCATCGCACGGGCCGCGCGCCTGCCGGTGCTCGTGGTCGGAGACATCGACCGCGGCGGCGTCTTTGCCTCCTTCTTCGGTACGACGGCATTGCTCGCCCCCGAGGACCAGGCGCTGATCGCGGGCTATCTGGTCAATAAGTTCCGGGGCGATGTGACGCTCCTCGAACCCGGCCTGGAGATGCTGCACGGCCTGACCGGACGGCACACCTATGGCGTGCTGCCCTTCGCGCACGGTCTCGGCATCGACGAGGAGGACGGGCTGCGGGTCTCGCTGCGCGGCGCGGTACGGGAGTCGGTGGTCGCGCCGCCCGTCGGCGAGGACGTGCTGCGCGTCGCCGTGTGCGCCGTACCGCTGATGTCGAACTTCACGGACGTGGACGCGCTCGCCGCCGAACCCGGGGTCGTCGTGCGCTTCGTGGACCGGGCCGAGGAGCTCGTCGACGCCGATCTGGTGGTCGTGCCGGGTACGAGGGGCACAGTCAAGGCGCTGGCGTGGCTGCGCGAGCGCGGGCTCGCCGATGCCCTGGCACGCCGGGCCGCCGAGGGGCGGCCGGTGCTCGGCATCTGCGGCGGCTTCCAGCTGCTGGGCGAGCACATCGAGGACGAGGTCGAGTCGCGCGCGGGCGCCGTCGACGGGCTCGGGCTGCTGCCGGTACGGGTGCGGTTCGCCCGGGACAAGACCCTCGCGCGGCCCGTGGGCACGGCGCTCGGCGAGAGCGTCGAGGGGTACGAGATCCATCACGGGGTCGCCGAAGTGCTCGGCGGTGAGTCCTTCTTGGACGGCTGCCGGGTCGGGTCGGTGTGGGGCACGCACTGGCACGGCTCGCTGGAGAGCGACGGCTTCAGGCGCGCCTTTCTGCGGGAGGTGGCAGCGGCCTCGGGACGGCGTTTCGTACCGGCGCCGGACACCAGCTTCGGGGCGCTGCGCGAGGAGCAGCTGGACCGCCTCGGCGACCTGATCGAAGAACACGCGGACACGGACGCGCTGTTGCGGCTCATCGAGTCGGGCGCTCCGTCGGGACTGCCCTTCATTCCACCGGGAGCGCCATGAGCACCGTGCTGTTGCTGTCCACCGCCGACACCGATCTGCTGGCGGCCCGGGCCTGCGGGGCGCCGTACCGGATCGGCAACCCCACCCGTGTCGACGTGGCCGAGGAACTGCCCGCGCTGATCGAGGGCGCCGACATCGCCGTCGTACGTCTCCTCGGCGGGAAGCGGGCCTGGGAGGACGGTCTCGCCGCGTTGAAGGCGGCCCGGATTCCGACGGTGCTGCTCGGCGGCGAGACGGTGCCGGACGCCGAGTTGATGGCCGAGTCCACGGTGCACGCGGGTGCGGTGACGGAGGCGCTGCGCTATCTCGTCGAGGGCGGTCCGGGGAACCTCGTCGAGCTGGCGCGCTTCCTCCTCCAGGACGTGCTGCTGACGGGGCACGGTCGTGCCGGAGGCGCGCAGAACAGGCACAGCGCCGAGCCGCAGAAGATGCCCGAGTGGGGCGTGCACGGCACGCGCGCGTACGTCGAGGGCCGGCCGACCGTGGGCGTGCTCTTCTACCGGGCCCACCAGCTCTCCGGGAACACCGCCTTCGTCGACACGCTCTGCGACCGGCTTGAGGAGCGGGGGGCCAACGCCCTGCCCGTGTACTGCGGTTCGCTGCGCGGCGCCGACCCCGGTCTGTACGAGCTGCTCGGCAGGGCCGACACGCTGATCGCCACCGTGCTCGCCGCCGGCGGCACGCGTGCGAGCGACGCAAGTGCGGGCGGCGACGACGAGGCCTGGGACATCGGGGCGCTCACCGAGCTCGACATCCCTGTGCTCCAGGGTCTGTGCCTGACGTCCTCGCGGGCGGTCTGGGAGGCGTCGGACGCGGCGCTGTCCCCGATGGACGCGGCGATGCAGGTGGCGATCCCGGAGTTCGACGGGCGGCTGATCACGGTCCCGTTCTCCTTCAAGGAGCAGGGCCCCGACGATGTGCCGGTGTACGTCGCCGACCCGGAGCGGGCCGGACGGGTCGCCGGAATCGCCGTGCGCCACGCGGAGTTGAAGCACAAGCCGAACGCGCAGAAGCGGCTTGCGCTGGTCTTCACCGCCTACCCGACCAAGCACTCACGCGTCGGCAATGCGGTCGGCCTGGACACCCCGGCCTCGGCGGTACGGGTCCTGGACGCCCTGCGCGATGCCGGTTACGCCGTCGAGGGCCACCCGGACAACGGCGACGAGCTGATCCACCGGCTCATCAACGCCGGTGGCCACGACGTCGAGTGGCTGACCGAGGAGCAGTTGGCCGCCGCCCCCGCGCGCGTGCCGCTCGCCGACTACCGGGCCTGGTTCGACACCGTGGATCCCGGGCTGCGCGAGGCGATGCTGGAGCACTGGGGCGAGCCGCCGGGCTCGCTCTATGTCGACGGCGACGACATCGTGCTGGCCTCGCTCCGGTTCGGGAACGTCGTGGTCATGATCCAGCCGCCGCGCGGCTTCGGCGAGAACCCGATCGCGATCTACCACGACCCGGACATGCCGCCCTCGCACCACTACCTGGCGGCGTACCGCTGGCTGCAGGCCCCGGCATCGGACGGGGGCTTCGGCGCGGACGCGATCGTGCACATGGGCAAGCACGGCACCCTGGAATGGCTGCCGGGCAAGGGCCTCGGCCTGTCGGCGGGCTGCGGCCCGGACGCCGTGCTGGGCGAACTGCCGCTGATCTACCCCTTCATCGTCAACGACCCGGGCGAGGGCACCCAGGCCAAGCGCCGCGGCCACGCCACCGTCGTGGACCATCTCGTGCCGCCGATGGCGCGCGCGGACACCTACGGCGATCTGGCGAAGCTCGAACAGCTCCTCGACGAGTACGCCCTCGTGTCCGATCTCGATCCGGCGAAGGCCCCGTCCGTACGGGCACAGATCTGGACGCTCGTGAAGGCCGCCGAGCTCCACCACGACCTGCATGTCGACGAACAGCCGGACGACGGCGACTTCGACTCGTTCGTCATGCACATCGACGGCTACCTCTGCGAGATCAAGGACGTCCAGATCAGGGACGGTCTGCACATCCTGGGCGGCGGCCCAGAGTCGGAGGCCCGGGTCAATCTCGTCCTGGCCGTGCTGCGCGCCTCCCAGGTGTGGGGCGGGCAGGCCAACGCCCTGCCGGGGCTGCGGGCCGCGCTCGCCGAGCACTTCGGGCTGGTCGAGAAGGATCTGCTCGCCGAGCCGGGCGCGCCGGTGAAGGTCCCGGTGGAGCTGACCGCGCTCGTCGGGGGTCCGGGCCGGACCGGCGCCGACGCGATCGATCTGCTGGAGCAGCTGTGCCGGCGGCTCGCCGAGGGCATGGAGGAGCGCAGCTGGTCCACCCACGACTGCGCGGCTCTGGTGCGCGACACCCTCGGCACCGAACTCCCCACCGCCGTCGCCGTACTGGGTTTCGCCTGCGAGGAGGTCGTGCCGCGCCTCGCCCGTACGACCGACGAGATCGGCAACATCCTGCGGGCCCTGAACGGCGGCTATGTGCCCGCAGGCCCCTCCGGCTCACCGACGCGCGGCCTCGTCAACGTCCTGCCGACCGGCCGCAACTTCTACTCCGTCGACCCCAAGGCGATCCCGTCCCGGCTGTCCTGGGAGGTCGGCCAGGCGCTCGCCGACTCGCTGGTGGCGCGCTATCTGACGGACACCGGCGCCTACCCGAAGTCGGTGGGCCTGACGGTGTGGGGCACCTCGGCGATGCGCACCCAGGGCGACGACATCGCCGAGATCCTGGCGCTGCTCGGCTGCCGCCCGGTCTGGGACGACGCGTCCCGGCGCGTGACGGGCTTCGCGGTGGTGCCGCTGCAGGAGCTCGCGCGGCCGCGCATCGATGTGACAGTGCGTATCTCCGGCTTCTTCCGGGACGCCTTCCCGCATGTGGTGGGGCTGATCGACGACGCCGTACGGGCGGTGGCCGAGCTGGACGAGCCGGCCGAGTCCAACTTCGTACGGGCGCACGCGGACGAGGACGCGGCGCAGCACGGCGACCGGCGGCGGGCCACCGCGCGGATCTTCGGCTCCAAGCCGGGGGCGTACGGAGCGGGTCTGCTGCCGCTGATCGACGCACGGAACTGGCGCTCCGACGCGGACCTCGCGGAGGTGTACGCGGTGTGGGGCGGATACGCCTACGGGCGAGGGCTGAACGGGCGTGCGGCGCGCGGGGACATGGAGACGGCGTTCCGCAGGATCGCGGTCGCCGCGAAGAACGTGGACACGAGGGAGCACGATCTCGTCGACGCGGACGACTACTTCCAGTACCACGGCGGGATGGTCGCCATGGTGCGCCATCTGACCGGCGAATCGCCCGAGGCGTACGTGGGGGACTCGGCGGTCCCGGACCAGATCAGGACGCGCACTCTGGGCGAGGAGACGCACCGCGTGTTCCGGGCGCGGGTGGTCAACCCGCGCTGGATGGCGGCGATGCGCCGGCACGGCTACAAGGGCGCGTTCGAGATGGCCGCGACGGTGGACTATCTGTTCGGGTACGACGCGACGGCGGGTGTCGTCGACGACTGGATGTACGAGAAGTTGTCGGCGGAGTACGTCTTCGATCCGGAGAACCGGGAGTTCATGCAGAAGTCCAATCCCTGGGCGCTGCGGGGCATCACGGAACGGCTGCTGGAGGCGGCGGAGCGGGGGCTGTGGGCGGAACCGGACGAGGGGACGCTGGAGCGGCTGCGGGCGACGTACCTGGAGCTCGAGGGCGAGCTGGAGGGGGACGCGTGAAGGTCTTTGACCGGGGCTCCGCCCCAGACCACGCGCCTCCGGCGCGGCTGATTCTTACCACCAAGGAGACCGCATGAGCACCCCCTTCCCCTTCACCGCCATCGTCGGGCAGGACGATCTGCGGCTCGCGCTGCTGCTGAACGCCGTGTCGCCCGCCGTCGGCGGTGTGCTCGTGCGCGGTGAGAAGGGGACCGCCAAGTCGACCGCCGTACGCGCCCTTTCCGCGTTGATACCGCAGGTTTCCGTCGTCTCCGGGTGCCGGTTCTCCTGCGACCCCGCCTCCCCCGACCCGGCGTGTCCCGACGGGCCTCACGAGGCGGGCGGCGGCACGGCGCGCCCCGCGCGGATGGTCGAGCTGCCCGTCGGGGCCTCCGAGGACCGGCTCGTCGGCGCGCTCGACATCGAGCGGGCGCTCGCCGAGGGCGTGAAGGCCTTCGAGCCGGGGCTGCTCGCCGACGCGCACCGCGGGATCCTCTACGTCGACGAAGTGAACCTGCTCCACGACCACTTGGTGGACCTGCTCCTCGACGCGGCCGCCATGGGCGCCTCGTACGTCGAGCGTGAAGGCGTCTCGGTACGGCATGCGGCTCGCTTCCTGCTGGTCGGGACGATGAACCCCGAAGAGGGCGAACTGCGGCCGCAGTTGCTCGACCGGTTCGGGCTCACCGTCGAGGTCGCGGCCTCCCGCGAGCCCGACCAGCGGGTCGAGGTGGTGCGCCGCCGCCTCGCGTACGACGACGATCCCGGCGGCTTCGCCGGGCGCTGGGCGGACGACGAGACG
This sequence comes from Streptomyces sp. NBC_01481, assembly GCF_026339995.1. Classification (GTDB taxonomy): domain Bacteria; phylum Actinomycetota; class Actinomycetes; order Streptomycetales; family Streptomycetaceae; genus Streptomyces. The sequence goes on along the minus strand of NZ_JAPEPT010000001.1, from coordinate 1,776,037 downwards.
GCTCTGCGGGCGCGGATCGTGGCCGCGCGGGCGCTGCTGCCCGAGGTGCGGCTCGGCGACGGCGCGCTGCGGCAGATCGCCGCGACCTGCGCGGCTTTCGAGGTCGACGGTATGCGCGCCGACATCGTGATGGCGCGGACGGCCACGGCGCTGGCCGCGTGGGCGGGGCGGAGCGACGTACTGGCCGAGGACGTGCGCCAGGCCGCCCTGCTGGCGCTCCCCCACCGGCGGCGGCGCAATCCCTTCGACGCGCCCGGTCTCGACGAGGACAAGCTCGACGAGACGCTGGAGGAGTTCGGCGACGACGATCCCGACACCGATCCGGACGGGCCGGGCGGGGGTGGCGGGCAGCCGCCGCAGGACGGTCCCGGCACGCCGCCGCAGAGCGACGCGGGCGAGGGTGACACTCCCGCCGAGCCGCAGGAGGCCGAGGGCGGTCGGCCGCAGGCCGCGGGCGGCGGTGAGCAGCAGGCCGTACGGGCCGCGGAGCCGTTCCGTACGAAGGTGCTCAGCGTGCCCGGGCTCGGCGAGGGCGCGGCGGGGCGCAGGTCCCGGGCGCGGACCGAGCACGGGCGGACGACGGGAGCCCGGCGGCCCCGAGGGGCGCTCACCAAGCTGCACTTGGCGGCGACCGTGCAGGCGGCCGCCCCGCACCAGCGGGCGCGCGGGCGCAGCGGCCGCGGTCTGGTGGTCCGGCGTGACGACCTGCGGCAGGCCACCCGGGAGGGGCGGGAGGGGAACCTCGTGCTGTTCCTGGTGGACGCCTCGGGTTCGATGGCGGCCCGGCAGCGGATGAGCGCGGTCAAGGGCGCGGTGCTGTCGCTGCTGCTCGACGCGTATCAGCGGCGCGACAAGGTCGGGCTGATCACCTTCCGCGGCAAGGACGCGGAGGTGGCGCTGCCGCCGACCTCGTCGGTGGACGCGGCCGCGGCCCGGCTCGAACTGCTGCCCACGGGTGGCCGGACGCCGCTGGCGGCCGGGCTGCTGCGGGCGCACGACGTCCTGCGCGTGGAGCGTCTGCGCGATCCGGCGCGCCGCCCGCTGCTCGTCGTGGTCACGGACGGCCGCGCGACGGGCGGTGTCGATCCGGTGGCGCTCGCCTCGCGGTCCGCGCGGCTGCACGCCGCCGAGGGCACGGCCTCCGTCGTCGTGGACTGCGAGTCGGGGCCGGTGCGCCTCGGGCTCGCCGGGGAACTCGCCCGTGATCTCGGCGGCACCGCCGTCACCCTGGACGAGCTGCGTGCCGACAGCATCGCCGGACTCGTCAGGGACGTCACCGCAACCAGGAGGGCCGCTTAATGCCGCAGGGACAGCCGACCGTCGTTCCCCAGGACGGGCTCACCACCCGCCAGCGCCGCAACAGGCCGCTGGTGATGGTGCACACCGGCGTCGGCAAGGGGAAGTCGACGGCCGCCTTCGGGATGGCGCTGCGCGCCTGGAACCAGGGCTGGCCGGTCGGGGTGTTCCAGTTCGTCAAGTCCGCGAAGTGGAAGGTCGGCGAGGAGAACGCCCTGAAGGTCCTCGGCGCGAGCGGCGAGGGCGGCAAGGTCGACTGGCACAAGATGGGCGAGGGCTGGTCCTGGATCCAGCGCGCCCCCGCGGACGGCGAGCTGTCGAACGAGGAGAAGGCGCGCGAGGGCTGGGAACAGGTCAAGCGCGACCTGGCCGCCGAGTCGTACAAGTTCTACGTGCTGGACGAGTTCGCATATCCGATGCACTGGGGCTGGGTGGACCCCGCCGAGGTGATCCAGGTGCTGCACGACCGCCCCGGCACCCAGCATGTCGTGATCACCGGCCGCAACGCGCCCGCCGAACTCCTCGGCTTCGCCGACCTCGTCACCGACATGTCCAAGGTCAAGCACCCGATGGACGCGGGCCAGAAGGGGCAGCGGGGCATCGAGTGGTAGCACGTCTCGTCATCGCCGCGCCGTCGTCGGGCAGCGGCAAGACCACCGTCGCGACGGGCCTGATGGCGGCCTTCGTCGCGGCGGGCCTGACCGTGTCCCCGCACAAGGTCGGCCCGGACTACATAGACCCGGGCTACCACTCGCTCGCGACGGGACGCCCGGGACGCAATCTCGACGCGTACATGTGCGGTACGGAAATGATGGAACCGCTGTTCGCGCACGGCGCCGCGGGGTGCGACGTGGCCGTCGTCGAGGGCGTGATGGGGCTCTACGACGGTGCGGCGGGCGCGGGTGAACTGGCCTCCACGGCCCAGGTGGCGAAGCTGCTGCGGGCGCCGGTGGTGCTGGTGGTCGACGCGTCCTCGCAGTCGCGGTCGGTGGCGGCGCTGGTGCACGGTTTCGCGTCGTGGGACCCGCAGGTGCGGATCGGTGGCGTGATCCTCAACAAGGTCGCGTCGGACCGGCACGAGGAGCTGCTGCGGGATGCGCTGGAGGAGTCGGGGGTGCCGGTGCTGGGGGTGCTGCGGCGGGTGACTCAGGTTGCCTCGCCATCGCGGCACCTTGGTCTTGTGCCGGTGGCCGAGCGGCGGGCGGAGGCGGTGGCCGCGGTTGCCGCCATGGGCGAGCAGGTTCGGGCCGGGTGCGACCTGGAGGCACTGCTGGCGCTGGCGCGGTCGGCCCCGCGGCTGGGTGCGGCGGCGTGGGACGCGGGTGCCGCCTGCGGCGAGCCATTCCCCACCCCGCCCCTTCCCGAACTGGGGGCAAGCCCCCAAACCCCCGAACGCGCTTCGCGCGTGTCCTCAAACGCCGGACGGGCTGAAGTTCAGCCCCTTGGGGGTCCCCCCGGACGAAGTCTGGGGGAGTTTGAGGAGCGGGTCCGGGGCGGAGCCCTGGTTCGGGAAGGGGCGGGGTGGGGAACAAGCCCCGCGCAGCGGCCCGTCGTCGCCATCGCGAGTGGCCCCGCCTTCACCTTCTCCTACGCCGAGCACGCCGAACTCCTCACCGCCGCCGGCGCCGACGTCGTCCCCTTCGACCCCCTGCGGGACGAGCAGCTGCCCACCAGCACCGCCGGACTCGTCATCGGCGGCGGATTCCCCGAGGTGTACGCCCCCGAGCTGTCCGCCAACGAACCCCTCCGCAAGGCCGTCGCCGACCTCGCGTACTCCGGCGCGCCCGTCGCCGCCGAGTGTGCCGGGCTGCTGTATCTCGCCCGCTCGCTGGACGGGCAGCCGATGTGCGGCGTGCTGGACGCCGAGGCGCGGATGAGTGAGCGGCTGACGCTCGGCTACCGCGAGGCCGTCGCCGTCAGCGACAGCGTCCTCGCCGCGGCCGGGACACGGCTGCGCGGGCACGAGTTCCACCGCACCGTCATCGAGCCCGCCGCCGGACCCGACCCCGCCTGGGGCATGCACCGGCCGGAGCGCCGCGTCGAGGGGTTCGTCCAGCGGGGCGTGCATGCGAGCTATCTGCATACGCACTGGGCCTCCGCGCCCGGTGTCGCCCGCCGATTCGTTGAGGGGTGTGTGCGATGAGCAGGCTGATCGGGGTCGGAGTGGGGCCGGGCGACCCGGAGTTGGTGACCGTGAAGGGCGTGCGCGCGCTTCAGGAGGCCGATGTCGTCGTCGTACCGGTGATGGACACGCTGGAGCGGGGCCGCGCCGAGGCGACCGTCCTGCACTACGTCGGCGCCGAGAAGGTCATACGGGTCGTCTTCGCGCTCAACGAGCGCACCGACCGGGCCCGTCGTGAGGCCGCCTGGGACGCCGCAGGCGAGCGCGTCGCCGAACTCCTGCGTGCTCATGACGTCGTCTCCTTCGCGACGATCGGCGACCCGAACGTGTACTCCACGTTCACCTATCTCGCGCAGACCATCGGCGAACTGGTCCCGGGGACGGCCGTTCAGACCGTGCCCGGCATCACCGCGATGCAGGATCTGGCCGCCCGCAGCGGCGCGGTCCTCACCGAGGGCACCGAGCCGCTGACCCTGGTGCCGGTGACGGCCGGTGCGGCCGTTCTGAAGGGTGCCCTGGAGGGGCCCGGGACGGTGGTGGCGTACAAGTTCGGGCGGCTGGCCGCCGAGGTGGCGACCGCCCTGCGGGAGACGGGACGTACCGAGGGGGCGGTGTGGGGCTCGGCGCTCGGGCTGCCGGAGGAGTCGATCCGGCCTGCCGCCGAGCTGGCCGAGGGCCCGTTGCCGTATCTGTCGACGCTGATCGCGCCGGCGCCGCGGGACGGCGGCCGTGGGGGCAAGTTGTGAACCCGTCACTCGGACAGGCCGACCACCAGCCAGACGAAGCCGACTCCCCCGGCCGTGCACAGCAGGGTGGAGCGCGCGGGGTGGGCGTGGTGCGCCTCGGGCAGGATTTCGGCCGCGGCGAGGTAGAGCAGGGCGCCGCCGAAGAACCCCAGGTAGCTGCCGAGGAGTTCCGGCGGAAGCGTGAACAGCAGCGTGGAGGCGGCGCCCGCGACGGGGGCGAGCGCGTCGGCGACGAGCATCGCGAGCGCCTTTCCGCGGGTGTTCCCGTACAGGCTGGTGATCGTGTACGTGTTGAAGCCGTCGGCGAAGTCGTGGGTGATGACGGCGATTGCGACGGTCGCGCCCATGCCGCCGCCCACCTGGAAGGCCGCGCCCATCGCGATGCCGTCCATCAGGCTGTGGCCGACCATCGCCGCTGCCGCCGTCATGCCCACCTGCGGCGCTCTGTCGTCGACGCCGTGTGCCGCCCGGCGCACCGCCAGCAGCCGTTCCACCAGGTGCGCCGCGAGGAAGCCGCCGACGAACAGCAGCAGCGCCTGCGGCACTCCGAACACCTCGTTCCCGGCCGCCTCCAGCGCCTCCGGCAGCAGGTCGAGGCCGACCACGCCGAGCATCAGCCCGCCCGCCAGGCCGAGCACGAGATGGCGGCGGTCGGTGACGCGTCCGGCCGTCCAGCCGCCGAACAGCGTCATGAGGAACGCGCCGAGCGCGACGAACACCGCCATGCGCCCTTGCTAGCGGATTGACCTGCTCCCTGGCATATCAAGGACCACCGGATCCACCCGAATGACACGAGAGGACAGCCGCTCATGGCCGAAGCCGACCTCCGCGGGAAGGTGACCTTCGTCGGCGCCGGCCCGGGCGCCGCCGATCTGCTGACGTTCCGGGCCGCGCGGGCCATCGCCGAAGCCGACATCGTCATCTGGGCGGCGAGCCTGGTGCAGGCGGACGTCCTCGACCACGCGCGCGAGGGTGCCGAGATCCTCGACTCGGCGGCGATGTCGCTGGAGGACGTCGTCGCGGTGTACGAGCGGGCGTACGAGGGGGACTTGAGGGTCGCCCGTATCCACTCCGGCGACCCCGCGCTGTGGGGCGGTACGCAGGAGCAGCTCGACCGCTGCGGGGAGCTGGGTCTCGCGGTCGAGATCGTGCCGGGTGTCTCGTCGTTCTCGGCGGTCGCCGCGATCGCGCAGCGCGAGCTGACGATCCCGGAGGTCGCGCAGTCGGTGGTCCTGACCCGGCTCGGCGGCGGCAAGACGCCGATGCCGCCGGGCGAGGAGGTACGGGAGTTCGCGCGGCACGGCACGACGATGGCGCTGTTCCTGTCGGCGGCGAGATCCGGCCAGTTGACGCAGGAGCTGCTGGAGGGCGGCTATCCGACGAGTACGCCGGTGGTCGTCGCGTATCAGGCGACGTGGCCGGAGGAGCTGATCCTGCGCTGCACGATCGGCACGCTGGAGGAGACGGTCAAGGAGCACAAGCTCTGGAAGCACACGCTGTTCCTGGTCGGGCCCGCCCTGGCGGCCGCGGGGACGCGTTCGCATCTCTACCACCCGGGTCACTTCCATGGCTTCCGGAAGGCGGATCCGGCCGCCCGCAAGGCACTTCGCGCACAGGGAGCGGCTCAGTGATCGGCCTGATCTCCGCGACAGCTGCGGGTGCCGCGGCCCGCGACCGGCTGGCCGCGGCCTGGCCCGGACGCACGCGGGTGTACGAGGGTCCGGTGGGCCGGTCGGTGGAGCTGGCGTTCGCCGAGTGCGATCAGCTGGTGTGCTTCCTTGCTACGGGCGCGGTCGTGCGGCTGATCTCCCCGCTGCTCGCGGACAAGTCCGCCGACCCCGGCGTGGTGTGCGTGGACGAGGGGCAGCGGTACGCGGTGTCCCTGCTCGGCGGCCACGGCGGCGGCGCGAACGAGCTGGCGGCGCGGGTCGCCGATGTGCTCGGCTGCGCCCCGGTGGTGACGACGGCGACGGACGCGGCCGACGTCCCGGGTCTGGACACGCTGGGATGGCCGGTGGAGGGCGCGGTCGCGTCGGTGACCCGGGCGGTACTGGACGGCGAACCGGTGGCGCTGCGGGCCGACGCGGTGTGGCCGCTGCCGCCGCTGCCGGGGAATGTGGGTGCCGACGGCGACGCGGTTCTGCGCGTGACGGACCGGGTCGTCGAACCGCACGCGCGGGAGGCCGTGTTGCGGCCGCCGTCGCTCGTCGTCGGGGTCGGGGCCTCCAAGGACGCTCCCCTCGACGAGGTCCTCGGCCTGGTCGAGGAGACCCTGCGCGATGCGGGACTCTCGGCGCGTAGTGTCGCCGCGCTGGCGACTGTCGACGCGAAGGCGCAGGAGCCGGGGATCGTCGGGGCTGCGGAGCGTCTTGGCGTGCCACTGGTGACGTACGCGCCCGAAAAGCTCGCGTCGATCGCCGTCCCGAACCCGTCGAGCGCGCCGCTCGCCGCCGTGGGCACCCCGTCCGTCGCCGAGGCCGCGGCGCTCGCGGAGGGCGGTGAACTCCTCGTCCCGAAGCGGAAGTCGAGGGGGTGTCCGGCGGGCCGGGCCGCGATGGCGACCTGCGCCGTGGTGCGCCGGGTGCCGCGCGGCCGCCTCGCCGTGGTCGGACTCGGCCCCGGCGCCCGCGATCTGCTCACTCCGCGCGCCACGCAGGAGCTGCGCCGCGCCTCCGTCCTGGTCGGGCTCGATCAGTACGTCGACCAGATCCGCGATCTGCTCAGGCCCGGCACCCGGATCGTCGAGTCCGGCCTGGGCGCCGAGGAGGAGCGGGCCCGTACGGCCGTCGCCGAGGCCCGCGCCGGTCATGCGGTCGCGCTGATCGGCAGCGGTGACGCGGGCGTGTACGCGATGGCCTCACCGGCGCTCGCCGAGGCGTCCGGCGACATCGACGTGGTGGGCGTGCCCGGGGTGACCGCGGCGCTGGCCGCCGCCGCGATCCTGGGCGCGCCGCTCGGGCACGACCATGTCTCGATCAGCCTCTCGGACCTGCACACACCGTGGGAGGTCATCGAGCGGCGGGTGCGGGCGGCGGCGGAAGCGGACATCGTCGTGACCTTCTACAACCCCCGTAGCCGCGGGCGGGACTGGCAGCTCCCGAAGGCGCTGTCGATCCTCGCGGAGCACCGCGATCCGGGCACACCGGCAGGTGTCGTACGCAACGCGTCCCGGCCGGACGAATCCAGCCGCGTCACCACACTGGCCGGACTGGATCCGGCGACGGTGGACATGATGACGGTCGTGACGGTCGGCAACACGGCGACGCGAGAGGTCGCGGGCCGCATGGTGACCCCGCGGGGCTACCGCTGGCAGTCATGATCACGCACGTCACGACCACGCACGCCATGAAATCGCATGTTCCGAGGACGAGTCCCCGCCGTACCCTCGCCGCAGCCGTCGCCACGCGGAATGCTCTGCCGTACCACCCCCATTCCAAGGAGATTGCGTGACCACCCCGCCCGCACTGCTCATCGCCGGTCACGGCACCCGTGACGAAGCCGGGGCCGATGCCTTCCGTGACTTCGTACGGGAGCTGGGGCGGCGCCATCCCGAACTCCCCGTCGGGGGCGGCTTCATCGAGCTGTCCCCGCCGCCCCTCGGCGAGGCCGTCGCCGAACTGGTCGAGCGGGGCGTGACCCGCTTCGCCGCGGTGCCGCTGATGCTGGTGTCCGCGGGGCACGCCAAGGGCGACATCCCGGCCGCGCTGGCCCGCGAGCGGGAGCGTCACCCCCAGATCTCGTACGCCTACGGTCGTCCGCTGGGCCCGCACCCCTCGCTGCTGCGCGTCCTGGAGCGACGGCTGGACGAGGCGCTGGGCTCCGCGACCCGCAGGCCCGGGGACCGCGCGGACGTGACGGTGCTGCTGGTGGGCCGCGGTTCGACCGATCCGGACGCCAACGCCGAGGTGCACAAGGCGGCCAGGCTGCTGTGGGAGGGGCGGGGCTGCGCGAGCGTGGAGACGGCCTTCGTCTCGCTCGCCGCGCCCGATGTTCCCAGCGGCCTGGACCGCTGCGTGAAGCTGGGCGCCCGGCGGATCGTGGTGCTGCCGTACTTCCTGTTCACGGGGATCCTGCCGGACCGGGTGCGTCAGCAGACGCAGGGCTGGGCGGAGGCGCACCCCGGGGTGGAGGTCGTCTCGGCCGATGTGATCGGCCCGACCGAGGAGTTGCTCGACCTGGTGCTCGACCGCTACCGGGAGGCCGTGGAGGGCGACATCCGGATGAACTGCGACTCGTGCGTCTACCGGATCGCCATGCCGGGCTTCGAGGACAAGGTCGGTGCTCCGCAGCGGCCGCACTTCCACCCCGCCGACGACGGCCACGGCCCAAGTCACGACCAACACGGCAGCCATGCACACGCACACTGACGCACACGACCTGCGCCACCACGGTGACGCGGAGGTACGGGACGCCGGTCTCATCGACCTCGCGGTCAATGTCCGCGCCGGGACTCCCCCGGACTGGCTCCGCGCGCGCATCGCGGACTCGCTGACCGGACTCGCCGCGTATCCGGACGCACGGGCGGCACGGGCGGCGGTCGCGCGGCGCCACGGGCTGCCGGTGGAGCGGGTGCTGCTGACGGCGGGGGCGGCGGAGGCTTTCGTTCTGCTCGCGCGCGCCCTGAAGGTACGTCACCCGCTGGTCGTGCACCCGCAGTTCACGGAGCCGGAGGCGGCGCTGCGGGACGCGGGGCACGAGGTGGCGCGGCTGCTGCTGCGCGAGGAGAACGGCTTCCGGCTCGATCCGGCGGCCGTGCCCGAGACGGCGGACCTGGTGATCATCGGCAATCCCACCAACCCCACGTCCGTACTGCACCCGGCCGACGACATCGCCGAACTGGCCTGCCCCGGGCGGCTGCTGGTGGTGGACGAGGCCTTCATGGACGCGGTGCCGGACGAGCCCGAGGCGCTGGCGGGCCGGACCGACATCCCGGGGCTTGTGGTGCTGCGCAGCCTCACCAAGACCTGGGGGCTCGCGGGCCTGCGCATCGGCTACGTGCTGGCCGATGCGGACACGATCGCAACGCTGGAACGGGCGCAGCCGCTGTGGCCGGTGTCGACGCCCGCGCTGGCGGCGGCGGAGGCGTGCATGGAGCCCGCCGCGCTCAAGGAGGCGGCGCAGGCAGCGCAGCAGCTCGCGACGGAGCGGGCGCATCTGCTCGCGGGGCTCGCGGAGTTCGACGAGGTACGGGTGGTGGCGTCGGCGCAGGGCCCGTTCGTCCTGGCCCACGTCCGCCGCGGCGCCGAGGTCCGCGTACGCCTGCGCGCCCTGGGCTTCGCGGCCCGCCGCGGCGACACGTTCCCGGGCCTTGGCCCCGGCTGGCTGCGGCTGGCGGTCCGCGACCGGGCGACGACAAACCGCTTTCTGCAGGCGCTGGACCAGGCGTTGACGGCGGTGGGGGGGTAGGGGGTTTCCAGGGTCCGTGGTGAACCTGGGCCAGGGGGCGTTGGTGGTTGCTGCCCGGTGGGTGGTTTCGCGGGCGAACCCGGACGCCCCGCGCCCCTTCCAACGCCGGCGGGGCTGAACTTCAGCCCGTCCGGCGATTGAGGACATGCGGCCGAAGGTCGCATACGGGTCCGGGCGGAGCCCCGGTTAAGGGAACGGGCGGGGTGGGGAACAAGCCCCGCCGCAGGCGCACCCCTCAGCCGATCACCCTCCCGTTCAGCACCACCCGCCGCGGCCCCGCCAGCACCCTCACGTCCGCCCGCGGATCCTCCTCGTACACCACCAGATCCGCCGGTGCGCCCTCCTCCAGGACCGGGCGGCCCAGCCACTCGCGCGCGCCCCAGGCCGTCGCCGACAGTGCCTGGATCGGCGGGATGCCCGCCTTGACCAACTCGGCCACCTCCGCCGCGACCAGACCGTGGGCCAGCGAGCCGCCCGCGTCCGTGCCGACGAAGACCGGGATACCGGCGTCGTAGGCCGCGCGCACGGTGTCGTAACGGTTCTCGTGCAGCCGCCGCATATGGGCGGACCACTTCGGGAACTTGGACTCGCCGCCCGCCGCGAGCGCCGGGAACGTGGCGATGTTGACGAGGGTCGGCACGATCGCGACGCCCCGCTCGGCGAAGAGCGGGATCGTGTCCTCGGTCAGCCCGGTGGCGTGCTCGACGCAGTCGATGCCCGCCTCGACGAGGTCCCTCAGCGAGTCCTCGGCGAAGCAGTGCGCGGTCACCCGGGCGCCGAGCCGGTGCGCCTCCGCGATCGCCGCCTCGACCGCGTCCCGCGGCCAGCAGGCGGTCAGATCGCCGGCGTCCCGGTCGATCCAGTCGCCGACGAGCTTGACCCAGCCGTCACCGCGGCGGGCCTCCTGGGCGACATAGGCGACCAGGTCATCCGGCTCGATCTCGTGGGCGAAGTTACGGATGTAGCGCCGGGTGCGTGCGATGTGGCGGCCCGCCCGGATGATCTTCGGCAGGTCCTCACGGTCGTCGATCCAGCGGGTGTCGGCCGGGGATCCGGCGTCGCGGATGAGCAGCGTGCCCGCGTCCCGGTCGGTGAGCGCCTGTTTCTCGCTGGTCGCTTCGTCCACGGCGCCATGGTGGTCGAGCCCGACATGGCAGTGTGCGTCGACCAGCCCGGGCAGCGCCCAGCCGCGCACGGTGACGGCCTCGGCGCGCGGCCGTTCGTACGAGATACGGCCGTCGACCACCCAGAGCTCGTCCTTCACCTCCTCGGGTCCGACGAGCACCCGCCCCTTCACATGCAGCACCGTCTGATCGCTCATACGAGCACTGTACGAGGCTCACGCGCCCCGTGGCCCGGCAGTGCGGACAGCGGTGAACAGCATTTCCCCGGACAGTAAAGTCGACGTTAATTCGAAATTCCGGAAGCTGCTTTATTACGGGCACCTTCCCGTATTCGTCTGCCCCCGTTTCGCAAGCCTAAACACCAAGGTTTCGTCAGGGTCGAAGGCCGTAATTCGGACGGGTCTCACGGTGGTTACAGATATGTGACCGACTCCACAAGCCCGACCTATTCGCCCCTTATTTGCCGCACAAATCGTCCGAAAAGGCCACCGGCTGACCTCGGTGTCCGCGCCCGCGCGATAACACAACCGAGCGCTTCACCCAACCCCTTCCCTCAATGCATTTTCGAAATTAGCTGGGTAAATTTCCTCGACATGACCGCCGCACAAGAAGACCTTGTACGAGCCAACCCCCAGAGCGAATTCACGGAGATCGACACCCCACGAGTGGAGGACGGAGCCGCGATCTGGCGCATCGCCCGCGACTCCGAGGTCCTGGACCTCAACTCCTCGTACAGCTATCTGCTGTGGTGTCGCGACTTCGCGGCCACCTCCCTGGTGGCGCGCGGGGCCGACGGCGAGCCCATCGCCTTCGTCACCGGTTATGTACGCCCCGACCGCCCCGAGGCCCTGGTCGTCTGGCAGGTCGCCGTCGACCACGCGCACCGCGGCCGGGGACTGGCCGGTGTGCTGCTCGACGCGCTGACAGCGAGGGTGACCGGCGGGCGCGGGGTGCGGGAGGTCGAGACGACCATCACGCCCGACAACACCGCGTCCGACCGGCTGTTCACCTCGTACGCGAAGCGCCACGAAGCGCCCCTGGCCCGCGAAGTCCTCTTCGACGGCGAGCTGTTCCCCGAGGGGACGCACCAGCCGGAAGTCCTGTACCGCATCGGCCCCTTCTCCGCCTGACACCCCCCCACACCTGGAGACTTGCTGTGACCATCACCCCGCCCGCCCTGAGTGTCTTCGAGACCCTGGAGTCCGAGGTGCGCAGCTACTGCCGCGGCTGGCCCGCAGTGTTCGACCGTGCGCAGGGCAGCTACCTCCACGACGAGGACGGCCACACCTACCTCGACTTCTTCGCCGGCGCCGGATCACTCAACTACGGCCACAACAACCCGGTGCTGAAACGCGCCCTGATCGACTACATCGAGCGCGACGGCATCACCCACGGCCTGGACATGGCCACCACGGCCAAGCGCGCCTTCCTGGAGTCGTTCCAGAACGTGGTCCTGCGGCCGCGAGACCTGCCGTACAAGGTCATGTTCCCCGGCCCGACCGGCACCAACGCGGTCGAGTCGGCGCTCAAGCTGGCCCGCAAGGTGAAGGGACGCGAGTCCGTCGTCTCCTTCACCAACGCGTTCCACGGCATGTCGCTCGGCTCGCTCGCCGTCACCGGAAACGCCTTCAAGCGGGCCGGCGCCGGCATCCCGCTGGTGCACGGCACGCCCATGCCGTTCGACAACTACTTCGACGGCCAGGTTCCGGACTTCCTCTGGTTCGAGCGTCTGCTGGAGGACCAGGGCTCCGGCCTCAACAAGCCCGCCGCCGTCATCGTCGAGACCGTGCAGGGCGAGGGCGGCATCAATGTCGCCCGGCCCGAGTGGCTGCGCGCGCTTCAGGAGCTGTGCCACCGCCAGGACATGCTCCTGATCGTCGACGACATCCAGATGGGCTGCGGCCGCACCGGTGGCTTCTTCTCCTTCGAGGAGGCGGGCATCACGCCGGACATCGTCACCCTGTCGAAGTCCATCAGCGGCTACGGACTGCCCATGGCGCTCTGCCTGTTCAAGCCGGAGCTGGACATCTGGGAGCCGGGTGAGCACAACGGCACCTTCCGCGGCAACAACCCCGCCTTCGTCACCGCGGCCGCCGCGCTGGAGACCTACTGGGCGGACGGCCAGATGGAGAAGCAGACTCTGGCCCGCGGCGAGCAGGTCGAGCAGGCACTGCTGGCCATCATCGCCGAGAGCCCCGAGGACGGGGTGAGCTTCCGGGGCCGCGGCCTGGTGTGGGGCCTGGAGTTCGCGGACAAGTCGCGCGCCACCGCGATCTGCGCCCGCGCCTTCGAGCTGGGGCTGCTGCTGGAGACCTCGGGCCCGCAGGGCGAAGTGGTCAAACTGCTGCCCGCGCTCACGGTCTCGCCCGATGAGCTCGACGAGGGCCTTCGCATCCTGGCCCGGTCCGTACGCGAGACCGCCTGACACCCCGTACGAGAAAGGCAACGACTCACCGTGATCGTCCGATCGTTCAAGGACATCGAGAACACCGAGCGCCATGTGAAGGCCGCGTCCGGCACCTGGGAGAGCAAGCGCATCGTGCTCGCCAAGGAGAGGGTCGGCTTCTCGCTCCACGAGACCACGCTGTACGCGGGTACGGAGACGTCGATGTGGTACGCGAACCACATCGAGGCCGTGCTCTGTGTGGAGGGCGAGGCCGAGCTCACCAACGACGAGACCGGCGAGACCCACTGGATCGAGCCCGGCACGATGTATCTGCTGGACGGCCATGAGCGTCACACCATGCGCCCCAAGACCGATTTCCGCTGTGTCTGCGTCTTCAACCCGCCCGTCACCGGACGGGAGGACCACGACGAGAACGGCGTCTACCCGCTGCTGACCGAGTCCGAGGAGGGCTGAGAAATGACCACCGCCGCTGTACGCGCCGACCTGTACCCGACCCGTGGCGTGGGCGAGGTGATGACCCCGCGCCAGGACCCGGTCGTCTGGTCCGCACCCGGCGCGCCGGGGCCGATCGTCCCGTCCGAGCTGATGGGCTTCGAGCGGGACGGCTTCCTGACCGTCGACGAGCTGATTACGCAGGACGAAGTCGCCCTGTACCGCAGCGAGTTGGACCGGCTGATCGCCGATCCCGCCGTCCGGGCGGATGAGCGCTCGATCATCGAGCCGAAGTCCCAGGACGTACGCTCGGTCTTCGAGGTGCACCGGCTCAGCGAGGTCTTCGCCTCGCTGGTGCGCGACGAGCGGGTGGTGGGCAGGGCCCGCCAGATCCTCGGTTCCGATGTGTATGTCCACCAGTCCCGGATCAATGTGAAGCCGGGCTTCGGCGCCTCGGGCTTCTACTGGCACTCGGACTTCGAGACCTGGCACGCCGAGGACGGACTGCCGAACATGCGCACCGTCTCGGTCTCGATCGCCCTGACCGAGAACCGTGACACCAACGGCGGCCTGATGATCATGCCCGGCTCGCACAAGGCGTTCCTGGGCTGCGCGGGCGAGACGCCGAAGGACAACTACAAGAAGTCGCTGCAGATGCAGGACGCGGGCACCCCGTCGCACGCGGCGCTGACCCGGTTCGCGGACCGGCACGGCATCCGGCTGTTCACCGGCCGGGCCGGGTCCGCGACGTGGTTCGACTGCAACTGCATGCACGGCTCCGGGGACAACATCACCCCGTATCCGCGCAGCAATGTCTTCATCGTCTTCAACAGCGTGGAGAACGCGGCTCAGGAGCCCTTCGCGGCGCCGGTGCCGCGGCCCTCCTTCATCGGTGCGCGGGACTTCACACCGGTGCGCTGACCGTACGACCCGTGCGCTGACCGTCGTACGGCACGAGGGCGGGGCCGGTCCGATGGGACCGGCCCCGCCCTCGTGCCGTACGACGGTCAGTTCGCGATCAGCGCCGGGTAGTCGATGTAGCCCTTGTCGTCTCCGCCGAAGAAGGAGGAGGTGTCCGGGGTGTTGTACGGGCCCTCGGACTTGAGCCTGACCGGCAGGTCGGGGTTGGCCAGGAACAGCGCGCCGAAGGCGAGGATGTCCGCGGTTCCGTCCTCGATCAGCCCGAGCGCCGCGTGGTCGGTCGGGCCCTCGGTCGCAGGGTTGAGGATCAGGGTGCCGCTGAACTTCTCGCGCAGCTCCCGCGTGATCTCCCGGTAGCCGGGGACCATCTCGACGATGTGCAGATAGCCGATGCCCAGCGGCTCGATCTCGTTTATCAGCGCGGGGTAGACGGCCTCGGTGTCGGTCTCGGCAATGTCGTTGTACGCGTTGCCGGGAGAGACGCGCAGTCCGGTCCGCTCCGGGCCGATCGCCTCGGCCACGGCCTTGGTCACCTCGACGGCGAAGCGGATGCGGTTCTCGACGGAGCCGCCCCACTCGTCGGTGCGCAGGTTGGTGTTGGGGGCGAGGAACTGGTGGATGAGATAGCCATTGGCGCCGTGCAGCTCGACACCGTCGAAGCCGGCGGCGACGGCGTTACGGGCCGCCTCGACGAACTCCTCGATGATGGCCGGGATTTCGTCGGCGCCCAGCTCGCGCGGGGCGATGAAGTCCTTGGGTCCCTCGTGTGTGTACAGCTGCCCGGCGGGGGCGACGGCGGAGGGCGCCACACTGACCAGTTCCTGGTCGGGCCAGAGCACCGGGTGGCCGATGCGTCCGGCGTGCATGATCTGGGCGAAGATCTTGCCGCCCTTGGCGTGCACGGCGTCGGTGACCTTGCGCCAGGCGGCGACCTGCTCGTCGGTGTGCAGGCCCGGAGTGTTCGGGTATCCCTGGCCGAGTACGGACGGCTGGATGCCCTCGGTGACGATCAGTCCGGCCGATGCGCGCTGGCTGTAGTACTCGACGGTGGACTCGGTGACCGTGAGGCCGTCGCCGTACGCGCGGCTGCGGGTCATCGGCGCCATGGCGATGCGGTTCGCGAGCTGCGTGCCGGACAGTTCTACGGGGTCGAACGCGGTGGTCATGGGTGCTCCCAGAGAGTTATATGGTCGGCCAAGTATTCGCGCCGGATGCCACTGTAGACCATTAATTGGCCGACCAAGGTAAAATTCTCGGAGACACTGTCCATGTGACAGTCGCACCCTTGCCCAGGAGGCCCCGATGACGCCCGAGACCGCGGCCGATCCCGTCTGTACCGAGTCGCCCGAGACCGCGGCCGGCGCCGTCTGTACCGAGTCGCTGCCGACCGCCGCGCTCGGCGGGCCCGTCAGCCTCGCCGTCTCCCGGGTCGCCCGGCTGCACCGCATGGCGGCGGGCAAGCTGCTGCGGGGAGCCGGGCTCTACCCGGGGCAGGAACTGGTCATGATGCATCTGTGGGACGCCGGTGCCGTGCGCCAGTCGGAGCTGATCAAGGCCGTCGAGCTCGACCCGTCCACCGTGACCAAGATGCTCCAGCGACTGGAACAGGCCGGACACGTCCGCCGCCGCCCCGACCCCTGCGACCGGCGCGCGGTGCTCGTCGAAGCGACCCAGGACAGCTGCGCCCTGCACTCCGCGGTCCAGGCGGCCTGGGCGAACCTGGAGGAGCACACCCTCGCCGGGCTCGACCCCGACGAGCGCGGTGAGCTGACCCGGCTCCTCGGGAAGGTCGAGGAGAATCTCTGCATGCAGACCGCGGACTGCCCCGGCCGGCCTCAGCCGGACAGCACGTCCAGCGCCCAGTCGACGTCAGCGGCCGTGTTGTAGAGATGGAAGGCGGCGCGCAGATTGCCCGCCCGCTCCGAGACGATCACTCCCGCATCGGCCAGCCCGGGGACCCGGTCGCCGAGCCCCGGCACGGCCACGATCGCCGAATCGCCGGGCACCGGCCGGTGTCCGAGCTTCGTCAGGCCGTCCCTGAACCGCCGGGCGAGCGCCGTGTCGTGGGCGTGTACGGCGTCGATGCCGGTCTCTTCGAGCAGCGCGAGGGACTCCTTGGCGCCGTGGTACGAGAGGAATGCGGGCGGTTCGTCGAACCGGCGGGCCGAGCGGGCCAGTTCCTCGATCCGCCCGTAGGTGGTGGCCCACAGATCCTCGGCGGCGAAGGTCCCGGCGTGGATGGGCACCAGGGTCTCCTGAGCCTCCTCGGTCACGGTGAGGAACGAGACGCCGCGCGGGCAGAGCAGAAACTTGAAGGCGCCGGTGACGGTGAAGTCCCAGGCGGCCGCGTCCAGCGGCAGCCAGCCCGCCGACTGGCTGGCGTCGACGAGCGTACGGGCCCCGTGAGCGGCCGCCGCGGCACGGATGGCGGGCATGTCGGCGATCCGGCCGTCCGAGGACTGCACCGAGGAGAACGCCACCATCGAGGTGCCCGGACCGACCGCGTCGGCCAGCTGCTCCAGCGGGGCGTACCGCACCTTGAGATCGCCGCGCACGGTGAAGGGCGTGATGACCGAGGCGTACTCCCCCTCAGGGAAGAGGACTTCCGCGCCGGGGTGCAGTGAGGACGCGATCAGCCCCACGTGCACCGAGACCGAACCGCCGACGGCGACGCACCCCTCGTCCACACTGCTCAGCCGGGCGAAGGACTGCCGGACGTCGGTCACCGCCGACCATTCACCGGCGCCGCCCGGACGCCCTGCCGCAAGTTCGTCGGCGAGCAGCTTCACCGCCTCGACGGTCCGGCGCGGCAGCATCCCGCAAGTGGAGGTGTTCAGATACGTCATCTGCGGCGCGAACTCGGCGCCACCCAGGGGCTCCATGAGATCACCCTGCGGCGCGCTCAACGCCAGGTCAATCGCGAATCGTTGAGACACACCCCTCAGCAGCGCTTAAGCATGTGCTCCGGCCTGCGGAATCTCACACAAACCACGGCGTCGCAGGCCGCCGCGTCCGCGCCGATCGGGTGCCTCATGCCGCGTAAGCCCCGCAGGCGCGGAAACGGGCGCTGGACGTGCTTGCAGACGCCCGTTCCGTGGGTCGGAAGTGTTCCGGCCGGCTCCGCCGAGCTGCCGCTGCCCGACCAGCTCCACCCGGACGCTGCCGCACACCACCGCATCGGCGAACGCTTCGCCGCCCTGGACTTCGGCTCCGGCGGCCCGTTCGCCGCCGAGGATGCCTCAGCGCCCCTGTGATCCTCAGCTGCCGTCGCGCAGCCCGTCGGGCCAGCCCGGTCGGAACGCGATCCGGTCGAAGGTCACCACACAGCCCTCGCCCACCGGGGACTGCGCCAGAAAGCCGACGAGCGCGGCCCCGGCCTGCTCCTCGGTGCCCAGGGCGAAGATCCGTACGAAGGTCCAGCGCTCGCCGTCCGTCGACGCGTGGAAGGCGAAGGCCTTGCCCGTGCGGCTGATCCGCAGCCACGCGCTGTCGCCGTCGAGTGCGAAGGAGTTGGCGTCGTCGGAATGGCCGCGGGTGACGACCGTGCAGATGGTGGGCTTGTCCGGGGAGAGTTCCAGGCAGAGCTTGGCCCACTCCCGTTCGCCGACGTGCAGATAGAGCACGCCGGCGTCGAAGGCCGCTGCGAAGCTGACCGTGACCCGCGCGATGAGCTGGAAGTCGCCCTCCGGCGCGCCGAGCAGGCGCGGCGCATCGGATGCCGGTTCCAGCGCATCGCCCGCGGGCGGGACGAAACGGTCCTGCCGGGCTCCGGCCCAGCCGGTCAGCACGCCCTTCTCGTACGACCAGTTGGCGTCGGGGCCGTACGGGCGCAGCGGGAAGGGGAGTTCGGGCAGTTCGATCTGGTCGCTCACAGCGCTCAGCTTCGCGGAGTCTCCTGGCGGCCGTCCACCCGACGCGGCAGACCGAGCGGGTTGTCGTCGCGCAGCTCCGCCGGAAGCAGTGCCTGAGGCGTGGTCTGGTACGTCACCGGGCGCAGCCAGCGCTCGATCGCGGTCGCGCCGACCGAGGTGGAGGTGGAGGTGGTGGCCGGGTAGGGGCCGCCGTGGTGCTGGGCGGGGGCGACGGCGACGCCGGTGGGCCACCCGCCGACCAGGACGCGGCCCGCGAGCGGGGTGAGTTCGGCGAGCAGCTCGGCGCCCCGGCCCTCGCCCGCGGCCTCGCCGTCGGAGAGGTGGAGGGTGGCGGTGAGGTTGCCCGGGAGGCGGCCGAGGACCGCGGTGATCTCGGCGTCGGACTCGTAGCGCGCGACGACGGTGACCGGCCCGAAGCACTCTTCGAGCAGCAGGTCGTGCGGGCCTTCGGCAGCCAGCAGCCGGGCGGGTACGGAGAGGAAGCCCGCGCTGACGGTGTGCGCGCCGCCCGCGCCCGGGGTGATGGGGGCCTCCACCTGGGGCAGTGCCGCCCGCTCCCGTACGCCGTCGACGAAGGCCGCGCGCATCCGGTGGTCGAGCATCACACCGGGCTCGGTCTCGCTGACGGCGTCCGTCAGGGACTTCAGCAGCCGGTCGCCCGCGTCACCGGCGGGGGCCAGGACGAAGCCGGGCTTGGTGCAGAACTGGCCCTCCCCCAGGGTCATCGAGCCCGCGAGCCCGGCGCCGAGCTCCTCCGCCTGTTCCCCGGCCGCCGCCTCGGTGACCACGACGGGGTTGAGGGAGCCGAGTTCGCCGTGGAAGGGGATGGGCGCGGGCCGGGCGGCCGCGGCGTCGAAGAGCGCGCGTCCGCCGCGTACGGATCCGGTGAATCCGGCGGCCGTGATCAGCGGGTGGCGCACCAGCTCGACGCCCGCTTCGAAGCCGTGCACCAGGGCCACGACGTCCTCGGGCAGGCCGACGTGCTGGGCGGCCCTGCGCAGGACGGACGCGCACAGTTCGGAGGTGCCGGGGTGGTCGGGGTGCGCCTTGACGACGACGGGGCAGCCGGCGGCCAGCGCGCTCGCCGTGTCGCCGCCGGGCACGGAGAAAGCGAGCGGGAAGTTGCTCGCGGCGTAGACGGCGACGACGCCGAGGGGGATCTTGTAACGGCGCAGGTCCGGCCAGGGCGGCGTGCGGCTGCCGTCCGCGTGGTCGATGTGGATGTCGAGATAGGCGCCCTCGTCGACGATGTCGGCGAAGGCACGCAACTGGCCGGTGGTGCGGGCGAGTTCTCCGGTGAGGCGGGTCGGGCCGAGCGCGGTCTCGGCGTCGGCGGCCTCGATGACGTGCTCGCGCGCCTCGTCGAGGAGGTCGGCGGCGGTGCGCAGCAGGAGCGCGCGTACACTCCGGTCGGCGAGCGCGGGGCGGGCGGCGTGTGCGGCGCGGACCGCGCGGTCGATCTCCTCGGTTGTGGACTCCACCGCAACCTGCTCACGCGGGTTCCCGGTTCGGGGGTCGACACTCCAGACTGGTGCTGCTGCCACCGCGGCTTCCTTCCCGCTCTACTGCCACCCATCAGGGCTTTTGTTCGGTATTCTGAACAAAGTTCCTGATGATGAATCTGTGGGGACTCTATTTCCGTGCGTTCTGCGCGGTCAAGAAGGGGCGAGGAGCAATGACAACTGCCGATACCGGTGGGGCACAGGTCAAGTCCGCGGTGCGGACGGTGGAATTGCTCGAGTATTTCGCCGGGCGCCCCGGCATGCACTCCCTCGCTGCGGTCCAGGAGGCCGTCGGCTACCCCAAGTCCAGCCTCTACATGCTGCTGCGCACCCTGGTGGAGCTCGGCTGGGTGGAGACCGACGCGACCGGTACGCGCTACGGCATCGGCGTACGGGCACTGCTTGTGGGCACCTCCTACATCGACGGCGACGAGGTCGTGGCCGCCGCCCGGCCCACCCTGGACCGGCTCTCCGACGACACCACGGAGACGATCCACCTCGCCCGGCTCGACGGCACCAATGTCGTCTATCTCGCCACCCGGCAGTCGCAGCACTATCTGCGCCCCTTCACCCGCGTCGGCCGCCGGCTGCCCGCCCACTCCACCTCGCTGGGAAAGGCGCTGCTCGCCACCCACAGCGACGAGCAGGTGCGCAAGATGCTGCCCGAGACCCTGGCCTCGCTGACCGAGCACACCATCACCGACCGCGAGAAGCTCATCGAGGAGCTGCATCTGATCCGCGAGCAGGGCTATGCGGTGGACCGCGAGGAGAACACCCTCGGGCTGCGCTGCTTCGGCATCGCGATTCCCTACCGCACCCCGGCGCGCGACGCGATCAGCTGCTCGGTGCCGGTGGCCCGGCTCACCCCCGGCCACGAGCAGATGATCAAGGACGCGCTCTTCGACGCCCGCGACCGGCTCACGCTCGCCACCCGGAGGCTGTGAATGGCCCTGCCCGTCGCCCTGCGTGAGGTGCTCGACAGCGATCTGCCGCACTTCTTCCGGCACATGAGTGATCCCGAGTCGAACCGGATGGCGGCCTTCACCTGTGAAGACCCCACCGACCGGGCCTCTTTCGACGCGCACTGGGCACGGATCCGCGCCTCGGACGCGGTCATACGGACCGTGCTGGCCGACGGGTTGGTCGTCGGCCACACCGCGGTCTACGGACCGCCCGAGGAGCGCGAGGTCACGTATGTCATCGACCGCGCGTACTGGGGCCGCGGCGTCGCCACCGCAGCACTGCGCGCGCTGCTCGAACTCGTACCGACGCGTCCGCTGCACGCCCGCGCCGCCGCCGACAACGCGGGCTCGATCCGGGTCCTCGAGAAGTGCGGATTCGCCGTCACCGGCAAGGACCGGGGCTTCGCGCACGCCAGAGGTGCACAGACCGACGAGCTGCTCCTCACCCTGGCGGGCTGAGCCTCCTCCGCCGTACGGCGGAGGCGAATCGTCGCAGCGCAGGAGGTGCTGGCAGGGCCGTGCCGGGAGCGTGGTCGCCATGACACGGACACCGCTCGCTCCCGTCCCCGGGGCCCACGTCCCGCTTCTCGCCCCGCGTGCGCACAGGGTGCTGCGCACCCTCACCGTCGCCTCCTGCGTCCCGTATCTCTCGCTCAAGATCGCGTGGATCGCCGGCAGCAGGATCGGCATCCCCGACGGAAGTGTGCTGCTGGAGCACCGCGGCCTGATCGCCGTCGCCAACAGCGTCACCGTCCTGATGGACGGCACCGTCATCGTCCTGGCGCTGCTGCTCACCCAGGCGTGGGGCCGCCGCGTCCCCGCCTGGCTGCTTGCCACGCCGATGTGGATCGCGGGCGGTCTGCTCGCCCCGATCATGGTCGGTTTCCCGGTCCAGTTGCTGACCCGCGCCGTCACCGGAGCCGAGCCCCACCGGGCGGGGGACAAACCCTTCCTCGACGAGTGGGTATTCGGGGTCGTCTACACGGGCTTCATCGTCCAGGGCCTGGCCCTGGGGACGCTCTTCGTGCTCTACGCCCGCGAGCGCTGGAGCCATGTGTGGCGGGGCCGGATCTGGGACCTGCCCAGTGCCGCCACCGGGCTGACGCTGAAGGTGACCGCCGTGGCTGCCGCCGTGCTCGCGTTCTTCCCGGCCGCGATGCACCTGCTGTGGGCCTGCGGCGCGACGACCGGTCTCTCCGCGACGCGGATCGAGCAGCGCACGGCCGACTTCTATGTGCTCGAAGGGATCAACGCCCTTTTCGTGGCCGTCGCCGTGACCGGAGCGCTGCTGCTCGCCTTCCGCCCGGTCCCCGCACTGCCGCTGAAGACTCCGCTGGCCATGGCCTGGCTGGGCTCGGGCGCGGTGGGCTGCTGGGGCATCTGGCTGCTGATCGCCGTGGTGCTGCCGGGCTCCGAAGACGGCGAGCGGGCATCGGGGTTGATGGCCCTGACCTACGCTGTGGGCATGATCGTCGGCTTGCTCGTCATCACCGGCACGGCCTCGTTCGTGCGACGGCGCGGCGCGTGAGGAGAGTGCTGGGGGCGTCCGCCCGGGCGCTGTTCGGGACGCGGGCCGGGCTTCGCTGGCTCCATCTGATCCTGGGCGGCGCCCTGTTGATGCCGTACTGGCTGGTGGGCACGGTGTTCGTCGGCCCGCTCGTCGGTGCCAAGGACATGTTCTCCGACTCCCTCGCCCTCCAGTTCGGCGCGTACGGCATCGCGCTGCCGATAGCCGCGGTGACGGCGCTGTTGTTCCCGCTCACCAGACCGCTGGCGGTCGCCCTGGCGAAGGCTCTGTGCGGGGTGCCCGCCGAGCGGTTCGCGGAAGGGCCGGCGCGATCGCGGGACGCGCGGCTGCGGGCCTCGGGCTGGTTCACGCTGCATGCGGGAATCGGCGCGCTGATCAGCGGCGCCACGCTCGCGCTGCCGCCGTTCGCCGTGAGCCTGATGGTGCTGCCGTTCTTCCCGGCGCTGCGGGGACGGCTCGAATTGCCCCACTACCCCGCCTGGCAGCTGGCCCTGTTCCCGTTCGCCGGAATGGCCATGCTGGCCGCGCTCGCGGCCTGTGCGGCGGCGGCCGGGGCACTGCTGGCCCGCCAGGCGCCGGTCCTGCTGGGCCCCACACCCGCGGACCGGCTGGCAGCCGCTGAGCGCCGGGCCACCGAACTGGCCGAGCGCAACCGGCTCGCCCGCGAGCTGCACGACTCGGTGGGCCACGCCCTGAGCGCCGTCACCCTGCAGGCGGGTGCGGCCCGCCGGGTCCTGGACAGCGATCCGGAGTTCGTACGGGAGGCACTGGCCGCGATCGAGGAGACCACCCGGCGCACGGTGGGCGAACTCGACTCTGTACTGGGCCTGTTGCGCCAGGACGACGACCACACCACCCAGCTCGACGGACCGACCCTGGACACCCTGGACGGACTGCTCGCGCGCAGTGGCGTCCCGGTGTCGCTCAGCTCCGACGGCGACCTGGCCGCCGTCCCCGCGCCCGTCTCGCGCGAGGCGTACCGCATCGTCCAGGAGGGGCTGAGCAACGCCCTGCGCCACGCCGGGGCGACCCCGGTGACCCTGTGGATCGCCCTGTGCGGCGAGGAGTTGGAGATCACGATGGAGAATCCGCTGCCCGACAGGGCCCCGGTGGTCCGTCCGGGAGGCGGCCGCGGAGTGCGCGGCATAGCCGAGCGGGCCGCGCTGCTGGGCGGACGGGCGCAGGCGGGAGCGCAGGGCACGGTGTGGCTGCTGTCCGCGCGGCTGCCGCTGGGCGGTGACCGGTGAGCGTGATCCGGGTCGTCCTCGCCGACGACGAGCGCATGGTCCGTACGGCGCTGCGCGTCATCCTCGACGCCGAGCCCGACCTGGAGGTGGTCGGCGAGGCGTCGACCGGCGCGGAGGCCGTGCCGGTGGTGCGTGAGCTGCGACCCGACGTGGTCCTGATGGATGTACGGATGCCGGAGATCGACGGCATCCGCGCCACCGAGCAGATCCTGGCCACGCTCGACGAACCGCCGCGGATCCTTGTGGTGACGACCTTCGAGAACGACTCCTATGTGTACGACGCGCTGCGCGCCGGGGCCGCGGGCTTTCTGCTCAAGCGGGCGGCGGCCGAGGAGCTCGTCCAGGCGGTCCGTCTGGTGGCTCGCAGTGACTCGCTGCTCTTCCCCGCGGCCGTGCGCTCGCTGGCAGCCGAGTACGGCGGCCGCCGCACCCCCGCACCCCCGCCGTGGGCGGCGCGGCTGACCGAGCGCGAGGCCGAGGTGCTGCGGCTGATGGCGAGGGGGCTGACGAACGCGGAGATCGCCGGGCGGATGGGCGTGGGTCCCGCGACGGCCAAGACGCATGTGGCCTCGGTCCTGGCGAAGACCGGCGCCAGGGACCGTACCCAGGCGGTGATCGCGGCATACGAGTCGGGGTTCATCTCACCGGGCTGAGGCACGGCTCGTCACCGCGCTGAGGCCGGCTCGCGGATGAGGATTCCCTGAGAAGCCCGGCCGGCCGGAACGGCACGTCCGGCCCGGTCGTCCTCCCTATGGGATGAACAAGACGATCAGGAACGCCGCGGTCTTCTCGCTGCTGCTGGTGCTCGCTCTGCTGATACGGGCGACCTGGGTGCAGGCGTACGAAGCCCGGGCCCTCGCGGACGACGAACACAACCGGCGGAAGATCATCGCGCAGTACGCGCAGCCGCTGGGCGACATCGTCGTGGCCGGGTCACCGATCACGGGCTCGAAGAGGACGGAGGGCAGCGACCTCGCCCACAAACGCACCTACACCGACGGCTCGCTCTATGCCGCGGTCACCGGTTACAGCTCGCAGGCATACGGCGCGACCCAGCTGGAAGGCATCTACAGCCATGTCCTGGACGGCACGGACAGCCGGCTGAAGAACCCCGTCGACGCGCTCACAGGCAAGCAGCAGGAGCCCGGCGATGTGCTCACCACCATCGACCCCGCGGTGCAGAAGGCGGCCTACGAGGCGCTCGGCGACACCAAGGGCGCGGCCGTCGCCATCGACCCGAAGACGGGGATGGTCCTGGGCATGGTCAGCACGCCTTCGTACGACCCCTCGAAGATCAGCGGGACGACGGACGGCGACGCCTGGAAGAAGCTGCTGGCCGACAAGGACAAGCCGCTGGTCAACCGCGCGCTGCGGCAGCCGCTGCCGCCCGGTTCGACCTTCAAGCTGGTGGTCGCGGCGGCAGCCCTGGAGGACGGTCTGTACGACTCGGTGGATTCGAAGACGGACAGCCCCGATCCGTACACCCCGCCCGGCACGACCAGGGTCCTGGAGAACGAGAACAAGGCCGCACCCTGCGAGAACGCGAGTCTGCGCACCGCGCTCCAGTACTCCTGCAACAACGTCTTCGGGAAGCTGGCGGTCGACCTCGGCCAGGACAAGGTCCGGGCGATGGCGGAGAAGTTCGGTTTCAACGATGAGAAGCAGGACTCCCCGGTGCGGGCCCTGCCCAGTGTGTATCCGACCGGGATGGACAAGCCCTCGACCGCCTACAGCGGCATCGGCCAGTTCGATGTGACCGCGACCCCGATGCAGCTGGCCATGGTCTCCGCGGCGATCGCCAACGACGGCGTCCTGCGGGCGCCGCACATGGTCTCCAAGGTCGTGGACGCGGACGGCAACACGCTGCAGTCGTACGAGGACGCGGCATCGAAGCGGATCGTCTCCTCGTCCACCGCCGAGCAGCTGCGCAGCGCGATGGTGACCGTCGTGGAGGACGGCACCGGGACCAATGCCAAGGTCGAAGGCGCCGAGGTGGGCGGCAAGACCGGCACCGCCCAGCACGGCGAGAACAACAGCAAGACGCCGTACGCCTGGTTCACCTCGTACGCCAAGGACTCCGGCAGCGACAAGGAGGTCGCGGTCGCCGTCCTGATCGAGGACTCGGGCGCGGCCCGCTCCGAGGTCAGCGGCAACGGGCTGGCCGCGCCCATCGCCCAGAAGATGATGGCCGCGGCCCTGAAGTCCTGAAGCCCGACGGCTGCTTGAGGCGCGACGGCTACTTCACGCCGAAGAGCTGCTCGACCGGGTCGATCGCGAAGTAGACCGCGAACAGCGCCGCCGTGCCCCACAGCAGCCAGTGCACATCGCGGGCCTTGCCCAGCACCGCCTTGATGACGACATAGGCGATGAAGCCGGCGCCGATGCCGTTGGTGATGGAGTACGTGAACGGCATGACCGCGATCGTCAGGAAAGCCGGGATGGCGATGTCGTACCGCTCCCAGTCGATATGGCGGACCTGCGCCATCAGCAAGAAGCCGACGGCGACGAGCGCGGGCGCCGCGGCCTGGGCGGGGACGACCGTGGCGAGCGGCGTGAGGAAGAGGGCGAGTGCGAAGAGCCCGCCGGTGACCAGGGAGGCGAAACCGGTGCGGGCGCCCTCGCCGACTCCTGCCGCCGATTCGATGTACGAGGTGTTGGAGGAGGCGGATGCGGCGCCTCCGGCCGCGGCGGCGACACCGTCGATCAGCAGCACCCGGCCGAGGTGGGGGACCTTGCCGTTCTCGTCCAGCAGACCGGCCTCGTTGGAGACGCCGACGACCGTGCCCATGGTGTCGAAGAAGTCGCTGAGGATCAGCGTGAAGACCAGCAGGACGATCGTGATGACGCCGACCTGCTCGAAGGCGCCGAAGAGGCTGAAGGAGCCGATGAGCCCGAAGTCGGGGGCGGCCACGATGTCGTCGGGGACGGACGGCACGGTCAGGCCCCAGGCGATGGGCTTGATGTCGGCGATCTCGTTGATGACGATCGCGAGGACGGTCATCACGACGATGGAGATGAGGATCGCGCCCTTCACCTTGCGGGCCATCAGCGCGACGGTGAGCAGCACGCCGAGACAGAACACGAGGACGGGCCAGCCGGAGAGATGACCGCTCGCGCCGAGCTGGACGGGCACGGTGCCGGTGTCGCCGGGGATACGGGTCGCGAAGCCGGCGTCGACGAAGCCGATGAACGCGATGAACAGGCCGATGCCGACGCTGATGGCCTGCTTGAGCGAGGGCGGGATGGCGTGCATGACGGCCTCGCGCAGGCCCGTCACGACCAGGACGCAGATGAGGATGCCTTCGAGGACGACCAGGCCCATCGCGTCGGGCCAGCTCATCAGCGGCGCGATCTGGAAGGCGACGACGGCGTTCAGGCCGAGACCGGCGGCGATGGCGAGCGGGAGATTGCCGCCGAGCCCCATGATCGCGGTCATCACCGCGGCGACCAGGGCGGTGGCCGTAACGAGCTGGGGACCGGAGAGATGGGCGCCGAACTTGTCCTCGGCGCTGCCTAGGATGATCGGGTTGAGCACCAGAATGTAGGCCATCGTGAAGAACGTGGCGAAGCCGCCGCGTATCTCGCGGGCGAAGGTCGAGCCTCTCGCGCTGATGTGGAAGTACCGGTCGACCTGTGCAGACATGGCTCTCCTCGGGGGGGGGCAATCCGGCTGGCGGGTAGCTGGATTGTTCCCGTGAGGAGGGCGTTTGTGGTTATGCGCGTGTTACTTCGCACCGGACTTACTTCATATCCGCCTGCTTCTCATCCGGTTGCTTCACATGGCGATTCATGACGGCTCGGGCTGACCTTCTCAGCGGGTCAACCTGCGTACGGATCGGGGTTCTTGCCCGGTTTGGCAAGGAATGCGAAGTCGCAGCCGGTGTCCGCCTGGGTGATCTGCTCGCCGTAGAGCGCGCCGTACCCCCGCTCGTACCGCTCGGGCGGCGGCCTCCAGGCGGCCCTGCGCCCCGCCAGCTCCTCGTCCGTGATCTCCAGCCGCAGCGTACGCGCGGCGACGTCCAGGGTGATCAGGTCGCCGTTCTCGACCAGCGCCAGCGGTCCGCCGACGTGCGACTCGGGCGCGATGTGCAGCACGCAGGTGCCGTAACTCGTGCCGCTCATCCGGGCGTCCGAGATCCGCACCATGTCCCGTACGCCCTGTTTGAGTAGATGGTCGGGCAGCGGCAGCATCCCGTACTCGGGCATGCCGGGGCCGCCCTTGGGGCCCGCGCCCTTGAGCACCAGTACATGGTCGGCGGTGATGCCGAGTTCCGGGTCGTTGATGGTCCGCTGAAGGGTCCGGTAGTCGGGGAAGACCACCGCGGGGCCCGTGTGCTCAAGGAGCCGGGGCTCGGCGGCGATGTGCTTGATGACCGCGCCGTCGGGGCAGAGGTTTCCGCGCAGCACCGCCACACCGCCCTCCTGGGCGAGGGGGTTGTCGCGCGGGCGGATGACATCTGGGTTGTGGACGCGGGCACCCGCGAGCTGCTCGCGCAGGGTCGGATACGCGACGGTGGGCCGGTCCAGATGCAGTACGTCGGTCAACTGCCCCAGAAACGCCGGGAGTCCGCCCGCGAAGTGGAAGTCCTCCATCAGATACCGGCCGCCGGGCCGGAGGTCGGCGAGCACCGGCACCGTACGGGCGATGCGGTCGAAGTCGTCGAGCGTGAGCCGAACCCCCGAGCGTCCCGCCATGGCGATCAGATGGATCACGGCGTTCGTCGAGCCGCCGAGGGCGAGGACGGTGGCCACCGCGTCCTCGTACGCCTCCCGCGTGAGGATCTTCGACAGCTTCAGGTCCTGCCGCACCAGCTCGACGATCCGGCGGCCGGACGCGGCCGCCATCCGCTCGTGCCCGGAGTCGACGGCGGGGATCGAGGACGCGCCGGGGACCGTGACACCGAGCGCTTCCGCGGCCGCGGTCAGGGTGGATGCGGTGCCCATGGTCATACAGGTGCCCGGCGAGCGGGCCAGGCCGTTCTCCAGCTCGGCCAGCTCGGCGTCCCCTATCAGTCCGGCCCGCCTGTCGTCCCAGTACTTCCACATGTCCGTGCCGGAGCCGAGCACTTCATCGCGCCAGTGGCCCGGCAGCATCGGCCCCGCCGGTACGAAGACGGCGGGCAGATCGGCGCTGGCGGCTCCCATCAGCAGCGCGGGCGTGGACTTGTCGCAGCCGCCCATCAGTACCGCGCCGTCCACCGGATAGGAGCGCAGGAGCTCTTCCGTCTCCATCGCCAGCATGTTGCGGTAGAGCATCGGGGTCGGCTTCTGGAAGGTCTCGGAGAGCGTGGAGACCGGGAATTCGAGGGGGAAGCCGCCCGCCTGCCAGACGCCGCGCTTGACGGCCTGGGCCCGCTCGCGCAGATGAACATGGCAGGGATTGATGTCGGACCAGGTGTTGAGGACGGCGACGACCGGCTTGCCGAGGTGTTCCTCGGGGAGGTAGCCGAGCTGGCGGGTGCGGGCGCGGTGGCTGAACGAGCGCAGCCCGTCCGTGCCGTACCACTGGTGGCTGCGCAGCTGTTCGGGGCTCGGTTCCTCGGGGCGCTCGGCGGTCATGCGTCCCATCCCGCGACCAGGGCGGCGACCTCGGCGCGCTGTTCCGCGGGCAGGGTGCGGCCGGGCGGGCGCACGTCGCGGCGGCTCAGGCCGAGCGAGGCGAGGGCCTCCTTGACGACGGTCACGTTGTTGGCGGACTGGTGGGCCGCGCGCAGTTCCTCGAAGGGCCTGATCCGCTCCCAGACGGTCATGGCGTCCGCGTAGCGTCCGTCGCGCAGCGCGTCGCGCATGGCGAGCGAGACGGCGGGGGCGACATTGACGAGCCCCGAGGTGAAGCCGGTCGCGCCGGCGGACCAGTAGGAGGGCGCGTACAGCTCGGCGAGTCCGGCGACCCAGACGAAGCGGTGCAGGCCGGCGTCGCGCGCGAAGGCGGCGAACCGGGCCGCGTCGGGGACCGCGTACTTGACGCCGACGACATTGGGGCAGCGGTCGCCGAGCTCGGCCAGTGCCCGGCCCGCGAGCAGGGGGTTGCGGATGTACGGGACGACGCCGAGTCCGGGGACGGCGTCGGCGACCGCCCGGTGATAGTCGATCCAGCCGTCCTGCGAGACGTACGGGTGCACGGGCTGGTGCACCATCACCAGCTGCGCGCCCGCGTCGCGCGCGTGGAGCGCGGCGGCGACGGCGGTGGGCACCTCGTGGCCGACCCCGGCGACGATCGTCGCTGCTCCCGCGGCCTCCTCGGCGGTCAGCTCGACGGCGCGCCGGCGCTCGTCGGGGGTGAGGGCGTAGAACTCCCCTGTGTTGCCGTTCGGCGTGAGGGTGGTGACCCCGGCGTCGAGCAGCCGCCGCAGCACGGCTCGCTGGGCCTTCTCGTCGACGCTGCCGTCCGCGGCGAACGGCGTCACCGGGATCGCCACGACATCGGCGAGCGCCGCGCCCAGGGCGGGGAGTTGGGGCTCGGTCATGCTGCGTCCTCCTCATACGGGTCCGGGGCGAAGCCCCAGTTCGGGAAGGGCTGGGTGGGGAAAGACTTCAGCCCAGCCGCGACAGCGCCTCCCCCATCGCCGCCAGGTCCGCGTCCGACGCCAACCCCGCGTGGTACAGCCGCAGTTCATTCGCCCCCAGAGCCGCCGCCCGCGCCGCGTCCTCCCCCAGCGTCCCCGGGCTGCCGCCCATCCCGCTCACCACCGTGAGGTTCGCCGCGAGCACCGCCCCGGGCGCCTCCTGTTCCGCGAAGGGCGCGACCCGGGCAGGCTCGCCCGTGCACGGCACGACCACTCCGTCCGCGACGGACAGGATGTGCGCCGGGTCGACGCCCGCGTTGGCGCCGCAGTGGTGGGCGACCGGGTCGGCGTGCAGCAGGACCTGGAAGCCGTCGGGGGCCGCCGCCCGCACCGCGGTGATGGCGGCCTCCTGGAGCGCGCGTGCCGTCCGCGCCCTGAATTCCAGTGTCGCCGCGGCCGGTTCGTGGCCGAGCAGCTTCTCGATCCGGGCGTCGGCCGGCGCCGCACCCGCCCAGGCGGGCTCGAGTGCGTTGCGTACGGCCGCGGCCAGCAGCTCCGGCTCCAGGCCCTCCTCTGCGTAACCGTCCCGGCAAGAACCGCAGAAGCACAGGGACATCAGATACTGCGCCGCGTCACCGAGGGCGACGCCCGCGGTCTTGTCGTGGGCGTGCAGATGCGCGAGGCCGTACCAGCCGCAGGACTCCAGCTCGGTGCCACGGGCACCCGGCCGGGTCGCCGCCTCGGCCGCGAGGTCGATGAGGAGGGCACGGACAGCGGGCTGGGCGATGCACGGCGCCCAGGGGTAGCGGTCGCCGTAGGCGTTGACGACGGAGGTGTCCGGATGGTCGGCGCCCAGGCGGGAGTTGTGGGCGAGGATCACCCAGGTGTGGACCTCGAGCCCGGCTTCCGCGAGGGCCGCTGCGGCTTCCCCGTACACGTCACCGAGCGCCCAGTCCCCCGCGGCGTACGGGCGCAGCTCGCGGCCCGCCCAGCGCTCCTCGTCCGGCTCGTAGAGCACGGCGGCGTGCTGCGCGGTGACGATCCGGTGCCGGGGGTGGCGCGGGGTCAGGGCGCGGGTGGAGTGGTAGGCGGCGGCGAGGGTGACTTGCTGGACGCCGAGGTCGGCGACGCGGGCCGCGGCGTCGGGGTCGCCGACGACGTCCCAGGGGTAGAGGAAGGCGGCGGTCTTCACGCGCCGTCCTCCAGCAGGGCGCGGCCCCGCTCGATGAGGTCGGCGAGGGCGGTGATGTGCTCGGGGCGGGGTTCGCTCAGCGGCGGCCGTACTTCGCCGACGTCCAGCCCTTCGAGCCGTACGCCCGCCTTGACGAGGGAGACGGCATAGCCGCGGCCGAGATTGCGCAGTTCGACCAGTGGCCCGTAGAAGCCGTCGAGCAGCCGGTTGACGGTCTTGTCGTCACCGGTGATCAGCGCGCGGTAGAAGGCGAGGGCGATGTCTGGCGCGAAGGCGAAGACGGCCGAGGAGTACAGGGTGATGCCGATGCCGCGGTAGGCGAGGCCGGTGAGTTCGGCGGTGGGCAGCCCGTTGAAGTAGAGGAAGTCCTCGTCGGGCAGGTCGCGGCGGACGGCGCCGACGATGCGCTGTATCAGGTCGAGGTCGCCGTGGCCGTCCTTGAGGCCGATGATGCCGTCGGCCCGGGCGAGTTCGACGACGGCCTCGGGGGTGAAGACGGCGTTGTCCCGCTGGTAGACGATGACGTCGAGGGAGGTTGCTTCGGCGAGCGCCGTGTAGTGCCGCAGCAGTCCTGGCTGGTCGGCGACGACGAGATAGGGCGGCATCGCGAGCAGTCCGTCCGCGCCCGCGGCTTCGGCGATCTCCGCGAACCGGACGGCGAGCGCGGTGCCGTAGCCCGCGCCGGCGACGACCGGCACCTCGCCCGCGGTCTCGGCGACGGCCGCGGCGACGCACGCGCCGAACTCCTCGGGGGTCAGGGCGTGGAACTCGCCCGTGCCGCAGCACGCGAAGACCGCGGCCGCACCGGCGTCGATGCCGCGTCTGACATGGGTGCGGAAGGCATCGAGGTCCAGGGCGCCGTCCGGTCGGTACGCGGTGACGGGGAAGAACAGCGGTCCTTGGACCCGGGTGAGCCGGGCGGCGAGCGGGGCTGAGGTCACGGGCGCTCCCTGGGCCGTGCACCGAGCCTGCAACCCGTGCACAATTCTGATCGACGTCCATATTCCTGAACGCGTTCACGCTAAGGCAGCCGCGGAGGGCGGGTCAAGACAGAAAGCCGCAACTCAGAGGCGGAGTCGACCCGTCCGCGCCACACTTGACGGTGTTCGGACCACTCCCTAGCGTGTCCATACATGTGAATGTCATCTATGGACCTGAGCGTTTCGAGGAGAACCATCCATGCCCCCTCCCCGCACCGTCCTGCTCACCGGCGCCGCCGGCGGCCTCGGCACGCTGATGCGGGGGCTATTGCCCGCGTACGGCTACGAGCTCCGGCTCTTCGACGCCACCTCCATAGAGGGCGTGCCGGACGCGATCACCGCGGACCTCGCCGACAAGGAGGCGCTGCGCAAGGCGGTGCGGGGCGTCGACGCGATCATCCACCTCGCCGGAATTTCCCTGGAAGCCCCGTTCGAGAAGATCCTCCGCGCCAACATCGAAGGGACGTACAACCTCTACGAGGCAGCCCGCGAAGAGGGCGTGGAGCGCATCGTCTTCGCCTCCAGCAACCACGCGGTCGGCTTCACCCCGCGTCCCCAGGGGGACGACCCCCTGATCCCCGTCGACACCCCGCGCCGCCCGGACACCTTCTACGGTCTGTCGAAGTGCTTCGGCGAGGACCTGGCCCAGCTGTACTGGGACCTGCACAGCGTCCAGACCGTCTCCGTCCGCATCGGCTCCTGCTTCATGGAGCCCACGTCGGTGCGGATGCTGTCGGTCTGGCTGAGTCCCGGCGACTGCGCCCGCCTCTTCCACGCGGCGCTCACCGCCGAGAACGTCGGCCACACCGTCGTCTACGGCTCGTCCGCCAACACCCGCCTGTGGTGGGAGCTGTCGACGGCGCGCTCGCTGGGCTACGAGCCGCAGGACGACTCGGAGCAGTACGCCGAGAAGCTCGTCGCCGAACAGGGCGAACTCGACCCGGACAATCCGGACCACGCGTATCTGGGCGGCCACTTCACCACCAACCCGCCCCGGTGGCCCTACTGACCGGTCGCGCCGGGCACCCACGCGGGGAAGAAAACACGCCGGCAGAAAATTCGCGTGCCGAACGTCCGTGCCCCGGCCAGGATGTCGGGCATGGCCAAGCCCTTCGGATTCAGTTACGCGCAGCACGGCGACGGCAGCGTTGTCATCACCCACCGCGGCCGCGCGGCCGGGACGCTGCGCGGCACTCGCGCCGAGAAGTTCCTGGCCGAGGTGGGCTCGGGAGACCCCCAGTTGGTCATGGCCCGCTGGACCGGCGCGTACAAGTTCGGCAACGAGCGGACGGCCCGCAACCACCCGCGCAACCGATAGCGCGGGAGATGAATCGAGAGTCGGACCAAAGGTAAGGGAACGGTAAAGCGCCCTCGCTCGTTACATCTGGCATGACAGCTATGACCCCCGGCTCGAACATCCCTCTCTCCGCCCCCCGCGTGGCGGTGGACGTCGCCGCCCCGGTGCGGCTCGACGTATCGGGCCTGCTGCTCACCGCCGACGGCAAGGTGCGCTCCGACGACGACTTCATCTTCTACAACCAGCCGGCGGGCCCCGGCGTCAGCTACCGCTCCGGCGGGGGCACCGCCCCCGACGCGATCGTGGTGGACACCTCCGCCGTCCCGCCCGGCATCGAGAAGATCGTCGTCACGGCGAGCCCCGACGCCGCCGGCCAGACCTTCCAGGGCATCGAGCCCACCGCCACCCTCCGCAATGCCGACGACGGCAGCGCGCTGGCCACCTTCACCCCGCCGCAGCTCGGCCCCGAGACCGCGCTGGTCGTCGTGGAGATCTATCGGCGCAACGGCGTCTGGAAGGCCCGTGCGGTCGGCCAGGGCTATGCGAACGGGCTGGCGGGCATCGCCACGGACTTCGGCGTCTCCGTCGACGAGGAGCCCGCGGCCGCCCCCTCAGCCCCCACTCCCGTCGCCCCGGCACCGGTCGCAGCCGCCCCGGCTGTCGATCCGCGTCTCAGCGCGCCCGTGCCGCCCCCGCCGGCCGCTCCCCCCGCGGCTCCGGCCCCCGGCGCCGGGAAGATCAACCTGGACAAGGGCCGGGTCAGCCTGCAGAAGAACCAGACGGTCTCGCTGGTCAAGGGCGGCCGCCCGCTGCTCTCACAGGTCAAGATGGGCCTCGGCTGGGAGCCCGCCTTCCGCGGCAAGGACATCGACCTCGACGCCTCCGTCATCGCCTACGGCCCGAACCGCAACCACATCGACAGCTGCTACTTCGGCAAGCTGTCGATCCTGAACGGCGCGATCAAGCACTCCGGCGACAATCTGACGGGCGAGGGTGCGGGTGACGACGAGGTGATCGTCGTGGATCTGGGCCGTCTCCCGGCCGATGCGACGGGTCTGGTCTTCACCGTCAATTCCTTCTCGGGACAGAAGTTCACCGAGGTCGCCAAGGCCTACTGCCGGCTGATCGACGCGGCGTCGGGCGAGGAGCTGGTCCGCTTCGATCTGACGGGCGCGGAGCCGCAGACCGGCGTGATGATGGCCAAGCTGATCAAGCAGTTCTCCGGAGAGTGGGAGATGACCGCGATCGGCGACTTCGTGAAGTCCCGCACGGTGCGGGGCATGGTCAAGCCCGCCGCCCAGGCGCTGTGACTGACAGAGCCCCTTGCAACCGCCACCGCCGGGTCCGCCACCGATTCTCAGGTGATGGCGGGCCCGGCGGCCACGGTCTTCAGAGTTTGGCCAGCTTGGAGTATGGGCTCAGGATTCTTCCCTGGCGCCCCGAGAAGTCGACAAGCACAGCGGCGTTGTCTCCTTCGACTGCGATGACTCTTCCGAGCCCGAACTGGTCGTGCGAGACCCGGTCGCCCACTTCGTACTGCTCAATCGGCGGGGCGGCCGCGGCCGGTTTGTTGAAGGGACTGGAGGGCAAATAGCGGCGGGATCCGGCTGACTTTGTCATTACCTGGAGTATGGGCCCTCGGGGGCCCGCGACGCCACGTCGGAACGGCGCGCTGTCGGCGTTGGGCGCCGGCCGGCCGCCGGAACGGGGAGGAAACACCCTCGATCCGGCGCCGATTTCCCCGCGTTTGACCAGGTCGTTCAGGCTCCGGCTCGCGGTCCGTGTCTCTCAGTGCGCGCTCCACTCCGATGAGTGAGGCGGTGTTCGAGAGCCCCGAAATCCGCGACCGTCCGGCCTTCGTGCTGCCGGCCACCGAGCACACCACCACGGTGTCGAAGAACACACTCGGCAGCCGGCCGGGTTCGCGAAGCCGAGATCGCGCAACGGATGGTCGGAGGCCCGGCCGGGATCGCGTACGGCCTGCCGCCCCCTTGACCTCGCGGAGCGCGCGCTCCCGGCTCTCCTTGACCCCCATCCCGAATCCTTCGCGCACGAGGCGGATGTCGCACACAGCCGAGCCCGACGCGGGCGGCTACCGCACCTGGCGGGTGCGCGATGGACTCCAGCGGGGTCGCAGCCCCTGGCCATGGCGTGGGCGACGACGTACTCCAGCTTGCAGGCCTCGTTTGCCGCCGAAGGCGATGCCGGAACTGCAGTCCTCGCGCGTGGTGCAGATCTCCGGCGCCGCCGAGTGGCGGGACAGCCGGTCGAGCCGGTGCACGGGCGAGTGCCCGCACGGCAGCGGATATTGCTCGTACGACGTGGTCGATATTCTCGCTCCCGCGTTCGTCGATGACCGGCGCCCCTGAGCGCCACTACATGGCCCCCTCAGGAGTGTCCCCGTAGCGGTCAAGGATTTCTCGCGCGAACGCCAGCAGGTCGCCGACCCGCTTACCGCTGGGCTGCACCGTGGTCCACAGCTCCAGGTTCTCCGGCCGATTGTCGTCGCGGATCCCGTTCTTGTGATGCACGCTCTCGATTCGCGGGAGCAGCGGGCGTCCGAGAATCTGCTCCATCACCAAGCGGTGCTCCGCCACGCGCTTTCCGTCACGCCAGAGAATTCGGTAGCCGTTCTGTAACGTGCCCCGCGCCTCGTAGCCGTCAATGCCATTCTTGCCGCGGCGCAGACGGTTGTAGTGCATGTGGCAGTACCCGCGACCGCCCCCGTAGCGGGGACGGGCGCACGTCTCGTGGCGGCAAGGCGTGCCTCTCGGCGTCCACTCGAACATGGTCACGTCGGGCGAACCGTAACGCTGCCACCGCAGATAGTGAGTGCCACACATTCCGCGCGCCCTGAAGGGTCTCTGGCACCCTTCGATCTCGCAGGATCTGGGGGCGCGCTTGGGCTTCTCGCCGAGAGGGGCACCATACAAACGCAACCGTCGATAGTGCTTCGCGCAAAGCCCCTGCTCTTCCGCCCTCCCGAACACCCGGCAACGGCAAACAACTTGGTAGCCATAGGTGCAAGCTACCTCGCTGGGAAACGCTCAGGAAATCCATGGCCAATGCATTGACTTACCGTTCTCGATCAAGGAAACAATGCCGAAAGCGGAGTCCGTGAGGCCACCGAAGGTGTGCCGGTTCTGCTTGCCCGAGGGCGCGTGGCCCGCGCGGTACCCGGCCAGGTTCCAGGTGTAGACCGGGATGTGCGCCGGGACCTGCTCGGTCGGGTCGCCGTAGTAGCTGTACGCCGCCTGCTCGTCGGTGACGATCAGCACCCGGTCGTGGTTCTTGTAGTGCTTGCGGACGGCTTCGGTGGTGTTGGTGCCGCCGAGCTCGCCGAAGCGCCCGAGGACCTTCAGTACGGACTCGCCCGAGCGGTACTTCACCCGCGCGCTGCCCGTGCCGAACTCGACGAGGTCCGCGCTTTGCGCCCGCATTGCCACCGCCGCGCCGAACACCGCGGCGGCGTCCGCCCGGTTGAGCTCGGAGCGGTCCGAAAGACGCGACCACATGGAACCCGAGCGGTCGACCAGGATCAGCGACCGGCCGGGCAGCGCGGGCACATTGGCCAGCGAGTGGCCGAGCGCCTTCTCCAGTGCGTACGCCCAGCGCAGCGACGGGGCGTGCTGGTACGCCGCGAGATAGCGGAACGGGAACTGCCGCGACTCCGCGACGACTTCGGGGTCCGAGATCCGCGCGGCGATCTTCGCCGCGACCGTGTCCGAGACCCCGGCCTGGTCGAAGTTCCGCAGATTGCGCAGCAGTGCCATCGCGCCCATTGACGGGATGACGGCCTCCCAGGCCGCCGCGTCCATCGGCCCCTGCAGCCAGCCCGCCAGCGCCTCCCAGGTCATCCCCGCCTCGGCGAGCCGCTCGGCGGCGCCGGGCGCGGTGATCACCGCGCGCCGCTCGTCGGCCGGCAGGGCCATCAGTGCCCGGTGGGCGGTGAGGGTACGGATCGAGGCGGGCGGCTCGGCGCTGTCCGGGTTGTGCCGGCGGTCGAGGGCGTACTGGAACAGCGCGCCCTGCCACGGCTTCGCGGGATCGGGCGACGCGTGGACCAGATTGAGGATGTCGCCGAAGCGATAGCCCTTGGACGCGGTGTCGTACTTCAGCAGCGACTTTCCGCTGTAGAGGCGCGTCACGGCATCCGCGATGCCGCGCTTGACGGGCTTGGGCACAGTGCGGCCGTACTGCGAGGTCCAGTAGCCGAGCAGTTCGCCGGGCTCGTCGGCGCGGCGCAGTACGGAATCGATGACCTGACGGTTCGTCGGACCCGCGGTCGCGGATGCGTCGAGGCGCGCCTTGACGTATTCGGCGGCACCGACGATGGAGGCGGTTCGCATATTGCCCTCGCCGCGCAGCCAGCCGAGCAGTCCCGCGGTCCACGCGGGGTCCTCGACGGCGAGCTTGCGCACAAGACGGGTGAAGCGGTCGTCGCGGTTGCCGGCGGACTCGTAAAAGGTCTGCTGCGAAACGAAGTTGGCGACGGCGAGCAGAAAGAGCTCGGAGCGTGCGTCACGCTCGGAGCCGGTGCCGCCCTGGTGGGTACGCAGGGTGCGGCCGGTCGAGCGCACGGGCGAGGTCGCTCCCGCCTTCGCGGTGCGGGTATTGAAGCGTGCCATGTGAATTCCCCCGAATTCTTGGGGGAAGCGCAGCAAAAGGGGTGCCCGAGATCAGGGGTCGGCGACGGACTGTAGCCGGGCGAGCTTCCTGATTGCTCCACCAACCGTGGCTGGGCGGGATTCGAACCCGCATCCTCCCGGTCCGAGAAGTAACCGTTGCCTGCGCACCGGGCATCCCGAATGCTGAGCCTCCCGAGATCAAAGGTGGCGGCGGCGTGATTTCGTCAGAGGAAGTAGCCGCAGCCTGCGCACCGGGAGGTGCATGAGTTTGTGATGTCCTGGAAAGGCCCTGCCTTCCCCCTCGGACATGGATCACTCTAGGAGGGCAACGTCCGGTTGTGCCAAGGGTTTTACGGGCCGCAACCGAACCGGCGCGCCTGGCGTCGCAGTGATCGGACGGGGGAGGGGCAACCGCATGCAGCAGCTCGCCGGGTACCGGCTCGTCGCGCTGCTCGGTGAGGGCGGGATGGGCCAGGTGCATCTCGCGCGCTCGCCGTCCGGGCGGCTCGTCGCCGTCAAGGCCGTGCATGAGCACCTCGCCGCCGAGCCGGAGTTCAGGGAGCGCTTCCGGCGGGAGGTACTGGCGGCGCGTTCCGTCGGCGGCTCGTTCACCGCGGCCGTGCTGGACGCCGATCCGGATGCTGCCCGGCCCTGGCTGGCGACGGCGTTCTGCTCGGGTCTCACGCTCACCGAGGCGGTTGCCGCGCAAGGGCCGCTCGGGTCCGGCGAACTGGCCACGCTCGGGGCGGCGCTCGCCGAGGCGCTGGCCGCCATTCACGCCGCGGGGCTCGTCCACCGCGATCTGAAGCCGTCCAATGTGGTGGTGACCCGCGACGGCCCCATGGTCCTCGACTTCGGCATCGCGAAGGCCACCGCCGAGGAGAGGCTGACCGGCGCGGGGCAGCTCGTCGGCTCCCCAGGTTTCGTCGCGCCGGAGCTGATCAGGGGCGCGGCCGAACCCGGGCCGGCGGCCGATGTGTTCGCGCTCGGGGCGCTCCTCGCGTACGCCGGGAGCGGCCGTCCGCCCTTCGGTACCGGTCCGGCGCATCAGGTGCTCTACCGGACCCTGCACGGCACACCCGATCTGGACGGCGTGCCGGACGAGCGGTGGCGGGACTTCCTCGGCAGCGCGCTGGCCGCCGGGCCGGACGGGCGGCCGGGAGTCGGCGACGTACTCGGCTGGTGCGTGTGGCGGGCGGCAGACGAGCCGTGGTGGGAGGGGGGCCGGATCGCCGCGCTGATCGGCCGCCGCGAGGAGGACGTGGCCGCGCTCGTCGCGCGCGCGGAGACCGAAGAGACCCCATCCGCCGCGGGCGGACAGGAACGGACTGAGCGGTCCGAGAGCGCGCCCTCCCGGCGGCGGCTGCTGCGCTGGGGCGGCGCCCTTCTCCTCGGCGGCTCCGCGGCCGCCGCCGTTGTGGCGCTGAGCCCGTTCGGCAAGGACGACAAATTACCCAAAGCCTCCCCGCCGCCCGTCAGTTATCAGCACGGCCGGGCGCTGTGGTCCCGCCCCGTCGGCACGGCCGCACTGCTGCGGGACGGCGACGCGCTGTATGTGCGGGCCACGTCCGCGCTCACCCGGCTCGACGCACCTACCGGAGCCGTCCGCTGGACGTACACGGCCGACGACATCACCGATGCCCGGATCGCCGAAGGGCTTGTCCATGTGCTGCGCTCCGGCGACCTGCTCGACCAGGAGATCGTCGCCCTGGATCCCGGAACCGGCCGGGAGAAGTGGGTCACCTCCGATCTGTGGCTCAATCCCCGCCGCCCGCGCGGAGCACCGACCCTCGGCGACCTCCGCAGGGCGGACGGGAGCAAAGCCGCGCTCACCGTCTCCGACGGCATCGCCTGCCTGATCACCTACGCCTCGTACAGCACGCTCTGGGAGCAGCGCACCGCCCGGGGACAGCGCTGGCGTGCGTACGGCTTCGACTCCCGTACGGGGAAGGACCTCTGGTTCTACGAAGGTTCGGCCGCCGGGGTGGTGGGCGTGGACCAGGCGGGCGGCCGGATCGCGGTGGCCGCGTCCGCGACCTCCCAGAACGACGGCGACCGGGAGCTGGAACTGCGCAAGGCGGACCCATTGTTCGTCCTGCGGGCCGCGGACGGCACGCTGGAGAGCAGAATTCCGGGCGGCGCGCTGCGCCCGCAGGCCCATCGCGGCTCCGCCGGCACCAGGTACTACGCCGTGGGGAAGGACATCAGCGGGGTCGACCTGAAGTCGGGCCGCACCCTGTGGCGGCGCGCTCTCGGCGAGCGGGCGGGCGTCACGCCGCTCGCGACCCGCGGGGTGGTGCACACGGCGACCCGGACGGAGTTCGGCGCGCTGGATGCGCGTACCGGGAAGACCCGCTGGAGCCGTACCGATGTGGAGGGGCTCTCGGGCGAGAAGAGGACGCCTCTGGTCGCCGGCTCTCTCGTGTACGTGCGTGGCCCCGAGCCGGGCAGCCAGGAGACGGCCTCCTCCGCCAACGCCTGGGGCGTGCATGCCCTGGACGCGCTCACGGGCAGGCTGGTGTGGGCGGCCGGGCTCGACAGCACCGACGACATCACCGCCGTAGCCGGGCCGGGGCTGATCCATCTGTCGGCGGGCGGCACGCTGTACGCCTTCGCGCTGCCGGAGGCGTCATGACCGGTCCGCTGCTGCCCGGCGATCCCGTGCGGCTGGGAAACGTCACGCTGCTCGCCCGGCTCGGCGCGGGCGGGATGGGCCAGGTGTATCTGGGCCGTACGGCAGGCGGGCGCCTGGTCGCCGTGAAGACCGTCCATCAACACCTCGCCGACGATTCGCACTTCAGGGAACGGTTCCGGCGCGAGGCGGCCGCGGCCCGCGCGGTGACGGGCGCGCACACGGCGGCGGTGCTGGACGCGGACCCCGATTCACCGGTGCCGTGGCTCGCCACCGCGTTTCTGCCGGGGGTGACGCTGCGCCGGGCCGTCGCGGCGGGCGGTCCGCTCGGCGAACCGGTCGTACGGGCGCTGGGTGCCGCGCTCGCCGAGGCGCTGACCAGCATCCATGCGGCAGGTCTGGTGCACCGGGATCTCAAGCCGTCCAATGTCCTTCTCACGGCGGACGGGCCGCGGGTGATCGACTTCGGAATCGCGCGGGCGATCAGCGACCACGGGATCACCGCGGCCGGGGACATCGTCGGCACGCCCGGTTTCATCGCTCCCGAGCAGATCACGGACGAGAGTGAGGTGACCGCGGCGGCGGACGTCTTCGCGCTGGGCGCGGTGCTGGGGTTCGCCGCCACGGGGCGCAATCCGTTCGGCGACGGCACGGTGGCCGTGCTGCTCTACCGTGCCGTGCACGAGGAGCCGACGCTGCGCGAAGTCCCTTTGGATGTACGGGAGTTGATCGCGACCTGTCTGCGCAAGGAGCCGGAGCTGCGGCCGTCGGTGTCCTCCGTGCTCGGGCTGCTGTCCGATCCGGCCGCGCCGCTGTGGTGGCGTGAGGATCCGCTGCGGGAGCTGATCGCGGAAGGGGGCGACGTTCCCGGGGAGCGTACGGCCGTCCTGCCGACGGCACCGATGACGGCGGCCACGGTACGGGTCCCCCCGTCGCCCGAGCGCGCCGAGCGGCGTCGCACCCTGACCCGGCGCGGGCTGCTGCTGGCGGGAGGCGGCAGCGTCGCCGGACTGCTCGGCGTAGCGATCGCGCGCGGCGGGGGCTCCACCGGGGGCGGCGGCGGTGAGCGCCCCTCCGTCACGGTGAAGGCGGGCTCGGCGGTACCCGGGACACTGCGCTGGACTCTCACGGCCGAGGACGGCGACTTCGACGCACTGCTGCTCGCCGGACGACCGGGCACCGTACTGGTGCACGCTTCGACGGGCGTCGGCTCGGGCTATGTCCACGCCTGCTCCCCCGCCGATGCCGCCCGGCGATGGGAGAGCCGGTCCGGGGGCGGTGCGCCGGGCATGTGGGGTGTCGCGGGAGAGACCCTGGTGGCGGGCGAGGCGGGTCTTCCGGCCGTCGATCTGGCATCGGGCGCGGTGCGCGGGAAGGCGGCCGAGCTGCCACCGGCGCCGCTCTGGTACGCCGTGGCGGGCGGCACGCTGGTCTCCGCCTACCCACACCGGACGGACGAGCCGGACCTGCGCGCACTCGATCTGCGTACGGGCGCCGAGCGCTGG
Organism: Streptomyces sp. NBC_01481; assembly: GCF_026339995.1. GTDB lineage: Bacteria > Actinomycetota > Actinomycetes > Streptomycetales > Streptomycetaceae > Streptomyces. The sequence continues at coordinate 1,733,732 of NZ_JAPEPT010000001.1, read as the reverse complement.
ACGCTGGAGGGCTCCGAGGCACCGCCTCCCGCCGTGCTGGGCAGCGCGCTGCTGATCGATCCCGCGCTGTCGGAGGGGTTCCGGTGCGTCGATGCCGCGCTCGGCAAGGAGCGGTGGACGTACCGCAAGCTCCGCTCCGCGGAGGGGGCGGCGGCCGCCTGCGCCCTGCCGTCCGTGGGCCGCTTCGCGCTGCTCGGCGAGCAGGGGGCGCTGCACCTTGTCGATGCCCGCACCGGTGACCGCGCGGCGCTCGGCACGCTCGGCACGCCGTTGACGCCGGGCACGACGGCTCTGGGTGAGGCGGGCGGCTACGGCCTCGCGGTCACATCGGGTGTGGTGCACGGCTTCAGTCCGAGGACAGGGCAACTGCTGTGGCGGCAGCGGACGTTCGACCTGGCGGCAGGCTGGCCGCCGCGCACGGGCGGGCTGCGCGGCCCGGTCACGGCGGACGGTGTGCTGCTGCACTGGATGACGGCGGACACCCTGCAGGCGGTCGAGCTCGCCACCGGCAAGGAGCGCTGGCGGCGGCAGCTGCCAGGCATCGCCCAGGTCCCGCCGGCGGTCTCGGGCGGGACCGTCTATGCCGCCACCGGCGAGTCCTGCGCGGCGCTCACCCTCGCAGCCGGTGTGCCGCGGCGCGTCTGGCCGGATCGTGCCGTCCTCGGGCTGAGCGCGGACGCGGCGGGCTGGTACGCCCGCACCGCGAAGACGGTACGGGCGTACAACCGCGTCGTCTGACGGCTTCTAGTCGCGCTGCGCGTGGCGCTTCCAGGGCCCGGTGATCGCGAGCATGATGCCCGGGGTCTGGATGCTGGCGTAGAGCGTCCGTCCGTCGCAGGAGAAGACGACACCGGTGAACTCGCTGAACTCCGGCTCCTCCTCGGTGCCGATGTTGAGTTCGTTGCGGGCGATCGGGTAGGTGCGCCCGCGGTCCGTCGCGCCGAACAGGTGCTGGACGCCCTCGCCGTCCTCGGCGATGACCAGACCGCCGTACGGGGAGACGGTGATGTTGTCGGGGCCGTCGTAAGCGCCGTCCTTGGACGGGTCGGCGTTGACGCCGAGCAGCACCCTCAGGGTGAGGGTGCGGCGCTTGGGGTCGTAGAACCAGACCTGGCCGTCGTGCGCCGCGCCGGGGCTCTCAGCGCGGGCGTAGGAGGAGACGATGTACACGCCGCCGTCGCCCCACCACATGCCTTCGAGCTTGCGGGCGCGGGTGATGTCCTTGTCCGCGAACTGCTTGCGTACGGGGGTCGTGCGGCCGTCGCGGTCGGGCACGTCGACCCAGTCGACGCCGTAGACCGTTCCTATCTTAGTGGCGCGGGACAGGTCGTCGACGAAACGGCCGCCGGAGTCGTAGCACTTGGTCGCCTGGAGTACGCCGGCGTCGTCGGCGAGGTGCCGGAGGTGTCCGCGGCCGTGCTGGAAACCGTGCGGCGGGACCCAGCGGTAGAGCAGGCCGTTCGGACCGGAGGCGTCCTCGGTCAGATAGGCGTGGCCGCGCTTGGGGTCGATGACGACGGCCTCGTGGGCGTACCGTCCGAAGGCCTTGACGGGCTTCGGGTCACGGTTGACGCGCCGGTCGTAGGGGTCGACCTCGAAGACGTAGCCGTGGTCCTTGGTCATGCCGTTCTTGCCGGCGAGGTCCTCGGTCTCCTCGCAGGTGAGCCAGGTGCCCCACGGGGTGCGGCCGCCGGCGCAGTTGGTGGAGGTGCCCGCGATGCCGACCCACTGGGCGACCTCGCCGCTGCGGTGGACCTCGACGACCGAGCAGCCGCCGGACGCGGCCGGGTCGTAGACCAGGCCCTCGGCGAGCGGGACCGGGTACTTCCAGCCGGAGCGGGGGCCCTTGAGCTCGTGGTTGGTGACGAGGAGGGTCACCCCGCGCGGCCCGTCGAAGGTGGCCGTGCCGTCGTGGTTGGAGGGGGTGAACTCACCCGAGTCCAGCTTGGTGACGCCGCTGTGCGTGATGATCTCGTAGCTGAATCCGGCGGGCAGCGCGAGGATCTTCTTCGGGTCGGGGATCAGCGGCCCGTAGCCGAGCTCGTGGTGGCCGTGACCGGCACTCTCGGCGCTCTCGGCGGTGTCCTCCGCGGCGAGCGCGCCGGGCGCGGTGGCGAGCGAGCCGACGACGCCGGTGAGGGCGACGCCGGCGCCGGTGAGCGCGGACTGTTTGGTGAATTCCCTGCGGGTGAGCGGCATCGAGTACTCCTGAAGGAACACATCCGGCTGGCTGATGACTGGCACACACTTCCGCGCGTGCCTGAACGGCGATTTAACTCCGGCCGACATCGGGAGTCCACGCCGTCCATGAATGCCCGCGGGACGGCTGGCGACCTCAACTCGGCTTCGTGTGCGCGTACTTGACGACTCGTCCGAATAATCTTCGTAAAGAAGGTCATCAGGAACGGATCATAACCAAACCCATGATTTAGTGCGGTACTCCTTGACCCACGAGGGCCCTGGCAATAGACATTGCCCTACACCTGCACCACCTGCGGGGGGAGGCGAGCCATCACGGATGGACGTGAAACGGGCTCGCGAACTCCATGAGAGCCGGCTCATGCGGCTGGCCAACGTGACCGGTGTCGGCACCGGGAGGGACGAGCACTCGGGCGTGGACGTGATCGTCGTCTTCGTCACCCGCAAAGTGCCCCGTGACCGGCTCCGGACAGAAGACGTGGTTCCCGCACAGCTCGAGGGCGTACCGGTGCGCGTGCTCGCCATCGGTGATGTGACCGCCCATGACCAGGAGCGCTGAGGGAACCCCTTCGGACCAGGGGAAGAGGTGGACTGGCGTGACGAGCCAGCCCGAAATGATGCGAGGACCGACCGGCGGGCAGGTCAGTGACAGCTCGCGGCAGCAGGCGATGAGCGACTTCCTGCGACCGCAGGCGCCGCTCGCCAACGTCGTCGGCTTCGGCCACGGCGTGAAGTGGAGTGACGGACGCGCGACGGGCCAAGAGGCCGTGCTCGTCTTCGTGACCCAGAAGGTCCCGGAGTCGATGCTGCCCGAACGGGATGTCGTCCCACGGCAGATGGACGACGGAACGCCGACCGATGTGATCGCGGTCGGTCATGTCTCCGCGCAGCGCCTGCAGCGGCAGCAGCCGCGTCGCGGGGTGGAGCCGGAGGCGGCGTACCGGCCCGACGGCAGTGTCGCCGACCAGCTCTCGCAGCTGTCGCAGCCGCTGCTCGAAGAGCTCCGTGAGATGGGCACGCTCGAGCCCCAGCTCCTGCGGCGCCGGCTGCGGCCCGCGCCCTCCGGGATCTCGGTGGGCAATGTGCGGGTGACGGCCGGAACGCTCGGCAGCGTGGTGTACGACTTCCTGCCCGGGGCCACGACGGATCCGCCGGGGCCCGGGCTCGGTGTGCCGGGGAAGTTCTACATCCTCAGCAACAACCACGTGCTCGCCGACTCCAACCGCGCGCAGCTGGGCAGCCCGATCGTGCAGCCCGGTGTGTTCGACGGAGGTCAGGACCCGGCGGACCGGATCGCGACGCTGGACCGGTTCATCACCATCCAGTTCGCACCGCAGATCCCGCTGGACCGGCACAACAACGTCGTCGACGCGGCGCTCGGCAAGGTCGAGTTCGAGGACGCGACGCGCGAACAGTACTTCGGCGCGGCGCCGCGGGCCTGGCGGCGCAGGGCGAATGTGGCGGTCGGCGACCTGGTCAAGAAGACCGGGCGTACGACGAACGTCAGCTTCGGCCGGATCGTGGCGGTCGACGCGACGATCGACGTCAACTACGGCACGGCGGGGACGGCCCGCTTCAAGGACCAGATCCTCACGACGAACATCTCGGCGGGCGGCGACTCCGGCTCGCTGGTGACCTCCTTCGACAATGTCGCGGTCGGTCTGCTGTTCGCGGGTTCGTCGGTCGTGACCGTGGCGAACCACATCGAGAACGTCCGCGCGCTGCTGCGCGTCGAAATCGCCGAGCAGCTGGCCTGACGGGAGGGGGCACGATGACCACGCAGGCACGCAAGCAGAAGGGCGGCGCGCAGGCTCACGCCGAGCACCGCTATCTCAACCCGCAGGGCGCGGAGGTCAAGACGCGCGACGAGGCGTTCGCCAGGCCGCTGGAGGTCTCGGCGGAGGCGCTCCAGGCGACGGCGAAGCTGGAACTGCACAACGGCCAGGTGACGTTCGCGATCGAGCTGAAGTACAACCCGAACACCTACCCGCATGTGGTGACGGGCGGCCAGATCACCTCCGGCATCTGCGGCGCCCCGTGGAACATCACGGGCGGCACGATCGGCGACCAGCTCCGGCTGGACGCGGAGCGGGCGGGCCAGGGCTCGTGCGCGAACACGATCACGATCGTGGGCGAGTACCAGAACCCGCCGGCGTACCGGGGTACGTACGGCTTCGAGGGCGCGACGTCGTCGTTCAAGCACACGACCCGCTACGAGTGCTGACGCTCTGAACCGGGGCTCCGCCCCGGACCCCGCGCCTCAGAGCCGTCCGGCGTTTGAGGACATGCGGCCGAAGGTCGCCCAGGGGGTCCGGGGCGAAGCCCCACCGCGCGGCGCACGCCCTCGGGGCTCGGCGCTCGGGGCTTGCCCCATCGCGCCGCGAAGCGTGCGCGCCCCCGGGGACCTGGGGGCGTCAGCCCCCTGTCCCCTCCCCCCCGGGGGGGGTCTGGGGCCTGCCCCCAGTTACGGGATGGGGGTACTTCCCACGGCCGCCAGGCCGTAGGGGGAGGGCGGGGTGGGGGAAACTCAACCCCCCGACCGCGACCGCGCCTTGAACGCCGCCTTGCGCGCCTCCTTCGCCACCCGCTTGTCCGGGTGCAGCCTCCCCATCGCCTCCAGCACCTCCGCCGTCCCCGGGTGCTCCACCCGCCACGCCGCGTCGAAGAAGCCGCTGTGCCGGCCCACCAGGCCCTCGACCAGGCCCTGGAGCTCCTCCAGGTCCCCGTCCGCCGCGTCCAGTTGCGCCGCGATCGTGTCGATGGCCAGCCAGAAGATCATCGACTCCGGCGGCGCCGGCACGTCCGAAGCGCCGCGTTCCGCCAGCCAGACCCGGGCCAGGCCGCCCAGTTCCACGTCGTCGAGGACCGCCCGGACCGCCGGCTCGGCCTGCGGGCCGACCAGGGTCAGCGCCTGCTGGCAGTGCAGGCGCCGCAGCGGTGCGCCCGCGTCCGCGCCCCGTGCCGCCGCCAGCAGATCGCGCGCCGAGTCGGCGGGCTCCCGCCGGGCGAGCCACTGCTCCGTCTCGGCCCGTGCCGCCAGTTCGGGGTAGCGCGCGAGCCCGTCGAGCAGCACGTCCGCGCCCTTGCCCGCCAGCTCACCGACCGCCGGCGCGTCGATCCCCGCCTCCAGCATCCGCGCCCTGATGCCGTAGAGCCCGAGCGGCGTGAGCTTGACCAGCCCGTACCGGGAGACGTCCTCGTCGTCCACGGGCGGCGCGGGCTCCTCGCCCTCCTCCGCCATCAACGCCTCGTCCACGGGCCGGTATTCGACCAGGCCGACCGGCTCGAACAGCCGGAACTGGTCGTCCAGACGCATCATCGCCACCGACACCTGCTCCAGGACGTCGTCGGTCGGCTCGCCCATGTCGTCGGGCACGATCATCGACGCGGCGAGCGCGGGCAGCGGCACCGGCTCGTCCCCCGCGCCGTGCTCCGTGACGGTCAGCAGATACAGGTTCCCGAGGACCCCGTCGAGGAATTCGGCCTCCGCGTCCGGGTCCCAGTCCAGCGCCTCGTAGTCGATCTCGCCGTCCGCGCGGATCGCGTCGGCCAGGTCGTCGAGGAGCGGCGCGATGGCATCGGCGTGCACGGCCTCCAGCGCGTCCAGCCAGATCGCGAGGATGTCCTGCGGCGCGCCCGAGGTGATCACCGCGAGATTCTCGCCGGCCGTGACCGTGCCGTGCTCGGCGTCGTCGTCGGCGGGGTCCTGGACCTCGACGAGCCCGGTGTCGACGGCTGCCCGCCACGCCTCACTGGCATACGCGGGGCCGTCGCCCTCGGCCCCGAGGCCCAGCTCTTCGGCGGCCGCGGGCAACTGCTCGTCGACGAGTTCGCCGCCCGCGCCGACCCGCGTGTCCGGCCCCGCCCAGCGGGCGAGCCGAACGGCCCTGGTCAGCAGCGGCGTGGCCAGCGCGTCCCGCGCCAGCTCAGCTTCCGAGTGCAGCCGAACCGGCGGGAGGGTGGGGCGGTCTTCGGGCATCTGGTGCTTCTCCTCGCGGGCATACGGGGTCCGGGCGGCACCCAGCGTAGACGTATTTCACCGGGTTTCGCCGCGCCCGGACACTGCGCGCGGGACAGCCGCCCAGCAGCAGGGCGATCGCGCCCCGACGCCGCCCCGCCCGCACCCGGGTTCATCGCCCCGTCCCCTTCCGTACACCCGTCGACTCTTGACAACTCCCCCGCCCAACAAAGAGATTGACGCGCGTAGAACTTTGGCACCACCCCTCATCCCTCACATCCGGAGAACCTTTGATGCCTTCCTCCGTCGTACCGAGAACCGCCGCCGTCGCGGCCGTCGTCTCCGTGGCACTGGCCGCCGGCCTGCTCGCAGGCGCCTCCGCCTCCGCATCCGCCGCCGCCGGGGTCCGGATCCATGACATCCAGGGCGCCACCCGGATATCCCCGCTGGCCGGCCAGCAGGTGACCGAGGTCCCCGGCATCGTCACGGGCGTACGGACCTACGGCTCCAAGGGCTTCTGGTTCCAGGACCCGCAGGCCGACGACAACCCGGCCACCAGCGAGGGCGTCTTCGTCTACACGGGCTCCGCCCCGACCGTCGCGGTCGGCGACAGCGTGCTCGTCTCCGGCACGGTCGGCGAGTACATCCCCGGCGGCACGTCCTCCGGCAACCAGTCGCTCACCCAGATCGCCAAGCCCGCGGTCACCGTGGTCTCCTCCGGCAACGCGCTGCCCGCGCCGGTCATGGTCTCCGCCCGGTCGGTGCCCTCGGCGTACGCCCCCACCGGCGACGCCGCCGCGGGCAACAGCATCAATGCGCTCCCGCTCGACCCCGACACGTACGCCCTGGACTACTACGAGTCCCTGGAGGGCACCGACGTACGCATCGGCACCTCCCGCGTCGTCGGCGCCACCGACCCGTACGCCGAGCTGTGGGTGACGGTGAAGCCGTCCGAGCACCGCACCCCCCGCGGCGGCACGCTCTACGGCTCGTACACCTCGCAGAACACCGGCCGGCTCCAGATCCAGCAGCTGGCGCCGCTCGCCGAGAAGCCCTTCCCCAAGGCGAACGTCGGCGATGTGCTCTCCGGCACGACCGAAGGCCCCCTGGACTTCAACCAGTTCGGCGGCTACACCATCACCGCGCGCACGCTGGGCACGGTCACCGACCAGGGCCTGAAGCGTGAGTCGACGCGCAAGCAGAGCCGCGGCGAGCTCGCGGTCGCCACGTACAACGTGGAGAACCTCGACACGAGCGACCCGCAGGAGAAGTTCGACGCGCTCGCGGCGGCCGTGGTCGACAACCTCGCCTCGCCCGACATCCTCGCCCTGGAGGAGATCCAGGACGACAACGGCGCCAAGAACACCGGCATCGTCACGGCGGGCGAGACACTGAAGAAGTTCACCGCGGCAATCACGGCGGCCGGCGGCCCGGCGTACGAGTGGCGCAGCATCGACCCCGAGAACAACAAGGACGGCGGCGAGCCCGGCGGAAACATCCGCCAGGTCTTCCTCTTCAACCCCGAGCGGGTCTCCTTCACGGACCGTCCGGGCGGCGACGCGAAGACCGCGACCGCCGTCGTCGAGGGGGAGAAGGGCCGCGCGGCCCTGACGCTGTCCCCCGGCAGGATCGACCCGGCGAACACCGCCTGGGAGAACAGCCGCAAGCCGCTGGCCGGTGAGTTCACCTTCCGCGGCCGCCCGGTCTTCGTGATCGCCAACCACTTCGGCTCGAAGGGCGGCGACGAGAGCCTGGCCTCGCACCACCAGCCGCCGAACCGGTCCTCCGAGACCAAGCGCCTGCAGCAGGCTCAGGCCGTGAACGCCTTCGTCAAGGACATCATCAAGGCCGACTGCCGCGCCGATGTCCTGGTCCTGGGCGACATCAACGACTTCGAGTTCTCGGCGACGACTAAGGCGCTGACCGACGGCGGTGCGCTGTACCCGGCGGTCAAGTCCCTGCCCCGCTCGCAGCGTTACTCGTACGTCTTCCAGGGCAACAGCCAGGTTCTGGACCAGATCCTGACCAGCCCGGCGATCGGCGACTTCAGTTACGACAGCGTGCACATCAACGCCGAGTTCGCGGACCAGAACAGCGACCACGACCCGCAGGTCCTGCGCTTCCGCCCGTAGGCAGTAGGCCGGTCCCACGCCCGCGCGGAAGCTCAGCGCGGGCGTGTGCCGGTCAGCCATCAACCCTGGCCGGGGTCAACAGCCCAGGCCGTGACGTCCAGTTCGGCCGCGGTGCCCATGTCGAGCGTGAAGGGCAGCGTCTGCTTCTCCTCGTCCGCGGACGGCGCGATCACCAGATACGCGCCTGGCTTCGGCGGGTCGAAGGAGGTGACGCGGTTCGTCCAGTTCAGCACGGACACCGCACTCTTCCCGGGCGCGAGCGTGATCGGCTCGGGGCCCCGGACCCTGCCCGCGTCCGCCTCACCGTGGGTGATCTTCAGCTTGAGCGGTTCGCGGTCCTTGTCCAGGGCTCCGACCTGCGGATAGCCGTTGACGTGGTACGCACTTCGCCCGCAGTTCCTCAATGTGATCACGGTTGCTCGGCGCCCCATCGCGGCGTTCACCTCACCGATGGTGATCACCACGCCGGAGGCGGGGCACGCCGTCGGCGTGGGCGTCGGACCCGGCGTCGGAGTCCCTGGCAGCGCACCGTACTGGGGGAAGGGGGACGCGGACAGCGAGCCGGCCTTCACCGGCCACGTCCGGCTGGGGTCCGCCGCGCCCCGCGGCGGCTCCTGCTCGCTCGTACAGCCGCCCAGCACCACAGCCGCCATCACCACCGCCGTCGCCACTCCGGTACGCCTCACAGCACATGCCCCCCATGTCGGTCTGCCTCGCCCGGAACCCGATCATGTCAGAGGTGAACGCCTGGGCCATGCCTGCCCGTTCAGCTGAGGGCGGCCGAGTGCCAACTCTTCAGCTCTGCTTGCCCCTCACCCCAAGCAGATCTACGTGGACCTTCACTGTCCCTCGGGCCGACACTGCGGAACATGACCCTTTCACGCCCTTTCGGCCGCGCGCTCTGCGCGATGATCACGCCCTTCACCGCCACTGGCGAACTGGACCTGGAGGCGGCCGCCCGCCACGCGGTCCATCTGGTGACCGAGGGCTGCGACGGACTGGTCCTGAACGGCACCACCGGCGAGTCCCCGACCACGACCGACGCCGAGAAGACGGCGCTGGTACGCGCGGTGTGCGAGGCGGTCGGTGACACCGCGTCCGTCGTGGCGGGCGTCGGCAGCGCGTCCACGCGGCACACGGTCGAGCTGGCACGCGCGGCCGAACAGGCGGGCGCGGACGGCCTGTTGGTGGTCACCCCGTACTACAGCCGCCCGCCGCAGGACGCGATCGAGGCGCACTTCCGTACGGTCGCGGACGCGACGAGACTTCCGGTGATGCTGTACGACATCCCCGGCCGCACCGGCACCCGTATCGAGGTGGACACGATGCTGCGCCTGGCGGGCCATCCGCGGATCGTCGCCGTCAAGGACTGCGCGTACGACCTGCTCGGCTCGGCCAAGGTGATCACCCGCACCTCGCTGGCGTACTACTCGGGCTGCGAGGAACTGAACCTGCCGCTGTACGCGGTGGGCGCCGCGGGCTATGTCAGCACGGTCGCGAACGTCGCACCGCGCCCGTTGCGCGCGGTGCTCGACGCATACGACAAGGGCGACACCGCCGAGGCCGCCCGCCTCAACGGCCGCACGCTCCCGCTGGCCGAACTGATGATGGCCTCGGGCCTGCCGGGCACGGTGACGGCGAAGGCCCTCGTGGACGCGGGCCCGGTCCGCGAACCGCTGCGGCCCGCGGGGCGCGAGGCGGTCGACCGGCTGCGTGCGGCGTACGAGGAGCTGGAAACCGGCTCCTCCGGCGTTTGACGGAGGAGCCTGAGCCCCCGGACAGGACCTAGTTGTGGCTGTGCAGGACCTCGTTGAGCCCGCCCCACACCGCGTTGTTCGGACGCGCCTCCACCGACCCGGTGACCGAGTTCCGGCGGAAGAGGATGTTGCTCGCGCCGGAGAGCTCGCGTGCCTTGACGATCTGACCGTCGGGCATCGTGACCCGGGTCCCTGCCGTGACGTACAGCCCCGCCTCGACCACACACTCGTCGCCGAGCGCGATCCCGACGCCCGCCTCGGCACCGATCAGGCAGCGCTCGCCGATGACGATCCGGACGTTGCCGCCGCCGGAGAGCGTGCCCATCGTGGACGCGCCGCCGCCGATGTCGGAGCCGTCGCCGACGACGACGCCCGCGGAGATGCGCCCCTCGACCATCGACGTGCCGAGCGTGCCGGCGTTGAAGTTCACGAAGCCCTCGTGCATGACGGTCGTGCCCTCGGCGAGGTGCGCGCCGAGGCGGACGCGGTCGGCGTCGGCGATGCGCACGCCCTTGGGCGCGACGTAGTCCGTCATCCGCGGGAACTTGTCGATGCTGGTCACGGCGAGGTGCAGGCCCTCGGCGCGGGCGTTGAGACGCACGGTCTCGACCTGGTCGACGGCGACCGGGCCGAGCGAGGTCCAGGCGACGTTGGCGAGCAGCCCGAAGACGCCGTCCAGGTTCTGGCCGTGCGGCTGGACGAGCCGGTGGCTCAGCAGGTGCAGGCGCAGATACGCGTCGTGGGCGTCCAGCGGCTTGTCGTCGAGCGAGGCGATGACCGTACGGACGGCGACGACCTCGACGCCACGGCGGGCGTCCGGGCCGATGGCCTTGGCGGCGCCCTCGCCGAGCAGCTCGACGGCACGCTCGGCGGTCAGCCGCTCGGTCCCGGCCGGGCCGGCCTCGGCGGACAGTTCGGGGGCGGGGAACCAGGTGTCGAGTACGGTGCCGTCGGTGGTGAGGGTGGCGAGCCCGGCGGCGACGGCGCCGGTGGTGCGAGGAGCAGTGGTGTCGGTCATGAGGAGAACCTAACCGGCGAGGGCGGGCGGGTGCGAACCGGTCTCACGTCCCGGTCGCACCCGCCCCGTCCCCCCCGTCGCCGTGCGCCCGCCCCGGCCCGGCCGGTCAGGGGCGCAGGCTGTGATTGTCGACAACGGCGGTCTTCACGAGGGCGCTGAACCTGACCACGGTGTCCTTCGTGGTGATCTTGCTGTCGAGTTTTCCGCCGGCGAGATAGAGGGTGCGCTTACCGCGGTACTCGAATGTCGCCGGGTCGAGCAGCAGCTCCTCCCGCAGGTTCAGGTCACCGGTGAACGTGAAGTCGGGCTCGTACACGGCCAGGGCAGGCCGGCCGATCGCATCCTTCACGAACGTGCGGTCGATCTTTACGCCGGGGATCTCGCCGAGTGCCCGGTAGAGCGAGGCACGCACCTTCGGCGGAATGAGGTCGACCTCGGAGAGCAACACCATGATCCGCCAGTAGTTGGCGCTGTCGTCTGATCCCTGCGGCGTGCCCGCGACCGGGATCACGTCCCGAAGGGCCAGAAACAGCTTCTGCGGATCGTCCGGCAGCTTCGCGACCTTGGCTCGCATACGCTTCGGTGACCCCCAGTTCCAGTGACCGGTGCGATCGATCTGCTGGGGATTGAGCAGCGTCCGGAACAGCTTGCCGCTGCCGTACTGAGTCCAGCTCTCGGTCTCCATCGTTGGCCAGGAAGCGCCCCTCGATGTCTCCTCGGTGGTCGGATTGAGGTCGTTGACGAAGTTCAGAGGCGCCTGCTTCTCCACGACCTTCCGGTAGATCCACTGGCCGTCCCGCGGCTCGGCGACCGATCCGTGTTCGCTCTGCGGCCGCGGCTCCTGCGTCACCGTCCCCGCTCCGAGCTGGGTCGTCAGGACCGCCGCCGCGGTCACCGCGGCCGCCGCGCCCACTGCCGCGAGCTTCCAGTTGGCCAGGAAGCGACGGGTCCGGCCGGTACGGACCTGCTCGTCGAGGAGCCGCTGCCGTCCGGCGGCCAGCCGGGCGGGGTCCGGAGCCGGCGCGTCCGCGCGGAATTCCTGGAGCGTCTGCATCTCATCCATGACTGACCGCCTCCTGCGGATCGGACGGATCGCGTGCGAGGGTGGGATCGGACTCTCCCAGCGCGGCGCGCACCTTCTTCCGGGCGCGGTTGAGCCGGGAACGCACCGTTCCGACCGGGATGGAGAGCGCCTCGGCGACCTCCTGGTATCCGAGATCCGCCCAGGCGACGAGCAGCAGCACATGCCGGTCACCGGTGGACAGCCCGGCGAGGGCCCCGGCCAGCGGCACGTGCACGGCCTGTGCGGTGACCCGGTCGTCGGCGTGGTCGACCCAGGACTCGGTGACCGGGTCGTGGCCGGTGCGGGCAAGCGCCTTCAGCGCCCGGACCTCGGTGCGGCGCTGTTTTCCGATGAGGTTCGCCGCTATCCCGTACAGCCAGGGCCTGGCGTGCTCCCTGCCCAGGTCGTAGCGCGACCGGGTCCGGAAGGCGCTGAGGAAGGTGTCGGACGTGATGTCGTCGGCGGCTCCGTCACCGAGACGGCGGGCGACGTACCGGTGGATGTCCGGCGCGTACCGGTTGTAGAGCTCGGCGAAGAGCTCGGGCCGCTCCAACGACCCGGCGATGACGGCGGCATCGCCGTCGGGACTGACTGGGCCGCTCACGGGCTCTCCGTCTCTGCCGTTCGGGCCTGCGGGGTTCTGGTCACACCCCCTGTTACCCGGAGTGCGGAAAGGGGTTCACGGAGCACGGGCCGGGAGGGGGTGCGCCGCACCAGACGCGCCCTCGCCCAGCCGTCAGGCACCCCGCGCCCCGATGATCCGGGCCAGCATCTCCCGCGCGTACTCCGCCTCGTACGGCGTGTCCGTCAGCAGCACCTGCAGACAGATCCCGTCCATCAGCGCCACCAGCGCCCGCGCCGTGACCGGATCGGTCCGCCTGGCCAGGATCTCGGCGAGGCCCTCGCACCACTCCGCGGCGACCGGCCGCAGCGCGGGCCGCCGCAGGGCCGCCAGATAGAGCTCGTACTCCAGCTCCACGCCGGTGCGCTCCCCGGCGAGCCACTCCCCCATCAGCCGGGCGAGTTCCTCGGCGACATCGGCGCCGGGGTCGGCGAGCGCGCCACTGTCCCGTACCGCCGCCCCGAATCCTTCGTTGGTCCGGCGCAGCGCGGCGACCATCAGCTCGTCCAGGGAGGCGAAGTGGTAGGTCGTCGAGCCGAGCGGAACATCCGCCTCGGCCGCGACCGTGCGGTGGCTGAGTCCCCCGATGCCGTTCGTGGCGACCACGCGGATCGCCGCGTCGATGATGCGCCGACGCCGCTCGGGGTCGTACCGCCGCGCCATCAGTGCGCACCGCCCAGGGTGAGCACGACGACCCCGACGATCACCAGGGCGATCCCGGTGAGCTTGGCGAGGCTGGTCGACTCGCCCAGGAAGAGCATGCCGATCGCGGCGACGGCGGCCGTGCCGACGCCCGCCCAGATCGCGTACGCGGTGCCCACCGAGAGGGTCTTGAGCGTCTGCGCAAGCAGTGTGAAGGCGAGCAGATAGCCCGCGACGGTGAGCAGCGAGGGCCACAGCCTGGTGAAGCCCTCGCTGTACTTCATGGCCGTCGTCCCGGCCACCTCCGCCGCGATCGCCGCGGCCAGCAGTCCGTATCCCATGTGTACGAGGGTACACATCGTTGCGTACGCTCGTACATATCGGCGGATCGTGCAATATGTATGTACGGGCGCAAGCAACCGGCAGGGCGAGACCCGACGAAAGGCGGCGGACGATGTCCGACCAGGACGAACTCGCACGCATCCACCGCTCCTATCTGACCGCCGCCGCCCTGCACGGCCAGGCCGCCGCCGAAACCCTCGGCCAGAACCCCACCGACGTGTACGCGCTGAGCACACTGGAGCTCGCGGGTCCCCTGACCACCGGCAGGCTCGCCGAGCGGATCGGCCTCTCGCAGAGCGCCACCACCCGGCTCGTGGACCGGCTGGAGCGAGCCGGCCGGGTCCGCCGCGGCCTGGACGCCACCGACCGCCGCCGGGTCGTCGTCGAGTCCGTGCCCCTCACCCCGGAACAGGACGAGGCGGCGTTCGGCGCCGCACGCCGCCGGATGGCCGAGGTCTTCGCGGGCTTCAGCCCCGACGAACTGCGCGTCCTGGTCCGCTACTTCGAGCAGGCTGCGCCCGCGCTGCGCGAGGCGACGGCCGAGACGAGAAAGGCAAAGCGGGGGGCACGGTGACCCCGCCCGCCCCACCCCGCTACGGTGTCCCGTCCGACCAGGCAGAACACACCGGGGCCCACGGCGCCCGGGCCGACGACGCGCGGGAGACACCTCAGTGGCATACGGAAACACACCTCCGCCCGGACCGCCTCCGGGGTGGGGCGGCTGGATGCCCCCGCCGCCGCCCAAGCCCGGGGTGATCCCGCTGGCCCCGCTCGGGCTCAATCCTCGGCGGCGCCTTCAGCACGATCAGGCGCTACTGGAAGCAGCTGTTCGGCATAGCCGCGGCCGTCTACGGCGCGGCGGCGGTCGCCGTCGGAGTCGCACTGGCGATCATGTACGCGGTTGTCGGCGACCACCTGCGCACGATCTACGACGCGACGCGTGACGAGCCTCCCGTCTGGGACGACATCCGTCCGCTGCTCTTCGCCTTCCTCGCCGTCTGGGGCATCGGCATGATCGGGCCAGGGCGCACTCGCGGCGATGCGCCGCTCGTCGAAGCTGGTCCGCGGCGACTGGTGGCGGATCTTCGGCATCACGCTGCTCACCGGCGTCATGGCCGGTATCGCGGCCTATGTCATCCAACTGCCGCTCAGCCTCGTCCAGATGCTCCCCGGCGCGATCGGCAGCTCGGACCTCGGCTCGGACCCGACCGGATCGCAGGTCATGGTCTACCTCGGTGGTGCGATCGTGCTGAGTCTGGTGAGCCAGCTGATCGGGCAGGTGGTGGTCGCCGCGTTCCCGCAGCTGATCGCGAGCCTGCTCTACATCGACCGCCGCATCCGCACGGAGAACCTGGCCCCGACCCTCGCCGAGGCCGCCGCCGTACCGCCCGCCTACTAGAGCTGGTCGCGCTAGGCCGTGTCTGACAAATCTCGCCTGGCGCGCGACGCCCGGCACGCACCCCGCCCTGCGGGCGGACGGCGCTATTTCAGACACGGCCTAGTCGAGCAGCGTCTTCTTCGGGCGCAGTACGCAGAACTCGTTGCCCTCAGGGTCGGCGAGCACCACCCAGGTCGCTTCCGGCCCCTGCCCGACACCGGCCCGCCGGGCCCCGAGCCCGATGATCCGCTCGACCTCGGCGGCCTGGTCGTCGGGCGTGAGGTCGATGTGCAGCCTGTTCTTGACGGTCTTGTGCTCGGGGACGGGCACGAAGGTGATCCCCGGCAGGGAGAACTCGTCCGCGCCGATGGTGATCTCGTCCTCGGCCTCGAAGACCACCTTCCAGTCCAGGACCTGGCTCCAGAAGCGGGCGAGCGCCGGCAGATCGTGGGCGTCGATGACGACGGTGTACAGCGAAACGGCCATGCCTGCCAGTGTGCCTGGCAGGCATGGCCGTTTCGAGGATCTGTCTCGGGAGAGTCCGGCTCAGACGTTGAAGCCCAGCGCGCGCAGCTGCTCGCGCCCGTCGTCCGTGATCTTGTCCGGGCCCCACGGCGGCATCCAGACCCAGTTGATCTTCAGCTCGTTGACGATACCGTCCGTTGCCGCCTTCGCCTGGTCCTCGATCACATCGGTCAGCGGGCAGGCCGCGGACGTCAGCGTCATGTCCAGGGTGGCGATGTTGGACTCGTCGATGTGGATGCCGTAGATCAGGCCGAGGTTGACGACGTCGATGCCCAGCTCGGGGTCGACGACGTCGTACAGCGCCTCGCGGACCTCCTCCTCGGAGGCAGGCTTCATCGTGGCGGTCTCGTTGTCAGTCATGCCGTCTTCCCTTCGGACAGCGCCTGCGCCGTCGCGTCCTTCCACGCCATCCAGCTCAGCAGAGCACACTTCACCCGGGCGGGGTACTTGGAGACACCGGCGAACGCGACCGCGTCCTCCAGCACCTCCTCCATCGCGTCGTCGGGCTCGATCTGGCCCTTCGACTGCATCAGCTCCAGGAAGGTCGCCTGGATCTTCTGCGCCTCGGCCAGCTCCTTGCCGACCAGCAGCTCGTTCAGTACGGAGGCGGAGGCCTGGCTGATCGAGCAGCCCTGGCCCTCGTACGACACGTCCTCGATACGGGAACCGTCGTACTTCACGCGGAGCGTGATCTCGTCACCGCACGTCGGATTGACGTGGTGCACCTCGGCGTCGCCGTCCCGCAGACCACGCCCGTGGGGGTGCTTGTAGTGGTCCAGGATGACTTCCTGGTACATCGAATCCAGCTTCACGCGTCAGTCCCTCATCCGAAGAAGTTACGGACGTGCTCCAGGCCGTCGATCAAGGCATCGACCTCGCCCGGCGTGGAGTACAGATAGAACGACGCCCGCGTGGTCGCAGGAATTCCGTACCGCAGGCAGACCGGCCGCGCGCAGTGGTGGCCGACCCGGACTGCGATGCCCTGCTCGTCGAGAACCTGGCCCACGTCGTGCGGGTGGATGTCTCCCAGAGTGAAGGAGATCGCCGCGCCGCGCTCCTCGGCCGTGGTGGGGCCGATGATCCGCAGGTCGGGGACCTCCAGGAGACGCTTCACCGCGTACTCGGTGAGGGCGTGCTCATGCTGGGCGATCTTGTCCATGCCGATCGAGGTGAGGTAGTCCACGGCCGCGCCGAGGCCGACGGCCTGGGCGATCGGGGGCGTACCGGCCTCGAACTTGTGCGGCGCGGGAGCGTAGGTGGAGGAGTGCATCGAGACGGTCTCGATCATCTCGCCGCCGCCGAGGAACGGCGGAAGGTCTTCCAGCAGCTCCTGGCGGCCCCACAGCACGCCGATGCCCGTCGGGCCGCACATCTTGTGGCCGGTGAAGGCCACGAAGTCGGCGCCGAGCGCCTGTACGTCCAGTGGCATGTGCGGCGCGGCCTGCGAGGCGTCGATCAGGACCAGCGCGCCCACGTCCTGCGCCCGGCGCACGAGCGCGTCGACCGGGTTGACCGTGCCCATGATGTTGGAGACCAGCGTGAAGGAGACGATCTTCGTCTTCTCGGTGATGATCTCGTCGATGTTCGACAGGTCGAGACGGCCGTCGTCGGTGAGGCCGAACCACTTCAGCTTCGCGCCGGTGCGCTGCGCGAGCAGCTGCCACGGGACGATGTTGGAGTGGTGCTCCATCTCCGTGATGACGATCTCGGTCTCGTGGTCCACGCGGTAGGGCTCGTCCGCCCAGCCGAGCATGTTGGCCACGAGGTTGAGCGACTCGGAGGCGTTCTTGGTGAAGATCACCTCGTCGCGGCTCGGCGCGTTGATGAAGGCGGCGACCTTGTCGCGGGCACCCTCGTACAGCGCCGTGGCCTCCTCGGCGAGCACGTGGATACCGCGGTGGACGTTGGCATTGTGCTGTTCGTAGTACTCGCTCAGCACATCGATCACCTGGCGCGGCGTCTGGGACGTCGCCGCGTTGTCCAGGTACACGAGCTTCTTCCCGTCGTGGATCAAGCGCTCCAGGATCGGGAAGTCCTTGCGGATCGCCTCGGTGTCGAGGAGGCCCGGCAGCTGTGTCACGCGGATACGCCACCCTTCGTGTATGCCTCGTAGCCCTCGGCCTCGAGCTTGTCGGCGAGCTCGGCGCCGCCGGACTCGGCGATGCGGCCGTTCGCGAACACGTGCACGAAGTCGGGCTTGATGTAGCGCAGGATGCGCGTGTAGTGGGTGATCAGCAGGGTGCCGACCTCACCGCTCGCGTGGACGCGGTTGACGCCCTCGGAGACCTGGCGCAGCGCGTCGACGTCCAGACCGGAGTCGGTCTCGTCGAGGATCGCGATCTTCGGCTTGAGCAGCTCCAGCTGAAGGATCTCGTGGCGCTTCTTCTCACCGCCGGAGAAGCCCTCGTTCACATTGCGCTCGGCGAAGGCCGGGTCCATCTGGAGCGTCTCCATCGCGAACTTGACCTCCTTCACCCAGGTACGCAGCTTGGGGGCCTCGCCGCGGATCGCCGTCGCCGACGTACGCAGGAAGTTGGAGACCGAGACGCCGGGGACCTCGACCGGGTACTGCATGGCCAGGAACATGCCGGCGCGGGCGCGCTCGTCGACGGTCATCTCAAGGACGTCCTCGCCGTCCAGGGTCACGGTGCCACGGGTGATCGTGTACTTGGGGTGGCCCGCGATGGAGTACGCGAGGGTCGACTTGCCGGAGCCGTTGGGGCCCATGATGGCGTGGGTCTCGCCCTGCTTCACGGTCAGGTCGACGCCCTTGAGGATCTCCCGGGGGCCGTTCTCGGCCTCGACGGAAACGTGCAGGTCGCGGATTTCAAGCGTTGCCATGGGTGACTCAGGACTCCTGGGTGACGGAGACGAGCACATCGTCCCCTTCGATCTTGACGGGGTATACGGGGACGGGGCGCGTCGCGGGGAGGCCGGACGGCTTGCCGGTGCGGAGGTCGAAGCTGGAGCCGTGCAGCCAGCACTCGATCTGGCAGTCCTCCACCTCGCCCTCGGACAGCGAGACATTCGCGTGCGAGCAGACGTCGTGGATGGCGAAGACCTCGCCGTCGGTCCGGACGACCGAGATCGGCGTGCCGTCGAGTTCCACCCGCTTCGGGGTGTCCTCCTCCAGCTCGCTCAGCCCACAGGCTCGGACGAAGGCGGCCATCAGACGGACGCCTCCAGCTCCGCGTCGATCTTGGCGAGCAGGCGCTCCTCGACGTCGGGCAGACCGATCTTCTGGACCAGCTCGGCGAAGAAGCCGCGGACCACCAGGCGGCGGGCCTCGTCGGCCGGAATGCCACGGGACTGCAGGTAGAAGAGCTGCTCGTCGTCAAAGCGGCCGGTGGCGGAGGCGTGACCGGCGCCGACGATCTCGCCGGTCTCGATCTCCAGGTTCGGTACGGAGTCGACCCGCGCGCCGTCGGTGAGGACGAGGTTGCGGTTCATCTCGTAGGTGTCCGTGCCCTCGGCCTTCGCCTCGATGAGGACGTCGCCGATCCACACCGCGTGCGCGTCCTGGCCCTGCAGCGCGCCCTTGTAGGCGGCGTTGGAGCGGCAGTGCGGGGCGTTGTGGTCGACCAGGAGCCGGTGCTCCTGGTGCTGCCCGGCGTCGGTGAAGTAGAGGCCGAGGAGCTCGGCCTCGCCGCCGGTGCCCGCGTAGGAGACCCGCGGGTGCAGACGTACGAGATCGCCGCCGAAGGTGACCACGATCGACTTGAACGAGGCGTCCCGGCCGACCAGCGCATTGTTCTGGGAGACGTGGACGGCCTTGTCGTCCCAGTCCTGGACGGAGACGACGGTGAGCTTCGCGCCGTCGCCGAGCAGGTAGTCGACATTGGCGGCGAGGACCGCGTCGCCGGTGTGGTCGACGACCACGACGGCCTCGGCGAAGGCGCCGAGCTCGATGACCTGGTGGGCGAAGGCGGTGCCGCCCTCGCCGTGCACGGCGATCCGGACCGGCTCCGTGAGCACGGTCTCCTTGGGCACGGTGACGACCGAGGCCTTCTCGAAGGAGGAGTACGCCTGGGCGGCGACGCGGTCCACCGGGGTGCCCGCCCTGCCGATCCGCGCGTCGTCCCGGCCCACGGTCTCGACGACGACGCCTTCGGGCGCGTCGATGTCGACCTTGATGCCGGTGCCGTTCGCGACGGCGGTGCCGTCGTGCAGACCGGCCAGCCGCTCCAGCGGAGTGAAACGCCACTCCTCCTCGCGGCCGTGCGGGACCGGGAAGTCCGCCACGTCGAAGGACGGCGGCGCACTCATGCGGGTGGCGACGGTCGACTCGGCGGCCACCGCGATCGAGCCGGCAGTGGTGGACCCCGCCGGAATGTTCTGAGCCTCAGCCATGGCTGTCGTCGTGCTCTCTCTCTGCCTCTGCGTAAGAAATCAGTCGCTGCTGGGGAGGGCGGGCGGGACCTAGCCGACCGACCCCTCCATCTGCAGCTCGATCAGCCGGTTGAGCTCCAGTGCGTACTCCATGGGGAGTTCCTTGGCGATCGGCTCGACGAAGCCGCGCACGATCATCGCCATCGCCTCGAACTCCGTCATGCCGCGGCTCATCAGGTAGAAGAGCTGGTCCTCGGAGACCTTGGAGACGGTCGCCTCGTGGCCCATGGACACGTCGTCCTCGCGCACGTCCACGTAGGGGTACGTGTCGGAGCGGGAGATCGTGTCGACCAGCAGCGCGTCACAGAGCACATTGGACTTCGAGCCCGCAGCGCCCTCGCCGATCTCGATCAGACCGCGGTAGGAGGTACGGCCACCGCCTCGCGCCACCGACTTGGAGACGATGTTGGAGGAGGTGTTCGGGGCCATGTGGACCATCTTGGCGCCGGCGTCCTGGTGCTGGCCCTCGCCCGCGAAGGCGATGGACAGGGTCTCGCCCTTGGCGTGCTCGCCCATCAGGTAGACGGCCGGGTACTTCATGGTGACCTTGGAGCCGATGTTGCCGTCGACCCACTCCATGGTCGCGCCCTCGTACGCCACGGCGCGCTTGGTGACCAGGTTGTAGACGTTGTTCGACCAGTTCTGGATCGTCGTGTAGCGGCAGCGGCCGCCCTTCTTGACGATGATCTCGACGACGGCGCTGTGCAGCGAGTCCGAAGAGTAGATCGGGGCGGTACAGCCCTCGACGTAGTGGACGTAGGCGTCCTCGTCGACGATGATCAGCGTCCGCTCGAACTGGCCCATGTTCTCCGTGTTGATACGGAAGTAGGCCTGCAGCGGGATGTCGACCTTCACGCCCTTGGGGACGTAGATGAAGGAGCCACCGGACCACACGGCGGAGTTCAGCGAGGCGAACTTGTTGTCGCCGACCGGGATGACGGTGCCGAAGTACTCCTGGAAGAGCTCCGGGTGCTGCTTCAGCGCGGTGTCCGTGTCGAGGAAGATGACGCCCTGCTCCTCCAGGTCCTCACGGATCTGGTGGTAGACGACCTCGGACTCGTACTGGGCGGCGACACCGGCGACCAGGCGCTGCTTCTCCGCCTCCGGGATGCCGAGTTTGTCGTAGGTGTTCTTGATGTCCTCGGGCAGGTCCTCCCAGGACTCCGCCTGCTTCTCCGTGGACCGCACGAAGTACTTGATGTTGTTGAAGTCGATGCCCGACAGGTCCGAGCCCCAGCTCGGCATGGGCTTCTTGTCGAACAGCCGCAGGCCCTTCAGGCGCAGCTTCAGCATCCACTCCGGCTCGTTCTTCTTCGCCGAGATGTCGCGGACGACTTCCTCGGAGAGGCCGCGCTTGGCAGC
Source organism: Streptomyces sp. NBC_01481 (assembly GCF_026339995.1). Classification (GTDB taxonomy): domain Bacteria; phylum Actinomycetota; class Actinomycetes; order Streptomycetales; family Streptomycetaceae; genus Streptomyces. Next base: position 1,712,345 of record NZ_JAPEPT010000001.1, on the reverse strand, counting down.
GGCACCCGCCGCGTCGGAGTCGGCCCAGCCGAATTCGTACGTACCCAGGCCCTCGAGTTCGGGGTGGGCAGTCTCCGTGGGGAGAGTCATGCGGGGTTCCTCCCGGCCGTGCTTGTGGATGCTGATTCGGTGGTGGTCTGTGGGGCGCTGTGCGGGATGAACGTGGTGCAGACGCCGTCGCCGTGGGCGATGGTGGCCAGACGCTGCACATGGGTTCCCAAGAGGCGGGAGAAGACTTCGGTCTCCGCCTCGCACAGCTGGGGGTACTGCTCGGCGACATGGGCGACCGGGCAGTGGTGCTGGCAGAGCTGTTCGCCGACCGGTGCGCTACGCGCCGTAGCAGCGTACCCGTCGACACTCAAGGCCTTGGCCAGGGCTTCGGTGCGCTCCTCGGGGGGAGCGGCGTCGACAGCCTTGCGGTAAGTCTCGGCCTGGGCTTCGAGCCGGTCCCGGGCGAAGGCGGCGACAGCCGCCTCGCCCCCGGCGTTCTGCTCGATCCAGCGAAGCGCGTCGACGGCCAGCGTGTCGTACGACTGGTCGAAGGCGTCCCGGCCGCAGTCGGTCAGGGCGAACACCTTCGCGGGCCGTCCGCGCGTGCGCGCGCCGTAGACCCGCTGCTCACGGGCTTCGATGACGTTCTCGTGGACGAGCGAGTCGAGATGGCGGCGGACGGCGGCCTGGGTGAGGCCCAGGCGTCCCGCGAGATCGGCCACGGTGGACGGGCCGTGGTCCAGGATGGAGCGCGCGACCCGGTTGCGCGTGGAGCGCTCACCGGTCGCGAGTTCCTCCTGCGGAGCCTCGCCAACGTTTTTCACAACGCCATTGTTGCGTAATTCCTCTGAGCGTGACAACTGCCGTCCAAGGGGTGAGCCGGTGCGCTTCATCACTAAGGGTTACCTAAGAACAGGGCGCGCCCGGCTGCTGCCGGACTGGCTCTGACCAGGCAATTCCCGCGAATTCAGCCTGCAAGATCGAAACGGTCGGCGATCCTGATCGAATTCACCGGAGTCTTGCCGGAATTCGCCACGAATCTGAGGTCGAACCGGCCGTCGTACAGGCCCTGCCGGGCGTTCCGGGTACAGCTTCGGATCCGCCGCGCCCGCGATGCTCCGAGTGGTGGACAGTTCACCCGGCGCTGCCCGGCTGGTCGCCGGTTCAGGCCATTCACGTCACGGCCGTACTTGGGTGTCGGCCCCCGCTCCCGGGGGTCCTCCACCCCCGCCTAGACTCCTCGGCATGCGAAGCGAGTCCGTCGTCCAGATCCGGGGCCTGGTGAAGCGGTACGGATCCAAGACGGCCGTGAATGGCCTCGACCTCGAGGTCCCCCGGGGCTCCGTGACCGCCGTCCTCGGCCCCAACGGAGCCGGCAAGACCACCACGGTCGAGACCTGCGAGGGCTACCGCCGCGCCGACGCGGGCACAGTGCGCGTCCTCGGCCTCGACCCGGTCACCGACGCCGCCAAGCTGCGCCCGAGGATCGGCGTGATGCTCCAGTCCGGCGGCGTGTACTCGGGCGCCCGCGCGGAGGAGATGCTGCGCCACACGGCGAAACTCCACGCCCACCCGCTGGACGTGGACGCACTCATCGAGCGCCTCGGCCTCGGCAACTGCGGCCGCACCACCTACCGGCGCCTCTCCGGCGGCCAGCAGCAGCGCCTGGCGCTGGCCATGGCCGTCGTCGGCCGCCCAGAACTGGTCTTCCTCGACGAGCCGACCGCCGGGCTCGACCCGCAGGCCCGGCGCTCCACCTGGGAGCTCGTGCGCGAACTCCGCCAGGACGGCGTCTCCACCGTCCTGACCACGCACTTCATGGACGAGGCCGAAGAGCTCGCCGACGATGTCGCGATCATCGACGCGGGCAAGGTCATCGCCCAGGGCAGCCCTGAACAGCTCTGCCGCGGCGGCGCCGAGAACACCCTGCGCTTCACCGGGCGGCCCGGCCTCGACGTCGGCTCGCTGCTCAAGGCACTGCCCGACGGCACGGAGGCGGTCGAGCTCACCCCGGGCGCGTACCGCATCACCGGCCAGGTCGACCCGCAGCTGCTGGCGACCGTGACCTCCTGGTGCGCGCAGCACGGCGTGATGCCCGACGGCATCTCGGTCGAGCGCCACACCCTGGAGGACGTGTTTTTGGAGCTGACCGGCAAGGAGCTGCGCTCATGATGCGGGATCACGTCGGTTGCCCCGACCGGGGGTCCGGCCCGCGGCGAAGCCGCTATGGGGCACAGCGTCCCCCGGGAAGACACAGCCTCGAACTGACCGGCAAGGAGCTGCGCTGATGAGCGCCGGTACGTACACACCGCGGCCCGGCGCCGCTCCCGTCGGTCGGATGATCGCGGCGCAAGCCGCGTTCGAGACGAAGATGCTGCTGCGCAACGGCGAGCAGCTGCTGCTCACCGTGATCATCCCCTCGCTGCTGCTCGTCCTCTTCTCGACGGTCGATGTCGTCGACACAGGCGGCGGCGAGCCCGTCGACTTCCTGGCCCCGGGCGTCCTCGCGCTGGCCGTGATGTCCACCGCCTTCACCGGCCAGGCCATCGCGACCGGCTTCGAGCGGCGTTACGGAGTGCTCAAGAGGCTCGGCGCGTCGCCGCTCCCCCGCTGGGCGCTGATGGCCGCGAAGACCCTCTCCGTACTGGTCACCGAGGTGCTGCAGATCGTCCTGCTGACGGTCATCGCCTTCGGGCTCGGCTGGTCGCCGCACGGAAACCCCTTCGCCGTACTGCTGCTGCTCGTCCTGGGCACCGCCGCCTTCTCCGGCCTCGGTCTGCTGATGGCCGGAACGCTCAAGGCCGAGGCGACGCTCGCCGCGGCCAACCTGGTCTTTCTGCTGCTCCTGGTGGGCGGCGGGGTGATCGTGCCGCTGGACAAGTTCCCGGAAGCGGTCGCGTCGGTGCTCGCGCTGCTGCCGATCTCGGCGCTCTCGGACGGACTGCGCGACGTGCTCCAGCACGGCGGGGGAGTGCCGTGGGGCGATCTGGGCATCCTCGCCCTCTGGGCGGTGCTCGGACTCGGTGCGGCCGCCCGGCTGTTCCGCTGGGAGTAGCTCACGCGGCATCCGCCGACTCACGCGTCTTCCGCCGGGACTGACTCACGCGCCAGTATGAGCCTGCCAAGATCCGCACGGTGGGAGGCGTCGATGGAGCGGACTGCCGCACTGCGACTGGACGCGGAATGGACCAAGGTCAGGTCCCGCCGGGCCGGCGTCTCACCCCGCGAACGCGAGCGCATGCTCACGGATCTCATCGCGGCGCTCGCCCCGCACGCCGAGGACGACCTCTCGCTCACCGCCCGGCTCAGCCTGCGCTACGGCGATCTCGCCCGGCACCACTTCGACACGGGCCGCCGCGCCGAGGCCGTGAAAGCCATCCGCGAGGCCGTCCGGCGCTGCGAAGAGCCCGCCGGGCACGACGACGAGCACGCCCGCTGGTACGCCAGGGCGCTGATCAGCCAGGCCGTCTATCTCGCCGAGCCGCTCAGCGACGAGCTGGGCATGCCGCGGTACGCCTTCCTCCCGGACGGCGAGCAGCCTCCCCCCGAAGACCACGCGGACGGCCATGCCGCGCTCGCCGCCACCCTGCGGGCCATCGAGGTCTGGGAGCGCCTGGACCGGACCGACCCGCAGAACCGCGAGGGCCTGGCCCAGGCCCATGTCTTCCTCGGCGACCGTCTCGAGGAGCTGGGGCAGCCGGCCGACGCGGCGGCCTGGGCGGTGCGGGCGGAGCGTGAGTTCCACGCCCTGTGGTCGGCCCCCGACGCGCGCGAGCCGACGCATGCCGCCGCGCTGGAGCATCTGAGCGACCAGCTGGAGCGCAGGCTGCGGCGCTGCCCCTTCGAGGGCGGGCTGACGCGGCTGCGCTCGGAGGGACTGCTTCCGCAGCGGCTGCTGCCGCTCGCGGTGGTGGCGGCGCGTATCGAGGGCATCGAGCCAGACGCGATCGCCGAGGGTCTACAGCTGGACGGCACGGAGGTACGGCGGATCCTGCGTGCGCGGTCCTGGCGGGCGGTGTGGCGGTTCGACGTACGCGACGGAGCCGACGGGTCCTGGACCCCGATGCGGCACCCCTGGCGCGGCACGGACGCGGTGACGGACCGCAGCGCTGAGGCGGTCGCGGCGGAGCTGACGGATGCGTTTCTGCACTCGCCCGACCGTCCGCCGCCGTCGGTGCCGTGGCGTATCGCGGTGTGGTGGGAGGAGGAGGACCGCCTCGACGGCTCGCGCTACCGGCGGACGTACGCCCCGGCACCCCCCTCGTGAAAACATGCACAAGGCCCCGCTTACGATAGGGCGCGTGCAAACCCCCCTCGCCTATATCGCCCAGCGCTGGACGCCCACCCCGCAGACCGTCCGGCGTGCCGCGCTCTCCGCCGTCGTGATGAGCGTGGTCATCATCGTCACCGGCGGCGCGGTCCGGCTGACCGGATCCGGCCTCGGCTGCGACACCTGGCCCAAGTGCACGGACGACAGCCTCTTCGCCACGCCCGAGCAGGGCATCCACGGCGCGATCGAGTTCGGCAACCGGATGCTGACGTACGTCCTGTCGGCCGCCGTCGGCTGGGCGATCGTCGCGGCGAGCGCGGCGAAGCCGGTGCGCCGCGGGCTGTCCCGGCTGGCCTGGTCGCAGTTCTGGATCGTCATGGGCAACGCCGTCCTCGGCGGCATCACCGTATGGGCGGGCCTCAACCCCTGGACCGTGGCGGGGCACTTCCTGCTCGCCACCGGGCTGCTCACGGTCGCCGCGGTCACTTGGCAGCGGGCCGGCGAGGGTGACGGCACAGCCCGCCCGCGCGTCCCGCGCCCGGTGCGCAAGCTGTCCTGGGCGATCGTCGTCACCTCCGCGCTGCTGATCGCGCTCGGCACCTCGGTGACCGGCTCCGGCAAGCACGCGGGCGACAGCAGCGATGTTCCGCGTATGCCCTGGGACTGGGCGAACGCCGCGCACGTCCACGCGATCGCCGCCTGGGTCGTCTGTGCGCTGGCCGTCGCGATGTGGCTGGTGCTGCGTGTGGTCGACGCCCCCGACGACACGCGGGCACGCGCCCGCGATCTGCTGATCGTGCTGCTCGCGCAGGGGGCGATCGGTTACGTCCAGTACTTCACGCATGTCCCCGAGGCCCTGGTCGCCGCCCATATGCTCGGCTCCGCGCTGATGTGGATCGCGGTGGTGCGGCTTGCGCTGAGCCTGCGCGAGCGTCCGGAGACGACGGCGGCCCAGGTCCCGGTCCAGGGCGACTCCGCGCTATCGCATGCCTGACAGCGCGTTGTCCGACAGTCCGTAGACGCGGCGGGCATTGCCCGCCGCGATCATCCCGGCGACCCGGTCCGCGTCCGTACGGGACCAGGCGCCGTCGCCGACCCAGCCGTCGAGCACCCGCGCCAGCGCCTCCTTGAAGATCCGCGCGCCCACCACATGCAGTTCGGGCAGCCCGCGCGCGCCGCTGGAGAAGAGCAGCTTCCCGAACGGCGCGAGTTCCAGGATCTCCGCGAGCACGGCCGCCGCCCGCGCCCCCGTATGCACGAGGGCGGGCCCCAGATCGGCGTACACATGCGGGAACACGCTCGCCAGATGTGCGGCGTGACGGTGGTACGGATAGCCGTGCAGCAGCACCAGATCGGTGCCGAGACCCGCCGAGGCGGCCGCGAAGCCGGTCATCAGCATCGGGTCCTCCACGCCGACATGCAGCTGGAGCGGCAGTCCCGAGGCGACCGCGATCCACAGCAGATGCCGCACCAGCACCGGATCGGTGAGCCTGCCGCCGACCTGCCGTCCGGCCAGCCAGCGCCCTGCGGCCCCGCGCACCTCCCCCGGGCCCGGCGGCTCCGGGGCCAGGGCGAGCCCGTGCCCGACGGCCGCGACCGAGGTGAAGGCGACGGCGGAGGCGGCGGCCCCGTGCACGGCCTCGGCGAGGTTCGCGAGGAAGCTGTCGACGGTGCCGGAGGTGTCGGCGACCTGTTCCGCGAGCAGTTCGAGGCGCACGATCTCCCGCGCCTCGGCCGCGCCCGCGGCGGCGATCTCGGGCGGCCCGGTGAGATCCCCGGGCAGTCCCGTGTCCACCAGATAGGTGGAGATCCCGCTGCCTCTCAGCAGGCGTCTGCCCGCCTCCAGCACCCCCAGCTCGCGGCGGCGGGCGAGATAGTGGGCGGGCGGGCAGTGCGGCTCAAGACCGAGCAGCGGCGGGCACCAGCGCCGCACCGCGAAGCCGGTCTGGGTGTCGAAGAACGTGGTGCCGGGTGCGGGCGGCCCGGCGGTCCTGCCCAGGTGCGCCTCGAAGGTGCCGAGGCCCAGCTCGGTGCGGAGCACGCCGTGGCAGTACTGGTCCACGAGGGTCGGGGTGTCGATCATCCGGGCTCCCAGTCATGGACCGTGTTTCCACAGACCTAACGGGTGACACCCCGACGAGGTGTTGCTCAGCCGTTGGACGGACCGCCGAGCTGGATGCCTGCCATCCGGCTCCACTCGTACGGACCGGTGCGGACCTTCGCGGCGAACTCGCCGTCGAACGACTCGTGCAGCGTGATCCCGGCCTTCTCGGCCGCGGCCTCGGCGACGGAGTGGTTCGGCGCGACGAGGTCGCCCCAGCCGCCGTCCTCGCCGACGAGCACGATGCGGGTGCCCATCTGGCCCATGTAGGCGAGCTGCCCCTCGGCGCCGCCGTGCGCCTTGGAGAACGCGCCGATCTGCTTGGCGAGCCTGGCCGCCCTGCGCTCTGCCTGCTTCGCCTGCTTGGTGTCTGCCATGCCGCAATGCTACTCGGCGGGCAGGTGACGGGCGGGGCTGGCCTTGGCCACTGCCCCGCCCGTCGGAAGGTCGAGCTCAGCTCAGGAAGGGGTCGATCGCGACGGCGACGAAGAGCAGCGACACATAGGTGATGGACCAGTGGAAGAGCCGCATCTCCTTGAGCTTGCCGCCCGTCTCGCCCGCCTTGGCACGGTTCTGCAGGGAGTGCGCCTCCCACAGCCACCAGCCGCCCGACACCAGCGCCACCGCGGTGTAGAACCAGCCGGTGTAGCCGAGCGGCGTGAGCAGCAGCGAGACCGCGACCATCACCCAGCTGTAGAAGACGATCTGGCGGGCGACGACCCGGTTGGAGGCGACGACGGGGAGCATCGGAACGCCCACGCGCGCGTAGTCCTCCTTGACCTTCATCGACAGCGGCCAGTAGTGCGGCGGCGTCCAGAAGAAGATGACGAGGAAGAGGATGACCGCGGCCCACGACATCGAGTTGGTGACGGCGGACCAGCCGATGAGGACCGGCATGCAGCCCGCGATGCCGCCCCAGACGATGTTCTGTGCGGTGCGGCGCTTGAGGATCATCGTGTAGACGATGACGTAGAAGAGCAGGGCGCCGAGCGACAGGGCGGCGGACAGCCAGTTGACCAGCAGCCCGAACCAGAGCGTGGAGACGACGGCGAGTACGAGGCCGAAGACCAGGCCCTCGCGCGGCGACACCATTCCGGTGACCAGCGGGCGCTGGTTCGTGCGGTCCATCAGCGCGTCGATGTCGCGGTCGATGTACATGTTCAGCGCGTTGGCGCCACCCGCGGACAGGTAGCCGCCGATGCACGTCGTGAGCACGAGCCAGAGGTCGGGCACATCCTGCGCGGCCAGGAACATCACCGGAACGGTGGTGATCAGCAGCAGTTCGATGATCCGCGGCTTGGTCAGCGCCACGAATGCCTTGACGCGGGCCCCGAACGGCCGATGGCCCCCCGGGCTGGGAGTCAAGACGACCCCTGCGGGTCGGGACTCGACGGCCGTCACGCACACCCCTGACAGAGAAAATCCCAGCAAGCTCCCGGAGTGAAGACCGGTAAAGACTTGCGCGTACCACGCCACTCTAGACGTTGCCCAGACACCGATCTTCGCGGGGGTGGCCTCGTGTTGAGCGGTGACCGGGCGGCGCGCGTATACATCGCCGACAGGCGGGGACCCGGCTGTCGCGGCACCCTGGCTGTGTCCGGCGTTTTGAATGGCGAGCACTCGAAAAGCCGGGCGTTGCTCCGGGGGTAGGCTCGACATCGCGACGCCACGGGTCCTGAGACCGGGCGGCCGCAAGCCCGGTGCTTCCGTCGTCACCGGGATACGAACATGTGGAGAGGAGCCCTGACCCAGGGTGAGCACCAAGCCGACCACCACAGACCTCGAGTGGACCGATCTGGACCAGCGGGCCGTCGATACCGTCCGCGTCCTGGCCATGGATTCCGTACAGAAGGTCGGCAACGGCCACCCCGGTACGGCCATGAGCCTCGCGCCCGCCGCGTACGTGCTGTTCCAGAAGCTGATGCGGCACGACCCCGCCGACGCGGACTGGACCGGCCGCGACCGCTTCGTGCTGTCCGCCGGGCACTCGTCGCTGACGCTCTACATCCAGCTCTACCTGGCCGGGTACGGCCTGGAGCTCGAGGACCTGAAGGCCTTCAGGTCCTGGGGCTCCAAGACCCCGGGCCACCCGGAGTACGGGCACACGACGGGCGTCGAGACGACGACCGGCCCGCTCGGCCAGGGTGTCGCCAACGCGGTGGGCATGGCCATGGCCTCCCGCTACGAGCGCGGCATGTTCGACCCGGACGCCGCTGCGGGCACCTCCCCGTTCGACCACACCATCTGGGCCATCGCCGGTGACGGCTGCCTCCAGGAGGGCATCTCCGCGGAGGCGTCCTCGCTGGCCGGGCACCAGAAGCTGGGCAACCTGGTGCTGCTGTGGGACGACAACCACATCTCCATCGAGGGCGACACGGAGACGGCCGTCTCCGAGGACACCCTCAAGCGGTACGAGGCGTACGGCTGGCACGTCCAGCGCGTCGAGCAGCTGCCGAGCGGCGACCTCGACCCGGCAGGTCTCTACCGGGCCCTGAAGGCGGCGCAGGCCGAGACGGAGCGCCCCTCCTTCATCGCTGCCCGCTCGATCATCGCCTGGCCCGCCCCGCACGCGCAGAACACCGAGGCCGCGCACGGCTCGGCGCTCGGCGACGAGGAGGTCGCGGCCACCAAGCGCGTCCTGGGCTTCGCCCCGGACAAGAGCTTCGAGGTCTCCGAGGCCGTCCTCGCGCACACCCGTGAGGCGCTCGACCGCGGCCGTGAGGCGCGGGGCGAGTGGGAGAAGACCTTCGCCGCGTGGCGTACCGCCAACCCGCAGCGCGCCGCCGAGTTCGACCGGATCCGCGCGGGCGAGCTGCCCGCCGGCTGGGAGGAGAAGCTGCCGGAGTTCGAGACCGGCAAGGGTGTCGCCACCCGCGCCGCCTCCGGCAAGATCCTCCAGGCGCTGGGCGCGGTCATCCCCGAGCTGTGGGGCGGCTCCGCCGACCTGGCGGGCTCGAACAACACCACGATCGACAAGACGTCCTCGTTCCTGCCCGACGGCAACCCTCTGCCGGGCGCGGACAAGTACGGCCGCACGATCCACTTCGGCATCCGCGAGCACGCCATGGCCGCGACCATGAACGGCATCGCGCTGCACGGCAACACCCGTATCTACGGCGGCACTTTCCTGGTGTTCTCCGACTACATGCGCAATGCCGTACGGCTCGCCGCGCTGATGCACCTGCCCGTGACGCATGTGTGGACGCACGACTCGATCGGCCTCGGCGAGGACGGCCCGACCCACCAGCCCATCGAGCACCTGGCCTCGCTGCGCGCCATCCCGGGCCTGAACGTCGTCCGCCCGGCCGACGCGAACGAGACCGCGATCGCCTGGCGCGAGATCCTCAAGCGCTACACCAAGGAGTTCGGCGTCGGCGCCCCGCACGGCCTCGCGCTGACGCGCCAGGGTGTGCCCACATACGAGCGCAACGAGGAAGCCGCCAAGGGCGGTTACGTGATGTTCGACGCCGAGGGCGGCAAGCCCGAGGTGGTCCTCATCGGTACCGGCTCCGAGGTGCAGCTCGCCGTCGAGGCGCGCGAGCAGTTGCAGGCCGCGGGCATCCCGACCCGGGTCGTCTCGATGCCGTGCGTCGAGTGGTTCGAGCAGCAGGACCAGCAGTACCGCGACTCGGTGCTGCCGCCGGCCGTGAAGGCGCGCGTGGCGGTCGAGGCAGGAATCGGTCTGACCTGGCACCGTTTCGTCGGTGACGCCGGTCGCATCGTTTCGCTGGAGCACTTCGGCGCTTCGGCCGACGGCAAGGTTCTCTTCCGTGAGTTCGGCTTCACTGGCGACGCGGTGGCCGCCGCCGCGCGGGACTCGCTTGAATTTGTTAGTGGGCTTGAGGCCGCGGCGCGCTGACGCCCGTATACGACAAGTAGGAGATGCAACTCTCATGACAGACGCACTCAAGCGCCTCTCCGACGAAGGCGTCGCGATCTGGCTCGACGACCTGTCCCGCAAGCGGATCACGTCCGGCAATCTCGCCGAACTGATCGACCAGCAGCACGTCGTGGGCGTCACCACCAACCCGTCGATCTTCCAGAAGGCGATCTCGCACGGTGACGGTTACGAGCAGCAGCTCACCGACCTCGCCGTGCGCAAGGTGACCGTCGAGGAAGCCGTACGCATGATCACGACGGCGGACGTCCGCGACGCCGCCGACATCCTGCGCCCGGTCTTCGACGCCACCGGCGGCCAGGACGGCCGGGTCTCCATCGAGGTCGACCCGCGCCTGGCGCACAACACCCCGGCGACCATCGCCGAGGCCAAGCAGCTCGCCTGGCTGGTGGACCGTCCCAACACCCTCATCAAGATCCCGGCGACGAAGGCCGGCCTGCCGGCGATCACCGAGGTCATCGGCAAGGGCATCAGCGTCAATGTCACGCTGATCTTCTCGCTGGAGCGCTACCGCGAGGTCATGGACGCCTACCTGGCCGGTCTGGAGAAGGCCAAGGCCGCCGGCCTGGACCTGTCCAAGATCCAGTCCGTCGCCTCCTTCTTCGTGTCCCGCGTGGACACCGAGATCGACAAGCGTCTGGACGCCCTGGGCACGCCCGAGGCCAAGGAGGCCCGCGGAAAGGCGGCCGTCGCGAACGCCCGTCTGGCGTACGAGGCGTACGAGGAGGTCTTCTCGTCGGACCGCTGGGCCGCGCTCGACAAGGCGCGGGCCAATAAGCAGCGTCCGCTGTGGGCCTCGACCGGCGTCAAGGACCCGGCGTACAAGGACACGCTGTACGTCGACGACCTGGTCGCGCCCGGCACGGTGAACACCATGCCGGAGGCCACCCTCGACGCCACCGCCGACCACGGCGAGATCACGGGTGACACCGTGCGCGGCACCTACGAGCAGGCGCGTGCCGACCTCGACGCGGTCGCGAAGCTCGGGATCTCCTACGACGATGTCGTCCAGGTCCTCGAGGACGAGGGTGTCGACAAGTTCGCCGTGTCCTGGAACGACCTGCTCAAGTCGACCGAGGCCGAGCTCAAGCGCCTCGCTCCTTCGGAGGGCTGACCACCTTGTCCGGTACTGGCGGAGCCAACCCGCTCCGTGACGCCGCAGACCGACGGCTCCCGCGTATCGCGGGGCCGTCGGGCCTGGTCATCTTTGGCGTTACGGGCGATTTGTCACGTAAAAAGTTGATGCCTGCCATCTATGACCTTGCCAATCGCGGCCTGCTGCCGCCGGGCTTCTCGCTCGTCGGCTTCGCCCGCCGCGAGTGGCAGCACGAGGACTTCGCCCAGGAGGTCCACGACGCCGTCAAGGCCCACGCCCGTACGCCGTTCCGCGAGGAGGTCTGGCAGCAGCTCATCCAGGGGATGCGCTTCGTCCAGGGCGACTTCGACGACGACGACGCCTTCGAGACGCTGAAGTCCACCATCGAGGACCTCGACAAGGTTCAGGGCACCGGCGGCAATTTCGCCTTCTACCTCTCCGTGCCGCCGAAGTTCTTCCCCAAGGTCGTCCAGCAGCTCAAGAAGCACGGTCTGGCCGACCAGACGGACGGCTCCTGGCGCCGCGCGGTCATCGAGAAGCCCTTCGGCCACGACCTGGTCTCCGCCATGGAGCTCAACCAGGTGGTGCACGAAGTCTTCCCGGCCAACGAGGTCTTCCGGATCGACCACTACCTCGGCAAGGAGACGGTCCAGAACATCCTGGCGCTGCGCTTCGCCAACACGCTCTTCGAGCCGATCTGGAACCGCTCCTACGTCGACCATGTCCAGATCACCATGGCCGAGGACATCGGCATCGGCGGCCGCGCCGGCTACTACGACGGCATCGGCGCCGCCCGTGACGTCATCCAGAACCACCTGCTCCAACTGCTCGCGCTGACCGCGATGGAGGAGCCCGCCTCCTTCGACGCGGACGCGCTGGCGGCCGAGAAGACCAAGGTGCTCGGCGCGGTCAAGTTGCCCAGGGACCTGGGCACCGGCACGGTGCGCGCACAGTACGCCGCGGGCTGGCAGGGCGGCGAGAAGGCCGTCGGCTATCTCCAGGAAGACGGCATCGACCCCAAGTCGAAGACCGACACGTACGCGGCCATCAAGCTGGAGATCGACAACCGCCGTTGGGCGGGCGTCCCGTTCTATCTCCGTACGGGCAAGCGGCTCGGCCGCCGGGTCACCGAGATCGCGGTGATCTTCCAGCGCGCCCCGCATTCCCCCTTCGACCACACGGCCACCGAGGAGCTGGGGCAGAACGCCCTGGTGATCCGGGTCCAGCCGGACGAGGGTGTGACCATGCGGTTCGGCTCGAAGGTGCCGGGCACCTCGATGGAGGTCCGGGACGTCTCGATGGACTTCGCGTACGGCGAGTCCTTCACCGAATCAAGCCCCGAGGCGTACGAGCGCCTCATCCTCGACGTCCTGCTCGGCGACTCCAACCTCTTCCCGAGGCTCGCCGAGGTCGAGCTCTCCTGGAAGATCCTCGACCCGATCGAGCAGTTCTGGGACAAGCACGGCAAGCCTCCGCAGTACCAGGCCGGTACATGGGGCCCGGTCGAGGCGGACGAAATGCTCGCACGAGACGGACGGAGCTGGCGTCGGCCATGAAGATCGACCTTACGGACACCACCTCCAGCAAGATCAACAAGGCCCTGGTGCAGGGGCGCCGGGCGATCGGCACCCCGGCCGTCGGCATGGTGCTCACCCTCGTCATCGTCACCGACGAGGAGAACGCCTACGACGCACTGAAGGCCGCCAACGAGGCCTCGCGCGAACACCCTTCGCGCACCCTCGTCGTCATCAAGCGCGTCTCGCGCTCGCCGCGCGACCGGGCCAAGGCCCGCCTGGACGCCGAGGTGCGCGTCGGCGCGGACGCGGGCACCGGCGAGACGGTGGTGCTGCGGCTGTACGGCGAGGTGGTCAACCACGCCCAGTCGGTGGTCCTGCCGCTGCTGCTGCCCGACGCACCAGTCGTAGCCTGGTGGCCGGTGAACTCGCCGAGCGACCCGTCCAACGACCCGCTGGGCACGCTGGCGCAGCGCCGCGTCACGGACACGTACGCCTCCGAGCAGCCGGTACACGAACTGACCGCCCGCGCCGAGGCCTACACCCCGGGCGACACCGATCTTTCCTGGACCAGGATCACGCCGTGGCGCTCCATGCTCGCGGCCGCCCTGGACCAGGTGATGTGCGAGGTCACATCGGTCGAGGTGGAGGGCGAGGAGTTCAACCCGAGCTGCGAGCTGCTCGCCATGTGGCTGGCCGACCGGCTGCACGTACCGGTGAAGCGGTCGCAGTCCGCCGGTCCGGGCCTCACGGCCGTACGGATGGAGACCAGCACCGGGCAGATCGTGCTGGACCGGGCGGACGGCTCGCTCGCGACGCTGTCCATCGAAGGGCAGCCGGACCGGGCGGTGGCGCTCAAGCGGCGCGACACGGCCGAGCTGATCGCGGAGGAACTGCGGCGGCTCGACCCGGACGACACCTACGCCTCGGCGCTGCGGTTCGGCGTCCACCGGCTGGCCGACGGGGATGACGACGCGGCCGACGCGCCCAAGTCAGCCAAGTCCGCCGAGAATTCCGCACCCGCGAAGAAGGCAGCCGGGGCCAAGAAGGCGGCCGCGAAGTGAGTGCACCGCAGCTCGTCGTCCACCGTGACAAAGAGCTGATGGCACAGGCCGCGGCGGCGCGCCTGATCACCAAGATCGTGGACGCGCAGGCCGCACGCGGCTCGGCGTCGGTGGTCCTGACGGGCGGCCGCAACGGCAACGCCCTGCTGGCCGCGCTCGGGGCCTCCTCGGCCCGGGACGCGATCGACTGGCCACGGCTGGACCTGTGGTGGGGAGACGAGCGGTTCCTCCCGGAGGGCGACCCGGAGCGCAATGTCACACAGGCCCGTGAGGCCCTGCTCGACAGCGTGCCGGTGGATCCGGCGCGGGTGCACGCGATGCCCGCGTCGGACGGCCCGTACGGCAGCGACGCGGATGCCGCGGCCGCCGCGTACGCCGCCGAACTCGCTGCGGCGGCGGGCCCGGAGGACCACGGCCCGGTGCCGACGTTCGACGTCCTGATGCTGGGCGTCGGCCCTGACACGCATGTGGCGTCGCTCTTCCCCGAGCTGCCCGGGGTCCGTGAGTCCTCCCGCACGGTGGTCGGCGTCCACGGCGCGCCCAAGCCCCCGCCCACGCGTATCTCGCTCACGCTCCCGGCGATCCGGGCGGCACGCGAGGTCTGGCTGCTGGCGGCGGGCGAGGACAAGGCGAAGGCGGTGACGATAGCCCTCTCGGGCGCGGGGGAGGTCCAGGCACCGGCCGCGGGAGCGCACGGCCGCAGCCGGACACTGTGGCTGCTGGACGCGGCGGCGGCGGCGGGGCTGCCGCGGGGGCTGTACCCGCCGGCGTCGCCCTGACCGGGGGTTCTCCCCCACCCCGCCCCTTCCCGTAACTGGGGGGCTCACCCCCAGACCCCCGGTACGCCCTTCGGGCGTGTCCTCAATCGCCGGACGGGCTGAAATGTGCGGCCGAGCCGCACCTTCAGCCCCTCCGGCGTTTGAGGAGCGGGGTCTGGGGCGGAGCCCCAGTTCGGGAAGGGGCGGGTAGGGGAACAGCCCCGCCGGCGACGAGGAACGGCTCCAGCACCCCCGGCACCGCCTCCGCGGCGAACGCCAGCCCCTCGTCCTCCGCCGCGTCGTAGACCGAGTACGCACCCGCCCCCGCAGCCGTCGTCGCCGTCAGCGTCAGCACTCCCGCCCGGCGCTGGAAGACCGACTGCTTCACGGTCCAGCCGATGACCCCACCCCGCTGCAGCGCGACCGTCGCGCGGCGGACGGTGCCGGAGCGGGCCACCAGATACGCGCCGCTGATGCCGTGCCCCAGCGCGCGGTACGCGTCCAAGGCGAGGACCACCGCGACCGGCAGCCCCACCACCGCGACCGCCGCCGCGAGGTGCAGCAGGACGGGCGTGATCCAGGCACCGAGGACCGTCAGCACCAGCGGGGGCAGCAGCGACGCCGTCAGCGCCCATCTCAGCCTGCGGGTACGCGCGGCCCGCGGGTGGGCGGTCAGCGGGGCCGCGCTCGTCGGGGCGACGGACTCGCGCAGTACCCGCGCTGCCACCTCGTCCGCCACCGCCCGCGGCGCCGGAGGCAGCAGCACCTTCAGATCGCCGTGCTTGTCCTGCTCGTCGTCGACGAGCCCGGTGGCGATCGCGTCGACACGGGCCGCGCCGAGCAGCCTGACGCCGAGCGGCTCGACCAGTTCCACACCGCGCAGCCTGCGCTCCTCTATGGAGATCGAGCGGGCGGTGAACAGGCCCCTGCGCACCCGCAGTGTGCCGCCGGGCTCCCGCTCCAGGCGGTAGTTCCACCACATCTCGATCCAGAGGCCGAGCGCGCCGACGATCCCCGCGACCAGGACCGCGCCGGCCAGAACCAGGACCGTCCAGAGGACGGAGGTGTCCCGGACACGGTCTCCCACCCAGTCGACGACCTTGCCCTGGGCCCCGAACCATTCGCTGACCTGCATCACACCGCCGGCGGCCGCGCCGCCGAGCAGCGGGGCGACGAAAGAGACCGGGGCGTAGCGGAGCCAGGCCGGGTCGAGTGCGGCGAGTTCGCCCTCGCGTATGCCGGGTTCCGGTGCCGCCCGGGCCAGCAGTTCCCTGCGCAGCCTCTCACCCTCGGCCTTGCCGACAGCGTCGAGCTCCAGCGTGGACTCGCCGCCGCTGTGTTCGCCGGTGCCGATGCGCACCTTGACCAGGCCGAGGACGCGCAGCAGCGGATTGGCGGCAAGGTCGACGCTGCGGATGCGTTCGCGGGCCAGCGAGCGGCGCCTGACCAGCAGCAGTCCGGTGTGGAGTTCGGCGCGCTCGGGACCTATGCGGTAGCGGGTGCGGCGCCACCGTACATAGTCCGCGCCCGCGCCCGCCGCGATCATCGGCACGGCCCCGGCCAGTACCCAGGCGAACGCCTGCCACAGCGGCATGTCGCCCGCGAGTCCGAGTGCGGTGGGCAGCCCGGCGCCCGCGGCCACGCCCGCCATGACGAGCGCGGCGACCAGGACCGTACGCCGCTCGAGCCGCTGCCAGTCCCCGTCCGGGGAGCTCATGTCGCGTCCCCGGGTGTTGCCTGGGTGATCCGGGTCAGCTGTTCGGCGAGCCGGGAGGCGAGCTCATGGTCGAGCCCCTCGATCTTGATCGCGCCTTTGGAGGACGCGGTCGTGACAACGACCGTGGCGAGCCGGAAAGCCTGTTCCAGCGGTCCGCGCACCGTGTCGACGGTCTGGATCCGGGACATGGGCGCGATCCGCCACTCCTGCCAGAGCGCTCCCGTACGGACGTACACGGCCTCGTCCGTGACCTCCCAGCGGTGCACCCGGAACCACCAGGCGGGGAAGGAGGCGGCGGCGGCCAGACCCAGCACCGCCACCACCGCGGCGACCGTCAGCAGCGGTGGCCGCGCGGGCGCGATGAGCGCGCCCAGCACGGCCAGTACCACCACCGGGACTGCCGTTGCCAGCAGCCACTGGACCCGCCACCAGCCGACGACCCGCTCGTCGAGCGTATTGTTCGGCGGCCTCAGCCGCACCGCGCCCTCCCCCGTCATCGGCTCAGCGACCGCGCAGCGTGCGGTACTTGGCCACCAGCGTCGCGGTCGAGCTGTCCAGCTGCTCGCCGCCCGTCCCCGCGGTCAGTACCGGCTCGATCTTCTTGGCGAGGACCTTGCCGAGTTCGACCCCCCACTGGTCGAAGGAGTCGATGTTCCAGATGGCGCCCTGGACGAACACCTTGTGCTCGTACAGCGCGATGAGCTGGCCGAGGACGGACGGCGTGAGTTCGTCCGCGAGGATCGTCGTCGTCGGGTGATTGCCCCGGAAGGTCTTGTGCGCCACCAGCTCCTCGGGCACGCCCTCGGCCCGTACCTCCTCCGGCGTCTTGCCGAAGGCGAGCGCCTGGGTCTGCGCGAAGAAGTTGGCCATCAGCAGGTCGTGCTGGGCAACCAGACGCGGCGACAGATCCGCGACGGGCCTGGCGAAGCCGATGAAGTCCGCCGGGATGACCTTGGTGCCCTGGTGGATCAACTGGTAGTACGCGTGCTGCCCGTTGGTGCCCGGCGTGCCCCAGACGACGGGTCCGGTCTGCCAGTCCACGCGGTTGCCCTCGCGGTCCACGGACTTGCCGTTGGACTCCATGTCGAGCTGCTGCAGATACGCGGTGAACTTGGACAGGTAGTGGGAGTACGGCAGCACCGCATGCGACTGCGCGTCGAAGAACGCGCCGTACCAGACGCCCAGCAGGCCCAGCAGCAGCGGGGCGTTGGTCTGAGGCGGTGCCGTACGGAAGTGCTCGTCGACCAGGTGGAAGCCGTCGAGCATCTCCCGGAAGCGGTCCGGGCCGATCGCGATCATCAGCGAGAGCCCGATGGCGGAGTCGTAGGAGTAGCGCCCGCCGACCCAGTCCCAGAACTCGAACATGTTGGCCGTGTCGATGCCGAAGTCGCCGACCTTCCCGGCATTGGTCGACAGTGCGACGAAGTGCTTGGCGACGGCCTCCTGACCGGCGTTCAGCTCGGTGAGCAGCCAGTCGCGGGCGGAGGTGGCGTTGGTGATCGTCTCGATGGTGGTGAAGGTCTTGGAGGCGATGATGAACAGCGTCTCGGCCGCGTCCAGGTCCCGTACGGCCTCGTGCAGATCGGCCCCGTCGACGTTCGAGACGAAGTGGAACGTCAGATCGCGCGCGGTGAAGGAGCGCAGCACATCGTAGGCCATGGCGGGGCCCAGATCGGAGCCTCCGATGCCGATGTTGACGATGTTCTTGATGGGCCTGCCGGTGTGGCCGGTCCACTCGCCGGAGCGGATCCGCTCCGAGAAGGCGGCCATCTTGTCGAGCACCGCGTGCACGGCGGGCACCACGTTCTCGCCGTCCACCTCGATCACGGCGTCGCGCGGGGCGCGCAGGGCCGTGTGCAGAACGGCCCGGTTCTCCGTGGTGTTGATCTTCTCGCCGCGGAACATCGCGTCCCGCAGGGCGCCGACGCCGGTGGCAGCGGCCAGCTCGCGCAGCAGCGCCAGCGTCTCGTCGGTCACCAGGTGCTTGGAGTAGTCGAGGTGGAGGTCCCCGACCTGGAGGGTGTAGCCACTGCCGCGTGCCTCGTCGGCCGCGAACAGCTCCCGCAGATGTGTCTGTCCCAGCTGCTCGCGGTGCTTGCCGAGAGCGGCCCATTCGGGCGTCTGGTTGAGCCTCGTACGGCCTTCTGCGCTCATCTTGGACATCAGCCCACTTCTTCTCGTACCTGCCTGCGTGCCCCGCTGCGTCTCCAACCTAATTGATCAGCGGGGTGCCACGGCGTACGTAGAAGAGACGCATCGCGAAAGACGCGCCGAAGAAGCGGAGGACGCGTCAAAAGGAAAGTCCGGCCGGGCACCCTCGGGTGTCCGGCCGGACCGCAATCTCTAGATCTCGCCCCGCAGTTTGGCCAGCGCTTCGGCGAGAATCGCCTCACCGTCCGCGTCGCTGCGCCGCTCGCGCACATAGGCGAGGTGCGTCTTGTACGGCTCCGTACGCGGCGGGTCCGGTGGATTGTCCCGATCCTGACCGGCCGGGAACCCGCAGCGCGGGCAGTCCCACGTCTCGGGGACCTGTGCGTCGCTGGCGAAGCTCGGCTGCGTCTCGTGCCCGTTGGAGCACCAGAAGGAGATGCGCAGGCGCGGCGCGGACTCGCCCCGCTCGGCCTCACCCATCGGCCCCGCTCCGACCCGGCTTCCCCGGATCGCGTTGCCACTTGCCACGGTCGTAACTCCCTGCGTGATGGTGCTGCACAGCGTCTCACAGCGGCTGCGCCGCGGTGCCCCAGTCTACGTAAGGCCCAACGCTCGTCCAGTGATTGGAGTTACACCCCACTCCGGGACGTGGATGGCCTGGGTCAGCTGTCCAACTTGATCAGCAGACCAAGTACGACAATGCAGGCAAACCACAGCAGACCGATTACCACGGTGATGCGGTCGAGGTTACGCTCGGCGACCGAGGAGCCACCCACCGAGGACTGCATTCCGCCACCGAACATGTCGGAGAGGCCGCCGCCCTTCCCCTTGTGCATCAGCACCAGCAGCAGCAGCAAGCCACTGAAGATGATCAGGGCAATCGAGAACCCGAAAATCACGGCTGGACCAACTTCCTAGGACTGAAATGGAGGACGGGGGCCGGGTGGCATTCCATGCTGCCTACTCGGCCCCCGCAAGGGTACGACGGATCCGCGCTACCGCATACTCACTGGTCGCGGAACCGGACGATCTTGACGAACTCCTCGGCGTCCAGCGCCGCACCGCCCACCAGGGCACCGTCCACATCGGACTGCGCCATGATCGCGGCGACGTTCCCGGCCTTCACCGAGCCGCCGTACTGGATGCGAACCTTGGCGGCTAGCTCCTGGGAGTACAGCTCCGCCAGACGCCCGCGGATCGCACCGCAGACCTCCTGCGCGTCCTCGGGGGTCGCGACCTCGCCGGTGCCGATGGCCCACACCGGCTCGTACGCGATCACGATCGACTCGGCCTGCTCGGCCGGGACGTCCTTCAGGCCGCCGTCGAGCTGCGCGAGCGTGTACTCGACCTGGTTGCCCGCCTTGCGGATGTCCAGGCCCTCTCCGACGCAGAGGATCGGGGTCAGCCCGTGCTTGAAGGCGGCCTTGACCTTGGCGTTGCAGAGCTCGTCCGTCTCGGCGTGGTACTGGCGGCGCTCGGAGTGGCCCACGGCGACGTAGGTGCACTTCAGCTTGGCCAGCATCGGGCCCGAGATCTCGCCGGTGTACGCACCGGAGTCGTGCGCCGAGATGTCCTGGGCGCCGTACTTGATCTTGAGCTTGTCGCCGTCGACCAGGGTCTGTACGGACCGCAGGTCGGTGAAGGGCGGCAGGACGGCGACCTCGACGGCCTCGTAGTCCTTGTCCGCCAGGGCGAAGGCGAGCTTCTGGACGTGCGCGATGGCCTCGAGGTGGTTGAGGTTCATCTTCCAGTTGCCCGCCATCAGCGGGATACGTTCACTCACGGTTTTCAGTCCTCCAGTGCGGCGAGGCCGGGGAGCGTCTTGCCCTCGAGGTATTCGAGGCTGGCGCCACCGCCGGTGGAAATGTGGCCGAATGCGTTCTCGTCGAAGCCGAGCGTGCGCACGGCGGCTGCCGAGTCGCCGCCGCCGACGACGGTGAAGCCCTTGCTGCCGAGCAGCGCCTCGGCGACGGCCTTGGTGCCCTGGGCGTAGTCGGGGTGCTCGAAGACGCCCACCGGGCCGTTCCAGAAGACGGTCTCGGCGTCGGCGATCTTCGACGCGAACAGCTCGCGCGACTTCGGGCCGATGTCCAGGCCCTCCTTGTCGGCGGGGATCTTGTCGGCGTCGACGGTGATGAAGTCGGCCGGGGCCTTGGTCTTCAGGTCGGGGAACTCGCCCGAGGCCAGGATGTCGACCGGCAGGACGAGCTCGACGCCGTTCTTCTCGGCGCGCTCCATGTACTCGGTGACGGTCGGGATCTGGTCCTCCTGGAGGAGGGAGATGCCGACCTCGTGGCCCTTGGCCTTGAGGAAGGTGTAGGCCATGCCGCCGCCGATGAGGATGCGGTCGGCCTTGCCGAGCAGCTGGTCGATGACGCCGAGCTTGTCGGAGACCTTGGCGCCGCCGAGGATCACCACGTACGGGCGCTGCACCTCTTCGGTGAGCTTCTTCAGGACGCCGACCTCGGTGGCGATGAGGTAGCCGGCGGCGTGCGGCAGCCGGGCCGGGAGGTCGTACACCGAGGCGTGCTTGCGGTGGACGGCCCCGAAGCCGTCGCCGACGTACACATCGGCGAGGGCGGCCAGCTGGTCCGCGAACGCGCCGCGCTCGGCGTCGTCCTTGCTCGTCTCGCCGGCGTTGAAGCGGAGGTTCTCGATGACGGCGACCTGGCCGTCGGCGAGGCCCGCGACGACGGCCTTGGCCGATTCACCGACGGTGTCGGTCGCGAAGGCTACATCGGCGCCGAGCAGCTCACCGAGGCGCCGTGCGGCCGGGGCGAGCGAGAAGGCCGGGTCCGGGGCGCCCTTGGGGCGGCCCAGGTGAGAGGCGACGACGACGCGCGCGCCCGCCTCGGCGAGCTTGGCGACGGTCGGCTGGACCGCGCGGATGCGGCCGTCGTCGGTGATCGTGGTGCCGTCGAGCGGCACATTGAGGTCGGCGCGGACGAATACCCGCTTGCCCGCGACCCCTTCGGTGAGAAGTTGGTCGATCGTCTTCATGAAAATGCGGCTCCTCGTACGGCTGGTACGTGCGACAGGGCCTGGGCGGCGCTTCGTTGCGCGGCCCAAGCCCTGTCGCTCACATCGTGGTGCTCTCTTTGCAGATCAGCTTGCAGATCAGAGCTGGCCGCCGACGAAGACCGTGAGGTCCACGAGGCGGTTGGAGTAGCCCCACTCGTTGTCGTACCAGCCGAGGATCTTCACCGACTTGCCCTCCTGGACCATGGTCAGGGAGGAGTCGAAGGTGCAGGAGGCCGGGTCGCCGACGATGTCCGAGGAGACGATCGGGTCCTCGGTGTAGAAGAGAACGCCCTGCAGGTCGCCGGAGTCGGCGGCCTTCTTGAACGCGGCGTTGACCTCGTCCTTGGTGACCTCGCGCTGCAGCTCCACCACAAGGTCGGTGGCCGAACCGGTCGGGACCGGAACGCGCATCGCGATGCCGTCGAGCTTGCCCTTGAGCTGCGGGAGGACCAGCGCGGTGGCCTTCGCGGCACCGGTGGTGGTCGGGATGATGTTCTCGGCGGCGGCGCGGGCACGGCGCAGGTCCGAGTGCGGGAAGTCAAGGATCCGCTGGTCGTTCGTGTACGCGTGGACCGTGGTCATCAGCCCCTTGACGATGCCGAAGTTCTCGTCGAGAACCTTGGCCATCGGCGCCACACAGTTGGTGGTGCAGGAGGCGTTGGAGATGACGTGGTGGTTGGCCGCGTCGTACTTGTCCTGGTTGACGCCCATCACGATGGTGATGTCCTCGTCCTTGGCCGGAGCCGAGATGAGGACCTTCTTGGCGCCGCCGGCGATGTGCTTCGCGGCGTCGGCCTTCTTCGTGAAGATGCCGGTGGACTCGATGACGATGTCGACGCCCAGCTCGCCCCACGGAATATCGGCGGGGTTGCGCTCGGACAGCACCTTGATGGTGCGGCCGTCGACGGTGATCGTGTCGGCGGTGTGGGTCACCTCGGCCTTGAGGCGGCCCAGGATCGTGTCGTACTTCAGAAGGTGGGCGGTGGTCGCAGTGTCACCAAGGTCGTTGACAGCCACGATCTCGATGTCTGCACCCTGCTCCAGCAGCGCGCGGAAGTAGTTACGACCGATGCGGCCAAAGCCGTTGATGCCTACGCGGATCGTCACGAACCGATCTCCTCGTTGGTACGCCGGGTTTCGACGCCGGCGAGCTGTATGGGATGTCCCCGACCGCCTACGACCCTACCCCCCTGGCGGCCTGCGAGTGACATCGAGAGGGCCTGTGCGAGCCACGGTGACTCCTACCCCTCAGTAGGGTTTCGGCAGGGGCAGGAGCCGCCGTGGCGCGCTTCGCGGTGTCAGCTGCCGAGGGCCCTCAGCGCCTTCCCGATGACGTTCTTGCGGTCGCCCGGAGCGGGCACGTGCTCGAGGCCGAAGCCGATCAGCACGCTGTCCTCGGTGGTGACGGCGGCCTGGGAGTGGAAGAGCGCCTGGGCCCGCGCCCAGTCGACCGTGTTCCCCGGGCTGCCGGCCGGAGGCCCTGGCACGGCCCACGGGCCGAGCGCGGTCTCGAAGCCCTCGGGACCCTGCGGGGTGCCTGAGACGACGAGCCTGGTGTCGTCGACGAAGGCGCCGACTCCGCCGGTGCCCGGGTCGGAGACGTACGAGATCGAGAGCTCGACCTGCTTCCCGGCGTAGGCGCTGAGGTCCACGGAGACCTGCTGCCAGCCGTTGGAGGAGCCCGTGAAGCGGTTCCACGCGCCGCTCGTGCCGGTCGCCGTGCAGCCGGAGGCCGCGACCGTCAGGTAGTGGGCGAGGAAGGGGTGGCCATTGACGTAGTAGCCCTCCTCGCACTGGACGGGCACCTCGCTGGTGGTGCCGCCGTTGGCGTCCGGCAGGGTCGTCCAGTCGTCCTGGCCCACGGTGTGCGCCTCGACGACGACATTGTCGAAACCGCGCTCGGTGTCGTAGCTGAGCTGGAACTGCAGACTCGGCTTGGCGGTGGCCGCCGTGCCGGACAGATCCACCGTGCGCGCCAGGCGCATGTACGCGTCGTCCTGGTGCTTCGCCGCGGCGAACCATTCGCCTACGGCGGGCTCGAAGGGCGTGCGGGTCCCCGGATAGGTGCCCGCGGACGCGCTCTCGAACTGCGGGAATTGGTCGGGCTTCAGGGTGTCCGACGTGATGGTGTACGCCCCGGCCAGGTCGAGCGGATTGCCGCTCGCGTCGCCGAGCGCCGCCGTCGCGCCCGCGAGCGCCCCGGAACCGGCGAAGGAGGGCGGGGACTTGAGCCCGACGCGGTTGTAGGCGCCGAGGTAGTACTGGGCGAAGTCGTTGGAGTCCGCGCCGCCCAGGTCGATCGTGCCGCCGGCCTGCTCACCGGCGTTGATCAGCTTGCCGCCCTCGTTGAGGTAGTCCCGTACGACGCCGGTGGTCGCCGCGGAGGGCTGGTCCGCGCCGGTGTACCAGACGACGGTCTTGAAGTGGTCGAGCACGCCGAGGGCGCTGGGGACGCCCTGCGTCGCGACGTCCCAGACCGCGGCACGGCGGCCGTTGTCCGCGAGGGCCTTGGTGTACGCGGCGGTGTTCTTCGCCGGGGCGGTGCCGCCCTCCTCCGCGATCACCAGTGTGTCGGCGCGCGGCCTTTCGGCGATCGTGTAGGTGAAGTGTTCGCTGGCGGTGGGCTCTCCGGCCCGGGTCTCGCCGGTGAACCAGACCTCGACCGTGTCGCCGACGTCCCCGTCCCTGACCTTGGCGCGGTACTCGTCGAAGCGGATGTTGTCGTCCCCGCCATAGGTCTCGCCGCCCTTCCAGCGCTTTAGCGTCTGGTCGTGGGTACGGCCGCCGTTGACGCGGTACTTGAGCTCCTTGTCGCGTACGGACTTACGGGCGACGACAGAGACTTCCTGGTCGCCACCGCGCGCGTAGGAGGTGGTGAAGGCGTCGGGGGTGAAGTCCGCGGCCATCAGACCGAGCGAGGAGGAGGGCTGGTCGGGATGGGCCGCGGTCTCGGCGACGGAGAGCGCGAAGGGGATGTTCTTGGCGAACTCCTGCTGGATCAGCTTCTCGTCGTCGGGGAAGGTGAACACCGATGCGCAGTCGGCCGGGTTCCAGGGGTCGTTGGGGTCGATGCGCGAGGCGGTCCCGCAGGTCGACATCTCCGGGGTGTACATCATCATCCCGTTGACGTTGGCCGCGTGGCCGTCGGCCTCGCCGTTGGTCGTGTAGAGCTCGGAGGAGACCTGGGGGCGGTAGCCGGGGATCGCGGAGTTCTGCGGCGTACCGGCGAGGGACTGGTAGAGCACGTCGTCCGGGGTCGGGGTGGCGACCTGCCATCCGACTCCGTACAGGATCAGCTGGGCCGCGGAGTGGTAGTTGATGCCGTACTCGAAGCCGATGCGCCTCTCGAAGGCGTCGAGCGCCCTGGTCTCGGGCTCCGACGCCGGGCCGGTGCCGCGGTAGGTCTCGGAGGCCGGGTCGGGGGACGAACCCTCGTTGTCGTAGCCCCACTTGTAGGCGAAGTTCCGGTTGAGGTCGACGCCGTCGCCCGGGGTGATCTTGCCGTCGCCGTTGTTGTCGTGGAGGTTCTTGCGCCACTGGCGCTCGTCCGTGCCGGTGAACGTGTAGTCGTAGCCGTCGGGGTTGGCGGAGATGACGAACCACAGTTCGGTGGAGTCGACGATCTTCGTGATCCGCGGGTCCTTGCCGTAGTTCGCCAGGTAGTAGTGCATCAGCCGCCGGGTCATCTCCGGGGTGATCCACTCACGCGCGTGCTGGTTGGACAGGTACAGCGTGGAGGGCTTGGAGCCGTCCCGAAACTTCTTGGCGCCCTTGCTGACCTTGAGGGCGAGGATGTCCTGGCCCTTGACGGTCTTGCCGATGCTGACGACCTTGGTGAGGGCGGGATGGGCCTGCGCGGTGGCGAGGATTTCGCGCTTCAGGCCGTTCTCTCCGCCGTACGGGCGGAAGACGCCGTCGCCGGCTGCCGCCACCCGCCTCTCGGCCGAGGAGGAGACGGTGTGCTCGGTGACCTCGATGCCCTGCTTGCGCAGAGCGGCGGCCTGCTTGTCGGTGAGGTAGAGCTCCACGGTGGCGGCGCCCTTGTCGGGCACCTGCTCGGTCAGTTCATGACCGTCGGCGCCCGCCGCGAGGATCAGCGGGACCTGGGTCTTGGTGACTTGGGCGCGCCATACGGACAGTCCGTCGCCGTCGCCCGCGGGTTGTGCCTGGGCGAGCGGCGCGGCCGCGAGTCCGGCTGTCAGGAGTGATACGGCGGCGAGGATCGATCTCGCTCTTCGTCTCATTGGCCCCCCTTGCTGGTTTCTGCCAGGAAAGTGAACAGACGCCAGACTCATCACACCCCATGGCCATGTCAAGACAGCCACGCCGTCCGAAGGAGTGCACATACAACCGCTGTCGGCGTTCGGGTGAACGGCGACAGCGGTCGGTGGAACGAGCGGTGACGGTGGATCAGCCCACGAGGCCGTCCGCCATCTCCTCGGTGAGGTTGGACTCCGTGCCCGGAATGCCGAGATCCTGGGCCCGCTTGTCCGCCATCGCGAGCAGTCGGCGGATACGGCCCGCGACGGCGTCCTTCGTCAGCGGCGGGTCGGCGAGCGCGCCCAGCTCCTCCAGGGACGCCTGCTTGTGCTCCATGCGCAGCCGTCCGGCCGCCGCGAGGTGCTCGGGCACCTCCTCGCCGAGGATCTCCAGCGCGCGCTGGACGCGGGCGCCCGCGGCGACCGCGGCGCGCGCCGAGCGGCGCAGATTGGCGTCGTCGAAGTTGGCGAGGCGGTTGGCGGTGGCGCGCACCTCGCGCCGCATCCGCCGCTCCTCCCAGGCGAGCACGGACTCGTGGGCGCCGAGGCGGGTCAGCAGCGCGCCGATCGCGTCCCCGTCGCGCACGACGACACGGTCCACACCGCGCACCTCGCGCGCCTTGGCGGCGATGGAGAGCCGGCGGGCGGCGCCGACCAGCGCGAGAGCGGCCTCCGGACCCGGGCAGGTGACCTCCAGCGAGGAGGAGCGGCCCGGCTCGGTGAGCGAACCGTGTGCCAGGAACGCGCCGCGCCAGGCGGCCTCCGCGTCACACGTGGCGCCCGAGACGACCTGCGGCGGCAGTCCCCGGATCGGGCGGCCCCTGCCGTCGACCAGACCGGTCTGGCGGGCCAGCTGGTCGCCGCCCGCCACCACCCGTACGACATAGCGCGAGCCGCGGCGCAGTCCCCCCGGCGCCATCACCATGAGCTCGGAGCTGTGGCCGAAGATCTCCAGGATGTCCCGCTTCAGCCGGCGTGCCGCGATGCCGGTGTCCAGCTCCGCCTCGATCACAATGCGGCCGCTGACCAGATGCAGCCCGCCCGCGAACCGAAGGATCGCCGAGACCTCCGCCTTTCTGCAGCAGGTCCGGGTGACGGGAAGCCGGGAGATTTCGTCCTTCACCGCTGCCGTCATCGCCATGGGCCGATCCTTCCATGCATCCGAAAAATACGGTCGTACGCGGCGGCCAACAGCTCCGGATCATGCTTCGGAACACCATTGGGCGAGGCCACGGGCGCCAGCTCGACCGCGGCGCCGAACCGCTTTGCGGCGTCGGCGAGGGACTCGCGGTCGGGCACAGCGGCCTCGTCGGCCAGCACCACGTCCAGGGCGAGTTTAGGCGCGTGTCGTCCCAAAACCTCCAAATGACGCTGCGGTGAGAAGCCATCTGTTTCGCCGGGCTGCGGCGCGAGGTTGAGCGAGAGGACCCGGCGGGCCCTGGTCTCGATCAGCGCGTCCAGCAGTTCGGGCACCAGCAGATGCGGGATCACCGAGGAGAACCAGGAACCGGGGCCGAGGACCACCCAGTCGGCGTCCAGGACCGCTTCGACGGCCTCCGGCACGGCCGGCGGGTCGTGCGGGACGAGGTGCACGGACTGCACCTCGCCCGGGGTGAGCGCGACGGTGGCCTGGCCACGGACCGTGTCCACCTCGTCCGGGCGGGCCGGGTCGTGGCCCCGTACCAGCGCCTGGAGCTCCAGCGGCACGGCGGACATCGGCAGCACCCGGCCGTGTGCGCCCAGCAGCTTGCCGACCAGGTCCAGCGCCAGGACATGGTCGCCCAGCTGCTCCCACAGGGCGACAATCAGCAGATTGCCGACCGCGTGTTCGTGCAGGTCGCCCTCGGACTGGAAGCGGTGCTGGATGACGCGGGCCCAGGTCTGGCCCCAGTCGTCGTCGCCGCACAGTGCCGCCAGGGCCTTGCGCAGATCGCCGGGGGGCAGCACGCCCAGCTCGTCGCGGAGCCGGCCGCTGGAGCCGCCGTCGTCGGCGACGGTGACGACCGCGGTGAGGTCGCCGGTGATACGGCGCAGGGCGGTGAGCGAAGCGGACAGGCCCATGCCGCCGCCGAGCGCGACGACCTTGGGCTGCGCGCCGCGTTTCCGTCCGGTCGGCGCGTGCGTGGCCCTGCGCAGCCGCCTCAGACGAAGGTTGCGTCCGGTCACTCGCGCCCCAGGTCCCGGTGGACGACGACGGTCTCGATCCCGGCGGAGGAGAGCAGGGCGGCCAGCTTCTCGGACGTGGCGACGGAGCGGTGCTTGCCACCGGTGCAGCCGACGGCGATGGTCACGTACCGCTTGCCCTCACGGCGGTAACCGGCGGCGATCAGCTGGAGCAGCTCGGTGTAGCGGTCGAGGAACTCCTTGGCGCCGGGCTGGTTGAAGACATAGTTCGACACCTCTTCGTTCAGGCCGGTGAAGGGGCGCAGCTCGGGGACCCAGTGCGGGTTCGGCAGGAAGCGCATGTCGACGACGAGATCCGCGTCGACGGGCAGTCCGTACTTGAACCCGAACGACATCACCGTGGCGCGCAGCTCCGGCTTCTCGTCGCCCGCGAACTGAGCGTCCATCTTGGCGCGCAGCTCGTGCACGTTGAGGCTGGAGGTGTCGATCACCAGGTCGGCGTCGCCGCGCAGCTCGCGCAGCAGATCACGCTCGGCGGCGATGCCGTCGACGATCCGGCCGTCGCCCTGCAGCGGGTGCGGACGGCGGACCGACTCGAAACGGCGGACCAGGGCCTCGTCGGAGGACTCGAGGAAAACGATCCGCCGCGTGACCTGCTTGGAGTCCAGGTCGGCGAGGGATTCACGAAGGTTGTCGAAGAACCGCCTGCCGCGTACGTCGACGACGACGGCGATTCGGGCGACATTGCCCTGCGAGCGGGCGCCGAGCTCCACCATCGTGGGGATCAGCGCGGGCGGCAGGTTGTCGACGACGAACCAGCCGAGGTCTTCGAGACACTTCGCGGCCGTGCTGCGCCCGGCACCCGACATACCGGAGATGATGACCAGCTCGGGGATGGCCGCCTCCGCGGCTCCGCCGGGCTCGATCGTGGTGCCCGTACTCACGTCTGCTGCTCCGTCTCCGTCGTGCTCAGTCATGTCGTACTTCCCCCGTCGTTCTCTTCAATGATCTCTCCTGTTGCCGTATTCACGGCAGGGGCGGCCGGAACCGCCTGGGCAAGGGCCACGACCACGGACTCCGCGGTCTTGCGACCCATGCCGGGAACCTCGCAGATCTGCTCGATTGTCGCCTGCTTCAGCCGCTTCACCGAGCCGAAATGCTTGATCAGCGCCTGCTTACGGGTCTCGCCGAGACCGGGCACGGCGTCGAGCGGGCTGATCCTGATGCGCTTGGTCCGCTTGGAGCGCTGGTAGCGGATGGCGAAGTCGTGAGCTGTGTCACGGACGCGCTGCAGGAGATACAGCCCCTCGCTGGAGCGCGGCAGGACCACCGGGTCGTCGTCGTGCGGCAGCCAGACCTCCTCCAGGCGCTTGGCCAGTCCGCAGACGGCGACATCGTCGATGCCGAGCTCGTCGAGTGCGCGCTGGGCGGCGGCCACCTGGGGCTGTCCGCCGTCTACCACGACGAGCTGCGGCGGATACGCGAAACGCTTGCGCTTGCCGTCGTCCTCCGGGGCGTCTTCGGGGGCGTCCTCGCCGATCCACTCCCCCGTCCTGTCCTTCTCGGCCAGATAGCGCTTGAAGCGGCGGCTGATGACCTCGTGCATGGACCGGACGTCGTCCTGTCCCTCGAAGCCCTTGATCTGGAAGCGGCGGTACTCGCTCTTGCGGGCCAGGCCGTCCTCGAAAACCACCATGGACGCCACGACGTCCTCGCCCTGGAGGTGGGAGATGTCGAAGCACTCGATCCGCAGCGGCGCCGAGTCGAGGCCGAGGGCCTCGGCGATCTCCTCCAGGGCGCGCGAGCGGGTCGTCAGGTCGCTGGCGCGCTTGGTCTTGTGCAGGGCGAGGGCCTGCTGGGCATTGCGCTGGACCGTCTCCATCAGGTCCTTCTTGTCGCCGCGCTGGGGGATGCGCAGCGAGACGTTCGAGCCGCGGCGGTCGCTCAGCCACTGGCTGACCGCGCCGGTGTCCTCGGGCAGCGCCGGTACGAGGACTTCCTTGGGGACCGCGTCGCCCTTCTCCTCGCCGTACAGCTGCTGAAGCGCGTGCTCGACGAGGCCGGCGGTGTCGACGGCCTCGACCTTGTCGGTGACCCATCCGCGCTGGCCGCGGACGCGTCCGCCGCGGACATGGAAGATCTGTACGGCGGCTTCCAGCTCGTCCTCGGCGACGGCGATCAGATCGGCGTCGGTGGCGTCCGCGAGCACGACCGCGTTCTTCTCCAGGGCCCGCTTGAGCGCCCCTATGTCGTCGCGCAGCCTCGCCGCCTTCTCGTACTCCATCTCCTCGGCGGCCGCCGTCATCTGCTTCTCGAGGCGGCGGATGTAGGTGCCGGTGCGGCCGGCCATGAAGTCGCAGAACTCCTCGGCCAGTTCGCGGTGTTCCTCGGGGGTGACCCGGCCGACACAGGGTGCGGAGCACTTGCCGATGTAGCCGAGCAGACAGGGGCGTCCCTTCTGCTGGTGGTTCCTCAGGACCCCCGCGGAGCACGTACGGACGGGAAAGACGCGCAGCATCAGGTCGACGGTCTCGCGGATCGCCCAGGCATGGCCGTAGGGACCGAAGTAGCGCACGCCCTTCTTCTTGGCGCCGCGCATCACCTGGACCCGCGGAAACTCCTCATTGAGGGTGACCGCGAGATACGGATAGCTCTTGTCGTCCCGGTACTTGACGTTGAACCTGGGGTCGAACTCCTTGATCCAGGAGTACTCCAGCTGGAGCGCCTCGACCTCGGTGGAGACGACGGTCCACTCGACGGAGGCGGCCGTGGTGACCATGGTGCGGGTGCGCGGGTGCAGACTCGCGAGGTCCTGGAAGTAGTTGGCGAGGCGCTGGCGCAGGCTTTTCGCCTTCCCGACGTAGATCACCCGGCGGTGCTCGTCGCGGAACTTGTAGACCCCCGGCGAGTCGGGGATCTGTCCCGGCTTGGGGCGGTAGCTGGAGGGGTCTGCCATGCGCTCCACCCTACTGGCGGGGGGTGACAGTGCGGGCCCGTGGTGTGTGCCGGGACCCCGCCCTGGAACCCCACGCGCGGGTCCGGTGCGGAACCCCGGGCCGCCAGGCGCGGCGGCGGTGCCAGGCCGCCGTGGCGATCAGCGTTGCGCATCGCGATCCTCCCTATGGGGTGGGGATGGAGGAGCGCGTCCGGAAGCTGCGGTTCAGCATCAGTCCTTGTCGAGGGCAGGTCAACGCGCTTCAATGCGGGGTGACACGGCGCTGTGAATGCCACAGCCGGGATGTGAACACCTTCCGTCCCGTTCCACCAGGACGCCCGTCGCCGCCCACCCTCAGCGGCTCACCCCACCGTGACCATTTCACTCGCTTCCCGAAGGCCGCTGGAGGAACCATGGGGCACACCGAGGCCGATCTGGCACAGGTGCTGCACACCGGCCCCTTCCATCTGGCCCTGCGCGCCGCGCTCGCGGTGCGCGGACTGCCACTCCAGCGCGTCCAGCACCATCTCGCCCACCGCGGCATCAAGGTCGGGGTGACCAGTCTGAGTTACTGGCAGCAGGGCGCGCGGCGTCCGCAGCGGCCCGAGTCACTGCGCGCCGTACGCGCCCTGGAGGACGTACTCGAACTGCCCGGGAACTCGTTGATCAGGCTGCTCGATGCCGGCGAGGGCGGCGGGCGCACGGACGTCGAGCGCCCCGCCGCGCGCTCCTACCGCTCGCTGGTGGAGGCCTCCGGCGCCGTCGAGCAGCTGCTCGCCGATCTGGAGTCACCCCCCGACGGCGGGCTGCACACGGTGGGCCACCACGAGCGGGTGCGGATCGGGTCGGGGCGCGAGCTGCTGGGGCGCGACTCGGCGCATGTCGTACGCGCCCACCGCGACGGGATCGACCGCTATCTGGCCATCCACCACGGCGACCCCGGCTGCGATCCGGCGCGGGTGGAGGTCAGCGCGCTGGAGAACTGCCGCACGGGGCGGGTGCGGTGGCACCGCGAGACCGGGGTGCTCGTCGCGGAGCTGCTCTTCGACGCCCGGCTGCGCGCGGGTGAGACGTACTACTTCGGCTACGGCTTCGAGGACGGGACCGGCGGGCCGAGCAGCGAGTATGTGCGCGGCTTCGGCTTCGCGGGCGGGCAGTACGTGCTGCAGGTGCATTTCGACGAGGGCGCGCTGCCGGTGCGGTGCCGGAGATTCGCGCAGGCCACGACGGGTGCGCTGCGCGGGGCCCGGACGGATCTCACACTGAGCGGGCGCCATCGCACGGTGCATCTGGTGGAGCAGGGCGTACGGCCCGGAATCCTGGGGATCGACTGGGACTGGGAGTGAGTCCGCTCAGGTTCTGTCCGGTCGATCAGGCCGGATCAGTGAGCGGGGTCTGGTGCGTGCAGCTGCAAGGCGGAGGATGGAGCCGACGCGGAGCGTCGGCGACTGACGCAACGCGGCGTGGGGGCACGTCCCGTGCCCGAAGGGCTACGGGGGAGTGCGTGCCAGGGCACGCGAGCCCGGCAAGATCGGCCGGACAGAACCTAAGCGCCAGGACCGGCGACGAGCTTGCCGCCCTCGGCCCTGATCGGGACCTCGGGAAGCGGCACGGTCGCCGGGCCCTGGACCGCCTTGCCGGTCGTCACATCGAAACGGCTGCCGTGGCAGGGACAGTTGCCCTCGGTGCCCTCCACCTTGTCCAGGACGCAGCCCGCGTGCGTGCACTGCGCGCTGAAGGCCTTGTACTGGCCCTTGGCCGGGCAGCTGACGACGAGCCGCTGCTCGCGGTAGAGCTTGGCACCGCCGACCGGGACGGCATCCGCCGCGCCGAGCTCGACGGGTGCGGTCGGCGTGGGATTCTCGGCGTGCCCGAGCTTCGACTCGGTGGAGCAGGCCGCGACCCCCAGCCCGGCTGCGCCGGCGAGGGCGGCGCCTTTCAGCACGGTACGGCGGGCGGCGGACTGGCCGGACATGGAAACTCCACAGGCATCGGTCGATCGGGGCGTCGGTGACAGACCCGACGATACCGACGGAGATCGGCGGTCCTGCCGGTGGGCTCCCTGTCACCCCGGGAGGCGATGGGTTACGTTCGGCCCGTGATCGTCGTCGCCGGAGAGTCCTTGATCGATCTGGTCCCGCAGGGGGACGGCGCACCCCTGCCCGCGCTGCTGCCGCGGCTCGGCGGAGGGCCGTACAACACGGCTGTCGCGCTCGGGCGCCTGGGCGCACCGGTCGGCTTCTGCTCGCGGGTCTCGACGGACGGCTTCGGCGATGCGCTGCTGGACGGGCTGCATGCGGCGGGGGTCAGCACCTCCCTCGTACAGCGCGGCCCCGAGCCGACGACGCTGGCCGTCGCGACGATAGGCGCGGACGGCTCCGCCCACTACGGCTTCTATACGCAGGGCAGCGCCGACCGGCTCTTCGAGCTGCCGCCGCACCTGCCCGATTCGGTGCGGGCCGTGGCGTTCGGTGCCTGCTCGCTGGTGCTTGAGCCGGGCGCGAGTGCGTACGAGGCGCTGCTGCGGCGGGAGGCGGGGCGCGGGGTCTTCACCCTGCTCGACCCCAACATCAGGGCCGGTCTGATTCCGGATGCGGATGCGTACCGGGCGCGGTTCGCCGGGTGGCTGCCGTCCGTGTCGCTGCTGAAGCTGTCGGAGGACGACGCCGAGTGGCTGGGCGGGGTGCCGCAGGGGCCCGGGGCAGTGGTGCTGACGGCGGGCTCGGAGGGTCTGACGGTCCGGACGAGGTCCGGCCTGGAGGTCTCGGTTCCGGCCGTGCCGGTGGCGGTCGCGGACACCATCGGCGCGGGCGACACGGTGAACGCCGCGCTACTGCACGGCCTCGCGGCCCGGGACGCCCTCTCCGCGGACGCGATGGCGGCACTGGACGCGGACGGCTGGCGCGAGGTCCTGCACTTCGCGGCCCGGGCGTCAGCGGTGACCTGCTCCCGCACGGGAGCGGAGCCGCCGTACGCGTGGGAGCTGTTCTAGCCCCCACCCCGCCCCTTCCCGAACCGGGGGCCAAGCCCCCAGACCCCCGTATGCGGCCTTCGGCCGCATGTCCTCAAACGCCGGACGGGCTGAATTTCCGCCGGTCGGGCCTGAGTTTTCAGGCCGACCGGCGGAAAATCAGCCCGTCCGGCGTTTGAGGCGCAAGGAGGTTGGGGGTCCCCCGGACGGAGTCTGGGGGAGGGCGGGTAGGGGAACAGGCCCGCCGCAGGCGACCGCCCGCCCCCGCGGTCAGGCCTTGCGCGCCCTCGCCGTCCGCGCCGTCGCCGTCTTCTTTACCGGCGCCGACTTCGCCGCCACCGCGTTCTTCTTCACCGCGACCGCGTTCTTCGCCGCAGCAGCCTTCTTCGCCGCCGTCTTCGGCGCCCTGCGCGCCGCCGGCACGACCGCGTCGCTGATCCGCTCCACGTCCAGGACGTCCCGCAGGAACTTGCCCGTGTGGCTGGTCGACACTCCCGCGACCTGCTCCGGGCTGCCCTCGGCGATGACCAGGCCACCGCCGCTGCCGCCCTCGGGGCCCATGTCGACAACCCAGTCCGCAGTCTTGATGACGTCCAGGTTGTGCTCGATGACGATGACCGTGTTGCCCTTGTCGACCAGGTTGGACAGCACCTTGATCAGCTTGCTGATGTCCTCGAAGTGCAGACCGGTCGTCGGCTCGTCCAGGACGTAGACCGTGCGCCCGGTGGAGCGCTTCTGCAGCTCGCTCGCCAGCTTGACGCGCTGTGCCTCACCGCCGGAGAGCGTCGGCGCCGACTGACCGAGGCGGACATAGCCGAGGCCCACCTCGTTGAGCGTCCTCAGATGGCGCGAGATCGTGGGGACGGCCTCGAAGAAGTCCAGCGCCTCCTCGATCGGCATGTCCAGCACCTCGGCGATGGACTTGCCCTTGTAGTGGACCTCCAGGGTCTCCCGGTTGTAGCGCGCTCCGTGGCAGACCTCGCACGGGACGTACACGTCGGGAAGGAAGTTCATCTCGATCTTGATGGTGCCGTCGCCCGAGCAGTTCTCACAGCGGCCGCCCTTGACGTTGAAGGAGAAGCGGCCGGGGAGGTAGCCCCGGACCTTGGCCTCCATCGTCTCCGCGAAGAGCTTGCGGACATGGTCGAAGACACCGGTGTACGTCGCCGGGTTGGAGCGCGGCGTACGGCCGATGGGCGACTGGTCGACATGCACCACCTTGTCGACGAGGTCGTCGCCGTCGACCCGGGTGTGGCGGCCCGGCACCGACTTCGCGCCGTTCAGCTCGCGGGCGAGGTGGGTGTAGAGGATGTCGTTGACCAGCGTCGACTTGCCAGAGCCGGAGACTCCGGTGACCGCCGTGAACACGCCGAGCGGGAAGGAGACGTCGATGTCGCGCAGGTTGTTCTCCCGGGCACCGTGGACGGTGAGCAGCCGTCCCGGATCCATGGGCCTGCGGATGTCGGGCGTCGGGATGGACCGCTTCTTGGCGAGGTACTGACCGGTGATCGAGGCCTTGTTGGCCAGCAGGTCCTTCAGCGAGCCGGAGTGCACGACCTTGCCGCCGTGCTCACCGGCGCCGGGGCCGATGTCGACGATCCAGTCGGCCACCTTGATGGTGTCCTCGTCGTGCTCGACGACGATGAGGGTGTTGCCCATGTCGCGGAGCCGTACAAGGGTCTCGATGAGCCGGTGGTTGTCGCGCTGGTGCAGTCCGATCGACGGCTCGTCCAGGACGTACAGCACGCCGACCAGGCCGGAGCCGATCTGGGTGGCGAGCCGGATGCGCTGGGCCTCGCCGCCGGAGAGCGTGCCGGCCGCGCGGTTCAGCGAGAGGTAGTCGAGGCCGACGTCGACCAGGAACCTCAGTCGTTCGTTGACCTCCTTGAGGACCCGTTCGGCGATCTTCTTGTCCCGGGCGTTCAGCGTCAGCCGGCCGAGGAAGTCGGCGCATTCGCTGATGGACATGGCGGAGACCTCGGCGATGGACTTCTCCATCACGGTGACCGCGAGGACGATGGGCTTGAGCCGGGTGCCCTCACAGGTCGGGCAGGGCACTTCGCGCATATAGCCCTCGAAGCGCTCCCTGCTGGAGTCGCTCTCGGCCTCGGTGTGCCGCCGCTTCACGAACTGCACGGCACCCTCGAACGCGGGCGTGGTGTACGCCCGCTCCCGGCCGTAACGGTTGCGGTAGCGGACCTCGACCTGGGTCTTGTGGCCGAACAGCAGGGCCTTCTTGGCGCGCTGCGGCAGCCCGGCCCAGGGCATGTCGGTGGAGAAGCCGAGCGCCTGGGCGAGCCCGCCGATCAGCCGCCCGAAGTACTCCTTGGTGTGCCCGTGGGACCAGGGGTGGATCGCGCCCTCGTCGAGGGACTTCTCCTCGTCCGGGACGATCAGCTCGGGGTCCACCTCCATGCGCGTGCCGATGCCGGTGCAGTCGGGGCAGGCGCCGAAGGGCGAGTTGAAGGAGAAGGAGCGGGGCTCCAGCTCCTCGAAGGACAGGTCGTCGTAAGGGCAGTACAGATGCTCGGAGTACATCCGCTCGCGCTCGGGGTCGTCCTCCGGGAGGTCGACGAAGTCGAGCACGATCATGCCGCCGGAGAGCCCGAGCGCGGTCTCGACCGAGTCGGTGAGCCGGCGCTTGGCGCCTTCCTTGACGGTGAGGCGGTCGACGACCACCTCGATGGTGTGCTTCTCCTGCTTCTTCAGGGTCGGAGGCTCGGCGAGCTGGATCGTCTGTCCGTCGACCCGCGCCCGGCTGTACCCCTTGGTCTGGAGGTCGGCGAACAGGTCGACGAACTCCCCCTTGCGCTCGCGCACGAGGGGAGAGAGGACCTGGAAGCGGCTGCCCTCGGGCAGCTCCAGCACCCTGTCGACGATGGCCTGCGGCGACTGGCGCGAGATGGGACGGCCGCACTCGGGGCAGTGGGGCTTGCCGATACGGGCGAAGAGGAGGCGGAGGTAGTCGTAGACCTCGGTGATGGTGCCGACCGTCGAGCGCGGGTTGCGCGAGGTCGACTTCTGGTCGATCGAGACGGCTGGGGAGAGGCCCTCGATGAAGTCGACGTCCGGCTTGTCCATCTGACCGAGGAACTGCCGGGCGTACGAGGAGAGCGATTCGACGTACCGGCGCTGCCCCTCGGCGAAGATCGTGTCGAACGCGAGAGACGACTTGCCCGACCCCGAGAGCCCGGTGAAGACGATGAGTGAGTCACGCGGGAGGTCGAGCGAGACGTTCTTGAGATTGTGCTCGCGAGCGCCACGGACGATGAGACGGTCGGCCACGCCGGTCCGCACCTTTCTTGAGAGAAGCGGGGGCACAGCCCCCCGTCGCCAGACTATGGGGGCCGCCGGAACGTTTGGATTCCAAGCTGTGAAATGACTGCACCAACCAGGATGCCTCCACCGAGCCTATAGCACGCGCATTCGATTTACGGCCATGCTCCGACACCTTCACCCGATCGAGTGGCCGGGCTATCGTCGGCCCCATGATCGATCCCTTGCGCGACCTGGCATCTGTACGCGAAGCCACCGATCGGCTCCTCACCGCGGCCGCCGGTCTCGACGCCGCGGCCGTAGCCGGACCGTCCCGGCTCCCGGGCTGGAGCCGCGGCCATGTACTGGCTCACCTGTCCCGTAACGCCGAAGCGCTCGTAAATGTTCTCGAAGGCCGCCCGATGTATGTCAGCGGCGAGGCGCGTGAGGCGGACATCGAGCGCGACGCGCCCCGCCCGCCCGCCGCACAGCTCGCGGACGTACGCGACACCGCCGCCGCCTTCCAGGCCGCCGGTGCGGTCCCCGCCGACTGGAGCCGGACCGTCGAGCTGCGCAACGGCATCACCGACGCCGCGGCCCGCGTCCCCTTCCGTCGTCTCGTCGAGGTCGAGCTGCACCATGTCGATCTGGGCATCGGCTACGAGCTGGAGGATCTGCCCGAGGACTTCACCGACCGGGAGATCTCCTTCCTCAGCGAGCGCTTCTCCGGCCGCCCGGACGTCCCGCCGACCCGGATCGTCGCGAGCGACAGGGAACCGGGCGCCAAGGACGCCGGCGAGTGGCACACGGGCGGAACGGAAGGTGCTCCCGTCACGGTCACCGGCCCCGCCGCCGCCCTGCTCGGCTGGCTCGCCGGACGGCGCGACGGGACGGGCCTGGACACAGCCGGAGCCC
This sequence comes from Streptomyces sp. NBC_01481, assembly GCF_026339995.1. Classification (GTDB taxonomy): domain Bacteria; phylum Actinomycetota; class Actinomycetes; order Streptomycetales; family Streptomycetaceae; genus Streptomyces. The sequence continues at coordinate 1,674,305 of NZ_JAPEPT010000001.1, read as the reverse complement.
TGCTGCCGAAGCTGCCCCCGCTATAGGCTGATTCCATGACGTACAGCGGAGTGGTGAAGGTCGGCGGCCGGGCTGACGTGCACGAGTTGACGGACCTGATGATCTCCAAGGTCGCGGTCGGCCCGATGGACAACAACAGCTATCTGCTGCGCTGCCGGACCACCGGCGAGCAGCTGCTGATCGACGCGGCCAACGAGCCCGAGACCCTGCTCCATCTGATCGGCGACGACTCCATCGCGTCCGTCGTCACCACCCACCGCCACGCCGACCACTGGCAGGCGCTGGCCCAGGTCGTCGAGGCGACCGGCGCCCGCACCTATGCCGGACGGTACGACGCGGAGGGCATCCCCGTCCCGACCGACGTACCGGTCGAGGACGGGGACACGATCACGGTCGGCCGCGTCGAGCTGACGGCCCGCCGTCTCGTCGGCCACACCCCGGGCTCCATCGCCCTGATCTACGACGACCCGCACGGTCCCCCGCACCTGTTCACCGGCGACTGTCTCTTCCCCGGTGGCGTCGGTAACACCCACCAGGACCCCGAGGCCTTCGCCAGTCTGATCAACGACGTCCAGACCAAGCTCTTCGACCGGCTGCCGGACGAGACCTGGGTCTACCCGGGCCACGGCAAGGACACGACACTGGGCGACGAGCGGCCGCAGCTGCCTCAGTGGCGCGAGCGCGGCTGGTAGCTGGACACCCCTCTACGGGGTGGCGAAGCTGTCCGCGACCGTCGGCGGCAGTGGGCCGAGGCGCAGCAGCCCGGTGACCAGACGCGCGGCGAGCGTGTGCCAGGTGCGGGCTCCGCGGAGCATGGCGTGGTCGCCGCCGGGCATCCGCAGTGCGCAGGACTCGGCTCCGGCGGCGCGCGCCCTGTCCGCGAGTTGCCAGGAGTCGCGCGGGTTCGTCACGCGGTCGCGGTCACCGTGCACCAGGACGACGCGTTTCCCGGCCAGGTGCTCCACCGGTTCTCCCTCGGGGCACCACGGAGCGAGGCCGACGACGGCCTCCACGAGGGGGTGGCCCGCGGCATGCAGGGCTGCCCGCCCTCCCATCGAGTGGCCGACGAGGACGACGGGCACGGGGCCGGTCAGGAAAGCCAGTTCGTCCAGGGCGCGCAGTGCGTCATGCCCGGCGTCGGCGCGGGCTCCGTTCCAGCCGCGGTGGCGGTAGCGGACCTGTCCGAGCACGACGTCGTGGCCGTCAGTGGCACGCGCGATGGCCCGGGCGAAGGGGCGCATCCGGGCCCCGGGCGGATTCAATACCGGGGGCGGCTCCAGGCCGTCGGCCCGGCCGCCGTGCAGCAGCAGTACGGCGGCCCGCGGCGGCTCCGCGGCCCGGTCGAGCCGGAGCGCGGGCGCGGGCGACCGCTCGGGCCGTGTACTTCTGGGTCTCACGTGATCCTCGTCGGTCGCGGTCCGTAAACCGATGTCCTGGGGCGTCTCCGCCCGATTACCCTCCCGATCATGACGGAGCCCATCTGTCCCCCGAAACCCCGTCCCGGCGACCGCATCGCCGTGATCTCGCCGTCCAGCGGCCTGCCCGGGCTGCTGCCCCTTTGCTGCCGCTGCTGGACCGGGAGTTGATCCGCGACAAACCCAGCCCTTCTTCGGCTTCAGCGACAACACCAAGCTGCTGGCCTGGCTGTGGAACACCGGGATCGTCGGCTACCACGGCGCGAGCGTGATGACGACGGTGATCTGGTCGTCCCCTGTTGTGTCGACCCCATCTTCCGGGTCGCCGGGAACTCCACCGGCATGAGCCCGAAGTCCTTCTCCAGCCGCTGGAGTCCGAGCTCGTACGGACCTTATTCTGCGGAACACGGGCGAGCGCGGCCTGCTGCGGCAGTTCCCCGCGCTGCTGATGGGCCGTCCCAAGACCTGGTCGTTCGCGCAGCCGAACGACCCTGCCTCGGCGGCGCGTTACGCCTCCGGGCAGCGCGAGGCGGTACTGCGGGCGCTGGCCGCGTACGCCCCGCGGACGATGGCCGTTTTCGACGTGGACCTCGGGCACACGCACCCGCAGCTCGTCATCCCTTACGGCGGGTCGGTCCGCGTGGACGGTCCTGCCCGCCGGATCACCGTCACGTACTGAGGACCGGCGAACCCGGCGGGTGCGGAACGGCGTTGACCGTCCGCACCGCCGGGCGAGAGCCACCGGGCGAGAGGCGTCAGGCCTCGACGCTGTCCTTCTGCTCCGCCTCGGCCTCCTGGGCCGAGCCCGCCGCGTCCCGTGCCGCCTGCCTCTTGGAGGCGATCAGGCTCGTGATCGTGGTGACGATCAGCACGCCGCAGATGACCGCCAGCGAGAACGGAATCGAGATCTCGGGGACATGCACCCCGCCCTCGTGCAGGGCATGGAGCACCAGCTTGACCCCGATGAAGCCGAGGATCACCGACAGGCCGTAGCTGAGGTGAACCAGCTTCCGGAGCAGTCCGCCGATGAGGAAGTACAGCTGGCGCAGACCCATCAGCGCGAAGGCATTCGCCGTGAAGACGATGTACGGGTCCTGCGTCAGTCCGAAGATCGCGGGTATGGAGTCCAGCGCGAACAGCACATCGGTAGTGCCGATGGCGAGCATGACCACCATCAGCGGGGTCAGCACCCGCTTGCCGTTGTTGCGGATGAAGAGCTTGGTGCCGTGGTACTTGTCGGCCACACCGAAGCGGTTCTCGATGGACTTCAGGAGGCGGTTCTCCTCGAACTCCTCCTCGTCGTCGTCCGAGCGCGCCTCCTGGATGAGCTTCCAGGCCGTATAGATCAGGAACGCGCCGAAGATGTAGAAGACCCACGCGAAGCTGGCGATGATCGCTGCGCCCGCGGCGATGAAGATGGCGCGCAGGACGAGGGCGATCAGGACACCGACGAGCAGTACCCGCTGCTGGAGGTGGGAGGGCACCGAGAACTTCGCCATGATCAGGACGAAGACGAAGAGGTTGTCGACGCTGAGCGATTTCTCGGTGATGAAGCCCGCGAAGAACTCGCCGGACGCCTGGCTCTCGCCGAACACCAGCAGGCCCAGGCCGAAGAGGGCGGCCAGGACGATCCAGACGACGGTCCAGATCCCGGCTTCCTTGATCGACACGTCATGCGGCTTGCGCCCGATGAAGAAGTCGATTGCGATCAGGGCGCTCAGACCAAGAATGGTCAGCACCCACAGGTTCATTGAAACGTCCACTGCGCCTCCGGCGTCGTACGGCTACTGATCAGCGTCGTCGCTGCCGGAGGTCTCCTCCGCCCGGGCGGTCTCTCCCGCCGCGGGCCGGCGCCCCGGGACCGATACCGGTCCGTACTGACGGGAACGCCGCATCCGGGAGTACTCCCCTCCGCCCAAAGGAGAGTACAGGAATACCCAAGGGAAGGTAAAGCGCTCGGTAAAGCGGGCTTAAAGTGCGCAGGTCAGCGACCCCAGTCGCGGCGGGCGGCGGACACCTTGCCCAGCACCTGACGCAACACGTCGCTGCCCGGCGGGACCGTCAGCGGTTCATAGGTCCAGGCGTGCCGGACCCACGGATCGGCCAGGTGGTCGTCCGGGACGGGAGTGATGCGCAGCAGGGAGCGCCAGAGCGGGTCGAGGACCGGGCCGTACGCGCTCGCGTCCTCGCGGTCCGCGACCATCAGCAGATGGACGCCGACGGCCGGGCCCTCGTCGGCGAGATAGCGGAGCTGGGTGACCGCCCGGTCGTCGAAGCCGTGCGGGAAGTCGTTGACGATCAGCAGCTGCTCCGCCGTGTCCAGGTCGGGCGGGAGCGCGTCGGCCGCGCCGCCGCGGACCGCCATGGTCACCAGGTCCACCCGCTGGGTGAGCGTGGCGAGCGTGGCACTCACACCCTGGGCGCCGGCCGCCGGCGGCCCGGCGAGAACCCCCGTGTCGACCAGCGGGGCGAGCGAGGCGGTCGCCGCGCCCGCCGGGTCGATGACATGGACCGTGAAGTCGCCGGGCGGATAGACCGCGAGCAGCCGGGCCGCGTGCGCGACCGCGCTGTCCATGGCGAGCCTGCGCAGTTGCCCCTCGTCCAGCGACATCGCGGCCTCGGAACCGGTGCGTCCGCTGTCCACCCACAGCCCGCGCTCCAGCGGCAGCCGCACCAGGAGCGGAATGCACAACTCCGGGCTCTCGGGCAGCCGGAGATCGCCGAGGCGCAGCGCCATCGGAACCTCCATCGGGACGCGGTACGCGTGCCAGGCGGGGTTGTCCCAGCGGGCGAAGGCGGGCGGCAGCGCCGGCTCGACGACATCGGACTCGGCGCTGAGCTGGGCCAGGTCGCGGTCGAGGGCCTGGCGGGCCTGGTCGGTCAGCTGCTCGCACTTGGCGCGGGCCGCCTCACGGGCCGCGTCCCCGGCGCCGCCGATACGGCTGCGCGGTTCGGACAGCACCTGGTCGAGCTCCTGGTCCATCCGGCTCTCGGCGAAGTCGACGGCGCTGCGATACGCGGCGACGCTGCGGGCCATGTCCTCGAACATGCCCCAGATCTGGTTGTAGAGCCGCTCCTCCATGGACCAGCCGGTGGCATCCCCCGCGACGGGCGCGGCGGGCTGCCCGGGCCGGGCGGGAGCGGCAGCCGGGGGCGGCGGCGGGGGCGCGACCGACTGGCGGCGCGGGTGCGCGTAGTTGATGGGCCCTCCCGGTGTCTGCGGGGCATCGGGCGTGGGCGTCTGCTGGGGGCCCGTGGAGGACGGCTGCCGGCCGGGGGCCGTGAGGCCGTCGGGGAGCGTGGCGTCGGGACCGGGCGCGGGCGTCTGGTCGGGCCGCGGCAGGTCGGGCCTGAGATACGCGCCGTCGGCGGTGCTCGTCCGCAACTGCGCCGGTTCGGCCCGGGGCGCGCGCTGTGCGCCCGCCGCCCCCTGGATGTCCGCGGCCGTCTCAAGGGCCTTGGCCAGCCCCTGGTCGGCCAGCAGCTGGGCGAGCCCGCCGGCGTATCCCTGGCCCACCGCGCGGACCTTCCAGGCGCCCTGGCGCCGGTACAACTCGACGGCGACGAGTGCGGTCTCGATGTCCAGACCGGTGATGGTGAAGCTGGCCAGCTCGGCGTCGTCCCGGCCGGTGACGGCGAGGAAGGGGGCCGCGGTGGCGCCGAAGTGGGCCGGGCCGCCTGCCCCTTCGGGGAGCGCGAGCAGCACATTGACCTGGTGCACCGCCTCGGGCACCGCGGCCAGGTCGACCGTGAACCGGGGTGCCTCGGTGGCACTTCGGGGCACCTCGACCCCGGGCACGGTGGGCGCGCCGGGGTGCGCTATCCATTCGTCGCGTACGGTCCCCTGCGCGTCCGAGCAGGTGGCGCAGGCGACGACTGGGTGGCCGGCCGACACCCGGATCTCCAGGCGGGTGTCGGGCAAGGGGTGGTTCTGCCCCCGGACCAGCTCGGCCGTCATCGCTCTGTCCCCTCAGTGCTGTGCGGTGGTGGTGGTAAGTGTGCAGCTCCCGGCGGCCTGTTGCCTCCGGGAGCTGCGAGTCTTCCGTACGCGCCTTCGGTACGTCTTCCGTACGAGCCGTGCCTACAGGTGCGGCAGGATCGACGGCATCAGGTCCTGGAAGGTACGGCCGTTGGCCGGGTTGCCGAGAGCCGTCATCTGCCAGCCGCTGCCGGCCCGGTGCACCTTCGCCATGATCTGCGCGGTGTACTGGCCGCCGCCGTCGAGCGTGTAGCGGGCGAGCTCCTGGCCGTTGGTCTCGTCGACGATGCGGCAGAAGGCGTTCTGCACCTCCTGGAACGTCTGGCCGGTGAAGGAGTTCACCGTGAAGACGATCTGGTCGATGTGGACCGGCACCCGCTGCAGGTCGACGAGAATCGCCTCGTCGTCGCCGCCCGAGCCCGCGCCGCCGACCAGGTTGTCGCCGGTGTGCTTGACCGAACCGTCGTCGCTGACGAGGTGGCGGAAGAAGACCACGTCCACCGGCTGCTTGTCGGCGAACAGCACCGCCGACGCGTCCAGGTCGATCTCGCGCGTGCGCGAGCCGAACAGACCGCGGCGCGGCGCCGCCTGCCAGCCGAGTCCCATCCGCACCGCGGTGAGGGTGCCCCCGTCGCTCTTCTGCAGGCTGATGGCCTGACCCTTGGTCATGTTGACCGTCACGCGCTGTCCCCTTCTCCCGAATAGCTGCCGCCCATATGTGCGGTTGTTGAGCACCCTACGCAAGGGCGCCATGGGCGCATCACAATTGGCTCGTTTTTGTGTCGCTCTTGAAACACACACCGGGTGCGGAGGTCAGACAAGGCCCGCCTCCTTCATCTGGCGCAGCTCCTTCTTCAGCTCGCCCACCTCGTCGCGCAGCCGGGCGGCGATCTCGAACTGCAGGTCGGCGGCCGCCGCCCGCATCCGGTCGGTCATCTCCTCGATGATCCCGGCCAGTTCGGCAGCGGGGCGGTCGGTGAGCACCTCGCCCTTCCTGCCCGCGCTCTTGCCGAGCGCCGGGACGGGAGCCTTGGCGCCCTTGCCGGGCTTCTCGGCCTTCACCTGCCGATAGCCGGTGCCGAGCAGCTCCTCGGTGTCGATCTCCTCGCGCGCGATGGTCGCGACGATGTCGTTGATCTTCTTACGGAGCGGCTGCGGGTCGATGCCGCGCTCGGTGTTGTACGCGACCTGCTTCTCCCGGCGGCGGTTGGTCTCGTCGATCGCCTGCGCCATCGCCGGGGTGATGGTGTCCGCGTACATATGGACCTGGCCGGAGACATTTCGCGCCGCGCGGCCGATGGTCTGGATCAGCGAGGTGCCTGAGCGCAGGAAACCCTGCTTGTCGGCGTCGAGGATCGCCACCAGGGAGACCTCGGGGAGGTCGAGGCCCTCACGCAGCAGGTTGATGCCGACCAGGACGTCGTACTCACCGGAGCGCAGTTCGCGCAGCAGCTCGACGCGGCGCAGGGTGTCGACGTCGCTGTGCAGATATCTGACCTGGATGCCCAGTTCGAGGAAGTAGTCGGTGAGGTCCTCGGACATCTTCTTGGTGAGGGTGGTCACCAGGACGCGCTCGTCCTTCTCGGTGCGCTCGCGGATCTCGTGGACCAGGTCGTCGATCTGGCCCTCGGTGGGCTTGACGACCACCTCCGGGTCGATCAGGCCAGTGGGGCGGATGATCTGCTCCACGAAACCGTCGCCGCGCGAGAGTTCGTACTTGCCGGGTGTGGCCGAGAGATAGACGGTCTGGCCGATCCGCTGCTGGAACTCCTCCCACTTCAGCGGGCGGTTGTCGAGCGCGGAGGGCAGCCGGAAGCCGTGGTCGACGAGTGTGCGCTTGCGGGAGGCGTCGCCCTCGTACATCGCGCCGATCTGGGGCACGGTCACATGCGACTCGTCGATGACCAGCAGGAAGTCCTCGGGGAAGTAGTCGATGAGGGTGTTGGGCGCGGTGCCGGGCTCGCGGTCGTCGAAGTGCATCGAGTAGTTCTCGACTCCGGAGCAGGAGCCGATCTGGCGCAGCATCTCGATGTCGTACGTGGTGCGCATCCTCAGTCGCTGGGACTCCAGCAGCTTGCCCTGCTTGTCCAGCTCGGCGAGGCGCTCCTCGAGCTCCTTCTCGATGCCGTTGACGGCCTTCTCCATGCGCTCCGGGCCCGCCACATAGTGGCTGGCCGGGAAGACGTACAGCGACTGGTCCTCGCTGATGATCTCGCCGGTGAGCGGGTGGAGGGTGGACAGCGCCTCGATCTCGTCGCCGAACATCTCGATGCGGACGGCGAGCTCCTCGTAGACCGGGAAGATCTCGATGGTGTCGCCGCGGACCCGGAAGGTGCCGCGCGCGAACGCCACGTCGTTGCGCGTGTACTGGATGTCGACGAAGCGGCGCAGCAGCTGGTCGCGGTCGATCTCGTCGCCGACCTTGAGGGACACCATCCGGTCGACGTACTCCTGCGGGGTGCCCAGGCCATAGATGCAGGAGACAGAGGCGACCACGATCACGTCGCGCCGGGTGAGCAGGGAGTTCGTCGCGGAGTGCCGCAGGCGCTCGACCTCCTCGTTGATCGAGGAGTCCTTCTCGATGTAGGTGTCCGACTGCGGGACGTACGCCTCGGGCTGGTAGTAGTCGTAGTACGAGACGAAGTACTCCACCGCGTTGTTCGGCAGGAGCTCGCGGAACTCGTTCGCCAGCTGGGCGGCAAGCGTCTTGTTCGGCGCCATCACCAGAGTGGGGCGCTGAAGCCTCTCGATCATCCAGGCGGTGGTCGCCGACTTTCCGGTGCCGGTCGCGCCGAGCAGGACGACATCCTTCTCACCTGCGCGGATACGCCGCTCAAGGTCGTCGATGGCCGTCGGCTGGTCACCGCTGGGCTGGTAGGAACTGACGACCTCGAAGGGCGCCACCGTGCGTTCGATCTGGGAAACGGGCCGCATGGAACCACCGTACGACCCACCACTGACAGCCGGGAGTGGATCAGACGCTCAGCGGGTCACCGGGACCATCGGTCGCGGGAGCCCTGGCGGGAGCGCTGGGGCTCCCGGCGCGGGGAACGGTCGGCGGCCCACACCGTGGGCTGCCCGTTCGCCGTTCTGGTGCGCTGGGCGGGCACTCCTGGGCGCATGGCGGCCGCGTCGAGGGGCCGCCAGTCCGGCTCGCCCATCACCAGCAGCGGGTCGAACATCACCACCACTCCGGCGAGGAGCAGGAAGACGACCGGGCCGACGAGCATGGGCGCGAGCAGCGTGGCGGGCTCGTCGCCGCCGCCCGCGGAGCCGGCCGCAGTGTGCAGGTGGACACTGACCGCCGCCATCCCCGTGTAATGCATGCCGCTCACGGCGATGCCCATCACGAGGCTGGCGCCGAGGCTCGCCGCGAAGCCATGGACCGACACGGCCGCCCAGAGGGCGGAGGTGGCGGCGACGACGGCGATCACGACGGAGAGGGCGACGGTCAGGGTGTCGTACTCGAGCTGCCCGTCCAGGCGCATACCCGCCATGCCGAGGTAGTGCATGGTGGCCACCCCGAGGCCGGTGATCGTGCCGCCGGTGACCAGCGCCATCGGGGTCGCGCCACGGTAGCCCACGATGAAGATCCCGATGCCCACCATGACGATCGCGACGGCGAGGCTGGCGAATGTCGTCGTTCCGTCGTAGCTGATGGGGGCCTCGGCGACGGTGAAGCCCATCATCGCGACGAAGTGCATGGTCCAGATGCCCGAGCCGATCGCGGTGGCGCCCAGGGCGAGCCAGCCCGGCTTGAAGGAGCGCCGGTTGCGGACGGATCTGGTGGTGCAGCGCAGGCCGAGGGCACCGCCGAGGCATGCCATGAGGTAGGCCGCCACGGGCGTGACGAGGCCATAGCTGAATCCGTCGACAGTCCCCTGCATCCGGTTACGCCCTTCGCTCCTTGTGATCCCCGCGATCCCTGACGGAACGTCCGGTCCGGGGGCGAGAGTAGGGCTCCCGCGATGGTTAGCAAACATTTGAACAGAGATTTGTCGACACGAAAACAGTCACTGGTGCGTTCTGGGTGGATCCGTTCAGGTTCTGACGGTGAAACGCGGGACGCGCTGGACCGAACCGGCGTTGTCAGTGGCCGGTCGTACGGTGGTCGCCATGAAGAGCTTCGAGTGGACCGTCGTGGACACGGACATCGGACCGCTGCTGCTCGCCGCGACCGAGGAGGGTCTGGTGAGCGTGGTCTTCCATGCGGACCCGGCGGTACGGGACAGAGCGCTCGCGCGGCTGGCGGGGCGGCTGGCCGCCGAGCCGGTCGAGGACGCGACGGGCCTGCTGGCCGAGCCGATACGTCAGCTGGAGGCGTATTTCGCGGGCGGGCTGCGGGAGTTCGATCTGCCGCTGGACTGGTCGCTGTCCGGCGGCTTCAACCGGCAGGTGCTTCGGGAGCTGGCCAAGAGCGTGCCGTACGGCGCGGTCGTCGGGTACGGCGACCTGGCGGCCCGGGTGGGCGAGCCGGGCGCGGCGCAGGCGGCGGGCGCGGCGATGGGGTCCAATCCACTGCCGGTCGTGGTGCCGTGCCACCGAGTGGTGGAGACGGGCGGGGGGCTCGGCGGCTTCGGGGGCGGCCTGGAGACCAAGCGGAGGCTGCTGGCTCTGGAGGGCGTACTGCCCGAGCCGCTGTTCTGAGTCGGCGGGCACCGCGCGCCTCGCCCGCCGGCGGCCGAGTCGGACGGCGGGGAACACGGTTTCGCACGTGCGTACGGGCTGGCACACTGCGCCAGTGACCACCAGCCCTGACGCACCCGACATATCCGAAGCACCGGACGTCTTCGCTCAAGCTCCCCAGCCCGGACGTACGCGGTGACGGCGCTCGACAAGGCCGCCTCGCCCGCACCGGTGACGGCGGACGAGCTGCCCGCGCTGCGACGGCGTATCACCGCCGTGCTCATAGCCAGCCAGATACTGGGCGGGCTCGGCGTCGCGACCGGCATCGCGCTGGCCACCGTCCTGGCACAGCAGGTGAGCGGCACCGAGGCGCTGTCCGGTCTCGCGCCGACCGCGACCGTGGCCGGGACCGCGGTGCTGTCCATGCCGCTGGCCGCGCTGATGACGGCCCGCGGGCGGCGGCCCGGGCTCGTACTGGCGTATCTGCTGGGCGCGTTGGGCGCGGGCGTGGTCGTGCTGGCCGCCGTCGTCGACAACTTTCCGCTGCTGCTGCTCGGCATGGCCGCCTTCGGCGCCGGTTCGTCGGCGAATCTTCAGGCGCGCTTCGCCGCCGCCGACCTGGCCGAGCCCGAGCGGCGGGCCCGGGCCATCTCCAATGTCGTCTGGGCGACCACGATCGGCGCGGTGCTCGGCCCCAACATCGCCGCGCCCGCGGGCCGCAGCGTCTCGGGGCTCGGCATACCGGCGGCCGCAGGACCCTTCGTCTGGGCGGCCGGGGTGTTCCTCGTCTCGGCGGCTCTGGTGCTCGTCCTGCTGCGCCCCGATCCGCTGCTGACGGCGCGGGCGCTGTCCCCGGCCGACCGCTCCCCCGAGGGGCGTTCCCTGCGGGCGGGGATGCGGGCGGTCCGCGAGTCGCCGATGGCACGGCTCGCGCTGGTCACCGTCGCCGCCTCGCACACCGCGATGGTGTCGATCATGTCGATGACTCCAGTGGCGCTCAGCCACCACGGCGCGGGCATCGAGCTGATCGGCCTGGTGATCAGCGCCCATATCGCGGGCATGTACGCCTTCTCCCCGGTCATGGGCTGGCTGGCGGACCGTATCGGCAGGCTCGCCGTGATCGGTCTGGCGGCCGGGCTGCTCTCCTTGGCCGCGCTGCTCGCCGGCACGGCGGGGGCGAGCCATGGCCAGACTGCCGCCGGGCTCTTCGTTCTCGGCCTCGGCTGGTCCGCGGGCCTGGTCTCCGGCTCCACGCTGCTCACCGATTCGGTGCCGCAGCCCGCCCGCGCCGCCGTGCAGGGCCTGTCCGACCTGACCATGAACACCTCGGCGGGCATCGGCGGCGCGGCGGCCGGACTGATCGTCGCGCAGGCGAGCTACAGCTGGCTGAACGTGGTCGGCGCCTGCTTGCTGCTGCCGATGGCGGCTCTGGCCGTTCGCAGGGCGCTCAGCTGACCGCGGCGGCAGACGAGGCGCCGGGCACCAGCAGCCGGGCTCACAGCGAACAGGGAAGCTTTCCACAGCGAGCCTCCCGGCCGGGGGTTTGGACGCCGTACTCCTGTGCCAGGGATGGGGACATGCTGCTGACCGAAGTGACCGAGGAAGTACAGGAAGCGCTCGCCGCGCACCGGCCCGTCGTGGCCCTGGAGTCGACGATCATCGCGCACGGGCTGCCGCATCCGCGCAACCTGGCCGTCGCCGAGGAGCTTGAGGGGCTCGTACGCTCCGAGGGCGCCGTCCCCGCGACCGTCGCCGTGCTCGACGGCACAGTCCATATCGGCCTGGACAAAAGACAGTTGGAGCGGGTCGCGGGAGACGAGGACGTACGCAAACTGGGGCACCGGGATCTTGCGCCGGCGCTGGCCGCAGGGGTCAGCGGGGCGACGACCGTCTCGGCCACGGCGTTCCTCGCGGCGCGGGCCGGGATCCGGGTCTTCGCGACCGGCGGCCTGGGCGGCGTGCACCGCGAGTGGACCGAGACGCAGGACGAGTCGGCGGATCTGCGGCTGCTCGCACAGACCCGGATCGCGGTGGTGTGCGCGGGCGTGAAGTCGGTGCTTGACGTTCCGGCGACGCTGCAGCGGCTGGAGACGCTGGGCGTCGGGATTCTCGGATACGGCACGCGGGAGTTCCCCGGCTTCTATCTGACCTCCTCCGGCCAGCCGGTCGACTGGACCGTCGGGACACCGCAGGAGGTGGCCGAGGTGATCCGGGCCTCGGACGCGCTCGGCGGGCCGGACGCCGCGCTGATCGTCGCGAATCCGGTCCCGGAGACGGAGCAGCTGGATCCGGCGCTGCACGACCGTGTACTGGCCGAGGCGCTCGCCGAGTGCCGGGAGCGGGGCATCGGGGGTCAGGCCGTGACGCCCTTCCTGCTCGACTATCTGATGCGGCGCACGGAGGGGGCGTCGCTGGAGGCGAATGTGGCGGCAGTGCGCGGGAATGTGCGGCTGGCGGCGCGGATCGCGGCGGCGCTGTGACGGTCCCAGGGGCTGCGGGCGCGGATGCCCTGCTCGTCATCGGCGATGTGGTCACCGACGTGGTGGCCCGGCATCGGGCGCCGCTCGCCAGGGGGACGGACACGGCGGCCGCGATCCGTATCCTGCCGGGCGGTGCGGGGGCCAACGTGGCCTGCTGGGCGGCGCGTTGGGGCTGCCGGGACGTACGGCTGCTGGCGCGGGTCGGTCAGGAGGAGGCGGGCTGGCACGACGCGCGGCTGCGGGCCGCCGGCGTAGGGCCGCTCCTCGTCCCGGACGCCGAGGCCCCGACGGCCACGGTCATCGCCCTCGTCGACGAGAGCGCGGAGCGGACCTTCCTCACCGACAGCGGCGCGGTGCTGCGCCTGTCCCCCGCCGACTGGTCGCCGTCGCTGCTCGGCGGGGTCGGACATCTGCATCTGTCCGGCTATCTGCTCTTCGCCGACACCAGCCGCCAACTGGCCCTGCTCGCCCTGGAGTCGGCGCGAGCGCTCGGCATTACGGTGAGCGTGGACCCGGCATCGGCGGGCTTCATCTCCGTGCTGGGCGTGGACCGGATGCTGGCGGCTCTCTCCGGCGCGGACATCCTCCTTCCCAACGCCGACGAGGCCCGCCTGCTGACCGGCCTGCCGGACCCGGCAGACGCCGCGGCGAAGCTGAGTCGCCATGTCCCGCTCACGGTCGTGACACTGGGTGCCGGCGGTGCCCTGGTCGCGGAGTCGGGCACCGTCACGGCCCATGTCCCCTCCGTCCCTGCCGAAGCGGTGGACTCGACGGGCGCGGGCGACGCCTTCACGGGCGCGTTCCTCGCCGCCCGGCTCGCGGGCGCGGACGCGGCGACGGCAGCGGCCGAGGGCTGCCGGGCGGGCGCGGATGCGGTGACACTGACCGGCGGCCGGCCGGATCAGCGCAGGCCGCCCCATGCGGGATGACGCGGATCATCGGCCCGTACGAGCACATCCGCGACGTCCCCGGGTCCCACCTCGTCCTCGTACCGCTCGAAGGCGGGCAGTGTCCAGCGCTCGCTCTCCTGCATACGCCGCCGCAGCGCCGCGGGCGACAGCCGCAGATGCACGCTCAGATCGAACGGGAACCAGTGTCCGAGCAGGAAAGGACCGTGCAGCAACAGCACACCGCCGGGCGGGAGTTCGATGTGGGCGCTGCGGGTGGCCCGGTCGCTCACGGGGTCCCACAGATCGGGCAGCACCCGCCCGCTGCCGCCCACCTCCAGCGGCCCGAAGACCTCCCGCCACAGCGCCCCGGTGTCGTACCAGCCGCTGTAGTACGTCTCGGGGTCCTCGCGCCCGTACTCGAACCGCAGCGAGGCGGGGCGCAGAAACCCTGCGGTCCCGACGACGAGGACGCCCCGCCCGCGCACGCGCAGCGCCTCCCCGATCAGTCCTGCAAGCTCCCCGGTCTGCGCGGCGGGCGCCCCGTCGATGCCGATCCGCAGCCGGGAGCTGCCGTCCTCGGCCTTGGACTCCATGGCCTTGTCGGCGATGGCCCCGGCCAGCCGCTCCCAGGTGATCGCCTCGAATCTCATGGCCTACTTACCGGCGCACGGCGGCGCGTCCGCGTCGTTCGACAACGGGCTGCCCTGGGGCAGCAGATAGGTCACATACAGCACCAGCGGCTCGCTGCCCAGGTTGCTCCCGATGTGCCGGTGCCGCGGCCCGGACGGCTCGACGAAGGCCTTACCCGCGGTGGTGACCTCCACGGAGCAGTCGTCCAGAGTCCGCGTCAGCGTCCCGGACTTGACGACGGCGAGAACCTGCCCGGCGTGCGAGTGCCAGCCGGTGGAACCGCCCGGGGCGATCGTGATCGTCCGTACGACCACATCCGTCTTCCCCCTGGCCTTGAGCTTGAGGGTCCCCTCCGAGACGCCCTGCGCGAGGATCGTGCCCGAAACGCCGCTGCCGGGCGTGGCGTTCGCCGCGGACGGCACGGTCGCGAGCGCCGCGAGGCACCCGGCCAGGACCATCGCCGTGCGCGTTCTGTCCTTGAAGCCCATGGAATCCTCCAGTCAGCCACGTCGCCAAAAACGGCCCCAACGTACCGGAAAACGGGAGCGGGCCCGGGGGCGTAGCCGGCCCCCGAGCCCTGTGATGCCGCCCATGTCGCACGCCGGCACGCTTGAGAACCCAGGTCAGTCATCATGTCGCCGCGTCCTGCCTTTGGACCACCGCACATCGAGCTGCGCGGGCCGGACTTGAACCGGCATTTCGACGCACCGGGGCCTGGGCCCGGTCGATCCGGCGATCGGCGGCGAATGCTGAGTCTGGAGCAATAGTCTGAGATTGATCGCGGTCTGCCTCTGCCGAGTTGGGCTACCGCGGCCCGTCGTTACGGAAAATGCCGCGGGGAGGACTCGAACCTCCACTGGAACCGCGCAGTCACGACAAGCTTCAGTTTCAGCTTGCGCTCCTCGCGCACCCCGCCCGCACACAGGCGGACGGGGAGTCATTGAGGCTACCCGAACAGGTAGCCGAACACGGCGTCACCCACCCGCTGGTCGGTGACCTCCGCGCCGTTGGCCTCCTCGCGGGCGAACTTCACGGCCTGCTGAAGCTTCTCCACCCGCTCCAGCAACTCGTTCACCCGCCGGGCCGGCAGCGCTCCGGAGAACTTCACCGTCGTCCAGTAACCGACCGGTATGTCCTCGTAGTACACCTCGACCTGCGCCGGGTGCTTCTCCGTCGCCTCGGCCTTCACATGGTTGCGCGGCACCTTCTTCGTACGGAGCGTGCGCACCGCCTCCGTCTTCCAGGCGTCCGTCGACGGGTCCTGCGTCCACGACTCCGAGGCGTCGAGCACCGGCAGCTTACGCACAAAGGTGTTGATGTCGGTGAGCTGCTTCTCCAGGAACAGGAGATACGCGACCGGCACATCGCTCACCAGGACGCGTCCGTCCACGGTCACATCGGCACGCGCCGCGCAGTTGGCCCAGTCCTTCGTGGCGGTCACGTCGAACAGCCGGGTCAGCGTCTTCGCGGTCTCGCGCAGCACGTCCTCGGCCTTGACCTGGACTCGCGTGGACTCGGGCGGGAGCTGCTCGCCCTCCTCGTCCTTGGCCTGGTACGTACGCGAGATTCCGGCCAGCAGCGCGGGCTTCTGGAGCCCGTGATGGGCGGCCGTCAGGTCCTGGTGCGCCTTGGACTTGACGCCTTTCTCGACTGCGATGATCTGATTGAGTTTCGCCACGTCGATCAAGGTATCAAGACGGCTCACGCACACTCGAACGATTATTCATCCCTCACCTCCGTCACCGGCTCAGATCCCTCGGGGAGTTCGCACCATGGAGACAGCCGTCATCGCGGTCATCGGCACGCTGCTCGGCTCGGTGGCCACGCATTTCTTCCAGCGCCATACGGCCGAGCGCACGGCCGCCCTCAGCCGCGCCGAACAGCTGCGCCAGGAGCGGATCTCCGCCTACAGCGCCTTCGCCGGCGCGCTCGTCGACTACCGGCGCGGCCAGAACGACCGCTGGCACCGGGCCCAAGAGTCACCGGGCAGCGCGGTGGCCGAGGGGGCGCGCATCGACTCCTACCGGCTGCGCTCCACCGCCCATCAGGCGCTGATCCGCGTCCAGTTGGTCTGCGACGACACCCAGGCGCTCGAACTGGCCGCGTCCGCCTTCGAGGTGACGAACTGCATGCACGAGGCACCGGACGAGGCGGACCGCTCGCAGCGTTCGGAGCAGGCCCGCGAGACGCTGTCCGAGTTCATCGGGGCGGCGGCGCCGGGCGTGCGCTGAGCAACCGGACGGGCCGGCCTGCGAGATGGGCCGCGATGTCCTCGAGGGCCCCCTGGAAGTACGCCTCGTAGTTGCGCCGGGTGACGTAGCCGAGGTGCGGCAGCCCGAGGAAGTTCGGCGCGGTGCGCAGCGGATCGTCGGCGGGCAGCGGCTCGTGGTCGAAGACATCCGAGCCCGCTCCGGTGATCCGAGAGCGCGACATCCTGGTAGTCGTCGAGTACGGCACAGCGCAGCGTCATGGGAGCGGAGGGTACATGGACCTGGTGGTGATCCAGCCGCTGAAAGGGCGGCACTGCCGGGAGTGCCGTCAGGGGCCGCTGCCCATGCATCTGCTGGAGTTCAACGCGCCCGTCTGCCTGGACTGCGCCGACCTCGCTCATCTCGTATTCCTGCCGCGGGGCAGCGCGGCACTCACCCGGCGTGCCCGCGAGGCGAGTTCGCTGTGCGCGGTCGTGGTCCGCTTCAGCCGCCGCCGCAAGCGGTACGAACGACAGGGGCTGCTCGTCGAGGAGACGGCGCTGGTCCGCGCCGAGTCGGCGTGCCTGGCCGACGCGGACGCCCGGGCGAGACGCCGGGAGCGGGACGCGGTGCGCCGGGCTGCCGAGGACGTGCGGTTCACGGCCTCGTTCGCGGCGGAGATCCTGCGGCTGTTCCCGGGCTGTCCGCCCGCCCGGGCTCAGGATGTCGCGGCGCACGCTTCGGCACGCGGCAGCGGGAGGGTGGGCCGCACCGCGGCGGGCCGTTCCCTGGAGGAGGGGGCGGTCACGGCCGCGGTGCGGGCTTCCGTACGGCATCTCGACTCGGAGTACGACGCCCTGCTGATGTCCGGGATCGCCCGCCACGAAGCGCGGGCCCGGGTGGCGGCGGTGATAGAGGGGGTACTGGCGTCCTGGTCCCGGCCTGCGCTTTAGCGGGTGTCGGCGGACCGGGCGCGGCGGTAGAGGACGATTCCGCCGAGCAGCAGGGCGGCACCCGCGGGCGCGGCGAGGGCGGTCCCCGGTCCGGCGCCGGTGTCTGCGAGGCCCACCGGGGGTCCAGGGGTCTCGGGAGCAGGTGTGGAGGTGTGGGGCGCGGCGGGCTTCGGCGGGGTGGCGGGCCGGGGGCGGACGGGCGGCTTGCCGGGGGTGTTGGCGCAGGAGTTCCCAGCGGCCGGGTTGGGCGCTCCCACGGCATCGACGGTGTTCCCGCAGACGTTGACCGGGACATTCACCGGAAGCTGCACCGTGTTGCCGGTCAGCAGCCCGGGCGAACGAGCTGCACCGCCGTCCCCGTTGGAGTCGGCGTGAGCGTGCCCGGCCATGGCGAGCGCGCCACCCGTGAGCATCACGGTGGCCAGAGCCTTTCGGTGAACCTGCCTCATGGGTTCCCTGCCTTCAGGAGAAGTTCGCGGGCACTCGCCCGCACCCGAACCAACGTCCATGAGGCCATTCGAGTTATGGCAAATCGTTCTTTCACTCAATCGAGTGGACGGATTGTCGAACTATCCCTCGCGGCGCGGACTACCCGTTGTAGTCCTGGACACGACGGCCCTTGCGGCGTTCGGTCAACGCGGGCAGCCGCTCGGTGAGTTCGGCTGCGATGGCGGGCACGTCGACCGTCAGCAGCCGCCGGTCCCGCATCAGCACCCGCCCGTCGACGACTGTGGTGCGTACGTCCCCGGAGCGCACGCTGTGCACCAGAGTCGCCGCGATGTCGTGCAGCGGCTGCGTGTGCGGCCCGCTGAGATCCACCAGGATCAGATCCGCCCGCCGCCCGGGCGCGAGAGCGCCGATCTGCTCGCCGAGCCCGATGGCCCGCGCGCTCTGCGTCGTGGCGTGATCGAGCGCCTGCCGGGCGGTCAGCCAGGCCGGATCACCCTCGACGGATTTCTGCACCAGCGCCGTGAGCGTCATGCTCTCCCACACATCGAGGGTGTTGTTCGACGCGGCCCCGTCCGTGGCGAGCCCGACGGGAATCCCGGCGGACGCGAGCGCCCGGATCGGCGTCGTGTCCCAGGCGAACTTGAGGTACCCCTTCGGCGCACTGGCGACGGCGATCCGCCCGCCGCCCCGCCCCAGCACGGCCAGGTCCTTCTCGATGATCCCGGTTCCGTGCGCGATGAGGATGTCCACATCCAGCAGCCCGGCCCGTTCCAGCACCTCGACGGGTGTACGCCCGCACCGCGCAAGGCTGTTGTCCGTCTGTGCCTTGTTCTCCGCGGCGTGGATGTGCACCAACAGCCCGTGCTCGCGCGCGAGCGCGGCGGTGATCGCGAGATCGTCGTCGTCCACGGTGTACGGCGCATGGGGAGCCAGTGACGTGGTGATCCGGCCGTCGGCCGTACCCCGCATCCGCAGCGCGAAGTCGAGCGACCGCTCCCGCCCCTCGGCGCCCTGGCTGGAGAAGTACGCCAGGCCGAGACTTGCCCGCAGCCCGCTGTCCCGCACCGCGGCGGCGACCTTGTCCATCGCGAAGTAGTGATCGGCGAAGGCCGTCACCCCGCCCCTGATCATCTCGGCGCAGGCGAGCCGCGCTCCCAGCTCGACGACCCGGTCGGTGAGGTTGGACTCGATGGGCCAGATCCAGTCGTTGAACCACTCCTCCACCGGCATGTCCTCGGCGATTCCGCGCAGCGCCACCATGGGTGAGTGGGTGTGGCAGTTGATCAGCCCGGGCATGGCGAGTTGTCCCCTGCCGTCGATGCGCTCGACGGCAGGGACTTCGGCGGCGGCGCGCGCGGAGGTGACGGCCTCGATGACCGGGCCGCGTACGACGACGGCCGCGTCCTCGACGAAGTCGATCTCGCCCTGCTCGCCGTGTACGAGGGCGATGCACCCCTCGATGACAAGATCGGCGGGCCGGACTGCTTCCGCAGCAACCATCTGGTCCTCCCTCTGACGTCCTGGGGTTCTCAGTGTGTCGGCCAACTCCGGGACGCCGGGCCTCGTCCGGCCGCTCATGTGGGTGGTATCCGGCCGAAGTTGGCGTGCCGACTTGTGAGCCTGCCGGCTTGTGAGCCTGCCGCTGCTGATCAGTAGCGCACCGGCAGGGCAAGCAGCCCTCGGGCACGCATCGAGGGCCGCCACCGCAGTTCGCCGTACGGGACGTCGAGCTCCAGCCGCGGAAACCGCTCCAGCAGCGCGGACAGCGCGATCTCCGTCTCCAGCCGGGCCAGGGGCGCACCCAGGCAGTAGTGGATGCCGTGGCCGAGGGCGAGGTGACCGGTCGCGTCGCGGCCGATGTCGAGGCGGTCGGGCTCGGTGAAGCGGTGCGGGTCGCGGTGGGCGGCCGCGAGCGAGAGCAGGACGGTCTCGCCCGCCGGGATCACGACGCCGCCGATGGTGATGTCCTCGGTGGGGAAGCGGCGTATGGCCAGCGGGACGGGGCCGTCGTAACGGGCGAACTCCTCGACGGCGCCGCCCAGTCGGGCGGGGTCGGAGCGCAGCGCGTCCAACTGGTCGGAATGGCTGAGCAGGGCCAGGGTGGCGTTTCCGATGAGGTGGACGGTGTTCTCGTATCCGGCGAAGAGGATCAGGAAGGCCAGAGACATCAACTCGTCCTCGCTCAGCCGGTCTTCCTGATCGCGTACCGCGATCAGAGCGGAGAGCAGGTCGTCGGCCGGGCTGGTCCGCTTGCGGGCGATGAGCTGGGTGAAGAACGCCAGCATGGCGCCGATCGCTTCCTTCGCCCGTGACGGCTCGGCAGGGTCCGGGGCAACCAGGACATCGGTCCACCCGGAAATCGCGCCGGTCCTGCGAGGCCACGCCGAGCAGGTCGCAGATGACGGTGATCGGCAGCGGCGCCGCGTACGAGGCGATGAGGTCGGCGTGGCCCTGCGGGGCGATGGCGTCCAACAGCTGGTCGACCGTCTTCCGGATCGGCTCGCGCAACTGCGCGATACGGCGCGGGGTGAACGCACGGGACACCAGCCGCCGAATACGGGTGTGGTCCGGCGGGTCCATGTTGAGCAGATTCGCGTCCAGCGCCGGCGGCAGCGCGAGCCCCCAGTAGCCGCCGGGGGCCGCGTTGCGCTTGTCCAGGGAGAGCCGGGGATCGGCAAGCGCCTGTCGTACGTCGTCGTAGCGGGTGATCAGCCAGGCGGGCAGCCCGTCCGTCCCGGGCCCGCCTCACGGAGCCGCGCGTACGCGGCGTACGGATCGGCCGACAGCTCGCTCGTTGGATCTTGGAGTGCCATGGCTCCACCCTAGACAGCGGCGAGCAACACCGGTCCGGTCAGGCGAAGTTCTCGCTGAGGTAGTGGGTGAGGGCGTCGCTCGTACGGGACAGCTCCGCGGCCTGACTGTCGTTCCGATCCTCTACGCCGCAACCTCCCCCGACGCGGTGCCGGACAGCTTCTACGGCCCGACCGGCCCCAAGCTCCACGCGCGCGTGCAGCCCGCGGCGTTCACCGGCCCGGGCCTCGACCGCGACACAGCCTGGGCCCTCTGGGAGAAATCACAACAACTCGCGGGTGTCCACTACCTCGACGGCTGAGCGGGCAGGGCCGCGGTCCCCGGGACGGTTCGCGGGCGGGCGGCTCAAAGCGACGGCGCCCGCCGTATTCCGGCCCCGCAGTGGGCAGTTCTTCCCCATGACGGATCGCCCGCTGCTCCTTCTCGACGTAGACGGCCCCCTCAACCCGTACGCGGCGCGTCTGCCGCGCCTGCGCGGCTACGCGACACACCGCCTGCACCCCTCGTACTGGCTGTCCCGCCAGCCCCCGGGCTCCCGCCGCCACCGCCGGGGCCTGCGCATCCATCTCAACCCGGCCCACGGCCCACGATTGACCGGCCTCCCCTTCGAACTGGCCTGGGCGACCACCTGGATGCACGAGGCCAACACCATGATCGCCCCGGGCATCGGCCTGCCCACCGACCTCCCGGTGATCGAGTGGCCGGAACTCTTCGCCAAGGACCCGGACGGGCTGTACTGGAAAACCCGGCCGCTGCTGGATTGGGCGGCGGGCCGCCCGTTCGCCTGGGTCGACGACATGATCACGGACCTGGACACGGCACACGTCGCGGCCCACCACGACGCACCCGCGCTGCTGCTGCGGATCCATCCGCGGCGGGGGCTGCGGGAGGAGGACTTCGCGGCGCTGGTCAGCTGGGCGGAGGCCTTGTGGCCCGCTGACCGTCCATGCGCCACCGAGGCCAAGGAGAAGCACCAGCACGAGGCAGCCGACCCCCACCTCCCGCCGGGTTCCTGCTGTACGAAGGCCCCGCGGCGGGACCAAGGCTGAGGGTCGGCCCGAACGATGTCGGGTCAGGTTCAGCCGCGCCAGACCTTGATGTAGGTGACGGCGTCGTTGAGCGTGTCACCGACGTACGGGACGTCGCTGTCGAAGGAGCCGTTGCCGCGCGGGCCGGACAGGTACGACTTGTTGCAGCCGCCCTCGACGAGGAACGACGACAGCCGGCTGGACCACCAGCTGCCCGGGCGGAAGCTGTAGCCCGCCGAGTCGCAGGGGCCGGCGCTGCCGTAGATATGGGTGTAGGCGCCGCCGTAGTCGGCGTGCTCGGCCCACGTCATCAGATGCGTTTCGGCCGCGGCGACCGGCACCGCGGCCTCGGCGCGGGCAGCGGATTCCGATCCGGTGAAGCAACCGCGGGGCACGACCTTGGAGACGGTCTCGCCCGGCTTGACCTTGTCGACGACGATGACGCAATGGGTCTCGGAGGCTGCGCCGCCAGGGGTGCCGGCCGCGGCAGACGCGGGGGTACCCAGAGCCACCAGGCAGGCGGCGGACGCCAGCGCGAGCGAAGTACGGGAGAGATTCACGGGTTCCTCCGGTGAGTGAGTTCAGGGGCGTGCGGGCCCAGCCGCCGGGGCGGTGCTCCCTGGCCTCTGTGGACCACCAGCGTGGATCGGTCCGGGCCCGGAGGCCGAGGTTCCGGGCGACGATTCGAGGACGTTCGAATCCGTGGACGCAGGGGGCGGAGATGATTCAACTCACCCTGGATGTCGCTGGCTTGGCGCGATGCAGGTTCGTCGTCTCACCTCTGCAGCAAGTCACGGGAACTCTGATGCCATGGGGGCTCAGCCCACGGGACGACGTCGAAAGCCGCTTCACAGGAAGCCTGCACGTGCCACTCGTGGTGCTGGCCCCCTCACTGGTCGCGCGGTTTCCCGCGGTGGCCATCGACCCGCTGGACCCCCCCCCCCCGGCCAATGGCCGCCACTGGTCGTCTATCCCCTGACGGCTCCGTCGTCTCGTGCGCACACCGCATCCGCCGAACTCGCCCGCCTCGTCGGCCCGACACGAGCCGACCTGCTCACGGCCCTGGCCCGTCCTGCCAGCACGTCCGAGCTGGCCGCCCGCCACTTCCTCAGCCCCGCAACCGTCTCGTACCACCTCGGCGTTCTGCGCCGGTCCGGTCTCGTCAGCCCCATCCGTGACGGGCGCTACGTGCTGTATCGGCGTACCGAGCAGGGCACCCGGGCAGCTCGAACGACTGTTGCATGTGGGGCAGTTACGGAACGTCGAAGTCCAAGTGATGCCGACGGACCGTGATGACCACGCGGGCCTGGGCGGCGGTTCGTTCCTCCTGCTGGACCTCAGGAACGGCCACAAAGTGGCGCACTCGGAGGCAGCATTGTTCAACCGCGTAACCGCCGAACGCAGAGAGGTCCGTGTCCTTGAAGCGCGGTATGGGATCATCCGAGCGCAGGCTCTCACGCCACGGGAGTCACTGGCATTCATCGAGAAAGTGCTGGGAGAGACATGATCAGCAAGCCCTCTGTCGAGAGTGTCGCCGGGCTGGCGTGGTTCAAGAGCAGCTACAGCACCAGCGATGGCCCCGAGTGCGTCGAGGTCGCCCCCACCCCCGGCACCGTCCACGTCCGGGACTCCAAGGACACGGCAGGCGCGCAACTCGCCTTCACAGACGGCTCATGGTCCGCGTTCATCCCGTTCGCGGCCTCCCGCTAGCGCCCAACTGCCCTAGCCGTCCCAGATACAGCCGTGGCGATGGCGGGTCGGCGGGTGGTCGAGGTCCTCGGCTGATTCGAGCAGATCGTCGGCAGCCCGGAGGTGCTTGACCGCCGACGTACAGAAATCGCGCAGCGCTGCGCGGGCGGCGGCCTCCCGACAGGCACGGCCCGAGACCGGCACGCCGATGGCGCGCGGGTACTCGTACGACGCGAAGCCGCGGACGATACGGCGCGGCATGGGGCGGCGGCCGAGGCGGCGGGACACGTCCAACTCGGCATATGAGTAGCGGAGTTCCGTGATGGCGTGCGCCGTCCACGGGCCGGGGCAGGTGGACCACCAGCTCGTGGCGCGGTGTTTGAGGGGGACGTGGTGGACAGTGCAGGACATGGGCAGACCTCGGCCGGCCCGCCGGTACTTCCGGCGTGGCCGATCTAGAAGTCGGCCGCCGCGAAGCGTCCCCATCGCTTGGTACGCATGACGTGAAGCCTGGCAGGCAGGAGCCCGCGCCGTCGAGCGGATTGCGAATGGCCCGGTTGCTGCGCGGGCGGTGACGGTGCCAACTCACCTGCCGAGCAGTGCGGCGAGTGCTCCCACCGGGTCGGCGTCCGGGGTGCCGCGCGGCCACCAGTCCTCGCGGTCCGGGTCGGACTCGTAGCCGTACCAGAGGCCGTCGCGGCCGAAGCGGAGCTGGAGTGACCGGGTGGAGAGGTGGTTGCGCCAGGGGCGGAAGTGCGGGAAGTCCGCCGCGACCAGGGCGGGGCGCGCGCGGTCGAAGGGGCCCGCCGGTGGGTCCCAGGGCTCTTCTAGTACGGCGAGGGCCGCGAGGCCGCCCTGCCGCCAGGCGGCCACCGCGCGGGCCAGATCGGTGGGGGTGTGGTCGGTGGCCACGGCCAGGTCCCGGTAGAGAGCGCGGGTCGATGCGGTCAGGCCGGAGCCGGGGTGGGCGGCGGCCAGGCGGACCGCGTCCTGCCACTGGGTGAGCTGGGCGACGGGGTCGGTGCCGGTGGTGAGGAGGGTGTGGGCGCGGGCGGCCGCCTCGGTGGCGAGGAGGTCCAGGGCCAGGGGGTCGGGCGCGCCCGGTGTCTGCGGGTATGCCGGGGGGCGGCCCGGGTGGGCGGGCGGGGCGAACGGAGGCGGCAGGGACCTGAGCGGTCGGGGGGCGAGGGCCTCGCTCGCCGGGACCGTCGGCGCGGGGGTGCCGGAAGCGGCTCCGGTGCGTTCGGCCGCGGACCGGGTGGCGTTGCGATGGGAGAGGTCGGCGAGGATTTCGCGTTCGCCACGGCCCCGCATCAGGAAAAGCACGAACGGGTCCTCGTCGAGCAGCCTCGCCGTCTGGTAGCAGAGTGCGGCCGCATGCTTGCAGGGGTAACCGTCGTCCGGGCAGGAGCAGTCGGGAATCAGGTCGCCGGGCGTGGGCAGCAGGTCCGCCACGCTCGCCAGGGCGTGCGGCACATCCTTGTCGAGCAGCGCCGCGATGTGGTCGGGCCGCGCCGCCGCTGTCGCCAGGAAGTCGCCCCAGTCCCCGTCGGTGAGCGTGCGCAGGCGGATCTCCGTGCGGTACGGGCGCGGTCTGGTGCCGTGGACGTACGCCATGACCCGGCCCGGCGTGACCGTGATCGCGTCGACATGGCCACGGCGCGCATACGCACGGCCCCGGGTGAGGCGAGCGTGGTCCAGGGCCGTGTCCTCCAGCGCCTCCACCCAGGCGTTGCCCCACCAACTGGACGCGAAATCCTCGCCTTCGAGGGGTTGAAGGGCGGGGAACGTCCGCCGGCGGTCCTCGTGGCGGGAGTCGGCGAACCGGGCCGGGGTGCGCGGTGTCATGACTGCCTCCGCAGCGAGACGAGGTCGGCCAGCTCACGGTCGGTCAGCTCGGTCAGCGCCGCCTCACCGGAGCCCAGGACCGCGTCGGCCAAGGCCCGCTTGGACGCGAGCATTTCGGCGATGCGGTCCTCCACGGTGCCCTCGGCGATCAGCCGGTGGACCTGCACGGGCTGCGTCTGGCCGATGCGGTACGCCCGGTCCGTCGCCTGTTCCTCGACGGCCGGGTTCCACCAGCGGTCGAAGTGGATGACATGGCCCGCCCGGGTCAGATTCAGTCCGGTGCCCGCCGCCTTGAGGGACAGGAGGAAGACCGGAACCTCGCCGGACTGGAATCGGTCCACCATGCGCTCGCGCTCGGCCACCGGCGTTCCGCCGTGCAGGAGTTGGGACGGGATGGCCCGGGAGGTCAGGTGCGCCGACAGGATGCGGGCCATCGAGACGTACTGGGTGAAGACCAGGACCGAGCCGTCCTCGGACATGATCGTCTCCACGAGCTCGTCGAGGAGGGACAGCTTGCCGGAGCGGCCGGACAGCCTCGCCGTGTCCTCCTTCAGGAACTGCGCCGGATGGTTGCAGATCTGCTTGAGCCCGGTGAGCAGCTTCATCACCAGGCCGCGCCGGGCGATCCCTTCCGCGCCCTCGATCGCTGCCATCGCCTCCCGTACGACCGCCTCGTACAGGGAAGCCTGCTCGCGGGTGAGCGCGACAGGATGATCCGACTCGGTCTTCGGCGGCAGTTCCGGCACGATGCCCGGATCGGATTTCTTGCGGCGCAGGAGGAAGGGGCGGACCAGCCGGGACAGCCGCTCGACCGCGTCCTCGTCCTCGCCGTTCTCCACCAGGCGTGCGTGGCGCGAGCGGAAGGCCTTGAGCGGGCCCAGCAGCCCCGGGGTCGTCCAGTCCAGCAGAGCCCACAGCTCGGAGAGGTTGTTCTCCACGGGCGTGCCGGTGAGGGCGACCCTGGCGGGGGCCGGAATCGTGCGCAGCGCCTTCGCGGTCGCGGAGAACGGGTTCTTGACGTGCTGCGCCTCGTCGGCGACGACCATCCCCCAGGTGTGCGCGGCCAGTTGCTCCGCGCTCGTACGCATCGTGCCGTACGTGGTGAGGACGAAGCCGCCGTCGAGCCCGGGCAGGGTGCGGTCGGCGCCGTGGAAGCGGTCCACGGGCACGCCGGGGGCGAAGCGCTCGATCTCCCGCTGCCAGTTGCCGAGCAGCGAGGCCGGGCAGACCACCAGCGTGGGGGCCTCGCGGTCGCGGTGGAGGTGGAGGGCGATCAGCGTGACCGTCTTGCCGAGACCCATGTCGTCCGCGAGACAGCCGCCGAGCCCGAGCGAGGTCATCAGGTCCAGCCAGGCCAGACCGCGCAGCTGGTAGTCGCGCAGGGTGGCGGTGAGGCCGGAGGGGGCTGCGACGGGGGTAGAGGCCGCGACGAGCCGGTCGCGCAGGCTCGCCAGCGCGCCCGTCGGCACCGCCTCCACCGTTTCGCCGTCCACTTCGGCGGTCCCGGTGAGTGCCACGGCCAGCGCGTCGACGGGCTGCAGCAGCCCGAGCTCCCGCTTGCGCGCCTTGCGTACGAGATCGGGGTCGACCACCACCCACTGGTCCCGCAGCCGCACGATCGGGCGGTGCGACTCGGCCAGTGCGTCCATCTCACGCTCGGTCAGCGGATCGCCGTCGAGCGCCAGCTGCCAGTTGAACTTGAGGAGTTCCTCGCTGTCGAAGAACGGTGTGCCGTCGGTCGCCGAGCCGGGCGCCGGGCGCACCACCGCGGCGGCCGAGAGCGTACGCGCCAGCTCCTTGGGCCAGTGCACGGCCACCCCGGCCGCGGCCAGCCGCGCCGCCCCCGGCCCGAGCAGTTCGTACAGCTCGTCCTCGGTCAGCGGCAGCACATCGGGCACGGCCCGCTCCAGCAGGCGGGCGAGTGGCGGCCAGACCCGGGCGGCGCGGCGCAGCGCCAGCACCGCGTCGATCCGGGCGCGCGGCCCGAAGCTCTCGTCCCCGTCGCCCGCCCACAACCGGGCCGCGTCGATGACGAGCGTCGGGTCGGCGAGACTGTGCACCTGGACCAGGGCCGCACCGGCATTGCGCCGGGCGCCGTCCTCCGCCGCGTCGTCCTCGACCTCGTCGTCCGACCCGTCTGTCGTGACCGGCACGTCCGCCGTGTCGAAGAGGTCGTACGCGGACAGGTCGAGGCGGAGCGAGACCCGCACGCCCGCGTCCATGCCCGCGGCGGCTTCCGCGGCCCACTCCCGCGCCCGGGGCAGATGCTGCGGAGCCGCGGCCGCGAACGGCGCCCCCGCCGCGTGGGCGGCGGCAGGGGTGCGCGGCAGGGTGTCGGCCACCGCGTCGAAGAAGAACCGCACCAGCGCTTCGGGCTCGTGCAGCCGCGGCGGAGTCGGCCCGGCGACGGGGGCAGCATGCGCTTCGTACGGCATGGCGGCGGCGATCGCCCGCAGCTGGGCGATGTCGTCCGCGTCCAGGGGTCCCGCGCGCCACGCGTCATGATCGGTCGCCGTCAGCCCGGGCAGCAGCCTGCCGCGCGCCGCCAGATGAAGAGCGTGCAGAGCGGCCGCGCCCCAGCAGGCGGCGGCGGGGTGCGCGGCCGCGTCGTGGCGGGCGCGGGTGAGCAGCGGCAGGGCCTCGGAGACGGGCAGCAGCACGGCGGGGACGGGAGTGCTGCGGATGTCCGTGCCGTCGCGGCGTACGACGGTGAGCTCGTCGGTGGCATCCTGGAGCCGGTCGCCCTCAGGGTCCCAGAAGGCGACCCGGCCCTCGCGCGGCAGGGCCGCAGGGAGGAAGAGCGCGGCGCAGGTACGCAGCGTCTCCGGGCGATACGGATGCGGACTCGGCATGCCGGACGTCATGGGTCACCTCCCTCCCGCAGGTCGTCAGCGACGCAGCGACTACCGCAGCACTGATCTACGACCTTACGGCGGGGGTCTGACAACGGACTCCGACGACTCTTGCCCCGAACCCGCCTCGGTCATGCCGCAGGCGGCAGCGGCAGCTCGACGGGCGCCGGATCCGCGGCGGTTCCGGACTCCGCCTCCGCCTCGGGCACCCTCTCGGCTCCCGACTCCACGGCCGGCGGCTCGGCCGACCCCGCCTCGATCTCCCCGGACGAAGGCTCGCCGGGCCCCGCCTCGACGGCAGGCGGCTCCTCCTGCTCCCCCTTGGTGACCTGGGCGGGCTGCTCGGCCGCAGCCTGTTGTTGCCCGGGCTGCTGTTGCCCGGGCTGCTGGGCGCGCTCGAGGAAGCGCAGCAGCTCCACCGGGAACGGCAGCACCAGGGTGGAGTTCTTCTCCGCCGCCACGGCCACCACGGTCTGCAGCAGCCGGAGTTGGAGCGCTGCCGGCTGCGCGGACATCACTCCGGCCGCTTCGGCCAGCTTCTTGGACGCCTGCAGTTCCGCGTCGGCGTTGATGACCCTCGCCCGCCGCTCACGGTCCGCCTCGGCCTGCCGCGCCATCGAGCGCTTCATGGCCTCGGGCAGGGACACGTCCTTGATCTCCACCCGGTCGATCTGCACGCCCCACCCCATGGCGGGGCTGTCGATCATCAATTCCAGGCCCTGGTTGAGCTTTTCGCGGTTCGACAGCAGATCGTCCAGATCGCTCTTGCCGATGATCGACCGCAGCGAGGTCTGCGCCATCTGCGAGACCGCGAAACGGTAGTCCTCCACCTGGACCACCGCGTCCGCGGCGTCCACGACCTTGAAGTAGATCACCGCGTCGACGCGCACCGTCACGTTGTCCCTGGTGATGCCGTCCTGCGCGGGCACCGGCATCGTCACGATCTGCATGTTGACCTTGTGAAGCCGGTCCACGATCGGAACGATCATGGTGAATCCCGGGGGGCGCACCTGGCTTCGCAGCCGGCCGAGGCGGAGGACGACACCCCGTTCGTACTGCTTGATCACCTTGGCGGCCGCCATCGCGTACACCGCGGCTCCGGACGCGACGGCTACGCCTGCAACCACCAGCTCTTCGACCATCGGGGCACCCCCTACCCTCCGAGCCGGGTCCTATTACTACGGTATGTCTGGTATACCCCCCGGGGCGAGCCTCTAGCCCTCGACAGTCAGGACGCTCCGGCCAAGGAGGAAGGCCGCACCCTGACGGGGTGCGGCCTTTCCTGAGCCGGATCCGACCCTGATCGGGCTCAGAGGCGCTTGCGGACGAGGGCGAGGAGCTCCGCCGTGTGGTTGCGGCGCACCCAGGCGATCCCGCCGAAGATGACGAAGAGGATGACGGGTGTGATCGCGTACTGACCGTCGAAGACGGTCACCTGGGTGATGAAGGCGCCGATCATCAGGCCCATGAAGGCGAGCGCGGAAAGACCGGAGAGGATCGGGATGACCAGCGCGATCGCGCCCGCCAGCTCCAGACCGCCCGTCAGATACATGAACCAGTCGCCGAAACCGATCTTGTCGAAGGACTCCGCCGCGGAGGAGTGGCCGATGAGCTTGGGCGCGGCGCTCGGGATGGCCATGAACAGCGCGAGCACGATCTGCAGCGTGCGCACCGCGAGGTGCGACCGGCGGCTCCGCGTGGTTCCGGATGTGGTGACGGCGGCAGTGTTCGAGGTGGTGACGGCGGCTGTGGCGGACATGAGGGTCTCCTCCGGTAAGCGTTCCGAGTGCTTTCGAGAGGTAGACGGCGAAGGGACCCAGGACTCATCGCTCCCCCGGGCCCCAACGTGAAAATCTTCAACTCCGGGTCCCCGCAGCCTCCTTGGGACCCCTGGGACGGCTCTCGTCCCGGCTCAGATCTCGAACCAGCCGTGTCCCTGGTACCAGTGACGGCCCGCCCTGAGATGGTCGCCGATCGCCCGCTCCAGCGTCGTGCGGCGCGGCAGCGTCTCCGGCGGCAGCTTCGGGTCGCCGAACACGAAGCCGACCGGATCGCTGTCGTCGGCCTCCTTGATCTCGTACGCCGTCCGGAAGCGGTTCTGGAAGGCGATGATGTTGGAGTCCTGCGGCAGATACTCGGCGAGCTGCGGGTCGAGCAGCCAGGAGTGGCACATGGCGATCCGGTACGGCTCCTCGGGGAAGCGGCGGGCGAAGAACTCCCGGGCGAGCGCGAGGGAACGGTCGCAGGCCCCGGGGGTGATCGGCCCGAGGAAGCCGGGGACATGCACATCCAGGGCCACGTCGTCGGGCCCGAGCGGCAGTCCGGCCGCCCGCACGGCCTCGCCGGTGCGGCTGCCGAGCCGGGAGCGCTGGAACTGCAGCCGCCCCAACTGGTAGATCTCGCCCCGGAAATGCAGGGCCAGCCAGCCCGGGATCGACAGCCCGCCCACCCCGTGGCGTCTGCGGTGGACGGCCATGTGGCGGCCGAGATCGGCGAGGGTGCGCCGGGAGATGTCCTCCGGGACGCGGCGCCCGCGGTGGTACGCCCGTACGTACGGCAGCGCCCCGACCAGCACGTACACCGGGAAGAGGCGGGCCGGCGTGCCCGAGCCCTCTGGCATCCGTGGCGACCCCCCGCCACCGCCCGGCCTGCCGATGTCCTGGACCAGCTTGCGGACGCCCGTCTCAAGGAGTCTGCGCAGCCCGGGGTCCGTCGTCATCCGGCCCCGTAGCGCGAGGAGTTCGTTGATGTCCTCGTGCGGCACCGCGAGATCGAGCAGCACGTCGGCCAGCTCGTCCGATTCCGGCAGCTCCACGTGCCCGGTGGTCACCTGTGACGTCTCCCCTCCGGATCGGCTGTGCGGAAAATGCGCCCGGGACGGGACCCGAGGCGGGTGCATCCTAGGAGGTGGGAGATGCGATGGCCATGCGCACTGGGAGTGAACCGACGACTGCGCGCAGTCCCCTGCGGCTGCGACTCGGGCTGAGTGTATGGGGTCTGATCTGGGCCGCAGCGGGCACCGCGCTCTTCACCCTCGCGGACCACCCGGGCTGGGCGGCGGCCTGCGGCGTCGTGCTGCTGATCGCCGTGGTCGACCTGTCCGTGGTCCTGCACCACATCCACCAGGGCCCGCACTGGCAGCCGGGCCGCGACATTCCGCCCTACGAACCGGACCACGGCAACCCCCGCCGCCCGCGGCACGGACATTAGGGATGTCTTCCGCGCTTCCGCAGCCGGGTCTCGGTCACGCCTCGCCGTCGAAGCGTGCCGCCTTCAGATACTCCGGCTTCGGGTCGAGCGCCGCCGCCAGCCGGAAGTGACGCTTGGCCAGCTCCGGACGGCCCGCCCGCTCGTAGGTGCGGGCCAGGGCGAAGTGGGCGAAGGCGTTGTCCGGCTCGCGTTCCAGGACCAGCTCGAACTCGAGCTCGGCCGGGCGCAGTTGGGCGGCGGCGAAGAAGGCGCGGGCACGCAGCAGCCGGGCCGCCGTGTTCTCGGGATGGGCCGCGATCACCGAGTCCAGCAACTTCACGGCGCCGCGCGGATCCCTCGCGGCGAGCAACTGCTCTGCCGCGCGGTAGTCGATGACGTGCGTCTCCGGATTGCTCTTGGGCACGGTCGCATCCTTCCCCTCACTGCACGGTTCCAACACCGCCTCCGGGAGCGGTATTCCGATCAAACACCTTCCCCGCGCCCGGATTGAGGATGCCTAACGGGAGTCGCGCCCGGAGGCGACGGCCCGCTCCGTCAGCTCCGCCCAGACCTTCCGCACCTGCGGTTCCAGCTGCTCCAGCGGCCCGTCGTTGTCGATGACCAGATCGGCGATCGCCAGGCGCTGCTCGCGCGTGGCCTGCGCGGCCATCCGCGCACGCGCCTCGGACTCCGCCATTCCGCGCAGCCGCACCAGCCGGTCCAGCTGTGTCCCGGGTGCGGCATCGACCACGACCACCAGGTCGTAGAGCGGCGACACCTTGTTCTCGGCGAGCAGCGGTACGTCATGGATCACGACCGCGTCCGGCGCGGCCGCCGCCTCCAGCTCCATCGAGCGGGCGCCGACCAGCGGGTGGACGATCGCGTTGAGCGTCGCCAGACGGTCGGCGTCGGCGAAGACGATCGAGCCGAGCTTCGGCCGGTCCAGCGCGCCCTCGGGGCCGAGAATCTCCGGGCCGAAGGCCTCGACGACGGCCGCGAGCCCGGGAGTCCCGGGCTCCACCACCTCGCGAGCGATCTTGTCGGCGTCGATCAGCACGGCTCCGTACGATTCGAGGAGACGTGAGACTTCGCTCTTGCCGGCACCGATTCCGCCGGTCAGGCCCACCTTCAGCATGGCCCGCAGCCTACGCGAGCCGTTTACGCGTCGCCCTCCCGCTCGGCGAGGAAGCGTTCGAATTCGCGGCCGATCTCGTCGGCGGACGGCAGGTCCACGGGCTCCGCGACCAGATTGCCCCGGGTCTCCCCGCCCGCCATCGCGTCGTACTGGTGCTCAAGGCCCTGGACCAGGGCCACCAGCTCCTCGTCGCCCTCACCGATCTGGCGCTCGATCTCGGTCTGGGTGCGCTGCGCTTCCGTACGCAGCGAATGCGCAATACCCGGCAGGACGAGGCCCGTGGCGGCCGTGATCGCCTCCAGTGCGGTCAGCGCGGCGTCCGGGTAGGAGGAGCGGGCGACATAGTGCGGCACATGGGCCGCGACACCGAGGACGTCGTGGCCGGACTCCATCAGGCGGTATTCGACGAGCGACTCCGCGCTGCCCGGCACCTGGGCCTCGTCGAAGGGGCTGCGGTGGCCCGGCATCAGGTCCGTGCGGTTGCCGTGCGGCGTGAGGCCGACGGGGCGGGTGTGCGGGACGCCCATCGGGATGCCGTGGAAGTTGACCGCGAGCCGCACTCCGAGCCGCTCGACGATCTGTCCGACCGCCGCGGCGAAGCGCTCCCACTCGACGTCCGGCTCGGGGCCGGACAGCAGCAGGAACGGCGCGCCCGTGGCGTCCTGGACGAGCCTGACCTCCAGGCTCGGGGTCTCGTACGCACTCCAGCGGTCGCGTCGGAAGGTCAGCAGCGGGCGGCGGGCCCGGTAGTCCACCAGCCGGTCGTGGTCGAAGCGGGCCACCACCTGGTGCGGCAGTGTGTCCAGCAGGTTGTCGACGATCTGCTCGCCGGTCTCCCCCGCGTCGATGTATCCCTCGAAGTGATACAGCATGACCAGGCCTGCGGACTCCTGCGCCAGCGCCATGTCGACGACGGCGAGGCCCTTCGGCTCCCATTCGTACAAACCCTGCGGATCAAGCACGATTACCGCTCCTCCTCGTGTTCGTAGACAAGAACGACCGGTGACGCACGGACATTCCCACCTCACGCGATGAACACATCGACGAACACATCGCCGCGGAGACCCAGTTCCTCCCCCAGGGGGCACGCCATAACGCAGTAAGGCCCGCTCCCCAGGGGGAGCGGGCCTTACTTTCAGCTAGTCACCAGCTGGGGCAGAGCGTCAGCTCTGGCCACCGGCCAGCTTCTCGCGCAGGGCAGCCAGGGCCTCGTCCGACGCCAGGGCGCCGGAGTTGTCGTCCGACTCCGAGGAGTACGAACCGCCCGTGACACCCGCACCAGCACCCGCACTGGCGGCCGGGGCAGCAGCACCCTCGGCAGCAGCGGCCTCGTCGGCCTCGCGGGACTTGATGACCTGGGCCTGGTGCTGCTCGAAGCGCTGCTGCGCCTCGGCGTACTGGCCCTCCCACGCCTCGCGCTGGGTCTCGAAGCCCTCGAGCCAGTCGTTGGTCTCCGGGTCGAAGCCCTCGGGGTAGATGTAGTTCCCCTGGTCGTCGTACGACGCGGCCATGCCGTACAGCGTCGGGTCGAACTCGACCGAGGCCGGGTCGGCACCGAAGGACTCGTTGGCCTGCTTCAGCGAGAGGCTGATGCGACGGCGCTCGAGGTCGATGTCGATGACCTTGACGAAGATCTCGTCGTTGACCTGGACGACCTGCTCCGGGATCTCCACGTGGCGCTCGGCCAGCTCGGAGATGTGGACCAGGCCCTCGATGCCCTCGTCGACGCGCACGAACGCACCGAACGGAACGAGCTTGGTGACCTTACCCGGGACGACCTGACCGATCTGGTGCGTCCGGGCGAACTGCTGCCACGGGTCTTCCTGCGTCGCCTTGAGCGACAGGGAGACGCGCTCGCGGTCCATGTCGACGTCGAGAACCTCGACGGTGACTTCCTGGCCGACCTCGACAACCTCGGAGGGGTGGTCGATGTGCTTCCAGGAGAGCTCGGAGACGTGGACGAGACCGTCGACGCCACCCAGGTCCACGAAGGCACCGAAGTTGACGATCGAGGAGACGACGCCAGAGCGGACCTGACCCTTCTGCAGGGTGGTGAGGAACGTCTGGCGAACCTCGGACTGGGTCTGCTCCAGCCAGGCACGGCGGGACAGGACCACGTTGTTGCGGTTCTTGTCCAGCTCGATGATCTTCGCCTCGAGCTCCTTGCCCACGTAGGGCTGGAGGTCGCGGACACGGCGCATCTCGACGAGAGATGCCGGCAGGAAGCCACGGAGGCCGATGTCGAGGATGAGACCACCCTTGACGACCTCGATGACGGTGCCGGTGACGATGCCGTCCTCTTCCTTGATCTTCTCGATGGTGCCCCAGGCGCGCTCGTACTGGGCACGCTTCTTCGAGAGGATCAGGCGGCCTTCCTTGTCCTCCTTCTGGAGAACAAGGGCCTCGATCTCGTCGCCGACCTTGACGACCTCGTTCGGGTCGACGTCGTGCTTGATCGAGAGCTCGCGGCTCGGGATGACACCTTCGGTCTTGTAACCGATGTCGAGCAGGACCTCGTCCCGGTCGACCTTCACGATGACGCCGTCGACGATGTCGCCGTCGTTGAAGTACTTGATCGTCTCGTCGATCGCGGCGAGGAAAGCTTCCTCGTTACCGATGTCGTTGACCGCTACCTGCGGAGTGGTGGCGGTGGTCTCGGTGCTGCTCGTCATGTGGGAAAGGGCTCCGGTACGGACAGTGAGTCGTAGGTACTGCTACGCCGAGAGCCCGTATCGCAGCTGCAGAAGCCGGACAGCCTGGGAAGCACCTCTCCCAATAAGAGGGGCGCCTCGTGAACCGAGGGGACATACATACAGATGCGAGCGCGGCCTGCTCTGTCTGAGGCGCGCAGGCCCGCAGCGCAACTTGTAGCATACGGGGGCAGCCGGACACGGTCAATGCGCGAAGGCGCACACCCGGTGCGGAATGCCGCATAAACGGCACAACTGACCACACGGCGGGGCCGCGTTCGGTTCAGAGCCAAGGCCACACCGGCCGCCACTGGCCGCGCTGAACGCAAACTACAACGACGGTGACGATGTTCCAAGATTTTGAGCCGGAAGCGACTCGCCGTATCGCCGGCGACTCGGAGAGCAGCCGCGCGAGCCGCGGCTGGTGGGACCGGAACGCCGATGAGTACCAGACCGAGCACGGGGCGTTCCTGGGGGACGACCGCTTCGTATGGGGCCCCGAAGGGCTCGACGAAGCGGATGCCGGACTGCTGGGTCCCGCCGGGTCGCTGAAGGGGCTCGACATCCTGGAGATCGGGGCGGGCGCGGCACAGTGCTCGCGCTGGCTGGCTGCCCAGGGCGCGCGCCCGGTGGCCCTGGACCTCTCCCACCGCCAGCTCCAGCACGCGCTGCGGATCGGCGACGACATCGCACTGGTCGAGGCGGACGCGGGTGCGCTGCCCTTCCGGGACGGCTCCTTCGACCTCGCGTGCTCGGCCTACGGGGCGGTGCCCTTCGTCGCCGACCCGGTCAAGGTCTTCCAAGAGGTACGGCGGGTGCTGCGGCCGGGCGGGCGCTGGGTCTTCTCCGTCACGCACCCGATCCGCTGGGCGTTTCCCGACGAGCCGGGTCCCGAGGGTCTTGCGGTGGCCGCCTCGTACTTCGACCGCACCCCGTACGTCGAGCAGGACGAGCAGGGGCGCGCGGTATATGTGGAGCACCACCGGACGATCGGCGACCGGGTGCGGGACGTGGTGGCGGGGGGCTTTCGGCTGCTGGATCTGGTCGAGCCGGAGTGGCCCGCCTGGAACAGCCAGGAGTGGGGCGGCTGGTCCCCGCTGCGCGGGAATCTGATCCCCGGCACGGCGATCTTCGTCTGCGAGCGTGACTGAGGGGTGTCCCGGTGATCCGTGACGACGCCCTCGCAGGCCTTCCCGTACACAGCGCCGTGCCCGCGCTCACGCATGCGCTCGACACCCACGGGTGTGCGGTGCTGTGTGCGCCGCCGGGGACCGGCAAGACCACCCTCGTACCGCTGGTGCTCTCGGGTCTCGTCGGCGGCGGCCCCGGGCGACGCGTCCTGGTGGCCGAGCCGCGGCGGATCGCGGCCCGCGCGGCCGCGCGCCGGATGGCGTGGCTGCTGGGTGAGCGGGTGGGCGGCAAGGTCGGCTTCACCGTGCGCGGGGAGCGCGTGGTGGGGCGCGGGACGCTCGTCGAGGTGGTGACCACCGGTGTGCTGCTCCAGCGGCTGCAGCGCGACCAGGAGCTGGCCGGGGTCGACGTGGTGGTCGTCGACGAATGCCATGAGCGCCATCTGGACGCGGACACGGTGGCCGCCTTTCTGCTGGATGTACGGGCCGCTCTGCGTCCGGAACTGCGGCTGGTGGCGGCCTCGGCGACGACGGACGCGCAGGGCTGGGCACGGCTGCTGGGCGATGCGCCGGTGGTGCAGGCCGAGGGCGTCGCGCATCCGGTGGATGTGGTGTGGGCACCTCCTGGCCGGCCCGTGCGGCCGCCGCACGGGATGCGGGTCGACCCCGCGCTGCTGACGCATGTGGCTTCCGTGGTGCGGCGTGCGCTGGCCGAGCGTACGGGCGATGTGCTCTGCTTCCTGCCCGGCGTCGGCGAAATCGGCCGGGTGGCGGGCCAGTTGAACGGTGTCGGCGCCGAGGTTCTCCAGGTCCACGGTCGGGCACCTGCCGCCGTTCAGGACGCGGTGCTGTCCGGCGGCCCCGGGCGCCGGGTCGTGCTCGCGACATCGGTGGCCGAGTCGTCGCTGACCGTGCCGGGTGTACGGATCGTGGTCGACTCCGGTCTGGCCAGGGAGCCGCGCACCGATCACGCACGCGGGCTGAGCGCGCTGACGACTGTGCGGGCCTCACAGGCGGCGGCCCGCCAGCGCGCGGGACG
Organism: Streptomyces sp. NBC_01481; assembly: GCF_026339995.1. Classification (GTDB taxonomy): domain Bacteria; phylum Actinomycetota; class Actinomycetes; order Streptomycetales; family Streptomycetaceae; genus Streptomyces. The sequence continues at coordinate 1,637,282 of NZ_JAPEPT010000001.1, read as the reverse complement.
TGCCGGGCGCGAGGCTCCCGGTGCGGTGTACCGCTGCTGGTCCGAGGCCGAGGACGCCCGGCTGACGCGCTTCCCCTCTCCTGAGATCAAGGTGGCGGACCTGACGGCGTTCGCCCTTCAGGCCGCCTGCTGGGGCGACCCGTCGGCCGAGGGCCTGGCGCTTCTCGACGCGCCCCCGGCCGGTGCGATGGCCGCGGCGCGGTCCGTACTGACCGCGATCGGCGCGGTGGACGCGACGGGCCGGGCGACCGCACGAGGCGTACGGATGGCCCGGCTGGGCCTGCATCCCCGGCTGGCGCGTGCGCTGCTCGACGGCGCGCGGGAGGTGGGCGTACGCCGGGCTGCCGAGGTGGTGGCGCTGCTGAGCGAGGAGCCGCCGAGGGAGTACGGCGACGATCTGGCGGCGGTGTGGCGCACGGCGCGCAGGGGCGGCGACGCGTATGCGGCGCGGTGGCGGGCGGAGGCGGGCCGCCTGGCGTCGGGGGTGGACGGAGCCGGCCCGGCGTCTGAGGGCACAACACAGCAGGCCCGTCCGGCGATTGGACACACCGACGACGCCGTCGTCGGGCTCGTCGCCGCACTCGCCTTTCCCGAGCGCGTCGCGCGCGCCCAGGGCGAAGGCACCTTCCTCATGGCCTCCGGGACCGGGGCCGAACTCGGCGGCGGGTCCGGGCTGCGCAGTGCGCCCTGGCTGGCCGTCGCCGTCGCGGACCGGCCCGCGCATGCCGCGTCGGCGCGGGTGCGGCTCGCCGCCGTGATCGACGAGGACACCGCCCGCAGTGCCGCCGCGCATCTGCTCGTCGCGGACAAGGAGGTCCACTGGGAGAGCGGCGATGTCGTCGCCCGCGAGGTGGAACGGCTGGGTGCCGTCCAGCTCTCCGTGCGCGCGCTGAAGGATCCGGACCCCGCTCTCGTACGCGCGGCGCTGCTCGACGGGCTACGGCGCGAGGGGCTCGGGCTGCTGCGCTGGACGCGCGACTCGGAGGGCCTGCGCGAGCGGCTCGCCTTTCTGCACCGGGTGTTGGGCACACCCTGGCCGGATGTGTCGGACGCGGCGCTGCTGGACCGCAGCGAGGAGTGGCTGGAACCGGAACTGTCGCGGGCGCGGCGGCGGGCCGATCTCGGGCGTATCCAGGCGGCACAGGCACTCCAGCGGCTGCTGCCGTGGGCGAGCGGGGACGCGGCGCGCCTCGACGAGCTGGCGCCCGAGCGGATCGAGGTGCCGAGCGGTTCGCGGATCCGGCTCGAGTACGGCGGGGAGCAGCCGGTCCTGGCGGTCAAGTTGCAGGAGCTGTTCGGCCTGCGCGAGACGCCCACGGTCTCGGGCGTGCCGGTGCTGGTGCATCTGCTCTCGCCCGCCGGGCGGCCCGCGGCCGTCACCGCGGACCTGGCCTCGTTCTGGAGGGACGGATACCGGTCCGTACGGTCCGAGTTGCGCGGCCGCTACCCCAAGCACCCCTGGCCGGAGGATCCTTCGACGGCCGAGCCGACCCGGTACACCAAGGCACGCCTCAACCGGGACTCCCCCTAGGCCCTGTCGGCGAAGGCCGTCAGGCGGGGACCGGCTCTGGATCGCGGTCCGCCGCGGGTGCCCGCGGCCGGCGGCTGCGGGCCTCCAGGAACAGCGCGAGCGCCAGCAGCGCGGTGCCGAGCACCACGAAGCCCCAGGGCAGATACGAGGTCATCAGCAGCACCATCCGGCGGTTCGACTTGATCAGGTCGACCGTGTAGTCCACATAGTCGGGGCGCATCTTCACATGCCCGGCGAACGCGGTGACCTTGTCCCGTCCGCCCAGCAGGGTGCCGCCACGCAGCTCCTCCTGGTGGATCTCCTCGCCGTTGACGGGACCGCCGGTGACCGGGTCGACCCAGAACATCCGCTTCGTCGTGTACCAGCGGGTCGTTCCCGTCTGCTTCTCCAGCGTGGTCGCGTCGACGCCGGGGATGGGCATCTTCTTCGGGTAGGGCACCTTGGTCCAGGGGATGGTCTGCTCGAAGTAGTAGACCTCGAGCCCGCGGAACGTACGCGTCCCCCTGTAGTGGATGGGCGCGGACGTACGGGCCTGGGCGTCGAAGTACTCGTAGTCCCGCTTCTCGGTGAGGAAGGGCCACTTGAACTCGATGCCCTCGCGCCGCACCGCGTCCCCGTCGACCATTTCCCCCGTGGCGTGCACGGGCGCCTGGCTGTGGGCGTCGAAGATGTAGCGCTCGGGAATCTGGGAGACCATCTTGCCGTCGGGTCCCTCGACATAGGAGAGGGAGTCCCAGACGACGACATCGCGGCCCGCGCTGCGCTCGATCTTCTCGGACTCCTCCACGTTGCCCTTGAGGGTCTGCACGATGGTGACCTTGGCGACCTGCTTCGCCTGGAGGGTGCCGTAGTCGAGGAGGGTCGCGGGCTTCGCCTCCAGCACCATTTCCTGGTACTGGCTGGGCGGGATCTTCACCAGCCGCGGGAAGGCGTACCAGCGCAGCAGCGGTGACAGCGCGCTGAAGAAGACGGCGAAGGCAAGGAGTACGAGGCTCGCTCTGCGGCGCATGGTCCCCTCCCTCCTACTTCTTGGGGCCGGGGACGCTGGTCAGCAGCGGCTTCGGAGAGGTCTCGCCGGGCGGCGCGCCGATCGCCGAGATGGCGACGACCAGGACGAGGGCGGCGGCAAGCCCGATGGTGGCGGCGACGAGGGCGCGCATGCTCGGCCTCCCGGGGGCTCGGATCCGGACGGATCTGATACGGCGTCAGGGCGGGGGCACCGTAGCAATCGAGCCGCGAGATGAGAACACGTTGCACCGCCCCTGTACCGACGGACGGCACAGGGGCGGTGCGGGAGCTGCTGGGTCAGGCCGCCGGCGCGGCGACCTTGAGCTCGATGGTCACGCTTGCGCCGCCCGCTGTGGTGAGGCGGAGCAGGAAGGTGCCCGTCTGGTCGTCCGCGTAGATCTTCGGGAGCTGCAGCACGCCGTTGGCGTCGGTCGTCAGGTCCGTGAGGGTACGGATCACGTTGCCCTGGGCGTCCTTGAAGTAGGGGCCCTTGTCGTTCACGGCCGGATTGTCCGCGGCGGTGATCATGGTGGCGGTGACCGCGACGCCCGCGGCGATGGCGCCCTTGTAGGTGGCCTTGACCTCGCAGGTGTCCGCGAACTCCGTGCCGGGGGCGGCCGTGAGGACCTTGTCGTCGGTCCTCGCGATGGCGTCCGCCGCCCGGACGGTCACGGTCGCGGTGAAGTCGGCAGGCGGCAGCACCCTGCCCCCCTCGACCGTCGCCCGGACGGTGAAGTAGCCGGTCTTCTCGCCCGCGTGCAGGGTGGGCGATGCGACCGTGCCGTCGGCGCCGGTGGAGAGGACCACGGCCGCTTTCCCGCCGGTGAAGCGGGTGTCGGTGTCGCCGACGATCTCGAAACGGGCGGCCTGGAAGGGGACGGCCTTGCCCGCGGTGTTCTTCACCCGCACCGTGGGCCGCCCGGTGAAGTCGTGGCCGGCCATGGCGCTCAGCTCACCGGTGCCCGCGTCCTCGATACGCGCCACCGGCGACGGGGTCGGCGTGGGTGTCGGCGTGGGCGTCGGCGTAGGGGTCGGGGTCGGCTTGGGGGTGGTGGTGCCGGGCTTCGACGGCGGGGGCGTCGGCGTCGGGGTGCCGCTGGGCGGGGGCGTGGGGGTGCTGCCGGGCGAGGTCTCGGGGTCGCTGCCGGGCCCGTTGGAAATCGGCAGCACGCCGGTGCCGTCCGGGACCTCGTGGGTGCCGCGCTTGTAGTACTCGAACCAGGACAGGACCGTACGCAGATACTCCTGCGAGTGGTTGTAGCCCAGGATCGCCCTGTCGAGATCGGACCTGACCGCCAGGTCCCGGCCGTCGGCGCACAGATAGCGCCCGGCGGCGAGCGCGGCGTCGTAGATGTTGTTGGGGTCGCGGCGGCCGTCGGCGTTGGCGTCCTGGCCCCACCTCTCCCAGGTGGAGGGGATGAACTGCATCGGGCCGACCGCGCGGTCGTGCGTCGAGTCGCCGTCGTACGCACCGTTGTCGGTGTCCGAAATGTTCGCGAAGCCGACGCCGTTGAGGACCGGGCCGAGGATCGGCGAGAGGGTCGTGCCGTTGGCGTCGACATTGCCGCCGCGCGCCTGGCCCGACTCCACCTTGCCGATGGCGGCGAGCAGTTGCCACGGGACATGGCAGCCGGGATCGGAGGCGGCTATGGTCCGCTCGGCCTGCTTGTACGCGGCGAGGACGGTGGCCGGAATGCCCGATTCCGTCGGACCGGTCACGGGGAGATCCCCGGAAGTGCCCGGTTTGTCGGGGGCGTTCAGCGGCGGAAGGTCCGTGTAGTACGGGGAGTTGCCGGTAACCGGAGTGCCGGGCGGCGGGGTGGCGTCGGAAGCCCCCTGGCTGTCGCCCGTGGTGGCATGCGTGATGCCGGGCGCCCCTGAGGCGGAGAGTGCGGCCACGGCGGCCGCTGCCACGGCTGTGGTGGTGGCTCCCCTGCGCAGTCGGCGGCCGAATTGCGCTGCCATACGTCTGTTCCCTCCCCGTAGGCGGCGTCGGCGCTCCCCAGCGCCGGACTCAGGTGACCCTACGGCAACTACACGCCCCGGGGCACCGGCCCCTGACCGCTTTTCACCAGCTCGCCACCTGCCGGTCGCCCGCAGTGCGGAGTTCGAACCCGGAGTTCGACGCCGGAGTTCGAGCATCACGCATACTGGCGTCGTTGATCGATAAGGGTCGACAAGGGTCCAAAGGGTTCCAGGGGGCACGACCATGCCGTTCACGCTGAGCCATGCCGCGGCGGTACTGCCGGGCATCCGCAAGGACGGGGCCGCGCGCGGACCGCTGCTCGCCTCGGCGCTCGTGATGGGCTCGTTCGCCCCCGACATGACGTACTTCGCGGCCACCGCCGTCCCGGGCGGCATGGAGTTCGGGACGTTCACCCATGCCCCGCTCGGGGTGCTGACCGTGGACGTGGCGATCACGGCGGCGCTGGTGGCGGTCTGGGTGATGGTGCGTGAGCCACTGCTGGCACTGCTGCCGACCGCCTGGCAGGGACGTGTTCACGCGTTCGTACGCGGGAGTGCGCAGCACCGCACGGACCGGCGGCCCGTGGCCATGGCGCTGCGGTTCTATGTATCGGCGGTGCTGGGCGCGAGCACGCATGTTCTGTGGGACGCCTTCACCCATCACGGCGAGTGGGGCACACGTCTGCTTCCGGTCCTGAACGAGACGGTGGCCGGGATGCCCCTCTTCTCGTATGCGCAGTACAGCAGTTCGGTGCTGGGTCTGGTGGCGCTGGTGTGGTTCGCGGCGTCCGCGCTGCGTCGGCAGCCCCCGGTCACGGCGCCCCCGTCGGTGCGGCTGCTCGACGCACGGGGCCGGTGGCTCGCGTCGGCGCTGCTGGCAGGGTGCGTGCTGCTCGGCGTCATCCAGCGGTGCGCGCGCTGGTACGCGTACTTCGGGCAGGCCGACTCGCCCCTGGACATCATCCCGACGGCGTGCTTCGGGGCGGGGGCGGGGCTGGCGGTGGGGCTTGTGGTGTACGGGGCGGGGATGCGGTTGCGCGGGCGCGCGGTGGAGCGGGTCTGAGGGCGGGGGCTGCGCCTGCTGCGGGCTTTGCCCCACCCCGCCCTCCCCCTACGGCCTGGCGGCCGTGGGAGGTACCCCCATCCCGAACTGGGGGCAAGCCCCCAGACCCCCGAATGCGACCTCCGGCCGCATGTCCTCAAACGCCGGACGGGCTGAACTCCAGCCCCTTGGGGGTCCCCCCGGACGAAGTCTGGGGGAGTTTGAGGAGCGGGGTCCGGGGCAGAGCCCCGGCGGACGGCCCGCGCGGTCCCGACGTCAGTGCGCCGCCGACTCCCAGTCCGCGCCCACTCCCACCGAGACGTCCAGCGGCGCGCTCAGCGACACCGCCGCGGACATCTCCTTGCGGACCAGCTCCTCAACCCTCTCGCGCTCGCCCGGCGAGATCTCCAGCACGATTTCGTCGTGGACCTGGAGCAGCAGCCGGGAGGAGAGCTTCGCCTCCCTCAGCGCCCGGTCGACGTTCAGCATCGCGACCTTGACGATGTCCGCCGCGGTGCCCTGGATCGGGGCGTTGAGCGCCATCCGCTCGGCCGCCTCGCGGCGCTGGCGGTTGTCGCTGTTCAAGTCGGGCAGGTAGCGGCGGCGGCCGAGCATCGTCTCGGTGTAGCCGGTCACCCGGGCCTCCACGACGACGCGGTGCAGATAGTCGCGTACGCCGCCGAAGCGCTCGAAGTAGGTGTCCATCAGGCCGCGTGCCTCGGCCGGCTCGATGTTCAGCTGCTGGGCGAGGCCGAACGCCGAGAGCCCGTAGGCCAGTCCGTACGACATCGCCTTGATCTTGCGGCGCATCTCGGCGTCGACGGCGGACTTGTCCACGCTGAACACCTGTGAGGCGACGGTGGTGTGCAGGTCCTCGCCGGAGGCGAACGCCTCCAGCAGGCCCTCGTCCTCCGACAGGTGCGCCATCACGCGCAGCTCGATCTGGCTGTAGTCCGCCGTCATCAGGGACTCGAAGCCCTCGCCGACCACGAAGCCACGGCGGATCGCGCGGCCCTCGTCGGTGCGCACAGGTACGTTCTGCAGGTTCGGGTCGGTGGAGGACAGGCGGCCGGTCGCGGCGACGATCTGGCTGAAGCTGGTGTGGACCCGGCCGTCCGCCGCGATCGTCTTGACCAGGCCTTCGACGGTGACTCGCAGCTTCGCCTGCTCGCGGTGGCGCAGCATGAGGACCGGCAGCTCGTGCTCGGTCTGGGTGGCCAGCCAGGCCAGCGCGTCCGCGTCCGTGGTGTAACCGGTCTTGGTCTTCTTGGTCTTGGGGAGATTCAGCTCGCCGAACAGGACTTCCTGGAGCTGCTTGGGCGAGCCGAGGTTGAACTCGTGCCCGACGGAGGCGTGCGCCTCCTTCACGGCCTGCTGCACGGCACCCGCGAACTGCTGCTCCATGGCCTCCAGATGGGGCCGGTCCGCGGCGATGCCGTGCCGCTCCATGCGGGCGAGCAGGGCGGAGGTGGGCAGTTCGACGTCGTGCAGCAGCTCGGCCGCGCCGACCTCGGCCAGTCGCTCGGTGAAGGCGTCGCCGAGGTCGAGGACCGCGCGGGCCTGGGACATCAGGGCGTCGGCCTCGGCCTGCTCGTCCTCCGAGCCGAAGGCGAGCTGGCCGTCGGCAGCCGCGGGGGCGAGCTCGCGGCCCAGATACTCCACGGAGAGCGCGTCCAGCGCGAAGGAGCGGCGGCCCGGCTTGACCAGATAGGCGGCGAGCGCGGTGTCCATGGTGACGCCGTCGATGCTCCAGCCGTGCTCGGGGAAGACCCGCATCGCGTTCTTGGCGTTGTGCATGACCTTGGGCCGGTCCGCGTCCGCGATCCAGTCGGCGAATGCGCGCTCGTCGGCTTCGTCGAGCTGGGTGGTGTCGAACCAGGCGGCCGGGCCCGCGGCGGAAGCGAGCGCGATCTCGGTGACACTGCCGGTGCCCAGCGCCCAGGTGTCGACGGTGGCCACGCCGAGCGGCTGGGTGCCGTGCTCCTGGAGCCAGGGGGCGAGCTCGCCGGTGCCAAGGACCGTGCCGTCCAGCTCGACGCCCGCGGCGGGGGCCGGGGCCTCGTCCTCCTGCGCGCCCGGGTCGACGGCGAGGAGCCGCTCGCGAAGGCTCGGGTTCCGGATCTCCAGTACTTCCAGGAACCCCTTGAGCGCGGTCCTGTCGTACGGAGCGCGCTCCAGGTCCGCGACGGACTTCGGCAGCTCCACGTCCCGTACCAGCTCGGTGAGGTGGCGGTTGAGCTTGACCGATTCCAGGTGGTCGCGCAGGGCCTGGCCGACCTTGCCCTTGACCTCGTCGGCGCGTTCCACCAGCTCCGCGAACGAACCGAACTGACTGATCCACTTCGTGGCGGTCTTCTCACCGACGCCGGGAATGCCGGGCAGGTTGTCCGACGGGTCGCCGCGCAGGGCCGCGAAGTCCGGGTACTGCTGGGGGGTCAGTCCGTACTTCTCCTGGACCTTCTCCGGGGTGAAGCGGGTCAGCTCGGAGACGCCCTTGGTGGGGTAGAGCACGGTGGTGTGCTCGCTGACCAGCTGGAAGGAGTCCCGGTCCCCGGTGACGATCAGCACGTCGAAGCCGGCGGCCTCGGCCTGGGTGGCGAGGGTGGCGATGATGTCGTCGGCCTCGAAGCCGTCCACCGCGAACCGTACGGCGTTCATGGTGTCGAGGAGCTCGCCGATCAGCTCGACCTGGCCCTTGAACTCGTCAGGGGTCTTGGAGCGGTTCGCCTTGTACTCGGGGAAGTCCTGCGAGCGCCACGTCTTGCGGGAGACGTCGAACGCCACCGCGAAGTGCGTGGGCGACTCGTCGCGCAGCGTGTTCGCCAGCATCGACGCGAAGCCGTAGATGGCGTTGGTCGGCTGGCCGGTCGCGGTCGTGAAATTCTCCGCGGGCAGCGCGAAGAACGCCCGGTACGCCAGGGAGTGCCCGTCCATGAGGAGCAGGCGCGGTCGGTTGTCTGCGGTCTTCTTCGATGCTGTCTCAGCCACGTCCACGATCCTGCCACGTGCCACTGACATTCCCGACCGTGGGAAGAGCGTGACAGGATCAAAGGCGTACGCAGCACACGCAGGCTCGAGGGAGAGCGCGATGGCCAGCAAGCCGCCCGCAGGTGATCCGGTCCAGGACGCGCCACAGGTCACGGCCCCGCAGCACGCGGCCGCGGGCCTCCCCGCCATCGGGCACACGCTGCGCATGGCTCAGCAGCAGATGGGAGTGCGCCGCAGTGCGCAGACGCTCCTCAAGGTCAACCAGAAGGACGGCTTCGACTGTCCGGGCTGCGCATGGCCGGAGAGCGACAAGCGGCACACGGCGGAGTTCTGCGAGAACGGAGCCAAGGCGGTCGCCGAGGAGGCGACGCTGCGGCGGGTGACCCCGGAGTTCTTCGCGGCGCACAGCCTCGCGGACCTTGCTTCCCGCAGCGGGTACTGGCTGGGACAGCAGGGCCGAATCACCCAGCCCATGTACCTTCCCGAGGGCGCGGACCAGTACGAACCAGTCAGCTGGGAGCGGGCCTTCGCGATCATCGCCGAGGAGCTCACCGCGCTGGACTCCCCCGACGAGGCGCTCTTCTACACCTCCGGCCGCACCAGCAACGAGGCCGCCTTCCTGTTCCAGGTCTTCGCCCGCGAGTTCGGCACCAACAATCTCCCCGACTGCTCCAACATGTGCCACGAGTCCTCGGGCTCGGCGCTCACCGAGACGATCGGCATCGGCAAGGGCAGCGTCTCGCTGGAGGATCTCCACCAGGCGGATCTGATCATCGTGGCCGGGCAGAACCCGGGCACCAACCATCCCCGGATGCTCAGCGCCCTGGAGAAGGCCAAGAACGCGGGCGCGAAGATCATTTCGGTGAACCCGCTTCCCGAGGCCGGTATGGAGCGGTTCAAGAATCCGCAGACGCCGCAGGGCATGCTCAAGGGGACCGCTCTCAACGATCTCTTCCTGCAGATCCGCATCGGCGGCGACCAGTCTCTGTTCCGGCTGCTGAACAAGCTGATCCTGGAGACCGAGGGCGCGGTCGACGAGGAGTTCGTACGCGAACACACCCATGGGTACGAGGAGTTCGCCGCGGCGGCCGCTGCCGCCGACTGGGACGAGACGCTGGCCGCGACCGGCCTTCGGCGGGCCGAGATCGAGCGCGCCCTCGCCATGGTCCTTGCGTCCCGGCGCACCATCGTGTGCTGGGCGATGGGCCTGACCCAGCACAAGCACGCCGTGGTGACCATCCGCGAGGTGGTCAACTTCCTGCTGCTGCGCGGCAACATCGGCCGCCCGGGCGCGGGCGTCTGCCCGGTGCGCGGGCACTCCAACGTTCAGGGCGACCGCACGATGGGCATCTTCGAGCGGCCCTCGCCCGCCTTCCTGGACGCTCTGGAGACGGAGTTCGGCTTCGCCCCGCCGCGCCACCACGGCTTCGACGTCGTACGGTCCATCCAGGCGCTGCGCGACGGCGAGGCGAAGGTCTTCTTCGCCATGGGCGGCAACTTCGTGGCGGCGACTCCGGACACCGAGGTCACCGAGGCGGCGATGCGGCGGGCCCGCCTGACCGTTCATGTGTCGACCAAGCTGAACCGTTCGCACACCGTGACAGGCACCCGGGCGCTGATCCTGCCCACCCTCGGCCGCACCGACAAGGACATCCAGGCCGGCGGCCGGCAAGTGGTGACCGTCGAGGACTCGATGGGCATGGTGCACGCCTCCCGCGGCAACCTCACCCCGGCGAGCCCCCTTCTGCTCTCCGAACCGGCGATCGTGACCAGGCTGGCGCGCGCGGTCCTCGGCCCCTCCTCGACGACGCCCTGGGAGGACTTCGAGAAGGACTACGGGACGATCCGCGACCGCATCGCGCGCGTGGTGCCCGGTTTCGAGGACTTCAACGCCAAGATCGCCCGTCCCGGCGGCTTCGCACTCCCCCACGCCCCGCGCGACGAGCGCCGCTTCCCCACCGCCACGGGGAAGGCCAATTTCACGGCGGCGCCGGTCGAGTTCCCCGAGGTGCCCGCAGGCCGGCTGCTGCTGCAGACGCTGCGCTCGCACGATCAGTACAACACCACGATCTACGGTCTCGACGACCGTTACCGGGGCATCAAGGGCGGCCGCCGGGTCGTCCTGGTGAACCCGGAGGACGCTCAGGAGCTGGGCCTCGCGGACGGTTCGTACACCGATCTGGTCAGCGAGTGGAAGGACGGCGTGGAGCGCCGAGCCCCCGGCTTCCGGGTGGTGCACTACCCCACCGCCAGGGGCTGCGCGGCCGCGTACTACCCCGAGACCAATGTGCTCATCCCGCTGGACTCCACGGCCGACACCAGCAACACCCCGGCGAGCAAGTCCGTGCTGATCCGCTTCGAGCGCGCGCAGTGACGGTCCGGGCGCCGCGCGTGAGGAGCGCTCGCGGGAAAGGCACCTCCCGCTAAGCGTTCGCTCAGGCATCTGGTAAGACGGTGCACACAGCACGCAACGTACCGAGATCGGAGCCGGACCCCCATGGGCGAGCAGAGAACCGTGAAGTTCCCGCAAGAGGTCATCGACGTATACGCAGCGCTCGGGGTCGACCTGCCCGCGCTGTTCTCCGCCGGGGATCTGGGCAATCGCATGGGCGTCGAGATCGTCGAGGTCTCGGCGGAGCGCGTCGTGGGCACGATGCCGGTCGAGGGCAACACCCAGCCGTACGGACTGCTGCACGGCGGCGCCTCCGCGGTCCTCGCGGAGACTCTCGGCTCGATCGGCTCGATGCTCCACGGCGGGACCACCAAGATCGCCGTCGGCGTCGACCTCAACTGCACGCACCACCGTGGCGTCCGGTCCGGCCTGGTCACGGGCGTGGCAACACCCGTGCACCGCGGCCGCTCCACGGCGACGTACGAGATCGTCATCTCCGACGAGCAGGACAAGCGGGTCTGCACGGCCCGGCTGACGTGCCTGCTGCGCGATGCCGCGGGTCCGGCCGGGGGCTGACCGTCCCGACCATTGTCGCGCCCCGGGCCGGCGTCTAGCGTTCCTCGTATGAGGCCAGGACCACCGCCCCGGGGCGGGCTGTTGCTCGTGTGCGCGCTCGCGTTCGCGATCGCCGCCCTCGCCGGCTGCGGGGGCGGCTCGCGCGGCGAGGGCCGTTCATCCCCCTCGCCTCGGACGACGTCCCCGGAGAAGCTGTGCCAGCAGCTGATATCCCACTGGGCACGGGTCGTGCTCGACGGCGGGAAGCAGGCCAACCTGGACTACCAGGCCATGGGTCTGTCCGACGGGCAGAACCGCATCCTGCTGGACGTGACAGCCGCCGCCCGCGCCGAGCAGAGGCGCCAAGGGCAGGCGGCCGCAAGGAAGTTGATCGACAGTCAGGCTGCAGCCCGGTGCACCGAGCGCTACCGTAGCGGGACCCCGACTGGAGGCCCCTGGCAATGAGCGGAGTCGGCCCGGTGGAGCCGGGCGATGGCACGTACGCGCCGGACGACGACTTCGCTCCCTCCCCGGTTCGGCCGGCGAACAGCCGGGCGGCCGACTTCGCGGCGCGACATCGCCCCGCCCTCCTTGCCGCCGCCCTGGCGGGGATCCTCGCCGCGGGAGCGTCGTACCTCTACGTGACCCGGCCGACGCCGCCCCCGCCGCCGCCCACGCCGTGGCCGGCGCAAGCGGTCGCGCTGGCCTACGAGGCACCCGCCCGGCCGGTCGCAGCGGACGACTCGTTCGACTTCACCGTCACGTTCAGTACGACCTCAGGACCCCCGGTCACGGTGGAGCGGATTACCCAGACCTCGGCAGGTCTGTGGGTGTCGAGCAATCCCGTGACGCCGTTCACTGTGAGTTCCGGAAAGCCACGCAAAGTACTCGTTACGGTTCACGTGTCGGAATGCCGAACAGTGGCACGGAATGCCGGGCTTCCTTTCCTTGACGTAACACTGCGTAATGCTCGTGCAATCCAAGAACACAGTTACATTCTGGGCGATCGGTACGCCCGAGACCTGGCCAGAGCGGTTGGCACTGCGTGCCACCAAGGTCAGATGTCAGGACTCAAACCCACGAACGGTCCTGCACGTTCTCAGCATGCGGACAAGACGAACCGGCCTGAATTCCCCCGTTCCACCCTCGAAAATCCGCTATCCATTACGTCGCGGCATAACAAGAGCGTCACATCATTGCCCAGACCACTCCACCTCCCCCAATACCGCGCTTAGAGTCACCGCCAGTCACCGCGCCGCCGGATTACCTCAGAGTTCGGTTCCAGCGCTCGACTCGGTACGTCCCATGGGGGGCGGCCGTGCCAGGTGAAAGGACTGATCGTGCGTCAACGTTCGCTAGTAGCCATCACGGCTGCGCTCACCGCGGGAGCCTTGTCGCTCACCGCCTGTGGCTCGCGCGACGACAAGAACAGTGGGGCCGAGGGCGGCGGTACCACGGTCGTCATCGGCATCGATGCCCCGCTGACCGGTGAGCTCTCCGCTCTGGGTCTCGGCATCAAGAACTCTGTCGACCTCGCGGCCAAGCAGGCCAACGCCAAGAAGTACGTCAACGGCATCACCTTCAAGGTGGAAGCCTTCGACGACCAGGCCCAGCCGTCCTCCGGACAGCAGAACGCCACCAAGTTCGTCGCCAACAAGGACGTCCTCGGTGTCGTCGGCCCGCTGAACTCCTCCGTGGCCGAGTCCATGCAGAAGGTCTTCGACGACGCGAAGCTCGCCCAGGTCTCGCCCGCCAACACCAACCCGGCCCTGACCCAGGGGCCGAAGTGGAACGGCGGCGAGAAGGCTCGCCCGTACAAGTCGTACTTCCGCACCGCGACGACGGACGCGATCCAGGGTCCGTTCGCCGCGCAGTACCTCTTCAACGATGCCAAGAAGAAGAACGTCTTCATCATCGATGACAAGAAGACGTACGGCGCCGGTCTCGCCGCCACCTTCAAGGCGGAGTTCGAGAAGCTCGGCGGCAAGGTCGCGGGCACCGAGCACGTGAACCCTGACACCAAGGACTTCGCGGCCGTCGTCACCCAGATCAAGAGCTCCAAGGCCGACGTCGTCTACTACGGCGGCGAGTACCCGGTCGCGGGCCCGCTCAGCAAGCAGATCAAGAAGTCGGGTGCCGCGATCCCGCTCGCCGGCGGCGACGGCATCTACAGTGCCGACTTCATCAAGCTCTCCGGCAAGGAGGGCGTGGGCGACCTCGCCACCTCGGTCGGCGCGCCGGTCGAGGAGCTCCCCTCGGCCAAGGACTTCGTGGCCAATTACAAGGCGGCCGGTTACAAGGAGGCCTACGAGGCCTACGGCGGCTACTCGTACGACTCCGCCTGGTCGATCATCGAGGCCGTGAAGAAGGTCGTCGAGGGCAATGACGGCAAGCTTCCCTCCGATGCCCGCGCCAAGGTCATCGAGGCCCTGCAGGGTGTTTCCTTCGACGGTGTGACCGGCAAGGTCGCCTTCGACGAGTTCGGTGACGCCACCAACAAGCAGCTCACGGTCTACAAGTACGAGGGCACTGCCTGGAAGGCCGTCAAGTCCGGCACGTTCGCCGGCTGATCGTCAGTCCGTAACACCTCACCTGCCGCGCGGGGCGTCGCAAGACAAGCGCCCCGCGCGGTGTCACATCCGTCGAAAGACTCGGAGGACCTGCGGTGCACGAACTGCCGCAACAGCTGGTCAACGGCCTGCTACTGGGATCCATGTACGGGCTCGTCGCCATCGGCTACACGATGGTTTATGGCATTGTCCAGCTCATCAACTTCGCCCATGGCGAGATCTTCATGACCGGAGGGTTCGGGGCCCTCACGGTCTGGCTCATCCTTCCCACCGGCACCACCATGTGGCTGGCTCTGCCGCTCATGCTGGTCGGAGCGATCATCGTCGCCACCACCATCGCGGTCGGCGCGGAACGCTTCGCCTACCGTCCACTTCGCACCGCACCCCGCCTCGCCCCGCTCATCACCGCCATCGGCCTCTCCCTGGCCCTTCAGCAGGCGGTGTGGGCCTGGTACCCCGAGGCGAAGTCCTCCCGTACCTTCCCCGAAATCCCCGGCGGCCCGTTCCACTTCGGCAGCATCACCATCCAGACCGGTGACGTCTTCCTGCTGATAGCCGCCCCCATCTGCATGGCGATCCTCGCCTTCTTCGTGATGAAGACCCGCACCGGACGCGGTATGCAGGCCACTGCCCAGGATCCGGACACGGCCAAGCTCATGGGCATCAACACCGACCGCATCATCGTGGTCGCGTTCGCCCTCGGTGCGGCATTCGCCGCCGTCGGAGCCGTCGCGTACGGCCTCAAGTACGGCGAAGTCAACTTCCGCATGGGCTTCATCCTCGGTCTCAAGGCGTTCACCGCGGCCGTCCTCGGCGGTATCGGCAACATCTACGGCGCCATGCTCGGCGGTCTCGCCCTGGGCATCGCCGAAACCATGGCCACGGCCTACATCAACGACATCCCCGGCATGCAGCAGCTCGGCGGCCAGTCCTGGGCCGACGTCTGGGCCTTCGTACTTCTCATCGTCGTGCTCCTCGTCAGGCCACAGGGCCTCCTCGGCGAGCGCGTCGCGGACAGGGCGTGACACCGATGACGACACAGACCACGACCGCGGACACTCCGCGTACCCCGGCCGACAGCGCACAGAC
Source organism: Streptomyces sp. NBC_01481 (assembly GCF_026339995.1). Lineage (GTDB taxonomy): Bacteria > Actinomycetota > Actinomycetes > Streptomycetales > Streptomycetaceae > Streptomyces. The sequence continues at coordinate 1,622,142 of NZ_JAPEPT010000001.1, read as the reverse complement.
GGGCCTCATCGCCCTCCCGCCGCACATCGCGCGAGCGGTGGCAACCGGCGGCGGCGCTCTCACCGTCATCTCCGCGTTCCTCGCCTGGACCTGGACCGCTGCCTTCCCCGGCGACCTCACCGTCTACGGATACCCGGGCGGACTCCAGTGGCTCGTCCTCGTCGCGGGCGCACTGACCACCCTGTTCGGACTCTCCTCGTACGGGGTCAGGGGCCTGAAGTGGCTCGCTCCTGCGGGGGCCGACAGCTCCATCAGGCTCGCCGCACTCGCCGCCTTCTCCACCACCTGGTTCACGCTGATCGCCATCAGCTACCAGCTCGGCGGCCTCGCCAACCTCGAGCCCGGCGGCTTCATCGCGGGAATCGCCACCCTGGCCACCCTCATCGGCGCCCTCGCGCTGCCCTTCGAGCGCCCAGAGCCCGACCCGGCGGACCCCGACGACGCCGGCTGGGACCAGTTCCGGCACAACGCCCGCGCCTCCTTCACCACCTTCAAGGCGGCCTTCGCCAGCGGCACCGCACCGGCCCCCCGCAAGATGTCCTCCTACGTCGAGATCCTGATCATCGTCGCGGCACTCAGCCTCGGCCTGGTCGTCTTCACGTACGGCATCGGCACCGAGTACGACGAGCTGTTCATCGGCTTCCTCATCACCGCCGGTTTCGGCTTCGCCTCCCTCTTCAAGGCCGGCCTCGTCAGCCAGCTGTCCGTGCTCACCGCACGGCACCGCACGGTGACGATGGCAGGCGCCTTCGCCACGGCCGCCGCGTTCCCCTTCACGCAGTCCGACGACCAGTACGCGACCATCGGCGTCTACATCCTGATCTTCGCCACCGTCGCCCTCGGTCTGAACATCGTCGTCGGCCTCGCCGGACTCCTCGACCTCGGTTACGTCGCCTTCCTCGGCGTCGGCGCGTACGCCGCGGCCATGGTCTCCGGATCGCCCTCCTCGCCGTTCGACGTCCACTTCCCCTTCTGGGGAGCGGTCCTCGTCGGCGCCACCGCGTCCATGGTCTTCGGCGTCCTCATCGGCGCCCCGACCCTGCGACTGCGCGGCGACTACCTCGCGATCGTGACGCTCGGCTTCGGTGAGATCTTCCGGATCACCGTCAACAACCTCGACGGCACCTCCGGCCCCGACATCACCAACGGGTCCAACGGCATCTCGTCGATCCCGAACCTGCAGATGTTCGGCTTCGACTTCGGAATCGAGCACAGCATCTTCGGCGTCACCATCGGCCGATTCGCGAACTACTTCTTCCTGATGCTGCTGATCACCCTGATCGTCGTGGTGGTCTTCCGCCGCAGCGGTGACTCCCGCATCGGCCGCGCCTGGATCGCGATCCGCGAGGACGAGACCGCTGCGCTCGCCATGGGCATCAACGGCTTCCGGGTCAAGCTCATCGCGTTCGCTCTCGGTGCGACCCTCGCCGGCCTCGCCGGTACGGTCCAGGCCCACGTCACCTACACAGTGACGCCTGAGCAGTACCAGTTCGCCCACGTCGTCCCGCCGAACTCGGCCTTCCTGCTGGCCGCGGTCGTCCTCGGCGGCATGGGAACGATCAGCGGACCGCTCGTCGGCGCCGCGCTGCTCTACCTGATCCCCGCCAAGCTGCAGTTCCTCGGCGACTACCAGCTCCTCGCCTTCGGCCTCGCGCTCGTACTCCTGATGCGCTTCAGGCCCGAGGGACTCATCCCCAACCGGCGCCGCCAGCTCGAGTTCCACGAATCCGCGGAAGCGCCCACAGTCCTCAGCAAGACAGGGGTCTGATCCATGACCACCGACACCACCACGAAGGGCACCGCCCCGGCCACCGCGCCCGGCGAGACGGTCCTCGACGCCCGCGGCGTCACCATGCGCTTCGGCGGCCTCACCGCCGTACGCTCGGTCGACCTCACCGTCAACAGCGGCGAGATCGTCGGCCTCATCGGCCCCAACGGCGCGGGGAAGACCACCTTCTTCAACTGCCTCACCGGTCTCTACATCCCCACCGAGGGCGAGGTCCGCTACAAGGGCACCGTCCTCCCCGCCAAGTCCTTCAAGGTCACGGCTGCGGGCGTCGCGCGCACCTTCCAGAACATCCGCCTCTTCGGCAACATGACCGTTCTGGAGAATGTGCTCGTCGGCCGCCACACCCGTACCAACGAAGGCCTCTGGTCCGCACTCCTGCGCGGCCCCGGCTTCCACAAGGCCGAAGCCAAGTCCAAGGCACGGGCCATGGAACTCCTCGAGTTCATCGGCCTCGCCGAGAAGGCCGAGCACCTCGCGCGCAACCTCCCCTACGGCGAGCAGCGCAAGCTCGAGATCGCGCGGGCACTGGCCAGCGACCCCGGTCTGCTCCTCCTCGACGAGCCGACGGCCGGCATGAACCCGCAGGAGACCCGGGCGACCGAGGAACTGGTCTTCGCCATCCGGGACATGGGCATCGCCGTCCTCGTCATCGAGCACGACATGCGCTTCATCTTCAACCTGTGCGACCGCGTCGCGGTACTCGTCCAGGGCGAGAAGCTCGTCGAGGGCGACAGCGAAACCGTCCAGGGAGACGAACGCGTCATCGCCGCCTACCTCGGAGAGCCCTTCGAGGGCGCCCCGGGCGAGGAAGAAGCAGCGGAAGTGGAAGCGGCTGAAACCGGGACCACCGGATCCGCAGGCAAGGAGAACGACTGATGACCGCACTTCTCGAAGTCGAGGACCTGCGCGTCGCCTACGGCAAGATCGAGGCCGTCAAAGGCATCTCGTTCAGCGTCGAGGCCGGCGAGGTCGTCACCCTCATCGGCACCAACGGCGCCGGTAAGACCACCACGCTGCGCACCCTCTCGGGCCTTCTGAAGCCCGTCGGCGGCCAGATCAAGTTCAACGGCAAGTCCCTCAAGAAGGTGCCGGCCCACCAGATCGTCTCCCTCGGGCTCGCACACTCCCCCGAGGGGCGGCACATCTTCCCGCGCATGTCCATCGAGGACAATCTGCGGCTCGGCGCCTTCCTCCGCAACGACAAGGCGGGCATCGAGAAGGACATGCAGCGCGCCTACGACCTGTTCCCGATTCTGGGAGAGCGCAGGAAGCAGGCCGCGGGCACGCTGTCCGGCGGCGAGCAGCAGATGCTCGCCATGGGCCGGGCGCTGATGTCCCAGCCGAAGCTGCTCATGCTGGACGAGCCCTCGATGGGCCTGTCCCCGATCATGATGCAGAAGATCATGGCGACGATCGTCGAGCTCAAGGCCCAGGGCACCACCATTCTGCTCGTCGAGCAGAACGCCCAGGCCGCCCTCTCCCTGGCCGACCAGGCTCACGTCATGGAGATCGGCAACATCAAGCTCTCCGGCCCCGGCCGGGAGCTGCTCCACGACGAGTCCGTCCGCAAGACGTACCTCGGCGAGGACTGAGCCCCACACATGCGGAAGGGCCCGCACCCCGGTCAGGGGGTGCGGGCCCTTCCGTATGCCTACTGGCCCTGCGCGGCCTTCTTCTCCTCCGCGTCCTCGATGACCGCCTCCGCAACCTGCTGCATCGACAGCCGCCGGTCCATCGACGTCTTCTGGATCCAGCGGAACGCGGCCGGCTCGGAGAGCCCGTACTGCGTCTGCAGAATGCTCTTCGCCCGGTCGACGAGCTTGCGCGTCTCCAGCCGCTGCGAGAGATCCGCGACCTCCTGCTCCAGCGCCTTGAGCTCCGTGAAGCGAGAAACGGCCATCTCGATGGCCGGGACCACATCGCTCTTGCTGAACGGCTTCACCAGATACGCCATCGCACCGGCGTCCCGGGCCCGCTCGACGAGGTCGCGCTGCGAGAACGCGGTCAGCATCAGGACAGGAGCGATGGACTCCTCGGCGATCTTCTCGGCCGCGGAGATCCCGTCCAGGACGGGCATCTTCACATCCAGGATGACGAGGTCCGGCCGGTGCTCCCGGGCGAGCTCGATGGCCCGCTGACCGTCTCCGGCCTCGCCGACTACCGCGTAGCCCTCTTCCTCCAGCATCTCTTTGAGGTCGAGGCGAATGAGGGCCTCGTCCTCGGCGATCACGACGCGGGTCGTCAGCGGAGGGACATGCGACTTGTCGTCGTCGGCGGGCTGGGGCGAGTCGGGGGCGGTCACGCTGGGCTCCTCGTTCAGGGCATGTACAGCTCTCCATGAGCCTACCCAGCTGCGGTAAGGTGTTGCTGCGGCAGGTCAGGGGAAACCTTTGATTCTGTGAGCCCCGGTAGCCCAATTGGCAGCAGGCAATGGATTCAAAACCCATACAGTGTCGGTTCGAGTCCGACCCGGGGCACCTTTCCTTCGGTTCCAAGGTCACGTTGAAACAGTCGAGGTTCACGTGAACGTGTGATCGTGTCGCCGTTCCGCTCCCAGGCCGTGAAAATCCAGCCAGGCTCGGCCGCATGTACGACGTTGATACTCGCAAGCGAGCCCTGTCACTCATCGCCCAAGGGTGCAGCCTGAACTCGGTAAGCAAGCAGGTGGGCATATCGCGCGCCGCAATCCGCGAGTGGCGAACGCGGATCGAGCCCCTGCCACGCATGCAGGCCCCACCGTGCCCCAGATGCCTTCCCGATCCCGGAGTCCCCGACGATGCCGCCGCGTACTCCTATCTCCTGGGCCTCTACCTTGGCGATGGCTGCATCAGCGCCCACCCACGCGGCGGATACCACCTGCGAATCGCGTGCGCCGACGCGTGGCCAGGGCTTATCGACAGCTGCCGGTCCGCCGTCTTGGCCGTGCGTCCGGAGGGCAGTTGCTGCATTTTGCAGAAGCAGGGCTACGTCATGGTCACGAGCTACGGCAGGCACTGGCCATGCCTCTTCCCCCAGCATGGGCCGGGCAAGAAGCACGAGCGGAAGATCGCGCTCGAACCGTGGCAACAGGAGATCGTCGACGCGCACCCTTGGGAGTTCATCCGCGGCCTGGTCCACTCCGACGGCTGTCGGATCACGAACTGGACCAGCCGCCTCGTCAACGGCGAGCAGAAACGCTACGAGTATCCGCGGTATTTCTTCACCAACGTCTCGGACGACATCCGGCAGCTCTACGTTGGGGCCCTCGACAACGTTGGCGTCGAGTGGAAGCAGGCCAACGCGAAGAACATCTCCGTCGCCAAGCGCACGTCCGTCGCGCTCATGGACCTGCACGTCGGGCCGAAGTACTGACCACACCCCGACCCGACAGACCCAACCAGCCGCCTACGCGTGGCTGTCGTCCTCGCCGATGTGGTGCACCCGTACCAGGTTCGTGGAGCCCGGGACTCCGGGCGGGGAGCCAGCGGTGATCACCACGATGTCGCCCTTCTGGCAGCGGCCGATCTTCAGCAGTTCCTCGTCGACCTGGGCGACCATCGCGTCCGTCGAGTCGACATGCGGGCCGAGGAAGGTCTCCACTCCCCAGGTGAGGTTGAGCTGGGAGCGGGTGGCCGCGTCCGGTGTGAAGGCCAGCAGCGGGATCGGGGAGCGGTAGCGGGACAGGCGCTTGACGGTGTCGCCGGACTGGGTGAAGGCGACCAGGAACTTCGCGCCCAGGAAGTCACCCATCTCCGCGGCCGCGCGGGCCACCGCGCCGCCCTGGGTGCGGGGCTTGTTGCGCTCGGTCAGCGGCGGCAGGCCCTTGGCGAGCACGTCCTCCTCGGCCGCCTCCACGATGCGGCTCATCGTCTTCACCGTCTCGACGGGGTACTTCCCGACGCTCGTCTCGCCCGAGAGCATCACCGCGTCGGTGCCGTCGATGACGGCGTTGGCGACATCGGATGCCTCGGCGCGCGTGGGGCGGGAGTTGTCGATCATCGAGTCGAGCATCTGGGTCGCCACGATGACCGGCTTGGCGTTGCGCTTGGCGAGCTTGATGGCGCGCTTCTGGACGATCGGCACCTGCTCCAGGGGCATTTCGACGCCGAGGTCGCCGCGGGCGACCATGATGCCGTCGAAGGCGGCCACGATGTCGTCGATGTTCTCGACGGCCTGCGGCTTCTCGACCTTCGCGATGACGGGGAGCCGGCGGCCCTCCTCGTCCATGATGCGGTGGACGTCCTCGATGTCGCGTCCGTTGCGTACGAAGGAGAGCGCGATGATGTCCGCGCCGATGCGCAGCGCCCAGCGGAGGTCTTCGATGTCCTTCTCGGACAGAGCGGGGACGGAGACGGCGACGCCGGGGAGGTTGAGGCCCTTGTGGTCGGAGATCATGCCGCCTTCGACGACGGTGGTGTGGACCCTGGGGCCGTCCACCGCGGTCACTTCCAGGGCGACCTTGCCGTCGTCGACGAGGATGCGCTCACCGATGGTGACGTCTCCGGCGAGGCCCGCGTAGGTGGTACCGCACATGTGGCGGTCACCCTCGGTCTCCTCGACGGTGATGGTGAACTCGTCTCCGCGTTCAAGCAGTACGGGACCTTCGCGGAAGCGTCCCAGGCGGATCTTCGGACCTTGAAGGTCGGCCAGGACGCCGACGCTGCGGCCCGACTCGTCGGACGCTTTGCGAACGCGCTGATAGCGCTCCTCGTGCTCGGCGTAGGTGCCGTGGCTGAGGTTGAAGCGGGCGACGTCCATTCCGGCCTCGACCAGTGCCTTGATCTGGTCGTACGAGTCGGTGGCGGGCCCAAGAGTGCAGACGATCTTTGCTCGGCGCATATGTCGAGCCTAGGCCTTACCGGCCGGTAGAGAATTCGTCTCGCATGACCACTCAACAACCTTTACGTGAAGGGTTATTGACAAGTGTTTAATTGTGCGCGGGGGTGCTCCGATGAGCATTCCGAACCGCCGGAGCCCACCCCTCAGCTGCCCCTCTGATCACACTCCGTCACAGCTGTGGCGGCGTCATCGTAAAGCGGGCATTGACCTGCGCGTAGACGGTCTGGCGCTGTGGTTCCAGATCCAGAGCGGGTGCGATTTCGGCGGATTCGGTGCCGCCGTACGCAGCCATGCGCATGGCACCGGGGGCTTGCGGCATTCCGTACGGCACAGCATTCTCCGCGCCCAGGTCGGCGAGCTCGACCAGGGCGGCCAGCCGCGCGCCCAGCGCCTCGGCGTACTCACGGGCCCGCTGGACGGCCTCCTTCACGGCCTGGCGGCGGGCCTCGCCGTGGGCCGGCGAGTCCGGGCGCAGAGCCCACCAGGGGCCGTCGACGCGGGTCAGCTCAAGGTCCGCGAGACGGGTGGTGAGTTCGCCGAGGGCGGTGAAGTCGCTGAGTTCCGCCGTGATGTGGACCCGGCCGTAGTACGCGCGGACGCGTTCGCCCCGGCCGTGCCGGGTCAGTTCGGGCGTGATGGAGAAGGCGCCGGTCTCCAGCTTCTCCACCGATTCGCCGTACGACTTGATCAGGTCCAGGACTGTGGAGTTGCGCCGGGTGAGGTCCTCCAGGGCGCTGCGCCGGTCCGTGCCGCGCGCGCTGACCGTGACGCCGATCCTGGCGATCTCCGGGTCGAACTCCAGCCGCGCCTCGCCGCGGACGGCGACCCGTGGCGTCTCCGGGGTGCCGTACGGAGCGGCGGTGGTGGGTGCGTCGGTGGTCACGGGCGGGCTCCCTCGTATCGCGGTCGTCACGGACCACTCTCCCATCCGGGTCCGACAACGGGTGGTCACCAGATGGAAACCCCCAGGGGGTGTTGCGGAAGGTGGCTCCTGCGCCAGAATCTACGCGCGTTGTGCCATCTCAAGAGGGAGACGAAATGCCGCTCGATCGAAGGACGTTCCTGGGTACGTCCGCCGCTACCGGCGCCGGTGTCGCGCTTGCCGGAGCCACTGCATCCCCCGCCGCGGCGACGGGCCACACACGTCCGCCGAAGCGGTACTCGTTCACCGTCATGGGCACCACCGATCTGCACGGCAATGTCTTCAACTGGGACTACTTCACGGACAAGGAGTTCGACGACAAGACCCACAACGACGTGGGCCTGGCGAAGATCTCCACGCTGGTGAACAAGATCCGCGAGGAGAAGGGCCGGCGCAACACGCTCCTCATCGACGCCGGTGACACCATCCAGGGCACCCAGCTCTCGTACTACTACGCCAAGGTCGACCCGATCACGGCCCGGCGCGGTCCCGTGCACCCCATGGCGCAGGCCATGAACGCGATCGGGTACGACGCCGCGGCGCTCGGCAACCACGAGTTCAACTACGGCATCCCCGTGCTGCGCAAGTTCGAGGAGCAGTGCGACTTCCCGCTGCTCGGTGCGAACGCGCTGGACGCCAAGACGCTCCGCCCGGCCTTCCCCCCGTACAGCGTCCACCGCCTGTGCACCCCGCACGGCCGTGACGTCAAGGTCGCGGTGCTGGGTCTGACCAACCCCGGCATCGCCATCTGGGACAAGGCCAACGTCCAGGGCAAGATGGTCTTCCCGGGCCTCGAGGAGCAGGCCGCGAAGTGGGTGCCGAAGCTGCGCTCCATGGGCGCGGACGTCGTGATCGTCTCGGCGCACTCGGGTTCCAGCGGCACGTCCTCCTACGGCGACCAGCTCCCGTACATCGAGAACGCCGCGGGTCTGGTGGCCGAGCAGGTGCCCGGCATCGACGCGATACTCGTCGGCCACGCGCACACCGAGATCGCCGAGTACTTCGTCGCCAACAAGGAGACCGGCCAGAAGGTCGTGCTCTCCGAGCCGCTCAAGTGGGGCCAGCGGCTGACCCTGTTCGACTTCGACCTTGTGTGGGAGAAGGGCCACTGGACGGTCGAGAAGGTCGGCGCGCAGGTCCTCAACTCCAACACGGCCGACGAGGACCCCAAGATCACCCGGCTGCTCGGCGACGAGCACAAGAAGGTCGTGGCCTACGTCAACCAGATCATCGGCACCTCCACGGCCGGCATGACCACGGCCGACGCGCCGTGGAAGGACGAGCCGATCATCGACCTGATCAACCATGTCCAGGCGGAGACGGTGAAGGGGGCGCTGGCCGGCGGCCAGTACGCCGCGCTGCCCGTCCTCTCGCAGGCCTCCTGTTTCTCGCGTACGGCCGCGATCCCGGCGGGCCAGGTGACCATCAGGGACGCGGCGGGGCTCTATGTCTTCGAGAACACCCTTGAGGCCCGGCTGCTGACCGGCGCGCAGATCAAGGACTACCTGGAGTTCTCGGCGCGCTACTTCGTGCAGACACCGGTGGGCGCTCCGGTCGACACCGCCAAGCTGACCAACGCGGACAACACCCCGGACTACAACTACGACGCGCTCTCGGGTGTCACGTACGAGATCGACATCGCCAAGCCGGCCGGTTCGCGGATCGCAAAGCTGTCCTTCGACGGCAAGCCGATCGATCCGGCCGCGCAGTTCGTGCTGGCCGTCAACAACTACCGGGCGAGCGGCGGCGGGAACTTCCCGCATGTCGCGCGCTCCCAGCAGCTGTGGGCGAATTCGGAGGAGATCCGCAACACGATCATCAACTGGGTGAAGGCGAAGGGCACGGTCGACCCGGCGCAGTTCGCCACGGTGGGCTGGAAGCTGACCCGTGAGGGTACGCCGGTCTTCTGATCAGGCGTGGTCCACGAGTGGGAGCAGGCCCGCCGGCGGGTGCGCCGGGCGGGCCTGTTCGCGTTTCAGGCCGAAGCTGGTGAAGGCGGTGCGGCGCGGCAGCGGGTAGTGCTCCTCGCCGGTGAGGGAGTTGAGGATGCCGGCGCTGCGCCAGGCGGCGAGGCCGAGGTCGGGCGCGCCGACGCCGTGTGTGTGGCGCTCGGCGTTCTGTACGTAGACCGAGCCGGTCACCGGGGGGTCCAGGAGCAGCCGGAACCGGTCGTCGACGCGGGGGCGGCCGGAGGCGTCGCGGCGCATGTACGGGTCGAGGCCGGCCAGCATCCGGTCGAGCGGCCGTTCGCGGTAGCCGGTGGCCAGCACCACGGCGTTGGTGGTGAGCCGGGAGCGGGTGCCCTGCTGGGCGTGTTCCAGATGCAGCTCGACCTTGGTGGTGCCGACGCGGCCCGCGGTGCGCACGGTGACGCCGGGGGTGAGGACGGCGTCGGGCCAGCCGCCGTGCAGGGTGCGGCGGTAGAGCTCTTCGTGGATGGCGGCGATGGTGTCGGCGTCGATGCCCTTGTGGAGCTGCCACTGGCGCGGGACGAGAGCGTCGCGGGTCTGCTCGGACAGTGCGTGGAAGTAGCGGGTGTAGTCGGGGGTGAAGTGCTCCAGGCCGAGCTTGGAGTATTCCATCGGCGCGAAGGCTTCCGTACGGGCCAGCCAGTGGATCTTCTCGGCCCCGGGCGGCCGGGCCCGCAGCAGGTCGAGGAAGACCTCCGCTCCGGACTGGCCGGAGCCGATGACCGTGATGTGCTCGGCGGCCAGCAGCCGTTCGCGGTTGCCGAGATAGTCCGCGGAGTGGATCACGGGGACTGCGGGGGCCTCGGCGAGGGGCCGCAGCGGCTCGGGGACGTAAGGCTCGGTGCCGATGCCGAGCACGAGGTGTCGTGCGTATGCGCGGCCCAGGGCCTCCGCCTCGCCCTCGGCATTGAGCTGGGTGAAGTCCACTTCGAAGAGGTCCCGTTCGGGGTTCCAGCGGACGGCGTCGACCTGATGGCCATAGTGCAGCCCGGGCAGACTGTCGCTGACCCAGCGGCAGTACGCGTCGTACTCGGCGCGCTGGATGTGGAACCGTTCGGCGAAGTAGAAGGGGAAGAGCCGGTCCCGGGAGCGCAGATAGTTCAGGAACGACCAGGGGCTGGCCGGATCCGCGAGGGTCACCAGGTCGGCGAGGAACGGGACTTGGAGCGTGGCGCCCTCGATCAGTACGCCGGGGTGCCAGGTGAAGGCGGGCCGCTGTTCGTAGAAGGTCGCGGCGAGGCCGCCGGGGACGCCGTGGGCGAGGGCGGCGAGGGAGAGGTTGAAGGGGCCGATGCCGATGCCCACGAGGTCGTGGGGCTGGTCCTGTTCTGGTGCGGGCGTGCCGGTCATCGGGGGGTGCCTTCCACGAGTTCGATCAGGACTTCTTGGATCAGAGCGGTCAGGTCGCCGGGGGTGGCGTGGGGGTTGAGGAGGGTGGCCTTGAGCCAGAGGCGGCCGTCCGCGCGGGCACGGCCGAGGACGGCGCGACCCGTGGTGAGGAGGGTGCGGCGGATGGCTGCGGTCTGTTCGTCGGTGGCCGCTGCGGGCCGGAACAGGACGGTGGTGAGGGTGGGGCGTTCGTACAGCTCCAGGTGCGGCTGCTTGTCGATCAGGTCCGCGAGTTGTCCGGCGGCGGCGCAGGTGCGGTCGACGAGCGCGGCCAGGCCGGTGCGGCCGAGCGCCCGGAGGGTGACGGCGACCTTGAGGATGTCGGGGCGGCGGGTCGTCCGCAGGGAGCGGCCTAGCAGATCGGGCAGGCCCGCTTCGGTGTCGTCGTCGGCGTTGAGATAGTCGGCGCGGACGGCGAGGGGCGCAAGGAGTGTCCGGTCCGGGACGGCGAGCAGGCCGGCGGCGACCGGCTGCCAGCCCAGTTTGTGCAGATCGAGGGTGACGGAGTGGGCGCGGTCTAGGCCGTTCAGCTTGGGGCGGTGCTGCTCGCTGAACAGGAGCGGTCCGCCGTACGCGGCGTCGACGTGGAGCTCCGCGCCGTGGCGGTCGCACAGGTCGGCGATCTCGGACAGCGGGTCGATCTGCCCGGTGTCGGTGGTCCCGGCGCTCGCCGCGACGAGACTCGGGCCCGGCAGATCGGTGAGGGCCTCGTCGAGCGCGGCCAGATCCAGGATGCCCGCGGGCGAGGGTACGGTCACCGGCTCGGGCAGGCCGAGCAGCCAGGCGGCGCGGTGCACTGAGTGGTGGGCGGCGGACCCGCAGATCACCTGGACCGCGCCGTGGCGTTCGCGGGCGAGGAGCAGGCCGACCAGATTGGACTCGGTACCGCCGGTGGTGACCAGGGCGTCCGGGTCCTGGGCGTGCGGGTAGACCTCCTCGGCCAGTGCCCTGCTCACCAGGGCCTCCAGCGCGGACGCGGCCGGGGCCTGGTCCCAGGAGTCCAGGGACGGGTTGAGCGCGGACGCGGCGAGATCGGCGGCGACGGCGAGGGCGAGGGGGGAGGTGTGCAGGTGGGCTGCGCACAGGGGGTCGGCGGGGTCGGCGGCGCCGTGCGCGAGGGTGCGGACGAGGGTGCGCAGCGCCTCTTCGGCGCCGGTGCCGTGGTCGGGGAGCACGGGCTCGACGGCCTCGCGCACGCGGGCGGCGACGGCGTCCGGGCCGCCGCTCGGCAGCGGGCCGCCGCGGGCCGCCGCGCCGTCGCGGAGCGCGTCGAGCACGACGGCGAGCAGGGGCCGCAGGGCGTCGGGGCCTGCGGTACCTCCGGCGAGGGCGGGGAGGCCGGGCGGCGGCGTACTCATGCGGGTCCTTCGGTGAGCGCGGGGGCGGGGTGCGCGCATTGCTCAACGATTTGGACGCGAAAGGGGTATTGGTGAGTGGGGGTGGGGTGGGGTGGGGTGGGGGCGCCTGCGGCGGGCCTTGTCCCCTACCCGCCCCTTCCCGAACCGGGGCAAGCCCCAGACCCCGTATGCGACCTTCGGCCGCATGTCCTCAAACGCCGGACGGGCTGGATTCCCGCCGGTCGGCCTGAAAATTCAGGCCGACCGGCGGAAGCTTCAGCCTCGTGGGGTCCCCCCGGACGAAGTCTGGGGGAGTTTGAGGCGCGGGGGTCCGGGGGCAGAGCCCCCGGCTAGCCCGCCCGGACCGACAGTGCGCGGCGCAGGTCGTCCAGTTGGTCGACCAGTTTGCGGCGCAGGGCCGGGAGCATGTCCGTGTTGCGCAGGCACTCCTCGCCCAGGGTCAGCGCCTCCTCGTCCAGCGCGTGGAGCGGGAAGGCATAGCGGCCCGCGGCCTCCGCGATGGCCGGGCCGCGGCGGGCGGCGAGGGCCACCGAGTCGGGGTAGTAGCGGGCGACGTACTCCCGTACCAGATCCGCCTGTTCGGGCTGCCAAAAGCCCTGCGCCGTGGCGGTGAACAGGTAGTTGGACAGCGAGTCGGTGGTGAACAGCCGTTGCCAGGCCGCCGCTTTCGCTTCGGCCGTGGGCAGCGCGGCACGGCAACGGGCCGCGCCCTCCTGGCCGGTGGCGCTCGGGTCGCGGTCCAGTTCGGCCGCGATCGCCGCATCGTCGCTCGCGCCGAGGACGGCGAGCCGGTACAGGATCCGCCAGCGCAGCTCGGGGTCCAGCTCGGGACCGCCGGGGACGCTGCCGTCGCCGATCCACTCCTGGAGCGTCTCCGGCTGCGCGGCCGCGTCGATGAAGTGGCGTACGGCGGTCAGCCGCAGGCCGGGCTCGCTGCCGTCCTCGGTGCGGCGCAGCAGATCGCGGCAGATGCCCCGGATCGCGCCGAGCGCGGCGGGCCGCTCATCGGCGGGGAGGTAGCGGTCGGCGAGCTGGGTCGCGGCGAAGGCGAGGACGCCCTGGACGACGGCGAGGTCCGTTTCGCGCGGGAGGTGGGCGCGGGCGGCCTCCAGGTAGGCGGCGGGGGCGAGTTCGCCGTCGCGGACCATGTCGCGGGCGGCGTTCCAGACGACGGTGCGGGTCAGCGGGTCCGGGATTCCGGAGAGGGAGCGTACGGCGGTGTCCCAGGAGGTGGCGTCGAGACGGACCTTGGCGTAGCTGGCGTCGCCGTCGTTGAGGACGACGAGGGCGGGGCGGCGGCCGGGGTGAGGGCCGCTGCCGTTCTGCGGGATGTCCAGTTCGAGGCGGTCGCGCAGCACGAGCCGGCCGGTGTGCACGGGGTCGGTGTCGTACGCGCCGACGGCGATGCGGTGCGGGCGGCTGCCGTCGCGGGCGACCTTGAGCGACCAGGTGCCCTCAGACTCGGAGACGGTCGGGGTGAGGGTGTCGACGCCGGTCGTACGCAGCCAGGCCTCGGCCCAGCCGGGCACGTCGCGGTCCGTGGCGCCCGCCAGTGAGTCGATGAAGTCGGCGAGGGTGGCATTGCCGAACTTGTGCCGGGCGAAGTGGGTGTTGATGCCTGCCAGGAAGTCCTTCTCGCCCAGCCAGGTGACCAGTTGGCGCAGGGCGGAGGCGCCCTTGGCGTAGGAGATGCCGTCGAAGTTGAGCATCGCGGACGCGGTGTCGGGGACGGCGTCCGGGTCGGGGGCGACGGGGTGGGTGGAGGGCCGCTGGTCGGCGTCGTAGCCCCAGGACTTGCGGCCGATGCCGAAGTCGACCCAGGTGTCGGTGAAGCGGGTGGCCTCGGTGAGGGTCTGGTAGCCCATGTATTCGGCGAAGGACTCGTTCAGCCAGATGTCGTCCCACCACCTGAGCGTGACGAGATCGCCGAACCACATGTGGGCCATCTCGTGGGCGATGACCATGGCGCGGGTCTGCCGCTCGGTGTCGGTGACGGCCGAGCGGTAGATGAACTCGTCACGGAAGGTGACCAGGCCCGGGTTCTCCATCGCGCCGGCGTTGAACTCGGGCACGAAGGCCTGGTCGTAGGAGTCGAAGGGGTAGGGCTCCTCGAACTTCTCGTGGTACCGGTCGTAGCACTGGCGGGTGATCTCGAGGATCTCGTCGGCGTCGGCGTCCAGGTATGGGGCGAGCGAGCGGCGGCAGTGGAGGCCGAAGGGCAGCCCGGCGTGCTCGGTGCGTACGGAGTGCCAGGGGCCGGCGGCCACGGCCGCGAAGTAGGTGGCGAGCGGCTGGGTGGGGGCGCAGGTCCACTTGCCGTCACCCTGGTGCGTGGCGATGCCGTTGCCGAGGACGGTCCAGCCCTCGGGGGCGGTGACGGAGAGCTCGAAGACCGCCTTGAGGTCGGGCTGGTCGAAGGCGGCGAAGACGCGCTGGACGTCGTCCATGAACATCTGGGTGTAGACGTAGACCTCACCGTCGGTGGGGTCGGTGAAGCGGTGCATGCCCTCGCCGGTGCGGGAGTAGCGCATCTGGGCATCGACGTGCAGCTCGTGCTCTCCGGCGCTCAGGCCGGTGAGCGCGAGCCGGTTCTCGACGAGTGACTCTGGGTCTATGGGCTGTCCGTCGAGGGTGACGGAGCGCAGGACGGCCGGCTTGAGCTCGACGAAGGTGTCCCCGGTGGCGCGGGCCGTGAAGTGGATGACGGTCCGGGAGTCGAAGGACTCTTCCCCGCCGGTGAGATCGAGGTCGATCGTGTAGCGGTGGACGTCGAGGAGCTGGGCTCGGGTCTGCGCTTCGTCGCGCGTCAATACGGGCATGGGGCCATGCTGCCTGATGGGACCTCGCCCGCACACGGGGTATCGGTTTCGCCGTCGGCGCACGGGACCAGGGGTGGCTCAGGAGTCGGACGAAGAGGGCGGGCCGGCCGCGATCGTCTCGTGGTGCCTGATCACTTCAGCGATGATGAAGTTGAGCAGTTTCTCCGCGAAGGCGGGGTCCAGTTTCGCGCTCTCGGCGAGCTGCCTCAGCCGCTCGATCTGGCGGGACTCACGGTCCGGGTCGGCGGGCGGCAGATGGTGCTCGGCCTTGAGGTGGCCGACCTGCTGAGTGCATTTGAAGCGCTCCGCGAGCATATGGACGACCGCCGCGTCGATGTTGTCGATGCTCTCGCGCAGACGGTTCAGTTCGGCGCGTACGCCTTCGTCGATGTCCCTCGTGGTCATGGTCATCGAGCTTACGTGGCCGGGCGTGCGCCGATCACGTGGCGATCACCTGGTGGTCACCAGGGTGATCAGGTGGTGATCGTCGGCGGGTGCTCGGGGTCCGGGATCTGGTTGCTCCAGCCGCCGGGGACGCTGCGGCCCTGCTGCTCGCGGAAGCGGATGGGCGCGGTGCCGACGCGGCGGGTGAAGAGGCGGGAGAAGTACGCGGGGTCCTCGTAGCCGACCCGTCGGGCGACGGCGGCGACGGGGAGTTCGGTGGCGGCGAGCAGTTCCTTGGCGCGGCCGAGGCGGATGCCGAGGAGGTAGTCCTTGGGGCTGCAGCCCGCGCCGCGGCGCACGGCGGTGCGCAGTTCGGCGGGGGTCATGCCGTGCCGGGCGGCGTGCTCGGCGACGGAGAGCGGCCGGAAGGCGTCGCGGGCCAGCGCGGTGAGCACCGGGTCGCCCTCGGCGTTGGTGTCGGCGCGGGCGCGGCGCAGGGCGACGAGCAGCTCGTGGACGGCTGCGCCGGTCTCGACCTCCAGGAGCGGGTTGCCGCGGCGCGCGGCCCGTGCGATACGGCCGACGGCGGCGCGGGCGCCCGCGGCGTCGGAGAGGGGGACGACGGGCCGCTCGGGCTCTATGTAGCCCAGTTCGGTGTAGGTGGCGGTGGCGGGCCCGGTGAAGTCGACGAAGCCCTCGTCCCAGCCGCCGGCCGGATCGGGGCCGTAGTGGTGCGGCACGCCGGGCGTGAGCCAGATCAGCGCGGGCGCCGTGACCGTGGTGCGGCGCCCGTCGGGAGCGCGGAACCAGCCGCTGCCCGCGCTGATCACGACGGCGACATGGTGGTCCAGGGTGCGGGGTCCGACGGTGGGCAGGACGCCGTGCTGGAGGCCGACGCCGAGGCAGGCCAGGCCGAGGCGGTGATGGACCGGGCTCGGAGTGAAATAGCGCATCCAGGTGTGGTACATCCGCTTCTCTCCCCTTCCCCGGGCTCCGGGTGCCTGAGTTGCGTCCAAACAGCGCCGATCTTTGTCCATGGACCGGCTCGCCGCCAGGGGGCGATGGTTGGTCGCGGTACGTGACCAGGTCCTGTCCGGTCGATCAGGCCGGGTCAGGGAGCGGCCCGCCGCGGAGCGGCTGATGTCACTGCGGTGCGTGCAGCTGCAAGGCGGAGGATGGGGGTCCCCCCGCCGAAGGCAGGGGGAGAGCCCACGCGGAGCGTCGGCGACTGACGCAACGCAGCGTGGGGGCACCTCCCGTGCCCGAAGGGCTACGGGGGAGTGCGTGCCAGGGCACGCGAGCCCGGCAAGATCGGCCGGACAGGGCCTAGGTGAGGGGCGATACGTGGCTGAGTTCACGGTGGGTGATACGGACTTCCTGATGGACGGGCGGCCCGTACGGCTGTTGTCGGGCGCGCTGCACTACTTCCGGGTGCACGAGGAGCAGTGGGACCACCGGCTGGCGATGCTGCGGGCGATGGGCCTCAACTGCGTCGAGACGTACGTCCCCTGGAACCTTCACGAGCCGGAGCCCGGCCGGTACGCCGACGCGGACGCGCTGGGCCGTTTCCTCGACGCCGCGCGCGGGGCGGGGCTGTGGGCCATCGTGCGGCCGGGTCCGTACATCTGCGCCGAGTGGGAGAACGGCGGGCTGCCTCACTGGCTGACCGGGCGGCTCGGACGGCGTGTGCGCACGGAGGACGCCGAGTATCTGGGGCATGTGGAGCGCTGGTTCACCCGGCTCCTGCCGCAGGTGGTGGAGCGGCAGATCACGCTCGGCGGGCCGGTGATCATGGTGCAGGCCGAGAACGAGTACGGCAGTTACGGCTCCGACCAGAACTATCTGCGCCATCTCGTGGACCTGCTGAGGGGCTGCGGGGTGAGCGTGCCGCTCGTCACCTCCGACGGGCCCGAGGACCATATGCTCACCGGCGGCTCGGTGCCGGGCGTGCTCGCGACGGTGAACTTCGGGTCCGGGGCCGGGGAGGCCTTCGCCACGCTGCGCCGCCATCAGCCCGCGGGACCGCTGATGTGCATGGAGTTCTGGTGCGGCTGGTTCGATCACTGGGGCGACGACCATGTCGAACGCAGGCCCGCCGACGCGGCGGCGGCGCTGCGGGAGATCCTCGACGCGGGCGCGTCGGTGAATGTGTACATGGCGCACGGCGGTACGAATTTCGCGGGCTGGGCCGGGGCGAACCGCAGGGGCGATCTCCAGGACCTCGAACTGGAGCCGACCGTCACCTCCTACGACTACGACGCGCCGATCGACGAGGCCGGGCGCCCCACCGAGAAGTTCTTCAGGCTCCGCGAGGTCCTGGCGCGCCATCACGACGGACCGCTGCCCGAACTGCCGCCCGAGCCCGCCGTCCTGGGCGCGCGGCTGCGTGCGGACCTTCGGGCGTGGGCGCCGCTCGATGATGTGCTGGAGGCGCTCGGCGACGACGAGGTGGAGGCTCCCGTGCCGCCCACCTTCGAGGAACTGGGTGTGGACCGCGGTCTGGTCCGCTACCAGGTGGCTGTGCCGGGCCCGCGCCGGCCGTTTCCGCTGAGCGTCGCGGGCCTGCGGGACCGGGCCGTCGTATACGTGGACGGGGTCGCGGCAGGTGTACTGAGCGGCGAGTACGAGGCCCTGGTGGAGCCGGTGGCCGGTCCCGCGTCGGTGGAGCTGTGGGTGGAGTCGCTCGGTCGCGTCAACTACGGGCCGCGGACGGGCGAGTCCAAGGGCATCACGGGCGGGGTGCTGCACGAGCGGCAGTATCTGCACGGCGTGCGGGCGCGGGGGCTGCGGCTGGCCGCGTTCGAGCCGGCGGCGGTGGAGAAGGTGCCCTTCCGGGCGCCCGAGGGGGGTGCGGCGGGCCTTTACCGCGGCTCTTTCGATGCGGCCGCGGCCGGGGATGCGAGGCTCGAACTCCCCGGCTGGACGCGGGGGTTCGTGTGGGTGAACGGCTTCTGCCTGGGGCGGTACTGGGCGGTGGGGCCGCAGCGGTCACTGTTCGTACCGGGGCCGGTGCTGCGGGAAGGGGTGAACGAGGTGTGGGTGCTGGAGCTGGAGGGGGCGGGAGGCTCATTGTGGCTGGGCTGACTCTTCCCCACCCCGCCCTCCCCCAGACTCCGTCCGGGGGGACCCCCAACCTCCGCGTATGCGACCTTCGGCCGCATGTCCTCAAACGCCGGACGGGCTGGATGTGCGGCCGGGCCGCACATCCAGCCCCGTGGGGGTCCCCCCGGACGAAGTCTGGGGGAGATTGAGGCGCGGGGTCCGGGGGCAGAGCCCCCGGGTACTAAAGCCTGGCCGCCGCGGACTTGATGGCCGCCGCGAAGGTGGACACCTCGGTGTAGACACCCGGGTAGTTGGGCCGTGCGCAGCCCTCGCCCCAGCTGACGATGCCGACCTGGATCCACGCGTTGTTGTTGTCCTTGCGGAACATCGGGCCGCCGGAGTCACCCTGGCAGGTGTCGACGCCGCCCTGCTGGAACCCGGCGCAGATCTCCTCGCCGGCCACGAGCTCGGGGTACGACTGCTTGCAGCTGGCGTCGGAGACGAAGGGCACCTGGGCCTTGAGGAGGTAGCGCTGCTGGCCGCCGCCCTCGCGGGCCGCACCCCAGCCGGCGACCGTGAAGGTGCCGTTGTCGAAGGCCTTGGTGTCGGCGATCTTGAGGGTGGGCAGGTCGATCGGCCTGGCGAGCTTGATCAGCGCCCAGTCCTTGCCGGTGCCGTTGTAGCCGGGGGCCTGCAGGACCTTGGTCGACTTGACCTTGATGGCGCTGGAGCTCTGCAGGTCGACGACTCCCGCGGTCGCGGTGATGCTGGTGTTGTTGCCGGAGCCGCTCACACAGTGCGCGGCGGTGAGCACGATCTGCTTGGTGTAGAGCGCGCCGCCGCAGCCCATGGAGAGCCGGACCATGAACGGGAACTCGCCCTGGGCGGCGCGGGTGCCGCCGACGACGGGCGGGGTGGCTGCTGAGGACGAGGTGGGCTGGAGGCTGATCGCGGCGAGGACGACGGCGCCTGCGGCCGCGCATCTCTGGAGCGCGCGAACGATGTTCTTCTTCAACTGACTGCCTTTCGTGGGGGGTTGAGATGTACGCCCGCACGGATCCAGGCAGCATTGCGGCATGCTGACATGGGCCCGACAAAGCGTGAACCGGATTATGGAGAGTGGATCATCCGGGCCACAAGGACCACTTTTCGGCCAGGTTCACGAGCGGGGATTCGCCTCGGCCTGCCCGTAGAGTTGAAAGCGGCCGACCGTCGTGCATGGGGGGTACGGGACGTGGTGGCGAAGGACAGCGAGGTCGTACACGGCTATCCGCACCTCGACACCGTGCGGGCGGCGATCACCGCTCTGTACAAGCGGATCTCGCCCGACGGTGTGCACTCCTACGCGCCCAGCGTGCTGCCCGCCGACGTCGCCTTCGCCGACCAGGACGATCTCCACCTCGGCGCCCAGCGCGTCGCCCACGCGCTGGTCCAGCATCTGCGGCTGCCGGACGCCCGGATGGTCGTGAGCTTCCGCGAGATGCACCATGCCGCGAGCGTCGAACTCGTCGGGGGACCTGAGTACTTCATTGAGCTGAACGACCGCTTCCGCACGCATCGCAGAGACATCGGGGCGGCTCTCGCCCACGAGATCATGCATGTGCTGCTGCACCGGCTCGATCTGGCCTTCCCCGGCACCCGCGACAACGAGATCCTCACCGACACCGCGACCACCTATCTCGGCGCGGGCTGGCTGCTGCTCGACGCCTTCCGGGAGGACGGCGTCTCCAGCCAGAAGCTGGGCTATCTCACCCCCGAGGAGTTCGGGTACGTCCTGGCCAAGCGGGCGATCGCCTTCGGCGAGGACCCCTCGCCCTGGTTCACCAGCCCGCAGGGCTACACCGCGTACACCAAGGGCCGCGCCATGGCCCTGCGCGACGCCCAGCAGCCGCCGCTGACCACGGCCGGCTGGACGGGACGCCACCGCTATGCCAAGGAGCGCCGCCTCGCCCGGGAGCACCCGGAACCGGCCGCCGCCCACTCCCCCGAAGCCGAATCGTCCGCGTACGCCTTCGAGCAGGGGCCGGACGGGCTGCGCGTCTCCTTCCCCTGCCCCACCTGCCACCAGCGCATCCGTGTTCCCGTGCGCGGGCGGGTACGGGCCCGCTGCGGGCTGTGCCGCACCATTCTCGAATGCGACACCTGACCGACCTTCCGTAGGCTCGAAATATGACGAAAGAGCCGACGGCGGGCGCCCGCGAGATGTTCGAAGCGGTGTACAGCGGCGCGCAGGACGCCGTCGTGGCACTGCTGCGGGCCAGGGTCCCCGCGGACCTGACCGACGCGGACGGGCAGACTCCGCTCTACCGGGCGGCGGTGAGCGACGAAGCGGGCATCGTGCGGCTGCTGCTGGCCGCGGGCGCCGACCCCGGGCGCGGCTCGGGCCCCGAGGGCGGTGATCTGCCGCTGTGCGGGGCCGCGGTAGGCGGGCACACCGAGGTGGTACGGGCGCTGCTGGCCGCGGGCGCCCGGCCCGACCAGCCGGAGGCGTACGGCTTCACGGCACTGCGCTGGGCGGTGACGCTGGGGCACGCCGCGACGGCCGAGGCCCTGCTGGAGTACGGCGCCGACCCCGATCTGGAGGGACCCGGCGGCGAGCGGCCGCTCGTGCTCGCCGCACGCCGCGGCTCCCCCTCGACCGTGCGGGCCCTGCTGCGGCACGGTGCCAAGGCCAAGGAGGCTGCGCTCGCGGAGGCCCGGCAGTGGCTCGCGCGGGATGTGGAGAGCGAGCTGCGCCAGGGGCTGCTCAGCGCGTACGGGAAGGGCCAGGAGTACGAGACGGTGGCGCGCCGGATCGAGGAGGACGGCGGGGTGACCGTCGTCGTCGAGCTGCTCCAGGACGGCGCACCGAGGGCGGGCAGTGAGCAGCAGACCGGCCATGCGGCGATCGTGACGCTGCTCGAGGGGCAGCTGGGGATCCGGACGCCGTACGAGGACCTGGCCGAGCGGGCCCTGCGCTGCGGTGATCCCGGACAGGACGACTGGGTCGAGTCGGTGATGGCGCTGTGGGGCCGCGGCGGCGAGGAGACCTTCCAGGCGGCGGCCGCCTGGTGTGCGAGCGACGATCCGCTGCGCCAGGCGTTCGCTGCGGACGTGCTGGCTCAACTGGGCTTCGGGGAGGAGGACTTGCGCCCGTTCGCCGCCCGCGCGCTGCCACTGCTGCGCGAACTGTCCCGGGAGGCGCGGGAGCCCGAACTGATCCAGGCGGTCGTCCTCGGGCTCGGGCACCACGGGGATCCGGCCGCCCTGCCGGAGATCCTGCGCCATGCCGGGCATCCGGACGCGGAGGTACGCAATCAGGTGGCGCTCTCACTGTTCGGGCTCGTCCCGGGCGATCACAGCGAAGGCATCGGGACGCTGATCACGCTGAGCCGGGACGCGGACCCCCATGTCAGGGACTGGGCGACGACCGCGCTCGCGGACGTGGAAGCCGATACGAAGGACATCCGGGAGGCGCTGGCGGCGCGGCTCACGGACAGCGATGTGGACACGGCGGCCGAGGCGGCCCGGGGGCTGGCGATCCGTCAGGATCCGCGTGCGGAAGCGACCTTGGCGCGGATTCTCGCGGACGCGGACCCGGACGGGTACGCACGCGAGGCGGCCGCGGAAGCCGTGCGGCACATACACGACGACAGGCTCAGGCGGCGGTTGGAGCAGACCGCGCCCCGCTACCGCTGATCGCGCTCGTCGAAGTGCTCACATCAGACGGAGCGCGCCGGGTGCCCGCTCCTGCATGATCTCCACCAGCCAGTCGAAGACGGTCGTACCGATGCCGTCCCTCGCCTGCTCCAACTGCTCTTGGACAGAGGCCCTGTTCGTTGGATGGCACCGCGTCAGCCGGAGCTGAAGCTGTCGTACCGTCTCGTCCCGGCCCAGCGCCGTACGGGAGCGTTCGTGGTCGTGCCACTCGATGACGAAATCGCCGTCGTCCGGAGTCCCCATGCCGCCGCTGAGGCAGTCGGCGAAGGCGTCGAGATTGCGGCCGAAGTAGCCGCCGGGCCCGTTCACGGCTTCGCCGATCACCCGCCAGAAGGCGTCAAGGTCGGTGACCTCCGCCCCGTCGATCACATAGGTCCTGGTCACGGGGCGGAGGATACCGGCTCAGCAGCGGTGGTCGACGAGGTCGAACGAGGCGTAGTGGTTGGCGGTGTAGTAGTCCTCCTGGGACGCGCTGCCCGTGACGATGCGGCGGGCGCCGCGGTTCGGGGAGCCCGGGGTGATGACCGTGTACTCGTGGTAGTAGCCGGAGGAGTGCGAGGGCAGGACGTCTTCACGGTTCGAGAAGACGGTTCCGTCCTGCTTGTACGGGAAGGGCCCGCCCTGCTCGATCAGGTCGAGGGTGTCGTGCGCCTGGGAGGGGAGGTCGGAGTAGCAGATGTGACCGACGTCGGCGGCGGTCGTGGGGGTGACCGCGGCCGTGGGGGTGGCCGTGGCCTGTCCGCCGATGAGGAGGGTGGAGGCGAGGGCAGCGATGCCACCGAGGGTGGCGATTCGTGGGGGGATTCGCATACGCACCATTGATGCGCGTAGACCTTGACGCGTCAACGCCAACTGGGCGGAATTTCCCGGGAGTTAACCGGTCAATGAACCGGCGGACTCCTGCCTTCACATTCTGTCCGCGCGGCTACCGCACGCCGTACACAGGTCCCGGAGGCTCCGCCTCGGCCAGTAGCTTCAGGGCGGCTTCGCCCGCTTCGGCAGGAGTCCAGCGCGCCCCCTTGTCGGCCGTGGGGCCGGCCCGCCAGCCCTCCATGACGGTGATACGGCCCGCCTCGGCCTCGAAGACACGGCCGGTCACGCCCGAACTGGCCCCCGAGCCGAGCCAGACGACGAGCGGCGAGACATCCTCGGGCAGGGCGGAGAGACCGGCGAAGGTCTCCTCGGTCATCCGGGTACGGGCCGCAGGCGCGATGGCGTTGACCTGGACGCCGTAGCGGCCCATCTCGGCCGCCGCGACCAGGGTGAGGCCGATGATTCCGGCCTTGGCCGCCGCGTAGTTGCCCTGGCCGACGCTGCCCAACAGCCCTGCCCCGGAGGTGGTGTTGACGACGCGTGCCACAACCGGCCGCCCCGCTTTGGCCTCGGAGCGCCAGTGCGCTGCGGCATGCTTGAGCGGCAGGAAGTGGCCTTTCAGATGGACGCGCATCACGGCGTCCCAGTCGTCCTCGTCGAGGTTGACGAGCATCCGGTCGCGCAGGAAGCCCGCGTTGTTGACCAGGGTGTCGAGCCGTCCGTAGGCGTCCAGCGCGGCCTTGACGAGAGAGGCCGCGCCCTCGCTCGTCGCGATGTCACCGCCGTGCGCCACGGCCCGGCCGCCGAGCGATTCGATCTCTTCGACGACCTGCCGGGCGGGTCCGCTCGATCCGCCTGCCCCGTCGAGGCCGACACCCAGGTCGTTGACGACGACCTTGGCGCCTTCGGCGGCGAAGGCGAGCGCGTGGGCCCGGCCGAGCCCGCGCCCCGCGCCCGTCACGATCACCACTCGCCCGTCGCACATGTTCCTGCGGGGGCCGGGGGTCCGGGGGCTTTCCCCCGGGATGGCACTGCCGGTCATCTCAGGTCTCCTTGTTGACAGTTGCGGCATCGAGGAAGGCGGGGCGCTCCCCGCCGCCGTGTACCAGAAGCGAGGCTCCGCTGACATACGCCGCCCGCCGGGAGGCGAGGAACACGGCCGCGTCACCGATCTCGCAAGGCTCGGCCAGCCGCCCCAGCGGGACCGTGCGGCCGACCGCGGCGACGCCCTCCTCGTCCCCGTAGTGCAGAGGGGACAGTTCGGTGCGGACCATGCCGAGGACCAGGGTGTTCACCCGCACCTCGGGTGCCCACTCCACGGCCATGGAGCGGGCCAGGCTCTCCAGTCCGGCTTTCGCCGCCCCGTACGCGGCCGTGCCGGGCGAGGGGCGGCCGCCGCTGACGCTGCCGATCATCACGATCGAGCCGCGGGCGGTACTGAGATGTCCGTGGGCCGCGAGCGAGGCGGTCAGCGGTGCGGTGAGGTTGAGCTCGATCACGCGCGCGTGGCGGGCCGCGTCCGCTTCCCCGAGGAGGCGGTACGGCGTGCCGCCCGCGTTGTTGACAAGGGTGTCCAGCCGGCCGTGCCGCGCCACGACCCCGTCGAAGAACTCCCCCACCGCCGCAGGATCGCGCAGGTCGAGGGGTACGAACTCGGCCCCGGCGACGGGCACTTCGGGCGGCCGTCGCGCGCAGACCACCACTGTCGCGCCCGCCCGCAGGAACGCGCGGGCGATTCCGGCGCCCACGCCCCGCGTGCCGCCGGTGACGACGACCACCCTCCCGCCCAGCTCCATCGGCTGCTACCTTCCTCACCTAACAAATGTTTGGTGGAAAGGTAGCTGATCCGCCCATGGGTGTCTCCACCGCAAGCCCCGCGAAGGGCATCTGTACCGTCACGGTCGACTTCCCACCCGTCAACGCCCTTCCCGTACAGGGCTGGTACGACCTCGCCGAGGCCCTGCGCGCGGCCGGCCGGGACCCCGAGGTCCGCTGCGTCGTCCTGGCCGCCGCGGGCCGCGGCTTCAACGCGGGCGTCGACATCAAGGAGATGCAGCGCGACAGCGGACACTCCGCCCTCATCGGCGCCAACCGCGGCTGCTACGAGGCATTCGCCGCGGTCTACGAGTGCGAGGTCCCGGTCGTCGCGGCCGTGAACGGCTACTGCCTGGGCGGCGGTATCGGCCTCGTCGGCAACGCGGACGCGATCGTCGCCAGTGACGACGCCGTCTTCGGACTGCCCGAACTGGACCGCGGGGCGCTCGGCGCGGCCACCCATCTAGCCCGGCTCGTGCCCCAGCATCTGATGCGCGCGCTGTACTACACCTCGCGCACCGCGACCGCGCGGGAGCTGCACGCCCACGGCTCGGTCTGGAAGGTCGTCCCGCGCGACGGACTGGCGGACGCCGCCCTGGAGTTGGCGCGGGAGATCGCACAGAAGGACGGCCTGCTCATCCGGCTGGCCAAGGCCGCCATCAACGGCATCGACCCCGTCGACGTACGCCGCAGCTACCGCTTCGAGCAGGGCTTCACCTTCGAGGCCAACCTCAGCGGGGTCGCCGGCCGTGTCCGCGACACCTTCGGCACCGAAGGCAAGAAGGAGGACCGAGCGTGACCGACAAGACGATGACGCCCGACGACGTCGCCTCCCGCCTGCGCAGCGGGATGACGATCGGCATCGGCGGCTGGGGCTCGCGCCGTAAGCCCATGGCCCTGGTGCGAGCACTGCTCCGTACGGAGATCACTGATCTCACCGTCGTCTCCTACGGCGGCCCGGACATCGGCCTCCTCGCCGCCGCCGGCCGCATCCGCAGACTCGTCACGGCGTTCGTCACCCTCGACTCGATCCCGCTCGAACCGCACTACCGCGCCGCCCGCGAGCGCGGCGACTTCGCCCTCACCGAGATCGACGAGGCGATGTTCATGTGGGGACTGACCGCCGCCGCCAACCGGCTGCCCTTCCTCCCCGTCCGCGCGGGCCTCGGCTCGGACGTGATGCGGGTCAACCCCGAGCTGCGCACGGTCACTTCGCCCTACGAGGACGGCGAGGAGTTCGCGGCCGTACCGGCGCTGCGGATGGACGCCGCGCTCGTCCACCTCAACCGTGCCGACCGGCTCGGCAACGGCCAGTACCTGGGCCCCGATCCCTACTTCGACGATCTGTTCTGCGAGGCCGCCGACACCGCGTACGTCTCCTGCGAGCGGCTGGTCGAGACCGCCGAGCTGACCAAGGGCGCCGCCCCGCAGACCCTGCTGGTCAAACGACACTCGGTCACCGGAGTCGTCGAGACACCGAGCGGCGCGCACTTCACCTCCTGCGCCCCCGACCACGGCCGCGACGAGTCCTTCCAGAGGCTGTACGCGACCACCCCATGGCCCGAGTTCGCGCAGCGCTTCCTGTCCGGCACGAGCGAGCACGACTACCAGTCGGCGGTCCAGGCCTGGCACAAGGAGCAGCAGTGATCAGTCGTTCCGAGTACTGCGTGATCGCCTGCGCCGAGGCATGGCGGGGCAACGGCGAAGTGCTGGCCAGCCCCATGGGACTGATCCCGTCCGTCGGCGCCCGGCTGGCCAGAGCGACCTTCTCCCCCGACCTCCTCATGACGGACGGCGAGGCGATGCTCGTCGGCCTGGACGGGACGACGGAGGGCTGGCTGCCGTACCGCCAGCACCTCGCGCTGGTCACCGGCGGCAAACGGCACGTGATGATGGGCGCGAGCCAGATCGACCGCTACGGAAACCAGAACATCTCCTGCATCGGACCGTGGGAACGGCCCACGCGCCAGCTCCTCGGCGTACGCGGGGCGCCCGTCAACACCCTCAACAATCCGGTGAGTTACTGGGTACCCAGGCACTCCCCCCGGGTCTTCGTCGAACGCGTCGACATGGTCTGCGGCGTCGGCTACGACCGTGCCGCCGGTGCGCGCCACCACCGCATCCCGCGGGTGGTCAGCGACCTCGGTGTCTTCGACTTCGAGACCGAGGACCGCTCGATGCGGCTCGCGTCCGTGCACCCGGGTGTCACGGTCGAACAGATCCATCAGGCCACCGGCTTCACGCTCACGATCCCCCATGGCGTCCCGTACACGCGTGAGCCGACCGGCGCCGAACTCCGGCTGATCCGTGAGGTGATCGACCCGAAGGGGCTGCGCGAACGCGAGGTCCGGGGCTGATGGAGACTGCCCTCACGAAACTCACCGGCGTCCGGCACCCCATCGTGCAGACCGGCATGGGATGGGTGGCGGGACCGCGCCTGGTCTCCGCGACCGCCCGTGCGGGCGCGCTCGGCATCCTCGCCTCGGCGACGATGACCCTCGACGAACTGCGCCGGGCCGTCCGCGAGGTCACCTCCCGGACGGACGCGCCCTTCGGCGTCAATCTGCGGGCGGACGCGGGCGATGCGCGCGATCGCGTACGGATCATCATCGACGAGGGGGTCCGCGTCGCCTCCTTCGCCCTCGCGCCGTCCCGCGAACTGATCGCCGAGCTGAAGGACGCGGGGGTGATCGTGATCCCGTCGATCGGCGCGCGGCGGCATGCCGAGAAGGTGGCGGCGTGGGGCGCGGACGCGTTGATCGTCCAGGGCGGCGAGGGCGGGGGCCACACCGGCGACGTGGCAACGACCGTCCTGCTCCCGCAGGTTGTGGACGCCGTCGACATCCCGGTCATCGCCGCGGGCGGCTTCCACGACGGACGCGGCCTGGTCGCGGCGCTGGCCTACGGAGCGGCGGGCATCGCGATGGGCACGCGCTTCCTGCTCACGTCGGACTCGACGGTGCCGGACGCGGTCAAGGCGAGGTACCTGGCGGCGACGGTCAAGGACATCACCGTCACTACGGCGGTCGACGGTCTGCCGCACCGGATGCTGCGGAGCGAGCTGGTCGACTCGCTCGAGCGTGCGAGCCGTACGCGAGCGCTGGCCCAGGCGGTGCGCCGGGCGGCGGGCTTCAAGAAGATCTCGGGCCTGTCCTGGTCGCGGATGATCCGCGACGGCCTGGCCATGAAGCACGGCAAGGACCTGACCTGGAGCCAGGTCCTGCTCGCCGCGAACACCCCGATGCTGCTGAGGGCCTCGATGGTGGAGGGCCGCACGGATCTGGGCGTGATGGCGTCGGGGCAGGTGGCGGGGCTGATCGAGGACTTGCCGAGCTGCGAGGAGCTGGTGGGGCGGATGATGTCGGAGGCGGCGATGGTACTGGGCGGGCTTGTTCCCCCACCCCGCCCCTTCCCGTAACTGGGGGCAAGCCCCCAGCCCTCGACGGGGCTTCGCCCCGGACCCCGTATGCGACCTTCGGCCGCATGTCCTCAAACGCCGGACGGGCTGAAATTTCTGCCCGTCGGCCTGAATCTTCAGGCCGACCAGCAGAAATTCAGCCCCGCCGGCGTTTGAGGCGCGGTCCCGGACGCGAAATTCAGCCCCTCCGGCGACTGAGGAGCGGGGGTCCGGGGGCGGAGCCCCCGCACGGGGTCTTGGGGCTTGCCCCAGTTCAGGAAGGTGCGGGGTGGGGACAAGGCCCGCCGCAGGCGCCTACGCCGCCGTGCGCCGACCGCCCCGCGCACCACCCGCCGGGCGACCACCCTGGCGGGCCTGGCCACCCTGGCGAGGCTGGCCACCCTGTGAGCCGCCGGCACCGGCACCGGCACCCTGGCCGCCGCCCCCACCGCGCCGCCCACGGCTGCGTCCGCCGCCACCGCCACCGCCCTGCGCACCCTGCCCCGGCACCTGCGCCCGCCGCCGCTGCGGTCGCTGCTGCTGCACCACCGGCTGCGGCACCTCGATGGTGACCGCGACCCCGGACGGCTCGCGCGCGCCCGTGATGCGGCTGAGCTCCTCGTCGCTGGACTTGACCCGCGCCGAGCGCGGATTGATGCCCGCGTCCGCCATCAGCCGGGTCATCTCGCGCCGCTGCTCGGGCAGCACCAGCGTGACGACACTGCCGGACTCGCCCGCCCGCGCGGTACGGCCGCCGCGGTGGAGGTAGTCCTTGTGGTCGACGGGCGGGTCGACGTTCACGACCAGGTCGAGGTCGTCGACGTGGATGCCGCGCGCGGCGACATTGGTCGCGACCAGCGCGGTGACCTGCCCGTTCTTGAACTGGTCGAGCGTGCGGTTGCGCTGCGGCTGCGAGCGGCCGCCGTGCAGCGCCGCGGCCCGTACGCCACTGGCGAGGAGCCGCTTGGCGAAGCGGTCGGCGGAGCGCTTGGTGTCGACGAAGAGGATCACCCGGCCGTCACGGGCGGCGATGCGCACGGCGACGGCCTTCTTGTCGGTCTCGTCCGCGACGTGCAGCACATGGTGCTCCATCGTGGTGACCGCGCCCGCGGACGGGTCGACCGAGTGCACGACGGGGTCGGTGAGGAACATCCGTACGAGCCGGTCGATGTTCTTGTCCAGCGTCGCCGAGAACAGCATCCGCTGACCGCCCGCCTCGACCTGCTTGAGCAGCGCCGTGACCTGCGGCATGAAGCCCATGTCGGCCATCTGGTCGGCCTCGTCCAGGACGGTGATCGCCACCTGGTCGAGTACGCAGTCGCCGCGTTCTATGAGGTCCTTGAGCCGCCCCGGCGTGGCCACCAGCACCTCGGCGCCGCGCCGCAGCGCGCCCGACTGCTTGGTGATCGACAGCCCGCCGACGACGGTGGCGATCCGCAGTTGCACGGAGGTCGCGTACGGGGACAGGGCGTCGGTGACCTGCTGTGCGAGCTCACGCGTGGGTACGAGAACGAGCGCGAGCGGTGCCTTCGACTCGGCGCGTCGGCCCGCGGTACGGGCGAG
This sequence comes from Streptomyces sp. NBC_01481, assembly GCF_026339995.1. Classification (GTDB taxonomy): domain Bacteria; phylum Actinomycetota; class Actinomycetes; order Streptomycetales; family Streptomycetaceae; genus Streptomyces. The sequence goes on along the minus strand of NZ_JAPEPT010000001.1, from coordinate 1,592,364 downwards.
CAGCGCAAGCCCGAAGGCGAGGGTCTTGCCGGAGCCGGTGCGCCCGCGGCCGAGAATGTCGCGCCCCGCCAGGGAGTTCGGCAGGGTCGCGGCCTGGATCGGGAAGGGCTCGGTCACGCCCTGGGCCACGAGGGTCTTCAGCAGGGCGGCCGGCATGTCCAGCTCGTCGAACGCCTCGACGGCGGGCAGCGCGGGGGTGGTGGTTTCCGGCAGCGTGAATTCCTGCGGGGGCGCCGCCTTACGGGCGGGAGCCTTGCCGGAGCCCTTCGCGGGGCCCTTGGCACGGGAATTGACCGGGCGCTGTCGCGTCGTGGGACGGGCCGGGCGTTCGGAGCGAGTCATGCGGATATTGCCCTCCTGGGCATGTGAGACAGCACACAAGCCGGGGCCCGCACCTTGACGGTGCGGGCCCCGGCTGCGAGATACGCGTCAGGCAATTAGGCCGGGACGATGTTCTCCGCCTGCGGGCCCTTCTGGCCCTGCGTGACGTCGAAGGAGACCTTCTGGCCCTCCTGCAGCTCACGGAAGCCAGAGGTGGCGATGTTCGAGTAGTGGGCGAAGACGTCGGCGCCGCCGCCGTCCTGCTCAATGAAGCCGAAGCCCTTTTCCGAGTTGAACCACTTCACGGTTCCAGTAGCCATGTCATTCTCCTAAAACAGGGGCAAGCCGGAAACTCACACCTCGTGAATTTCCCGTCGCTAGCATTGACCCCCATCCGGAGAAGCCGGAAACAATAATGTGCGCCTGAGGAAGCATTCCCGTCAGGCGCACACAAAGTTCATGGGTACCAAAACTGCAACGACTTCACCGTAGCATGTCCGGCCCCGAAAGGCTCGTGTTCACAGCCGTTCGATGATCGTGACGTTGGCCTGCCCTCCCCCTTCACACATCGTTTGCAGTCCGTACCGCCCTCCCGTGCGCTCCAGTTCATGCAGCAGCGTGGTCATCAGCTTCACGCCCGTGGCGCCCAGCGGATGGCCGAGCGCGATGGCCCCGCCGTTGACGTTGACCTTGCCGGGGTCGGCTCCGGTCTCCTTCAGCCAGGCGAGGACCACGGGCGCGAAGGCCTCGTTGATCTCGACGAGGTCGATGTCGTCGATCGACATGCCGGCCTTCTTCAGCGCGTACGCGGTGGCCGGGATGGGGGCCGAGAGCATCCGGATGGGGTCCTCGCCCCGTACGGAGAGGTGGTGGATACGGGCCCGCGGCCGCAGTCCGTGCTCGGCGACGGCCCGCTCGCTCGCGATCAGCAGGGCCGCCGCGCCGTCCGAGACCTGGGAGGAGCACGCGGCCGTGATGGTGCCGCCCTCCAGGACGGGCTTGAGGGCCGCCATCTTCGCCAGGGTGGTGTCGCGGCGCGGGCCCTCGTCGACGGTGACGTCGCCGTACGCCACGAGCTCCCGCTCGAAGCGGCCCTCGTCGATGGCCCGGATCGCCCGCTGGTGGGAGGTGAGCGCGAACTGCTCCATGTCGCGGCGGGAGATCGCCCACTTCTCGGCGATCAACTGCGCGCCGTGGAACTGGTTGACGGGCTGGTCGCCGTACCGGGCACGCCAGCCCTCGCTGCCGGCAAAGGGGCCCTGGGTCAGTCCGAGCGGCTCGGCGGCCTGCCGGGAGGCGAAGGCGATCGGGATCTGCGTCATGTTCTGGACGCCGCCCGCGACGACCAGGTCCTGGGTGCCGGAGAGCACGCCCTGCGCCGCGAAGTGCACGGCCTGCTGGGACGAGCCGCACTGGCGGTCGATCGTCACGCCCGGCACCTCCTCGGGCAGTCCCGCCGCCAGCCATGCCGTACGGGCGATGTCACCGGCCTGCGGGCCCACCGTGTCCAGGCAGCCGAAGACGACGTCCTCGACGGCGGAGGGATCAACTCCGGAGCGCTCGACCAGGGCCCGCAGCACATGCGCGCCCAGATCCGCCGGGTGGACACCGGACAGCCCGCCCTTGCGCCTGCCCACCGGTGTGCGTACCGCTTCGACTATGTAGGCCTCGGCCATGACTGCTCCCCTTCTGTTCATCCGCGTACGGCGATACCGTCCAGCACCATCGACAGGTACTGGCGGGCGATCTCCTCCGGGCTGTGCTGTCCTCCCGGCCGGTACCAGGACGCCGCGACCCAGACGGTGTCGCGCACGAACCGGTAGGTGAGCCGGACATCCAGGTCGTCGCGGAAGACCTGGTCCGCGACCCCCCGCTCCAGGGTCCCGAGCCATGCCTTCTCGAACTTCTGCTGCGAGTCGGTGAGGTAGTGGAAGCGGGGCTGGGCGGCGAGGTGCCTGGACTCCTTCTGGTAGATCGCGACGGCGGCGCGGTGCCGGTCGATCTCCCGGAAGGACTCGGTGACGAGAGCCTCGATGGTCTCCCTGGGCCCGAGCCCGGCGGCGAGCACGGCGTCGTAGCCCTGCCACAGCTCGTCCAGGAAGGTGGAGAGGATCTCGTCGAGCATCGATTCCTTGGAATCGAAGTGGTAGTAGAGGCTGCCGGCGAGCATCCCCGCCTCGTCCGCGATCTTGCGGACGGTGGTGGCGTTGTAGCCCTGCGCGGCGAACACCTCGGCGGCGGTGTCGAGGAGCTCGCGGCGCCGCCCGGGCGAGGCGGTCACCTGGGTCTTCTTCTTGCTGTCAGTCGGCACGTGCTCATTGTGGTCCAGGGGGTGTCTTTTGGATCAGGCCGGATCAGGGAGCGGCCCGCCGCGGAGCGGCTGATGTCACTGTGGTGCGTGCGATCGCAGGCCGGAGGATGGGGGTCCACCCGCCGAAGGCAGGGGGAGAGCCGACGCGGAGCGTCGGCGACTGACGCAACGCGGCATGGGGGCACCTCCCGTGCCCGAAGGGCTACGGAGGAGTGCGTGCCAGGGCACGCGAGCCCGGCAAGATCCGAAAGACACCCCCTACGCATGCTGGCTGCTGACGGAGATGACCTCGCCGGTGAGGTATGAGGAGTAGCCGCTGGCCAGGAAGACGATCGTGTTGGCGATCTCCCACGGTTCGGCGTACCGCCCGAAGGCCTCCTTGGCGGTCAGCTCCTCGAGCAGCTGGGCCGAGGTGACCTTCACCAGATGGGGATGCATGGCGAGGCTGGGGGCCACGGCGTTGACGCGTACGCCGTACTCCGCCGCCTCGATCGCCGCGCAGCGAGTGAGCGCCATGACTCCGGCCTTGGCGGCCGCGTAGTGGGCCTGGCCGGCCTGGGCGCGCCAGCCGACGACGGAGGAGTTGTTGACGATCACGCCGCCGCGGCCGGTGTCGCGGAAGGAGCGCAGGGCGGCGCGGGTGCAGCGGAAGGTGCCGTTCAGGGTGACGTCGAGGACCGTGCCCCACTGCTCGTCGCTCATGTCGACGAGGGCGGCGGTGCCGCCGAGACCGGCGTTGTTGACGACGATGTCGAGGCCGCCGTGCTCTCGTACGGCCTGACCGAAGAGCGCCCGGACCTGGCTCTCGTCCGTGACGTCGCAGGGCAGTGAAGTCACCGCGTCTGCGCCGAACTCTCCGGCCAGCGCCTCCCCGCTCTCCTTCAGCCTGCGGGTGTGCGCGTCGCCGATCAGGACGCGCGCGCCCTCCTCCAGGAACCTGCGGGCGGTGGCGCCGCCGATTCCGGCGCCTGCCGCGGCGGTGATCACGGCGGTACGGCCCTTCAGCAGGCCATGACCCGGTACGTACTGCGCCCTGTTGTCCGTCACGCCAGCACGTTAACCTACCAAACACTTGTTAGGGAAGGATGCGCGAATGGACCTGCACCACTCCGCCGGCGAGGAAGCCTTCCGCGCCGAGGCCCGCGCCTGGCTCGCCGCGAACGTGCCAGCCGAGCCGCTGCCCTCCCTGGAGACCGAGGAGGGCTTCGCGGCGCACCGCGCATGGGAGGCGCGGCTGTCCGCGGACCGCTGGTCGGTCGTCTCCTGGCCACAGCGGTACGGCGGCCGGGGCGTCGACATCTTCCACTGGCTCCTCTTCGAGGAGGAGTACTACGCGGCGGGAGCGCCGGGGCGGGTCTCGCAGAACGGCATCAACCTCCTCGCCCCCACCCTCTTCGACCACGCCACCGAGGAGCAGCGCGCCCGCGTGCTGCCCACGATGGCGAGCGGAGAGGTCATCTGGGCGCAGGCCTGGTCGGAGCCCGAGTCCGGCTCCGATCTCGCCTCGCTGACCTCGCGTGCGGTGCGGACGGACGGCGGCTGGCTGCTCAGCGGGCAGAAGACCTGGTCGTCGCGGGCGGCGTTCGCCGACCGGGCCTTCGGCATCTTCCGCACGGACCCCGACGCGCCGAAGCCGCATCAGGGCCTGACGTATCTGATGTTCGACCTCGGGGCGCCGGGGGTGACCGTGCGGCCCATCCGCCGCATCGACGGCAAGCCCGCCTTCGCCGAACTCTTCCTCGACGGCGTCTTCGTCCCCGACGAGGACGTGATCGGCGAGCCGGGGCAGGGCTGGCGGATCGCGATGTCCACGACGGGCAACGAGCGGGGCCTGACGCTGCGCTCCCCCGGCCGTTTCCTCGCAGCGGCGGACCGTCTCCTGCGGCAGTGGCGCGCATCGGGCGATCAGGCCGACTCCGCGCTGCGCGACCGGGTGGCGGACGCGGTGATCGGCGCGCGGGCGTATCGGCTCTTCACCTGCGCCAACGCCTCGCGCTTCGCCGCGGGCGCGAGCATCGGCGCGGAGTCCAGCCTGAACAAGGTCTTCTGGTCTCAGTACGACATCGCACTGCATGAGACCGCGCTCGATCTGCTGGGCGCGGACGGGGAGTTGGCGGACGGCGAGTGGGCCGAGGGGTATGTCTTCTCACTGGCGGGCCCCATCTACGCCGGTACGAACGAGATCCAGCGCGACATCATCGCCGAGCGGCTGCTCGGTCTTCCGAAGGGCCGCCGCTGATGCGATTCCTGCTCACCGATGAACAGCGGGCGTTCGGCGACTCGCTGGACGCGATGCTGACGTCGGCGGACACTCCGGCTGCCGCACGGGCCTGGGCGGCGGGGGACCCCGCTCCCGGGCTGGCGCTGTGGTCGCGCCTCGCCGAGGCGGGGGTGTTCGCGCTCGCCGCGCCGCAGGCGTACGAGGGGGTGGGGCCCCTGCCGGTCGAACTGGCCGTGGCTTTCACCGCGTTGGGCCGCCATGCGGTGCCCGGCCCGGTGGTGGAGACGGTCGCGGCGGCAGCACTGCTGACCCGGCTGGCGGAATCGGGGGAGGCGGTCCCGGCGAAACGTCTGCTGCCGGGGCTGGTCACGGGGTCGACCGCCACGCTGGCGGGCCGGGGCGCCTACGCACTGGACACGGATGTGGCGGGCGTGACGCTGGTGGTTTCGGAAGAGGACGCCGGCCCCGGGCCCGGCGCGGACCGCACCGCCTGTCTCCGTATCGCCCACGGACACGGCCCTGTGCGCGTATCCGCCGACCCCGCCCGGCGCTTGGCCGTGCCCGCGGCAGGGGGCGAGGTCATCGCCGAAGGGGTCCAGGTGGCCCGGGCGGCCTCGTACGCCCGGGATGTCGCGCGCCTGGTCACCGCGGCGCAGGCACTGGGTGTCGGGCTCGCGCTCCTGGACCGGACCGTCGCGTACGTCAAACAGCGCACCCAGTTCGGCGCCGCCATCGGCTCCTTCCAGGCGGTCAAGCACCGGCTGGCGGACACCCTGATCGGGCTCGAATTCGCCCGGCCACTGCTGTACGGGGCAGCCCTGTCCATGGCTCCGGCAGACATCGCCGCCGCGAAGGTCACCGCAGGCGAGGCCGCGTACGCGGCCGCCCGTACCGCACTCCAGCTGCACGGCGCGATCGGCTACACCGAAGAGCTCGACCTCTCCGTCTGGCTGCGCAAGGCCCGCCCGCTGCGGGACGCGTGGGGCACCCCCGCGCTCTGCCGGGCGACGGTGCTCGCGGGCTGACCCTGGGGCGGCCAGGACTCAGCGGCGCCGGTGTGTACGGACCGGGCCGCCCGGCCGCCAGACCCGTACCACCAGCTCCTCGCCGTCGACCGACGTCTGCACCACGTCACCGACCTCGACGCGGAAGAGATGGAACGGCTCCGGCGGCCCCGCCTCCGCCACGAAGCGGTTCAGCACCTCGGAATCGGTCACCTCCACCGCGCGCCCGGAGATCTTGACGTCACCGCCTTCCATGGAGTCGTCCGGCCCGGGGTTCGCATGGATCGCGAAGCGCGGATCGCGCATCAGGTCCTGGGCCTTGCGTGAGCCCTGCATCATGCCGAGCCACAACTCGCCGAAGCGGAAGTCGACTTCAAGGCCGGTCACCCGCGGCGACCCGTCCTTGCGCACCGTGGCCAGCACATGGTGCTTGTACCGCTCGAAACGCTGCTGCACGGTCTCGGCGAAGTCCGGCTCCACCGTCCGGAAATCTGCCCACGTCGGAAAGGTCATGACTCCATCGAACCGCGGAAACCCGACACCGGCTGTCGGGATTCACCTGCACGCACCGGCTCGGATGCCCTACCGGGGCGTACGTGCTGTTCTGGTACTGGCCAAAGACCCGCCCTCCGTCCGAGGAGAATCCCGATGGCGATCTTCATGCATGCCAGCCTGCCGGGCATCACGACCGACCAGTACGACGCCCTCAATGCCCAATTGCAGGCACTTCCCGGCGACACCTTCGCGGGGTGCCTGTCGCACACCTGCGTGGCGACCGACTCCGGCCTGGAGATTTTTGACCTGTGGGAGTCCCAGGAGGCGATGGACAAGTTCGGCACGGTGATGATGCCGGTGGCCGAGAAGCTGGGCTTCCCCCAGACTGGCCAACCTCCGAAGGTCGCTCAAGTCCACAACTGGTGGACCCCCAGCTGACACCGCTCAGCCGCTGCGCAGGGTGACGACCGCCGCGTGCCCCTCCGTGTGCAGTGATCCCGGCGACTCGTCCAGCACCGCCGCGTCGTACGGACAGAGTGTCACGTGCGCCTCCTTGAGGACCGTGGGCCCGTCCAACGCGACGATCACGACCGTCGAGCGTGATGGCACCACGACCAGCAGTTCTCCGCGCACCACCGAGGTCAGGCATGCCGTACGGCCCCTGCGGTACATGACGTTGAAATTGACGACGGGACGCCCGTCGACGAGGCGGCCGTCGGTCTCCACGTCGCCGGGGAAGCGGTGGGGCCGGTAGCGCTCGTCGGCCAGTGTGCGGTGTCCGCCGACCGTGAGGTCCATCCCCGCGCCCTCGACGACGGTCAGGATCCGGTCCACGCCGGGGAAGGCGGAGAACGGCCCGTCCGCGCCGACGTCCGCGAGGCTGATCCGCCAGTCGAAGTCGTCCGTCCCGGCGCCCTCGGGCGACACGGCGATCTCGCGGGTGACGCCGCCGCCGTTCTTCCACGGCACGGCCCTGCGGTCGGCGGCGCGCAGCACCCGTACCGTCATCGCACGATGCCCTGGGCTCGCGCGGCGGCCAGCCACAGCGGGAATTCGGAGACCAGCCGGTCGTACAGCTCGGAGTCGGGGACCTGGCGCGGGTCGAGTCCGGCGTGGAAGAAGCCCGCGTTGTCGACGACGCGCTTGGCGGGGACGGCGAGTTCGTCGAGCTTGTGCAGGAAGTCGAACTGCGAGCTCCGCTTGTTGCCGAAGCCGATGAACTGCCAGAACAGCGGCAGCTTCGCCGCCTTGCACAGATAGCGCTCCGCGGCGTGCTTGCTGATCGGGCCGCCGTCCGTCTGGAAGACGACGAGCGCGGGGGCGGTCGAGCCGCTGTCGACGTAGTGGTCGATGACCGCGTCCATGGCCAGGTGGTAGCTGGTCTTGCCCATGTGCCCGAGGCCCGCCACTATCTCGTCGACCCGGCCGCTGTGGTTGTCGAGGGCGATGTCCGTGACCGCGTCGATGTCCGTGGAGAAGAAGACGACCGGCACGGAGCCGTCGTCGTCCAGGTTGGCCGCAAGACCGAGCACCCGGTCGGCGAGCGCCTGCACGCTGCCGTCCTTGTAGTAGTCCTTCATGGAGCCCGAGTAGTCCAGCACCAGATAGACGGCGGCGCGCTGCCCGCTCAGCCCGTGCTTCTGCAGCGATACGCCCGCGCTCTTGTAGAGGCTGACGAGCGCGGGCGCCTTCTCCTCGACCTTGGCGAGGCTGATGGCCGCCATGCGGGGCTCCGTTCGTGCGAGGGGACGGGAGAGTTGAGGCTACGTCACCGGAACTCGACCGGGCCGGTCCCCCGTCAGGACGGAGAATCCGGCCCGGCCTACCCGTCTTCTCAGAGCGCCAGCCACGCCGCGGTGTCGCTCGGCAGCCGGTCACCGTCCAGCGTCCCGCTGGCCAGCAGTACCCGGCTGTGGGCGGGCAGGGCCACCGGCTCGTCGGAGAAGTTCACCACCCACCGGAAGCCAGGCTCACGGCGGAACGAGAGAACGTCGCTGTCCGGGGCGCTCTCCCAGGTCAGCGTGCCGTCGCCGAGGGCTGGGTTGCTCCGGCGCGCGCTCAGCGCCGACCGGTAGAGGTTCAGCATGGAGGCGGGGTCGCGGTCCTGAACCTCGGCGGTCAGGGACTTCCACGCCGCCGGCTGAGGCAGCCACGGCGCCGCGGTGGTGGCGTCGGGGCTGAAGCCGAACGGCGGGCAGTCACCGCTCCACGGCAGCGGGACGCGACAGCCGTCACGCCCTCGGTCGGTGTGACCGGAGCGCTCCCACGTGGGGTCCTGGAGCACGTCCTCCGGCAGATCCTCGACCTCCCACAGGCCCAGCTCCTCGCCCTGGTACACATAGGCACCCCCCGGCAGGGCGAGCGTGAGCAGGGCCGCGGCGCGAGCCCGGCGGGTGCCCAGCTCCAGGTCGGCCGACCGGTCCAGTTGGGACAGCGAGCGCTGCTGCCCCTCCGGCTGCGGCCTGGCGTAGCGGGAGACATGCCGGGCGACATCGTGGTTGGACAGCACGCAGGTGGCGGGCGCACCCACCTCGCCGAGCGCGGTAAGCGACTCGTCGATCACCCGGCGCAGGTGGCCTGCCCGCCAGGGAGCCATCAGATAGTCGAAGTTGAACGCGGTGTGGAGCTCGTCCGGGCGGACATAGCGGGCCAGCCGCTCCGGAGTGCCCGCCCATGCCTCCGCGACGAAGGCACGGGGCTCGCCGTACGCGTCGGCGACAGCGCGCCACCCCTGGAAGATCTCGTGGACTTCGTCGCGGTCCCAGTGCGGGTGGTCACCGACAGCGCCCGCCCGAGCCCTCCGGGGCCGCTCCCCGTCATGCAGACACACCGCGGCGCCCACCCATTGTCCGGTCGGGGACAGGGCAGGCGCCGCAGTCAGTTCCGTACGCCTTTGTACGGGACGACTGTTGGGGCCGGGCTCAGACCGTCAGCGCACGGTCCGTCGGACGGATCGGAGCCGGAAGCTCACTCGCCCCCGTCAGGAAGCGGTCCACACCACGCGCCGCCGAGCGGCCCTCGGCGATCGCCCACACGATCAGCGACTGGCCGCGACCCGCGTCGCCCGCGACGAACACGCCGTCGACGTTCGTCGCGAAGTCCGCGTCCCGCGCGACGTTGCCCCGCTCGTCGAGCTCCAGGCCGAACTGCTCGACCAGGCCGTTCGCCTGGTCCGTACCCGTGAAGCCCATCGCCAGGGTGACCAGCTGGGCCGGGATCCTGCGCTCCGTGGCCGGCTTCTGGGTCAGCTTGCCGTCGACGAACTCCACCTCGATGAGGTGCAGGTACTGGACGTTGCCGTCCTCGTCGCCCTCGAAGTGCGTCGTCGAGACGGAGTAGACCCGCTCGCCGCCCTCCTCGTGCGCCGAGGTGACCTTGTAGAGCATCGGGAAGGTCGGCCACGGCTGACCCGCCGCACGCTCGTCGCCCGGCCGCGGCATGATCTCCAGCTGGGTGACGGAGGCCGCGCCCTGGCGGTGGGCCGTGCCCACACAGTCCGCGCCCGTGTCGCCGCCGCCGATGACGACGACGTGCTTGCCCTCCGCGGTGATCGGCGGGGCGACGAAGTCGCCCTCCTGCACCTTGTTGGCGAGCGGCAGGTACTCCATCGCGAAGTGGATGCCGTTCAGCTCACGGCCCGGCACGGGCAGGTCGCGCGAGACGGTCGCACCGGCGGCGATGACCACGGCGTCGTAGCGCCGCCGCAGCTTCGCCGCGTCGATGTCGCGGCCGATCTCGACCTCGGTACGGAACTTGGTGCCCTCCGCGCGCATCTGCTCGATGCGGCGGTTGATGTGCACCTTCTCCATCTTGAACTCGGGGATGCCGTACCGCAGCAGTCCGCCGATGCGGTCCGCGCGCTCGTACACGGCGACGGTGTGGCCCGCCCGGGTCAGCTGCTGGGCGGCGGCCAGGCCCGCCGGGCCCGAGCCGATGACGGCGACCGTCTTGCCGGAGAGGCGGTCCGGCGCCTGCGGCCTGACGTCGCCCGTGTCCCATGCCTTGTCGATGATGGAGACTTCGACGTTCTTGATGGTGACGGCGGGCTGGTTGATGCCGAGGACGCAGGCCGACTCGCACGGAGCGGGGCACAGGCGGCCGGTGAACTCCGGGAAGTTGTTCGTGGCGTGCAGCCGTTCGGACGCCGCCTGCCAGTCCTCGCGGTAGGCGTAGTCGTTCCACTCGGGGATCAGGTTCCCGAGCGGACAGCCGTTGTGGCAGAACGGAATGCCGCAGTCCATGCAGCGTCCCGCCTGCTTGCTGATGATCGGCAGCAGCGAGCCCGGAACGTAGACCTCGTTCCAGTCCTTCAGCCGCTCGCCCACCGGACGGGTCTTGGCGACCTCGCGGCCGGTGGTCAGGAAGCCCTTGGGGTCAGCCATTGGTCGCCGCCTCCATCATCTTCTCGGTGGTCTCCTGCTCGGAGAGACCGGCGAGCTCAGCGGCGTCCTTGGCGGCGAGCACTGCCTTGTACGTGGTCGGGATGATCTTGCTGAAGCGGTCCACCGCGACGGACCACTCGGCCAGCAGCTTCGACGCGACGGTCGAGCCCGTCTCCTCCTCGTGGCGGCGCACGACATCGTGCAGCCACAGCCTGTCGGATTCGGTGAGCGACTCGATCGCCCGCAGGTTCCCGGAGTTGACGTTGTCCCGATCGAGGTCGATGACGTAGGCGACACCGCCGGACATGCCGGCCGCGAAGTTACGTCCCGTCTCGCCGAGGACCACCGCGCGACCGCCGGTCATGTACTCGCAGCCGTGGTCGCCCACGCCCTCCGAGACGACCGTGGCGCCCGAGTTGCGGACGCAGAAGCGCTCGCCGGTGCGGCCGCGCAGGAACAGCTCGCCGCCGGTCGCACCGTACGCGATGGTGTTGCCCGCGATGGTGGAGTACTCGGCGAGGTGGTCGGCGCCCCGGTCCGGGCGGACGACGACGCGGCCGCCGGAGAGGCCCTTGCCGACGTAGTCGTTGGCGTCGCCCTCCAGCCGCAGCGTCACACCGCGCGGGAGGAACGCTCCGAAGGACTGGCCGGCCGAGCCGGTGAAGGTGATGTCGATGGTGTCGTCGGGCAGGCCCGCACCGCCGAACTTCCGCGTCACCTCGTAACCGAGCATCGTGCCGACGGTCCGGTTGATGTTGCGGATCGCGATCTGCGCGCGGACCGGCTGGGCGGCCTCGGCGGAGACCGCGTTCAGCGCCTCGGCGGCGAGCTCGATCAGCTCCTTGTCGAGGGCCTTCTCCAGACCATGGTCCTGCACGATCAGCTGGTGGCGCACGGCGCCGTCCGGCAGTTCGGGGACGTAGAAGAGGGGCTTGAGGTCGAGGCCCTGCGCCTTCCAGTGGTCCACGGCCCGGTCCGTGTCGAGCAGCTCGGCGTGGCCGACGGCCTCCTCGATCGTACGGAAGCCCAGCTCGGCGAGGAGCTCGCGGACCTCCTGGGCGATGAACTCGAAGAAGTTGACGACGTATTCGGCCTTGCCGGAGAAGCGGTCGCGCAGCACCGGGTTCTGGGTGGCGATACCGACCGGGCAGGTGTCCAGGTGGCACACGCGCATCATGATGCAGCCGGAGACGACGAGCGGCGCGGTCGCGAAACCGAACTCCTCGGCGCCGAGCAGCGCGGCGATGACGACGTCGCGGCCCGTCTTCAGCTGGCCGTCGGTCTGCACGACGATGCGGTCGCGCAGGCCGTTGAGCAGCAGGGTCTGCTGGGTCTCGGCGAGGCCGAGCTCCCAGGGGCCGCCCGCGTGCTTCAGCGAGGTGAGCGGGGATGCACCCGTGCCGCCGTCGTGGCCGGAGATGAGGACGACGTCCGCGTGCGCCTTGGAGACACCCGCGGCGACCGTGCCGACACCGACCTCCGACACCAGCTTCACGTGGATACGCGCGAGGGGGTTGGCGTTCTTGAGGTCGTGGATCAGCTGAGCCAGGTCCTCGATGGAGTAGATGTCGTGGTGCGGCGGCGGGGAGATGAGGCCGACGCCCGGGGTGGAGTGCCGGGTCTTGGCGACCCACGGGTAGACCTTGTGGCCGGGCAGCTGGCCGCCCTCGCCGGGCTTGGCGCCCTGCGCCATCTTGATCTGGATGTCGTCCGCGTTGACCAGGTACTCGGAGGTGACACCGAAGCGGCCGGAAGCGACCTGCTTGATCGAGGAGCGGCGCTCCGGGTCGTACAGACGGTCCGCGTCCTCGCCGCCCTCACCGGTGTTGGACTTGCCGCCCAGCTGGTTCATGGCGATGGCGAGGGTCTCGTGCGCCTCGCGGGAGATGGATCCGTAACTCATCGCGCCGGTGGAGAAGCGCTTGACGATGTCGCTGACCGGCTCGACCTCGTCGATGGAGATCGGCTGCCGGGCCTCGGACTTGAAGCCGAAGAGGCCGCGCAGCGTCATCAGCCGCTCGGACTGCTCGTTCACCCGGTCCGTGTACTTCTTGAAGATGTCGTACCGCTTGGTGCGCGTGGCGTGCTGCAGCCGGAAGACCGTCTCCGGGTCGAACAGGTGCGGCTCGCCCTCACGGCGCCACTGGTACTCGCCGCCGATCTCCAGCGCGCGGTGCGAGGCGGCGATGCCGGAGGCGGGGTAGGCCTTGGCGTGCCTGGCCGCGACCTCCTTGGCGACGACGTCGAGACCGGCGCCGCCGATCTTCGTGGCGGTGCCGTTGAAGTACTTCTCGACGAAGGCCTCGTCGAGGCCGACGGCCTCGAAGACCTGCGCGCCGCGGTAGGAGGCGACGGTCGAGATGCCCATCTTGGACATGACCTTCAAGACGCCCTTGCCCAGCGCGTAGATCAGGTTGCGGATGGCCTGCTCGGGCTCCAGGCCCTCGATGAAGGTGCCGGCGCGGACCAGGTCCTCGACCGACTCCATCGCGAGGTACGGGTTGACGGCGGCAGCGCCGTAGCCGATGAGGAGCGCGACATGGTGCACCTCACGCACGTCACCGGCCTCGACCAGCAGCCCCACCTGGGTCCGCTGCTTGGTGCGGATGAGGTGGTGGTGCACGGCCGAGGTGAGCAGTAGCGACGGGATCGGCGCGTGCTCGGCGTCGGAGTGCCGGTCGGACAGGACGATCAGCCGGGCGCCGTCCTCGATGGCGGCGTCGGCCTCGGCGCAGATCGCCTCGATACGGGCCGCGAGGGCGTCGCCGCCGCCGCTCACGCGGTAGAGGCCGGAGAGCGTCGCGGCGGTCATGCCGGGCATGTCGCCGTCGGCGTTGACGTGGATGAGCTTGGCCAGCTCGTCGTTGTCGATCACCGGGAAGGGCAGGGTGACGCTGCGGCAAGAGGCAGCGGTCGGCTCCAGGAGATTGCCCTGCGGGCCCAGCGAGGAGTGCAGCGAGGTGACGAGCTCCTCGCGGATGGCGTCCAGCGGAGGGTTGGTGACCTGCGCGAACAGCTGGGTGAAGTAGTCGAAGAGCAGCCGGGGGCGCTCGGACAGGGCCGCGATCGGCGAGTCCGTACCCATGGAGCCGAGCGGCTCGCCGCCGGTCCTGGCCATGGGCGCGAGAATGACGCGCAGCTCCTCCTCGGTGTAGCCGAAGGTCTGCTGGCGGCGGGTGACCGAGGCGTGGGTGTGGACGATGTGCTCGCGCTCGGGCAGGTCCTCGAGCTCGATCTCACCGGCCTCCAGCCACTCGCGGTACGGCTTCTCGGCGGCGAGCGAGGACTTGATCTCGTCGTCCTCGATGATGCGGTGCTCGGCGGTGTCGACGAGGAACATCTTGCCGGGCTGGAGGCGGCCCTTGCGGACGACCTTGGCGGGGTCGATGTCCAGGACGCCGACCTCGGAGGAGAGGACCACGAGTCCGTCGTCGGTGACCCAGTAGCGGCCGGGGCGCAGTCCGTTGCGGTCCAGGACCGCGCCGACCTGGGTGCCGTCGGTGAAGGTGACACAGGCCGGGCCGTCCCAGGGCTCCATCATCGTGGAGTGGTACTGGTAGAAGGCGCGCCGGGCCGGGTCCATGGAGTCGTGGTTCTCCCACGCCTCGGGGACCATCATCAGCACCGAATGGGGCAGGGAGCGGCCACCGAGGTGGAGGAGCTCCAGCACCTCGTCGAAGGAGGCGGAGTCGGAGGCGTCCGGGGTACAGACCGGGAAGATCCGCTCCAGCTTCTCCGAGCCGAAGAGTTCCGAGACGAGCTGCGACTCGCGGGCGCGCATCCAGTTGCGGTTGCCCTTGACCGTGTTGATCTCGCCGTTGTGCGCGACGAAGCGGTACGGGTGGGCCAGCGGCCAGCTCGGGAAGGTGTTCGTCGAGAACCGCGAGTGGACGAGCGCGACGGCCGTGGCGCAGCGCCGGTCGGAGAGGTCCGGGAAGAAGGGCTCCAGCTGCCCGGTCGTGAGCATGCCCTTGTAGACGATCGTCCGGGCGGAGAGCGAGGGGAAGTAGACCCCGGCCTCGCGCTCGGCGCGCTTGCGCAGCACGAAGGCCTTGCGGTCGAGCTCGATGCCCGTGCTGGTGCCGTCGCCCACGAAGAGCTGACGGAAGGCCGGCATGGTGGCGCGGGCGCCGCTGCCGAGGAGGTCCGGGGTGACGGGGACCTCGCGCCAGCCGAGGACGTTCAGGTCTTCTTCGGCGGCGATCGTCTCAATCCGTGAGACGGCGTCGTCGCTGTCCACCGCGGGCAGGAAGGCGATGCCGACGGCGTACGAGCCGGCCTCGGGGAGCTCGAAATCCGCGGCCTCGCGGAGGAAGGCGTCCGGGACCTGGAGCAGGATGCCCGCGCCGTCGCCGGAGTCGGGCTCGGAGCCGGTGGCGCCGCGGTGCTCAAGATTCCGCAGGACGGTCAGCGCCTGTTCTACCAGCTCATGGCTGGCAACACCGGTGAGGGTGGCCACGAACCCGACGCCGCAAGCGTCGTGTTCGTTACGGGGGTCGTACATCCCCTGAGGGGCGGGGCGACCGTCCATGGGCGACCAGGCGTCGGAACGCATCGGCTCTCCCGTCGTCGTCGTGGCATGTTCACTGCCGAGGGACGACGTTGGCCCTCTGCGAAATTTCGTGCAGGTTACATGATGGAGTGCTTCTCGGAAAGTGGATAGGTCATTCCAACATGCGGACACCGCCCAAGGCGGTGGAGGTGGGTCACACACGGACAGATCGGTGTCAGTGGACCCGTCGCAGAGCAGGCTTCATTGCCCGCAGCGCCTACGGCTCATGCCCGGTGGTTAAGGGCTCGAAACCGCGGAGTAACGGCGACTTATGTAGCGCCTTGCATAGTGTCGCACCTGCGGCGGTTTTCGTAGAGGGCGTACGTCACAACTTTTGGCCCACGGGCGCCGGGGCGCACGCGGGCCGGGTGGTGGCGGAGGAGCGGGTGGGGGCCGAGAGGCGGGGCGGGTCAGATTGCCGCGCCGAGGAGCGCGCCGAGTCCGTAGGTGACGGCGGCGGCCGCTCCGCCCAGAACCAGCTGGCGCAGTCCGCTGTACCACCAGTTGCGCGCGGTGACACGGGCGACGAGGGCGCCACAGGCGAAGAGCCCGACGAGCGCGAGCAGCAGCGCGGGCCACAGGGCAGTCGCTCCGAGGAGGTAAGGCAGTACGGGCAGCAGCGCGCCCAGAGCGAACGAGCCGAAGGACGAGACCGCGGCGACGGTCGGCGACGGCAGGTCGTCCGGGTCGATACCGAGCTCCTCGCGGGCGTGGATCTCCAGCGCCTGCTCGGGGTCCCTGGAGAGCTGCATCGCCACCTCGCGGGCGAGTGCGGGCTCGACGCCACGGGCGACGTAGAGGGCGGCGAGCTCCTCCATCTCGTCGACGGGGTGCTTACGCAACTCCCGCCGCTCGACGTCGAGTTCGGCCTCCACGAGCTCGCGCTGCGAGGCGACGGAGGTGTACTCGCCGGCGGCCATGGAGAACGCGCCGGCGGCGAGACCCGCGAGACCGGTGATGACGATCGTCTGCTGGGACACCACGCTGCCGGCCACACCGGTCATGAGGGCGAGGTTGGACACGAGTCCGTCCATCGCACCGAAGACCGCGGGGCGCAGCCAGCCGCCGTTGACATCACGGTGGGTGTGGTTGTCGCGGTGCGCCGCGTGAAGCGTCGCCTCGGTTTCGATGATGGACACAGTTCTCCCCTTTTCCGGCAGCGGACTTGATGGTCCGTGCCCCCTCCGACACCCTCGAAAATACGCACGATGTAAGGGCCGCGCCAGCAAGGCAGGCCGTACTTACCTGGAGTCCGGCGGGTGACATCGAGCGGGTGACAGGGATGTTTCTCAGACTCGTCGCCCGCCGCGCGTGGCACAGATGCAGGAACAGGCTCGGTGCGCGCGAAAGGGGCACGCCCCATGGAGTTGATTGCATGCAATCCCGTTGATCCGGCCGGTAAGGCCTCGCTTCTGCGCGATCGGGCCTGTGGTGCGCTGCTGGGCCTCGCGGTGGGCGATGCGCTCGGTGCACCCGCCGAGAACATGCGGCCGTCCGAGATCCGCCGCAGATGGGGGCGTATCGAGGGCTTCGTGAGCGACGACCCGGCGGGCACGGACGACACGGAGTACGCGATCTTCTCGGGCCTGCTGCTGGCGCGGCACGGCTCGGCGCTGACCGTCGCGCACGTCGAGAACGCGTGGCACCACTGGATCGCGGATCTGGACGAAGGCCCGTTCCGGGGTGCGGGTTTCAGTGAACGCGGCACCCTGGAAAATCTCAGGCGCGGGCTCGCCGCCCCCATCTCGGCCCAGCACCGGCACGCATGGAGCGACGGCCTGGCGATGCGGGCGGCGCCGTTCGGGGTCTTCGCGGCGGGCCACCCGGCGGAGGCGGCGCGACTGGTCGCGATCGACGGCTGCGTCAGCCACGACGGCGAAGGCATCTACGGCGGCCAGGCGGTGGCGGCGGGTGTGGCGGCCGCGATGGCGGGCGGCGGCCCGGCCTCGGTGATCGGCGCCGCGCTGTCTGTCGTCCCCATGGACTCCTGGACGGCCCGCTCCCTGCGCCGCGCGGTGGTGGCGGCCCAGCGCACCCACACGGACACCCTGGCGATGGAACGCTCCGTCCGCTCGGCCGTGGTGATCGGCGGCTACCCGTGGACGGACCTGGCCCCGGAGGCGGTGGGCCTGGCCTTCGGCGCGTTCGCGGCGGCCCGGGGAGACTTCCGTACGTCGGTCCTGACCGCGGTCAACATGGGCCGCGACGCGGACACGACGGCAGCGGTGGCGGGCGCCCTCGCCGGCGCCCTGTCGGGAGCGTCGGCGATCCCCCCGACGTGGTCCTCGGCGATCGGCCCGGTCCGCGGGAGCTGCCTCCCTTCGATGAGGGGCTACCACGTCCTGGACATCGCGGAACTACTGACGCCGGACGACGACGCCCAGGTGACCCGATGACGGCGGAGGGCGGGCCGCCGGCCACGGGCGACCTGGGCGGCGGCCCGACTGCAGGGGCCGGGCCGCGGGCCTCACGTGAAGCGCGGTGCGACGCCGCGGTCGGGCGGGGCTGCTCCGGCGGTACGACGGCCCTGGCCGGTCCGCACGGCGCGGCCGCGGCGCCCACCGCGGACGACTCCGCCCGCCCGCGCAGCGGGCAGAGCGCCACCGCCCCGGCCCACGCGCGCGGAGCGCCGAGCACCCACAGTGGGCCTTGGGCGCCGCCCCCAGACTCGGGCGCAAGCGGGCTTAGCCCACTCCGCTCGCGCGAAGCGCCAATTGGCGCCGCAGGCGGCACCACCGCCCCGGCCGCCGCGGGCGGCTCGCGCGAAGCGCCTGGCATCGCCTCGGGCCGGGCACCGGCAGCCCCGGAAGCGCTCCGCTCGGGCGCAGCATCGCCCGCGCCCGCGGACAGCGCAGTCCGCTCGCCCGAAGCGGCGAGCAGCGCACCGGCGGGACCGGCCGGTCTGCAGGCCTTGCGCGAAGCAGTGGGCGACGCCCCGGCCCGCTCGGGCGGAGCGGCGAGCACCCGTCGGGGGCACGGGGGCCTGCCCGCCCGCGCGGCGGAGGCGCACATGTCGCAGCCGGGAAGGGGCGGAGTGGGGGCAAAGCCCCCGGCCCGGCCCATCGAAGGGCTGCTCCTCGGGCTCGCCGCCGGGGACGCCGCCGGGTGGCCCGCCGCGCGGCATCGGGCCGCGCGGATGCCCGAGTGGACCCGGCGGCTCACCCGTGAGCTCGATACCTTCGCCGAGCAGAACGCCACCACCACCCTCCCCGTACCCATCGCCCTCAACCAGCCTCCCGAACCCCTCCGCCTCGGCCCCTCCGACGACGCCGAATGGGCCGCCTTCGCCGCCGAGACCGTGCTCACCGCCGCCGGGGACCTCTTCGCGGGGCTCGCCCCAGGCCGCCGGATGCGCGCCGCCGTCGATCTCGCCTGGAACTCGCTCGCCAGCGAGGTCGCCGCGGCCGCCGACCGCGCCCCCGAGGTCGAGTCCGCCGTGCTCCCCCTCCGCGCCCGTATCTCCGTACGCGCCGGACTCGGCAATCTCGCCACCGGACTGCGTCCGCCCGCCACCGGCCACGACAACCCGCACTACTTCGACGACGCCGCCTGCGTACGCGCCGCGGTCCTCGCCGTCGTCCACCCCGGGGACCCGGCCGCAGCCGCCGAACTCGCCGAGTTCGACGCGCGCTACAGCCAGGACGGCGACGGAGTGCACGGCGCCCGCGCCATTGCCGCGGCCGTCGCCTCCG
This sequence comes from Streptomyces sp. NBC_01481, assembly GCF_026339995.1. Lineage (GTDB taxonomy): Bacteria > Actinomycetota > Actinomycetes > Streptomycetales > Streptomycetaceae > Streptomyces. The sequence goes on along the minus strand of NZ_JAPEPT010000001.1, from coordinate 1,573,386 downwards.
CGCTCGGCGGGGCATCTGTCGACGCCGCCGTCGACGCCGCACTCGCCGAGCTCCCCGACGCCACCGAGATCGGGCGCAACGCCCACCACGCCGTCAAGCTCGCCCGCCACTCGACGGGCGCCTTCGAACTCGTGCCCCTCTTGGAGCACCAGATCGTCGACCACGTCTACAGCTACGGCATCGCAGCCGCCGAGACCGTCCCCGTCGCGCTCGCCCTCGCCGTCGCCGCCCGCGGCCGGGTCGCCGAGGCCGTGCCCGCCGCCGCCTGTCTGTCCCGCGTCGCCGACTCCGCCCCCGCCCTCGCCGGTGCGCTGACCGGCGCGCTCGGCGGCGGTGACTCCGTCCCGGCAACCTGGCGCGACGCCTGCCGGACCCTCGCCGGCTGCGCCCTCCCCCGCCTCGCCGGGACGGATCTCGTCGAACTCGCCGGGCTGCTCGCACACACGGAACTGACCGCCCCGGGTGGACAATTCCGACATGACGACGACACTCGAGACGCTCACACTCGATGACCGGATCACGGGCAGCCTGATCGGCGCGGCGGTCGGTGACGCGCTCGGCGGCCCGGTCGAGGGCTACTCCCCCGAGCAGATCGTGGAGCGGCACGGCGGCCGCGTCCATGGCATCGTCGGCCCCTGGCACGGCGACGAATGGCGCACCGCCCGCCCCCTCGCGCCGTACCACAAGGGCGACGGGCACATCACCGACGACACCCTGATGACGCATGCGCTGGTCCGCGTGTACGCGACCGTCCGCGACCACCTCGACGCGTACGCCGTCGCCGACCAGCTGGTCCCCGACCTGATCTCGACCCCCCGCTGGATCCCTGAGCTGGAGGCGGAGGCACTTCCCCTGCAACGCGTGTTCCTGGCCGAGAAGTGGATGGTGACCCGCCTCCACTACGGCCACAACGACCCGCGCGAGGCAGGCGTCGGCAACATCGTCAACTGCGGCGCGGCGATGTACATGGCTCCGGTGGGCCTGGTCAACGCGGCCCATCCGACGGCCGCCTACGCCGAGGCCGTCGACATCGCCGGCGCCCACCAGTCCTCCTACGGCCGCGAGGCGGCGGGTGTCTTCGCCGCGGCGGTCGCGGCGGCCGCTCTCCCCGAGGCCACCCCCACCACGGTGATCGACACCGCGCTCTCCCTCGCCAAGGACGGTACGCAGGCGGCGATCGAGTCGGTCGCCGAAGTCGCCGCCCAGCACTCGGACTTCGAGTCGGCACTGGCTCCGCTGCGCGCCGCAGTCGCCCCCTTCGACACGGTCGGCCCGGACTACCGCTCCCCCTCCCTCGCCGCCCGCCGCCCCTCGCGGCTGCACTCCATCGAGGAACTGCCCATCGCCCTGGGCATGCTGATGGTCGGCGACGGCGACTACCGCCGTACGGTCCTCGGAGCCGTCAACTACGGGCGCGACTGCGACTCGATCGCCTCCATGGCCGGTGCGATCGCGGGCGCGCTCCACGGGGAGTCCGCGGTGCCGAGCGACTGGGCGAAGACGGTGGCCGAGGCCAGCCGTATCGACCTGCACGCCCCGGCGCGGGAGCTGGCCGCGGTCGCCCGGGAGATCTTCACCCGTGACCGCGAGCGCCGCCGGGCCCACGAGTCGGCATTCGCCCGCTTGACGGACCTGCCATGACGGGCCTGCGCCTCACCTGGGTCCAGCCGGAGGACCTGCTCGGCCATGAACTGCGCCAGGCGGAGGAGGACGGCCGCGACGCACGGGACGTCCGCAGCCGCTGGCTCCGGGCGGGCGGCCCCCTGGCCCCACCCCGCGCCGGAGCGTCCCCCACCCCCGCGCCCCCGCACCTGCGCGCCCTGGCGCACGAGCTGCTGGACGAACTGGCCCTGCTTCCTTCCCCGTTGACGGAGTACGAGCCCACACCCCTGGCGCTGATCACCGCCGCCTGCCCCGCCTGGCCCGCCCCGCCCGCGACCCGCCCCTCCCCTGGGGCGGACGCACTCCACGCCGCCTGGCTCGGCCGCGCTGTCGGCTGTCTCCTCGGCAAGCCCGTCGAAAAGCTCCCGCTCGACGGCATCCGCGCCCTCGCCCGCGCCACCGGCAACTGGCCCCTCACCACCTGGTTCACCGCCAAGGGCCTCCCCCCTGAACTCGCCGCCGCCCACCCCTGGAACCGCCGGTCCGCCGCCACCTCGCTCGCCGAGAACATCGACGGCATGCCCGAGGACGACGACCTCAACTACCCCCTGCTGAACCTCCTTCTCCTCCAGCGCCACGGAAAGGCGTTCACCACCGCCGAGCTCGCACAGCTGTGGCTCGACGAGCTCCCGGCCGGCCGCACCTTCACCGCTGAGCGCATCGCGTACCGCAATCTCCTCTCCGGCGTCGAACCCCCGCTCACCGCCGCCCGCCGCAACCCCTTCCGGGAGTGGATCGGCGCCGCCATCCGTGCCGACATCCACGGCTGGACGCACCCCGGCGACCCCGCGGCCGCCGCCGCGCAGGCCCACCGCGACGCCTGCCTCACCCACACCGCGAACGGCGTCTACGGTGCGATGTTCATCGCCGCCGCCCTGGCCGCCGCGGCCGGCGGCACAGCCGGTGTGCACGACGCCCTCGCCGCCGGGCTCACCGTCGTTCCTCCCCGCTCCCGCCTCTCACGAGCCGTACGGTTCGGCATCGACACCGCCCGCGCCGAACCGGACTTCGATACCGTCGTGGACCATCTCCACGCCGCACTCGGCCACTACCACTGGGTCCACGCCGTCCCCAACGCCGCCCTCCTCGCTGCCGCCCTCACCCACGCCGACGGCGACTTCAGCGGCTCCATCTGCCGGGCCGTCTCCGGCGGATGGGACACCGACTCCAACGGCGCGACCGCCGGGTCCCTCGCGGGCCTGCTCGCCGGCCGCCCCGACGCCATCCCCGGCCGCTGGACCGCCCCGCTCAAGAACCGTCTCGCCACTTCCGTCGCCGGTTTCTACGGCATCGGCTTCGACACCCTCGCCCACCTCACTCACCAGGAGGTACTCCTCCCATGACCGTCATCGCGGTGCTCGGCAGCACCAACATGGACCTCGTGGCCTACGTCGCCAACGCACCCAAGCGCGGGGAGACCGTCACGGGACGGGAGTTCCGCACGATCCCCGGCGGCAAGGGCGCCAACCAGGCCGTGGCCGCCGCGCGCGCAGGCGGCGATGTCGCGATGATCGGCGCGGTCGGCTCGGACGAATTCGGCGGGCGCCTGCGCCACACCCTCGTCTCCTCCGGTGTCGACACCGATCTCCTGCGCACCGCCGAGGGCCCCTCCGGCACCGCCCACATCGTCGTCGACGACGAGGGCGGCAATTCGATCGTCGTGATCCCCGGCGCGAACGGCACCGTCACCTCCCTCGCCCCCGGCGACGAGGCCCTCATCGCCACCGCCGACACGCTCCTCCTCCAGCTCGAACTCCCCCTCAGTGCCGTGCTCGACGGCGCCGAAGCCGCACGCCGCCACGGTGTACGGACCGTGCTCACCCCTTCCCCCGCCCAGCCCCTGCCTCCCGAACTGCTCGCCGCCACCGACCTGTTGGTGCCCAATGAGCACGAGGCGGCCACGCTCACCGGCGTCGCCGACCCGCACGCCGCGGCCGAGGCCCTGCTGCGCCAGATCCCCGAGGTGGTGATCACCCTCGGCTCGGCGGGCTGCCTGTACGCGAGCCGGGGAACGACGCCCTTCACCGTCCCCGCCCCCAAGGTCACCGCCGTGGACACCACCGGCGCCGGTGACACCTTCGTCGGCGCGCTCGCCGTCGCGCTCGGCGAGGGCAAGCCCGTGGAGCAGGCCCTCGCCTGGGCGTCCGCGGCCGCCGCCCTGTGCGTCCAGCGCCCCGGAGCCTCCACCTCCATGCCGTACCGCCCCGAGATCGACGCCTCATGACCGCACAGCCGAAGCCCCCGGCTCCCTCCCCCCTGCAGGGGCTGCGCGTCCTCGACCTGGCCACTCTGTTCGCGGGCCCGCTCGCCGCCACCATGCTCGGCGACTTCGGCGCGGAGGTCATCAAGGTCGAGCACCCCACCCGCCCCGACCCCTCCCGGGGCCATGGCCCCGACAAGGACGGCGTCGGCCTGTGGTGGAAACTGCTCGGCCGCAACAAGCGCACTGTCACCCTCGATCTGTCCACCCCCGGCGGCCGCGCGACCCTTCTGAGGCTTACGACCACCGCCGATGTCATCATCGAGAACTTCCGCCCCGGCACCCTGGAGAAGTGGCAGCTCGGCTGGGACGAGCTGAGCAGTGCCAACCCCCGTATCGTCCTGACCCGCGTCACCGGCTTCGGGCAGTTCGGCCCGTACTCCCACCGCCCCGGCTTCGGCACCCTCGCCGAGGCGATGAGCGGCTTCGCCTCCATCACGGGCGAGCCCGACGGACCGCCCACCCTCCCTCCGTTCGGCCTCGCCGACTCGATCGCCGCGCTCGCCACCTCGTACGCCGTCATGACCGCACTCGCCGCCCGCACCGCCACGGGCCGTGGCCAGGTCGTCGACATGGCGATCATCGAGCCGATCCTGACTGTCCTCGGCCCGCAGCCGCTCTGGTTCGACCAGCTCGGTTACGTACAGACCCGTACCGGCAACCGCTCCCTCAACAACGCCCCCCGCAACACCTATCGCACCGCCGACGGTTCCTGGCTGGCCGTCTCCACCTCCGCGCAGTCCATTGCCGAACGCGTCATGCATCTCGTCGGCCGCCCGGATCTGATCGACGAGCCGTGGTTCGGCACCGGCAGCGGACGTGCCGAGCACGGCGACGTACTCGACGAGGCGGTCGGCGGCTGGATCGCCCGGCGCACCCGCGCCGAGGCCATGGCCGCCTTCGAGAAGGCCGAAGCCGCGATCGCCCCGATCTACGACGTCCGGGACGTCATGGAAGACCCCCAGTACCAGGCGCTGGACACCATCACCGAGGTCCCCGACCCCGAGCTCGGCCCCCTCCGTATGCAGAACGTCCTCTTCCGGCTCTCCGAGACCCCCGGCGCCATCCGCTGGGCGGGCCGCCCGCACGGCGCCGACACGGATGCCGTCCTCACCGAACTCGGCCTGTCCCGGGCCGATATCGCCGCACTCCGCACCCAGGGCGCCCTATGACCACCCCGCTCACCTATCTGTACGCACCCGGGGACCGCCCCGAAGTCGTGCACAAGGCACTCGCCTCCGGGGCCGACGTGGTGATCGTCGACCTCGAGGACGCCGTGGCCGCCGACCGTAAGAAATACGCGCTGGCCGCCACCGCCGAACTTCTCGCTTCCCCCCAGAGGCTTCCTGTCCATGTCCGCATCAACACCCCCCATGACATCGAGGCCCTCATCGCACTTCCGGGCCTCTGTGCTCTGCGTATTCCAAAGGTCGCACACGGCACTGACATCCGGCGGATCGCGGCCCGCGCCCCGGGCGTCCCCCTGTATCCGCTCCTCGAATCGGCTCTCGCCATCGAGCACGCGTACGCGATCGCCACAGCCCATCCGGCCGTCCACGGCATCGCCATCGGCGAGGCCGACCTCCGCGCGGACCTCGGAGTACGGGACGGCACCTCCCTCGACTGGCCGCGCACCCGCATCGTGGTCGCCGCCCGCGCGGCCGGTCTCGCGCCCCCGGCCCAGTCCGTCTTCCCCGACATCCGCGACCTCGACGCCCTCTACGCCTCCTGCACCCACGGCCGCGCCCTCGGCTTTCTGGGCCGGGCAGCCATCCACCCCCGCCAACTCCCCGTCATCGAGCGGGCGTTCCGCCCGACGCCCGAGGAGATCGAGGCGGCGGAGGAGATCGTCAAGGCGGCCGCGACGGACGGGGGCGCGCTCGCCCTGCCCGACGGCCGCTTCGTCGACGCGGCGATCGTGGCCGCGGCGCAGCGGACGCTGGCTCTCGCCCGCCGCGAGGGCTCATGGGAAGGGAGTTCCTGAAAGCGACGAGGCCGCCGGAACCTTTCGGTCCCGGCGGCCTCGTCGCGCGTTTTTCCCGCGGTCAGCCCTTCTTGGCCGACTCCTCGTCGGCGGAAGCCGCGTCGGCGTCCACGTCCGGCTCGGCCTTCTCGTCACCGTCCGCAGGGTCGGCGTCCCCAGCGACGCCGTCCGCAGCGACATCGGCGGGAGCGTCGTCACCCGGAGCGTCATCAGCGGCGACAGGAGCGGTCTTCGCGGACCTCTCCGGCTCGACGACCTCCTCGCGCCCCGGCCGCACCCTCGCCGAGATCACGATGTACGTCACCGCCAGCACGAAGACGACGATCGATGTCCACACATTGAGGCGCAGTCCCAGCACGTGGTGCGCCTCGTCGACGCGCATGTACTCGATCCAGGCCCGGCCCACGCAGTACGACGCGACGTACAGCGCGAACGCCCGGCCGTGTCCCAGCTTGAAGCGGCGGTCGGCCCGGATGACCAGCAGCGCGACGCCGATGCACCACAGCGACTCGTACAGGAAGGTCGGGTGGTACAGGCCCGCCTCGCGGTTCGTTCCCTCGGTGATCTTGAGGGCCCAGGGCAGGTCGGTCTTCTTGCCGTACAGCTCCTGGTTGAACCAGTTGCCCCAGCGGCCGATCGCCTGCGCGAACGCGACGGCGGGTGCGAGGGCGTCCGCCCAGGCCGGGAGGGGGATCCCGCGGCGGCGGCAGCCGATCCAGGCACCGACCGCGCCCAGGGCGATCCCGCCCCAGATGCCGAGGCCGCCCTCCCAGATCTTGAAGGCGTCGACCCAGTTCTCACCCTCGCTGAAGTACAGCTGGTAGTCGGTGATCACGTGGTAGAGCCGACCGCCGACGAGACCGAAGGGCACCGCCCAGACGGCGATGTCGGCCACGGTGCCGGCTTTGCCGCCCCGGGCGACCCAGCGCTTGTTGCCGTACCAGACGGCCACGAAGACGCCGATGATGATGCAGAACGCGTAGCCGCGCAGCGGGAGCGGTCCGAGATGGATCACTCCGGTCGACGGGCTGGGAATGTAGGCAAGTTCCATGGCAGGACCGACGCTACCCTGCCGGGTGGGACGTACGGCAACCCACCCGGCAACGTCTGGATAACGAGCCCCGCCCCTGTCGCGGCAGACCCTGGGGGCCGCGAACAGTCAGGAGGCGGGAGCGCTCGGGGTCGGTGTGGACCGCTGGGTGCCCGGCTTCTTGCCCTTGTTCGCCTCGGCGACCCACTTCTTCAGGCTGGCCGGGGAGATCCGCTCGCCGCCCTTGTCCGGGAAGACCTTCTCCCCGTTGAGCAGCACGGTCGGCGTGCCGCTGAAGCCGCCGTTCCTGAACGCGGTGGCCGACTTCTCAACCCAGGTGTCGTGCGTGCCGTCCTCCACGCAGGAGCGGAAAGCGGGGGTGTCGAGGCCCTCGACCTTGCCGGCGAGCTCGATCAGCCTGCTGTTCTCGCCGAAGCGGTCCTCCGTCTCGGGCGGCTGGTTCTGGTAGAGGACGTCGTGGTACGCGTCGAACTTGCCGACGTCCTGGGCGCAGGCCGCGGCGTTCCCGGCACGCAGCGAGCCGCTGCCGCCCAGGTTCCCGTCGATGATGGTCGCGAGGTGGTACTCGACCTTGACCTGGCCTGTCGCCTCCAGCTCGTGGATCGTGTCCCGGAAGGCGTTCTCCAACTGGGCGCAGACCGGGCAGCGGAAGTCCTCCCACACCGTGAGCGTCGAGGGGGCATCGCTCGCGCCCACCGGGATGGCGAGCTGGTCCTTGCCCTGCACGCCCGCGGGCGCCTGCGCCGGACCGGCGTCGGAGCCGCCGTCCTTCTTCCCGGCATTGGCCGCGATCACCCCGATCACGGCGGCGAGGCCGAGGACGCCCACCACCGCGGCCGAGACGATCAGCAGCCGCCGGCGCTTCTCGCGCGCCTTCTCCTGCTCGCGTTCCTGCTGGATCCGCTCTCGCGCGGTCCGCTTCCGTTCATGGTTCTTCTCGCTCACATCCCGCAAACGAACCGGGGAGGCGCTGTACGCCTCCCCGGTCCCAGATCCACTCGTACGAGCTACGCGCCCCTGCGCACGCCCTTGGCGAGCTCGGCAGCCAGTTCCCGTACCGCGACCAGGCCCTCGGCGTCGTCCGGTGCATCAAGGAGCCGCTTGACGAAGGCGGACCCGACGATGACGCCGTCGGCGAAGGAGGCGACCTCGGCTGCCTGCTCGGGGTTGGAGACCCCGAGGCCCACGCAGACCGGCAGCTCGGTGGTGGCGCGGGTGCGCCGCACCAGGTCCTGAGCCTGTGCGCCCACGGACTCGCGGGTGCCGGTGACGCCCATCAGCGAGGCCGCGTACACAAAGCCGGAACCGGCCGCCGTGATCTTCGCGAGCCGGGCGTCCTGGCTGCTGGGCGCGACGACGAAGACCGTGGCGAGGCCGTGCTTCTCGGCGTGCTCCCGCCACACAACGGACTCCTCGACCGGCAGGTCGGGCAGGATGCAGCCCGCGCCGCCCGCCTCGGCGAGCTCGGTGGTGAAACGCTCGATGCCGTACCGGTCGATCGGATTCCAGTACGTCATGACGAGGACCGGCTTCCCGGTGGCCTCGTACGCCTCGCGGACCGTACGCATCACATCGGCGATCTTGACTCCGCCACGCAGGGCGATGTCGTCGGCGGTCTGGATGACGGGGCCGTCGAGGACGGGGTCGCTGTGCGGCAGCCCGACCTCGACGATGTCCGCGCCGCCGTCGAGGGCGGCCTTGACCGCCGCGATCCCGCCGTCGACGGTCGGGAAGCCGGCCGGGAGGTACGCGATCAGCGCGGCCCGGTTCTCGTTCCTGGCCTGCGCCAGGGTGTCGCTCAACAGCTCGATGTTGCCGCTCACTTCGCGTCCCCCTCGCCGTCGTACAGCCCGAAGTAACGGGCGGCGGTGTCCATGTCCTTGTCGCCGCGCCCGGACAGATTGACCAGGATCAGCCCGTCCCTGCCCAGCTCCTTGCCGAGGTCCAGCGCTCCGGCCAGCGCGTGCGCCGACTCGATCGCCGGGATGATGCCCTCGGTGCGCGACAGCAGCCGCAGCGACTGCATGGCCTCGTCGTCGGTCACCGCGCGGTACTCGGCGCGCCCGCTGTCCTTGAGGTAGGAGTGCTCGGGGCCGATGCCCGGGTAGTCGAGTCCGGCCGAGATCGAGTACGGCTCGGTGATCTGGCCCTCCTCGTCCTGCAGGACGTACGACCTTGAGCCGTGCAGGATGCCCGGCTCGCCCGCGGTCAGGGTGGCCGCGTGCTCCCCCGACTCGATGCCATGGCCCGCGGGCTCGCAGCCGACGAGACGGACATCCGCGTCGGGGAGGAAGGCGTGGAACAGGCCGATCGCGTTCGATCCGCCGCCGACACAGGCGACGGCCGCGTCCGGCAGGCGTCCCGCCCGCTGAAGGATCTGGCGGCGGGCCTCCACGCCGATGACGCGGTGGAAGTCGCGGACCATCGCGGGGAAGGGGTGCGGTCCGGCGACCGTGCCGAAGAGGTAGTGCGTACGGTCCACATTGGCGACCCAGTCGCGGAACGCCTCGTTGATGGCGTCCTTCAGGGTCCTGCTGCCCGAGGTCACGGGGATGACCTCGGCGCCGAGCATCCGCATCCGGGCCACGTTCAGGGCCTGGCGCTGGGTGTCGATCTCGCCCATGTAGATCGTGCACTCGAGGCCGAAGAGGGCGCAGGCGGTCGCGGTGGCGACGCCGTGCTGGCCCGCGCCGGTCTCGGCGATGACGCGGGTCTTGCCCATCCGCTTGGTGAGCAGCGCCTGGCCCAGCACGTTGTTGATCTTGTGCGAGCCGGTGTGGTTGAGGTCTTCCCGCTTGAGGAAGACCCGGGCGCCACCGGCGTGCTCGGCGAACCGGGGCACCTCGGTCAGCGCGCTGGGGCGGCCCGTGTAGTTGACCATCAGGTCGTTGAGCTCGGCGGCGAAGGCGGGGTCGGCCTTGGCCTTGTCGTACTCGACGGCGACCTCGTCGACGGCGGCGACGAGGGCCTCGGGGATGAACTTGCCGCCGAAGGCGCCGAAGTAGCCCTCGGGGCTTGGGACGTGACCCTCCGGGTCCGGGATGAAGAAGTCGCTGGACATGTGCGACATGCTCCTTGTCAGGGCTGATGCCCCAGAAGTCTGGTGTGCAGGGACACGGTATGCGCGCGCGTCCGGGGTGACGCTCCGCCCCGGACCCCGCTCCTCAAACTCCCCCAGACTTCGTCCGGGGGGACCCCCAAGGGGCTGAAGTTCAGCCCGTCCGGCGATTGAGGACATGCGGCCGAAGGTCGCATACGGGGTCTGGGGCGAAGCCCCGGTTCGGGAAAGGGCGGGGTGGGGAAAACCGCCTAGCGCGCGCAGGCCCCGCGCCATCGCATGCCGTTGACCTGGCCCGGCTCCGAGCCGATGACGTACCGCACCCGGCGGCCGTGCACCCGGCGGGCAGGCGCACGGCAGCCGCGCGGCTTGCAGCCCCGGGCGAGCGGCGCGTGCGGGTCGCGCGCGGGCAGTCCGGCGCGCGCGCCGACCAGCCCCGGGCGGCGGCCCGGGGTGGTCGGTCGGCAGGCGCGGCGGACGGTCATCGCTGGGTCAGCTCCGCCCGTGCCGCAGGGCGGGGTGGGCTCCGGCGGCGACCAGGTCGGCGACCGCCGACTTGGGGTCACGGCCGGTGACCAGGGACTCACCGACGAGAACGGCGTCGGCGCCGGCGTTGGCGTAGGCGATCAGGTCGTGCGGACCGCGCACACCGGACTCGGCGATCTTGACGATGTGTGCCGGGATCTCGGGGGCGACCCGCTCGAAGGTGGAGCGGTCGACCTGGAGCGTCTTCAGATCGCGGGCGTTGACACCGATGATCTTCGCTCCGGCCTCGACCGCGCGCTCGACCTCGTCCTCGTCGTGGACCTCGACCAGCGGGGTGAGCCCGATGGACTCTGCCCGCTCGATCAGCGAGACCAGGGCCTCCTGCTCCAGCGCGGCGACGATCAGCAGCACGAGGTCGGCGCCGTACGCCCTGGCCTCCCACAGCTGGTACGCCGTGACGATGAAGTCCTTGCGCAGCAAGGGGATGTCGACCTTGGCGCGGACCGCTTCGAGGTCCGCGAGGGATCCTCCGAAGCGGCGCTGCTCGGTCAGTACGGAGATGATGGCCGCGCCGCCCGCCTCGTAGTCGGCGGCGAGTCCGGCCGGGTCGGCGATCGCGGCGAGCGCGCCCTTCGACGGGCTGGAGCGCTTGACCTCGCAGATCACATGGACGCCCTCGCCGCGCAGCGCGGCGACGCCGTCCTTGGCTGCAGGAGCCTTGGCGGCGCGCTCCTTGAGCTCGTCGAGGCTCACGCGCGCCTGCCGCTCTGCGAGGTCCGCGCGCACGCCTTCGATGATCTCGTCGAGCACACTCACGCGAGCGGCCCCCTTCCGGGACGGTGATGATGGTTCAGGATCAGCCATCTCGATGGTATCCGCAGCACGGCTCCGGGCTCGCATCCGGTTGACGTCTGTCCCACTACCTGGGACTTCGGTGCGCGATCAGGGAGCGAGGGCGGAGCCGAATGGAAGGTTCCGGACCACGCTGAAGACCAGCAGTACACCGCCGAGCGTCCACCACCAGACGGGAGAGACGGCGATCCGCATGCGCTCGCCGCGTACGGCGCGAATCAGCCAGATCACCCACACCACGGCGAAGACCCCGTAACCCGCGACGGCCATGGCGTTGGAGCCGAGAGCGCCGGTCAGATCGCCGTGGATGAAGGCGTGCGCGCTGCGGAGCCCGCCGCAGCCGGGGCAGTAGATGCCGGTGAGGCGCAGCAGTGGGCAGACCGGGTAGTGGCCCGCTTCGTTGGGATCGACCGTGCCGACGTACGCGAAGGCCGCGGCGACCCCGGCGAGGGTGGCCAGGGGCGTGGCAAGGCGCCGCGCGAGCGGGGCCGGGCCGGGTGCGGGTCCGGCGGAGAAGGGCGAGGAAGGCATGGCGTCCACCCCGTGATTCTGCCCGTTCGTACGGGTAGGCGCAGCCCGGCTGTGCCGGGCTGCGCCTACCTCGTTCAGCTGTGGTGTGCCGGTCTCAGGCGGAGGTCTGCGCGGTGGCAGGCTGCGCGGTGGCCGTGACCGTGGCCGTTTGCGTCCTGGCCCGCACCTGCGCCTCGGTCTCCTTCGGCATGCCCAGGCCCGCGGCCTTCATGGCGCCACCGACGATGCCGCCGAGGAAGACGACGGCGATGCCGCCCCAGAAGCCGACCGGGTTGGCCGCCACCATGAAGACGCCTGCGATGCAGAAACCGATGCAGGCGATGGTGACACCGGTCCAGGCGGCCGGGGTGTGTCCGTGGCTGCTGCCCGCCATGAGTTTGCTCCTCGTTGCAGATGCTCTGGGGTGATTGCGCTGTGGTGAGCCGAAGCTCGTCTCTCATTGTCCCGTACGCCACGGCATGCGATGACGTGGGGTGGCTCACGCTTAGGCCCTGTCCGGCCGATCTTGCCGGGTTGCGCCCGATCGACCGGACAGAACCTAGCGCGTCGGGTCCTCGCCACGGTCCAGGGCCTTCCACAGATCCTCGGGACGGTCCGGGTCCACGACCGCGGCCTTGCGGGCCCGGGGGGTGCCGTCGCGCTCGTAGCGGCCCGACATGGCCGGCCACTGCTTGCCGTACCGCAGCGCGAGCAGGCCCGCGAGCAGGATCAGCAGGCTGCCCGCCACGGTCACATAGGGCCAGGCGGTGTGGGTGAGGGCGTCGACCGTGGCAGCCGTGTCACCGGTCGTCCTCGCCGCCTTCTCGTCGAGGGCCGCGCTGTCGGAGGCCCCGAGGAAGGAGGCGAGCGCCGCGCCCGCGCCGCTGAGGGCGAGCAGGGCGGCGACCAGCAGCCGGCCGGCGCGGCGGACCGCGAAGACGGCCACGAGGGCGGCCAGGCCGACGATGGCGAGGGCTGTCGGGACGCCGGTGACATCGCTGCCTTCGGCGTTGAGCGGCAGGGTGCCGCCGCCGACGGCGGCGCGGCCCTCGGCCCAGATCCGGCCGGAGGAGAGCAGCACGACGGTGGCGCCGACGGCGCCGAGGAGCAGGGCCACGGCGAGGCTGCGCCGGCTGCTGTCGGCGGCGGATGTGGCTGCGGCGCGGGGCTGGGGTACGGGTACAGCACTCACATACCCCACTATCCCTTACCGCCCGTTCACCTGGTGAGGCGGTTCGCCGTATGGACGGCGCGGAGTACCGCGGCCGCCTTGTTGCGGCACTCGGTGTCCTCGCCCACCGGATCCGAGTCGGCGACGACACCGGCTCCGGCCTGCACGAATGCCGTGCCGTCGCGCAACAGCGCGGTGCGGATGGCGATCGCGGTGTCGGAGTCGCCCGCGAAGTCGAGATAGCCGACGCAGCCGCCGTACAGTCCGCGGCGCGAGGGCTCCAGCTCGTCGATGATCTGCATCGCGCGGGGCTTGGGGGCGCCGGAGAGCGTGCCCGCGGGGAAGCAGGCGGTGAGCACGTCGAAGGCGGTACGGCCTTCGGCGACCCGGCCCGTCACGGTCGAGACGATGTGCATGACGTGGGAGTACCGCTCGATCGTCATGAAGTCGACGACCTCGACGCTGCCGGGCTCGCAGACCCGGCCCAGGTCGTTGCGGCCGAGGTCGACGAGCATCAGGTGCTCGGCGCGTTCCTTGGGGTCGGCCATCAGCTCGTCGGCCAGTTCCTGGTCCTCCTGCGGGGTCGTACCGCGCGGCCGGGTCCCGGCGATCGGGTGGACCATGGCGTGCCCATCCTCGACCTTGACCAGGGCCTCGGGGCTGGAGCCGACGACGTCGAAGCCGTCGAAGCGGAAGAGGTACATGTACGGGCTGGGGTTGGTGGCCCGCAGGACCCGGTAGACGTCCAGCGCGCTTGCGCCGCACGGGGTTTCGAAGCGCTGGGAGGGCACGACCTGGAAGGCCTCGCCGGCCCGGATGCGCTCCTTGATGTCCTCGACGGCGTGCTGGTAGTCCTTGCCGCCCCACGGCACGGTGAACTCTGGCAGTTCGGAGGGCGGCAGCTCGGCGGGCGCGGAGGCGAGCGGCCGGGCGAGGTCGTCCTCCATGGCGTCGAGGCGGGCGACGGCGTCCGCGTACGCCTCGTCGACGCCGGTGTCGAGGTCGTTGTGGTTGATCGCGTTGGCGATCAGCAGGACGGTGCCGTCCCAGTGGTCGAGTACGGCGAGGTCCGAGGTGAGCAGCATGGTCAGCTCGGGGAGCTTCAGGTCGTCGCGCTCGCCGGGGCCGATCTTCTCCAGCCTGCGGACGACGTCGTAGCCGAGATAGCCGACCATGCCGCCGGTGAAGGGCGGCATGCCGGACGCGAGGTCGCGCGGGGTGTGCAGCGTCTCGACGGTGGTGCGCAGGGCCTGCAGCGGGTCGCCGTCGACGGGGACGCCCACCGGCGGGGTGCCGAGCCAGTGGGTCGAGCCCTCGCGTTCGGTGAGGGTCGCGGCGGAGCGTACGCCGATGAAGGAGTAGCGCGACCAGGAGCGGCCGTTCTCGGCGGATTCGAGGAGGAAGGTCCCGGTCCGCTCGGCGGCGAGCTTGCGGTAGAGCCCGACCGGAGTGTCGCCGTCCGCGAGGAGGCGGCGGCTGACGGGGATGACACGGCGGTCGGCGGCCAGCTTGCGGAAGGTCTCGAGATCCATGGCGCCCGACCCTACTTGTCCAGGAGAACGTCGGTGTCGAAGCACGTACGGGCCCCGGTGTGGCAGGCCGCGCCCACCTGGTCGACCTTGACGAGGATCGTGTCGGCGTCGCAGTCGAGGGCGACGGACTTGACGTGCTGGACATGGCCGGAGGTGTCGCCCTTGACCCAGTACTCCTGGCGGCTGCGGGACCAGTAGGTGCAGCGGCCGGTGGTCAGGGTGCGATGCAGCGCCTCGTCGTCCATCCAGCCGAGCATCAGCACCTCACCGGTGTCGTACTGCTGGGCGATGGCCGGAACCAGGCCGTCGGTGCCGCGCTTGAGGCGGGCGGCGACGGCGGGATCGAGGGAGCTTGCGGGGACACTGCTGGTCATACGGCCATTGTGCCGTGCCACGCGGGTACGACGGGCGGTGCGTCCACTGGGCGGACCCATCACCGCCGCCGTACGCTGGCGGACATGTCGACCCATGCGAAGCGTGAACGACTTCTGCTCGCCGACCTGTTGGAATCGGCGGGCCCCGAGGCCCCGACCCTGTGCGAGGGCTGGACGGCCAGGGATCTGGCCGCCCATGTGGTGGTGCGTGAGCGGCGGGCGGACGCCGCGGGCGGGATCCTGATCGGCGCGCTCAAGCCGCGCCTCGAACGGGTGCAGGCGGAATTCGCCGCGAAGCCGTACGAGGAGCTGATCCAGCTCATCCGTACGGGACCGCCGCGGATGTCCCCGTACGGCATCAAACAGCTGGACGAGGCGGCGAACACCGTCGAGTTCTTCGTCCACACCGAGGACGTACGGCGAGCGCAGGAGGACTGGACGCCGCGCCAGCTGGACCAGGTCTTCGAGAACGCCCTGTGGTCCCGGCTGGAGAAGGGTGCCCGGCTGCTGGGCCGCAGGTCGCCGGTCGGCCTGGTGCTGCGCCGGGCGGACGGGCAGACGGCGGTCGCCCAGCGGGGCACCCCGGTGGTGACGGTGACCGGGGAACCCAGCGAGCTGACGCTGTTCGCGTTCGGGCGGCAGGACGTGGCGCGGGTGGAGCTGGAGGGCGACAAGGACGCGATCGCGCGGCTGCACGAGATCAAGCCGTTCGGGATGTAGACACGGCTCAGCGGACGGGGTGACCGGCCTCTCGCAGGGTGTCCTTGACCTGGGATATCCGCAGATCGCCGAAGTGGAAGACCGAGGCCGCGAGGACCGCGTCCGCGCCCGCCGCGATCGCCGGCGGGAAGTCCGCCAGGCTGCCCGCGCCGCCGCTCGCGATGACCGGGACCGTGACGTGCCGCCGCACCGCCGCGATCATCTCGGTGTCGTAGCCGTCCTTGGTGCCGTCGGCGTCCATCGAGTTGAGCAGGATCTCGCCCGCACCCAACTCGGCGGCCCGGTGCGCCCATTCGACGGCGTCGATGCCGGTGCCCTTGCGGCCGCCGTGCGTGGTGACCTCGAAGCTGCCCTGGGCCGTGCGCCGCGCGTCGACCGACAGCACGAGGACCTGGCGGCCGAAGCGCTCGGCGATCTCGCGGATCAGCTCGGGGCGGGCGATCGCCGCGGTGTTCACGCCCACCTTGTCGGCGCCCGCGCGCAGCAGCTTGTCCACGTCGTCGGCGCTGCGCACCCCGCCGCCCACGGTCAGCGGGATGAAGACCTGCTCGGCGGTGCGGCGCACCACGTCGTACGTCGTCTCACGGTTGCCGGAGGAGGCGGTGATGTCGAGGAAGGTCAGTTCGTCGGCGCCCTCGGCGTCGTACAGCCTGGCCATCTCGACGGGGTCGCCCGCGTCGCGCAGGTTCTGGAAGTTGACGCCCTTGACGACCCGGCCGTTGTCCACGTCCAGGCAGGGAATGACTCGGACCGCGAGTGTCATGCGGCACCTCCTCGGTACGCCTCGACCTCGACCTCGACGACCAGCCGGGGGTCGACGAAGCCGGAGACGATGAGCATCGACGCTGCGGGACGGACGGAGCCGAACAGCTCCCTGTGGGCGCGGCCGATCTCCTCCACGTCCCGGGCGTGGGAAATGTACATCCGCGTGCGCACCACGTGCTCGCGGTCGAGACCGAGGTCCCTCAGCGCGCCCACGGCCACACCGAAAGCGGTGATCGCCTGGTCGTAGGGAGACCCGTCGAGGACCACTCCGTCGACCACAGAGGTGCAACCGGACACCAGGACAAGGCCGTTCGGCAGTTCCACGGCCCGGGAGTAGCCGAAGGCTTCCTCCCACGGGCCGTCGGATGCGACACGGCGTACGACGCCGGTCATTCCGCCACCGCCGCGAGGGCTTCTTCGAGGGTGAACGCCTTGGCGTACAGCGCCTTTCCGACGATCGCGCCCTCGACGCCCTCGGGAACGAGGCCGGCGATAGCGCGCAGGTCGTCGAGCGAGGAGACGCCGCCGGAGGCGACGACCGGCTTGTCGGTGACCGCGCAGACATTGCGCAGCAGCTCCAGGTTGGGGCCCTGGAGGGTGCCGTCCTTGGCGATGTCGGTGACGACGTAGCGGGCGCAGCCCTCGGAGTCGAGCCGGGCGAGTGTCTCGTACAGATCGCCGCCGTCGCGGGTCCAGCCGCGGCCGCGCAGCGTCGTGCCGCGCACGTCCAGGCCGACCGCGATCTTGTCGCCGTGCTCGGCGATGACCTTGGCGACCCACTCGGGCGTCTCCAGCGCGGCCGTGCCCAGGTTGACCCGGGTGCAGCCGGTGGCGAGCGCGGCCGCCAGCGAGGCGTCGTCGCGGATGCCACCGGACAGCTCGACCTTGATGTCCATCGCTCCGGCGACCTCGGCGATCAGCGAGCGGTTGTCGCCCGTGCCGAAGGCGGCGTCCAGGTCGACGAGATGCAGCCACTCGGCGCCCGCGCGCTGCCAGGCGAGTGCGGCTTCGAGGGGAGAGCCGTAGGAGGTCTCCGAACCGGACTCGCCATGGACGAGGCGGACGGCCTGGCCGTCGCGGACGTCGACTGCGGGAAGGAGTTCAAGCTTCGGCATTACAGCGTCTCGATCCAGTTGGTCAGCAGCTGGGCGCCGGCGTCGCCGGACTTCTCGGGGTGGAACTGCGTCGCCCACAGCGCGCTGTTCTCCACGGCGGCGACGAAGCGCTCGCCGTGGGTCGCCCAGGTGACCTGGGGCGCGCGGATGGCGGGGTTGGTGACTTCCAGTTCCCACTCGTGCACGGCGTAGGAGTGCACGAAGTAGAACCGGGCGTCGGGGTCGACTCCGGCGAAGAGCTGGCTGTCCGCGGCCGCCTCGACGGTGTTCCAGCCCATGTGGGGCACGATCGGGGCCTTGAGCGGGCCGACCGTGCCGGGCCACTCGTCCAGGCCCTCGGTCTCGACTCCGTGCTCGATTCCGCGCGCGAAGAGGATCTGCATACCGACGCAGATGCCCATGACCGGCCGGCCGCCGGCGAGCCTGCGGCCGACGATCCACTCGCCGCGGGCCTTCTTCAGGCCCTCCATGCAGGCGGAGAAGGCGCCGACGCCGGGCACGAGGAGCCCGTCGGCGTTCATTGCCCTGTCGAAATCGCGGGTGATCTCGACGCCCGCGCCGACGCGGGCCAGTGCCCGCTCGGCGGAGCGGACATTGCCGAATCCGTAGTCGAAGACGACGACTTTCCTGCTCGCTGTCATTCCCAGATCCCCTGAATCCGCAGGACACCGGCGACGAGACACATCACCGAGCCGATGCCGAGGAGCACGATCAGGCCCATGGGCATCTTCTGCTTGGAGAAGGAGTACACACCGCCGGCGAGGAAGAGCCCGACGACGATGAGGATGGTGGAGAGGCCGGTCATGGGGTTAGAGCGCGCCCTTCGTGGAGGGGAGGATGCCGGCGGCGCGCGGGTCGCGCTCGCTGGCGTACCGCAGAGCTCGGGCCAGCGCCTTGAACTGGCACTCCACGATGTGGTGGGCGTTGCGTCCGTACGGGACGTGGACGTGCAGGGCGATCTGCGCCTGCGCCACGAACGACTCCAGGATGTGCCGGGTCATCGTGGTGTCGTAGGAGCCGATCATGGGCGCCATGTTCTCGGGCTCGGTGTGCACGAGGTACGGCCGGCCCGACAGGTCCACGGTGACCTGGGCGAGGGACTCGTCCAGCGGCACCGTGCAGTTGCCGAATCGATAAATCCCCACCTTGTCGCCGAGCGCCTGCTTGAAGGCGGCGCCCAGCGCGAGGGCGGTGTCCTCGATGGTGTGGTGCGAGTCGATGTGCAGATCGCCCTCGGTCTTCACGGTGAGGTCGAACAGGCCGTGGCGGCCGAGCTGGTCGAGCATGTGGTCGTAGAAGCCGACCCCGGTCGACACATCGACCTTTCCGTGGCCGTCGAGATCGATCTCGACGACGACGGACGTCTCCTTGGTGGTGCGTTCGACACGGCCAACCCGGCTCATGCGTCGTACTCCTTCTTCAGCTCACGAACCGCGTCGAGGAACGCGTCGTTCTCGTCAGGGGTACCGGCGGTGACGCGTAGCCACCCGGGCACCGAGTTGTCACGGACCAGGACACCCCGGTCGAGGATCTTGCGCCATGCGGCGTGCGCGTCGTCGAAGCGACCGAACTGGACGAAGTTGGCGTCCGATTCGGTGACCTCCCAGCCGATCGCCCGCAGCTCGCCGACCAGGCGGTCCCGCTCGGTCTTCAGCTGCTCGACATACCCGAGCAGCGTATCGGTGTGTTCCAGCGCGGCGAGCGCCGTGGCCTGGGTGACGGCGGACAGGTGGTACGGCAGGCGCACCAGCTGGACGGCGTCGACGACCGCGGGGTGTGCGGCCAGATAGCCCAGGCGCAGACCGGCCGCGCCGAAGGCCTTGGACATGGTGCGTGAGACGACGAGATTCGGCCTGCCCTCGATCAGCGGGAGCAGCGAGGGGCGGTGGCTGAATTCGACGTACGCCTCGTCGATGACGACGAGCGAGGGCTTGGCCGCCTGGGCGGCCTCGTACAGCGCGAGGACCGTATCGGCATCGACCGCCGTGCCGGTGGGGTTGTTGGGCGAGGTGATGAAGACGACGTCGGGACGGTTCTCGGCGATCGCCTTCCCGGCGGCCGTGAGGTCGATCGTGAAGTCGTCGTTGCGCGGTCCCGAGATCCAGCCGGTGCCGGTGCCGCGCGAGATCAGCCCGTGCATGGAGTACGAGGGCTCGAAACCGATCGCGGTACGGCCGGGGCCGCCGAAGGTCTGCAGCAATTGCTGGATGACCTCGTTGGAGCCGTTGGCCGCCCAGACGTTCTCGATGCCGACACGGTGCCCCCCGGTCCGGGTCAGATACGCGGCCAGCTCGGTGCGCAGCTCCACAGCGTCCCGGTCGGGGTAGCGGTTGAGCCCGCGGGCGGCCTCGGTGACGCGCTCGGCGATACGCCGGACCAGCGGCTCGGGCAGCGGGTACGGGTTCTCGTTGGTGTTCAGCTGTACGGGCACGTCCAACTGCGGCGCGCCATAAGGGGACTTGCCGCGCAGTTCGTCCCTGATGGGCAGATCGTCGATGCCGGTCATTCCTTCGGCACCTTCCACCCGAACCTTGCCTTCATGGCCGCGCCGTGCGCGGGCAGGTCCTCGGCCTCGGCGAGCGTCACGACGTGGTGGGTGACCTCGGCGAGCGCGTCTCGCGTGTAGTCCACGATGTGGATGCCGCGCAGGAAGGACTGGACGGAGAGACCGGAGGAGTGGCAGGCGCAGCCGCCGGTGGGCAGGACGTGGTTCGAGCCGGCGCAGTAGTCGCCGAGCGAGACCGGCGCCCAGGGGCCGATGAAGATCGCGCCGGCGTTGCGGACCCTCGCCGCGACCGCGGCGGCGTCGGCGGTCTGGATCTCCAGGTGCTCGGCGCCGTACGCGTTGACGACCCGCAGGCCCTCCTCGACTCCGTCGACCAGGACGATCGCGGACTGCCTGCCGCTCAGCGCGGGGACGATCCGGTCCTCGACGTGCTTGGTGGCCGCGATCTGCGGCTCCAGCTCCTTCTCGACCGCGTCCGCGAGCTCGGTGGAGTCGGTGACCAGCACGGCGGCGGCCATCGGGTCGTGCTCGGCCTGGCTGATCAGGTCGGCGGCGACATGCACCGGGTCGGCGCTCTCGTCGGCAAGGATCGCGATCTCGGTCGGCCCGGCCTCGGTGTCGATGCCGATACGTCCCGTGAAGTACCGCTTTGCGGCGGCGACCCAGATATTGCCGGGGCCGGTCACCATGTTCGTGGGGGCGCACTCCTCGGTGCCGTACGCGAACATCGCGACGGCCTGGGCGCCGCCCGCGGCGTACACCTCGTCGACGCCGAGCAGCGCGCAGGCGGCGAGGATCGTCGGATGCGGAAGGCCCCCGGCTGCGTCTCCTTCAAAACGGGGCTTCTGCGGCGGGGAGGCGAGCGCGATCGACTCGACACCGGCCTCCTGCGCCGGCACGGCGTTCATGATCACGGAGGAGGGGTATACCGAGCGGCCGCCGGGTGCGTACAGACCGACGCGCTCGACCGGGACCCACTTCTCGGTCACCGTGCCGCCGGGGACCACCTGGGTGGTGTGCGCGTCCCGGCGCTGCGCGCGGTGCACGATCCTGGCGCGCCTGATCGACTCCTCCAGGGCGGCCCTGACCTCGGGATCCAGCCGCTCCAGGGCATCGGCCAGCGCGGCCGCGGGCACCCGCACCCGCTCCAGCTTCACGCCGTCGAACTTCTCCGCGTAGTCGATCAGCGCCGACGTGCCCCGATGATGCACGGCCTCGCAGATGGGCCGCACCTTCTCCAGGGCGGCTTCCACGTCGAACTCGGCACGGGGCAGCAGGTCACGCAGCGCGGCCCCCTCGGGGAGGGCGTCGCCGCGCAGATCGATTCGTGAGATCACGGAACCAATTCTCTCAGACCGGATTCGGCAGGTGGTCGCCCGTATCACTGGCTGATATGGGCCCTCCCGCCACTCCTCAAGGAGGCACTTCGCGCCACCCCTCTGGTTTCCGATGTTGTTCATGACCACTAGCGTTCAGTCCGTCACTCAGCGGGAAGAACAGCTGTACGAACCAAGCAAGCGAAGGAGCGGCATTGACCGAGCCGCTGGACGACGGGCCTCCGGACGGACTGAGCCGGACCGAAGTGGACATGTGGAACGCTTTCAGAAACGGGAGTACGCACGACCTGAGCGATCCCAACCCCCTGCTGAACGATCCCTTCTCACCCCGCCCCTGGGGCCCCGAACGCAGCGTCCGCGCGTCCATCGTCGCCCGGCTGCTGCTCAGCGGCCCGCCCGCGCTGCCCGGCCGGGTCGCCGCGCTCAAGCTCCGCGGGGTCCAGATCACCGGCACGCTCAAGCTCGCGGGCGGCAGCATCGCACCGTATGTCGAGCTGAACGGCTGTCGCTTCGACAGCGAAGTACTGATGCCCGAGGCGCACTTCACCACCGTCCGCATGGTCGGCTGCGCGATCCCCCGGATCGAGGCGGCACGGCTGCGCACGGAAGGTGATCTGCATCTGCCGCGCTGCCGGATCGAGCACGGCATACGGCTGACCGACGCGCAGATCGGCACCGATCTGCTGATCAACCAGATCCATGTCCGGCCGGACCGCAGAGGCCGGGCGATCACCGCGGACGGCATGTCGGTCGCACAGGACTTACAGGCCGAACTGATCGAGACGTACGGCGAGTTCAGTCTGCGCGGTGCGAAGGTCGGGGTGTCGCTGAGTCTGCGGGGCAGCCGGCTGCGCGCCGCCGGGGAGCGGCGCGCGCTCAACGCCCCGCAGCTGAGCGTGGAGCGGACCCTCTATCTGACCGGCGCATGGGTGAGCGAGTCCACGGGCAACCAGGGCGCCACTCCCCCCTTCGGCATCGGCAGCGCCGGAACACCGACACGCGGCACCCGGCTGCAGCCCTTCAGGTGCCACGGCGGGGTGCGGCTGGATGACGGGCGCTTCGGCGACGCGGTCGATCTGCACCGGGCCCGCTTCGTACTGAACGCGCGCGAGGAGCTGTCCCTGCGCCGGATCGTCACCCCGGAGCTGCGCTTCAACGCGGAGCGCCCGGAGGAGGGACGCGTCGTGCTGAACGGCGCGAAGATCGTGACGCTGGTCGACCTCGCGGCGAGCTGGCCGGGCCCCGGCGGCCTCGCGATGGGCGGATTCGTCTACGAGAACCTCGTCCCGTACGAGGAGTTCCCGCTCGGCCGCCGTCTGGAGTGGGTGGCCTCGGCGACCCCCGAGTACTCGCCGGAGCCGTACGAACGTCTGGCGACCGTGCTGCGCAACAGCGGCGAGGACGCGGACGCCCGCGAGGTGCTGCTCGCCAAACAGCGCCGCCGGCGCGAGACGCTGCCGCTGGCCGCCAAGCTCTGGGGCTATCTCCAGGACTGGACCGTGGCCTACGGCTACCGCCCCGGCCGGGCGGCCCTGTGGATGGCGGTGCTGTGGGCGGCGGGAGCGGTGGCCTTCGCGCAGGTGGATCCGACGCCGCTGAAGGCGGACGAGCATCCGCAGTGGAACGCGGCGCTCTATGCTCTGGATCTGCTGCTGCCGGTGATCGATCTCGGCCAGGAAAGCTATTGGAGGCTCGACGGCGCCTGGCAATGGACATCGACGGCGCTGATCCTGCTCGGCTGGATTCTGGCGACGACGGTCGCGGCGGGTGCATCCCGCCTTCTACGTCGCGGCTGAGGCACTTTCTTTACGCTCTCTTGGCTTTCGCCAGGACAACCATTCGGCCGCTACGAACTCTTCACAGCTGGACTCTGGCGCGCCTGTTGACCTGCAGTTTTCAATGGTCCGCACCATGTCATTGCTCCGTGCCCTGATTCGCACCGCGCGCATGATCCGTCATACGCCGCAGCTCGCCGACGGCCTGGCGCCCGACGAGGCGGTGCTGCTCGACGCCCCCGACGAGCGGCTGAGCCCGGCACTGGTCGCGGCGGCGCTCGGGGAGTACGAACCGGCCGCCAAGCTGCTGGCGACCACGCGCGAATCAGCCGAATGGGAGAACCGCGACCGGTACGTGATGCGGCTCGCGGCTTTCGCGTACAACCGCGAGGAGTGGCTCACCACATGGCTCGCCGCCGCGCCGCGTGATCCCGACGGGCTCGTCGTCAAGGCCGAGCTCGCGGTGCGCAGAGCCTGGGAGTCACCCGCGAGCACCGAACGGCTGCGTGAGGTCGGACCCCTGATCGACGCGGCGGCCCAGGGCGATCCGAACGACCCCGTGCCGTGGCGGATATCGCTCGACCACGCGCGCGGCACCCATGCCACGCACACGGCCTTCGAGTCGCTGTGGGAGCAGGCGATCCGCCGTTCCTCGCACCACT
The DNA here is from genome assembly GCF_026339995.1 of Streptomyces sp. NBC_01481. GTDB lineage: Bacteria > Actinomycetota > Actinomycetes > Streptomycetales > Streptomycetaceae > Streptomyces. Next base: position 1,549,566 of record NZ_JAPEPT010000001.1, on the reverse strand, counting down.
ACGGCTGTCATGTCGCGGCCCTGCAGTATCTGTCCGCGCAGTGGTACGGCTCGCACCGCGAGTGCTTCGACTTCGCCGAACAGGCGGCGGCCGACGCGCTGCCGGGCTCGCTGGTGCGGGCGCTGCCGGTGCGGGCGGCCTTCGCCCAGCTGCTCACCGGGGACACCACCTCCGTGCAGGACGACCGCATCGACGCGGCGGCGGATCTGGCGATCACGCTCTCCGCGGACTACGCGGCCGGGGATCCCTGGCCGGCCGAGGTGCGCAATCTGCTGGCGTACGTGCTGGTGGGGCGTGGCCGGTGGGCTGAGGCACTGGAGCAGTTCCGGCTGATCGGGCCGTATGCGACGTCTTTCCCCTGGACCTTGGTGACCGATGACCCGCTGGGCCAGTTCCTTCACACACGGGACGGCGTACGGATCCAGATCGCCTCGATGACCCCTCTGCGCCCCAGGGCCGGACGAAGCAGGTCTCTGGGCCATTAGTCTTAAGCGCTGTGACCACCGCACGTCTCCCCCTCTTCCCGCTGAACTCGGTACTGTTCCCGGGCCTCGTCCTGCCCTTGAACGTGTTCGAGGAGCGATATCGCGCCATGATGCGCGAACTGTCGAAGACGGACGAGTCCGAGCCGCGCCGCTTCGCCGTGGTCGCCATCCGCGACGGCCGCGAGGTCGCGCCGACCGCGCCCGGTATGCCCGACCCGACCGCGCTGCCCCAGCGCGGTCCCGCGGCGGGCTTCGGCGACGATCCGATCCAGGCCTTCCACCGGGTCGGCTGCATCGCCGACGCGGCGACGATCCGCGAGCGCGACGACGGCAGCTTCGAGGTACTGGCCACCGGAACGACCCGGGTCAAGCTTCTCTCGGTCGACGCGAGCGGCCCGTATCTGACAGCCGAACTGGAGGAAATCCCGGAGGAGTCCGGGGACGGCGCGGGAGCCCTTGCCGAAGGTGTCCTGCGCGCCTTCCGCAGCTACCAGAAGCGGCTGGCCGGCGCGCGCGAGCGCTCACTGTCAACGGGGGCGGACCTGCCGGACGAGCCCTCGGTGGTGTCGTATCTGGTGGCAGCCGCGGCCGTACTGGACACCCCGGCGAAGCAGCGCCTCCTGCAAGCGCCCGACACGGCGACACGGCTGCGGGAGGAACTGACGCTGCTGCGCTCGGAGACCGCGGTGATCCGCCATCTGCCGTCGCTGCCCGCGGTCGACCTGACCCGGGCGCCGACGAGCCCCAACTGACAGGAGCCGCCCGCGTGGCGAAGAAGCCCAAGAAGTCGGCCACGTCCGGCGGCACGCCCGCCACGGTCGCCCTGACCGCGGCGGGCACGGCCTTCACGGTGCACGCGTACGACCACGACCCCGCATCGGCGTCGTACGGCCACGAGGCGGCCGAGGCGCTCGGCATCCGTCCCGACCGGGTCTTCAAGACCCTGGTCGCGGACGTCGACGGCGAACTGACGGTGGCGATCGTCCCGGTGGCGGGCCAGCTCGACCTCAAGGCGCTGGCGTCGGCGGTGGGCGCGAAGCGGGCGACGATGGCCGACCCCGCTGCGGCGGAACGCACAACGGGCTATGTCCGCGGCGGCATCTCCCCCCTGGGCCAGCGCAAACGCCTGCGCACGGTCCTCGACGCGTCGGCGTCGGCCCACGCCACGATCTGCGTCTCGGCGGGGCGCCGGGGCCTGGAGATCGAACTCTCGCCGTCGGACCTGGCGTCGCTGACGGGGGCCGTGCTGGCGCCGATCGGGCGGGCGTAGGGGGTCGACGGGGCGCGGATCCTCGGCTACGACCGTAGGGACGCCCCTACGGGAATGAGGACACGGCATGTCCAAACGCACCCGCAAGAGGAAGTGGCGCATCCGCAAGCACCACGCGAACCACGGCCGCAGGCCGGCTTGACGGTCCGCCTGCGGCGGGGCTTGTTCCCCACCCCGCCCTCCCCCAGACTCCGTCCGGGGGGACCCCCAACCTCCCCGCGCCTCAAACGCCGCCGAGGCTGAAATGTGCGGCCCTGCCGCACATCCAGCCCGTCCGGCGATTGAGGACACGCGCGAAGCGCGTACGGGGGTCCAGGGGGCGAAGCCCCCAGTTCGCGCCGCGAAGCGGGCGCAGGGGTCTGGGGCGGAGCCCCGGTTCAGGGAAGGGGCGGGGTGGGGAACAAGCCCCGCCGCAGGCGTCAGGCGCCCGGGCCCGGGCCGTACGCGACTGACGGCCATTCCGGCTCCGGGTCCCGCGGCCCGAACAGGGCCGTCAGCGCCAGGTGAACCACCATCGCCGCCAGCGGCCACGCCAGCAACGCCCCGCGCGCCTTCAGCTCCAGCGGCGCGTCGAACGTCACGCCCTCCCCCACCGCCCGCGCATGCGCGACCACATCGTCCGTCGGGCCGAACCACTCGCCTATCCCCCACGCCAGCAGCGAGCCGAACAGCCCGCCCAGGGCCAGGGCCACCACCAGCGCGATGCCCCCGCGCCTGCGGAAGAAGAAGACCGCGGCCGCGCTGACCGCGCCGAAGCCGAGGGCCAGCAGCGCGAACGTCCCGTCCGCGCCCACCGCCTCCTCGCCCTCCGTGTCCTTGAGGAAGACCGCCTTGTCGCTGGAGATCAGCGGCACCCGCGGCGCCAGCCACAGCCACAGCAGACCGAGAGCGACGCCCAGGACCGTCAGGGCGACGACGACGAGGATCGCGTCCCGCGTGTCCCTTTTCAGGTCCGCGACGTCCTGCATCTCGGGCTCGTAGAAGCGGGGCCCGGCGGCCGGCTTCTGCCACGGGTCGTTGTGCGGGGGCTGGTGCGGCGGAGTCAGAGGTGCGGTCACACCGCCATCGTGCCAGGCGTCCCGGGACAGTGCCTCACCGGACTGCCGCCCGCCGGTACGCCCACGTGGCGACCGTCAGCGAGACGACACCCACGGCCGCGCAGACGGCGAGATCCAGTCCGACGACCGCCCAGTCCGGGCGCGCCTCGAAGGTCCGGGCGAGGGCCTCGACGCCGTAGGTCGACGGCAGCAGATCACGGGCGTACGAGATCGGCCCGGGCAGCCGGCCGGCCGGCAGCACACCGAGGAGCAGCGCCGCGGACATGCCCAACTGCCCCAGCAGCGTGGCCAGTTCCTGGCGCGGTGCGAGCAGTCCGAGCGCCGCGCCGAGGCCCGCGAGGGCCGCACCGGCGAGCGGGACGACGGCGACGAGCACCCAGAGATGGGTCAGTGGCAGCTGGAACAGGACGCTGCCGGTGACCGCCGTGACGACCGTACCGGGCACGGTGAAGGAGGCGTACGCACCGGCCGCGCCGAGCACCACCGCCGCGGGCGGGACCGGCAGCGTGGCGTAGTGGTCGAGGCCGCCGCCGGCCCGCAGCTGTCCGAAGTACTGGGCGAGAAGGTTGAGCGCGACGAACGCGACGACCAGGACGCTCGATCCGGCGACGACGGCCCGCGCTTCCGCGCCCCCGTCGACGACCCCGCGCATGAGGACCATGATCCCGATCGACTGGAAGGTCGCCACGAAGAGCAGGGGGATCCGGGCGACCCGCGCCCGTGACAGCTGCGCGCGGTACACGGCGCCGAGCGCGGGCAGCAGCCGCGCCCGCGGCGCGAGGGGCGCAGCGGGCGCGGCAGGGGCCACGCTCGTGGCGCTGATCTGCCGGGCCTGTTCGGGATGTCCGGACACCGCCTCCGCGGGCACGGTGCTCACGCCTTGACCAGCCCTTTCGTCGCGTTCCCGCCGAGCGCCAGGTACACGTCCTCCAGGCTGGGCGCGGCCAGTGTGAAGTCGTCGAGCGCCGCGAACGCCGCGCCGCCGGTCACCGCGGCGACCGCAGCCCGTGCCTCGTCCGGGGCGAGCCTGAGCACCCACCGGCGCCCTGACTCCTGCGCGGACGCAGCGCGGCGACTTCGGGCACGTCCAGGGGCGCCCGCTCGCGCCACACCAGCTCGACGCGCACCTCGCCCGCGATCCGTTCCTTCAGCCCTGTCGGGGTGTCGCATGCGATGACCCGGCCGCGTTCCAGCACGGCGACCCGGTCGAGGACGGTCTCGGCCTCGATGACGTTGTGGGTGACGAGCAGGACGGTCGCGCCGTTCTCGGCCCGGCGCCGGTCGACGGCGGCCCAGACCGCGCGCCGTGCGACGGGGTCCATTCCGGTGGTCGGCTCGTCCAGTACCAGGACCGGCCGCTCGCCCACCAGCGTTGCCGCGAAGCAGGCCAGCCGCCGCTGTCCGCCGGAGAGTCTCTTCAGGGGACGGGCGGCGAGCTCGGTCAGCCCGAGCTCCTCCAGGACGGCGTCCCGCTCGGCCCGTGCCTGCCGTGCGGGCAGTCCGCGCAACCGGCCGGTCGTTTCGGCGGCGAGTGCGACGGTCAGTTCGTCGAGGGCGGTGGATTCCTGCCCGAGATACCCGATGAGCCGGGATGCCCGTTCGGGGTGGCGTACGAGATCGTGGCCCAGCACGTCGACGCTGCCACTGTCCGGCCGCATCAGGCCGGTGAGCTGTCGTACGAGAGTGGACTTGCCCGCGCCGTTGGGTCCGAGCAGCCCGAAGATCTCGCCGCGCCGCACCTGAAGCGAAATCCCGTCCGTGGCACGCACCTCGGGTGTCCCGGGGGTGCCTCGGCGAGCGCGCGCGGCGGGGTACGTCTTGACCAGATCCCGCACCGCGCACACCGTACTCACAAGGGACGAGCCTACGGGGTCGGCGGGGCTATTCCCCCGCGGGGGCGTGTTCCGCGGCCGCCCGTACGTCGATCTCGCGCCAGAATCCGGCCCGGATCGCATAGCGGTCGTGCTCGTCGATCTGGTCGTCCTTGTGCGCGAGAAGCCCGAAACGTGCCGCGTACCGCAGCAGTTCGCCGTCGATACGGTGCGGGATCCGCGGGTACATGGTGGACAGCTTCTGCACATGGCCGCTCTCCGGCAGCCGTTCCATCCAGCGCCGGGCGAAGACCTGTCCGACCTCGAAGGGGTCGCCGCCGACCGTGGTGATGTCCTCCTCGCGGTCGGCCCAGCGCTGCTCGGCGCTGGTGAGCTGGGCCAGCGTCGGCAGTGAAGCCGTCTCGGGCGGCTCGCCCACGGTGCCGGCGCCGGGCCGCTCGACCCAGCCCTTGTCGGAGGACCAGCGCAGCGTTGCGCTCGCGGGGTGGGGGGCGGAGTTCTGGCCGGGGGCGCGCAGGCTCGCCAGGTCCTTGGGGGTGGGGACGCCCTTGGCGGCGGCGGGGGCCGGGCCGGGCTCGGAGCCGTTGTCCGAGGGGGTGGACCCTGAGCCGTTGCGTGCGGCATCGGCGGCGCGCTCCTGCGAGGCCGCGAGCGCCGACTCGGGCAGCGGCGCGGAGAGGATCGCCGCGATCTCGGGGCGGGGCGCGGGCGAGGGGGCGCAGATGCCGGTGAGCTCCTTGGCCCGTACCGCCCGGGTGATCCAGGCGCGGTCGAGCACGCGGCGCTCGTCGGCCTCGGCGACCAGGTCCTCCGACTGGTTGTAGTCGCCGTCGGCGGCCTGCACCGCCCAGAGGTGAACGGCGACGCCGTGCTCCTTGGCGGACATCAGCCCGGGCAGCAGATCCCCGTCCCCGGTCACCAGGACCACATCGGAGCAGGCGCGGTTTCTGGCCAGTTCGGTGAGTTCGGCGTGCATGGCCGCATCGACGCCCTTCTGCGCCCAGCGGCCGTCGCTGCGGGTCAGTGCGCCCAGCCGGACCGTCACCCTCGGCATCACGCGCAGTCGCCGGTGCTCGGGCTGCGGTACGCGGTCGGGGGCGCCGTCGAACCAGTAGATGCGCAGCAGCGGGCGTTCCGTATCGGCCTCGGCGAGTTCGCGCAGGCCCAGGATGAGGGCGGCGTGGTCGACGGTGATTCTGGAACGCGCCGGTTCCCCGGCGAGCAGGCTCGCGGCGGCGCCCAGCAGATATCCGGCGTCCACCAGGACAACGCAGCGGTCCACGCGTTCCACCCTCTTTCGGGAACTTCGGGATCGGGGAAGGGTCCGGATCGGGGATTGTTCCGGGTTTCCTTCGAGTCTGCCCGACCACGGGAGGGTTAACGGCCGGAACTCGATCATCGGCGTGGCGGAACCCGAACCTGTGGTGGACAAGCGCCCTTTACGCACCGTAGTGATCCAAAATGCGACGGTTAGGCTGGTATGTGAATCTGGTCGCGGCCCTGGCCCCGAGATCCCCCACAGGAGGTATCACCATGGCCAAGAACAAGAATCGCAAGCAGGGCGGTCAACAGGACCGCGCTTCGGCCGCAGAGCGTGGTGGCGAGAAGGCCAAGTCGACCGCGTACGAGTCGCATGTGCAGCCCCAGTCGCAGGCACAGGGCAGCCCCGCGGATGTTGCGCGTAAGCACCAGCGGCGCTTCGGCCACAACTGACAGGCCGTAAAGCCACAAGGGGCGCGCCCGTGACGACGGGCGCGCCCCTTTGCGTGGGCGTGTGCTTGCGTGGGCGTGTGCGGTGAGCGGAAAGCCTCAGCCGGCCAGGCAGGACGGGCCGAGCAGCACCTTGAGATCACCGAACAGCGCCGGGTCCGCCTGGACGCGGTGCCGGTCGAGCCGGAGCACCGTCGTCTTGCGGGGGCCCTGAAGCTTGATCCGCACCTCGGTGTTGCCCTTGTGGTGGCTGAGGATCTCGCCGAGCCTGCTGACCATCGGCGGCGTGACCTTCACCGTCGGGATGGTGACCACCACGGGGGCGTTGGTCCCGGCCGAGGAGAGGTCGGGGACCATCAGCTCCATCGCGACGAGCCGCGGGATGTCCTCGCGCTTGTCGAGCCGCCCCTTGACGAAGACCACGGTGTCCTCGACGAGTTGGGTCGACACCAGCTGATACGTCGCCGGGAAGAACATGCACTCGATGGAGCCCGCCAGATCCTCGACCGTGGCGATCGCCCAGGCATTGCCCTGCTTGGTCATCTTGCGCTGCAGGCCGGAGATGATGCCGCCGATGGTGACCACCGCGCCGTCCGCGTGCTCACCGCCGGTGAGCTGGGAGATCGCGGCGTCCGTCTTGTCGCTCAGGACGTGCTCGATACCGAAGAGCGGATGGTCGGAGACATAGAGGCCGAGCATCTCGCGCTCCTGCGCGAGCAGATACGACTTGTCCCACTCGATGTCGGAGAACTCGACGTCGAGCCCGAAGCCCGGCTCGTCGGTGGCCTCGTCGCCCATCCCGCCGAACAGGTCGAACTGCCCCTCGGCCTCCTTGCGCTTGACCGCGACCACATTGTCGATCATGGGTTCGTGGTGGGCGACCAGACCCTTGCGGGTGTGGCCCATCTCGTCGAAGGCGCCGGCCTTGATGAGTGACTCGACGGTCCGCTTATTGCAGACGACGGCCTCGACCTTGTCGAGGAAGTCGGGGAAGGAGGCGTACTTCCCCTTGGACTTGCGGCAGCGGATGATCGAGTCCACCACGTTCGTGCCGACGTTGCGCACGGCGGAGAGGCCGAAGAGGATCACGTCGTCGCCCTGGGCGGCGAAGTTCGACTGAGACTCGTTCACATTGGGCGGCAGCACCTTGATGCCCATGCGGCGGCACTCGTTCAGATAGACCGCCGACTTGTCCTTGTCGTCCTTCACCGAGGTGAGCAGCGCGGCCATGTACTCGGCCGGGTAGTTCGCCTTGAGATACGCGGTCCAGTAGGTGACCAGGCCGTACGCGGAGGAGTGCGCCTTGTTGAAGGCGTATCCGGCGAAGGGGACCAGCACGTCCCACAGGGCCTGGATCCCCTGGTCGGAGTAGCCGTTCTTACGGGCGCCGGCCTGGAAGATACCGAAGTTCTTCGCCAGCTCCTCGGGCTTCTTCTTGCCCATCACGCGGCGGAGGATGTCGGCCTCGCCGAGGGAGTACCCGGCGATGATCTGGGCGGCCTTCTGGACCTGCTCCTGGTACACGATCAGGCCGTAGGTGAGGCCGAGGACCTCCTTGAGGGGCTCCTCCAGCTCCGGGTGGATCGGCGTGATCTCCTGCTGGCCGTTCTTGCGGAGCGCGTAGTTCGTGTGCGAGTTCATGCCCATCGGGCCCGGCCGGTACAGGGCCGAGACGGCGGAAATGTCCTCGAAGTTGTCGGGCTTCATCAGCCGCAGCAGCGAACGCATCGGGCCGCCGTCGAACTGGAAGACGCCGAGCGTGTCACCGCGGCAGAGCAGTTCGTACGTCGTGGGGTCGTCCAGCGGAAGGGCGAGCAGGTCCAGATCGATTCCCCGGTTGGCCTTCACCATCTTGACGGCGTCGTCCATGATGGTGAGGTTTCGCAGGCCCAGGAAGTCCATCTTCAGCAGGCCGAGCGACTCACAGCTCGGGTAGTCCCACTGCGTGATGGTCACGCCGTCCGAGGGCCGCACCCAGACCGGGACATGGTCGGTGATCGTCTCGCTGGACATGATCACGCCGGCTGCGTGCACACCCATCTGGCGGACCAGGCCCTCGACACCCTTGGCGGTGTCGATGACCTTCTTCACGTCCGGCTCGTTCTCGTACATCCCCCGGATCTCGCCCGCCTCGCTGTAGCGCGGGTGCTTGGGGTCGGTGATGCCGTTGAGGTCGATGCCCTTGCCGAGGACGTCGGCGGGCATCGCCTTGGTGAGCCGGTCGCCCATGGCGTACGGATAGCCGAGCACCCGGGCGGAGTCCTTGATGGCGTTCTTCGCCTTGATCTTGCCGTACGTGCCGATCATGGCGACCTTGTCGGCGCCGTACTTCTCCGTGACGTACCGGATGACCTCACCGCGCCGGCGCTCGTCGAAGTCGATGTCGACATCGGGCATGGAGATGCGCTCGGGGTTGAGGAACCGCTCGAAGATCAGGCCGTGCTCGATCGGGTCGAGGTCGGTGATGCCCATGGCGTACGCGACGATCGAGCCGGCCGCGGAGCCTCGGCCGGGGCCCACCGCGATGCCGTTGTTCTTGGCCCACATGATGAAGTCGGCGACCACGAGGAAGTACCCCGGGAAGCCCATGTCGATGATGATGCCCATCTCGTACTCGACCTGCTTGAGCCGGTCGTCCGGGATGCCGCCGGGGTAGCGCCGGGCCATGCCGCGCATGGTCTCGTCGCGGAACCAGGTCACCTCGGTGTAGCCCTCGGGGACCTCGAACTTCGGCATCAGGTTGCGCTCTTCGAACCAGCCCTCGGTGTCGATCTGCTGCGCGACGAGCAGGGTGTTGGCGCAGCCCTCCTGCCAGGCGTCCGAGGAGTCCACGGCGTACATCTCGTCTGTGGACTTCAGGTAGTAGCCGGTGCCGTCGAAGCGGAAGCGGTCCGGGTCCGAGAGGTTCTTGCCGGTCTGGATGCACAGCAGCGCGTCGTGGGCACCGGCCTCGTGGGCGTAGGTGTAGTGCGAGTCGTTCGTGACGATCGGCGGGATGCCGAGCTTCTTGCCGATCTCCAGCAGGCCGTCGCGGACCCGGCGCTCGATCTCGATGCCGTGGTCCATCAGCTCCAGGAAGTACCGGTCCTTGCCGAAGATGTCCTGGTACTCGGACGCGGCCTTGAGTGCCTCGTCGAACTGGCCGAGGCGCAGCCGGGTCTGGAGCTCGCCGGACGGGCAGCCGGTGGAGGCGATGAGCCCCTCGGACCACTGGGCGATGGTCTCCTTGTCCATGCGCGGCCACTTCTGCAGCCAGCCCTCGGCATACGCGTCCGAGGAGAGCCGGAACAGATTGTGCAGACCGGTCCTGTTCGCCGCCCAGATCGTCTTGTGGGTGTAACCACCCGAACCGGAGACGTCGTCCCGCTTCTGGTGGGGCTGACCCCACTGGATCTTGCGCTTGTTCCGCCGGGACTCGGGGGCGACATACGCCTCGATGCCGATGATGGGCGTGACGCCCGCCTTCTTCGCCGAGTGGAAGAAGTCGTACGCCCCGTGGAGGTTGCCATGGTCGGTCATGGCGATGTGCGTCATGCCCATCTCGTTGCAGGCGTCGAACATGTCCTTGAGCCGCGCGGCACCGTCCAGCAACGAGTACTGGGTGTGGACGTGAAGGTGCGTGAAAGGCGGCTTGGTCACGGCGGAATGCCTCCGGATAACGGTGGGCGACAGGTTGCAGACAGTCTGGGGGAACAGCGTGGAAGTCTACGTCCTGGCACTGACAGTCGGCGGGCACTCCCGAGTACGGTCATGCGTTGGAGGAGACGGAACCCCGTCCCTTTTGTCATGCACCAGGAGGCACCCAGCGATGTCGGTACCGCGATCCGCCGAGGTCACAGCCGAAGAGCGCGGCGAGCAGATTCTCGCCGTCTTCGAGACAGCCTTCGGCCAGCTGCTGGCGGCCGATCCCGCCGCCTTCCGGGTCAAGTTCCGGAAGATGGCCGCGTCGGCGTTCGCGTTCTACCGGGGCACCGCCTGCCTCTTCTACAACGACCTGGAGCGGGAGCAGCACGGCGGCCCGTTCCTCGACGACCGCACCGGCCGGGTGTGGATCCACGGCGATCTGCACGCCGAGAACTTCGGCACGTACATGGACGCCAACGGCCGGCTGATCTTCAACGTCAACGACTTCGACGAGGCGTACATCGGCCCCTTCACCTGGGACCTCAAGCGGCTGGCCGCGTCGCTGGCGCTGATCGGCTACACCAAGGCGCTCAGCGACGAGCAGATCACCGAGCTGGTGCGGGTCTACGCCGCCGCGTACCGCGAGCGCATCCACGCCCTGGCCACCGGCGCCAAGAACGACGAGGTGCCGCCCTTCACGCTGGACACCGCCGAGGGGCCGCTGCTGGACGCTCTGCGCGACGCCCGCTCGCTGACCCGCTTCGAACTGCTCGACTCGATGACCGAGATCCGTGACTTCGAGCGCCGGTTCGCCCCGGGCGGCGGCTCGATCGAGCTGGACGCCGCCACCCGCTACAAGGTGCTCGCGGCCTTCGACGGCTATCTGGAGACGCTGCCCGAGTCCAGCCTGACGCGGCCCGACTCGTACCGCGTCAAGGACGTCGTGGGCCGGCGCGGCATCGGCATCGGATCCGCGGGCCTGCCCTCGTACAACATCCTGCTGGAGGGCAACAGCGACGCCCTGGAGAACGACGTCGTGATCTATATGAAGCAGGCGCAGACTCCGGCGGTCTCCCGCCACATCACCGACGCGACCGCGCGGGAGTACTTCCAGCACGAGGGCCACCGCACGGTGATCTCGCAGCGCGCGCTGCAGGACCACGCCGACCCGTGGCTGGGCTGGACCGAGCTGGACGGCGCCGGTCAGCTGGTGGCCGAGGTGTCCCCGTACGCGGTGGACCTGGACTGGTCGGACATCGACGACCCCGAGGAGATCGCGGCCGTCGTCGCCGACCTCGGCCGGGCGACGGCGACGATGCACGGCGCGGCGGACGACGAGAGCGGCCACTCGCTGGTGCCGTTCTCCACGGAGCGGGCCATCGACGCGGCGATCGCGGCGGACGAGGAAGGCTTTGCGGAGCTGCTGGTCGAGTTCGCGCACAGCTACGGCACGCAGGCGCGGGCGGACCACCAGATCTTCGTGGACCTGTTCCGTAACGGTCGTATCCCGGGACTGTAGGGGACACCCTCAGGTCGGCCGGATCCTTGCGGCCGGATCCCTTTAAGAGTCCCTTACGGGGACGCATGGGACACTCCCGGTGATGGACGTATCAGGGATGCAGCTCAGGGCGCTGCGGGCGGCGATCTTCACGGCACTGGTCGTGACGCTGTCCGCGGCGTCCCATGTGCTGCTCTCCCGGGTGCCGCTGCCGCTGACCACCGTCGCCGGTCTTTCGGCGGGCGTCTTCGCCGTCGTGTACGCCCTCTCCGGCCGGGAGCGCGGCTACTGGCGGATCGCGAGCCTGCTCGTGCCGCTGGAACTGGCCGCGGACACCGTCTTCACCACCGGCCAGGACGTCTGTTACGGCCCCGGCGGGGGCCCGGTCGCCGGGTCGCTGCGCTCGGTGGGCTTCGATGTGCTGTGCGGCGGCAGTGTCGGCACGGCGCTGCCCGGTGTCGGCGGCCCCGACCACGGCACGGCGGCGGCCCTGCTGCACTCCGCCAACCCGGCCCTGCCCTGGCTGCTGCTCGCCGCGCATCTGTCGGTCGGGCTGCTGGCCGCTGCCTGGCTGCGGCGCGGCGAGTCCGCGCTGGCCGGGCTTGTCCGGGCGGTGGGCGCTTTCGCGTTCCGGCCGCTGATGCTGGCGGCGGCGGTGGTCACGGCACACCGGTCCGTACGCCGCGCGGTGCGCCCTGCGCTCAGCCGCCCCGGCAGCTCCCGCACCCGCCTGCTGGTGCACTCCGTCGGACGACGGGGACCGCCGCGCTCGGCCGCAGTCTTCGCCTGAGCCCGCAGTCCCCTCTTTCCGTATCCCTCTTACGGGTACGACCTCACACGGAGTGAATCAGCATGAGTGCACGTAACAGCCAGGCCAACAAGGCGGCGGCCCGCGAGCGGCTGCGCCAGGAGCGAGAGCGCCAGGCCAAGAAGGAAAAGACCCGCCGCCAGCTCATCGTCATCGGCTCGACGATCGTGGTCCTCGCGATCGCGGGCGGTGCCGGCTACGCGATCATGCAGGCCAACAAGCCGAGCCACTGGGAGTCGGCGAAGGACGAGAAGAACATCACCGCGCCGAAGAACACCTCGGGCGAGAACGGCACGACCGTCGTCATCGGCAAGGCGTCCGCGAAGAAGACGCTGGAGCTGTACGAGGACTCGCGCTGCCCGGTCTGCGCGAGCTTCGAGCAGGCGGTCGGCCCGACGGTGAAGAAGGACGTCGACGCGGGCAAGTACAAGCTGAAGTACGTCGGCGCGACGTTCATCGACAACGCCGACTCGGGCGAAGGCTCCAAGAACGCGCTGAGCGCGCTGGGCGCGGCGCTCAACGTCAGCCCGGAGGCCTTCACCGAGTACAAGGCCGCGCTCTACTCGGCGAAGTGGCACCCCAAGGAGACCGACGACAAGTTCGCCAAGGACTCGTACCTCCTTGAGGTGGCCGACACGATCCCGGCACTCAAGAGCAATGCCGAGTTCAAGAAGAACGTGGAGGACGGCACCTTCGACGCCTGGGCCATGAGGATGTCGGACGCGTTCGGCAAGAGCGGGGTCGAGGGCACGCCGACGCTGAAGATGAACGGCAAGAAGGTCACGGCGGAGGGAACGGACAACCCGCCGATGACGGTGGAGCAGTACAACGCGGCGCTCGCGAAGGCGCTGCAGGGCTGAGCGAAGCGGCGGGGCGGGTGCGCCTGCGGCGGGCTTTCACCCCACCCCGCCCCTTCCCGTAACCGGGGGCGCTGCCCCCGGACCCCCGCGCCTCAAACTCCCCCAGACTTCGTCCGGGGGGACCCCCACGAGGCTGAGATGTGCGGCTCGGCCGCACATTCAGCCCGTCCGGCGTTTGAGGACATGCGGCCGAAGGTCGCATACGGGGGTCCAGGGGGGCGAACCCCCTTGGTTACGGGAAGGGGCGGGGTGGGGAAAAACACCGCTTCGCCCGACTACGACAACCCTCCAGGCAACGCCCCCGTTACCCCCGCCCCACCACCCGGCGAACTTTCCCCATTCCCCCTCGCATTCGCTCTTCCATTCGACCTACCGATCAGTAGTCTGATCGGCCGTGACCAGTAGACTCTCCTCAACTCCCAGTCGCCGCACGGTCGTCAAGGCCGCCGCCGCCACCGCTGTCGTCGCCGCGCCCGCCATCGCGGTCGCCACCTCCGCCGCTTCGGCCTCCGCCGCCGAAGCCCCGGCCTTCCTGCACGGCATCGCCTCCGGGGACCCGCTGCCCGACGGCGTGCTGCTGTGGACGCGTATCACTCCCACTCCCGACGCCGTGCCCGGTTCCGGCAAGGGGCCCGACACCGCGGTGGGTTGGGAGGTCGCGGAGGACAAGGCCTTCACGAAGATCGTCGCCAGTGGCGCCACGACCTCGAAGGCCGCCTCCGACCACACGGTCAAGGTGGACGTAAGGGGCCTGCGCCAGGCCACCGCCTATTACTTCCGCTTCACGGCCGGAGGCAGCGTCTCCCCCGTCGGCCGCACCCGCACCACCCCCGCCACCGACGCCTCGACCCCCGGCGTCCGCTTCGGTGTGGTCTCCTGTGCCAACTGGGAGGCTGGCTACTTCTCGGCGTACCGCCATCTCGCCGCCCGTACCGACCTCGACGCCATCCTTCATCTCGGCGACTACATCTACGAGTACGCGACCGGCGGCTACCCCGAGCCGAAGTACGTCGTTCGCCAGCACTCGCCGAAGAACGAGATCATCACGCTCGCCGACTACCGCACCCGGCACGCCACGTACAAGACGGACGCCGACCTGCAGACGCTGCACGCCGCGCACCCGGTGATCGCGATCTGGGACGACCACGAGTTCGCCAACGACGCTTGGTCGGGCGGCGCGGAGAACCACACGCCGGGCACCGAGGGCGACTGGGCGGCACGCGCCGCGGCCGCGCGCCAGGCGTACTTCGAGTGGATGCCCGTACGCGCGTCGACCGAGGGCACGGTCTACCGCCGCCTGCGCTTCGGCAAGCTCGCCGATCTGCATCTGCTGGACCTGCGCTCCTTCCGCTCGCAGCAGTCGACGGTCGGCAACGGCGGCGTGGACGACCCGGACCGCTCCATCACCGGCCGCGCCCAGCTGGACTGGCTGAAGTCCGGCCTGGCCGCTTCCGACGCCTCCTGGAAGCTGGTCGGCACCTCGGTGATGATCTCGCCGGTGGCCTTCGGCTCCGTACCGGCCTATCTCCTGGAGCCGATCGCGGAGTTGCTGGGCCTGCCCAAGGAGGGCCTCGCCGTCAACGTCGACCAGTGGGACGGCTACACGGACGACCGCAAGGAGCTGCTCGCGCACCTTACCCAGCGCGGCATCAAGAACACGGTCTTCCTCACCGGCGACATCCACATGGCGTGGGCGAACGACGTGCCGGTCAAGGCGGCGACGTATCCGCTGTCGCAGTCGGCCGCGACCGAGTTCGTCGTGACGTCGGTGACCTCCGACAACCTCGACGACATCCTCCATGTCGCACCCGGCACGGTCTCGCTGATCGCCTCCGCGGCGGTCAAGGCGGCCAACCGCCATGTGAAGTGGATCGACATGGACAACCACGGCTACGGCGTCCTCGACGTCACCGCCGAGCGCTCCCAGATGGACTACTACGTCATCTCCGACAAGACCCAGCAGGGCGCGACCACCAAGTGGGCCCGCTCCTACCGGACCCTGTCCGGTACGCAGCACGTCGAGCGGGTCGACCGGCCGGTGCGCTGACCGTCGAATTCCAGCCACTCGGCGCCCTGTTACGCACAGATCACGCCATCAGGCGGGTGGTGTTAATTCGCCATCCGAATCCGGACACACCACCCGCCTTGGTAACCCCACGTGTTACCGGTCCATCTCAAAGTCTGGACCTGGCTGAAAGATTTCGCCCCGATGTCCCAATTGATCTATGGATTGATTGGGCTTGATCGATTCTCATCAAGATCTGTCATGCGCACATAACCTCCCGGCAGTGGCGAGGAAGTCACCTCCGCCCACCCCCCGCTAGGAGTCAACGTGCCCACGCTTGCCCGAATATCTCCCCGTTTGCGCAACCGATTTATCGGTACCGCGGTCATGGCCGGAACTCTCGTGCTCTCCCCGCTCTCCGCACCCGCAGGGATCGCCGCCGCCAAGACCCCCGCGCAGGAGTGCGCCGACACTGCGAGCGTTTCCGCCAACGCCCGTGCGGCCAAGCCCGGAAGCCAGCACGCGGACGAGCCCAACGAAGTGACCGCCACTCAGGCCAAGGCCATGGACGCGGACATGCGCAAGAGACTCGACAAGGCCCGCGCCACCGGCAGAGCGTTCACGACGGCCGCGGCGACCACCATCCCGGTCTACTTCCACGTCGTCCACAGCGGAACGACCGGCAAGCTCAGCGCGACCGACGTCAGCAACCAGATGGCGGTCCTCAACGCCGCGTACGTCGGCCAGGGCACCGGGAACACCGACTCCACCTTCCAGTTCTCGCTGGCCGCCACGGACTACACGGACAACGCCTCCTGGTACAACCTGGCTTCCGGCTCGACCAACGAGAAGGCGATGAAGACCGCGCTGCGCAAGGGCGGCGCGGGCGCCCTCAACATCTACACCGCCAACCTCAGCGGCGGCCTGCTCGGCTGGGCGACCTTCCCGAGCTCGTACAACTCCAGCCCGGGCATGGACGGCGTCGTCATCCTCGACACCTCACTGCCCGGTGGCTCCGCCGCCAACTACGACGAGGGCGACACCGCGACCCACGAGGTCGGCCACTGGATGGGGCTCTACCACACCTTCCAGGGCGGCTGTAACGGCCAGGGCGACTACGTCTCCGACACGCCGTCCGAGAAGAGCGCCGCGTACCAGTGCCCGACCGGCCGCGACTCCTGCAGCCGCAACACGGGAGCCGACCCGATCCACAACTTCATGGACTACACGTACGACTCCTGCATGTACCAGTTCACCGCGGGCCAGGTGCAGCGGATGAAGGACAGCTGGACCGCCTACCGGGCGGGCTGAGGCCTCTCAAGCACGCCCTGGCTGCCCGCCGCACCCGCGGCGGGCAGCATCCGTCAGTCCTCGTGGAGCGATTCCAGGAAGCCCAGCGCCACCCGCCAGGTCTGCTCCGCCGACGCCTCGTCGTAGTCGGGCAGTTCGGGGTCGGTGTACAGATGCCCGGCGCCCGGACAGCGATAAATCTCCACATCGGCGCCCGCCCGCTGCATCTGCAGATACCAGGCGCTCAGCCAGTCGTGCGTCTCGAAGGGGTCGGGGTCCGCGACATGCAGTTGTACGGGCAGCTCGTCCACGCTCGCGCCCTCGGCGATGTCGGACGTGCCGTGAAGAAGCAGCAGCCCGCGCGCCTTCTCATCGCCCAGCGCGAGGTTCTGCGCGATCGATCCGCCGAGCGAGAAGCCCGCGTACACCAGACCCCGGTCCGCATACGGCGCGGAGGCCGCGATCGCGCGGCGCAGCAACTCGTCCGTGCCGATCTTGTCCTTGAGCTCCCTGCCCTCCTCCATGGTGTCGACGGTTTGCCCGTCGTAGAGGTCGGGCACGTGAACCTGGTGCCCGGCTTCGCGCAGCCGGTCGGCCGCCGCGAGAACGGCCGGGCGCAGACCGTAGACCGAATGGAAGAGCATGATGTTCATTCGGACATCGTGCCAGTTCCCGTTAGCGTCGGAGTCATGGAGAACGCACTGCGCCCGTTGACCGTCCTCGGTGGTTCGCTCTTGCTCACGCTGCTGCTCGGCTGGGCTTTCGACCTGCTGCTGCGCCGGGTGGACCGCCGCCACCCCGAGACGCCGCTGTGGGGTCTGCTCCGCCGTTGCGGGCTGCCGCTCCAAGTCGTGCTGCTCACCGCGATACTGAGAGGCAGCTTCAAGGAGACCAGGTGGCAGCTCATCGAGGACCACGAAGCGGGCATCGGACATGTGCTGTCGCTGGTGCTGATCGGCGCCGGGGCCTGGCTGGTGACCCGGATCGTCTCCGCCGTCGTGGAGTCCACGTACGCCCGCTACGCCACCTCCACCCGCGATCCCGCCCGGGTTCGGCGGGTGCGTACGCAAGTCACTCTGATCATGCGGATCATCACGGCGATCGTCGCCGTGGTGGCGTTCGCCGCGATGCTGCTGACCTTCCCCGGCATGGAGAAGCTCGGCGCCTCGATGCTGGCTTCCGCGGGCATCATCGGCATCGTCGCCGGTGTCGCCGCGCAGTCCACGCTCGGCAATCTCTTCGCCGGCTTCCAGATCGCGTTCGGCGACATGGTGCGGATCGGCGACACCGTGGTGGTGGACGGGGAGTGGGGTGTGGTCGAGGAGGTCACGCTCACGTTCCTCGCCGTACGGACCTGGGACGAGCGGCGGATAACGATGCCGGTGTCGTACTTCACCGGCAAACCGTTCGAGAACTGGTCGCGCGGCGGGGCCCAGATGACAGGGACGGTCTTCTTCCATCTCGACCACTCGGCGCCGGTGGGGCTGATGCGCGAGAAGCTGCAGGAGATCCTGGACGATTGCGCGGCATGGGACGGCCGGGACTCGAGCCTCGCTGTCACCGACACCACACCGACCACGATCCAGGTGCGCGCGGTGGTCACGGCGAAGGACGCGGACAACCTCTGGACGGCGCGCTGCGTGGTACGGGAGCGGATGATCGCCTGGTTGTGGGAGAAGCATCCGTACGCGCTCCCGCGCGTCGCGACCTCGCCCGCCGCGCGTGACGCCGCATCCACTTCGCCGACGCCCCCGCCCGAGGAGCCGCACGAGCCGGACGAGGCGCCCGAGGGCGACGCCAACCGGGTGCGCAGGGGCCGCGGTTGACACCGAGTTCGGGACGGCAGGTTCGGCGCGCTGTCACCGTCTCACGCGGGCTGTCCGACTCCCGCCCGGCGCAACGGCCGTGATCAGTACGGAGGTCGCCCGCCCGGGGGTACGGGAGAGGCTCCCGCTACAGCCCGCGCCGCATCGCCCGGTGCCCGATACCCGCGTCCAGGAACTCCGCCCCGTACGCCTCGTACCCCAGCCGCTCGTAGAACCCCAGCGCATGGGTCTGCGCGTGCAGATCCACCGCCGCCAGGCCGCGCTCCCGCGCCGCCTCCTCGATCGCCCGTACCAGCGCCACACCGACGCCCAGCCCGCGCGCCGCCTTGGTCACCGCGAGCCGTCCCAGCGAACCCAACGAGGCCTCGCCGCCGGTCTTGTCCGCCGCGGCCGGTCCGTACAGCAGACGTCCCGTGCCGAGCGGCACCCCGTCCTCGCCGACGGCCAGCACATGCACGGTGTCCGCGTCCTCGGCGTCGAAGGCGTCGTACTCGATCTCCGCCGGCACTCGCTGCTCGACGACGAAGACGTCCTTGCGGACCGCGAAAGCGGCCTCACGGTCGGCCGGGCCGACCGCCACCCGCACCTGGAACCCGGTCATTCACTCTCCGCCGTGATCTTGTCCAGCGCCGACTGCAGGTCCTGCGGGTACGAGCTCTCGAACTCGACCCACTGCCCGTCCGACGGGTGCTCGAAGCCCAGGCGGACCGCGTGCAGCCACTGCCTGGTCAGCCCCAGCCGCTTCCCGAGCGTCGGGTCCGCGCCGTAGGTCAGATCGCCCACACAGGGGTGCTTGTGCGCCGACATGTGCACGCGGATCTGGTGCGTACGACCGGTCTCCAGCTTGATGTCCAGCAGCGAGGCCGCACGGAAGGCCTCGATGAGGTCGTAGTGCGTGACGGAGGCCTTGCCGTCCGCAGTGACGGCCCACTTGTAGTCGTGGTTGGGGTGCCGGCCGATGGGCGCGTCGATCGTCCCGCTCAGCGGGTCCGGGTGGCCCTGGACCAGAGCGTGGTACCGCTTGTCCACGACGCGGTCGCGGAACTGCGCCTTCAGCAGGGTGTACGCCCGCTCCGACTTGGCGACGACCATCAGCCCGGACGTACCGACGTCGAGGCGGTGCACGATCCCCTGCCGCTCGGCCGCGCCCGACGTCGAGATCCGGTAGCCCGCGGCCGCGAGACCGCCGATGACCGTGGTCCCGGTCCAGCCGGGGCTGGGGTGCGCGGCCACGCCGACCGGCTTCACGATCACGACGATGTCGTCGTCGTCGTGCACGATCTCCATGCCCTCGACCGGCTCGGCGACGATCTGCACCGGCGCGGGCGCCTGCGGCATCTCGACCTCGAGCCACGCCCCGCCGTGCACCCGCTCGGACTTTCCTACCACCGAGCCGTCGACCTGCACCTTTCCGGCGGCTGCCAGGTCGGCCGCTTTCGAACGGGAGAACCCGAACATCCGGGAGATGGCGGCGTCGACGCGCTCGCCCTCAAGGCCATCGGGTACGGGCAGGGTGCGGATCTCGGGAACTGTACTCACCCGTCGAGTATGCCTTGTCAGTCCTTGTGGACGGTCCCGTCGGGGTCCAGGCCCCTGAAGGACAGGATCACAATGAGGAATCCGCCGCAGACGATCGCGGAGTCGGCGAGATTGAAGACGGCGAAATGCGCGGGCGCGATGAAGTCGACGACCGCGCCCTCGAAGACGCCGGGCGAACGGAAGATCCGGTCGGTGAGATTGCCGAGCGCACCCCCGAGCAGCAGTCCGAGCGCGATCGCCCACGGCAGGCTGTAGAGCTTGCGCGCCAGCCGGGCGATCACGACGATCACGGTCGCCGCGATGCAGGTGAAGATCACGGTGAAGGCCTCGCCCATGCCGAACGCGGCGCCGGGGTTGCGTACCGCCTCGAACTTCAGCAGATCGCCGATGACCTCGATCGGCTCGTGGTGCTCCAGCTTGGCCACCACGATCATCTTGCTGACGAGGTCGATCAGGTAGGCCACGACCGCCACACCGAAGAGCACGGCGATCTTGCGCCTGCCCTTGGGCTGCTCGGCGGGCGCCGAAGCCTCGCCGTCCACATCTGGCGTACCGATGATGCGCTCCGCCTCTGCCACGTGAGTCCCTCAACCTAGGTGCCTGACTGAGCACGAGGGTACGGCACACACGTACGGAGCCAGAGGGCCCCAGGCCCTGTCCGGCCGGCCTTGCCCGGCTCGCGTGCCGCGGCGCGCGCGTGCCGGACCCCGCTCCCTGCCCCCGCCCGATCCACCGGTCAGGGACCTGGGACATGCCCCAGCCGCATCGTTCCTGCTAGCCGCGTCGTTCCTGCTTCTGCTTGTCCTCGACGCAGAGCGTCGCGCGCGGGAACGCCTGCATCCGCGCCTTGCCGATGGGCTTCCCGCAGATCTCGCAGAGGCCGTACGTCCCCGCATCCAGGCGCAGCAGCGCACGCTCGGTCTGCTCCAGCATCTCGCGCGCGTTCGCGGCGAGCGCCAGCTCGTGCTCGCGCGTGATGTTCTTCGTCCCGGTGTCGGCATCGTCGTCGCCCGCGCCGTCCCCGGAGTCCCGCATCATCCCGACCAGCGCCTCCTCCGAGGTGCTGATCTCGTTGCTCAGCCGGATCGCCTCGCCCGCCAGCTCGGCGCGCGCCTCGGCGACCTCCTCGGGGGTCCACGGGTCCTCGCCGGGTCGTACCGCGAGCTCTCCCGGCGGTGTCGCGGCCGCTGTACGGGCCGTGGGCAGCGCTGTCGCGCTCTTGCCCGCGGCCGATACCCCACCCGCGGTCTTCTTCGCTCCCACCGTCCTGGCTCCTGTCTGCTTCGCGGCCTTGGCCGCCCCCTTGGCCGCGGGCGCGGCCTTCTTCGTGGTCTTCTTCACGGCCTTTTTGGCCACGGCCTTCTTGGCAGGCGCCCTCTTCGCCGTCGGCGTCCCGGCCGTTGCTGCGGTCGTCGTCTCGTCCACGGCCGTCGCCTTCTTCGCGCTCGTCGTCTTCGCAGGCGCCTTTTTGGCGCTCGCCCTGGCAGTCGTCTTGGCAGTCGTCTTGGCGGCCGTCTTCGCCGTCGTCTTCGCGGCCTTCTTCTTGGCCGTCTTCTCGGCCGCGGCCTTCTTCGCCGTGACCTTCTTGGTGGTTGCCTTCTTGGTCGTGGCTTTCGCCGTGGACTTCTTGGCGGCCGTCGTCTTCGTCGGGGTCGCCTTCTTCGTCGCCGTGGCCTTCTTCGTGGTGGCCTTGGCCGCAGCCACCTTCCTGGCGGGTGCCGGCTCCACGACCACCGACACCTTCTTCACTGTCGCCGTGGCAGCCGATGCCTTCTTCGCCACCTTCGCCGTCGTCGGCCTCGCCGCCTGCTTCCCACTGCCTGCCGCGGCCTTCTTCGCCACGGTGCTCTTCTTCCCGCTCGTATCCCTGGCCGCCGCTCCAGCGGCGGTGGATCGTGCGGACGCCGTCTTCTCGGCGATCTTCTTCGCCACCATGGCCGCGGCCCCTTCACATATTGTGATCTTGCTCGCGAATCGTGCTGGGACGATAAATCGACCCAGGCCCCGCGGCAAACGGGCCACGCCGCCGCTGCGGCCCACCCCGGCCTGTGACAAGGCGAACCTGCATCCGTTGTGCCCAGCTCCCCGCCCCGTAACCGCCGCGAAAAAGCAGCCGGACTCCGAGGGTCCGCGTGTGGCCATTCGGGTCAACCGCGCAGCTCGCGAACGGCCCGGCGGACGGCCCCGTGAAAACCGGTCGGCCGCCGCACGCAGGGGCCCGTACACTGGGCGGAGCGAAAGGCGTGGATGGGGACGAGTAGCGTCGTACGCAGCCATGAGCGACCCGGGGACGGTGAGAGCCCGGGGGCGAGCGCGAGGTGAAGCATCACCCCTGAGCCGCCGGAAGAAAGCCCTCGGAGTGTTCGGGGGGTGACTAGACCCGGCATCGCGACCCCAATGAGGGGGCTCACCGGCCACCGTCGGCGGGCCAAGGAGGGTGGTACCGCGGGAGCACAGGCTCTCGTCCCTCCGACGGCACAGACTTTGTCCGTTGGAGGAGCTCGTCGATGACACCACCGCAGTACCGTCAGGTACCCGCCCAGGTCGATCTGCCCGCGCTCGAGCATGCGGTGCTCGACTTCTGGCGCGAGGCCAAGGTCTTCCAGAAGAGCCTCGAGCAGTCCGAGGGCCGCCCCGAGTGGGTCTTCTACGAGGGCCCGCCCACCGCCAACGGCATGCCGGGCGCCCACCACATCGAGGCCCGCGTCTTCAAGGACGTCTTCCCGCGCTTCCGCACGATGCGCGGCTACCACGTCGCCCGCAAGGCCGGCTGGGACTGCCACGGCCTGCCGGTCGAGCTCGCCGTCGAGAAGGAGCTCGGCTTCTCCGGCAAGAAGGACATCGAGGCATACGGCATCGCGGAATTCAACGCGAAGTGCCGCGAGTCGGTGACCCGGCACACGGACGCGTTCGCCGAGCTGACCGACCGCATGGGCTACTGGGTCGACCTCGACGACGCGTACCGCACCATGGACCCCTCGTACATCGAGTCGGTCTGGTGGTCGCTGAAGGAGATCTTCAACAAGGGCCTGCTGGTCCAGGACCACCGCGTCGCCCCCTGGTGCCCGCGCTGCGGTACCGGTCTCTCGGACCACGAGCTTGCCCAGGGCTACGAGACGGTCGTGGACCCGTCCGTCTTCGTCCGCTTCCCACTGACCTCCGGCCCGCTCGCGGGCGAGGCCGCGCTGCTGGTCTGGACGACGACCCCCTGGACCCTGGTCTCGAACACCGCCGTCGCCGCGCACCCCGATGTCACCTACGTCGTCGCGACGAACGGCGAGGAGAAGCTCGTCGTCGCCGAGCCGCTGCTGGAGAAGGCGCTCGGCGAAGGCTGGGAGGCCACGGGCCAGTCCTTCACGGGCGCGGAGATGGAGCGCTGGACGTATCAGCGCCCCTTCGAGCTCGTGGAGTTCCCCGCCCCGGCCCACTACGTCGTCAACGCCGAGTACGTGACGACCGAGGACGGTACGGGTCTGGTCCACCAGTCCCCCGCCTTCGGTGAGGACGACCTCAAGGTCTGCCGCGCGTACGGCCTGCCGGTCGTGAACCCGGTCCGCCCCGACGGCACCTTCGAGGAGGACGTGCCGCTGGTCGGCGGCGTCTTCTTCAAGAAGGCCGACGAGACGCTCGTGCCCGATCTTGAGTCCCGCGGCCTGCTCTTCAGGCACGTCCCGTACGAGCACAGCTACCCGCACTGCTGGCGCTGCCACACCGCGCTGCTCTACTACGCGCAGCCGTCCTGGTACATCCGCACCACCGCCATCAAGGACCGTCTCCTCGAGGAGAACGAGAACACCAACTGGATCCCGGACTCGGTCAAGCAGGGCCGGTACGGCGACTGGCTGAACAACAACATCGACTGGGCCCTGTCCCGTAACCGCTACTGGGGCACGCCGCTGCCGATCTGGCGCTGCGAGGACAACCACCTCACCTGCGTCGGCTCACGCGCCGAGCTCGGCGAGCTGACGGGCACGGACCAGTCGGCGCTGGACCCGCACCGGCCGTTCATCGACGAGGTGACCTTCGCCTGCCCGACCTGCCGGAAGACGGCGACGCGCGTCCCCGAGGTCATCGACGCCTGGTACGACTCGGGTTCGATGCCATTCGCGCAGTGGGGCTACCCGTACAAGAACAAGGAGCTCTTCGAGAAGCGCTACCCGGCGCAGTTCATCTCGGAGGCCATCGACCAGACGCGTGGATGGTTCTACACGCTGATGGCCGTCGGCACGCTCGTCTTCGACAAGTCGTCGTACGAGAACGTGGTCTGCCTCGGCCACATCCTCGCCGAGGACGGCCGCAAGATGTCCAAGCACCTGGGGAACATCCTCCAGCCGATCCCGCTGATGGACCAGCACGGCGCGGACGCGGTGCGCTGGTTCATGGCGGCCGGCGGCTCGCCATGGGCGGCGCGGCGTGTGGGCCACGGCACGATCCAGGAGGTCGTGCGCAAGACGCTCCTCACGTACTGGAACACGGTGGCCTTCCAGGCCCTGTACGCGCGCACGTCCAACTGGGCGCCGTCCGCGGCCGATCCGGCCCCGGCCGAGCGCACGGTGCTGGACCGCTGGCTGCTGAGCGAGCTCAACGCGCTGGTGGACCAGGTCACTTCGGCCCTGGAGGCGTACGACACCCAGCGCGCCGGAAAGCTTCTGTCCTCGTTCGTCGACGACTTGTCCAACTGGTACGTGCGCCGCTCGCGCCGCCGCTTCTGGCAGGGCGACCCGGCCGCGCTGCGTACGCTGCACGACGTCGTCGAGACGGTGACCCGGCTGATGGCCCCGCTGACCCCCTTCATCACGGAGCGGGTCTGGCAGGACCTGGTCGTCCCGGTGACGCCGGACGCCCCCGAGTCGGTCCATCTGTCGACCTGGCCGGCAGCCGATCTGGACGCCATCGACCCCGCTCTGTCCTCCCAGATGGCGCTCGTACGCCGCCTGGTGGAGCTGGGCCGCGCCACCCGCGCGGAGTCCGGGGTCAAGACGCGCCAGCCGCTCTCGCGGGCGCTGGTCGCCGCGGCGGGCTTCGAGTCCCTCTCCCCCGAACTCCACGCCCAGATCACCGAGGAGCTCAACGTCTCCTCCCTGGCCTCGCTCTCCGAGGTCGGCGGCTCGCTGGTCGACACGACGGCCAAGGCGAACTTCCGGGCACTGGGCAAGCGGTTCGGCAAGGGCGTCCAGGACGTGGCCAAGGCGGTGGCCGCGGCCGATGCGGCGGCCCTGTCCCTGGCGCTGCGCTCGGGCACCGCGAGCGTCTCCGTGAACGGCGAGGAGGTGACCCTCTCCCCGGAGGAGGTCATCATCACGGAGACCCCGCGCGAGGGCTGGTCGGTGGCGTCCGACTCGGGCGCGACGGTCGCGCTGGACCTGGAGATCACTCCGGAGCTGCGGCTCGCGGGCCTGGCGCGTGACGCGATCCGGCTGATCCAGGAGGCCCGCAAGAACAGCGGCCTGGACGTCGCTGACCGTATCGCGGTGAGCTGGTCGTCGACGGACCCGTCCATGACGGAGGCCCTGACGGAGCACGCGGGCCTGATCGCGGACGAGGTCCTGGCGACGACGTTCACGACGACCCCGGCGGACGCCACATTCGGCACCCCGTTCACGGACGAGGCCCTGTCCCTGACGTTCCGCCTCCGCAAGGCGTAGCCGCCCCAGCGAGGGGCCCGGGCTTCGGCTCGGGCCTCTTTTGCTGTTCCCCACCACGCCCCTTCCCGAACTGGGGGCAAGCCCCCAGACCCCCGGACGCGAAATTCAGCCCCGCCGGCGTTTGAGGCGCGGGGGTTCGGGGGCGGAGCCCCCGCAAGGGGTCTGTGGCGGAGCCCCAGTTCGGGAAGGGGCGGGGTGGGGATCAGGCCCGCCGCAGGCGCACTGCCCCCCATCCCCCCCCCGCACAAAAGGGCCGGGCCCGGGACAGATGTCCCGGGCCCGGCCCTCAGCCTGCCGACGGCTACGCGCGATTCGCGCGACCCGCCGTCAGTTGTCGTCCTCGTCGATCAGAAACCCACGCATCGGCGACGGCGCCTGCTGCATCGGCTGCGGCGCCTGCGGCCTCACCGGTGCCATCGGCTGAGTCATCGCCGGGGACATCTGCTGCTGGCCGCCGTACGACGGTCCACCACCCATGGACTGGTTGCCGCCCATGGACTGGCCCATCGACGGGTTGCCGCCCATGGTGTGACCCATCGCACCCGCACCGGCCGGAGCCATCGAGGGCGACGGCGGCAGCGAAGCGGCCGCGGGCGCCCGCGGCGGGGCCAGCGAGTCGTCGGCCTGGGTCTCCAGCTGACGCAGCTGCGACTCCAGGTAGGACTTCAGCCGCGTGCGGTACTCGCGCTCGAAGCCCCGCAGGTCCTCGACCTTGCGCTCCAGCGTGGCCCGCGCGGACTCCAGGGAGCCCATCGCGACGCGGTGCTTCTCCTGGGCGTCCCGCTCCAGCGCGTCCGCCTTGGCGCGGGCGTCGCGCTCCAGACCCTCGGCGCGGCTACGGGCCTCGCCGACGATCTTGTTGGCCTCGGAACGGGCCTCGGCGATCGCCTGGTCGGCGGTCTGCTGGGCCAGTGAGAGCACGCGCGCGGCACTGTCGCCGCCGGGTCCCTGCTGCGGCATCTGCGGAGCGTGTCCGCCCATGGGGTTGCCCATCGGGCCACCCATGGGACCGCCCTGCATCGGGCCGGGCCCGTGCGGGCCCTGCGGACCATGACCACCGGGGCCCGGGGGCAGCTGCGGAGCACCACCGGGCAGCTGGGGCGGACCCATCTGCGGGGGTTGCTGCTGCATGGGCGGTCCGGATATGGCGGCGGGCACAGGTGCGCCCGGACCGCGGCCGTCCTGCGGCTCCGGCGGTTTGCGCATGCCCTGCTGCTGGTTCTGCGCGGCCGCACGAGTCGCCGCGGCCAGCTTGGCGCGCAGGTCCTCGTTCTCGCGGAGCAGGCGGGTCAGCTCGGACTCGACCTCGTCGAGGAAGGCATCGACCTCGTCCTCGTCGTAGCCTTCTCGGAGGCGGACAGTCGTGAACTGCTTGTTCCGCACGTCCTCGGGAGTCAGCGGCATCTCTACTTCACCTCTACGTAGTCGTCGGCAGTCGGCAAGACCGTATCGCTCACATCAGTTCCCCACGCCGTTCACGACGGAGATCAGAATGTAGACGATGATCATCAGAACGAAGAAGGACAGGTCGAGTGCCACGCCCCCGAGACGCAGCGGCGGAATGAACCGCCGCAGAAGCTTGAGCGGTGGATCGGTGACAGTGTAGGTGGCCTCCAGAACGACCACCATCGCCTTCCCGGGTGCCCATGAGCGCGCGAACTGGAAGACGTAGTCCATGACCAGCCGGAAGATCAGCACGACGAGAAAGCACACCAGCGCGATGTAGACCACATCCAGTGCGACGCTCATCTCCGCGCTTCCCTCTCCCCTGGCTCTCGTGTCTACCGGCCTCGCGGCCGGGTCGTTCCCGGTGTCGGTTCCTAGCTCTGGTTGAAGAACCCGCCCTCAGCAATGCGGGCCTTGTCCTCCGCCGTGACATCGACGTTAGCAGGAGACAACAGGAACACCTTCTGCGTAACCCGCTCAATGCTGCCATGCAGACCGAAGACGAGTCCCGCGGCAAAGTCGACAAGTCGCTTTGCGTCGGTGTCGTCCATCTCCGTGAGGTTCATGATCACCGGGGTGCCCTCGCGGAAGTGTTCCCCGATGGTACGGGCCTCGTTGTAGGTCCGCGGGTGCAGCGTGGTGATGCGGTAGGGCTCCCGCTCGGACACGACCTTGGGCATGATCACCGGTGCGTTCTTCTCCAGGCTCGGTCGTTCAGGTGTGATGGATGCCACGGGGGCAATTCGCGCCGGACGTCCACTTTCAGCGGGAAGCGGAACCGGATCGCGCTGCGCGGGCGGCTGGACCACCCGCACCGGTTCATCCCTCTCGACCTGGTGCGGGGGCTGGTGGCGCCGGTGGTCCCGCTCGGGCTCCGGCTCGGGTTCGAAGTCGTCATCGGGATCGAAACCCCGGCCGTCGTACCCATCGTCCTCCACGAGGCCGAGGTAGACCGCCATCTTGCGCATCGCGCCGGCCATTCTCTGAGTCCTCCGCTCTGTGGTGGATCGGCATTCGTCACCAAGTGCCAGCGATCCACTCGGTCTGCCCGTATTGTGGCGGGAATGACCATATTTTCTGCTGTGGTCCGACTTGCTTCGCGACGTTACCCGAGCCGGGGTCGGACTCCGAGTACCGCAGTGCCGACGCGCACATGTGTCGCTCCGGCCGCCACTGCTTGTTCGAGGTCCGTACTCATCCCTGCTGACACCATGTTCGCAGCCGGATGCCCGGCGCGCAGGCTGGATGAGAATTCCATCAGCCGCTCGAACGCCGCCTGTTGCCGTCCCGCGTACGGGCCGGTGAGCGGCGCGACGGTCATCAGTCCGTCCAGCCGCAGTCCTGGTGCGCCGTCCACGGCGGCCGCCAACTCCTCGATGCCGCCCGGCGCCACGCCTCCCCGCTCCCCGCGCTCGCCCGACTCGGCATCGAGCGCGACCTGGATCAGACACCCGAGCTCGCGCTCCGCGCGGACCGCGGCGGCGGACAGCGAGGTGACGAGCCTGAGCCGGTCGACAGACTGCACGACATCGGCATAACTCGCCACGGAACGGACCTTATTGGTCTGCAACTGCCCGACGAAGTGCCAGTTGAGGTCAAGATCCGAGCAGGCGGCGGCCTTCGGTGCCGCGTCCTGGTCACGGTTCTCGGCCACATGCCGCAGACCCAGCTCATGGAGCAGCCGCACATCGCTCGCCGGGTAGGTCTTGGTGACCACGATGAGGGTCACCTCCTCCCGCTTGCGGCCGGCGGCCGCGCAGGCCGAGGCGATACGTTCCTCCACGGCCGCGAGAGTGCCCGCGAGTTCGGTCTTTCGGTCCGTCATTCCTGTCCGTCCAGCCAGACGTATCCGGCGAGCCGCCCGGTGGTGCGGTCGCGGCGGTACGAGAAGTGGTCGCCCGATTCCAGTGTGCACACCGCCGACCGCTGCCGGTCCCTGACCCCGAGCGCGTCGAGCTGGGCGTGGACTGCGGCAGTGACGTCTACGGCCGGGGTGCCCCAGCTGGTCTCGGACCAGGCGGCCGGTTCGACCGCGGCCACATCCGCCCGCATCTGCTCGGGAACTTCGTAGCAGCGACCGCAGACGGCCGGTCCGGTGCGGGCGATGATCCGTTCCGGGTCCGCGCCGAGCGACGTCATCGCGTCGACGGCCGCGGGCACGACTCCCGCGATCATCCCGGGGCGTCCCGCGTGCGCGGCGGCCACGACACCTGCGACCGGGTCGGCGAGCAGTACGGGAGTGCAGTCCGCCGTCAGTACGGCGAGGGCGAGCCCGCGCCGCGCGGTGACCACGGCGTCCACCGAGGGAACGGGAGCCTCGCCCCACGGCCCGTCGACCTCGGCGACGTCCTTGCCGTGAACCTGGTTCATCCAGACGACCAGGTCCGGGTCGAGCCCCAGTTCCTTCGCGGCGATCGCCCGGTTGGCGAGGACCGCCGCGGGGTCGTCGCCGACCGCTCCGCCGAGGTTGAGCTCCTCGTACGGAACGGCGCTCACCCCGCCCCACCTGTCGGTGAAGGCGAAGTGCGCGCCGCTCACGATGCCGTGCTGGTCTATCACTTCAAGAAGTCCGGTACGTCCAGCTCTTCGGCCTGGCTGTCCTGGTACGGACGGGCCGGCGGGACCTGCGCGGGCCCGGAGTTCAGATCACCGGCGACCGGAGCGGGCTCGGCCGGAACCGGCTCCTCGCGGGCCGGCAGCGTGCCGAGACCGGACGCCCGCGAGGTCTCCGTGCCGCGCGACGGGGTGGCCGGCGGCTCGTCCCGCTTGTTCGCGGCGGACCCGAGGACGTTTTCGCGGCGGGTCGGCGGCTGTCCGCCGTCGAAGCCGGCCGCGATGACCGTGACCCGTACCTCGTCGCCCAGCGCGTCGTCGATGACCGCGCCGAAGATGATGTTGGCCTCGGGGTGGGCCGCCTCGCTGACCAGCTGGGCCGCCTCGTTGATCTCGAAGAGCCCGAGGTCCGAGCCACCGGAGATGGAGAGCAGCACCCCGCGGGCGCCGTCGATGGAGGCCTCGAGCAGCGGCGAGGAGATCGCCATCTCGGCGGCGGCCACCGCGCGGTCGTCGCCGCGGGCCGAGCCGATGCCCATGAGCGCCGAGCCCGCCTCGGACATCACGGACTTGACGTCGGCGAAGTCGAGGTTGATCAGACCGGGCGTGGTGATGAGGTCGGTGATGCCCTGGACACCCGACAGCAGCACCTGGTCCGCGGACTTGAACGCGTCCAGAACGCTCACCTGGCGGTCCGAGATGGACAGCAGCCGGTCGTTCGGGATCACGATGAGGGTGTCGACCTCCTCGCGGAGTTCGGCGATGCCGTCCTCCGCCTGGTTCGCGCGGCGGCGGCCCTCGAAAGTGAACGGGCGGGTGACCACGCCGATCGTCAGGGCGCCGAGCGTACGCGCGATATTGGCGACGACGGGTGCGCCACCGGTGCCGGTACCGCCGCCTTCGCCTGCGGTGACGAAGACCATGTCGGCCCCCTTGAGGACCTCCTCGATCTCCTCACGGTGGTCCTCTGCCGCCTTGCGACCGACTGCGGGATTGGCTCCGGCCCCCAGGCCGCGGGTGAGTTCACGACCGACGTCGAGCTTGACGTCGGCGTCGCTCATCAACAGGGCTTGCGCATCAGTGTTGATCGCGATGAACTCGACGCCCTTGAGACCGACCTCGATCATTCGGTTGATGGCATTGACACCACCGCCGCCGACACCGATGACCTTGATGACTGCGAGGTAGTTCTGCGGTGCTGCCACGTCGAAGGCCTCTCGCCTCGAGTTACGTGTCGTCGCTGCGCGATTGTCGCGCGGCGCCGACGGATGCCGATGGGACGGTCCGGAACGCCGACCCAAACCCTAACGCTGAAGTTTAGGGTTACCAGTGTGTCTGCTTCTTGGACTCTCCGAACAGGACACTAAGTCGACAAGTGGCGCACGTTCAACGAACACGCCGAACCTCCCGTTTTTCTTTTCACCCTATGTGATCACCCATAGCGATGACCAACCAGGGTGCTGGCCAGCACAGATGCGCGTCAACTACCCGATGCGGCAGGGGCGGTTGGCGCGCTCACGTCGAAGTGCCGCGCCTTGGGCGCGGCTTTCATCAGCGCCGTGAGAGCGCGCGCCTTCGCCTCGCCCTCCTCTGCGCTGCCCCAGACCACCGTACGGCCCCGGCTCAACTTCAGGGTGATGTAGTCGTATGAGCGGACTGTCACAACTCTTGTGTCCGTGGCGACTTTTCCGGGAAGTTCGCCCCACACACGAACCGCCTCGACAACGAGCCGATCAGGTCCGAAACGGCGCAGACTCGGGGACTGGCCCACGGTCAATTCGAGCAGCGGAAGGGCCTTGGGAGCCTTGTCCACCGTGGCGAACCGGACGCCTTCCGCGTCCACTTCGATGAACCGTGCGCCCTTCTCCATAAGCAGGACGGGCTTTCGCTCGGTCACTTTGAGATCGATCCCGTCCGGCCACGACCGTACGACATCCACCGAGTCGATACGGGGCAGCTTATGCCGAAGCCGGGCCTCAATGGCGTCCGTATCGACGGAAATCAGCGGCGAACCGATCGGGACGGCCGCCGCCGCCGTGACCTCGTCCGGTGTCAGAACCTCGGTTCCGGAGGTCTTCACCTGCTCCAGGCGCAGCCACTGGGAGCCGTAGAGCACCCAGATTCCGGTGGCGACGAGAACAACCGCAGCCACGGCGATCAGAAGGGAGCGACGGCCGGGGAAGCGGAGCCGGCGCAGCGGGGAGCCCTGGCGGGGCGGGCGGACCGACCCCTCCGAAGGCCCCCGCGCACCGCGTTCGGCGGTGGTCGGACCGGCCACGCTCCCCTGCCCTTCTTACGCCTTGCGGCGTGCAGCAATCGCCTCGTACACCATGCCGACGAGCAGGTCGTCGGCATCCCTGCGGCCGAACTCGGCGGCGGCACGGGACATCTCGTACAGCCGGTGCGGATCGGCGAGCACCGGAAGGACATTGCCCTGGACCCACGCGGGTGTGAGTTCCGCGTCGTCGACGAGCAGTCCGCCGCCGGCCTTGACCACCGGCTGGGCATTCAGCCGCTGTTCGCCGTTGCCGATCGGCAGCGGTACGTACGCGGCGGGCAGCCCGACGGCGGAGAGTTCGGCGACGGTCATCGCGCCCGCGCGGCAGAGCATCATGTCGGCCGCGGCGTACGCGAGATCCATCCGGTCCACGTACGGTACCGGGATGTACGGCGGCATTCCGGGCATGTTGTCCACGCGCGGCAGTTCGTTCTTCGGGCCGACCGCGTGCAGGATCTGGATGCCCGAGCGCTGGAGCACCGGAGCGATCTGCTGGATGACCTCGTTGAGGCGGCGGGCGCCCTGCGAGCCACCGGAGACCAGCAGCGTCGGCAGGTTGGGGTCGAGGCCGAAGGCGGCGCGTGCCTCGGGGCGGACCCGGGCGCGGTCCAGGGTGGCGATGGTGTGGCGCAGCGGGATACCGATGTAGCGGGAGTTGCGCAGCTTGCTGTCGGGCGTGGCGACGGCCACACCCGCGGCGTACCGCGAACCGATCTTGTTGGCCAGGCCGGGCCGGGCGTTGGCCTCGTGGACCACGATCGGCACGCCGAGGCGCTTGGCCGCCAGATAGCCGGGCAGCGCGACATAGCCGCCGAAGCCGACGACGCAGTCCGCCTTCGTACGCTCCAGGATCTGCTCGGCGGCCTTGATCGTGCCGCGCAGCCGCCCGGGGACGGTGATCAGCTCAGGGGTGGGCTTGCGCGGCAGCGGAACGGCGGGGATGAGCGCCAGCTCGTAGCCCCGCTCGGGCACGAGCCTGGTCTCGAGCCCCTTCTCCGTGCCCAGGGCCGTGATACCCACGGTCGGGTCCTGCCTGCGCAGGGCGTCCGCGAGGGCGAGCGCGGGCTCGATGTGGCCGGCGGTCCCCCCACCGGCGAGTACGACATGCACCGAAATTCACCGCTCTCCGGACGGACGCATCTTGACGCGCCGCCTCATCGTTTTCCATCTCACCCCGGGCCTCCGCACGGCCAGAGCCGCCTTCGCGGCCGGGTCCTCTCGCGCGAAGGCGATCAGCAGCCCCACAGCGAACATGGTCGGCAGCAGGGCCGACCCTCCGTAGGAGAACAGCGGGAGCGGGACACCGGCGATCGGCAGCAGGCCGAGCACCGCACCGATGTTGACCACGGCCTGGGCCGTGATCCAGGTGGTCACACCTCCCGCGGCGTACCTCACGAAGGGGTCCTCCGTGCGTCCGGCCACGCGGATACCCGCATAGCCTAGAGCCGCGAACAGGGCGAGCACCGACAGCGTCCCCGCCAGACCGAGTTCCTCCCCGGCGATGGCGAAGATGAAATCGGTGTGAGGTTCGGGGAGTTGACCCCATTTTTCCACACTTGCACCGAGACCGGAACCGAACCATCCGCCAGACGCAAGAGCATAGATGCCGTGCACAGCCTGCCAGCACTCGCCTTGGGGGCCGAGGTCGATCGCGCCGATGCAGGAGAGCCGGGACATCCGGTTCGCATTTGTCTTGATGAGCATCAGACCGACGAGGGCGGCGATGCCGAGCACGCCCGCGAACAGCCGGGTCGGCGCTCCCGCCAGCCACAACAGGCCGAACAGGATCGCGGTGAGGATGATCGCCGTACCCATGTCGCCGCCGAGCATGATCAGGCCGAGCAGCAGGAAGGCGACCGGGACGAGCGGGACCAGCATGTGCTTCCACTGGGTGAGCAGACGCTTGTCCTGCTTGCGGGCCAGCAGGTCGGCGCCCCACAGGATCAGCGCCAGCTTGCCGAACTCGCTGGGCTGGAGCTGGAAGGGGCCGCCCAGATAGATCCAGTTCTGGTTGCCGTTGACCGCGTGCCCTATCCCGGGGATCTGGACGAGCACCATCAGGAAGATGGCGCCCATGAGCAGCGGGTAGGACAGGGCCCGGTGGAGCTTCGCGGGCATCCGGGACGCGACCAGCAGCAGACCGGTGCCGATGGCCGCGGCGAGGAACTGCTTGCGGAAGAAGTACGAGGCCGGGAGCGACAGCTCCAGCGCCTTGATCATCGAGGCGGAGTAGACCATCACCAGGCCGAGCACGGTGATCAGCAGGCTGCTGCCGAGGATCAGGTAGTAGGCGGTCAGCGGGCGGTCCCAGGCGCGGCGTGCCTGCTCGTACAGCCTTCGTGCGCCCCTGCTGCGGGGCGGGCGGGTGGCGCTTGGCCTGCGGGTGAGGGCGGGGCTCCGCCCCGGGCGCCTCGCCTCGATCGCCGGAGAGGCTCCTTTGGAGCCCGTCCGGCGGCTCCGGACTCGCCCGGAGGGGGCGGCGTCGGTGTCATCGGCCGGCATGGTCGCTGTCCCCTCCAGTCGTGCCTGGCGCGGGGGTGTGGCCGGTCAGGCGCGCTCGGCGGGGAGTTCACGGACCGCGTCCGCGAACGCCTCGCCTCGCTTGTTGTAGTTGGCGAACATGTCCATCGACGCACAGGCCGGGGCCAGCAGAACCGTGTCCCCGGGACGGGCCAGCCGCGCCGCTTCCCGGACCGCCGCCGACATCGCCCCAGTGTCTGTCCGGTCGAGGTCGACGACCGGGACCTCGGGGGCGTGTCGCGCGAGGGCTTCGCGGATCAGGGCGCGGTCCGCCCCGATCAGTACGACACCGCGCAGCCGCTGTGCCGACTTCGAGACGAGCTCGTCGAAGGTCGCCCCCTTGGCCAGACCGCCCGCGATCCACACGATCGGGTCGTAGGCGGCCAGGGAGGCTTCCGCGGCATGGGTGTTGGTGGCCTTGGAGTCGTCGATGTACGCGACACCGGCGACGTCCGCGACCTTCTCGATGCGGTGCGGGTCGGGCCGGAAGCTGCGCAGTCCGTCGCGTACGGCCGCGGGTGCGACACCGTACGCACGGGCCAGCGCCGCCGCCGCAAGGGCGTTGGCGATGTTGTGCGGGGCGGGCGGGCTGACGTCCCCGACCTCGGCGAGCTCCTGGGCCTGCTTGTGCCGGTTGTCGACGAAGGCGCGGTCGACCAGGATCCCGTCCACGACGCCGAGTTGGGAGGGGCCCGGCGTGCCCAGAGTGAAGCCGATGGCCCGGCAGCCCTCCTCGACGTCGGCCTCGCGCACCAGGTCCTCGGTGGCCTTGTCGGCGGCGTTGTAGACGCAGGCGACCTTGTTGCCCTCGTAGATACGGCCCTTGTCGGCGGTGTACGCCTCCATCGAGCCGTGCCAGTCGAGGTGGTCCGGCGCCAGGTTGAGCACGACGGCGGAGTGGGCGCGCAGCGAAGGCGCCCAGTGCAGCTGGTAGCTGGAGAGTTCGACGGCGAGAACGTCGTACGTCGTGTCGCCGAGTACCGCATCGAGGAGCGAGACGCCGATGTTGCCGACGGCAGCCGTGCGCAGACCCGCGGCTTCGAGGATCGAGGCGAGCATCCGCACGGTCGTGGTCTTGCCGTTGGTGCCGGTGACCGCGAGCCAGGGCGCGGCGTCGGGACCGCGCAGCCGCCAGGCCAGTTCGACATCGCCCCAGACGGGGACGCCCGCCCCGGCCGCGGCCTGGAAGAGCGGCTTGTCCGGCTTCCAGCCGGGGGTGGTGACGATGAGCTCGGTGCCCTCGGGCAGGGTCGCCCCGTCACCGAGGCGGACGGTGATTCCCTCCGCCTCCAGTTCGGCGGCCTGGGCGCGGGAGCGCTCGTCGTCCCCGTCGTTGACGACGGTGACGACGGCGCCCAGACCGTGGAGCACGCGGGCGGCCGGGATCCCGGAGACTCCGAGACCCGCGACAGTGACCCGCTTGCCCTGCCAGTCCTGCGCACTCACTTGTCGGCCGCCCAGCCCGCGTAGAAGAGCCCCAGACCCACGATGACGCACATGCCCTGGATGATCCAGAAGCGGACCACCACAAGGACTTCGGACCACCCCTTGAGTTCGAAGTGGTGCTGGAGCGGCGCCATCCGGAAGACCCGCTTACCGGTCATCTTGAAGGAACCGACCTGGATGACCACGGACATGGTGATCAGGACGAACAGTCCGCCGAGGAGGGCGAGCAGCAACTCCGTACGGGAGCAGATCGCCAGACCCGCGAGCGCACCGCCGAGGGCGAGCGAGCCGGTGTCGCCCATGAAGATCTTGGCGGGCGAGGTGTTCCACCACAGGAAGCCGAAGCAGGAGCCCATCAGGGCGGAGGCGACGACGGCGAGATCGAGCGGATCCCGCACCTCGAAGCAGGCGTTGGGGTTGGTGAGTGTCACCGCGTTGGCGCAGGACTCCTGGAACTGCCAGAGCCCGATGAAGGTGTACGCGCCGAAGACCATCACCGAGGCGCCGGTGGCCAGGCCGTCCAGACCGTCGGTCAGATTCACGCCGTTGGACATCGCGAGAATCATGAACAGCGCCCAGACCACGAAGATCACCGGGCCGATCGACCAGCCGAAGTCCGTGATGAACGACAGCTTGGTGGATGCGGGGGTCTGGTTGCGGGCGTCGGCGAACTGCAGTGACAGCACGGCGAAGGCGATGCCGACGATCAGCTGTCCGGCCATCTTGGCCTTGGCCCGCAGACCGAGCGAGCGCTGCTTGACGATCTTGATGTAGTCGTCCAGGAAGCCGACCAGGCCCATGCCCGCCATCAGGAAGAGCACCAGCACACCCGAGAACCTCGGGTCCTCGCCGGTGATCACCTTGGACAGCGCGTACGCGATCAGTGTGGCCAGGATGAAGGAGATACCGCCCATGGTGGGCGTGCCCTTCTTGCTGCCGTGGCTGCGCGGGCCGTCGTCCCGGATGAACTGCCCGTATCCCTTGCGGGCCAGGAGTTTGATGAGCAGCGGGGTACCGACCAGGGTCAGAAAGAGCCCGATGGCTCCCGCGAAGAGGATCTGCCTCATCGGCCGGTGACCTCGCCCTCGGTCGTGGTCTCGAGCAGCGCCTGGGCGACCCGCTCGAGCCCGACCGACCTGGAAGCCTTCACCAGCACGACGTCTCCCGGACGCAGTTCACTGCGCAACAGGTCGACCGCCGCCTGCGCGTCGGACACGTGCACCGACTCCTCACCCCACGAACCCTCGTTATATGCGCCCAGTTGAAGCCAGGACGCTTCCCTGCCCCCGACTGCGACAAGCTTGCTGACGTTGAGCCGGACGGCGAGCCGCCCGACCGCGTCGTGCTCGGCGAGCGCTTCGCCGCCGAGCTCGGCCATCTGGCCGAGCACCGCCCACGTCCGCCGACCCTGGCCCATGGCCGCGAGCGCACGCAGCGCGGCTCTCATGGACTCGGGGTTCGCGTTGTAGGCGTCGTTGACGACCGTCACGCCGTCCGGACGCTCGGTGACCTCCATGCGCCAGCGCGAGAGGGTGCCGGCCTCGGAGAGCGCCAGGGCGATCTCGTCGACGGACATGCCCAGCTCATGGGCGACGGCGGCCGCGGCGAGCGCGTTCGACACGTGGTGCTCACCGTACAGCCGCATGGTCACGTCACTGCACCCGGTGGGGGTGTGGAGTGTGAAGGCAGGCTGTCCTTGCCGGGTGAGCCGGACATTCTCGGCACGTACGTCCGCGTCCGCGGCTTCTCCGAAGAGGATCACGCGGGCCTTGGTGCGGGACGCCATGGCGCGTACGAGGGGGTCGTCGGCGTTGAGGACGGCCACGCCGCCCGCATCGGCCGGGGGCAGACATTCGACGATCTCGCCCTTGGCCTCGGCGATCTGCTCACGGCCGCCGAACTCGCCGATGTGGGCGGTGCCGACGTTCAGTACGAGAGAGACCTTCGGCGGGACCAGGCCGGTGAGATAGCGGATGTCGCCGATGTAGCGGGCGCCCATCTCAAGGACGAGGTGCTCGGTGTCCTCGGCGGCCCGCAGCGCGGTCAGCGGCAGACCGATCTCGTTGTTCAGATTGCCCGCCGGGTAGACCGTGGGGCCTTTGCGCTCAAGGACCTGGGCGATGAGGTCCTTGGTGCTGGTCTTGCCGGAGGAGCCGGTGAGCGCGACGGTCGTGGTGCCGAGGCGTTCGACGACGGAGCGTGCGAGGGCGCCGAGTGCGGCGGTCACGTCCGGCACGACGATCGCGGGCACGCCGACGGGGCGGGTGGCCAGCACGGCGGCCGCGCCTGCCGCCGCGGCCCGCTGGGCGTAGTCGTGGCCGTCGACCTTCTCGCCCGCGAAGGCGGCGAAAAGGGCGCCGGGCTGCACCGCGCGGGAGTCGATGACGACGGGACCGGTGACCCGCAGGTCCGGATCCGGTATGTCGTACGACTGCCCGCCGACGATTTCGGCGATCTCGGCGAGGGAGAGGGCGATCACTGCTTCATCCCACTGTTCGAAGAGCTTGCGGCGTTCTCGATGGCCGCGCGCAGGACCTGGCGGTCGTCGAAGGGGCGGACCACTCCGGCGATGTCCTGGCCCTGTTCGTGGCCCTTGCCGGCGACCAGCACGGTGTCGCCGGGCTGTGCGCGGGCAACGGCCGCGGCGATGGCGGCGGCCCGGTCTGCCTCGACCAGGACGTCGCCGCGTTCGTGGATCGGTACCTCGGCCGCCCCGGCGAGCATCGCGGCCAGGATCGCGAGGGGGTCCTCGGAGCGCGGGTTGTCGGAGGTCAGTACGGCGGTGTCGGCGAGGCGTGCGGCAGCGGCGCCCATCGGGCCGCGCTTGGTCTGGTCCCGGTCGCCGCCGCAGCCGAGGACGATGTGCACCTTGCCCTCGGTGACCTTGCGCAGGGAGCGCAGGACCGATTCGACGGCGTCCGTCTTGTGGGCGTAGTCGACGACGGCGAGATACGGCTGGCCCGCGTCCACACGCTCCAGCCGGCCCGGTACGCCGGGGACGGCGGCGATGCCGTCGGCGGCGGTCTGCGGGTCGATCCCGGCGACGGCGAGGGTGACCACGGCGGCCAGGGTGTTGGCGACGTTGAACGGCCCGGGCAGCGGGGCCTGTGCGCGGATCCGCTCGCCCGCCGGGCCGACCGCCGTGAACGCGGAGCCGACCGCGCTGACTTCGACGTCCTCGGCCCGCCAGTCGGCGTCCGGGTGGCCCTCGGCGGAGAAGCTGGTGACCGGTACGGACGCCTCCTTGAGGAGCCTGCGGCCGTACTCGTCGTCGAAGTTCACGACCCCGAGCCTGCTGCGCTTCGGCGTGAACAGCTGCGCCTTCGCCTGGAAGTAGTCCTCCATGCCGGAGTGGAATTCCATGTGCTCGGGGCTGAGGTTGTTGAAGACGGCGACGTCGAAGACGCAGCCGTCGACCCGGCCGAGCACGAGGGCGTGGCTGGAGACCTCCATGGCGACCGACTGGACGCCGCGTTCGCGCATGACGGCGAACAGGGCCTGGAGGTCGGTTGCTTCCGGGGTGGTGCGCTCGGATTTGATGCGCTCGTCGCCGATCCGCATCTCGACCGTACCGATCAGACCCGTGCTGTGGCCGGCCGCTCTGAGGCCGCCCTCGACGAGGTACGCCGAGGTGGTCTTGCCGGAGGTGCCGGTGATGCCGATCTGGAGCAGGCCGTCGCCGGGGTGCCCGTAGATCTCGGCGGCGAGGGCGCCCATGCGGCCGCGCGGGGCGTCGGTGACCAGCACCGGCAGGCCGGTCGCGGCGGCGCGCTCGGCGCCCGCCGGGTCGGTGAGGATCGCGGCCGCCCCGAGGTCAGCCGCCTGGGCGGCGAAGTCGGCGCCGTGGAAGCGGGCGCCGGGCAGGGCGGCGTACACATCGCCTGGGCGTACCGCCCGGGAGTCGTGGGTGATGCCGGTGACCTCACCGGGGCCGGGGCTCTTCACACCCAGCTCGGCGGCCAGCTCCCCCAGGGATGTCGGGCGGGGCCGGTCCGGACGGGGCGCTCCCGTCTGTTTGGCGGGGGCGTCCTGCTGGGCGGTTCGGTACTGATCAGCGTGCGACACGGCGGTGAGCGTACCCGGCGCACCCGGCCCGCGGCTAAATGAGGGGGCCTCGCGCGCGGACCGGTCCGGCGGGTTCCCGGAATCGGAAGTGATGGTTGTCACTGGTGGTTCCTCCGGGGTCACTCGCCGGCCTGGAAGGTGACGGGCAGCCGGGCGGGGGCGGCGCCGGTAGGTGCGACCTGGAGGGTCTTGAGCGCGAACTCCATGACCTTCTGGTAGATCGGGCCGCAGATCTGGCCGCCGAAGTAGCTGCCCTTGGTCGGGTTCTGGATGGCGCAGTAGACGGTGATGCGGGGTTTGTCGGAGGGCGCGAAGCCTGCGAAGGAGGCGGTGTAGCCCTTGTAGCGGCCCAGTTCCGGATCGACACGGTTGGCCGTTCCGGTCTTGCCCGCGACGCGGTAGCCGGGGATACGGGCCTTGGTGCCGGTGCCTTCCTCGTCGCCGACGACCGACTCCAGCATGGTGGCCAGCGTTCTGGCCGTCTGCTCGCTGACGACGCGGGTCTTGCCGGGGGCGGGCGCCGGGGTGAAGCGTCCGTCGGGCCCCTTGGTGCCGCGGATCAGGGTGGGCTCGATGCGTACGCCGCCGTTGGCGATCGTCGAGTAGACGGAGGCCGCCTGCATGGCGTTGAGCGAGAGTCCCTGGCCGAAGGGGATCGTGTACTGCTGCGAGGTGGACCACTTCTGCGGCGTGGCGAGGATGCCGGGCGTCTCGCCCGGATAGCCGAGCCCGCTGGGGCTGCCGATGCCGAATTTGCGCAGATACGAGTAGAGGACCTGGTTGGCGGCGGGCTGGGTCTTGCCGAGCTGGCCGGTCGCCAGGATGGTGCCGATGTTGCTGGACTTGGCCAGGACGCCGTTGAGCGTGAGGTTCCAGGTGGGGTGGTCGATGTCGTCCTTGAAGAGCCGGTCGCCGCGGTGCAGCCGGTTGGGGACGACGACATGGGTGGCGGGGGTGGCGGCCTTCTCCTCCAGCACGGCGGCCATGGACATGACCTTGGCGGTCGAGCCCGGTTCGTAGGCGTCCTGGAGCGCGGCGTTGCCCATGGCGGCCGAGTTGGCCTGCGTGAGGTCGTTGGGGTCGAAGCCCGGTGCGTTGGCCATGGCGAGCACCTCGCCGGTCTGGGTGTTCTGCACTATCACGTAGCCGCGGTCGGCCCTGGACTTCGTCACCTGCTCGCTGATGGCCTTCTGAGCCGCCCACTGGATGTCGCGGTCGATGGTCAGCTCGATGTCGGAGCCGGGGACGGCGGGGACTTCGCGTGAGCCCGCGGTGGGGACACGGCGGCCGCCGGACTGGGCGTAGGTGATCTCGCCGTCCTTGCCGGCCAGCGCCTTGTCGAGCATGGACTCCACGCCGCCGCCCCCGCGGCCCTCGGCGTTGACGTAACCCAGTATCCCGGCGGCGAGGTCGCCGTTGGGGTAGACGCGTTTGCTGCTCGGCTCCTGGAAGACGCCGCCGATCACATTGGCGCCGGGGCCGCCCTTGGCCCTGTCCGTCCTGGCCTTCTCGGCGAAGACGGACTTGAGGTCCTTGATCTGGTTCCAGACCTGGGGGGTCTGCCGGCGGGCGAGCACGGTGTAGCGGGACTTGGGGGCCTTGAGCTTCTTGGCGAGTTCGGCCGCGTACTTGCCGAGGAGCGGGGCGAGCAGCGCCGCGGCCTGTTCCGGCGCGTCGGGGGCCTTGCTCTCCTTCGGCGTGAACATCTTCGGGTCGGCGATGATGTCGTACGCGTCGACGCTGGTGGCCAGGGCGATTCCGGCCCGGTCGGTGATCTCGCCGCGCTCGGCC
Organism: Streptomyces sp. NBC_01481; assembly: GCF_026339995.1. Taxonomy (GTDB): domain Bacteria; phylum Actinomycetota; class Actinomycetes; order Streptomycetales; family Streptomycetaceae; genus Streptomyces. The sequence goes on along the minus strand of NZ_JAPEPT010000001.1, from coordinate 1,508,017 downwards.
GTGAGCTTGTGGCTGAGGTAGCGGTTCTTCTCCGCCTTGGCCGCGTACGCGCTCGCGTCGACGGCCTGTACCTGGAGCAGGCGTACGACGAAGGCCAGCATCACCAGCGTCAGGCCGAGGCTGACCAGGCGCAGGCGGGGGCGGGGACTGCCGAGCCGGATGGCGCGCGGGGCCGGCCTGGGACGGCGGGGCGCGGGACGGACGGACGCACGCCTGGCGGGTCCTGGCACCCGGCGGCGCGGTGGTTCCTTGGGCACTGCGTCACCTGCCGGGGGTCGTCGGGGTCGGCTTCACGGACGGGGGCGACGGCTCAGTCGTCGGGCCGGTGCTGGGCGCGGGCGCAGGGGCCGTGGCCGGGGCCGGGGCCGGGGATGCCGTGGGCGAGGGAGACGGGAGCACCGGCTTGCGGATCTCCATCGGCGACGGGGCGGGGGACGGCAGGGCGGTGGCTTCGCCCGGAACGCCGCGTACCGTGCCGTCCGGATCGAGGAAGGCCGGACTGCCGCCCGGCACCATGCCCAGCTCACGGGCCCTGCGCTCCAGCGCGCCGGGGGCGGAGCGGTTGTCCACGTCCCGCTGCAGCGCCTGCTGCTCGTCGGTGAGTTCGGTGGTCTTCCGCTTCAGCTCGCTCAGCTTGAACGAGCCTTGGTTGAGGGCGGAGTTCAGCAGCAGCAGCGAGATCAGGCCGCCGCCGAGGAGCACGACGACCAGCAGGACGAAGGGAGTACGGGCGGCGGTGCTCGGCCCCGACGGCATCAGCCTGGCGAGCCGCGCGGCCCGCCCCTTCAGCTGCTTGGCCGCTGAGTTCACACGTCCTCCCGGATGCGCTGCGCTCCCCTGAAGCGCGCGGGCGCCGCACGGCGGTTCTCGGCGACCTCCTGCTCGGTGGGGAGCTCCGCACCGCGGGTCAGCAGCTTGAGCCGGGGCTGGTACTCCTCGGGGACGACCGGCAGTCCGGGTGGCGCCGTATTGGCCGCTCCGGCCGCGAAGACGTGCTTGACCAGCCGGTCCTCCAGCGAGTGGTAGGACAGGACGGCGATACGGCCGCCGACGGCGAGCGCTTTGACGGCCGCCGGGATCGCGTGCTCCAGGACGGTCAGCTCGCCGTTCACCTCGATGCGCAGGGCCTGGAAGGTGCGCTTGGCGGGGTTGCCGCCGGTGCGCTTGGCGGCCTGCGGCAGCGCGTCGCGGATCAGCTCGACGAGCCGGGCGCTGTTGGTGAAGGGCTCCTTCTCGCGTTCCCGTACGACTGCCGAGACGATCCGCTTGGCCTGCTTCTCCTCGCCGTACATGCGCAGGATCCGCACCAGCTCACCGGGCGGGTAGGTGTTGAGGACCTCGGCCGCGCTGACGCCGGTCGTCTGGTCCATGCGCATGTCGAGCGGGGCGTCCTGGGCGTACGCGAATCCGCGGTCGGCCTCGTCGAGCTGCATCGAGGAGACGCCGAGGTCGAACAAAATGCCCTGGACGCGGGGGATCCCCAGCCGCTCAAGGACCTGCGGCAGCTCGTCGTAGACGGCATGCACCAGGGTGGCCCGGTCGCCGAAGGGGGCGAGCCGCTCGGCCGACAGCCGCAGCGCTTCGGTGTCGCGGTCGAGCGCGACCAGGCGTGCCTCGGGGAACTGCGTGAGCAGAGCCTCGCTGTGTCCGCCGAGCCCCAGGGTGCAGTCGACCACCACCGCGCCCGGCATCTGCAGGGCCGGGGCCAACAGGTCCAGGCACCGCTGGAGCATCACCGGGACGTGTCGGGTCTGGCTCATGCGCGCCCCTCGCAGGGCTCGGGGCGACATTCGCCAGGCGCACGGCTGCTTATGATTCGCTCGCTGCGCTCGCTCATGCGCCCTCTCAGGTCCGGCGCGGGGTGTACGTACTGCCGGGTCCCCGCCCGCTCAGAAGGGCCGTACGTACGCCGCACACGCGGGGAGAAAAATGGAAATGTGCAGGATGTGTCCGTGAACTGCGCGTCACTTTAGTCCACGCGTCCTCCCGGTCAATCAACCGGATGGCGCGTGGCGCGCGGCACCTGGAGACGCGTCGCGGACGCGGACACTTCACCCGTACGGGCGGGTCCGCATCACACCTGTGGGTTAGCTCACAACAAGGCTCATTGATGTTCTTTGTCCCCCCTCACAGCGGGCTTCGGCCGTCTGTGCGCATTACCGTCGTCCTCATGTCGACTTCCGCGCACCACCCCGCAGAAGCAGCGCTTCCCCGTGGCACGGTCACCGACCGCCTCGTCGAGGCGAACCTGCGCTACGCCGCCGGTTTCCAGGACCCCGGGATGGACGCGCGCCCCGTACTGCGCGTGGCCGTCGTCGCCTGCATGGACGCCCGGCTCGACCTGCACGACGCGCTCGGCCTGGAGCTGGGCGACTGTCATACGATCCGCAACGCCGGCGGCGTGGTCACGGACGATGTGATCCGCTCGCTGACCATCAGCCAGCGGGCGCTCGGCACCCGCAGCGTCATACTCATCCACCACACGAACTGTGGCCTGGAGAGCCTCACGGAGGACTTCCGCCACGAGCTGGAGGACGAGGTGGGGCAGCGTCCGCCGTGGGCGGTGGAGGCCTTCCGGGATGTCGACCAGGATGTACGTCAGTCGATGCAGCGGGTGCGCACCTCGCCGTTCCTGCCGCACACCGACGACGTCCGCGGCTTCGTCTTCGATGTGACGAACGGGCTGCTGAGGGAGATCGACCCCGCTGTGTGACCAGCAGGACACCCGGAGAAATGCGGCAACTCCGACAATTCCCACTCCTTTATCCACAGGCGAGTGACACGACGCGGTAACGGCAACAAGAATGCGGGTGTGACACCTTCCGGAACCTTCCGGAGCTGGTGTCCGTGATTCGGGGTGGGCCGGGCCGTCTGAAAGGCGCCGGCCCGTAGAACGGGCCGAGGAGGGCCGGGTGACGACCTATGACGATCGAGCGAGCCTCACAGATCTGACCACCACAGCGGAGCGGGTGCGCCGGTCGGTGGAGGGTGTGATCGAGGGCAAGCCTGAGGTCGTACGGCTTTCGCTGACCGTGCTGCTCGCCGAGGGGCATCTGCTCATCGAGGATGTGCCGGGCGTGGGCAAGACGATGCTGGCCAAGGCTCTGGCACGGTCCATCGACTGTTCGGTGCGGCGCATCCAGTTCACGCCGGACCTGCTGCCGTCCGACATCACCGGTGTGTCGATCTTCGACCAGCAGCGGCGTGACTTCGAGTTCAAGCCGGGCGCGATCTTCGCCCAGATCGTGATCGGCGACGAGATCAACCGCGCGTCGCCCAAGACGCAGTCGGCGCTGCTGGAGTCGATGGAGGAGCGCCAGGTCACCATCGACGGCAAGACGTACGAACTGCCAAGCCCCTTCATGGTGGTGGCCACCCAGAACCCGGTGGAGATGGAGGGCACCTACCCGCTGCCCGAGGCGCAGCGCGACCGCTTCATGGCGCGCGTGTCCATCGGGTACCCCAGCGCGGACGCCGAGCTCCAGATGCTCGATGTGCACGGCGGCGCCTCGCCGCTCGACGATCTGCAGCCGGTGGCACACGCCCACGACATCGTGAAGCTCATCGACGCGGTGCGTACGGTCCATGTCGCCGACTCCGTGCGGCGGTACGCGGTGGAGCTGGTGGCGGCCACCCGCAGCCACCCGGATCTCAGACTCGGCGCCTCGCCGCGCGCCACGCTGCATCTGCTGCGGGCGGCGAAGGCCTCGGCCGCGCTCAGCGGCCGTGACTACGCCCTGCCGGACGACATCCAGGCGCTGGCGGTCCAGGTGCTTGCGCACCGCCTGCTGCCCACCGCTCAGGCCCAGTTGAACCGGCGTACGGCGGAGCAGGTCGTACTGGAGATCATGCAGCGCATCCCCGTGCCCACGTCCGGCGGCGCCGAGACCTCCTATGTCGCGGGCCGGCAGCCCCAGCCGCCGCTCTACGGCCAGCAGCCCGGCGCCCGGCGGCTGTGATGTCGGCCGGGGGCCCCGCCGCCACGGAAGGCAAGGACACGGGCGGACTGCGGGCGGCCCTGGGCGGACTGACGACGCGCGGCCGTTCCTTCCTCGCGGCGGGCATAGCCGCCGCGGTGTGCGCGTATGTCCTCGGACAGGGTGATCTGCTGCGCGTCGGACTGCTGCTCGCGGTGCTGCCGCTGGTCTGCGTCGCCGTGCTGTACCGCACCCGCTACCGGGTGGCGGGCAGCCGGCGGCTCTCGCCCGCGCGCGTGCCCGCCGGCTCCGAGGCACGCGTGCATCTGCGAATGGACAACGTCTCGCGGCTGCCCACCGGGCTGCTGATGCTCCAGGACCATGTGCCGTACGTGCTGGGGCCTCGGCCCCGGTTCGTACTGGACCGGGTGGAGGCGGGCGGGCGGCGCGAGGTGTCGTACCGGGTCCGCTCGGATCTGCGCGGGCGCTATCCGCTCGGCCCGCTCCAGCTGCGGCTGAGCGACCCGTTCGGGATGTGCGAGCTGACCCGCTCCTTCAGCGCTTTCGACACGCTGACCGTCATCCCGCGGACCGAGGCACTGCCCGCCGTGCGGCTCGCCGGTGAGTCCTCGGGCTACGGCGACGGCCGCCACCGCTCGCTCGCGCTGGCCGGTGACGACGACGTGATCCCGCGCAACTACCGCTACGGCGACGATCTGCGCCGGGTCCACTGGCGCTCCACCGCGCGCTACGGCGAGCTCATGGTGCGCCGCGAAGAGCAGCCGCAGCGGGCCAGATGCACGGTGCTGCTCGACACCCGGCGCATCGCCTATGAGGGCGCCGGTCCCGACTCCGCCTTCGAGTGGGCGGTGTCCGGTGCGGCCTCCGCGCTGGTGCACATGCTGGAACGGGGCTTCTCGGTGCGGCTGTTGACGGACACCGGAAGCTCTGTGCCCGCCGAGGGCGCCGACGGCTTCGCCGGCTCGACCCAGGAGTCCGCGGACTCCGCGGGTCTGATGATGGACACGCTCGCCGTCGTCGACCACTCCGACGGAGCCGGGCTCTCGCGCTCGTACGACGTGCTGCGCGGCGGGAACGAAGGACTGCTGCTCGCGTTCTTCGGCGATCTCGACGAGGAGCAGGCGACCCTGGCCGCGCGCATGCGCCGGCGCAGCGGGGCCGCCGTCGCCTTCGTCCTGGACAGCGGGTCGTGGGTCACGGGCGGCGCGATCGAGGGGGCGGTCGACGACCGGCTGCGGCTGCTGCGCGAGGCAGGCTGGACGGCGCTGGCCGTGCCGCCCGGGGCGCAGCTCTCCGATCTGTGGCGCCAGGCGGGCCGGGAGCGCACCGAGTCCTCCGGCAGCGGTACGAACGGTTTCTCTGGGGGTTGGTCATGAGCGGTCGCGGAAGGCTGGCCCTGTGCGCCTACGCCGCCACGCTGATGGCGGCGGGCGCGATGCTGCCGCTGATCGAACCGGCCAGCTGGATGCTGCAGGCGGTGTTCCTGCTGGCCATCGTGAGCGGTGTGGGGGCGCTGGCCCGGCGCGTGCCGCTGGCCCGGCCGCTGACGGTGGCGGTGCAGGCGCTTGTCCTGCTGTTGCTGCTCACCCTGCTCTTCACCCGGGGCCAGGCGATTCTCGGCGTGCTCCCGGGTCCCGATGCCTTCCAGCGATTCGGCGAGCTGCTGAACGCGGGCGGCGAGGACGTCGGGCGGTACGCCATCCCGGCACCGGCGACCGACGGCATCAGGCTGATGGTGCTCGGCGGTGTGCTGCTGATCGGCCTCGCGGTCGACGCCCTCGCGGTGACCTTCCGGAGCGCGGCCCCGGCCGGACTGCCCCTGCTCGCGCTGTACTCGGTCGCCGCGGGTCTGTCCGGCGGCGGCGCGAGCTGGCTGTGGTTCCTGCTCGCGGCCACCGGATATCTGGTGCTCCTGCTGGCCGAGGGCCGTGACCGGCTTTCCCAGTGGGGCCGGGTCTTCGGCGGTGCAGCGACCGCACAGGGCCCCACGACGGGCAGATACGTCCCCCCAGGGGGCGCCACCCAGGCGCTGGCACCGGTCCGCACGGGCCGCCGGATCGGCGCGCTCGCGCTGGGCGTCGCGCTCGTGGTCCCGGCGGCGCTGCCCGCACTGGACGGCGGGCTGCTGGACAGGGCGGGCAACGGGAACGGCTCCGGCCAGGGCGGCGGCACGATCTCCGCGGTGAACCCGCTGGTCTCGCTGCAGGACAGCCTCAACCAGCCCGAGGACCGCGAGGTCATCCGGTATCGCACCAACACGACGCAGACCAAGGACCTCTATCTGCGGATCGTCGCGCTGGACCAGTTCGACGGGACCGCGTGGAAGACCTCGCAGCGCGACATCTCGGATGTGCCGAATCAGCTTCCCCAGGCACCGGGCCTGAGTCCGTCCGTCGCGGTCACCGAGATCAAGACGAACGTCTCGGCGGCAGGCTCGTACAAACAGAGCTGGCTGCCGCTCCCCTACCCGGCGACCAAGGTGGCGATCAACGGACGCTGGCGTTTCGAGCCCGAGGGCCGGACGCTGGTCGGCGACCGCGGTCAGGACACCCGCGGCGCGCAGTACTCCGTCACCAGCCTGATGGTGAAGCCGACGGCGGAGCAGCTGTCTTCGGCGCCGCGCGCCCCCGCCAAGCTGCTCAGTGAGTACACCAAGGTCCCCGACGCGCTGCCGGGCGACGTCAGGAACATCGCGAAGAACGTGACCAAGAGCGCCACGAACGACTACGAGCGTGCGGTCAAGCTCCAGGACTGGTTCGCCGTCACGGGCGGCTTCCGGTACGACACCCAGGTGGAGTCCGGTACGGGCGCCGGCGCGATAAGCCGCTTCCTGAAGCGGAAGGAGGGCTTCTGCATCCACTTCTCCTTCTCGATGGCCGCCATGGCCAGGACGCTCGGCATACCCGCGCGCGTCGCGGTGGGCTTCACCCCCGGATCCCCGCTCTCGGACGGCAGCATGTCCGTCGGTCTGCAGGAGGCCCACGCCTGGCCGGAGCTGTACTTCGAGGGCGTGGGGTGGACGCGGTTCGAGCCGACCCCCAGCCGGGGCACCCCGCCCGACTACACCCGGCCCCAGTCGCCGAGCGGCGGGCCGAGCACCCCGGCGGAGCCCGAGGGAAGTGCCTCCGCGGAGCCCTCGACCGCGCCCTCCGAGACGGACAACTGCCCGCCGCAGGCGCGCCGTCTCGGTGACTGCGGTGCTGCCGCGCCGCAAGAGGTCGCTCCGCCCACCGACCCGGGAACCCCGGCGAGTACCTGGGTGAGTCTGGGTCTGGGCGTCGTGGCGCTGGTGCTGGTGCCGCTGCTGCCGATGCTGTGGCGGATCAGGACGCGGGCACGGCGGCTGCACTCCGGCGGCCGGGCGCCCGCGGGCGCCGCGGATCCGGCGCTGGTCTCGCTGCGGAAGACCGCCGACGGGCCGGCGGCCGACGCCGAGCGCGCGCTCGCGGAGGAGTCGGCCCGGACGCTGGCGACCTGGCAGGAGATCTCCGACCTGGCCTGGGACCACGGCATCCTGCCCGACGAGTCGCAGACGCCGCGGAAGGCGGCTGCCCGCATCGTCCGGCTGGGCAAGCTGGAGGACGAGCCGGCGGACGCGGTGCACCGGGTGGCCCGGGCGGTGGAGCAGGTGCTCTACGCCCCGAAGCCCAGGCCGGTCACGGGGCTCGGGGACGACGCCCAGCAGGTCCGTGCCGGGCTGCGGGCAGCGGCGAGCCGAGGAACCCGTCTGCGGGCCCTCCTGGCGCCCCGCTCGACCGTCCGGGTGGTGTGGGGCCTCTCGGCGCGCTGGACGGCGTTCACGGACCGCTGGGGCGTGCGCGCGACGGTGACCAGGTGGGGGCTGCTGGACAGGTGGCCGGGCATCCTGCGTCGGCCGTCCCGGCAGCGGGGCTGACGGCTTCGGCCCGAACGGGCCGTCGTGTCATGGGGTCGGCGCAAGCCCGGCCGGCCCCATGGCCCGGGCCCATCTGCGGGTGAGCCGGGGCGAGTGGGCGGGCACAGGGCTGAGGCGAGAGAGCCGACACACGGCTGAGGGGCGACGCGTTCTCGCGTCGCCCCTCAGCCTTATGTCGTGTGTTCCGCTTGCTGCCGCCGATCGGCTCAGCGGCCCTGGCCACCCTGCTCGTCGCGGCGGCGCTGCCACCGCTCCTCGATCCGGTGCATCATCGACCGGCGCTGGCGGGGCCGACGGCGAGCCGTGGCTGCCGTGTCCCCCAGGGTCTGCTGCTCACCCGGTTTGGGCGCCTTGCGCCATCCGGTGACCGCGAGAACCGCACAGCCGAGCATGACGAGAAAACCCACCACGCTGATCCAGATCTGCTGCGCGACCATTCCGGCCATGAGGAGCGCGATACCCACCAGGAAGCCCGCGACTGCTTGGTAGACCCGTCGTCGGGTGTACGTACGCAGCCCGCTTCCCTCAAGCGCTGTAGCGAACTTGGGATCTTCGGCGTACAGCGCTCGCTCCATCTGCTCGAGCATTCGCTGCTCGTGCTCCGAGAGCGGCACGGAGTCCTCCTAGTCGTCGGCCGCGGGGGGCGACCGGTATGCGGCCCTTTCAGGATAGGCAGGGAATCGCCCCCGTGAAACCCGCCCTCTAACCCAATTCGCCAGTCCGGGCCGCCATGGCGGCTCAGGTGCTGAGGCGTAGATTCCCCAACCTCCGATCCGTCATGCCGGATGGTGTCCCCCGATCATACGGGGCGAAGGCCACGATCGGGTGGTGTGTGGCGTACTCCATGTGCGGTTGCGCCGCTGATCAGCCCTGCTTCTCACCCAGTACGTGCAGCTGGGTGGCGACGGCGTGGAAGGCGGGCAGTTCGGCCGCGGCCGCCTCCAGCTTCAGCAGCGCGTCGAGCGCTCCGGGCTCGGTGTCGACCAGGACGCCCGGGACGAGGTCGGCGAAGACCCTGACGCCGTGCACGGCGCCGACCTCGACGCCCGCCTCCGCGACAAGTTCGGCGAGCTGCTCGGCCGTGAAGCGCCGCGGCACCGGGTCACCGGCGCCCCAGCGTCCGGCGGGGTCGGAGAGCGCCTGGCGTGCCTCGGTGAAGTGCCCGGCGAGTGCCCTGGCCAGGACGGCGCCCCCCATTCCGGCGGCCAGCAGGCTGATGGCGCCGGAGGACCGGAGCGCGTCCACGGCGTTGCGTACGCCCTCGGCCGGGTCGTCCACGTACTCCAGGACTCCGTGGCACAGCACCACGTCGTAGCCGCCGCGCTCGACGACGTCGAACAGGCCGTGGATATCGCCCTGGACGCCGCGGACCCGGTCGGCCACACCGGCTTCGGCGGCGCGGCGCTCCAGCGCGAAGAGCGCGTTGGGGCTCGGGTCGACCACGGTGACGCGGTGCCCGAGCTGAGCCACGGGCACCGCGAAGTAGCCGCTGCCGCCGCCGGTGTCGAGGACGTCCAGGGCATCCGTCCCCCTCGCCTTGGCCCGGCGGTCGAGGGCGTCCTTGAGGACGTCCCAGACCACGGCGGTACGGAGGGAGGCGCGGGGGCGCATCGGGTCCGACACGGCAGTTGACTCCTCGGGCGGTTGTACTCGGGCGGTTCTACGGTGAAGACGCAGACCACCCTATTGCCTTCGCCGACCGCCCCCGGCCTCTGCCGGTCCGTTGTCTCACCCCACGGCGTCCCCCGTCCCCGGCTGCTCGATTCGCGGCTGGGGCAGCACGGGCTGGAGCACCAGCATCCGCTCGACCAGGCGCAGAAACATGGCCGCGTCACGGAGCAGGTCGTCGGCGTCGCGGGCGCTGGCCGCGCCCTGTATCCCCGCCTCCGCGCGCGCCCTGCGCCGGGCGCCCGAGGCGAACAGGGCGCTCCACTCGGTCAGTTCGGGCGCTATCTCGGGCAGGACTTCCCAGGCGCTTCGGATCCGCTGCCGCCGGCGGGTGCTGGTCTCGGGCCGGCCGCGGGCGGCGAGGACCGCGGCCGCGGTGCGCAGGGCGGCCAGATGGGCCGTGGCGTACCGCTCGTTCGGCGTGTGGAGAGTGGTGGCCTCGTCCAGTCCCGTACGGGCCTGGGCGAGCAGGTCGAGGGCGGCGGGCGGTGCCGATGCCCGCCGCAGGACGGGATGCACGTCGTTCGCCGGTCCGGTCAGTGAGGGGGCAGGGCCGGTGGCGCGGCGCCGGTGTGCGGCTGCTGCGTAGGAGCTGGCCATGACGAACCTCCTGTCGTCGTGTGACGGCACTGTGGCCGTATGTGTCCATCGTGAGGGGGGCCACTGACAATCGGCTCTGACCTGCTTGTTCTCTGTGGGGACGGGGGCGGGGCCGACGGCTAAGGTGAAGTCAGGAGTTCTGCGGCCAGCCCCCGGAGCAACCATGCGCGGACATCGCGCCGACCCGCCCGACGATGGGCAGCATCTGCTGATCACCCTCGGCCGGCTCGTCGACCAGGCCCTGGCGCAGATCAAGCTGCAGCGGGCCCGGGTAGAGCTGGCCATGGCCCTGCAGCGCCATATGCTCCCGCCCGCGCTTCCGGTCCTACCCGGCCTGCGCATCGCCGCCCGGTACGCGCCCTCGCGGGACGGTCTCGACGTGGGCGGCGACTGGTACGACGCCTTCGTGATGATGGACGGGTCGCTCGGCCTCGCGATCGGCGATGTACAGGGCCACGACGTGGAAGCCATCGCGTTCATGGGGCAGGTCCGCACCAGCCTGCGCGCCATCGCCGAGACGACGAGCGATCCGCGCGAGGTGCTCGGCCGCGCCAACAACCTGCTGATCTCCATGGGCGGCGGCTTGTTCGCGACCTGCTGCTTCCTTCGTTTCGACCCGGTCGGCAGCGACCTCACGGTGTCCAGGGCGGGCCACGTCCCGATGATCTGGGCCACGGCGAGCGGCCGCTCGGGCATCGCCCTCGACCGGGGAGGCCCGCCCCTGGGTGTCCTGCCGGGCGAGCTCTATCCGGTGACACACCGACGGCTCACCGAGCCAGGAGTCCTCGTCCTGCTCACCGACGGGGTCGTCGAAGGACCGACCTATCCGATGGAGGCCGGACTGGCCGAGGTGGCCCGGCTGGTCAAGGTGGGCTTCGACGCCGACCCCGACGTGCTGGCCGCCACCGTCATCAAGGTGGCCGACCGGACGGGTCACAGCGACGACGCCGCCGTGCTCGTCGTCCGCTACGACGGCCCGCGGGGGCCCGGGTGACCGGTCTGCCCCGTCTGACTCGCCACAGCCTTGGGGGGAGCGCAGACTGCTGTGATGCGCACTGCGGAGATCGGCCGCTATGGACCTCCTGCGCTGCGGATCCTCGCTGTCGCCGCCGTCTATTACGGGTCCGCCCGGCTCGGGCTTCTGCAGCAGCTGGTACGCGGTCAGGTCACGCCCCTGTGGCCGCCGACCGGCGTGGCCCTCGCCGGTCTGCTCCTCCTCGGCCCGCGGATCTGGCCGGGCATCGCGCTCGGCGCCTTCCTCGTCAATGTGTCCATCGGCCCCACCCCGCTCGCGGTGCTGGGCATCGTCGCCGGCAACACGCTGGCCCCGCTCGGCGCGTACGCGATGCTGCGGCGGGCGGACTTCCGCACCGAGCTGGACCGGCTGCGGGACGGGCTGGCGCTGATCTTCCTGGGTGCACTGGCCGGAATGCTGATCAGCTCGACCGTGGGCAGCGGGGTGCTGGTGCTCTCCGGGGCGCTGGATGCGGACGACTTCTGGCCGACGTGGTCGGTGTGGTGGACCGGTGACGCAATGGGGGTGCTTGCCGTCACTCCGTTCCTGCTCGCCCTGCGCCGGGCCCGGTGGCCGGGCGACGCCGGGATCGGCCGCTGGATCGAGGCGTCGGCCCTGCTCCTCGGCACGCTCTTCGTGACGATTCTGGCTACGGGTACGAACAGTTCGGCCCTGCTCTTTCTCGTCTTCCCGTTCCTGATCTGGGCGGCGTTCCGCTTCCAGCTGACCGGTGCGGCGCCGTGTGCACTGCTGGTGATGACGCTGGCGATCCTCGCCGCGGCCCGCGAGTCCGGCCCGTTCGCCCATCACGACCTGCTCGAGAACATGGTCACGCTGCAGGCTTTCAACGGCGCCACGGCACTGACCGCCCTGCTGCTCGCGGCGGTCATCACCGAGCGCAACAAGACCCATCAGGAGATCAAGCGGCTCTGCGTACAGCTCACCGAGATGGTGGCTCATATGGATCCCCGTGACGGGCCGCAGACCGGTCGGTGAACCGCCGGTTTTGCTTCGGTCAGGGATCGGAGGTAGTTTTTGAACTGACTAGTCAGTTCAAAAATGGGGGAGGGTACGTGGACAGCCCGCACGGGGCGGCCGTCACCGCCGAGGACTTCGGGCTCAAGGGACCGCGCGGCTGGGCGTTCCGCTCGGTGAACATCGACGCGGAACCCGGCTCGCTGATCGCGATCGAGGGCCCGTCCGGCTCGGGCCGCACCTGCCTGCTGCTCGCGCTCACCGGACGGATGCGCCCCGCCGAGGGCCATGCCCAGGTCGGCGGCCTGGCCCTGCCGCGCAAGATGGCTGCCGTACGCCGCATCAGCGCGCTCGGCCACGTGCCGGGCGTCAGCGAGCTCGACCCGGCGCTGACCGTCGCCGAGCATCTGCGCGAACGGGCCCTGCTGCAGCGCCGTTTCGACGTCTCGCTGCGCGCCCTGCTGCGGCCGCGGGCCGAGCGCCTGGCCGCGGCCCGCAGCCGTGTCGACGAGGCGCTGGAGGCGGCCGGGCTCGACCTGGCAACGCTCCCCAAGGAGAAGCGCACCGCCGTACGCGATCTGGAGCGGCTGGAGGCGCTGCGCCTGTCCGTCGCCCTCGCGCTGATCGGCCGGCCCCGGCTGCTCGCCGTGGACGACACCGACCTCAAGCTCTCCGACACCGACCGGGCCGAGGCATGGAAGCTGCTGCGCTCCGTCGCCGACGCGGGCACGACGGTCCTTGCCGTGTGCAGCCAGGCGCCCAAGGACACGACCATCATCCGCACGAACGAGGAGGGGGCGGCCGATGCGCTCGCCGAAACTGGCCGCGCTTGAGCTGAAGCGGTTCGGCAGGGGGAAGCTGCCGCGCGCCGCGCTCGTCGCGGTCCTGCTGCTGCCGTTGCTGTACGGCGCGCTGTACCTGTGGTCCTTCTGGGATCCGTACGGACAGCTCGACAAGATCCCCGTCGCGCTCGTCAACGACGACAAGGGTGCCAGCGCCTCCGGCAAGAAGATCGCCGCGGGCGACGAGATCACCAAGGGCCTGCGCGAGAGCAAGGTCTTCGAGTGGCACGAGGTGAGCGAGACCGAGGCCCGCAAGGGCGTCGAGGACGGCGCGTACTACCTCTCGCTGACCATGCCCGAGGACTTCAGCGCGCGCATCGCCTCCAGCTCCGGCGACTCCCCCGAGACCGGCGCCCTTCAGGTCCGTACGAACGACGCCAACAACTACATCGTCGGGCAGATCTCACGGACGGTCTTCTCCGAGGTCCGCACCGCCGCCTCCGTCAACGCCTCCCGCACCTTCCTCGACCGGATCTTCATCTCCTTCTCCGGCATCCACGACGCCACCGAGAAGGCGGCGAAGGGCGCCGACCAGCTCAAGGGCGGGATCGGCAAGGCGAAGAAGGGCTCCAAGGATCTCGCGGACGGGCTGAAGGACGCCAAGAACGGCAGTGGCAGGCTGGCCGGCGGCCTGGCCAAGCTGAACAAGGGCGCGAGCGATCTCGAGACCGGCTCCCAGCAGGTCTCCGACGGCACCCAGGCGCTCGCCGACAAGGTCAACGGGGTGGCCGCCGACGTGCGCCCGTACCTCAAGGACAACGGCAAGGCGATCGGGGACGCGGCCCGCCTGGTCGCCGACTCCTCCCAGGCGATACGCCACAACCTCGACATCCTCGTGAAGACGGCCCCCGGCGCCGCGGCCCTGGCCCACAAGTCGGCCGACGAGCTGAGCGCCATCTACAAGGCGCACTGCGAGGACGCCCTCCTCCCCGACCCCGCCTTCTGCCCCGCCCTCAAGCGGGCCAAGGTCACCGCGGCCGATGTCGCCAAGATCGCCGACGACGTCAACGCGCTGGTGAAGGGCAACAGCGGCGATCTGAAGAAGCTCGACCGCCAACTCGCCGATCTGCAGAAGAAGGCGAACGATCTCGCCAAGCGCTCACCGCGCCTCGACGAGGACCTGGAGTCCGCCGTCGGCAAGATCAACGACCTCAACTCGGGTGCGAAGAAGGTCGCTCAGGGCGCAGACAAGCTGCACACCGGGCTGAGCAGCGCCAAGAGCGGCTCCACTGATCTCGACACCGGTGTCGGCAGGCTCAAGACGGGCGCGGGCAAGCTCGACGGCGGCATGTTCAAGCTCGCCGACGGTTCGACCGAGCTGGCCGGCGGACTCAACGACGGCGTCGACAAGATCCCCGACTACGGCAAGAACGACCGCGACCGCCGCACCGAGGTGATGGCCGACCCGGTGAAGCTCGCCAACCAGTCGCTGCACAAGGCGCCCAACTACGGCACCGGCTTCGCCCCGTACTTCATCCCGCTCTCCCTCTGGGTGGGCGCGATGGTCGCGTACATGATCATCCAGCCGCTGAACCGGCGGGCCCTCGCCGCGGGCGCCTCCGCCTGGCGGATCGCGGTGGCCGGCTGGCTGCCCGTCGCCGCGATCGGTCTGGCGCAGGTGGCGGCACTGATGTCCGTACTGCACTGGGGTCTTGGCCTGAAGATGGCGTACGCGGCCGGGACCATCGGCTTCCTCGCCATCGTCACCTGCTGCTTCGCCGCGATCATCCAGTGGCTGAACGCACGCTTCGGGGCCGCGGGCCGCATCCTCGTCCTGGCGGTGCTGATGCTGCAGCTGACCTCGGCGGGCGGCACCTACCCCGTCCAGACCAGCCCGGGGTTCTTCAATGCCATTCACCCCTTCCTCCCGATGAGTTACGTCGTCGATGCGCTGCGCAGGCTCATCACCGGCGGCGGTCTCGGCCCGGTCTGGCAGGCCTGCGCGGTGCTGATCGCCTTCACCGCGGGCGCGCTCGCGCTGACCGCGGTCTCCGCCCGGCGCAAGCAGGTGTGGACGCTCGACCGGCTGCACCCCGAGCTGAGCCTGTGAGAACGCGCGGACCTGTGAGAATCGATTCCATGGACGACGCCATGGACGCCAAGGACAGCACCAGCACAAGACGCCGGGCGACCCGGGCGAAACTCTACGAGGCAGCGGTGACGCTCATCGCCGAGCAGGGTTTCTCCGCAACCACGGTGGACGAGATCGCCGAACGCGCCGGGGTCGCCAAGGGCACGGTCTACTACAACTTCAAAAGCAAGACCGAGCTCTTCGAGGAGCTGCTGCGGTACGGCGTCGGCCTGCTCACCGCCTCGCTCCAGTCCGCCGCCGACGAGACGGCGGAACGCGGCGGCACCAAGGTCGAGGCGCTGGACGCGATGATCAGGGCCGGTCTGGTCTTCATAGACCGCTATCCGGCCTTCACCCAGCTGTACGTCGCCGAACTGTGGCGTACCAACCGGGCCTGGCAGTCGACACTTCTCGTCGTACGCCAGCAGGCAGTCGCCGTCGTCGAGACAGTGCTGCGGGAGGCCGTCGAGAACGGCGAGTTGAGCGAAGAGATCGACATTCCGCTGACGGCGGCCGCGCTCGTCGGGATGGTGCTGGTGGCCGCGCTCGACTGGCAGGCGTTCCAGCCCGAGCGGTCGATAGACGATGTGCACTCCGCCCTGTCGCGGCTGCTGCACGGCCGCGTCAGCGGTCGCTGAGGCCCGGCGCAAGCACGAGCACAGAGACAGAAAAGCGCCGGTCCGGCGAGGCTCGATCCCCCCGAGCCCCGCCGTACCGGCGGTGTTCCCCCCACGTCCCCGTACTCCCCCGTACTCCCCCGATCCGCCAGGGGAGCCGCGCCGTTCCGCCGCCCCGTGTCGGCGGTGCCGGCGCCGCGCCCCCTCCGTGGTCCCCACTCTTCCGTCTGCGCAGGTGACACCCCATCCGCGCGCGTACTCATCTCACCTACTAGGTACGGATACTCAGCCCTGCGCACTCATCCCCACCCGCGGAGCGCGGCGACTGGCTACGATCGCGTCCGTGTCCGTACTCCCTCTCGTCTTCACCAGCGGCTGGGCCAGCGGGATCAACGCCTATGCGGTGGTCCTCCTGTTGGGCGTCTTCGGCGCGGCCGGGCTCACCGACGAGGTGCCCGCGTCGCTTCAGCGCACGGATGTCCTGATCGTCGCCGGGGTGCTCTTTCTCTGCGAGGCGGTGGCGGACAAGATCCCGTACGTCGACTCGATATGGGACTCCGTGCACACCGTGGTCCGGCCGGTCGCGGGAGCGGTCGTGGCCGCGCTGCTGGCCGGGGAGAGCGGCTCGCTGCCGGAGCTCGCGGCGGGGGCGGTCGGCGGCTCGACCGCGCTGATGAGCCATCTGGTCAAGGCCGGCAGCAGGATGGCGATCAACGCCTCGCCCGAGCCGTTCAGCAATATCGCGGTGAGCACGGCGGAGGATCTGGGCGTCGCCGGGATCATCACCTTCGCGATATTCCATCCGGTGGCGGCAGCGGTCATCGCCGGGACGTTGCTCGCGCTCGGCATGGTGACAGTGGTCTTCCTGGCCTCGCGGATCCGCCGGTTCTGGCGGCGCCGGGCGCAGCGGCGGGTGGAGAGACGGCCGACGGCAGCGGCAGGGGTCGACAGACCGCCGTGGTGACCGGGCCGCCCGGACCGGCTGTCAGTGGCGGCCGATAGGGTCGCCGACATGGGACGGATTGCGGTGATCGGCGCCGGGATGGGCGCCATGGCGGCTGCCGCCCGGCTGGCCGTGGCAGGCCACCGGGTGACGGTGTACGAGCGCTCGGAGACGTACGGCGGCGCGGTGGGCCGGTACGAGCGCGAGGGCTTCGTCTTCGACACCGGTCCGGGTCTGCTCCATCTGCCCGCCGTCTGGCGGGACTTGTTCGTCAAGACCGGCAAGGAGCCGCTGGAGCAGTGCGTGGGGCTGGTCCAGGTGGACCCGTCGAGCCGTCACATCTTCGCGGACGGCGCGGCGGTGTCCTTGCCGAACGCCTCACGGGCCGGAATCGTCTCCGCGCTGGACGAGGCGCTGGGCTCGGGCGCGGGCGAGCGGTGGGGCGAGTTTCTGGGCCGGGCGCGGGACGCCTGGGAGCGCACGAGGCGGCCGCTGCTGGAGGAGCCTCTGCGCGGCGACTGGCAGGTGCTGGGACGCGACCCCTATCCGGCGCTGCGGCAGCGCAGGATGCTGCGCGCCCGGCAGGCGTCCACGGTCGCGGAGATCGGTGCCTGGGAGCTGGCCGACCCGCGGCTGGCGGCCCTGCTCGACGCCTGCGCGCTGGCGTACGGCCTGGATCCACGCCATGCTCCGGCGAGCGCCGCCCTGCTGCCGTACATGGAGCAGACCTTCGGCAGCTGGTACGTCGAGGGCGGGATGCGTGAGCTGGCCCGAGCCGTGTACGAGCGGTGTGCGGCCCGGAAGGTGCAGTTCGCCTTCGGGTCCGAGGTGACGCGGGTCCTGGAGAAGGACGGCCGGGCGGTCGGCGTCGAGCTGGCCGGTGGCGCGGTCGCCGGGGCCGATCATGTGGTGGCCGGCGTCGATGCCGCGGGGCTGGTCGGTCCTGGACTGTGGCGGGACAAGGACATAAAGCCCCAAAAGAGAACTGGGGACGAGCCGTTGCCGGGCCGGTTCACGGTGCTGCTCGCTCTGCGCGGGGCGCGCCCCGCATCGGCCGTCCACCGCACGGTGGTGCACTCCCCCGACGCGGGGGCGGAAGCGGCTGCGGTCTTCGGCGGACGGACCGAGGCGCGGCCCACGGTCACCGTGCTGCGGCCCGGCGATCCACGGACCACTCCCGACGACGAGCACGAGGCGGTCACCCTCACGGCCACGGTCACCGGACACGGCGGCGCGGTCGACTGGACGGACACGGCGCTGCGCGAGCGGTACGCCGACGCCCTGATCGAGGCCGCCGCCGCGGCCGTTCCGGAGATACGGGACCGGGTGCTGTGGCAGCAGATCCTCACGCCCGCCGAGACGGGTTCGCTGCTCGCGCCCGCGCTGGCGGGCGCCGGTGGGCGGTATCTGCACCCGGCGAACAGCACCCGGCTGCCGGGCCTGTATCTGGCGGGCGGCCACGCGCACCCCGGCGGCGGACTCGCGCGCGCGGGAATGTCGGGAGCGCTGGTCGCCGGTCTGATCGTGGAGGGCGCGGGCTTCCGCGGCTCTCAGTGACGACGCACTCGGACTTTCACTCGGGCTGACGGGGCGTCAGTAGCGGTACTGCTGCTCGTTGTAGCCGGTCCCGGTGTCATAGCCGTAGCCGTACGGCGAGGGCTGCTCCTGCGGCATCGGCGGCACCTGCTCGCCGTCGCGCTGCTGCGGGACCCACACCCCACCGGGCGGCGTCTCGCCGTGCTGAGGCTGCGCGTAGGGGTCGGCGTACTGCTGCTGGCCGCCGTAGCTGTCGTAGCTCTCGTACGCGTTGTACTGCTGGCCGCCGGCATACGGGTCGGAGTACGCGGCGTACTGCTGCTGCCCCGTCCCGTAGTCGTACTGCCCGGCGTAGGCCTCCTGGCCCGCCGGCTGCTGCTGCTGGTCGTAGCCGGAGTAGTAGTTGTCGTACATGCCGCCGTACTGGGCGTAGCTCTGGTCCGGCTGTTCCTGCTGCTGCTGTTGTTGCTGCGCCGCGTAGGCCGCTTCGCTGTACACGCCGTACTGCCCGGTGTCCTCCGGGAGCGGCTGCGGCTCGTAGACCGGCTCTGGATCGGGGTCCGCGGCCTCGTACGCGAGGTCGGAGACCTCCAGCGTGGGCTCGCGCGGCGGGGCGTCCGATCGGGGACCGGACTTGCGGCGGCGGCTCTCGCCCGGGCTGCCGCCGAGCGCCCAGCCGGTGGAGAAGCCGCGACGGAAGGAGAGGGTGACATATGTCTGGCCGAGCGCGAAGGCTATGGCGCCCACCGCGATCACCACGACGGAGGGCAGCAGTACGCCGAAGACCACACCGAGGAATCCGACGAAGGCGAGCAGCCGCCAGCGCAGCCGCGCCTTGTACTGCAGCAGCACCTCACCGAGCAGCCACAGCGCGACGACGCCGAACGCGATATAGAGGACCGTCCAGCCCATGCCCGCCCCTCTCCTACGGCCGCCGCCCCGGGTCGGGTCGGGTACGACCGATCACGACTGCCCGTGCAGTCCGAGATTCTCGTAGATTTCGAGCGTCGCCGTGGAGTTGTTGAGCGTAATGAAGTGCAGTCCGGGGACTTCCTCGGAGAGCAGCCGTGCACAGAACTCCGTTGCGTACTCGATCCCAATGGAGCGTACAGCGGCCGGATCCTCCTTGACGGTGAGGATCCTCTCTTTCAGGTCCGCCGGGAACGTGGCATTGCTGAGCTGCGCAAACCGCTCCAGCTGCCTCACGCTGGTGACCGGCATGATCTCCGGAATGATCGGCGTGCGGCAGCCCGCGGCCTCGACCCGGTCACGCAGCCGCAGATAGTCCTCGGGCTGGAAGAACATCTGCGTGATCGCGTAGTCGGCCCCGGCGCGGCACTTGTCGACGAAGTGGCGGATGTCGGCGTCCCAGTCCTGCGAGCGCGGATGCATCTCGGGGAAGGCCGCGACGCCGACGCAGAAGTCGCCGGACTCCTTGATCAGCCGGACGAGCTCGGCGGCGTACTTGACGCCCTCGGGGTGCTTGACCCACTCGCCCATGGGGTCACCGGGCGGGTCGCCCCGGACGGCGAGGATGTTGCGGATCCCCGCGTCGGCGTACTGGCCGATCATGTTGCGCAGCTCGGCGATGGAGTGGTTGACCGCCGTGAGGTGCGCGACCGGGGTCAGCGTGGTGTCGGCGGCGATCTGCTCGGTGGCCTTGACGGTGCCCGCGCGCGTGGATCCGCCGGCGCCGTAGGTCACGGATACGAAGTTCGGGGCGACTGCCTCCACCCTGCGCAGCGCGTTCCAGAGGTTCCGCTCGCCCTTCTCGGTCTTGGGCGCCCAGAACTCGAAAGAGTAGGACGTCTTACCGGTCGCAAGCAGGTCGCGCACAGTACGTGCGTGATCCGTCCTGGTCGAAGCTGTGCCAAGGGCCATACTCGCAGGTTATCCAGGGCCTGAGGGTCACCCAACCCGAGTCCACCCATCGGACAGCGAAATTCACCAAAAAGCCTACTGGCCGTAGGTCCGTATCCGCTTGGTGAGATCCGCGGCGGCGGCTGCCGGATCGTCGGCCTCGGTGATCGCACGTACGACGACGATCCTGCGGGCGCCCGCTTCGAGCACCTCGTCCAGATTGCCCGCGTCGATACCGCCGATCGCGAACCAGGGCCGGTCGGTCCCCAGCCCCGCCGCGTAGCGCACGAGGCCGAGCCCGGGTGCGTACCGCCCGGGCTTGGTGGGGGTGGGCCAGCAGGGTCCGGTGCAGAAGTAGTCCACGCCGGGCTCGACCGCGGCTGCGTCCACCTCGGACTCGGCGTGTGTGGAGCGGCCCATCAGGACGTCCTCGCCTAGGATCGCGCGGGCGGCGGGGACGGGGATGTCGCCCTGTCCGAGATGCAGCACGTCGGAGCCGATGGCGTGGGCGACGTCCGCGCGGTCGTTCACGGCGAGCAGCTTGCCGTGCCTGCGGCAGGCGTCGGCGAAGACCTGGAGGTGTTCGAGCTCCTCGGCCGCCTCCATGCCCTTGTCACGCAGCTGCACGATGTCGACCCCGGAGGAGAGCACGGCGTCGAGAAAGCCGGCGAGGTCGCCCTGCTTCTTCCGGGCGTCCGTGCACAGATAGAGCCGGGCGTCGGACAGCAGCTCACGAGCCGTGGACATGGGTGTTCCCCCCGTTGGGTCGGCGATGTGCGGGCGAGGGCCACTCGGCCTCTGCCCGCACACCGCGTGGTGTTGTCCTTCCGGCGTCCGGGGCGCCGAGAACCGGACGCTCAGGACTCCGGAAACCAGGTCAGACGGCGAGCGCCTGGGCCCGGCGCTTCACCTCCGTGCCGCGATTCTCGCTGAGCGCCTGCGCGGGCGTGCCCGGCAGGCTCGGGTCGGGAGTGAAGAGCCACTCCAGCATCTCTTCGTCGGTGAAGCCGTCGTCCCTCAGGAGGGTCAGGGTCCCGGCGAGACCCTTGACCACCTTGTTGCCGTCGATGAAGGCGGCAGGCACCTGAAGCGCCCGGTTCTCACCACGGCGCACGGCGATCAGCTGGCCTTCCTTGACCAACTGCCGTACGCGTGTCACCTCGACATCGAGCATTTCCGCGATGTCGGGAAGGTGGAGCCAGGCGGGGACGAGAGCATCGATCTTTGCGTCAATCTCGGTCACAGGACAAGCGTGCCATCCCGGACTGACAGTCGGTACCCGGGCCCTGCCCGGACTACGTCTGTGCCGCCGTCTTCAGAGGGACGGACGGGTCGGTCGCGAGGTCCGCATCCAGCCGTGCGCCGGCCAGGATGAGCTTGCGTCCCTGCGCCAGATCGCGGGCCCTGCCGACGGCGAGGAGTGCGACCAGGGCGCCCTCGCGCAGCCAGAGCACCGTCCAGGCGGCGCCCGCCGGATCGCCGCGCCACACCATCGTGTCGGCGGTGGCGTGGTGGCCCGCGTACTGCACGAAACGGCCGAACTGCTCGGACCAGAAGTACGGCACCGGGTCGTAGATCTGCTCCGGCTCCCGGCGAGCGCTCGCGATGACGTTGGCGGCCACCGTGCGCGGCCCCTGGAGGGCGTTGTCCCAGTGGTGCACGAGCAGCCGTTCGCCGTAACGGCCGGACGGGAAGGAGGCGCAGTCGCCGACCGCGTACACATCGGGCAGCGAGGTGCGCAGATGCTCGTCCGCGGTGATTGCGCCGTCCGGGCCGAGGACGATGCCGGAGCCCGCGAGCCAGCCGGTGGCGGGGCGTGCGCCGATGCCGACGACCACGGCTCCGGCCGCGAGCTCACGTCCGTCGGCGAGGATCACCGTTCCGGGCTCGATACCGGCCACGCGCGCGTGGGTGATGAGTTCGACGCCGTACTGCGCGTACCAGTCGGTCATCGGGGCGGCGACCTCTGCCGGCAGGGCGCCCGCGAGGGGCCGGTCGGCCGCCTCGACGACCGTGACCGTGCAGCCGGCCTCGCGGGCGGCCGTGGCGAATTCCGCGCCGATCCAGCCCGCGCCGACGACCACCATGTCGTTCTGCTCGGCCAGGACCGGGCGCAGCCGTGCGGCATCGTCGAGGGTGCGCAGCAGATGAACCCCGGCAACGCCCTCGGCGCCCGGCAGCGTGATCGGCTCGGCGCCGCTGGCGATGACCAGGACGTCGTACGGGACGGCTCCTGCCTCGGTGTCCAGTTCATGATCGCCCGGGCGCACGCCCTGCACCTCGCAGCCCAGCCGCAGCTCGATGCCGAGCGCCTCGAAGTCGACCTCGAAGGCCGAACCCTCGGCCTTGCCGAGGAGGATCGCCTTGGAGAGGGGCGGCCTGTCGTACGGCTGATGGGGCTCGGCGCCGATCAGGGTGACGGGTCCGGTGAAGCCCTGCTCGCGCAGGGCCACGGCGGTTTGGACCCCGGCCATTCCCGCGCCGACGACGACCACGCGCCGCGATTCCTGTGCTGTCTGCTGCTGCTCGCTCACCCTGCAACCTTACGCATCTGACGATCCGTCAGGAAGCGTGTTCGGCGACGCCCGTGCCGCCGCCCGCCGGCGACCGCCACAGCGCCTGCTCCCTTACTGCGAGTTGAGGGCTGGGGTTAGGGTGGCCACCGTAAGGCACTCGCGGGAGCCCGGACGCACCGGGCTGAGAGGGAGGCTGGGCGGCCTCCGACCGTACGAACCTGATCCGGGTCATGCCGGCGAAGGGAGGGGCTGGACGCCCATGTCGCGTATTTCCGAAACGCACACGTCAGACGTCCTCGTCATCGGGGGCGGAATCATCGGCCTGGTCACAGCCTGGCGAACCGCACAGCGCGGACTGCGGGTCGCGCTCGCCGATCCCGAGCCGGGCGGCGGGGCCGCACAGGTGGCCGCGGGCATGCTCGCCGCCGTCACCGAACTGCACTACGGCGAGCAGACACTGCTCGGCCTCAATCTGGAATCGGGGCGCCGCTATCCGGCCTTCGTCGCCGAGCTGGAGGAGGCGAGCGGGCAGTCGGTCGGCTACCGCGCATGCGGCACGCTCGCCGTCGCACTCGACGCCGACGACCGGGCGCATCTGCGTGAACTGCATGCCCTGCAGCACCGGTCCGGCCTGGAGTCGGAATGGCTGAGCGGGCGCGAATGCCGTCGCCTCGAACCGATGCTCGCGCCCGGCGTACGCGGGGGCCTGCGGGTGGACGGCGACCATCAGGTCGATCCGCGACGGCTGGCAGGGGCGCTCGTGACGGCCTGCGAGCGCGCCGGGGTGATCTTCCACCGGGGCTGGGCCGAACGGCTTTCGGTGGTACGTGACCGGGCGGCCGGAGCCGTACTGACGGACGGCGAGGAGCTCACCGCGGACCAGGTCGTCCTGGCGGGCGGCAGCCTCAGCGGCAGGCTGGGCGGTGTACCGGCAGAGGTGCTTCCCCCCGTACGGCCGGTGAAGGGCCAGGTCCTACGGCTGACCGTGCCGACCGCGTACGCCCCCTTCCTGTCCCGGACCGTGCGGGCCGTCGTGCGCGGAAGCGATGTCTATCTGGTGCCGCGCGAGAACGGCGAGCTGGTGATCGGCGCGACGAGCGAGGAGCTCGGCTGGGACAGGACGGTCACCGCCGGCGGGGTCTACGAGCTGCTGCGCGACGCGCACGAACTGGTGCCCGGCATCACCGAGCTGCCGCTCACCGAGACCCGCGCGGGGCTGCGGCCCGCCTCTCCCGACAATGCGCCGCTGCTCGGCCCGAGCGCCCTGCCCGGTCTCCATCTGGCCACCGGCCACTACCGCAACGGGGTGCTCCTGACCCCCGTCACCGGCGATGTGCTGGCCGAGCTGCTGGTCACCGGCGTGCTGCCGGACGAGGCGCGCGCCTTCACGCCGCTGCGTTTCTCTCCCGTGCGTCTGGAGCAGCCCGCATGAACGTCTCCGTCAACGGCGAGGCCCGCGAGCTCGCCGCCGGAACCACCCTGGACACCCTGGTCGGCGCCCTCACGTCCGCGCCGTCCGGGGTCGCCGCAGCCGTCAACGAGGCGGTCGTCCCACGCAGCCAGTGGTCGGGCACGCTGCTCGGCGACGGCGATCGCGTCGAGGTTCTCACCGCCGTGCAGGGAGGCTGAGCGCATGGCCGACGACCGTCTGACCATCGGCGACACCGCGTTCAACTCCCGGCTGATCATGGGGACGGGCGGGGCGCCCAGCCTCGACACACTCGAACGCTCCCTCGCCGCGAGCGGCACAGAACTCACCACCGTCGCGATGCGCCGCCTCGACCCGACCGTCCAGGGCTCCGTCCTGTCCGTCCTGGAGAAGCTGAACATCCGCGTCCTGCCCAATACGGCGGGCTGCTTCACCGCGGGCGAGGCCGTCCTGACCGCGCGTCTCGCGCGTGAGGCGCTAGGAACGGACTGGATCAAGCTGGAGGTCGTCGCGGACGAGCGCACACTGCTTCCGGATCCGATCGAGCTGCTGGAGGCCGCCGAGACCCTGGTCGACGACGGCTTCACCGTGCTGCCGTACACCAACGACGACCCGGTGCTCGCCCGGAAGCTTCAGGACGTGGGCTGTGCGGCGATCATGCCGCTGGGCTCGCCGATCGGCTCCGGCCTGGGCATCCGCAACCCGCACAACTTCCAGCTGATCGTCGAGCACGCGCGCGTGCCGGTGATTCTGGACGCCGGGGCCGGTACGGCGTCCGACGCCGCGCTCGCGATGGAGCTGGGCTGCGCGGCGGTGATGCTGGCATCGGCGGTCACCCGGGCGCAGGAGCCGGTGCTGATGGCGGAGGCGATGCGGCACGCGGTGGAGGCGGGGCGGCTGGCGCGGCGGGCGGGGCGGATTCCGCGGCGGCACTTCGCGGAGGCGTCGTCGCCGGTCGAGGGCCGGGCGGTCCTGGACCCGGAACGCCCGGCGTTCTGACCGCTGCGCGGGGGTTTTCCCCTACCCGCCCCTTCCCGAACTGGGGGCAAGCCCCCAGACCCCTGCGCCCGCTTCGCGGCGCGGACCGGGGCTCCGCCCCGGACCCCGTATGCGACCTTCGGCCGCATGTCCTCATACGCCGGACGGGCTGAATATGCGGCCCAGCCGCACGTTCAGCCCCGTGGGGGTCCCCCCGGACGAAGTCTGAGGGAGTTTGAGGCGCGGGGGTTCGGGGGCGGAGCCCCCGCAAGGTGTCTGGGGCGGAGCCCCCCACGCGGCGGAGCCGCAAAATGTCACAGCGGGAAGGGGCGGGGTGGGGGAAAGCCCGCCGCAGGCGCACGGGGCCCGGGGGCGACCCCCGGACAGGGCCCCGCGTCACAGCTCGGCTGCAGTACCGCTCCGGTCCCACCCCACCGCATCCGCCCCGTCAGCCATGACTCGTAGAATCTCCCGCGTGGATACGACCCTCAAGGACCCCCTCGTCGGGCAGGTGCTCGACGGCCGCTACCGCGTCGACGCGCGCATCGCAGTCGGCGGTATGGCCACGGTCTACCGGGCCGTCGACACCCGGCTCGACCGGGTGCTCGCGCTCAAGGTGATGCACCCCGCCCTCGCCACTGACGCCTCCTTCGTGGAGCGCTTCATCCGCGAGGCCAAGTCCGTGGCGCGCCTCGCCCACCCCAATGTGGTCGCGGTCTTCGACCAGGGCGCCGAGGGTGCGTACGTCTACCTGGCCATGGAGTACGTCGCGGGCTGCACACTCCGCGACGTACTGCGCGAGCGCGGGGCGCTCCAGCCGCGGGCGGCGCTCGACATCCTGGAGCCCGTGCTGGCGGCGCTCGGCGCGGCGCACCGGGCCGGGTTCGTCCACCGGGACATGAAGCCGGAGAACGTGCTGATAGGGGACGACGGCCGGGTCAAGGTCGCCGACTTCGGTCTCGTGCGCGCGGTCGGCTCGGTCACCAACACCACCGGCACGGTCCTGGGCACGGTCTCGTATCTCGCTCCAGAACAGATCGAGTACGGCACGTCCGACACCCGGGCCGACGTGTACGCCTGCGGGGTCGTCCTCTACGAGATGCTGACCGGCTCCAAGCCGCACTCCGGAGACACCCCCGCCCAGGTCCTGTTCCAGCATATGAACGAGGACATGCCGGCGCCCTCCGCGCTGGTGCCGGGGCTCGCCGTCGAGCTCGACGAGCTCGTTGCGAGCGCCACCGCCCGCAATCCGGAGGTGCGCCCTTACGACGCGGTCGCGCTGCTGGCACAGGCGCGCGCGGCCCGGGCCCCGCTCAGCGACGAGCAGCTGGACCTGGTGCCGCCGCAGGCACTGGCGGCCGATGAGGCCCAGGCCTCTGCCGCAGGGCTCGCGCCCGCCTCGGAGGACGCCACCAGCGTGATCCCCCGCGTGCTCCCCCGCGAGGAGCCCGGGGTCAACCACACCGCCCGGCTGACGATGCCGCCTCCGGAACCGCCGGAGCCGTCCCGGCCGACGGGGCGCCGCGCCGTCCCCCGGCGCGGCCTGCTCGCCGCCCTGGTCGCGGTGCTGCTCGCGCTCGGCGTGGGCGCGGGCGTCTGGTACATCAATTCCGGGCAGTTCACCCGGGTCCCGGCCCTGATCGGCAAGACGGAGAAGGACGCCAGGCAGGAGCTGAAGAGCGCCGGACTCGATGTGAAGAAGGTCCGGTACGACTTCAGCGAAACGGTCCAGCGCGGCACAGTCATCAAGACCGACCCCGGGACGAATGAGCGCATCCGCGGCAACGACTCGGTGACCGTCTTCGTCTCGCGCGGCCCCGAGATCGTCCGGGTCCCCGACGTCAGGGGCAAGCCACTCGCCCAGGCCGAAAGCGAGCTGGAGAAGGCCGGTCTCGCACCGGGAGTGGTCACCAAGGAGTTCAGCGAGGAGATCGAGCAGGGGGCGGTGATCAGCACGGACCCGGCTTCCGGGACCCGCCGCAGCCCCGATTCCGCCGTCGCCGTCGTCGTCAGCAGGGGTGCGCCGATCGACGTCCCGGATGTGACCGGTGAGTCGGTGGACGACGCCACGAGTCAGCTGACGGGTGCGGGCTTCAAGGTCAAGATCGCCTCCGAGCAGATCAACTCCCCGGAGGAGGCGGGCTCCGTCGCCGAGCAGTCCGCGGCCGAGGGCACCCAGCTGGCCCGCGGCGACACCGTCACGCTGACGGTCTCCAAGGGCCCCCGCATGCTCGACGTCCCCGATGTCGTCGGTCTGAAGGTCGACGAGGCCACGAGCAAGCTGGAGTCGGCGGGCTTCGAGGTCAAGGTCGACAAGAGCTTCCCCTTCCTCGGCGACACGGTCGAGAGCCAGTCCGTCGCGGCGGACCAGCAGGCACCCGAGGGCAGCACGATCACCATCAAGACCAAGGGACTGTAGTTCTCATGCGCAACCCCGTCGGCGGCCATGTCCCCGTGGCCGGCGGCCTCGCCACAACCGGTCTCGCGTACGCCCGTGAGCTGGCGGCGGAGACCGTCCAGGTCTTCGTCGCCAATCCGCGCGGCTGGGCGACGCCGGCCGGAAATCCGGCGCAGGACGAGCGGTTCCGCGCCGAGTGCGCCGCCGAGGGGATCTCGGCATACGTCCATGCCCCGTATCTGATCAACTTCGGCTCGCACACCGAAGCGACCGCGGACAAGTCCGTGGAGTCGCTGCGGCACTCGCTGCGCCGGGGGCGCGAGATCGGCGCGAAGGGTGTGGTCGTGCACACCGGCTCGGCGACCGGCGGCCGGGCCCGTGAGGTGGCGCTCGCGCAAGTACGGGAGCGCATGCTGCCGCTGCTCGACGAACTGACCCACGACGACGACCCGTTCCTGCTGCTCGAGTCGACGGCGGGCCAGGGCTTCTCGCTCTGCTCGCGCACCTGGGACTTCGGCCCGTACTTCGAGGCGCTCGACGAGCATCCCAGGCTGGGCGTCTGTCTGGACACCTGCCACATCTTCGCGGCGGGACACGATCTGGCGGGCCCGGACGGGATGGCGAAGACGCTGGATCTGCTGGTGGGGACGGTCGGCGAGGGGCGGCTCAAGCTGATTCACGCCAATGACTCCAAGGATGTGGCGGGCGCCCACAAGGACCGTCACGAGAACATCGGCGCAGGTCATATAGGCGAGGAGCCGTTCCGGGAGCTGATGCGGCATCCGGCGACCGAGGGCGTACCGCTGATCATCGAGACTCCCGGCGGCAAGGAGGGGCACGCGGCGGATGTGGCGCGGCTGAAGAAACTCCGCTGAGCGAGCTTGATTGAGGAATACCCCGGGGGGGTATACGGTTTCTGCTGTCGACAGGAACCGCTACCTGACGTTGGGGGCTTCTCATGCAGCACGACACCCACAGCGAGCACGCTCACCACGCGCCCACGCACGAGGGTCACGGCACGGTCAGCTGGTCGACGGCCGCCCAGGCGACGCTGCACTGTCTCACCGGCTGTGCCATCGGCGAGGTGCTCGGCATGGTCATCGGCACCGCGCTGGGCTGGGGAAACGTGCCGACGATGGTCCTCGCGATCGCCCTGGCCTTCGTCTTCGGCTACTCATTCACCCTGCGTGGCGTCCTCAGGGCCGGAGTCGGCTTCAGGACCGCCTTCCGGGTCGCCCTCGCCGCCGACACCCTCTCCATCGCCGTGATGGAGCTGATCGACAATGGCGTGATCGCCCTCTGGCCGAACGCCATGGACGCGCATCTCGCGGACCTGCTCTTCTGGGGCGCGCTCGCCATCTCGCTGGCCGTCGCCTTCGTGGTTGCCACACCCGTCAACAAGTGGATGATCGGCCGCGGTAAGGGCCACGCGGTGGTGCACCAGTACCACCGCTGAAGCGCACAGCCGCGACGCCCCCTCAGGACGATGCGGACGGCCCGGCGTGAGCGGCGGCCACTCGCTCCACCCGGGGCCGCCAGTGCTCCAGGCCCGCCACCCGCAAGCCCACGACCTTCCCCGCGTCGTCGGCGCGGCGCAGCGCGAGGCCCGCGGCAAAGTCGGGATCCGCCTCAAACGCGGCCTGCTCCCCGGGCGTCATCGGCCCGCCCTGGAGCGTGAGCGTGCGCGCGCTCTCCGGGGACAGTCCGGCCGCGTGCTCCTGATCGGCAGCCGCCAGATACCGCTTGGCGGGGATGTGGAGCGCGACCAGCCGAGCGACTCTCGATCCCAGCAGGCCACGGACCGCTTCGGCGGCGTGCTCGCCGTGCTCCGCCTCGTCACCGGGCACCAGGTAGTGTCCGATGTCGTGCACAAGGCCTGCGACCTGCAGTTCCTCGTCGTGTGGGTGACGATCCGCCAAGACGGCGGCGACCTGCAGACCGTGGTCGAGGATGTCCACCGGGTCGCCCGAACGGTCCGGGGTGTCCCAGACGTCCTCGCAGTCGGCCAGCATGACTATCAGCCCGTCCACGGACAGCGATCGGTCCCGGTTCATCGTCACTTCCTCGTCATGACACATGCGACTGCTTCTCACCGGGACCAGAATCTGCCGCACACGGCTGTCCACGGTGTGAACGCCGGGCATCCACGCGGTGCCACGCTCCAGGGCCTGATCCAAACGACGCGCCCTAGAGTTCGGGGCCGTCCCCGGGCTCTTCCTGGTAGGAGTAGCGCTGCTCGCGCCACGGGTCGCCGAGATTGTGATAGCCGCGCTCCTCCCAGAAGCCACGGCGGTCGGCCGTCATGTACTCCACGCCCCGGACCCATTTGGGCCCCTTCCAGGCGTACAGATGCGGCACCACTAGACGCA
This sequence comes from Streptomyces sp. NBC_01481, assembly GCF_026339995.1. Taxonomy (GTDB): domain Bacteria; phylum Actinomycetota; class Actinomycetes; order Streptomycetales; family Streptomycetaceae; genus Streptomyces. The sequence continues at coordinate 1,478,367 of NZ_JAPEPT010000001.1, read as the reverse complement.
GCGGAAAGCCGTGCTCCGCGGTGAGCAGCTCACCGTCCTTGTGCGTCGCGAAGATCGTGCGGTCCGCGACGAAGTCGGAGAGCCGCATATTGGCGCTGAATCCGTACTCGGCCCAGACCATGACATGGGTGGCGTTCGCTGCCGGCGGGGCGAGCTCCACGATCGTACGGGCGGGCACACCACCCCATTCGGACCCCAGCATGCTGAACTTCGTCACGCAGTGCAGATCAGCGACGACCGTGGAGAAGGGCAGCGCCGAGAACTCCTCATGCGTCCAGCAGCGTTTGTCGCCGTCCGCCGTGGCGCCGAAGACCCTGAACTCCCAGCGGTCCGGCTTGAATTTGGGTACGGGCCCATAGTGAGTGACCGGCCAGCCACGCTGCAGTCGCTGCCCCGGCGGAAGCTCGGACTCCTCTGACGCGCGGTATTCCCGGCTCTCCGGCTGACCCATGCCTTCAATGGTGACAGACCTGGAGGGGTGGTCATGACCAGGTCTGAGCCGATTCGGGCAACTCCTACTAAGCATGCACTTACTGGACTGCCCCGTGCCTCGGTGCGAGGATGCGCGCACCTGCCCCAGTCACACGCGCGGAAGGAGCCTCTGCGATGCAGGGCGACCCCGAGGTCATCGAGTTCCTCAATGAGCAGCTGACTGCCGAGCTGACCGCGATCAACCAGTATTTCCTGCACGCGAAGATGCAGGAGAACTTCGGCTGGACGAAGCTCGCGAAGTACACCCGGGCCGAGTCCTTCGACGAGATGAAGCACGCGGAGGTACTGACCGACCGCATCCTCTTCCTCGACGGCCTGCCGAACTACCAGCGGCTCTTCCATGTGCGCGTCGGTCAGACGGTGACCGAGATGTTCCAGGCCGACCGGCAGGTCGAGGTGGAGGCGATCGACCGCCTCAAGCGCGGCATCGAGGTGATGCGGGCCAAGGGCGACATCACGTCCGCGAACATCTTCGAGTCGATCCTGGAGGACGAGGAGCACCACATCGACTATCTCGACACACAGCTGGAGCTGGTGGAGAAGCTCGGTGAGGCGCTGTACATCGCGCAGCTGATCGAGCAGCCGGAGAGCTAGGCCGGGCAGTCAGGAGTCAGCCGAGCCGCAATTACGCGGCTTCGCTGAGCTCGGGCTGAGCGGCCGACTGGGTGTCGGCGGCCAGTACGGTCGCGCCGTCGCCCTGCTCGAGCAGTTCCCGGCGGGGGCAGGCACCACGACCCAGGAGCCCCTGAATACGGCGCACGCACGATCCGCAGTCGGTACCGGCCTTGGAGACCGACGCGATCTGGCGGGGAGTGCAGGCACCGGCATCCGCGTGTTCCTTCACCTGCTTCTCGGTGATGCCGAAGCACGAGCAGACGTACACGCGGTTCACCTCCCGGGCGGGATCGATGGGTGGCGCCTTTCCCGATGATCGGTGAGGCTAACCTAACCTTACCCGGCGGGGCGGGTCCGTAAAAGCCCCGGATATGCCGATGGGGCGCGGATCACATCGATCCGCGCCCCACCGTCGTTGATCCGTCACTACGGGTCCGCCTACTGGTCCCGGTACATCTCCGCGACCAGGAAGGCCAGGTCCAGGGACTGGCTGCGGTTCAGTCGCGGGTCACAGGCCGTCTCGTAGCGCTGGTGCAGATCGTCGACGAAGATCTCGTCGCCGCCGCCCACGCACTCGGTGACATCGTCACCGGTGAGCTCGACATGGATGCCGCCCGGGTGCGTGCCGAGGGCCTTGTGGACCTCGAAGAAGCCCTTGACCTCGTCGAGCACGTCGTCGAAGCGGCGGGTCTTGTGACCGGATGCCGCCTCGAAGGTGTTGCCGTGCATCGGGTCGGTCACCCAGGCCACCGTGGCACCGGAGGCCGTGACCTTCTCGACCAGCTCGGGGAGCTTGTCGCGGACCTTGTCGGCGCCCATACGGACGACGAAGGTCAGCCGACCCGGCTCGCGGTCGGGGTCGAGCTTCTCGATGTACTGCAGCGCCTCGTCGACCGTGGTCGTCGGGCCGAGCTTCACACCGATCGGGTTGCGGATCCGCGAGGCGAACTCGATGTGCGCGCCGTCGAGCTGTCGGGTGCGCTCACCGATCCAGACCATGTGGCCGGAGGTGTTGTACAGCTGGCCGGTCCGCGAGTCGGTGCGGGTCAGCGCGCCTTCGTAGTCGAGCAGCAGCGCCTCGTGAGAGGAGTAGAACTCGACCGTGCGGAACTCCGCCGGGTCGGTGCCGCATGCCTTCATGAAGTTCAGCGCGTTGTCGATCTCCCGCGCGAGCTGCTCGTAGCGCTGCCCGGAGGGGGACGACTTCACGAAGTCCTGGTTCCAGGCGTGCACCTGGCGCAGGTCGGCGTAGCCGCCGGTGGTGAAGGCGCGCACCAGATTGAGCGTCGCGGCGGAGGCGTTGTACATCCGCTTGAGGCGCTCGGGGTCCGGGATCCGGGCGGCCTCGGTGAAGTCGAAGCCGTTGACGGAGTCGCCCCGGTAGGTGGGCAGCGTCACGCCGTCGCGGGTCTCGGTCGGCTTGGAGCGCGGCTTGGAGTACTGGCCGGCGATACGGCCGACCTTGACCACGGGCACGGACGCGGCATAGGTGAGCACCGCGCCCATCTGCAGCAGGGTCTTGAGCTTGTTGCGGATGTGGTCGGCGGACACGGCGTCGAAGGCCTCGGCGCAGTCGCCGCCCTGGAGCAGGAACGCCTCGCCCTTGGCGACGGCTCCCATCCGGGCGCGCAGCTGGTCGCACTCGCCCGCGAAGACGAGCGGCGGATACGACTCGAGGTCCGCGACGACATCGCGCAGAGCCTCGGCATCGGGGTACTCGGGCTGCTGCGCCGCGGGCAGGTCTCGCCAGGTGTTGCCACCGACAGCGGTGGTCTTAGCGTTCACGGTCACCCTGACCACAGTACGGGGTCGTGTCGGCCGTCCATTCCGCTGCTCAGTAGATGAGACGAATGCGTCAGGCCGCACAGTCGGGGAAACGGCATCGGGTAGGGTTCGGCGCATGTTCGCGCATTCGACTCAGAACTGGTGGTGGACCGCACATCCGGCGGCCCACTGACTGATCGCGCGCAACAGGATCGCGAAGGCCGCCCGAGGGGCGGCCTTCAGTGTTTCCCGGTCCGGGGACAGCGGCCGTTCCTCCCACCCGGAAGGAACACCCCGGATGCCCATCAGCCGACTGCTCGACGACGACTGCCCTCCCTTCGCCCTGCTGCGCAGGCGCACTCCCGGCCGCGACCACGACACCGTCGAGGTCCTGATCGGCGCGGTGCACGAGGCGGAGCGGATTGCCGACATCCCCGCCACCGACCGTCCCTCGCTCGCCCTGGTCCCGTTCCGCCAGATCAGGGAGCGCGGCTTCGACGTACGCGACGACGGGACGCCGCTGTCCGTGCTCGTGGCCGACGAATCGTACGAACTCCCCCTCGCCGACGCCCTGTCGCAGCTTCCCGCCCATGACGTACGGGTCGCGGACGGGGCCTTCGACGTCGGCGACGAGGAGTACGCGGGCATCGTCCGGCGCGTCATCGAGGACGAGATCGGCCGGGGCGAGGGCGCGAACTTCGTCATCCGCCGCACCTACACCGGCCGCATCCCCGGCTTCGGCCGGGCCGACGCGCTTGCCCTGTTCCGGCGGCTGCTCGACGGCGAGCGCGGTGCGTACTGGACCTTCGTCGTGCACACCGGCGAGCGCACCCTCGTCGGGGCCAGCCCCGAGGTCCATGTCCGGATGAGTGGAGGCACCGTCGTGATGAACCCCATCAGCGGCACCTTCCGCTATCCGCCCGTGGGCCCCACCGCCGAGGCACTGCTCCGCTTCCTGGAGGACCGCAAGGAGCGCGACGAGCTCTCCATGGTCGTCGACGAGGAGCTGAAGATGATGTGCACCGTCGGCGACATGGGCGGCGTCGTCGTCGGGCCCCGGCTCAAGGAGATGGCTCATCTCGCGCACACGGAGTACGAGTTGAGGGGCAAGAGTTCCCTCGATGTACGGGACGTGCTGCGGGAGACCATGTTCGCGGCGACGGTCACCGGCTCGCCCGTGCAGAACGCCTGCCGCGTCATCGAGCGCCACGAGGTGGGCGGGCGCGGCTACTACGCGGGTGCTCTCGCGCTGATCGGCAGGGACGCGGGCGGGGCGCAGACCCTCGACTCCCCGATCCTGATCCGTACCGCCGACATCGACGCCGACGGGGCCTTGCGAGTGCCGGTCGGGGCCACGCTGGTACGGCACTCCGACCCGGAGGGCGAGGTCGCCGAGACGCACGCCAAGGCGGCGGGGGTGCTGGCCGCGCTGGGGGTTCGCCCGGGGCGGCCACGCGAGGACGCCGGGCGGCCGGGGCTCGCCGACGACCCCAGGGTGCGGGCCGCGCTCGACGCCCGCCGCGCCGACCTCGCGCCCTTCTGGCTGCGAATGCAGGAGCGGTCCGCGCAGCTGTCGGGCCACGCCCTGGTCGTCGACGGCGAGGACACCTTCACCGCGATGCTGGCGCATCTGCTGCGCTCCACCGGCCTGGAGGTGACCGTACGACGGTACGACGAGCCGGGCCTGCGCGAGAGGGTGCTCGCGCACCCGGGGCCGGTGGTACTGGGACCCGGCCCGGGCGATCCGGGCGACGCCGCCGACCCGAAGATGCGCTTCCTGCGCGCGCTCGCCGCGGAGCTGATGCGCGATCACCGCCACGGGCTGCTCGGTGTCTGCCTCGGCCATGAGCTGATGGCCGCGGAGCTGGGCCTGGAGATCGTACGGAAGGACACGCCGTACCAGGGGACGCAGGAGCGTATCGACTTCTTCGGGCGCGAGGAGACGGTGGGGTTCTACAACAGCTTTACGGCGCGGTGCGATGACGCGGCGGCGGTGGAACTGGGGGCCCGGGGGGTCGAGGTCGCGCGCGATGCGGTGTCGGCGGAGGTGCACGCGGTGCGGGGCGCGGGCTTTGCGGGGATCCAGTTCCACCCGGAGTCGGTGCTGACGCTGCGGGGGCCGGAGGTGGTGCGGGGGCTGGTCGCGTCGATGACGGGGGCGGCGGGGCGGGCCTGATTTTTCCCCACCCCGCCCTCCCCCTACGGCCTGGCGGCCGTGGGAGGTACCCCCATCCCGTAACCAAGGGGCTTCGCCCCCTGGACCCCCGTACGCGCTTCTGGGGGTCCCCCCACGCCCACAGGGCGTAGGGGGAGTGTCCTCAAACGCCGGACGGGCTGAAGTGTGCGGCCGAGCCGCACACCCAGCCCCGCCTGCGATTGAGGCGCGGGGTCTGGGGCGGAGCCCCAGCCTCAGCCGAAGAAGACCCCGACCTCCTCGTACAGCCTCGGGTCCACCGTCTTCAGCTTCGCCGTGGCCTCGGCAATCGGCACCCGCACAATGTCCGTGCCCTGCAGCGCCACCATCTTCCCGAAGTCCCCGTCCCGCACCGCGTCAATCGCGTGCAGCCCGAAGCGCGTCGCCAGCCAGCGGTCGAACGCGCTCGGGGTGCCGCCGCGCTGGACATGGCCGAGGACCGTGGTGCGGGCCTCCTTGCCCGTTCGCCGCTCGATCTCCTTGGCCAGCCACTCACCGACTCCGGAGAGCCGGACATGACCGAAGGAGTCGAGCGAGCCGTCCTTGAGCACCGCCTCGCCGTCCTTGGGCATGGCGCCCTCGGCGACCACCACGATCGGTGCGTAGCTGGCCTTGAAACGCGAGGTCACCCAGGCGCAGACCTGGTCGACGTCGAAGCGCTGCTCGGGAATGAGGATGACATTGGCGCCGCCGGCGAGACCGGAGTGCAGGGCGATCCAGCCCGCGTGCCGCCCCATCACCTCCACCACGAGGACACGCATATGGGATTCGGCGGTGGTGTGGAGCCGGTCGATCGCCTCGGTCGCGATGCCGACCGCCGTGTTGAAGCCGAAGGTGTAGTCCGTGGCGGACAGGTCGTTGTCGATGGTCTTCGGCACACCGACGCACTTGATGCCGTACTCGTCGTAGAGCCGCGCGGCCACACCGAGGGTGTCCTCGCCGCCGATCGCGATCAGGGCGTCGACCTCGTTCTTGGCGAGGTTGTCCTTGATGCGGCGGATGCCGTTCTCCGCATTGAGGGGGTTGGTGCGCGAAGAGCCGAGGATGGTGCCGCCGCGGGGCAGAATGCCGCGTACGGCCGGGATGTCGAGCGCAACCGTGTCGCCTTCGAGGGGGCCGCGCCAGCCGTCGCGATAGCCGACGAACTCGTATCCGTACTCCTGCACGCCCTTGCGGACGACGCCACGGATGACCGCATTGAGCCCGGGGCAGTCGCCGCCCCCGGTCAGTACTCCGACGCGCATGGAAACTTCCCTTCGCCTGGTGAGCCGTAGGACCGCCACGCTAATGGTGATCCAGGTCACTAAGGGATGGGGCGAAGGGTCAATTCCTCTTCGTCATGCGGCGGTTGACGCCCGTCTTTCACCCGTACGAGTAGCGACCGAAGGGCGGGAAGGTCACGCGTCGTCCAGGCCGCGCTCGATCGCGTACCGCACGAGCTCCACGCGGTTGTGCAACTGGAGCTTGCCGAGGGTGTTCTGGACGTGGTTCTGGACGGTGCGGTGGGAGATGACCAGACGCTCGGCGATCTGCTTGTACGAGAGCCCCTTGGCGACGAGCCGCAGCACCTCGGTCTCGCGCTCGGTCAGCTGCGGGGCCTTCGGCTCGTCCCCGCCGGACGACGGCGCGGGCTCGGAGGCCAGTCGGCGGTACTCACCGAGCACCAGGCCTGCGAGGCCCGGCGTGAAGACCGGATCGCCGACGGCGGTGCGCCGCACGGCGTCCGTCAGCTCCTCCGTACTCGCCGACTTGAGCAGATAGCCCGTGGCCCCGGACTTCACCGCCTCCAGCACGTCCGCGTGCTCACCACTCGCAGAGAGCACCAGGACCCGCAGGCCTGGGTGGGAGCCGACGAGCTCCTTGCACACCTGGACGCCGGGCATCCCGGGGAGGTTGAGGTCGAGGACGAGTACGTCGGGTGTGACGGCGCGGGCGCGGCGCACGGCCTGCGGGCCGTCACCGGCGGTCGCGACCACGTCGAACCCGGCCGCACCCAGATCCCGGGCGACGGCGTCCCGCCACATCGGGTGGTCGTCGACGACCATCACCCTGATCGTCTGCTGCTCCGTCATTTCTCTGCCTTCCCCCGTGGAACCTTCAACTCGACTTCTGTGCCCTGGCCCGGGACGGAGATCAGCTCCGCCGAACCGCCCAACTCCCGCAGCCGCCCGCGGATCGACAGGGCGACTCCGAGCCTGCCCTCGCCCTCCGCCTGCGCCAGCCTGCCCTCCGGGATGCCCGGGCCGTCGTCCCGTACCGTCACGATCACCTCGTCCGGCCAGTCCTCGACCAGGATCCAGGCCTGGGCGTCCTGACCCGCATGTCTGGTGACATTGTCCAGGGCGGCACTGACAGCGGCGGCCAGCTCCGCGGCCGCGGCGGCCGGAAGCAGGACCGGAGCGCCCGGCTCGGAGAGCGTCACCTTCGACCCGGCGTGGTGGGCCAGCAGCGACCGCAGATCCTGGAGTTCGGGCCCGCCGGACGGTTCGTCGTCCACATCGACCGTGCGGACCACCGCGCCCTGCGAGGCGTCCTGTGACGCGCGCATCGTGGGAACCAGACCGCTGGAGACCAGGGTGCGCAGCGCAACCTCCTGCTCCCCCGCCATCCGTCCGAGCTCCGCGGCCTCGCCGCCCAGAGCCGTACCGCGTCGCTGCACCATCGCCAGCACCTGGAGCACGCTGTCGTGGATGTCGCGGGCCAGGCGCTCCCGCTCGCGGGTCGCCGCCTCGATCTCCAGGGCGCGGGCGAGGGTGCGCTCGGAGGCGCGGGCGACCTCGACGACGTAGCCGATGGCGATGGAGGCGACCCAGACCAGCAGGACGTTGTGGAACGTGTCCCGGCTGGGCTCGCCGCGCTCGATGATGTTGGCCACGGCGACGAAGGACGAGGCAAAGCCCGCCCAGCGCCAGCCGCCCTTGAGGGCGAAGGCGAGGACGGAACCCGCGGTCCAAATCGTCGGCAGGGTGGGCCCGTCGACGTGCTGCGCCTGGAAGTCGGCGAGCGGGGTGAGCAGTATGCCGGTGAGCGCGATGGTGAGATCGGCGATCAGGAACCGCTTGGTGCAGCGGGTCGCGTTGGCCACCTTGGGCAGCGTGACCAGCGTCCATACGCTCATCACCGCGAGGAAGGCGATCGCCACCCAGGGGCGCTCGAACTTGTCCGGGATGAAGGCGAACAGCAGAACCGCGTAGATCATGGTCAGTACGCGGTATCCGGCGAGCGCACGCCACAGCGGCAGCTCGACCGACATCCGCACGACACGCTCGCGCTTGGCCATTTCCCCCACCCCAGGACGGACTGCGCGGCTACGCGGCCGGCCTGCCCGTCGTCTCTTCCGTGTCCGGCTTCTCCGCCTCGGCTGCCCTCTCTGCCTTCTCCGCTGCCTTCGCGGCGGCCTTTTCGGCCTTCTCCGCCTCCGCGATCTGACGCTTCGCGGCGGTCGCGTAGATGTCGACGTACTCCTGGCCCGAGAGCTTCATGATCTCGTACATGACCTCGTCGGTCACCGAGCGCAGGATGAAGCGGTCGTGCTCCATGCCCTGGTAGCGGCTGAAGTCGAGCGGCTTGCCGATCCGGATCCCCGGGCGCATCAGCTTGGGGACCACCTTGCCGGGCGGCTGGATCTTCTCGGTGTCGATCATCGCGACCGGGATGACCGGAGCGCCCGTCGCGAGCGCCACGCGCGCGAGGCCGCCGGGCTTGCCGCGGTAGAGACGGCCGTCCGGGGAGCGGGTGCCCTCCGGGTAGATGCCGAACAGCCCGCCGCCCTCGATGACCTCGATACCGGCCTTGATCGCCGCCTCGCCCGCGCCTCGGGCCCCCGAGCGGTCCACCGGGAGCTGGCCGACGCCCTTGAAGAAGGCGGCGGTGAGCCTGCCCTTCACCCCCGGCGAGGTGAAGTACTCCGCCTTGGCGATGAAGGTGACCTTGCGGTCGAGCACCGCGGGGAGGAAGAAGGAGTCCGAGAAGGACAGATGATTGCTTGCGAGGATCGCCGGTCCGTCGGCGGGAATGTTCTCCAGTCCCTCCACCCAGGGCCTGAAGGCAAGCTTCAGCGAGCCTCCGATGGAGAACTTCATTGCGCCGTAGATCAACTCTGGTGCCTCCTGTGTGCTGTCGAACAGACCTTAACCCGAGGCGGGCCAGGGATCCCTGTGCTGGGGGGCCTTCGGACCTGGTCGGTGTCAGTCCGGTCGCGTACGGTGAAGTACACCTTCACGACACTGACGCTGTGCCTGACCGGGGCCTGCCACATCAGCGGCCATGCCGCGGGCCCCGAACCCCGAAAGGAGACCCCGGTGCCGGTCCTTCCTGGAGCTGAGCCCTTCCGTCATGAGGGCGGCGAGGTCGGCGTCCTCCTCTGTCACGGATTCACCGGTTCACCGCAGTCGCTGCGCCCCTGGGCCGAGTATCTGGCGGAGCGCGGACTGACCGTGTCCCTGCCGCTGCTGCCCGGGCACGGCACGCGCTGGCAGGACATGCAGGTCACCGGCTGGCAGGACTGGTACGCCGAGGTGGACCGCGAGCTGCGGGTGCTGCTGGAGCGGTGCAGCCAGGTCTTCGTCTTCGGGCTCTCCATGGGCGGCGCGCTGACACTGCGTCTGGCCGCGAAGCACGGCGACTCGGTCAGCGGCATCGTCGTGGTCAACCCGGCGAACAAGGTCCACGGCCTGTCGGCACACGCCCTGCCGGTCATGCGGCACCTGGTGCCCACGACCAAGGGACTGACGAGCGACATCGCCAAGGAGGGCTCGGTGGAGGTCGGATACGACCGGGTACCGCTGCACGCCGCGCACTCCCTGCGGAACTTCTTCCGGCTGGTCGACGGCGAGCTGCCGCAGGTCACACAGCCGATGCTGCTGCTGCACAGCCCGCAGGACCATGTGGTCCCCCCGGTCGACTCGGCCCGCATCCTCAGCCGGGTCTCCTCGACCGACGTCACCGAGATCCTGCTGGAACAGAGCTACCACGTGGCGACGTTGGACCACGATGCGGAGCGGATTTTCGACGAGAGTTACGCGTTCATCGGCCGCCTCGCTCCGAGTGTCGGGAAGAAGGGGAGCACCACCGGTGGCTGAGCAGCACGACGCGGACCGCGAGCCGCAGCCGATCGACGAGGAGGCCGCCTGGGCGGCCATCGTCGCGGGGTACGGCGAGGAGCCGGCCGACCCGCCGGGTGCCAAGCCGTTCAAGTCGGTGGACGACCTCGCCCTGCTGGAGGGCGATCTGAACGAGACCCCGAAGCGCGCCCCGAAGGAGCGCCCGGCCGAGCCGGAGCCGGAGCCCGACGAGGACGACGCCGGAGACGGGGACGCGGACCGGCCGGCGCTGGGGAGCTCCATCACCTTCGCGCCGGGCGTCGGCGGCCCGCGCGACTACCAGGTGGCCGAGCCCCAGGACGAGGACCTCGACGACGGCGACGAGGGCCACTTCGTACCGCCGGAGCCGCCGCCGCTGCCGGAGGCCGATGTCACGGCCAGGTTCGCCTGGCTCGCGGTCGTCGGCGGCCCCGTGCTGATGCTGATCGCGGTGCTGCTGCAGTGGGACATGACGTGGTGGCTGACCACGCTGTGCGTCGGCGGTTTCCTGGGCGGCTTCGCCACTCTGGTGGCCCGGATGTCGCACGGCGACGACGAGGACGACGACGACCCGGGCCGCGGCGCGGTGGTGTAGCCGCTCAGGCCTTTCAGGCGCCCGGGACCCGCAGCGCGGCCAGCACCGGAAGGTGGTCCGTCGCCGCGCGCAGGTCGGCCTCGGTGATCCCCGGGAGGCCCAGCGGCACACCGCATCCCAGCACCTCGACGCCCTGTGCGGCGAAGATCGCGTCGATCCGCTGGTGCGGGTTGTCCGGCGTCGAGGTGTACTGACCGCCCCAGGGCGCGACCGCCCAGCAGTCCTGAAGCGACTCCGCGAGCCTGCGGAAGCTGCGGCCTGTGGGCCGCTCGTTGATATCGCCCGCCGCGATCGCGTACGGCACGTCCATCGCGTCGAGCCGGTCCAGCAGCATCCCGGCCTGTGCGTAGCGCTCGTCGCTCCGCAGGCTCAGATGACAGCTGAGCAGCCCGATCCGGGCGCCCCCGATCCGTACGACCGCGGTGGCGAAGCCGCGCCGGTGCAGTCCGGGGGTGAGCGGCAGCAGCACGTCCTGCGTACGCTCCACCGTGGCGCGCAGCGAGCAGAGCAGAAGCGGCCCGGTGGCGGTCGCCCCGCCCGTCAGGACCACGAGCTCGCTCTTGGCGGCGAGCCGGGCGGCGTGTTTGCGCCAGCGGAAGAAGCGCGGGGCCTCCTGGACGAAGACCAGGTCGGGCCTGCAGGCGCGGATCACCCGGGCCAGCGCGTCCTCGTCGTCACGCAGGGAGCGGATGTTGTAGCTGAGCACCCGGATCACTGCCGAACCGTCCGGCTCGGTGCGGGAGTTGGGCAGCGGGCTCGTAGTCGCCATGGCGATCAAGATACGACAGCGCCCGCCGCTCCCCCATGGGGCGCGACGGGCGCGGTCACTCGTGTCGGGGGCTCAGCCTTGGCGCGCCAGGTCCGCCGCGCCCACCAGGCCCGCCTTGCCGCCCAGTTGGGCAGCGAGCACCTGGGCGTGCGGACGCCACTGGCCGCCGATCAGCCAGCGGCGGAAGGAGTTGCGGATCGGGTCGAGGACCAGCTCGCCCTCGTCCGAGACACCGCCGCCCACGATGAACGCGGACGGGTCGAAGAGCGAGGCGAGATCGGCCAGACCGGCGCCTGCCCAGCGGGCCAGCTCGCGGAAGGAGTCGATCGCGACCGGGTCGCCCTGGCGGGCGGCCGCGCTGATGTGCTTGCCGTCGATGCCCGCGACCGTGCCGTCGCCGAGGCCGAGGAGCACCGCCGCGTTCTCGGGGGTGGCATTGGCGCGCTGCTTGGCGTACCGCACGAGGGCGCGCCCGGAGGCGTACTGCTCCCAGCAGCCCTGGCTTCCGCAGCCGCACAGCAGACCGTCCGGGACCACGCGGATGTGGCCGAACTCCGCCGCCACGCCGAAGCGTCCGCGGCGCAGCTTGTTGCCGATGATGATGCCGCCGCCGAGCCCGGTGCCGAGCGTGATGCAGATGACGTCCTCGTGGCCCTGGCCGGCGCCGAAGCGGTACTCGCCCCAGGCGGCCGCGTTCGCGTCGTTCTCGACGACCACGGGGAGGCCGACGCGCTGTTCGACCTTGTCCTTCAGCGGCTCGTGGCGCCATTGGATGTTCGGCGCGAACAGGACGGTGGCGCGCTTGTCGTCGACGTATCCCGCGGCTCCGATGCCCACGGCCTCGATGTCGTGCCCCTCGCCGGCCCCGGCCACGGCGGAGCAGATCGCGTCGACAATGCCCTCGGGGGTCGACGGGGTGGGCACCGTGTACGTCTCAAGAATGGTGCCCTCTTCGTCGACCACGCCGGCCGCGATCTTGGTGCCGCCGATGTCGACGCCGATGGTGAGTCCCATGTGTCCCTCAGTTTTCGGTCGAGCCCCGCTACGGCCAACCGTACCCGAGGGCGGGCACCGCCCGGCTCAGTCCAGGTCGATGTGCTCGCTCGCCCCGGGGCCCTCGTCGCGGGGGTCCGTGGCGTCCCCGGAGATGTCCGGATCCGGGGTCCGCTCCTGGGTCCAGCGTCGCTCATGGCCCTCGACTGCGGATCGATAGGCGGCGAGCAGTTCGCTGCCGGCCGCCGCGAGGTGGTCGAAGATCTCCGGGTTGCGTTCGATGACGGGCTCGACCGCGGACTTCGCCTGGCTGACCAGCTGCTGCACGGCGCTCTGCGCGGCGATGCCGGGCAGCGACGTCTGGAAGGTGGAGACCCTCTCGGCGACGACGTCGAGGAGTTTGCGCAGCTCCTCGGCGGCGGAGCCCGGCGGTGTGCCGTACTGGGTGCGGCGGCGGGCCTTCTCGGCCTCGAGATCCTCGGCGCAGGCCGTGGCCCAGGCGTCGTCGTCGACGGCGGGACGCTCGGTGGCATCGCTCATGGCGTACTCCTGCGGAAGGACGGGCGGAACGGAGGGTTAGGGGGTGTCCCCTCGTACGCTCGACGTTACCCGAATGGAGGCAGGACCTTCAGCGGGCGCGGGGCCACAGCTCGGGGTCCGGCGTGAAGCGGACCCGCAGCGCGCCGTCCGTGAGTCCGGCGCCGGACACCGTGCAGCGGCGCAGCACGGAGTGCAGCGGAACGATCCTGCGGAAGGGGCCCACGGTGACCAGGAGTTCATCCCCGCGGCGTACCAGCGAGACCTCCTCTTTCACCGCGCCGGGCAGCGGAAGGTGCCAGACGTAGAGCGGGCCCTCGCCGTCGTCGGCCGTGCCCGGGAACTCGACCCGCCAGGGGTCGTCCCTGCGCTCGCCCGGGTCCGGGGCCGGCTCGACGGCGAGTCCGCCGTCTTCGAGGAGAGCGCCGAGGTCGTCGAGGCCGCGCGGGTCCCGGCCGAGGTGGCGCACCTCGCGGAGCGGGATTCCGGGGGCCCACTGCGCGTACCACTCGCGCAGGTGCTTCTCCTGCTGCGCGCAGAGTGTGGCGAGCCAGGTGTCCGGGGACTGCCTCGGCAGGATCCGGTTCGCTACGAAGGTGTCGACATCGAGTCCGTGCAGCGCGAGCCCGGAGCGGGCCGTGCGCAGGACGTCCGCGGCCGCGGGTGAGGGCTCGGCGACCACGCGCAGGGTCGTACCGCGGGCGTCGATCACCGTCTGCACACCGGCCAGTTCGGTGTCCCAGCGATCGGCGGTCGCGTACAGCCACTGCGCGGGCATCGGTACGCCCGCGAGCTGGGCGAGCATCGGGCGCAGCGCCCTGGCGGCCTGCCGCTCCACCGGCAGCAGGCGGCGCAGATAGCGGCGCAGCTGCTCGGGCAGGGCGAGCGCGGCGACGGTCTCGCGCAGTGGCGGCATGTCGACGACGAGCACGTCCCAGTCGCCGCGCGAGGCGACGGTCAGCGCGCGCAGCAGCGCGAACTGCTCGCTGCCGGGGAGTTCGGTCAGCTCCTCGTCCTCCAGCGGCCTCGCGCCCAGCAGGTCGAGCGCGCCGGAGCTTCGCTCCTGAAGGGCCATGAACTCCGCGCGGAATGCGGCGCCGGCCTCGATACGGGCGGCCCACAGCCCGCCGGTGGCCTCGGCCGGTTCGACGAGGCTGCCGGTGACGGGCGTTCCGAGGATGTCGCCCGGCTCCGCGGAGAGGAACAGCGTGCGCTTGCCGCTCCGGGCGGCACAGAGCGCGGTGGCGGCGGCGACGGTGGTACGGCCCGCGCCGCCGAGGCCGGTGACGAGGACCGTGCGCATCAGGCGGTGGGACCGCTCTCGACGCGCTTCTTCAGACCGGCCAGGGCGCGGTCGATGATGACCTTCTCGGCCTTGCGCTTGATCATGCCGAGCATGGGGATCTTGACGTCGACGGTCAGCTGGTAGGTGACCTCGGTACGGTCACCGCCGCCGACCGCGGCCAGGGTGTACGAGCCGTCGATGGCGCGCAGCATCTGGGACTTGACCAGCGTCCAGCTGACCTCGTGGTCGCCGTTCCAGGTGTACGCGAGGGTGTGGTCGTCCTTGATCGCTCCGGCGTCCAGCACGAGGCGGACCTGCTCGGCGCGGCCCTTGGCGTCGGTGGCGAGCACCTCGGCCTCCTTCACCTCACCCGTCCACTCCGGGTAGCGGGCGAAGTCGGAGATCACGCCCATCACGTCGGCCGGCGCCGCCTCGATCGTGATGCTCGAGCTGGTGTGTTCCGCCATCGCTGCGGCTCCTCACAGTGCGGTACGACCGGGGGTGGTGTGGTGTGCAGGCTACCGCGACCGGACTGGTCACCGGCGCGGGGCCCGGTCTCACCACTCCAGTGCCCACGGCCGGCCGGTGGAGGCGAAATGCCCGACGTTGACGCATTCCGTGGCGCCGATGCGCATCCGGTCGACGAGCGGCTGGTGGATGTGGCCGAAAAGCGCGTACCGGGGGCGGGTGCGGCGGATCGCGTCGAGCAGCGCGTGGCTGCCGCGTTCGAAGCGGCGCGCGACCGTGTCGTAGGTGAGCTCGGGTACCTCCGGCGGGATGTGCGAGCAGAGCACGTCGACCTCGCCGATCGCCTCGATCTTGGCCGCGTACTCCTCGTCGGAGATCTCGTAGGGGGTGCGCATCGGGGTGCGCAGTCCGCCGCCCACGAAGCCGAAGGTCCGGCCGCCGATCTCGACGCGCTCTCCGTCCAGGACGGTGGTGCCCGGGCGCGCGTACTCCGGCCAGAGGGCAGGAATGTCGACATTGCCGTAGGTGGCGTACGTCGGGGTGGGGAAGGCCGCGAACAACTCGGCGTACTGGCGTCGTACGGCCGACTCGATGGCGCTGTCCCGGTCCTGCCGCAGTTCGCCCCAGAGCCTGCGGCCCAGGTCGCGGGCCTCGTCGAAGCGGCGGGCGGTACGCAGTTCCACGATCAGATCGGCGTTCTCGACGCCGAAGAGGTCGGGGAAGATGCCGCGCGAGTGGTCGGCGTAATCGAGGAAGAGCACGAGGTCACCGAGGCAGACGAGGGCATCCGCGCCGTCCCCCGCCCGGGCGAGATCCTTGGCGTTGCCGTGCACGTCACTCACCACGTTGACTCGCATGCCTCGCATGACGATCACCCTAGGACGGCCCTGTGACGGCTGGGTAGTGGGGGCGGGCAGGCCGTTCTTCCGAGTCACGACAGGTGTGGACTACGCTCGCGGAGCGATGCCATAAGCGATGCCATACGCGTGTGACGCAGGGAACATCTGGCCGGAACCCCCTATCCGGAACCGAGTACTGGTGGGTAACGTCCGGGCAGTCCAGTCGTGCTCACCCCCAATGAGCACCTGCCCGATCTTGGACCGCAGCCGGTGCATCACACAGAGCCGTGGCGCCGGAGCCCGATGAGGAGCAGCAGTCTTGCGCGAGTTCAGCCTTCCGGCCCTGTACGAGGTCCCCTCAGACGGCAATCTGACGGATCTCATCCGCCGCAATGCCGCAATGCACCCCGATGTCGCGGTGATGGGCAGAAAGGTGGCAGGCGTCTGGACGGACGTCACCGCCACCCAGTTCCTCGCCGAGGTACGGGCCGCCGCCAAGGGGCTGATCGCCGCCGGCGTACGGCCCGGTGAGCGGGTCGCCCTGATGTCCCCCACCCGCTACGAGTGGGTGCAGCTGGACTTCGCGATCTGGAGCGCGGGCGCCGTCACCGTCCCGGTGTACGAGACCAGCTCGGCCGAGCAGGTCCAGTGGATCCTCGGTGACTCGGGTGCGGTCGCGGTGGTCGTCGAGAGCGACGCGCACGCCGCCGCCGTCGAGTCCGTACGCGACCGGCTGCCCGGCCTGCGGCACATCTGGCAGATCGAGAAGGGCGCGATCGAGGAACTGACCGCCGCGGGCGCCGAGGTCGGCGACGAGACGGTCGACGAGCGCAGCGCGAGCGCCAAGGCGGACGACCCGGCGACGATCGTCTACACCTCGGGCACCACCGGCCGCCCCAAGGGCTGTGTGCTCACCCACCGCAGCTTCTTCGCGGAGTGCGGCAACCTGGTCGAGCGCCTGAGGCCCCTGTTCCGTACGGGCGAGAGCTCGGTGCTGCTCTTCCTCCCGGCCGCGCACGTCTTCGGCCGCATGGTCGAAGTCGCGGCCGTGATGGCGCCCATCAAGCTCGGCTGTGTGTCGGACATCAAGAACCTCACCGACGAACTGGCCTCCTTCCGGCCGACGTTGCTCCTCGGCGTGCCGCGCGTCTTCGAGAAGGTCTACAACTCGGCGCGGGCCAAGGCCCGGGCGGACGGCAAGGGCAAGATCTTCGACAAGGCAGCGGACACGGCCATCACCTACAGCCGTGCACTGGCCACTCCCGAGGGCCCCTCGATCGGTCTCAAGTTCAAGCACAAGGTCTTCGACCGGCTCGTCTACAGCAAGCTGCGTGCGGTCCTCGGCGGACGCTGCGAGTACGCGATCTCCGGCGGAGCACCGCTGGGCGAGCGCCTCGGCCACTTCTACCGCGGCATCGGCTTCACGGTCCTGGAGGGATACGGCCTGACCGAGTCGTGTGCGGCGACCGCGTTCAGCCCGTGGGACCGCCAGAAGATCGGCACGGTGGGACAGCCGCTGCCGGGCTCGGTGGTGCGGATCGCGGACGACGGCGAGATCCTGCTGCACGGCGAGCACGTCTTCAAGGGCTACTGGAACAACGAGGCGGCGACCGCGGAGGCGCTGACCGACGGCTGGTTCCACACCGGCGACATCGGCACCCTGGACGAGGACGGCTACCTCGCGATCACCGGCCGCAAGAAGGAGATCCTGGTCACCGCGGGCGGCAAGAACGTCGCTCCCGCCGTGATCGAGGACCGCATCCGCGCGCACGCACTGGTCGCGGAGTGCATGGTCGTGGGCGACGGGCGGCCCTTCGTGGGCGCGCTGGTCACCATCGACGAGGATTTCCTGGGGCGTTGGGCCTCGGACCACGGCAAGCCCGCCGATTCGACGGCGGCGTCGCTGCTCCAGGACGCCGATCTGCTGGCGGAGGTCCAGCGGGCGGTCGACGACGGCAACGCGGCCGTGTCCAAGGCGGAATCGGTGCGGAAATTCCGCATTCTCCCCTCCCAGTTCACCGAGGAGGCGGGCCACATCACGCCGTCGCTGAAGCTGAAGCGCAATGTGGTGGCGAAGGACTTCGCCGACGAGATCGAGGCGATCTACCGCGCCTGACCGGTCTCTCGGGTCCGCTCGGTCTCTCGGGTCCTCGGCGACGAACGGATTGCATCCGCTCGGGCCGGGGACCCGCGCCGTTGGCCCGCTTCCTGCCTTACAGAAGCGTCCGCAGCTTCTCCGCCAGCAGGTCCCAGCGCCACTTCTCCTCGACCCACGCCCGGCCGCGCTCCCCCATCCGCCGCCGCAGCTCGGGATCTTCGAGCAGCGCCACGATCCTCTCGGCCGACTCCTCGGCCGAGCCGCCGCGGACGACCCAGCCCGTCTCTCCGTCGAGTACGGCGTCGGGGGCGCCGCCCGAGTCGCCCGCGACCACCGGAAGACCGGTCGCCGACGCCTCCAGATACACGATTCCGAGGCCCTCGACATCGAGGCCGCCCCGGCGGGTGCGGCAGGGCATGGCGAAGACGTCGCCCGCGCCGAAGTGCGCCGGCAGTTCCGCCCAGGGGACGGCGCCGGTGAAGCGCACGGAACCCTCGACCCCGGTCTCGGCCGCGAGACCCCTCAGCTCGTTCTCGTACGGGCCACCGCCCACGATCAGCAGCACGGCGTTCGGCACCTTCGCCAGGATGGCGGGCATCGCGCGGATCAGGGTGTCCTGCCCCTTGCGCGGCACCAGCCGCGAGACGCACACCACGACCGGACGGCTGCTCAGCCCGAGCCGGGCGCGGACCACGTCGCCGCCGGAGCCGGGGTGGAAGGTCTTCTCGTCGACGCCGGGCGGGAGTTGGACCATGCGTCCGGCCGCCTCGGGCGTCAGCGCCGCGGCGATGCGTGAGCGGGTGTACTCACCCAGATAGGTGATCGTGTCCGTGCCTTCGCCGATGCGGCGCAGCAACTGCCGGGACGCGGGCAGTTGCGCCCAGCCCGCCTCGTGGCCGTGCGTGGTGGCCACCAGCCGCCGCGCGCCCGCCTTGCGCAGAGCCGGAGCCATCAGCCCGAGCGGGGCGGCCGCCCCGAACCACACCGACTGACAGCCGTGCTCGCGCAGCAGCCGGGTCGCCTTTCGGGTGACGCGCGGAGTCGGAAGCAGCATGGTCGTACGGTCGCGTACGACCGTGAAGGGCTGCTCGGCGTCGAAGGCCGCGGTCGCCTCGTGGCCCTCGCGCCCGCGCTTCCAGGTGGAGGCGTAGACGACGAGCTGTTCCGGGTCCAGACGCAGCGCCATGTTGTGCAGGAACGCCTGGATGCCGCCGGGCCTGGGCGGGAAGTCGTTGGTCACGATCAAGGTCTTGTGCATCGCCGCCGACAGTACCGAACGGCCCTGCCTCACCGCTCCCGAGCCGCCTCGCCCGGCATCATAGGCACCCATAAAACGGCACGAATGGGATGGGGTGCTCATGGCCGGCGTCGCCAGCGGGAGCGACAGCGCGAGCGGTGGCGGCAGGCGCCTTCCCCTCGCGGTGTGGATCCTCACCAGGACCGCGCTGATGCTCTGCGTCCTCAAGGTCGTCGCCTTCCCGGGCCCCGATGTCACCACCGATGTCTCGGGGATCTACCAGGGCTGGTACGAGGTCCTGAAGACCGGCATCTTCCCCATGGACGACGTCACCTGGCAGTACCCGCCCGCCGCCGCGCTCGCGGTCCTCTCCCCCGCCGTGCTGCCCTTCCTCGGCTATGCCACCGCCTTCTTCGTCCTCGCCCTGCTCTGCGACGCGCTGGTCCTCTCCCTGCTGCTGTACGCCGGCGGGCGGCCGGGCAAGTCCCAGCGCGGCAGCTGGGTCTGGGTGGCCGGTGTGGCGCTGCTCGGCCCCACCGCGTACGCCCGCTACGACCTGATGGTCACGGCCGTCGCCGTGGTCGCCCTCCTGGCCGGGGTACGCCATCCACGCAGCCTGGGCGCGCTGGCGGCCTTCGGTGCGCTGCTGAAGGTCTGGCCGCTGCTGGTGCTCGCGGGCACCCCGCGCGGCCGGGCGACGAGCCGCTCCTGGGCCACCGCGGCGGGCACGGCGGCCGCCCTGATGCTGCTGTTCGTCTCGGCGATGCCCGGCGCGCTTGCCTTCCTCACCTTCCAGCGCGAGCGCGGCACGGAGATCGAGTCTCTGGGCGCACTGGCCTTCCATGTGGCCCGGCACCACGGCTGGGACGGTCAGGTGCTGCTGAACTACGGCTCGGTGGAGTTCATCGGCCCCCACGTCTCGCTGGTCTCCGCGCTCGCGATCACGCTCACCGCCATCGCGTTCGCCTGGCTGCTGCTGTGGCGGCTGCGCGCGAAGAAGTTCGCGCCGAGCACCCCGTGCGACGCGGCCTTCACCGCCGTACTGCTGTTCACCACGACAAGCCGGGTGATCAGCCCCCAGTACCTGCTCTGGCTGGTCGGTCTGGCCGCCGTCGCGCTGGTCTTCCGGCGCAGCCGGATGGGGCTGCCCGCCTGGCTGGTGCTGGCGGCGGCGGGTGTCACGCTGCTGGAGTTCCCCGTCTGGTTCGCGCATGTGGTGGCGAGCGACCCGCTGGGCGTGGCGCTGCTGGCCGTACGCAACGGACTGCTGGTCGCGGCGACGCTGACGGCCTGCCTGCGGCTGTGGCGCCAGACGGTCACCGAGCCGCGCCGCCGCAAGCTGCTTCCCGCCCAGTCGACCCGCGACAACGCGCTGATGGCCTCCTGACTCCCCACCCGGATGACAACTGGGGGCCAGGCTCAGGCGTCCAGCCGTTCCCGCAGATAATCCCGCCAGCGCACCGTGAAGTCCGCGGGCGACGTCCCCAGCACGTCCGCCATGGCCTTCTCGACCGCGCTCGCCCGGTGCTTGCCACTGCCGACTGCCCGGTAGAAGGCGGTCAGTTTCCGCTCGCCCCAGCGCTCCGCGATCAGTTCGCACGCCAGCCAGCCGCCCTCGTACGCCCGCGCCAGCGTGTCCCCGTCGCCGCCGAAGGCGAAGTCCGCGTCGGCGGGCAGCACGGGCGGCAGGTCGCCGCGCCGGACCGCGCGCTGGAGTTCGGGGGCGATCTGGCCGGTGGAGCTGCCCGTGCCGCGGTACGCGACCCAGTCCGCGAAGCCTTCCGAGAGCCACATCGGGGTGGCCGCCGAGGTGTACGCGCGGGTGGCGACATGGGTGGTCTCATGGGTGAGCACGACGCCCTGGCCGTAGTCGCCGAGCACCGAGTACGCCTCGGGGTTGACGATCACCCGGTCCGCGGGCGCCGTCCCCGCCGCCCCGGTCTCGCCCGTGGTGACCGCCGCTATCCCCCGGTACCCGGCCGCGGGCGCGCCCAGCAGCTCTCCCATGGCGTCCAGCGATGCGGGGACCAGGACGACGACGCGCCGGGCCCAGGGGGACGGCCAGGCTGCCGAGACGGCCGGTACGGCCCGGTCCGCGGTCGCGGCGACCGCGCGCAGCCGCTTGGCGTCCTGGCCGACGGCGAGGACCAGGCTCCGCCTGCCGCGCGCCACCTGGACCTCGCCCTGCTCCCAGAGCTGGCGGCCACCGCCCTTGTCTGCGCGGTCGGCCGTCACGTACCAGCGGCCGTCGTGCCGGGTGAGCTCCAGAGTGCGGGCCGCGGTCACCGGAGCCGTGTCGTAACCGGCTATGCGGTAGCGCAGTTCGGCCTGCGCGACCGCCCGTGTGCCCTGCCGCTTCACATCCCCCAGCCGGTACTCCCAGGAGCTCAGCGGCACATCGGCGAGATTGCGGAACTCCCGTCGCTCCACCGTCCGCAGCGACCCCGCAGCGGGGTCCACGGCCTCCAGATAGGCGCTCTCGTCATGGCCGACGACGGCGGCGGCGCGCTCTTCGAGCGTGCGCTGGATGTCGCGCACGGTGGTGTCCGGCGCCTCGGGGGCCACGCAGCCGGACGCCAGCAGGGCCGCGGCGAGTACAAGACCCGCCGCGTGCCGTATCGCCCGGCGCCGTGCGCGCCCCTGACCTGCCACAGTGCCGATCGTACGGAACGCGGCGCCGAACGGAACGGGGCCTCAGACGCGGGTGACCGACGAGACGGGCATCATGCCGACCGGGTCGTAGCGCACCGGCGCCCCGGGATAGGGCGCGTGGACGACCTGGCCGTTGCCCATGTACATCCCGATATGACTCGCGTCACTGCGGTATGCGACGAGGTCGCCGGGCCGGGCCTCGGACAGCGAGACCTGTCGGCCCGCGTACCGCTGCGCCTGCGAGGTGCGCGGCAGGGCGACTCCCGCCTGGGCGTACGACCACTGGGTCAGGCCCGAACAGTCAAAACCCGAGGGCCCGTTGGCGCCCCACACATACGGGCGGCCCACCGCGCTGCGGGCCGCCATCACCGCGGCGGCCGCCCGCGCGGACGCGGGCGCGAGGCCTGAGAGCTCGGGCATCGCGTCGCGGCCGGAGCGCGAGGCCCGGCCGTAGCCGGCGCGGTCCGCGGAGGGCAGGGAGTTCAGCAGCCGCTGCGCCTCGGTGAGTTTGCGCTCGACGGTGCGTTTGTGGCGGGCGACAGCCACCCGGCTGCGCTCCAGCTCGGCAAGGTCGCGGGTGGCCTCCGCGCGCTCCTGGCCGAGCCGTCGCTGCGCCCGCTGGAGATCGTGCAGGGCGGTCGTCTGGAGCGCGCCGATGCGGTCCAGGGTCTCGGCCTTGTCGAGGTAGCTGTCCGGGTCCTCGGAGAGCAGCAGGGCGAGTGCGGGGTCCATGCCGCCCGAGCGGTACTGAGCGCCCGCCACCGAACCGAGCGCTCCCCGCATCCGGTTGATGCGCTCCTGGCCGCGGGCCACGCTGTCCTGCGCCTGCGCCACCTGGTCGCGCAGCCGCTCCACCCGTTCGCCGGCCTTGTTGAACTGCTCGGTGGCCTGCTCGGCCTCCTGGTAGAGCCGGTCGACCCGGGTGCGGGTGGCCTCCGTCGTGTCCTGCGGTTCGGCGCTCGCCGGAGCGGCGCCGAGAGCCGCGGCGGCGGTCGCCGCCGCCGCTGACAGGACGGTGCCCCGGGCAGTGTGAGTGAGACCGGGCTGTGAGGGCCGTCTGTGGGACGCCACGGGCCGCGCTCCCTTCCGCTGTACGACATGTACGAGGGATGTTGCGCGGCAGACAGTAGCCGTGCGAGCACACAGCGTCCAAAGACCGTTATGGGCACACAAAGTGACGCCCCGCCGGAGACCACAGGTCACCGGCGGGGCGCGACGTCAGTTGGAAGTGACGTAATTCGCCCGTTTGGGCGGGCGCGAGGCGCGTGTCAGATACGCACGCCGAACTGGAACGGCATGTTGTTGATCGACTCGTAGCGCACGCTGGCGCCGGGCTTCGGGGCGTGCAGCACCTGGCCGTTGCCCGCGTAGAGGCCGACGTGGTGCATGTCGCCGTAGAAGATGACCAGGTCGCCCTGCTGGAGCCCGCCCTGCGAGTAGATGCGCGTACCGGCGTTGGCCTGCGACTGGGAGGTGCGCGGTATGGAGACACCGGCCTGCGAGTACGCCCAGGAGGTCAGTCCGGAGCAGTCGAAGGAGCTGGGGCCCGAGGCGCCGTAGACGTACGGCGAACCGATCTTGCTCTGCGCGGCGGCGAAGGCCGCGCCCGCACGCTGCGAGGCGGGGACCGAGTTGCCGAGGTCCGCACGCGAGTTGTCGCGGTTGGCGCGGGACTCGTCGGCGGAGAGCGCGGCGCGCTCCGACGCGGTCAGCGAGTTGAGAAGCTTCTGCGCGGCGGCGAGCTTGCTCTGGACTTCCTTCTTCTTGACGCCCAGCTGCTTGCGCGTGTCGGCGAGGTCACCCAGCTTGTCCTGGGCCTCCTTGCGCTGCTGCGCGAGGGTCCGCTGCTTGGCCTGGATGTCGGCCAGCGCCTCGGTCTGCTTGGCGCCCAGCTGGTCCAGCGCGGAGGCCTTCTCCAGGTAGGTGTCCGGGTCGGAGGAGAGGAAGAGCTGCACCGCGGGGTCGATCCCGCCGGAGCGGTACTGGGCGCTCGCCACCGAACCGAGGCCGTCGCGCAGGGTGTTGAGCTCGTCCTGACCGCGGGCGACCTTGTCCTGCAGCGCGTCGACTTCCTTCTCGAGCTTCTCCTGCTGCTCCTTGGCCCCGTTGTACTTCTCGGTGGCCTTCTCCGCCTCTTCGTAGAGCTTGTCGACCTTCTCCTTGACTTCGCTCTTGCTCGGCGTCGGCTCGGCCTGTGCGGCCTGGGAGGTCAGGGCTACGGCCGCGGCGGCGGTCGCGGTGAGCACGGTCACGCGGGTGCGGCTCGGCTGCTTGGGACGACGGTGGGACGCCACGAAGGCGAGCTCCTTCTTCCTCGAGCCGCCTACCGGGCTGTGGGGGGTTGAATCCCCGGCTCCGCGCATTCAGCACCCCCGCAAAACAGGCTGAACTGCACAGACTCGGCGGTACCTTCGCTGTTCGCCCCGGATGGGCGATCAACCGCGCGAAGGTTCGAGGCCCGACCCTAGTGACCTTCTTGTGATCAGTTCAAATCCTGTCGCAAAAAATCTCCGTCACGGAGCGTTTCTTTACTCACATCACACGCGTAGTAGTGGCCACTTGACACTACGTTCAGTCGAGATGGGTGCGAATTCGGGCATTAGCCACGGGAGTTACTTAGACCCTCGAAAGCCGCTTCAGCAACAAGGCGGACGTGACGGGCCTGGCGCCCGCCTTCGCCACTCCGTCGGCGACCTCCCGGTCGGTGGAGACCACCACCACGGGCCGGCCCGGCGGCTCCGCGCGGACAAGTTGGCGGATCAGCTCGTCGGCGGTCACGCCCGGCTTGGAGAACAGCACCCGCACCCCGCGCGGCGGCGCGAGCAGTACCGGGGCCGCCAGCTCGGCCCCGTCGAAGACACAGGTGATCTCGGCACCCGTCTGCGCCGCGAGGACCGACAGCCCGCCGAGCAGCCGCAGCCGCTGCTTCTCCAGCGGCATCGTCGGATAGCCGGTCTTGGTGACGTTGTAGCCGTCCACCACCAGATGCGCCTGGGGCAGCGCGAGCAGCTGGTCGAGCAGCGCGGGATCGGTCTCGGAAAGCGCGCGGGCCGCGATGTCCTTGGGTGACATCCGGCCCGGCTCGACCGCGTCGACCGTGTCGGCCGGGTGCAGGGCGGCCGGCGGGAGGGCCAGTTCGCGGCGCAGCCCCTGGGCCGCGTCGAGCACGGTGTCCAGCAGCAGCCGCAGCCGCATGTCCTCGATCGAGCGCCCCTCGCGGGCGGCCCGGCGGCCCGCCTCGACGGCCGCCTCCGCCTCCCCGAGGCGCGCCTTGAGCCGCCGGCTCTCACTCTCGGCCGCCGAGACATGGGCGGCCGCCTCCGACCTGATCGACTCGGTGTCGGCGTCCCTGCGGCGCAGAGCGGCCTCTGCGCGCTTCATGTCGTTCTCGACGCTGCGCAGTCTGCGGCGAAGCGATTCGGCTTCCTTGCGTGCCGCCTCCAGCTCCGTACGCAGGTGCTCGGTCTCGCTCTTGATCAGTCCGCGGGCCTGGGCGAGTTCCTCACGCAGCCGCTCCAGCTCGCGCCGCCCGGCCTCGTCCGCGCGCTCGGCGTCGGCGCGCTGGGCCTCCTCGCCCGCGGCGGCGACAAGTTTCACCCATCCGGTGGGCCGAAGGACATATGCGGCGGCCGCCACATCGACCGGATCGGCGGCCGCGGGGGGCGATCCGGACTCCAGCGCGGCGGACAGTTCCGGCTGCGCCTGGCTGAGCCGCTCGCCGATGCGCTGGCGGAAAACGGGGTCGTTCTCCAGGGCGGCGGCCATCGCGTTGCCCGCGAATTTGGCGCGACGAGTCGGGGTGAATCGGGCGTACTGCCGCAGCTGGGTGGGAAGTTCGGCGACGGTCAGGCCGCCGAACGCGTCCGAGACGAGCGCGACGACACGGCGCCGTACGCCTTCCGGCAGCGGGCGGTCGAGCGCCTCGGCCGCGTCACCGGCCGCACCGGCCGGCTCGGCGCCGTTCTCAGGCTGCTCCACGATCCGTCACCCCACTACCGTTCGGGCCGCTCCCTCAGGAGCCGGCGCCCGGCCTGTCCACCAGCTCGATCTGGTCCACCGCATTGCACCAACGGCAGCGCACCGACTCGATGGTCTCACTGACCACCTCGCGCTCCTCGACCGTCGGCTCTCCGGCCAGGTCCAGATGGACGTACTCGACGACCTTGGAGGAGCGGGTGACGTCGAAGCGCGTGAGGTTGCCACAGAGCGTGCAGCGCCAGCGGGTCGTGGCGGTCGGCGAGGGAACCGTCGTCATCGTGCCGTCCTTTTTCGTCGTGCAGGGTGCGGGTGCCGCTGTGCGCCGTCGAACTGCGGGTGTACTGCCCGTAACCCTACGGCCTCGCAGGTACCCCAGGGCGCGGCGAGGCACCCTGTACCGTTCGGTCCCGCTACGCCATGCTCTGTCCATGATCGGTTGGCGGGGTGCGGTCCGGGGCGCGGTCACCGGGCCTTCGGTGACATACGGCGTGATCGCCGTCTGCTGTGCCGTGTTCGTGATCAGTCCGGTCTCGGGCCTCAATCCGGTGTTCGGCACCGGTGACGCGCTGCTCACCGCGCAGAGCGGGTACTTCGAGCGGTGGGGCGTGATCCCCGAGGAACTGATCAGCAGTTCCCCCGACGCTCTCCTCACCCCGCTCACCGCCCTCTTCGTCCACGGCAGTTGGCTGCATCTGCTCGGCAACATGCTCTTCCTCTTCGTCTTCGGGGCGATGGCCGAGGAACGCCTCGGGCAGCTGGAGTTCGCCCTCTTCTATGCCGGCTGCGGCTACCTCGCGCTGCTCGCCTACGCGGTGGCCAACGCCGAATCCGATCAGACCCTGGTGGGGGCGTCCGGGGCGATCTCGGGGGTGCTCGGCGCGTTCCTCTACCTCTTCCCGAGGGCCCGGGTCACCAGTCTCTTCCCGTTCCTCTTCTTCCTGCCGCTGCGCTTTCCCGCGTGGATCGTGCTGATCTTCTGGTTCGTGCTGCAATGGCTGGCCGCCCAGGGCGCGGGCAGCGGTCCTGGGGTGGCGTATCTGGCGCATCTGGTGGGGTTCGGGGTGGGGTTTCTGTACGCCTGGGGACGTTTCCGCCGTAGTACTAGAGTGAAGGCCCAAGCAGCGGCCACTGAGGGAGAACGCCAGCCGTGATCACCGCGATCGTGCTCATCAAGACCAGCGTGGACCGCATCCCCGAGATCGCCGAGTCGATCGCCGCGCTCGACAGCGTGAGCGAGGTCTTCTCGGTCACCGGCACGTACGACCTGATCGCCATGGTGCGGGTGACCAAGCACGAGGACCTGGCGGACGTCATCCCCGGCCGGATCAGCAAGATCCCGGGGGTGGAGGGCACGGACACGCATGTCGCGTTCCGTACGTACTCGCAGCACGACCTGGAGGCGGCGTTCGCGATCGGCCTCGACGCGTAGCGCCTCCGGCGGGGGGTGCGGGAGTGCGGCTCGGCCGCGCGTCGGGCTGATCTTTCCCCTACCGGCCCTTCCCATAACCGGGACTCCGCCCCGGACCCCGCGCCTCAAGGTCCCCCAGACTTCGTCCGGGGGACCCCCCCACGGGCTGAAGGTCCTGGCCGTACCTTCAGCCCGTCCGGCGATTGAGGACACGCGCGCAGCGCGTACGGGGGAACAGCACTGCAGGCGCAGCCGCACCGTGCAGCCCGAGGCGCACGCCCCGCACGGGCCGCCGCCGCCCGGTCAGACCGCCGGGACGCAGCGGCCGTCCTCCGTGTGGTACGTCCACTTCGCGCCGTCCGCGACCAGCTCCTTCACCGCCCGTACGAAGCGCTCCACATGCTCATCCGGCGTACCCGCCCCGAAGCTGACCCGGATCGCGTTGAGCGAGGGCTCGCCGGGCTCCGCCTCCGGGGCGCCGCACTCGCCCGGGTCCTGCGCGTCGGTGCCGAGCAGTGTGCGCACCAGGGGGTGGGCGCAGAACAGGCCGTCCCGGACGCCGATGCCGTACTCCGCCGAGAGCGCCGCCGCGAAGTGCGAGCTGTTCCAGCCCTCGACCACGAACGAGATGACGCCGACGCGCGGGGCATCGTCGCCGAAGAGCGAGAGGACCTTCACCTGCGGGACCTCCGCGAGGCCCGCCCGCACCCTCGCCACGAGCTGCTGCTCCCGCGCCACCAGCCGGTCGAAGCCGGCCTCGGTGAGCGCCTTGCAGGCGGAGGCGATCGAGTAGACCCCGATGACGTTCGGCGAGCCGGCCTCGTGGCGGGCCGCCGTGGTGTGCCAGTCGACGTCGACGCCGCCGTCCGCGCGGCGGGCCACCTTCCGTGAAGCACCTCCGCCCGCGAGGTACGGCTCGGCCTCCTGCAGCCAGTCCGCGCGGCCCGCGAGCACACCCGAGCCGAACGGCGCGTACAGCTTGTGCCCGGAGAAGGCGACCCAGTCGACGTCCAGGTCCCGCACGGAGACCGGGTGGTGCGGCGCGAGCTGAGCCGCGTCCAGGACGATCCGCGCGCCGTGCGCGTGCGCCGCGGCCGCCAGCTCCTTCACGGGCCACAGTTCACCGGTGACGTTCGACGCGCCGGTCACGCAGACCAGCGCAGGGCCGTACGGGTCACGGCCGGCGAGGGCGAGCTCCAGCGTGCGGACCGCCTCGGCCGGGGTGCGCGGGGCGTTCAGATAGGTCACCCGGGCGTCCTGCCACGGCAGCAGCGAGGCGTGGTGCTCGGTCTCGAAGACGAAGACCTCGCAGTCCGCGGGGATCACGGCCGCCAGCAGATTGAGGGAGTCCGTGGTCGAGCGGGTGAAGACGACCTGGTCGTCCGGGCGGCAGTCGAGGAACTCGGCGACCGTGACGCGGCTGTTCTCGAAGAGGTCCGTGGACAGCTGCGAGAGATACCCGGCGCCGCGGTGGACGCTGCCGTAGTACGGCGCGTACGCGGCGACGTCGTCCCACACCCGCTGCAGGGCCGGGGCGCTGGCCGCGTAGTCGAGGGCGGCGTAGGTGACCTCGCCGCCGGTGACCAGCGGGACGGTCACATCGCGGCCGAGCACCGGCAGCGGTGCCCCGCAGGCGGGGTCGGCGGACCCGGAGCAGGCGGAGGAGTCGGAAACGGCGGAGGAGTCGGAGGAGGCAGAAGACGCGACGGTGGCAACGGCGTTGGGGCGTGCGGACATGGCGGTATCTCCCGGCAGGTCAGGCGAATTGGCTTCGGCAGACCCGTGCGGGCGCTCAACGGCCGCTCGCCGCACGGGGGTTGCCTCGACTGCACGGCGATCGCCGCGCGGAGGCGTACTGAAGTGGGGGCTTGTGAAGCCCTATCGCATTCGCTTGCTCACGAGACTGCTCCCTTGAGGACCAGGACCCCAGGGTGTGCAGGGGTCCGCGCTTGCCGCAGACCTCGCTGCCTGCGGCCTGGTCTTCACCCGGGGCACCCCGCCACGGACGGAGGGTTGCCGGACAGCGAGCCGGGGCTTATTCGCTGTCACTCATGACCTGCCGAGAAGTATGCCAGTCGTTCGCGCCGTCGCAAGCCGTGTCCGCATCCCGGGACGCGGGATCCGGGGGCTGCGCCCCAGTGCCCGGCGCCCCGAAATCCCGCGCCCCGAGGGCGCCTACGCGTTACTGACAGCCACCCAGCGCTCGAGCGCGGCTTTGGCCGCACCCGAGTCGATCGACTTCGCGGCCCTGGCCATGCCAGCCGCAAGCTGCTCGTTGAGCGTGCCGTCCGTCGGCTCCAGCGCCACCAGCGCCCCCGCCGCGTTCAGCAGCACCGCGTCCCGTACGGGCCCGGTCTCGCCGCTCAGCAGCCGGCGCGCGACATCCGCGTTGAACGAGGCGTCCGCGCCCCGCAGGGCCTCCACCGGCACCAGGTCGATGCCGATGTCCCGCGGGTCGAAGGCCTCCTCGCGCACCGTCCCGTCCCGCACGACCCACACGCGCGAGGTGGCCGTCGTCGTCAGCTCGTCCAGGCCGTCGTCGCCGCGGAAGACCAGCGCCGAGGATCCGCGCTCGGCCAGTACCCCGGCCATGATCGGCGCCATCCGGGCGTCCGCCACACCCGTGGCCTGGGCCTTCACCTTCGCCGGGTTGGTGAGCGGGCCGAGGAAGTTGAACGTGGTGCGGATGCCCAGCTCCTTGCGGGCGGCCGCCACATGCCGGAGCGCGGGGTGGAACTTCACAGCGAAGCAGAAGGTGATCCCCGCCTCCTCGGCGACCTGGGCGACCCGCTGCGGGGTCAGTTCCAGATTGACGCCGAGCTTCTCCAGTACGTCGGACGCGCCGCTCGCCGAGGACGCGGCGCGATTGCCGTGCTTGACGACCTTCGCGCCGGTCCCGGCGACCACGATCGCGGACATCGTGGAGATGTTCACGGTCTTGGCCCCGTCGCCGCCCGTGCCGACGATGTCGACGCTGGGCCCGGGCACCTCGATCAGGTTCGCGTGCGCGTACATGGTCCGTACGAGACCGGAGATCTCCTCGACCGTCTCGCCCTTGGCCCGCAGGGCCACCGCGAAGCCGGCGATCTGGGCGTTCGTCGCCTCGCCGCTGAGGATGCGGTCCATGGCCCATGCGGTGGCGTCGGCGCTCTGGTCGCGGTTGCTGAGGAGGGCCTCCAGCACGCCCGGCCAGGAGTGGGCCGCCACGCTGTCGCCGCCAACCGGGGTCACAACGTTCATGGTCCACTCCTGGGTCCACAGCCGAACAGGGATGCTCCCACCCTATCCAGCCCCGGGCACAGCGAAGAGCCCCGTCCGGCGAATGGACGGGGCTCCCCCTGTGGCGACCGCGCACGCGGCCGGGTGGGATCAGTGGTGGCCGTGGCCGCTCGTGATCTCCTTGAACTCGTCGGCCGTCGGCTTGGGGATCTGGTTCCCCTCGCCGTAGTAGCTCTTGCTCAGCTTTGCCCTCAGCTTCTGGCTGCGGGTGGGCTTGCGCACGACACCGTTCTCGTCGACCGTCGGGCCGATCTCGACCGGCTCGTACTGCTCGTGCACCGTGAGCGTGTGCAGCGCGCCCTGGCTGAGCGGCTCGTGGACCTCGACGAACTCACCGTGCGGCAGGCGCTTGATGATGCCGGACTCGCGTCCGTGCAGCACCTTGTCCCGGTCGCGACGCTGCAGACCCATGCAGATCCGCTTGGTGATGACGAAGGCGATGACCGGGCCGACGAAGAAGCCGATCCGGGCGAACCAGGTGATGCTGTTGATCGACAGATGGAAGAACACGGCGAACATGTCGTTTCCACCGGCGATCAGCAGGATGAAGTACCAGGTCAGCCACGCCACGCCAAAGGCCGTACGGGTCGGGGCGTTGCGCGGGCGGTCCAGGATGTGGTGCTCGCGCTTGTCCCCGGTGATCCAGGACTCGACGAACGGGTAGACCGCGATCGCGACCAGGACCAGCGGGAAGATCACCAGCGGGATGAAGACACCCAGGGCGAGGGTGTGGCCCCAGGCATTGATCTCCCAGCCGGGCATCGCCCGGATCAGGCCCTCGGAGAAGCCCATGTACCAGTCGGGCTGGGCGCCGGTGGACACCTGGTCCGGACGGTACGGGCCGAGCGCCCAGATCGGGTTGATCGAGGCGACCGCCGAGACCACCGCGATGACACCGAAGACCAGGAAGAAGAAGCCTCCGGCCTTGGCCATGTAGATCGGCAGCAGCGGCATGCCGACGACGTTCTTGTTGGTCCGGCCGGGACCCGCGAACTGCGTGTGCTTGTGGAAGAACACCAGGATCAGGTGCCCCACCAGCAGGCCCATCATGATGCCGGGCAGCAGCAGGATGTGGACCGAGTAGAACCTGGCCACGAAGTCGCCGCCGGGGAACTCCCCGCCGAACAGGAACATCGACAGATACGTGCCGACCACCGGCACCGACAGGATCGCGCCCTGCATGAAGCGGACACCCGTACCGGACAACAGGTCGTCCGGGAGCGAGTAGCCGGTGAAGCCGGTGAACATGCCGAGCACCAGCAGCAGGAAGCCGAACAGCCAGTTGACCTCGCGCGGCTTGCGGAAGGCGCCCGTGAAGAAGACGCGCATCATGTGCACGAGCATGCCCGCGATGAAGATCAGCGCCGCCCAGTGGTGGATCTGCCGGATCAGCAGACCGCCACGGACATCGAAGCTGATGTCCAGCGTCGAGGAGTACGCCTCCGACATCCGCACACCCTGCATCGGGATGTAACTGCCGTGGTACTCCACCTCGTTCATCGACGGGTGGAAGAACAGCGTCAGATACACACCCGTGAGGATGATGATGATGAAGCTGTAGAGGCAGATCTCACCGAGCATGAAGGACCAGTGGTCCGGGAAGATCTTGCGCATATTGGCCTTGGCCAGGCCGTAGATCCCCAGTCGGC
This sequence comes from Streptomyces sp. NBC_01481, assembly GCF_026339995.1. Classification (GTDB taxonomy): domain Bacteria; phylum Actinomycetota; class Actinomycetes; order Streptomycetales; family Streptomycetaceae; genus Streptomyces. The sequence goes on along the minus strand of NZ_JAPEPT010000001.1, from coordinate 1,446,434 downwards.
CGTCCGCCCAGTCGGCCACCCGCTCGCCGGCGGGCGCCTTGCGCTTGGACTCTGCTGTAGTACTCATCCGCGCTCCCAGAAGGCAGGACCGACAGGCTCGTCGAAGTCGCCGAGCGCCTCGAGGTTGCCCTCGGCGTTCACGCCGATCCGCAGCTGCGGAAGGCGGTGACCGGCCGGGCCGAAGATGACGCGGGCGCCGTCGGCGAGGTCGAAGGTGGACTGGTGGCACGGGCAGAGCACGTGGTGCGTCTGCTGCTCGTACAGGCTGATCGGACAGCCGACGTGCGTGCAGATCTTCGAGAACGCCACGATGCCCTCGTGCGACCACTCGAGCTCGCGCTTGTCCTTGATGTCGTCCGGCTGAATCCGGACGATCATGAGGGCCGCCTTGGCGATTTCCTTCTGGAAGTCCTCCGCGTCCTCCTCCAGGCCCTCGGGCATGGCGAAGGTCAGCGAACCGACGACGACGTCCTCGGGACGCAGCGGCTCATTGGTGTTCACGTTGATGAGCTGCTTGCCCTTGGCCCACAGCGTCGAGCGCAGCTTCTTCTCGGGCAGCGGGCCCAGGTCGCGCAGCAGCACCAGACCGGAGAGCGGCACCATGGCCAGCGCGCCGAACATGGTGTTGCGGATCAGCTTGCGCCGGCCGAAGCCGGACTCCTCGGCGCCGGCCGCGAAGTCGGCCATGACCTTGGCCCGGACCTCGGGCTCCGCCGCGATCGGGTGACGCTCGTCGGCGATCTCCTGATCGGACATCAGGGTGCGGGCCCAGTGGACCGCGCCCGCGCCGATGCAGAAGAGCGCGATCCCGAGGGTCAGACCCAGCGAGAAGTTCAGCGCGCTGACGTGCCCGAACGGGAAGATGAAGACGATCTTGTTGACCGGGAAGGTCACGAACGAGGCGATGAAGGCGATCGTGGCCAGCATCGACAGCGTGAACAGGAAGGCGACCGTGCGCTCGGAGCGCCTGGCGGCCCGCTCGTCGATGTCCTGGACACGCGGCTTGTGGGCGGGCAGGCCCGGGTCCGCGAACGGATCCTCCGCGACCTCTACCGCGCCGTGCGCGGCTGCGTCCTGCTCTGAGGGCAGGTTCTCTTCTGGAATCTCTTGGCTACTCATGACTTCTTGGCCTTAGCGGTGTGGGCCGCGACCCAGACGGCGACTGCGATGAGCGCACCCAGACCGAAGATCCAGCCGAACAACCCCTCGACGACGGGGCCGAGGCCACCGAGCTTGAGGCCGCCGGGGCTCTCGGAGTCCTCACCGTTCACGGTCTGGATGTACTTGATGATGTCCTGCTTCTGCTTCTCCGGCATCGTCGTGTCGGGGAAGGACGGCATGTTCTGCGGGCCGGTCTGCATGGCCTCGTAGACGTGCTTGGGGTCCACGCCCTCAAGGTTCGGGGCGTACTTGCCGTTCGTCAGGGCACCGCCCTCACCGGTGAAGTTGTGGCACTGGGCGCAGTTGGTACGGAACAGGTCGCCACCCTTGGCGATGTCCGCACCCTCGGGGCTGTACTGCTTCTCGGTCGGCGTGATCGGACCGGCGCCGAGGGAGGCGATGTACGCCGCGAGCTGGTCGATCTCACTCTGCGAGTAGATGACCTTCTTCTTCGGCACCTGCGCGCCGGGCTGCTGGGCCGGCATCCGGCCGGTACCGACCTGGAAGTCGACCGCGGCGGAGCCCACGCCGACGAGGGACGGGCCGTCAGAGGAGCCCTCACCGCCGGGTCCGTGGCAGCTGGCGCAGCCGACGGTGTAGAGCTTTTTGCCCTCCTTGATGGCGAGGGACTGGGCGGTTTCATCGGCCTGCGCCTTGTCCGCGGGTGCGAACGCGGCGTACAGCCCCCCAGTTGCCGCCAGCGCGAGGAGTAGGACGACGACCGCCGCCAGCGGATGGCGTCGTCGTGAGGAGAGCTTTTTCACGGATTACCCCGGTGTCAGGATCTTCTGCGTCGATGCTTCTGGACTGTGTCTGCTTCAGGCAGCGAGTGCCCGCGCCGTTACTTGATCATGTAGATCGTGGCGAAGAGGCCGATCCAGACGACATCGACGAAGTGCCAGTAGTAGGACACGACGATGGCGGCGGTTGCCTGCTCGTGAGTGAATCTCCTGGCCGCGTACGTCCTGCCGAGGACCAGCAGGAAGGCGATCAGGCCGCCCGTCACGTGCAGGCCGTGGAAGCCGGTGGTCAGGTAGAACACCGAGCCGTACGGGTCCGAGGACAGCGAGAGGCCGTCCTTCTTGACCAGCTCGGTGTACTCGAAGACCTGACCGCCGATGAAGATCGCACCCATCACGAAGGTGAGCGCGAACCAGGCGCGGAGCTTCTTCACATCGCCCCGCTCCGCGGCGAATACGCCGAGCTGGCAGGTGAGGGAGGAGAGCACCAGGATCGTGGTGTTCGTCGCCGAGAACGGGAAGTTGAGGGCCGAAGCCATTTCCTTCCAGTGCTCTGCGCCCGTCACCGATCGCAGGGTGAAGTACATCGCGAAGAGGGCCGCGAAGAACATCAGCTCGGAACTCAGCCAGATGATGGTTCCGACGCTGGTGAGGTTCGGCCGATTGACCGACGGGTGCGCGTGCCCGGTTTCTACTGTCGTTGCTGTCGCCACGACCGACATTATGTCGGTCGCTTATCCCGCCCTCACTCCGGGGGGTGCCGTTCGGTGTGTCAGTGGGCTCTGTCCAGCCCGAACGGCCCATCGAAGCCATGTCCGAAGAGCTGTTGACAGCCAGTTGATCGGAGTAGCATCCGCGCATCGGTTCCTGATGCAGTGCCGCCGTCGATTCGGAGGAACAATGCAGTCGAGCGCCACGGTCCTGGTCTACAGCGACGACGCCAACACGCGCGAGCAAGTGCGCCTGGCGGCTGGACGCAGGCCTGCGGCCGATGTTCCCCCGGTCGAGTTCGTCGAGTGCGCGACCCTTCCCGCCGTACTCAAGCGGCTGGACGACGGCGGTATCGACGTCTGCGTCCTGGACGGAGAGACGGTTCCCGCGGGCGGTATGGGTGTCTGCAGGCAGATCAAGGACGAGATCTTCAACTGCCCGCCCGTGCTGCTGCTGATCGGCCGCCCGCAAGACGCCTGGCTGGCCACCTGGAGCCGCGCGGAGGCCGCGGTGACCCTTCCGGTCGATCCGGTGGAGTTCGCGGACACACTGGCCGCCCTGCTGCGCGGCCGGCTCGCCGTGGAGGCGTGAGCAGCGTCCGCGCCGGTCAGACCTCAGGACGCAGCCGTGCCGCGTCGGCGGTGCTGCTGCCGTCCGGGGTGTCGGCCACCAGGGCACTGCCCTTGAGCCACTTCTCCCAGTCGAGGTTCCAGTCGCCGAAGCCGTTGCCGAACGGGTCCATCTCGTCACCGGCGCTGTTGACGACCTTGACGATGTCGCCCTCCTTGACGGTCTCGAAGAACCACGCGGCGTTGCCGGTGGACATTCCGGTGCAGCCGTGGCTGACGTTCTCGTACCCCTGTGAGCCGACGGACCAGGGCGCGGCGTGGACGTACTCGCCGCTCCAGGTGACACGCGTCGCGTAGTAGACGGGCAGGTCGTACGAATCGGCGCTGCCCTCCGCTATGCCGATGCTGGTACCGCGCATCCGTACGAAGTACTCCTTGCCGAGCACCACCTTGATTCCGTTGCGCGTGGAGAAGCCGGGCTTGCCGGTGGTCACCGGAATGGTGTTGATCACTTCTCCGTTGCGCTTGACCGTCATCTGGTGCGATCCGGCGTCGGTGATGGCCTCGATACGGTCCCCGATGGTGATCTTCAACGCCTTCGAGGCGCCGCCGTAGAGCTTGGCGGAGACCTTGACGCCCTGGAGGTTGCTGACGGCGTTCACGGTCGCGCCGCTGGGCCAGTACTCCTTGGGGCGGAAGTGCAGTTTCTTGTCGTCCACCCAGTGCCAGGCGCCTTCCACGGCGGGGCTGGACTGGACCTTCAGGGCGCGTTCGACGACGGCTCTGGCCGCCTTGTCCTTCACGGGGAGGCTGAGCTCGGCGGTGATGGGCTGGCCGACCCCGTACGTGCCCGCCTTGGGGCCGAACTTGACCGTCAGGAACTTGGAGGCGGGTGCGGTCTCGAAGGTCAGCGTGCGGACGCCCGGGGCGCCGTTCACGTCCTCCGTGGCCACCCTGACCGTGTACTTGGCGCCGGCCGACAGGGAGCCGGTGGAACGCCATCGGGTGCCGTCGGCGTCGAGTTCGCCCGCGAGGAAGTGGCCGGAGTCATCTATGACGGTCACGTCGGTGATGCGGCCGCCGTCACCCTCGGCGGTGACTTCCAGCGGCTTGTCCGGGTCCACCTTCTCGTCGCCGGTGGGCGTGTTGAAGGAGACCTGCTCGGAGGCGTCGAAGGGCTTCGCGGCGAGCGGGTTGTCCGAGTCGCCGCACGCGGTCGCGCCCGCCCCGAGGGAGACGACCAGCAGGGTGCAGCTGAGGACGGTGCGGATGTGCGGCGTGTGGTTCATAAGCACACGTTATGAAGATCACTCGGCAACGGCGCGCCGAGTGACTGCAAATGGAGGGGGCCCGGGTCCCCCTCAGGAGTGAGGGGGACCCGGGCCCGTCCTGTGCGTTGCTGACGCGGTGCTACTGGTTCTGGTTCTCACCGCGGTAGTACTCGAACACCCAGCCGAACAGGCCGACCAGGATCATCGGAGCCGAGAAGTACAGCAGCCACCAGCCGAAGGCGACGGCGAGGAACGCGAGCGCACCACCGAAGGCCAGCGAGAGCGGCTGCCAGCTGTGCGGGGAGAAGAACCCCACCTCGCCGGCCTCGTCCGCCACGTCGGCGTCCTTGTTGTCCTGCGCCATGGCGTCCACTCGCCGGGCCGTGAAGGCCAGGTAGTAGCCGATCATGATGCTGAGGCCGAAGCCCATGATGAGCGCGGTGGTACCGGCCGGCTCCTTCGACCACACGCCATAGACGATGCCCATGGCGAGGATGAAGACGCTCAGCCAGAGGAACATCTTGCCCTGGATCCTCACTTGCCTGCCTCCTTACCGCCGTTGATGGCCGTGCCGGCACCATGCGTCTCGAGCTGGTCGAGCGCCGCGATCTCCGGGTGGTGCAGGTCGAACGCCGGGGATTCGCTGCGGATCCGCGGCAGGGTGAGGAAGTTGTGCCGCGGCGGCGGGCAGGACGTCGCCCATTCGAGCGAACGGCCGTAGCCCCACGGGTCGTCGACCTCGACCTTCTTGCCGTACTTGGCGGTCTTCCAGACGTTGTAGAAGAACGGCAGGACCGACATGCCGAGCAGGAACGAGCTGATCGTCGAGATGGTGTTCAGCGTCGTGAATCCGTCGGCGGCCAGGTAGTCCGCGTAACGACGCGGCATGCCCTCGGCACCCAGCCAGTGCTGCACCAGGAACGTGCCGTGGAAGCCGATGAACAGCGTCCAGAAGGTCATCTTGCCGAGCCGCTCGTCCAGCATCTTGCCCGTGAACTTCGGCCACCAGAAGTGGAATCCGGCGAACATCGCGAAGACCACGGTGCCGAAGACGACGTAGTGGAAGTGCGCGACAACGAAGTACGAGTCGGAGACGTGGAAGTCCATCGGGGGCGAAGCCAGAATGACGCCGGTCAGTCCACCGAAGGTGAAGGTGACCAGGAAGCCGATCGTCCAGAGCATCGGTGTCTCGAAGGACAGTGAGCCCTTCCACATGGTGCCGATCCAGTTGAAGAACTTCACACCGGTCGGTACCGCGATCAGGAAGGTCATGAAGGAGAAGAACGGCAACAGCACGCCGCCTGTGACGTACATGTGGTGCGCCCACACCGTCACGGACAGACCGGCGATCGCGATGGTCGCGCCGATCAGGCCGATGTAACCGAACATCGGCTTGCGGCTGAAGACCGGGATGATCTCCGAGACGATGCCGAAGAAGGGCAAGGCGATGATGTACACCTCTGGATGGCCGAAGAACCAGAAGAGGTGTTGCCACAGCAACGCGCCGCCGTTGGACGCGTCGAAGATGTGCGCACCGAACTTGCGGTCCGCCTCCAGCGCGAAGAGCGCGGCGGCAAGCACCGGGAAGGCGAGCAGGACCAGCACACCGGTCAGCAGCACGTTCCAGACGAAGATCGGCATCCGGAACATCGTCATGCCGGGAGCACGCATGCAGATGATCGTGGTGATGAAGTTGACCGAACCGAGGATCGTGCCGAAGCCGGAGAAGGCCAGACCCATGATCCACATGTCGGCGCCGACACCCGGCGAGCGGACCGCGTCCGACAGCGGGGAGTAGGCGAACCATCCGAAGTCGGCCGCACCCTGCGGGGTGAGGAAGCCGGCCACCGCGATGATCGAGCCGAAGAGGTACAGCCAGTACGCGAACATGTTCAGCCGCGGGAACGCCACGTCGGGCGCGCCGATCTGCAGCGGCATGATCCAGTTCGCGAATCCGGCGAACAGCGGCGTCGCAAACATCAGCAGCATGATCGTGCCGTGCATCGTGAACGCCTGGTTGAACTGCTCGTTCGACATGATCTGCGTGCCGGGACGGGCCAGCTCGGCGCGCATGAAGAGCGCCATCAGTCCGCCGATGCAGAAGAACGCGAACGACGTGACCAGGTACATCGTGCCGATGGTCTTGTGGTCAGTGGTGGTCATCCACTTCACGACCACATTGCCCGGCTGCTTGCGCCGTACCGGCAGCTCGTTCTCGTACGAGTCGTCAGCTGCTGCGGCGGCACCCTGAGGTTCGTTGAGGATGCTCACAGTTGGTTCTTCTCCGCATTCCTGGCCGGGTCCGTCTGCTCAATGCCCGACGGGATGTAGCCGGTCTTCCCCTCTTCCGCCAGCTCCTTCAGGTGCTGCTGGTAACGCTCCGGGGAGACGACCTTGACGTTGAAGAGCATCCGGGAGTGGTCGACGCCGCAGAGCTCGGCGCACTTGCCCCTGAATGTGCCCTCACGGGTGGGGGTCACCTCGAAGACGTTGGTGTGCCCCGGGATGACGTCCTGCTTGAAGAGGAAGGGGAGGACCCAGAAGGAGTGGATGACGTCGCGAGAGCTCAGGATGAACCGGACCTTCTCGCCCTTGGGCAGCCACAGGGTCGGGCCCGGGTTGCCGTTCTGCGGATTCCGGGTGCCCGGGACACCGGCGTCGTAGACGCCGCCCGCGTTCGCCGGGAAGTCCGCGCGGTACTTGTCCGGAATGGCGCCCAGGTTCTTGTCGGCCTTGGCGTCACCCGTGGAGCCTGCCACGTTCTCGATGTAGTTGAAGCCCCAGCTCCACTGGTAGCCGACCACATTGACCGTGTGGGCGGGCTTGGAGAGAGCGAGGAGCTTCGTCTCGTCACGCGCGGTGAAGTAGAAGAGCACCGAAACGATGATGAGCGGAACAACCGTGTACAGGGCCTCGATGGGCATGTTGTACCGGGTCTGCGGAGGTACCTCCACCTTGGTGCGGCTGCGCCGGTGGAAGATGACACTCCAGATGATCAGCCCCCACACCAGGATGCCCGTGACGAGCGCTGCCGCCCACGAGCCCTGCCAGAGGGAGAGGATCCGGGGCGCCTCCTCCGTTACCGGGGTGGGCATTCCCAGGCGGGGGAAGTCCTTGTATGTGCAACCGGAGGCGGTCGCCAGGACCACGCCCGCGGTCAGCACCTGGAGCAGCTTCCGCCGCATCGGGCGCCGCGACGAGCGGTCGGAGCCGTTGGGACTCACGTAGCGCCTTCCCGAGAGTCTCGGCCCGCGCGGCATGCCGCGGCCGTCTCGCTGGTCGGTCGCCGGCCCTGACGCGGGCAGGGGTTTGGATGTTTATGCGGACCAAACCCTACTGGACGCTATTTGGGGTCGCGCGGGGAGGGTGCCCAACGCGCCGTCCGACACCCCGAAGGGATGGAAAGCCCCTGGAATCCCGGCCTCCGGCAGGCTTCTGACGCCCCTTCCGCGTACTGGAGTTAGCGTGGCGATGTGCCTTACTTCGATGTCGCTTCCTCCGCTCCGCTGCACCCGGTCGCCCGGCAGGCCCTGCAGGCTTCCCTCGACGAGGGCTGGGCCGACCCGGCCCGGCTCTATCGCGAGGGGCGGCGCGCCAGGCTGCTGTTGGACGCGGCGCGGGAGGCGGCGGCGGAGGCCGTGGGCTGCCGCCCGGACGAGCTCGTGTTCACTCCTTCGGGGACGCGCGCGGTTCACCTGGGAATTTCCGGCGCGCTTGCGGCGCGTCGGCGTGTCGGGCGTCACCTGGTCGTTTCCGCGGTGGAGCACTCCTCGGTGCTCCATTCGGCGGGCGCGTACGAGGGGGCGGAGGGCGGGACGGTGACCGAGGTCCCGGTGGACCGGGCGGGCGCGGTGTCCGCGGCAGCCTTCGGCGCTGCCCTGCGCGAGGACACCGCGCTGGCCTGTCTGCAGTCCGCCAACCACGAAGTCGGCACGGAGCAGCCGGTCTCCGAGGTCGCCGACGCCTGCCGGGCGGCCGGGGTGCCGCTGCTGGTGGACGCGGCGCAGTCACTCGCGTGGGGACCGGTGACCGGGGACTGGTCGCTCCTCACGGGCAGCGCGCACAAATGGGGCGGCCCGGCGGGGGTGGGGCTGCTCACCGTACGCAAGGGTGTCCGGTTCGCCCCCCGAGGTCCCGCCGACGAGCGGGAGTCGGGGCGGTCGGCGGGCTTCGAGAACATCCCGGGGATCGTGGCGGCGGCGGCCTCGCTGCGGGCGGTGCGGGCGGAGGCGGCGGACGAGGCGGTACGGCTGCGGGTCCTGGTGGACCGGATCCGCGCGCGCGTGCCGGAGCTGGTCCCGGATGTGGAGGTGGTGGGGGATCCGGTGCGGCGGCTCCCCCATCTCGTCACCTTCTCCTGTCTCTATGTCGACGGAGAGACTCTGCTGCACGAACTGGACCGAGCGGGGTTCTCCGTCTCCTCGGGCTCCTCCTGTACGAGCAGCACGCTCACGCCGAGCCATGTGCTGAGGGCGATGGGGGTGCTCTCGGAGGGCAATGTCCGCGTCTCGCTCCCCCTCGGGACACCGGAGGAGGACGTCGACCGCTTCCTGGAGGTCCTGCCGGGGGTGGTCGCGGAGGTACGCGAACGCCTCGGCGCGCCCGTCTCGCCTGCCGCGACGGCGGGGACGGCGTCCCTGGTGGTGGACGCGCTCGGGAAGCGGTGCCCGATCCCGGTGATCGAACTGGCGAAGGTGATCGGGGACGTGCCGGTGGGGGGCACGGTGACGGTGCTCTCGGACGACGAGGCGGCGCGGCTGGACATTCCGGCGTGGTGCGAGATGCGGGGGCAGGAGTATGTGGGGGAGGAGGGGGCGGAGCGGGGCGTGGCGTATGTGGTGCGGCGGGTGGTGTGAGGGCTCCGCTGCGCGGGGCGCCCCTTCCAACAACTGGGGGCGAGCCCCCAGACCCCCGTATGCGACCTTCGGCCGCATGTCCTCATACGCCGGACGGGCTGAATAAGGGGGTCCGGGGGCGGAGCCCCGGGTTTACTTCAGGTGGGTCCTGACCTCGGCCGCCGCGTCGTGGCCGTACGCCTTCGTGAAGCGGTCCATGAAGTGCGCCCGACGCAGCGTGTACTCCTGTGTGCCCAGCGTCTCGATCACCAGCGTCGCCAGCATGCAGCCCACCTGCGCCGCGCGCTCGTGGCCCACGCCCCAGGACAGGCCCGACATGAAGCCCGCGCGGAACGCGTCACCGACGCCGGTCGGGTCGACCTTGGCGTCCTCCTCGGGGCACCCGACCTCGATCGGCTCCTCGCCCTCCTGCTCGATGCGGACGCCGTTCGAGCCGAGGGTGGTGACCCGGGTGCCGACCTTGCCCAGGATCTCGGTGTCGGTCCAGCCCGTCTTGGACTCGATGAGCCCCTTCTCGTACTCGTTCGAGAAGAGATAGGTGGCGCCGTCCAGGAGCGTGCGGATGTCGTCGCCGCTCATGCGCGCGATCTGCTGGGAGAAGTCCGCGGCGAACGGGATGGAGCGGGTCCGGCACTCCTCGGTGTGGCGGAGCATCGCCTCGGGGTCGTCCGCGCCGATCAGGACGAGGTCGAGGCCGCCGACCCGGTCCGCGACGGACTTCAGCTCGATCTGGCGGGCCTCGCTCATGGCGCCGGTGTAGAAGGAGCCGATCTGGTTGTGGTCGGCGTCCGTGGTGCACACGAAGCGCGCCGTGTGCAGGACTTCGGAGATCCGGACGGACGAGGTGTCCACGCCGTGGCGGTCGAGCCAGGCGCGGTACTCGTCGAAGTCGGATCCGGCCGCGCCGACGAGGATGGGCCCGCTGCCCAGCTGGCCCATGCCGAAGCAGATGTTGGCGCCGACACCGCCCCTGCGGACATCGAGGTTGTCGACCAGGAAGGAGAGGGAGACCGTGTGCAGCTGGTCCGCGACCAGCTGGTCGGCGAAGCGGCCGGGGAAAGTCATGAGGTGGTCAGTGGCGATGGAGCCGGTGACTGCGATTCGCACGGCGAGGACGCTCCTGTGGCGGGGTGGCGTTGACAGTTAACGCTACCGGGTTTGGGCGCCCGCACTGAAGTGCGGAAACTACCCGATAGTAGGCCTTTTGTCATGGACCCCCGATGCATACGGTGCGGATATGACGAAGCCCATCGCCCGGCGCGAGCCGCGAGAGTCCGAGATCAGTCTGGCCCAGCTGCGCGGAGATTGCGCGCGAATGGCACCCCACTGGGTGGTTCCCGCGGCCGCCGTTCCCGCTCCCGTGCCTCCGTCGCACATTCATGGTGTCGTGGTACCGGCGTCTTCGGCCAGGTTGCTCGACGCCATGTCCGAATACGGCGACTGAGTCAAGGGCGTACAACCCAGGGCGCACAACTGAGCGCGCGCAAGGGAACCGTGCGCTCCCCCGCTCCGTCCCATCCGTGACCCCGTGCGACGGGGTCACGGAGACAAGGAGCGATGCGGTGAGCAGTACGGAAGACACGCACGACAGCCCCCGCCGCCGGCGTTCCCCGTTCGCCGTCGCCTCGGTGGCGGCGGCGGTGCTGGTCGCGGGCGGGGGTACGTACTTCGCGACCGCGGGCTTCGGGGGCGGCCACGGCAGCGCCGACGCCAAGAGCGGCGCGCCGGGCCGCGGCGGCAATCCGCCCCCGCTCGCTGTCGACGGCCGTACGGAGGGCGGGGACCGGGGCGGCATCGCGCCCGGTGAGCCCGACCCCTCGGGCGGCGGCGTGGTCTACAAGGCCGAGGGCAAGCTGCCGGCCGGACCGGCCGAGGCCGCTGTCCACCGTACGAAGGGCGCCGTGACCGCGGCCGAGGTGACCCGGCTGGCGAAGGCACTCGGACTGCCGGGCACACCCCGGCTGGTCGGACCGGCCTGGAAGATCGGGGCGGACAAGGACGGCGCGGGCCCCCTGCTCCAGGTCAACAAGCAGGCGCCGGGCACCTGGACCTTCGCACGGTTCGTGGCGACACCGGGCGGCGACAACTGCCTGAAGGGCAAGGAGTGCCCTGCGCGCGGCGAGACCTCACCGACGGGCGCGAGCCCCGTGACTGAGGAGGCCGCGAAAAAATCCGCGTCGCCCGTACTGAAGGCGCTCGGTCAGAGCGACGCCGATCTGGACGCACGCCAACTGATGGGCGCGGTGCGCGTGGTGAACGCCGACCCGCTGGTCGACGGGCTGCCGACATACGGCTGGACGACCGGGATCCAGGTCGGCGCGGACGGTCATGTGGTGGGCGGCAGCGGGCAGTTGAAGACGCCCCTGAAGAGCGACGAGTACCCGGTGATCTCGGCCCAGGAGGCGCTGAAGCAGCTGAACAAGGACTCCGGAGGCAGCGGCACGATCGGGATCGGCGGCTGCGCCACGCCGGTGCCGCTGGAGGGCGAGCAGAAGCCCGAGACCCCGTGCACGCCGAAGACCAGGGTGAAGGGTCCGGAGCAACTGACGGTCACCAAGGCCGTGTTCGGTCTGGCCGCGCAGTACGTGGACGGGCAGCAGGCGCTCGTACCGTCGTGGCTGTTCGAGGTGAAGCCGAAGGGCGGCGCCGAGCCGTTCACGGTCACGCAGCTCGCCGTGGACCCGAAGTATCTGAAGGAGACCACTCCGCCGCAGCAGGACATCAGGCCGACCGAGCCGCCGCAGACTCCCCCGGCACCGTCCGACCGGCGTATCGAGTCCTACACCGTGAGCGGGCGGACTCTGGCCCTGACCTTCTGGGGCGGTGTGTGCAGCGACTACGCGGCGAAGGCGAGCGAGAGCGGCACCTCGGTGTCGGTCCGGATCGTCGAGACGAATCCCGACCCCGGCCGGGTCTGCATCGCCATCGCCAAGGAGATCACCGCGAAGGTGACGCTGGACAAGCCGCTGGGCGACCGGAAGGTCGTGGACGCGGCGACGGGTGAGGCCATCCCGGCGAGGCCGTCCGTCCCGGCGAAGTAGCACGCGGTCACACGAAAAGAGCATACGAAGGCGGCGGCCCCGGCATCGGGGCCGCCGCCTTTCGTACGTGCGAGGTACGAAGCCTTAGCTGAAGGAGTCGCCGCAGGCGCAGGACCCGCTGGCGTTCGGGTTGTCGATCGTGAAGCCCTGCTTCTCGATCGTGTCCACGAAGTCGATGGACGCGCCACCCAGGTACGGGGCACTCATCCGGTCGGTGACGACCTTGACGCCACCGAAGTCCTTGACGACATCGCCGTCGAGCGAGCGCTCGTCGAAGAACAGCTGGTAGCGCAGGCCCGAGCAGCCGCCGGGCTGAACGGCCACGCGCAGCGCCAGGTCGTCCCGGCCTTCCTGCTCCAGCAGGCCCTTGACCTTGGCCGCGGCGGCGTCGGACAGGAGGATGCCGTCGCTCACGGTGGTGGTCTCGTCCGATACGGACATCTGCTTCTCTCCCGGGTTGTACGGAGACTGCTTGCCGACGGTTGCAACCGGCGGGGCCCGGGATTCATTCCGGGCGAGCCCTGGTCTTTCCCCTTCATGCTCGCACACCGGCCCAGCGAGGGGGTGTCCGGCGGATCAGGCTGGATCAGGGAGCGGCGTCATGCGGCTTCGGAACCAAGGCGGAGGAGAGAGGCATGGCGGAGCCATGCCGACCGACGACAACGCAGGAGACGGAGTCGCAGGGCGTCGCGAGCCCAGCCTGATCCGCCGGACACCCCCTAGGGGCAGCGACCTGTGGACGGCGGGGTGTACCGGGGGTGTACGGGAGGGAGCAGGGGGGTGCGTCACATCGACGCTATGGACATCGTCAAAGTGACGTGAAGCAGTTATGATAGATAGCGTCAAATAGACGAGAAGTGCCTCTGCAGAAGAGAAAGGGTGCGTGACGTGACCACCGCCCAAGCCCGCCCTGAGCTCGACGTCCAGCCGACGCCGCTCGCCCTGCTGCTGCTCGGCCGCGAGGCCGACCCCAGGAGCGAGCGCGGCGTGGAGTGCCCCGGCGACCTGCCGTCCCCGTCCGACCCGGACCTGGTGGAGCGCGCCCGCGCGGCCAAGGAGAAGCTCGGCGACAAGGTCTTCGTCCTCGGCCACCACTACCAGCGCGACGAGGTCATCCAGTTCGCCGATGTCACCGGCGACTCCTTCAAGCTGGCCAAGGACGCCGCGGCCCGGCCGGAGGCCGAGTACATCGTGTTCTGCGGTGTGCACTTCATGGCCGAGTCCGCGGACATTCTGACCTCCGAGGACCAGAAGGTCGTGCTGCCCGACCTGGCCGCCGGCTGCTCGATGGCCGATATGGCGACGGCCGAGCAGGTCGCCGAGTGCTGGGACGTACTGTCCGAGGCCGGCATAGCCGAGCAGGTCGTGCCCGTCTCGTACATGAACTCCTCGGCGGACATCAAGGCCTTCACCGGCAAGCACGGCGGCACGATCTGCACGTCGTCGAACGCCAAGCGTGCGCTGGACTGGGCCTTCGAGCAGGGCGAGAAGGTGCTCTTCCTCCCCGACCAGCACCTGGGGCGCAACACCGCGGTGCGCGAGATGGGCATGTCGCTCGACGACTGCGTCCTGTACAACCCGCACAAGCCGAACGGCGGGCTGAGCGTCGAGCAGCTGCGGGACGCCAAGATGATCCTTTGGCGCGGGCACTGCTCGGTGCACGGCCGCTTCTCGCTCGACTCGGTCAACGACGTACGCGAGCGGATCCCGGGCGTGAACGTCCTCGTCCACCCCGAGTGCAAGCACGAGGTCGTGGCCGCCGCGGACTACGTCGGCTCGACGGAGTACATCATCAAGACGCTGGAGGCGGCCCCGGCCGGTTCCAAGTGGGCGATCGGCACCGAGCTCAACCTGGTCCGCCGGGTCGCGAACGCGCACCCCGACAAGGAGATCGCCTTCCTCGACAAGACGGTCTGCTTCTGCTCGACGATGAACCGCATCGACCTGCCGCACCTGGTGTGGGCGCTGGAGTCGCTGGCCGAGGGCAACCTGGTCAACCGGATCCAGGTCGACAAGGAGACGGAAAGCTTCGCGAAGCTCGCGCTGGAGCGGATGCTGGCGCTGCCGTAACGCTTGCGCTGTGCCTGCGAGGGGGCGCCCCGGCCGATTGCGGCCGGGGCGCCCCCCCTTTGCGGACAGGGCTAGCGGGTGATCAGGTCGGCCAGTTCCGCCGGGCGGCTCAGCGCGAGGAGGTGTCCGCCGGGCATCTCCTCGACGGTGATGCCCAGTCGTTCGCGCGCGATGCGGCGCTGGAAGTCGAGCGGGAAGAACCGGTCCTCACGCCCCTGGATGCAGCGGGTGGGGACGTCCGGCCAGGTGCTCAAAGGCCAGGGCTGAGTGAACACGGCCACCGTCGGTCCGGCCTCGCCCTGGGTCATGGCCTCCACGGTCACCTCCTGCGGAACGTCGTGGAAGAAGTCGGTCAGCATGTCGAAGGCCGCGTCCGGGTCCCGGCCCTCCTGCACCGCGAAGGCCGCACGGGCCTTGGCCTGACCGGTGTTCGCCCACCAGTCACCCGCGCTCTCGCCGGGGGCCGGCACCATGGGGCTGAGCAGGATCAGCCCGTCGACGGGGATGCGCTCGCAGACGAGCGGGGCGATGAATCCGCCCAGCGACTGCGCGACGAGGACGAGTTCGCCGCCCGTGGGCGCGCCGATCGCCCGCACGACAGCGTCGGTGTACTCGGCGAGACCCGCGGACTCGTCCTGGGGCAGGTCCATGGTCACCACGTCATGGCCACGTGCGCGCAGCTCGGGCACGACCAGGTGCCAGTACCACGCGCGGCCGTCCGCGCCGGGGATCAGTACGTACCTCGTCATGCGACTCTCCTTACCCCTAAATCACCCCAAAAGCACCGCACCCGGCCGCGTCCCCCACAAGGGATCGCCGCCGGGTGCGGTGCTTCGCGTCTGGTTACACGCCTGCCGGAGCCGGTTCCTCCGCTTTCTCGGAGTTCGGCTCACTCGCCGCGCCCGACCCGGCTGCCCGCTTCGCCGCCTTCTTCTTGGCGCGGCGTTCCTTGCGCAGCTCCACCATCGCGTACAGCGTCGGCACCAGCAGCAGCGTCAGCAGCGTCGAGGTGATCAGACCACCGATCACCACCACCGCCAGCGGCTTGGCGATGAAGCCGCCCTCGCCGGTGACGCCGAGCGCCATCGGGAGCAGCGCGCAGATCGTCGCCAGTGCCGTCATCAGGATCGGGCGGAGCCGGTGGCGGCCGCCCTCGACGACTGCTTCCACCACGCCCAGACCCTGGGCCCGGTACTGGTTGATCAGGTCGATCAGCACGATCGCGTTGGTGACCACGATGCCGATGAGCATCAGCATGCCGATCATCGCCGGGACGCCCATCGGCGTACCCGTCACGATCAGCAGACCGAGCGCGCCGGTCGCCGCGAACGGGATGGACACCAGCAGGATCAGCGGCTGGACCAGGCTCCGGAACGTCGCCACCAGCAGCATGAAGACGATGGCGATCGCCGCCAGCATCGCCAGGCCCAGCGAGGCGAAGGCGTCGTCCTGACCGGAGGAGACGCCGCCGATCGAAGCGGTCGCGCCCTCCGGGAGGTCCAGGGACTTCAGCTTGCTCTGGAGCGAGGCGGAGACCGCGCCCGTGTTGTCCCCGGTCGGCTTCGCCGTGATCGTCGCGGCCCGCGAGCCGTCGATCCGGGTCATCGAGACCGGGGCCGGGACCAGCTTCACATCGGCGATCTCACCGAGCTTCACCGCGCCGAGCGAGAGGTCGCGCAGCTCGGCCAGCGTCGTGGCCGGCTTGGCGGAGGTGATGACGACATCGCGCTCGGTGTCGTCGAGGATCGCCTTGCCCGAGGGGGTGCCGCGCACCGCCTGGCCGACGGCCAGACCCAGCGTGGTCTCGTTGAAGCCCGCGTCCGCGGCCTTCGCGTTCGCCCGGGCGGAGATCCGCGGGATGCTCTGCGCCAGGTCGCTCTGTACGTCGGTGACGTCGTCGAGCTTCGCGACCTCGGCCCGTACCGCCTCCGAGGCCTTCTTCAGGGTGTCCGCGTCGGACGCCTTGACCACGACGCTCAGGTCCTGGTTGCCGAAGCCGTCGCCCGCCGCGATCGTCGTCTCGCCGATGCCCTTGAGCTTGCCGAGTTCCTCGTCGATGCGGTCGCGGGTCTTCTCGTACGACCCCGCGTCCTTCAGCGTGAGCTGGTAGGAGGCCTGGTTGGCGCCCGTACCGCCGCCGAAGGCCGCCAGGAAGCCGGAGGAGCCGACGGTGACCTGGTAGTCCTTGATCTCGTCGATGCCGTCGAGGACCTTCTCGACCTTCCTGGCGGAGGCGTCGGCCGCCTCCAGGCTGGTGCCGGGGGCCAGTTCCTGCTTGACGGACATGACCTCCTGCTCGCCCTGGTCGAAGAAGTTGGTCTTGAGCAGGGGCGCCATGCCGAAGGTGCCGACGAGGACGAGCAGCGCCATGGCGACGCTCGTGAAGCGGCGACGGGTCGCGAAGCGCAGCACCGGGACGTACAGCCGCTGGAGCGGGCTGCGCGCCTCCTTCTCCTCCGCCTTGCGCCGGGCCTCCTCCGGGTCGATGCCGCGTACGGCCTTCGGCGCGCGCAGGAACCAGTACGAGAGCACCGGCACGACGGTCAGCGAGACCAGCAGCGAGGCGAGCAGCGCCGCCGTGATGGTCAGCGAGAACGAGCCGAACAGCTCGCCGACCATGCCGCCCACCAGGCCGATCGGCAGGAACACCGCGACCGTCGTCAGCGTGGACGCGGTGACCGCACCGGCCACCTCCTTGACCGCGGTGATGATCGCGCTCTGCCGCTCCTCGCCGTAGCCGAGGTGCCGCTTGATGTTCTCCAGGACCACGATCGAGTCGTCGACAACCCGGCCGATCGCGATGGTCAGCGCGCCCAGCGTGAGCATGTTGAGCGACAGGTCGCGGGTCCACAGCACGATCAGCGCGAGGACGACCGAGAGCGGTATGGAGACCGCGGTGACCAGGGTGGAGCGGAGTGAGGCCAGGAAGACCAGGATCACGATGACCGCGAAGAGCAGGCCGAGCGCGCCCTCGGTGGTCAGACCGGAGATCGCCTTGGAGACGGCCGGGCCCTGGTCTGAGACGACGGTCAGCTCGGCGCCGGACCCCAGATCCTTGCGGAGCTTGGGCAGCTTGTCCTTGACGGCGTCCGAGATGGCGACTGCGCTGCCGTCGTTGTCCATGGTGGCGAGGACGGCGAGGCTCTGCTTGCCGTTCGTACGGGTGATGGAGACCCGCTCGGACTCCTCCTGCTTGACCGTGGCGATGTCACCGAGGCGCACGGGCCTGCCCTTGACCGGGGTCACCCGCAGGTCCTCGATCTGCTGCAGCGTTGTGAAACCGCCGCCGACCTGGACGGTGCGGCTCTTGCCGTCCTCGGAGAAGGAACCGGCGGGCATGGTGGCGCCGCCCGCCTTGAGTGCCTCGCCGAGGGCCTGGGTGTTCAGGCCCGCGGCCGCGAGCTTCTTCTCGTCGGGGGTGACGGAGACCTGCAGGTCCTGGACACCGTCGACCGAGACCTGTCCGACGCCGTCGATGTCCTCGATGGCCGGGACGACGGTGCGCTCCAGCTGGTCGGCCAGCGCCTGCTGGTCCTTGGACGAGGTGACGGCGAGGACGACGGTCGGGATGTCGTCCGTCGAACCGGCGACAACCTGCGGGTCGACGTCCTCGGGCAGCTGGGTGCGGGCCCGGTTCACGGCCTGCTGGACATCGGCGACGAGCTGCTTCGTGCCGTCCCCGTACTCGAAGCTGGCCATGATCACGGCGTTGCCCTCGCTCGCCGTGGAGGTGATCCCCTTGATGCCGTCGACGGCCTTGAGGGTCGATTCGAGCGGTTCGACGACCTGCTTCTCGACCACATCGGGGGACGCGCCCTGGTAGGGGGCGAGCACCGACACCATCGGGAGCTCGATGGAGGGCAGCAGCTGCTGCTTGAGCTGCGGGATGGCGATCGCTCCGAAGACGATCGCGACGATCGACATCAGACCGACAAGGGCCCGTTGCGACAGGCTGAATCTGGACAGCCAGGACATGGGGTCTCTCTTCTGTGGCTTGCGCGGCAGGAAGGACTCGAAGGGGGGCACAGCTGCCCGCTTATACGATCAGGCATTCGAAGAGGCCCGACCGTCGCTCCCAGGTCCCGTTCCTTATGCCGCGCATACCGCAGCTGGAGTAGGCGGACCGCCGGCTCACTCCACCCTTGGACGTACCAGGCCCGATTCGTACGCGACAACCACCAATTGGGCGCGGTCGCGGGCGCCCAGTTTCGCCATCGCCCGGTTCACATGGGTCTTGACCGTCAGCGGGCTGACCGCGAGACGCTCGGCGATCTCGTCGTTGGAGTGGCCCCCGCCGACCAGGACGAGGACCTCGCGCTCGCGGCCGGTGAGCCCGGCAAGGCGCTCGGAGTACGCCTGGGTCTCCTGCCCGTCGTCCGACGTGCCGCCCTGCGCGAGGAACTTGGCGATCAGGCCCTTGGTGGCGACCGGCGAGAGCAGCGCCTCGCCCGCGGCGGCGATCCGGATGGCGTTGAGCAGTTCCTCCGGTTCCGCGCCCTTGCCGAGGAAGCCCGAGGCCCCGGCCCGCAGTGACTGCACGACGTACTCGTCGACCTCGAAGGTGGTGAGCATGACGACGCGTACGTGCGCCAGCTCCGGGTCCGCGCTGATCATGCGGGTCGCGGCGAGCCCGTCCGTACCGGGCATCCGAATGTCCATCAGGACCACATCGGCCTTGGCGGAGCGGGCCAGGGCGAGAGCCTCGGCGCCGTCCGCGGCCTCGGCGACGACCTCCATGTCGGGTTCGGAGTCCACCAGGACCCGGAACGCGCTGCGCAGCAGTGTCTGGTCGTCGGCGAGCAGCACCCTGATCGTCATCTGTCCTCCCCCGTACGGGTCTTGAGAGGAAGTATCGCCTGCACACGGAAGCCGCCGCCGTAACGGGGGGCGGCAGTCAGCGCCCCGCCGAGTGCCGTGACCCGCTCGCGCATCCCGAGCAGACCGTGGCCGCCGCCGTCCGTCTGCCCGTCAGGGTCCACTCCGTTGTCGAGGACCGTGACCTCCAGCGTCGCGCCGACCCGGATCACGCTGACCTCGGCCTTGGCGTCCGAGCCCGCGTGCTTCTGCACATTGGTCAGGGCCTCCTGGATGATCCGGTACGCCGCGAGGTCGACGGCGGCCGGAAGCCGGACGCCGTCGTCGGCGCGGGCCACCTCGACCGGCAGTCCGGCCTGCCGGAAGGTGACGACCAGCTCGTCGAGGACCTCGAGGCCGGGAGCCGGTTCGGTGGGGGCCTCGGGGTCGCCGGACTGCCGCAGCAGTCCGACCGTGGCACGCAGTTCGTTGAGCGCGGAGCGGCTGGCCTCCCGCACATGGGCGAGGGCCTCCTTGGCCTGGTCGGGGCGCTTGTCCATGACATGCGACGCGACTCCGGCCTGCACATTGACCAGGGCGATGTGGTGCGCGACCACATCGTGCAGATCGCGGGCGATCCGCAGCCGCTCCTCGGCGACCCGCCGCCGGGCCTCCTCCTCACGGGTGCGCTCGGCGCGCTCGGCCCGTTCCCTTATCGCGTCGACGAAGGCGCGGCGGCTGCGCACGGCATCGCCGGCGGCCGCCGCCATCCCGGTCCAGGCGAAGATGCCGAGGTTCTCCTGCGTGTACCAGGGGGTCGAGCCGAAGAACATCGCCGCGCCGGTCAGCACGGTCATGGTCAGCAGGCCGACCCGCCAGGTGGTGGGCCGGTCGGTGCGCGAGGCGACCGTATAGAGCGCGATCACCGCGCTCATCGCGACCGGGGCCGGCGGCTCCCCCACGACCAGCTCGAAGACGGACACCACTCCGGTGAAGACCAGGACGGGCATCGGGTTGCGGCGGCGGAAGACGAGCGCCCCGGCCACCAGGACCATCAGCACCACACTGCGCAGCTCGGGGGTGCGGCTGCCGAACTCCGGGCCGTGCCGCCCGTTCGGGTCGGCGAAGGATCCGGCGACCATACAGACCAGCACGACCGCGGCCAGCGCGCCGTCCAGCGCCAGCGGATGCGCGCGGAGCCAGTGCTGGGTGCGGGCGAACCCGGTGGCGAATGAGGTCACATCGAGCAACGGTACGGCGTGCCGCGGCAGCCGCGTACACCCGCGAGCACAGCAGAAAACAGCAGAATGCCCCGCTCCGGATCAACCGGGGCGGGGCACGCTGTCTGTTGGAGTGCGGAGGCCGGCCGGGGATCGTCAGCCCGGAATGAGGCCGTCGTCGCCGAGCAGTTCCCGTACGTCTTCGAGCGTCGCGTCCGGAGCGGGAAGGATCAGCTCGGACGGCTCCAGGGAGTCGTCCGGCAGCGGCTCGCCGAGCTCCCGGACCTTCTCCAGGAGCGCGTGCAGAGTGCGGCGGAAGCCGGGGCCGTCGCCGCTCTCCATCTCGGCCAGCAGCTCGTCGTCGAGCTTGTTCAGTTCGGTGAGATGGCTCTGAGCCACCTCCAGCTGACCCTCCCCCATGATCCGTACGATCATGACGAGTCCCTACTGCTTGTCGAACTTCGGGCGGTTCTGCTGCGAAGCGGCGTCCTGCGTGCCGTTGCCGCCTTCGATCGCCTGCTGCGAGGAGCTCGGGCCGCCCGCCAGCTCGGCCTTCATCCGCTGCAGCTCCAGCTCTACATCAGTACCACCGGAGATGCGGTCCAGCTCGGCGGCGATGTCGTCCTTCGCCATCCCGGACTGGTCGTCCAGGGCGCCGGAGGCGAGAAGCTCGTCGATCGCGCCCGCCCTGGCCTGCAGCTGCGCGGTCTTGTCCTCGGCCCGCTGGATCGCCAGGCCGACGTCGCCCATCTCCTCGGAGATACCCGAGAAGGCCTCGCCGATCCGGGTCTGTGCCTGGGCCGCTGTGTACGTGGCCTTGATGGTCTCCTTCTTCGTACGGAAGGCGTCGACCTTGGCCTGCAGCCGCTGGGCCGCGAGAGTGAGCTTCTCCTCCTCACCCTGCAGCGTCTGGTGCTGTGTCTCAAGGTCGGTGACCTGCTGCTGGAGCGAGGCACGGCGGGACAGCGCCTCGCGCGCCAGGTCCTCACGGCCCAGCGCCAGCGCCTTGCGGCCCTGGTCCTCCAGCTTGGTCGACTGTCCCTGCAGCTGGTTCAGCTGCAATTCCAGCCGCTTGCGGGAGGTCGCCACATCGGCGACTCCGCGGCGCACCTTCTGCAGCAGTTCCAGCTGCTTCTGGTACGAGTAATCGAGGGTCTCGCGCGGATCCTCGGCCCGGTCAAGGGCCTTGTTTGCCTTCGCGCGGAAGATCATCCCCATACGCTTCATGACACCGCTCATGGGCTTCGCGCGCCCCCTTCTGACGGACTCAGCTTCAGCACTCCAACAGAACCCACAGTACGGGCCCTGCATCTATTACCGCACTGTTCGGGAGCGGATGCGCTCCTCCCCAAGGACGACTGCTCACGGGGCCGATCCGGCCCAAGGAGTAGGTGACCGTCAGGAAAACCACGGGCGACGTCCGCTCTGTCCGGCTTGTGACCGGCTTCTGTTCTGTACTGACGCTCGGTGTTGCGGGATCGTTCCCCACCGGCGTTGGGTCCATGGGTTCCAACCCCGTACCCTTGGGCTTTGTGTTTGGTAGCCGTTCCAAGGAAGAGAAGTCCCCCACCGGCAAGGTGCAGGTAGACCTCTCCAAGCAGCCCCGCGCCCCCGAGGCCCCGAAGGGCCGCCCCACGCCCAAGCGCAGTGAGGCCCAGACCCAGCGTCGCCGTGCCTCCAGCGCGCCGGCCGACCGCAAGGAGGCCACGAAGCGCCAGCGGGAGGCCCGCCGCGCCGACCTGGCCCGGCAGCGCGAGGCCCTCGCCAGCGGCGACGAACGGTATCTGCCGGCCCGTGACAAGGGACCGGTCCGCCGGTTCGTGCGGGACTTCGTCGACTCCCGCTTCTGCATCGCCGAGTTCTTCCTGCCGCTCGCGGTGGTGATCCTGGTCCTGAGCATGGTCCGGGTCGGCTCGCTGCAGAACATCGCGCTGCTGCTGTGGCTCGGCGTGATCGTGCTGATCATCGTCGACTCCATCGGCCTGGCGTTCCGTATGAAGAAGCAGCTGAACGAGCGCTTCCCGAACGAGCCCAAGCGCGGCGCGGTCGCCTACGGCCTGATGCGTACGCTCCAGATGCGCCGACTGCGCCTGCCGAAGCCGCAGGTCAAGCGCGGAGAGCGGCCCTGAGCCCGGAAGTCTCCGGATTCGGGGGCGCTTCGGCCGAATGGCTGGCCGGGCTCGGCGGACTGCGCAACATGGTCCGCCAGGAACTCGTCGCCCGGCAGCTCGACGAGCAGATAGCCGCGCGCTATCCGGTCGGACAGCGGCTGCGGATCCTCGACGTCGGCATGGGCCAGGGCACCCAGGCCCTGCGCCTGGCGCGGGCCGGTCACACCGTGACGGGCCTGGAGTCGGACGCCGAGATGCTCAAGGCGGCCCATGAGTCGCTGGCCGGCGAGCCGGCCGGGATCCGCGAGCGGGTCCGGCTGATCGAGGGCGACGGCCGCGAGACCGGGGTGCACTTCCTGCCCGGCAGCTTCGACGTGGTGCTCTGTCACGGGGTGCTGATGTATGTCCAGGAGCCGGACGCGATGCTCGCGGGGCTGGCCAGAATGCTCGCGCCGGGGGGCCTGCTCTCCCTGTTGGTACGCAACGGCGACGCGCTGGCCATGCGGCCCGGCCTCGCCGGGGACTGGCCGGGGGCACTGACCGCCTTCGACTCGGACACGTACACCAACCGGCTCGGGCTGTCGGTGCGGGCGGACCGCCTGGAGGCGCTGACGGCGACCCTCGCGGGGATCGCGGCGCCGCTGCACGCCTGGTACGGCGTCCGGGTCTTCACCGACAACGTGCCGAACGACGCCCAGCTGCCCGCCGCGACGGAGCTGGAACGGCTGCTGGCCGCGGAGGACCGGGCGGGACGCACGGAGCCCTACCGCCGGGTGGCGGCGCTCCTGCATCTGTGCGGCGTACGGGGCTGAGGACGCGGCTGCGGACACGACCTAGGCCGCATCCGGCCGAATTCGTGGCTGAATTCGGCTTCGGCACAGGCGCGTTGGCGTTTTTCGCGTCCTCACTCAAGTGACCACCGCAGAAGCCACAGAGAAGCCGCCCGTCAGACTCCCGGCCCGGGAGACCTGGCGGGCGCTGTACGCACATTTCCGGCCGCACCGCTGGGTCGTCGCGCTCGGCGCGTCCCTGGCCCTGGTGGGCACGGTGACCGCTCTCGCCCAGCCGCTCGCCGCCAAGTCCCTGGTCGACAAGCTCGGCCAGGACGAGTCGATCACCGGCGTCCTGCTGCTGCTCACCGCCCTGGTGGTGCTCGGCACCGCAATCGAGGCGGTGGGCACGTACATCCTGGAGCGCACCGCCGAGTCCGTGGTCCTTGCCGCACGCCGCTCGCTGATCGGCCGGCTGCTGCGGCTGAAGCTGCCCGAGGTGGAGCGCACCCAGCCCGGCGATCTGATGTCCCGGGTCACCTCCGACACCACGCTGCTGCGCGCGGTGACCACCCAGTCGATCGTCTCGGCGGCGACCGGCGGGCTCGCCTTCCTCGCCACGATCGTGATGATGGGCCTGATGGACGTCGTCCTGCTGGGCGTCACGCTCGGCGTGATCGTGCTGATCGGCGGCTGTGTCGGGCTGCTGATGCCGAAGATCGCGCAGGCGACGAAGCGCTCGCAGGAGGCGGTCGGCGAGATATCCACCGTGCTGGAGCGGGCCTTCGGAGCCTTCCGTACGGTCAAGGCCTCGGGCGCCGAGGAGCGCGAGACGGAGGTCGTGGCCAAGGCGGCGCGGGAGGCGTGGCGGCACGGCGTACGGTCCGCGAAGTGGCAGTCGGCGGCCTGGTCGTCGGTGGGCCTGGCGGTGCAGGTGTCGTTCCTGGCGGTACTGGGGATCGGCGGGGCGCGGGTCGCCTCGGGCGCGATCTCCGTCTCGACGCTGGTGGCCTTCCTGCTGTTCCTCTTCTATCTGATCGATCCGGTGTCGAAGCTGGTGGAGGCGGCCTCGCAGTACCAGGTGGGCTCGGCGGCGATCGCGCGGATCGTGGAGGCGGAGCGGCTGGAGACGGAGACGCTGACACCGCCTCAGGGCGTCCCCGGCACGGGACCCGCGTCGGTCGTCTTCAAGGACGTCACCTTCCGCTACCGGGACGATCTTCCCTATGTCCATCAGGGCGTCTCGTTCGAGGTGCCCGGCGCGGGGATGACGGCGTTCGTCGGGCCGTCGGGCGCGGGCAAGACGACGGTCTTCGGGCTGATCGAGCGCTTCTACGAGGCGGGCGGCGGCCGGATCCTCGTGGACGGCAAGGACATACGGGACTGGCCGCTGGCCGATCTGCGGGCCTCGATCGGCTATGTCGAGCAGGACGCTCCGGTGCTGTCGGGAACGCTGCGCGAGAACCTGGTCTTCGCGGCGCCGGACGCGAGCGAGGAGCAGATCCGGGACGTTCTCGTACGGGCCAGGCTCGATGCTCTGGTTGACCGGCTGCCGGACGGTCTCGAGACGGTGGTCGGGCACCGCGGTTCCAAGCTCTCGGGCGGCGAGCGGCAGCGGGTGGCGATCGCGCGGGCGCTGCTGCGGCGGCCGCGGCTGCTGCTTCTGGACGAGGCGACCTCGCAGCTGGACGCGGTCAACGAGATGGCGCTGCGGGATGTGGTCGCCGAGGTGTCGCGCGAGGTGACCGTGCTGGTGGTGGCCCACCGGCTGTCGACGGTGACGCTGGCGGACCGGATCGTGGTGATGGACGCGGGGAAGGTGCGGGCGGTGGGGACGCACGGGGAGCTGGTGGCGTCGGATCCGCTGTACGGGGAGCTGGCGGCGACGCAGTTTCTGGCGACGGCGCGCTGATCTGGGCGGGGCGGGGGCGCCTGCGGCGGGCCTGTTCCCCATCCCGCCCTCCCCCCAGACTCCGTCCGGGGGGACCCCCAACCTCCCTGCTCCTCAGCGCCGGAGGGGCTGAATGTGCGGTAGGGCCGCACATTCAGCCCGTCCGGCGTTTGAGGACTACCCCTCGGTCGCGTGCAGGCTCATCGGGCCGTAGATCTTCGTGCCGTCCTCCGACAGCACCACCTGGTCCGCCCCGCCCTCCAGCAAGTCCTTCCAGACCTCGCCGATCCAGGACTCCGCGTCACCCTGCGTCGTGAACTCCTCCGGCTGCACCGCCGGCTGGACCTCCGTTCCGTCGGACTTCTCGAAACGCCACGTCCATGCCATGTCCGCCTCCCACTCCCAGGGGCCATCAGCTGATCACTGCTGCCCGCAGCGTAGCCGGGCGCGCACGCCCCGCGGTGACGCGGGAGGATCAGAGGCGTGGAACTCACACTGCTCGGCACCGGCGCGCCCGCCGGACTCCCCCGGCCCGACTGTCCGTGCGCCGTCTGCGCCACCGCGCGCGGGGCGTCCGCGCGGGCCGCGACCGCGCTGCTCGTCGACGGGGCCCTGCTGCTCGATCTCACGCCCGGCGCCGCCCTGGCCGCCGCACGGGCGGGGCATTCCCTCGTCGGCGTACGGCAGGTGCTGCTGACGCATCCGCACGACGGGCCCGCGGTCGATCTGCCCGCCGGGCTGCCCGCGGCCGGGCGGGTGCCGGACGGGCGGGAGTTGACGCTGATCAGCGGGCACCGGGTGCGGGCCGTGTCGATGGACAACCCGGGCACGGGGTACGAGGTGACCTCACCGGATGGCGAGCGGCTGCTGTATCTGCCCCCGGGCGGCGCACCCGCGGGTCTCGCGGAGGGCCTGGCCGCGTACGAGATGGTCGTCGGCGATGTCGTGGGGCGGCCCGACGCGATCGCCCGGCTGCGCGCGTCCGGGGCGATCGGCTCGACCACCGATGTCGTCGCCGTGCACCTGGACCACGACGTTCCCGGCGGCGCCCCGGAGCTGGCTCGCCGGCTCGCTGCCGCGGGTGCGCGGGCCGTGCCCGACGGGACGACGCTGATCGTGGGCGAGTACCACGCCGTACCGGATCTCCCCCGTCGCACCCTTGTCACCGGCGGCGCCCGCTCGGGCAAGTCGCTGGAGGCCGAGCGCCGGCTGGAGACCTTCCCCGAGGTGCTGTACGTCGCGACCGGCGGCGGCCGGGAGGGGGACACCGAGTGGGCGTCCCGGGTCTGGCTGCACCGCGAGCGCCGTCCCGGCTCCTGGCGTACGGCCGAGACCTGCGATCTCGTACCCCTGCTCGCCGAGGACGGGCCGCCGCTGCTGATCGACTGTCTGTCCCTGTGGCTGACCGACGCGATGGACAAAGTGGGCGCCTGGGACGACGCGACCTGGGACACGGGCGGCGAGGACGCGCTGCGCGAGCGGGTCGCCGAGCTGGTCGCGGCCGTACGCACCACCTCCCGCACCGTCGTCGCGGTGACCAACGAGGTCGGCAGTGGCGTCGTGCCCGCCACCGCGTCGGGCCGCCGCTTCCGCGACGAACTGGGCCGTCTCAACGCCGCTTTCGCCGACGAGTGCGAGCACCTCCTGCTGGTCGTCGCGGGCCAGGCCATCGTGCTGCGCAGCTGACGGGCGCCGCACGGACACGGCATGGCTGCCGGTACTGTTCGGCGAATGAGCAGGCTGAATCTCGATGACTTCTCCGATCTGATCGAGCGCCCCGACAGCGGCATCCGGCGTGATGCCGAGGAACGCCGGGAGCGGCTGATCGTGACGCCCGGTTCCCTCGGGCGGCTCGACGAGCTGGGCGAGTGGCTCTCCACCGCGCAGGCCTCGGTGCCGGTCAGGCCCATCGTGCAGCCGCGAGTGGTGCTGTTCGCCGGTGATCACGGAGTGGCCCAACTGGGCGTCTCCGCCCGGGAGTCCGGCTCCGCTCACCGGCTCGTGCGCACCACGCTGGAGGGCGGGAGCCCGGTCGCCGTGCTGGCCCGCCGGGCGGGTGTGCCGGTACGGATCGTGGACGCCGGTCTGGACTGCGACCCGGAGCTGCTGCCCGAGGAGGTCGTACGCCATCGGGTGCGGCGCGGCAGCGGACGGATCGACGTCGAGGACGCGATGACGATCGAGGAGACCGAGGCGGCCGTGCGCCTGGGCATGACGATCGCCGACGAGGAGGCCGACTCCGGCACGGATCTGGTCGTACTCGGCGATCTGAGCGTCGGCGGCACCACGCCCGCTTCCACGCTGATCGCCGCGTTGTGCGGCACCGACGCCTCGGTGGTGACCGGCCGCGGCGGCGCGGGCATCGACGATCTGGCGTGGATGCGCAAGTGCGCGGCGATCCGCGACGCGCTGCGCCGCGCCCGGCCGGTGCTGGGTGATCAGCTGGAGCTGCTGGCGGCGGTGGGCGGCGCGGATCTGGCGGCGACGACCGGCTTCCTGCTGCAGAGCGCGGTACGCCGGATGCCGGTGATCCTCGACGGAGTCGTATCGGCGGCGTGTGCGCTGGTCGGGCAGCGTGCCGCGTTCCGCGCGCCGGACTGGTGGCTCGCGGGCCAGGTGAGCGGCGAACCGGCGCAGGCGAAGGCACTGGACCGGATGGCGCTCAACCCGCTGCTCGATCAGGGCGTCACTGTGGGCGAAGGAACCGGGGCATTGCTCGCGCTCCCCCTCGTGCAGGCGGCTGCCGCGCTCGCGGCCGAACTGCCGGAGCGCACAGAGCCGGTGGAGAGCGATTCGGACTGATGCGACGGCGCGGCCGCCAGTAACCAGGCGACCGCAGCCTCGCCCATCTTGGCGCGTGATGCCCCATATCATCGCGTTTCATGGGAGAGGTCCGTTTGTCCAGCGTCGAGACGAGCCCAAGCACGAGCCGCAGCACCCACCGCTCACGGCGCAGCGCGGCGTTCGCCGTCTGGTATCTGCGCGCCGTGACGTTCATCAACCTCCTGAGCGCCGTCTGGGTCTCTCTCGGCCAGGATCTGCGGCGCCACAACATTGATGACTACTTCACGCCGTATCTGCTGACCGCGGGCTTCGCCTCCGGGGCCTTCACCCTCTTCCTGGCCATCACCATGCGCCGCCGCAAGCGGGCCGCGTGGATCCTCAACTTCGTACTGGCGGGGCTCTTTCTGCTGCTCTTCGTCCTCGCCGTCGCCGTCGACCCCGACATCCGCGAGCACGCCCAGAACTGGATGTCACTCGGCCTGACCACCGCCTTCGTGCTCGCCCTGGCGCTCGGACGGCGGGAGTTCTACGCGAAGGGCGACCGCGCCAACCCCCGGCTGGCCGCGGCCGTCGCCGCCGGCGGGCTGCTGGTCACCTCGCTGCTCGCCGCCATACTCGTCACCGCCACCAACTCCTCGACGGGCCACTCCACCTTCCTGGAGCGCTGGCGCTACGGCGCGATGCGCCTGGTCTCACTCGCCGCCGACGACTCCCGCTTCGCCGGGATCGCGACGCCCGGCTGGGTGAATGTCACCATCAACGTCCTTTCCACGCTGCTGCTGCTCGCCGTGCTGTACGCGGCCTTCCGCTCCCGGCGCGCCGTCGACCCGCTCACCGAGGACGACGAGGAACGGCTGCGCGTTCTGCTCCAGCGCCACGGCGACCGGGACTCGCTCGGCTACTTCTCGCTGCGCCGCGAGAAGAGCGTGGTCTGGTCCCCCACCGGCAAGGCCGCCGTCGTCTACCGGGTCGTCGGCGGGGTCTCGCTCGCGTCCGGCGACCCCATCGGCGACCCGGAGGCCTGGCCCGGCGCGATCGCGCCCTGGCTGGCCGAGGCCCGCGAACACGGCTGGATCCCCGCCGTGATGGGCGCGAGCGAGGAAGCGGGCACCGTCTACGCGCGGCACGGCCTGGACGCGCTGGAACTGGGCGACGAGGCGATCGTCGAGACCGACGACTTCACCCTGGACGGGCGCGCGATGCGGACCGTGCGCCAGGCCTGCAACCGGGTCAAGCGCGCCGGCTACGAGGTGCGGATCCGCCGCCACGAGGAGATCGCGCCCGAGGAGATGGACGTCCTTCTCCGGAGGGCGGACGACTGGCGCGACGGGGCCACCGAACGCGGCTTCTCGATGGCGCTCGGCCGGCTCGGCGATCCGGGTGACGGCCGCTGCGTGATACTCGAATGCACGGACGGCGACGGCGCGCTGCGGGCGGTGCTGAGCTTTGTGCCCTGGGGCCCCAAGGGCCTCTCGCTCGATCTGATGCGGCGTGACCGGGACTCCGAGAACGGCCTGATGGAGTTCATGGTCATCGAACTCCTGCAGCGCGCGAACGAGATCGGGATCACACAGGTCTCGCTGAACTTCGCGATGTTCAGGTCGGTCTTCGAACGCGGCTCGAGGCTCGGCGCCGGTCCGGTGCTGAGGCTGTGGCGCTCGCTGCTCAGCTTCTTCTCCCGCTGGTGGCAGATCGAGTCGCTCTACCGCGCCAACGCCAAGTACCGACCGATCTGGGAGCCCCGTTTCATGCTCTTCGAGAAGAGCGCCGACCTGCTGCGCATCGGCATCGCCGCGGGCCGCGCCGAGGGCTTCCTGGAGGCGCCCGGTCTGCCCAAGTGGATGCACCGCAGACACCTGGAGACCAAGCGTTGAGCACACTGAACGCGTTCGCGCGCCGCGAGTGGGGGCCCCTGTACTCGACTCTTCGGACGGCGATCGTCACCGAGAAGTGGCGGGCCGTTCCGATGACGCTCGGGGCGGTCTGCCTCACAGCGTTCTTCCAGGTGGTGCAGAACCAGTCCTGGGGCTTCGGCCCGGTCCGCGACATCGGCTTCGTCAAAGCCGATGACCCGCTGTGGGTGGCCCTGCTGCGCACCCCGCTGTCGCTGTTCGTGCCCGCGCTGGACCTGCCGGTGTGGGGAGCGCTGGCACAGGTGCTGCTGGTGTTCGGGATCGCGGAGATCTGTCTGGGCGTGTGGCGGACGCTGGTCATCGCGTACGTGGCGACGCTGGCCGGGACGACGTACGCACGGATCGGCGTCTCGCTCGGTCCCGACCATCTCCTCGGGCTGCCCGCCTCCGACGCGCAGGTCGTCGACACCGGCCCGTCCGCGGCCGTCATCGGTCTCGCGCTCTTCGTCTGCTGGCGCTACCACGCCTGGTTCACGGCCTCGCTGGTGATCGCCGCGATGATCGTCGAGGTACTGGTCAAGAACAACCTCGCGGGCAAGGAGCATCTGACGGCGATCGTGGCCGTGTTCGCGGTGATCGGGATTTCGGCGCTACGACGGCGAAGGCGGCGCAGACTTCAGCGCTCGCGCACGGCGGGCCGGTCGGGCGCGCCGCCGATCAGGTCCTGAAGCTTGCGCCGCTTGCGGTCCCAGCGGCGGTCGTGGTGGAAGGAGCGCAGCCGGGCCTTGGCACGGGCCTTGGGCCGGCTGCGGTAGAAGCGCCGGGCCCAGGGCGAGCCGGGCCGGGCGAGACGTACCGCCCCGAACATCCCCACGAACGGCACCAGCACGCTGATGAGGGCCATCCGTGGCTTGCCCTTGAACATCGTGATGAGCACCAGCAGAAAGTTGATCACCAGCGTCAGGATCAGCGAGGCACGGTCCTGGCGTTCGTCGGCGCTCATGTCGTTGACGCCGAGCGGTGCGAAGCCGCTGAGGACCAGCAGCGCCAGGGCCGCGGCGAGCACCACGACCTCCACGCTCTGACGCCCCTGCTCGCTCCAGTAGACGTCGTCGAGATGGAGGATCAGCGCGAACTCGTCCAGGACGAGGCCCGCGCCCATGCCGAAGATGACCGCGCAGACGGCGGCGGCGACGCCGTGCCGTCCGCTACCGACCGCGCCGAAGCCGCCGATGACGGTGAGGATGACGCCGGGAACGACATGGTGGATGTGCATGCCGCCGGGCGTGACGTTCCGGAACGGCCCGCGCCCCGCCCTGATCATCCGGACGATCGTGCGGGTGATCAGGAAGGTGAGCACGAAGGAGGTCAGCGCGAGCAGCATCGGGAGCTTTCCCGGCTCTGTGATGTTGCGGTAAAACCAGTGACCCATGCCACCTGCTCCCGATATGTGGTTCTTGCGCAATTTACCCTCTGTCGGGCCGGCTGGTGGGCCGGGCTACCCTTCGCCGGTGATCTCTTCGGCCGGTATACGTTTCGCCTTCGGCACCCTGACCGTCCTTCCGGTCCGTGTGAAGCGCTGGGACCGGGACGCGGCACGCGCCGGAATGCTGTGCGCGCCGTCGGCCGGTCTGGTCGTGGGCTTCTGCGCCGCGGGCATCGGCGGAGTGCTGACGCTGCTGGGCTCGGGCCCGCTGCTCGCCGCCGTGGCCACCGTCGCCGTCCCGGCGGCGCTCACCCGAGGCCTCCATCTCGACGGCCTCGCCGACACGGCCGACGGTCTCGGCAGCGCCAAGCCCGCCGAGGACGCGCTGCGGATCATGAAGCAGTCGGACATCGGTCCGTTCGGGGTCATCACGCTGCTGTTCGTGCTGCTCGCGCAGGTCGCGGCGGTGGCCGGGCTGTACGCCGAGGGCTGGGCGTACGGCGCGCTCGGCGCGGCGGTCTCGGCCGTGACCGCGCGCCTCGCCCTCACCCTCGCCTCCCGCACGGGCATCCCGGCGGCCCGCCCGGAGGGCCTGGGCGCGGCGGTCGCGGAAAGCGTTCCCGTACGCACCGGGCTGGCCGTCGCGGCGCTGGTCACCGCCGGCTGCGCGGCCGCGGGCGCGCTCCTGGGCGGATACGGCGGCGCACTGCACCAGGCCCTGGCTGTCCTGGCCGGTCTGGGCGCGGCCCAACTCCTGCTGCGTCACTGCGTACGGCGCTTCGGCGGGGTGACCGGGGACGTCTTCGGCGCGCTGGCCGAGACCGCGGCGACGGCTGCCCTGATCGCGCTGGCGCTCGGCTAGGTCGTGTCTTCAAAGTCCCGTCTGCCTGGCGACGCCCGGCACGCCCTTCGGGCGGACGACGCTACTTTGAAGACACTCCCTAGCAAGGCGCGCGCCACACCCCCAGTTCGTACTTCTTCAGCATCGAGCTGAGCTTCAGCCGCCGGGCCTCGGGACAGAACTCACTGGTCTTCAGCTCGTACTCGACATGGAAGACCGCCTTGCCCGCCTCGATGAACGGCGTCATCTCCTCGCACTCCTCGTGCTCCGCGCACTGTTCGTTGACCGCGAAGTCGAAGTCCCCCACCAGCTGCGGGATCTGGTCCAGATCGTTCTTGAGGCCCACGGACATGCCGCGGTCGTGGGCGAGTCGGGCGATCAGGCGGTTGTAGCGCAGCTGGTCGGCGGCGGTGAGAGGGAAGCCGGTGGTGTTGGCGTAGCCGTCCATGTTGTCCGGCTCGACCGCGTCGAACCCCTTGGTGCGGCACATGTCGATGCGTGCCGCCATGAGGGGTTCGAGGATGTCGGTACGGCGGATGTCGAGCCAGCGCTCGCCGTCCCAGCCGTTGCCCCGGCCGAGAACCGACTTCGGAAACTTCCCGGCGTCCGGGCGGAAGTCCTCCCAGGCGCCCGTGGAGAGATAGCAGATGACCTTCCGGCCACGGCGGTGCAGGTCGTCGACCGCGGCCTTCTGGTGGTCGAAGCCGTCGATGTCGTACACCGGCACATCCACGGTCGGATCGAGCCTGCCGCTGAGCTGCCACTGCCAGGCCACACCGGGCTCGGGCTGCCAGCGCCCGGCGGTCGGCCCGGGGGTCGGCATGTCGCTGTCAGGCGATGTGGTGCAGCCCGCGAGTACGAGCAGGAGCAGCGCCAGCAGCAGACATCTCGGACCGCGGGGCGGTTCGGCGGGATGCTGGTAGTACGGCGCCGACACGTTCTTCACGGAATGCTTCTCGGACACACGCGCAGCGTACGGAGGACCTGGGGAGATGATGCAAAGGAGCCCCTTGCTCCCTCGCCCGAACGGGGTGAGTGTGACCGAGGTCTCGCCACCCCGGCGCCGGACGGGTGAACCACCGCCGCCGTGAGCGAGACATGTGACCGCGCGTAGGCTCTTGCCCGGCGTGGGATGCCGATCCATCCCCTGTCTACGGCTCTACGGCCCCGGAACTCAACGGAAGCGAGATTTCACCACCGTGACTGCTCTCACTCTCAGCACCGCCGGCGCGGCGACGCTCCGCGCCGACGCCCTCGTCGTCGGCGTCGCTAAGGGCGCCAAGGGCCCGGTTGTCGCGCCGGGCGCCGAGGCCGTGGACAAGGCGTTCGACGGAAAGCTCGCCTCCGTGCTGGAAACCCTCGGCGCCTCGGGTGCCGAGGGCGAGGTGACCAAGCTCCCGGCCCCCTCTTCCCTCAAGGTGCCGGTCATCATGGCCGTCGGTCTGGGCCCGGTCCCCGAGAAGGACGAGGCGTTCACCGCCGAATCGCTTCGCCGTGCCGCGGGCGTCGCCGCCCGCGCGCTGGCCGGTTCGAAGAAGGCCGCCTTCGCGCTGCCCGTCGAGGCGTCCGAGGACGCGGAGGCCATCGCTGAGGGAGCGCTGCTCGGCGCGTACTCCTTCACCGCCTACCAGGGCGGCGAGAAGGACGCGAAGAACGCCAAGACCGGCAACGGCAACGGCCCGAAGCAGCCGCTCGCCGAGGTCGCCCTGCTCGGCGCCAAGCCGCGCGACAAGGCGTACAAGGCTGCGGCCGAGCGCGCAATCGCGCTGACCGAGGAGATCAACCGCGCCCGCGACCTGGTCAACACCCCGCCGAACGACCTCACCCCCGAGGCCTTCGCCGCCGTGGCCACCGCCGCCGGCAAGGAGCACGGCATCAAGGTCCAGGTCCTGGACGAGAAGGCGCTCCTCAAGGGCGGCTTCGGCGGCATCCTCGGCGTCGGCCAGGGTTCGCAGAACCCGCCGCGCCTGGTCAAGCTCTCCTACACCCACTCCAAGGCGGCCAAGACGCTCGCCCTGGTCGGCAAGGGCATCACCTACGACTCGGGCGGCATCTCGCTCAAGCCGGCCGGCCACAACGAGACGATGAAGTGCGACATGAGCGGCGCCGCCGCGGTGTTCGCCGCCGTCGTCGCGGCCGCCCGTCTGGGTCTGGCCGTCAATGTCACCGGCTGGCTCGCGCTCGCCGAGAACATGCCGTCGGGTTCGGCCACCCGCCCCGGCGACGTGCTGCGTATGTACAGCGGCAAGACGGTCGAGGTGCTCAACACCGACGCCGAGGGCCGTCTGGTCCTGGGCGACGCGCTCACCAGGGCCTGTGAGGAGAACCCGGACGCGATCGTCGACGTGGCGACGCTGACCGGCGCGATGGTGATGGCACTGGGCAACCGCACCTTCGGCATCATGGCGAACGACGACGCCTTCCGTACCTCGATCCACGAGATCGCGGAGGAGGTCGGGGAGCAGTCCTGGCCGATGCCGCTCCCCACCGAGCTGCGCAAGGGCATGGACTCCCCGACCGCCGACATCGCCAACATGGGTGAGCGGATGGGCGGCGGCCTGGTGGCCGGCCTGTTCCTGAAGGAGTTCGTGGGCGAGGGCATCACCTGGGCGCACCTGGACATCGCGGGCCCGGCCTTCCACGAGGGCGCGCCGTTCGGCTACACCCCCAAGGGCGGCACCGGCTCCGCGATCCGCACGCTGGTGAAGCTGGCCGAGCGCACGGCCGACGGCGACCTGGGTTAGTCACTGCCGGGCCCGGCCCCCGGACCCGTGCCCCGATCGCAGGCGGAGGGAATCTTTGAGCCCGTACTGCGCTTGAGGACACGGAGGTCCAGGTCCGGGCCCGCGGTAGGGGGATACCCCTAAACCGGCCCCGGGTCCCGCCGTCCGTCAACAAGTGCGAAGATGGGTTCTCGGCAGGACAGGGCCCCCACCACAGGGCCGAAGAAACAGCGGCCGAACACCAGCCGCCGCCCGGTCACAGAGGACCGGCGACCGGCGCACATGCATGGAGGACGTGACGTGGCGAACGACGCCAGCACCGTTTTCGACCTAGTGATCCTCGGCGGTGGTAGCGGCGGTTACGCTGCGGCGCTGCGTGGAGCTCAGCTGGGCCTGGACGTCGCCCTGATCGAGAAGGGCAAGGTCGGCGGCACCTGCCTGCACAACGGATGCATCCCCACGAAGGCACTGCTGCACGCCGGCGAAATCGCCGACCAGGCTCGTGAGGCCGACCAGTTCGGCGTCAAGGCCGCCTTCGAGGGCATCGACATGGCGGCGGTCCACAAGTACAAGGACGAGGTGATCTCGGGCCTGTACAAGGGTCTCCAGGGTCTGATCGCCTCCCGCAAGGTCACCTACATCGAGGGCGAGGGCCGGCTGTCCTCCCCCACCTCCGTCGACGTCAACGGCCAGCGCGTCCAGGGCCGCCACGTCCTTCTCGCCACCGGCTCCGTACCGAAGTCGCTGCCGGGCCTCGAGATCGACGGCAACCGCATCATCTCCTCGGACCACGCGCTGGTGCTGGACCGCGTCCCGCAGTCCGCGATCGTGCTGGGCGGCGGCGTCATCGGCGTCGAGTTCGCCTCCGCTTGGAAGTCCTTCGGCTCCGACGTCACCGTCATCGAGGGCCTGAAGCACCTCGTCCCGGTCGAGGACGAGAACAGCTCGAAGCTTCTTGAGCGCGCGTTCCGCAAGCGCGGCATCAAGTTCAACCTGGGCACCTTCTTCGAGAAGGCCGAGTACACCGCGGACGGCGTGCGCGTCACGCTCGCGGACGGCAAGGCCTTCGAGGCCGAGGTGCTGCTCGTCGCCGTCGGCCGCGGCCCCGTCTCCGCCGGTCTCGGCTACGAGGAGCAGGGCGTCGCGATGGAGCGCGGCTATGTCCTGGTCGACGAGTACATGCAGACGAATGTCCCCACGATCTCCGCGGTCGGCGACCTCGTCCCGACCCTCCAGCTCGCGCACGTCGGCTTCGCCGAGGGCATCCTGGTTGCAGAGCGGCTGGCCGGTCTGAAGACCGTTCCGATCGACTACGACGGTGTGCCCCGGGTGACGTACTGCCACCCCGAGGTCGCCTCCGTGGGCATCACCGAGGCCAAGGCCAAGGAGATCTACGGTGCGGACAAGGTCGTCGCCCTGAAGTACAACCTCGCGGGCAACGGCAAGAGCAAGATCCTCAAGACCGCGGGCGAGATCAAGCTCGTCCAGGTCAAGGACGGTGCCGTGGTCGGCGTCCACATGGTCGGTGACCGTATGGGCGAGCAGGTCGGTGAGGCTCAGCTGATCTACAACTGGGAGGCTCTGCCGGCCGAGGTCGCGCAGCTCATCCACGCGCACCCGACGCAGAGCGAGGCGCTCGGCGAGGCCCACCTGGCACTCGCGGGCAAGCCCCTGCACTCCCACGACTGAGCCCCCGCGGGCCCGACGACCACTTCCGCACATTCGTTAGGAGCAACAGAAACCATGTCGGTTTCCGTAACCCTTCCGGCGCTCGGCGAGAGCGTCACCGAGGGCACTGTCACCCGCTGGCTGAAGGCCGAGGGCGAACGAGTCGAGGCCGACGAGCCGCTGCTCGAGGTGTCGACCGACAAGGTCGACACCGAGATCCCGGCCCCGGCCGCGGGCATCCTCGCCTCCATCAAGGTCGCCGAGGACGAGACCGTCGAGGTCGGCGCCGAGCTGGCGATCATCGACGACGGCAGCGGCGCGCCCGCCG
This sequence comes from Streptomyces sp. NBC_01481, assembly GCF_026339995.1. Taxonomy (GTDB): domain Bacteria; phylum Actinomycetota; class Actinomycetes; order Streptomycetales; family Streptomycetaceae; genus Streptomyces. Next base: position 1,409,606 of record NZ_JAPEPT010000001.1, on the reverse strand, counting down.
CCGCCCCGGCTCCGGCTGCCGCCGAGGCCCCGACCGCCGTGGCCGAGACCCCGGCCGCCCCCGCCGCTCCGGCTCCGGTCGCCCAGGCTCCGGCCCCGGCCGCCGAGCCCGCTCCGGCCGCTGCCCCCGCGGGCGGCGCCACCGGTACGGACGTCGTCCTTCCGGCGCTCGGCGAGAGCGTCACCGAGGGCACCGTCACCCGCTGGCTCAAGCAGGTCGGCGAGAGCGTCGAGGCCGACGAGCCGCTGCTCGAGGTCTCCACGGACAAGGTCGACACCGAGATCCCGGCCCCGGCTTCCGGTGTGCTGCTGGAGATCACCGTCGGCGAGGACGAGACCGCGGAGGTCGGCGCCAAGCTGGCCGTGATCGGCGCCGCGGGTGCGGCTCCGGCCGCGGCTCCCGCGCCCGCCGCCCCGGCCCCGGCCGCTGCTCCCGCTCCGGCTGCTCCCACCCCGGCTCCGGCTCCGGCTCCGGCTCCGGCTCCGGCTCCGGCTGCCCCTGTGGCTCCCGCGGCCCCGGCTCCGGTCGCTGCCGCTCCGGCGACCCCGTCGGCGGAGCCGACCAAGGCAGCACAGTCCCCGGCCCCTGCTGCTCCGGCCGCGCCCGCCGCTGCCGAAGCGAGCGACGCGTACGTGACCCCCCTGGTCCGTAAGCTCGCCGCCGAGAACGGCGTTGACCTGGCCTCGGTCAAGGGCACCGGCGTCGGTGGCCGCATCCGCAAGCAGGACGTCGTCGCAGCCGCGGAGGCCGCCAGGGCCGCCGCTGCCGCTCCGGCTCCTGCCGCCGCCGCACCGGCCGCCGCGAAGGCTCCGGCCCTCGCGGTGTCCCCGCTGCGCGGCCAGACGGTCAAGATGACCCGCATGCGCAAGGTCATCGGCGACAACATGATGAAGGCCCTGCACACCCAGGCCCAGCTGACCTCGGTCGTCGAGGTCGACATCACCAAGGTGATGAGGCTGCGCAACCAGGCCAAGGACGCCTTCGCCGCCCGTGAGGGCGTCAAGCTGTCCCCGATGCCGTTCTTCGTCAAGGCCGCTGCCCAGGCGCTGAAGGCCCACCCGGTCATCAACGCCCGGATCAACGAGGACGAGGGCACCATCACGTACTTCGACTCGGAGAACATCGGCATCGCCGTGGACTCCGAGAAGGGTCTGATGACGCCGGTCATCAAGGGCGCGGGCGACCTGAACCTGGCCGGTATCTCCAAGGCCACCGCCGACCTGGCCGGCAAGGTCCGCGGCAACAAGATCACTCCGGACGAGCTGTCCGGCGCGACCTTCACCATCAGCAACACCGGCTCGCGCGGCGCCCTGTTCGACACGGTCATCGTGCCGCCGAACCAGGCCGCCATCCTGGGCATCGGCGCCACCGTCAAGCGTCCGGCGGTCATCGAGACCGCCGAGGGCACCGTCATCGGCGTCCGTGACATGACGTACCTGGCGCTCTCCTACGACCACCGCCTGGTGGACGGCGCCGACGCGGCCCGCTATCTGACGGCCGTCAAGGCGATCCTCGAAGCGGGCGAGTTCGAGGTCGAGCTCGGCCTGTAGGGCTCAACAGCAGTACGACGGCGCCCCGTCCGGAGTTGTTCCGGACGGGGCGCCGTATTGTCAGGGGTGCCAGATCGTTTCCGGAGGAGCCCTCATGACCCCGCCCGTCGTCCACTCGCTGCGCGAACAGATCCGCGAGCACATCGTGGAGGGGATCGTCAGCGGCCGCTGGAAGCCCGGCGAGCGGATCGTGGAGCGGCGCATCGCGACCGAGCTGCAGGTCTCCCAGACGCCCGTGCGTGAGGCGCTGCGGGAGCTGGAGAGCCTGCGGCTGATCGAGTCGGCGCCCAACAAGGGCGTACGCGTACGGAATCTCACCGCCGCCGATCTGGAGGAGAGCTACCCCGTACGGGCCGGTCTGGAGCAGATCGCCGCCGAGCTGGCGGCCGGGCGTCTCGCCGACGACTGCTCGGCGCTCGAACCGCATGTGGCGGCGCTGTACGAGGCGGACCGGGCCGGGGACTCGGCGGCGCAGGTGCGGCACACGGTCGCCTTCCACCGGGAGCTGGTACGGGCCGCGCGCAACGGCGTACTGCTGCACACCTGGGAGGGGCTGGGCATCGAGGTGTTCACGGCCCTGTCGATCCGGTGGCTGGGGACGGTGCAGAAGTCGTACGCGGAGGAGCACGAGGAACTGGTGGCGGCCTTCCGGCGGCGCGACCCGGAGATCGGCACCCTGGTCAAGGCCCACGTCCTGGGCTGCGCGCCGCGAGCCTGATTCTCGGCCCGTCCGGCGTTCGAGGACGGACACACCGGGTGACCGGGCGGACCGCGGTGACCGGCGCTTGCCGGAAACGCCCCGTTTTACGACGGCACCCTGTGCCCCATTTCGCGGCACTGGATGCCAATTTCCCGCCAAGCTTTGATCGATCATCGATCAGGGACTTACAGTCATCTCCGGGTCCACCGACCCACCCGCCCTGTCCTGCCAGACACGGCACCCCCTATCTCCACCCCCCTCCTGTCCGGAAGGCGGCGACCATGCCCGACCCCGTACGCGTACGCAAGCTTCCGAGCGAGCTCGACCAGCTCCCGGACCGCGACGCCGAGGAAACCGCCGAGTGGGCGGCGTCTCTCGACGCCGTCACCGAGCACGCAGGACCGCACCGCGCCGCGTATCTGATGCGCCGTACCCTCCAGCACGCCGAGACGGCCGGGGTTCCCGTGCCCCGGCTGCTGGAGACGGACTACGTCAACACCATCCCCACCTCCGCCGAGCCCGCGTTCGACGGTGACGAGGCGATGGAGGCCCGCATCACCGCGTGGAACCGCTGGAACGCGGCCGCGATGGTCACCCGCGGCTCCCGCTTCGGCGTCGGCGGCCACATCGCCACCTTCGCCTCCGCCGCCTGGCTCTACGAGACCGGCTTCAACCACTTCTTCCGCGGCAAGGAGGGCGACGGCAGCGGCGACCAGCTCTACATCCAGGGCCACGCGTCCCCCGGTATCTACGCCCGCGCTTTCCTCGACGGACGCCTCACCGAGGCGCACCTCGACAACTTCCGCCAGGAGGCCGGCGGCAACGGCCTCCCGTCCTACCCGCACCCTCGGCGCCTGCCGTGGCTGTGGGAGTTCCCGACCGTCTCCATGGGCCTCGGCCCGCTCTCCGCGATCTACCAGGCGCGGTTCAACCGCTACCTGCACAATCGCGGGATCAAGGACACGGCGAACTCGCACGTCTGGGCCTTCCTCGGCGACGGCGAGATGGACGAGCCCGAGTCGACCGCCGCCCTCGCGCTCGCGTCGCGTGAGCGGCTCGACAACCTGACCTTCGTCATCAACTGCAACCTGCAGCGCCTCGACGGCCCGGTCCGAGCCAACTTCAAGATCGTGCAGGAGCTGGAGGCGCAGTTCCGCGGCGCCGGCTGGAATGTCGTCAAGTCGCTCTGGGGCTCCGCCTGGGACGAGCTGTTCCAGCTGGACACGACGGGCGCGCTGGTGCGCCGCCTGCGCGAGGTCCCGGACGCGCAGTTCCAGACGTACGCCACCCGCGACGTCGCGTACATCCGCGAGCACTTCTTCGGCGCCGAGCCCGCGCTCGTCGAGCTGGCGAAGCTGATCAGCGACGCGAAGATCGCCGAATGCTTCTACACCTCCCGCGGCGGCCACGAGGCCCGCAAGGTGTACGCGGCGTACCGCGCGGCCGTCGAGCACAAGGGCGCACCGACGGTGATCCTCGCGCAGACGGTGAAGGGCTACACCCTCGGCAAGGGCTTCGAGTCAAAGAACGCCAACCACCAGATGAAGAAGCTGACGACCGACGAGTTCAAGGGCATGCGTGATCTGCTCGGACTCCCGATCGCGGACAGCGCCTTCGCCGACGGCCTGGTGCCCTACGGCCACCCCGGCGCCGACTCCGCCGAGGTCCGCTATCTCCAGGAGCGCCGCGCCGCCCTCGGGGGCCCGGCCCCGGCCCGCCGGGTGCACGCGGTCGCGCTGCCCGGACCCGATGAAAACACTGCGCGTGGGTTCAAGGCGCTCGAAAAGGGCTCCGGCAGGCAGGAGATGGCCACCACCATGGCCTTCGTACGCCTGGTCAAGGACCTGATGCGGGACAAGGAGACCGGCAGGCGCTGGGTCCCGATCGTCCCGGACGAGGCCCGCACCTTCGGTATGGAGTCGCTCTTCCCGTCGGCCGGCATCTACTCCCCGCTGGGCCAGACGTACGAGCCGGTCGACCGCGACCAGTTGATGTACTACAAGGAGGCCAAGGACGGCCAGATCCTCAACGAGGGGATCACCGAGGCCGGGGCCATGGCCGACTTCATCGCCGCGTCGACGTCGTACGCGACGCACGGCGAGCCGATGATCCCCTTCTACATCTTCTACTCGATGTTCGGCTGGCAGCGCACGGCGGACCAGATGTGGCAGCTCGCCGACCAGCTCGGCAAGGGCTTCATCGTCGGTGCGACGGCCGGTCGTACGACGCTGACCGGTGAGGGCCTGCAGCACGCGGACGGCCACTCGCATCTGATCGCGTCCACGAACCCGGCGTCGCTCAACTACGACCCGGCCTTCGCGTACGAGATCGCGGTCATCGTCAAGGACGGTCTGCGCCGGATGTACGGCCCCGCCGCGGAGAACGTCTTCTACTACCTCACGGTGTACAACGAGCCGAAGGTGCAGCCGGCGATGCCTCAGGGCGTCGAGGAGGGCATCCTGCGCGGTCTCTACCGCTTCAAGGAGGGCGTGCCCGCAACCGCCGACGCCCCGCGGCTCCAGCTCCTCGCCTCAGGCACGGCGATCCACTGGGCCCTTGAGGCACAGGAACTGCTCAGCGGCGACTGGGGAGTCACGGCCGACGTCTGGTCCGCGACCTCGTGGGGCGAGCTGCGCCGGGACGCGCTGGAGGCCGACGAGGCCCTGCTCCACGGCGAGCAACGCACCCCGTACGTCACTCAGGCGCTGGACGGAGCGCCGGGCCCGGTCCTGGCGGTGTCCGACTGGATGCGCCAGGTCCCCGACCAGATCAGCCAGTGGGTCGAGCAGGACTACTCCTCGCTCGGCACGGACGGCTTCGGCCTGTCGGACACGCGTGCGGCGGCCCGTCGCCACTTCGGTGTGGACGCCCAGTCGATCACGGTCGCGGCGCTGGCCCAGCTGGCCAAGCGCGGTGAGGTCCCGGCCTCGGCGGTGAAGGAGGCGCGCGAGCGCTACGGCCTGTAGAGGCCACGGATTCCGTGGCGAAGGGGGCGGCGCGGTGCGCGCCGCCCCCTTCGTGGTCAGACCTGGACGATTCGGATGCGGTCCTCGCGCGGCCGGTCCGGCTCCGCGCACAGTCGCTCCATGTCCTCCCTGTCGCTGGTGTAGAGCACAACCGGGCGTGGTGACTTCTTCGCGACGGCGGCCACGACCGCGTCGATTGCATACTTGTGGCCGTGCAGGCCACAGTCTTCGAGCAGGTCTGCGGCAGACCGTGCTATCTCCTCAGTCACGGACTCAACGGTCAGCCGGGACAGCACGAACCCCGGCCGCTCGCGCCGCACCTTGGCGTAGTGCGCCTCGGGGATCGTCATGGCGCAAACGACCACGCTCGCGCCGATGTTCCGGGCGAAGTCAACCCTCTGGGATGCCTTGACGTCCTGCGCCAGAAGCTGTGACAGGGCTTCGCAATCGAAGACGAACGTCCCCCCGATCAGCCCTCCATGGCGGCGCGCCACTCCTCCTCGACCTCCTTGACGATCTCCGGATCGATGGGCCCGTGCTCCGCCACGTGCGCGTCGACGATCTCCCCCAGCTTGTCCATCCGCAGTTGCCGCTCCACGGCTTCGGTGACATACCGGCTGAACTGATTCTTCCCGACCCGCGACCGCACATCTGCGATCGTCGTCCCCGGCATCGAGACGCTGACCTTGACGGCGCGCGCATCACCGACCGGCTCGGGTTCCTGCTGGTCAGCGGTGCTGTGACCGGTCCGCTCCATGAGTTGAACTCCCATGCCATCGAAGTTACTACCCTCAGTCGCAAGGCTAATCGTTTCAGCGGCCCGGCGCTTCCGTGACCGGGAGCGCATCGCAGTGCGTGCGCCGATCGTCCGCCCCGCGCGCCCCCACCCGTGACAATGTCTCCATGCGCGCCGCCCGGCTGATCAGGATGGTTCTGCTCCTCCAGACCAGGCCCTCGATGACCGGGGCCGAGCTGGCACGCGAGCTGGACGTGTCGGAGCGGACCATCACCCGGGACGCGCTCGCGCTGTCGGAGGCCGGGGTACCGGTCTACGCCGACCGTGGCCGGGCCGGTGGCTACCGTCTCGTCGGCGGCTACCGCACCCGGCTCACCGGGCTCGGGCGCAGTGAGGCCGAAGCCCTGTTCCTGTCGGGGCTGCCGGGCGCGCTGCGGGAGATGGGCCTTCAGGACGCGGCGTCCGCGGCGCGCCTGAAGGTGTCCGCGGCGCTGCTGCCCTCACTGCGGGACGCCCCACAGAACGCGGCGCAGCGCTTCCATCTCGATGCCCCCGGCTGGTACCAGGAGCCGCGGACGCCGGATCTGCTGCCCGCCGTGGCGGAGGCAGTGTGGGACGACCACCGGATCAGGGCTCGCTACCGGCGTCAGGATGCCGAGGTGGAGCGGGAGTTGGAGCCGTACGGGCTCGTGCTCAAGGCGGGCGTCTGGTATCTGTGCGCCCGCGCCGGCACGGCCTTCCGGGTGTACCGGATCGACCGGTTCACGGGCGTGGAGCCGGACGGCGAAGTCTTCGAGCGCGACGAGGAGTTCGACCTGCCCGGCTTCTGGGAGGAGCGCGCGGCGCAGTTCGCGCGCTCCATCCTGCGTGCCGAGGTGGTGGTGCGGCTCACCGAGGAAGGCGCGCGCCGGCTGCCGTACGTCACCGACCGGGCAGCGGCCCGCGAGGCGCTGGCCGCCGCGGAACCGCCGGACGAGCAGGGCCGGGTGACGCTCACGCTGCGGGTGGAGTCCCACGAGGTGGCGTACGGCCAGCTGTTCGGTCTGGGACCCCATGTGGAGATGCTGGAGCCCGCGGAACTGCGCGCCCTGTTCGCCGAGTCGGCGGAACGCGCCGCGCGGCTCTACCGGTAGTCCTCCATGGACGGCTTGTCCCCGGTCTGCTCCGCCGCCTTCTCCGCCATCATGTACGCCCAGACGTCCGGCCGGCTGCCGTCCGCGTCGGTGACTCCGTACTCCTTGGCCAGGTCACCGCTGGACAGTGACTGTCCGTTCCAGCGGGCCCGCTCCGGATCGGCGGCGAGCGCGGCGACTCCCCGGCCGAGATAGACGGGCGACTCGGACAGCGCCCAGTGCGGCTGCCTGTCGATCCCGTCGCGCCAGGTCTCCTCGGTGAGTTTGAAGATGTCGAGCATCTCCTCGGAGCGGATGAAGCCCGGAGTGACTGCGACGGCCGTGGCGCCCACACTCTTCAGCTCCTCGCCCAGGATGAAGGCCATGCGGATCGGGGCGTTCTTGGCGAGGTCGTAGTAGAAGTTCTCGCGGAAACCCTTGTTGGTGGCGGCCGTGCCGTCGGTGACCTCGACGACCAGACCGCCGGGCTGCTTCACCAGCAGGGGAAGCGCGATGCTGCTGGTGATGATGTGGCTCTTGGCTCCGAGATCGAGCATCCGCAGCCCACGGTCCAGCTCGACGTCCCACATCTTCGTGTTGAAGTCGAGCAGGAAGTTGCCGCCCCAGATGTCGTTGACCAGGATGTCGAGCCGGCCGTGGTCCCGCTCGATCCGCCCGACCAGCGCCCGTACCTGCCCGGGCTCCAGATGGTCCGTCGGTACGGCGATGCCTTCGCCGCCCGCGGCCGTGACCAGTTCCGCCGTCTCCTCGATGGTCTCCGTCGCCCGGCCGACCTCGCTGACCTGCTCGCGGGTGGTCCTTCCGGTCGCGTAGACGGTCGCGCCCGCGGCGCCCAGCTGTACGGCGATGGCACGGCCCGCGCCCCGGGTGGCGCCCGCGACCAGTGCGACTTTCCCTGCCAGGGGTGTTTTCGTCGTCATGGACCGACCGTCGCACGGATACCCGACATCCTCTGTCCGCCATTCATCAGCTCATCGAAAGACTCAGCATTTCGGCGGCTCCGCGTGCGCAGCCCCCCGCCAACCACGATGCTTGTCCCGTGATGGACGAGACGGAGTTCTGGGAGATCATCGACAGCACCCGCGAGGCCGCCGAGGGCGACCCCGAGGACCATGCCGAGCTGCTGGTCGAGCGGCTGTTGCAGCTCGACCCCGACTCCGTGCTGGATTTCGCACGGCACTTCGAGGCCCGCTACAACCGCGCGTACACCTGGGATCTGTGGGGTGCGGCCGCCGTGCTGCTCGGCGGCGCCAGCGACGACGCGTTCGACTACTTCCGCTGCTGGCTGATCGGTCAGGGCCGGGAGATCTTCGAGGGCGCCGTGCACGATCCGGACACGCTCGCCGAGCTCCTCGACGAGTTCGACGAGGACATCGACGGGGACGGCGAGGAGCTGGGCTACGCGGCGGACGAGGCGTACGAGCAGCTCACCGGCGTTGTCGCACCGGATCTGGGAATCCCGCCGCAGGCGGCCGAGCCGGTCGGCACGCCGTTCGACTTCGACGACGACGCGGCCCTGGCGGGGCGTTTCCCCAAGCTCTGGGAGCGTTTCGGGGAGCCGTAAGAACTCCCGTGCGGGGCGGGCGAGTTGCTTTTCGCCGCCGCTCAGCGGGTGAGGCCGCGGCCCATCATCACGTCGTCGACGTACTGCCCGTCCAGGTAGAACTCCCCCGGCAGCACGCCCTCGACCACGAAGCCCTCCGACTCGTACAGCGCCCGCGCCGGCTTGTTGTGGCCGAGCACCCGCAGTGTCATGCGCACCGCGCCCTGCCGCCGCGCCTCGTCGAACGCCGCCCGCAGCAGTGCCCGCCCGATGCCGCGCCCGCGCGCCCGGCCGGCCACCGCGAGCCCCTGGATCTGGCGCACATGCTGGTTGCAGGCGAGCGGGGTGGGCGGGATCAGCCGTATGTAGCCGACGACGCTGCCGTCGGCGTCCTCGGCGACCAGGAAGTGCTCGGGCCGGTGGTTCGAGTCGAAGAACGGATCGTAGGGCGGCCGGGGCTTTTGCTGTACGGCGTGCAGCGGCGACCAGGTGTCGCGGTCGAGCTCGCCGAGGGCCGCCTCGTCGGCGAGCAGTGCGGGACGTATGTGCGACTCGGACATGGACGTCACTGTGCCATGCGGCTCCCGCGGGGCAGGATGAGCCCATGCGAATCGCGGTCACCGGCTCCACCGGGCTCATCGGTACAGCACTCGTACGCTCGCTGCGCTCGGACGGGCACGAGGTCGTGCGCCTGGTGCGCCGCCCACCGCAGGCCGGGGACGAGGTGGAGTGGGATCCGGAGCGGCAGTACGTCGACGCGGCGGGACTGGTCGGCTGCGAGGGCGTCGTGCACCTCGCGGGCGCCGGGATCGGCGAGCGCCGCTGGAACGACGCGTACCGCAAGAAGATCAGGGACAGCCGCGTGCTGGGCACGGCCGCCGTGGCGGAGGCCCTGGCCTCGCTGGCCGAACCGCCGCGGGTGCTGGTCTGCGGCAGCGCGATCGGCTACTACGGCGACACCGGGGACCGCGCGGTGGACGAGAGCGCGCCCCCGGGCGACGGATTTCTGCCAAACATGGCCGTGGAGTGGGAAGCGGCGGCGGCTCCGGCGCAGGAGGCGGGCATCCGGACTGCCATCGCCCGCACCGGACTTGTGGTCGCACGCGAGGGCGGGGCCTGGGGCCGGATGTTCCCGCTGTTCAAGGCCGGCCTCGGCGGGCGGCTCGGCAACGGCAGGCAGTACTGGAGCTTCATTTCGCTGCACGACGAGGTCGCGGCGCTGCGGCATCTCCTCGATACGGAGTCGCTGTCCGGGCCCTTCAACCTCACGGCCCCGGACCCGGTCACCAATCGCGAGGTCACGGCGGCGATGGGCCGCGCACTGCACCGTCCGACGGTCTTCGCGGTCCCGGCCCCCGCGCTGCGGATCGCGCTCGGCGAGCTGACCGGGGACATCCTGACCAGCGCGCGGGTGCTGCCGACGCGGCTGCTGGAGTCGGGCTTCTCGTTCGCGTTCCCCGGCATCGACGAGGCGATCGGCGCGGCCGTGCACGCGTCCGTCTGAGCTTCGGGTCCGGGGGTCGATCGCATCGGGAGCGCGGGGGTCGATCGCGGGGCGAAGCCCGGGCGGCGCTCCCGGAAGGAGGCGTGCGCCCCCGCGCACCGGTGCTCCACCGCATGCGCGACTCCCGGTTCGGCCACCCCTGCCTAGTCTCGGGCGGAACTCGGGTATTCCTCGGGCCTGTTGGGGGCATGAGCCTCCCACCAGCCGCGCCGACCTCGGGGAGGGGCACGTGCTCAGCACCGCTCATCATGCGGACGTCATCATTGTCGGGGCCGGAATCGCCGGTCTCTCGGCGGCTCATCAACTGACCGGCGCAGGCGTCTCGGTCAGGGTTCTGGAGGCCGCCCCCGAGGTGGGCGGCCGGATGGCCACCGAGGAGCTCGACGGTTTCCGGCTCGACCGCATAGGCCAGTTGCTCAACACTTCGTATCCCGAACTGCGCCGTACGGGCGGGCTCGGGGACGTCGTCCTGCGGCCCTTTTCGCCCGGTTTGCTCGTGCACAGCGGGGGACGGCTGCAGCGCACCGGTGAAGTGGTCCGCCGAACCGGCGAACCGGGGGGCGCGCGATGGGGGTCTCCCCACACCCTCCGGGGCGTAGGGGGAGCATTCACCGTCGCACGCGCCCTCGCGAGCGCCCCCAGGCCGCTGGACCAGGCGCGGCTCGGCGCGTCCCTGGCCCGCCTCGCGGGCACCTCGGTGGAGCGCCTGCTCGCCCGCCCCGAACGGGCGACGGCGGGCTCGCTCTGCGCCCGCGGAATGCCGGCGCGCACGGTCCACGGCTTCCTGCGGCCGCTGCTCTCCACGCTGCTCTGCGACCCGGCGCTCATCACGTCCAGCCGGTGCGCCGATCTCGCGCTGCGCGGCTTCGCACGCGGCCTGATGTGCGTGCCCGAGGGCGGCGCCGCGGTGCTGCCCCGCCAGCTGGCGGCCGCCCTGCCGCCCGGCACGGTCCACACGGGCATCCGCGTCAGCGACGCCTCCATCTCCCGGGTCAGAACCCGGGAGTACGGCGAACTGCGCTGCCGCGCCCTGCTGCTGGCCACCGGCGCCCGCGCGGCCGCCGAACTGCTGCCGGGGCTGCGGGTGCCGCCCTTCCACCCGGTGACGGTGCTGCACCACACCGCGCCCGGGGCCCCGCTCGCCGACCCGGCCCTCGTCCTGGACGCGGACCGCGGCGGGCCCGTCTCGCACACCGCGGTCATGAGCGAGGTCGACCCCTCGCGCGCACCGGCCGGCCGGGTGCTGATCTCCTCGACCGTGCTCGGGACTCCCCCGCCGTATCTGGACCGCAGGGTCCGGGCGCACCTCGCCACGCTGTACGGCACGCCGACCGACGACTGGGAACTCCTGTCGGTCCACCACGACCCGGAGGCGGTCCCTGCGATGCCCCCACCCCACGACCTGCGCCGCCCGGTGCGGCTGCTGTCGGGCCTGTACGTCTGCGGGGACCACCGGGACACGAGCACGGTGCAGGGGGCGCTGTTCTCGGGCAGAAGGGCGGCGGAGGCGATCCTGCGCGACTTCGGCGTCCAGTCCCCACGCCAGGAGGCGGCCGCGCTCTCGACGGCCGCCTAGCGCACCCCCTCTGGGGCTCCGCCCCCGAACCCCCGCGCCTCAATCGCCGGCGGGGCTGATTGTTCAGCCCGTCCGGCGTTTGAGGACATGCGGCCGAAGGTCGCATACGGGGGTCTGGGGGCTTGCCCCCAGTTCGGGAAGGGGCGGGGGTGGGGAACAAGCCCGCCGCAGGCGCGCGGGGTCCGGGGCGCAGCCCAGGGTCCAGGGGGCGAAGCCCCTTGGTTACGGGAAGGGGCGGGGTGGGGAACAACCCCCGCCCTAGCCCAGCGCAGCGACCCGGTCCCGATAGTTCCGCACCGCCGCCGCGTCCCGGTACGGCTCCAGCCGCCGCTCGAAGTCCCGCACGTACTCCACCGCCCGCGCCGACCGCATCTCCGACGCCTGCAACGCCGCCTCCGCCCCCAGCGCGCACGCCTGGTCCAGCTCCCCCAGCCCGAGCCGGGCGGACGCGAGCACCACCCGGCAGAAGAGGCGGCTGCGCGCGTACGCCGGAGCGCGCAGCTGCAGCGAGCGTTCCGCGTGCTGCACCGCCGAGCGGTACTGCTGCAGATCCCGGTGGCAGTGCCCGAACTCGTCCGCGAGCTGCGCCTCGTCGAAGAAGCGCGCCCAGTGCGGCACATCGTCCCCCGGCCGCGCCGTCTCCAGTGCCCGCTCGGCCCGCACCAGCGCGGCGGTGCACGCCCGCACCTCGCCGAGCACCCCGTGCCCGCGTGCCTCGACGGCGTGCAGCAGCGCCTGCACGACCGGCGGCGCCGAGGAGCCCACGCCCTGCTGGGCGACGCGGGTGAGCTGGACCGCCTCGCGCCCGTGCCCGAGGTAGACCGCCTGGCGGCTCATCGTGACCAGCACATACGAGCCGTACGCCCGGTCGCCCGCGGCCTGGGCAAGCCGCAGCGCCTGGACGAAGTAGCGCTGGGCGAGACCGTGCGCCGCAATGTCGTACGAGGTCCAGCCGGCCAGCCGGGTCAGATCCGCGGCCGCGGCGAACAGCCGCCGCCCGGTCACCTCCCCGTATGTGCCGCGGAGCATCGGCTCGGCCTCGTGCTCCAGATAACGCACCAGGGCCTGCCGGGCGTGCCCGCCGCCGTAGGCGTTGTCGAGGCTGCGGAAGAGCTCGCCGACCGAACGCAGCGCCGCGATGTCGCCGCCGGAGACTTTCTGGCCGGGCCCCCGTTCGGTGCCGCGCTGGCGGGGGACGGAGGCGCGGCCCTGCTGGGGGACACGGATCGTGCCGTTCTGCACGGCTTCTCCCCGGCTCACCCGCTCGTCGGCCCGGCCGATCAGCCAGTCCCGGCTCGGCACCACCAGACCGGCCGGGGTGAAAGCAATCTTGCGCAGCTCCACATGGCTGCCGGAGTCCTTGCGCCACAGCCCGCTGACGATGTCGACGGCCTCTTCGGGCGTGGCCGCGAACTCCAGACCGGCGTAGACGGGGGCGCAGGCGTCGAGACCGAGGTCCTGCGCCGACAGCCGGCGGCCGAGCCGCCGTGTGAAGACCTCGGCGATCAGCGCGGGCGTCGTACCGCGCGGCTGCTGTCCGCGCAGCCAGCGGGTGACGGACGTCTTGTCGTAGCGCAGATCGAGTCCGTGCTCGAGGCCGAGCTGGTCCACCCGGCGGGCGAGTCCTGCGTTGGAGAATCCGGCTTCTGCGATGAGCGCGGCGAGCTGTCGGTTGGGGATGCGCTGTGGGGGTCGTTCCGTCATCAGCTGTGCGGTCTCCTGCCTTCCGGGCCGGGGAGCAGCCCTCATGGAACGGCGCGAATTTAGCGGCACTTCCCACCCACACCGCCACCTTCGCTTCACATTCATCCGATCGTGTGAGGATTGAGGTCGCCACTGACGGACATCCGGCGAACATCCCTGCCCGGCCGCTTTCCCGAGGGCCGCCGTACAGTGGCTGGGGCGTGATGAGTGCACGCTGAAGGTTCTAGGGAGGCACAGCCGTGAGTGAGCTCCGGTTCGTCCATCTGGGGTTCGGCGACGAAGCCGTCGAGTACCAGGAGGCGTGGCAGAAGCAGCGCGAGGTTCACGCCGCCCGCTTCGCCGACGAGATCGAGGACACCTGTCTGCTGCTCGAGCATCCGCCGGTGTATACGGCGGGGCGGCGTACGCAGGACAGCGAGCGCCCCCTCGACGGCACTCCCGTCGTCGACGTCGACCGCGGTGGCAAGATCACCTGGCACGGCCCCGGCCAGCTGGTGGGCTACCCGATCCTCAAGCTGCCGCGTCCGGTGGATGTCGTCGCGCATGTCCGCAGGCTGGAGGACGCCCTGATCCTCACCTGCGCGGAGTTCGGCCTGGAGACGAGCCGGGTCGAGGGCCGAAGCGGCGTCTGGGTACTGGGCGACCCGGTGGACCAGCGCCCGGCTGTCGGCGGCCTCTCGCTCGACTTCGACCCACGGCTCCAGGACGACGAGTTCGATCCGCGGCTGAACGGCCCGGAGTACGCGCCGTCCAACGCGGGCCAGCGCCGCGAGGACCGCAAGCTCGCGGCGATCGGCATCCGTATCGCCAAGGGCGTCTCGATGCACGGCTTCGCGCTCAATGTGAACCCGGACAACACCTGGTTCGACCGGATCGTGCCGTGCGGGATCCGGGACGCGGGCGTGGCCTCGCTGGCGAACGAGCTGGGCCGCGACATCACGATCGCGGAGGTGCTCCCCGTACTGGAGAGGCAGCTGCGCGACGTACTGGAGCACGCGGACCTCAGGCCGCGTGTGATCGAGCGCGAGGCGGAGCAGCCGCGCGAGGCGGAGAAGGCGACCGTCTGAGGAATGCGGCCGTCCGGCCGCAGGTTGGCCAGACGTAAAGCCGTACGAATTACGGGCGTACCCTGGTGTTCGCCGAAGAATCGAAGCTGTAGGGAGCCGGTCGTGTCCGCAGTCGCACCCGACGGACGCAAGATGCTGCGCCTGGAGGTCCGCAACAGCCAGACCCCCATCGAGCGCAAGCCCGAGTGGATCAAGACCCGGGCGAAGATGGGCCCCGAGTACACGCAGATGCAGAAGCTCGTGAAGAGCGAGGGTCTGCACACCGTGTGCCAGGAAGCCGGCTGTCCGAACATCTACGAATGCTGGGAAGACCGCGAGGCGACCTTCCTCATCGGTGGCGACCAGTGCACCCGGCGCTGCGACTTCTGCCAGATCGACACGGGCAAGCCGCAGGCGCTGGACCGTGACGAGCCGCGCCGGGTGGGCGAGTCCGTCGTCACGATGGACCTGAACTACGCCACCATCACGGGCGTCGCGCGCGACGACCTGGAGGACGGCGGCGCCTGGCTGTACGCGGAGACCGTGCGCCAGATCCACTCGATGACCTCGCAGCGCGAGGCCGGCCGCACCAAGGTCGAGCTCCTCATCCCCGACTTCAACGCGGTGCCCGAGCAGCTGGCCGAGGTCTTCTCCGCCCGCCCCGAGGTGCTCGCGCACAATGTCGAGACCGTGCCGCGGATCTTCAAGCGGATCCGCCCCGGTTTCCGTTACGAGCGCTCCCTCGAGGTCATCACGCGCGCCCGCGAGGCGGGCCTGGTCACCAAGTCGAACCTGATCCTGGGCATGGGCGAGGAGCGCGAGGAGGTCAGCGAGGCGCTGCGGCACCTGCACGAGGCGGGTTGCGAGCTGATCACGATCACGCAGTATCTGCGTCCGTCGGTGCGCCACCACCCGGTCGAGCGCTGGGTGAAGCCGCACGAGTTCGTGGAGCTGAAGGAGGAGGCCGAGGAGATCGGCTTCTCCGGTGTGATGTCGGGCCCGCTGGTGCGTTCCTCGTACCGCGCGGGGCGGCTGTACCAGCAGGCGATGGAGCGGCGCGGCGCCGCAGTGGCGACGTCCCAGACTGTGTGAATTCAGGCACAAGCAACTACCGCCGAGTAATGGCGAGTTGGGCGCGGCCCGTACTCCCCCCGCAGGTCGGGGCGGCGTACGGGCCGCGTCAGTCTTTCCGGCACGGGCGTAAACGTTTCATCGGTGTTTGACCCCGGGGTCACGCCCTGGTAACACCAATCAGTGACGCTAGCTCTACGCACAGCACGCACCACCCCGCGTCACACCGCACGCACCGCCTCCCCGTTTTCACCCCGTACCCCCCGCACCGTCCGCACCACGTCGATCCTCACCCCGAGGGGGACCTCCACCATGCAGGCCGCGCCGGTTCGACCCGTACGCGCAAACGCCATCCCGTCCGTCACCGATGCTCTGCGCGCCATGGAGTCGCTGCTTCTTCGCAGCGGGCAGCGCACCGCCCGCAGGAACGCATGGACCGCCGTCCTCGAAGACCGGCGCAGGGCCAAGGACCGGGTCGATGCACAGCATGTACTGGAGGCCGTGGCGGGTCGCACTTCCTAGGCCACGTAAACTTCCAGTCATGGCGAGGAAGGCAAACACAGACAGCGCTGACGCTGCTGCGAACCCCGGGCGACTGAAGCAGATCGCCCTGACGTACAAGATGACCCGGAAGGCCGACCCGAAGGTCGGTCTTGTCGTCGCGGCTGTGGGAATCGTCACCTTCGGTGTCTTCCTCGCGATCGGTTTCTTGATCGACCACCCCGTATATCTGGGCATCCTCGGATTCCTGCTGGGCTTCCTCGCGATGGCGATCGTCTTCGGACGCCGCGCCGAGCGGGCGGCCTTCGGGCAGATGGAGGGCCAGCCCGGCGCGGCGGCCGCGGTGCTGCAGAACGTGGGGCGCGGCTGGACGACGACTCCCGCGGTTGCGATGAACCGCAGCCAGGACGTCGTGCACCGGGCGGTCGGCAAGGCCGGCATCGTGCTGGTGGCCGAGGGCAACCCGAACCGGCTGAAGACGCTGCTGGCGGCCGAGAAGAAGAAGATGGCGCGCATCGTGGTGGACGTGCCGGTGCACGACATCATCGTGGGCGACGGCGAGGGCCAGGTGCCGCTGAAGAAGGTGCGCACCACCATGCTGAAGCTGCCGCGCGTGCTCACCGGCCCGCAGGTCACGGTGGCGAACGACCGCCTGCGTGCGATGGGCGACCTGATGAGCAACATGCCGCTGCCGAAGGGTCCGATGCCGAAGGGCATGCGGATGCCGCGGGGCGGGAAGATGCGCTGATCCCTGTGGAACAAGGTGGTGGCCCGGGACTCTGGTCCCGGGCCACCGCCTTTTCCCGGGCGGCATTCGCGCCCCTCAGCCGGACCCGTTGAGAACATCTGAGCGGTTTCTGTCGTACTGGGACGAGGCTGCCGTTATCGAGGCACCAAGGCCCCTGATCTGCCCGGCTACCGATCCGGACCGCGATGTACCTATCCCGAGTTGTTCCCGCCGCGCTTACAAGTGCGCTCGTTGCCGTGCTCACCGGCTGTTTCTCCAGTAGCAGCGGCGCCGCTGCCGACGAGACCGCAGTCGCCACGGACAGCCCCTCGACACGGGCAGTGAAGGTCGTCGAGCCGGCCCCCGCCCCGGCGCCTCCGGAGCCGACCCCGGAGAAGACCTCCACGCGGACCCAGACCTCCTCGATGAGCATTCCGTCGATCGGGCTCGAGGATCTGCGGGTCGTCCCGTACGAGGGGACGACCGACGACTGGCCCGGTACGCGGATCCAGAACGAAGGCGTGGCCGCCAGCCCGTACGGGGACGGTGGCGGTGTCGGGCCCGGGGAGGTCGGGAACCACCTGGTCACGGCACACAGGATCTCCTTCGGCGGGCCGCTGCGCGATCTCCCGGCCGTCGAGAAGGGCGACTCGGTCCTCATCACGTCGGGCGGCAAGGTCTACGAGTACAAGATCACCGCGACCCGTGAGACCTCCTTCCGCTCCCCGCGGTCGCTCACCGAGCAGCGGGCGGCGGTTCCCGGCCGCCCCGGGGAGCGCGCCACCCGAGCGATGATCACGATCTCCACCTGCGCGACGCCGGAGGACACCGCGGCCGGGAACCACTGGCGGGACGACCGGGGCGACCCCGAGCACCGGATCGACAAGGTCGGCGTGCTGGCGGAGACGCGGGATGCCCCGGGTACGTCCC
This sequence comes from Streptomyces sp. NBC_01481, assembly GCF_026339995.1. Taxonomy (GTDB): domain Bacteria; phylum Actinomycetota; class Actinomycetes; order Streptomycetales; family Streptomycetaceae; genus Streptomyces. Next base: position 1,391,919 of record NZ_JAPEPT010000001.1, on the reverse strand, counting down.
CCTGAGGTCAAAAGGTGGTGGCCCGGGACTGAGCCCCGGGCCACCACCCTTTGCACCTGCTGTATCTGCGCTCTAGATCCGCACCTGAACGGCGCGTGCGAGCCGGTCGTGCAGCCCGCGCCCGTCGCGGTCCCAGATCAGGGCCGGGATGGCGAGGGAGAGGAGCACGCTGCGCACCAGGACCCGGCCGGCCCCGAGCCGTCCGCCGTCCTCGGCGACGACGCGCAGTCCGAGGAGCCGCTTGCCCGGCGTGAAGCCGACCGTACCGATGGTGAGCATGCTCAGTACGAGAAAGATGCCGAGCGCCCAGTTCCCGGCGGCCTGCCGGTCACCATTGGCGAACAGTCCGTATGCGATCAGGAGGCACAGCCCCCAGTCGACGAAGACGGCGCCGAAGCGCCGCCCGAGGGGGGCGATGGAGCCCGGTCCGGCCTCCGGCAGGCCGAGCCGCATACCGCGGTGGCCGAAGTCGGCGCCCATGTCCTCGGCGGCCGCGCGCGGCCCGGACAGCCACGATCCGATTGCTTGCCTGTTGTCCACCGGACCACGGTACTGCGCCCGGTTTGGATCACTTGGGTCCGGGTCCTCGACAAGACCCTGAACCCCGGCGACGAGACCCCGGCCCCCCGGTCCGGTTAACTTGGGCGAAACAAATGGGTCATGCTTGAGAAATCCGGCCTGCCTAAGGTCGGTTCCAGCGTGTGCCACCGCACTGGCCGCACGACGAGCTACCACCCCGCCCGTCCCGGGTCGGGAGTAGGAGGAGTTGGATGTTCCAGAACGCCGATGACGCCAAGAAGTTCATCGCGGACAACGACGTCAAGATGGTCGACGTCCGGTTCTGCGACCTTCCCGGCGTGATGCAGCACTTCACGATCCCGGCGACGGCGTTCGACCCGTCCGACGAGCTGGCCTTCGACGGCTCGTCGATCCGCGGCTTCCAGGCGATCCACGAGTCGGACATGGCGCTGCGCGCGGACCTGTCGACGGCGCGGCTCGACCCGTTCCGCAAGGACAAGACGCTCAACATCAACTTCTTCATCCACGACCCGATCACGGGCGAGCAGTACAGCCGTGACCCGCGCAACATCGCGAAGAAGGCGGAGGCGTACCTCGCCTCGACCGGCATCGCCGACACGGCGTACTTCGGCCCCGAGGCCGAGTTCTACGTCTTCGACAGCGTGCGCTTCGCCACCACGGCGAACGAAGGCTTCTACCACATCGACTCCGAGGCAGGCGCCTGGAACACCGGTGCGCTGGAGGACAACCGCGGCTACAAGGTCCGCTACAAGGGCGGCTACTTCCCGGCCCCGCCGGTCGACCACTTCGCCGACCTGCGCGCCGAGATCTCCCTGGAGCTGGAGGCGTCCGGCCTCCAGGTCGAGCGCCAGCACCACGAGGTGGGCACCGCCGGCCAGGCCGAGATCAACTACAAGTTCAACACGCTGCTCGCCGCGGCCGACGACCTGATGCTCTTCAAGTACATCGTGAAGAACGTTGCCTGGCGCAACGGCAAGACCGCGACCTTCATGCCGAAGCCGATCTTCGGCGACAACGGCTCGGGCATGCACGTCCACCAGTCGCTGTGGCAGGGCGGCGTCCCGCTGTTCTACGACGAGCAGGGCTACGCGGGCCTGTCGGACACCGCCCGCTACTACATCGGCGGCATCCTCAAGCACGCCCCGTCGCTGCTGGCCTTCACGAACCCGACGGTGAACTCCTACCACCGCCTGGTCCCCGGCTTCGAGGCCCCGGTCAACCTGGTCTACTCGCAGCGCAACCGCTCGGCTGCGATGCGTATCCCGATCACGGGCTCGAACCCGAAGGCCAAGCGCGTCGAATTCCGCGCCCCGGACCCGTCCTCGAACCCGTACCTGGCGTTCTCGGCGCTGCTGCTGGCGGGCCTCGACGGCGTCAAGAACAAGATCGAGCCGGCGGAGCCGATCGACAAGGACCTCTACGAGCTCGCGCCCGACGAGCACGCGAGCGTCCCGCAGGTCCCGACCTCCCTCCCGGCGGTGCTCGAGGCGCTGGAGGCGGACAACGAGTACCTGCAGGCGGGCGGTGTCTTCACGTCCGACCTGATCGAGACGTGGATCGACTACAAGCGGACGAGCGAAATCGCCCCGATCCAGCTGCGGCCGCACCCGCACGAGTTCGAGCTGTACTTCGACATCTAGGATCGCGTCGGGTCGCAGCGGGATTCCGCTCGCCCGGGTCGTCTGTGGGCCGTCGGCCGTGCTCTTCCCCTTCCGGAAGGCGCGGCCGACGGCTGTTTTCTGCGCGTGGCTCAGGCGCTGACCGGAAGCCCGGCGGCAACCTTCTTTGCACGCTCTCGCCTCTTGGCTCGACCCCATCCCGCGCACCACTAAGAATCCAGACCGGGCTTTGGCAATGAGCTGTCGGCTACCACCCTTTGGGCAGTGTTTCCGCGTTGATGCGGCAAGTGCCCGAACTCTCGCGCCTCCCCGCCTGCCCTGAGCCAAGCGAGTAACTGCCGCAGGCGTAGCCGCCGAGGTGCATGGGTGCCCGGGTCGGCGATGAGCTTCTCGATATGAGCAGCGGCTTCGGCGTCCAGTCCTGCGGCCTGCATGTCGATGAGCAAGATGAGCTCAAAGCCTTGTGGAGGGTTTGGGAAGCCGAGAGCCTGCTTCCACAATCGGAGGGCCGCCTGCCGCTGTCCCAATGCTGCAAGTTCCGCAGCGACGTCACACATCTGATGCCACTTGGCCCAGGGGTGGGTCAGCAGAGTATCGACGACATAGGGTGCCGCCTCCGCGCCCTCCGCTGAGAGCAGGACGCGCAGCCCACGTAGTACGTCGTCTTGACCACCCGCGGGTAGCGCGACCAGCTGTCGGGCAAGTTCGCAGGTCAGTTCAAGGTGATCCTCTTGTTGCGGCAGGACTTGCAGCACGCCCTGGAGCCAGTCGGAGTCGTCGGCCAGTGCGGGCGTGCGTTCCCAGATCTCCAGTAGGCCTGCTGCTGCATCGCCGCCTCTTGCCTTGAGTAGGACCCGTGTCGCCTGCTCATATCCGGCAGGTGAGCCCTCAGGTGTCCGTAGCGAAAGCTCGGCCACTTCTCCCGCTTCTCCGATTGCACCGCTATCCAGGAGGGCCTCCGCCACAACAGGCCGATCCATGGGGGTGAGCGACGTGCCGCGGGAAATAAGCTCCATGACCCCATCTACGGCAGGTAGCCCCTCCGCTTCCAACCAGGCCTTGACCGCGTACGCAGCCCCGTACGTCCCCCAGCGACCCTCACTTTGCACCACGTGAGCCCAGTCGGCGGCCTCCCGCGCATCGCCGAGATCAGCCAGTGCCCGGTGGAGGTACGCAGGGACCCACAGGTAGTGTCCCGCGTCGGCCGTGCTGCGTTCCAAAGCGGCCTGAATCTCGGAGCGCCCCTCCTGCCCCTGTGCCTTGGCCCACAAGGATGCTGCCCACTCCGTGGCTCCGGTGGAATGCGACCGGAGCAGGGTCAGAGCAATACGGGAGGCGGCCTGGATCTCACCTGACTTCTCCAGTGCCTTTCCCACAGCCATGGGGCTGAACTGGTCCGTGCGAGGCCAGGAAAGCACGATCTCGGTCAGTTCCTGCGCTGCGCCGGGCATCGCGGTGAGCCATGCCTCCGTAGCCCGTTGCATTGAGTTCCACCCTGCAGACGGGTCCTCCAGTACCTTGCGGGCGAGCCGAACGGCGTCTTCGCGCATTTCCATCTGCGCGAGAGCCTGGGCCGCGTGCGACAGATGCCAGCTGTTGACGTCCGGCTCCGCCGTCAGTTGCCAGGCACGCCGACGGACCAATTCCCGTGCCCGGTCGCCGAGCGCGCCGGCCACTCGTGCGGCCTTGCCGAGCAAGCCCGCCACGCCGCTCAGCACTTCACCAAGCAATTCCTCCGTCAGTTCCGCGGGGCCGCACCGGCTGAATGCCTCCAGGGCGAACAGCCGTTTCCCGCCGTCCAGAAGCTCACTGCGCGCCATGCGCTCCAGCCTGTCCAGCACACCGGGCTCCGCCCCGAGAGCGCCCAGCGCCGCGAAAGCCTGTTCCTGGTCCTCCTCGTCACGGGCGCAGCAGCCGATACTCTCCAGTCGCTCGATCAGAAGCCGACGGTTCTCCTCGCCGAAGCGGGCTCCCTCGGCGAGGAGAAGACCCGCTAGCAGAGGGCGCTCATGGCCTCCTGCCGCCCCCGTAAGTAACTGGTCGGCGATCCGATCGGCCTCGCATTCCTCCCGCTCAGCCCATAGACACAGGACGAACATCGCCAAGGTCTGCTTGTCGTCGTTGAAGGCACGGAGGATCCAGGACTCCAGCTCGGGGAAGTCGGGACCAATGCGCTCCGCGTACGACCGGGCGGCGAAGAACTCGGCGAATGAGTGGTGCAGGAAGCGGTAGTCGTGCTGCTCTTGGACGAGCAGCCCTGTCCCTCGCAGGAAGTCCCTTACGTCCGTCTGCCATCCTTCCTGGGCGATGTACTCGTGGCCATGTTCGCGGATCCAGGCAAGCGCCGCCTCGAACAGCGAGTCCTCGCCCCCCAGTCGGTGCTGCCCGAGCACGCCGAGGAGCCGACGCTTCTCCTCGTCCAGCCAGAGGTGCATTGCCATGCGGTCCGGCTCAGAGGCGTAACGCCGACGCAGCTCCGCCCGAACCGCGTCGCTTCGTGTGAGCAGGTGGCTGAAGAAGCGCTGGTAGAGACTGAGCCGGCTGGTCGGGAGCTGGTTCGTGGGGTCTACGGTGGCATTCACCGCGGCGATCGTGGCAAGCAGCGGGTTGTGGACAAGTTCCTGGAGTCGACCGTCCTCGATCTCCTCGAGGAATCGTTGAGCGGCGGCCCACGCCGACGCCTTGTCCTCGTACTGTGCCGCGAACCACTTACCAGCGAAGTCCTTCAGCTCCTCAGCGCCGAAGGGCTCCATGCTGTACTCGCCTACCGATGGCCCGCGAAGCGGAGCGAGCTCGCCGTCGGGCAGCGGGCGGCTGGTGATCACAAAGCGGTAGTCCCCGTCCGTGCGCGTGTGCAGCGCGATCATCCTGATGACCTTGGCACGCGAGACCCGGTCGGCGACTTCGTCCAGGCCGTCCACCAGAACCATCCAGCGTGCACCCTGCGCGCGGCCGCGGAAGAGCCCGGGATCTGGATCGGCGATCAGGCTGTGCCCCAGGCTGCGGCGCGCGGCCTGTCCCAATGTGGCGCTCCACGAGCCCGTCTCGCCCAGGAGGGTGCGCGCGGCGATCCTCACGGGGAGCAGAGGCTCGTCGACCGGCGCATTGAGACTGCTGTCCTCTCGCAGCCAAATGCGGGAGAGGGTCCAAGCGAGGTGGCTGGACAGCGTGGACTTGCCGGCGCCGGGCTCGCCGGTGATAAGTAGATGTTGGTGGCGGGCCAGCGCCTTCGGCACCGGCAGCTGGTTTTCGGTGGGCCGAGCCTCGTCGTGGCGGAGGGTGGCCATAGGCGCCAGCGCCCCAGGGCTCTCGCCCAATGGCATCCCCTTGCGAGTCAGGCCGTCTCCCACCGCGTCGGGTACTCGGATCCGCTGCCTCACATACACGGCGGAGAGCGGTGGTTCGGTAACGCCCAGCATGTCGTACGGCAGCCTTTCCACCGCCCTCGCCTGAGCCTCCAGCAAGTTGCGGACGATGAGCGACGGCAGGGGCAGTTCAGTCCAAGAGGACAGCCTCAGGGCCTGTACTTCCTTCGCCGCGCTCGCGGCACGGTCCATGGCCTCCTTCGCCCGGGTCCAGACGGGCATGACATCGGATGGCTCACGCCCCAGGGCAACGGCGAAGGACCGGATGACCTCCGGTTTCACCATCCTGGTGGCGCCGCAGACGCCATAGACGACGTTCTTGTGAGAGATCTCCGCCCGCACCACGGCGTTGAGGCTCTCGTAACCGGCGTCCGTCACGGCCTGACGGAACCAAGCCGCTAGTTCTTCAAGTTCCGAATAGCGCTGGTCGCCTTTCGGTGGACGTCCCCCAACCACCGGTCCCCCCGATTCACCAACTGCCCGTAGTTTCTTGGAGTTTCTCAAGCCTAGTGGGAAACTCCCCGCAGCTCGCAGGGTTGGGACATGCCCATCACCGCCCTATCTCGGCGAGGAGAATCTCGTGACACAGTTCGCAGCCATCGATCCCGCTCTCGCGGCCGTTCTCATGGCCGTCGCGGTCGCCGCCGGACTGCTTCGCGCCTGGATCACTCACCGCACCGCTGTGAGGATGGAGGAGGAGCACACACGGCGTATCTGTGTCGCCGTGGAGGGGTCGACACCGATACACCGGGCTGCCGTGGTGCGGGCATGCGCGGAGCTGGAAGCGGCCTCCTGGACCGGCCCCCACCTGACACGACGGCCGGTCCAGCGCCGTCGTGTCAGGTGAGGGCACCTAAGAGAGGACCTTCACGCCCTGCACGACGGTCAACCTGAGAGCCGTCGCATTCGTGCCCTCCGGCGGGTGCACCACATCAATCGGAGTGTGTGCGAGCGGCTTCAGACCAAAACCTGACGCGCAGAGAGCAGAGGGCCGTTGAAACGCGACTCCCCCGCCTACGAAACCCTGACCTGTGCCCTCCTCCAGGGCCGTCTCCGGGCCGTGGGAGGTCACTCAAGGGCGGCCGTGGATGACCGCCAACGACTGCCCCGCCGCAGGTGAACAGGGTCGTCGTTGGCAAGTGCGCAGGCCAGAAAACCGGCGCATCAGGCCTTGGACATCTAGGATCGCCACGGGTCCGAGCGGGGTTCCGCTCGCCAGGGTCGTCTGTGAGCCGTCGGCCGTGTTCTTCCCCTTCCGGAAGGCGCGGCCGACGGCCGTTTCTGCGAGTGGCGCTCAGGTGCTGCCGTCGGCGCCATTCGTCTGAAGCACCAGGTGGCTCCACCGGACGCCGTCACGGCCGTGAAGATCGGGACGCTCGCTGCGGTGGACCGTCCGCAAGCCGTATATGCCACCCAGCTCGGCTGTCTCAGCAGCGGACACGTCGAACATGTGGCGGCCATCGGGCACAGGGCCGTGGCGCAGATTGACGAAGAACCGGCCCCCCGGCACCAGCAACCTGGCGATCCTGGCCATAGCGTGGCGGCGTTCCCCGGCGTTTAGATGCATCCACACCGCGGTGGCGAAGACCGCGTCGAAGCGGCTTGTGTGCCGGCTCAGCGTCAGGTCCGGAAGAACGTCGTCGACCCAATCAATCCCGCTGTCCGCATGGATTCGCTGTCCATGCGCCCGCAGCTCCACAGTCGGCTCGACAGCCACGACGCTGTGTCCACGGGACGCCAACGCGGCGGCATCGCGTCCGGTCCCTGCGCCCACATCCAGGATGCGGCCTGGCTCGACAGGAACCAGTTGCAGCACGTCTCTGTGGACTTCGTCGAAGGTGACTTCCTCGTACTGGACGGCCAGCACGTCCGCCGTCTCGGCATACCCAGCGGTTCCCCTGGCCGGGCTGATCCCATCCCCGGTGCGGGCCAATTGATCACTCATGGCCGAAGGCTACGGCGCACTGGTTCTCAACATCACCCTGTCGTGTGGCGGAGGAAGCGGGGGCGGACCCTCAGGCATGACGGCCTCGACATCGGATGTCACTCATGGACGACAGTTACCGCTCAACTCACGCAGCGGCCCTGGCCGCTGTCAGACGGCTGCCACCCGCTCCATCTCGATGGCGAGGGCGCCGAGCGCTTCCCGTGGCGCTGATAGACGGACAGGTGGTCCTAGCGCAAGGACTTCTCAATCGCCTCGAAGACGTCCGAGTCGGTTTCCCTCTGCCAGTCAGGAAGGTCAGCCCAGTCGGCCACGTAACCCGGCTTCGGATCTTCGAATTGCCTGAACATCTGGGCGGTCCAGCAAGTCGCGACGAAGCGGCCCTTCTGCTCACGGGTGAGCCGGGAGGCGTGGCCGTCGCTGACGCCGAGGAACTGGCGCACCTGCTCGTAGACGGCACCAGCGGCGTCCCGCTCCCAGTCGGGGGTTTCTTCCCAAGGGGTTACGTAGCTGGGCTTCGGCTCGCCGGGGAAATGCGCATGGACACCTGCGATCCAGGTTTCACGAAACAGTCGCGCGCCCTCGGTCTGCGACATGCCTGCCCCTCTCATCACGTCGTGGTCAGTCCGCTGATCTCGGCGTCCAGCTCGGCGATTCGGTGGTCGCCGGCGATGGGGCCGAACTCAGTCCGTAGGGACTGGAGTCTACGGGCGACGTAGCCGGAGCAAGATTCGCGAGCCAGGTGCAGCGCCTCGCAGCCGTAGGTCAGGACCTGCTCGAGGTCGTGCCGCTTCGCTCCGACGGCGGCAAGGTCGGTCAGCACCGCTCCTCGTCGCCGTAGGGACTGGCCCTGTGCGAGGGGTCCCTGGCTGAGGGCGGTGGTCAGGGCTGCCTCGGCAAGGTCGAGGCGCCCGAGTTGTACGTAGCGGGCTCCGCGTTCCTCGGCCAGCCGGGAGCCGTCGAAGCGCAGCCAGCCACTGTTGTGCGCCAGCCCGCCGAGGTCCAGTACCTTCGCCGCCTCATCAAGGGCGCGCTCACAGGCGGTGAATTCACCGAGTCCGGCGTGTGCCTCGGCCTGCACGGAGGCGACCCAATGCCGCGTCGCGAGGGAACTGTCGCCACGCTTTGCCACTCTCTCGGCAACCGACAAGACGGCTGCGGCCTCCCTGTACCGGTCTTCGTGCAAATCGACGTACGCGAGCCGGACGAGCGCACAGGCCCACAGGTCGAAGGAGCCTGAGTCTTTGCTGGCTGATGCGGCAAGAGCGTAGGAGGCAGCAGCGTCTGTGTAGCGGTTGCTGTCGAAGGCCAGCTCACCGGCCAGCTGGAAGAGGTCACCTGCGGCATTGCACAAGGCTTGCGCCTCGGCGTCGGCTCGTCCGTCCAGTGACTTGTTCAGTGCCGTGAGCTGATCGCGGACGATCGGGTACACAGAGCCTTTGGCGCGGGCGAGTTGGTAGACCTGCCACAGGTGATCGTTCATCCGCATGAAATCCGCCGAGGTGCCGCGATGCACGCCCGCAGCGAGTGCCGCGGTTTCGTCGGCAGGCAGGGCGGCCAGGGCGCCCGTTATGGCGAGCACGCGCAGAAATTCGCGTCGGATCATTTCGTCGATGTCTCCCGGGCCGGGACGGTCGCTAGGTGGCGGCCCTGCGGACTCCTGAGAGTTGGCTCGTGGCTGTGGCACCAGTGCGTCGAGTTCGGCAAGGTCCAGTTGCAGCGCCTCTGCAAGCTTGCGCCGTAGTGGCGGCTGAGGCACGGTCTTTCCGCTCTCCCAGCGACCGACCGTTGTGCGGTCGACTCCGAGCGCATGAGCAAGCCCTTCCTGACTGTAACCCAGGACCTTCCGCCGCTCAGCAAAGCCCACCAAGGCCTCCTCTCCCGTGCTCCACCTCCCTTGCCCAGGTGGCCTCCGGTGCACGCGATGTGCATCAAGAGTGCCGCATCGATGCCGTGGATCACTCCAACTCGGCGCGGTTGTCTTGACGTTGTCAGCAACAAGAACCGGGCGAGAGCGGCAGGAGCTACGGGCATGGGGAAAGTTCGGGTTCATACCCCCGCTGGAGGAGCCATGACTACCGGGGCGAACATCGACCAGTGCCTGAGCATGAGCCTGACAGTAGAACCCGCGAAGTTGAGTGCGGTCCGCCGGGACATCGCTCTCCACCTGGATGGCTGGGGCCTCGAAGCCCTCACAGACGACGTGCTCCTGGTCGTCTGCGAGTTACTGACCAACGTCTTTGTGCACGCCGAGGGCATTTGCGACCTCGTGATCGAGCCCGCACCCCGCTGCTTGACCGTTCTGGTGAGTGACACCGTGACCGCTCCGCCCACGAAGCAGCGGAGTTCGGTCTCTGAGGAAAGCGGTCGGGGCCTCGTCCTGGTGGAGGCACTCACCGACCACTGGGAAACAGCGATCACCGACATGGGGAAGGTCGTCACTTGCACCTTCCGGACTACGGACGACGCCACGTCGGTCCCACAAGCCCCGCCCCGTTCCAAAGCAGCCGTGGGCGGATACCGGCACCGAGATTCATGCCCCTTGGGTCTCCAGCGCCATCACGCACCACAGGAACCGATCGAGAGGAGCATTACCGACATGACCCTCATGCTCGACAGCCGGAGCCGTACGACGTTCCGCGACCCTCGCGCCCTGTTCAACGCCGTACGGCCGCACGTAAAGGAGTGCACGTACAACGTCTTCGAGAGCCCCGGTTCCGAGGGTGACCTGTGGGAGCGGGAACTGAAGCTCCTCATGCGCGACAACGTCATGGTCCGCAACATGGCGGAGCGCATCCTGGACAACGCCATCGCCTACACGATCACGGCCATGGAGCATCCAGAAGTGCACCTGGGTGTCGGCAAAGTCGTGGACGTGGGCGTTCACCAGATCATCCTCGACACCCCCGTGTACTTCGCCGTCTGCGACATCTACAACGGCGGTCGGTACAAGCACCACGCGCCGCTCATCGAGCGCCGCACGGACGGACTCGTCATCCGCACCGCCGACTTCATCAACGCCAACGGCTTCCGGGCCGACGAGGAACTGTGGGCCATGGACGGCGCGTCGTGCTCCCCATGCGACGACAAGGTGCCTGACAGCCACTGACACACCTAGAGTGGGCGCCCCCGCACCGCATTCTCCGGCGGGGGCACCCGCGGTCCCAATCACCCTGCGGAGGAAGAACGTTGGCTGCTCTGCACAACATCGACCACGAACGCGAGCTGTGGGACACCTTCGCCAAGAGCGCCTGGAAAGACATGCCCGACGCGGAGCCGGTTTTCTGCTGGACCCAGTACGCCGGGCACGGCCCGGGCCCCGAACTGCTCGGGAACCCGGAAAGTGTCCTGGAGATCGGATGCGGTACCGGGCGGGCACTCGCTCACCTCGCCCAGAAGGGTGTCAAGGCCAGCGGTATCGACCTGTCGCCTGTCATGGTGAAGGCCGCCGCCGAACGTTGGGGGCCGCTGGGGGTGCAATTCGTGTGCGCCGAAGTCCTTGATTTTCTCGCAGCCAGTACCGAGACCTGTGACGCCATCTACTCGAACTTCGGGGCCGCCTGGTTCACCGACCCGGAGAGGCTCTTCCCTCTTGTCGCGGCACGTCTCAATCCCGGCGGCGTCTTCGCCTTCTCCCAGCCGCCCGCCATTCCCGGCGCGTACGGCCCACAGGGCATGTACAAGGGCGGGTTCGCCGGGAAGGCGATGTACACGTACCGCTACAGCTACGAGCCGTCCACCTGGGAAGAGCTCCTGCGCAGCGCCGGATTCGACCATGCAGAAGCCCAAGAGATCGATGCGCCCGAGTCGGGCCATATCGGCACGTTGCTCGTGCGCGGCGGCCGTCCGAAGCTGGGCTAGTGCTGTGACCGCACAGGTTCACCGGGTTGCTCGGAAGCTGCGATGGCAGAGCCGGTCAAGGTCCGGAGAGGACCGACCAGGAGGGCCGGCAGTTACAACGCATCGTGCGCCGGGACAGCACGAGCCCGGTCCGCCACCGGCGGGCGATGATGCTGCTGGCCTCGGCCGGCGGACCGCGTGCTGGTGATCGCCCAGCTGGTCCAGGCCGACCAGGACACCGTCCGTGATGTGATCCACAAAAAGAAGGCCATCCGCTGGGGCGGCGGGCCCCTGCTCGCTGCCGCCTGACGGCTTGCTTGGCCGTGGCGCCTTCAGGTGCCGGGGACTGTCTCGCGGAGGAACTGCGTCAGCAGGTCGGCGACTGCGCCGGGCCGTTCCAGGCCCGGCAGGTGGCCGGCCCACGGCAGTTCCAGGTGGCGGGCGCCGGGGATCCGCTCCGGCAGACGGGCGGCGATCTCGCGGAAGTCCGCCAGGTCGTGCGCGCCCGACACGGCCAAACAGGGTGCCTTGATCTGCGAGAGGTCGACCTGCGCCTCGGCCGGAGTGAACTCCTCCTTTGCCGCTGACTGCACCTCGAACGCGTGCCGCTGCATCCGGCGGACCCGCTCCCGGGTCTCGTCACCGGCCTCCGGACCCAGCCACGTCTCCACGTTCAGCTCGACGGCCCCCGCGAGGTCGCCGGCCTCGAACAGCGCGTCCTCCCGTTCGGCGAAGGACCGCAGCGCTGGACCGGGCACATGCCCGGGCATCGCGGAGCCGAGCAGCACCAGGGCCGTGACCGCGTGCGGACGGGTAGCAGCCACCTCCAGGGCTACCTGTCCGCCGTACGAGGCCCCGACCAGTGCGGCTTGCTCGATGCCCAGGTGCTCCAGGAGGTCCGTGACGTCTCCGGCGTCGCCGTACGGGCGGTCCGCCACCGGGGAGTCGCCGAACCCCCGGAAGTCGCACCGGACCACCCGGTACCCGGCGTCGACCAGCACCGGCCATTGCGGGTCCCACATGCGCCGGTCACACACCGAGGAATGCAGCAGCACCAGGGCAGGACCGTCCCCTGACACGTCGTGAGAAAGAGTCATCCGGCGGACGGTAACGGACACCACGTCCCGAGGACACCGCATTTTGGCGCCGACCCGCGACGCAAGCCCTCTGGGGTCGTGAACCCGGCAAACCTTCCCGGTCACAGCACTAGGGGGCCGAACGGCTGCTCAGGGCGCCGCGGCAGGTCGGTCCACCGACGCGACCAGCTTCTTCGGCGCCAGGACGCAGTAGCTCTCCGTGAGCAGTTCCTCGACCTCGTCCCAGTCGACCGCGTCGCCGAGCACCATGCCGACCACATCTCTCCCCCACGCCGGCCGGAAGTACGGATGGCCCGCGCTGCTCAGCGCTTCGAGTTCCGGGCTCGGTGAGCGGAAGGTCAGCACGGTGACCGGGTCGTTATTCGCCGCGGCCAGGGCGTAGGCGGGTGGACGGCCCGAGGCGACCCGCAGGACGTGGGCGAAGGTCCGTCGGCGGATTCGCCAGCGGGTGCCCACCCACGCCTCCTCCTCGTACGCCTCCGGCAGCCGCAGGCACAGCGGGCGGAGCCGGGCGACGAGCTCGGGCGGGACGTCGGCTGGATCCGTCAACTTGGCTCTCCTTCATGTCGAAAGTGCCGAAACGTCAGAGGTGCCGAACCGCACGGCCGCCCGAGCCTACCGGCGGTTCAGTCCTCGGAACCCAGCAGTTCCCGCAGTTCGGCCACCGCCTCCCGCAGCCTGTCCGCGAACGTGTGCATCTGGTCGGCCACCGCCTGCGGCGTGCTCAGGTAGACGTTGAAGCGTTCCGGCAGCAGGACGTACGCGACGCCGATGCACTGGAGGCTCGTCGAGCCGAAGCCGAAGTACTGGATGTTGTGGGACGGCGCCGAGCTCGTGCTCAGGTAGTCGTCGCGCATCGTCAGCCAGCCCGGTGTGCGGTACAGCGCGGGCTGTTCGGTGACTCCGAGCTCCGTGCCGCGGCGGCGCTGGATCAGTTCCAGTTCCCACAGGTGCTGTTCGGGCACCTGAACGGCCTGGCATTCCTTCGCGCGGGTCACATGGGCCTGGGCCGCAGCATGGAAGGCGGCGCGGCGGGTGGCCGAGTCCGCCGAGGGGTTCTCCATCGTCGCGACGAAAGCGACCATCTCCGGGGTGACGACCCGCATCGCCTCGGTCCGCCCGTGCCGGTACTGGCGGGTGGCGATCGACTCGTACGTCGCGCCCAGGTCGCCCTTGGCCCGCTGGTGGGCCAGCTGGTAGGCGACCTGGACGAACGCGTCGGGCGAGACCCCCAGCGCCTTGGCCGTAGTGGCGCCGAAGTCGTCGAACGAGACGGTGGCCGTCGCGGTGGCCTGTCCGTACGCGGCGAACGCTTCGGCGGCCGAACGTGCCTGGGCCCGCAGGGTGTCGTCCAGCTCGAACGCGAGAGGTTCCAGCGCGGGCAGCCCCTGGGAGCGGGCCCCGGACTGCTGGGAGTGTTCCTCGGGCGGGGAGCTGAGCAGGGCGTCGGTGAAGCTGAGGATGGTCGTCCCGTCCAGCTCGCAGTGCTCGATGTTGATACCCGCCCGGCCGTCGGCGAAGACGACGAACGACACGGCCTTGTCGAACCACCGGTTGCCGCGGTCGCCGTACAACAGCTCGTCGCAGGCCTCCTGGGTGTCCGCCGGTGCGAAGTCCTCCAGGCAGACGCAGAACAGCGCGGTCTCGATGTCGTCGAGAGCCTCGGCGTTGCTGGGGTGGGAGGCGATCAGGGACTGCCGGGTGGCCGCCCATTCCGCGCGGGCCATGGTGGTGAGGTGGCCCACCGGCACGTCCGCCGGTTCCGCGCCGGCCTTCATGACGGCGCTCAGGCCCGCCTCGATGTCGTCCAGGCTGTGCGGGACACCGTCCTCGCCGAGGACGTCCAGCCGGAACATGCCGCCCCGGAAGAACACCACGATGTGCCGTGCGTCGGACGGGCCCGGCCATGCCTCGGTGTAGGGGGCGCGTACGGTGTCCAGCTCGGCGCCGGGGATTCGGGTGGTGGAGAACAGGAACTTGTTCTGCACCATCGACTGGGGCACGCCGCGCTGGACCACCGGCGGGATGAGCCCCTGGTCGAGCTGCCGCTTGTAGTTGAGCGCCCCGGCGACGAGCCCGGCCGCCCGTTCCAGCTGCGCCTGGCCGGTGTCCTGGAACAGGAAGAAGAAGTTGGCGTTGAGCGCGATCCGGTCCCGGCGGCCCAGGTAGCGGTACGGCCAGAACGTGTCGAGCCAGCTGTGCACGCCTTCCGTGGCGTCGTACGCCTCAAGCGCCGCGTGCAGCACCCGGCCGGGGCCGTCGGGCCGGAGGAAGGCGGCCACCTCCGCCTCCGTCGCCGCCCGCTCGTCGGCGGTCAGCAGCGGCGCGCTCCAGGCGAGGAACCTCTCGCAGCTCGCCTCCAGTGTGGGCAGCGGCACGCGCGGAAGGCTGTCCTCCTGGGCGAAGGTCGCGTTGCCTGTTACATCCTGACTGATCTTCAACTCTGCTCTCGATTCGGATCGTTGGGGCCGGACGGGCGGTGCGGCCGCGAAAGGTGGAGCTGTGCGTACATCCAGCCTTCCGCCTCCAGGCCCCGCGCATCCACCCCGTTGGACGACATCGTGTCCAGGACGAGCGTCTGTTCCTCCGGAGAGGCGAATCTCCGCTGTTTGAAGACGCCTTCGACATGGATGGTCCGGTAGCCGAGTTCGGCGAGCGCGTGCTCGACGGGGTCGAACGGGAACATCCGCAGCGCGAAGTGCGCCATCCAGGGCCGGTGGGTGCCCTGCGCCTCGACGACGCGCTTGAGCGTCCGCTCGGTGACGTAGCCGAGGCAGCCCGTCGAGATCACCAGGTCCGTACCGGCGAACTGGGCGTGCTGCTCCGGTGTGGGCTCGTGCGCCTCCAGGTCGGCGTGCACGGCGTCGTCGAGGAAGCCGGCGTCGAGTGCGTATGAGAGCGCACTGGCGGAGGTGTCGAGGCCGACAAAGCGTACGGGCTGCGCGGGCTGCCGCGACCGGGCCAGCTCTTTGTCGCGGGCGAGCAGGGCCTCGCGGCTCTCCCCGTCGCGCTCCTCGTCGTCACTGCCCGCGTAGAGCTCGTACAGCTCGTCCATGGTTGCGTCGTACTTTTGCAGGGCGGCGTTGATTCCGTACGAACAGCCTATGTCCAGCACCTTCGGCACGGCGACGTGCTGGGAGTCCCGGTACTCCTTGATGAGCTTCGCGAAGTAGGGCTTGGCCAGTTGCGGAACGCAGTAGCCGAGGGGGCGCAGCACGCTGAAATAGGCGCGCGGATCGGGCTGGGTGTAGATGTGGTCGAGCGAGACTTTTCCGGTCGCGTCGAAACGCACAGGGCTTACTCCTCCATGGTTCGCGCGGATCGCGTGGATCGCAGGGTGGGGGGACACGGTCTGCGACGAGCGTCAGTCCAGCAGCCGGTCGCCGCGGACGGCCCGGCCCTCGGCCGCCACGTGCTCGGGCAGGACGCGGCCGAAGAGCTGCCGGGTCCGTGCCACGCTCCCGATGACGCCGGGGCGCTCGCTGTAGGCGAATATCGCGGAGTGGCGCGCGATGTCGCCCCGCACGGGGCTGACCCGGTGCAGCGAGTAGCGGCCCTTGAAGAGTTGCAGGTCACCGGGTTGCAGGGACAGGGACCGGATCAGCCGCTCGCCCCGGCCGTCCAGTACGTCGCGGACGTCGTCGAAGCGCTCGTCCTGCGCGGACCTGATGTTCGGGCAGTACTCGAAGACGCCGCCGGACTGCGCCTCCTGGGTGAGCATGCTGACGGTGAACTCGTTGGTGTCGAAGTGCCAGGGATGTTCCATGCCCGGCTCGACGACGTTGAGAACCAGCCCGGAGAGCGGGTCGGCCAGTTCGTGAAGCTGCGGCAGTCCGAAGCAGCGGGCGACGAAGTGCTGGAACGCGGTGTGGGAGTAGAGCCGGCTGATGAGGGAGCCCGCGGGGATACGGTCCCGCGCGACGAACGCGTTGCCCCGCTCGAAGGTACGCCGGCCGGGGTGGTCCTCGGGCAGAGCCGAGTCCACGGGGATGTTGTAGACGTTGACGGTCTCGGTGTCGAAGTGCGCGCGCGGGGCGATGGCCGAGCACTCCTGCCGCAGGACGTCTCGGAGTGAGGGGCGGATGAAGTCCGGCAGTACGGTGCAGCCGACGGTCGACAGTTCGCGCCGGGCACGGGAGACGACGGCCTGTCCCTCGGCGCTTTCGAGTTCCGACAGGGGGTAGCGGGCCGTGTCGACCACCTGGTCGAGCGTGACGGCTTCCAGAGTGCTCATACGATCCTCTCAACACCCGAACTCAACTGAGAAGTAACGGAGTTGAAGCTCCCACAGTGCCGCGAGGATGTCTGTGACACGTCACACGCGCCGGGGGCCGTTTGGCGTCGGCTCAGGATGCCCAGCCGCGCAGTGAGATCTGTGGGCCACCGGACAGGTAGTGGCGCAGGGCCGTGGCCGAGGTGGGTACGAATTCCTCGGGGAGGTCGCCGGTGTCGGCCCAGCGGACCTGGGCGTGCTTGGCGGGTTCGCGGTTCTCGGGTTCCCCGGCCCATTGATGAGTGGCGAAGACGACGGTGAGAAACCCGTTGGGCGCTTCGACACCCCAGGCGCCGTGGACGACCTGGGCGAGGCGGAGCTCGTCGGTCTTGACGATCAGACCGGTCTCCTCGCGGAGCTCGCGGACCGCGGTTTCGGTGATGGGCTCGCCAGGCTCGCTCTTGCCGACGGGGAGGTCCCACCGGCCGGGGGCGAACTTGTTGCCGGGACCGCGCTGAAGGAGGACGACGCGGTCGGTTTCCCGGTCGTGGACGATGACGGCGGCGACGAGGACGGTCATCGCATCGAGCGCGGGCGGAAGGGCCGGAGGGCGGTTCTCGGTGTTCGGCTGGGCCACTGCGATCCCCTCGTTGGTCAATCGGTCGGCGGGTCGGGCCGATTGGGCAGCTTGGACAGATGGGGCACCCTAGCGGCACGGTCACCCTCACGGGCTCCGGGTTTGCACTAGAGCAATAGTCGATTGCGGCTAGTACAGGAGCGGGCTACGGTTCGGATCATGCCTGCCAAGACACCGCAGCCCGTGACGCTGACCGGCCACCACGTACGCCTCGAACCGTTGACGACGGATCACCTCTCAGACCTCTTCGCCGCGGGCGGGGGCGACGACGAGGTCTGGCGCTGGCAGGGCGGACCCACTCCGCACACGGAGGACGAGCTCGGCCACAAGCTCCGTGAACTGCTGAAGGAAGCCGAACAGGGCAGGTACCTCCCGTTCGCCGTCATCCGGTGCGAGACCGGCAGGGCCGTCGGCTGGACCACGTACATGGACGTCGATACGGAGAACGAGCGCCTGGAGATCGGCTGGACCTGGTACGGCCGCGCGGCGTGGCGTACGGCGGTCAACACCGAGACGAAGCTGCTGTTGCTCAACCACGCCTTCGAGGAACTGGGCATGGGGCGCGTCCAGTTGAAGACGGACCATAGGAACGAGCGGTCCCAGGCCGCCATCGCCCGCCTCGGGGCGCAGCGGGAAGGCGTCCTGCGCCGCCACAAGCAGCGCCCGGACGGGACGTGGCGGGACAGCGTCTACTTCTCGATCCTCGCCGACGAGTGGCCCGGGGTGAAGGCGCGCCTCGGCGACCGGCTCCGGCTCCGGGGTTCTGAAGGATGACCGCCGGCGGGGCGCGCATACGATCGGGTCGCATGGGGATCACCGTGCAGAAGCTGACGTACTACCCGGTCAAGGGCTGTGCCGGGACCGGCGTCGAGACCGCCCGGGTCGGCGTGATGGGGCTGGAGCACGACCGGACGTTCATGGTCGTCGACACCGCGGACGGGTCGTTCCGCAGCCAGCGGGCGCTGCCCGCCATGGCCGCGGTCCGGCCGGAGATCGTCGGCGGGGGCGCCGCGCTGCGGCTGTACGCGGACGGGGTCGAGAGCGTACTGCTGGACGTCGACCCGGACGGGGAGCGGCGGACGGTGAGCATGTTCGGGCGGGAGATCGGGGAGGGCGCGGATCAGGGGGACGCCGCCGCCGAGTGGTTCTCGCAGGTGCTGGGCGCGAAGTCCCGGCTGGTGCGGGTGCCTTCGGACTTCGACCGGGACGGGTGGGGCGAGACGCCCGGCAAGGTCGGTTTCGCGGACGCGCATGCGGTGCTGGTGGCGTCCCAGGCCTCGCTCGACGGCCTGAACGCACGGATCACGGCGCGGGGCGCGGCCCCGGTGCCGATGGACCGCTTCCGGGCGAACATCATCCTCGCCGGCTGCGCCGAGCCGCACGCCGAGGACGAGATGCGCCGTCTGCAGATCGGCACCGTGCACCTCGCGTACGCGGTCAGGGCGATGCGGTGCAGCGTCCCGCTGGTCGACCAGCTCACGGGCCTGCGCGCGGGCCCGGAGCCGATCCGCACGCTGGCGACGTACCGGCGGGAGCCGGAGTACGAGAACAAGGTCAGCTTCGGCATGAAGGCGGCGGTCGTGGAGCACGGGTCGCTGGCGGTGGGAGACCCGGTTCTGCCGACGTGGGCGTCAGGGACGGCTGCCTGAAGCTGACTGAAGGCCCTCGCTCAGCAGCGGGGAGCCGGTTTGCTGTAGGTCGTGTTGCTGGGGTTCGCCACGTAGTAGTCCGTGACATAGCGGCCGTTCTCGAGGCGGTCCCATATCTTCGTCGTGCCGACCGCCGAGCCCGACTTCTGGCAGACCACCCACGCCAGCGCCCCGTTGGGGGACGTGCCGCCTATGGAGGACGAGGTGCCGGGGCCGGTGTGTTCGGCGACGGTCGCGGTGGTCTGGTAGGGGTACGTGCAGCGCGGCAGCGGGGCACTGTACGTGGTGTTGGACGGGGTGCTGACGTAGTAGTCGGTGACGTACGTGCCGTCCGCGAGCTTGTCCCATATGGCCGTGGTGCCGACCGCGGAACCCGGCGCCTGGCAGACCACCTTGAGCGCGGACCTGGGCGCGTACGTCTTCGCGACGGGGTAGCTCGTCGAGGGGCCGGTGCGGGCGTTGAGAGTGGTGGCGCTCGTCGCCGTGTAGGTGTACGCCACGGTGGCGACCGGCGCGTCGAGCCTGTCGGTGTCGATGTTGAGGGTGACACCGCCGTACGTCTCGTCGTGGTCGCCCTTGAACTGCTTGGCCCGCTGGTGCACCGCCCACTTGGAGTCGGCGATGTTGGTCCAGCCCTTGAGTGAGTCGACTCCGTCGAAGCGGGCGATCCACAGTGCGTCGGGGCGGGCGTACGAGGTGGAGGTGTAGACGTCGGAGAGCTGCTTCGCCCCGAGGTTGAGGTTCATGTACACCCCCGAGACATAGCCGAGCCGGTGCAGCTCCTTCGTCCAGCCGGAGAGGAATGACAGCACGCCGGTCCGGCAGGTGGCGTCGGTCTGCGAGTACGCCTCGATGTCGTTGTAGAACGCGCTGCCGGGCTGCATGCCGAGCGCCTTGCCCTTGGCGACGGCGTCGCCGGCCGCGGCGGTGCCCTGGCCCTTGGCGGTCGCGGCGGCCCGGCTGATCTTGGCGTCGGTGGGCCTGCCGCCGCACGGCGGTTGCAGGCCTTTGTAGATGGGCAGCAGGCGCCACTTCAGCGCGGACACGGACGCGACCCAGGACGCGGTCAGTTGCGGCTGGGCGCAGGTGCGGGTGATGCCCCCGATGTACACGCCCACGGCGCGGTACGGCGAGGCGCCCCACGCCTGGATCGCCGACAGCGGTGGCGCCGTACAGGTGTCGAAGGCGAGTCCGGAGTAGTGGGTCGCGCTCGCCCCCGCGGCATACGCGACCGAGGTGGCCGGTTCGGCCGCGGCGGGCGGGCCGAAGGTGAGGGCCGAGCCGGCGCTCAGTAGGCCGGCGGCCGTGAACACGAGAAATCTGCGGCGGATACGTAGGCCGTGGTGCGGATGCGACATGGCTGCCCCCGGAGTGACTCGGACCGTGAGACCAGAATGCGCGGTTCTGCGCCGATCGGACCCTGCGACACCGGGGTTTTGTCGAAAGCAACCTGCCGCCGTCCCGCCGCTGTCACCCAGGAGCACCCGGGTGACAGCGGCGGGACGGCATGCCTCAGTCGGCGAACTCGTCGGCGCCCGTAACGGATCGGGGCACGTAACGGATCAGCGGCCGTAACGGATCAGCGCCCGCACCATCCGGCACGTCGTGTCCGACGGCGGGTGGATTCCGATGCTCTCCGCCGTCGCTCGTATCCTGCGGTTGTCCGCCGTCGCCGGGTGATAGACCCCCGAGTCGAGCAGGGCGATCGCCAGGCGCATGGCTTTGAGCCGGCGGTTGTGCGAGACGTACCACTCGCGCGGCTGTCCGGCCGGGAGCGGCTTCTTCTTCAGCGGCTGGTACATGGACGAGGACAGAGACGCGGACACGGACACAGGCTTCGAAATGAGTGTGGCAACGGCCATCGGCAACCTCCTGGCGCGGTGGCGGGACCATCCCGAACTACTGTTCAGTCTACTGGCCACCACTGACAATCAGCCCTGGCCAGGCGGTGTTTGAGTGGCGCCTGAGCGGTACCGTGGCGGCATGGAGATCTGGATCAACCCCGCCTGTTCCAAGTGCCGCAGTGCTGTCGATCTGCTCGACGGCGAGGGCGCGTCGTACACCGTCCGGCGCTATCTGGAGGACGTGCCGAGCGAGGAGGAGATCCGGGCCGTCCTCGCGCGGCTCGGGCTTGAGCCGTGGGACATCACACGGACGCAGGAGGCCGAGGCGAAGGAGCTCGGGCTCAAGGAGTGGGCGCGGGACGAGGGTTCCCGGGACCGGTGGGTCACCGCGCTCGCGCGGCACCCGAAGCTGATTCAGCGGCCGATCATCACCGCGGACGACGGGACGTCGGTCGTGGGGCGTACGGAGGAGGCGGTACGGGACGTGCTCGGCCGGTCCTCGCGGTAGCTCGGACCGGTACGAGCTCACAGCGGCACGGAGTACCGGCGGCGGTGCGTCAGCGCTTGTCCGTGCCCGCGATCTTGCCCGTCGCGAGCGCTATCCGGTTCCACGTGTTGATGGTGAAGATCAGCGCCAGCAGGTGAGCCAGCTCCTGCTCCTCGAAGTGCGCCGCCGCCTGCGCGTACACCGCGTCCGGCACCCCGCCGTCCGCGACCAGTGTGACCGCCTCCGTCAGGGCGAGCGCCGCCTGTTCCTTCGCCGTGAAGAAGTGCTTCGCCTCCCGCCAGACGGACGTCATGTGCAGGCGCTCCTCGCTCTCGCCCGCCTTGCGTGCGTCGCCGGTGTGCATATGGAGGCAGTACGCGCAGTGGTTGAGCTGCGAGGAACGGATCTGCACCAGCTCCACGAGCGTCGGGTCCAGGCCCTCGCGCGCCGCCGCGTCCAGCCCGATCACGGCGCGGAAGGCCTTCGGGGCCAGCTTGGCGAAGTTGACTCGGGTCACGGTCTGCTTGATCTCTGTCGTCGTCATGTGTACGAACCTAGAGGCGCAGGCGACCGGCAGCGGGGTGCATTTCATTGGCAGAATCATGGGTCAATTCGGCGGAGAGTCTCGGCGCCGATCTGCATCTGGAGCTGAGCGGCGCGGGCAGTCGGCGGGCCGTGCTGATGCGGGCCCTGCGGGAGGCCGTGCGGAGCGGGCGGCTTGCGCCCGGGACGAGGCTGCCGCCTTACCGTTCCCTCGCCGCCGATCTGGGGATCGCCCGCAACACCGTCGCCGACGCCTACGCCGAGCTCGTCGCCGAGGGCTGGCTCACCGCGCGGCAGGGCTCGGGGACCCGGGTCGCCCAGCAGGTCGCGCCCGTGGCTCGCGCAGGCAGACAGCGCACCCCGGCGCGGGCCGGGCGCCCGGCGTACGACCTGGTGCAGGGGCGGCCGGACCCCTCGGCCTTCCCCCGTGGCGCCTGGCTGGCGTCGGCGCGGCGGGCGCTGACCCTCGCGCCGCACGACGCCTTCGGGCCCGGCGATCCGCGCGGGCGGGCCGAGTTGAGGGAGGCGCTCGCGGAGTATCTGGCGCGGGTGCGCGGCGTGCGGACCGCTCCGGATCGGGTCGTCCTCTGCTCGGGAGCCGCCCATGCGCTGCGGCTGATGGCGTCGGTCGTGGGCGGCCGGTGGGCGGTGGGCGGTGGAGTCGTACGGGCTGCCCTTCCACCGCGGGCTGCTGGCGGACGAGGGCGTACGCACCGTGCCGCTGGCGGTCGACGAACACGGCGCGAGGGTCGGCGAGTTGGGGAAGGTCCGTGCCGTGCTGCTGACTCCGGCGCACCAGTTCCCGACCGGCGGGCCGCTGCACCCCGAGCGGCGTGCGGCCGTCGTGGACTGGGCGCGCTCGACGGGCGGGCTGGTCCTGGAGGACGACTACGACGGCGAGTTCCGCTACGACCGTCAGCCGGTCGGCGCCGTACAGAGCCTCGAACCCGACCGGGTGGTGCTGATGGGGTCGGTGAGCAAGAGCCTCTCCCCCACCCTGCGGCTCGGCTGGATGGTGCTGCCCGAGCATCTGGTGGACGACGTGGTGGCCGCGAAGGGCGAGCGCGAGCAGCACTCCAGCGCCACGGAGCAGCTCACGCTCGCGGACTTCATCACCTCGGGGGCGTACGACCGCCATGTGCGCAGGATGCGCCAGCGCCACCGCCGCAGGCGCGATCAGCTGGTCGCGGCTCTGGCGGAGCGGGCTCCGCATGTGCGGGTCAGCGGGATCGCGGCGGGGCTGCATGCCGTGCTCGAACTTCCGCCTGGGACCGAGCGGGCCGTGGTGAAGGCCGCGGCCTGGCAGGGGCTGGCGGTGGAGGGGCTGTCGGACTACCGCCACCCGGACGTCCCGGCGGAGAGGCATGACGGCCACGACCGGCGCGACGGGCTCGTCGTCGGGTACGCCACGCCGCCCGAGCACGGCTACGCGGGAGCGCTGGACGCGCTGTGCCGCGCGCTGCCGCCGGAGTGAGTCGCCCCGGGAACCCTCTGAGCTGCGCCAACCTTAAGGAAAGTTAAGGAAGTTGTGGGTGGGAGGGCTGAGAAACACGCGATGCGTACTCGTACGTAACGGCACACGGAACCGACCCGACAGGAGTCCCACGTGTCGCGCAAGAAGACCCTCAGCGGTAAGAAGAAGATCGCTCTGCTCGTCGGCGCCGCCGCAGTAGTGGGCGGTACGGCAGTGGCCATGACCGGCACCAGCAACGCGTCGGTGGCCTGCGACGGACTGACTCAGGCCCTGAAGAACAACGAGAGCTTCATCGCCGGCCAGCGCGCCAATCCGGACGCGCAGTCCGAGGCCCGGATCGTGAACCGGCAGGCGGTCATCGAGGAGATCAAGCGGAAGCAGGCGGCTTCCGGGTGCGAGCTGGGAGGCGGGGGAGGTGAGGCCGCTCAGCCGCCCGCGGAGGACCAGGGCGGCGCCCAGAACGGCGACCAGGGCGGAAACCAGGCCGGTGACCAGAACGGCGGCGGACAGGCCAACGGCGAAGTCGTCTGCGCCGGATCGACCGTCACCCTCTCCGGCGAAGCCGGCGCACCCGCCGCCTCCAGCAACCAGTTCCCGATCGGCACCACCCTCAAGGTGACCAACCTCGACAACAACAAGGCCACCACAGTCAAGGTCACCTCGACCTCCGGCAGCTGCGCCCTGCTCAACAACGCCGCCTTCGAGCAGGTCCGCGAGCCCGGCAAGAACCTCATCCGCAAGGCCAGGATCGAGAAGATCGGGAGCGGCGACCAGGCCGGCGATCAGGGTGGCGACCAGGCCGGTGACCAGAACGGCGGCCAGGGCGGAAACCAGGCCGGTGACCAGAACGGCGGCGGACAGGCCAACGGCGAAGTCGTCTGCGCCGGATCGACCGTCACCCTGTCCGGCGAAGCCGGCGCACCCGCCGCCTCCAGCAACCAGTTCCCGGTCGGCACCAGCCTCAAGGTGACCAACCTCGACAACAACAAGTCGACGACGGTCAAGGTCACCTCGACGTCCGGCAGCTGCGCCCTGCTGAACAACGCGGCCTTCGAGCAGGTCCGCGAGCCCGGCAAGTTCCTGATCCGCAAGGCCAGGATCGAGCGCGTCGGCTGACCCTGACAGTCGTCAACGGGAATCCCAGGACGGTGCCGAACCCCCCACGGCACCGTCCTGGTCACCGATCGAGCAG
Organism: Streptomyces sp. NBC_01481; assembly: GCF_026339995.1. Lineage (GTDB taxonomy): Bacteria > Actinomycetota > Actinomycetes > Streptomycetales > Streptomycetaceae > Streptomyces. The sequence goes on along the minus strand of NZ_JAPEPT010000001.1, from coordinate 1,367,474 downwards.
GAGCTCCGCCTCCGCCAGGATCTGCGTCACCCGCAGCCCGAACCGTACGTCGCAGTCGTGCGCCCGCCCCGTACGCGCCGACTCCAGCAGCGCGTCCACCGCCGCCCCGAACGAGCGCACCGCGTCTCCCCACACCGGCAGTTGGACCTTCCCCCGTTCGCCGACGAGCTCGATGCGCACGCCCGACGCCCTCACCGGCGCGCTCAGGCCCAGCGTCGCCGTGCTCGACGCCCCCGACGTGTGCCGCAGCACCAGATGCACGGTGTCCTTGGGCCCGCGCGCCGCGGTCACCTCCGTCACATCGCCGAACGCCGGGATCAGTACGGAGAGCACATGCGGGCCGACGTCCCACAGTCCGCCCTTCTCACGCCGCCACGGCGAGGCAGCGTACGGACTGTCCCCACCCGGCGCGTACAGCGAGCCGAGCCACTGCGCATGAGCCGTGAACCAGCCACCCGCCGCCACCTGTTCGGCGATCCAGGACGCCGTGTCCGCGGCGAAGCGCAAAGTGCAGAAGACCACCGAAGCGACCCCGGCTCGCTCGGCCGCCTGTGCCGTCTCGCTCGCCGCGGCCACGCTCGTGGCGACCGGCTTGTCCAGCAGAAGATGGCAGCCCGCCGCCGCGGCGCGGGCGGCGAGCGGTGCCTGGATGTCCGGCGGCAGCGCGAAGGCGACCGCGTCACTCGCGGCGAGGAGGGCGTCCACGCCGTCGTCACCGGAGAAGGCGGCTGTACCGTGCGCGCCAGCCAGGGCGGCGGCCGCCTCGGGCCGTCTGGCCCACACCCCGCTGAAGTCGACCCCCGGGTGCGCGGCGAGCGCGGGAGCCTGGGTGCGCTCCGCCCAGGGGCCGGCGCCGATCAGTCCGATACGCAGCTGCTTCGCGGGCTTCGTCATGCGGCCCAGTCTGCCCGTCAACGCCGCAGGCCCCTCGATCCCGACGGAGTCCGTGTCCCGCCGATCCCTTGTATACGACATGGACGCCGCTCAAGCAGGGGGTCAAGCGGCTGGCCGGAGACGAAATCCGCAGGTGAGGCAGGGGGCAGAGGGGGCTCACGCCAAGCCGGGCCGGGCCACCGGTCCGGCGTAACGTGGGGTTCACAAACGGGCAACGGACGGGAAATCCCGTATTGCGAAGCTGCGCGACATACCGCTGCACCCGCAAAGGATGAGGCACCGTGACCTTCAAGGCTGAGTACATCTGGATCGACGGCACCGAGCCGACCGCCAAGCTTCGCTCGAAGACGAAGATCCTGACGGACGGCGCCGAGCTGCCCATCTGGGGCTTCGACGGATCCAGCACCAACCAGGCCGAGGGCCACGCCTCCGACCGGGTGCTCAAGCCGGTCTTCTCCTGCCCGGACCCGATCCGCGGCGGCGACGACGTCCTTGTGATGTGCGAAGTCCTCAACACGGACATGACCCCGCACGAGTCCAACACGCGTGCCGCGCTCGCCGAGGTCGCCCAGAAGTTCGCCGCCCAGGAGCCGATCTTCGGCATCGAGCAGGAGTACACCTTCTTCAAGGGCGCCCGTCCCCTCGGCTTCCCCGAGAGCGGCTTCCCCGCCGCGCAGGGCGGTTACTACTGCGGTGTCGGCGCCGACGAGATCTTCGGCCGCGACATCGTCGAGGCGCACCTGGAGAACTGCCTCAAGGCGGGTCTGGGCATCTCCGGCATCAACGCCGAGGTCATGCCCGGCCAGTGGGAGTTCCAGGTCGGCCCGCTCTCCCCGCTGGAGGTCTCCGACCAGCTGTGGGTGGCCCGCTGGCTGCTCTACCGCACCGCCGAGGACTTCGAGGTCTCCGCGACCCTGGACCCCAAGCCGGTCAAGGGCGACTGGAACGGCGCGGGCGCGCACACCAACTTCTCGACCAAGGCGATGCGCGAGGGCTACGAAGCAATCATCACCGCCTGCGAGTCGCTGGGCGAGGGCTCCAAGCCGCTCGACCACGTCAAGAACTACGGCGCGGGCATCGACGACCGCCTGACCGGCCTGCACGAGACCGCCCCGTGGAACGAGTACAGCTACGGCGTCTCGGACCGTGGCGCCTCGGTCCGTATCCCGTGGCAGGTCGAGCAGGACGGCAAGGGCTACATCGAGGACCGCCGCCCGAACGCCAACGTAGACCCCTACGTCGTCACGCAACTGATCGTCGACACCTGCTGCACCGCGCTGGAGAAGGCCGGCCAGGTCTGATCCAGCCGCCATGCCGCGTACACAAGGGCGTCCACCGGTCCGGCCGGTGGGCGCCCTTCGGCGTGCCTCACGCAAAGGGAACGCAAGAGCCGTATCAAGGTGCGGAAGCCGAGTGCTGCCGCACCATGTCATCTGATTCAATAGACACATGGCCAGCTACCAGCACACCGCGACAGGTCGCACCGACCTCGAGCCGTTCTGGCCTACCCGGCAGCACCACGACTTCGACCGGGTGTGTTGCCGCGCGGTGAACGCGCGGGCCCTCTAAAGCCGCTCACCCCGGTCTTCGGCCAGCGCGCACGACGTACGTCCGTCCTCTCGACTCGACGACTTCCTCCGCGCGAAAGAGCTGACCTCTCATGGCGAACTCCCGTTCCGTCTCTGCCCTCCCCGCCACCACCCTGCCCCCCGAGGGCCGTCACCGACTGCGTGCCGTCGAACGCGACGAGGTCGTCGCACCGGCCGCCCTCGTCGATGTCGCCGATTTCCTGCCGCCGGGTGCCACCTGGCTGCCCGCGCCGCCGCACACCCTGCCCACTCTTCCGGGCCGGCCGCCGATGGTCGGCTACCTCGTCCTCGTACCGGCCGAGCAGCAGCCGCAGCGGGAGCAGGAGCCCGGCGAGCAGGGTGACGGTCCTGTACGGATCGACGCCTCGCAGCGCACCGCCCTGGTGGACGGGCGGGTGCTGGATCTGACCTACCTCGAGTTCGAACTGCTCGCGCATCTGGTGGCGCACCCCCACCGGGTGCACACGCGCGACCAGTTGGTGACCATGGTGTGGGGCTACGGGCATGTGGGCGACGGCCGGACCGTCGACGTCCATGTGGCGCGGCTGCGCCGGAAGCTGGGCGCCGAGCACCGCCGTACGATCCAGACCGTGCGGCGGGTCGGCTACAAGTACACGCCGTAGCCCCGACGCGCCGCAGTCCGTCGCCCCGACGCCCCGGTGTTTCCCTGGCAGCGGAATCCCTGTGCCGAAGGCCGCCCTACCAGGCAGAGTCGCCGGTATGAGACTTCTGATTCTGGGGGGCACGGAGTTCGTCGGCCGTGCGGTGGTCGAGTCGGCACTGGCCCGCGGCTGGGAGGTCACCGTCTTCCACCGCGGGCGGCACGAAGCACCGGCCGGTGCGGCCACGTTGCTCGGCGACCGCACGGCGCCGGAGGGCCTGGCGGCGCTCGCCGAGGGCGAGTGGGACGTCGTCGTCGACACGTGGTCGGCGGCGCCGTCCGCCGTACGGGACGCGGCCAGGCTGCTCGCGGGGCGCGTCGGTCGCTGCGTCTATGTGTCGAGCTCTTCCGTTTACGCATGGCCGCCGGCGGCCGGTTTCGACGAGACCAGCCCGGTCGTCGAGAGCTCGGCCGACGCGGGCGATGTGCCGTACGCGGAGGCCAAGCGGGGCGGTGAACTGGCCGCGGTCCAGTCCTTCGGCGAGGGCCGCGCGCTGCTGGTCCGCGCGGGCCTGATCATCGGCCCCTGGGAGAACATCGGCCGCCTGCCGTGGTGGCTGGGCCGGATCGCCCGCGGCGGTCCGGTCCTCGCACCGGGACCGCGAGACACGCCGCTGCAGTACATAGACGTACGCGACCTCGCGGACTGGATGCTCCAGGCGGCGGAGCGGGGGCTGAGCGGTCCGTACAACCTGGTGAGCGAGCAGGGGCACACGACGATCGGGGAACTGCTGGAGGCGTGCGGGCGGGCGACGGGGTCGGTGCCCGAGCTCCGGTGGACCCCGGCCGAGGCGATCCTCGCGGCGGGCATCCGGCCCTGGACGGACCTGCCGATCTGGATCCCCCGGGCCGAACAACCCCAGCTCTACGACGCGGTGCACGGCGTCGGCGTCGCGAAGGCGGTGGGGGCGGGGCTGAGGTGCAGGCCGGTCGTCGCGACGGTGGAGGACACGTGGGGGTGGCTCCAGTCGATCGGGGGGACGGCGCCGCAGCGGCCTGACCGGCCGGTGGTGGGGTTGTCGCGGGAGGTGGAGGCGGAGGTTCTGGGCGGGGTGTGAGCGGTCCGCCTGCGGCGGGGCTGTTCCCCTACCCGCCCCTACCCGAACTGGGGGGCAAGCCCCCAGACCCCCGTACGCGCTCCGCGCGTGTCCTCAAACGCCGGACGGGCTGAATGCGCGGCCCTGCCGCACATATCAGCCCCGTGGGGGCCCAACGCGGTCAAGCACGCGGGGGCCGACCGGATCTGGGTCGACCTGACGTACTCGGGCGGCTCGCTGCGGATCGCGGTCACGGACAACGGCAAGGGCGGCGCGACGATCGGCACCGGATCAGGACTGAGCGGCATCGAACGCAGGCTCGGTACATTCGACGGCGTACTGGCCGTCAGCAGCCCTGCGGGCGGCCCCACCATGGTCACCATGGAGATCCCTTGCGCGTTGTTCTAGCCGAAGATCTGTTCCTGCTGCGTGACGGACTGGTCCGCATGCTGGAGGCGTACGACTTCGAGATCCTGGCGGCCGTGGAGAGCGGGCCCGAACTGACCAGGGCGCTCGCGGAGTTGGAGCCGGACGTCGCCGTCGTCGACGTCCGGCTTCCGCCCTCCCACACGGACGAGGGCCTGCAGTGCGCGCTGGCGGCGCGGCGGGCCCGGCCGGGGCTGCCGGTGCTCGTGCTCTCGCAGCATGTGGAGCAGCTGTACGCGCGCGAGCTGCTGGCCGACGGCAACGGCGGGGTCGGCTATCTCCTCAAGGACCGGGTCTTCGACGCGGAGCAGTTCATCGACGCGGTACGGCGGGTGGCGGCCGGCGGGACGGCGATGGATCCGCAGGTGATCTCCCAGCTGCTGTCGCGGCGGTCGCAGGACAAGCCGATGGGCGGACTGACCCCGCGTGAGCTGGAGGTCATGGAGCTGATGGCGCAGGGCCGTTCCAATGCGGCGATCGCCTCGCAGCTGGTGGTCACGGAGCGGGGGGTGGCCAAGCACACGTCCAACATCTTCGGGAAGCTGGGCCTGCCGGTGTCGGACGACGACAACAGGCGGGTGCTCGCGGTGCTGGCGTATCTCGACCGCGGCTGAGCGACGGGTCAGGCCTCGTACTCGCTGAGGTCGATCGCGTAGACGTGCAGCGGGAAGCCGTACACCGGGTGCGTCGTCTCGTGGTCCAGCTCCATGCCGAGCTTGCGCATCACGTTCTCCGACGCGTCGTTGCCCAGCCGCGCGATGCTGATCACCCGGTCCAGGCCGCGGTCCCTGAGCGCGAACTCCAGTGTGGCGGCGGCGGCTTCGGAGGCGTACCCCTGGCCCCAGTACGGGGTGCCGAGCCGCCAGCCGATCTCCACCGCGGGCAGTACCTCGGGCAGGAAGGTGGGCACGGACAGGCCGACGAAGCCCGCCAGTTCGCCCGAGGCGAGCAGTTCGACGGCGAAGAGTCCGAAGCCCTCCTCGTCCCACTCCTCCTCCCATCGCTCGATGTCCTCGGCGGTCTGCTCCGCATCGTGTACGGAGCCGTCTCCGATCCACTGCATGACCTGCGGGTCCGCGTTGATTTCGGCCATGGGGGCGAGGTCGTCCTCGCGCCAGCGGCGCAGCAGGAGCCTGGGGGTGTGGATCTCGGTCATGCGCCCCATCCTGCCATCCCGGCCGCCGTCCGACTTCGGCGCAATCCACCGGGTTTGCTTCTGGAGAATTCTACGAATTCCCGCTTCAAACCAGCTCTGCTTGAACACCCCATGAGCCCCACCCGTATGGATGGTCGCGCTTCTCCCTCAGTCGGGACCCCCTTATACCCACACCCGACGACGAAGCAGAGGAGTTCCATGGGACGCACAAGAAAACGCTCGACGCTGGCGAACCGGGCGATCGTTGCCTCGGCCGCATTGATCCTGGGCGGGGGTGGGCTGGTCGCGGTCAATACGTATGCATCCGCGGGCGAAGGCTGGTCCTGGTCCGGTCAGGAAAACGAGCAGACGCAGACGAAGGCCGCCGGAGCTGAGATCTCCACGATCGACTGCCCCGAGGTCGCGAACGATATCCGCGAGGTGCCGGAACAGGCACGTCCGGAGGTCGACGGCGAGCTGGCGAAGATGGACAGCCAGATCACCGACGCGTACAAGCAGTTCGCAGACCAGAAGGAGGAGATCGAACGGGATCCACAGCTGGCTCAGAACGCCATTCTGAATCCGCTGAAGGACAAGCGGACGGCGAGCATCGAGCGTATTTCCATCGCGATCGGCCGGTCCGGCCAGCCGCCCCAGGGACTTGACTCCCTCGCTCAGTGCAGCCTGCGCGCCGACGACAACGCCGACAACCAGGACGACCAGAACGGCGACCAGAACAACGACGACGGTCAAGGCGACATCGGCCAGGACGGCGGTCAGAATGGTGACCAAAATGGCGGCCAGGACGACAATCAGGGCGATGACCAGGGCAATGACAATGGTCAGGGCGACGATCAGGGCAACGGCAACGGACAGGGCGGCAATGGCCCCGAAGCAGCCGACTTCGTAGACATCCAGTCCGTCCAGCCCAACGTCCAGCAGCCGCAGCAGCGCCGGGGCGGCTCCAGAGGATCGTTCGCCACCAAGTGCGGAACGAACGAGAACGGCAAGTTCAATCCGGACAACGTCATCGTCGCACCTGGTGTGAGCAATGGCGCGCACCATATGCACGACTACGTCGGCAATCAGGCCAACGACGCCTTTGCCAGCGACGACGATCTCGCGAACGGGGACACCAGTTGCCAGAATCAGGGCGACAAGTCCACGTACTACTGGCCCGTGCTGCGTCTGCAGAACGGACAGAACGAGAACGACGCCGATGCGGACGGCGGCGGTAAGGACCAGAACGTCGGAGAGATCCAGACTCCGTCCCAGGTCACGCTGAATTTCGTCGGCAACCCGGTCAGCAAGGTGACCGCGATGCCCCGCTTCCTGCGCATCATCACCGGTGACGCCAAGGCGTTCGTCAACGGCGACGCGAACGCGAACGCTTCCTGGAGCTGCACCGGTTTCGAGGACCGTCAGCTGAAGGACAAGTACCCGATCTGCCCCGAGGGCAGCCAGGTGGTGCGGTCGTTCAAGTTCCAGAGCTGCTGGGACGGCCAGAACACCGACAGCGCCAATCACCGCACGCATGTGGCCTTCGCGGACGAGAACGGCAACTGCGGCAATGGATTCCAGGCGATTCCCCAGCTGGTCCAGCGGATCGTCTATGACGTCCCGCCGGGTCCCGGTTTCGCGGTCGACTCCTTCCCCGAGCAGCTGCACAAGCCGGTCACGGACCACGGCGACTTCATCAACGTCTTCGACGAGAACCTGATGAACAAGGTGGTGAACTGCATCAACAACGGCCAGAAGTGCCGGTGAAGCGCTGACACGATCGCCTGAAACGGCCGGATCGGCCCCCCTGGGAAGGGGGGCCGATCCGGCCGTTTTCTGTCAGCTCCCGTGGTGTCCCGAGTGGCCGCCCTCGCTCCCGGCACTGTCACCGGTGCTCCCGGAGTGGTGCTCCGAGCCGGTCTCCACCGTCCCGCCGAGGCGGCCGCGCAGCGCGGTCACCACCTTGGCGTCGCCGACCGCGACCCATCTGCGGCCCACAAGGTACGAGCCGCCGTAGTCATTGGCCTCGTTGATCCATTCGCGCTGGCCCCGGTCGGTGGTGAAGGTGGCCAGCACATACTTGCCGTCGCCGGTCGTGCAGTTGGCCTGCCGCAGTTCGGCGGCGTCCGTCTGGATGTTCGGCTTGCACTTCGCCTGCTCGGCCAGCTGCTCCAGGGTGCCGGTCGCCGTCGTGGGGGCCTTGTCGCCGTCCCCGCCACGCCCGTCGCCGTCGTCGCCCGATCCGCAGGCCGCGACAAGGGTCAGTGCCAGAACTGCCAGTGCTGCGCGGGCCGTCCGCCTCGCGCCCGTGTTCGTACTCGTCCGCATCCGGCCATCGTGCCTTGTCGGCCGCCTTTTGCGCCGCCGAACTCCCGGTAACCTGCGCGACGCACGCACCTGTTGTGACGGGAGCAACATGGAGGAGCGCCGATGGCCGGGTTGTCGAGACGTACGGTACTGGGCACCGCGGGAGCAATCGGCTTAGGTGCGGCACTCGCCGGGCACGCCTCGGCGGCCGCCGCGCCCGCGGCGCCGTTCGCCACCTCGCCCGCCCGGGAGGCGCTCGGGCGCCTGCTGCCCCGGCACGCCGGCCAGTTCCGGCTGCGGGCCCTGGAGGGCCCCGAGCGCTTCCGGGTCACCGGCTCCCGGGGCCGTGTCGAGGTCGAGGGCACCAGTGCGGCCGTACTGCTCACCGGGGTGCACTGGTACCTCAAGTACGTCTGCCGGGCGCACATCTCCTGGTCGGGCAGTCAGCTCGACCTGCCGGCGCTGCTGCCCGCGCCGCGCACGGCACTGGAGCGCTCCGCGACCGTCCCGCACCGGTTCGCGTACAACGACACGCACGACGGCTACACCGCCCCGTACGCCGACTGGGCCCGCTGGGAGCGCCTGCTCGACGTCCTCGCCCTGCACGGCTGCAACGAAGTCCTGGTCACACCCGGCCAGGAGGCCGTCTACCACCGCCTCCTGATGGACTTCGGATACTCCGACAACGAGGCCCGCACCTGGCTGCCGGCGCCCTCGCACCAGCCGTGGTGGCTGCTGCAGAACATGAGCGGGTACGGCGGCCCGCTCTCCCCCGAGCTCATCGGCCGACGCGCGGACCTCGGCAGACGGATCGCCGACCGGATGCGCGAGCTCGGGATGCACCCGGTCCTGCCCGGCTACTTCGGCACGGTCCCGGACGGCTTCACCGCCCGCAATCCCGGTGCCCGTGTCATCCCCCAGGGCACCTGGAACGGGCTGCGCCGCCCCGACTGGCTGGACCCGCGCACCCAGAGCTTCTCCGATGTCGCCGCGGCCTTCTACCGGCACCAGCAGGAACTGTTCGGCGACACCTTCCACTTCAAGATGGATCTGCTGCACGAGGGCGGCACACCGGGCGACGTCCCGGTCGCCGACGCCGCCCGTGCGGTCGAGACCTCGCTGCAGACCGCCCGGCCCGGCGCCACCTGGGTGATCCTCGGCTGGCAGGCCAATCCCCGGCCGGCGCTGCTCGACGCCATCGACACCGACCGGGTGCTGATCGTGGACGGGCTCTCCGATCTGGACACGGTCACCGACCGCGAGAAGGAGTGGGGCGGGGCTCCGTACGCCTTCGGCACCATCCCGAACTTCGGCGGGCGTACGACCATCGGCGCGAACACCGACCGCTGGACGGCCAAGTTCACCGCCTGGCGCGACAAGCCGGGCAGCGCGCTGGCCGGAACCGCGTACATGCCGGAGGCCGCCGAGCGCGACCCGGCCGCGCTGGAGCTGTTCTGCGAGCTCGCCTGGCGCGAGGAGACGATCGACAGGGAAGCATGGTTCGAGGAGTACGCCGAGATCCGCTACGGCGGCGAGGACGGCGCGGCGCGGGCCGCCTTCGCCGCGCTCGCCGCGACGGCGTACAAACTCACCAGCACCGACGGGCGGCCCTACGACTCGCTGTTCTGCCGCCGCCCCGGCATGACCTCGTCGATCGGTACGGCCTTCGATCCGGCGGGCTTCGACCGGGCTTTCGCGGCGCTGCTCGGCGTGCGGCCCTCGCTGCGGGACAGTGACGCCTACCGGCACGATGTGACCGACCTGGCCCGCCAGGCGCTCGCCAACCGCTCGCGCACGCTTCAGCTTCCGCTGCGGGCCGCCTACCAGAACAAGGACGTGGACACCTTCCGCGCCGTCTCGGCGCTGTGGCTGAGGCTCATGCGGCTGAGCCACACGATGGCGGGCTGTCACCGCTCCTTCCTGCTCGGCCCCTGGCTGGAGGACGCCAAACGGCTGGCCACCAGCGCGGACGAGGCGGTCGAGCTGGAGCGCACGGCCCGGGCGCTGATCACCACCTGGGCGAACCGGGCGGCGGCCAATCAGCTCAGCAACTACGCCAACCGCGACTGGCACGGGCTGATCAACGACGTCCATCTGCCGCAGTGGGAGGCCTATCTGGAGGAGCTGGCCACCGCCCTGGCCGAGGGCCGCGCCCCGGCGCCCTTCGACTGGTACCCGGCCGAGGAGGCCTGGACGAAGGACCGGCGGGTCTATCCGGTGCGGGCCACGGGCGACGCGTACCGCACGGCCCGCAGGGTGTACGACACCCTCGCCACCGCCCCCTACCAGGGCTACGTCGACGTCACCGTGAAGCCGCCCGCCTTCACGCCCGGCAGCACCGGCACCGTCGCGGCCGCCTTCCGCAACCTCAGCGGGCTGCGCTCCACCGGCCGCGTCGACTTCGAGCTGACCGGCCTGGACGCCGAGCCGCAGGGCGAGCCCTTCCTGGACAGTGTCCCGGCGGGCGGCACCGGCACGGTCTTCTGGCGGGTGACGGCCCCGATCGATCCCATCGCAGAGCCGCTGCGTGCGATGCCGTACGCGCTGCGCACGCAGTACGGGCCGCGCGGCGAGGAGCGCGTGACCGTCCCCCAGCAGGGCTCGCTCTTCCTCGCGTCGCCGCTGGATGCCGGGTGGCGTACGTACACCAGCAACGCGGCCGTCTTCGGGCAGGCCGGCGACCGGTTCGCGATCAACGGCGGGGGCACCGACCTGTGGCGGGGCACCGCCCACTTCGGCACCGCCTACCGCGAGAGCGGTCTGAGGGTGGGCGCGAGCGTCGAGCTGCGGGTGGACTCCCAGGAGAACACGAGCAGTTGGGCCCGGGCGGGCATCGTCGTACGCAACGGCCTCGCACGTCCGGGCGATGCCGGTTTCCTCAATCTGGCCGCCACACCGGGGCAGGGCGTCGTCCTGTCGTACGACACGAACGGCGACGGCACCCTGGACACGTACAAACGCATCCTCGGCGTCAAGGCCCCGGTGCTGCTCCGGCTGACCCGCGACGCCGGGACCTCCTTCACCGGCTCCTGCTCGACGGACGGCGGCGCCACCTGGCGCCCGGTCGCCACGGTGTCCGTTCCGGGAGCCGCGGACGTCCAGGACGTGGGACTTTTCATGAGCGCGGCCAACGGCGGCGGCGGAGCGCGGGGCACGGTCCACTTCAGCGGGTGGTCGGTCACATAGGTTGTTTACATTGATATCGCCCCCTTCCGATCCTTCGGGGCCTGTCCGAGCCAGGGAGCCGCCCGCCGTGACCGCGATCCCCGCCACCACCGTCGCCAATCTCCGCGACCTCGGAGGCACACCCCTGCCCGCGGGCCATGCCGTGCGCTCCGGTCTGCTCTTCCGCTCGGGGCAGCTCGACCGGCTCGATCCCACCGCCGATCCGGTCGTCGCCGCCCTCGGGATCCGTACGATCGTCGACTTCCGCACGCAGGCCGAACGCCTCGCCCGACCGGACCGCCTCCCCGCCGGCGGCCGGCTGCTCCTCGCCGACGTGCTCGCCGACCGGGTCTCCTCCGGGCTGCTGCCTGCCGCCGCGAAGCTCAAGCAGGTGCTGGCCGATCCGGTGCTCGCCGAGCGGGAGTTGGGCGGCGGCCGGGCCCAGCAGATGTTCGCCGACACCTACCGCGGCTTCGTCACCGCCGACTCGGCGCGCGCCGCCTACCGCGCCTTCCTGATCGAGGTCGCGGACCCCGACGCGGGCCCGCTGCTCTTCCACTGCACGGCGGGCAAGGACCGCACCGGGTGGGCCGCGACGATCGTCCTCACCCTGCTCGGCGCGCTGCCCGAGGCGGTGGAGGCGGAGTATCTCGCCGTGAACCCGGCGGTGCGGCAGGCCTTCGCACCGCTCATCGAGGGCTTCATCGCACAGGGCGGCGACCCGGAGACCGCCCTCGCGGTCATCGGCGTCGTGCCCGAGTATCTGGCGGCCGCGCTGGACGAGGTCGAGGCCCGCTACGGCACGATGGAGAAATACGTGGTCGAAGGGCTCGGCGTGCCGGTCCAGGCGATCGAGCGCATCCATGAACGGCTGGCCGGCTGAGATCGAGCCCCGATCGGGGGGCGGCGGGTGACCATAGGACCATTCGCTCGTTCTGCTGAACGTGCGCCCACAGGATGTCGTCACCACCCCCGCCCCGTCCGCCCCCGCTCCCGACCCCGGCCCGGTCGCGGTCGAGCAGGCCGAAGCGGCTCTCGTCGAGCACTACACCCGGCTCGTACGGATCGCGTATCTCGTACTGCCCCCCACCCTCGGCCGCAATCGCCGCGTCCTCACCGCGCACGCGCTCGTGCAGCGCTCCCTGCCGCGCGGCCGCACCACACCGGCGGGCGCCGCCGACCCCGCGGACTCCATCCCCGGCTCGCGCCGGGCGCCCGGCGACGCCGACCCCGGCTATGTGTACGTACGGGGACGGGTGCTGCGCCAGGCCCTGGACGCCGGGCTCCCGCTGAAGCGGCTCGCCCGGCCCAGGCGCGCCCAGCTCCCGCCGCTGCTTCCCCATGTGTGGGGGCTGCGGGTCTTCCCCCGCTCCGGCGGAGCCGACGAACTCGCCCTGGACCAGCACCTGTCCGCGCTCACCGGGCCCGCCCGCGCTGCCTATGTCCTGCGCGGCCTGGAGGAACTGGCCGACACCGACGTACATCAGGTGCTCGGCGCCGCCGGGGTGGCGGACCCGCATGCCGCGCTGGCCGAGGCGGACGGGATGGAGGCGGCGGTGGGGGCCGGCGCGGCCGCACTGCTCGAATCCGCCGAGTTCGATCCGTGCTCCCTCCAGGCCCGCCCCACCGATCTGATGCGGCGCCGCCAGCACGTCAAGGCGGCCCTGGTCGCGGCAGCGGCTCTCGCGGTGTGCGGGGCGCTGCTCGGGCTGCCGGGCGACGGCTGGGGCCCCGACGGAGCTGCCGCGCCGCCCTACGCCCGCAATCCCACGGCCGAAACCGCCCTGGACCCGGCCAAGTTGATCCGCGTCTCCCCCGCGGCATGGCAGCAGTCCACCCGTACGGACTTCTCCGTCTGGCCGACCCGTGGCGGCCTCACCGATGACGCGGCCCTGCTGCGCCGGGCGCTCGCCGTGTGGGCGCGGCCCGGCAGCACGGTCCAGGTGTCCGCGACCCCCGGCACACCGCCGGGACCGCCGATGGGTTCGCCGCAGCTGCTGTACGCGGGCGAGGTCGACCGGGCGAACGTGGTGCTGCTGCACGACGGGCTGCGGGTGGTCCGCTACGCCGAGCCGAAGGACGGCGGCGGGGGCGTGGCGCTCGACTTCGCCCGCACGGACGCCGCGGACGCGGCTTCGTCGGGGGCGCTGGTGGCGGGCCGTACCGCGAGCAACGTCCGCTATCTGACGGCGCCCTGGGTGCGGGCGACGTCCGTACGGGACCTGCTCGACCCGGCGGGCGCGGCGCGGCCGCTGACCCGGGGCCCGGACGGGGTCACCTCACCGCTGCCGAGCCCGGCGCAGGCCAGGGACTGCAAGACCTGGGACGTGCTGGAGCTGCGTGACGGCACGGCCGAGCGGCTGGTGACCGACCTCGGCGAACTGACCCCGGCCCGGCTCACCTCGGGCCCGCCGTCGGCGCCGCGGGACGTCACCGGGGAAACGGCCCGGGCCTCGTGGGCCCGTACGGCCTGTCTGCTGCCCGGGGTGCGGGCGCACGGTGTACGCAGCGTCAACTCATGGACGTACGCGAAGCAGTCCCTGCCCGAGTCGAACGGCACGGCGGCGTGGCTTTGCACGCGGGCGGAGACCTGGCGGGGCACGGGGAGCCGGGTGATGGCCCAGTTCCAGGCCCCCGGCGCGCAGGCGGGCTCCCCCGGTGCGATCGCTGCGCGTTCCGAGGACTCGCCGTCCTGCGGGGTGCGTGACGCGAAGGTCCTGGCGGGTGTCCTGTGGAAGTCCCGGGCGGGCCACTGGTACGTGCTCGCGGCGGGCAGCGACCAGTTCAGGTCGCTGACCACATCGGGCGGGGTCGACGGCAGCGCGCGGGGCAATGTGCTGGCGGTCCCGGCGAAGGAGGGGGCCCGGGCGGAGCTCAACGGCAGCCTGGGCGACGGGAGTCGCGTGGGTGCCCTGCACTAGCCGGGGCCTCACCGTCCCGGGTGCCCCCTTGTGGCCCGCTCCGCGGTCCCGGTCTCCCGGCCGCTCCGCGGCCAGATGTGGTGCCGGGTTGCCCGGCACGCACGGCCCGCACACCAGCCCTCCGCGCCGGACCACTTTAGCGCTCCGCGGCCTGCTGAGCTGCCCGTAGGCCCGGCACCATGGAGCCCCGGCGGGCCCAGTCCACCCGGGCCCGGGCGACTGCCCAGCCCACCGGTTGACCGCTCCGCGGTCACGAATCTCGGCCGCTCCGCGGCCTGCTGAGCTGTCCGGCGAGGCCAAGGCACCCGCTTCCACCTCCGTGGACCTCCGACGCTGATGCGGCCTGTCGGGGTGCCCCGGCACCCCAAGTCCACCGCACCCGCGGCACTGCGGCGCGACCCCGCGCCCCGCGCCCCCTCAACTTGGGGCGGGTGGGCGGGGAAGACCCCGGCCCACCGTTCATGCTGCCGGGCGGGCGGCCGGTGCCGGACCTGTAGAACAGGTGCGCGGCCGCCGTGGGTAGGCTGTGCGCATGACGACCGGGGTACGCCGCAGGATGGGCGTCGACGAGCGCAGACAGCAGCTGATCGCCGTGGCTCTCGAGCTGTTCAGCCACCGCTCCCCCGACGACGTGTCGATCGACGAGATAGCCGCGGCCGCCGGTATCTCGCGGCCTCTCGTCTACCACTACTTCCCCGGTAAGCAGAGCCTGTACGAGGCCGCGCTGCGCCGCGCCGCCGATGAGCTTGCCGGGCGTTTCCACGAGCCGCCGCAGGGGCCGCTGGGGGCGCGGCTGCTGCGGGTCATGGGCCGGTTCTTCGACTTCGTGGACGAGCACGGGGCCGGTTTCTCCGCGCTGATGCGGGGTGGTCCCGCAGTCGGCTGTTCGACGACGAACGCGATGATCGACGAGGTCAGGCAGGCGGCGTACGAGCAGATCCTGGCGCATCTGGGGATCGGCGAGCCGCCCGCGCGGCTTCAGTTGGTCGTACGGTCCTGGGTGTCGCTCGCCGAGTCGACGGCGCTGATCTGGCTGGACGGGCGCAGGATCCCGCGCGCCGAGCTGGAGTTGCAGCTGGTGCACGACTTCGCGGCACTGTGCGCGGTGAGCGCGGCCTACGACGAGGAGATGGCGGGCATCCTGCTGCGCGTCCTGCGCGACGAGCCGGCCGATGGGCCGTTCGGCGATCTGGTCGGCCGGCTCGTGTCGCTGGCGCCCTCGCTGGCGCCCTCGCTGGCGCCCTCGCTGGACCGGGTGCCGACTCAGCGCTTGCGGTAGGACGACTCCAGGTCGCGCACTTCGGCGGTGGTGACGGGCGCGATGCCCTCCGCGGGATTGAGATGACCGGCGAGGAGTTCGAGGACGGCCTCCGACAACTGGGCCTTCAGCTCGGGGCTGCGGCCCGGCAGCAAGGCGATCCCGATGTGGACGAGGGCGTCCGCGGGCATACCCCCGGCGACGACCGTCTCGTCGACGCGGCGGAAGCGGGTCTTGCAGGCGGAGAGCTGGGTGTCGATCGTCTCGACGATCAGCGGGTGCAGGGCGAGCGCGAATCTGCGGCGGTCGAAGGCGGACTCGAGGCTGTCGGAGTAGTCGACGGTGATCTGCGGCATCGGGCGCTCCAGCACAGGTGATCGGTGGGACCGGGCGGTTGTGGGACCCACCCTTTCGCGGGTCTCCACGATCCCGTCAATAATGCGGGAGTGAAGATCACTTGTCGGCTCGCCGCCCATTCCGATACGGAAACCCTTGTCTCGCTCTTCGACGGGGCCGCGCGCTGGATGCAGCTCAACGGCATCGCACAGTGGAAGCCCGGCGACAAGGACGCCGACCATTTCCGGCACTGGATCAAGGAGGGTGAGGTCTGGATCGCGGAGAGAGAGGACGGCGACGCCATCGGGGCGTACGAACTGTGGTGGGAGGACCAGCCCGCCTGGGGGATCCAGCCTCCGGTAGCGGGGTATGTGCACCGCCTGATGATCGACCGGGACACGGCTCCGGAGGGCTTCGGCCGGCTGCTACTGGCGCACGCCGAGCAGCGCATCGCCGACTCGGGGCGGGAGTTCGTACGGCTGGACTGTCTGTCCAGCAATCCGGCGCTGCGGACGTACTACGAGGCGGCGGGCTACCGGGTCGCCGGCGAGGAGCCGCGCAAGGTGGCCAAGGACGGCAGCCGCTACGGAGTGGTCCTGCTGGAGAAGCAGGTCAAATGAACCCCGTCAATTCAAGCCCCTCAGCGGAAGTCCCTCAGCTGCAGCCGGTCAGTTGAAGCGCCAGCAGAGCGACGTCGTCCTCGCCCGTGCCGAAGCAGTCCAGCAGGGTGTCGCAGAGCGGGGAGACGCCCGGTGGCGCGTGGGCCGCGGCATTGCGGAGGCGTTCGAGCGAGACCGTGAGGTCCGTGCCGCGGGTCTCGATCAGGCCGTCCGTGACCAGCAACAGCCGCTCTCCCCCGACCAGTCGGGCGTCGGTCGGCGGGGGCCGGTCCAGGCCGAGGCCGAGCAGCGGGCCCGCGGTCTGGACGTAGGTCGCCGTGGCTCCGGCGGAGACGATCAGCGGGGGGATGTGGCCCGCGTTCGCGATCTTGATGCGGCCGCCGCGGGGGTCCATCAGGGCGAGGCAGACCGTGGCCGTGGAATCCGGGTGGTAGCGCTGGAGCATCCGGTCCAGGCGGTGCAGCAGCACGGCCGGGTCGCTCTCGTCGGTGGCGTACGCGCGCAGGGCGTGCCGCAGTTCGACCATCACCGTTGCCGCGTCCAGGGAGTGGCCGACGACATCGCCGACGCCGACGAGGACGCCGTGCGGAGTCGGCAGGGTCACATAGAAGTCGCCGCCGATCTCGGCCTGGGTGGAGGCGGGGACGTACCGTACGGCGATCTCGGCGCCGGGGATCTCGGGCAGCCGCTGCGGCAGGAAGCTGTGCTGGAGGGTGAGGGCGAGATGCCGTTCCTCCGCGGATGTACGCAGTGATTCGGCGGCCAGGGCCGTGGCCCGGGCGAGCTGGGTGAGCAGCAGCGCGGCCTCCGGATCGGCCCTGCGGTAACCGGGGGTGGCCAGGCAGACCGGCGGCTGGTCCTCGCTGCTGCGGGCAAGCAGCAGCCGGGCGTCGGTGGCGAGGCCGCGCCGGAAGAAACCGGCCGGCCACAGCGGTTTGGGTGCGACCAGGCTCTGGACGCCGGTGCGTCCGGACATGGCGCGCTGGAGCAGTCGGGCGACGGCCGTGCGCGCGCTCTCGTCGGGGCGGGGGCCGCGCTCGCCCGCGCGCCCCACGTACAGTTCACCGCCGGAGCCGAGGACGAGAGCGACCGCCGGACCGCCGACGAGCCGCGCGGTCCCGGCGGTGGCCGCGTCGGCCAGCTCCTGCGGGCTGCGTGCGGTGTGCACCTCCATCGTCGCGGCGGCCAGCTGCGTCATCCGCTCGGCCTGGGCCTCGGCGTCGTGGCGGGAGCGGGCCCCGCGCAGGGCGGCGCGCATGACCGCCTGGATCTCCTCCGGCTCGACGGGGACCGTCAGATACGCCTCGGCCCCGGCGTCCAGGCCGCGGGTGCGGTCCTGCGGGGTGACGGCGGTGGCGGAGAAGTGCACCACCGGCATGGTCGCGACGACGGGCAGCTGCTTGATGCGGCGGCACAGTTCGAAGCCGCTCATGTCGGGCAGTCCGACATCCACCAGCGCGGCGTCCGGCAACGCACCGGCCTTGAGCCTCGTGTCGAGCTCGACCAGTGCGTCGCCGGCGCTTGCGGCGGGGATCACCAGATGCCCCGCCCTGCGCAGGACCGCGCCCATGGCGTAACGGTTGGCATCGGTGTCGTCCACCACCAGCACGGTGGTGCCGTCCATCCGGTCACCGTAACGCCGCGGGCCTCACTTCCGTTCGAAGACGGCGACAGTACGCCCTGGAACGGCGAAGGTTCCCGAACTCCCTTCGAACGAGGCCTTCTTGACGGTAGAGTCCGCCCCCGCCGCCTGGAAGGGGTGCAGGCCGTAAGTACGGCCCGCGAGGGCTTCGGCCCGCTGTGTCTGCGTGTCCGGCGTCGCGTTGAAGACGACCACCAGGTCACCGAGGGCCATGGTGATCACGCCGGGGGTCTCGTCCCTGCCCGAGAGCGGGAAGGAAACCGTGGACTGCACCTCGCCCGCCGACGCCAGGCTGAAGGCCTTCTCGGTGGCGCGGATGGTGAGCAGATCCCGGTAGGCGGCCGATGCGCCGTCGATCCGGTCGCAGCCCACCGTGAGCGAGGGCTCCGTCAACAGCGGCTTGGCGAAGGGCCATTTGGACTTGTTGTCGGCCTGCGGAGGCAGTCCGCGCCCGAAGCCGTTACCGTCCTTGCAGTCCCAGTGGATCGCGTTGAACCAGTCGCCGCTGTCGTACGAATTGCGGTCGAGCGACTTGGAGCGCAGCAGGTCCGACCCGGCCTGGGAGAGCGCGGGCCCCTGCGAGAGCGCCGCGGTCGCCATCGCGAGGACCTGCATCCGTGCCCGGTCGGCCGGCGAGGTGGCCCGGGGGAGCTTGAAGGCGAGCGCGTCGTAGAGGGATTCGTTGTCGTGGGCGTCCGCGTAGGCGAGGGCGTCGCCGGGGGCGGCCGCGTATCCGGCGGGGGCGCCGTTGTAGTCGACCTCGGAGCCCTTGACGGTGCGGCCGGAGCTGTCGGTGAAGGTGTACGCGGCGAGATTGCCCGTGAGGCCGACCTTGATCAGGTCCTGGTAGTGCAGCAGGCGGGCCTTCTGCTCGGCGGGAGTGCCGTTCGCCGCGGACGAGTTGGGGTCGGTGTACAGGCCGGAGGCGAAGCCCTGGATTCCCGGGTCCTCGTCGAAGGGGCCGCCGCCACGGACCGCGTCACGGGCCCGGTCGGAGAAGGTCGCGATCCCTGTCCCGGCCATGTTCTTCTGGGTCGCCTGGACGAAGCGGGCGTCGTCCGCGATCTCCCCGAAGTTCCAGCCCTCCCCGTAGAGAATGATCTTCTTGCCGTCCACGCCGTCACGCTCGACGGTCAGCGCGTCGAGAGCCTTGCGGACCGCGAGGATGTTGGCCTTCGGGTGGTGTCCCATCAGGTCGAAGCGGAAGCCGTCGACCTTGTACTCCCTGGCCCAGGTGACGACCGAGTCGACGACGAGCTTGCCCATCATGGCGTTCTCGGGCGCGGTGTTGGCGCAGCAGGTGGAGGTGGCGACGGTGCCGTCGGCGAGGAGGCGCTGGTAGTAGCCGGGCACGATCCTGTCGAGTACGGACTTGTCGGCCTGGCCGCTCGCCACCGTGTGGTTGTAGACGACGTCCATGACCGTGCGCAGGCCGCCCTCGTTGAGGGACTGGACCATCTGCCGGAACTCGACCGTGCGCCGGGTTCCTTCGGGGTCGGAGGCGTAGGAGCCTTCGGGGACGGTGTAGTGCAGCGGGTCGTAGCCCCAGTTGTACGCGTCCTTCGCGGCAGCCTTGGCGATGCACGCCTGCTGCTCCTCGGAGTCGGGCGCGTACACCTTCAGGTCGCAGTCGGGGACGGTCTGGCCGGACTTCTTCTCGGGGATGGTGCCGATGTCGAAGGCGGGCAGGAGGTGCACGTAGGACGTCCCGGACGCGGCGAGCGCGCGCAGATGCTTCGTCCCGGCCGATTCGCGGTCGGTGAAGGCGAGGTACTGGCCCGGGTGCTTTGAGGTGCGGTCGGCGACCGAGAAGTCGCGGATGTGCAGCTCCTGGATCTGTGCGTCGCGCAGCGGCACGGCCGCGGGCTTCTTCAGGGTCGACCAGCCCTTGGGGGCGAGACGCGGATCGGCGAGGTCGACGACCAGGCTGCGGGCCGAGTCGGTGGTCAGGGCGGTGGAGTACGGGTCGGTGACCTTGTTGGTGACGACCTTCTGGACGCTGGGCGCCCAGACCTTGACGACATAGCGGTACGGCTTGCCCGCCCAGCTCTTCGGCCCGCTGACCGACCAGACGCCGCTGGTGCCGTTCCGCCGCATCGCGACCGTCGTGCCGTCGAGTTCGAGGGAGACGGACTGAGCGGTGGGGGCCCACAGGGACAGGGTGGGGCGGCCGCGGTCGAAGACCGGACCGAGCTTCGCGCCGGTCGCGTCGTACAGATCGTCGAGAACTCCCGGGATCTGTACGCCGGTCGCGGCGAGCAGTGCGCCGTTGGCCGCGCGCTGGGTGGCGATCAGCTGGCCGCGCAGGGCATCGCGCACCCGGTCGCGGTCGCGCGGGTCGACGCTGAAGGCCGGATACGCGGCGAGATGCGGGTACCTGGCCTTCTGCGCGTCGGTCAGGGCGGCGGGGTTCAGCCTCAGCCAGCGGCCCTCGTCGCTGAGCGCCCCGTCGACGACGGAGATGCCGCCGTTCGCCGCGTACACCAGCTGCTGGCTGGTCGCGTCGGTGGCCTTCACCTTCCAGACGACCGTGTCCCGGTCGATCCACTGGGCCTCGGCCTTCGCCAGGTCGAGCGAGGGCGCTCCGACGGTCTGCGGCAGCAGGTACTTCGGCTGCCCGGCCAGCAGCCAGACCTCGTTCGTATACGTCGCGAGGTCCAGGGACTGGTCGTTCGGCAGGTCCTTCTGGTCGCCCTTGTGGACGATGTAGCTGAGCGAGGTCGCGCCCGCGGCGAGCGGTACCTCGAAGGTCACTCCGTACGCGTCCTTCTTCACCGGCTGGAGCGGCCTGGACCAGTCGGTCGGATCCTTCGCGCCGGTCCAGGTGTGCAGACCCCAGCCGTCGTAGTCTCCCCCAGAGCCTTCGGCCTGGGAGGTACCCACATCGGGCCGGTGGTAGTGCAGGACGGCCTTGGTCTTGTCCTGCGGCGGGTAGGCGCCGTCGGGCGCGGTGGCGGACTGGCCGTCCTTGCCCTGCGCGATCCAGACCTGGCCGGTGCGGGCGAGGTCGATCGTCCGCTGCGGGCCGTCGGCCGAGCCGTTCTTCTCGACCGTGTACGGGAGGGCCGAGGCGCCTTCGGCGAGCTTGACCCAGGCGAACGCGCCGTACGCGTCACGCCCGGTGAACGCGGCCTGCTGCTCGCCGGCCTTCAGCTGCCAGCCGTCGTAGTCGCCGTCGGGGCGCTGGTAGTGGACGACCGCGTAGTCGCGCTCGACGGCCACCGGCTTCTCGGGCGGCGGGGCCTGCCCGGCGGTCGTCTGCGCCAGGGCACTGGCTCTGCGTCCCGCGCCGTCGACCACAACTGCCTTGTAGCGCAAGGGGGTTCCGGCCGCCACCGTGGCGTCGATGTGCTGGGTGACCTTGTACGGGGCGTGGTCGGCCGAGCCGAGGGTGCGCCAGGGGCCGTTGCCGGTCTGGGCGGCGAAGACGACTCGGTCGAGCTGCCCGCCGCCGGTCTGGGCGCTGATCTCGACGGTGCCGTTGGCTCCGACGGCCGGGGCCTTGAGGGTGACGGTGGGCTTGGCGGCGGGCTGAGCCAGGGGCTTTGCGGCCTTCAGCACCAGCGACGACAGCGCGGGCACGGTGAGGGTGATCTTCCCGTCGGTGGCGTGCACCGCGCCAGAACCGCCGTACAGCGTGACAAAGTCGGCCGCGTCCGCAGGGACGGTCACGGTCGTGGGCGCGGCCTGGTTGTTGGCGGCGACGATGTACTCCGTGCGCGTCCTGGCATCCGTACGGGAGAAGGCGTGCACCGAGTCCTTGGCGTATCGCTCCTTCTGGACGCCGTCGCGCAGCGCCGGGTGGTCCTTGGTGAGCTTCGAGAGCGCGGCGATCGAGCGGTAGAGCGGGTGCCCGGTGTCGTACGCGTCCGACGCGTGCGTACGGTCCGTGCCCAGCTGGTCGTCGTCCAGATAGTCGGGGGTCTTGGAGGCGAACAGGCTCTGGCGGGCGTCCTTGTCGCCGCCCGCGCCGGTGAAGCCCTGCTCGTCGCCGTAGTAGACGACCGGGTTGCCGCGGTTCAGGAACATCAGTTCATTCGCGAGCCGCGCCCGCTTCAGCAGCTCGGCGTCGTCGGCCTGTGGATGGTCCTGCCTGAGGAAGGTGCCGATCCTGCCCATGTCGTGGTTGCCGAGGAAGGTCACCTGCTCATAAGCGTTGGCCTTGTCGCTGGTGTAGCGGTAGTCGTCGGCGAAGACCTTCCCGAGACGCTCGGCGGATGCACCCTGCGAGGCGAAGGCGCGGGCCGCGTCCTGGAAGGGGAAGTCGAGGGTGGCGTCGAGCCGGCCGCGGGTGACGTACGGCGAAGTGATCGCCGTGTCCGCGGAGAAGACCTCGCCGAACATGAAGAAGTCATCACGGCCGTGCCTGGCGGCGTACGCGTCGAGCGCGGTGGCCCACTGGGTCCAGAAGTCCATGTCGACGTGCTTGACGGTGTCGATGCGGAAGCCGTCGATGTCGAAGTCGCGGACCCACTTCTCGTAGATCTGCTCCATGCCCTTCACGACCTCGGGACGCTCGGTCCACAGGTCGTCGAGGCCGGAGAAGTCGCCGTACTCGGAGCTCTCGCCCGCGAAGGTCGAATCGCCCCGGTTGTGGTACATCGTGGGGTCGTTGAGCCAGGCGGGAACCTTCTGACCACTGGCCTTGGGGGTGTACGGGAAGGAGTCGGCGTCGACCTTGCCGATCGCCGCGCGGTCGTCGAAGGGGCGGCCGTCCTTGTCGAGGTACGGATAGGCGCCCTTGGGGCGGTAGCCGTACTTCTTCTCCGCGTAGTCGACGGTGTCGGCGGTGTGGTTCGTGATGACGTCGAAGAAGACCTTCATGCCCTTGCCGTGGGCCTTGTCGATCAGCTTCTCGAGATCGGCGTTGGTGCCGAAGTGGGGGTCGACCTGGGTGAAGTCGGTGATCCAGTACCCGTGGTACCCGGCCGACGCGTCCTTGCCGGTGCCCTGGACGGGCCGGTTCTTGAAGATCGGCGCGAGCCAGATGGCGGTGGTGCCGAGGCCCTTGATGTAGTCGAGCTTCCCGGTCAGCCCTGTGAGGTCGCCGCCCTGGTAGAAGCCCTTGTCGGCGGGGTCGTATCCGGTCTCCAGGCGCGAACCGGTCAGCCCGCCGCGGTCGTTGGACGTGTCGCCGTTCGCGAACCGGTCGGGCAGGACGAAGTAGAACTGCTCCCGGGTGAGATCGTGCCGGGCGGGCTGCGCGGCGAGCGCGGCGTCGGAGGGTGGGGCGGGGGGTCTGGGGGCGGAGGCGGCGGGGCCGGCGGATATGAGCGCGGCGAGAATCGCGACCGCGGTGCCTAGGGCGGTGCGGCGGGTGGTGGTCACCGGTTGGGTCTCCTTGGGCGGGGTGTACGTGTGGGTGTCGGGGGGTTGGGGGTGAGGGGCGGCGCGGGTGCGGGGCGCCTGCGGCGGGCCTTCACCCCACCCCGCCCCTTCCCGTAACCGGGGCTCCGCCCCGGACCCCGCGCCTCAATCGCCGGCGGGGCTGAATGTGCGGCCGGGCCGCACATTCAGCCCGTCCGGCGATTGAGGACACGCGCGAAGCGCGTTCGGGGTCTGGGGCGGAGCCCCGGTTCGGGAAGGGGCGGGTAGGGGACAAGGCCCGCCGCAGGCGCAGCGTTACGTGCGGAACGTGTCCGACAAGCTCACCGAACCGCTCGCCGGCACCGTCGCCGACCGGTTCGCGCCCGTCTCCCACGTCACCGACCCCGCCGCGTCCTTGCGGAGGTACTTGTACTCGAACGCCGTCCCCGCGGGCAGCGCGACGTCCAGCTTCCAGACCGGATAGCTCGCCGGGTCCAGCTTCAGCGCGCCGGCCGGGTTCCAGTTGCCGAGCGCCGGCTGGTTGCCGGTGACGTAGATGTTCTGTCCGGTCACCGTCGTCGCGTTGACGTTGAAGGACGCGCCCGCCGCCGAACTCGACCCACAGTTGCGGGCGTTGACATGCAGCGCGAGCGCCGTGTTCGAGCCGAGCGTCGCCGTGAACTGGCCGGAGCCGTTCACCGTCACACCCCTGCCGGACTGCACGTCGCAGTAGTCGCCGGCGGGCAGCGAGGTCTGGAAGGTCCGGGTGAGCGAGGACCCCTCGTGGTTGATGGCGACGTACGCCTTCGAGCCGCGCCCGAAGGCGATCTGGTCCGCGCCGTTGTCCCACCAGTTCGTCACGGCCTGACCGCGCGCGGTGTTCCGGAAGGCGACCATGGAGGAGATCTCCCGCCAGGCGTGCTGGCACTTCCAGCCGTCGCTGTAACAGGCGTTCACCGTGCCGCCGCCCGGCGGGCCCGCTTCCTTGTCGGACCACTCGTAGCCGGAGTGGATGTCCGGGGAGCCGTAGGGCCAGGCCAGCATGAAGACGTTCGCGAGCGTGTAGTTGGCGCCGTCCTTGTAGTTGAGGGTGTCGCCGCCGCGCTCGGTGTCGTGGTTGTCGACGAAGACCGCCGACTTCCCCGACTCCATGTAGCCCCAGCCCTCGCCGTAGTTCTTCAGGTAGGCGAGGTTCTCGTTGTTGAGGACCTGCTTGAGGCCGCGGGCGTAACGGAACTCCTGGACGTCGCCGTTGCCCAGGTACTCGCTCGGCGAGACCGCCTCGCCCGCGCCGTAGATCGCCTCCTGCTTCCAGTACACGCCGGGGTTGCTGAGCCGGGACTTGATGTTGGCGAGGTCGGCGGCGGGCATGTGCTTGGCGGCGTCGATACGGAAGCCGTCGACGCCGAGCGTGAGCAGATCGTTCAGGTAGGCGGCGATGCGTCCGCGTACGTAGTCCTCGCCGGTGTCCAGGTCGGCGAGCTGGACGAGCTCACAGTTCTGGACGTTGGCGCGGTCCTGGTAGTTGGTGATGGTCGACCGGCAGTCGTCCATGTCGGCGCCGGAGTAGATGCCGGGGTAGGAGTACTTCTCGTAACTCGAGCCGCCCGTGCCGGTACCGGACGCGGATGCCATGTGGTTGATGACGCTGTCGACGACGACCTTGACGCCCGCCGCGTGACAGGTGTTCACCATGCTGCTGAACGCGGCGCG
The DNA here is from genome assembly GCF_026339995.1 of Streptomyces sp. NBC_01481. Classification (GTDB taxonomy): domain Bacteria; phylum Actinomycetota; class Actinomycetes; order Streptomycetales; family Streptomycetaceae; genus Streptomyces. The sequence goes on along the minus strand of NZ_JAPEPT010000001.1, from coordinate 1,342,463 downwards.
GTCGCCGAGACGGCCGGCGATCCTGTAGCTGACGGGCTGGTACGAGGTCCACCACTGCGGGCCCTGGATGTGCTCCTGGGGCGGGGAGACCTGGACGAATCCATAGCCCGCGGGTCCGAGCTGGTCGGTGCACGCCTTGGCGACCGAGGCGAAGTTCCACTCGAACAGGACGGCGGTCACGTCCTTGTCGCCGGGCGGCGTTGCCTGGGCGGCTCCAGGTGGCGCGATCACTGCGACCGCCACGCCCGCCACCAGGGCGAGCGCGGCAGCCAGAGGTCTGCTGGCCATGTGTCCTCCTGCACAGCACTGTGCATACGTGGGGGAATGCGGGTGACGGTGAGCCTTGCCCGGCAACGCGCCATGCCCGTAAGGCCTTTGTGGTGCTGATGATTCTTGCTGCAAGAACGCAGAAAGTTATTGCGGTCGCGACCGTACGAGGCTCGCGGGCCGGGGTCAACCCCTTTGGACACGTGGTCGTAGCACCGTGGAAATCTTGCCGTTTCCTCGTTGCAAGACCTTTCGCAAGCCTTGCAGTGGTGTTACGTTCAACCATGACTCCGGGCCGGTCGGCCGGGGGCCCGGCATGCCCGGGCCCCACGCGCCCGGCCGGCCGGTCCGGTCCCGGCGGATCGGGGTGCCTGCGGCGGGTGTTCCCCTACCCCAGGAGAAGCGGAAGTTCCGCGCCGTGTTTTGCCCCGGGCCGACAGCTTCCTGGACTATGGCCACATGGCCTCCATGAAGCAGTTCGACCCCGCGTCCGGGACCCGCGATTTCCTCGCCGCCGAGTTCGAAAGGCGCGAGCGTGCTTTCGCGACCATCCGCACCGTGTTCGCCCGCTACGGCTTCCAGCCGCTCCAGACCCCGGCGTTCGAGCGGCTGGACGTGCTCACCGGCAAGTACGGCGACGAGGGCGACAAACTGATCTTCAAGATTCTCCGGCGCGGCGAGCACGAAGCCACCGGAGAGGCCGATCTCGCCCTCCGCTACGACCTCACCGTCCCCCTGGCCCGCGCGGCAGCCGCGTACGGCAGTCAACTCCCCTCGCCGTACAAGCGGTACGCCATCGCGCCCGTGTGGCGAGCCGACCGGCCCGGCAAGGGACGATTCCGCGAGTTCGTCCAGTGTGACCTGGACATCGTCGGCTCATCCTCGCCGCTGTCGGACGCCGAAGTGGTCCTGGCGCTGCACGACGCCCTTGAAGCCCTCGGTGTCCCGGAGTTCCGATTCCTGGTGAACTCCCGGCACGTCCTGTTCGGTCTGCTGGAGGCATACGCCGTCCCGGAGGACCTTGGTTCCGGTGCACTGATCACTCTGGACAAGCTCGACAAGCTCTCCCCGGAGGCCGTCGTGAGCGAGTTGGTGGCCAGCCGGGGCCTGTCGCCGGAGGTGGCACAGGGCTTGGTCGATGACCTCACCGCTCCCGATGCCGTTGAGCGTGTCAGGGGAGAACTGAAGTCCAGTGAAATCGGTCGGGCTGGTTTGGCCGAGGTCGACCGCCTACTGGAACTCACCAAGGACGCGATCCCCTCCGAGCGCATCGGGTTCACGCCAAACCTCGTGCGCGGGCTCGACTACTACACCGGGATCATCTTTGAGGTGGTTGCCCCGGGCATGCCCGGATCGATTGCTTCCGGAGGCCGTTATGACGGTCTCATTGGCCGTCTTGGAGGCAAGGACTCCCCGGCATGCGGCGGATCGCTGGGCATCGAACGCATCCTGCCCCTGCTCTCACAGGCGGACGAAGCCACCTACTCGCAGATTGACGTGGCCGTCACGGTCATGGGCGAGGAGCAGGCCGCCGACAGCTTCCGGCTCGCGGCCGAGATCCGCCGTGCCGGAGTCCGCACAGGTGTCTACCTCGGGTCGAGTGGGAAGTTCGCCAAGCAGATGAAATGGGCCAGTGACCAGGGGGCCCGTTTCTGCGTGATCTACGGCGCGAACGAACGCGAAGCCGGCACGGTCACGTTGCGGGACATGGACAGTGGCGAACAGGTCCAGGTCCCGTTCGATCAAGCCGCCGCAGAACTCTCGCGGCGGTGCGCACCATCCAGTTGACGCGCAGCGGACCCTTCCGCTGCCGACTGTTCCGAGGAGGAGCGGATGGGAAGGCAAGGCGATCGCATATTCCAGATCACTGCTGAGCGGGGGTTTCCGGACCCCTGGCTCAGCTTCGGGGACTCCCTCTGCGATGAGGCAGCACTCAGCACAGAACTGACCCGCGCCATCAGTAAGGCCCGCAAGGAACCCGCGGACACGACGCGCGCAGAGGTCACCCGGCTGTTCCAGGCGAAGAAGGCGAACCTTCGCCGCTGCGCGGCCATCCTGGACCAGGTACTCATTGACTACGACGCGTCCGGCATGTGGAGCGTCCTGGACGAGCGAGCCGCCAGGCTGGACGTCCAGGACGTGCTGGAGACCTGGGGACGCACTCAGGCGCTCCACCCGTTCCCCGTCGTGCTCAGGAGCCTTGAGTTCAACTGGGGCTACATGAAGGAGCACGGGGTCCGGGCGTTCTACGAGATGACTCGGGGCTACGTCTCACGGCTCCAGGAGAACACCGAGCGGTGGCATGAAGCCTGGAACGGCGAAGTCGCAACCGGCGTGGTGGACCGCATCACGTCCATCGAGTGCGACCTGGCCAGCATCGAGGCTCCGATGCACTGCGACGTGTGTAAGAAGACGATCACGGCGCTGCTGTACCTCGATGAGTAGCCCGAGGTGACCCAGTGGGCATAGAGGAGGCCCCCGCTCCGGCACTCGACCTGTCCAGGGTTCGCCAGCCGGAACGGGGGCCTCGGTGTCCGCTCTGGTCACGCGGCGGGGGAACCAGATGAGCCCCACCCCGCCGAGTAACGGGGTCTTCCTGGGGGCTCCCGCGACCAGAGCGGAGTCTTACGGGGCGTACGAGCGCCGCGCGCCGAGCACAAAGCCGCATGAGGCGCTGATCGCCACGATCAGCAAGGGCCGGCGAACCGGCCGACGTAGGCCGCTAAGAGCGTCACGCTTCGACCTCCCGGTAGGGGTTGCCCCGGCCGGGCTCCACCCGCCAATAGGTCTCAGTGATCAGCTTGAACCCCCGATGGCCCGGATTGCGGCCCGTGTGATCAAGCGCCCAAGTCTGCTGCGGCGAACCGTCGTTGTCCGCAGCGTCAGACATGACGTGGCATGACATGCACATCATTTGGAAGATCGCGACCGGCACCCCTTCCCGGTTGTCTGAGCTGAGCGTCCACTCTGCGAACGCGTGCACCTCACGAACACTCACAGCAACCCCCGCCCCCAACGGCTGTCCTTGTTGACCTCAGCGATGCGGGGCACCAGGCGCTCACGAGCAGTCGGCCGCCGGAACGAACTCGTCTGCCACTCGTCCCCGTTGGGAGCCCTGAGGGTCAGGAGAGACCCGTCCCAGCCCGTCACCGTCCCTACGCGGCCCGTCCGCGCGTCGGCGGTCAACTCCCCTTCCCTCGGCACGTATGAGGGCTCTGAAGGCTTCCCTGCACTCATGCGACCAACCGCCTGAGTCCCGCCCTAACGGCGCGCAACGTTGCAGGGGTCGGCTCCGCATAGCCCGTGCGCGGCACCCACTCCGGGGCAAGTCGCCAGAAGCCGCCGTGTTCTATCAGCGCCTCCAGCTCCGACACCTCGTCGGCCGGGGCGGGATTGCTGGTCCGGTCTGCCATGGTCGCTGCGCCCTTCACTCCGCCGATATACCTGTCTGTAACCAGATGAGCACAGGGTCGCCTAGAATTGGTCTACTTGAACGCCGCCTTTCAAGTGCCGCTGCCAGCCGCGCACTTGGTCGGAGGGCTGAAGGGAGAGGTCAAGCACGTGAGTGGTGAGTCATCCCCGGAGAACTTGAATCCGCTGGAGAGTTTCGGGCTCGACGTCAGACAGGTGCGCGCAGCCCGCAAGATCACACAGAAGGGCTTGGGCAGCGCCACGGGCTACTCGGAGAGCTACGTGAGCAAGGTCGAATCCGGGGCAGTGATGCCGAGCGAGAAGTTCACCGAGGGCTGTGACCGCGCGTTCGGGACAGGCACTCTGTTCGTGCGCCAACTCCGGCGTCTGCTCGAAGGGGATCACCCCAGTTGGTTCGTGCCGTACATCCAGCTTGAGCGCCGGGCCGCTCAGATTCTCGACTACTCGACGACATTCATCATGGGCATGTTGCAGACGGAGGAGTACGCCCGTGCCGTCTTCCGCGTGGGTAACTCCCGGGAGGGGGCGGCCGTGATGGAGAGCAAGGTCTCGGCCCGCATACGGCGTCACGAGGTCATGGAGCGGGACTCACCTCCGTTGCTGTGGGTCGTGCTCCACGAGGCATGCCTTCGGACTGAGGTAGGAGGGCCGGACATCATGGCGCGACAGCTTCAACGCCTGGTCAGCGAAGCCGAGTCACCCCATGTCACGCTGCAACTTCTGCCCTTCGCCGCGGGGGCACCCGCCCTCGGCGTACCTTTTACGTTGCTGGCGTTCCATGACGCGCCTACCATTCTTCACGCAGACGGGCCGCAGGGGGGACGCCCGTACGAGACAGCCAAGACCGTGGCCGCCGCCCAGGCGACCTACGATCGGTTGCGGGCCGATGCGCTGTCTCCCGATGCTTCGGTTGCCCGCATGAGGGACATGTTCAAGGAGCGCACAACATGAGTGACGGAATCAGCCCGATGGCCATGGAGTGGGTCCGGTCGTCGTACAGCGGGCCCGACGGCGGGCAGTGCGTCGAGTGGTCACCGGCTTTCGCAAGGGCTCACCAGGTGGTCCCCGTACGGGACAGCAAGTATCCCGCCGGCCCTGTGCTGATGTTCTCTCCCGAAGGGTGGGCCGGGTTGGTCGAGTTCGCCCGCAACGCCAACGCGTAGCCCGCAGCCGATCACCGCGCCCCCGGTTCACCGCGAGCCGGGGGCTCCGCTATGCCGTATCCACCGGTCGGCCTGAATTTCAGGCCGACCGGCGGGAATTCAGCCCCGCCGGCGATTGAGGCGCGGGGGTCCGGGGGCGGAGCCCCCGCACGGGGTCTGGGGCGGAGCCCCGGTTACGGGAAGGGGCGGGGTGGGGAACAACCCCCCGCCAGAACCTACCGCCGCGCCTGCGCCGTCGAGCCCCGTACCACGAGCTCCGGCTGGAAGACATATTCCGTGCTCTGTACGGGACTTCCCTGGATCTCCTCCAGCAGCGCACCCACCGCCGCCGCAGCCATCGCCTTCACCGGCTGGCGTACCGTCGTCAGCGGCGGATCGGTGAACGCCACCAGCTGCGAGTCGTCGAAGCCGACCACCGAGAGGTCGTACGGCACATCCAGGCCCCGCTCCCGGGCCGCCCGGACCACGCCGAGAGCCATCATGTCGCTGCCGCAGACGATCGCGGTGCAGCCCTTGTCCAGCAGCGCTCCGGCCGCCTGATGGCCGCCCTCGACACTGAACAGCGAGCGCTGGACAAGCTGTTCGGCCGCCGCGGCGGTGTAGCCGTGGATGCCGACGAGGGCGTCCGTGAACCCCTCGGCCTTGCGGCTGGCCGGCACATAGCGCAGCGGGCCGATCGCGAGACCGATCCGCTCGTGCCCCAGCTCGGCCAGATGGTGTACGGCCATCCGCATCGCCGCCCGGTCGTCGCAGGAGACGCAGGGCGCGCTGATGTGCTCGCTGTAGCCATTGATGAGGACGAACGGGACGCCCCGGCCGACGAGTTCGGCGTACCGCGAGTGGTCGGCCGAGGTGTCGGAGTGCACCCCGGACAGGAACACGATGCCGTTGACACCGCTCTGCTGGAGCTGTTCGACCAGTTCGTCCTCGGTCGCGCCGCCCGGCAGCTGGGTGCACAGGACCGGCGTGTAGCCGTGCCCGGCCAGGACCTGTTCGACGGCCTGGGCGAAGGCGGGGAAGATCGGGTTGGTGAGCTCGGGGGTCAGCAGCCCGACGAGTCCCGCGCTGCGCTGCCTCAGCCGTACGGGCCTCTCGTAGCCGAGCACGTCGAGCGCCGCGAGCACCCGCTGGCGGGTACCGCTCGCGACGCCCGACTTGCCGTTCATGACCCGGCTGGCCGTCGCCTCGCTGACCGAGGCCTGGGCCGCGATGTCCGCGAGCCGCGGGGTGGCGCCGGTCTGGACGGCACCGCCCCGCGACGACTCGCCCCGCGCGGGGGGAATGGTCACTCCGTCCACCACACAGTGCTGTCCGCGGGCAGTTCGACGTCGCCGCCGGCCGGCTCGACGGCGGTGCTTGCCAGCAGGACACGGCCGGGGGCCGGGATCCGTACGGCCGCGCCCGTGGTGTTCACGGCGCAGACGAAGCCGCCCGGGCGCCGCAGGGCGAGCACGCCCTCGGGGGCGTCCAGCCACTCGACCGCGTCGCCCGCGCCGAGCGCGGGGTGCTCCCGGCGCACCGCGAGCGCGCTGCGGTACAGCTCCAGGGTCGAGCCCGGAACCCCGGTCTGCGCCTCGACGCTGAGCGCGGCCCAGCTGTCCGGCTGGGGCAGCCAGCTGCCGCCCGTGCCGAAGCCGTACGAGGAGCCTTCGGTGGTCCAGGGGATCGGCACCCGGCAGCCGTCGCGGAAGCCGTCCTGGCCCTCGGTGCGGCCGAAGGCCGGGTCCTGGCGTACCTCGTCGGGCAGATCGGTGACGTCGGGGAGGCCGAGTTCCTCGCCCTGGTAGAGGTACGCGGAGCCGGGCAGTGCCAGCATCAGCAGGGTGGCGGCGCGGGCCCGGCGCAGGCCGAGTTCGCGGTCACCGGGCTCGCGGATCTGGGTGCCGCCGGGCGGGTTCGCGAAGCGGGTGGCGTGCCGGGTCACGTCGTGGTTGGAGAGCACCCAGGTGGCCGGGGCGCCGACGGGCCGCATGGCGCCCAGCGACACGTCGATGACCGCGCGCAATTCGGCCGCGTCCCAATGGGTGCCCAGGTACTGGAAGTTGAAGGCCTGGTGCAGCTCGTCGGGCCGGACGTAGTTGGCGGTGCGCTCGACGGTCGGGGTCCAGGCCTCGGCCACCGCGATCCGGTCGCCCGGGTACTCGTCCAGGATCGTGCGCCAGGCGCGGTAGATCTCGTGGACACCGTCCTGGTCGAAGAACGGCATGACATCGCTGCCCAGCAGCTTGAGCTGGTCGCCGGAGCCTATGTCGGGCAGACCCGCCGCCTTGACCAGGCCGTGGGCGACGTCGATGCGGAAGCCGTCGACGCCCATGTCGAGCCAGAAGCGCAGGATCGAGCGGAACTCGTCGGCGACGGCCGGGTGTTCCCAGTTGAAGTCGGGCTGCTCGGGCGCGAAGAGGTGCAGGTACCAGTCGCCGGGGGTGCCGTCCGGGTTCTGGGTACGGGTCCAGGCGGAGCCGCCGAAGATGGACTCCCAGTCGTTGGGCGGCAGTTCACCAGCGGCGCCCTTGCCGGGGCGGAAGTGGTAGCGCTCGCGCAGCGGTGATCCCGGGCCCTCGCGCAGTGCGCGCTTGAACCATTCGTGCGCGTCGGAGGAGTGGTTGGGCACCAGGTCGACGATGATGCGCAGCCCGAGGTCGTGGGCGTCGCGGATCAGCGCGTCGGCGTCCAGCAGCGTGCCGAACATCGGGTCGATGGCGCGGTAGTCGGCCACGTCGTACCCGGCGTCGGCCTGCGGGGAGGCGTAGAAGGGGCTGAGCCAGACGGCGTCGACACCGAGTTCCTTCAGGTACGGCAGCCGGCTGCGGATGCCCGGAAGGTCGCCCATGCCGTCGCCGTTCCCGTCGGCGAAGCTGCGGGGGTACACCTGGTAGATGACGGCGCTTCTCCACCAGTCCGCCGAAGCGGTCCGGTCGGTGGTGTGATGGGCGTCAGCCAGGTACTGGGTCATTCTCGATCCCTTGGAGGCTCGGAGGCTCGGTGCAGCGGTTCGGGCGAAACGTCGGACAGCAGGGCGCACCCGGCCGGTGTTCGGGCCGGGTGCCCCGGGGCGTACGGGTCAGGATTTGGCGGCGCCGGCGGTGAGACCGGTGACCAGGTGGCGCTGGACCAGATAGAAGAACAGCGACGCGGGGATGGCGATGAGCACGGAGGTCGCGGCCATCAGGTCCCACTGGGTGTCGTGCTCGCTGATGAAGCTGGTCAGGCCGACGGCGAGGGTGTACTTGTCCTCGCTGAGCATGAAGACAGACGCGTAGGCGACTTCGGCCCAGGCGGTGAGGAAGGTGTAGAAGGCGGCGACCGCCAGGCCGGGCCGGGCGAGCGGCAGGATCAGCCGGTAGAAGGTGCCGAAGGGCGAGAGGCCGTCGACCCGGCCGGCTTCGTCGATCTCCTTGGGGATGGTGTCGAAGTATCCCTTGAGCAGCCAGGCGCAGTACGGGATCGCGGTGGTGCAGTAGACCAGGATCAGCGCCCAGTAGGTGTCCAGCAGACCCAGGTTGGCGAGGATGTTGTACAGCGGCACCATGAGGATGGCGACCGGGAACATCTGCGTGACCAGGAAGGTCCACATCAGCTGGCGGTGCCCGGGGAAGCGCATGCGGGAGACCGCGTAGCCGGAGCTGGCGGCGATGAAGACGCCGAGCAGGCACGTACCGAGCGCGACGATCAGCGAGTTGGCGAACCACTGGAGGAACTCGGTGTCGCCGAGAACGGTCGTGTAGTTCTCGAAGCTGATCTTGTCTGCGATGTCGCCCGGGTGCAGGTAGTCGGTCTTGTCCGGGCCGAGCGAGATCCAGGCGATCCAGCCGATCGGGAAGGCCGCTATGAAGGCGGCGGCGATCAGCACGGTGTGGATGAGCACGGACGCGGAACGGGGGCGCTCGCCGCGCTTCAGCTGCCGCTTGCCCGCGGCGGGCTTACGGGGCGGGACGGCGGCTGCCCGTTCGGCGGCCGCGACCGGGGCATCTGCGGTGGTGCTCATGGGGGTCGCTCCCCTCTCTTTCGTCATGGCTGGTTCCTTGTCCGAGGCGGCCATCAGACGGCCTTCTCGTTGCGGGCCAGCCAGCGCCGGTAGAAGGAGGCGAAGACGATGAGCATCGACAGGATGATGACGCCGTACGCGGCGGAGCCTGCGTAGTCGCGCGGGTCCTGGCCGAAGCCGAGGCGGTAGGCCCAGGTGACGAGGATCTGTGCCTCGGGCGCTCCGGTCGCGCCGAACAGCAGGAAGATCACGACGAACTGGTTGAAGGTCCAGATGATGCCGAGCAGCACGACCGTGCTGCTGACGGAGCGCAGGCCGGGAACCGTGACATGGCGGAAGCGCTGCCAGGGCGTCGCACCGTCGACCTCGGCTGCCTCGTAGAGCTCGGACGGGATCGACTGCAGGCCGCCGAGCAGCGAGACCATCATGAAGGGGACGCCGACCCAGGTGTTGACCATGATGGCGGCGGTCCGCTGCCAGAAGGGGTCACTCAGCCAGGGCGCGGTGGGCAGATGGAGCGAATCCAGCGCCAGGTTGAGGACACCGCCGTCGTCGGCGAGGATCAGTCGCCAGGCGAAGACGGTGACAAAGGTCGGCACGGCCCACGGCAGGATCAGCACCATCCGGTAGAAGGTGCGGCCGCGGAGCTTGCGGTTGAGCAGCAGCGCGAGCCCCATGCCGATGCTGTAGTGCAGGGCCACGCAGACCACGGTCCAGACGATGGTCCAGGTGAAGTGGGGCCAGAACTGGTGGTCGCCCCCGGAGAGGATCTCCGTGTAGTTGTCGAAACCCACCCAGGAGAAGCTGTCGGGGATCTTGTTGACGCCGATCGTCTTGCCGACGTTGTTGCTGTTGGCGTCGGTCAGCGACAAATAGATGCCGCGGATCAGCGGGTAGACCACCAGCACGCCGATGACCGCGACCACCGGGGCCACCATCGCCCAGGCGTACCAATTGCGGTTGTACGACTGCCTGATACGGCTGATCGGCCCGCGGCGCGGCGCAGAGCCACGGCGGGTCTTCTCGCTTCCGCCCTCGACGGCGACGGTCATCTTCGACACCTTTACGACAGATTCTCAGGAGGGTGTACGGCGTGCGCCGTGGTGGTACGGCCGGGGTTTCCCGGCCGTACCACCACGGGCGGCAGACTTAGGAGAAGTCCTTGAGCAGCTTCTTGTAGGACTCGGCGGTGGTGTCCAGGCCCTTCTGGGTGCTCACCTTGCCCTGCAGGATCGCGGTGAGGTTGGTGCCGAGGTCGGCGAAGAGCGAGCTGTACTCGGGCAGTTCCGGACGCGGCCGGGCGGAGCCGGCGAGGATCGCCTGGAACTCGGCGATGCCCGGGGTGGCCTTGACCTCGGCGGTGTAGGCGGAGGTGCGGGTCGGCAGCGTGCCGTTCTTCAGCGCGATCTTGGCCTGGGTCGCACCCGAGGTCATGAAGCCGACGAACTTCTGGGCCGCGGCCTGGTGCGCCTTGTCGGAACCGGCGTAGACCGAGAGGTTGTGGCCACCGGTCGGGGCGCCGGCCTTGCCGGTGGAGCCGGCCGGGACACCGGAGATGCCCAGGTTGGCCTTGTCCTTGAACGCGGTGCCCTTGTAGATGTTCGTCAGCTCCCACGGGCCCTGGACGATCATCGCGACCTTGCCGGTGTTGAAGGCGTCCATCATGTGGGCGTAGGAGTCGGCGGTCACATCGAGCTTGGCGACACCCGGCGCGGCGAGGAGGGCCTTGGTCGCGTCGACCGCCTTGACGGCCTCGGGCGAGTTGACGGTGATCTTCTTCGAGGCGGCGTCGACCATGTCGGTGCCCTCGCCGAAGAGGAAGGGAAGCTCGAAGTAGGAGTCGGCGCGGAGCTGGAAGCCGTCGACGCCCGCCTTCTCCTTCACGGCCTTGGAGACCGTCTTGATCTCTTCCCAGGTGGCCGGGGCCTTGTCGAAGCCCGCCTTCTTCAGGATCTCCTTGTTCCACATCAGGCCGAGGGAGTCGGTGACGAAGGGGGCACCGTAGGTCTTGCCCTCGTACTGGGCCTGCTTGAGGAGCGAGGGGGTGATGTCCTCGGTCTTCCCCAGCGCGTCCGTGCCGTCGAGCGGGGCCAGGAACTGCGACTTGGCCCAGGAGGCGGTCCAGCCGACCTCGGCGCGGATGATGTCGGGGGCACCCTTGCTGCCGGCCGCGGTCTGGAACTTGTTCTGAGCCTGGTCGAACGGGACGTTGACGTAGTTGACCTTGATGTCCTTGTTCGCCTTTTCGAACTCGGCGATCATCGCCTTGTACGTAGGCGCCTCATTGGTCGCGTTCGACGTGTCCCACCAGGTCAGGGTGACCGGGCCGCCGGCCTTGTCACCGCTGTCGCCGTCTCCGCCGCACGCTGTCGCTGCCATTGCCAGTGCCGCAACCAGCGCGGTGGCCGCTATGCCACGCCGCATGTGAACTCCTTCAGAGATGCCCGAGATGGCGGAGGCGACCAGGCCCCCTGCCGACCGCTCCCTCGCGGCGCCGGGTTCGGGCCAGAACGTAACAAGGATGAAAGAGACCCGAAAGACCTTGCGGCAATTTTCTGCAAGAGCAGGGGATCGTTACATCCACGTGTCCTGACAGTTGCCATCGCATCGCTTGACGGCGGCCGTTTCTGCCGTCCAGGGCGCTCCACGGTGGGCTGCAACTACTTTCGCAAGCTCTTGCAGGGCTGTTATTTTGGTTCCCGGAGCACCGTCACCACCGGGCCCGTACCCACGTTGACCTCGTTAGTTGTACGTCCCCCCGCCCCGGACCTGACGAGAGGGACCCCGAATGACCCACGAGCTCGCTTCCGCCGTCGGACTTCCCGCCCCCACGGCGGCCGAGGGGCCGCTTGCTGCAAGCAATTCCAGCAAGAGCCGCGGCTGGTGGCGCGATGCCGTCATCTACCAGGTGTACGTGCGCTCCTTCGCCGACAGCGACGGCGACGGCATCGGCGATCTGCGCGGGACCACCCAGCGCCTGCCATATCTCGCCCAGCTGGGCATCGACGCCGTCTGGCTCACGCCGTTCTATGCCTCTCCGCAGGCCGACGGCGGCTACGACGTCGCCGACTACCGGGCCGTCGACCCGCTCTTCGGGAACCTCGCCGACGCGGACGATCTCGTACGCACCGCCCACGAGCTGGGCATGAGGGTGATCGTGGACATCGTCCCCAACCACACCTCGGACCAGCACCCGTGGTTCCGGGCCGCGCTCGCGGGCACGTCCGGGGGGCAGGCCCGCGAGCGCTACCACTTCCGGCCCGGCAAGGGCCCGGCCGGCGAGCTGCCGCCCAACGACTGGGAGTCGGTCTTCGGCGGCCCCGCCTGGACCCGCACGGCCGACGGCGAGTGGTACCTCCATCTCTTCGCCCCCGAGCAGCCGGACCTCAACTGGGACAACCGGGAGGTCCACGAGGAGTTCGAGTCCGTCCTGCGTTTCTGGCTGGACCTCGGCGTCGACGGTTTCCGGATCGATGTCGCGCACGGCATGGTCAAGGCGGCCGGACTGCCGGACATCGGCCACAAGGAACAGGCCAGGCTCATCGGCGCGCAGAAACTGCCCTTCTTCGACCAGGACGGTGTGCACGAGATCCACCGCTCCTGGCGCAGGCTCCTCGACTCCTACCCCGGCGACCGGATCGGCGTGGCCGAGGCCTGGGCACCGAGCCCGGACCGGCTCGCGCTGTACGTGCGCCCCGACGAACTGCACCAGGCCTTCAACTTCCAGTTCCTGCGGTGCCCCTGGGACCCGGCGTCGATGCGCGCCGTGATCGACGAGTCACTGGCCGCGACCGCCTCGGTGGGCGCGACCACCACCTGGGTGCTCTCCAACCACGACGTGGTCCGCCACCCCACCCGCTACGGAGGCGGGCGGCGCGGGCTACGCCGGGCTCGCGCGGCCGCGCTCCTGATGCTCGCGCTGCCCGGCTCCGCGTACGTCTACCAGGGCGAGGAGCTCGGTCTGCCCGAGGTCACCGATCTGCCCGACGAGGTGCGCCAGGACCCCGCCTTCTTCCGCGCGGCGGGCCAGGACGGCTTCCGCGACGGCTGCCGGGTGCCGATCCCGTGGGCCGGCCAGGAGCCGCCGTACGGTTTCGGCCCCGGATCCAGCTGGCTGCCGCAGCCCGACAGCTGGCGGGAACTGTCCGTCGAGGCGCAGAGCGGCGACCCGTACTCGACGCTCGAGCTCTACCGCTCGGCGCTGGAGCTGAGGCGCCGGCTGCCGGGCGGGCCGATGCGCTGGCTGCCCGGGCCCGACGGGCTGCTCGCACTGTCCCGGCCGGGCCTGGTCTGCACGCTCAACACCACCGGATCCGTCATCGAAATCCCGCTGCCGGGACGGCTGTTGCTCTGCTCCGACGGTATGGAACCATTGGGAGACACAGCCCGTATTCCGGCCGATTCCTGCGCGTGGTGGGCAATCTGACATGCGACCGGTACAGTCCAATCCCGTGACCGCACGGCTCGCCGACATCGCAGCCCAGGCGGGGGTCAGCGAAGCCACAGTCAGCCGCGTGCTCAACGGCAAGCCCGGTGTGGCCGCGGCCACCCGTGAATCCGTACTCGCGGCGCTCGACGTCCTCGGATACGAGCGGCCGGTGCGACTGCGGCAGCGCAGCGCGGGACTGGTCGGCCTCATAACTCCGGAACTCGACAACCCGATCTTTCCGGCGCTCGCCCAGGTCATCGGCCAGGCCCTGACCCGGCAGGGGTACACACCGGTCCTGGCCACCCAGACCCCGGGCGGTTCCACCGAGGACGAGCTCACCGAAATGCTGGTGGACCGCGGGGTCTCGGGGATCATCTTCGTTTCGGGCCTGCACGCGGACACCACCGCCGACATGCAGCGTTACGACCAGCTGCGCGGCCAGGGCGTCCCCTATGTCCTCCTGGGCGGCTTCTCGCCCAAGGTGAAGGCCCCCTTCGTCTCCCCCGACGACCGGGCCGCGATGCACCTCGCCGTGACCCATCTCGCCTCGCTCGGCCACACCAGGATCGGACTCGCGGTCGGGCCCAAGCGCTTCGTGCCCGTCCTGCGGAAGATCGAGGGTTTCCAGCAGGCCATGGAGGTCCAACTCGGCCTCTCCGCCGAGGAGTCCGAGCAGCTGATCCAGCACTCCCTCTACAGCCTCGAAGGCGGCCAGGCAGCCGCCGGCGCCCTGATCGGTCTCGGCTGCACCGCCGTGGTGTGCGCGAGCGACATGATGGCGCTCGGCGCGATCCGGGCCGCGCGGGGTCTTGGCCTGGAGGTGCCGCGCGACATCTCCGTGGTGGGCTTCGACGACTCCCCGCTCATAGCGTTCACGGATCCGCCGCTGACCACCATCCGGCAGCCGGTCCTCGCCATGGGGCAGGCGGCCGTCCGGACCCTGCTGGAGGAGATCGGGGGCACCCCAGCCCCGCACAGCGAGTTCGTCTTCATGCCTGAGCTGGTGGTACGGGGATCAACCGCTTCGGGGCCCGTACAACGCCCCTCGGGGTGACCCCCTGGAAGCTGTAGTCCATAGGGTGGAGAGAATGCGTACTGAACCAGACCGAGGGATGATCGGTGTGGGACGCGAATCTGGCAGACTCTCTCCCCATGGGTGAAGCGACCGTGAAGACACTGGAAGGCCGGACGGCCACCCCGCCACCCATCGTGGACGAGGAACGCCCGGCATCGACGCCTGCGCCGAGCGGTCGGGCGCGCTCACCGCGCCGTCCACGGCTGTGGTTCGAGATACTCCTGATCGCGGTCAGTTACTGGACGTATTCACTCATCCGCAATGCGGTACCGGAGCAGAAGTCCGCGGCACTGAGCAACGCGGACTGGATCTGGGACGTCGAGCGCTCCCTGGGCCTCGCCTTCGAGCAGTCGGTCAACCACGCCATGAACTCGGTGTCATGGCTGATCGTGTCGATGAACTACTACTACGCGACGCTGCACTTCATTGTGACGATCGGCGTGCTGGTCTGGCTCTACCGCGGCCATCCCGGGCGTTACGCGGCCGCGCGTCTGGTGCTCTTTGCAACGACCGCGGTGGCACTGGTCGGTTACTACCTGTATCCGCTCGCTCCGCCGAGGCTGATGAACGGCCAGGACTTCATCGACACCGTGCTGGTCCATCACACCTGGGGCTCGATGGCCTCGGGCAACCTGAAGAACATGTCGAACCAGTACGCCGCCATGCCGTCCATGCACATCGGCTGGTCGCTGTGGTGCGGCCTCATCATCTTCGCGCTGGCGTCCGCGCCCTGGGCGAAGATCCTCGGAGTCCTCTACCCGGTGGCCACGCTCGTGGTCATCGTGGCGACCGCGAACCACTTCTGGCTGGACGCGGTCGGCGGCATGATCTGCCTGGCCTTCGGCTTCGCGGTCTCGTACGCCTGGTGCCGGGCGCTTCCGCACCAGCTGCCCCGGCAGGTGGACCGTCCGGACCGCGAGGCGCGGCTGCTCCCCCGCATCACCGCGGGAAGATGACCCGCCGCCCGGCGGCCGCGTCCGCCGGATCCCGGTAGCCGGGTGCGCGCCGCGCCGTCTCCGGCTCGGGACAGCCCGGGCGTCGGGCGCCGCAGGCGTCGGCCAGCAGCCACTACCCGGCCCGTGGGCCCGGGCTCTCCGCGTCACGAAGCCGACGCTCGGGCGGGTGATTTTCCCCCACCCCGCCCCTTCCCGAAACCGGGGGCTGGCGCCCCCGGCCCCCGGGGCGCCCGTTTCGCGGCGGGGCGGGCGACTGCCGCGTGCCGCGGAGAACGGCCCTGGTCAGGAGCGGGGCATCCTCCGCACCGCGAAGCCGGTGCTCGGGGGCGCGGGGGCGCCAGCCCCCGCTTGAACCCACATCCCCCGACCTCCCCAGCCCGCTGGCATGACCACCCTGGCTGGCACACGCCGCGAAGCCGGCGCCGAGCGGGGCTGGGGGGACCAGCCCCCGCTGCTCAACCCACTGCGCCGCGAAGCCGGGGTTCGGGAGCGCGGGGGCGCGGGGGCGTCAGCCCCCGCTGAGCCCCACCCCCCGGGGGCCCGGGGGCGCAGCCCCCGGATACGGGAAGGGGCGGGGGTGGGGAAACTCCCTGCGCCGCGCCGCAAAGCCGGGCGCTCAGCGGGCCGGGGGCGTCAGCCCCGGCTTGTCCCCGGGGGCAAGCCGGGGTTCGGAGGCAGCGCCACCGCAAGGGTCCGGGGCGCAGCCCCCGGATACGGGGAGGGGTGGGGTGGGGGAAAACACCCCCCGGCCGCACCCCTACGCTCCGTAGAACAGCACCTCCACCACCGCCCGCGCCCGCCGCGTCATCCGGCGGTAGTCGTCCAGCATGTCCCCGCTGTGCCCCATATACAGCTCCCCCGTCACCCCCGGCCCGTACCCCAAGTACCGTCCCACCGCCGCCAGTTCGCGGCCGTCCGAGGGGAACGTGTCGCCCGGGCGGCCGCGGACCAGCATCACGCCGTTGCGGACGCGGGTTGCCAGGACCCATGCCTCGTCGAGGATCTGCGCGTCCTCCGTGTCGATCAGGCCCGCCGCGTGTGCCGCCCGCAGGGCCTCGCGGGTGCGGGTCGTGCGCAGGCCCGGTTCCGCCCAGCCGTGGCGCATCTGGAGCAGTTGGACCGTCCATTCCACGTCGCTCAGCCCGCCGCGCCCGAGCTTCGCGTGGAGCGTGGGGTCCGCCCCCCGCGGCAGGCGTTCGGACTCCATCCGAGCCTTCAGCCGCCGGATCTCGCGGACGGCGTCCTCCCCGAGCCCCTCAGCCGGATACCGCAGCGGGTCGATCAGGTCGATGAAGCGCCGCCCCAGCTCCAGGTCCCCCGCCATCGGCTCCGCGCGCAGCAGCGCCTGGCTCTCCCACACCAGCGACCACCGCCGGTAGTACGCCTCGTAGGAGGCGAGGGTGCGGACCAGCGGACCGCTCTTGCCCTCCGGCCGCAGATCCGCGTCGATCAGCAACGGCGGGTCTGTCGTGGGCAGTTGGAGGAGTCGGCGCATCTCCGTGACGACCGTGTTCGCCGCCCGCGTCGCTTCCTGTTCGTCCACGCCCTCGCGCGGCTCGTGGACGAAGAGCACGTCCGCGTCGGAGCCGTAACTCTGCTCGTGTCCCCCGAAGCGCCCCATGCCGATGACCGCGAACCGGGTCGGCAGCTCGTCGCCCCACTGCTGGCGCACCGCGGCCCGCAGCGCGCCCGCGATCGTCGCCGCGTTCAGCTCGGTGACCGCGCTGCCGACCCGGTCCACGAGCGCGCCCGGGTCCGCCTCGGCAGGGCTTTCCTCGGTGCCGTAGGAACCGATCAGGTCGGCCGCCGCGGTACGGAACAGCTCCCGGCGGCGTACGCCACGCGCCGCCGCGACCGCGCCCTCCGGGGTGTCGGCGCGTCCGACGGCCGCCAGGATCTCCTGCTCCAGGTGCTCGCGGCCGCGCGGCCTCAGGCCCTCCGGATCGCCGAGCAGCGCCACCGCCTCGGGGGCCCGCAGCAGCAGGTCGGGGGCGAGCCGCCCGGCGGACAGCACGCGCGCCAGGTTCTCCGCGGCCGCACCCTCGTCGCGCAGCAGCCGCAGATACCAGGGCGTCTTGCCGAGCGCGTCGGACACCTTGCGGAAGCCCAGCAGACCGGCGTCCGGATCGGCGGAGTCGGCGAACCAGCCGAGCAGCACCGGCAGCAGGGTCCGCTGGATCGCGGCCTTCCTCGTCACGCCGGAGGAGAGCGCCTCCAGGTGCCGCAGGGCCGCCGCGGGATCCGCGTAACCGAGCGCCTCCAGCCGCTGCCCCGCCGCCTTCGGGCTGAGCCGCGTCTCGCCGGGCGTGAGCTGGGCGACGGCGTCCAGCAGCGGCCGGTAGAAGAGCTTCTCGTGCAGCCGCCGTACGACGGCCGCGTGCCGCTTCCACTCCTTGTTGAGCTCGGCGACCGGGTCGGTACGCAGCCCGAGCGAGCGCCCGAGGCGCCGCAGATCGGACTCGGCCTCGGGCACCAGATGCGTACGCCGCAGCCGGTACAGCTGGATGCGGTGCTCCATGGCGCGCAGAAAGCGGTACGCCGCATCCATCTGGGCGGCGTCCGCACGTCCCACGTAGCCGCCCGCCGCCAGCGCCCGCAGGGCCTCCAGCGTGGTGCCGCTGTGGAGTGTCGCGTCGCTGCGGCCGTGGACCAGCTGCAGCAGCTGTACGGCGAACTCGACGTCCCGCAGCCCGCCCGGGCCGAGCTTGAGCTCGCGTTCGATCTCCGCCGCGGGGATGTTGTCGACGACGCGGCGGCGCATCTTCTGCACGTCCGCGACGAAGTTCTCGCGCTCGGAGGCCTGCCACACCATGGGCGAAACGGCCTCGATGTAGTCCTCGCCGAGCCCCGGGTCCCCGGCGACCGGCCGGGCTTTGAGCAGGGCCTGGAACTCCCAGGTCTTGGCCCAGCGCTGGTAGTACGCGACATGGCTGGACAGGGTGCGCACCAGCGGGCCGTTGCGTCCTTCGGGCCGCAGATTGGCGTCGACCGGCCAGATCGTGCCCTCGACGGTCGTCTCGGAGCAGATCCGCATCAGATGCGAGGCCAGCCGGGTCGCGGCCTGCACGGCCTTGCTCTCGTCGGCGCCGTTGGCGGGTTCGCCGACGAAGATGACGTCCACGTCGGAGACATAGTTGAGTTCGTGGCCGCCGCACTTGCCCATGGCGATCACTGCGAGTCGGCACTGCGCCGCATCGCCGGGCGCCGAGGTGCGGGCGATGGCGAGGGCGGCGCGAAGGGTGGCTGTGGCCAGGTCGGCCAGTTCCGCGGCGGCCTGGGCGACATCGGTCGTACCGCACACGTCGCGGGCCGCTATGGACAGCAGGCACCGCCGGTAGGCGACGCGCAGCGACACCGTATCGGTGGCATCGGCGAGGCCGCGCTCGAAGTCGGCGACGCCGGGGTGCAGATCGGCCGCCTCGTAGGTGACGAGCGCCTGCCAGTCGCGCGGGTGGCGGGCGAGATGGTCGCCGAGTGCCTCGGACGAGCCGAGCACGCCGAGCAGCCGGTCGCGCAGGGGCTTCGCTGTGATCAGGGTGTCGAGGAGGCTCTGCCGGCCGGCGGGGGGCTGCGCCTCGACGAGCCGTACGAGGGCGCGCAGCGCCAGGTCGGGGTCGGCGACGGCGCCGAGCGCGTCGAGGAGGACGGGGTCGGAGCGTACGGAGGCCATGTCGGAGAGGCCGAGAAGCCGTTCGGCGGCGGACGGATCGGTGAAGCCGTGCCGCAGCAGACGTGTGAAGGTACTGCTTCTGCGCCCCGACACCGTCATCCCGTCGTCTCCGTCCTGCCCGCTCAAGGATCGTCCCGCCCGATCAAGGCCCCTGATTCGAGCCTAGGCCCTGTCCGGCCGATCTTGCCGGGCTCGCGTGCCCTGGCACGCACTCCCCCGTAGCCCTTCAGGCACGGGAGTGCCCCCATGCCGCGTTGCGTCAGTCGCCGACGCTCCGCGTGGACTCCATCCTCCGCCTTGCGATCGCACGCACCAGACCCCGCTCACTGATCCGGCCTGATCGACCGGACAGAACCTAGCCGCCGGTGCGCGATCAGGACCCTCGTGATGCCGCCCGGCCCGTCGGCCGATGAATAGGGGCGCCGCTCGCGGTCTACACATTCGGTGACCCGAGTGGAGAGGACCGCACCATGCCCGAGAACGAACCCCTGACCAAGCTGGACGCCCGCTACAGCGACGAAAAGGCCACCGCCGACGACTGGACCGATGCGGTCGAGCGCCTGAAGGCGGCCGAAATCTACTGGCTGTCGACCGTGCGCCCGGAGGGCCGTCCGCATGTCACCCCGCTGATCGGCGTCTGGCACGACGGCGGGCTGCATTTCTGCACCGGCGCCGACGAGCGCAAGGCGAAGAACCTCCGCGACAATCGGGAGGTGGTCCTCACCACCGGGGCCAATGCCCTCAGCGAGGGCTACGACGTGGTGGTCGAGGGCGCGGCGGCACGCGTGACAGACGAGACGCGACTGCGCGCGCTGGCGGACGCGTACGTCGAGAAGTACGGCTCGGACTGGACCTTCGAGGTCCGTGACGGCGAGTTCGTGCACCAGGCCGGCACCGCTCTGGTCTTCCGCGTGGAGCCGCGCACGGCCTTCGGCTTCGCGAAGAGCCCGTACAGCCAGACCCGTTGGCAGTTCACCGAATAGAGGAGCTCGACCGATGGCACCCACGGAACCGATGGAACTGACGCTTGAAGTGATCATGATCCCGGTCACGGACCTCGACCGGTCGAAGAAGTTCTACGAGGAGGGCTGCGGCTTCAAGGTCGACCTCGACCAGGAAGTGGCTCCGGGCATCCGCATCATCCAGATGACCCCGCCGGGCTCGCGCTGCTCCGTCTCCATGGGCAGCGGCCTCCCGGGCCCTCCCGGCCAGACGCCCATGGCCCCCGGCTCGCTCCAGGGCATCCAACTGTGCGTGACGGACATCGCGGCGGCCCGCGCGGCCTTCGTCGAGCGGTCGGTGGACGTCAGCGAGATCCAGCACGTGGGCGCGAGCGGCTGGGAGGACGGCCCCGGCGACACATGGAACTCGTTCATGTTCTTCCAGGACCCGGACGGCAACGGCTGGGTCATCCAGGAGGCTCCGGCACCGCTTTCGGAGCGCTGAGCGGACGCGAGTATGTGACGCCGCACAGCGTCACACAACTCCCGGTCCTGACAAGCCCGTTGCCCAACCCGCCTGTCTCCCGGCCGAATCGACCGGCTTCCCCGCCCCGCTCCTTCGTCACCCTCAGTAAGCCAGGCCCCTCAGCGTCAGTTGACCGGTCCGGACCCTGGCACCGGGGGCACCGGCCGGGTGTTACCCACAGTGATCACAAATGTGGCAGGCAAGACAAAACGCACATACGTTGATGGCAGGTGACGCGATACTTCCGTGACAAGGACAGTAATGGGCACTCCGCGCGTACTTGTGATCGAAGACAATCTGGACGTCAGTGCCCTGCTGGAGCGTCATCTGCGGGGGCTGGGGTGCCAGGTGGCCGTCGCGGGCACCGGCGAAGAGGGCCTCGAACTCGCCTTCGCGGACCCACCCGACATGGCGATCATCGACATCCTGCTCCCCGGTATCGACGGCCGGGAAGTCATCCGCAGACTGCGCGCGGACAGCCGTACGGGCACGTGCCACCTCGTCGTCTCCTCAGTGCTCGACCAGCAGGATCTCAAGGAGCTGGCGGTGGACGCGATGCTGGCCAAACCGTTCCGGCGCTCAAGCGTGATGCGCCTTCTCGACTCCTTCCGGAATTCCGCAGCCCAGGAGACGTAATGCCTCGAGTCCTCATAGCCGATGACGATGGCGACATACGGGACCTCGTCGCTTTCAAACTGACCCAGAGCGGTCATGAGGTCATCGCCGTGGAGGACGGCATGGCCGCGCTCAAGGCAGCGCGCAGCCAGCCGGTCGATGTCGCTCTGCTCGACATACGCATGCCCGGGATGTCCGGCCTGGATGTGTGCCGCGAACTCCGCGCGGCGCCCGAGACCGCCTCGCTCCCCGTCATCCTGATCACTGCCCGCTCCCAGGAGGGAGACGTCGAGACGGGATTCGCCGCGGGAGCCGACGACTACATCATCAAGCCGTTCAGCCCGCGCGAACTGAGCAGCCGCGTCCAGGCCGTGCTCACCAGGGCGTCCCGGTGATCGCCACCAGTCTCGTTACTGGCGCACTGATGTGCCTGGTGACCGTCGTGGTGCTGCTGGGGGTACTGATCGTCGGCCTGCGCTTCGTCCGTCACTACCGGCAGCGCCGACAAGACCGGATCGTGGCCCCGGTGCGGGGGGTGCTGCTGGAGCTCCTGTGCGCGGAGGAGGACGAGCAGCGCGAGGCGCTGGACCTGCTCTCGGAGCTCGACGACCGCACCTGGGGCGCTCTGGAGCCAACGGTGGCGCTGATGTTCGGCAAGGTCTCCGGACAGGCCAGGACCGCGCTCATCGAGTTGTTCGAGCGCCGCGGGGCCACCGCGGATGCCGTGGCGGATCTGGGCCGCCGGGGCGCCGTCCGGCGGGGCCGCGCCGCGGAAGTGCTCGGCCAGCTCCGTCACCGGCCCGCGGCCCCACCGCTCTGCCGCCTGCTGCACGACCGCGACCCGGAGGTGCGGCTGGTCGCCGCGCGGGCGCTGGGCCTGATCGGAGAACCCTCGGTCGTCCCGCAGCTGCTGGACTGCCTCTACGGACCGCGGACCGTACCGCCCGCCGTGGTCACCCGGGCGCTGACGTCCTTCGGGCCGGAGGCCCTGCGGAGCATCGCGGCGGGTCTGGAACACCCGGAGCCGCTCGTCCGGGCGGTGGCGATCGAGACGCTGGGCGCGATCGGCGGGGTCTCCAGGACCGCCGAGATCGCGAGCGCTCTGCGCGAGGATCCCGATGCGGAGGTGCGTATCAGGGCCGCCCGCGCGCTGGGCAGGCTCGGCATGCCGGACGGCCTCGAGCCGCTGCTGGCCGCGGTGGGCCCCGGTCAGCCGGTCGCCCTGCGCCGGGTGGCCGCCGGGGCCCTGGGCAGCCTGGGTGCCGTGGCCGCCACGGCCCGGCTGCGGGGTCTGCTCGGCGACCCGGATGATCATGTGGCCGGCACCGCGGCCCGGTCGCTGCTGCGGCTCGGCGACGTGGGCGGCGTCGAATTGCGGGCAGCCGCCGACGGGCGTTGGGGCCTGCGGGCGGCGGCACAGGCCAGGGCGGCGCTCGCGGAGTCGTCCGTCATCGGCGCCTCCTCCGCCCACGTCGCCGAGGCGGCCCCGTGAGTGCGGTGAGCGCTGCCGACATCCTGAGCCCGGTGCACGCACCCGGCGCCTGGAGCCTGGCGAGCGACGGGTCGCTGGGTTGGCTGCGGGACGCGGGGCACACCCTGATCACGGTGAGCGACGGCGCGATCCTCGTGTACTTCGCGGTCATCAACACCTGCTATCTGCTGCTGATCCTCGTCGCCTTCGGAGAGCTCGTCAGGAGGCTGCGCCGGGCATCCTTCGCGGGCTACGAAGACGCCTCCGCGAGTCCCTTCACCCCGCCGGTGTCGCTGATCATGCCCGCGTACAACGAGGAGACATCGATCGCGGAGGCGGTCCGGGCCATGCTCCTGCTGCGCTACCCGGTCTTCGAGGTCGTCGTCGTGGACGACGGCTCCGCCGACGGGACGCTGGACGCCCTGCGGGAGGCGTTCGACCTCGTCGAGGTGGAGCGCGTCGTGCCCGACGACGTACCGCTGCGCGGTGCGGTGGAGTCGGTCCATCTGCCCAGGGGCGGACCGGTGCCGCTCGTGGTGGCCCGCAAGGAGAACGGCGGCAAGGCCGACGCCCTCAACGCCGGAATCAACCTGGCACGCTATCCGCTGCTGTGCATGGTGGACGCGGACTCGATCCTGGACTCCGAGTCGCTGCTGGCGGTTGCCAAGCCGTTCTGCGACGACCCGATGCGGGTGGTCGCCACCGGCGGCGTGGTCGGCATCGCCAACGGCTGCACCGTCGTCGCGGGCCGTGTCGTCGAGCCGCGCGTACCCCGGGAGCTGCTGGGCCGCATCCAAGTGGTCGAGTATCTGCGGGCCTTCATGCTCGGACGTACGGGGTGGTCGAAGGTGGGCGGCCTGCTGGTCATCGCCGGTGCCTTCGGTCTCTTCCGGCGGGACATCGTGGTGGCGGTGGGCGGCATGGACGCGGGCTGCATCGGCGAGGATGCCGAGCTGGTCGTCCGCCTGCACCGGTATCTGCGTGACCAGGGCCGCGACTACCGCATCGTCTTCGTCAGCGAGCCGATCTCCTGGAGCGAGGCGCCGTCGACGAGGAAGGCCCTGGCGGGACAGCGGCGGCGGTGGCATCGCGGGCTGACGGAGATCCTGCTGAAGCACCGCCGCATGATCGGCAACCCCCGGTACGGCCGGATCGGGCTGGTATCGCTGCCCTTCTACGTGTTCTTCGAACTGCTCGCCCCCGTCATCGAACTGGCCGGTCTCGTCCTGGTACCCGTGAGCGTGCTGCTCGGTGCGGTCGATCCGGACTTCGTGTGGCGCTTCCTGCTCGTCGCGTACGGCTACGCCCTGGTGGTCAGTCTGGTGTCGCTGGCGGTGGAGGAGTACGCCTTCCACCGGTTCGCACGGTCGCGGGACATCTGGGGTGCTGTCGTCGGGGCGATTGCCGAGAACATCGGATACCGCCAGCTCACCGCGTGGTGGCGACTGCGCGGCATGCTGCAGGGGCTGCGCGGCTCTCCGCAGGCGTGGGGGTCCATACCACGCAGCGGATTCGCCGAGACCGGGCAGGCGCGCGCGGGCGGAGGTGATCGTGCATGAGCGGACGCAAGGGACGGGGCGGCAAATCCGTCACGCGGCGGCTCGGCACCGCGTTCGGCGTGCTGATCGGCCTCATCGTGCTGGTCGCGAGCGGAGTGCTGACCGCCGCGTTCATCGGATACGGGGCGAGCGACGAGATCGTCGACCAGACGCAGCCGGCTCTCGCCGACAATCTGCGGTTGCATGGCGAGGCTTCCGACATGCAGCGTTCCATGCGCGGCTATCTCCTCACCGGCGATCAGAAGCTGCTGGATGTCTACCGGACGGCGCGCCAGGCATACCCAGCCGTACTCGCCTCCGCCCTTGAGCATGGCGATCCTGCGACCGATCGGAGTCTGAGGACACAGGAACAGCAGCTTCAGGCCTATGTGCGCATCGCCGACCAACAAGCGGGAACCACACCGAGAAGCGAGCAGGCGGCACGGCTCACGCGTGAGGGCACAGTCCGGTACAACGCGTTCGAGGCCACCAACCGCGAGCTTGATGACCGGTTGAGCGAGGAAGTCCTGCGGATGGACGAGCGCGCCGACGGGATTGTCCGCGTCGGTGCCGTCTGGGTCGCTGTCCTGCTGCTCGCTGCGCTGGCCATCGCCGTGTACACGTCGCTGCGAACCACCCGTGCCCTGGTCCGGCCGCTCAAGCGCGTGGAGCAGACACTCGGCCGGTTGACCGCCGGGGAGCACTCGGCACGGGCGAGGGAGCAGGGGCCTGCCGAGATCCGCGCGGTGGCCCGGTCGGTGAACCTGCTCGCCGACGAAAGCGCGCGCCTGCGCGGGATCGACGACGAGCGGCGCCGACTGTCGAAGATTGCCCGGGACGTCGGCATCCGGATCCGCGAGCGCCTCGATGTGGATGAGGTCCTGGACGCGGCCTGCACGGGGATCGGCGCGGGTCTGGAAGCCGACCACGTGTTCATCCTGCTCGTCCAAGAGGACAGCCCGGTGGTCCCGGTGGCGCGGGCATGGAACGCAGAGCAAGGTCTGCTCACGGCCGAGGGGTTGCAGGCGCTCCCTCCCATCCCCGCAGAGGTGGTCCGCGACCACTACCGGCGAGGAATGACCTGGTCCATCGACAATCTCCCCGACTATCTCTTCGCCGGCGTGCCCCTGCCGGACGCCCCCGGCTCCTTCGGCAGGACGGGCCTGCCGGAGGAAAATCGAGACGCCGCGAGGGCCCTGGGCCTGTACTCCGTCTTGCTCACGCCGATCGGAGTGGGGGAGGAACCGCTCGGAGCCGTGTGCCTCTCCCGCAGTGCGCCGGAGCACCCCTGGCGCGCTGTGGAGATCGACATCGCGGAGTCGATGGCCTCCGGTGTCGGCCGGGCGATGCACAACTCGATGCTCTACGGGCAAGAGGCGGCCCTGGTGGAGAAGTTGCGCGCGCTGGACCAGGCCAAGAGCGAATTTCTGTCGACCGTCTCCCACGAGTTGCGGACTCCGCTGACCAGCATCGTGGGATATGTCGAGCTGCTCAGGGACGACGAAACGGGCCCGCTCTCGGAGCCGCAGCATCGCATGCTGGACATCGTCGACCGCAACGCCAACCGGCTGCGCGCGCTGATCGAGGACCTGCTCACCCTGTCCCGGATCGAGGCCGGCACCTTCAGTTCGCAGAAGGTGGAGGTCGACCTGCGCCAACTGGTGGGCTCGGCCGTGGACACCATCAGGCCCGCCGCCGAGGCGGCCTCCGTCCACCTGGAGACCGACTGCCCCGAAGAGCCGCTCGTGCTGGAGGCGGACAGCGACCAGATCGACCGGGTCCTGATGAACCTGCTGTCCAACGCCGTGAAATTCACTCCCAGCGGCGGGCACGTACGCGTCCAGGCTGCCGCAGACGACGGCGAGGTGGTCCTCAGCGTCAGCGACACCGGTATCGGCATCCCCCAGAAGGAGTGCGAGCAGCTCTTCAGCCGGTTCTTCCGGGCCTCGAACGCCGTGGACCAAGCCATCCCGGGCACGGGACTCGGGCTGACCATCGTCCACACGATCGTGGCGAACCACGGAGGCACGACGGAAGTTCGCTCCCAGGAGGGCGAGGGCACGACGGTGACCGCACGGCTGCCGCGGGTGGCCGCGCCGGAGACCGTGAACGCCCCCTGAACTGCCCTCGCCGGGCGTGTTGTTCAGGCCAGGCAGGAGGTGCAACCCGATGAAGCTGCCGCTGAGGAGCCGCCGCACGTGGTCGGCGGTGACGTCCGCGCTCGCCGTCCTCGCCGTGGGCTTCGGCCCATCGGTGGCGCGTGCCACCCCGCCGTCCGCCGACGGGTGGGCCGTCGAGTGGACCGATGACTTCGACGGCAGAGCCGGAACCGCGCCGGACCCCAAGAACTGGATCACCGACGTCGGCACCAGCTATCCCGGCGGTCCGCCCCACTGGGGAACCGGTGAGGTCCAGCGGTATACGGCCGACCCGGCCAATCTGAGCCAGGACGGCCGAGGCAACCTGCGCATCACACCGCTGCGGGACAGCGCCGGCCGATGGACCTCCGCCCGCATCGAGACGCGCCGCAGTGACTTTCGGCCACCGGACGGCAGGAAGCTCCGCATTGAGGCCCGCATCCAGCTCCCCGGAATCACCGGCCCCACGGCCTTGGGTTACTGGCCGGCCTTCTGGACCCTGGGCAGCCCCTTCCGTACCGGCGAGGGAGTATCACCCACCGTCGGCGAGTTCGACGTTCTGGAGAACGCCAACGGCGTCAACCGGATCTGGGGTGCCATGCATTGCGGGACGAGCGAGGGCGGCCCCTGCGAGGAGAGCACGGGCCTCGCCGCCGACACCACCTGCCCCGGCTCGGTCTGCACCGGCCGCTTCCACACCTACGCCGTCGAGTGGGACCGCAGCGTGAAGCCGGAGCGGGTTAGCTGGTACGTCGACGGCAGGCGCTACCACTCCGTCAGCTCGGCACAGATGAACGAGGCCACCTGGGACGCCGCAACGGGCCACGGGCACTTCATCCTCCTCAACCTGGCCATCGGCGGCGGCTTCCCCAAAGCCATCGCCGGGCACATCACGCCCACTCCGGAGACCCGCCCCGGCAGTTCCATGCTCGTCGACCACGTCACGGTGCTCACCACAGGCGCGTCAGAGTGACGCGGGCCGGTCGATCTCGGCCCATGCGGTCTTGCAGGGTGCGGGCCCGTCGTCGACGCCCCAGCGATCGGCCAGCGCCTCGACGAGCAACAGGCCGCGCCCCGACTCCGCATCCGGCTCCGGGCAGTCGGAGCGCTGGGGCCGCCTGTCCGCGCGGGCATCGGTGACCTCGATGCGTAGCGTCCCGGCGTTGCCGACGGTGAGCGTGAGACGGAAGTCGCGCCCGGGTACGCGGCCGTGCAGCGCGGCGTTGGCGGCCAGCTCGGCAACGATCTGCTCAGCCGTCGCGAACGAATGTCCCCACTCCGTCAGTTGCTGCACCGTCAGGCGGCGGGCAAGCCGGGCGCCTCGGCGCGTCGAGGACAGCAGGATCGAGAAATGGCGTACAGCAGTCACGGATCGGGTGATTTCTTGATTCACGTCACTCAGCGTGGCCGCCCACACCTACTCTGAACAGTAATGAAGTCGGTACGCAGCGTAACTGTCCGGGCGGCGCCCGGTTGTGTCCGGACAGTGCGGACGGGTGGAGGTCGGCGGCATGGACGACGGTACGGAGCAGCAGAGTTGGGACGACGAGAGCGGGGCGGTCCTCAGGATCGTCGGCCGTCAGCTGAAGGCGTGGCGGGAGGCGGCAGGGCTCAGGCAGGCGGAGCTGGGGACGGCGATCGGGTACAGCGAGGAACTGGTCTCCTCGGTGGAGCGCGGTCGGCGTGCTCCGAAGGATGTGTATCTGCAGAGGACGGATGACGTCCTGGGCGCGGGCGGCAAGATCATCTCGATGCAGAGGGACGTGGCGGAGGCCCGGTATCCGAAGAAGGTACGGGACTTGGCGAAGCTGGAGGCGGAGGCGGTCGAACTCGGCGCGTACAACCACTCCATGGTCCACGGGTTGTTGCAGACCGAGGAGTACGCGCGAGCACTGTTCGGCATGAGGCGACCGCTGCTCGGCGAGGAGGTCATCGAGCGCGAAGTCGGCGCCCGAATGGCACGGCAGGCGATCGTCGACAAGACGAAGACCCTGCCTGTTTTCAGCTTCGTTCAGGACGAGGTGACGCTGCGCCGACCGACGGGCGGCAAAATGGTACAGCGGCGACAGCTCGAACGGCTCTTGGAGGTAGGGCAGTTCCGGAACGTGGAGATCCAGGTAATGCCGACGGACCGCGAGGAACATGCCGGACTGACTGGCGGATTCCGGATCTTCAAGCTCCAGAGCGGTGCGACGCTGGGTTACACGGAAGTGCTGCGCATCACGCGCCTGATCTCCGAGCCCAGGGAGGTGCAGTTCCTGGAGATGCAATATGGAAGCATTCGGGCGCAGGCTCTCACGCCACGGGAGTCGCTGGCCTTCATCGAGAAACTGCTGGGAGAGACATGAGCATCGAGCCCAAGCTCGACTGGTTCAAGAGCAGCTACAGCAGCCCCGAGCCCGACTCGGACTGCGTCGAGGTGGCGTGGTTCAAGAGCAGCTACAGCAGCGGCGAACCCGGCTCCGACTGCGTCGAGGTAGCGACCACCTCCAGCGCCATCCGAGTCCGCGACTCCAAGAACACGACCGGCCCACAGCTCGCCTTCGCCCCTCAGGCATGGGCAGACTTTGTCACGTACGCAGCCGACCACTGACCCCGGAGGCCCCCGCATGGACTGGACGCTCGAAGTGATCGTGGTCCCCGTCTCGGACGTGGACCGAGCCAGGGACTTCTACCGCGACAAGGTCGGCTTCAAGGTCGACATCGACACCCGCGTCACCGACACCATGCGCATCGTCCAGCTCACGCCTCCCGGCTCCGGCTGCTCGATCGTCATCGGCGAGGGCATCGGGGGCCCCGACGGCAAAGGCTCCGAGCCCGGCTCGTACTCCGGGCTGCAGTTGGTCGTCTCGGACATCAAGGCGGCCCATGCCGAGCTCGTCGAGCGTGGTGTGGACGTCTCCGACCCGGTCGAGATCGCACCGGGCGACGGCGGGACCTTCATGCACTTCGCGGACCCGGACGGCAACGCCTGGGCAGTGCAGGAGTACCGCGTACGAGCCACGAAGCCGCTGCATGAGGTGCTGCGCCCGAGCACGGCCGACAGCGACTGAGGGACCACGCCCACGTCTCAGTGACCGACGTCGTGGTCGCCCGCTTCGACGAGTCCGCTCTCGTAGGCGAAGATCACGATCTGGATGCGGTCACGCAGACCGAGTTTGGTGAGAATGCTCGACACGTGCGACTTGACGGTGGCGGGCCCGATGAAGAGCTGGGCGGCGATCTCCGAGTTGCTCGCACCCCGCGCGGCGGCGACCACGATCTCGAGTTCGCGCTCGGTGAGTCGCTCCAGGCGGCCCGCCACGGTGGTGTTGACGACACGTCGCTCCGCGAACTGGTCGATGAGGCGCCGGGTGATCGACGGTGCCAGCAGCGCCCCGCCCTCGGCCACGGTGCGCACGGCGGTGGCGAGCTCCTCGGGGGGAATGTCCTTGAGCACGAAGGCGCTGGCACCGGCACGCAGCGCCTTGTAGACGTACTCGTCCGGATCGAACGTGGTCAGGATCAGGACCCGCACGTCCCAGTCCGCCTCCCGCAGGATTTGGGAGGTGGCCTCGATGCCGTCCATGCCGGGCATGCGGATGTCCATGAGGATCACGTCCGGACGATGTTTGCGTGCCGCCTCGACGGCCTCGAGTCCGGTCCCGGCCTCGGCCATGACCTCGATGTCGTCATGGACCCTCAGGATCATGACGAAGCCCCGGCGGACCAGCGCCTGGTCGTCCACGACAACGACACGGATACTCACGCCGGTTCTCCTCCAGTGGGCAGATGGGCGGCCAGCCGGAATCCGCCGCCGGGACGCGGCCCCGCTTCGAGGCTGCCGCCGAGGAGGAGTGCTCGCTCCCGCATGCCGACGATCCCATGGCCGGGCACAACGCCGTGGGCGCCGGCCGACACGGACTGGACGGCGGCTCCGCGACCGTCGTCGAGCACCTCGATGGTGAGGCCGCCACTCTCGTAGCTCAGGCGCACCTCGGTGCGGGTCCGCGGTCCGCTGTGCTTGAGCACGTTGGTAAGCGCCTCCTGGACGATGCGGTACGCCGACAGCTCCACGCGGGCCGGGAGAGCGGCCTCGACACCGCCGGTCACCGCGACGTCCAGACCCGCCTCGCGGACCTGCTCGAGGAGCTGCTGAAGGTCGGCCAGCCGGGGCTGGGGGCCCAGCCGGTCGCGGTCGGCGTCCGGCCGCAGTACTCCCAGCAGGTGACGCAGTTCGTCCAGCGCCTGGCGCCCGGCTTGTTCCACCGCCGCCATCGCTTCCAGGGCCTCCTGGGGATCGTTGGCGGCCACCATCCGGGCCGCACCCGCCTGCACCGTCATCATGCTCACCCGGTGGGCGACCACGTCGTGCAGTTCGCGGGCGATGTGGGTGCGCTCCTCGGCGACGATCCGGCGCGTCTCGGCGGCCTGCTCCTCGCGGAGTCGGACGGCGCGCTGCGCACGCAGCCGCAGACGCCGACCGATGTACCAGGCCCCGGACATGACCAGGGCGCCGAAGCCGATCTCCCCCCAGGGGACGGAGTTCAGCAGGCCGTCGATCACGACCGCGGCGATGGCGGCAGCGATGGCCGCGGCGGTACAGAGTCGGCTCCGCCGGGTGTCCGCGGCGTATCGCCCGACGCTGTACAGCGCCACGATCACGATCCCGCCCAATGTGGAGTAGCTGCTCCCCAGCGTCGGCCCCCAGGCGACGAGCGCCACTGCCACGACCGCGACAGGTTCGCGGCCACGCCAGTAGAGCGCCGCGCCGGCCACGGCGTACAGCAGCAGGACCGGGACGGGCACGTCGGTGATCGGACGGACGCGGAGCGCATCGCCGGGCGCTTCCTCCACGAACACCGCGGCCAGGAGCATGGCGGCAGCGAGGACGGCGTCCGCGGTCCGCGGCCACCGGGCGAAGGGCCCGCGGAACCTGCCCGGCCCGCCGCGGACCAGCGTCTCTGAGCTCAGCGCCGTGCGGTTCATCATCGCTCCGTCAAAAGGCTTTCCGGCTCGCTGGCGTTGGCCATAAGGGTGCACCGGGCACGCCATCGTAGGTCCAGGTCGCAGGCGCAGTCACCCGCCTGCGGGCGGATGCCGGGCTCCCCCGCCGGGGGGAGGTGCCGCAGCGTTCTCCCCGTCCCGCGCGGGAGCCCGCGGCCCGTCCGGTGGCGGGGGACAGCACCGGCGCCGGAAACCCACGATGGAACCGCTCACAACTCCTGCCTCCAGCGCGCCACCGGCCGGGGGCGGACAGCGGCCATCTCACGGGAGCCCACACAGCCATGAACCGATTCACCCGTCGTATCGGCAGCGCGAGCGCCCGCCGACCATGGGTCACCATCGCCACCTGGGCGGTTGCCCTCCTCCTGGTGCTGCCCCTGGCCGCAACCGTCGGCGGCTCGTTCGTCGACGACCTGGTCGCTCCCGGCAGCCAGAGCGAGGAGGCGATGGAGCTGCTCGAAGAGCGCTTCCCGGAAGCGTCCGGCGGCGGTGCCATGGCGGTCTTCGCCGCGCCGGAAGGGGAGCGGCTGGAGCGCCACCGGCCTGCCGTCGACGCCGCGGTCGCCCGGATCGCCGGCGTGGAGCACGTCGCCACCGCGGCTGGCCCCTTCACCGCCGGCACGCTCTCTCCGGACGGACGTATCGGCTTCGCCCGGATCACCTTCGACGTGCCCGCGATGGAAGTGGACCCCAAGGAGATCGAGGCCCTGACCGACGCGATCGAGCCCGCACGCGGGGACGGCTTCGTCGTCGAACTGGGCGGTGACGCCGTCTTCATCAACGCCGAGACGGAGACCTCGGGCGCGGAGGCGGCGGGCCTGCTCACCGGACTCGTCATCCTGGTGGTGGCGTTCGGCACGATCCTGGCCGCGCTGGTGCCGATCGTGCTCGCCCTGGTGGCCGTCGCCGCGGGCCTGGGCAGCGTCATGCTGCTGGCCAACGCGCTGGATGTCTCCACCGCGGCCCCCACGATCGGCGCGATGATCGGCCTGGGCGTGGGCATCGACTACGCCCTGTTCATCGTGGCCCGTCACCGCGAGAACCGCGCCGCCGGTCAGGACAACACCGCCGCACTGTCGAACGCCATGGGGTCCTCGGGCGCGGCCGTCCTGTTCGCCGGCGGCACCGTCATCGTGGCGATGGCCGCTCTCGGGCTGACCGGCCTGGGCTTCCTGACGTCGATCGGCCTGAGTACCGCCCTGGTCGTTCTCTTCGCCGTGGCGACCGCCCTGACATTGCTGCCCGCCCTGCTGTCGCTCCTGGGTGACCGTGTCCACAAAAGGAGCCGCCGGGCACGCAAGCGCCCTGTGAAGAAGGCCGAGGACACGGCATGGTGGCGCTTCGCCCACCGTGTGTCCGGGCGGCCGTGGCGCTACCTGCTCGCCGCATCCGCGGTCCTGCTCGCACTGGCCGCCCCCGCGCTGCGCATGGAGACCGGCTTCCCCGACGCCGGCGACGACTCCACGAGCACCACCCACCGCCGCGCCTACGACCTGCTGGCCGAGGGCTTCGGCCCGGGCTTCAACGCCCCTCTGCTGATCGTCGCCGATCTGACCCGCCCCGGCGCCGAGGCCGAGGACGTGCCCGCTCTGTCCCGGCGCATCGCCGCCGACCCCGGCATCGCCACGGTCGGCGAGCCACAGACCTCCGCGGCCGGGGACACCGTCGTGCTGTCCATGTTCCCCACCACCGCCCCCGCCGACGCCGAGACCTCCCGGACCCTTGAGCGCGTCCGTGACCTCGTCCCCGACAACGTCGCCGTATCCGGCCTGACCGCCATGACCGACGACCTCACCGAGCAACTCGCCGACACCCTGCCGGTCTTCATCGCCGCGATCCTGGCAGCGTCGTTCCTGCTGCTGATGGTGGTGTTCCGCTCCGTCGCACTGCCGCTGAAGGCCGCCCTGGTCAACCTGTTGTCCATCGGCGGGGCATACGGCGTGGTGGTCGCCGTCTTCCAGTGGGGCTGGCTCGGGGGCCTGTTCAACCTGCAGGACACCTTCCTGATCGCCTCGCCCATGCCGACGATCTTCTTCGCGGTCCTGTTCGGCCTGTCCATGGACTACGAGGTGTTCCTGCTCTCGCGCGTCCGCGAGGAGTACGCCGCCACGGGCGACACCACCGAGTCGGTGGCACGCGGCATGGCGGCCACCGGCCGTGTGATCACCTCTGCCGCACTGATCATGGCGGTGGTGTTCCTCAGCTTCGTCGCCAACCCGTCGCCGCTCGTGAAGATGATGGGCCTGGGCCTGGCGACCGCGATCGTGCTCGACGCGACGATCGTCCGCATGGTGCTCGTGCCCGCGGCGATGGCGCTGATGGGGCGCGCGACCTGGTGGCTGCCCGGCTGGCTCGACGCTCGGCTGCCCCACATCGGCGTCGAGGACGCCGACCGGCAGCCTGACCCCGAGCCGGTGCTGGCTGCCGCGCCCGGAAGCCGCTGAAGGCATCCAAGCACGGTGCGGCTCACTCGCAGAGAAGGCCGACGGCCAGAAGCCGCCGGCCCTCTCTGCCGCCACACCCTTCCCTGACCTGCCCCTAGGTCCTTTCCGGCCGAGCTTGCCGGGCTCACGTGCCCTGGCACGGCACCTCTCCCCCGTAGCCCTTCGGGCACGGGAGGTGCCCCATCGCCAGGCCCGCTCTCTGATCCGGCCTGATCGACCGGCCAGGACCTACAGAACCGGCAGGTTCTTCCGCAGCTCGAAGGCCGTGACCTCGCTGCGGTACTCCTCCCACTCCTGCTTCTTGTTGCGGAGGAACTTGTGCGGCTAGGGGGCGCCCTGCGGCAAAGGAAACCGGGATGCCCCTGACCAGGGTCCGAACGGCCGTTGACGGTCGTTGATGGTCACCCAAGGCCAGCCTTCGACGGCCCACAGACGGCCCGGCCAGGACGGCCGCGCTCTGCTACGCCGGATCGCCACCGACCTGGCGGTGATGCTCGCCGACGGCGGCGAGGCCAGCGCGGACCTGGCCGTACTGCGGGACCAGACAGCGCTCTTCGGCCCTGTCGCCTCGACACCAACGGCCTGGCGGCTGCTCGCCGACACCGATGACAGGACACTGCCTTCTTTGCGCTCGCCCCGTGCCCAGGCCCGGGAAGCCGCCTGGCTGCAGGCCGCCGAGCACGGTGAGGGCATATCCGCAGTCCACACCGCGGGACGCGTGCTACCTGGCCTGGTCCTGGACCTCGACGCCACGCTGATCACCTGCCACTCCGAGAAATCAGTTGCCCCTTAAACGACGCCTCACCACCCAACCGAAACGGCGACCTTAGCTGTGAGTGGGGCGCGCTGCCGCGCCGAGGTGGGTATGTCGCTGGTGGTGAGGTCCGACTTGGACACGGGCGATCCTGTCCGGGCGGCGCCAGCGGGCCCGGGTTGGCACGAGCACCCTTCGGGCCTACGGCAAGCGTCGCTGGACCTTCCCGCTGGGCAAGCGGTTCTGCCGCCAAAAGCACGAGGTGGCCGGAGCGCCCCCTGAAAGGGTGCCGTGATCCCACCCCTTGATGGGCTACTTGGCGAGCGCCTTTCAATTTGGCGGCATAGCTTGTTTGCAAGCCATGTGGCTTGCAAACCTGAGGGGAACACCCATGTCTGTGCGTTTTGATCGGACGGTGGTCGCTCGGGAAGAGGGCGACCACTTCTACACCGACAAGGTCAGTGCGCGGCGGCGCAGCTTTGCGCCGAGCCCGAACGAAGCGGTTATCACCTTCCATGAACCTCCCAATGAGTCCCGCTTCAACGAGATGATGGCGGCGTCGCGGTTCACGGTCAGTGCGGGACTCAATCTGAAGCGCGGATTCGCGGCAGTCGAAATGGCGGATGGCGACCTGGATTCGGAGATTTCCTCGGCCCTGGGGCACACGGAGATCGCCAACGCGATCCCTGTCATGGTCGACGACGAGGGACTGACACGTCATTTCCTTCCGGATGAGCTGACCGTTCAATTCACACAAGGCATCGGAAAAGGGAAGGCGGAGGAGATCGTCGCGCAGCTCGGGAGCAGGGTGATCCGCAAGCAGCGGACCCCCGGCTATTTCACGATCGCCGTACCTGAGGGCCGGGGTCTCTTCGAAACCATTCGAGAGGTATCTGACCTCGCGGAGGTGGTGTTCGCCGAGCCTAGCGAGGTCAGCTTCAACAGCGCCACGCTCAGGGCCCCCAACGACACCGACTTCGGACTGATGTGGGGCCTTCAGAACACCGGTCAGACGGTCAACGGAGTCGCGGGGACTGCGAATGCCGACATTGACGCCCTGAGGGCCTGGGACCTCGGGCTCGGTCACCCCGACGTCATCATTGCCGTCATCGACACCGGTGCTGACCTGAACCATGCCGACCTGCAGGCAAACATTCTGCCCCGCGGCGTGGATGACTGGGATTTCGCCGACGCGGGCGACTCATCTCCCGACGACGCCAACGGCCACGGTTCGCACGTCGCGGGAATTGCTGCTGCGGTCAACAATCAGATCGGCGTGATCGGTGTTGCGCCACGGTGCCGGCTAATGCCGCTACGGGTAGACCTCGCTGCGGGTCTTAACCAGAACCGTGCCGACGCGCTCAACTACGTGGCACAGCAGGCCGCAAACAATCCGAACCGCCGTTACGTTATCAACTGCAGCTGGCACATGAACGGCGACCACACCGCTGTGCACAATGCCATCATCAACGCGGTCAACAGCAATGTCGTCGTGGTCTTCGCCGCCGGGAACGCGGGCGCGAACATCGACGTCACCGCGACGTACCCAGCCGTGTATCCAGAGGTCATCGCGGTTGCAGCAACCGATCAGAACGACCGCAGGGCGACCTTCTCCAACATCGGCCGGGCCGTCGACGTTGCGGCACCTGGGGTAAATATCCACTCCACGTTCCTTAGTGGGGGCTATGCGCTGATGGACGGCACCTCGATGGCGGCGCCGCATGTCGCCGGTCTGGCCGCCCTAATCTGGTCGCGTCATAGGGCCCTGACCAACCAACAGGTGCGGGACGCGATCGAGACAACGTGCGACAACGTCGACGCCGCAAATCCTGCTCTGGTCGGGCTGCTCGGCCGTGGGCGGATCAACGCCTTTCAGGCGCTCGCATCTCATATGCCGCTGTACTGGTCCGGCGCGAACGTCACCGTATTCGGCAGGGACCTCGCGGGCAATCGGAAGTCCGTGTACCTGGTCGCCGGTGACGGGCGGCTGGCCCAGATCTGGGACCAGGACGGCTGGAACCTCGACTTCCCCGCTGAACAGGCCGGCTTCCAGGACCTGCGCTTCCAAGGTAGTCCGGCCGTCTTCCCGAGAGACCTGGCCCGGAACCTGAAAACCCTCTACGCCATCACCAGCGACGGGGGCCTCGCCCAGATCTGGGACCAGGACGGCTGGAACCTCGACTTCCCCGCCGAGCAGGCCGGCTTCCAGGACCTGCGCTTCCAAGGCAGTCCGGCCGTCTTCCCGAGAGACTCGGCCCGGAACCTGAAAACCCTCTACGCCATCACCAGCGACGGGCGCCTCGCCCAGATCTGGGACCAGGACGGCTGGAACCTCGACTTCCCCGCCGAGCAGGCCGGCTTCCAGGACCTGCGCTTCCAAGGCAGTCCGGCCGTCTTCCCGAGAGACTCGGCCCGGAACCTGAAAACCCTCTACGCCATCACCAGCGACGGGCGCCTCGCCCAGATCTGGGACCAGGACGGCTGGAACCTCGACTTCCCCGCCGAGCAGGCCGGCTTCCAGGACCTGCGCTTCCAAGGCAGTCCGGCCGTCTTCCCGAGAGACTCGGCCCGAAACCTGAAAACCCTCTACGCCATCACCAACGACGGGCGCCTCGCCCAGATCTGGGACCAGGACGGCTGGAACCTCGACTTCCCCGCCGAGCAACTGCGCTTCCAAGGCAGTCCGGCAGTCTTCCCGAGAGACCCCGACAGGAACCTGAAAAC
This sequence comes from Streptomyces sp. NBC_01481, assembly GCF_026339995.1. Taxonomy (GTDB): domain Bacteria; phylum Actinomycetota; class Actinomycetes; order Streptomycetales; family Streptomycetaceae; genus Streptomyces. The sequence goes on along the minus strand of NZ_JAPEPT010000001.1, from coordinate 1,305,349 downwards.
CCTCTACGCCATCACCAGCGACGGGCGCCTCGCCCAGATGTGGGACCACGAGGGCTGGAACCATGACTTCCCCGCCGAGCAGGCTGGCTTCCCGACCCTGCGCTTCGAAGGTGCCCCCGCTGGATTCGCCAGGGACCTCGGCAGAAACCTGAAGTCCCTCTACGTGCTCACTACGGACGGACAGCTGGCCCAGATCTGGGACCAGGACGGCTGGAACCTTGATTTCCCCGCCAGCTGATCTCGTTTTCTGACGTCGAAGTTGTTCTTGGACGGCTCCTTGACGCGCTCCCACTGACGGTCACGCCGCGTCGGAAGGAGACCGTCCAAGAGCTCTCGAACGACCTCGCGGTGTGGCGCACGCAGGACGGTCCCGTCCGCCGCGGCATGGGCGGCGACCTTCATTTTCGTCGTGCTGGACCGCATCATGAAGCGCTCGGGTGAAGTTCGCACCCTGTACCAGGACCTCACCAGGGAAGGCTCACGGTCGCTGAAGATTCCGGTACGGATGTCCAACGGGGCCCCCGGCACCCGCTCGTGCACTGTCCAGTTCAAAATCAAGGTCATCGCCGACGAGCTGAAACGCCGGGGAGCCACCCCCGATCATCCGGCCACGGTCGGAATCGGCATCAGCCTCGATGAGATCCAGCGGGCCAACAACCGCCGCTGCGAGCCGCACGAGCGCATCGAATACGCCGAGCTGCCTCCCACCAAACCCACCTGCTACCCGGAGGCAGCGTCGGCGCCCCAAGCTGATCTCGGCAAGCTCATCTGCATCGCCGACCAGGACTTGCCCGCGAACTGCTCTACGTCGCGAAGCACGCGATCGCACACGAAGCCCAGCCCTTCATACAGGCGGATCGCGCTGGAGTTGTCGGTCCAGACTCCCAGCTCGACCCGCTCCAGGCCAAGCTCCCCGAACGCGGCAGCCAGCACCCTCGCCAGCATCGCGGCGCCAACCCCCTTGCCCCGGGCCTCCGGCGCCACGAGGACCCGTCCGATCCGACCGCTGGCCCCCTCTGCGTCGAGCCGCACCGAGGCATGGCCCACGACCTGGTCACTGGCCGGATCAATCGCCATCCAGCTCCGGCGCAGCGGCGTCGCGGACTCAGCCGCATACTCGGCAAGCTGCCGCTCGTCCAACGGCCAGCTGAAGTTGATGCCGGACCACGTCCATAGCTCAACCGGTCCATCGATCCACGCTGCGAGCAGTCGGCCGTCAGCGAGCGTGAAATCCCGCAGCTCAACCACGGGTCAGCCCTCGGTGCAGAACCATCGTCATGGCCCAGACCCTACCGAGCCGCCGACGATGCGCCCGCGCGGGGGATCACGGACCCGACACGACGTCGGATTCCAAATAACTTGCCCGTTCCACCGTCCCGAGACCTGGCACAGCATGCGCCGCGAAGAGCCCGAGCTGTTCGTCAAGGCGTGCCAGCTCGAAGCGCTCCTGAACGAACGGCGTGACGAACTCGGCAAGGACCACGTCTATCTGACCCGGTTCGCTCAGCCGCTCCACAAGGCCATCCCGGATGGGGTCGACCTGCTGCCATTCTACGAATTCGACTCCGGCTGCGATTCCGGCTGGTGCATGACCTGACCCGATGAACGCCCGAGGGCGGCGGCACTCCCGTGCAAGGACACACCGCCGCCCCCGGTCTCCCCTTGCCCGAAGACAGAACAGGAGACCCCCAGCATGACACCTGAACCCGCGCCCGTGCAGCACGCCAATGTGCTGCCGATGCGCGACCGCACCACGGAAAACTTCACTCAGGCCCCGCCCAACGACGTGACGGCCGAACAGTCCGTTCTCGGATCCATGCTGCTTTCCGTCGATGCAATCGAGGAAGTTGCCGCAGTAGTGGACCCGGGCGACCATTACCGTCCGGCGCACGAGACCATTCACCGGGCGATTCTCGATCTGCACGCAGCACGGCAGCCGGCCGACCCCATCACGGTCGCCTACCATCTGGACAAGCGCGGCGAGTTGAGCCGTGTCGGCGGAGCAAGTTACCTGCATACGCTGGTGAACGAAGTCCCCACAGTCGCGAATGCCGAGTGGTACGCGGAAATCGTGCGGGACAAGGCCAATCGGCGCCGCCTCATTGCGGCCGGAACCCGGCTCATGCAGGCCGCATCGTCCGCAGACAGCGATACTGACGAAATTCGGGCAGCCGTTCTCGACGAGGTCACCGCGCTTGTCAAGGAACAAAGCGATCCCCTGGAAGAGCTCCCGGAGCGAACCGCCGGACCGCCGAACCCTCTCTACGACCCACAGCCAGGAATCCACCGTCCGCACCGCCAGGGCCCGACCCCGCACCCGGCGGTGTTCTGCGGCTGGATTGGTGAGACCGTACGGGAATTGGACCCCACCACCGAGGCCGACCCGATCGCAGTACTGGCCAACTTTTTGTCAGCGGCCGGAACGGTCATCGGCCGACGCCCGCACCTCATGGTGGGCAATGACCGCCATCCGTGCCTGATTGGCTGAACAGGAACTGATCGAAAATCTCGGAAGCGGCGCACCCCAGCTTGATGCTGCGACGTTGCACCCATGGGTGTGGGGAAGCGTTCAGGGGCTTTGGAGCAGTGGGCACTTCCGTGAAGCCGTGGGAATGGCAGCCAAGGCGGTCAACACCCAGGCTCAGGCAAAGCTGGGGCGGAAGGACCTCTCCGAGGCGAGGCTCCTGGGGGAGGCCTTCTCCACCAAGCCCCCAAGCGGTGGGCATCCACGGCTCCGCCTCGGAGACGACGACGGAAGCGACACGTTCAGGAGCCGTCACGAAGGTGCGGCCAGCTTCGCCCGTGGTGTCTACTCCGCGATTCGCAACCCATCGCCCACGAAATCGATCACGAGCTGGACGAGAACGAAGCTCTTGAGCAATTGGCAGCGTTCAGCATCCTCGCTCGATGGTCGACGCGGACGTGGAGACCACGCCGTGAGCGCGGACGACATCAGTAACGACGCGCTGTAGGCCTACGGCCTCGCTTGGAGCCAGCCGGGCCGACACCCAGACGGGCTCGCTTCTCCCACCACGGCCCACAGACGGCCCAGGGCCACATACCGGCTCCGTGGAGACAACCGTGTGGTCGTCTCCACGGAGTTTCTTGAATAGGCAATACCGCTCTGACCTGTGCTTACAGCACCGGGAGGTTCTTGCGCAGCTCGAAGGCCGTGACCTCGCTGCGGTACTCCTCCCACTCCTGCTTCTTGTTGCGGAGGAAGAAGTCGAAGACGTGCTCGCCCAGCGTCTCGGCGACCAGCTCGCTCCGCTCCATCAGCGCGATCGCCTCGCCCAGGTTCTGCGGCAGTGGCTCGATCCCCATCGCCCTGCGCTCCGCGTCCGACAGCGCCCACACGTCGTCGTCCGCGCCCGCCGGGAGTTCGTAGCCCTCCTCGATGCCCTTGAGGCCCGCGGCGAGCAGCACCGCGTACGTCAGATACGGGTTCGCGCCGGAGTCGATGGAGCGGACCTCGACGCGGGCCGAGCCAGTCTTGCCCGGCTTGTACATCGGGACACGGATCAGCGCCGAGCGGTTGTTGTGGCCCCAGCAGATGTACGAGGGGGCCTCGCCGCCCGCGCCCGCGCTGCGGGCCGAGCCGCCCCAGATGCGCTTGTAGGAGTTGACCCACTGGTTCGTGACGGCCGAGATCTCCGCCGCGTGCGTGAGCAGGCCCGCGATGAAGGAGCGGCCGACCTTGGAGAGCTGGTATTCGGAGCCGGACTCGTAGAAGGCGTTCCGGTCTCCCTCGAAGAGGGAGAGGTGGGTGTGCATCCCGGAGCCGGGGTACTCGCTGAACGGCTTCGGCATAAAGGTCGCCTGGACGCCCTGCTCCAGCGCGACCTGCTTCATGACCAGGCGGAAGGTCATGATGTTGTCGGCCGTGGAGAGCGCGTCCGCGTACCGCAGGTCGATCTCCTGCTGGCCCGGCGCGCCCTCATGGTGGCTGAACTCCACCGAGATGCCCATGGATTCGAGCATGGTGATCGCCTGACGGCGGAAGTCCATGCCGACGTTCTGCGGGGTGTGGTCGAAATAGCCGGAGTTGTCGGCCGGGGTGGGCCGGGTGCCGTCCAGTGGCTTGTTTTTCAGCAGGAAGAACTCGATCTCCGGGTGGGTGTAGAAGGTGAAGCCGAGGTCGGAGGTCTTGGCAAGGATCCGCTTCAGCACATACCGCGGGTCCGCGAAGGACGGCGAGCCGTCCGGCATCAGGATGTCGCAGAACATCCGTGCCGTGCCCGGGGCCTCGGCCCGCCACGGCAGAATCTGGAAGGTGCTGGGATCCGGCTTGGCGATCATGTCGGACTCGTAGACCCGCGCGAAGCCCTCGATCGCGGAGCCGTCGAAGCCGATGCCCTCGTCGAAGGCCTGCTCCAGCTCGGCGGGGGCCACCGCGACCGACTTCAGAAAGCCGAGCACATCGGTGAACCACAGGCGCACGAAGCGGATGTCGCGCTCCTCGAGGGTACGGAGCACAAACTCCTGCTGCTTATCCATTTCCACCCATCCTTGCTGGTCAAGCCGCCTGCTCCGCACGAGCATGCCATCCGTGGGTTTCAGGCGCGTTGCGTGCCTCGTCCCACGGCCATCTGTACCGGCTGAGCCCATTGTGGGTCAGAGCCCGCGGCGAGACGACCCTGAGGCCCCTGCCAACCCGTCCGGTAGGGCGGGCGATGGCTTTTTGGCAGCCCCGTATGAGGTGCCGGAGGCCCCCGCACACTACGATCTGCGCCCATGGGGGGTCCGCGGCTCAACCACATCGCGCACACCGCGCGTCCCATGGCACTGCTCAGTGCCATGGCGACGCTCCTCGGCGCGCTCTTCATCTGCCTGAGCCCGCCCGCCGAGCACCACGCCGCCGCCTCCGCGACCGGCGCCTCGTCCGGCTCCACGTCCGCGTCCGGCAATGCGGCGGCCGAGTACACCTGCCCGTACGACAAGGGCGCCTGCGGCCTGATGCCGCTCGTCAAACCGGCCGTACTCACCGCGCCCCCGCTGGACGCGCCGGTCGAGGCCGGGGCACAGCCCCAGCACCTCGGCGCACCGCCCGCCGGGGCCTCGCTGCCCCGCTCGGGAGCGCAGCCGCGGGCTCCCAGCCTCCACGTCCTTCAAGTGCTGCGGACCTGAACGGTCCCGCCTCCCCCACAGCCCCTTGATCACTTCATTGACGAAGGACGACACATCATGGCTACCCGCACCAACGACCGCAAAGCCCGAATAGAGAAGATGCGCCGCGCCGAGCAGGCCCGCGAGCGCCGCAGCCGCATCATCACGATCGCCGTCAGCGGTGTCGTCGTGGCCGGTCTCGTCGGCTTCGGCGTCTACGTGCTCAACAAGGAGTCGGACAAGAAGGACCAGAAGGTCGCCGAGGCCAAGGCGCCTGTCACCGGCGAGAAGAGCTGGGACGCGAAGAAGCTCGGCCGCACGCACGTCACCAAGGCGGTCACCTACCCGATGAAGCCGCCGGTCGGCGGCGACCACAACCAGGTGTGGATGAACTGCAACGGCGACGTCTACAAGGAGCCGATCCCCGACATGAACGCCGTGCACTCGCTGGAGCACGGCGCGGTCTGGGTCACGTACAACGACAAGGCTTCGGCGGGCGACGTGAGCAAGCTGAGCGAGAAGGTCAAGAAGACCCCGTACACGCTGATGAGCCCGTTCAAGGGCCAGGCCGGGCCGATCATGCTGAGCGCCTGGGGCAAGCAGGTGACGGTCGACAGTGCGAGCGACCCGCGCGTGAGCCAGTTCTTCACCAAGTACGTGCAGGGCCCGCAGACTCCCGAGCCGGGCGCCGCGTGCACCAACGGACTGGGCGGCAAATGATCCGCATGACGCGTACGCACTGGGCCGCGATTGCGGCTGTCGTGCTCGCGCTGCTCTTCGCCGGGGCCGCGACGGTGGCCTCGGCGCGGGGCGGGGACGACACCACATCGCGTACGCCGTCCGCGGATTCGGCCGACGCGGGCTTCGCGCGGGACATGTCGGTCCATCACCAGCAGGCGGTGGAGATGTCGTTCATCGTCCGGGACCGTACGCAGGACGACGAGGTGCGCCGGCTCGCGTACGACATCGCCAACACCCAGGCCAACCAGCGGGGCATGATGCTGGGCTGGCTGGATCTGTGGGGGCTGCCGAAGCTGGCGGCGGACCGTGAGCCGATGTCCTGGATGACCGGGGAGGGCGCGCACGGCGGGTCCGGACACTCCGGGCACGGCGGGTCGTCCGAGGCCGGGGACGGTGCCCTGATGCCGGGCATGGCGACCAGGGCGGACCTGGACCGGCTGGGCAAGGCCGGCGGCAAGCAGGCCGAGATCGAGTACCTCCAGCTGATGATCATCCACCACAACGGCGGGATCTCGATGGCGGAGGGCTGCGCGAAGCAGTGCACGGTCGGCCCTGAGAAGGCGCTGGCGGAGGGCATGGTGGCGGCGCAGCGCTCGGAGGTCGAGCTGATGGTGGACCTGCTGCACAAGCGGGGCGCGGAGGTTCGTACGTCGTAGGCCGCCGCGCCGTAACCGGGGGCGCTGCCCCCGGACCCCCGCGCCTCAAACTCCCCCAGACTTCGTCCGGGGGGACCCCCACGGGGCTGAATTGTTCAGCCCGTCCGGCGTTTGAGGACATGCGGCCGAAGGTCGCATACGGGGTCAGGGCGGCCCCTTGGTTACGGGATGGGGGTACCTCCCACGGCCGCCAGGCCGTAGGGGGAGGGCGGGGTGGGGAACAGGCCCGCCGCAGGCGCACCCCGCGCCCACCTAGCTTCCCGCCCGCCACACGATCCGCGGCGGGCGGACCCCCGCACACAGCGGCATGCCCGCGCCGTCCGTCAGCCCCAGCCCCGCCTCCGCCGCGCCGCCCTTCACCGCCTCCTCCGGCACGTCCGCGAGAAAGAGCTTCGCCCGCCGGAACATCGCGAACGATCCGCCCGGCGGCAGCTCACCCCACGTCAGGTAGACGAAGCGCTCACCGCGCCGCCCCTGGACGTACGGCCCGCGGAAGTCGGCCGTGCCGTCGGGCGCCGTGACGGTCTCGACGGGTATCTCGAAGACCGCCTCGGCCGCGTCGGCGCGCACCAGCTGGTCGGGCTCGCTGCCGCGCTGCGTACCGACGTGGACGTGGCGGTACGCGCCGCACGAGCTGCCGGGCAGCTCGCGGCCCGTGATCCGCAGGGTCAGCCGTGCCATGTCCAAGCGCTCCTTCCGCGAGCTCCACCTGCTGCGGTCGCGTACTCCGAACGGCCCAATGACAATGGGTTCGCTCGGGCAGTCAAGGCATGCCAGGAGGTACGAAGCCATGACCACAGCCAGAGACATCATGCACCCCGGGGCCCAGTGGATCCCCGCGCACGAGACCCTCGACCGGGCCGCGCAGCTGATGCGGCAGCTCAATGTGGGTGCGCTGCCCATAGCCGACTCCAACGAACGGCTCTGCGGCATTCTCACCGACCGTGACATCGTCGTCGGCTGTGTGGCCATGGGCCACGACCCCTCGCAGGTCACCGCGGGCGACATGGCCAAGGGCACGCCGCGCTGGATCGACGCGGGCTCCGACGTGGGCGAGGTGCTGCAGGAGATGCAGGGCCACCAGATCCGCCGGCTGCCGGTGATCGAGAACAAGCGGCTCGTGGGGATGATCAGCGAGGCCGATCTGGCCCAGCATCTGTCCGACGCGCAGATCCACGCCTTTGTGGAGCGGGTCTACGCGAACGGCTGAGGCCATGTCGTGCGTACGGCCCGTCCGGCGCTCGCCACGGCCGGTCCGTCGAGGACCGCCCGGGCCACCGCTTCCGGGCGGTCCAGCATCACCAGGTGGCCCGCCGGTGCGACCGTCTCGAAGCGGGCGCCGAGCAACTGGGCGAGGGCGTGCTGGCGCTCCAGCCAGCGCTCGCCCGCGGCGTTCGCGGCGAGCACGGTGACCGGGACGTCGGGCAGGGCGTACCGCTCGCGCAGGCCGAGGAGTTCGGCGGCGACCGCGCGGTAGTGGGTGTTCTCCAGGAGGCCGCCCTGGAGCACCCGTGAGGTGGCGTAGCAGCGGCGTACGAGCGCGGCCGGGGCCGGGTCGCCGCCGCCGGTGCGGGAGAGGCGGACCACGGCGCGGCGGGTGAGCGGGCCGAGCGCGGCGGGGACTCCGGCGGCGGACAGTGCCGTGCCGAGTGCCCGGGCCGCGGCGGTGCGCACCGCGGGCGCGGCGGGCACGCGCGCGTGCTCCTCGACGGACGAGTCGAGGAGGACGACGGAGGCGGTGCGGGCGGGGTGCAGCCGGGCGAAGGCCTCGGCGTGGAACCCGGCGATCGAGTGCCCGACGACGGTGGCGGGCCCGTCCAGACCGAGTGCGTCCAGTACGCCCGCGATGCGGTGGGCCTCGCCCGCCGCGGACGGCGGCACGGTGGCAGGGCCGCTCAGTCCGTGCCCGGGCCGGTCGAAGCGGACGACGGTGCGGTGCGGGGCGAGCAGTGGGACGACGGGGTCCCAGTCGAACCAGCTCATCGCGAGCCCGGCGCTCAGTACGCAGACCGGTCCGCTGCCCTCGACGACCACATGGTGCGGCACGTCTCCCACTCGTACGAACGTCAACGTCGCTCCTCCTCCCGCGCCATGGACGGCACGAGCACCGGAGGCAAGCCTGCCACGAACCGAGGTGCCGTTGACGAGCGGCGTCCCAAGTGACAACTCCCAGGTACCGCAGCCCTTGTCGGGCCGTGGCACCCGCGCTTCGCTCCTCACCGGCCCGGCCGGGTCACGGCAGCAGGATGATCTTTCCGCCGTTGCGGCGGGCTTCGACGTCGGCGTGTGCCCGGGCCGCCTCCGCCAGCGGATAGGTCCGCCAGACGGGCACGGTGAGCTCGCCGGAGGCGGCCAGCTCGGCCAGCACGGGCAGGGACTCGGGGAAGCGGTCGGCCGGGTCCATGCCGGTGAAACGCACCCCGTGCTGCGCGAACGACGGGTCGGCGATGGTGATGACACGGACCGCATCCCCGACGAGGGTGACGGAGTCGGCGAGCACGCCGGCGCCGGAAGCGTCGAAGACGCGGTCCACACCGCCCGGGGCGGCGGCCTTGACCCGCTCGACCCAGCCGTCGCCGTAGCGGACCGGCGTAGCACCGAGCGCGGTGACTCGCTCTATGTCGTCCTCGGCGACTGTGCCGACAACAGTGACGCCCTGGGCGGCGGCCAGCTGGACGGCGATCGTGCCGACGCTGCCGCCGGCACCGTGGACGAGCAGTGTCTGGCCCGCCTGGACACCGAGGTGCTTCAGCGCGCGGAACGCGGCCTCGCCGACGGTGACCAGTGCGGCTGTGGTTTCCCACGACAGTGCCTCGGGCTTGGCCACCGGCCGGTCCAGCAGCGCGTGCTCGCTGTAGCCGCCGACGGAGGCGACCCCGAAGACCTCGTCCCCCACGGCGGCGCTCGCTCCGTCGCCGACGGAGTCGACGACGCCGGTTACGTCCCATCCCGGGGTCATCGGGAACTGGACGGGAAAGAAGCCGTCCATCAGTCCGGCGCGGATCCGCACGTCGATCGGGTTGACGGCGGCGGCCCGCACCCGGATCCGGACCTGCCCCGGCCCCGGCTGGGGGGTCTCGACCTGCGAGACGGTGAGCACGTCCGGGGGGCCGTAGGCCGAGAAGCTGATCGCTGTAGACATCAGGAACTCCCTGAGGGATAGAGACAGCACACGAGCTGATTCATCCAGTCCGTATGATTGCCATTCCTGTGTATCACGCAGAGCGTATGATTGCGAGAGTGGAGCGCATCACACGTCGCGTATGATTTACGTGGAATGATGGGCACATGCCCGAAGAGCCGACGCCCCCCTGGGCCCGCCGCCCGTCGATCAGCAACCCCCGGGTCCAGCGCACCCGCGCCCGCATCCTGACCGTGGCCCGTGAGCTGCTGCCGGAGGTCGGGCCCACCGGGCTGACGTATGCGCTGCTGGCCGAACAGGCCTCCGTGACCCGGCAGACCCTCTACCGCCACTGGCCCACCCGCGCCGCCCTGCTCTTCGACCTGATCCTGGAAGGCCCCGACGTGGCCTACCCCGAGCCCGGCGACGACCTGCGCACGGTCGCCACCGCATGGCTGACCAGCCTTCGGGCGGGCCTGACCGACCCGGCCACCCGCCCCGCGGTGCTGGCCGTCACCGCCCAGGCCGACTACGACGCCGACAGCGCCCAGGCCCTCACACGCATCGGAACCGATCGACTCGCGGCCCTCAACAAGCTCCTGGAACCGTCAGGCCGCCAGATCACCGCCGACGAATACACCCTGCTCTTCGGACCGGTCATGTCCCGCCTCTTCTTCGACCGACGGGACGTCACAGACGAGTTCATCGACGCCGTCGTCACCCAATGGCTCACCACCGTCGACCGCACACCCCCGCCCGGCCATGACACGGAGAACACTCCGTCGTGACCACCATGGGCTGACCGCGACCCGGCTTCGGCGGCTACGGGCGCCGCTTCAAGCCTGCGCCGAACGCGGCTCATCGGGCGTGTGCGGCCCCGCGTCGACACATACCGGGTGGGGGTAAGCTGCGGGCCATGGTGATCGGTCGGCCCGCGCGGTTCGGACAGCTGTTGCTGTTCATGGCGCTGCTGTTCGGCATCGCCACGATGCACACGCTCGGCCACCCGGTCGCGGATCACGGCGGGGGCGCGGCGAGGCATGTGGCCGCACCCTCGCACGAGGTCGGCACGACGGGCGCCGTGAACCCCGTCGCCATGGCGAATCCCGGCCACCACCACGCCGCCGACCCTGCCGACCCTGCCGAGGCCCAACCGCCGTACGCCGGGCCGACGGTGCCCGGCATGGGCATGGATCCGATGAGCGTCTGCCTCGCCGTGCTGGACACCTTCACGGTCGTCCTGCTCGTCGCCGGACTGCTGCGCACCGACGTCGGCGCGCTGCTCGCGGGCTGTCACGCCCGGATACTCCGCGCCCTGCGGCCCAACCCGCCTCCCCGTAAGACCCTCCTCGCCAGGCTGTCGGTGCTGCGGATCTAGAGGTGGGCCCGCTGCCCGGAAACCGCCGCGCTGCGAGCGGTGTACCGGAAGCAGCAGACGCGCCCATCCACACGCATCACCACACACCACGAGGTGCTCTCAGTCATGCGCACTCACCCCACAGACCTCACCCGCCGCACCGTCCTGGGAGCGGCAATCGCCGCCGCCGGCACGGGAGTTCTGGCCGCCTGTTCCGGATCGCCGGGCACGGACCACGGATCGATGAACCACGGCGCCACCGGGGAGGCGAGCCTGAAAGGCTATGTCAGCCCCGACGGCCCCGAGGTCGCAGCCGCCGAGGCGAAGCGGGGCTCCGGCCCCGTCCGCGCCGTGAAGCTGACGGCCACGCCCACCCCGCTGGACCTCGGCGGCGGGCTCACGGTCAACTCCTGGGCGTACGGCGACCAGCTGCCCGGCCAGGTGGTCCGCGTCACGGCGGGCGACACCCTCGCGCTCACCCTCGCCAACCATCTGCCGCAGTCCACCTCACTGCACTGGCACGGCATCGCCCTGCGCAATGACATGGACGGCGTCCCCGGCCTCACCCAGAACCCGGTCAGGCCGGGCGGCTCCTTCGACTACCGCTTCACGGTCGCGGACCCGGGGACGTACTGGATCCATCCGCACTCGGGCGTCCAGCAGGACCGCGGGCTGTACGCCCCGCTGATCGTGGAGGACCCGAGGGAACCCCTGGCGTACGACAAGGAGTGGGTCGTCGTCCTGGACGACTGGGTCGACGGCGTCGACGGCTCCACGCCCGAGGGGGTGCTGGCCGAGCTGAGGCACGGAATGGCCGGACACTCCGGCGCGGACATGCCGATGGACATGCCGATGGACACGCCGTCCCCGACCGCGAGGGCAAAGAGCCCGTCCCGGATGATGATGGGCGCGACCAGCAAACTGCTCGCCGGCGACGCGGGCGATGTCGCGTATCCGTACTACCTGGTCAACGGGCGCACGACCGAGGCTCCCTCGGTCTTCAGGGCCAGGCCGGGCGACCGGATCCGGCTGCGCATCATCAACGCCGGCGGGGACACCCCGTTCCGGGTGGCACTCGGCGGCCATGAGCTGACGATCACCCACACCGACGGCTTCCCCGTCCAACACGCCAAGGCCGACTCCCTGATCCTGGGCATGGGCGAGCGGTACGACGTGCTGGTGACCGCGGGCGACGGGGTCTTCCCGCTCACGGCGGTCGCGGAGGGCAAGGACGCACCGGGCAGGGAGGCGGCCGCGATGGCGCTGCTCCGCACCGGCAGCGGCAGCGCACCCACCGCCTCCGTACGTCCCAAGGAGCTGTCCGGCAGGCTGCTGACCCCCAACCGGCTCAGGGCGGCCGAGTCCGTCGCCCTTTCCGCGCGGAAGCCGGACCGCCTGATCCGGCTGCGCCTGACGGGCAGCATGACGAAGTACAACTGGGCCTTCAACGGCAAGCCCTACACCCCGGGCGAGCGCCATCCGGTCCGGGCGGGCGAGCGGGTCCGGCTGATCTTCTTCAACAGCACGAAGATGTGGCACCCGATCCACCTCCACGGCCACACTTTCGCCCTGGCGAAGGTCCCGGGCGGCCCCCGCAAGGACACGGCGGGCCTCCTGCCGAACAGGACGGTGGTGGTGGACTTCGACGCCGACAACCCGGGCCTGTGGATGACCCACTGCCACAACGTCTACCACTCGGAGTCGGGGATGATGACGGTCCTCGGGTACCGGAAGTAGCACCCGGGGCGCCCCACGGAGCCGCACGTGGGGCGCCGCTCGGGCCCGGTACGTGGGGCGTCCCACATCTCCCCGCCGGGACATCGCGTCAGAAAGACGATTACACTGGGCCGCGTGCCTCAACTACGCCTCGCTCTGAATCAGATCGACTCGACCGTCGGCGATCTCGCCGGCAACGCCGAGGCGATCGTGCACTGGACCCGGCACTCCGCCGAGCAGGGGGCGCATCTCGTCGCCTTCCCCGAGATGGTGCTGACCGGCTATCCCGTCGAGGATCTGGCCCTGCGGTCGTCCTTCGTGGAAGCGTCCCGGGCCGCCCTGCGCGCGCTCGCCGTGCGCCTCGACGAGGAGGGCTTCGGCGAGCTGCCGGTCGTCCTCGGCTACCTCGACCGCTCCGAGCGGGCCCAGCCCCGCTACGGGCAGCCCGCGGGCGCACCCCAGAACGCCGGGGCCGTGCTGCACCGCGGCGAGGTGGTACTGACCTTCGCCAAGCACCATCTGCCCAACTACGGCGTCTTCGACGAGTTCCGCTACTTCGTGCCGGGCGACACCATGCCGGTGACCCGCGTGCACGGGGTCGATGTGGCGCTCGCGATCTGCGAGGACCTCTGGCAGGACGGCGGCCGCGTCCCGGCCACCCGTTCCGCCGGGGCCGGGCTGCTGATCTCGATCAACGCCTCGCCGTACGAGCAGAACAAGGACGACACCCGCCTGGAGCTGGTCCGCAAGCGCGCCCAGGAGGCGGGCTGCACCACCGCCTATCTGGCCATGATCGGCGGACAGGACGAGCTGGTCTTCGACGGCGACTCGATCGTCGTCGACGCGGCAGGCGAAGTCGTCGCGCGGGCCCCGCAGTTCGCCGAGGGCAGCGTCGTGCTGGATCTGGAGCTGCCCGCGGCCGCCGCCGAGCCGCCCTCGGGCGTGGTCGACGACGGGCTGCGCATCGAGCGCGTCGTCCTCTCCGAGGAGCCCCTCGACGGCTACGAGGCCGAGCTGACCGGCGGCTATGCCGAGCGGCTCGACGACGACGAGGAGGTGTACTCCGCGCTGGTCGTGGGACTGCGCGCGTACGCCGCGAAGAACGGCTTCCGTTCGGTGCTGATCGGGCTGTCCGGCGGCATCGACTCCGCGCTGGTCGCGGCGATCGCCTGCGACGCGGTCGGCGCTCAGAACGTGTACGGCATCTCGATGCCGTCGAAGTACTCCTCGGACCACTCCAAGGGCGACGCGGCCGAGCTGGCGCGCCGCACCGGGCTCAACTTCCGCACCGTACCGATCGAGCCGATGTTCGACGCGTACATGGGCTCGCTCTCCCTGACCGGTCTCGCCGAGGAGAACCTCCAGTCGCGGCTGCGCGGCACGATGCTGATGGCGGTCTCCAACCAGGAGGGCCACATCGTGCTCGCGCCGGGCAACAAGTCCGAGCTGGCGGTGGGCTATTCGACGCTCTACGGCGACTCGGTGGGCGCGTACGGGCCGATCAAGGACGTCTACAAGACCTCGATCTTCCGGCTCGCGAAGTGGCGCAACCGCGCCGCCGAGGAGCGCGGGCAGGTCCCGCCGATCCCCGAGGCCTCGATCACCAAGCCGCCGAGCGCGGAGCTGCGCCCGGGCCAGGTCGACACCGACTCACTGCCCGACTACGACGTACTGGACCGGATCCTGGAGCTGTACGTCGACCGGGACCAGGGCAAGGACGCGATCGTGGCGGCCGGTTTCGAGGAGGAGCTGGTCGCCAAGACGCTGCGGATGGTGGACACGGCGGAGTACAAGCGGCGCCAGTACCCGCCGGGCACCAAGATCTCGGCGAAGGGCTTCGGCAAGGACCGGCGGCTGCCGATCACGAACCGCTGGCGGGAGACGACGCACTGACCTGCTGGTCCGGGGTACGGGGGCTTCCTGCGGCGATGACGCGGGAGGCCCCCTTCGCCGGTCGCTGCCGGCGTTGGCGACGGCTCCCTCGCGGGGGCTGCCCGGACCCCCGCGCCTGCGGCGGGCTTTGCCCCCACCCCGCCCTCCCCCTACGGCCTGGCGGCCGTGGGAGGTACCCCCATCCCGTAACCAAGGGGCTTCGCCCCCTGGACCCCCGTATGCGACCTTCGGCCGCATGTCCTCAAACGCCGGACGGGCTGAATGTGCGGCCCTGCCCCACATTCAGCCCGCCGGCGTTTGAGGCGCGGGGGTCCGGGGGCAGCGCCCCCGGTTACGGGAAGGGGCGGGGCCGGGGAAAGCTCAAAGCCTGATGCGCGCCGCGATCGGCAAATGGTCGCTGTCCGTCTGCGGCAGGGTCCAGGAAGACACCGGCTCCACGCCCTTCACCATGATCTGGTCGATCCGCGCCATCGGGAACGACGCCGGCCAGCTGAAGCCGAAGCCGTCCCCCGCCGCCCCCTGCGTGGAGCGCATCTGGGAGGTGATGGACCTCAACGAGCGGTCGTTCATCGTGCCGTTGAGGTCACCGAGCAGCACGATCTTGCCCGTACGGTCATGCGCGATCGCCTCGCCCAGCGCGTCCGCGCTGTTGTCGCGCTGGTTCGCGGTGAAGCCGGCGTTGAGCTTGACCCGTACCGACGGCATGTGCGCGACGTACACCGCGACCGCGCCCTCGGGCGTCCGCACCGTGGAGCGCATCGCGCGTGTCCAGCCCAGCCGGATGTCCACGGGCGCCGTGTCGGTCATCGGGTACTTGCTCCACAGCCCCACCGTGCCCTGCACGGAGTGGTACTTGTACGTCCCGGCCAGCGCCTGTTCGTACGCGGTGACCTGACCCACCGGCAGTTCCTGCAGCGCGAGCAGGTCCGCGCCCGACGCGGCGACCTTCTTGGCCGTGCCCTCGGGGTCGGGGTTGCCCGCGTTGACGTTGTGCGTGGCGACGGTCAAATTGCCGGTTCCGCCCGACTTGTCGGCGATCAGGCCCCCGAAGAGATTGAGCCAGACGATCGAGGGCAGCAGCAGGGCGATCAGCGCGGTGGCCGAACGCCGCACCACGGCGACGACCAGGATCACCGGGATGAACACGGCGAACCATGGCAAAAAGGTCTCGCTCAGACTGCCCAGGTTGCCGATGCGGTTGGGGACTTGCGCGTGCAGGATCATCAACAGCGCGATCAGTACGGCGAGTGCGGCGAGCACGAGGCCGCGCCGCCAGATGCCGGAGTCGCCGCGCCAGCCGTCGAGCAGGCTCCGGAACCGGGCTCCGGTGCGCCCGTTCCGGGGGCTGCCGTTACCGGTCTCCGTCTTGTACGCCTGCGCCATGGAGCTTTCCTCACTGCCTTGCCGTCACACCAACCTCGCCGTCGACACTAGGCGATGACGGGCGTTTCGCCGCCGTCGCCGGACGGCCGTTCTGCCTCGATGACGACAGGACGACGTACGGGGTTCCTCGTATCGGGCCAGGTGAGGGCGCTGTGACAGAACCCGCACACTTCGGGCAGTGGCCCGGACGGCGGTTCTGGGCGCTTCAGCGTGGCGGGCGTACGCCCTGGAGCACCGCGTCCACGATCCGTTCCGCACCGCCCTCTCCGGGTGTGCCTTCGGGGCGCAGCACGGTGCGGACCAGCATCGGTCCCACGAACAGGTCGCCGAGGAGTTCGATGTCGATGTCGGAGCGGATCTCGCCGCTCTCGATGCCGCGGCGCAGGACGGCTTCCATGAGTTCACGGCGGGGGGCGACCGCGGTGCGGTGGTACAGCTCCCACAATTGGGGATAGTTCTGCATCTGAGCGAAGACGTTGTGCAGGAGCGTGGAGGACCGCTTGGCGAGACCGCGCCGACGCATTATCTCGACGAGCGCGACCAGGTCGTCCCGCACGGAGGTACCGGGCAGGGGCGGAGCGACCGGTTCCATGGACCGTACGACGTCGAGAAGGAGGGCTTCCTTGCCTTCCCAGCGGCGGTAGATGGTGGCCTTGCCGACCCCGGCGGTGCGGGCGATGCGCTCGATGGACAGCTCGGATATGGGGACGCCTTCCTCGAGGAGCCGCACGACGGCTTCGACGATGGACCGCTCGGCCGCCTCGCTGCGGGGCCGCCCTCGCCTTGGGGTCTTGCGCTGCTCCGCCTGCTGCCGCACCATCTGCTGCCGCTCCATCTGCTGCTGCTCCCTCAGAGGCACGTTCGCTGCCGCCCTCGCCTGTCCTTCCGATTCTCCCTGCCCCCGCCCGAAGCCCGGGTCGGCTCCGGGCGGAGGGTTCGCGCACACCGGGCGCTCAGGTCCTGTCCGGTCGATCTTGCCGGGCTCGCGTGCCCTGGCACGGCACCTCGCCGCGTTGTCGTCAGTCGCCGACGCTCCGCGTCGGCTCTCCCCCTGCCTTCGGCGGGGGGACCCCCATCCTCCGGCCTGCGATGCACCACGCCAGACCCCGCTCACTGATCCGGCCTGATCGACCGGACAGGACCTAGTCGCGCGCCGCCGTCTCCCGGACGCGTTCGGGGTCCTGACGCTCCGGTCCCGCGCCCGGTCGGCCGGGCAGGAACGCCCCGACCACCACGGCACCGACGACGGCGATGGCCGCCGAGCAGAGTGACGTCAGATGCATGGCGTCGAGGAAGGCCTCGTTCGCCGGGCCGATCAGCGCCTTGCCCGCCGGGCCGAGCCTCTCCGCCGCGGAGAGGGTGGCCTCGATGGACTCGCCCGCGGCATACCGTGCCCCGGCGGGCAGCGCGCCGAGGTGCTCCTCGATCCCGCTGCGGTAGTGCGTGGCCAGCAGTGAGCCGAGTACGGCCACCCCGAGCGCGCCGCCGATCTGGCGGAAGGTGTTGTTGACGGCGCTGCCCGAGCCGGCCTTCTCCTGCGGCAGCAGCCGCACCACCAGGTAGGTCACCGGCGTGGAGACGTGTGCCATGCCCACGCCCTGGGCGAGGAAGGCGATCTCGATCGCCCATACCGGGGTCGAGGTTCCGAACAGCGCGAACGCCCCGAACCCCGCCGCGATCAGCAGCATGCCCGCCGCACAGGTGGCCCGGGTGCCGAACCGGGCCACGGCCAGCCGGGCCCGCGGCGCGAAGACCATCTGCGCCGCGGCCATCGGCAGGATCAGGAGCCCGGCCCGCAGTGCGCTGTAGCCGCGCACGCTCTGCAGATAGAACGCGGAGAAGAAGGTCAGGCCCATGAGGGCGAAGAAGACGAGCGCGACCGCGGCGACGGCTGCGGAGAAGGCGGGCTTCTTGAAGTACCCCATGTCGAGGGCCGGATGCCTGCTGCGCTTCTCGTGGAGGACGAAGCAGACGAGCACGGCGAGCCCCAGGACCACCGGGCCCACCACGGACCGGGCGGTGAAGTCGCCCAGCTCGCCGGCGTGGATGATCCCGTACACCAGCAGCAGCATGCCGACGATCGACAGCACGACGCCGAGGGGGTCGAGCCCGCCGGGGTTCGGGTCCTTGGAGTCCGGCACCAGGAGTGCGACGCAGACCAGGGCGATGATGACGACGGGCACGTTGATCAGGAAGATCGAGCCCCACCAGAAGTGGTCGAGGAGCAGTCCGCCGGTGACCGGGCCGACGGCGATCGCAACGCCGACGCTGCCCGCCCAGATCCCCATGGCCTTGGGCTGCTCGTCACGCTCGAAGACGTGCACCAGCACGGCGAGCGTGGCAGGCATCACAAAGGCGGCGCCGAAGCCCATCAGCGCCCGGTAGGCGACGAGCTCGGCGGGTGAGCCGGACAGCGCGGCAAGTGCCGAGCCGAAGCCGAAGAGGAAGGTGCCGAAGAGCAGGACCTTCTTGCGGCCAATACGGTCGCCCACCAAGCCGGCGGTGAACAGCATCCCGGCGAGGACGAGCGTGTAGGAGTTCATCGCCCATTCGAGCTCGCTCTGGGTGGCACCGAGGCCGTGCGGCGGTGGGCTGGCGATCGTCTTGACCGCCACATTCAGGATGGAGTTGTCCAGCACGACGATGATCAGGCTGAACATCAGGACCGTGAGGATCGCCCACCTGCGGCGGTGCACGGCTTCGGGAATCCGCGGCGGGGCGGGTCTGCCGGACGGGGTCGTCATGGGGGCAGCGTAACTCAATTTCGATACGACACCGTCTCGTATCGAAAACCAGGAGAACGTGACGGATCCCCTTCCGCGCGGGCGGCACGAGGTGCCACCATGGAGGCGGTCCGGGGACGCCGTCAGGGCGCCTCGAGATGACGAAGGAGCCGTTAGCCATGACGCTTCAGGCTGCCCAGAAGCCCACCGACAGCAGCAAGGCGCTGTACGGCGGCAAGGGCACTCGCCGCATCACGGTCCACGACATCGCCACCGCCAAGGAGCGCGGCGAGAAGTGGCCGATGCTCACCGCTTACGACGCGATGACCGCGTCGGTCTTCGACGAGGCCGGCATCCCGGTCATTCTCGTCGGCGACTCCATGGGCAACTGTCACCTCGGTTACGACACCACCGTGCCGGTCACGATGGACGAGATGACCATGCTCTCCGCCGCGGTCGTACGGGGCACCAGGCGTGCCCTGGTCGTCGGCGACCTCCCCTTCGGCTCGTACCAGGAAGGCCCTGTCCAGGCTCTGCGCAACGCCACCCGGCTGGTCAAGGACGCGGGCGTCAGCGCGGTCAAGCTGGAGGGCGGCGAGCGCTCGCTGGGCCAGACGGAGCTTCTGGTGCAGGCCGGTATCCCGGTCATGTCGCATCTGGGCCTGACCCCGCAGTCCGTCAACACCATGGGCTACCGGGTGCAGGGCCGCGGCAACGAGGATGCGCACCGGCTGCTGCGTGACGCCAAGGCGGCACAGGACGCCGGCGCCTTCGCGGTCGTCCTGGAACTCGTACCGGCCGAGCTGGCCGCCGAGGTCACCCGCAGCCTGCACATCCCGACCATCGGCATCGGCGCGGGCGCCGACACGGACGCCCAGGTGCTCGTCTGGACCGACATGGCGGGCTTGACGGGCGGCAAGGTGCCGCGCTTCACCAAGCAGTACGCCAACCTCCGCGAGACGCTCGGCGACGCCGCGAAGGCCTTCGCCGACGATGTGGTCGGCGGAGCGTTCCCGCAGGAGGAGCACACCTTCCACTGAGCCATCTCCGGCACCACCGACAGCCCGCCGACATCCCCCATCGGCGGGCTGTCGTCCGCCGTGGGGCCCGAAGTCCCGGAAGGCCTCCAGGGGCCCCCGCGCGTAGCCTTGAACGTGGACTCGGGGCTTGCTTGCATCACCCGCCGGGAGGCTGTCGTCATGGCCGGAATCGTGCGCAAGACCTTCGACTCCCCGGAAGAGACCCGTCCCTTCGCGGAGGGAACCGGGAAGCTCGACCTCGTCACCACTGAAGGCGGTCCGCCGGTCGGCCGGGCCGTGTACGAGCCGGGCTGGCAGTGGTCCAAGCACATCAAGCCCATCGTCGGCACCGACAGCTGCCAGTCGCACCATGTGGGCTATGTCCTCAGCGGCCGGATGAAGGTCGTCATGAACGACGGCGAGACCGACGAGATAGGCCCCGGCGACCTCTTCGACGTCCGGCCCGGCCACGACGCCTGGGTGGTCGGCGACGAGCGCGTCGTCCTGCTCGACTGGGCCGGTTTCGTCGACTACGCCAAGCCGGCGGGCTCCTGACCTGCTAGGCCCTGGCTGTCGGCGGGACGTCGCCCGCTTGTCGGCAGCCTGTCGGCGGCTTGTCGGTGGCGCCCGTCATCGTGGACGGCATGACGCGAATCGACAAGAACGCCGTCGAGGTACGAGGCCTCGTCAAGCATTACGGCGACACCAAGGCGCTGGACGGGGTGGACCTCGATGTCCGCGAGGGCACCGTCCTCGGTGTCCTCGGTCCCAACGGCGCCGGCAAGACCACTCTCGTCCGCTGCCTGTCCACCCTCATCACTCCGGACGCCGGCCATGCCGTCGTCGCGGGCTACGACGTGGTGAAGCAGCCGCGGCAGCTGCGCCGCACCATCGGACTCACCGGCCAGTACGCCTCGGTCGACGAGAAGCTCTCCGGCTGGGAGAACCTCTACATGATCGGGCGGCTGCTCGATCTCCCCCGCAAGGACGCCCGCCGCCGCGCCGACGAGATGCTGGAGCGGTTCTCGCTCACCGACGCGGCGAAGCGGCCGGCGATGCAGTACTCCGGCGGTATGCGGCGGCGGCTCGACCTGGCCGCCTCGATGATCGGCAGCCCGTCCGTGCTCTATCTCGACGAGCCGACGACCGGCCTCGACCCGAGGACTCGCAACGAGGTCTGGGACGAGGTGCAGCGGATGGTCGCGGAGGGGGCGACCGTCCTGCTCACCACCCAGTACATGGAAGAGGCCGAGCAGCTGGCGAGCGAGCTCACGGTCATCGACCGCGGGCGGGTCATCGCCAACGGCCGCGTCGACGAGCTCAAGGCGAAGGTCGGCGGCCGCACCCTGCAGATCCGGCCCAGCGATCCGGCGCAGCTGTCCGCCATGGCCCGCGCGCTCGGCGAGTCCGGTCTCGACGGGATCGCCGGTGCGACAGTCGTCCCCGACGAGGGTCTGCTGTACGTACCGATCCTGAGCGATGCACAACTGACTGCGGTCGTGGGCCTGTTGGGCACGCACGGTTTCGGCATCGCACACATCGGAACCCATCTGCCCAGCCTGGACGAGGTGTTCCTGGCCATCACGGGCGAGAAGACGCCCGTGTCCGACACGATTCCCGAGGAGGTCGCCGCATGAGTACGGCTACTGCCACCACCGCTCAGTCGCCCGCTCCCGCGCCCGCCCCGGTCAAGAACGCGTCGGCGGGCGAGGGCCGGATCGGCCTGCGGGGCAATGTGCGGCACATCGGCGCGCTGGTGCGCCGCAACGCCCTCCAGATCAAGCAGGACCCGGAGTCGATGTTCGACGCCGTGCTGATGCCGGTCATCTTCATCCTGTTGTTCGTCTACGTCTTCGGCGGCGCGATCTCCGGCAAGGGCAACCAGCAGGAGTACGTCAACTACGTGGTCCCCGGCATGATGGCGATGATGGGCATGAACATCGCCATGGCTGTCGGCACCGGCGTCAACGACGACTTCAAGAAGGGCGTGATGGACCGCTTCCGGTCCATGCCGATCGCCCGCTCCTCGGTCCTCATCGCGAAGATCGTGGTCGAGGTCGGCAGGATGCTGATCGCCACGACCATCCTGCTCTCCATGGGTTTCCTGCTCGGCCTGCAGATCCACACCTCGGTGCTCGAACTCCTCGCCGCGGTCAGCCTCTCCATGGTCTTCGGCGCCTCGCTGATGTGGATCTTCATTCTGCTCGGTCTCACCATGAAGACGGCCCAGGCCGTCCAGGGAGTGGCCATGATGGTGCTGATGCCTCTGCAGTTCGGCTCGTCGATCTTCGCCCCGCCGACCACGATGCCCGGCTGGCTGCAGACCTTCACCGACTACAACCCGCTGTCCAATCTGGCGGACGCGGCCCGGAACCTGATCAACGGCGGCCCGGTCGCCCACTCCGTGTGGATGACGCTCGGCTGGTCGGCGGCGATCACTCTGGTCACTGCGCCGCTCGCGGTCGCCAAGTTCCGCAAGAAGACCTGACCCTGACGTGGGGTCACACCAGGGCGGCGGCCTCCTCCAGGGTGAGGCCGCCGCCTTCGGCGTAGGCGCTCTCGTACGCCGCGTCCCCCAGCGCGGCGCGGACCGCCGCCTCGGAATCGGCACGGCCCTCGCGCTCGTAGCGGGGCGAGAAGTGGCCCGGCGGCAGCAGGGCGTCGGACGCCCCGAGTATCCGCCCCGCGTCCGGGGCTCGTTCCGGGTGCCCCAGGGCCAGCGCCCCGGCAGCCGTCACCAGGTGCAGCGAGGGCATCTGCGGAGCGACCATCAGGGTCAGCGGGTCCCGCGCCTTCTCCAGCGCGTGGCGTGCCCTGCTCAGGGACAGCTCGTAGTCGCCGTCGACGAGGTCGAGCCGGGCGAGGAAGCCGGTGATCATGCCTTCGAAGATCGCCATGGTCGCGGACTGGAACTGCGTCAGCAGCACGTCGACCTCGGCACGCGCCTCGGGGACGCGGCCGGTGCGCCCCAGCCACAGCGCGAGGTACAGCCGGGCGAAGACCGTCGAGTCCCGGCCCGCTCCCCTGCCATCGGCCAGCACGTCACGGATCAGGGCCTCACCCCGCTCGCTCTCCCCCATCTCCAGCAGGATGCCGCCGAGACGGGAGCGCAGCACCGCCGTCTGGGCCTGGGCACCGACCTGCTCCGCGTATTCGATGGCGGACGTGAAGTCCTCGGCGGCGAGCGGGTATTCGCCGCGGTTCTCGCGCGCCTCGCCGCGCGCGGACAGGGCCTCTGCCGCACCGAAGGCATCGCCGATCCGGGTGAAGATCTCCAGGGCCTCCTCCGCGTCCCGGGCCGCGTCACCGGCCCACTCGCTGCGGTTGGCGAGCACATTGGCCCGCGCCTGGAGCGAAACGGCGAGCTCCCACTCGTATGCGAACGCGCGGCAGGCCTCGGTGGTCTTGTCGAGCAGGATCTTGAGCTGCGCGACCTCTCCGGTCATCACGACGGCGAAGAACCAGAGCGAAGCCGGGGGGCGGCAGGTCTGCGGCAGCCCCGGCCGATAAGCCTCGGTGATCCTGCGCAGCCGCTCCATCTTCTCCGGCGTCGTCCACTCGTCGACGTCGTAGTCCATGAACACCATCCGGATCAGCGCGGCGCCGCGCCGGGCCTCCTGGAGCAGCTCGGGCGACATCGGCGGCGGCGCGTCCGTGAACCGTTCGGTGATCGGCGGGGCGGGCTCGACGGGCGGCGCGAAGGGGTCGGGGCCGAGCTCGCCGGCGGCCGTGGCCCAGTGCCGGGCCTCGGTGCGCAGATCCCGCATCTGCCAGTACCAGGACAGGTAGACGACGAGGCAGAGCGCCTCGTGCTCGTCGCGGGCGGCGACGGCGTGGCGCAGCGCGGTGCGCAGATTCTCGTACTCGAGCTGCAGCAGGTCCAGGGCGGCGCGCTGGCCGTGGCCGCGCAGCAGCGGGTCGGTGACGCGTGCCAGCTCCCGGTAGTGGACCAGGTGCCGCCGCTCCACGGCGGTGCGTTCGGCGGCCTGGTCGAGGCGTTCGGCGGCGTACTCTCCGACGGTTTCGAGCAGGCGGTAGCGCATCTGGCCGTCGGGGGTGGGTGCGGCGACGACGAGCGACTTGTCGATGAGGGATCCAAGGACGTCGGCGACATCGAGGTCGGCGTCCGGTTCCGCGCAGACCGCCTCCGCGGCGGCGAGGTCGCAGCCGCCCGCGAAGACCGACAGCCGCGGCAGTACGGCGCGTTCGGCGTCGTCGAGGAGGTCCCAGGACCAGTCGACGACGGCCCGCAGGGTCTGCTGGCGCGGCAGTACGGTGCGGCTGCCGCTGGTCAGCAGGCGGAAACGGTCGTCCAGCCGGTCGGCGATCTGGCGCGGGGTGAGCATCCGCAGGCGGGCGGCGGCGAGTTCGATGGCGAGCGGCAGCCCGTCGAGCCGGTGACAGATCTCGGCGGCGGCCTCCGGGTCGTCCTCGGTACGGAAGCCGGGCCTGGCCGCGGCGCCGCGCTCGGCGAGCAGGCGCAGCGCCATGGGGTCCGGCAGCGGGTCCACCGGGCGCACCAACTCCCCCGGCACGCCGAGCGGTTCACGGCTGGTCGCCAGCACCGTGACGCCCGGGCAGCTTTCGAGCAGCCGCTCGGCGAGGGCGGCGGCGGCGCCGACGACATGCTCGCAGTTGTCGAGGAGCAGGAGCATACGGCGGCGCTCGCAGTGCTCGGTCAGCCGCAGGACGGCGTCGTCGCTGTGCCCCTCCGCGGCCCTCAACTCCTCGGCACCGGCGCCGCGCAGCACGGTCTCGCGCGCTCCGAGCGCGCTGAGGACAGCCTCCGGGACGGTCTCCGGGTCGTCCACGGGCGCGAGTTCGGCGAGCCAGACCCCGTCGGGCCACGGACTCTCTCCGGTCGCGCCGACCCGCTCGGCGGCCTCCTGCGACAACCGGGTCTTCCCGGCGCCGCCGGGCCCGAGCAGCGTGACGAGCCGGGCGGCGGCCAGGTCGCCGTGGATGGCCTCGATGTCGGCGTCGCGCCCGACGAAGGAGGTGAGGCGGGCGCGCAGATTGCCGGGGGTGTACGGCCGCTGCGCGGGCACCGGCGGCATGCCCGCGGCGCGGGCCGTCGCGGGCGGGGCTGCATTGGAAAGCAACTCCCCGTGCAGCGCCCGCAGTTCATGACCCGGGTCCGCCCCCAGGCTGTCCGCCAGCAGCCGCCGTACCTCCTCGTACGCCGCCAGCGCCTGTGCCGCCCGCCCCGCGTCCCGCAGCGCCCGCAGACGCAGCACCTGGAGGCGTTCGTCCAGCGGGTGCGCCTCGCACAGCGCGGCGAGCTCCGGCAGCGCCTCCTCCGCGCGGCCGAGCGCGAGCGCCGCCGCGAGCCGGGCCCTGCGGGCGTCCAGGCGGCGGGCCTCCCAGCGTGCCGCCTCGGACGTGCGGTCCGGAAGGTCGTCCAGCACCGGCCCCTGCCACAGCGCCAGCGCGTCGTCGAGCAGCGCCGCCGCCTTGACCGCGTCGCCCTCGTCCAGCGCCCGCACGCCCTCCCCCGCGATCCTGTCGAACCGGTGAAGGTCCACGTCGTCGCCCGTTGCGCACAGCCGGTATCCGCCGCTGTCCGCCGAGGCGACCGCCGCGTGCCCCAGCGCGCGCCGCAGCCGCCCGACGAGCGCCTGGACGGCGCCCACCGCGTCCGCGGGCGGATCGCCGTCCCATACTTCGTCGACCAGTACGCCGACCGGGACCGTACGCCCGGCCCGCAGGGCCAGCACGGTCAGCAGCGCGCGTAGTCGCGCACCGCCGAGGGCGACGGGGGTGCCGTCGTCGTGAAGTGCCTGAGTGGTGCCGAGTACCCGATAGTGCACCCGACCATTGTCACCCGGTGCCGAACCCGGCCCGCGCAGCAGGAACCCCCGCGCACCCCCGGGACGTTCTCACCACGTCACCGGTACGGTCGATCCCGCACGTCCCTCCCCCGAGCCCTGGCGGGCGTGGGGGGACCCCCAGCCTTCAGGAGCCGCACCCATGACCACCGCCACCTCCCGCCACAGCGACCGGCGCATCAGTCCGGTGTTCCTCGGGATCGTCGCCGTGATGGCGGTCACCGGGTGGGCGGTGTGGACGGACTTCGCGGCGAGCCCCGGCGTGGCCGTGTTCCTGTTCGTCACGTCGGCATGGATCGTCTCGCTGTGTCTGCACGAGTACGCGCACGCCCGCACGGCGCTGCACAGCGGTGACATCTCCATCGGTACCAAGGGGTACTTGACGCTCAATCCGCTCAAATACACGCACGCGCTGCTGAGCATCGTGCTGCCGGTGCTGTTCGTGATCATGGGCGGCATCGGTCTGCCGGGTGGCGCGGTCTTCATCGAGCGGGGCCGTATCCGGGGCCGCTGGAAGCACAGTCTGATCTCCGCGGCAGGGCCGCTGACGAATGTGCTGTTCGCGCTCGTGTGCACCGCACCGTTCTGGCTGCACGCGCTGGACGGGGTGCCGATGGTCTTCCGCTTCGCGCTCGCGTTCCTGGGGCTGCTCCAGATCACGGCCGCGATCTTGAACTTCCTGCCGGTGCCCGGGCTCGACGGCTACGGCGTGATCGAGCCGTGGCTCTCGTACAAGATCCGCCGCCAGGTCGAGCCGTTCGCGCCCTTCGGGCTGCTCGCGGTCTTCGGCGTGCTGTTCATCCCCGAGGTGAACCTGGCGTTCTTCGAAGCGATCGACACGATCCTGCGGGGGCTCGGCATCAGCGAGGTGGAGACGTACTGCGGTCAGGAGTTCTACCGCTTCTGGCAGACGGACGCGAGGTGCGAGGCGATCGTCAGCCAGTAGCCCCGCGAGCCGCGCGCTCCACCTTCGCCCGGCGCAGGTAGTACCAGGTCATGTTCGACGCGAGCCCGGCCAGCAGCACCCATACGATCCCGAGCCAGCTGCCCTGTGCGAAGGAGACCACCGCTGCCGCGACGGCGAGGATGCAGACGACGAGGGAGTACAGAGCGAGGCGGGGCATGGGGTAGGGCTCCTGTCCGGGTACTGATGGCATACGCCGTCCAGTGTCCCCCATCCCCCCGCCCGCCCCTGTCACCGCCTACACGTCGGTGACGCGCAGCCCGGCGTGCGCCTTGTAGCGGCGGTTCACCGAGATCAGATTGGCGACCAGCGACTCGACCTGGTGGGCGTTTCGCAGCCGGCCCGCGAAGACTCCGCGCATGCCCGGGATGCGGCCTGCCAGCGCCTGCACGAGGTCGGTGTCCGCGCGCACCTCGCCCATCACCATCACATCGGTGTCGATCTCCTCGATCGACTCGTCCTGCAGCAGTACGGCGGACAGATGGTGGAAGGCGGCGGTCACCCGCGAGTCCGGCAGCAGGGCCGCGGCCTGCTCGGCGGCGCTGCCCTCCTCCGGCTTGAGTGCGTACGCGCCCTTCTTGTCGAAGCCGAGCGGGTTGACGCAGTCGACGACGAGCTTGCCCACGAGCTCCTTCTGCAGCGTCTCCAGTGTCTTGGCGTGCCCGTCCCACGGCACGGCCACGATCACCACATCGCTGCGCCGGGCGCACTCGGCGTTGTCGGCGCCCTCGATACCGAGGCCGAGCTCGGCGGCCGCCGTCTCGGCGCGCTCCACGGCGCGGGACCCGATGATCACCTTCTGGCCCGCCCTGGCCAGCCGGTAGGCGAGCCCGCGGCCCTGGTCGCCGGTTCCGCCGAGCACGCCGACGACCAGCCCGGATACGTCGGGAAGGTCCCAGGGGTCCTTGGCCGGGGCCTTCGGCGCGGCGCCTGCGCTGTCACGAGAAGTCATGCGCACGACCTTACTTCCTGGTCTCGGCACCCGATCGGGTGAGCCGGTGGCAATCCGGCCCGCCCGGTTGGGCCGTCGTGCACGATGCGGGGCCATGGATGCTGTACGCGTCGCCCTGCTGCGGGAAGTCCTGGCCGGTACGGAGTGGCCCGCGGCGACCCGGCGCTTCGCCGGGACGCTGCGCTCGTCGGTCGTGCCGCAGGGCGGCGGACTGCTGCTGGTCGGGACCGAGGAGTACGAGCCGTGGCATCTGGCCGCGCATCTCGTGGACGAGGCGGCCTGGTCGGGACAGCCGGAGCTGACGCCGACGCTCGTACGGCACCGGGTGCGGCCCGGGGACCCCGCCCAACTGGCCGTCGGGCTCGGCAGGCTGCAGGCGGCGCGACGCGGCGAGACCCTGCTGGTGGTGGCACCGACCAGGCCGGACGCGGGGCTTCTAGAACGGGTGCACGACGCACGGCGGGCCGGGGCGACGGTGCTGGCGCTGGACGGCGGGGACGCTGAGGTGCACGGCCTGGCGCACGAGGCGCTGGCGGTGAGCGACCGGGTGGACGAGGTCGACATCGACACGGTGCAGCATCTGGTCAGTGCGGCGGCGGGCGAGAACGTGGTGCCCGCGGCGCGCGGGCGGCGACGGCTCAGGGACCGGCTCTCGCGGCTCGCCGACCAGCTGACGTCGCCGCCACCCGCGCGCTGGTAATTCGGTTGCCGGGGGCGACGAGGGGTGCGGACGATGACCCCTCGTGACCTCCAAACTCTCCTCCGTACTGCCCGACCTGTCGCCGTGGCGGTCCTCCCGCGACTTCCGGCTGCTGTGGATCCAGGGCCTTGTCACGTACTTCGGCAGCTTCATGGCGATGATCGCCCTGCCGCTGCAGATCAAGGAGCTCACGGACTCACCGCTCGCGGTCGGTGCGATGGGCGCGGTGGAGCTGGTCCCGCTGGTCGTCTTCGGCCTGTACGGAGGGGCGCTGGCGGATGCGGCCGACCGCCGCAAACTGATCCTCGGAACCGAGGCGGGCCTCGGCCTGCTGGCCGTGATCCTGCTGGTGAACGCGCTGCTGCCCGACCCGATGCTCTGGCCGCTGTACCTGGTCGCGGCAGGCGTCTCCGCGCTCGCCGGTCTGCAACGCCCGGCACTGGACTCGCTGATGGCCCGGATCGTCCCCCACGACCAGCTGACGGCGGCGGCCGCGCTCAACGCCCTGCGCTGGCAGCTCGGCGCGATCGCGGGTCCCGCGCTGGCGGGTCTGGTCGTGGCGTACGCGGGTCATGCACCGGCGTACGCGATCACGGTCCTCGGCTTCGTCGCGTCCGTACTGCTCTGTCTGCGCCTGGCCGCGGCGCCGCCCGCGCACGACGCGGACAAGCCGTCGCTGCGGGGGATCGCCGAAGGGGCGCGCTATGCGTGGTCGCGTCCGGTGCTGCTCGGGACGTACGCGATCGACCTGGCCGCGATGTTCTTCGCCTTCCCGAACACGATCTTCCCGTTCCTCGCGGACGACCTGGACGCGCAGTGGGCGCTCGGCCTGATGTACGCGGCGGGCTCGGTCGGCTCGGTGGTGCTCAGCCTGACCAGCGGCTGGACGTCCCGGGTACGACGGCACGGCTTGTTCGTCGTCTTCGGCGCGGCGGGCTGGGGCCTGGCGATCGCGGCGGCTGGCTGGTTCTCTAACGTCTGGCTCGTGCTGCTGTGCCTCACCTTCGCGGGCGCCGGCGACATGCTGAGCGGCCTGGGCCGCTCGACCATCTGGAACCAGACGATCCCGGAGGAGCTGCGCGGCCGGCTGGCGGGCATAGAGGTGCTCTCGTACAGCGTCGGCCCCCAACTGGGCCAGGTCCGCGCGGGCACGATGGCGGGCTGGACGGGGACGCGCGCGGCGATCTGGAGCGGGGGCGTGGCGTGCGTGGCCTCGGTGGGGCTGCTGGCGGGAGCCCTGCCGGGGCTGCTGAGGTACGACGCGGACACGGACGAGGACGCGGGGCGCAGGCGTGCGCAGCGGGAGGACTCGGCGCGGGTCTGACCCGGGGGCGCTGCCCCCGGACCCCCGCGCCTCAATCGCCGGCGAGGCTGAAATTTCCGCCGGTCGGCCTGATTCTTCAGGCCGACCGGCGGAAATTTCAGCCCGTCCGGCGTTTGAGGACATGCGGCCGAAGGTCGCATACGGGGGTCTGGGGGTCTGCCCCCAGTTCGGGAAGGGGCGGGTAGGGGAACAAGCCCCGCGCAGCGGCACCCGCACCCGTACCGTCACGCCGAGTCGTCGTCCCCCGCCGTCGCAGACCCGTCGTGCCACCGCGGATCCGTCTCCCACTCCAGATTCCGCTCCCGCGCCGTCTCCATCGCCTGCTCCGCCTCCCCGCGCGTCGCGTACGGGCCGAAGCGGTCCTTCGCGGGGCACTCCGGGCCCTCTTCGACCTTCTTGTGCTCCAGGCAGTAGTACCACTCGCCCGGTTTTCCGACCGTGCGCTTCTTGAACAGGGCCATCGTGGGCTCCTTCCTCTCCCGCCATGCTGCCCCACGCCTTCCCCCGTAGCCCTTCGGGCACGGGAGGGACCCCCTCGTTAGACTCGCGGCATGTCTGGCCAGTCGCTGCTCGTACCAGGGGAGCTCTCTCCCATCCGATCCGTCCCCGGAAACATCCGGCGCCCCGAGTACGTCGGGAAGCCTGCCCCGACGCCGTACACCGGGCCGGAGGTCCAGGACTCCGACACCGTCGAGCGCATGCGCATCGCCGGTCGTATCGCCGCTCAGGCGATGGAGGAGGCCGCCAAGCACATCTCGCCCGGCGTGACCACGGACGAACTGGACCGGGTCGCGCACGAGTTCATGTGCGACCACGGCGCGTACCCCTCCACGCTCGGCTACCGCGGCTTCCCCAAGTCCCTGTGCTCCTCGATCAACGAGGTCATCTGCCACGGGATTCCGGACTCGACCGTCCTGCGCGACGGCGACATCGTGAACCTCGACGTCACCGCGTACATCAACGGCGTGCACGGCGACAACAACGCCACCTACCTCTGCGGCGACGTCGACGAGGAGTCGCGCCTGCTCGTCGAGCGGACCCGGGAGTCCCTCAACCGCGCCATCAAGGCGGTCAAGCCGGGCCGCCAGGTCAATGTCATCGGGCGGGTCATCGAGTCGTACGCCAAGCGCTTCGGTTACGGCGTGGTCCGCGACTTCACCGGGCACGGGATCAACTCGTCGTTCCACTCGGGGCTGATCATCCCGCACTACGACGCGGCGCACGCGACCACCCTCATCCAGCCGGGCATGACCTTCACCATCGAGCCGATGCTCACGCTGGGCACACACGAGTACGACATGTGGGACGACGGCTGGACCGTGGTCACCAAGGACCGGAAGCGGACGGCGCAGTTCGAGCACACGCTCGTGGTAACCGAAAACGGGGCCGAAATTCTCACGTTGCCGTGATCGCTTCGAGGGGTAGGGTTTTTACCGACAGGACGTCGGGAACACATTGACTTAGGTAAGCCTAAGTAGGGAGACTCGGTCGTGGCAAGCGCCAGTGCCGCCATCGCTTCCTTTCCCGTCACCATCGGCCCCTGGAGGCCCGCCTTGGACGCCACCACCACGTCCGGTACGCCCTTCTCGACGGTCATCCGTGTCGCCTCGCACGAGCAGCACACCGAGGCGGAGACCTCGACCTTCATGAGCGACCTGCTCGGCGGCCGGCTGGGCGTGGAAGCCTACGCGCGCTACACCGAGCAGCTGTGGTTCGTGTACCGGGCGCTGGAGGACGGCGCCGAGTCACTCAGGGACGACCCGGTCGCGGGGCCCTTCATCCGGCCGGAGCTGATGCGCACGGCCGAGCTGGAGCGCGATCTGGCGCATCTGAGGGGCGCGGACTGGCGCGAGGAGCTCGCGCCGCTGCCCGCGACCGTGGCGTACGCCGAGCAGGTCTCGCAGTGTGCGCGCGACTGGCCCGCGGGCTATGTCGCGCACCACTACACCCGCTACCTCGGCGATCTCTCCGGCGGCCAGATCATCCGCGACAAGGCGGAGAAGACCTGGGGCTTCACCCGCAAGGGCGACGGGGTGCGGTTCTACGTCTTCGAGCAGATCCCCAACCCGGCGGCGTTCAAGCGGGGTTACCGCGAGCTGCTGGACGCGGTGAACGCGGACGACCTGGAGAAACAGCGGATCGTCGACGAGTGCAAGCGGGCGTTCGACTACAACGGCGCGGTGTTCCGTGAGCTCGGAGCGGAGTTCCCGCTCAGCGCATAGCCGGAACGGGGGCCGCGAGGCGTACGCGGCCACCGATCTCGATCGTGCCGTCGGGGCCGGGGGCGGTGAGGATCTGCGAACCCCGGCCCTGCGTAATGTTCAGCGCCCGCCCCAGCCGGTCGGTGAGCAACAGCGCGGCGGCCCCGGTCGCCTCGTCCTCGTCGATACCGTCACCCCGCCCGGGAAAGGCCCGCGCCCGGACCCGGCCGGCGGCCTCGTCCTCCCACGCCCACGCGTAGACCCACTCGCCCGCCGGCGGCACCTCCAGCGCCTCGACCTCGGCGGCCGAGCCGTACTGCCGGAGCGTGCGCGGCGGCGCCCACTCGGCGCGCGCCGTGATCCAGGTGAACTCCCCGTCCTGGCTGACCCACACCTCGCCCGCGGGAGGGTTCACCACCTCCAGATCGAGCAGCCAGGCGGCGCCGACGAGGGGATGCCCGGCGAAGGCGAGCCGGAGGCCGGGGGTGTAGATGTCGACGACACCGCGCTCGGGGTCGTCGACGAACACGGTCTCACTGAAGCCCAGCTCGGCGGCGAGGGCCTGCCGTGACGCCCGGTCGGGAAAGGCGCGGGGGTCGCGGACGACACCGAGGGTGTTGCCGTGGCGGCCGTCGGCGCCGCAGAAGACCTGAAGTACGTCGAGCACGTCGCGTTGGTTCACCCCGACATTGAAGCAAGTCACTTCAAGCCAGTGACGGCGGATTGCGCGAACGCGGCGATCCACGAGCCTGGTTAATCAGGTAAGGCTAACCTAAACTGACGATGACTCGGGCCGAAAGGCCCCCCTTCACGCGAAGTCCCACTGGACAGCACGGCACCCCATGGCAGACTGCGGCCGACCGCTGTTAGACAACGAACAAGAGGAAGGTGCATCGGTGCGCACAACTCGCCTTGCGGGTGCGGTGATTGCCGTGCTCGCTCTCGCCCTGACGGCCGGTGGATGCGGCAGTACGGACGACGCCGGACCGGCCACGAAGGGGAAGCCGGCCGGGGCCCGGGCCGCCGCCGCGCCCGACCGGGTCGAGCCACTGGCCGCTGCACCGAAGCCACAGGTGCCGGTCACCGTGACATCGGCGGACGGGAAAAAGGTCACAGTCGCATCGACCGAGCGGATCGTGCCGCTGACACCGGCGCTGAGCGAGACCGTCTTCACCCTCGGCTTCGGAAAGCAGGTCGTCGCCCGCGACAACGCGACGACCTTCGAACAGGCCAAGAAACTGCCCGTGGTGACACGTGCTCACAACGTCTCGGCGGAGAGCGTGCTCTCGCTGAAGCCGACCGTCGTCCTCGCCGAGACCCTGACCGGCCCGGCCGAGGCCATCGGCCAGATACGCGACGCGGGCGTCCCTGTCGTGCTGGTCAAGCCGGGCAAGAGCCTGGCCGACGTGGGGCCGCGGATCGACGCGGTCGCGGCGGCGCTGGGCGTCAAGTCGGCGGGCGACGAGCTGAAGACGCGCACGCAGACCCGTATCGACGCGGCCCAGAAGAAGATTCCGCAGCCGAAGGAAGGCAAGAAGCCGCGGGTCGCGTTCCTGTACCTCCGCGGCTCGGCGTCGGTCTACCTGATCGGCGGCGCCGAATCGGGAGCGACGTCGCTGCTGGAGGCGGCGGGCGCGGTGGACGCGGGCAAGGAGTCCGGCCTGACGAAGGACTTCACGCCGATCACCAGCGAGGCGCTGGCCAAGGCCGCGCCCGACGCGCTTCTGGTGATGACGGACGGGCTGGAGTCGGTGGGCGGCGTGGACGGGCTGCTCAAGATTCCGGGCGTGGCGCAGACGCCGGCGGGCATGGACCGCAGGGTCGTCTCGGTCGACGACGGGGTGATCCTGAACTACGGGCCGCGGACGGATCAGGTGCTTCGGACGCTGGTCGACCAGCTTTACGCGAACGGAAGCTGAGGATGTCGTCGACGTCTGCGGAGGAGGCCCGGGCGGTGCCTGGGCCTCCGGCCTCCGAGCCGGGCGCTCCCGCCGCGCCGGGTAACCCGGAGCCCAATGCGCCCGCGCCGAACGGTACTTCGCGTACCAGTGTGGCGGCGGCTCAGGCGGGCGCGCCCGCGCCAGGCTGTGCGTCACCGGGTAGCCCGGGGCCCAATCCGCCTGTGGTGAACGGGACTTCCCAGGACGGGGCCGACGCCGCGTCGGCGTCGGCGCCTGCGGCGGGCCTGTTCCCCACCCCGCCCCTCCCCGAACCGGGGGCTCCGCCCCCGGACCCCCGCGCCTCAAACGCCGGCGGGGCTGATTGTTCCCCCCGCGGGGCTGAAGTTTCCGCCGGCGAGGCTGACATTCAGCCCGTCCCGCGGAGGACATACCTCCTCACCGGGTCCCTCGTACTCTCCCTCCTCGTCCTCTCCCTTCTCTCCGCCGGGCTCGGCGCCTACGACATCCCCCTCAGCGATGTCGTCTCCTCCCTCCAGCACCGCGTCGGGCTCGGCGGGCATGCCCTCGATCGTGTCGGCGAGAGCGTCCTGTGGAATGTCCGGCTGCCGCGTGTCGTGCTCGCGCTGCTCGTCGGGGCCTCCCTCGGGTGTGCCGGGGCCCTGATGCAGGGCGTCTTCGGTAATCCCCTCGCCGAGCCCGCCATCATCGGGATCGCCTCCGGCGCGGCCGTCGGCGCCGTCGGGGCCGTTGCGCTCGGGCTGAGTTTTCTCGGGAACTGGACCGTCACCGCCTGCGCGTTCGTCGCCGGGCTGGTCACCGTCCTCGTCGTGTACTCCCTGTCCCGTTCGGGCGGCAAGACCGAGGTCGTCACGCTCATCCTCACCGGCATCGCCGTGAACGCCTTCGCTGGCGCCCTGATCGGGCTCTTCATCTTCTTCGCGGACAACGCCCAGATCACCCAGATCACCTTCTGGCAGCTCGGCTCGCTCTCGCAGTCGACCTGGCCGAGGGTGCTCGCCGTACTGCCGTGCGCGGTCGCCGGGCTCGCCGTCGCGCCGTTCTACGCACGCAAACTGGACCTGCTCGCCCTCGGCGAACGGCCCGCCCGGCACCTGGGTGTCGATGTCGAGCGGCTCCGTATCGCCCTCGTGCTCGTCGTCGCGCTGCTCACCGCCGCCGCCGTCGCCGTGGCGGGGATCATCACCTTCGTCGGCCTGCTCGTGCCGCATCTGCTGCGGATGGCGCACGGCTCCGGTCACCGTTATCTCATTCCGGGCAGCGCGCTCGGCGGTGCGCTGATGCTGGTCGCGGGCGACCTCGCCGCGCGGACCGTCGCCGAGCCCGCGGAGCTTCCGCTCGGGGTGCTCACCGCGCTGTTCGGCAGCCCGTTCTTCTTCCTGCTGCTGCGCAGGACCCGTCGTAAGCAAGGGGGTTGGGCATGAGGGCCCTGAAGCGTCTCTTCGCCGCACACGGGCGCGAACTGCCCGCTCCCCCCACCCCGGGCAGCCCGCTCGTCGAGGCGCGCGGCCTCCATGTGCGGCTCGGGCAGCGCGAGGTGCTCGGCGGTGTCGATCTCGCCGCCCACCCCGGCGAGGTGCTCGCGCTGGTAGGGCCCAACGGCGCAGGGAAGTCGACGATGCTCGCCGCCCTCGCCGCGGATCTGCCCGCGGCGCGGGGCGAGCTGCGGATCGCGGGCCGCCCGGCCGCCGAGCTGTCGGCGCCCGAACTCGCCCTGCGCCGCGCAGTGTTGCCCCAGTCGGCCACCCTGTCGTTCCCCTTCCCGGTGGAGGACGTCGTACGGATGGGCCGCGCGCCCTGGGCCGGAACCGTCCTGGAGGAGCAGGACGACGCGGCCGTCGCCGAGGCGATGGCCGCCACCGAAGTGGCGGGCTTCGCGGCGCGGCCCTTCTCCGCGCTGTCCGGCGGCGAACGCGCCCGCGTGGCTCTCGCCCGCGTACTCGCCCAGCGGGCACCCCTGTTGCTGCTCGACGAGCCGACCGCCGCGCTCGATCTGCGCCACCAGGAGCTGGTGCTCCGCGTCTGCCGGGAGCGCGCCGCGGCCGGGGACGCCGTCGTCGTCGTGCTGCACGATCTCGGGCTGGCCGCCGCGTACGCGCACCGGGTCGCCGTGCTGCACGCCGGACGGATCGCGGCCGAGGGTCCCCCCGCGGCGGTTCTGGACGACGAGATGCTCAGCCGGGTCTACCGGCAGCCGGTCGAAGTGATGCCGCATCCGCGGACCGGTGCGCCTCTTGTCGTCCCGAGGAGGGGCATGTGACATTCGCTTGACCTTGTCGTGACGGTGCCGTGTCCCTACCCCGCATGTGAGAGCTACATCACTGGACGGGTGGGTATCGGTGAGGTAAGCCTCGGTTAAGTTAGGTCCGCCTCACCCCTCGTACCCCCGTACTCGTCCTCTGTGGAGCCCGTATGCGACCCGTCCGTCTGTCCGTCGTCACCGCCGCCGCGACCGTGGCGGCTTTGACCGCCGTCACGGGATGCTCCGAGAAGAGCGACGCCAAGGGTTCCGACGGCGCCGTGTCGGTCACCGCGAAGGACGACTCCTGCGAGGTGTCGAAGAAGGAGTTCCCGGCCGGCCATGTCGAGTTGGCCATCGAGAACAAGGGCAGCAAGGTCACCGAGGTCTACCTCCTCTTCCCCGACGACCGCATCGTCTCCGAGCGGGAGAACATCGGCCCCGGCACCAAGCAGAAGCTCACCGCCGAGGTGAAGGCGGGCGACTACGAGATCGCCTGCAAGCCCGGCATGAAGGGCGACGGCATCCGCCAGAAGGTCACCGTCACCGGCGGCAAGGCCGCCAAGCGCAGCCCCGAGATGGACAAGGCCGTCGCCGAGTACCGCACCTATGTGCAGGCCCAGGCAGACGAGACCCTGCCCAAGGTCAAGGTCTTCACGGACGCCGTCAAGGCGGGCGACATCGAGGCCGCGAAGAAGGCGTACGCCGACTCCCGTATCGGCTGGGAGCGCACCGAGCCGGTCGCCGAGTCCTTCGGTGACATCGACCCGAAGGTCGACCTTCGTGAGGACGGCCTGGAGAAGGGCCAGAAGTGGACCGGCTGGCACACGCTGGAGAAGGCGCTGTGGCAGGACAAGAAGCTCGGCGCCGCGGAGAAGACCCTCGCCACCACCCTCATCACCGACCTGACCGCCTGGCAGAAGCGGGTCGGCACGGCGGAGATCACGCCGACCTCCATGGCCAACGGCGCCAAGGAGCTGCTCGACGAGGTCGCCACCGGCAAGGTCACCGGTGAGGAGGAGCGCTACAGCCACACCGACCTGGTGGACTTCAAGGCGAACGTCGAGGGTGCGCAGAAGTCGTACGAGCTGCTCAAGCCGGTCGCGTCGAAGAACGACCCGAAGCTCGTCGCCGAACTGGACAAGCAGTTCGCCGCGCTGAACAAGCTGCTCGACAAGTACCGCAAGAGCCCCGCCTCGTACGAGTTCACCTCGTACGACAAGGTCGGCAAGGCGGAGCGCAAGGAACTGTCGGACGGCGTCAACGCGCTGGCCGAGCCCCTGTCCAAGCTCGCCGCCGCCGTCGTGAAGTAAGGGGGGGACCACAGATGTCCGAGGAGACCACCAACAGCCAGGCCCCGAGCCGTCGTTCGCTGATCGGCTGGGGCGGTGCGGGGCTCGCGCTCGGCGCCGCCGCGGCAGGCGGCGCCGCTGTCGCCATGACCCGCCAGGACACGGCCGTGCCCGCCGCCGAGAGCGGCGCGGCGGTGCCCTTCCACGGCGCGCACCAGGCGGGTATCGCCACCGCCGTACAGGACCGGCTGCACTTCGCGGCCTTCGACGTGAAGACGAAGGACCGTGCCGAGCTGGTCCAGCTGCTCAAGGACTGGACCCGGGCGGCGGAGCGGATGACGGCCGGACAGGCCGTCGGCGAGGGCGCGTTCGGCGGCCTCGACGAGGCGCCGCCGGACGACACCGGCGAGGCCCTCGGTCTCAAGCCGTCCCGCCTCACGCTCACCATCGGCTTCGGCCCGTCCCTGTTCGCCAAGGGCCGCTTCGGCCTGGAGGGCAAGCGCCCGGCGGCCCTGGTGGAGCTGCCGGTGTTCCCCGGCGACAGTCTCGACCCGGCGCGCAGCGACGGCGACATCTGTGTGCAGGCCTGCGCGGACGACCCGCAGGTCGCCGTGCACGCGATCCGCAACCTCGCCCGGATCGGCTTCGGCAAGGTCGCGGTCCGCTGGTCGCAGCTGGGCTTCGGCAAGACCTCGTCGACGACGCCCGAGGCGCAGACCCCGCGCAACATGATGGGCTTCAAGGACGGCACCCGGAACATCGCCGGTACGGACAAGGCCGCGCTCGACAAGCACGTCTGGGTCTCCGAGAAGGAGGGTTCGGGCTGGCTGACGGGCGGCTCGTATCTCGTCGCGCGCCGGATCCGGATGAACATCGAGACCTGGGACCGTACGCCGCTCAAGGAGCAGGAAGACATCTTCGGCCGGGACAAGGGCGAGGGCGCGCCGGTCGGCAAGGCCAAGGAGCGCGACGAGCCGTTCCTGAAGGCGATGCTGCCGACCGCGCATGTGCGGCTCGCGCACCCGGACACCAACGGCGGCGCGAAGATCCTGCGCCGCGGCTACTCCTTCACCGACGGTACGGACGGTCTGGGCCGCCTGGACGCCGGGCTGTTCTTCCTCGCCTACCAGCGCGACGTCCACAAGGGCTTCATCCCTGTGCAGCGCAGTCTCGCGGGGAGCGACGTCCTCAACGAGTACATCCAGCACGTGGGTTCGGCGTTGTTCGCCGTCCCGCCGGGCGTCCGCGACAAGGACGACTGGTGGGGCCGGGCGCTGTTCTCCTGACCTGAAGGGACCCGACGTGTTCGGCAACTATCTGATCGGCCTGCGCGAGGGCCTGGAGGCCAGCCTGGTCGTCTGCATCCTGATCGCGTATCTGGTGAAGACGGATCGCCGTGATGCGCTCCGTCCGATCTGGATGGGCATCGGGGTCGCGATCGCGCTCTCCCTCGGCTTCGGCTTCGCGCTCGAATACGGCTCGCAGGAGCTGACGTTCGAGGCGCAGGAGCTGCTCGGCGGCTCGCTGTCGATCGTCGCGGTCTGCCTGGTGACCTGGATGGTCTTCTGGATGCGGCGCACCGCGCGGCATCTGAAGGCCGAGCTGCACGGCAAGCTGGACGCCGCGCTGCAGATGGGCACGGCCGCGCTGGTCGCCACCGCGTTCCTCGCGGTGGGCCGCGAGGGCCTGGAGACGGCGCTATTCGTCTGGGCGTCGGTCAGGGCTGCCACCGACGGGGACGGTACGCAGGCGCCGCTGGTCGGCGTGCTGCTCGGCATCGCCACCGCGGTCGTGCTGGGCTGGCTGTTCTACCGGGGCGCGCTGCGGATCAATCTGGCCAAGTTCTTCACCTGGACCGGCGGCATGCTGGTGGTCGTGGCAGCCGGTGTTCTCGCGTACGGCGTCCACGACCTGCAGGAGGCCCGCTTCCTGGGCGGTCTGGCGGACAAGGCCTTCAACATCACGACGACGATCCCGCCGGACAGTTGGTACGGCACGCTGCTGAAGGGCGTGTTCAACTTCCAGCCCGACCCGACCGTCCTCCAGGTCACGGTGTGGGTGCTCTATCTGATCCCGACGCTCGGCCTGTTCCTGGCCCCGGTAGGGTTCGGACGGTCAGTGGGGGTCAAGGAGCAGAAGGCAACCGATGAGAAGGCCGATTCGGGTGGGAAGGCTGCGTCTGGCGGCGACGGGTCTGACGGCGATGACAGTGCTGTCCCTGACGGCGAGCGGGTGCGTGACGGTGCACGGGGAGCTGGAAGTCGTACCGTCGGCGACGAAGGCTGAGGCCGCGCAGGCGCTCCAGGACTTCACCGACGCGTACAACAACGCCGACAAGGCCTATGACCCTGTTCTGGACGCGGACCGTGTCACCGGTGCGCTCG
Source organism: Streptomyces sp. NBC_01481 (assembly GCF_026339995.1). Lineage (GTDB taxonomy): Bacteria > Actinomycetota > Actinomycetes > Streptomycetales > Streptomycetaceae > Streptomyces. Next base: position 1,265,831 of record NZ_JAPEPT010000001.1, on the reverse strand, counting down.
GCGCGATAAACCAGGCCGGTCTCAAGGCACGCAGCGTCAACTACCCAGACGGCAACCCCCAGCATGTGCCGCTGGAGCTGAGCGACGCGAAGTTCACCATCCCGAAGAAGGCCGGCTGGCCGCGCTTCTTCCTCGCCGACGTCGACTCCAACCGCGACCAGGACCAGGGCAGTCAGGACAACCGCTGGGTACTGGTCTTTCTGCGCGACAGCCCGGACGACGTCTGGCAGGCGGCGTATCTGACGATCCTGCGGCCCGCCGCGATTCCGGCGCTGAAGACCGACGAGGACGGCTTTGCCGAGCCGGTCGCGCCGGACAGCGCGGCGCTCGCGGTCGCTCCCCGCGATCTGAGCGAGGAGTACTCCTCGTACATGCAGAACGGGAAGCCGGAGCACTTCAAGGACGGGCCGCACACCTCGGAGTGGCGCGCGTCCCGCAAGAAGGAAGAGAACCTGCCGGGGATACGGACGCTGTACATCGACCAGGCCCTGGACTCCGACGACTTCGGGCCGCTCGGGTTCGTCACGCGGGACGGCGGCGCGCTGGTCTTCTTCACCGTACGCAACTACGAGCGGCAGATCGCCGCGAAGGGCGTACGGCTGCAAGTCGTCCCGGATGTGAAGGCCCTGCTGACGGGTGAGGTGAAGTCCACGCTCACCAAGGAGCGGATCTCCAGCCAGGCGGTGACGGTTCCGGCGAGCGGCGCGGGCGGCGGCAGGGTCGATGTGCTCGGACGTCTGACGGGCCTGACGGCGGCGAAGGGTTCGTAGCCCCGCCTGTAGCCCGTCTCGGCCGAGTTAGGGCCTGTCGTTTGGATCAGGCCGGATCAGTGAGCGGGGTCTGGTGCGTGCGATCGCAAGGCGGAGGAAGGAGCCGACGCGGAGCGTCGGCGACTGACGACAACGCGGCGAGCGTGCGTGCCAGGGCACGCGAACCCGGCAAGATCCGAACGACAGGCCCTAACGACCGAGCGGCCAGGCCACCGCGGACTGGTCCACCGACTCGTTCTCGCCCGCGTACTTCGCGCACGCGTCCGTCAGCGTCTCCAGCAGCGTCAGCGGGTCGGGCAGCGAATGCTCGAGGCCGCGTACCCACTTCATCTCAAGTCCGCCGGGCAGCCGCGCGGGCGGTACGAGCACATAGCTGCCGCGGCAGTGCCAGCGCAGCCCGGGGTGCTCGTCCATCGTCTCGGGATGGCAGTCCAGTTCGCAGGGCCACCATTCGTCCTCGTCCTCGGGGGTGCCACGGGTGGCGGTGAAGAACAGCATCCGGTCCTCGCCGTCCTCGGCGACCGGGCCGACCTCGATGTTCAGGTCGAGCAGGCGTTCCAGGGCGCTGCGGCCCGCCTCCAGCGGTACGTCGAGCACATCGTGGACCATGCCGGTCGCGGTGATGAAGTTCGCCTCCGGCTGTCCTTTCGCCCAGCGCTCGATCTGGCCTCGGTCGGTGGTGGACTGTGTCTGCCAGGCGAAGGAGACGGGATGCCTGCCCGGTGTGGGGCAGCCGATGCGTTCGCAGGAGCAGCGGTAGGAGACGGGGTGCGCGGCGGGCGCGAGCGGCAGTCCCACGGCGGCGGCAGCCAGCAGCAGGGGCACGCGGCGGGAGTCGTCGGTGTCGGTGTTCTTGGGGCGGCGGCGCAGCCACTGGGGCAGCCGGCTCTCCCTGGACAGCCTGTTCTCCGTGCCGCGGAAGCGGCCGATACCGTCGCCCATCTATCCCCTCACACCTCACGCTCGCCCTGCGCGGACTCTGCCATGGTCCCACCATCCTGCTCCCCGGGTGGCCACGGTCCCCGACCGGGGTCCCTTCCGGCATATTCCGGGAGGGCTCGGAGTGCGGAGCCGGGAGGGAATGAAGCACTGGCGTACGGCGATCGGCAGCTCGCGTACAAGACGATGAATCACCCGATCGGTGTACATCACAGGGGCCCCACAGGCCTCACCATGGGCGGCAGTTGTCACACCCGACCGCGAGGAGCCCTCATTGCCCCGTGACGCCACCCCCCGGCGCTACCTGATGTGCCCACCCGCGCACTTCAAGGTGACCTACTCCATCAACCCATGGATGGATCCGGCGAAGCCGGTCGACCTGCCGCTCGCCCTCGCCCAGTGGGAGGACCTGCGCGACCGCTACCGCTCGCTCGGCCACACCGTCGAGCTGCTGGAGCCGCAGGAGGAACTGCCCGACATGGTCTACGCCGCGAACGGCGCGACCGTGATCGACGGGCGGGTGCTCGGCGCCCGCTTCGCGCACGCGGAGCGCGAGCCCGAGGCCGGCGCGCATCTCGACTGGTTCCGGGCGAATGGTTTCGCCGAGATCCACGAGCCCGCGCACATCAACGAGGGCGAGGGCGACTTCGCCGTCACCGCGTCCTATCTGCTCGCGGGGCGGGGCTTCCGTTCGAGCCCGCTCTCGCACGCCGAGGCGCAGGAGTTCTTCGGCAGGCCGGTCATCGGGCTCGATCTGGTGGACCCGCGGTACTACCACCTGGACACGGCGCTGTGCGTCCTGGACGACGCGGGCGACGAGATCATGTACTACCCGGACGCGTTCTCGGCGGGCAGCCGTTCGGTGCTGTCCCGGCTCTTCCCGGACGCCCTGATCGCGGATGAGCAGGCCGCGGCGGAGTTCGGTCTGAACGCGGTGAGCGACGGCCGTCATGTGCTGCTGCCGCAGTCGGCGGTGGGGCTGTTCGAGCCGCTGCGGGACCGGGGGTTCGAGCCGATCGGCATGGACCTGAGCGAGCTGCTGAAGGGCGGCGGCAGCGTGAAGTGCTGTACGCAGGAGCTGCGCGGTCAGGAGCCAGGAGTCTGACGCTGGACGCTCACTCGGCGTGGGGCGGCCAGGGGTCGCCCCACGACGCGTCACGCGCCGATTTGTACAGCGCGCCGTGGCGCTTGGCCACCGTGTCGCGGCGCAGCCCCTCCGTGTCCGTGCACAGGTCGAGCAGCACCAGGCCCTTGCGGATCTGGGGCTTGCGGGTGACGCGGGATGCGACCGGGTTCGCCGGGAAGCGCACCGCGGCGACATAGCTGAACTTCTCGTCCTCGTACGGGAGTGAGCCGCCCTTGACCTGGCGGTGGAGCGAGGAACGGCTGACCCTCGCCGCAAAGTGGCACCAGTCCGCGCCCGGCTCGATGGGGCAGGTGGCGCTGTGGGGGCAGGGCGCCGCGACGGTGAGTCCGGCGGCGATCAGGCGGTCGCGGGCCTCGATGACGCGGGCGTAGCCGTCGGGGGTGCCGGGCTCGACGATCACCACGGCCTGGGCGGCGCGGGCCGCCTCGGTGACGACCGCGTGGCGGTCCTTCGCGGTGAGCTCCTTGAGGACGTACGAGACCGTGACGAGATCAGTGCTCTCTATACGGAGCGCCGCGCTGATCCGCGAGCGCTGCCATTCGGCCGCCCGCAGCGCGGGAACCCCCGAGGCGACGGCCAGTTCACGCCCCAGTGCCAGCGCGGGCTCGGCCCAGTCCAGGACCGTGGTGCGCGGGGCGTTCTCCTCCCACGCCTCGGCGACCGCCCAGCTCGCGGCGCCCGTCCCGCCGCCGATGTCGGTGTGCGTCGCCGGAGCCCACTCGGGCGCAGCCGCCCGCAGCGCGGCGAGCGCGGACCGTACCGCCTCGAAGGTCGCCGGCATCCGGTACGCGGCGTACGCGGCGACGTCCGAGCGGTCCCGCAGCACCGGGGCGTCGGTCGGGGTGTTCCCCCGGTAGTTGGCGATCAGCCGGTCGACGGCCTGCGCGGCCTGCTTCGGCGGCAGCCCGTCCAGAAGCGCGGCCAGGGTGGTGCGCAGGGCTTCCGCGGTGGGGAGTGTGGCGTTCACCGGGAAATTCTAAGCGGTGCCGGGGAAGCCCGGGTGGCGTCGCGCGGCGGGGCAGGTCCCCGCGGCTCGTGCGGCACGGAACCGGGACGATACGGGGACAGAATCGAACTCCTGGGAGCCCGGCGGCAGTTGCTACGCTGACGGCCGTCGCCGCACACGGAACGTGCTGCACCGCTCACGGGGGGACCATGAGACAGCGGGTCGTGCGCCTGGCCCTGGTGGCCGGGGTGACCGTACTGGCCCTGCTGCTCCTGCTGAGTATGTGCGGCACAGGCGAGGGTGGCGCGGGCGGCGACAAACCCCGCAAGCCGGTCCGGCACAGTGCGGCGCCGCTGACCCGGCTCACCGTTCCCTCCGCGTACGACACCCAGCAGGGCTGGGAGATCACCAACGCCTCGCCCGAGTACGCGATCGCGCGGGACAGCGGCCGCGTCGGCTATCTGGAGCGGGTCCAGGACGACAGCTTCCGGCTGCGCACCCTCGACGCCGCCACGGGCAGGCCCGGCTGGACGGGGCTGCCCTGGCATCCGCCCGCTTCGGACGAGCACATCCCGCGACTGCTGTCCGTCGCCAAGGACGGCCACGAGTACTTCGTGACCTGGTCCTTCGGCAAGGCGGGCGAGGACGCGCTGACCTCGGCGGACACCTTTGTCGCGCTGGATGTGTACGACGTGGCCGACGGAGACCGCCAACGGATCGAGGTCCCGTGGCCCGCCGCACCGACGGTCTCGGGCACCGGTCCCGGCATCCTCATCAGCGACGGCCGCACCCGGACCGCGGTGGTCGACCCGGTCTCGGGCGAGGTGTCCCGGGTGCCGGAGAGCGCGCTCGGCCACCCCAGGGGCTGTGCGGGCTGCCGCCGGCTCACCGAGGTCCGCGCGCTGACCGCGGAGGGCCTGCTGGTGAGCGGGGATCCGGGGTTCTGGGTGCGCGGCGGTTTCTCCAGCCGCGATGTGGCCCCGGCCCGTACCGACCCGGCCTCCGGCGTGCCGACCTCGATCGTCCCCGGCTACGTACTGGCCAAGTGGCAGCCCGCGAAGGGCGGCAAGAACGGCAACGACTCAGCCGCGTACGACATCTGGGCGGTGCACGACGCGGCGACCGGGAAGCCGCTGGTCCAGGCGCGGTGCCACAAGCCCGCGATCGAGCCGGGCGAGTATCCGCAGGCCGTGCCCGCGCCCGGCGGCGACTATCTGGTCGCCGGGAACCTGGCCTTCGACCTGGAGCGGCGTACGGCGCACTGCTTCGAGGAGTCGGACGGCTCCAAGCCGCTGACGCTCACGTCGGTGACGGACTCGGGCACAGCGTACGGAGCGACCAGCGCGCTCAGCGCGGCGGACGCGCTGGCCGGCGGCGGGAACCCGATCGAGCTCGATCTGGCCACCGCCGCGCCCCAGGCGCTGTCCCCCAATGTCCGGCTGCCCGCCGCGGAGGCCGCGGGCGTCGGGATCTTCAGCTGGACGGACGCGAAGGACCGGCTGCATCTGATCGGGTACCCGCGCAAGGACCAGTAGGCGTAGGTCTCAGACCGCTTCGGCCCGGCGCTGCCAGGGGCGGCACAGCCCCAGGAAACAGCCCAGCGCGCCCAGCGCGCAGGTCAGTTGGACCACCGCCATCGGGACGGCCGTCTGCTCGCCCGCGATCCCGACCAGCGGTGAGGCGATCGCCCCGATGAGGAACGCGGACGTGCCGATCAGCGCGGACGCCGAGCCCGCGGCGTGCGGGGTGCGCAGCAGGGCCAGGGCGTTGGTGTTGGGCATCACGAGGCCCATCGCGGACATCAGGACGAACAGTCCGACCGCGACGGGCAGCAGGCCGACCCTGCCGAAGACCCCCGAGGTCATCAGCAGCAGCCCGGTGGCCGCGAGCATGACCATGCCCAGGCCGAAGCCCAGCGCCTTGTCCAGGCTGACCCGGCCCACGAGCACCTTGCCGTTGATCTGGCCGAGCGTGATCAGGCCGATGGAGTTGACGCCGAAGAGCAGGCTGAAGGTCTGCGGGGACGCGCCGTAGATCTCCTGGACCACGAACGGCGAGGCGGAGATGTACGCGAAGAGCGTGGCGAAGGCGAGCCCGCCGGTGAGCGTGTAGCCGGTGAAGACCCGGTCGGCGAGCAGCCCGCGCATCGTGCGCAGGGCCTCGCCGACGCCGCCGCCGTGCCGCCGCTCGGGCGGCAGGGTCTCGTGCAGCCACTTGGCCACCACCAGCGTGAGCAGGATGCCCACGGCGGTCAGAACGACGAAGATGCCGCGCCAGTCGGTGATCCGCAGCACCTGGCCGCCGATCAGCGGCGCGATGATCGGGGCGACGCCGGATATCAGCATCAGGGTGGAGAAGAAGCGGGCCATCTCCACGCCGTCGTACAGATCCCGGACCACGGCGCGGGCGATGACGATGCCCGCAGCACCCGCGAGTCCTTGCAGCAGCCGGAAGCCGATCAGCATGTCGACGGTGGGGGCGAGCGCGCAGACCGCGGTGGCCGCGACGTACACGATCATGCCGACGAGCAGCGGACGGCGTCGGCCCCACTTGTCGCTCATGGGGCCGACGACGAGCTGCCCGAGTGCCATGCCCGCCAGGCACGCGGTCAGCGTGAGCTGGACGGTGGCGGCGGGCGCGCCGAGGGAGCGGGTGACCGCGGGAAGCGCCGGGAGGTACATGTCCATGGAGAGCGGCGGCAGTGCGGTGAGACCGCCGAGGACGAGCGTGACCAGAAGGCCGACGCGGCGCGCTGCCGTGACGGATGCCGGTGCGGGTGCGGGTCCCCTGGCGGAAGCCGTGGCGGATGCGGAAGCCGGGGCGGCGGCCGGTATGTGTCCTTCTGTACTTCCCTGGCCGCTGTCCGGCTTCGGCATCACGTCTCCATGTCGTTGAATCCTTCCCTATGCTCTCAGCTCCGCAGCAGTGGTCGAGACCCTTTCGAGACGCCCCGGGCTATACCGGCTTGAGGCCCGGATCGCCCGCCTCCGTCACGAAGGACGCGGCCGTGGCGATCGGAGCGCCCGGCGTGGTGACCGCGCCGACCGTCCGGAAGTCGGCGCGGGCCTGCTGCTCGCCGAGCGTCACGGTCACATAGCCTCGCCGGCCGTTGTAGAACTTCATGTGCGGGTTGGCCTGGGTGAGGTTGTCCCAGTTGCCGGGCTTGTCGACGCCGTCCTTTCCGCTGCTGATGGAGGTGGCGACCAGTTCGGTCCCCACGGTGCGGGACGCGGGGTCGTCGAAGTCCTTCTTCAAGTCGAAGCCGTAGCCGACGTGCACGTCACCGGTGAGGACCATCAGATTCTCGATACCGGCCGCCTCGGCGCCCGCGAGGACCCGGTCGCGGGACGCGGGGTAGCCGTCCCAGGCGTCCATGCTGAACTTGAAGGTCCCGGTGGGGACACTGCGCCGCTGAGCGAAGGTGACCTGCTGCGGGACGACGTTCCAGAGCGCGCGGGAGCTCTGCCAGCCGTCGAGCAGCCAGCGTTCCTGCGCGGCGCCGGTGAGCGTGCGCGCCGGATTCTCGGACTCCGGGCCCGGGACCTGCCAGCCGTCGCCGTACGCCTGGTCCGAGCGGTACTGACGGGTGTCGAGGATGTCGAACTGCGCGAGCCGCCCGAAGTGCAGCCTGCGGTACAGCCGCATTTCGGGGCCCTCGGGCTGCTGGGGCCTGCGCAGCGGCTGGTTCTCGAAGTACGCGCGGTAGGCGGCGGCCCTGCGCAGCAGGAACTCCTCCGGCGGTGCGCCGTTCTCGGGGATGTCGCCCGCGTAGTTGTTCTCGGTCTCGTGGTCGTCCCAGGTGACGACGAAGGGGTGCGCGGCGTGCGCGGCCCTGAGGTCGGGGTCCGACTTGTAGAGGCCGTAGCGCAGCCGGTAGTCCTCCAGGGTGACGGTCTCCCGGTTGAAGTGGGCGGGCAGGCGGCGGTCGGTGTAGTTGCGGGCTCCGCCGACGGCGTTGACGGCGTACTCGTAGAGGTAGTCGCCGAGGTGGAGGACGACGTCGAGTTCCTGTTCGGCGAGGTGCTTGTACGCGGTGAAGTAGCCGTCGTGGTACGCCTGGCAGGAGACGGCGGCGAGCTTCAGCTCACCGATCCGCGCGGACCGCGCGGGCGCGGTGCGGGTGCGGCCGGTCGGGCTGATCCAGCTCCCCGCGCGGAAGCGGTAGTAGTAGGGGCGGTCGTAGTCGAGGCCGGAGACCGGGACATGGACGCTGTGGTGGAACTCCGGGTGGGCGGTGACGGATCCGCGCCGGGCGACACGGGTGAAGCCGGAGTCGTGGGCGAGCTCCCAGCGCAGCGGGACCCTGGAGCGGGGCAGACCGCTGTCGGGCTCGTACGGACGGGTCGCGAGCCGTGTCCACAGCAGTACGGAACCGGGCTGCGGGTCTCCGGAGGCGACGCCGAGGGTGAAGGGATCCTCGGTGATCTTCTTGGCGTCGAGTTCGGCGGCGTGGGCCGTGCCGGGCAGATTGACGGCGAACGCGAGTGCGGCGGCAGCACCGGTGACGGTGAGAAACCTGCGACGGCCGATGTGCCGGGCGGCGGCCCGGAGCTCGGGTGCGTGCGGTGCGGGTGTCATGTGCCCCTCCCCTGACGTGTGTTGTCCTTTCGCATTGGAGTAGGGGCTGACGACCCTGTGTTGTCGAGTACACAACATCCGCATGTCGGCGGGATGAGTTCCACGTACAGGTAGGCGACTACGCTGCGCGGGCATGAACGCTGTTGCGAAGATTGCGGTAGTGACGGGAGCGGGCTCGGGTATCGGCCGGAGCGTGGCGCTGGCTCTGGCGGAGGCGGGCTGGTCGGTGGTCCTGGCGGGCCGGCGGGCGGAGTCCCTGGAGGAAACGGCCTCGCTGGCGGGCGGGGATGTCCTGTGTGTCCCCACTGATGTGACGTCACCGGCGGATGTCACCACGCTGTTTGCGACCGCGCACGAACGCCACGGCCGTGTTGGCCTGCTGTTCAACAACGCAGGCACGTCCGGCCCACGCGTCCCCTTCGAGGACATCTCCTACGAGGACTGGCGCGCGGTGGTGGACGTCAATCTGACCGGCGCGTTCCTGTGCGCGCAGGCGGCGTTCCGCATGATGAAGGACCAGTCACCGCAGGGCGGCCGGATCATCAACAACGGCTCGATCTCGGCGCATGTGCCGCGCCCGCACTCGGCGCCGTACACGTCGACGAAGCACGCGATGACGGGCCTGACGAAGTCGCTGTCGCTGGACGGGAGGGCGTACTCAATCGCGTGCGGCCAGATCGACATCGGGAACGCGGCGACGGAGATGACGCAGCGGATGCGGGCGGGGATTCTGCAGGCGAACGGGGAGGTGGTGGTGGAGCCGGTGATGGACGTGGGGGATGTGGCGAGGACGGTGAGGCACATGGCGGAACTGCCACTGGAGGCGAACGTCCAGTTCGCCACGGTGATGGCGACGGGGATGCCGTATATCGGGCGGGGTTGAGGGGGCACGGGGTGCCCGGCGCGGGTAGCGGGTCCCCGGTGCGGGACGCGGGGTTGCCCGGTGCGGCGGGCTGTGCCGCGTCGTGGGTCGCCCGGTGCCGCGAGGCCAGCCGGTCCGCGGTGCGGGACGCGGGTTGCCCGGCGCGGTGTCGGTGGCCGTTTGGGGTCCGCTCCGGGGTAGAGCCGGGACTGCATGATTTACGGCGCGTTTCCGGACTGCCGTGGGGCGCGGGCGTCCCCGCGCCCCAAATCACGCTCTACGTCCCGACTCCACCCGCTCCACGGCCCCCTTGTGAGGCGACGCTTGTCGGTCCCCCCGCGCTGCGAGGCGGGGCCTCGCGGTCGCGCCGGGCCTGAGGGCGCCACACCCGCCGCGCCCTCCCTCACCCCTTGGCGTCCGCCACCCGCGCGAACCACCCATCGGAATGTGTCGGCTCCGAATATCATCCGGGAACCCGACACACGGCAGGCGGCCTCTATGAATCACACCCTGGACCCCATCTGGGACACGGTGGACGACCTCCACAGCTGGCTGGAGACGGAGAGCGACCTGCCGCCCCAACAGGAGACACTGCTGCGGATGTTGAAGCTCACCGAGGAGGTGGGCGAGGTGGCGCAGGCGGTCGTCGGCGCGACGGGGCAGAACCCCCGGAAGGGCATCACGCACAGCTGGCAGGACGTCGAGTCCGAACTGTGCGACGTGATCATCACGGCGATGGTGGCGCTGAGGACGCTGACTCCCAAGGCGTCGGAGGTCTTCGGGGGACATCTGCGCCGGGTCGCCGAGCGCTCGCTCAACGCCGCGTCATAGAACGCCGCGTCAGGGCGCAGCTTCCCAGGGCAACGCCTCGACCGTGCCCAACGGCCAGCGGTGATCCCGCTTCCTCGACGGATCGAACTCTTCCGCCTCGCTCGCCTGCTGTTCCCGCCACAGCACCTGCTCGTAGTGCAAGGCTGGCCGCGACAGCCGGCCGACCGACGCGTGGCACGCCCCGATGACCTGCGCCAGCACGAGCGAGGCTGCCGCGTCACTGCCAGGGTTCCCGGGACGGTCATGGGGCACTCCGTACCACTCGGCGACCCTCTCCAGCGCCCGGCCACCGGACCGGTAGCGGTCGGCATGCCGGTCCAGGATCAGCGGATCGCACACCGGAAACAGCCCTCCGGGGCCTCGGTCGGAGAGCGGTCGCAGCCCGTGGCGCAGCAGTTCGGACTCGAGCAGGGTGAGTACGTACGGGGCATGCCAGACGACCAGCAGCTCTTTGGCCGCCAGCTGCCCGGCGAGATGCGCGGCCAGTTCGTCGAGCGCCCGGGACGCCGGAACACCATGAGCGCGTGCCTCGTCCAGGGTGATGCCATGCGTCGTGCGCGGGTCGACGGCGAGTCCCGGTCCGGGATCGATCAGCCAGTCCCGATCGCGCCCGTCGGTGGTGCGTACGGCCGCGGCGAGGATCCGGTCGACCGCGGTGCGACGACCCGTCGCCGCGATGTCCACGGCCATGAGACGGCGACGGTGCCATCCGGGGTGCCTGCCGCGGGGCGTCGGCGCGGGCTCGCGCGCGTGCTCGGGATGGCAGACCTCCCAGCCCCCGTGCTTGCCGGGCAGCAGGGTCCCTTCTCCGGCGCGCACGGTCTCGCCGCACACGGCGCACGGACCCTCGTACGCATTGGTCCGAACTGGTGCGTTCATGGGAACGACTCCGGGCGAGGGCGCCGGGGGGAGGCGGCAGACGAGTCGGGCTGTACGCCGGGTTCTTCTGCCGCACCTTTCTGACCTCAGCTTATGCGAGTCGGACGGCAGTGACCTGCTAGGTCGCGACGATCCGAACGCCGGGTATCGGCTGCTTCAGGTCCGCGCTCAGGCGCTGGAGCTGGTCACCGAGCAACGTCGAAGCCTCAGTCAAACGTAGGGCGAACCGCAACAAGATCGCAGAGGGTGACCGCCAAGCCCCAACAGACAACCGCTGGGTCGGCCCTGAGGCGATGTTGGGCGGACCTGAAACCGCACCTCGCTGACGGCTCACCTGCTTGGATGGGCGGCATGAACGGTACTCAGTCCATAGACGCTCCTTGGGGCATATCCGTGTTCGGCGCGGCGAGCATGGATGCCACACCTGATGTAGCCCGACTTCGCGTGGCGATCAAGCAGACGAGGCAGAAAGCGAGCGAAGCGTTCGAGGTCACGCGTGGCAGCGTCAACCAGATCCGGGACGTACTGCGCGGCCACAGGGTGCCGGACACTGCCGTCTCCACGTCGCGTCTGAACCTGGAGTCCACATGGAGTTACGGCAATGAGCGCAAGTTCCTCGGCTACGAGTGCACAGCCGCCTTTGTGATCGAGCTGCGTGAGCTGGACATTCTGGAGGCGGTCCTCATCAACGTTGTCGAGGCGGGGGCGAACGAGGTTGCCGGTGTCGAGTTCGACGTGAGTACCAAAAAGGAGCTGCGAGCCGAGGCACGCACGGCCGCTGTAGCCGCCGCCCGTGAGAAGGCGGCTCTGTACGCGGCGGCCGCCGGTGTCCAACTCGGCCCCGTCATCCACATCAAGGACGTCGACTCCGATCAGCTGCAGAACTCCTACCGTGGGCACGGCCAAGCGGGTAGGGGCGGGGGTGAGGGTGACCTCGCCCCCGGCAAGGTCACCGTGACTGCAGGTGTCGTGATCGGTTTCTCGATCGTCGGTGGCTGACAACACGCACAAAGGCGCGGTGCCCCGCCAGGAGTGCCGGGGCACCGCGCAGGCACTGTCTCGATACGCCGAGTTCTCCGAGACAGGGGACGCCTACGCTCCTCCGCCCGTGACGGTTCAGGGCGTCAAGGTGGCGACCTTCAGCGGTTGTCCGTTCCGGCCGACAGCTTCGGGGAGAGCGCCGTCAGCTGGGGCGAGGGAGTCCGCCGTCCCTTGTGTTCCAGACTCACTGGCGACTTGAGGCTGAGGCTTGTCCCCTAATTGATCTTCGATGAGGCGTGGGCGAGGTCGACCGTCGTTCGGCCCGATCGCCTATCCGGCGAGGGCGAGGATCGGATTGCTGAAGCACCTTGAGTCGTTGCCCTGGAAATCACCACACTCAGTGCAGGTGCTGGTTCACGACGAGGAGGACGAGTGCTTTGGCCTGTGGATGATCCACGACGGCCGACTCGTGACCGCCAACGGCATGTACACCGCGATCCAGAAGACGACGATCCCGAAGGCGAATAATCGCTGCCTCATGAGTCCGTGCCACCACTCCGCGCGTTGACCAGAGTGGCGCGGAAGAACGCCGTCGTGATCCCGCGGAAGCCGGTGTGCCCGAGCGCACCCGCATGCCGGAGACACCACAGCTCCGGCTCGTCCTTGCTTTCCTCCGCGTCGGAGGACTCGCCGCACGTCGTGCACTCAGCCTCGTACACCGGTCCGCTGCCCTGCTTGTCCGTGGTCAACGCCCAGTCCGCGAACCGAATAACCGGGCGAGGTCTCGCAGGCTGACGATTCAGCGCGCTAGCTTCCACTGGTCCCTGAGTAGCGTCCATCAGCTGTCTCCGTCCTGAGGCGGCACCGCCATGAGAGCCCACACGGACTTACCGACCCCACCGCGTTTGCTTACGCCCCACTGGTCCGCCAGCTCGCTGACCAGGACAAGCCCTCGGCCGCTCTCCGAGTCACTGGTAGCGGCATGCTTGTGAGGCCACACATCCGAGCTGTCATGCACCTCAATACGGAGGTCTTCGCCAGCCAGTTGGAAGCGGGTTTCGATCTCACGCCCCGGCGAAACGTGCGCATGCCGGACGGCGTCCGTGACCAGTTCTGAGAGCACGACGAGAGCCGCATCCTCAATCTTCGCCAGGCCCCAGGCGGCGAGTGCCTTGCGCAGCTCGACACGGGCCAGGCCAACACACCGCGGATGACGAGCCCATCGGCACACCATCTCCGGGCTGTTCAGCGCATCCTCTCGCTCCTGCATAACTCAGAGGATGGCGAGCTCAACGCCCCATCGATTCCCGGCGATAGGGGTACCCATGATGGGTAACTCGGCTCGGAGAATCACTGATATTCCTTGTGCCCAGGCAGATTCGAGGAAGCGCGTGTCAGGAGACCTCTCACCAGCGGCATTACCGGCCCATGTGCTAGGCCGCGCCGATGTGCAGGCCGCGCTGAAGCGGCACGACTTCGGACAAGTCTTCAAGCTGGCCCGGCAATGGGGCGGAATCAGCTTCCTGAAGATCGCCGACGCGTGCGACATCAAGCCGGAACGAGTGGGGAAGCTGGCGCGCGGCGACGGAGCGATCACCACGTACGAGAAGATGGCGTACATCGCCGACGCCCTGGGCATCCCCGGCCACATGATCGGGATGGCACCGCGCGCCTGGGAGCGTGCATCAGCGCCGGCGTTCGCAAGCCGTCCGGAGCTGATCTCTCCCCTCGCAGCTGTCGCCCCAAGAATTTCGGACGTTCCCGAGACCGATGATCTGGGAGCCGTCGATCTCGAAGGAGACGAAGTGCAGCGCAGGAGGTTCCTCGCCGCTTCTCTAGGTATCGCCACCGGAGCCGCCTTGACGCCAGGAGCCCCGGCCGGCCGCCGCATTGGGCACCGGCAGGTGCAGCACCTTCAACGGCGCACCACCCGTCTTCGTAGCCTCGATGACGTACTCGGCGGAGCCGACACCCGGCACATCTACCGCGCCGAACTCGGCACCACGATGAACCTGTTGCGCCACGCCTCGTACACCGAGACCACCGGCCGACAGCTCCTCAGTCTGGTGGCGGAGCAGGCGCAGCAGGCAGGCTGGGCGGCGTTCGACGCAGGGCGACAGACCGAGGCATCAGCTCTCTACGAGAAGGCGTTTCAGGCGGCGACCGAGGCGCAAGACGCGGCGCTGGCGGGCAACTCCCTCGCGTTTCTCGCCTACCAGCAGGTCAGCACCGGAACATCTGGCGTGGCGACCGCCGCCGCATCCTGCGAGACAGCCAGCGCAGACGCACCCGCGACTGTCCGGGCCCTGCTCTTCGAACGACGCGCTTGGGCCCATGCCAAGGCAGGCCAGGCGAAGGAGACCGAGCAGGCACTCGGCCAGGCTGAGGAAGCCCTGACGGGGAACGGCAGCGAGCGTCCCGGGCCCGACTGGTCGTCGTGGGTCGACACCCGCGAGCTCCAGATCATGAAGGGCCGCTGCTGGACCGAACTGCACCGGCCGCTACGAGCAGTGCCCGCGCTCGAAGCAGCCTTGGCCGACTTCGACGATGCCCATGCCCGAGACAAGTCGCTGTACCTCACCTGGCTGGCACACGCCTACCTGGACGCAGGCGAGATCGAGCAATCAGCAACCGTGATCGCCAAGGCCATGGATCTCTCCACCGGAGTCGGCTCCGTCCGACCTCGGCAGCGCGCCGACGAGTTCCTGCTCAGGCTTCAGCCGCACCGGGCCATCGCGCCCGTCGCCGAGGTCCTGGACCGCGCGGCCATGTGATCACTCAGCGACGCTGCGGGCGATCCAGTCCAGACCCGCCGCAGAGCCCTCCACGATGGGCACCGCGTTGATCTCGGGGTTCTTCCACGGGTGGTGCTTTAGCAGATGTGCCTCAAGTTCGCGGTACCGGGCCGCCGTTGTCTTGAAGATCACCTGCCATTCCTCGCCCTCACCGAATTCGCCCAGGTGCCAGAACACCGAGGTGACAGGGCCGACCACCTGCGCTCCCGCAGCCAGACGTACCTCCGTCGCTCCCTTGGCCAGTGCTACCGCTGCCTCACGACTCTCCGTCGCTGTGTACACCTGCACGCACTCAGTCATGAGCCAGAGCCTAGGCCGGACCACGACCCGCCAACCAGGCCGCGCAATGAGTGCTCCTCAGAGCCCCCGCGCGACGGCTGCCCAGCAAAAGGATTTCGAAGAAGGCTTGACTCTAGCCATCGCAGCGCGAGGGTGTGCGGGGCCGCGGAACGACTAACTCACTCGATTCGACCCCGCAAACTCGAGCCGACATGAACACCCACTCTGACCTGGGCCAGAGCGGGTGTGGCAGACGAGTCGGGCTGTACGCCGGGTTCTGTGCGCCCGGGACCTCGCGGTCGTCGGGGCGACGGCCATCCATCTAGGACCGGCGTTGCCACCGGTCTCGTGCGGTCTACCCGCGGACTCGGGCGGGCAGCCCTCGAACGTCCGCGCAGGGCCCCCTGTTACAGCGGCCCCTCTTGACCTTGCTCCAGGTGGGGTTTACCTAGCCGCCTGAGTCACCTCAGGCGCTGGTGGTCTCTTACACCACCGTTTCACCCTTACCGAGGACCGAGGTCCCCGGCGGTCTGTTTTCTGTGGCACTGTCCCGCGGGTCACCCCGGGTGGCCGTTAGCCACCACCTTGCCCTGTGGAGCCCGGACGTTCCTCGGGAAGATCCGAAGATCTCCACGCGGCCGTCCGCCCGGCTCGTCTGCCGTGACGACCATGCTACCTGGCGTGCGCGGGGACGAATTCCGCCGAGCCGGTGTGAGGGAGCGGCGCCGACGGTCCTCACGTGAGGGCGGCGGTCTCCAGGTCGAAGGCGAATGGCTCGGGAAGCGTCAGGGACTTGCCGAACGACACGGAGCACCGCTGGCCGTAGTCCTCGCCCTCGGGCTCGCTGAAGAGCGTGACCGAGGACTCGTCGCGATCGACAAGCAGGTACAGAGGGATGCCCCCTCGCGCATAGCAGCGCCGCTTGACCTCACGGTCGATCTTCGCCCGTCTCGATGTGACCTCGACGACGAGTTCGACACCGTCGCACGGCATCCAGGGGTCCGCACCCCGGTACAGCCGAAGCTCGAGGGGGGCGAAGGTGGCATCCGGGATCACATGGCTCTTGGGGCAGCTCCCCCCGCTCGGCAGCTTGAGGCCCTTGTTTCCGGCAAACTGCATGGGGGTCTGTGAGCGCCTGATCACCTGGTCCACGATCAGGCCAATGTAGTCCTCATGATCCCCGTCCGGCGGCGGCGTCACAACGATTTCCCCCTCGATCAGCTCCGCCCGGAAACCCTCCGGCGTGTCCAGCGCCAGGAAGCCCTCCAGCAGGATGTCCGCCTGCGTGAGCGGTTCATGCGGCATGGCACTCATGTCACGCTCCTTCCTCGGTCGCTCGTCAGACTGGGACATCGCCGTACCCGCCGTCCGTTAGATGTGGATCGTTCCCTCGATCGTGGCACACGATCATGGAAATCCGGAGGCGCTCACGGCGGCCGCAGGTCCGCCTTGACCCTGCCGCAACGTCAGGGTTTCTACTGAAGCCATGAGGATCGGAGAGATCGCCGCACTCGCCGGCGTCACGCCCCGCACCGTCCGCCACTACCACCACCTCGGGCTCTTCCCCGAGCCCGAACGTCTCCCCAACGGCTACCGCGACTACCGCCTCCGGCACGCCGTCGCCCTCGCCCGTATCCGGCGGCTGACCGAGCTCGGCCTCGGTCTCGCCGAAGTGCGCGACGTACTCGCCGACGACGCCGGGCGCGAGCTCGCCGAGGTCCTTCAGGAGCTCGACGACGACCTCGCCCGGCAGGCCGCCGCGATCGCCGGTCGGCGGGCCCGGCTCGGCGGTCTGATCGAGCAGGCGCGGGCGGGGCTGCTGCCTGCCGAGGGACCCGTGTCCCCGGAGCTCGCCGGGCTCCTCGGGGCGCTCGCACCGAGCGATTCACCGATGGCCGCCAAGGACCGCTCGCATCTGGCTCTGCTCGACACGATGGTGGAGCCGGAGCAGCGCGACCGGCTGTTCGCGGCACTGCGCCCGCTCGCCGAGGATTCCGAATTCTCCGTGCGGGTGCAGGAGTTGTACGAGCGCCTCGACGACCTCGCCGACGCGGATCCTGACGACGCCCGGGTGGGGCCCCTCGGTGACGAGCTGGCCGCGTGCATGCCCGACGAACTGCTGGAGCTGATGGTCGAGGGGGCTCAGACGGACGGGGCGCAGAAGGACGTGGCGCAGAGTGCCGACAGCGCCTTCGGCGACGCCTTCCTCGACGACTTCGCTCCCGCGCAGGCCGCTGCCGTACGACGGATGCTGGCCGCGCTCACCGTACGCGCCGGGGAGCGGCGATGAGAGCTCTGCGCCGGCTGCTCGCTCACGAGGTGCGGGCGTTGCACAGCCTCGGGCTCTGGGTGGCCCGACGGCGGCACGCAGTGGCGCCGGGGGCACACGCGGCCCCGTACACCGGGCCGCAGACCGCCATGATGTACGGGTTCATCTTCGTGTCGGTCGTCGAGACCGTGGCGCTGGCCGTCCTGGTCCCGTGGCCGCTCGTGCATGCGATCACGCTGGTCGTCGATGTGTACGGCGTGCTGCTGATGGTCGCCCTGCACGCGTCGTGTGTGACGCGGCCCCATGTGGTGGGACCGGACGGATCACTGCGGATCCGCTACGGCGCGCTGTTCGACCTGCGGATACGGGCGGACGAGATCGTCGGCGCCCGCGTCGAACGGCGTTATCCCGAGGGGCGGTTGATCCAGCCGCGCGACGACGGGTCGCTGGAGCTGATCGTCGCGAACCAGACGACGGTGGCGGTGGAGCTGGCGGCGCCTGTGCGCTACGTACGTCCGCTCGGGAAGGAGGGGCGGGCCCGGATCGTGCGCTTCCACGCCGATGACCCGAAGGCGCTCGTCCTCGCGCTCACGCGGGCGCGAACCGCACCTTCGCCGAGCCCGGGTCCGCCTGTGTGAGCCTCACCCGCAGGCGCTCCCCCAGCGGCAGTTTCGCCTCGCCGCCCGCGATCCTCGCGATCACCGCCGGGTCCTCCAGGTGGACCGTGCCGACCGCGGGTTCGTCCTCCTGCACATCCACCACGTACGCGTCGAAGATCTCGCCGATCCGTTCCTTCAGCAGCGCCGCCTCGACGATGTCGACGCACTCGCGCTCCACCGTGTTGGCGCGGCGGGAGCCGTCCGCCATCTCCTTGGGAAGTGCCTCCAGCGCGGCCGAGACCCACTCGGGCGGCTCCTGTCCGGCCACGGCGGCCACGCACAGTTCGCCCGCGTACCGGTCCACGAGCCGACGGAGCGGGGCTGTGCAGTGTGTGTACTCGTCGGCGACCGCCGCGTGCACCGCCGGTGAGGGCAGTGCGCCGCCCGCGAAGGAGCTGTAGCCCGCGCCGCGCAGCAGGCTCGTGCACTCCTGCAGGAAGGCGGCGTGGCGGGCGTTGTCCGGGTCGAGGGAACGGACCACGTCCGCGTACGAGACATGGTGCGGCCAGTCGATGTGCAGGGCTTTGGCCGAGCGGCGCAGCCGTGCCACCGCGCCGTCCGGGGCGGTGGGCAGCGTACGCAGGATGCCGGTGCCCGCCGCGATCATGAGGTCGGCCGCGACCATGCCGGTGAGCAGCGAGATCTGGGCGTTCCAGGCATCGGCGGGCAATACGGCACGGTATGCGAGGACGTACGAGCCGTCCCGCTCGAGAACTTCCTGTTCGGGGACGTTCAGGGAGATCCCGCCGCGTTCGCGCTCCAGGTTCTCGCGCAGCAGCCCGATGTCCCTGAGCAGCGCCAGCGGCTCCTCTGCGGTGCCCGCGTCGATCTGCCGCTGCACGCCCTCGTAGTCGAGCTTGGCCCGGCTGCGTACGAGCGCGCGCCGCACCTCGGTCGCGACGGTGCGGCCCTCGGCGTCGAGGTCGATCTGCCAGAGCAGCGCGGGCGCGGGGTGGTCGGGCAGCAGGCTGGCCGCGCCTTCGGAGAGCACGGCCGGATGCAGCGGAACCTTGTCGTCCGGGAAGTAGAGGGTCTGAACGCGGCGGTGGGCCTCGGCGTCGAGCACGCCACCGGGTGCGACGAAGGCGGCGACGTCGGCGATCGCGTACTGCACGCGGAAACCGCCGCCGCGGCGCGAGAGGTACATCGCCTGGTCGAGGTCGACGGAGGCCGGCGGGTCGATCGTGAAGAAGGGGATGTCGGTGGCGTCGTGGCCGGGCAGGCGTGGGGCCCGGGCGGCCGACTCCGCCTCGGCGAGGACCTCGGGCGGGAAGTCCTGCGGCACGTCGAGCGTCGTACGCAGCTCTTGCAGCGCGGCCCGCAGCGGAGCCTCGGCTGCGCCGGTCACAAGCATCTTGCGGCGGGGCATGGACCGAGCGTATGGCGGGGTGGGGTCCTTGGCACCCCGTACGCTGACGCAGGGGCCGCGGGCGTGTTTTGGAAGTAGCGCCGTCCGCCCGAAGGGCGGGCCCCGCGGCGTCTGGCGCGTGCAATCGCAAGGCGGAGGATCGCCCTCGTACTGGACGTACTTGGGCGACTCCGACAACATCGCGAGTGTGCGTGCCAGGCGTCGCGGGGCAGGCGGGACTTGCAAAACACGCCCGCGCCCCCCGCCCCCCGTACGTACGAAGGAGTTGTGCCGTGCTCGTGCTGTTGCCGCCGTCGGAAGGTAAGGCCGCTTCCGGGCGCGGGGCTCCGCTGAAGCCGGAGTCCTTGTCGCTGCCGGGTCTTGCCGGGGCACGCGCCGCGGTGCTGGACGAACTGGTCGAGCTGTGCGCCGCCGACGAGGACAAGGCGCGGGAGGTGCTCGGGCTGAGCGAGGGCCTGCGCGGCGAGATCGCCAAGAACGTGGAACTGCGGACCGCGGGGACCCGGCCGGCCGGGCAGATCTACACGGGCGTCCTGTACGACGCGCTGGACCTCGCGACGCTCGAGCCGGACGCGCGACGCCGGGCGCGGCAGTCGCTGCTGGTCTTCTCGGGGCTGTGGGGTGCGGTGCGGATCACCGACCGGATTCCGTCGTACCGCTGCTCGATGGGCGTGAAGCTGCCGGGGCTCGGCGCGCTGGCTGCGCACTGGCGGGAGCCGATGGCGTCCGTCCTGCCGGAGGCGGCGGGCGACGGGCTCGTCCTCGATCTGCGGTCCTCCGCGTATGTGGCGGCGTGGAAGCCGAAGGGGGAGGTGGCGGGGCGTACGGCGACGGTGCGGGTGCTGCATGCGCCGACCCGGAAGGTGGTCAGCCACTTCAACAAGGCGACGAAGGGGCGGCTCGTGCGGGACCTGCTGACGGCGGGCGCGAAGCCGACGGGTCCGGCGGAGCTGGTGGAGGTGCTGCGGGACCTGGGGTACGTCGTGGAGGCGGAGGCTCCGGCGCAGGCGGGGCAGCCGTGGGCGCTGGACGTGCTGGTCACCCAGATCCACTGATTGCACTCTCTGCAACGCTCGTTGTGCCAGATGCAGGGGCCCGACAGGATGGGCGTATGCCCTCCGTCCTGGACCTCGCGCCCGTCGTTCCCGTCGTCGTCGTCGAGGACGCCGCCGATGCCGTACCGCTCGCGCGGGCCCTGGTCGCGGGCGGCCTGCCCGCGATCGAGGTGACGCTGCGGACGCCCGCGGCGCTGGACGCGATCCGCGCCATCACCTGCGAGGTTCCGGACGCGATCGTCGGCGCGGGCACGGTCGTCTCCCCGGACGGCGTGGACGCGGCGATCACGGCGGGTGCCCGGTTCCTGGTGAGCCCCGGCTGGACGGACCGACTGCTCGACGCGATGCAGCAGTCGGGAGTGCCGTTCCTGCCGGGGGTCTCGACGACGTCGGAGGTCGTGGCACTGCTGGAGCGCGGGCTGAGCGAACTGAAGTTCTTCCCGGCCGAGGCGGCGGGCGGCACGGCGTATCTCAAGTCCCTTGCCGGGCCGCTTCCCCAGGCCCGCTTCTGCCCGACGGGCGGCATCTCGCTCACGTCGGCACCGTCGTATCTGGCACTGCCGAACGTGGGCTGCGTGGGCGGTACGTGGATGCTTCCGGCGGACGCGCTCGCTGCGCGGGACTGGGCGCGGGTCGAGACGCTTGCCCGCGAGGCCGCCGCACTTAGGGGGTGTCCGGCGGATCATGCTGGGCTCGCGACGCCCTGCGACTCCGTCTCCTGCGTTGTCGTCGGTCGGCATGGCTCCGCCATGCCTCCCTCCTCCGCCTTGGATCCGAAGCCGCATGACGCCGCTCCCTGATCCAGCCTGATCCGCCGCACACCCCCTAGCTGAAGGCCAGGTCCACGTAGTCGGCGAGCGGGCGGTAACCGAGCCGCTGGTAGAGGGCGTTGCTGGTGGGGTTGGCCAAGTCCGTGAAGAGCAGCACCTGTTCGGCCCCCGCGTCCAGCGCGGACCGGCTGACGGCAGCGGTCACCGCTCCCGCGTAGCCGCGGCCGCGCAGCCCGGGCGGGGTGTAGACGGGCGACACCCGGGACTGCCCGGCGAGCAGCGGCGAGCGGGCGGCCATGGAGACGGGCTGCCCGCCGGTCTCCCACAGGTACAGGCATCCGTCGGCAATGCGGCGTGCGACGTTCTGGGTGTGGTCGGCGTCGGATCTCTCGCCTATGTCGGCCGCGAACTTCTTCATCCAGGCGGCGGCCAGGGGCACGTCGTCAGCGGTGGCCTGCCGGGCGGCGCCCGGGGGTGCCGGGCGCTTGGGCGTGAGCTCGCCGAGCCGCAAGAGCCGCAGCCGCAGGGCGACGGTCCAGCCGCCGCCTCCGGTCCACGCCTCGGCGAAGGCCTGGGCGGAGCCCTCCCCGCCCTTGACCCCACGGACCGGGACCCCGGCGCCCCGCAGCGCCTGAGCGAGCTCGCGGGCGAGGGGCTCCGCCATCGGGGCGAGCAGCGGCGGCTGGGGCGGCGTCTGCAAAAACGCCGCACCCACGGCACCGCCGCCCTCCTGCCACCAGCCGAACCGCGCGGGTTCGGCTGCCCCGAACGCATGCGGCCCGTGCCGTCGCACCGTCTCGCTGACGGTGAGCAACGCGGTACGCCGCGCGGGGTCCCGCGCCAGGTAGTCGCCCGCCGCGCGGTGGAACTCCTCGACGTCCTCGGTCAGATGCCAGGTCATGCCAGATGTTCCTACGGGCAGGGGCGCGGGCGCACCCGTATTTGCCCCCGCTGTGTGCCCCTCAGCGCAGGTGCGACGTGTCGTTCAGCAGGCGCACCGACGCGGTGCCGTCGCTGTAATACGCCACCGCCGAGATCGACGCCGCCGAGAGTTCCATCCGGAACAGCGACTCCGGCGGGGCGCCGAGCGCCAGGCGGACCAGGGTCTTGATCGGGGTCACATGCGTGACGAGCAGGACCGTACGGCCCCCGTAGCGCGCGATCAGTCTGTCCCGCGTCGCAGCGACCCGGCGGGCCACCGTCGCGAAACTCTCGCCGCCGCCCGTCGGCTCCACCTTCGGGGAGGCCAGCCAGGCCGACAGGTCGTCGGCGTACCGCTCCTGGACCTCCGCGAACGTCAGGCCCTCCCACGCGCCGAAGTCCGTCTCGCGCAGGCCCTCCTCGATGCGGACGTCCAGACCCAGCCGGGTCGCGGCCGCCTCCGCCGTCTCGCGGCAGCGCTTGAGCGGGGAGCTGACGATCTCCTGGACCGTGCCCCTCGCCGCCAGGGCCGCGGCGACCGCCTCCGCCTGGCGCATGCCCGCCGGGGACAGGGACGGGTCGGTGCCGCCGCTGCCCGAGAAGCGCTTCTCGGGAGTGAGCGGTGTCTCGCCGTGGCGCAGCAGTACGAAGGTCGCGGGCGTGCCCAGGTCGGCGGGCCCCCAGCCGACCGACTGCTCGGCGCCCTCCGGCTCGGCGACCGCTTCGCCGGCAACCGCTTCGCCGGCGGGGCCGCGCCCCGCGAGCGCCGCCCTTGCCTTCGCCGCGCCCGCCGCCGCGTCGCCGACCACCCGCGCCGCCTTCGCGTCACGCGCGTCAAGGGCCGCCGTGGAGCGCGAGGGCTCCCACTGCTTGCCCTTCTTGCCCGCGTCCATCGCCTCGTTGGCCAGCCGGTCCGCGTGCTTGTTCTTCTCGCGCGGGATCCACTCGTACCTCACCTGCGAGGCGGGAAGGACGCGTGAGGCCTCGGCCGCCAGCGGCTTCATGTCCGGGTGCTTGATCTTCCAGCGGCCCGACATCTGCTCCACGACGAGCTTGGAGTCCATCCGGACCCGGACCGAGGCGTCGGGGTCAAGGGCCTTCGCGGCCTTGAGACCGGCGATCAGGCCCTTGTACTCGGCGACGTTGTTCGTCGCCACACCGATGTACTCGGCCGCCTCCGCCAGCGTCTCCCCCGTCTTCGGGTCGATGACCGCGGCGCCGTATCCCGCGGGGCCCGGATTCCCCCGGGAGCCGCCGTCCGCCTCGACGACGAACTCGCGCAGTACAGGCACTACAACCCCGACTCAGCCGTACGGACCAGGATGCGGCGGCAATTCTCGCAGCGCAGCACCGTGTCCGGGGACGCCGCCTTGACCTCGTTCACCTCGGTGATGTTGAGCTCCAACTGGCAGCCCTCGCACCGGCGCTGGTAGAGGCGGGCCGCGCCCACCCCGCCCTGCTGGACGCGCAGCTTCTCGTACAGCTTGAGCAGGTCCGCGGGCACGGAGCCCGCCATGACCTCGCGCTCCTTGGTGGCCGAGGCGATCTCGCCGTCGATCTGCTCCTGCGCAGCGTCGCGGCGCGCGGTCGCGTCGTCGACCTTGGCCTGGACGGAGGTGACGCGCCCGGTCAGCTCGGTGGCACGCTCCTGCGCGGACTCGCGGCGCTCCATGACCTCCAGGACGACGTCCTCCAGGTCGCCCTGGCGCTTGGCGAGCGAGACGATCTCGTGCTGCAGGCTCTCCAGGTCCTTGGGTGAGGTGACGGCGCCCGAGTCGAGGCGCTGCTGGTCGCGTACGGCACGCTGGCGCACCTGGTCGACGTCCTGCTCCGCCTTGGTCTGCTCGCGGGCGGTGTCGCTCTCCTCGGTCTGCGCGGCGACCAGTAGATCGCGCAGCTGCGTGAGGTCCTTGGTGAGCGATTCGATCTCGGCGTGCTCGGGCAGCGTATTGACCTTGTGGGCGAGCTGCGACAGCCGTACGTCCAGTGCCTGGACGTCGAGAAGTCGGATCTGGTCGGCGGGCGCGGCGTTCAGTTGGGGGCTCCAGGAGAAGAGTGGTGGGCGGACCAGGGGTCGGTGACCGTGTGCGAGACGTGGACCCGAAGGCCCCAGCCGTGCCGGTCGGAAATCGCGTCGAGCTGGGCGGCTGCCTGCTCGCACCAGGGCCACTCGGTGGCCCAGTGCGCGGCGTCGACCAGCCCCAGGGGTGAGTGCTGGGTGGCCTCGGAGGCCGGGTGGTGGCGCAGGTCCGCGGTGAGGAAGGCGTCCACGCCCGCGGCCCGTACGACGTCGAAGAGGCTGTCGCCCGAGCCGCCGCTGACCGCGACCGTGCGCACCAGGGCGTCCGGGTCGCCCGCGATGCGGATGCCCTGCGCGGTGGCGGGGAGCCGCTTTGCGGCGCGCTCGGCGAATTCGGCGAGGGTCTCGGGATGGTCGAGCTCGCAGATCCGGCCGAGGCCGCTCTCGGGTACGAGGGGGCCGGTGACCCGCAGGTCCAGCGCGCCCGCGAGGGCGTCGGACACGCCGGGATCGGCGGTGTCGGCGTTGGTGTGCGCGACGTGCAGGGCGATGTCGTGCTTGATCAGGGTGTGCACGACCCGGCCCTTGAAGTGGGAGGCGGCGACCGTCGTCGTACCGCGCAGATAGAGCGGGTGGTGCGTGACGATCAGCTGGGCCCCGAGCCCGATCGCCTCGTCGGCGATCTGCTGGACCGGGTCCACGGCGAACAGTACGCGGGTGACCTCGGAGTCGGGGTCGCCGCAGACGGTGCCGACGGCGTCCCACTGTTCGGCCCGCTCGGGGGGCCACAGGGCGTCGAGCGCGGCGATGACTTCAGACAGACGGGGCACGGACACAGGTTACCTGCGCCGGGTGCCCCGGTGGCCTGGGCTCCTTGGCCCAGTTCTTCCGGGCTCCTGCCGGCTGCGGCGGCGCAGGGGGACGCGTGCTCCCGGCACAGCAGTCAGAGGTGCTCACCTGAAGCACCACATCCCCGCTGAGCACACTCGTCCCCCGCCCCTCAGGCGAATCCCGGCTCGGCCACCCGTATGTGTGAAACGACGGGCTCGTGCTGTTCGGCAGGAAGTGCGATACCTAGCTTCGTGACCGGAGGTGACGATCCCATGACAGCCTGTGCCATCGAGACCGCCGCGGAGGACGGATCCGTGGCGAGTACGGGGTTCACGATCACCGCGGGCGGGAGCTACGCGGCCCGGCTGGCGGGGGACGGTGAGGCCCTGTTCGCCGAGCGGTGGACGCTCGACGGGCCCGAGCCCTATGCGGTGCCCCTGCCGCTCGGGCAGCCCGAGGAGCGTGACGCCGATGTCCTGCCGCTGGCCGACGGGCGGGTGCTGATCCGGCGGCGGGTGGAGAGGCGGCATGCCTTCTCGCTGCTGTACCCGACCGGGCCGGGGACCGGTGAACTGCCGCTCGGCGGCATCGAGTCGGCGGAGCTGAGGCTCCTGCCACCCGCGCCGGACGGCGTCTGCGCCTACGCCCTGGCGCCCGGCCCCAGGTCGACCGCGATCTGGCTGGTGGCGGGCGGGGCCTTCGGTCCCGAGCATGTCGCCGAGGTGCCCGGGCGCTGCTCCGGCGGGGTGTGGCTCGACCGTACGGGCCGGATGCTCGCCCTGGACCGGCAGTTGGAGGGCGGCCCGGTGAAGGCGGTGGCGGTCGACCTGGAGCGGGGCGGGGAGGTGACACCGCTGCTCCAGATCACCGAGGAAAGCGACGACCGGCTGCTGCTGGCCGCCCCGGACAGCGGCCTCCTCGTGATCCGCTCGAACGCGCCGGGCCACGACCGGATCGGCTGGGGCGTGCTGGGCAGCCTGCTGCCCGTGCGCTTCCCGGAGTGCCTGCGGCTCGCGGACTGCGCGGTGACGCCGTTCGCCGTGCAGCCGGGTCAGGTCCTGACGCCGGAGAGCTGCGCGGTCGCGCTGCGGATCGACGGGGCGGCGGGAAGCTGGCTGGGCATCTGGTGCCCATCGGGACGGCGGCTGCACCAACTGACAGCGCCGGAAGGGTGGTTGGCGGGAGCCGGGCTGTGGAGCCCGGAGTGCGTACTGCAACTGCCGTACGCGACAAAGGCGGTGCCGTGCGGGGTGGCGCGACTCGACGCGTCGGCGATCACTGCGCGAGAGGTGATCACGGAACCGGCACAAGCGGAATGCGCAGGTGGGGAACCGTACGGGGGTGCGGGGGCTCCTGGTGCGTGGAAGCCTGTTCCCTTGCGGGAGGCGCCTCTCGGCGGGGGTACGGCCGGTGGCTAGCGCAGGGGGTGACGGGGGGTGCGCCGGCGGCGCTTTCCCCCACCCCGCCCCTTCCCGTAACCGGGGCTCCGCCCCGGACCCCGCTCCTCAAACGCCGGAGGGGCTGAACTATTCAGCCCGTCCGGCGTTTGAGGACACGCGCGAAGCGCGTACGGGTCCGGGGCGGAGCCCCGATTCGGGAAGGGGCGGGTAGGGGAACGCTCCGCGCAGCGGCACCCGGCACACCGCACCCGCACCGCTACCCCCGCTTCAGGCCCAAGACCTCCGCCGCAGCGAACGTCCCGCCCCCCGGCCGCTCCGCGTAATACGCGCCCAGCACTCCCTCCAGCTCCTCGAAGCTGAACGCCTCCTTCGACGTGTCGAACTTCGCCGCCACCTTCGGGCGTTCCACGATCGCCACCATCCCGCCGTGCACGACCAGCAGTTGCCCGTTGACCGTTCCCGCCGCCGGGGAGGCGAGATAGCCCACCAGCGGGGCGACATGCTCCGGTGCCAGCGGGTCGAGTTCGCCGGCCGCCGGTTCGGCGAAGCCCGCGAAGACGTCTTCCGTCATGCGCGTACGGGCCCTCGGGCAGATCACATTGGCCCTCACGCCGTACTTGGACAGTGCCAGGGCCGTCGACGTCGTCAGGCCGACGATGCCGCCCTTTGCCGCCGCGTAGTTGGGCTGGCCCGCCGAGCCTGCCAGGAACGCCTCCGACGAGGTGTTGACGATCCGGCCGTAGACCGGGCCACCCGCCGCCTTGGAGCGCTCGCGCCAGTGGACGGATGCGAAGTGGGTCGTGTTGAAGTGGCCCTTGAGGTGAACGCGGATCACCGAGTCCCATTCGCTCTCGGTCATCGAGAAGATCATCCGGTCGCGCAGGATGCCCGCGTTGTTGACCAGGATGTCGAGCTTGCCGTACGTCGTGACGGCCAGGTCGACGAGGGCGCGCGCGGACTCGAAGTCGGACACGTCGCCGAGGTGCGCGACTGCCCGGCCGCCCGCCGCGCGGATCTCTTCGGCGACGTTCTCCGCGGGCGCGGCGGACGCCTCGCCCGAGCCGTCGCGGCCCGGGCGGCCGTAGTCGTTGACGACGACCGCCGCGCCGAGCCGGGCGAGTTCCAGGGCTTCCGCCCGGCCGAGACCGCGGCCCGCGCCGGTGACGATCGCGCTGAGGCCCTCAAGTGGGAGTGACATCAGTGACTTCAACGTCCTCTCAGATCTCGATGCAGGTGCGCAGCGCCTCGCCCGTGCGCATCTGGGCCAGCGCCTCGTTGATCTCCGCGAGCTTCACCCGGTGGGTGATGAGCCCTTCGAGGTCGATACGGCCCGCGCGCCACAGGGCGATGGCCCTCTCGTACGAGGTGAGCACGTCCCCGCCCCCGTACATGGACGGCAGGATCCGCTTCTCGTCGAAGAACAGCTCGAACATGTTGAGCTGGAGGTGGTCGTCCATGGCGCCCGCGCCGACGATGCACAGGGTGCCGCCGCGCCGGGTCGTCTCGTACGCGGTGCGCGCGGTGGCGGATTTGCCGACGACCTCGAAGACGTAGTCGAAGCCCTCGCCCGCGGTGACGCGCTGCTTGGCATCGGCGAGTTCGTCGGGCGAGACGGCTTCCGTGGCGCCGAACTTCAGGGCCGCCTCGCGCCGGGTGGCGACCGGGTCGACCGCGACGATCTGGGCCGCGCCCTTGAGCCGGGCGCCCTGGATCGCGGAGATGCCGACCCCGCCGCACCCGATGACGGCGACCGACGAACCGGCCGCCACATCCGCGGTGTTGATGGCCGCGCCGAGGCCGGTGGTCACTCCGCAGCCGATGAGCGCGGCGATGTCGAAGGGCACGTCGTCGGGGATCGGCACGGCGCAGCCCGCAGGGACGACGACTTCCTCGGTGAAGGTTCCGGTGCCGGCGAAGCCGAAGACGTCGCCGCCGGGGCGCTTGAAGTTGGGGGTGCCGGCGTTCATGAATCCGGCCAGGCACAGTTCGCTCTGGCCGCGCTTGCAGGCGGGACAGACACGGCACGCGGGCAGCCAGCACAGCAGCACCCGGTCGCCCTGCGAGAGCCCGTTCACGCCGTCGCCGACGTCGGTGATCTCGCCCGCCCCCTCGTGTCCGGGGACGAAGGGCGCGGGCTGCGGCAGTACGCCGTTCATGGCCGAGATGTCGGAGTGGCACAGTCCGGTGGCCCGGACCCGGATCCTGACCTTGCCGGGGCCGAAGCCCACCGCCTCGACGTCGTCGAGGACTTCGAGCTTGTCCTGCCCTGTCTCGTGCAGTACCGCTGCGCGCATGACGCGGCTCCCTTCAGGACGTTTCCACGAGGGTGTCGACGAGGACCGGGGCGTCGTCCCGTTCCACGGCTGTCACCGACACCTGGACCTTGCTGTCTTGCTGCCACATCCGGATACGCAGGGTCTCGCCCGGGAAGACCACTCCGGCGAAGCGTGTGGTGTACGAGCGGACGCGGCGGACGTCCCCGCCGAGGACGGTGTCGACGACGGCCTTGAGGGTCATCCCGTACGTGCAGAGCCCGTGCAGGATGGGCCGGTCGAAGCCCGCGAGCGCGGCGAACTCGGGGTCGGCGTGCAGGGGGTTGAAGTCGCCGGAGAGCCGGTAGAGCAGCGCCTGGTCCTCGCGGATGCTCCGTTCGACGGTCTTGTCGGGCTCGCGTTCCGGCTGCTCCAGGCGCACCGACGGCCCGCGATCGCCTCCGAAGCCGCCTTCTCCGCGTACGAAGATCTGGGAGTCGCTCGTCCACAGCGGCCCGTCGTCGTCGGCGGCATCGGTGCGCAGGACGAGGACCGCGGCTTTGCCCTTGTCGTAGACGGCGGCGACGCGCGAGGTCGAGGCGGCTTTCCCTTCGACCGGGAGCGGCCGGTGCAGCCGGATGGTCTGTCCGCCGTGGAGTACGGATGTGAGGTCGATGTCGAGCCCGGGGCTGCCGAGTCCGGCGACGACGCCAAGGCGCCCGCCCGCGACGGTGGCGAAGCTGGGCAGTACGTGCAGCTTCGATTCGAGGGTGTAGCGCAGTTCGCCGGGATCGGTGGCGGGGACACCCGCGCCGAGGCCGAGGTGGTAGAGCAGGACGTCCTTGCGGTCCCAGCGGATCTCGGCGCTGCGGGGTTCGGCGGCGACGGCCTTGGCGGCATCAATGGGCATGGGGTTGCTGCTCCTTGATGGGTGGAAGACCTCGGCGCGGCCGTCCGCACCGTCGGCCGCACCGAGGTCGCACGGGACCGGCCCGGGGCGCCCGTTCTAGAACGCGTTCTAGGGTCGGTGGCCCCTATGTATAACGCAGCCCCCAGAACTTGTGAAGACTGCTGACTCCATGTCAGATACCGTGGGCGGCCCCGGACATTTGTCACTGCCGAGTGCGTACGGCTCTTCGGTGATCGCCGGGGTGCGGAACGGCGGGATCGCTTTGACCTGCGACGCATGGCCGCCGAACCCCCAGATCCGCCATACGCTTACATCGTGGAAGAAATGCCCCAGGACCACCGGCCCGCCAAGTCCGTACGCGTACTCCTCGCCGAGGACCCGGGCATGATGCGCGGCGCGCTCGCGCTGCTCCTCGGGCTGGAGCCGGACATCGAAGTCGTCGCACAGGTCGCCCGCGGCGACTCCATCGTCGACGCCGCGCTCACCTCGCGCCCCGACGTGGCGCTCCTCGACATCGAACTGCCCGGCCGCAGCGGCCTCGACGCGGCCGCCGACCTGCGGGACGAGGTCCCCGACTGCCGGGTACTGATCCTCACCACCTTCGGGCGCCCCGGCCATCTGCGCCGAGCGATGGAAGCCGGAGCAGCGGGCTTCCTGGTCAAGGACGGGCCCGTGGAGGAACTGGCCGGGGCCATCCGCAAGGTCCTGACCGGCGAGACGGTCATCGACCCGGCCCTGGCCGCAGCGGCCCTGAGCGCGGGCCCGAGCCCGCTCACCGCGCGAGAGCGGGAGGTCCTGAACGCGTCGGTGGACGGGGCGACGGTGTCCGACATCGCGGGGACGCTGCATCTGTCCGAGTCGACGGTACGGAACGATCTGTCGTCGGCGATCGGCAAGACGGGCACGCGCAACCGCATGGAGGCGGTGCGGGCGGCGCGGCAGCAGGGCTGGCTGTAGCCGGCGCCGCGTATTCAGCCCGTCCAGTATTGAGCCCGTCCGCCGTTCGAGGGTGTCTCAGCGTGTCGTCTTTTTCAGCTCAAGGGTGAACCAGGTGGTCTTGCCCTCGTCGGTGGGACGCACTCCCCAGCTGTCGGCGAGGGCCCGGACGAGGATCAGTCCCCTGCCGGACTCCTCGTCCTCTGCCGCGAGCCGGGGCTGGGGCAGATGGGGGCTGTGGTCGCTGACCTCGACGGTGAGATCGGTGGCGGTACGGCGCAGGTGCAGGCCGATGGGTCCCTGCGCGTGCTGGACGGCGTTGGTCAGGATCTCGGAGAGCAGGAGCTGTGCCTCGTCCGCGGCCTCCGTACAGTCCCAGGAGGAGAGGGCCTTGCCGAGGAAGGCGCGGCCCTCGGGCACCGAGTCGGGGATGGCGGGCAGGTCGGTGGTGACGGCGGCCAGGGGCGCGTCGGGCAGTCGTGTCAGCAGCAGGGTGACGTCGTCGTTGTGGCCCTCGACGTCAGGCAACAGGGTGGCGAGGATGTGATCGGCGGCTGCCTCCAGCTCGGGAGGGGCGGCGAAGAGGTCGCTCAGGGTAGTGGTGAGCTGGGTGAGTTGGTCCTCGATGTCGCTGCCGGGGGTTTCGATCAGGCCGTCGGTGTAGAGCACGAGGGTGGCGCCGGGCGGTATGACGGCGCTGGACTGCTGGTAAAGGATGTCGCCGACGCCGAGGGGAGCGTTCACGGGCGCCGCGAGCGCCCGGGCGCCGTCGCCGGGGGTGGCGATCAGGGTGGGCAGATGGCCGGCCGAGCAGACCGTGACCTCGCCCGCGTCGGCGGCGATGACCAGATAGCAGCAGGTGACCAGTTGGTCGGGGACGTCCAGGTCGGCCACGCAGGTGTCCAGGGCCTGCATGAGCTGGCGGGGCTGCATGCCGGTCTTGGCCAGGGCGTGCGCGGCGGAGCGCAACTGGCCCATGACGGCAGCGGCTTCCAGGCCCCGGCCCATCACGTCGCCGATCAGGACGCCCACCCGGCCGGCCCCGAGCGGGATGAGGTCGAACCAGTCGCCGCCGACCCCGGCGCCTTGGGTGGCGGGCCGGTAGCGGCTGGCGGTGGCGAGGCCGGGGATGGCGGGCGGGGTGCCCATCAGGCTGCGCTGGAGAGTAAGGGCGATGTGTCGCTGTTGTTCGTAGAGAACGGTCAGTTCCGCCTCGGCCTGCTTGCGGTCGCTGATGTCGCGGACGATGGCGCACGCGCCGGTGACTGTGCCGTTCGCGGCGCGGGTGGGCCAGAGGGTGATGTCGACGTCCAGCAGAGCACCGGAGCGGGTGAGGCGCAGGGTCTCGAAGTGCTCGACCCTCTCTCCGTTGCGCAGCCGGTGCATGAGTACGGCGATCTCGTCCCGGCGTTCGGGCGAGGCGAGCAGGGCCACGTGCCGGCCCATGACCTCGGCCCGGGTGTAGCCGTACAGCCGCTGGGCGGCGGCGTTCCAGTAGGTGATGTGGCCGTCGAGGGTCTTGGCGAGGATCGCGTCCTGGGAGGACTCGACGAGCGCGGCGAGTTCGTTGATGCGTTCCTCGGCGGCTTTACGGTCACTGACGTCCCGGACGGCAGCGGACACAAGAAGACCGTCGCTGGTCTCCAGCGGACTGAGACTGATCTCGACAGGGAACTCGGTACCGTCCTTACGCAGCCCATTCAACTCCAACCCCGCACCCATCGGCCGCACCTGGCGATTGTTGGCATAACCATCACGATGACCCGCATGGTGAGCCCGGAACCGGCCAGGGACCAGCAACTCGACAGGATGACCCAGCAACTCACCACGCTGATAACCGAAGAGAGCTTCGGTCTGGGCATTCACGAGCTTGATGATGCCGGTGTCATCCACAATGACCATCGCGTCCGGCGCCGCCTCCAACAACCCCCGAAACCGCTCCTCGGCAGCTTTACGGTCACTGACGTCCCGGACGGCAGCGGACACAAGAAGACCGTCGCTGGTCTCCAGCGGACTGAGACTGATCTCGACAGGGAACTCGGTACCGTCCTTACGCAGCCCATTCAACTCCAACCCCGCACCCATCGGCCGCACCTGGCGATTATTGGCATAACCATCACGATGACCCGCATGGTGAGCCCGGAACCGGCCAGGGACCAGCAACTCGACAGGATGACCCAGCAACTCACCACGCTGATAACCGAAGAGAGCTTCGGTCTGGGCATTCACGAGCTTGATGATGCCGGTGTCATCCACAATGACCATCGCGTCCGGCGCCGCCTCCAACAACCCCCGAAACCGCTCCTCGGCAGCTTTACGGTCACTGACGTCCCGGACGGCAGCGGACACAAGAAGACCGTCGCTGGTCTCCAGCGGACTGAGACTGATCTCGACAGGGAACTCGGTACCGTCCTTACGCAGCCCATTCAACTCCAACCCCGCACCCATCGGCCGCACCTGGCGATTGTTGGCATAACCATCACGATGACCCGCATGGTGAGCCCGGAACCGGCCAGGGACCAGCAACTCGACAGGATGACCCAGCAACTCACCACGCTGATAACCGAAGAGAGCTTCGGTCTGGGCATTCACGAGCTTGATGATGCCGGTGTCATCCACAATGACCATCGCGTCCGGCGCCGCCTCCAACAACCCCCGAAACCGCTCCTCAGCAGCTCCCGGCCCACCTTCGTGAGCCGCGACACCACACAGACACTGATTCCGGACCGCCGCATCCGCGGACCGAGCCGATGCCGGTCCAACAAAGTCACCCATGTCCGCCCCAGACGTGCCGCCTACCGTGAATCGGGCCATTCCAGTACGCCTGGACCGCGCCCGCCGCGACTTGTCGCTTACTGGCTTCACAACGGCCGAACCTGTCCGCCGACAGTGCCCCCGGTGACCGTCTGACGACGACGCAAGAACCTGGCGGGTCCCTGCTACCCGGGGAGGCGGAAGCCGTTGAACAGGTCGTCCATGCCGCGCAGGGCAAGGCGGGCAGGGGTGGCACGGACCGCGAGGTCGCGGGCCGCCACCGCGAGCGGGTTACGGAGGGCGCCCAGGCGGCCGACCCGGCGGGCGCGGACGCGCACGGCGTCGGTGCGGTCGCGGCGGGCGGCGGTGTACGCGGCGAGGGCGGCCGGGACGGAGTCTGTGCTGTCTCCGCCGTCTCCGGCGGGAAGCAGGTGCGCGAGGAGCACCGCGTCCTCGATGGCCTGGCAGCCGCCCTGGCCGAGGTTGGGGGCCATGGCGTGGGCGGCGTCGCCCAGCCAGGCGATCCGGCCGTGGTGCAGGGTGGGGAGCGGAGCGGCCAGGTCGTAGAGGTCGTTCTGGAGGACGTCGGCGGGGTCGAGTCGCCCGACGCGGTCCAGCAGGGCCGGAATCGGGTCGTGCCACAAGCCGAAGCGGTGCCGGAGTTCGGCGCGGGGGTCGGCCGACCGGGTGCCGGCCGGGACGACCGCGGTGGCGTAGAGGTAGAACCGGCCGTCGGTGAGCGGGGTGATGCCGAACCGCTCGCCCCGCCCCCAGGTCTCGCTCATGGCCGCTATCCGGAGGTCCGGGGCGTCCACGATGGTCCGCCAGGCGGTCTCGCCGATGTAGTGCAGGCCGGGGTGGGCGGGGAAGTACGCGCGGCGCAGCGGGCTGTGGATGCCGTCGGCGGCGACGACCAGATCGGCGGGAAGGTCCGGGCCGACTTCCGTACGGATGATCGGGCGGCCCGCGGCGTCGTCGACGGCGGTCACGGCGGTGCTGTAGCGGAGGGCCTCCGGCGGCAGGGCGGCGGTCAGGGCCGCGGCAAGGGCCGGGCGCGGGACGGCGATCGGGGGCATGCCGTAACG
Source organism: Streptomyces sp. NBC_01481 (assembly GCF_026339995.1). GTDB lineage: Bacteria > Actinomycetota > Actinomycetes > Streptomycetales > Streptomycetaceae > Streptomyces. The sequence goes on along the minus strand of NZ_JAPEPT010000001.1, from coordinate 1,231,593 downwards.
GGCTGCCATGTCGGCGGTGTCGGCCCGGCTGAGCCACTGGCCGTCGGAGCGGCGCAGGCCCATCGTTGTGGGTACGGCGCTGCCGGCGGCGTGGGCGGCGTCGACGTCGATGCTGTCGAGTGCACGCAGGGCGTTGGGGGCGAGGCCGATGCCGGCGCCGGTGGAGGGGGGTTCGGGGGCGCGTTCGCAGACGGTGACGTGCCAGCCGCGGCGGTGCAGTGCGATGCCGGCTGTGAGGCCGCCTATTCCGGCCCCGACCACCACCGCGTGACGTTTCGGCATGGAACACCTCTCCGTTCGGTTCAGGCATCCTCTACACCTGTAGAGCCCTCACTCTACAACTGTAGAGTGAGGGCATGTCCAGCCCTGACCGCCGCACCCTCATCGCGGACACCGCGATCGCCACCGTGGCCGCGGCCGGCCTGCGGGGGCTCACGCACCGCGCGATCGACACCGCGGCGGGGCTGCCCGCGGGCAGCACGTCGTACTACTTCCGCACGCGTACGGCGCTGATTGGCGCATGCTATGCGCGCATCGCGGAACTGGACCTGGACGACGTCGAGTTGAGGCAGCCGGTCTCGCGGGAGGAGGCCGCGGCCTCGCTCGGGGCGCTGCTGCACCGCTGGCTGACCACGGGCCGCGAGCGCCAGCTCGCCCGCTACGAGCTCAGCCTTGAGGCTGCGCGCACGCCGGAGTTGGCGTCGGCTCTCCACCGGGCGGGCCTGGCGGCCCGCGCCGGTGCGGCCGCCGTTCTCGCGGCGCTGGGCGCCGCCCGGCCCCCGGAGGCCGCCGAGCTGCTGGTCGCCTGGATGGACGGCCTGCTCTTCGACCGCCTCGCCGGCGCGATGGCTCGCACCCGGCCCGCGCCCGACCTGGCGGAACTCACGGCGGTGGCCCGCCGGATGCTTGACGCTGCGCTGGCAGACTAGGAGTTGCCGTGCGGTTCGACCTCGATGGTGATGGGCCCGGACGTCCGGAGCAGCGTCACCACCGCCGCGCCGCCGAGCCCGATGTTGTGCGCGAGCCCCACCCGCGCCCCTGCCACCTGCCGCCGCCCCGCCTCTCCCCTCAACTGCCGGACCAGTTCGGCCGCCTGGGCCAGACCGGTCGCGCCGAGCGGATGGCCCTTGGAGATCAGGCCGCCCGACGGGTTGACCACCCACCGGCCGCCGTACGTCGTCGCGCCGCTCTCCACGAGCTTGCCGGACTCGCCGTCCTCGCACATGCCGAGCGCCTCATACGTCAGCAGCTCGTTGATGGAGAAGCAGTCGTGCAGCTCGATGACGTCGACGTCCTCGATGCCCAGGCCTGACTTCTCGTACACGCTCATTGCTGCCTGCCGCGACATCGGCTTGCCGACGACGTCGATGCAGGAGCCGGAGGCGAAGGACTCCTCGGTGTCGGTGGTCATGGCCTGGGCGGCGATCTCCACGGCCTTGTCGTGCAGCCCGTGCCGGACGACGAAACGCTCGGAGACGACCACGGCCGCGGCCGCGCCGTCCGAGGTGGGCGAGCACTGGAGCTTGGTCAGCGGCCGGTGGATCGTCTTCGCGGCGAGGATCTCGTCCACCGAGTAGACGTCCTGGAACTGGGCTTCCGGGTTGTTCGCCGAGTGCCGGTGGTTCTTGGCGCCGACGGCGGCGAGCTGCGCCTCGGTCGTGCCGTACCGCTCCATGTGCTCGCGGGCGGCGTTGCCGAAGATCTGGGCGGTGGGGGGTGTCATCTCGAAGCCGTGCGCGGCCGCCATGACGCCGTAGTGCCGGGCGACGGGTGACGTGGCGCCCCCGACATTGGCGGCTCCGCCGCGGGCCCCGCCGTCCGCACCCGCCCCCAGCGCCCCGCGGGTCATCTTCTCGAAGCCGAGCGCCAGTACGCAGTCGCTGATGCCGCCCTCGACGAACTGCCGCGCCATCATCAGCGCCGTCGAGCCGGTCGCACAGTTGTTGTTGACGTTGTAGACGGGCACACCGGTCAGCCCGAGTTCGTACGCGGCCCGCTGCCCCGCTGTCGACGCCTGGAAGCAGTACCCGACAGGCACCTGCTCTACGAGGTCGTACGAGATCCCCGCGTCGGCGAGCGCGCCCGTCCCCGCCTCCTTCGCCATGTCCCAGTACTGCCAGTCCCTCGACTCGGGCTTCTCGAACTTCGTCGTCCCAACCCCGACGATGTACGCCTTCATGGTCTTCCCTCTCAGTCCCTGGGCAGGCCGAGGATGCGCTCGGCGACGACATTGAGCTGTACCTGCGTGGTGCCGCCCGCGATGGTGAGGCAGCGCGACATGAGAAAGCCGTGCACGGCTCGCGCGCCCGCGCCTTCGTTCAACGCGCCCTCGGGCCCGAGCAGTTCGAGTCCGAGCTCGGCGGTCTTCTGCTGGTGCACGGTCTGGATGAGTTTGCGTACGGACGCGCCCGCGCCCGGTTCGAGCCCGGACACCTGCCGCATCGTGGTCCGCAGCCCGATGCAGGCGAGGGCGTGCGCCTCGGCCGCCAGCGCCCCGATCCGTACGCGGTCCGCGCCGTCCAGGCCGGACGCCCGCGCGAGAAGGGCCTCAAGGCCCGTGTCGAAGGCCATCTGGTCGGCCATGTGGACGCGTTCGTTGCCGAGCGTGTTGCGGGCGACCTTCCAGCCCTCGCCGATCTTCCCCACCACCGCGTCGTCCGGCAGCAGCGCAGCGTCGAAGTAGACCTCGTTGAAGAGGGAGTCGCCGGTGATCTCCTTCAGCGGCCGGATGTCGATTCCGTCCGTCCGCCTCATGTCGACGACGAAGTAGGTGAGTCCCTTGTGCTTGGGGGCTTCGGGGTCGGTACGGGCGAGCAGGATGCCGTAGTCGGCCCGCTGGGCGGAGCTCGTCCACACCTTCTGGCCGCTGACGCGCCAGCCGTCCGGGGTCTTCTCTGCCCGGGTCCGCAGACTCGCCAGGTCCGATCCGGCGCCCGGCTCGGAGAACAACTGGCACCAGCGCAATTCGCCACGCAGGGTCGGCCCGAGGAAGCGCTCCCGCTGGGCGGGCGTCCCGTACGCGATGAGCGAAGGCACCACCCAGGTCGCGATCCCGAGGTCGCTCACCCGCACCCCGGCGGCCCGCAACTCCTCCTGCACGACGAGCTGCTGGACCGCTCCCGCGCCAAGGCCGTACGGCTCCGGCAGATGCGGTGCGGCGTACCCGGTGGGTGCGAGTTCCCTGCGTACGGCGTCGGGGTCGAGCCCTCGTACGCTCTCGGACGCCGCCCGGGCCGGTCCCCGGTGGCTCGCGGCCTGCGCCGGCAGTTCCAGCTTCAGCTCCCGCCGCGCCCCGCTCGCCGCGAGCCGGACCGCCCGCAGCCGATGGCTGTCGCCGGGTCCGAGCAACTGGCGCGCGACAAGGGCCCGGCGCAGATACAGGTGCGCGTCGTGCTCCCAGGTGAAGCCGATCCCGCCGAGCACCTGGATGCAGTCCTTGGCGCAGGAGTACGCGGCGTCGAGCGCGACACTCGCCGCCAGCGCTGCCGCGAGTCCCCGCACCTCTTCGGTGTCGTCCACCGCCCGTGCCGCGTCCCACGTCAGCGCGCGGGCCTGCTCGACGCGTACGAGCATGTCGGCGCACAGATGCTTGACGGCCTGGAACTGCCCGATGGGCCGCCCGAACTGCTCGCGCACCTTGGCGTATTCGGCCGCGGTGTGCAGCGCCCAGGCGGCGGTGCCGCACGCCTCTGCCGCGTACAGCACGCAGGCGAGGTCCCGTACGAGACCTGTGTCGATGTCCAGCACGCGGTCCCGCGGCACGGTCACGCCGTGCGCGGTGACCTCGGCGGTGGGCCGGGTCGGGTCGGCGCTCTCGTGCACGCGGACGGTGAGGCGGTCCCCGTCCGCCGCGAACCACGCGGTCCCGGTGTCGAGCACGAGCAGATCCGCCTGCCCGCCGCCGAGCACGGGCGGTGCGGTGCCGTCGAGCCGGTAGCCGTCCGGGGTTTCGGTGGCGGTGAGCGTCCCGGGGCCGAGCGCGACGGCCCCGATGCGCTCCCCGCCCGCGAGTGCGCCCGCCAGATCGCCCCGGCCCGCGCGGGCCAGCACGGCGGAAGCGAGCACGCTGGGCAGATACGGCCCCGGCAGCGCGGCCCGGCCCGTCTCCTCCAGGACAACGGCGAGGTCGAGCACCGTCCCGCCCCCACCGCGGTGCTCCTCGGCGAGGTGCGGGCCGAGGATGCCCTGCTCGGCGGCACCGTCCCAGTACCCGGGCCGCCCGGTCCCGTCACCGGGCGCGTCGAGCAGCTTCCGCACGGCCTCGGGTGGCACGGCGCGGGCGAGCCAGCCGCGCACCGACTCGGCCAACGCGAGCTGCTCCTGCGTGATTCCGATGCCCATGCGGGCAGACTAGAACACGTTCCAATCTGACGGAAGGTCAGATACGCGTTCTGGCATGCCGTTGACCGTCTGGTGGTGTCCTGTCTTGTTGGTCCCGTCTCTCTGAAGCCGAGAGGGTCTCGGTCTTTGTGACGCATCTGGTTGTACGTCTCTGTCAATCTCGGGCATCTGCTGCTGTGTCTCAGTCAATCCGAGGTACCGGACATCCGCCGCGCCTTCGGACGCGACCAGGGTGCTGGCTTCAGCTGTCGTGCCCGGCAGGTCGGCGCCGCTTGGCGCGGTGGACGAGCGCATCGACGATGCGTTGCCATGCCGGTGATGCCTCGGAGATCCGGGACGAGACCAGCTTCAGGTACCCTGCCCGGTTGCTGTCTCGTTCGTGTTTGATCTCCCATGCGTCCAGGTCGTCGATGAGCCGGTCCAGGCGTGGATCGTGCGGATCCCAGTCGACTGATTGATCACAGGCGAGATACAGGCGCGTCGTCTCAGGGTCGTCGAAGCCGGCGTTCTTGTCCCGTATCCGCTGCGGCATGACGTGCGGATCCAGTGCCTGCATCAGGATCCACGAGTCGCGCTCGACTCGTACCCTCCGTTCGCTGACCCCGAGACTGCGCATCCGGTTCAGGATGGCGACCACCTCAGGGGGCAGGACAAGCCTTTCGCCGCTCGCCAGTTCGGCGATCCTCCAGCGGTATTCGGTGAGCTGGTCGATCTTGCGCTGCAATTCGGCGTCGATGTCGGTGATGGCCGCGGCGAATTCGGTCGGCTGTGCATGCAGCAGCGCGTCGATACGGGCCAGTGGCACCCCGGCATCGGCGAGGGTCCTGATCCGGATGAGATCCACCGCCGCTTGCGCGCTGTAGCGGCGGTAGCCGGAGGCATCGCGCTCGGGCTCGGACAACAGGCCGACGTGGTGGTAGTGGCGAACGGTGCGCACGGTCACACCAGCGGTCGCCGCCAGCTGGCCGATCGTGAGCACCGTCCTCCTCGGGTCTTCGGGTCTTCGTGGGTCGTGCCGAGTCTAGGTGCGAGCCGCCCGGTCGACGACGTCGCGGACCGCCTGGACCACGGCATCGGGCCGGTCGAAGCAGAGCCGGTGGTGGGCGGTGTCAGAGATGATGCGTTGCTCCCCGTGCGAGACCCCGCTCGCCAAGGCCGCGTCCAGTCTCGTCCTGCCGTCATGCATCTCTTGCAACGTCCGCTCCGACGTCAGCGCCTGCTGGCCGGGGTCGGTGCCCACCACGGTGAGAGCAACCACCGGGACGTCGGGAATGTTCGGCCCGGCCCGCACTTCGGTGGCGAGTTCGGCCAACTTGGTGCGCTCGGCGATGCCGGCGTCGGTCCATTCCTCACTCATCTTGGCCTCGATCAGCGCCTGCCGCACGTGCTCCGGGTAGTCCGCGAGCAACTCTGCGAACATCTCGCGCAGGGCCGGGCGCATCTGTTCCAGCTGCTCCCGATCAGGTGCCATCTGCTCAACCACGGTTAGACCCGCCGTGGGAGGCATGAAGTCGTCCCAGTCGCGATGGAAGGCGTCCAACCAGACCAGTCCGGCCACGTCCTGCGGGTACAGCTGCGCGAACCGATGCGCGTAGAAGCCGCCGAGGGAGTGCGCCACCAGAACGTATGGGGCGGCGATGTTCTGGGCGCGCAGCAGCTCGCGCAGTTCCGTGGCGACCGCAGCGGCGGTGCGCGGCAGCGGGAGGGGATCGCTGTAGCCCGTGCCGCCGCGGTCGTACACAACGGCGGTGGTGAACTGCGAAACCCCCTGCTGGACACCGAAATAGTCCAGGCCGACCGCGCTGGCGCCCGGCAGGAACACCACGGCCGGTCCGCCGCTGCCCGACCGATGCACGAAAATGCGGCGGCCGTCGATCTCCTGGAACCCTCCGACCGACGGAGCGAGCCGAGCTGAGGTAGTGCTGCTGTTCGTCATGCGACCAGGCTCCAACCCTGACGTAGGGTCAGGGTCAACCCCTTCCGCCGCAATAGGTCACACAGCACTGTTGTGTCGAAGCGCGGCGTCCGGACGGCCCTTCTCATGTCACGGCCCGACCGGGACGATCACCATGTCCGCCGAGGCCGTAAAGCGGTGGACAGCCCTCCGGTGCTGGGCGAGCATCTCCGCGATGAATAACGAACCTCTCCCCATCCCCAAACGCGTCCGCTTCGTCGAGCTCAGCGCAAAGGCGCTGCGGGCGCTTGCCGACGGTGACCTCGCTGGCGGCAGCGCCGAGGCCAGGGTCGCCCTTGACGAATACTTCGTCTGCGACCGGGCCCGCTGGATCTTCGGCCATCGCGCTGACCAGCTCGCCGAGGACCCGTCTGCCGCGCCCTGGATCACGCGGGCCGCGGTGTCCGAGCCGGACGGGGCCGTCGTCGGCGACGCCGGGTTCCACGGGCCGCCGGACGAGGCCGGCATGGTCGAGGTCGGCTACACCGTCGTGCCCGGGTACCGCCGCCAGGGCTATGCCCGCGCCATGCTGACGGCGCTGCTCGTCAGGGCCGCCGCCGAACCCGGTGTCAGGACCGTGCGGGCCACTATCAGATCCGACAACAACGCCTCCCTGGCCACCATCGCGGGCTTCGGTTTCACGCGCGTCGGCGAGCAGGGGAACGAGCGCAACGGGCTCGAGATCGTCTTCGAGGTCCCCGCAGAAGCGATTCAGGCCGGGCAGCTTTACGGCCTCGGCGGACATGGTGATCGTCCCGGTCGGGCCGTGACATGAGAAGGGCCGCACGGGTTGGGTGAGTTGTGAAGCTGACCTGGGCCCGTGCGGCCTGTTCCCAACCTGCCCAGTCCGGTGTTTCACGCGCACATTTCGGCGAGGCGGCTCTCTCCGAGTCACAGCAAGTTCGTGCAAGTTCCGTGCACTGCCCCGGATTTGAATGCAAGAGTTCTAGCTCATAGATCGGCAACACCGAGCGAGGAGGGCACCATGGCTCTGCACAAGCTTGGCAAGGACCCGGAGAGTAAGTCCGGCGGATCCCCCACGATCTACCTGGACGACGAGAAGGACTCGTATGTCGTCCAGGGATGGCGGATCGAGGACGAGGACCGCCTGAAGCAGCTCGATGACATCCCCGGCCACGAGACCGTCGTCGAGATCCCCCGGCGGATGGTTCAGTTCTTCTTGGAGATGCGACGTGACGAAGGCACCGACCTTTGAGGATCTGCTGGCGTCAGCCCAGCAGTCGGCCGTGCACCTGGAGATGCGCGACGGGTACATGACCTCGGACCCGGCGTTCATCGCCTGGCAGAACGGGACTCTGACAGATCCGGTTGGTGATGACGCCGACTTCCAGCAGTGGCTCAAGTGGGTACGCGATGCCACCGAGCGTGGGGTCGCCATTCGCCGGGCCCGGGTCTTCTCGGTCCCGGAGTCGGACTACGTCCGGTTCGAGCACTACGTCTCGGATGCCAACGTGGAGGCAGGCGAGCAGATCCGCTGGCTGCCGCGCCGCCGGGCAACGGACATTGCCTTCCCCGGCAATGACTTCTGGGTGTTCGACAATCAGACAGTCTTGGTCCTCCACTTCACTGGGGACGGTGAGACGGCACCTGACTGGATGGAGCTCACGAAGGACCCGACGGTTCTCAAGCTGTGCGCGAGTGCCTTCGAAGCCGTGTGGGAACGCGCGATCCCCCACGCGGAATACCGGCCCGCCTGAGCGCACGACACCGAAGTAGAGCTGTGGCATCGTCGCCATCTTCAGCCGTCCAGGACGCCCGGCAAGCCCTGGGCGGTCGGCTTCGAGAGATCCGTAAGGCAAGCGGCTTCAGGACCGCACGGGCCTTCGCGGCCCGTGCCGGCTGGAGTGAGTCGAAAGCGTCCCGCATAGAGAACGGCGTGACGACGCCGTCCGACGACGACCTACGCCAGTACGCGGAACTGTGTCAGGTGCCCGAGACGTACCCCGACCTTCTCGCTACCGCGCACAACATTGAGGAGATGTACGTCGAGTGGCGGCGGCTGCAGCGGGAAGGGCTGCGTCCCGTCCAGGAGGCGCACGTCCCCTTGTACGAGCGCACACGGCACTTCCGCATCTACGAACCAGGCGTCATCCCAGGCCTGTTGCAGACCCGCGACTACGCCCGGTCGATCATGAGCCGCATCATCGGCTACTGGAACATCCCAGATGACACCGAAGACGCCGTCGACGTGCGCCTGGGCAGGCAGCGCGTGCTGCGCGACGCGAACCGAAAGTTCGGCATCCTGCTGGAAGAGACCGCGCTCAGGTCGCGGTTCGGTACCGCGGAGACCATGGCCAACCAGCTCGGCCACCTCCTGACCGTCTCCGTCCTCCAACAGGTCAGCCTCGGCATCATCCCCATGACAGCTGACCGCACGATGTGGCCCCTGGAAGGCTTCTGGATCTTCGATGACGAGCAGGTGATCATCGAATTGGCCACAGCTCAGGTGACGGTGAAGCAGCCCAGCGAGGTGTCCATGTACGCCCGCATGTTCTCCGACCTCGCTGGGATCGCCTGCTACGGCAAACCGGCTCGCGCGCTGATCTCCGAGGCCATCGACGCCTTGGAGTGAATGCGTGCAAGGCCCTGCAAATTTCTTGAGTCAGGCCGGTCCCCTTGTCGATGCTGTCTACACCTCTAACAGCAGCCATCAAGATCGGTGGTGACACCTGTGCCCGTCGCGAAGACCGGTTCCAGGCCTCTCGACAGCATCTCCGCCAATGCCGCAAGGGAGTTGAGCGACGCTCTGGAGTCGATCGGCGTCAAACTTCCCTCAGCCCGAGGAGAGGGCGAGGTGAACGGCAAGGCCTACGTGAACCTCGGTGGCTGCGCCGCAGAGCAGGCGTTCGCCCTGGCGCACTGGATCCGAGACCACCAGTGACGCGCCTCGCCGACGTGCCTCGCGCGGTCATCATGCAGCCGACGACGCTGTGCCAGCCACTCGACTGCACCTACTGCTACCTGCCCTTCCGCAAGACGAAGCACCTCATGCCGATGCCGGTGGCACAAGCCGTCGCCGACCCGGTCAATAGGTGTGCCCAAGACGATCCGCAGTTCGAGGTGGTGTGGCACGGCGGCGAACCCCTTGCCACCGGCCGGGAGTATCTTGCCGCGCTCATGGACCCGTTCCGGGGTGTAAAGCACACCCTTCAGACGAACGCTGTGCTCCTCGATGACGCCTGGTGCACTTTCCTGCTGGAACGAGACATTGGCGTCGGCGTCAGCGTCGACGGTCCGGAGGACATGAACACCCATCGGGTCACCCGGGCGGGGCACCCGGCCTATCGGCTGATCAAACGCGGGATCGACCGCCTCCGCCACCACGGCATTCCCTTCTCGGCGATCGCCGTGGTCTCCCACCCGGACCCCGCGCGGGCAGCCGACTTGTACGAGTTCTTCGTCGATCTCGGCTGCCATTCCCTCGGCGTCAACATCGAGGAGCAGGAGGGCGTCAACGTCACCGGTGGCCAGGACTTCGAGCAGGCAGCCGGCTTCTGGGAAGCCCTCACATCGGCCTGGCACGACAACCCCGTCCTCCAGCTTCGGGAAGTCGACCGGGTCCTGGACTTCGCCGGATCGGTGCTCGACGGCGACGTGGGATCGCCCCCAGTCCTCCAGGCATGGGACCCGTTGCCCACGATCGCCTACGACGGCGGCGTGGTGCTCATATCTCCCGAGCTCGCGGGGTTCACCGACGAACGCTTCGGCGACTTCACCACTGGCAACGTCCTGCACACCGGCCTCGACGTGCTCCTGGCCGAGGCGCACCAGCGCACCCGCTGGTTGTCCGAATTCTGGAGCGGAGTCGACGCCTGCAAGGCCACATGCCCCTACTTCAGCTTCTGTGGCGGCGCCCATCCAGCAAACCGGTACTTCGAACACCAGGGGCGGATGGACGGCACCCGCACCCGATACTGCACCACCTCGAAGATCGCCCTATTCGAAGGAGTCAACCGCCATGCCCACGCTCACAGCCACTGACCGGGTACTGGATTCGGCCGACACATTCCGGGCCCTGATACGCCTGACCACCCTCGTCCCTGTCTCGAAGTTCGACAATCGACCCACGTGGGCGAACAGCACACCGAAGTTCGACAACCGGCCCACCTGGGACAACTGGAACAAGAAGAAGTAGCTTCACCGCGGCGGGCCGCGGCCTTACTCGCGCGGCCTGCCCCTACCCGCCCCGAATGGGAGACGACAGCTTGTGGATTCCCGATCCTTCGGCCGTGCCCGGCTCACCCTGCCCGACTTCGACCAGCCGGGCCCGTACCTGGCCAACGTCACCTCCCTCGAATCCAGCCGCGGTAGCGTTCAGGAGTTTCTGTACGCCGACGCCGACCTCCGCGCGCTCGAGCTGGCCGACACCCAGCTCATTACCGGCCGCATCACGGGTCTGCGCGCTGCCCGCGTCCAGCTCCAGTCGTTGAACCTGCACTCCGTCGAGTTCGACGCCTGCAACCTCGGCACCGCCCAGTGGGCCGACAGCAAGCTGTCCCGCGTCGTGTTCCGAAACTGCAAGGTCATGGGCGCAACCTTCGACGGCCTCGCCCTTGACGAAGTCCTCTTCGAGAACTGCAAGCTCGACTACACCGCCTTCGCCAAGGTCCGAGTCACCGGGCCTCTCGCCTTCTCCAAGTGTGCACTGTCGGAAGCCTCGTTCACCGACTGCGACCTCACCGACGCTGTGTTCAGCGACTGCACGTTGCGGCTGACCGAATTCGGCCGGGGCCGCTATCAGGGACTGGACCTGCGCGGCAACGACCTGTCGACGGTGCGCGGCGTCCACCGCCTGGCGAAGGTCCTTATCGACCGCGCACAGCAGGCAGACATGGCTGAGGCACTGCTGGCCGAGCTGGACGTGACCTACGGCGACGACTTCGAGGAACGCTGACGGAGGACCTGCATGCCCCTGAGCATCGTCTACAACCACGTCGCTGCCTTACTGGGTCGGTGCGAGGTGGCCGACGTCCGCGCCGTGTCGGGAGAGCCCGCGTACGAAGACACCGCTGTCATCCCCTCCGAGCCCTGGCAGCCGCTCAGCACCGACACCGCCCGTGCCCTCCGTCCAGGCACAACGGCGCAGGACGGCACCCTCATGGAAGTCGTGAGGCCGCCCGGTCCAGCCAACATGCCGCTGGAGAACTTGGCCGCCCGCCTCGGCGATCCCGACGCCGTCTACCTGGGCCAGGCCTCCAGCAAGCCGAACTGCCTGACCACCACGGACAACTACATGGACGGGCGTCGCATCGGTCTCCACCTCGACGACTGGGACAAGCTCTCCTACACGGCCAAGCACACAGGACGGCGGCGGCTGTGCCTCAACCTCGGCCCCGGCGCCCGGTACCTCGTGGTCTGTGAGCTGGACGCGCAGACCCTATGCCGAGCCGTACACCCGTGCGACTTCTCTAACCGCTACCCGCACACCGACGACCTGCGCCGCTATGTCGCCGACGGACAGAGCCTGCGGTGCCTACGCATCCGTCTCGACCCCGGCGACGGATACATCGCTCCCACCGAGTACCTGCCTCACAACGGCTCCACCCAAGGGCAGTCGGAGCCGTCCACAGCCGCCTTCTGGCTCGGCCACTGGCCGCGAAACAGCCTCCCCTCACTGATATAGCCGGCGCTCGTCAGTTGTCCTATCGGGCCCCGCACGCCGAGCGCCCGCCGCGCATGCCATGCAAGTGACCACCGAGGCCTGGCACATGGTGGTCTGGCGGCTCTGACGTCAATCACCTGGCAAGGAGACCGGCAGTTGTAGGCGGGAGTTGAAGGTGGCCGGTGGAGCGGAGAGGAGAATCATGGACCTCGGCTCCACCGGCCGCACTCGCTTGCAGCAGTCAGAGACCGCCCTCGGCGGCGGCCGTGACGAAGGCCGCGAAGGCGGCCGGGGTGACGGCGAAGGCGGGGCCGTCGGGGTTCTTGGAGTCGCGGACGGCGATACGGCAGGGCCGGGCGGCGACCTCGATGCACTCGCCTCCGGTGTCGCCGCTGTACGTCGACTTGCGCCAGGCGGTCGCACCGAGCGGCGCGCACTCGATGCACTGGCCGCCGGTGTCGCCGCTGTACGACGACTTACGCCACCGCGCGCCCGTCAGATCCTGCTTCGTGGCCATAGCGCTCCTCCATTACGCGGGCGATCAGTGCCGCCGAATCCTCCACGGAGAGCGCGGCGGCCTGCAAGTGATCGTAACGGAGCAAACCTTCCCTGAAAGCTTGCGGATTGGCCGTCATATGGCCCTGGACGAAGTCCTCGGTATAGACGAGGTCCGGGTCATCCTCGAACCGCAGAAGGTTGAACGAGCCCATCTGCCCGGCATTGGCACCGGCCACGAAGGGCAGGATCTGAACCTGCACCCACTCCCGCCCACGCAGGCCCAACAAGTGGGCGAGTTGGTTCCGCATGACGTCCCGACCGCCGACCTCCTGGCGTAATACGGCCTCGCTCAGCACCACCCAGCTCAGTGGCGGATTCTCGCGCTCCAGGATGCGCTGACGCTCCATCCGAGCGGCCACCTTCGCGTCGAGGTTCTCCTCGGTCCGGACACCGAGGACCGCCCGCGCGTACGCCTCGGTTTGCAGCAGGCCATCCACCAACTGCGCCTGAAATGACGAGATGTACGCCGCTCGCGCCTCCATCTCCGCGTACGCCTGGAACCAGCTCGGCAGCTGGCTCCGCAGCACAAGTCCCACCAGCCGTGAAAACACCCCGCCCGTCCCCAGCGCCGCGTCAACGCGCTCCGAGAAGTCCCGCGTCGGCACCTTCCTCGCCGTCTCGATCTGGCCGACCAGCGACGCCGTACAGAAGACGGCGACGCCCAGCTCGCCCTGCTTCAGCCCGGCGTCCTCTCTCAGGCGGCGCAGTTCGGAGCCGTAGTAGTCCAGCGGTGATGCGCTGGGATCCAGGTCGCGGATGTTGACCACGCGGCGGTCACCCCCAAGCAAACGCCTCGCGGCGTACGTTTCCGGTCATGGCCGAGCGTAAGCGCGCCACTCCACTCTGGTGACATGAATCACGTAACTGACTGCCCACCAGCGACGATTGAAGGCTGCTACCGCATGGGCTTCACGGTGGGTACTCACTCCGCGCGGCATCTGCGGCGCATCCTGCGGACGTTCCTGACCCGCTGGGAGATGCCCGGGCTGACCGACGCCGCCGAGCTGGCGCTGACCGAGCTGGTCGCCAATGTGGTGCGGCACGTGCCCGGCAGGCGGTGCACGCTGCTCATCCTGCGGCGGCCCGACGGGCTGCGGGTCGAGGTCGCGGACAAGCACCCGCACTGCCCCCGCCCGGTACGCCCCGAATGCGGAGGCGATGAGCTCGACGAGGGCGGGCGCGGGCTGCTGCTCGTCGAGGCGGTGACCGACCGCTGGGGCGTCACGCCCATGCCAGGCGGCAAGACGATGTGGTTCGAGTGCGACGCGTGAGGCACGATGGGCGGCCGGACACCCCGTACGACCAGGAGGAACCATGGCCGCCGCGCCCAAGCCGGAGACCCTCGCCGCCTTCGAGGCCGCCAAGGGCTTCATGCCGGTACGGGAAGGGCTCGCCCTGTATGCCGCCGCCGCCGAGGCGGGCGGTCTTGGCCTGCCGCTGCTGGAGGTGGGCACGTACTGCGGGCGCTCGACGATCCTGCTCGCCGACGCCGCCCGGGAGGCGGGTACGACGGCCGTCACGGTCGACCACCACCGCGGCAGCGAGGAGCAGCAGCCGGGCTGGGACTACCACGACGCGGAGACCGTGGACCCCGAGATCGGCCGGATGGACACGCTTCCCACCTTCCGTCGCACCCTGCACAGGGCCGGTCTGGAGGACCACGTCATCGCGGTCGTGGGCCGCTCGCCGCAGGTCGCCAAGGTGTGGGGTACGCCACTGGGGCTGGTCTTCATCGACGGCGGGCACACCGACGAGCACGCGGCCGCGGACTACGAGGGCTGGGCGCCGCATGTCGCCGAGGGCGGACTGCTGGTGATCCACGACGTCTTCCCCGACCCGGTCGACGAGTGGACGGGCCAGGCGCCGTACCGCGTGTACCTGCGGGCACTCGCGTCCGGGGCGTTCACCGAGGTCTCGGTGACCGACTCCCTGCGCGTCCTGCGCCGCACGGGGCCGGGGATCTGAGCAGCGGGCTAGCATCGCCAGGGTGTCGTACGACGAGAACCAGCCTCCCGCCGCCCGGCCGCGCCGTATCGGGCGGGGCAATCTCACCATCGCGATCGCCGCGCTGGTGCCGACCGCCCTGGCGGGGTGGCTGGTGTGGCAGACGATGAGCGGCCCGGAGGAGAACGAGCCGCCGAAGGTGCTGCCGCTTCCGAGCGGGCAGGCGACGGCGGGCAAGCCGGGCAGCCCGGCGACCTCCGCGAGCAGCACCCCCGCCTCGCCCTCGAAGTCACCCTCGAAGTCTTCGGACGGGGAGAAGGGCGGGACGGGGCCGCTGGCCGGGAAGGTCGTGGTCGTCGACCCCGGGCACAACCCCGGCAATTTCCAGCACACGAGCGAGATCAACAAGCTCGTGGACATCGGAACCAATCGCAAGGAATGCGACACGACGGGCACCGCCACCGCCGACGGTTACACCGAGGCCGAATTCACCCGCGATGTTTCACAACGTCTTCGCAGACTGCTGGAAAAGCAGGGCGCAACGGTTCAATTCACCCACGACAACAACCGGGCGTTCGGTCCCTGCGTCGACGAGCGCGCCCGGATCGGCAACAAGGCCAAGGCCGATGCCGTCGTCTCCGTCCACGCGGACGGCGCGTCCGTCGGCGATCGCGGCTTCCATGTCATCCTTCCCGCCCTGGTCAAGGCGGGTGCCGCGGACACCACGAACATCGTCGGCCCCTCGCGTGAACTGGGCGAAAGGATCGCCGGACGGTTCGTACGCGCGACCGGCAGCGCGCCCTCCAACTACGTGGGCGACGGCACCGGGTTGGACGTGCGCAAGGATCTGGGCGGCCTCAATCTGTCCAGCGTGCCCAAGGTATTCATCGAATGCGGCAATATGCGTGACCCACAGGACGCCGCCCTGCTGAAAGACTCGGCGTGGCGCCAACTGGCCGCCCAGGGAATGGCGGACGGCATCGCCGGCTACCTCCAGGGGTAACTGCGATACCCGGCAGACGGCCGGATCGGGCAGACGATACATTCACCTCTACGATGGGGAGTCACCCCCGAGCTCCGCGCCGTGCACACCGCCGCACCGGCGGCAGCGACGACCGCCCCGATGAGACGACCGACGAAGGACTTTTACGTGAACATCCGCTCCCTCACTCGAGGCGATGGCGTGGTGATCGGAGCAGCGGTGTTGCTGTTCATCGCCTCGTTCCTCGACACGTTCGACTGCTCCGGTTCCAACTGCGACGACGTGCCGACCGCCTGGGACAACGGTTCCCTGCTCCTGGGTGTCTACTTGGCGGGCATCATCGGCGCGGCACTGATCGTTACCTCCCGTGCGCTGCCGCAGCCGCCGAAGGTCATCGGCCTCGACCTCGGCCAGCTCGGTGTCGCCCTGACGCTCTTCACGGCGTGGAGCGCGCTCGGCGCGATCTTCGACCCGGCGGGCTCGCTGGACCTCGGCGACAGCGGCATCGACTCGGGCACCGGCCTCATCCTCGGCTTCATCGCGGCGCTCGCGCTCGCGGCGGGCGCGGTCTGCTCGCTGATCGTCCCGGCCTTCAAGGCGCCACTCATGGGCGCCCCGAAGCCCCCGGCGACCCCGTACGGCGCGCAGCCGGGCGTCGCCGGAGCCGGTTACGGCTACCCGGGCGGCGGCCAGCCGCAGCCCTACGGCGCTCAGCCGGGTCAGCCCCAGCCCTACGGCGCCCAGCCGCAGCCGGGTCAGCAGCAGCCGGCTCCGGCCGCGCCGCAGCAGGCGGGTGCTCCGGCCGACTTCACGCCGTTCTGGTTCGCGGTGCCGGTGGCCCGTCCGCTGTTCGGTGAGGACGGTTCGCCGACCCCGATCGCCGAGCTCGCGCCCGGCACGTGGTACCTCGCGGTCGAGCAGCGCGGTCCGGGCCTGGTGGCCCAGACGCAGGACGGCCGCCGGGGTGTCCTCCAGGACACGAGCGGTATCCAGCGCGGCTGATCCCGCGCCCCGACCGAGCACGGCCCTTCGCCCTTCCGGGCGAGGGGCCGTTGTCGTACAGTCTGCCCCGACCTGACGTACCGTCAGAAGGGATCGCCATGCGACTCGGGCTCGCACTCGGCTACTGGGGCCGCGGCCCCGACCCCGCCCACCTGGAGCTCGCGCGCAAGGCCGAACGCCTCGGCTACGACTCCGTGTGGACGGCCGAGGCCTGGGGCTCCGACGCCTTCACCCCGCTCACCTGGATCGCCGCGCACACCTCCCGGATCCGCCTCGGCACGGCGATCGCGCAGATGGCCGCCCGCACGCCGACGGCCACCGCCATGCACGCGCTCACCCTCGACCATCTCTCCGGCGGCCGGATGATGCTCGGGCTCGGCCTGTCGGGCCCGCAGGTCGTGGAGGGCTGGTACGGGCGCCCGTTCCCCAAGAGCCCGCTGACGGCGACCCGCGAATACGTCGACGTCATCCGCCAAGTCCTTCGGCGCGAGGCCCCCGTTGAGCTGGCGGGCCGCTACCACTCCCACCCGTACCGCGGCGACGACGCCACGGGTATCGGCAAACCCCTCAAGCCGATCACGCATCCCCTGCGCGCCTCGCTGCCGCTGCTGCTCGGCGCCGAGGGCCCGAAGAACATCGCCCAGACGACGCGCATCGCCGACGGCTGGCTCCCGCTGTACTGGTCCCCGCTGCGGACAGACGTGTACGAGGCCTCGCTCACCGGCCTTCCGGAGGGCTTCCTGATCGCCCCCATGGCCCGCGCCAAGGTCTGCGACGACGTCGCAGAAGGGCTGCTGCCGGTCAAGGCGATGCTCGGCTTCTACATCGGCGGCATGGGCCATGCGGCCCGTAACTTCCACGCCGACCTGATGGCGCGCATGGGATACGAGTCGGAGGCCCGGCACATCCAGCAACTCTTCGCCGAAGGCCGCCGCGAGGAGGCGGTCCTGGCGGTGCCCGACGCCTTCGCCGACGAGATCTCCCTCGTCGGACCGCGCGCCCGGATCGCGGAACGGCTGGAAATGTGGCGCAAGGGCCCGGTCACGGACCTGCTGGTGACCGCGCCGGACCTTCACACCCTGCGCGTGCTGGCCGAGCTCAACCAAGGTTTCACAGGCTCACAAGCGGCAACCCGATGTGTATGAGCCCTAGTCGTCGGAACGGAACGCTGCAGGCCGCGAAGGTCATCACCATCGTGGCCGATGTCATGGCCGTCATCCTCGGCCTCTGGATCCTGATGTACCTACTGGACGCCAACCGCGCCAACGACCTGGTGAGCTTCATCCAGGACGTGGCCCGCTGGCTGGCCGGCTGGTCCTACGACCTGTTCACGTTCGACGAGGCGTGGGCGAGGGTGGTGGCCGGGTATGGGCTGGCGGCGGTCGTGTACCTGGTGGTGGGGCACGGGGTGGCGGGTCGCCTGCGGCGGTAGCGGGGTCCGCGGTGCGGGTCCGCTGCGCGGGGCTTCACCCCACCCCGCCCCTTCCCGTAACCGGGGCTCCGCCCCGGACCCCGCGCCTCAAACTCCCCCAGACTTCGTCCGGGGGGACCCCCACGGGGCTGAATTATTCAGCCCGTCCGGCGTTTGAGGACACGCGCGAAGCGCGTACGGGGGTCTGAGGGCTTGCCCCCAGTCCGGGAAGGGGCGGGTAGGGGAAAGGCCCGCCGCAGGCGCACCGCCCGCCCCCCGCACGGGCTAGCAGCAGTCCGGCGCCAGCCCCACCGGCAGTCGCTCCCCGCCGAACACCGCCACCGTCGCCTCGTCGCCCCCCAGCGCCGCCACCGCCAGCAGCAGCGCCCCCGCCGTCCACGACGTGACCTCCTCCGGCCACACCGCGCGGTTCTCCTCGAAGACGTAACCCGTCCAGTACATCCCGTCCTCGGTCCGCAGATGCTGCACGGACTGCAGGATCTCCAGCGCCCGGTCGGACTCCCCCATCACCCACAGCGCCAGCGCGAGTTCGCAGCTCTCGCCGCCTGTCACCCACGGGTTGGGCAGCACACACCGCACACCGAGACCCGGAACGACGAAGTCGTCCCACGACTCCTCGATACGGGACTTGGCCTCCGCGCCGGTCAGCGCGCCCCCGAGGACCGGGTAGTACCAGTCCATGGAGTAGTGGCTCTTGTCGAGGAAGCGCTCGGGGTGCTTGCGGATCGCGTGCGCAAGTGCGCCCGCCGCCAACTCCCAGTCCGGCTGCGGCTCCTCGCGTTCCTCGGCGATCGCCAGCGCGCACCGCAGCGCCTGGTGGACGGACGAACTGCCCGTCAGCAGAGCGTCGTTGACCGGCGTACCGTCCGCCTCGCGCTTCCAGCCGATCTGGCCGCCCGGCTGCTGCAGCTCCAGCACGAACTCGATCGCCCCGAACACGGCGGGCCACATCCGGTCGAGGAACACCTCGTCCCCGGTGGCCAGATAGTGGTGCCAGACGCCGACGGCGATGTACGCGCAGAAGTTGCTCTCGCGGCCGCGGTCGGTGGGCCGGCCGGCCTCGCCGTCGTGGTAGGCCGCGTACCAGGACCCGTCGGGGTTCTGGTGCCGCAGCAGCCACTCGTACGCACGGGCCGCCGCCTCGTGCTCACCGGCCGCGTCCAGCGCCATGGCCGCCTCGGTGTGGTCCCAGGGGTCGAGGTGGTGCCCCCTGAACCACGGGATCGCACCGTCCTCGCGCTGCATCGCGCGTATGCCCGCGACCGTCTCGGCGGCCTGCTCGGCGGTGAGCACTCCGGGCAGGACAAGGTGTTCCGTACGCCCGGGAGTTGTCACTTGGCAGCCACCGCAGGCAGGTGCGGCTTGGTCGCGTACGCCACGAAGCTCTTGCCGACGACCGGGTTGAGCGCCTGCTCCGCGAGCCGGGTGACCAGGGGCTTCTTCATGATGTCCCAGACCAGCAGCTTGTGGTACGCGCGGACCGGCAGCGCCTTGTCGTTGTCGACGCCGAACGCGCACTTGAGCCACCAGTACGGCGAGTGCAGCGCGTGCGCGTGGTGCGTGCCGTACGGCTTCAGTCCGGCTTCCCTCATCTTGCCGAGCAGCTCGTCGGCCTTGTAGATGCGGATGTGGCCGCCCTCGACCTCGTGGTACGCGTCGCTGAGCGCCCAGCAGATCTTCTCGGGCCCGTAGCGGGGCACGGTGACGGCGATGCGCCCACCGGGCTTCAGCACCCGGACCATCTCGGCGAGGACGCCCTTGTCGTCGGGGATGTGCTCCATGACCTCGGAGATGATCACGACGTCGAAGGACTCGTCGGGGAAGGGGAGGTTGAGGGCGTCGCCCTCCATCGCGGTGGCGGTGGCGCCCTCGGGGGCCTCACCGGCCTCCTTCATCGCGGCGAACCACTTGGCGACCTCGCGGATCTCCTCGCCGTTCTGGTCGAGGGCGACGACCTGAGCTCCGCGCCGGTAGCACTCGAACGCGTGCCGCCCGGCGCCACAGCCGAGATCGAGCACGCGGTCGCCTGCGGCGAGCGGGAAGCGGGAGAAGTCGACGGTCAGCACGTGGACCTGCTTTCGCGGTCGGGGGTGGTTCGAGTTGCCGTGGCGATGGCCGAGGGGGGCGGGGCTGTGGGCCTGCGGCACGTGGCTGTGGCCGTGCGGGCGGGTGCCGTGGCCGGGCAGGCCCGGGCCGTGGGCCTCCGGCCCACATTTGTGGCCGCGGAGCGGGCAGAGCTCACCGCGCGGCCCCCCGCGCCGCGCGGCCCCGTACCGCGATCGCCTCGCGGTACAGCTCCGCCGTCCCCTGCGCCGCCCTCGCCCAGGTGAAGCGCGCCAGCACCCGTTCCCGGCCCGCTCTCCCCAGCCGGGACCGGAGTTCGGGGTCGCCCAGCAGCCTGCCCAGCGCCGCGGCGAGCGCGCCCGCGTCGCCCGGTGGGACGGCCAGGCAGGTCTCCCCGTCCGGCCCGGAGACCTCCGGGATCGCTCCCCCGGTCGTGGCGACCAGCGGCGTCCCCGTCGCCATCGCCTCGGCCGCGGGCAGCGAGAAGCCCTCGTACAGCGACGGCACACACGCGATCTGCGCGCCTCGTACGAGGTCGACGAGCTCCGCGTCGGTGATGCCCTTGACGAACCGGACCGCGTCCTGGAGCCCGTACCGCTCGATGAGCTGCGCGACGGGCCCGTCCTCGGCCCGCTTGCCGACGACGACGAGGTGCGCGGCCGGGTTCTCCGTACGGAGCTTCGCGAGCGCTTCGACCAGGTGCACGAGGCCCTTGAGCGGGACGTCGGCGCTGGAGGTGGTGACGATCCGGCCGGGGACCTCCGCGACCGCGGGGTCCGGCGACCAGAGATCCGTGTCGGCCCCGATGTGGACGACCCGGACGCGCTCCGGCCGTACGCCGAGGTGGTCGACGATCTCCTGCTGCGAGGAGCCGGAGACGGTCAGTACGGACGGCAGCCGCCGCGCGACCCGCTTCTGCATCCGCGTGAAGCCGTACCAACGCCGTACGGAGGCCCGCCGCTTCCAGTGCTCCGCGGCGTCGATCTCCAGCTGCCGGTCGACGGTGATGGGGTGGTGGATCGTGGTGACCAGGGGCGCGCCGAGGTCGCCGAGCAGCCCGTAGCCCAGGGTCTGGTTGTCGTGGACGACGTCGAACTCGCCGCGCCGCGCGGCCAGATGACGCCTCGCGCGCAGCGAGAAGGTCAGCGGCTCGGGAAAGCCCCCGGTCCACATCGTCGCGACTTCGAGCGCGTCGATCCAGTCGCGGTACTCGCCGCGCTTCGGGGTGCGGAAGGGGTCCGGGCTGCGGTACAGATCGAGGCTGGCGAGCTCGGTGAGCGGCACGCCCTCGTCGAGTACGGGATAGGGCTGCGCGCCGATCACTTCGACGCTGTGACCGAGGCGGGCGAGTTCGCGCGAGAGGTGGCGTACGTAGACGCCCTGGCCGCCGCAGAAGGGGTTGCCCTTGTAGGTGAGGAGCGCGATGCGCAGCGGCTCGTCACCGCCGCCGGACCGACCCGTACGAGGGCCGGCCTCTATGGCCTCAGCGGTCACCCACGGCCCCCTTCTCACTGCGTTTTCGCCGGAGCGTAACCGCTCACGCTAATCTAGAACAAGTTTCAGACTTGATCGCTCAAGGAGCTTCGAATCTACCGGCAGGTAGCGCCGCTGTAAGGGCCGGATCAGGTGATTCGCGCCACGACGGGCACGCTGCCATGCTGTGCGATCCGGACTCGTGCGTGGAACGGGAAACATGACAGCGGAAGCCAAGTCGGCGGGGCCTGCGTCGCCGCCCCTGACAGAACGCCAGGAGGCGCGCCGCCGTCGCATCCTGCACGCCAGCGCGCAGCTGGCCAGCCGCGGCGGCTTCGACGCGGTGCAGATGCGCGAGGTCGCCGAGGCCGCCGGGGTCGCGCTCGGCACGCTCTACCGCTACTTCCCCTCCAAGATCCATCTGCTGGTCGCGACCATGCAGGACCAGCTCCAGCACATGCACACCACGCTGCGCAAACGCCCCCCGGCCGGTGACAGCGCGGCGGAGCGCGTCTCCGAGACGCTGATGCGGGCCTTCCGCGCGCTGCAGCGCGAGCCGCATCTCGCGGACGCGATGGTGCGGGCGCTGACCTTCGCGGACCGCAGCGTGAGCCCAGAAGTGGACACGGTCTCCCGGCAGACGACGGCGATCATTCTCGACGCGATGGGCCTGGAGAACCCGACGCCCGAGCAGCTGTCCGCGGTCCGCGTGATCGAGCACACCTGGCACTCCGCGCTGATCACCTGGCTGTCGGGGCGCGCGTCGATCGCACAGGTGAAGATCGACATCGAGACCGTCTGCCGTCTGATCGACCTGACGACTCCGTCGGCGCCGTCGAGGCCGGCTGCGCCGGGGCGCGCCCGCTAGAGGGGCCTGACCCGCGCACGCGGTCGCGCACGCCGGGCGTTCACCCCCGGCCCGTGCGCCCCTCTTGCCACCCCTTTGGCTGGATCTCCGTGCCCGTGTCGGTGCAACGCCGACCACAATGTTTGCGTGCTGCACGGAGCAAACCGGTGGGCGGGAGCTGAGGGGGCGATACGTGATCCGGGTACTTCTCGTGCACGACGCTGGACTGCTGCGCTCGGCGCTGGCGGACAGGCTCGCTGATGAGCCGGACCTGGAGGTCTCCCACGCGCCGTGGCGCACCGCGCCGGGGCTCGCGCGGTCGCTCGCGCCCGACGTCTGCGCCGTCGACCTGGAGTGCGAGGACTCGTACGGCATCGCGCCGCTCGGTGAGCTGCGCGGGCGGCTCAAAGGAGCCGCGAACGGCCGGCTGCTGGTACTCGCCAGCGCAAACCGGCCAGGTCCGCTCCGGCGCGCGGTCGAGGCACACGCCATCGGCTACGTCGACAAGGAGGGCACTCCCGAGCGCCTGATCGCGGCGATCCGGCAGGTGGCGCGGGGGGAGCGCTTCGTCGACTACTCGCTGGGCTTCAGCTTCCTCAAGGCGGCCGAGATGCCGCTGACGAGACGGGAGTTGAGTGTGCTGTCACTCGCGGCCGAGGGAGCCTCGATCGCCGACATCGCGAGCAGTCTCCATCTGTCCAGCGGCACGGTGCGCAATTACATGGCGGCCATCACCCGCAAGACGGGGGCCCGCAACCGGGTCGACGCCATAAGGATCTCCCAGGGGGAGGGCTGGGTGTGAGGCTTCGGAGCCTGTGAGCTCGGAGCCGGTCAGCTCGCGGTAGAAGGAGGAGCGGGCGAGCAGTCCCTCGTGGGTGCCGCACTGCGTGTGCGTACCGTCCATGAGGAGGACGCACCCGGCCCGCCGCGCCGAGCCGATCCGGTGCGCGACGACGATGAGCGTGCCGCCCGGGCGGGCGGCGAACGCCCGCTCCGCCAGGGCCTCGGCCGCCGGGTCGAGATGGCAGGTCGCCTCGTCGAGCAGGACGAGGGGCGCGGGCGCCACATGGGCGCGGGCCAGCGCGAGCAGCTGACGCTCACCGGCCGACAGGGCTCCGGGGTCGAGCTTCGCGTCGAGCCCGCCGAGCCGTTCGACGAGCCCCAGCGCGCCGACGGCCGTGCAGGAGGCGAGAAGCGCGGCGGCGGTGGGCGGCTCGGGGCACAGGTAGCCGAGGTTCTCGCGCACGGTTGCGGTGAAGACGTACGCCTCCTGCGGTACGAGAACCCGCTCGCCGCCGAGCGCGATCTCCCCGCGGTCGGGCCGCAGCACCCCGGCGATCAGCGCGGCGAGCGTGGACTTGCCGATGCCGCTCGGACCGGCGACGACGAGGTGGCCGCCGTACGGGACGTCCAGATCGAGCCCGTCGACGACGGGGGCGGCACCCGGCCCGTAGGCGAAGGTCACCCCGCGCAGCCGGACTGCCTGCTCCGCTCCCGCCGCCGGGGACACCGCATCCGGCTGCCGCTCCCCCTCGGCGGTGAGCCGGCGCAGGACGACCGCGAGCCGCGCGCCCGAGGTCCCGAGGCCCTGCATCAGCGACTGCAGGGCGGGCAGGAGGGACTGACTGAGATAGGCGAGGGCGCCGACCAGCGCGCCCGCACTCACCCCGTGTGTGAGCAGCCAGGGGGCGGTGACCAGCAGCAGCACGACAGGCAGACGGCCGCCGATGCCCACGGCCAGGACACGCAGAGTGCCCCAGCGCGCCAGCGCGCGGGCGGCCCGGTACTCGTCGGCGAACCGTACGCGGGCGTCAGCGGTCACCCGCCCCTCCGCCCCGGCCGCGGTGATGTCCCTCAACCCCGAGGTCAGCGCGCCCAGTTCGGTGGCGATCGCCTCGTCGGCGACGAGGAAGGCCTCCTGTCTGCGCGCCATCGGGCGCAGGGTCAGCGCGAAGAGCGCCAGTCCGGCGAGCAGGGGCGGCGTGACGACCAGGAGCAGTACGGGCGCCAGCGAGAACAGTCCGGCCAGGGCTCCGGCGGCCGTGAAGGCGAAGGTGCGAGAGACCAGGACCAGGCCCGCGAAGGTGTCCCGGGCGATCTCCACCTGGTGGGTCAGCCGGGACACGGCAGCGTCGTCCCCGTCGCGCAGCGCCCGGTCGACCACCTGTCGTACGAGTGCGTCCCGCACGGGCTCCACGAGGTCGGCGACCACCCGGTGGACCCTGCCGGTGCCGTACGCCCCGAGGACGACGGCGAGCGCAGCGGCGGCCAGCCAGCGCAGACCGTGGACGGGGTCGTGGGCAAGGAAGCCGCCGTCGACGGCGCGGGCGAGGGCGTAGCCGAGGAGGAAGGTCTGCCCGGCCTCCAGCGCGGACCAGGCGGCGAGGCGCACGAGCACGGAGGGCCGGGCGCGCAGGAGCCGGAGCTCACCCATCGAACACCGCCCGGTACTCCGGCAGTTGCCAGAGCTCGGCGTGCGGGCCGACCGCGCGGATGCGCCCCTCGTCCAGCCACACCACAAGGTCCGCGCGGGCGGCGGTCGGGGCGCGGTGGGCGACGATCAGCCGGGTCCGCCGGGCCCCTGCGAACAGGGCCTGGGACACCTTGCGCTCGGTGGCGGAGTCCAGGCTGGAGGTCGCGTCGTCCAGGATGAGCAGGCGCCCGGTGTGCGCGAGCGCCCGTGCCAGACCGAGGCGTTGGGCTTCGCCACCGGACAGTGGCGCGGCGGTGCAGGGCGTGTCGTAGCCGAGGGGCAGACGGCGTACGAAGTCGTCGGCACAGGCGGCACGCGCGGCCTCCCTCACGGCCTCGCCCGCGGGCAGGTGGGAGCCGAAGGCGATCGTGCCCGCGACGGTTTTGCCGAGCAGTGCCGGACGGGCGAAGGCATGGCCGACCTCGCGGCGCAGCGCGTCGCGGGAGAGTGACGTCAGCGGGACGCCGTCGATGAGGACGGCGCCCGTGTCGGGGTCCGCCAGCCGTCCGGCCAAGGCGGCCAGCGCGGACTTGCCGCTGCCCGAGCGCCCGACGACGGCGGTGACCGAGCCGCCCGGAACCACCAGATCGATGCCGCGCAGCCCGCGCCGGTCCACGCCCTTGAGCTGCAACTCACCCTTGCCGGGCGGGAGCTGACGCGCTCCGTACGTCATCGCGGGGGCTTCGAGGATCTCCGCGAGCCGTCCGGCGGCTGCCTGGCCGCGCACCAGGCCGTTCAGCTGCCCCACCAGTACGCCGGTGCCGGTGGCGAGCACCCCGTACCGCCAGGCGGCCAGCATTCCGCCGACGCTCAGAGCGCCGTCCGCGAGGCGTAGACCGGCGACGGCCAGCACGGTGAGCTGGAGCAGCGGCAGCAGGGCGGCGGCGCGGGCGGTCGAGCTGCCCAGGATCCGCCACATCAGCCGCCCCTGGCGGGTCAGTTCGGGCAGCGGCGCGAGAATGCGGGCCGCGTCGCGCTCCGGGACGCCGGCCGCGGTGATCGTCCGGATGCCTCGTATCGCTTCCGCCAGGAGTCCCGCGATCTCGCCCTGGGCCGTGAGATAGCGGGCGCTGCTCTCGCCGGAGGCCCGGATGAACACCCTGAGCAGCAGGGCGAGCAGCGGCATTCCGGCGATGACCACGAGTGCTGTCCACGCGTCGGTGAGGGCGAGTGCGACGAGGCCGCCCACGGGCGTGAGTACGGCGGCGAGCGCGGCGGCCAGGGCGGTCGGTACGGTTCCGGCCTGCGCGGCGTTGCCCGTGAGCCGGGCCACCAGCTCGCCGGAGGGCAGGCGCTGCTCGGGTCCGGCGGCGAGGACATGCCCGAGGACCCGTGCCCGTATCCAGGCGGTGGTACGGGCGTTGGCGCTTGCGGTGACGAGCCCGTCGAAAGCGCCGAGCAGCACGGACAGGGCGGTGAGACCGGCGCAGAGGGCGAGCCATGGTCCGGCGTCCGCGCGAGCCCCGGCTCCGGCTCCGGCTCCGGTTCCGGCGAGCAGAAGGTCGAGGGCGTGGCCGAGCACCGCGGGCAGTGCGAGCCCGGCGGCGGCCGAGGCGCAGGTCAGCAGCAGGACGAGGACGGCACGCGGCGCGCCGTGCCGGACGATCTCCCGGAGGAACATGCAGGACTCCTACGTCGCTGCGATCGATGCGGCCCCAAGTGGCCGGTGAGCGGTGCCACCCGGGGCCGCGATCCTCACTCGATCAGAGGCAGAGCAGGTTGCTGTGCGAGCTGTGCTTGTCACAGAGCAGCAGGCTGACGCTGCTCTCGCCGCCGCCGTCGGTCTCGGGGACGTCCATCGTCTGCAGGTCGAGAAGTGCCATGGTGATCTCCTTGTTCATGGGGACAGTTGCATACGTGGTGCGTGGTGCTCTTTGCTCGACCCCTCACGGGGTCGTTCGAGGAGCCGCCTTCGGTGGCGGCAGGAAGGGCAGCCGTGCGGGCCGTTCGTGGTGGCCCAGCGCGGCGCCGAGTGCGAGCAGGACGCCCGCGGTTCCGGTGGCGAGGTCCATGGAGAGCCGCATCATCTGGTCGCCGGGGAAGGCGAGTTCGCCCCTGTACGGCACGGCATACCAGTCGAGCGCGGCGATCTGGGCGTCCAGGTGCGGTCGCGGGGCGCGCGTCCGGGCCAGGTGAAGCACCATCCCGGCGCGCCCGTTGAACAGCCCGGGCTGTGCGTAGTACCGCAGTCGCGCGGCGGGCAGGATCGCCTCGCGGGCGCGGGCGAACTCCTCGTCGTGGCGATGGGCGAGAAAGTCGTCGAGGACCGCGCCGATGCCGGTGCTGCCCGCGCCGAGATACGGCATGGTGCGTGCACCCTCGTCCACCAGCAGGGTTCCGCTGCGGTCCCGTACGCAGGTGCCGAGATCCCGGCGCAGGGCCCGGGCGGCCTCGTCGAGAAGGGCCGGATCGCCCGTCGACTCGTACAGCCGCAGAAAGAACAGGGCGGGCCCGCTCGCGCCGCGCAGCAGCCCCGCGCGCCTGCCGTGCCCGGGCGGCTGCGGCCGGTCGATGAGGACGGACGCGGCCTCCAGCGCCTGCGCGCGCAGTCCGAGCCGGTCGAGTACGAGACCGATACCGGCCAGTCCTCCGTGGAGGTCGGGGGCGAGGCGCTGCCACTTCTCGTCCATCACGCGGCCGACGAGTTCGACGGCGCGCTCGCGGTGGCCGAGCCGGTCGAGGACGTCGGCGACGCCGGCCAGCCCGTCGTAGAGCCCGAGCGGGGTACCGGACGGGGGCGGGTCCGTATGGCTCAGCAGCCACTCCTCACCCGCCTCGTAGCGCTCGGCGCCGGTCTCGGCGAGGGCGTACAGCACCCCGGCGGCGCCGTGCGCCAGGCCGAGTCCGCCTCCGTCGCCGAACTGCGCGATGTCGCCGGGAAACAGCCGGTCCTCGCGCTCGGGTGTGGCGGAGGCGAGGATCGCGCGCACCATGGAGTCGCGGCTCGCGGGCCAGTCCTGTACGGGCACCGGCAGATAGCGGTCTCGCGGCGCCGAAGCGGAAGCGCCGCCCCCGGCGACGGGCCGCCCTTGCCGCTGCCCTTGCCGCCGCCTTTGTCGCCGCCCGCCCCGTACGACCTCCACCGCCTCCGCCAGGAAGCCGTCCGGCAGGTCCGGGAACAGCTCCCCCGCGACCTCCGCCAGGTGCGCCGCCTTGTGCCGGTCCACCACCAGCAGCGTCGTCATCGGCACGAAGAGGGCGAGCCGCAGACAGGCGAGCGCGTAACGGTCCACCTCGAAGCCGACGCG
Source organism: Streptomyces sp. NBC_01481 (assembly GCF_026339995.1). Classification (GTDB taxonomy): domain Bacteria; phylum Actinomycetota; class Actinomycetes; order Streptomycetales; family Streptomycetaceae; genus Streptomyces. The sequence continues at coordinate 1,203,652 of NZ_JAPEPT010000001.1, read as the reverse complement.
GTCGCCCGGCGCGACGAATCCCGGGTGCGCCATGGCCTGGCCACGATGCTCCTCGACCGGTGTCGCCGCCTCGAAGTCGAGCAGCCGTACGGAGTCGTCGTCCGGGTCGACCATGATGTTGAACATGTGCAGGTCGTTGAAGACGAGACCGCGACCGTGCACGGCCGCTACGGCCTCCTCCACCGCGTGCAGCACCCCCAGCGCCCAGCGGGTGTAGCCGGCGACCGCCGCCGGGTCCGGCTCGACGGCCAGCAGCGGATGACGCTCGGCGAAGAAGGAGTTGAGCGTCCGGCCGGGCAGGAAGTCCATGACGAGGAAGCGGTGGTCGCCGAGGGTGAACCAGTCCCGCGCCCCGGGAGCCACGCCCAGCCCGCCGAGCCGCTCCAGCGCGGCCCGCTCGCGCTCCAGCCGCGTGACGGCGTCCGCCCCGTCCGCGGCGAGCCCGGCATGGGGCCGCGCCTCCTTGAGTACCACCTGCTCACCGGTCCGCAGATCGGTACCCGCGTACACGCCCCCGCCGTTGGAGAAGTGCAGGGCACGCTCGATGCGGTACGGCAGATCCTGGGTGGTGGTCGCGTTGCGCGCCGCGAGCTGGGGTTCGAGGAAGGCGGGCAGCGTCACCCACTCGGGCAGCCGGAAGACCGGATCCCTGCGGTCGGGCACCAGCACGCCCTCGGCGTTCTCGATAGCGGGCACGAGCGCGCCCGAGCCGGCTTCGTCGACGCAGTGCCGCTTGGCGAAGCCTCCGTACCGTACATAGAGCGGGCCTTGCTTCCAGCGGAGATCCGTGAGGATGTACGGGCCCGGCTCGCCCGCGAGCTCCTGGCCCAACTCGTCGAGAATCAGCCGGAGTTCGGACTCGTCCGCCGGATAGATCGTGGCGAACTTCCCGCTGGAGCCGCGGCCCGCGTACTTGGAGTTGCGCAGGTGCAGCGGCTGCCGTCCGGGGACGAACTTGAAGGGGACGGAGCGCGGGACGCAGTAGTCCCACACTCTGGCCGCCGTCTTCTCGGCGTTGTCCAGAGTGGCCGAGACATGGATCTTCCAGCCCTGGCGCGGGCGGGCCGTGCCCACCGGGCTGATGTGGAGCCAGTCCCCGGAGAGGAAACGCCGCCACCCTTCGGGGACCGGGCGCCGCGCCGCTTCGAAGAGGGGGACGCTCTCCCCCGTACCCCCCTGCTCCGCTCTGCGGGACGACCCGCGCACGGAGGACAAGCGGTCAGGGGTCTCGTAGAAAATCCTGTCCGCAAGACAGAAGACCTCATACCGCTTGTCCATCCTGCTTCCCCCCGTCGGCGACGTGGCAACGAGATTTCCACGGCGTCCGGGGGCCGGACAGTCACGCATGTCACGAGATCACCGTGCGGTACGCACGAGTCAACCTCTGTTCGAGCAGCGGGAGTTCGACTACGAGGGCTCGACTACGGGCGCTCGGACGCACGGGTCTGCTCGGTCACTCCTCCGGCGGGAAGACCGGCTCCCCGCTCTCCAGCAAGGTGATCGCGATCGCCTCGACCGGGCAGTTCTCCGCGGCCGCGAGGATCCGCTCATTGGCGTCGGTGTCGTCGGCCACCGGATGCGACTGCCGCCCCGAGTCGAGCTTGAAGCCGTCCGGGGCGTGCCCCACACACATGCCGGAGCCGATGCACACGCTCCGGTCGACCTCGACGTGCCAGCGGTCCCCCATCAGTTCTCTCCACCCGCCGCGTCAGCGGCTGATGTATACGTGGAGGGCAGATGGATCATCTTGTGCTCCAGATACTCGCCGTACCCCTCGGGTCCGAACTCCCGCCCCAGACCGGAGTTCTTGTAGCCGCCGAACGGACCGAGCATGTCGAGACTGAACGTATTGATGTTGTACGTCCCCGTCCTGACCTGCCGCGCGAAGTCGATGCCGCGCTCGACGTCGGCCGTCCAGACGCTGCCGCTGAGCCCGTAGTCGGAGTCGTTCGCGATCTTCGCGGCCTCGCTCTCGTCGCCGTACGGCAGCAGACAGATGACCGGCCCGAAGATCTCCTCGCGGGCGATACGCATGGAGTTGTCGACCCCGCCGAAGAGGGTCGGCTCGACGTACCAGCCCTGTTCGAGACCAGCCGGCCGGCCGCCGCCCGTGAGGATCTTGGCGCCCTCCTCCTGGCCGATCCGGATGAAGTCGAGCGAGCGCTGCTGCTGGCGGCGGGCCACGAGCGGACCGACCTGGGTCGCCGGGTCGAGCGGGTCGCCGACCACCAGCGCGGAGGCGGCAGTGGCGAAGGCCTCGGCGAACTCGTCGTAGCGACTGCGCGGCGCGAGGATACGGGTCTGGGCCACGCACGCCTGCCCATTGTTCATCCAGGCCGCGGGCACGATCCCGGCGACAGCCGACTCCAGGTCCGCGTCCGGCAGGATTACGGCGGCCGACTTGCCGCCGAGCTCCAGGGTGACGCGGGTCAGATTGCGCGAGGCGACCTCCATGACCCGCTTGCCCGCGGCGACGGACCCGGTGAAGGACACCTTGTCGATCCCGGGGTGCCCGACCAGATACTCACTCACCTCACGGTCCGCGGGCAGGATCGACAGAACACCCTCCGGAAGCCCGGCCTCCGTCGCGATCTCGCCGAGGATGTACGAGTCGAGGGGCGACTCGGGCGACGGCTTGAGCACGACCGTACAACCGGCGAGCAGCGCGGGCCCGAGCTTGGCGGCGGCGGTGAACTGCGGCACGTTCCACGGCACAACCGCCGCGACGACCCCAACGGGCTCCCGCCGCACCAGAATCGGCCCGAGCACACCGGCCCGCCGCTCTTCGTGCGCGTAACCCCGCGCGACGGTGATGGCCGCGTCCCACACCATCATCGCGCCGAGCGCCTGCGCGAGCACGCTCCAGGAGTACGGGGAGCCGTTCTGCGAGCTGATGGACCGGGCGATCTCCTCGTGGCGTACGGCGATCGCGTCCTTGATCCGCGACACGACGCCGATCCGCTCCTCCAGGCTCATCCGCGGCCACGGCCCACGCTCGAACGCCTCCCGCGCGAGGGTCACGGCCCGGTCGACATCCGCCCGGGAGGCATGCGGCACGCGCCCGATGACCTGCTCGGTGTGCGGCGAGACGACCTCGATGGCGTCGCCGCCGAGGGGATCGGTCAACTCCCCGCCGATGAACAGCTTTCCGTGTTCCACAAGCTCGGTCATGGCTGCTGCCTCCCGGGGCCCCGGCGTTTCTGACACTGTTTCAGAACTGATACCAGTTCTAGTTCGAGTAGTCCACGGCAGGGACGAACGAGCCCCCGACCGGTGGCCCCGGCCCTGAGCACCGCACTCGTGCTACTCGCCTTCCAGTGCCGCCACCAGCTGAGACAGGTTGCCGCCGGCCACGACGAGGGCAAGGTGGTCGTGGTAGTCCCGGCTGCCGACGATCAGGCCGTCGCGGACCCGCAGCACCTGAATGTTGGAGGCCTCGAAGGTCCGTCCGGTCAACCGGTGGTGCACGTGGTAGTCGAACTCGGCGACGACCACCTCCGCGTCGTCGGTCTCCCGGACGACCACGTTCACCGGGGTCAGCTCCACGGGCGAACTTGCGGCGACCTGGGCGAACCGCTCCTCAAGTGCGGCCCGCCCCTCGACCCGGCGCGGACCGACCGGCTCGAAGACGGTCTCCACCACGGCGTCCTCGGCATAGAGCTCGGCCAGCTCCGTGAACCGCCCGGCGCCGATGCCCTCGATCAGCTTCTGGAAGACCTCGCGCGGTGACAGCGTTTCAGGCATGACAAACCTCCGGTGGGATCCCCGCTAGAATCGGACTAGCGACTCCGTTTTTACGATACGGACTGGAGACTCCGGTTGTCCAGGGTGGTTCCGCCGTCGACGGCGAAGGGATGGGAGAGGGATGGGTGGCGCTCAGGAGCGCCCGCTGCGGGCGGACGCGGTCCGCAACCGGGCCAGGCTGCTGGATGTCGCCACGGAGGTGTTCACCGCCCGCGGCGTCAGCGTGCCGACCGAGGAGATCGCCCGCATCGCCGGGGTCGGAGTCGGCACGCTCTTCAGACATTTCCCGACCAAGGAGGCGCTGCTGGAGGCGGTGATGGTGCGCAGACTGGAGGAAATGGCGGCCCAGACCGCACAGTTGGCCGCCGATGCCGGGCCCGCCGAAGCCTTCTTCGCCTGCTTCCGTCTGGTGGTGGATCAGTCCGCGGGCAAGAACGAGTTCGCCCAGGCACTCGCCGCGGCCGGGGTGAACGTACACGCGTCCCTTCAGGAGCCGACCATGGAGATCCAGACCCGGCTGGCCGATCTGCTGACCGGGGCGCAACGGGCGGGGGCGGTCCGCCCGGAGCTGGGCATGCCGGAGTTCATCGCCCTCCTGGCCGGCGTCGGCAGGGCGATGGAACAGCTCGGAGCGGATCCGGCGCCCCGGGAGCGGATCTTCGAGGTCGTCTTCGACGGGCTGCGGCCACGCTGAACCGAAGGCGTAAACCCCTTCCACGGCTGCGCACCCTCAGGCTGATACCGAGCTGAAATCGAGTTCGCGGCGCTCCAGTCGGCCGGTACTTCTTTCGATACGCGCCCTGGAGCCGGAGCTGGGGTTCGCCCCGGACGGGTCGTCCCGTCCGGGGCCGGTGGCAGGTCGTGAGCGGCCTCGGCCACCACATCACCCGCCCAGTGCACGCACCTCGTTGAGGATGGTGCGCATCTGGGGTCCGGACTTCTCTTCTGCGCGGCAACCCAGGTATCACTGGCCAGGTGACCGACAAGCCGGACCAGCACACCGAAGCCTTGCTGCGCCTGCTGCGTGAGGGCGCGGACGAGGACGCGTTCCTCGGCCTGGGCGCACCGGCCCCGCAGGTCGAGGACGCCCTGGAGGTACGGGCCCGGCTCGTCGCCCAGTCACGGCGCGAGGCCGCGCTGGCCGCGTTGTACGAGACGGCGGGCGACCTCGCCTCGCTGCGTGACCTCGAGGAGGTCCTCCAGGCCATCGTGCGCCGGGCCCGCACTCTCATCGGCACCGATGTCGCGTATCTGCTGCTGTACGACCCCGAGCGCGGCGACACCTATGTGCGGGTCACCGACGGCATCCACAGCGAGGCCTTCAAGAACGGGCGGCTCGCGGTCGGCGCATGTCTCGGCGGCCTGATCGCCGAAACCGCCCGGCCTTACCACACCGCCGACTATCCGAACGACACACGCTTCGCACACTCCGACTATGTCGACGGCGTCATCGGGGCCGAGGGACTCGTCGCCATCCAAGGGGTGCCGCTGAAGTCCGGTGACCAGGTCCACGGGGTGCTGTTCGCCGCCAACCGGCGTGTGCGGCCGTTCGCCCCCGAAGAGGTCGACCTGCTCATCTCGCTGGCCAACCACGCCGCCCTCGCGATCGAGAACGCCACGCTCTTCGAAGAGGTGCAGCGGGCCGCGACCGTCCACCAGCGGCTGACCGCCGTGGCGCTGGAGGGCGGCGGCACGGCGGGGCTCGCGAGCACGCTGGCCGAGGTGCTCGGCGGCAGCGTCTTCGTCCTGGACGCTCATGGCCGCCGACTCGCCGCGGCGGGCGAGGCTCCGCTGCCCGATCCCGTTCCGCGCTGCAAGGGCAGCGGCAGCAGACGTCTCGCTCTCGACGACGACGCGGCGTGTGTCACCCCGATCGTGGGGGGCGGCGAGCAGCTCGGCACCCTGCTACTCGTACGGCACCGGCTCGACGCCTCCGACGTCCACGCCCTGGAACGGGCTGCCCAGATCGCCGCACTGATGCTGCTGAGCGAACACACGGTCGCCCAGGCCGAGCAGCGGCTGCGCGGCGAAATCCTCGACGACCTCCTCGGCGCCCCGCACCGCGACCCCGAAGGCCTCCGCCGCAGGGTGGCACTCGTCGGCCTCGATCTGGACCGCGGCCATGTGGTGCTCGCGGCACGCTGCCGCGACGGCGACCGCCGTCGCCAGGTCACGGACGCCGCGGGCCGCTACGCCCTGCGGCTCGGCGGCCTGGCGGGAGAGTACGGCGGCAACACGGTCGTCGTCCTGCCGGGCGGCCCGGGCGCGGGCGAGGCGGCGCGCGCGCTGACCGCCGTACTGACCCAGGGCGCGGGCCGGCCGGTGACAGTCGGCGGTGAGAGCGCAGGCCCCGGCGCGGCCGCCCTGGTCGAGGCACACCGGGATGCCGTGCGCTGCCTCGATGTGCTCTTCGCCCTCGACCGGGACGGCGAGGGCGCCTGCCGCGATGAACTCGGTATCTACGGGCTGCTGTTGAGCCATGCGGGACGAGCCGAACTGAACCGCTTCGTGGAACGCACGGTGGGGCCGCTGCTCGCGCACGACGAGGCGCGCGGCAGTGAACTGGCCCGCACGGTGCTGACCTACTTCGGCTGCGACGGGTCTCTCGCGCGCACCGCCGGGGCCCTCTACGTCCACGTCAACACGCTGTATCAGCGCATCGACAAGGTGGGCGCGCTACTGGGCGCGGACTGGCGCCACGGCGACCGCGCCCTGCAGGTGCATCTGGCGCTCAAGCTGCACCTCACGGGAAGCTGACACCGGCCAGCCGCTCGGCGACGGTCTTGGCGTGGGAGCCCATGAGAATCGTGTAGTGGTTGGAGCCTTCGACGAACTCGGCCTGCAGGCCGGGCACTTCGCGCGCCCAGTGCTCGACGAGCGGCGCGGGCAGCATCGCGGGCTCCTGCCCTAGCAGACCGAGCGGGGAGTGCAGCAGCAGAGTGGGTACGGCGAGCCGGCCGAGGTCCGCGGCGAAGGCGTCGGCGGAGCCGAGCAGATCCCGCCCGTCCTGCCGCACGGCATCCTCCCGTGCCTTGGAACGGCGCGCGCCCTGCGGTCCGGTGAGGTCGTAGCGCACGTATGCCTCGATGTCCGGGCTCCAGTCCGGGCCGAGCGCCGGATGTGCGCGGAAGAAGTCCACGTACGCCTGGTCGCTCTCGTAGGTCCGGGAGAGCCGGGCGATGGCCGGGCCGAGCGTGAGGTCGAGGATCGCGTCCGGGTCGACGCCCTCGGGCGCGGGCAGCGGCAGACCGCCGTCGACGAGCAGCAGCCGGTCGAAGAGTTCGGGCCGGCGGGCGGCCGCGCGCAGCGCGATGTACGCACCCATCGAGTGCCCGGTCAGCGCAACCGGCCCGCCGTCGCCCAACTCCTTGCCAGCGAGGGCGCGGCGGCCTCGCCGCCCAGGACATGCAGCTCGGCATTGGCGACCAGCGCCAGCTGCGCGTACTCGGCATGCGCCAGTACATGCGCCCGCACCAGCGCCGCCAGCTGCCCGGTGGGGCCGCCGCGGGCTGTGACCAGCGCATGCTGCAGCCGGCCGTGCAGCTCCTGATGGCCCAGCAGCACCAGGGCGGCCAGCACATGCTCCTTGGAGCGGTAGTGCGAGTACAGGGTGGCCGAGTTGATCCCCGCCCTGGCCCCGATGTCGCGGATGGACGTTCCGCTGAAGCCCTTCTCGGCGAACAGCTCAAGACCGGCCGCGAGAATCCGCCCCGCGGTGCCTGGCGGGACGGCCCGCGGGGGCAGCCCGGCAGACAGGGCCGCGGATCGTACCCGCTCCGGCATGCGGTCCCCCATCGTTTGATTGGGAGAATCTAACAATGATGCCCAGTGGGGAACGCTTGATGGGGTGGCGGAGCCAATCAATTGATTGGCTCGGGGAGGGTGCCCGTCCCAGTCCGGCGGTGTCAGAGCCGCCCGTCAAGACAGTCGACTCGGGCGACTACTGGAACGAGTTCTAGTTATAGTGGGCAATGGCCGTGCCGCCGAAGAGAGATGAGAGCCTCATGACTCAGGTGATCAACCACGGCGGTGGCGTCTGGTCCATCGAGGTGCCCATCCCGGACAACCCTCTCGGCCATACCCTCGTCCATCTCCTCGACACCGACCGCGGTCCCGTCCTCATCGACACCGGCTGGGACGATCCCGCCTCCTGGGACACGCTTACCGCCGGGCTCGGGTCGCTCGGGGTCGGCATCGGCGACATTCATGGTGTGGTCATCACCCATCACCATCCCGATCACCACGGTCTTTCGGGCCAGGTCCGCGAGGCGTCCGGTGCGTGGATCGCGATGCATGCCGCCGACAGTGCTGTCGTGCGGCGCACGCGCGAGGCCGAACCCGGGCTCTGGCTCGACTACTTGGCCGACAAGCTCACCAGAGCCGGTGCGCCCGACGAGCACACCGCCCCGCTGCATGAGGCCCGCGCGTCGGGGCGGATGCGTACGTTGCCCGGGCTGCGGGCCGCGCTGCCCGACCGGGAGATCGTGCCCGGTGAGCGCCTCGATCTGGCGGGGCGGCGGCTGCGCGCGATCTGGACGCCCGGGCACACCCCCGGGCATGTCTGCCTGCATCTGGAGGAGGACCATCCGGCGAACCGGCCCGGGAACGGCAGGCTGTTCTCCGGCGACCATCTGCTGCCCGGGATCACCCCGCACATCGGCCTGTACGAGGACCCGGACGACGCCACCGTCACCGACCCGCTCGGTGACTACCTCGACTCGCTGGAGCGCATCGGCCGCCTCGCCCCCGCCGAGGTGCTGCCGGCACACCAGTACGCATTCCCCGACGCGGCCTCCCGCGTAGGGGAGTTGCTCGCCCACCACGAGGAGCGCCTGGTCGGTTTGCTCGCGCTGCTGGCCGAGCCGCTCACGCCGTGGCAGGTCGCCGAGCGAATGGAGTGGAACCGGCCCTGGGACCAGATTCCGTACGGATCACGGAACATCGCGGTCTCGGAGGCGGAGGCGCACCTGCGCAGGCTGGTGAAGCTGGGGAAGGCGGAGGCACGGACGGGGTGCGGACCGACGGTGTACGCGGCGACGATCTAACCGGCCCACCGGACTCGGGTCCGTCCGTTGAGCACTCCAGCCTCTTGACCCTCACACCGTGTCAGGCGCTGAACTCGGAGACATCATGTTCACCATCGGAGACTTCGCCCGGCACGGCCGCGTATCGGTCCGGATGCTGCGTCACTACGACGCGACCGGCCTGCTGCGCCCGGCCCATGTCGACCCTGCCACCGGCTACCGCCACTACACGGCCGCCCAGCTGGCCCGTCTCAACCGCGTCATCGCGCTCAAGGACCTCGGCTTCACCCTCCAGCAGGTCCAGGACATCCTGGACGAGAAGGTCACCACTGAGGAACTGCGGGGCATGCTGCGGCTGCGGTTGGCCGAGCTGGAGGTCACGATGGCCGCCGCGGCGGCGCGGCTGGTCCAGGTCGAGGCGAGGCTCCGGTCGATCGAGAGTGAGGGGCACATGCCCACGAACGACGTCGTCATCAAGAGCGTCCCGGCGATCCGGGTGGCGGAGCTGACCGCGACCGCCGCGAGCTACGGGCCGGAGGACATCAGCCCCGTCATCGGGCCGCTCTACGACGAGCTGTTCCGGCGCCTGGACGCGGCGGGCGTCACGACTGCGGGGCCCGGTGTCGCCTACTACGAGGACGTTCCGGAGGGCGGTGGCAGGATCAGCGTCCACGCCGCCGTCCAGGTCGAGGCTCCCCTTCAGGATGGCGCCTTCCGGGTGCTCGACCTGCCGCCCATCGACCAGGCGGCGACGATCGTGCACCGCGGCTCGATGGATACGGTGCTGCCCACGGCCCAGGCTCTGGCCCGCTGGATCGACGGCAACGGTCACCGGTCGACCGGATACCCCCGGGAGATAAACCTGGAGTGCCCCGACAACCGCGACGACTGGGTGACCGAACTGCAGGTGCCGGTAGCCCAGCCCTGACGCCCAGGGGCATCGGCCCCGTACGAGGCCTACACGGGTCCGGGCGGTCAGCCGGCGTCCGGCGCGTCGATGATCTTGCCGTCCTTGTCGAGCGTATGGGTGCGCCAGTACACGTCCCACTTGTCGTCGACCTGCTTCGGCACCTTGCCCTCGGGGTATCGCGTGTAGTCCTTCGGAGGCTGCTTGTCATCCGAGACGCATGCGGACCCGGTTCCTCCGACCGTCATGACGGGGTACTCACCCTTGCTGCAGATGTCCTCCTCGTACGCGAAGGAGCATCCGGTGAGTGCCACGGCTGCTGCCGCACCCGCGAGTGCGGCAGCAGCTGCGACACGGACCCTGCGGCGCCGGGAGGTGGTGGCGGGTCGGCTGAGTCTGCGGGACATGGGCACGGCGGTCTCCTGTCGTTTCGGTGTGCGCACCACTCTCGCCGACAGCGACCGCCGCGCCTTGAGTACGCGTACTCAGAAGCGCACCCGCCCATCATCTCAACACGCCGCATTCCACATCCGCTTGACGGCCGAACGACTCCCGGTGGCGGTCGGGCCGTGGTGTCGGGCCGAGGACCACGGGCGTCGCCCCCAGGAGCCGACCTCGGCCGAGGCCGGCCGGAGACAGGATGCGCCCCGCCGGGTGCTGGTGACCGGCCGGTAGAGTGAGCGCGTCGTCATCACACCCGTACGGGGGGAAGCCGGTGCAAATCCGGCACTGACCCGCAACCGTGAGCCGCCGTCGCAGGCGGTGAGTCGGAATGCCCCGTACACAGGTGTGACCGGCTCGCGCCACCGGCAGCCCGCCGGTGGCCGGCACCGTCGAGGAATACGGAGCCGGAGCCCTGGTGCCCGAGTGCGCCCGTGCCCGGCTCCCCAGTGGAGAGGCACCGCCCGCCATGACCGTTCGCCGCAGCGCAGCCACGCTCGCCGCATCCGCCGTGCTCTGCGTGGCCGTCGGCCCCGTTGCTGTCGCGGCGCCGAGCCCGACGCCGGCGCCCGCGACCCCCTCCGGCCTGTACGGGACGGGCGACCCGACCTACGACGGCGTCTGGCGGCAGTCGCTCGCCCTGCTCGCGCAGGACACCGTGGGCGTGAAGCCCGCGGCCAAGGCGGTCGACTGGCTGACCGGGCAGCAGTGCGACGGCGGGGCCTTCCCCTCGTATCGCGCGGACACGGCCAAGCCCTGCGACGTCAAGCTGCCGCTGGACTCCAACGCCACCGCTGCGGCGGTGCAGGCGCTCGCCGCGCTCGGCGGGCAGGACGCCGCCGTGAAGAAGTCGGTGGGCTGGCTGAAGTCCGTACAGAACGCGGACGGCGGGTGGAGCTACAACCCCGGCGGGGCCAGCGACGCGAACTCCACGTCGATCGTGATCGGCGCGCTCGCCGCGGCGGGCGAGAAGCCGGACGGCGTGAAGTCGAAGGGCGGCAAGACGCCGTACGACGCGCTGCTGACGTTCGCGCAGCCGTGCGGCGGGAAGAACAGCGGGGCGTTCGTCTACCAGCCGAAGCAGCCGGGCATCGTCGCGGACTCGACCTCGGCGGCGGTGCTCGGGGCGCACGGCATGGGGTTTGTCGCCACCGCGGGCGCGAAGGACGCGAAGGGGACGGTCTGCGAGAAGTCGACGACGGTCGAGGGCGCGGCGCACAACGGCGCGGCGTACCTGGCGACCGCGCTCGCCAAGACCGGCCACCTCAACACGGCCCCGATGCCGGGCTCCGAGGACCCGACCGAGAAGCCGGACTTCGGGAACACGGCGGACGCGGTCGTGGCGCTCAGCGCACAGGGTCTCGGCGACCAGGCGAAGAAGCCGCTGGCGTGGCTGGAGCAGAACTCCGCGGCGTGGGCGAAGGGCGCGGGTCCCGCGGCGTACGCCCAGCTGATCTTCGCGGCCCACGCGGCCGGTACGGACCCGAAGAGCTTCGGGGGTACGGACCTGGTGGCGGGCCTGAACGCGACGGGCCCCGCGCCTCAGAAGGCCGCGGCGGCCGAGAAGTCCGAGAAGAAGGACTCCGACTCGGACTCGGGCATGGGGGTGTGGTGGATCATCGGCGTCTTCTTCATCGCGAGCGTCGGCGTCGGCTTCCTGATCAGCGGCCGCCGGAAGAACCAGCAGCGCTGATGCGTACGCGACTTCTCGCCCTGGTCCTCGCGCTCGGCGCCGCGCTGACGGTGCTGGGCGCGGGGCCGGCGCAGGCGGCCGGGTACCGCTACTGGTCGTTCTGGCAGAGCAGTGGCGACACCTGGACGTACGCCACCGAGGGCCCGGCGACGGCTCGGCCCGAGGACGGGGCGGTGAACGGCTTCCGCTTCTCGGTGAGCCAGGACAGCGCTGACTCGGCCAAGCCACGCAGGGCGCCCGACTTCAAGGCGATCTGCGCAGGTACGCCCGCGAAGGCGGACGCCAAGCGGATCGCCCTGGTCATCGACTCCGGCACTCCGGCGGACGCCCCGTCGGGCGAGACGCCGCCCGCGCTGCGGGTGGCGTGCGCGCAGGTGCCGAAGGACGCGACAAGCGCGGAGGCACTGGCGTCGGTGGCGAAGCCGCTGCGCTACAACAGCGAGGCGCTGCTGTGCGCGATCTCCGGCTACCCGAAGTCGGGCTGCGGCGAACAGGTCGCGGCATCCGAGCCCACGCCTTCCGCCTCACCGAAGCCTTCGGCGGGCGGCGGGGACGGTGGCGGCCCGTCGGTCGGCATCATCGCGGGCATCGCGGCGGTGGCGGCGCTGGGGGCGGCAGCGGTGTGGCAGTCCCGTCGCCGCAGGTCCCCCGGTCCACGGTGAACGTGGGCCAGGGGGCGTTGGTGGTTCCTGCACGGTGGGTGGCCTCGCGGGCGAACTCCGGCGGGGCCGCGTCCACGCCGTCCCCGTGGGGAGGGCCCGTGCAGGGTCGTCCCCACAGGCGATTGGCGGCCAACACCGGGTCACTGCACCGACGCCTGTATGCCGCCGACGCCGAGGAGTCGAGCCCGACGGGGCTTGTACCGGGTTCGTGGTGGACGTGGGCCAGGGGGCGTTGGTGGTTCCTGCACGGTGGGTGGCTTCGCGGGCGAACCGTTGCGCACCGCCGTCCCGGGAGCCGCGCCGCGGACGCCAAGCCCCGCCACCCCCGCCGGCCGAGGCTCGCGCCCGAGGCCAGTCGTAGTAACGCCCTGCACGCCGGTGCCTGGTGGCTCTGGGCCCTCGGGCTGGCCGTCGCCGCGTCGCGGACCACCAATCCGCTGCTCCTCGGGCTCATCGTCGCCGTCGCCGGATACGTCGTCGCCGCGCGCCGTACCGACGCGCCCTGGGCCCGGTCCTACGGCGCCTTCGTCAAGCTCGGCCTTGTCGTCATCGCCATCCGCGTCCTGTTCTCCGTGGTCCTCGGATCGCCCATCCCCGGTACGCACACCCTCCTCACCCTTCCCGAAGTCCCCCTCCCCGACTGGGCGAAGGGCATCCGCATCGGCGGCCGGGTCTCGGCCGAGCAGCTGGTCTTCGCGCTGTACGACGGCGCGAAGCTCGCCGCCCTCCTCATCTGCGTCGGCGCGGCCAACGCCCTCGCCAACCCCGCGCGTCTGCTCAAGTCCCTTCCGGGCGCGCTGTACGAGGCCGGTGTCGCCGTCGTCGTCGCCATGACCTTCGCGCCGAACATGGTCGCCGACGTCGTGCGCCTGCGTACCGCCCGCCGACTGCGCGGACGCCCCACCGGCGGCATCAAGGCGCTCGTCCAGATCGGACTGCCCGTCCTGGAGGGCGCGCTGGAGCGTTCCGTCGCCGTCGCCGCGTCGATGGACGCGCGCGGATACGGGCGTACCGCCCAGGTGCCGCCCGCCGTACGGCACACCACCACCGCCCTCACCCTCGGCGGACTCCTCGGCGTCTGTGTCGGTTCGTACGGGCTGCTCGACCCGACCAGCCTCGCCTACGGGGTGCCTCTGCTGGTCGCGGGGCTCGCGGCGGCGGCGGGCGGCCTCTGGCTCGGCGGCCGCCGCTCCGTACGCACCCGCTACCGCCCCGACCGCTGGAGGCCACGGGCCTGGCTGGTCGCGGGCTCCGGCGCGGCGGTCGCGGCCCTGATGATCCGGGCGAGCGTGTACGCCCCCGAGGCCCTGCACCCCGGCGTCGTACCGCTGACCGCGCCCACGCTTCCCCTCTGGCCCGCGGCGAGCATCCTCATCGGGCTGCTGCCTGCCTTCGTCGCCCCCGCCCCCGCGCAGCCTTCGCAGGAGAAACCGTGATCCGCTTCGAAGACGTGTCGGTGACCTACGGCGACGCGGACGCGCCCGCGATCCGCGGCGTCGATCTGACCGTTCCCGAGGGCGAGTTGGTGCTGCTCGTCGGCCCGTCCGGCGTCGGCAAGTCGACCCTGCTCGGCACCGTGTCCGGGCTTGTCCCGCACTTCACCGGGGGCACCCTCCGTGGGCGTGTCACCGTCGGCGGCCGCGACACCCGCACCCACAGGCCCCGCGAACTCGCCGACCTCGTCGGCACGGTGGGCCAGGACCCGCTCGCCCACTTCGTCACCGACACGGTCGAGGACGAGCTGGCGTACGGAATGGAGTCGCTCGGCCTCGCCCCGGACGTGATGCGCCGCCGCGTCGAGGAGACGCTGGACCTCCTCGGACTGGCCGAGCTCCGCGACCGGCCGATCGCGACGCTGTCCGGCGGCCAGCAGCAGCGGGTTGCGATCGGCTCGGTGCTGACCCCGCACCCCGGGGTGCTGGTCCTCGACGAGCCGACGTCGGCGCTGGACCCGGCGGCGGCGGAGGAGGTGCTGGCGGTGCTGCAGCGGCTGGTGCACGACCTCGGCACGACGGTGCTGATGGCCGAGCACCGGCTTGAGCGGGTGGTGCAGTACGCGGACCAGGTCATCCTGCTGCCCGCGCCGGGAGCGGCTCCGGTCATGGGCGCCCCTGCGGACATCATGGCCATCTCCCCCGTCCACCCGCCGGTCGTGGGCCTGGGCCGCCTGGCGGGCTGGGATCCGCTGCCGCTGTCGGTACGGGACGCGAGGCGCAGGGCGGGTGCGCTGCGGGAGCGCCTGGCGGGGCTTTCCCCCACCCCGCCCTCCCCCAGACTCCGTCCGGGGGGACCCCCAACCTCCTCGCTCCTCAAACGCCGGAGGGGCTGGATTTCCCGGCCGGCGGCTGAGGGCACCCACAACGGCCCGCTCGCCCGGGCCACCGCACTCACCGTCCGCCGTGACCGCGTCGAAGCTCTCCGTGACGTCAGCCTCACGGTCGCGCCCGGTGAGGCCATCGCCCTCATGGGACGCAACGGCGCCGGGAAGTCCACCCTCCTCGCCGCCCTCGTCGGCATGATCGAGCCCACCTCCGGCACCGTCCTGGTCGGCGGACGGACGCCCCACCGCACCCACCCGCGCGAGATGGTCCGCCGGGTCGGTCTCGTACCGCAGGAGCCGCGCGATCTGCTGTACGCGGACACTGTGGGGGCCGAGTGCGCGGCCGCCGACACCGACGCGGGCGCAGCGCCCGGCACCTGCCGTGACCTGGTCGGCGAGCTGCTTCCCGGCCTGGCGGACGCCACTCACCCCCGCGATCTGTCCGAGGGGCAGCGCCTCGCGCTCGCGCTCGCGGTCGTGCTGACCGGCAGGCCACCGCTGCTGCTGCTCGACGAGCCGACCCGTGGCCTGGACTACGCCGCGAAGGCACGTCTGGTCGCCGTGCTGAAGGGCCTCGCCGCCGAGGGCCATGCCATCGTTCTGGCCACCCACGACGTGGAACTGGCCGCCGAGCTCGCGCACCGCGTGGTGATCCTGGCCGACGGCGAGGTCGTCGCCGACGGCCCGACCGCCGAGGTCGTGGTGTCGTCCCCCGCCTTCGCTCCGCAGGTCGCCAAGATCCTGGCTCCTCAGCCGTGGCTGACCGTCGCCCAGGTCGAGGACGCCCTGTGAGCGCCCGCGCGATCAGGCTCGGCCCGCGTTCCATCGCCGCCCTCGTCCTGATCAGCGGTATCGGTGTGATCGCCTTCGGCTGGCCGCTGCTCGCCGACGCCGATTCCGGGCTGGCCCACTCCGCCGACGCCCCCTGGCTCTTCGCCGCGCTGCTGCCGCTGCTCGTCGCCGTCGTCGTGGCGACGATCGCCGACACCGGTATGGACGCCAAGGCGGTGGCGATGCTCGGCGTGCTGGCGGCGGTCGGCGCGGCGCTGCGGCCCCTCGGCGCGGGCACGGCGGGCCTGGAGCCCATGTTCTTCCTGATGGTGCTGAGCGGCCGGGTCCTCGGTCCGGGTTTCGGCTTCGTCCTGGGTTCGGTCACGATGTTCGCCTCCGCCCTGCTCACGGGCGGTGTGGGCCCCTGGATGCCGTTCCAGATGCTGGCTATGGGCTGGTTCACGATGGGCGCCGGGCTCCTGCCGGGCCCGCACCGGCTGCGAGGGCGGGCCGAGCTGGCGATGCTCGGGGTCTACGGAGCGGTCGCGGCGTTCGCGTACGGCACGGTCATGAACCTGCAGGGCTGGACGTACATCGGCGGCCTGTCCTCCGGGATCTCCTTCCATCCCGGCGATCCGGTCCACGAGAACCTGGTCCGCTTCCTCGCCTACTGCGCCGCGACCTCCTTCGGCTGGGACCTGGGCCGCGCCGCGCTCACCGTCGTCCTGGCCCTCACCATCGGCTCCACCGTCCTCAAGGCGCTGCGCCGCGCCACGCGACGCGCCAACTTCGAGGCGCGGGTCACATTCGAGGCCCCCGGAAGGGTCCCTCCGGCGTGAGCCGCCCCACACGACCCGGGTCCCGTACTAGGCGGCATAGGAGCCTTCCGGCACCCCGGACAAACCGCCTCATTGCGGCGGCGACCTGTGCGAACACGGCCCGTCAAGCCCCCCGGGCAGGTCACCCCGGGTGCGACCTCCACTAGTAACAGCGGTCGTTGCGAGGGTCTGATCCGCTCGCTAGAACTGTTCAGGTCGCAAGGCGCCAACGGGCTCGCCAGAGAGCCGCAGAGCCGCAGCGCCACTCGGGCGGCCGGAATCCCTCGTACGTACGAGAGTCCGGCATGCCCGTGCGACCGCCCTGTTCCCGACGTTAGGCCTCTCTGTGTCCCGCTCGATCATCCGCCGCATCGCCAACCGTCCGAAGACCGCTCTGGTCGGCTCCGCTCTCGTACTGAGCTCCGCCGCCATGGTGCTGGGCGCCAACCCGGCCTCGGCCGCCGCCGCTCCCTCGCAGACGGGCTCGGCGAAGGCGATCGCCCAGCAGATGATCAAGGACGACGCGCAGTTCGAGTGCTTCAGCAACATCGTGTCGCACGAGAGCGGCTGGGACTCCAACGCCTCCAACCCGTCCTCCGGTGCGTACGGCCTGGTCCAGGCGCTGCCCGGCAGCAAGATGGCCTCCGCAGGCGCGGACTGGAAGACCAACCCCAAGACGCAGATCGAGTGGGGCCTGGACTACATGAACGACCGCTACGGCAGCCCGTGCGGCGCGTGGTCCGCGTGGCAGTCCCAGGGCTGGTACTGATCCCATTAGCCCGTCCGGCGTTTGAGGACATGCGGCCGAAGGTCGCATACGGGGGTCTGGGGGCCCACCCCCCAGCACGGGCCCCCAGCACGTGATCTACAGGCGCTGAATGATCGTGCCGGTCGCCAGCGCACCCCCCGCGCACATCGCCACCAGCGCGAACTCCTTGTCCCTGCGCTCCAGTTCATGCAGCGCCGTCGTGATCAGCCGCGCCCCGGTCGCCCCCACGGGGTGCCCGATCGCGATCCCGCCGCCGTTGACGTTGACCTTCTCCAGGTCTTGTTCGAAGACCTGCGCCCAGCTCAGCACCACTGATGCGAAGGCCTCGTTGACCTCCACCAGGTCGATGTCCCTGAGCGACATCCCCGCCTTGCCGAGCACCGCCCGCGTCGCGTCGATCGGCCCGTCCAGGTGGTAGTGCGGGTCCGCGCCGACCAGTGCCTGGGCGACGATCCGCGCGCGCGGCTTCAGCTTCAGCGCGCGTGCCATCCGCTTCGACGCCCACATGATCGCCGCCGCGCCGTCCGAGATCTGTGAGGAGTTGCCCGCCGTGTGCACGGCGGTCGGCATGACCGGCTTCAGCCGTGCCAGCGCCTCCATGCTGGTGTCCCGCAGTCCCTCGTCGCGGTCGACGAGGCGCCACATGCCCTGTCCGGCGGCCTGTTCCTCCTCCGTCGTCGGCACCTGCACGGCGAAAGTCTCCCGCTTGAAGCGCTCCTCGGACCAGGCGACGGCCGCCCGTTCTTGTGACAACAGCCCCAGGGAGTCCACCCGTTCGCGCGTGAGTCCGCGATGGCGCGCGATGCGCTCGGCGGCCTCGAACTGGTTGGGCAGGTCGACGTTCCACTCGTCGGGGAAGGGCTTTCCGGGCCCGTGCTTGGACCCGCTGCCCAGCGGCACCCGCGACATCGCCTCGACGCCGCAGCTGATGCCGACGTCGATGACACCCGCCGAGATCATGTTGGCGACCATGTGGCTGGCCTGCTGCGAGGATCCGCACTGGCAGTCCACGGTCGTTGCCGCGGTCTCGTACGGAAGCCCCATCGCCAGCCAGGCGTTGCGCGCGGGGTTCATGGACTGTTCGCCGGCGTGGGTGACGGTGCCGCCCACCACCTGCTCGACGCAGTCGGCGTGGATGCCGGTGCGGCCGAGGAGTTCGCGGTAGGTCTCGCCCAGGAGGTAGGCGGGATGGAGGTTGGCGAGCGCGCCTCCGCGCTTGCCGATCGGAGTGCGTACTGCTTCGACGATGACGGGTTCCGCGGCCATGAGCTCGTCCTCTCCTCACCCAGCCGCTGGGCGTCCCGGCGCCTCGCAGCTGGAACTAGTACGCGTTCTAGTTCTCAGTGCAGTCTGATGAGAGTTACCCCCGGTACGCAAGACTCTTGCACGCCTCCGCTGCGAGCGCCGCAGGCAACAGAACCCGCCATGGCCCTTGCCACTTGTAGAACTCGTTACTACCTTTCGGTCAACTTCTGATGGGTCGTCAGACAGATCCGTGTCACTGACACCGCCGCCAGAACTGGAGTTGACCTTGAAGCTGCCGAAGGACTGCCCCCATCTGCCCGAAGGGTTCGACTTCACCGATCCCGATCTGCTCCACGCCCGCGTCCCCTACCCGGAGTTCGCCGAGTTGCGGCAGACCGCCCCGGTCTGGTGGTGCGCGCAGCCGGCCGGCATCTCCGGCTTCCAGGACGAGGGCTACTGGGTCGTTACCCGGCACGCCGACGTCAAGCACGTCTCCACACATCCCGAACTGTTCTCCTCCAACACCAACACGGCCGTCATCCGCTTCAACGAGTCC
The DNA here is from genome assembly GCF_026339995.1 of Streptomyces sp. NBC_01481. GTDB lineage: Bacteria > Actinomycetota > Actinomycetes > Streptomycetales > Streptomycetaceae > Streptomyces. Next base: position 1,184,702 of record NZ_JAPEPT010000001.1, on the reverse strand, counting down.
ATCAGCCGCGACCAGATCGAGGTCCAGAAGCTGATCATGCTCAACATGGACCCGCCGGAGCACACCCGCGTACGCCAGATCGTCCAGCGCGGCTTCACCCCGCGGGCGGTCCGCTCCCTGGAGCAGGCCCTGCGCAGTCGCGCCCGCGCCATTGTCGAGACCGCGCTGGCGGGTGCGAAGGACGGTGGCAGCTTCGACTTCGTCACCAACATCGCCGTCGAACTCCCCCTCCAGGCGATCGCCGAGCTCATTGGCGTACCGCAGGAGGACCGCACCAAGATCTTCGACTGGTCCAACAAGATGGCGGCCTACGACGATCCCGAGTACGCGATCACCGAGGAGATCGGCGCCGAGGCGGCGATGGAGATCGTCTCGTACTCGATGAACCTCGCCGCGGCCCGCAAGGAGTGTCCGGCCAAGGACATCGTCAGCCAGCTGGTCGCCGCGGAGGACGAAGGCAACCTCTCCAACGACGAGTTCGGCTTCTTCGTGATCCTTCTGGCCGTGGCGGGCAACGAGACGACGCGCAATGCCATCAGCCACGGCATGCACGCCTTCCTCACCCATCCCGGTCAGTGGGAACTCTACAAGCGCGAACGCCCGGAGACCGCCGCCGAGGAGATCGTGCGCTGGGCGACGCCCGTCGTCTCCTTCCAGCGCACCGCCACACAGGATCTCGAACTGGGCGGGCAGCAGATCAAGAAGGGCGACCGGGTCGGACTCTTCTACTCGTCGGCCAACAACGACCCCGAAGTCTTCGACGCGCCCGAGCAGTTCGACATCACCCGCGACCCGAACCCGCACCTCGGCTTCGGCGGCGGAGGCCCGCACTTCTGCCTCGGCAAGTCCCTCGCCGTCATGGAGATCAACCTGATCTTCAACGCGATAGCGGACGTTCTGCCCGACCTCCGCCTGGCGGGCGCCCCCCGCCGACTGCGCTCGGCCTGGCTCAACGGCATCAAGGAGCTCCAGGTCAGCCACGGCTGACGAGCCGAGCCGTGGGAGGCAGGGGCTCCGATCCCACGCCCCGCCCCTGCCTCCCGCCGGAACACACGACCTGGGTCTCCGAGTGGCGGAACCGGCGCCGCTGGCGGATCCTGGCAGGACGCGACGATCCACCCCAGGGGGTACGGGACTTCCCGTACCCCCTGGGGCCACGCAAGTTCGCGTACTACTTCGGTGCGGCGGCTGTTCGCGTACTACTTCGGTGCGGCGGCTGTTCGCGTACTACTTCGGTGCGGCCGCGACCGGCGTTTCCGCCTGCGCGGGGGCATCCGCCCTCGCGTGCGGCAGCGCGCCTCCCGGCAGCCTCAGCTGCCGCCGCCCGGCCAGCAGATACGTCAGGCCGAAGCCCGCGCCGACGACCGCGGCGCCGCCCGCCGCGTCCAGCACCCAGTGATTCGCCGTGGCGACGATCGCGCAGACCGTGAACAGCGGGTGGAGCAGGCCGAACAGCTTCATCCACAGCTTGGGCGCGAGGACGAGGATGACGAGCCCGCACCACAGGGACCAGCCGAAGTGCAGCGAGGGCATCGCCGCGTACTGGTTGGTGACCGCGGTCATCGCTCCGTAGTCCGGGTTGGCGAGGTCCTGCGGGCCGTGGACCGTGTCGATGTAGTCCATGCCGGGCATCAGGCGCGGCGGGGCCAGCGGGTAGAGCCAGAAGCCGAGCAGCGCGAGGAGCGTGGCGAAGGCGAGTGAGGCGCGCGCCCAGCGGTAGTCGGCGGGGCGGCGGGCGTACAGGACGCCGAGGATGGTCAGCGGCACCACGAAGTGGAAGGACGTGTAGTAGAAGTCGAAGAAGGCCTCGGCCCACTTCGCCTTCACCACCGCGTGGTTGATCCAGTGCTCGACGTCGATGCCGAGCGCCTGCTCGATGTCGAAGATCTGGCGGCCGTGCTCCTCGGCCGCGGCCACGCCGCCGGTCGCGGCGGCCCGGATGTGCGAGTAGGCGGAGTAGCCGACCCGGATCACCAGGAGTTCGAGCAGCAGGTTGGGGCGGCTGATCACGCGCCGCCAGTAGGGCAGCAGCGGCACCCGGCTCCAGCGGGCGGGGGCCGGGATCGCGTACCGGGTCGGGACGGGCCGGCGGAAGTACGGCGAGGTGCGCGGCAGGAAGGGCACCGCGCAGGCTGCGGCCAGGGCCGCTGTCAGCAGGACGTTGTCGCGTACGGGATAGAGCACCACCATGTTGGGCAGCAGCATCTTCCCGGGCAGGGTCATCGCCAGGATGATCAGGACCGGCCACAGCATGCGGTCGGACGCCCGCTTGCCGACGCGGCCGACGACGGCGAGCAGCACCCACAGGAGCTGGTGCTGCCAGGCGGTGGGCGAGACGGCGACGGCCACGCAGCCCGTCAGCGCGACGGCGAGCAGCAGCTGGCCGTCCTCGGCGTAGCGGACGGCGCGGCGCAGGCCGACGAAGCAGACGGCGACGGCGAGCGCGAGGTAGACGGAGATTTCGAGGGGGCCCTCCAGGCCGAAGCGGAGGAGGGCTCCGTGGAGGGACTGGTTGGCGAGGCTGTCCGGGCTGGCGCCGAGCCCCGCGCCCGCGACGTGGTGGACCCAGTACGTCCAGGAGTCGCTGGGCAGCGTGACCCAGGCGAGCCCCGAGCACAGCGCGAAGGTGCCGGCCGAGGTGACCGCGGCGCGTCTGCGTCCGGTGAACCAGAACAGGGGCGCGAAGAGCAGGACGGTGGGCTGCAGGGCGGCGCCGACACCGATCAGTACGCCGGAGGATCTCTCGCCGCGGACGGCGAAGCAGCCAAGGAGGACCAGCAGGACCGGGATGATGCTGGTCTGCCCGAGGTAGAAGCTGTTGCGCACAGGCAGCGACAGCATCAGCAAGCTGATGGCGATGGGCGTCGCGAGCACGGTGCTGCGGCGCGACACGGGGCCCGGCAGGGCGCGGGCCACGACCAGGCCGATACCGACGACGAGCAGGAGCGTGCCGAAGGTCCAGGCGACGCCGAGGCTCTGCTCGGCGGAGTGCGCGAGTGGTTTGAGCACCAGCCCGGCGAAGGGCGTACCGGTGAACTTGTCCGCGTCGTAGAGCGAGCCCTTCAGATGCAGGACACCGTTCTCGCCGATCCAGGTCTCCAGGTCGGTGAGCCGCTCACCCGGCGGCTGCCGGAGCACCGCTGCCGTCTGCCGTATCGCGAGTACGGCGGCTACGAGCCACAGCGCGACCCTGGCCGCACCCATCCTCGAGTCCGTCGTCGCACTCCCGTGCACACTGTGCTCCGCGTTCGCCACCTCGCGCCGAGCCTCCCCTGCGTTGTGTAGTCCGTCCCGGATTTGCGATCCATAGAGGGTCGCACTGCCCCATGAGGGAGACTCAGGCAACCCCCTCTTCGCCTGAGTGTCACTCCGTTTTGACTGATTATCTCGCTGAACGGCACCGGAACCATGTGGTCCGCGGCCTCGTCACAGGAAGCATGCGGGGGAACATACAAGACTTCAGGCCTGGCCACATGCCGGGCCGCAGGCGACAGAAAACGCTGTTCGTGGTGCTGGCGCTGCTCGCGCTGCAGCTCGGCTCGCTGATCAGCCCGGCGTACGCCTGCGGCTGTGGCGCGATGGTCCCGGGCCGCGGGTCCCATATGGCAGTCGACCGGGAAACCTCGGTGGTCGGCTGGGACGGCCGTACCGAGCAGATCGTCATGCGCTTCACGGTTGACGGGGACGCCCCGAAGGCCGCGTGGATCATGCCGGTGCCCAGCCGGGCGACGGTCGAGCTCGGTGACGCGGCCCTCTTCGAGGAGCTGGAGACGGTCACCGCGCCCGCACACCGCAAGCGGCACTACTTCTGGCCGCGGGCCAGGGACTGGCCCTTCTCGGGCACGGACACGGACAGCGCGGGCGCTCCGGCGCCGAGGGCCGGGGCCCCGGTGGGCGTGGTGGGGCGCGAGCGCCTCGGCGACTTCGACGTCGCGCGGCTGACGGCGACGGATCCCGGGGCGCTGCGAAGCTGGCTGGAAAGCAACGGCTTCGAGCTGCCGGACGGGCTGGCGCGCGAGCTGAAGCCGTACGTCGAGCAGAAGTGGGAGTACGTCGCCGTACGGCTGGCGCCCCAGGCCGAGGGCGCGGTGCTGCGCGGCACCCTCGATCCGCTGCGGCTGCGCTTCGCCAGCGCGAAGCTGATCTATCCGATGCGGCTGTCGCGGCTCGCGAAGACCGCGCAGTCGCTGGGCCTGTACGTGCTCGCGCCGCACCGGATGGAGCCGCGGAGCTCGATCGGCGGGAACCGGCCGGAGGTCACGTACGCGGGGAAGGTCGAGCCGGACGGGCCGCTGAGTGGGTTCACCGGCGGCCGGGAGACCTTTCTGACGGCCCTGGACCAGAGCTTCCCCGAGCCGGAGCGGATCGACGACGACCATGAGCTGCGCGCGGCGGGGGCGGACACCCCGTTCCGTCGGGTGGTGTACGAGGACGAACTGCTGACGGCGGGCGGTGTGCCGGTCTGGCTGCTGACGATGGGCGGGGGCCTGGTGGTGCTGGTGGGCGCCGGGGCGTGGCGGACGACGGCACGGCGGAGGAGGCCGGTGCTGCCGCCGCCGCCCGTCCATGCGCCCCCGCCGTTGCCCTGAAAACTCCCGCCCGCCTGAAATAGGTTGGGCGTATGACCCAGGAGCAGTGGAACGCAGTCGACCGCTATGTCACCGATCTCCTCGTCCCCGCCGACGAAGCCCTGACCGCGGCCCTCGCGGCGAGCGACGCGGCCGGGCTGCCCGCCATCAATGTCGCCCCGAACCAGGGCAAGATGCTGCATCTGCTGGCCAGGATCCAGGGGGCGCGGACCGTCCTGGAGATCGGCACGCTCGGCGGCTACAGCACGATCTGGCTGGCCAGGGCGCTGCCGGAGGAGGGCAGGCTGATCTCCCTGGAGTACAGCCCCGATAACGCGGAGGTCGCCCGCGCGAACCTCGCGCACGCGGGCCTCGACAAGATCGCGGAGGTCCGGGTGGGCCCGGCCCTGGAGACCCTGCCGAAGCTGGTACAGGAGCCGGGGGCGGGGCCGTTCGACCTGGTCTTCATCGACGCGGACAAGCAGAACAACGCGCACTACGTGGAGTGGGCGCTGAAGCTCACGCGCCCCGGCAGCCTGATCATCGTCGACAACGCGATCCGCGGCGGCGGGGTGGTGGACGCGGACCGGGCGGACCCGGCGATTGAGGGGACGCGGGCGATGTATGAGCTGGTGGGGCGGGAGGAGAGGCTGGAGGCGACGGCGGTGCAGACGGTGGGGACGAAGGGGTGGGACGGGTTCCTGCTGGCGCGGGTGGTCGCCTGAGCGGGTTGTCCTCAAACGCCGGACGGGCTGAATATTCAGCCCGTCCGTTGGTGCCCCGGCCCGGGGACGGGGGCGACCCCGGGCCGGGAGTTCAGGTGGTGCGGTTGGCGTCAGCGCGGGCCTGCTCGTCGATGCGGCGCTTCGCGTCCTTCCAGGAGATCGGCAGCTCCTCCACCGGCACCTCCCAGAACGTGAACGTCGACCCGCTCATCGTCGACCGCAGGCCGGTCATCACGCTCTTGTGGGGCTCGGTGCGCGCGTACTTGTACAGCGCGTCCCTGTCTTCCCAGGCCGAGAGGGTGAAGAAGACCCCCTTGAACAGCTGGGCCTCCAGGGACGCCCCGAGGGCTCCGGGCGCGGACCGTACCTGGCCCCAGGCGGAGAGGGACTTCAGGAAGAAGCGCGGCACGTCCTTCTTGGACTTCACCTCGAGACGCGAGGCCATGACGAAGGCGCGGGTGTCGGGTCGGGCAGGGTTCGGCGTCGTCCAAGGAAGAGTCGGCACGGTATCCTCGCATCCACAGTTGGTGAGTGGCAGTATCTATATTAGACAGTAGAGCTGCCCAATTGCCAGTGGGAAGCGGGACCAGGTGCGAATTTCCGAGTTGAGCCGCCGCAGCGGAGTAGCCACCGCGACGATCAAGTACTACCTGCGCGAAGGGCTGCTGCCGCCCGGCCGCGCCACCGCCGCGACCCAGGCGGAGTACGGCGAGTCGCATGTGCAGCGCCTCCGGCTGATCCGCGCCCTGATCGGGGTGCGGGGTCTTACCGTCAGTGCCGCCAAGGACGTACTCGACGCGCTCTCCGAGGTCGAGACGGACACCCATGAACTGCTCGGGCTCGTCTTCGGTGTCTGGCCCGCCTCAGGTGCCAAGGACTCCGCCGCCAAGGACTCAGCCAAGGACGGGGACCCCGACTCGGACACCTCCGAAGTGAACGCGCTGCTGGCCGAGATGGGCTGGACGGTCACCGAGCACAACCCCGCCCGGCACGTCATAACCCAGACACTGGACACCCTCAGATCGCTCGGAATGGACTACGACTGGCAGAACCTCGTTCCCTACGCGCAGCTCGCCGAAAAGACCGCCGCCCTGGACCTCGATCAGCTCCAGGATCCTGCCGAGCCGATCGAAAAGGCCGAGCGTGCCGTCCTGTTGACGTTCCTGCTCGAACCGGCGCTGCTGGCCCTGCGCCGGCTCGCGCAGGAAGCCGAGTCAACCGTCAGGTACCGCGGCTGACAGCACTTCCGGCGCTGCGCCTACTTCACCACGCGGCGTCCGCCCGTACGTGAGTGATCAGTACTCACATGGCTGGAAAGACACGTGCCCCCCGGGGCCCGGCGCACCCGGCTCGCGGCGGCGAAGGTGAGTACCCATGACTCAGGCCCGGCCTGCCGCCGGGTGGTCTGCTCGTGAGCTGAACGCAACACGGCGAACGCCGTGGACGGCGCACGGGGAGGCAAGAGCATGCAGTTCCGGATTCTGGGCTCGCCCGAGTTGTACGACGAGAAGCGGCACCGGCGCATCCCGCTGACCAGCCCCAAGCAGAGACTGCTTCTCGGCACTCTGCTCGCCCGTCCCAACTCCCCCGTCCCGAGGGAGCGGTTGATCTGGGAACTGTGGGGCGCGCTGCCCCCGCGGAAGGCTCGCAACACGCTCAACGCCCATGTCTCCGGGCTCCGCAAGGTCCTGCTCGAGGTCGAGCCCGAGCGTGCCCACACACCGCGCATCGTCGCCCGGGCGGCGGGTTATCTGCTGGAGGCCCGCCCGGCGGAGACGGACAGCGGCCGGTTCTGCCTGGCGGTGGCGCAGGCCCAGGGCGTTGCGCAGGACGATCCGCGCGGTGCGTACGACTCACTGCGCAGGGCGCTCGGTCTCTGGCGCGGCAGCGCGCTGGAGGGCGGCTCCCACGGTCCTGTCTGCGCGGCGCTGGTCGCCCAGCTGGAGGAGGAGCGGCAGCAGGCTCTGGAAATCCTCTTCGACTGCGCGCTGCGCACCGGGGAGCACCGCGGCATCATCCCGGAGCTGGAGGAACTGACTGCTGCGCACCCGCTGCGCGAGCGTTTCCACGACCAGTTGATGCTGGCCCTGTGCCGCTGCGGGCGCGGGGCGGACGCGATCCGTGTCTACACGCGGGCCCGGCAGCGGCTGACCGCGGCGCACGGCGGCACTCCCCTGCTGACCGCCCGCCTTGAGCAGATCAGCGTGCAGGCGCCCGCGTTGTTCGCGCACGAGACGGAGCGTCCCGAAGCCAGGAAGCGCGCCCGGGTGACGGCCCCTGCGGCCGGCGGGCGCGAAATCGACCGGCTGCGGCAGGAGATGAACCAGATCGAGGCGGAACAGCAGACGGCCCGGTCGGTCGTCGGCTATCTGACGAACATCCTCAGTGGGCAGGCTCTGCGCACCGGCGGCGCATGACCGCACACACCAAGCGCCCTTGCGTACCGGACGCGGCACGCAAGGGCGCTTGTGTATTCCGGGGATCAGAGTTCGCGGATGAGCTGGGCCGCGATCTCCATTCCGGAGGAGTAGCCGGCCTCGTGGGAGCCGATCTGGTCCACGCCGTGCCGCTTGGCGTGGAAGTAGGAGCCGCACAGCTTCACGCGGGTTCCCTCATTGACGTTGTAGATGTCGTTCTGCATTTCGCGCACATCGACATTGATGATTGGATGCGTGTACGGGAATTCCGCGATCACCGTCGCCGGGTCGACCTCTCCCGGGTAGTCGAGGGTGACGAAGTAGTCCTTCTCGGCGGTGAATCCGTGCAGCTTGTTCATGTAGTACGCGACAAACGTCTTGGGCTGTCCGCCGACCTCGACCTTGCCGTAGTTCCAGGCCTCCCAGCGGCTCTTGTCCTCGGGCACCACGGAGGGGTCGGTGTGCAGGATGACCTTGGAGGAGTTGTACTCCACCTTGGAGAGCACCTCGTGCTGGCGCCCGGTGGGGTTGTCGAGCATCGCGAGCGCCTCGTCCGCGTGGGCGCCGACCACCACGTAGTCGAACTTCTCGCTGCCCTTGTCCGTGGTCACCGTGACGCCGTCGGCCTCCTGGTGGATGCGGCTGACGGCCTCGCCCAGGCGCACCTCGGGACCGATCGCGGCGATCGCCTTGCGTACGTAGGAGATCGAACCGCCGCCCACCGTCCGCCAGTCCACGTGCTGGCCGCCCAGACCACCCTCGTCGTGGCCCATGAAGAAGGCGATCGCGGTGCTCGCCGGCATCTCCCAGATCAGCTCGGCGGGAATCGACCAGACCGCCGAGCAGAGCAGGATCACGTACGAGTGACGGAAGGCCTGGCTGTATCCGCCGCGGTCGAGGTACTCACCGAGGGGAATGTCCGCCCGCTTGCGGACGAAGTCCTTGCGGCCCTCGGTGTGGAAGCGCCTGGCCTCCTGCCAAATGGTCAGGAACTCCTCGGAGTAGCGCCCGGCCACCTCCTCCTCGCTGAGGCCGAGCTCCTTCGTGCCGTACTCGAGACCGGAGTCCAGGTCGAAGAAGTTGAAGGCCCCGCGGTGCTCGACGGCATCGACGCCCAGCTCGTCGAAGAACTCGCAAAGGTTGGTGTAGGCGGGACGGTTGAAGACGACGAAGGCCGTGTCGATGCCGAGGATCTTCCCGTTCTCCTCGACCTCGACGGTGTTGGCGTGCCCGCCGAGGCGGTCCTCCCGCTCGAAGACCGTGATCCGGGCGCGGTCGCGCAGGTGATAGGCGGCGGAGATGCCGGCGACGCCGGCACCGACGACGGCGACTCGTGGGGTGGTGGGCTGCGGCATGAGCTTGTCCTTCATGGTCGGTCTCATACGTACGAGAGGTCGGAGAGGTCTGTGCGGCGCAGGGCACCTGGCCGCCCGTTCTCTGTGGCGACGGCCAGGACGTGCCCCGGGCCGGGGTGGAGCAGGTCGAACCACCAGCGGGCATCGGTCCCCGCCGGCTGCTCCGGGTCGTGCACGGCGATCCGGTCCGCGGTCCGCGGCACGAAGGAGAAGCCGTCGAGGCCCCGGGACAACCCGGTGCCCAGGGCCTTGAGATACGCCTCCTTCAGCACCCAGAACTCACTGACCAGGGCCGCCCGGACGCCGGGAGCGGCGGCGGCGAGCTCCGCGCGTTCGGCGGGGGCGAGCCGGTGGGCGAGGTGGGTCGTCAGCCGGCCCGTGGAGGGAGTGGGGCCCACGTCGACCCCGCAGCCGCGCCCCTGGGTGACGACACACGCGATGAGGCCCTCGGTGTGGGAGAGGTTGAAGCGCACGCCCTCCTCGTCGGGCTCCGGTTCGGGGCGCCCGAAGTCGCCGGTGCGAAAGCGCCACCGGTCGGGCGGGCGGCCGGTGCGGGCGCTGAGCGCGTAACGGCACAGCAGCCGCGCACCGAGGTACCGGCGCCGCGCACCCGCGGTGAGCCGCCGTTCCAGCCCGGCGCGTTCCTGCGCCGTGAGCAGCCGCGTCCCGCCGAGCGCCGTGGCGAAGCGGTCCACGGCATGCTCGGGCAGCAGCCACAGGAACGTCGGGTCGGGATGCATCGGCGTCGGTTCCCGGCCGGTCAGAGGCGGGTGGCGGCGGCGTCGACGGTGCGCTCGGCGAGCGGGAACTGCCAGTGCGAGAAGAGCAGGTTCTCGCGGTGCAGATGGCGCAGCACCCGCATCACCTCGTCGATCACCACCTGGTCGGTGACGGACTCGTACGGGTACAGGTGCTTGCGCAGCCGCTCCATCTGGAGCAGCAGGAGAGCGCCGCTGGGCAGCGGGTCCTCCAGCGCGTCGTGCGAGTGGACGAAGGTGAGCACGCAGGCCGCGGTGGCATGGAGCAGGCAGTACTCCTTCGACAGCTCGAAGAGTTCCGTCGACTGCGCGTAGTCCCGGCCCAGTTCGGCCTTGAGCGCAGCGGACCGCTCGCTCATCGAGGTGACCCGGCCGAGCAGTTCTTCGGCCACGTCGGCCGCCTTCAGCAGCCAGTCGCGCTCGGTGCCCTTGGCGTCCTCGGCCAGGACGCGCAGCCGGCGCACCGCGTCGGGTCCGGCGAGCACCGCGTCGTCGAGCCCGCGGCTGAACATCTCCTGCTTCACCGGCTCGTACGGTGGCAGCTCGCTGTCCATGCCGAAGAGGGTGGCGGCGCGTTCGGCCGAGGCCTGAAGAACCTCCGGGGCGGCGCCGCCCGCGGTGGTCAGCAGACCGCCCAGCTGCTGGCCGATGTTGCGCAGGTTCACCACGGTGTTGCCGTCGGCGAAGTTGGCGACCATGAGGTCCCGCAGCATCTTCTGGTGCATGCCGTAGTGCGGGTGGTCCCGCAGGAAGAAGCGCGCGCCGAGGACCACGTTCAGCTGCGACATGGTCTTCTCGAGCAGCGTCGGCACCAGGTACTTGACCACCGACGACCACACGCTGATCTGCTCCGGCGCCGCCTGCAGCGCGCGGACCGCGCCCAGGCTCACGGCGTCGGCCAGCATCAGGTCGGCGAAGGACTCGGTCAACTGGCGGCGGCTGTAGGGGACATCGCTGACCGTGCCGCCCATCAGGACCCGGACCTCGGTGAAGTCGAGGACGAGCCGCAGCGCCGTGTCGGTGGCCGACATCGCGAAGCTGCTGATCACGGCGCGCGCCAGCTGGCCGGACTTGAGCGCGAGTTCCAGGCCCTGGCCCTCGGCTCCGATCCGCGCGGACTCGGGGACGAACGCGCCCTTGAAGCGCAGCCCGCTGAGGTCGAGGGCCCGCAGTCCGTGCAGCTTCTCGACCGGCAGTTCCTCGACGGTGTCGGCGTCGAGGAGCCACTTGTCCACCATGAGGATGGAGTGGGCGGCCGGGCCGCCGCGCTTGCCGGTGCGGGCGTGGACGGCCACCTTGTCGCAGACGGTGGCGTTGCCGATCAGCCACTTCTCGCCGGTCAGCCGGTAGCCGCCGTCGACCTTCTCGGCGACCACCTCGTTGGCGAGCAGATCGCTGCCGTGCTCGCGTTCGGTCAGTCCCCAGGACAGTCCGCGGCCGCGCTGCATCTCCTCGATCAAAGAGCGCTTCTGCTCGTCCGTTCCGCCCATCCACGCGGGCAGGAAGCCGAGGACGTTGATGACCAGGGCGGTGGCGGTCGTCACGTCACGGCGGGCGACGAGCCGCATCAGGTTGAAACCGGTCTCGATGTCGTCGGCCCGGGCGCCGTGCGCGGCGGGCAGGGTGTGGTCGAGCACGCCCCAGCGGCGGAGCTGGTTGACGAAGGCGTGCGGGTACTCCTGGTTCTCGTCGTGGTCCAGAACCCGGGTGAAGGGAATCCGGCTGCCCGGGTCGTGCGGGTCACCGAGGTGCTCTTCCAACTGCGCGGCCAGCGCGGTCAGGTCGGCCTTGGACATGAAGAACTCCTATCGGGTGGTGGCCAGTCGGACGGGCAGGGCGGAGAACAGCCGGCCGGTCTCCCGCAGCGCCACGACGGCGTCGAGCGCGGGCGTCAGTACGTCCCCGTGGTGGCGGGGGTCGACGCCGTCGGCCCGGGCGAGCAGATAGCCGAGCGTCGCGCCCAGCCAGCCGGCGGAGCCGGGCGGCGTGCCGTACAGCGACCGGTCCCGGTTGGCCCACCACAGGTGGACGCAGGAGGCGGCCGCGTGCAGCCAGGCGTACCGCTCGGCGGCGTCGACCAGCGCGTTCGGGTCGGCGCCGCGCTCCCGTGCGGCCCGGGTCAGATCGCCGAGCCCGGCCACGGCCCCGGCCAGCTGCCCGAGCAGTTCGACGACGGGGGTCGCGCTCTCGTCGTCGCCCAGGGCCCCGGCGACGTCCGTGGCGGCGTCCGGGAGTCCGGCGAGCACCGGGTCGACGCCGCGGGCGAACATGTCGAGCCTGGCCGGTTCGTACGCGGGCAGATCGGCGTCGAGCCCGTAGACGGCGGCGACGGCCTCCGGGTCCGGCTCCGCAGCGCCCTCCGTCAGCGTGGGCAACTGGCCCGCGAAGGAACGGAGGTTGGCCAGGGTGCTCGCGTCGATCACCCGGACGACCGCCGAGTCCCGCTGGAGCTTCTGGAACAGGCCCGCCCCCCGCTCGCCCTCACGCAGGACCGAGCGGGTGGCGAGCACTGTGCCGCAGCGGCGGATGAGCTCGTCGGTAGCCTCCGCCACTACGTGTTTGGCGGCCAGTGCCCAGACGCTGAACGCCTCGGGCACCACATGGACGCCGCGTGCCGCGGTCAGCGCCACCGTGTCGGCGGCCAGCAACGCCGCGGCGGCGACGGCCAGTTCACGCCGGGGGTGCGGCGATTCGGTGAGGACGGTGCGGCCGATCCTGCGGGTCGTGGCGAATTCCAGCGCGAGCCGCAGCGCGGTGTCCGCGATGCCCAGGCTGCCCGCCATGCTCATCAGCCGCACGGCCTGCTGGGCCTTGACGGCCGCTTCGAGCCCCTCGCCCTCCTTGCCGACCAGCGCCTTCTCGGGCACCTTCAGGCCGTTGAAACGCAGCCTGGCCATGTCGATGCCGCGCATACCGCCCGTACGGACCGCGGGAGTGCGCTCCAGCTGTCCCTCGGGGATGTCGGCCAGATCGAGCAGGACCGCGGAGAAGGCGCCGGGGCCGCGCTCGCCGGTGCGGGCGATCACGTACACCGCCTCGCAGCTCATGCCGAGGCCGACCATCCACTTCTCGCCGGTCAGCTCGCCTTCCGGGCTCAGCCGTACCTCGTTGGTGAGCAGATCGCTGCCGTGCTCCGCCTCGGTGAGCGCGAAGGCCACCGCCCCGCCGCCGGTCAGGATCTCGGCTGCCCGGCGCTGCTGCTCCGGTGTGCCGTGCAGCTGCAGACAGGTCGCGGCGATGATGCTGAACATCGTGCCGGGCATGATGTTGACGTCCCGGCGGGCCGCCGACCGTACGAGGGTGAGGCTGCGGTCGAAGGACTCCAGCTCGCCGCCCCACGACTTGGGCAGGTAGTTGAGGTGGAACCCGGCCCGGCGCAGCTCGTCGCAGAGCGCGGTGGGGAACTCGTCGCGCTCGTCACGCTCGACGGCGGCGGCGAAGCCGTACGGATTGGTGTTGTCGCCGGGGTCGCCGAGCAGCGCCTCCAGCTCGTCCGGCGTGAGCAGGGTCATCGCATACCCGCCGGCGAGCCGTGGGCCGGGGTCTCCAGCGGCACCGGACGGTAGTCGCCGGCCGTGGAGGGGATGTGCACACCGGTGCTGCGCAGCTGCGCGAGCCGGGTGTGGAAGGCGGCGCCGAGCATCAGGTGGTGGGCCACGTCGGCGACCCGCCGGTTGCCCGGGGTCTTCAGATAGCTGCCGGTCACCCAGTCGTTGAAGCTGCCCATCGCCGGGCCGCACCAGATCTGGTAGTCCATGGCGCGGTCCTTGTCGCCGACGACCGCCCAGCGCGAGGACATGCCCAGGTACCAGCGGAAGATCAGCGCCATCTTGCGCTTGGGGTTGCCCGCGGCGCGGGTGAGCTGCTCCGGGTCGCGGCGCTGGAAGTAGCCGACGCATTCCTGCCAGACGTCCTCCAGCGGCCGCCGGAAGATCTGCTGCTCCAGCTTGGCCCGGTCGGGCGCGGGGATCGCGTCGATGCCGTCGTGGGCCTGGTAGATCTGGTAGAGCCGACGGGCCCGCATCGGGAAGAGGGTGCCCTTCTTGAGGACCTGGAGGTCCACCCCCATCTCGAACATGTCGGCGGCCGGGGCCATGTCGACATCGGCGATGCCCGCCTCGGCGAGCATCGCCTTGGACTCGGTGGACGCCCCGGACTCCAGGCAGGACTGGTTGACGGAGCCGGTGACGACGTAGGCGGCGCCCATCGCGAAGGTCGCGGCCACCGCGACCGGTGTGCCGAGGCCGCCGCCGGCCCCGACCCTGATCGGCACGGCGTAGCGGTGCTCGCGCTGGACGGTGTCGCGCAGCCGAAGGATGGTCGGCAGCAGCGCGGGCAGCGGACGCCGGTCAGTGTGGCCACCCGAGTCCGCCTCGACGGTGATGTCGTCGGCCAGCGGCACATGATGGGCAAGTGCCGCCTGGTCGTGGGTGATCAGGCCCTGCTCAAGGAGGGAGCTGACCAGGGTGGCCGGGGCCGGGCGCATGAAGCGCTCGGCGGTCTCGGAGCGGGAGATCTTGGCGATCAGCCGGTTCTCGGCGACCACCCGGCCGTCCTGGTCCGTACGCAGTCCGGCCAGCCGGTAGCGCACGACATGCGGGGTGAGGTCCATGAAGGCCGACGCCTCCACGCACCGCACGCCGTGCCGCAGGAACAGCTCCACCGCCTCCCGCTCAAGACGGTCCTCGCTGGGGCTGTGGATCAGATTGACGGCGTACGGAAGTCCCGGGATCTCGGCGGCGAACCGGCCGAGCGCCTTCTCGATCGTCTCGGGCAGCAGGCCGGCCGCGCCGTAGGAGGCGAGGAAGCCCTCACGGGCCAGGGCGATCACCATGTCGGCCGAGGCGATCCCGCCTGCCATGGCGCCCGCCATGTACGGCTGGCGCACCCGGTGGGCGGCGAGGAAGGCGGCCGAACCCAGCCGCTGCGGGGGCAGCGGCTGAGCGGCGGCGAGCAGCGGCAGGCCGTCACCGCCGCCGGCAACCGAGCCGCCGGAGACGGCACCGATCCCGTCCGGCGTGACGACGATGAAACAGGGCTGGTCGAGATCGGCCAGCGCGTTGTAGATCCCGGCCGGATCGGTGCTGGGGTACCGGTCTCCGGACCATCGGAGAGGGGTCTCGCGAATATCCATGGTGAAACGAAGCTCCTTGGGCTGTGCGCGGGTACGGACCGTCAGGCGCCGGCGGTACGGACCTCGATGGCCACGTCGGTGAGTTCGTAGATGCGCAGGCCCGGCTTCGACAGATCCGCGTCGGCGATGATCAGCAGGCGGTCCGCCTCGCGCCGGACCTCCTTGATGTGCACGTCGAACTGCAACTCCTTGTCGTGGCGCAGGATCTGGCCGCGGTACTTCCAGGCCATCTCCACATCGGTGGCCATCGCGAAGTGCGGCCGCTCCATGCCGTCGGCGAGGTTCTGGTCGATCACGAACAGGCGCATCGCCTGGAGGATGGCCTCGACGCCGAGCGAACCGGGCATCACCGGGTCGCGGTGGAAGTGGCAGTCGAAGTACCACTCGTCGGGCCGGATCTCGCGGAACCCGTGCATATAGCCCTTGCCGTGGTTGCCGCCGTCCTCAACGACGTCGACCCGGTCCACCAGCGCGAAGTGCCCACCGGGCAGATGCAGCCGGCCGCCGGCCGGGTCGGTGAACGCCGGCGCGTTCTCCGGGAGTTCGATCCGGCGGACCCTGGCGGTGTCGACGTTCGCCGTCTCGATCCAGGGAGCGACCCACTTGCCGTTGTCCAGGCCGACCTGGTTGGCCAGCGCCGCCTCGCTGAAGTAGCCGAACAGCGACTCGCCGACGTAGAAGACCTCGCCGTCGGCGGACAGTTCGTAACTGAAGTTCTGCAGCACCGCACCGGAGACCGCGCTGGTCATCAGCAGCTTGGAGTGGTGGCGGATGGTCTTGCCGCGCAGGTCGATGTCCTTGACCAGCGTCGCCCGACCGTCCAGGTTGCGGATGGCGTACTGCTCTTCGGGGCGTTCGAGGGTCGCGCCGAGGTAGTAGCCGAGGAAGATCGCCGCCTGGAGCGAGGACTCCATGTAGATCGCGTTCGGCATGTGCGGGTGGGAGTTCTGCTCGTAGTACCAGGCATCGGCCGGGGAGTCGTACTCCGTGACCATCTCCGAGCCGGGGCTGCGCAGGTCGCCGCGCGTGCCCTTGAGGGACATGACCCGGTCGACGAACTGGAAGTCCCCGTTGGGGATGTAGGGGGCGCGGCTGTTGCGGTAGACCTCGAACTCCGGTCCCATCGCGACGTCGAGCAGGCCCTTGGCGGCGTGCGCCAGATGCATCTCGTTGATCATCGCCGCCTCGCCGTTCCTGTTGCGGCGGCCGAGGAACTGCGGCACACCGCCCGCCTCGGGACGGTAGGGCGTGCCCTCCTTCTCGCGGACCTGCAGGCCCAGGCCCTTCATCTTGATGACCGGCTTGTCGCCGAGGTAGATCAGCACGTCGGCGATCACCGTGGCCCGGGGCAGGAGCGTGAGCTCCATGACCTCGACCTCGTAGCGGATCTCCTCGTGCTGCTGGGTGATCTGGCCGCGGACCTGGACCTCGATCGGGACGTCGGTGACGCACTGGAAGGCCGCGTCGGGCAGGGTGAGATGCATGCCCTGGTGCATCAGGTAGATCTGCAGCAGCTGTACCGCGCCCTCGGCGACCAGCGAGCCGGCAAGGACGTGGTCGTCCGGGAAGTGGCAGGTGAAGTACCAGGCGTCGGGCGTCAGCTTCTTGATCGCGCTGAGGGTACCGAGGCCGCGCGGACCGGCCTTGCGGTCGATGGTGACCTCGTCGACCATCCGCAGCTTGGCGTCGGGCAGCCGGATCGCCGGGTTGATGCCCGGGTCCTGGGCGTGGTCCGGGCCGAAGACCTCACCGATGCGGCCCTGGGCAAGCAGCTCCAGGTCGTCGGAGGTCAGGTGGTTCTTCTCGGTGTACGCGAGGGGCTTGAACCAGCCCTTGGGGAGCGCGGCGCGGGCGGCCTTCTCCTTCTCGGTCATGACGACGCCGAGCGGGGTGTCGAGCTCCGCCTGGCTGAAGAACCCGGCGCAGGCGTCGTGGAGTTCGAGGATCAGCTCACCGTCGGCGTAGCACTTGTAGCTGAAGAAGAAGAGCGTGGTGTCGCCCTGGTGGACGAAGCGGTCGATGGAGATGTCGTAGCGCAGGGTCTGGCCGACCCGGGGCAGATTGCCGCGGAAGATCAGCGTGCTGTCGAGCAGCCGGTAGACGCGCTCGCCCTTGTTGCGGAAGTCGATGCCGAGGTAGCTGACGAGCAGCAGGTCGCACTGGCCGGCCTCGACGGTCACGGCCGGCGGCACGCCGCCGTCCACGGCGTACCAGGCGTCCTCGGGGACGTCGTACTCGGTGGTGATGGTGGCGGGCTTGAACTCGCCCGTCGTACCGCTGAGTTCGGTGACGCGGGTGACGAAGTGGTACGGGGGTGCGGGCAGCCGGACGCGCTTGGCGTAGCCGTCGATGACGCCGAACTCCGGGCCGAAGACCTTGGCGACGGAACCGACGGCGAACTCCAGCAGGTCCGCCTCGTCCCAGATCACTCCCTCCTTGATCACGCCCTCCTTGATCACGCCCTCCTTGACCTCGCGGTCGGCGGGCGGGGGCGGCGGCGTGGCGGGCCCGGAAGCGGCGGGCGCCGCGGGGCGGGCGGGAGCGACCGGGGGCAGGGCCGGGCGTACGGCCTGGTCGGACACGGCCGCCGTCAGGGCCGGCTGCTGTGCGAGGTCCGCGGTGCGCGGGGCGGGTGCGGGTGCCGGGGCGGTGGCTCCGTCGAGGAGCGCCTCCATCCGGCTGAGCGTGGCGCCCTGGAGGATGCGCTGGGTCTCCATCACCACCGAGTGGGTGGCGACCATCTGCTGGCGGATCTCGCGGACCAGATCGGCGGCGGGGTCCGCGGATGCGGGGGCGGGCTTGGCGGGTGCCGCCGTGGGGGCAGTCGGTGCCGCGACCGGTACGGCGACCGGTGCCGCGGGCACCGGTCCTGAGGCAGCGGGCTCGGGTGCCCCGGGCGCGGGCGGCGCCCACGGCAGGAAGGAGATCGGGGTGCCGTCGAAGGCGATGACCTCCGCGTCAGCGAGAGTCGGGTCGGCAGGCATGACGGAGTCCTCCGGCGGTACGGACGGGACGGGCGCGGGCGGTACGGGCACAGGGGTAGGGGCTGGTGTGGGGGCGGGGGTGGGCCTGGCGGGTGCCGCCGCGGCGGCCACGGGCTGCGGTGCCAAAGCCGGCTCGGCCGCCGGGCGGGTCGCCGCGATCCCCCGGGCGACGCGCGCCGGTACGGGGTCACCGCCGCCGACCCGGAACCGGGAGGCGCGGGCAGACCTGGCCGGGACCTGGTCCGCGGCGGTACCCAGCAGCGGCCTCAGATCGAGTTCCAGACCGTGGCTGACCAGGCGGGCCACCAGCTGCGCGACGGACTTCGTGGCCGGCGCCCCGCGCCGGTCCACCGGCAGCGCGACATGGGCCGCGTCGCCGAGCGTGTCGTGGATCCAGCGCGAGCAGGTCGCGCTGGGGCCGACCTCCAGGAAGTAGCGGAATCCGCGGTCGTGCGCGCCCTGTACGAGGCGCGGGAAGTCGATCGGGGAGCGCAGGGTGTGGGCGATGCGCCGGGCGATCTCCTTGCGGGCAAGGCCGGGCAGCGCTTCGTAGTCGTAGGCGCTGAACAGCTCCAGATCGCCGAACGAGCCGGTGGGGTAGTCGTTCAGACCGGCCAGGCCGCCGACTTCGGCGTCGACGACCGGGCAGTGCATGACCGCGTTGACGGGTGAGCGCGCGGCGGGGCAGCCCAGTTCCTTGACGAGGGCCTTGCACTGGGCCGGGTCTCCGGCGATCACCAGCTCGTTGGGGGTGTTGATGTGCGTGAGGTGGACCCGGTCGTAGCGGGTCAGCGCGTCCCGGACGGTGTCCGCGTCGGTGAGCAGCACATGGCTGGCCCACACCTGCCCGTCGGGGACGGACTCGGGCAGGTCCCAGTGCTCGCGCACCGTACGCTTCGGCCCGCACAGCCGGTCCTTGAAGATCGGCGTATCGCTGATCAGCTCGTCGCGGCGGCTTTCGGGGAGCCAGCCCCGGGTGGCGAAGAGCATGCTCGACTCGCCGAGGCTGTAGCCGAAGCCGCCGTGCGCCAGGACGCCGAGCACCTCCCGGACCAGGTCCGTGTAGAGGATCGCGAAGCTGGTTCCGGTGGCGAGCATGAACGGGATGTCCTCGCCCAGTTCGGCCTCCAGGCCCATCAGTTCGCGCCGCCCCGGGGTGACCTGGGTGCGCGGGTAGAGGGCGCGGGAACGAAGGTGCAGCGCAGGCTCGTCCGCCTGGCTCTCGAACCGGTCGAGCAGCCCCGGGAAGGCCCGGAAGAAGTCCTGGCCGAGTCCCGGATAGGAGTTGAACGCGCCCGGGTAGACCAGGGCGACCTTGCCGTCGGGGCCGATGGGCCGGGCGGTGAAGAAGCTCCCGGCCGGGGTGGCCCACTCGCCGCCCGCGGCGTGCACGCCGGGCAGATCCCTTGCGGCGAGCTCCAGTTGGGCCCGCAGCTCGGCGCGGCCACGGCCGACGAAGACCGCGCGCAGCTTCCTGCCCGCGAGTTCCTTGGCCGCATCGCGGGCCAGCGCGTACGGGTCGGCGACTTCGAGCAGTTCCAGATGCTGCTCGATCGAGGCGTGCAGGGCCTCGAAGGAGTCGGCGGCCAGGGGCAGTACGACGGGACCGCCCGCGCGCTGCCAGTCGCTCGGCGTGACCGCGCCACGGGTGGCCTCGGCGGAGAGCACGAGGTGGCCGTGGGCTCCGGAGGCGCCGATGAAGCTGAGGGCCGCGTACCGGCGGGCGCCCTTGGTCTCGCGCAGCCACGGGCGCGACGCGTCCGGGACGTACAGCGCGGAGGCGGCGAAGTCGTCGGCCAGCTCACCGGCGGGGCGGCTCCAGCCGCTGGTGCCGGGCAGATAGCCGTGGTGCAGGCAGAGCACGGACCGGATGAGTCCGGCCATGGTCGCGGCACAACCGGCGTCGCCGATCTGCGCCTTGGCGCTGCCGAGGGCCACACTTCCGCCGGCGGCCGGGTAGACCCGGGCCAGTCCGGCGATCTCGGCCCGGTCCTGGATGTCGGTGCCGCCGGCGTGGGCCTCCAGATAGCCGATGTCGGCTGCCGTGACGCCCGCGGCGGTCAGCGCCGCCTCGGCCGCGGATGCGAGGGTCGCAGCGTCGGCCTCGGGCACCGCGCCGTCGACCGGTGCGGCATGCCGGATGGCGACCGAGTCCAGGCGCGCGTACACCGTCGACTCGGACTCGCCGGGGCGGGTGACGACAATCGCGCCCGCGCCCTCGCCGATACGGCGGCCACGGCTGCCCTCCCCGAAGGTCAGCCCGGCCTCGGCGACCACATCGGGCCGCAGCAGCAGGTTCTCCGCCGAGCCCGCCAGGTCGACCGCTCCGACGAGGACCGCCTCGATGCTGGGGTCGAGCAGCAGCAGCCGTGCGACCTCCAGGGCCTCGGCGGTGCCCGAACCGTCGGAGGAGACGGTGAAGGACGGTCCGGTCAGGTTCCACAGCGAGGAGATACGGCTCGCCATCACGTTGCCGATGAAGCTGAGCACCTCGTTGGCGACGATCGGGTCGACCACCGCGTCGCGGCCGACCGCCGTCACGGCGGCCAGCTGCTCCTCGTCGATCGCGACTCCGGCCCGCTCGAACTCCTCGCGTACGAAGGCCCCGAGCGTGCGGCGGGTGAGCCGCAGATGCGTCATGGGCTCGATCTCCATGGCCACCACGACCGCGACCCGGCGCGGTGCGGGAGCGGTCTGGCCCTGAGCCACGGCGCGGCTGAAGCCGGCGTCGTGCAGAGCCTCGTCGGCCACCTTGGAGGCGAGCGCGTGCTGGAGGTTGTACGTCCGCAGGTCCGACGGCGGGATCTTGAGGTCTACGGGGTCGATGCCGAGCCCGTCCACGAAGGCGCCGTGCGGGAGCGCGTCGGGCGAGACGCCGGTGCCGTGCTCCAGGGAGCCGCCGCGGGTCTGGTCGAGGCCGCGCCAGCGCCGCTCGGGCAGCGGGCCCAGTGCGTCGCTGCCCTCGTGGACGGCACGCTCGAAGGCGTCGAGGGAGTCGAACGAGCCGAAGTGCGCGCCCAGGCCCACCACATCGAGGGTGGGCACGGTGGCCGCGGCCGCCTCGGTGACGGTCTCGGCGACCGGCTCGGAGAGCACCACATGCGCGTTGGTGCCGCCGAAGCCGAAGGCGGAGACCGCTCCCCGGCGAGGGTCCTCACCGCGCGGCCACTCCCGGCCCGTGCGGACCAGCGTGTCCTCGCCGACGCGTCCGTCCTTGGAGGCGACCGGCCGCTCCACACCGATGGTCGGCGGGATGTGGCCGTTGCCCATGGCCAGGATGACCTTGAGCATGCTGCTGAGCCCGGCCACGGTGAGGAGGTGGCCGATGTTGCCCTTGACCGAGCCGATCAGCGGGACCTTGCCCGCGTCGCCGAAGAACGCGGCCACCGAATCGGCCTCGGTCGAGTCGCCGATGGGAGTACCGGTGGCGTGGCACTCCAGGTAGTCGATGGTGGTCGGGTCGATGCCCGCCTGCTCGTACGCCAGCTCGTACGACTGGAGTTGGCCGCCTCCCTGCGGGACCAGCAGATGGCGTCCGCTGCCGTCGTTCGTCAGGCCGATGCCGTCGACGACGGCGTGGATCCGGTCGCCGTCACGCAGCGCGTCGGCCAGCCGCTTGACCGCGACCATGCCCGCGCCCTGGCCGGTGAGGATGCCGCCGGACCTGTCGTCGAAGGGCTGGCTGAAGCCGTCGCGGGGGTAGGCCTGCAGGTCCGAGAACGACAGGTGGATCAGCGTCGGGTCCGGCGCGCAGACACCGCCGGCCAGCACCAGGTCGGCCTGGCCCGCGGCGAGATGGTCGCAGGCCAGCTTGAGCGCGTACAGCGCGGACGAGCAGGCGGCGTCGAGCGCGTAGCGGGGGCCGCCGAGGCCCAGCGCGGTGGCGGCGAGGGACGACGGGGAGCCGCTGACCCGCAGGTCCTCGGGCTTGAGAGCGTCGCGGTCGATGCGGCGCTCCTGCTCGGCGAGCGCGCCGAGCGCCGGGTGCCCGGCCCCTCGCAGCCCCTCCAGAACCGCCTCCTGGACCAGCGGCACGCTGACCTCGGCGGAGGTGGGCGTGGGGAAGGAGTAGTTGCCCAGGATCAGTCCGGTACGGGCGAGGGTCTCGGGGCGGTCCGCGTGGCCACTGTCGCGCAGCGCCTCCCTGGCGACATGCAGGGACCAGTGGAAGATGCGGTCGAGCCCCGCGAGATGGCCGGGGTCGAGGAGATAGCCGGACGGGTCGAAGTCGAAGTCTGTGATGAAGCCGCCCCGGCTGCAGTAGATGCCGTGCTGGGGGTCGGTGTCCCGGGCGTCGAGGGCGGGGCCGAAGACCTCTTCGCCCCCTTCCTTGCGGCTGTCCGCCCCGGTACGGAGGTTCTGCCAGAACTCGGCAGGTGTCTCCGCTCCTGGAAACAGGCAGGAGAGGCCAACGATGGCGTACTTGCTCATGAGAGCTCTGGGGTCCCTTCTGAGGGGCGGCCGGCCCGGACGGCTGGGGCACGGTGAGCACCGTCCGGGCCGACCCGATCGCTTGCGTCAGCTACGAGGCGTCAATCAGCTGCTGATGAACTTGGCCGCCAACTGCGGGGCCGAGACCACGGATACGCCGTCGAAGCGGGTGAGCACCCGTCCGTCGGGGGCGCAGGCGGTGATGGTGAGCGAGGCTCCGATGCTGCTGCCCGACGGTGCGGGCTCCACCACGATCAGGAACGGCTCACCGTCCGGCAGCGGGTGGTGCAGATCGGCCCGGCCCACGGAGAGGGGCAGCCCCGCGGTGCCGCGGAACAGCCTCACCCACACAAGGCCCGCCTGGAGCAGCAGGTCCGCCGTACCCGGCGCGAAGCGGGAGCCGCCGAAGGCGCCTCCGGCGGGCCGGAGTTCGGGCAGTTCGCACTCGAGGACCAGCCGGGACCCGTCCTCGGCCAGCACCCGGCGCACACCGCGCAGGGCAGGTCCGTGGAAGAGCGTTCCGTCGCTGTAGAAGCCGGCGGCGTCCCGGCCCGAGCCGAGCGCCGGCAGTCCGGCGACCGTGGCATCGGCGAGCGTGGTCCCCGGGGCGACGACGGCCGCGTAGCGCGGTCGTGCGACTCCCTCGGCGTCGGTCGCGCGGATGGCCACCTTGACGGTGTCCCCGGCCGGGGTCATCACCAGGCTGACCTGCTCGGCCTGCGTACCGTCGAAGACGATGCCCTTGTGGACCGAGAAGTCGCTGACCTGGCGCACCTCGGTGGCACCGGCCCGCTCGACCGCGCCGATCGCCCAGCCGAGCGCGACGGCCGCCGGCAGCACCGGCGAATCGCCGATGACGTGGTCGGTGAGGATCGGGTCGCCCGCCAGCTCGCCGAGGTTTCGCTCGACGGTGACGGTGGCCGTGGGAACGGTCCGCTCCGGCTCCGAGAGGGGCGTCGTCGGGCCGAGTACGGTCACCACGTCCCCGGCGTGCTCGGGGGCGAACTGCTCGGTGAACATCTGGGCTCCGGTGTCCGCCGGGATCAGCGTGATGCCGCGTTCCTGGAAGACGGCCTTGACCTCCGGGGAGACCATTCCGCTGTCCCAGGCACCCCAGTTGAGCGAGGTGACGCGGGAGGCCGGGTGGCGCTGCTTCCAGGAGGACGCCCAGGCGTTGAGGACCTCGTTGGCCATGGCGTAGTCCGACTGGCCGCGGTTGCCGAAGAATCCGGCGACCGAGGAGAAGAGCACCACGTGGCGCAGTGCGTCGGCGGGCAGCGCGGCGGTCACGGCGCGCAGCCCGGCCAGCTTGGGAGCGAAGACCCGCTCGATCTCGGAGGCCTTCTTGTTGGCGATCAGCTGGTCGGCCAGGACACCCGCACCGTGCACCAGGCCGCTGATGCGCTCCTTGTGCGAAGCGAGGGCGGTGGCGACGGCGGCCGGGTCGGTGATGTCCACCGCCAGGTACTCGACCTGACTTCCGGCGGCCCGTACGTCCTCGATGGTCTTACGGATCTCACGGGCACCGACGACGGCCCGGTAGAGCTGCTCGACCCGCTTGGGGGTGGGCTTCTCGCCCGCGGCCTTCAACTGGCCCGCTGCCGCGGCCTTGAGCGCGGCGGCCTCGACGCCGTGCGCCCACTGCGGCTCCTCGTCCAGCGGGGTGCGGCCGAGCAGCAGCAGCCCCGGCTTGTACTGCTTGGCCAGCTCGATCACGCAGTCGGCGGTGATGCCGCGTCCGCCGCCGGTGACCACCAGTACGTCGTCGGAGGTGAGCGGTGCGATATCGGCGCCCGTGTCGGTCAGCGGCCGCTCGGCGAGGGTGAGGCCGACCCGGCGCGTACCGTCGTGGCCCACCTGCACCGTGTCGGTGACGGCGTCGTGGACCTCGTTCAGGACGAGGTCGGCGCCGGCCTCGGGGGTGAGGGCGGGGGCGAGGTCAAGAGCCCGGGTGAACAGCTGGGGCGCTTCCACCGCCAGGGTCTTGACGAGGCCCGCCACACCGCCGGCGGGGGCGAGCTCCTCGTCGACCCCGCCGAGGCCGAAGGCCCCGTCGAGACGCGTGACGGTGACGAAGGCGGCCCGGCCCGCGGTGGCCGCGGTGTTCAGCGGCTCCACCGCGTGCTTGGCGACGAGCAGCGTGTGGGCGAGGCGGCGCACTGATTCGGTCCAGTCACCGCCGTGCGCGGCGGAGAGGTCGATGACCAGGCTGATCCGGTCGGCGAGGATCTCCTCCATCCGGTCGGCGAGTTCGGTCACTCCCCAGCCGGACAGGGAGTGGTCCTTGACTCCGCTGACGCGCTGGGCCACACCCGGCAGCCGCAGTACGTGCACGTGGCGGCCCGACTCGATGAGACGGTTCACGAGGACCGGCGCGAGGTCCGCACCGTCGTCCACGACCAGCGCGCCCGAGCCCTCCGGGTAGGCGCCGACCAGCAGGTCGGGGGTGGCGAGGGTGACGAGCGCGGCCTGGGCCCGGCCGATACCGGCGCGGGAGTTGTCGGCGGCGGGCTGGGCGGCGGTCGCGTCGGCGGCCTGGGGCGCGGAGGTCTGGGCGGCGACTGACGCGTCAGTGCCGCCCGCCATGAAATCCACGATGTGGCGGAGCGTACGCAGTTCACCGAGCTGCTCGGGACCGGCGGCGACCAACTCGCCGAACCTCTCCTGCATCACGCCCATGATCTCGACCCGCTTGATCGAGTCGATACCGAGGTCCGCCTCGATGTCCATGTCCAGCTCGAGCATGTCCGCCGGGTAACCGGTCTTCTGACCGACGACCTCGAGGAGCGCGGCTTCCAGACCTGCGGCGTCCGGGCCGGCCGGGGCGGCGGGCTGAGCCGGGGCGGCGGGCTGCGGGGCAGCGGGGGCGGCAGCGGAGCCCGCGGCCTCGGCCATGAAGTCGACTATGTGGCGCAGGGTACGGAGTTCACCCAGTTGCTCGGGTCCGGCGGAGACTGTCTCGCCCAGGCGCTCCTGCATCACGCCCATGATCTCGACGCGCTTGATCGAGTCGATACCGAGATCGGCCTCGATGTCCATGTCCAGCTCAAGCATGTCCGCCGGGTAACCGGTCTTCTCACCGACCACCTCAAGCAGGACAGCCTCGACATCCACCGCGGGCTTCGCGGCAACCGCCGCCGCCGGAGCGGGAGCGGCGGCAGCGGGAGCGGCGGCAGCGGCCTCGGCCATGAAGTCGACTATGTGGCGCAGGGTACGGAGTTCACCCAGCTGCTCCGGACCGGCGGCGACCGTCTCGCCCAGGCGCTCCTGCAACACGCCCATGATCTCGACCCGCTTGATCGAGTCGATACCGAGGTCCGCCTCGATGTCCATGTCCAGCTCAAGCATGTCCGCCGGGTAACCGGTCTTCTCACCGACCACCTCAAGCAGCGCGGCCTCGACATCCACCGCGGGCTGTGCGACCACGACCGCCGCCGGAGCGGGAGCGGGGGTGGCCGGGACCGGAGCGGCGACGGCGGGCGCGGCGGCGGGCAGAGCCTGCGGTGCGGCGGGAGCCGGGGCTGCCGAGACCGGGGCCGCCGTCAGCGCGGCCGGGACCTGGGCGGGAGTCACGGCCTGCGGGGCCGTGGCGAGGGCGGCCGGTGCGATCTGCTGAGGGGCAGCCGCGCGAGTCGGGGCCGGGGCGTTGCCCAGCTCCAGGCCGGCCAGGTCGCGCAGGATCTCATTCGCCCGCAGGTGGCTGCGGCCGATGTCCAGGCCGTGCTCCTTGACGGCGTTGACCCCGGCCAGCACCTGGCCGAGCTGCCCCTGGTCGGCGGCGCGCTCCAGCAGACCGGTGAGGCGTTCGGCGCTCTGCAGCTGGCCGTTGAGGTACTCGTCGTGCAGGGAAAGATGGTCGGCCACAAGATCGGCCAGGCGGTCACTGTCCACGTGGGCTGTCTCCATGACGGTGGGAGCGGGGGCGGGGGCGGGCGCCGCCTGAACCGGAGCGGGTGCGGGTGCCGGTGCGGTGGCCAGGGCGGTGGCGGTGGCGACACCGGTCGCGGCGGAGGCGGTCGCCGGTGCCGGTGTCCCGGGGCTCCGCACCGGACCCCGGTCCGGGGACGCCGGAAGGGCCTGACGTGCCGCCGGTGCCGCCACCGGAGCGGGCGCGGGCGGCGCCGGAGCGGCCGGAGTGGCCGGGACCGCGATGCGGTATCCGTTGTCGATCGCGTCGCGGTAGGCCGCCTTGCGCTGGGGCGAGACGTAGTTGATGCCGTTCAGGAGGATCGACATCCCCTTGGTCGGCGCGTTCTCCACCGGCGCGGCCACATAGCGGTCGGCGGTGGCCAGCGGCAGTCCGAGGACGGCGAGCTGGGCGACGGCCTGCTTGAGCGCGACGTCCGCGTCGCGTCCGGGACCGGCGTCGAGGTTGACGACCGTGTGCTCGCGGTCGCCGAGGATCCGGCGTACCAGCTGGGTGAGCACGCTCTTGGGGCCGAACTCCACGAAGACCCGGAACCCGGCCGCGTACATCTCCTCGACGCGGGCGGCGAAGTCGACCGGGTTGATGAGCTGCTCGGCCAGGACCTTGCGGTTGGCGGCGATGTCGTCGCCGTAGAGCGCGCCCTTGGTGTTGGCGAAGACGGTGCCGTTCGGCCGGCGGACCTCGAAGCGCTCCACGTCGCCGCGGAAGGCATCGACGGCGTGGCCGACGAACGGGGTGTGGAAGGCGGCCGAGACCGGCAGTCGGCTGGCGCGCAGGCCCGCGGCCTTGGCGGCCGCGACCAGGCGCTCGACTTCCTCGGTGCCGCCGCCGATCACGATCTGGTCGGCAGCGTTGCGGTTGCAGACGACCAGACCCGCACGGTCGGCGAGCAGTTCGGCCACGCGCTCCTCGGGGGCGGAGACGGCGGCCATCGCACCGGCGTCGAAGCCGGTCTCCGGCGGCGGGGCCATCGCCTTGCCGCGGGCTCGTGCCAGCGCGAAGAAGGCGTCGTTGTCGAGTGCGCCCGCGGCCCACAGGGCGGTCAGTTCACCGAAGCTGTGGCCGAGGAACCCTTCGGCGGCGAAGCCGAGTTCACCGAGGTAGCGGAACTGCCCGGCCGACAGCGCGCCGATGGCGGGCTGGGCGTAGGCGGTCGCCTGGAGCGCGGTCTCCTGCGCCGTGCGTACGTCGTCGCCGAACAGCGGCGGCGGGAAGGCGATGCGGGACAGCGGCTCGGAGCCCTCGAAGTGCAGGTTGGCCCGGTCGAAGGCGGTACGCAGCGGCGGCAGCGCCATGACGGCGCTCTGGCCGAGGTTGACGTACTGGCTGCCCTGACCGGCGAAGAGGGCAGCGACCTTGCCGGCCGGTGTAGCGCTCGTGCGGAAGTGGACGCCCTTGGGGTGCGACCAGGCGTCCGCCCCGGGCCGGGAGCGCAGTTCGCCGAGCGCCAGCTCGCGCAGCGTCTTCAGCTCGTCCTCGGTGCGGGCGACCAGGGCGACGCGGGCGTGGCCCTCGGGGGCCGGGCCTCCGGTCGCGGGCGCAGCGGCGGCGAGGGCCTCGATGAGGGCGGCGGTGTCCGGGGCGTGCCACAGGTGCACGGCCGCGACCGGGTAGCTGACGCGCAGGTCTTCGCCGTCGCCGTGCTCTTCGAGCACCATGTGGAAGTTGGTGCCGCCGAAGCCGAACGAGGAGATCGCGGCGCGGCGCTTGGGGCGCTCGGGGTCGCGGATCCAGGGCCGGGCCTCGGTGTTGACGTAGAACGGTCCGGAGTCGAAGTCGATGGCGGGGTTGGGCTCGTCCACGTTGATGGTGGGCGGCAGCACCTTGTGGTGCAGCGCGAGCGCCAGCTTGATCAGGCCGGCCGCGCCTGCGGCCGCCTTGGTGTGGCCGATCTGCGACTTCACACTGCCGACGGCCGCGTACTGACGGCTTTCGTTGCCGTCGGAGACGACGGCGGACAGGGCGCTCAGCTCGGTGGCGTCGCCGACGGCGGTGCCGGTGCCGTGCGCCTCGAAGAGCTCGATGCTCGACGGCGAGCAGTCGGCGTCCTCGTACGCGCGGCGCAGCGCGACCATCTGCCCTTCCTTGCGGGGGGCGTAGATGGACTTGAACCGGCCGTCGCTGGAGGTGCCCATGCCGCGCAGCACCGCGTAGATCTGATTGCCGTCGCGCTCGGCGTCGGCGAGGCGGCGCAGCGCGAGCATGCCGATGCCCTCGCCGATCAGCGTGCCGTCGGCGTCCTTGTCGAACGGGCGGATGCGCCCGGACTTGGACAGCGCGGGCGTCTTGCTGAAGCACAGGTACATGAAGATGGTGTTCTCGGCGTCGCAGCCGCCCACCAGCATCGTGTCGGAGCGGCCTTCGAGCAGTTCGCTGGCGGCGGTGCGGACGGCGCCGAGCGAGCTGGCGCAGGCTGCGTCGATCGTCATGTTGATGCCGCCGAGGTCGAGCCGGTTGGCGACCCGTCCGGCGACCACGTTGCCGAGCATGCCCGGGAAGGAGTTCTCCTCCCACGGCGCATACGCGAGGCGGAACTTGGCGACGATCTCCTCGGCGTCCCTGGCGGACAGTCCGCAACTACGGACGACCTCCTTGAGCACTCCGCTCTGGAGCCGTGCTGTCAGCGGCTGGGTCAGCTGGTTGGCGCCGGTGATGCCGAGGACGACGCCGGTGCGCGAGGCGTCGTACCAGGGCTGGTCGGCTCCGGCGTCCTTGAGCAGATCGCGTGCGACGACCAGGCTCAGCAGCTGGAGTACGTCCGTGACCTCCAGCGTGTTCGGCGGAAGGCCGAACTCCAGGGGGTTGAACGGCACGTCGGGGATGAACCCGCCGCGCGTGGAGTACGTCTTGTCCGGCACCGTGGGGTCGGGGTCGTAGTGCTCGTCGACGTCCCAGTGGTCCGCGGGCACATCGTCGATGCAGTCGGCGGCCGAGACGACGTTCGCCCAGAATTCCTGCAGGTTGCTGGACTTGGGGTAGAGCGCGGAGAGGCCGACGATGGCGATGGGGTCCCGGGCGAGCCGACGGTCGAGGTCGGATTCCTGCGATGAGTTCACGGCAAGTCTCTCTGGATCTGGGCGAACAGGGACTTCGGTCTCGGCGCCTGTGGCACGGGGGCCGGCGGCCCGAGGCGGGGCGGCGCGCGCCCTCGGGGGCGGCGGACCAGGTCGGCGACGGTTGCTGCAGCGGGCGGGTCCGCATCGTGGAGGGGTCGCCTGGTGCGGTGTGCGCGTCCGGACCGTTCGGCGCGGCCGGGTGTCTCGTCCCACGGGATGGCGGACGGGGCTGAGGTTCGCCTCCCGTGGGACGAGGCTCTGGGGCCGTGCCGGCGAGCGGCTGTACGGACGTGGTCGCCGGCGTACGGACGGGGCCGACCGCGCTGTCGAGCGGCGCCGGCCAGTGCGACCGGCCCGGCGCCGCAGGCGCTACGCCGCGGCGGAACGCGCCGCGCACTCCTCGGCGATGTGCGCCGCGAGAGCCTCGATGGTCGGGTGGTACCACAGCGCCGTCGTACCGAGCTCGAAGCCGAGCCAGCTCTCCATCTCACCGGCGATGATGAGCGCCTGGGTGCTGTCCAGGTCGAGCTCGTCGAAGTACTGGTCGGCCGGGACCTCCGTCGGCTCCACACCCAGGCGCTGTGCGATCTCGTCGATCAGCCATTTCTGGGCTTCTTCGGCCGTAACGTTCGCCATTTCCCATCCTCTCCCACGGCTTATTGCACGCCTTCGGGGACTTTCGCATTCCCCGTAAGGGCGCCTCGCACATGGAGGCGCAAACAATCATCAGCAATGACCGAAAACCCGGCCATTATTCGGGACTTGCCCGCGAGCTTTGACCATAGGTCTGAGCCCCTGTCCGAGCAACCGAACTCCGCACCAGCAAAGGCCGATTTACCTCATGGCAATCATTCGTTCGGCCTGTGCTGGGCGGAATTCCCGTGCTGAGCTGCGGTGATTGAGTGGAGGAAGACGGGAGAAGACGTGCTGTCAGCCTCGCGCAAGGCTGTCAGCGGTCATGTCAGCCGGTGCCACCGGCCGTTGCCTGCATTGCGAGTCCTGCTCGAAGTCACCGACTGCTTGGACCGCAGCGCATAGGAGTGGTCGGCAGCCCTTCGCGCGAGTTCGGTGACAAGTGCGTGGATCGACAGGTGCGGTGTCGCCGCGAGCCTGGCGACGGCCATGCGCAGCTCCAGCGGATACTGCCCGCAGACCGCCGCCAGTTCGGCCGTGGCATCGGGCTCCGCCTGCGTACGCTCCGGACCGAGATGGGTCTCGATCAGGGCGTACGACTCCGCCGCGGACAGGACGTCCAGGGCGATGGACTGCGCGCCCTCGCGGGTCACCAGATCCATCAGCGGCGATCTGCTGGTGACGACCACCAGGTTTCCCGGAGTGCCCGGCAGCAGTGCGCGGACCTGCGCCGCGTCCGCCGCGTCGTCGAGCAGCACCAGGAAGTGGCGGCCGGCGAGAAGGCTGCGGAACAGGGCGGACGCCTCTTCCCGGGTGTCCGGGATCCAGGCGTCCGGCACTCCGAGGGACCGCAGGAAGCGGTTGAGCACCGTGCGGGGGTCGACCGGCCGTCCCGCGGCTTCGGCGCTGCCCTGCAGATCGGCGTAGAGCTGTCCGTCGGGGAATTCCTCGTGACGGTGATGGGCCCACCGCACGGCCAGTGCCGTCTTTCCGATCTCGGGCGGTCCGTTAATGGCGGCGATGCCCACGGAGGGGTGCCCCTTGCGCTGGTGCGCCAAGAGACCGTCCAGAATCCCCAGTTGCTCCTGCCGGCCGATGAAAGGCGTGATGACCGGCGGAAGTTGCGCCGGTGGAGCAAGGCTTCTGGGGCGGGCCGCCTCCGCCACGAAGGGCGGCGGGGTCGGCGCGGGCCAGGAGTCGCGGGCCGTGCCGTACGTATGGGTCGTCGCCGAGCCGGGCCGCCCGGCGGCCGCCTGATCGGTGCGCCCGTCGGGGCCGTCGTCCATCAGGATGGCGTTGCGCGCCTGCCAGATCTCTTCGCTCGGCTCGACGCCCAGTTCCTTCTTCAGCCTCATCCGCAGATCGGCGAAGAGGCGCAGCGCGGCCGCCCGCCGCCCGGAGCCGGCGAGCGCGAGCATGATCCGCGCCTGGAGTGCCTCGTGGAGCGGCTCCTCGTACGACGCGACCCTGAGATGTTCGACCGCAAAGGCGGAACGGTTCAGCCTGATTGCCAGATCCGCGAAATCGATGGCCACATCGATATGCCGCTGCGCCACCCTGACGACGGCGGGGTGCTGCCACAGCTGCGACAGATCCTGCAGGAGCCGCCCCTGCCAGCCGCGCAGGGCCTGGCCGAACAATTCGAGCGCGGCCATCGGATCGGCCGCCGCCGTCTGCTTGGCCTGTGCGCTGCGTTCCTCGAACTGACGGAGATCCAGCTCAACGCCTCTACTGTTGAAGACGTATCCGCCGCGCACCGTACTGATACGGCGGGCTCCTCTTCCGTGCCTGCCCTGCCCCGGCTCGATGAGGCGGCGCAGTCGTGCCACATAGGTATGCACCAATTTCTGGTAAGCGGGCGGCGCTTCACCGCTCCACAGCACATCCGCTATTTCTTCGTGGCTCACGGTCTGGTCCGGCTGTACGGCGAGCAGCCCGAGCAGTGCCCGCTGCTTCAGCGGCATGGCCACGGGCAGCCCCGTGCACAGAACCGTCAGCGGCCCCAGCAGGCGTATCTCATAGCGGAATCCGGGCTGGTCGGGCTGCGGATCCGTGTCCGGCTCGCTCCCCGGTCCCGCGGCCTCGTAGTCGTACCCGACCACCTCGGCCATCCGCGCCAAGGTCTCGTGGCGCGGATTCTTCACCTGGCCACGTTCAATATGACGGACGGTTCTGACGCTGATTTCGGCTCTTCGCGCCACTTCGTCCTGCGTTAATCCTGCCTTGATGCGTGCGGCCCGCAGACCGTCCCCCCTGGCAATCCTCAACCATCCCCCCACCCTTCAAGCGCATTTGGCGACGCCAGTTCGATAAGGACTGACATACGTCTCGCCACCGGTCACTCTATTGTGAAGATTCTGCGGAAGTGAAGACTCCGACTTTGTCATTGCCAACAGTCCTACGAAACACGGTCCCAGGGTGTTGACACCAAGTGACCATGGACTGTGGTCTTGTGGGAATCCAGTCGAACCCTCAACCACATTCCCTGGGCCCGCCGGCCGAACGGCCGACGGACCCGCGCACCACTCTCAGGCGGTCCGAAGCGGACTTTCCGCCGCAGGCGACTGCCCGTCGTACTCGGGAATATCGGCATCCGGCTGTTCGGCGGACCGGCGCACCAGCACCAGGACCAGGACCCCGGCGAGCGCGGCCGCGACACCGCTGATCAGGAACACTTGATCAAGACCTGCCGCCCAGGCGTCCTCGATCGCGGTGGTCGCCGCGGCCCGCGACTGCTCCGGGAGAGAGGCGACCACGCCGGCGGCCTGACCGCTGCTGACCTGCTCGGCCACCTCGTTCGCCCCGGCGAACGCCTTGCTGTCGTCGAGGTTCCGGCCGACCACACCCGTCAGGATGGCACCGACGATCGGAATGCCGACCGCGAAGCCGAGCTGACGGAACGTGTTCGCCGCACCGCCCGCCATGCCCGCCCTGCTCGCCGGCGCAGCGGCCAGCGCGGCCGACGCGAGGGTCGGCGAGGCGATACCGACACCGATACCGGTGACGATCATGCCGGGGAGCAGGGCCGTCCAGCCCGAGTCGCCGGTGACAAGCATCTCCAGGAGGGTGCCCGCGCCGATCAGCAGAAGACCGATACCGATCGGCCACTGCGGAGCGACGCTCGCCAGGAACCGGCCCGCAAGTCCGGCGGCCAGGAAGGACATTCCGCTCAGCGGCGTAAGGATCAGACCCGCCTTGACCGGGCTGAGGTCGAGCACCGACTGCGCCCACACCGAGACGAACACCAGGTTGGCGAAGGCCGCGGCGCTGAACACCACGGCTCCGGCCATCAGCCCGCCGAAGGACGGTGTACGCAGCAGGGCCAGGTCCAGCATCGGATCCCGCTTGCCGCGCTCGACCAGGACAAAGGCCACCAGCGCGAGCGCCGCACCGCCGAACAGGGCGAGCGTCGTGTTCGCGCCCCAGCCGTCGTCGCCCGCGCGGATCAGCGCGAAGATCAGCAGTGTGGCCATCAGGGTGAAACCGATCGTGCCGGGCAGGTCGACCCGGCGGTCGGTGCGGATGGCCGAGCCCTCCAGATACTTGCGGCCGACGATCAGCGCGAGCGCCGCGACGGGCAGGTTGACCAGGAAGATCCACCGCCAGTTCAGATGCTCGGTGAGCAGTCCGCCCAGGATCGGTCCGGCCGCCGCCGCGGCGCCGTTGACCGCGCCCCACAGGCCGAAGGCGATTCCGCGGTCGCGACCGCGGTAATTGCTGGCCAGCAGGGCGGTGTTGGTGGCGAACATCGCGGCGGCGCCGAGGCCCTGCACACCGCGCGCCGCGATCAGCTGACCACTGTTGTCCGCGAGGCCGCAGGCCAGCGAGGCGAGGGCGAAGACGGCGAGGCCGACGAGATAGACCCGCCGGGCGCCCTTGAGGTCGGACAGCGAGCCGATCGCCATCAGCAGGGCGGCGAGGACCAGCACATAGACGTCGACCACCCACTGCAGATCGGAGAACGACGCGTCGAGCGAGTCGGTCATCTGCGGCAGGGCGACGCTGACGATGGTCACGTCGATCAACAGCATGAAGGTGCCAAGGCAAACCGCCAGCAGCGGCATCCATTTGCGCATGACGCGGAGCCTCTCAGATTGCGGGACGAAAAAGGACAAATACATCCAGCCGGTCGGCCGGGTCGCCCGGCGGCCGGGTCGTGCACTGCTGCGTAACAACCGGTGCCGCAGGACGCGGCGCCGGTGACGGGCGGTCTGTGCGGGCACCTCTTAGACAGTGACTAATAGGTTAGGCTGACTCTATGCCCTGCGGGTCGCCGGGCGTCAAGTCGCTTCGGTCACACCCCCTCCAGCGTTAGGTTTTTAGTCATGTCTGGGTCAGCGCCCCGCCGCCGTTCACGGGCCTCGGCAGGCCTGCCGCCCATCACGGCGGACAAAATCATCGATGCCGCGGTCGAGTTGACCGCCGAGCACGGACTCGACGGCTGGTCCATCCGGCAGATCGCCACCAAGCTGGACGTATGGCCAGGTGTGGTCGCGCATCACGTCGGCGACCGCGAGGCGGTGGTCATGGCGGTCACCGACCGGGTGATCGCACGCATTCCGGTGCCCGACGCGGACTCGGCGTGGCGCGACTGGTTCAGCGCACTGATGCTCGAAGGGCGCGCCGTCCTGCGCCAGTACCCGGGCGTGGCACGCCGCCTGGTCCTGGTCGGCCCGAACGTGCCGGCCGCGCTGCCGACGATCGATGTCGGCATCAAGGTGCTGCTGGGGGCGGGGTTCGGCAAGCACGCGACCGAGATCTACCGCTACCTGCTCAACAGCGCGTTCATGCTGGTGGCGGTGGAGGACGACCGCGACAACTACTTCCCGGCGGCACGCGCGGAAATGGGCCGCGCCATGGCCGCGTTCGCGAAGGACGAGACGCGCCCCGGCCTGGCGGCGGCGGGCGCGCAGGCGGTCGCGAGCGACGACCCGGCGGATCTGGCGGCGCAGGACCTGGCGTTCTTCAAACTGACGGTGGAACGATCCCTGGACGGCGCGGAGGCACTGCTGAAGGACTGACCCGGCCGCGTGGGCGCCGCCCCGGACCCGCTACGCGACGGCGACCAGCTCGCGGGCCCGTTCGTCGAAGTCGGCGACGAGGATTGGCCCGGCCAAGCGAGCTCGATGGCAGCAGGACACCGTCGATCACCAGCTGCACTGCGCACGGTAGGCATGAACTCCTCCCGTGGCATCACGATCACGAGCAGGCCCGTCGCGGAAGGGTCCGGGCGGACGGGCCGATGGGGCATTCACCGTGAGGGGCACCGAGGGGCTCACGGGCCGCCGGACTGCGAGATGCTCTCCGCGAGTTGGCCCACGACGTTCAGGACTCCCTGGCCGAAGCTGGTCGGGGCGATCAGTAGGCCGAACACCAGCACAATGAGTACAGTCAACTTCTCGTCCACCCGACTCCGAGCCTCCGTACGTCGACGCAGTCGGACGATGATGATGAAGGCCAGCAGAACTGCCACATTGATCGTCAGAATCACCCGTCCACTCCTCCCAACAGGCAAAACACCACGGCGTTACCGGTAGTGCCAGGGCCCCGTCCTGCCCATTCGTGCGGCGCACGGGTCAGGACAGGGCCGTCGGTCGACGTGGAGGAGGGATGCGGTCCAGCAGGTCCCACAGCGGACGGGATCCTGCGGCCCACTCGCCGAGTACACGGCGGTCGACGAGATGAATGCGATGCTCCCTGCCCCAGGGGATGGCCTTCGAAGAAAAGCGACCGTTGGTGAGCACGACCGCGATGTCCGCCCCGTGGACCTGCCGGGCAGTGCCGTTGACCTGCTGCAGCACGCCGACGCCGACGGCAGAGCCGCGGTCCCCGTCTCGGCGGTGCTTGCACTGGATTGCCCAGACTCGGCCGGCCGGGTCGGTGGCCCGTACGTCGCAGGCGTCGTCGCCGGCACCGCCGATCCGCTCAGCACTACACCCGTCCCGGCGCATCAAGTCCCGTATGGAGAACTCGAATGCGCGGTGGTCCAGGGCGTCTATCTCGGCGATCCTCAGCCGCAGCGCCTGGGCGCGGACGCGCTGCCACTCGGCCCTCTGTCGGACCTGCTGGATCCAGAGGCCACCCGCGACCGATGCCATCACGGCCGCGAGAACGAGGAGCCACCAGTGGACAAGCAACCACTGAACGGCGGCGGCCACCAGCCCAAGCGCCACGACTCCGCCAACCAGCAGGGCAACCTGCTCGTCCTGCTTCTTGGAACGGCGGACCGGACGGCGCCGGACGGGACCCCGCCGCACCGGGCGACGGCGGCTCACAGGCCCACAAACGACTGGTCGCTGGCCGCGGGAGCGGGGTGGCACAGCGGCGGGGCCTTTGCTTCACCGCCGAACGCGCTGTCGGCCTCCGAGGCTCCCCGTATGTACGCCGGCACCTGTATCGCCATGAAAGAACTCCCCCTCGATCCAAGTTCGTTGGCTTATCCCTGCACAGGTCGTATGAGAGCACGCACCACTGACACAACGTCACCGTACGGTCACTGATGGCGCTGGGTTTTCGGTCAGCGAGTCCTTCACATCGATGCGCCCGTGGGCGAGCGACCTGCGCGTCTGGTGGCTCGACCGATCTGCTTTCAGCCGTTTCCACACCGTGGGGGCGGTGCCGCGATCGGCGGCCGAGCAGTGGCCTTCGTAGCTCTGTTCACCGCATAGACCGAGACGGACATGGGGTCCATTGCTCCGGTGCTACGGTCGCCCGCATGACGCTCTCGGTACCTTCGGCGCAGGCCGTTGACTTGCGAGTCGAACCGGTTGACAACGTTCTCGATCACGTAGAGCGATCCCTTCAAGTCGAGTTGGACCGGGACACGGTGGTACGCAAACGCCGCTCGGTCGGAGCGCGGACAGACCGGCGCACGTGGGTCCGTATTGAGAGGCGCGGGCTCGACAAGATCGGGGTGCAGGGCTGGAACGGCACCGAGTGCGCTGCGCGACTCGACGGCATTGCCCAGCCCACCTGGCAGGGGTGTGTCGTCTGGCGGGACGCGGACGAACCCGTGATGTGGCGCGCCGACGAGACCGAGCTCTTGCCGAGTGCGCCCATCGGTACCGCGATCCTCAGCGAAGACCCGAAGCTGCAGGACTCGTGGTGGCAGGCGTTCAACGCTTTGCTGGACGCGCTTGTGGCCCAGGACACGACGCGTGTCGCCACTCCGGACACCGTCACTATCACGCAGGCTCTCGTCACCGAAGCTGTCCGCAGCATCTCCCGCGCCGATGGCTTCGACACGACGGTAGAGCGGTGGGTGCCGGCTCACGCGGATCTGAACTGGGCCAACATGACGGCGCCGACGTTGTCTGTCTTCGATTGGGAGGACTGGGGCAACGCGCCGCGCGGCTTGGATTCCGCTTCGCTGTGGGGAAGCTCCCTTGCCGTCCCCTCTCTGGCCGATCGCGTACGGCTGGAACGGCGCCACGACTTCGAGAGCCGGGACGGCAAGCTGATGACGCTCTTCGTGTGCTCGAAAATCCTCGGTCCGCACGCGCACCCGCAGGACCCCCGGTTGGAACCCGCGCGCCGGATGACGGATCAGGTCATCGCGGAGCTTCATGCAGGCTGACAACGCGTCCGGGCTCGGATGAGGTCTCGGTACTCGCGGACGGCCCGCTCATCGACCTCACTGACCAGGGCGCCCATCAGTTCGCCCAGGTGGGCGGGCTCGTCCGGCGAGCGATCGGTCCACCAGCTGACGCCCGCATGCGGGATAGGGCCGGATCAGAGCGGGCCCCTTATCCCGGGGCCCTCGGGGAAGGCAGGATCTTGGGCATGAGGATTCTGGTCTTGGGCGGTACGTGGTTCCTGGGCAGGAGTGTCGCCGTGGAGGCGCATCGTCGCGGCTGGGACGTGACGGCGTTCAGCCGCGGCCGGTCTGGGCAAGACGTGCCAGGGGTGCGGCCGGTTCGCGGGGACCGGACAGAAGCGGCGGACCTCAACCGGCTTGCCGACGAGGGACCTTGGGACGCCGTGATCGATACGTCAAGTTCCGAACTCCCGCCCCGTGACGTGCGCCTCGCCGCACGCGCGCTGCGCGATGCGGCGCGCCGGTGGGTCCATGTCTCCACGGTGTCGGTCTACGCAGGGTGGCCGCATCAGCCCCTGACCGAGGCATCCGAAATCCTGGATTGCCCGTCGGACGTGAACGAATCCTTCGGCTACACCGGCGCGGATGGTTCGCCCACCAAGTACGGGTTTCAGAAGGCCGGTGGGGAGCGAGCCGTCGCCGAGGTATTCGGCGAGGGGGCGGTGTTCCTGCGGCCGGGGGTCATTCTCGGACCCGGTGAGTACGTGGGGCGGCTGCCGTGGTGGCTTAACCGTGCCCACCGCGGCGGACCGGTCCTGGCGCCGGCTCCGGCCAGTCGAATCATCCAGCCGACCGATGTGCGCGATGTCGCGGCGTTCGCCGTGGACCAGGCAGCCGCGGCAACCGGCGGCGCCTACAACGTGGCCCACCCCGAGGGGATGGCCTTCGGGGACTTCCTGCACGCGTGCTTCACCTTGACGCAAGCGGACGCCCATGCGGTGTGGGTGGAGCCGGAGGTGCTCATCGAGCATGGAGTACGGCAGTGGACCGAGCTGCCCCTCTGGCGTACGCACGCGGGTGTGTGGTCAGTGAACTCCAGCCGCGCTGTCTCAGCCGGGCTGAAGTGCCGACCGCTGCGCGAGACGATCGCGGACACGTGGGCGTGGCTGCGGGCCGACGGCCGCCCCGTGGACCACCCGCGCTGGGCCGAACACGGGCTCGCCACCGAGAAGGAGGCCAAGATAATCGCCTCCTTGGCCTCCACGCCCTGACGCGGCTCAGCCCTCCAGGGCCGCCACCGCTCCGGCTGCCGGGCCGAGTTGGTGCTGGGCGGCGAGTCGGCTGAAATGCTCCAGGCGCTCGCCGACTTCGCTCGCCAGAGGCGTCCGGCGGAACCGCTCGTCGGTCAGTGCCCGGCGGACGCGCGCGGTGCGGGTCAGCAGGCCCGTGGCACGCTGTTCGCCGGGCACGATCCAGAGGCGTTCGAGAGCGTCGGCCGCTCCATCGAGATCGCCGCTCAGGAGCCGGGCGGCGGCCAGATCCACGGCTGCACCGCCCACTACACGTACGGAGCGCAGTGTCTCGGGCTTGTTGGCCACCAGCTCAAGCGCGCTGCGGGCCGCGGTCTCGGCTTGTTCGCCGTTCCCGAGTAGCAGGCAGGTCGAGCTGTTGGACATGGCCAACCGTTCGTCGGGGAAGCCGAACTCGCCTGCCACGCCGTCGTGCAGGTCGTCGTTCTCCCCGCGTCTCGCCTCGTGAGAGGCGTTGAGTGCCTGCTGGGCCGAGACGGCGTCGCCTCGGTGGCCGTGGGCGCGTGCTTCGATGGCCGCCAGCCGGCGGCGTGCGACGTCACCGAGTCCGGTGAACATCTGCGCGCGCTGGGCGAGCTGCGCCGCTTCGGCGGGCCGACCGGAGAAGTAGGCGATGTAGGCAAGGGTTCCGCCGGCGAAGGCTCGCAGCGGGGTGTAGCGGGCGGTCTCGCCGTACAGGGCGGCGGCGCGAGCCAGGCGGGTGGCGCCGTCGAGCGAGCCCAGATCGAAGGCCGCGGCGGACAGCAGCGCGCAGGCTTGTCCGGCGGTGATCAGCAGGTCCTGCTGCTGAGCGGGCACCTGAGTGCGGTCGCGTTGCTGCTCGGACTCCTCGCGCAGCTTGCGCGCGGTCTGCAGGACCTCGAACGCCGAAAAGGTGTTGTAGCGGCGGGCGAGTTGGGCGACGTCGTCGCGTAGCTGGTCGACGGTGGTGTCGGAGATGGACGCGGAGGCGGCGGCGCCGGCCTCGCTGGATGCGTCGCGTGCGGTCATGTCGATCTCGGCTTTCAGGCTGAACGCGGGTGCGGGTGACTCGGGCGAGGGAGGCGCCTGGAACAGAGCGGTGGCGCTGACGCCGAACATCTCCTCCAGCACGCGGCAGGCATCTGGGCTGGGTAAAGTCCGGATGGTTCCCGCGGTCCAGCGGCGGAACTGCGCCTCGGAGATCGTCGGGTTCCTGGTGCCCTTCTTGACGACCTGCTCGGCAGTGCGGGCGAAGTGGCCCACGAAGTCCCCGTAACGCCAGTGTCGTTGGGACACCAGCGCTTTGAGCAGCGTCCTGGGACGTTCATCCATCGTCGGCCCCTCTCGGCCACAGAAGACCACTGACGACCGCTGTCGGCTCTGACCGGCGGCTCCCTCGCTTGCAGGGGACACCGCCACTCCTCTCGCACGCAACGCCCTAGGCATAGACGACACTTCGACGCTACCCGCGTGCTAGGTCCGTCACCCGGAAGAGCGCTGCACGCCATCTGCTGGGGCATGGCGACGACATCCGCCTGGGCACCACTCTGATCGCCGTCGCCGAACGCGAGGACGCCATCACCAGCGACCTACGTGGCGCTGGTGAGTCCCGTTCGGACATGTTCGTCTCTTCTCAAGGAGCCCCACCGTGATGCAGGAAACCCCCACACCTGGCCTCCAGGGCAGACGGCCGCTGCCGGTCCGGCCGTGCGGCCGGACCTGGCTCGTGCTCCTGCCCGCAGAGCCGCGGACGGCCGTGGACGTCGCTGGGGGCGGTTTCAGTGCCGGCACGAGGACCGTACGACGGGTCCGGAACACGCTGCGCAGGTGGGAATGATGGCGATCCCCACGCCGAGCGTGCCGAAGGGCCACATGCTCCGAGCGCTCGCGACACCTCTGGATTCCGACCCGCGCGAGGTGTCCAGAGCGCGCAGGACGGCGCGTGGCGCCCTGACCTCATGGGGCCTGGGCGACCTGGCCGACGACATGGCGCTCATCGTGTCGGAGCTCGTGACCAACGCGGTGCAGCACGGCGAGGGACCCATCGTGATGGTCCTCCAGCAGCGCGACGACACGGTCCTCATTGAGGTCGCCGACGCCTCTCCCCGCCTCCCGGTCCCGCGACAGGAGTCCGCCGGGGAGGAGTCCGGCCGCGGGTTAGCCCTGGTCCAGGCATGCTCGGACGACTGGGGGTGCCGTGCACGGGGGCGCAATGACGGCAAGTGGGTGTGGTGCCGCCGATCACTCAGGTCCGCGGCCACCACGCCCGTCGACCAGCCCTCACTTCTGGAGGCTGCGTCATGACCGCCTCCACGGGCACCCGGCCCGACGAAGAGTTTGAATGCCGGCTGCGGCTACTCGGGCGGCTGGAACGAGCACGGCGCCGAACTTACAAGGTCATCTCGGCCAAGGACGCCGCACACTGCGCACTGGGGACGACGCCCCCGCCCTGCCTCTCGAGGCAGAGTTGTCCCGGCCGCCGCCGATGCACGTCCATGCGGCGACTCGCGAACGCGGTGCGCCGCTGTCCGGGAGTGACCTTGCCCGGAGTAGCTGTCAACCTGCCCACCCTCTACCCCATGTGGCTGCTGTCGCCTTTCTACAAGCCATACCCCTAGCAGGGGCCAACACCAGAAAT
Source organism: Streptomyces sp. NBC_01481 (assembly GCF_026339995.1). GTDB lineage: Bacteria > Actinomycetota > Actinomycetes > Streptomycetales > Streptomycetaceae > Streptomyces. The sequence continues at coordinate 1,143,267 of NZ_JAPEPT010000001.1, read as the reverse complement.
CGCTCCACTGTGCACACGCCACCGCTCGGCGCACACAGCCGAGGAGGAGAAAGCCCGTGAACAACGTCTCCGGCATGACAACTCACAGCGAAGAAGTCCCCACGCCCGAACAGCACTTGCGCGACGAGATGGTCAGGGAACTCATCGAAGTCGGTGCCGCACAAAGCCCGCACGTCGTGGCTGCGTTCGGCAAGATCCCCCGCCACCTGGCCACCCCGGACGAGGACATGGCCAAGGCATACCAGGCGGAGTACGCCGCGATCACGAAGAAGGACGCCGACGGCGTGGCCGTCAGCTCGGTGTCCGCGGCCCGCATCCAGGCCATGCAGATCGAGCAAGCGGACATCCGGCCGGGAATGCGGGTGCTGGAGATCGGTTCCGGTGGCGTCAACGCCGCCTACCTCGCCGAGATCGTCGGCACGGACGGCCTGGTCGTCACCCTGGACATCGACCGCGATGTCACCGAGCGCGCCGAGATGTTTCTGGCCAAGACCGGCTACGACCGGCAGGTGCAGGTCTTCACCGCAGACGGCGAGTACGGCTTGGCCGGGCACGCCCCGTACGACCGCATCATCGTCACCGTCCAGGCCGCTGACATCCCCCCTGCCTGGATCGAGCAGCTCGTCGACGGCGGCCGACTCGTCGTGCCGCTGCGGATGCGCGGCATGACGCGCACCGTCGCGCTCGTCCGCCACAGCGACCACCTCGTGAGCGACAGCGTCGAGCTGTGCGGCTTCGTGCCCATGCAGGGCGCTGGAGAGAACCGCGTCCGCCTGGTCCTGCTGCACGACATCACAGGCGAAGAGGTCGGCCTGCGCCTGGACGGACACCCGGAGCCGGACGTCGATGCGCTTCGTGCCGCCCTGCGCACCTCCCGAGCCGAAGCCTGGTCCGGGGTGACGCTTGCCGGCAACGAGTCCAACGAACACCTGGACCTGTGGCTGACAACCGCGCTCGACAACCTGCCGCTCCTGGCCGGGACACCGGCCGCCCGCGAGCGCGGCCTGGTCGCCTCGATCTCGCCGCTCGGCGTGCCCACCCTCGTCGACGGCGACAGCTTCGCCTATCGCTCGGTCCGCCGCACCGACACCCCGGAACGGTTCGAGCTGGGCGCCATCGGCCACGGACCGCAGGGCCAGAAGGTCGCCGAGCGGCTCGTCGAGGAGATCCAGATCTGGGACCGCGAACACCGCAGCGACCGAGCACGGGTCGAGGTCCACCCGGCAGGCACGCCCGACGCCCAGCTTCCCGTGGGCCGCGTCGTCGACCGTCCGCACGCACGGGTCCTGATCACCTGGCCCTAAGCGCAGAAAGCGCCTCGGACCAGGCAGCAAGGCACATCCCACCCACCTGCACAGGAAGGCAACGAGATGGCACCGCAGGGCAGCACCACGCTCAAGGCCGCTACGGACTTCACGGTCGACACCGACTCGGACTTCGACCTCAACATCGAGACCATCGCGTCCGCCCCGGTCGTGGCCGGACTGTTGAACGACACCGGTGACGGCTGCGGCGCGACCTGCCAGTCCGCCTGCTCCAACAGCACCTGCATCGGCAGCTGACCAACCAGTCCCGGGGCCGGGCCGGATTCCTCAGCCCGCCCCCGGGACCAAGCCACCCCAGACGACGAAGGAGGCACTGCGATGTACCACGCCGTTGACGCGGCTCTGATCCGAGCAGCCGCATGGCCGCTGGCGGCGCTGCCTCCCTGGCCCGACCTGGACGGAAACACCTCCCGCGACGTGGAACGCTGGCAGGAGTGGATCGGCAAGGTCTGGGCGGACGACTCCAGAGCAGCAGCGATCGAGGTCGCCAGTCCCCTGCTGGTCGAGGCCGTGCAGGGCGTCCTCGACGGCCGGCTCCAGAGACCTCGATCAGTCCGCCGCGCTGTCATTTCCCTGGTCCGCTACCTCCTGCGGATGCAGCACCGCGCCACCCCCTTCGGCCTGTTCGCCGGCCCCGCGCCCGTACGCCTTGATCACAAGGCCCAAGCCCACTGGGGTACCCGGCATCAGGCTGTCGCCCGAGCGGACGCCGAGTGGCTCACGCACATCGTCACCGTGCTGGAGCAAGACCCCGATCTCCTACGGCGCCTGCCCGTGATCGCCGATCCCACCTGCATCGCGCGAGGCGGGCAAGTCGTCGTACCGCATCAGCCGGGCAAGGACGGCTCCGCCGAGGTCAGCCTGCTACGTACTCCCGCCGTCGAGAAGGTCCTTGAACTCGCCCACTCGCCGATCACGGTCGAGGACATTGTCGCGAGACTGCAGTCCGACTACTCCCACACATCCACGTCGGTGATCGAGGACATGGTCCGTGGCCTCGTCACACACCGCATCCTCCTGACCAGCCTGCGGGCGCCAATGACCACCGACGACGCCCTCGGGCATCTGGTGGCCCAACTCGACGCTTCCAGTGCCCAGATGCTCCCCTCAACGGCAGCCACCGCTGGGCAGCTCCGGCAGATCCACCGGCTCCTGATCCGGCACGACACCGCCTCGACTGACGAGCAACGGGCTCTCCGCGCCGACGCCACCCGGCGTATGACGACCGTGACCGGCGCGGCCGAACGGACCCTGGTAGTGAACCTGCGCCCAGACTGCGACATCGCCCTGCCCATCGCAGTTTCCCGAGAGGTGGAACGGGCCGTGGACGTCATTACCCGTATCTCGCCGTACCCAGTCGGCCCCCCGGCCTGGCAGGACTACCGCGCCCGATTCCTGGAGCGCTACAGCATGGGCGCCCTGGTGCCGGTCCGCGACCTCACGGATCCCGACATCGGACTCGGCTTCCCGGCCGGCTATCGAGGCTCGGTCCTCAAACGCCCCGTCTTGGCCACCACCCGCCGGGACGAGCACCTGCTCGCCCTCGCCCAGCACGCCGCGGTGAACCACGTTCGAGAGCTCGTCCTGACAGACGAGGACCTCGCCGCACTCGCCGTCGGCGAGGCCACCCAGGTCCCCGCGCACATCGAGCTGTGCTTCACCGTGCTCGCCACCTCCTTGGACACCTTGCAGGAGGGGCGGTTCGAGCTGAGCCTCGCGGGCCTGTCCCATGCGGCAGGCACCACGACCGGCCGGTTCCTGGCGATGTTGGACCAGGCCGACCGCGAGCGCATGACGTCCGCGTACGCGTCCCTGCCCACCCTCACCGCCGAGGCGGAACGCGCGCAGGTCTCCGGCCCACCGCTGCGGCTGCGCACCCAGAACGTCAGCAGGGCCCCTGCCGTCGTACCGCACGTGCTCTCCCTGGGAGAGCACAACCCAGCCGCCACGCTCGACCTGGACGACCTCGCCGTGACCGCGGACTCCCAGCGCCTCTACCTGGCCTCGTTATCCACCGGCACACTCATCGAACCGTCAGTAATGAACGCGGTCGAACTCACCAACGCCACTCACCCCTTGGTCCGCTTCGTCACCGAGGTGCACCGCTCGCACACCGCAGTGCTGGCCCCCTTCGTCTGGGGCGCCGCCGCTCAGCTGCCGTTCCTGCCCGAAGTCCGCGTCGGCCGCACCATCCTTTCACCCGCCTGCTGGCGACTCCGGGCACGCGATCTCGGCCATGAGGACGAGCCCGGCTGGCTGCGGGGCCTCATCAACTGGCGCTGCCGTTACGGCGTTCCCCGCACCGTCTTCCTCGGCTCCGACGACCGGCGCCTCCGGCTCGACCTCGACAACCCCACCCAACTGCAACTGCTGCGCATGGAGCTGGACCACACCAGCACAGTGACACTGCACGAGGCACCAGAGGAGGACCTATACGGCTGGCTGGGACGCGCCCACGAGATCACCATGCCGTTCGCCTCCACACAGCAGCCCGCGGCCCGGACCACGGAAGCACAGGCGGTGGTCGTCCGCCGCGAGTCGGGGCGCCTGCCCGGCACGTCCCCATGGGCCTACCTCAAGATCTACTGCCACCCGGAGCGCGCCCGGGAAATCCTGACCACGCACCTGCCCGCCCTCTTCCAGGAATGGCGGGACGGCACACCGCTGTGGTGGTTCACCCGGTACAGCGACACCGGAACCCACCTACGCGTACGAATCCGAATGCCGCACCCGCGCGCCTTCGGCGATCTTGCGCAACGCGTCGGTGCCTGGGCGGGGGCCCTGCGCCAAGCTGGGCTGGTCAACCGCATCCAGTGGGACACGGACGAACCCGAGGCCGGCCGCTACGGCACCGGGCGCCTCCTGGACACTGCCGAGCAGGTCTTCGCTGCCGACTCCGCATCCGCCATCACGCAGATGGCGCTCGGCCTGCGGACCGGCAGGCGTCCAGCCGTGATCGCGGCCAGCTTCGTAGACATCGCCGCCGCCTTCACCAGCAGCCCGGCGTCCGGGCACCGCTGGCTGATCGAACACCTCCTCAAGGCCGAGGGCACACAGCCTCCGCGCGACTTACTTACGCAAGCCGTTCGGCTGTCCGAGCCGGACGGCGACTTCACCGCGCTGCGCTCCCTACGTGGAGGGGAGCAGGTCGTCGACGCCTGGGCTCGCCGCCGCGACGCCCTGGAGACCTACCGGACGTTGCTCATCGACCATGGCACCGACCCCGCCAAGGTCCTGCCGTCCCTGCTCCACATGCACCACAACCGAGCCGTCGGCATCGACCCCGACGGCGAAGCCGCCTGCCGCCGCCTGGCCCGCTCCGCCGCCCTGTCCTGGACCGCACGCGCGGAAGGAGGGCCGCGTTGACCACCGCCCGGACCGCTACCAAGCAGGACACCGCCTTTCGCCAGTCCCTCAGCCACGGCTCTCTCGGCTTGGCCCTGCTTGACATCGAACGCGCCCACCAAGGCACCGGATCGTGGCAGGCCGTGCACCATCTGCTTGCCGCCATCGGTCCCCTGATCGGCGGAGACGAAGCGAACCTGTTCCTCGGGGCACCCGCGATGGCATACGTCCTGCACCTGGCCGCCGCCGACACCGATCGATACGCCGGCGCTCTACACACCCTCGACCAGATCGTGGCCACGCACACCCAGCGCCGCTTGAAGGCTGCCCACGCCCGCATCGACCAGGGCAAGCCCACCAGCTTCGCCGAGTACGACCTGCTCCGCGGTCTGACCGGTCTCGGTGTGCTCCTCCTGCGCCGAGCCCCCGGAGGCGCAGAGCTGAAGGGCATCCTCAAGTACTTGGTCCGCCTGACCGAACCGCTCCCCGGCCCCAGCGGGCGCACACTGCCCGGCTGGTGGGTGTGGCACAGCCCCGTCAACCTCGGTACGCCCACTCCGGGCGGTCACGCGAACGCCGGGCTCGCCCACGGAGTCACAGGCCCCCTGGCTCTCCTGTCCCTCGCCAAGCTCGGCGGCATCACCGTGCCCGGCCATCAGGACGCGATGCTGCGGATCTGCCGCTGGCTGGACCAGATACAGCACAGCGACCGCCATGGAACCCGCTGGCCGCGCTGGGTCACCGAGACCACCGCCGTCCCCGCGTACCCGACCACACCGTCCTGGTGCTACGGCACCCCCGGCCTCGCCCGCACCCAGCAACTCGCCGCCATGGCTCTGGACGACCCGCACCGCAGACGCATGGCCGAACGGGCACTTCTGTACTGCCTGGCCGACCCGCTCCAGCTCGACCAACTCACCGACCGCGGCCTGTGCCACGGCATCGGCGGCCTGCTCCGCGTCGTCCAACGCGTCGCGCAGGACGCCGACGAACCACGCGCGTTCACCGACCGTCTGTCGCAGCTCAGTAGACGTTTCCTCGCCGCAGGGTCGCCGACGGCGACCGGTTTCCTGGAGGGGGCAGCCGGAGCCATGCTCACCTTCCAGAACGCCAAAGCAGGCTCAGCGCCCGCGAGCGACTGGGACGCCTGCCTCCTTCTCATCTGACCGCTCCAACGGAAGGGCCCGGGTGGATCTGCACGACAGCAACCCGACCGAGCAGGCCATTCTGGCTGTCCTCACCGGTACGCCGATCGCAGAGGTCGCCAGTTGGGCGCGCTCGTCCCCCGAGATTCTCGCCGAGGCCGCCGCGCGGTACCGCGCGGCCGGACGAACGGCCCTCACCCCGCGGCCGGAACCGTCCGGCTGGCACCAGCTGAACATCGAGTTCGCCGACTACCAAACCGCCGAACGCGCCTTCCTCACCTACCTCCTGCCCCCCTTGCGGCAGGCGACGGACACCGGGGTGGTCGGGTCCTGGTGGTTCGTCCGCAAGTACCCCTGCTGGCGCCTCCGAGTCATCCCCAGCCCGCAGTCAGCTGCCGACGAGCTCTCGCAGCAAGTCGGCGAAGTCCTCGACAGTGCGGTCTCGTGGCGCGTGGTGAGGCGCTGGTGGCCGTCTCTGTACGAGCCAGAGGCCACAGCATTCGGCGGCCCGGACGGCACGGACATCGCTCACGGCCTGTTCCATGGGGACAGCGTCGGAGTCCTCGGTTACATACATCACGCGGGTACGGACGGGAGCGGACTCCTCGATGCAAAGGCAACCTCGCTCCTTGTCATCAGCCTCTTCCTACGCGCCGCCGGCCAGGAATGGAGCGAGCAGGGTGACGTCTGGGCACGTGTCGAGGCAGCGCGCCCCCTGCCCGATGATGTCTCGGTCGAGCGCGTGACCGCCATGACCGGAACGATGCGCAGGCTCCTGGCGATCGACGCCGCGTCGGCCCTCGCGACCGGTGGCCCGCTCACGCCCGTCGCCGAATGGGTCACTGAAATGGAGCGCGGCGGCCGTGCCCTCGGCCACGCAGGGCGCGAAGGACGACTCAACCTCGGCACACGCGGAGTTCTGGCCCGGCACATCCTTTTCCACTGGAACCGGATGGGTTTCACGACGCGTCAGCAGGCTATCTGGGCACGAGCAGCGCGGGAGACGACGCTTGGGAACTAACCGCGAAGGCCTAAAGCGGGTGTCACACGGCGCTGGGACGCTGCACCTCAGACCCGCCCGAGTTGCTCGGGACGAAGAGGTCGGACTGAGACGCTCCCCGGAAGGACATGACAGACCACAGCTGCGGCACGAAGTGCCTGGGCCGGTCAGCGTCTCTTGCATTCGACTGGTCCCGCATTCATCTCGATGGTCCCGTCCGGATGGAGGACCGGGCGGCGTTCAGTCATGCGGGCGCTGTAGGCCTCGATGTGGTGGATCGCTGCTCCGTCAGCCGCGGTGAAGTCGACGAGAGCGATGGCCACCCAATAGCGGGTCTTGGTGTTCTCGAAGAGCGGGACAGTGACGGTGGAGCCACGCCCGTCCGTGATGACGACCTTCGCGCCAAAGCTGCGAAAGGACCCGATGCCGTTGCTGAGCGCAGAGTAGGCGCAGAGGAGGATGTAGCCCTGCTCGTCGGAACGAACGATACGAAGTGACTCACGCCCCGGAAAACGTGAATCGCCATCGAGGCGAATGTAGGGTCGGCTCTTCACCGAGCCGAGCCGCTTGTAGTAAACAACATCTGCGCCCCTGCCCTTCGTCGCTGTCCCCGGAACTGCGGGCACACCCACTCCCGGTCGCAGCGGCTCGCCTTGTGCCACATACCCGGACTTGACGAGGGCGCCGGGTGCCTTCTTTCCACGCAAGGCCTTTGAGGCCGGCACGAACAAGGCGTACAAGTCGAGGTCGGCGCCCAGCCTGCGGCGCCGCTCGCTTCCGCCATCCCACTCCAATGAGGCCGTGACCACCAACTGGCGGTCGTTCTTGTCCAGGCCCATGGAGACCTGACGGCCTTTGTCGAGGCTGATCTTGCCGAGCGGAGGCTTGCGCAGGCTCATCGGGCTCGCGGTGGCGACGGCTGGCGTGACCGGCCTGGGAGTCACCGCCGTAGTCGCGGCGTCGCGCGTTGATCCACTTTCTCCCGTATCGGACTGGTCCGCCGCAGGGGCTTCCTGTGACTCCTCCACGTGTATCCCGAAGTCGGTGGCCAGGCCGGCCAGACCGTTCGCGTAGCCCTGACCGATGGCGCGGAGCTTCCATGCCGGGCCCCGACGGTAAAGCTCCACCAGCAGCACGGCGCGTTCACCGTCAGTGAGGGCAGGGGGGCGGAAGCGGACCGGATCGGCACGGTGCTGGATGGCGCGTATCAGCACCTCGTTGACGTCACGAAAAGTGCGAGTCGCATCGTCGGGGTCGCAACTGCCAACCAGGACAACCCGATCGATCTCCGTGGGGAGAGCGGCTGGGTCCATCTCAATGCGCTCGGGACCCTCGGCGTCAGCGGCGAGGTGCTGGACGGCATATGAACAGGCGGAGGGCTGGTTGTAGAAGACCAAGTCGTCGTCGGACCTGACCTTGCCGTCCGCGGCGACCAGCAGGGCGCTGAGGTCGACCGGACTGCCCACAGTGTGCAGCTCGGCTGTAATGCGCCCCGAGCCCACTGCCGTGTTCTCCCCTTTACGGAGCTCTGGCATGCCGTCCACCCCCACGGGTATCCACGTCACCTTCGTCCCACCTTGTCACATCAAGTTCAAAGCGGAAGGGGTTTCACGCAGGCGCCCGTTCAGGGGCGGCCCTGCAGGTGTCGGCGACGCCCAGCGTGCCAGATCGAGCGGTCAACCCGACTAACAGGATCCGCTCAAGGCCCCCCAACGACCGGTCTGCCCCTCACTGACCGATCCACATAGAGCTATGGATCAGAAGGCTTCTGACATCCACGGCTGACATCAACGATGGCGCAAGGCCGCATATCTGAGCGGTCCACACGGCAGTTGGAGGACCAGACTCATGTGAACCAGACAGTCAGCGGTCGAACTCCTAACGCGGGTGTCTGACGATGCGCAGGTTCACTGGTAAACGCTGGCAATCGGCGTACTGACGCTGGTGCCTGCGCCGTTGGCCCTGTGAGAAATGACCCAAAGGGCGTCAGTCTTGTCAGGGTCCCCATACAGGTGGCCGCCATTTTCGCAGCTGTAGTTCATGCGTACTTCGGCGAGCACGGTGGTGGCTCCAGTCATCACACGACAGGTGTCCCCATCAGCGAGAACGATGATGATGGGGCTGATCTCGGGCCCACCAGGGATGTGGAAGTTGTTCCCGGGCAGCGTCTCGGTCAGAGTCAACCGGACCATCCGGGTCGGCCCGGTTCCCATACAGAGCAGGACCTGGTGCTCCGGGCCGACGTCGGGAGCGAAACAAGGGTCGAGAATTTCACTCTCGGCGCTGCATCTCCAAGCATCGAGGCGCATCGTGGCCTCGGAGGAGGACCAGCACGAACCGATCGTTTCTCCCGTAACGGTGATGTCCTCAGCGGGGTAACCACCAACAGCCCAGGGTGCGATGGTGTTGATCCGTGTCCGGCTCAGTGTCGGCGAAGGTGAAGGTACAGAAGATGGTGAGGACAAAGCGCGCACCGTGGGCGTCGGGCTTGATTGGGGTGGGACTGCAGAGCGGTTCATCTCAGTGGGGCTGAGGGGAGAGGTTTGGGAATCGCGGCTGGAAGCGGTCTCGGTACTCGTACCGGCTGTTTCCAGGATTCCCGCGTTCCAGGTGCCGATTGCCGTAGCGAGCACGGCGATGGCCACCCCAGCCAGCCACGCGGTGCGCTTGTGACGACTACGAGACGTCAGAGGCGCCCATGCAGGATCAACTTCAAATGCTGGTATGCGCCACTGTTCGAGGATCACGTCATCGACCATCGTGGGCTGCCCAAGGATGTCGCCCAGAAGCTGCGTTGCTTGGCGGCCCAACAGGTCCGCCGTCTTCTCGGCGAGCGTCTCAGCCGTCGGCCGCTTGCCTGGCTCCTTCGCTAGACATGCCTCGACCAGGCCGCGCAGATCGTCGGGCACGCAGTTCAGGTCCGGCTGTTCACGCATCACCCGGAACGCCACTACGTCTGGAGCCCCGCTACCGAAGGGAAGCCGTCCCGTTGCCGCGTAGGCGATAAGCGCGCCCCATGCGAAAACGTCACCGGGCGTCCCATCGGCTCCGTCCCGGTAGTGCTCGGGGCTGATCCAACCTGGGGTACCCGACATGATTCCAGTTCGAGTGATCGCCGTTCCGTCGACTACATGAGCGATCCCGAAGTCCAGCACCCGCGGCCCTTGCGGTGCAAGGATTACGTTCGTGGGTTTCAGATCCCGGTGGACGACACCCGCGGCGTGGATGGCAGCCAAAGCGCCAGCGGTACCGGCTGCGAAGAGGTGGAGCTGGATCCCCGACAGCGGCTCCCCGGCGGCCAGATGCTGCTGCAGAGTGGGACCGGGAACGTATTCGGTAGCCAGCCAAGGGACGTCGGCCCCTGGGGCCGCATCTAGCAGCGGTACCAGGCATGTGCCGCCTACGCGGCGCAGCACTTCCACTTCACGATGAAAGCGTGCCCGGAACTCAGAGTTTGCAGCGTGCTGAGCGTGGATGACCTTAACCGCGACACGGTGCCCTGCCGGATCCGTTGCCGCGTACACGGTCCCCATGCCGCCCGATCCCAGTCGCCCCAGGACACGGTATGACGCGATGCGCTCAGGGTCTCCTTGCAGAGCGGGCATGATCGTGGACACGGCATCTCCAGGGGCCAGGCACGCGAGGAGCGGCGTCAGAGGGTTCCCAAACCGTAGCGTTTGACCGATCTTTCCGAGGGGTGGTCTGGGCAATCGCCGAGCCCTCGGTGTCAGATGCGCCAGTCAGCCCGCCCGTAGGTTGCCGTAGCGATGCTCGCGGTCAACACCGCGGCGCACCCGATCAGTCTGAGGTAATCGCCTGGCAGCCCGCCGTCCAGGCTCCGCCCCGAACCCGCGCCTCCAACTCCCCCGGACGTCGTCCGGGAGACCCACAAGGCCGGGTTCGGGGCGGAGCCCCCGTCAGGCGGAAGCCCTGTCCGAGGCGTCCGTGTTTTCCGCGAGGACACCCGCCAGGAAGCCCGCGATCTCGCTCACCGTCGGGTAGTTCCACAGCAGCGTCGCCGGCAGGGCCACGCCCAGGTCCCGTTCCAGCGCGACCCGTACCGCCGTCGCCAGCAGTGAGTCGACGCCCGCCTCCGTGAGCGGGCGGTGGACGCCGACCGCCGTCGGCTGGACGCCGAGGACGACGGCGACGCGCTGGCGTACGTCGTCGAGCAGATACGCGGCCAGTTCGTCCCCGGTGAGGCCGACCCAGTCGGGTACCTCGGCCGGCTGGGAGGTGTCGCCCTGGGCCAGTTCCGCCAGCAGGGCGGGCCGCGGGCCGGTGTGGCCGCGCAGCAGGCTCAGGACGGTGACCAGGCCGCTCGGCGCGCGGCCGACGGTCTGGTCGAAGGCGCGCAGTGCCTGGTCGGGGGCGATGTCCGCGGTGCCACGGGCGGCCAGTTCGGCGTCGGTGGCCGAGGCCGCCGTCGCCATTCCCATGCCGCGCCAGCTGGTCCAGGCGATGCTCACCGTCTCCTGGTGACCGGCGGCCCGCCGGTGGGCGGCCAGTGCGTCGAGGAAGGCGTTGGCCGCCGCGTACGCGCCCTGGCCGGGCAGTCCGAGCAGGGGGCCGCACGAGGAGAACAGGACGAAGAAGTCCGTCGACCCGGGCGGGAACAGCTCGTGGAGCACCATCGCGCCGTCCACCTTGGGCCGCATGACGTCCCGCAGGTGCCCGGCGTCCAGCCGGTGCAGGAGCGCGCTGTGCACGGTGCCCGCCGCGTGGACCACTCCCCGGATCGGGGGCAGCTGGAGCGCGTCGAGCGCCGCCCGGGTGGCGCCGAGGTCGGTGATGTCGGCGGCCACGGTGGTGACGGTGACCCCGGCGGCCTCCAGCCGGCGCAGCGCGGCGACCCGGGGGTCGTCGTCGGACCACTGTGCCCGCGGGGGCACCGGGGTGCGGCCGAGGAGCACGATACGGCGGGCGCCGCGCCGGGCGAGGTGCTCGGCGAGCACCAGGCCGAGCACTCCGAGACCGCCGGTGATCAGATACGTGCCGTCGGACCGGCAGGTGAACGGCTCGCCGTCCTCGGCGAGTTCGGCCGGTACGAGCCGGGGCACCCGCACCTCGCCGTCGGTGACCGCGAGCACCGGCTCGGCCGGGCGCAGGTGCAGCAGGCTCATCAGCAGCCCGGCGGGCAGTTCCTCCAGCGGCCCGGCCGGCAGGTCGACCACGCCGCCCCAGAATTCGGGGTGTTCGCTCGCGGCGACCCGGCCCATGCCCCACAGCGGGGCGTGGTTGAGCTCGTCGGCCGATGCTGCCTCCCGTACGCCTGTGGTCAGGCACCACAGTGTGGGCTTGCGGCCGGGCAGCGCGGCGATCGCGCCGACGAGTTCGGCGAAGGCCACGGCAACGTCGGCGGCCGGTATCGCGTGCGGCGCGAACAGCACATGGTCCGCGCCGTCCAGGTCCGCCCGGTCGACGCTGACCGTCGCACCGTGCTCGGCGCAGGCGGGAACGAGCGCGCGGGCCAGGCCAGCCGCGGGGCCGAGCACCAGCACGGTGCGGTCCGGGAGGGCGGTGTGCGCGCCGGTGTCCACGGGGAAGGGCTGCCAGTCCAGTTCGAAGCGCCCGCTGGTGCTCTGCTCCTCCCCGGACAGGTCGCCTTCGAGCTCGCTGTAGCGCAGCCCGCGCAGGGTGAGTACGGACTCGTCGCCGTCGGCCTCGCCGCGGATGTCGACGTGCACGGTCGTGGGGTGCTCCTCGTCGAGGCTGACCGAGATCGTCGCCGTCCGGGGCGGCTGCCCGGTGCGGGTCACCTGGTCCACGTACGAAGGCATCCGCAGTACGCCCGGGCCGGGGAAGATGACCGAGGCCATGGAGAGGGCGGCGTCCAGGACGGCGGCCCAGCTGCGGTCGAGTTCGGCGCTCGCGGTGGCGGTCAAGGTGCCCTCGCCGCGGCGCAGTTCCTCGATCCGCCACGGGTAACCCATGTCGGCCACGCCCAGTTCGGCGAGCCGCTCGATCACATGGCCGGGGTCGAGAGTCTCGGTGGCCTGTCCGATGCGTACGGGCTCGGGCGCCGCTCCCCCGCCGACGGTGGCGAGGGTGTGGGTGGACCAGGCCGAGTCGGGTGCGCCGAGCCGGCGGGAGACCAGGGTCAGAGCGGTGTCGTCGCGGACGATCTGCAGTTCCCGCGTCTCCTGCTCCGGCACCACGACCGGCTGACGCAGCCGCAGATCGGTGAGTACGTCGGTGCGGCCCGCGGTGAGGAAGGTGTTGACCAGGACGGCGGCCGGGACGATCTCCGTGTTCAGTACGGGGTGGCGGCGGGGGTACGGCCGGGTGCGCAGGTCGAGTGTGGTCTGCCAGACCCGCAGCCGGGAGCCGTGCACCCCGGTCTCGGTGCCGAGCAGTGTGTCGACCGGCGACTCGCTGCGGTCGCGTGCGTCGACCCAGTGCCGGGCGTGCTGCCAGGCGGTGGTGGGCAGGTCGGTGCGGTTCCCTGCGGGCTGCAGGACCGACCAGTCGACCGGGACGCCCTGGCAGTGCAGTGCGGCCAGCGAGGTGAGCAGGGTGGTCCGCTCCGGGCGGTGGCGGCGAAGGCTCGGTGTGACCAGGGTGTCCCCGGCGCCCGAGACGGTCTCGTTGATCGAGTGGCCGACGACGGGGTGCGCGGAGATCTCCAGGAACAGCCGGTGGCCGTCCTCGAACGCGGCCTCGACCGCCTGCTGGAAGCGCACCGGATTACGCAGGTTGAGCGCCCAGTAGGAGGCGTCCTGGCGTCGCGTCGACCTCGGGTCGTCGAGCGCGGTGAGGTAGAGCGGCACCTGCGCGGGCCCTGCCTGGAGATCGGCGACGGCGGCGGCGAGGTCGGCACTGATCGCGTCCATGTGCGCGCTGTGGAAGGCGACGTCGGAGTCGACCCTGCGTACGGTCCAGCCCAGTTCGGCCCACTGCTCGGCGGCTTCGTCGACGGCCGGGATGTCTCCGGCGACGACTGTGGACGAGGGGGCGGCGGCGATGGCGGCGCAGAGGGTGTCGGTGGCGCCGATGGCGTCCTGCACCTCGTCGAAGGGCCGGTCGACCATGATCATCGCACCTCGGCCCGCCACCTTGCGCAGCAGTCCCGAGCGGCGGCAGACCAGCCGCGCGCCGTCTTCCTCGGACAGCACTCCGGCGACGACCGCCGCGGCGATCTCGCCGACGGAGTGCCCGATCACCGCGCCGGGCGTGACGCCGTAGCGGCGCCAGACCTCGGCGAGGCCTATCTGCATGGCGAACAGCATCGACTGGATGACGTCGACCGAGCCGAGTTCACCGCTGCTGAGTACCTCGCGCGGGGTGACGCCCAGTTCCTCGGCGTAGATGGGGCCGAGCCGGTCGATGGCCGCGGCGAACACCGGCTCCTGGGCGAGCAGGTCCTGGCCCATGCCCGACCACTGGGCGCCGTGTCCGGAGAATACCCAGACCGGCGAGCGCGACGGTCCGGACGTCTCGCCGGTGATGACCGTGGGAAGGGCTTCGCCCTCGGCCAAGGCACCGAGTCCGTCGGCGAGTTCGGCCCGGTCCGCCGCAACTACGACGGCGCGGGCGGACAGGTGCGCCCTGCGGTGCGCGAGGGTGTGCCCGACATCGGGGAGCGCGTGCGCGTGCAGCACCTCGCCCAGCCGGGCGGCCTGGGCGGCGAGCCCGGGCGCCGTCGCCGATGACAGCGGGTAGACAGTGAGCCCGGCGGATTCCGCCGACTCCGCCTGCTGGGCCTGCTCGGGCTCAGCGGTGAGAGGTGCCTCAGCGGTGACCGGGGCCTGCTCAAGGACCGCGTGCGCGATGGTGCCGCCGTACCCGTAGCTGGCTACTCCCGCGAGCCGGGGCCGGCCGGAGTCGGGCCACGGCGTGGCCTCACTGACCAGGCTGAGCCCGGAATCTGCCCACGGGATGTCCTTGCGCGGACCGTCCACGGTCAGGGTCGGCGGGATGATCCCGTGCTGCATGGCGAGCGCGGTCTTGATCAGCCCGGCGATGCCCGCCGCCGCCTCGCAGTGCCCGATGTTGGTCTTCACCGAGCCGATGAGGCACGGACGTTGTCCCGAGGCGCGGGCGCCGACGACTTCGGCGAGCGCGGCGGCCTCGATCGGGTCGCCGACCTTGGTGCCGGTGCCGTGCGCCTCGACGTAGTCGACCTCGGACGGCGCGATGCCCGCCGACTCGTACGCCTTGCGCAGCAGATGCGCCTGCGCGGAGGAGCTGGGCGCCATGATGCCGTCGGTGCGGCCGTCCTGGTGCACGGCGCTGCCGCGGACCAGGGCGATGATCCGGTCGCCGTCGCGCCGGGCGTCGGCGAGCCGCTTGAGTACGACGATGCCGCAGCCCTCGCCGCGGCCGTAGCCGTTCGCGGCCTCGTCGAAGGCCTTGGAGCGGCCGTCGGGCGAGATGGCGCCGGCGATGTCGAGCACGGTGGTCAGCCCCGGGCCGGCCATCAGCATGATGCCGCCCGCGAGCGCGACCGGTACCTCACCGCGCTGGAGGCTGGCGCACGCCTGGTGCAGTGCGACCAGCGAGGACGAGCAGGCGGTGTCCACGGCGACGCTCGGACCGCGCAGATCGAGGGTGTACGAGATCCGGTTGGGCACACCGCACAGCGAGGAGCCGATTCCGGTCCAGGCCTCGACTCCGGGCAGGTCTTCCAGGAGCCGGCGGCCGTAGTCGTCGGTGCCGACGCCGACGAACACGCCGGTGTCGCTGCCCGCGAGGGTGGAGGCGGGGATGCCCGCGTGCTCCAGCGCCTCCCAGGCCACCTCCAGCGCCATCCGCTGCTGCGGGTCGAGCTGGCGGGCCTCGGTGGCCGAGATGCCGAAGAAGGAGGCGTCGAATCCGCTGATGTCGCCCAGGAAGGCGCCGTTGGAGGTCACCCGCGACAGGACGGCGGCGTTCTCGCGCGACTGGGCGCGCTGCGGCGCCCACCGGTCCTCGGGAATCGGGCCGGACGCGTCGACCGCGCCCATCAGCAACTCCCACAGCTGTTGTGGCGAGTTGGCGCCGCCGGGGAAACGGCAGCCGATGCCGACGATGGCGATCCGGTCTTCGGAGGTCGGCGGCAGGGGGGACAACTCACTCACCATGGGGTCACCGCTTACGGGTCGGGCGTCGTCCACAGCGGACGGCGACGGGACAAGAAGAAGTCGGCCGGAATCGGCGGAACACGCTCGCAGGGCGGGCAGCGGGAGGCGGCTCATGCGTACATGACCGCCTTGTCCCAGTCCTCGCCCTCGCCGAACAGATAGCGGGCCTTGAGGATGTCGCGCTGCGTCGTGAGCGCTTCGCGGGGCACAAGCGCTCCCAGCGGCAGTCCGGTGATGCGGTGCGGTACGCCGAGCTCGCGGTCGATCAGTCCGGCCAGCTCCTTGACCGCCTGGTCGCGGCTCTCGTCGGGTGCCTCGAACTCCAGGCGCAGTACGTCCGGGTGGGCCATGGCCCGCCAGAACATCACCTCGTAGCTGCCTGGGAGGCTGAACACCAGCTCCTCGAGCCGCTGTTGGGTGACCGTCGCCGCGCCGACCGGATAGCCCGTCCCGGACCGCCCGAGCACGCGGACCGTCGGCAGCAGCCAGCCGCAGGAGCACTGAGCGTCGGACACCTCGACGTCGTCGGCGAGGTTGTAGCGCAGCAGCGGCATGGCCTCGCGGTAGAGCGGGGTCACGACCAGCTGGCCGCGTCCGGACTGCGACAGTTCACCGGTCTCGGGGTCGAAGACCTCGAAGATCGCGCGGTCCGCCCACAGGTGCAGGGCGCCGTTCGGGCACTGGCCGGCGATGGTGCCGGTCTCGGTGGAGCCGTACTCCTCGACGATCGGGATGCCGCCCCAGATCTCGCTGAGCCGGCGCCTTCGCACCTCGGTCAGCGGTTCCGCCGCGGTGAACATGGCCCGCAGCGCGGGGAAGTCCTGGTCCGGGCGCAGCCCGGCGGCCTTGGCCGCGGCGGCGAGCATCATGATCTCGGTCGGGTTGCACCAGGTCAGCGAGACGTCCAGGGCCCGCATGACGCGGATCATCCGGGGCAGCGGGGTGGCGAGCGAACGGGCGTCGCCCGGCACGATCGTGGCGCCGCGCAGCCGTCCGGCGGCCTGTGCCAGATGCGCGGTGATCACCAGGCCGTAGGGGGTGCGCACCAGGAAGGTGTCCGAGGGGGTGATGCCGACCCACTTGCGTGCGTAGCGTTCGGCGAGGTCGGCCCAGTCGTCGTCGGTGTAGTACGAGGCGGTGGGATCCCCGGCCGTGCCGCTCGACTCGTGGTAGGTGGCCAGCTTCTGGCGGTCCACCGCCAGCATGCCGAAGGGGTACTGGTCGCGCAGATCCTGCTTGGTGGTCAGCTCGATGCCGGCGAAGTCCTCCGCGTCGCGCGGCACGGCGCGGCCGTCATAGCGGGCGGAGTAGAACGGCGAGCGCATCGCCTGGGCGATCACCCGCGGCAGCTCCGCCCGCTGCAGCTGCGTGAGTTCGGCGGGACTTGACCAGTCGCCCAGTTCCGGACGCGACCACGACATCGGATCTCCTCGTCTGTGCCGGGGGCCGCGAGCGGACGGCACGCGGCGGATACCCGCCCAGCACACACCGCGGCCTTGGCCCGGGCCCGAGTAGTCGCTACTCAAATCAGCCAACGGGGGCACAGGCCAACAGGGGCCGGATGGCCTGCGTAGGGGACCCTTAGTCGACTCCCGTCTTAGACAGTGTCTAAGACGGGACCTTGAGTAGCGCCTACTCATGAGGCCCGTCAGCCCCCGTGTTGTGCTTGCCGCGAAACGCATCCACCCCACGAAGGAGTCGGCGCGATGAGGACCGAGAACCTGTATCTCGCCGGGATCGGCAGCCATCTGCCGCCCCTGTACCCGGCCGAGCGCGCGGTCGAGGAAGGCCTGTACGACGAGGAGAGCCGGCAGGCCTCCGGCATGCGTTCCGCGGCCGTCAGCGAGTCGACACCCGCGCCCGACATGGCGATCGACGCGGCCAGGGCCGCACTGTCCGCATCCGGCCACGGGCCCGACGACATCGGCATCCTGCTGCACAGCTACACCCACCACCAGGGTCCCGACGGCTGGTCGGCGGTGCACTACATCCTCAACAACACCGTCGACCGCCCGGTGCCCGCCGTGGAGATCAAGCAGGGCTGCCTCGGCATGCTCGCCTCCGTCGAGGTGGCGGCCAACCGGCTGATCGCCAACCCCACCCACGACGCCGCACTGATCACGACGGGCGACAACTACTCAACTCCGGGTGTGGAGCGATGGCGTGCCTCCGGTCTCTTCGTGCTCGCCGACGCCGGCTCCGCCGTGGTGCTCTCGCGGCGCGGCGGCTTCGCCGAGCTGCTCGCGGTCGGTTCGCTGTCCGACTCCTCGATGGAGATCCTCCACCGGGCGGGCGAGGAGCTCTTCCCGCCGGGTGTCACCCGTGGCCGCGGCCTGAACTTCGGCGAGCGGGCCCAGAAGGTCCGTGAGCAGTGGGCGGCCGGCCAGGCCCCGCCGATCAAGAACTTCGGCGACAAGGTCGCCGAGATCGCCGAGCGCACGCTCAAGGAGGCGGACCTGACCTTCGATCAGATCGCCAGGGTCTGCCACGTCGGCTTCGGCCGGCAGGCGCTGGAGGCCATGTTCCTGCTGCCGCTCGACGTCGACGAGGACAAGGCCCTGTGGGAGTACGTCAACACCATCGGGCACACGGGCGCGGCCGACCTGTTCCTGGGTCTTGAGCACGTCTGGCGCACCGGCCAGGTGGGGCCCGGCGACCACGTCCTGCTGATCGGCGCGAGCACCGGCATGGAGGCGGGCGCCGCCGTCGTACGCATCACCGAATCCGCACCCGAAGCCGAGTAGGAGTTCGAAGATGCTTGCCGGATGCACTCCTTGGCCGTCCGATGTCGCGCAGCGCTACCGCGAGCAGGGCATCTGGCGCGGTGAGACGCTCGGCGCTCTGCTGCGGGGCGCCGCGCGCCGGTACGGCTCCGCCACCGCGCTGGTGCACGGCGGCCGGCGGATCAGCTACGTCGAACTCGACCAGTGGGCCGACCGGCTGGCCGCCGGGTTCGCCGCGCACGGGGTGCGCGAGAACGACCGGCTCGTGGTGCAGCTGCCCAACGTCCCGGAGTTCGTTGCGATCGCCTTCGCCCTGATGCGTATCGGCGCGAAGCTGGTCTTCTCGCTGCCCGCGCACCGCTCGACGGAGATCTCCCACCTGGTGGAGCTCAGCGGGGCCACCGGTTACGTACTGCCCGAGACGCACCGCGGGTTCGACCACCGCGAGATGGCGCTGGAGATCCAGGCCTCAGCCCCCGAGCTGCGCACGCTGTTCGTGCTCGGCGAGAAGAGCGAGGGTTTCGTCTCGGTGTCCGAGCTGGAGCTCGCCTCCGCCGAGCCCGAGTCCGAGGCCAAGTCCGAGTCCGGGCCGCTGCCCGAGCCCGATGCGGCCGATGTGGCGTTCTTCCTGCTCTCGGGCGGGACGACCGCGCTGCCCAAGCTGATCCCGCGCACCCACGACGACTACGTCTACCAGTCCCGGCGAGCCGCCCAGGTGTGCGAGCTGACCAGCGATGACACCTATCTCGCCGTGCTGCCGGTCGAGTTCAACTTCGCCTACGGCTGCCCCGGAGTGATCGGCACCTTCCAGACCGGCGGAACCGTCGTCCTGGCCGACACCCCCAACCCCCTGGACTGCTTCCCGCTGATCGAGCAGCACAGCGTCACCGTCACCTCGATGGTGCCCTCGATCATGCAGCTGTGGCTGGAGGCCGCCGAGTGGAGCGAGGACGACCTGAGCAGCCTGCGGCTGGTACAGGTCGGCGGCGCGCGGATGACGCGCGAGTTCACCGAGCGCATCGCGCCGACGCTGGGCTGCTCGCTCCAGCAGGTGTTCGGCATGGCCGAGGGGCTGCTGACCTTCAGCAGGCCGGACGACCCGGCCGAGTCGGTGCTCACCACCCAGGGCAAGCCGATCTCGGACGCCGACGAGCTGCGCATCGTCGACGAGGACGGCAACGTACTGCCCGCCGGCTCCATCGGTGAGCTGATCACCCGCGGCCCGTACACCCTGCGGGGCTACTACGGGGTGCCCGAGTACAACAAGCGCGCCTTCACCGAGGACGGCTTCTACCGCACCGGTGACCTCGCCCGGCTCACCGAGGACGGTGACCTGGTGATCGAGGGCCGCATCAAGGACATGATCATCCGCGGTGGCGACAAGATCTCCGCGGGCGAGGTCGAGGACCATCTGCTCGCGCTGCCGTCGATCGCCCAGGCCGCCGTGATCGGCGTGCCCGACGAGTTCCTCGGCGAGCGGATCTGCGCGTATCTCGTCCCGGACGGCGAGCAGTTGGCGCTGGCCGAGCTCAAGAAGGCCATTCACTCCCGGGGCGTCGCGGACTACAAGCTGCCCGACGTGGTGCGTTACGTGCTCGAGCTCCCCCTGACGCCGCTGGGCAAAGTCGACAAGAAGGCGCTGGCCGTCATGGCCGCGTCCGAGCAGGAAGGCTGACGTGGACATCACTCCGACCCCTACTGAGCTCGATCTGCGAGCAACGGTCGCGCCGCTGCTGGGCCTTGAGCCCGAGGCGATCGAGCCGGACGCCAACCTGGTGGTTCTCGGCCTGAGTTCGCTGGAGATCATGCGGCTGGTCAGCCGCTGGCGCAAGAACAAGATCCCGGTTCAGTTCGACGAGCTGGTCGCCGCTCCCACGCTGAACGGCTGGCTCGCGCACTTCGCCTCCCTCGCCGTGCCCGCCTCGACCGAGCCCGGGGTGGCCTGATGAGCGTCCAGTTGATCACCGGCGGCACCGTCTACACGGCGGACGCCGAGGAGAGTGTGCACGCCCGCGGCGCGGTGCTGATCGTGGACGGCACGATCGCCGCGGTGGGCAGCGCGGCCGAGGTCGAGGAGGCGGCCGCCACCCTCGACCCGGCGCAGAAGGCCGCGATGAAGAGGACCGACGCCGGCCGCATGATGGTGCTGCCGGGCTTCGTCAACGCGCACTGGCACGAGATGTTCGCCATGCGCTTCCCGATGCGCGGCGCCCTGCGGCCGGTCTCCGACCGTGAGGACCATGTCGCGTTCATGGGCGGCGGCGGCAACATGCACGAGATCTCCGCCACCTTCGACCGCTTCGACGACCTCATCGACGGCATGACGCCGGACGAGGCACAGGCCATCGCCGAGTACTCGATGTGGACCCAGCTGCGCGGCGGGGTGACCACGCTCGGCGACATGGGCTCGCTCAACCGCCCGCACTCGATGGTCGCCGCGGCGCAGCGCCTGGGCATCCGGTTCTCGGCGAGCACCTGGGCGAGCGACGCGATCTGCCCGCCCGACCAGAGCACGTATCTGCGCACCAGGGACGCCGACGGAGTTCTGGCGAACTTCGAGTCGCTGCTGCAGCTCGTCGGCAAGGACACCTCGGGCCGCATCAGGTGCCGTCCGAGCATCGCCTACGTCACGAACATGACCGACGAGCTGGCGCGCGGCATGGCCGACCTGGTCGCCGCGCACGATCTCGGGTTCGCGACGCACGTTGGCGCGCTGCGCAACGAGGTCGAGCTGATGCGCACCTACTACGGCGAGACGGGTGTGCGCCGGCTTGCCGAACTCGGTCTCGTGGACGAGCGGTTGATGGCAGGGCACTGTGCCTTCCTCGACGAGCAGGAGCAGAAGCTCCTGCTGGAGGCCCGCGCCCACATCAGCCACTCCCCCGGCAAGTACGGGCCGTCCGGCGAGTCGTCGCTGACCGAGACCGGCGCCGTCCCTGCGCTGCGCAGGGCGGGCCTGGACGTGTCGCTGTCGACGGACGGCTCGTCGATGCCGAGCGCGGGGATCGCCGAGACGATGCGCGCGGCCTGGCAGATGTACAACGAGATGAGCGCCGACCAGACCGAGGTGCTGCCCAGCGACGCGCTGGCGATGGGCACCCGGATCGCGGCGAAGGGGCTGCGCTGGGACGACGCGGTGGGCAGCCTGGAGGTCGGCAAGCAGGCCGACCTGGTGCTCGTACGGGCCGACGACTGGCGCTATCTGCTCAACCCCCGGCCGCTGGAGAGCTTCCTGTGGCTGGCCGGTTCGGCCGATGTGGACACCGTGATCGTCGGCGGCCGCACGCTGCTGTCCGGCGGCAAGGGCGTCGAGGTCGACGAGGCGGGCCTGCAGGAGCGCTATCTCGAGGCGCTCGGCGCGTTCACGACGCGCACGCTGCGGGTGCCGTCAGAGGTGGTCGGGCGCGTACTGGCCGGACACGGCCCAGGCCAGGTGACACGGTGACCGGCGGCCTGTCCGGCGTCGCCGTCGTCACGGGGGCGGCCGGCGGGATCGGTGCCGAGATCGCCAGGTCTCTGGTGGCCGCCGAGACACCGGTCGCGCTGCTCGACCGCGACGTACTGGCGCTGTGGGAGCTGGCGGCCGAGCTGGACTCGACCGGCGTACGCGTCCTCGCGGTGGCCACCGACGTGACCGACAGCGGCGACGTGGACAGCGCGGTGGCCAAGGTCGAGGTCGAACTCGGCCCGATCGAGTACCTCGTCAACGCCGCCGGGGTGCTGCGCAGCGGGCAGGCCGCCCAGCTGACCGACGAGGAGTGGGACACGACCTTCGCCGTCAACGCGGGCGGGGTCTTCCACATGAGCCGCGCGGTGGCCCGTGTGATGGTGCCGCGCGGCAGCGGTTCGATCGTCACGGTCGCGTCGAATGCCGCGGCCACGCCGCGGATGTCGATGTCCGCGTACGCGGCGTCCAAGGCCGCGTCGGCGATGTTCACCAAGTGCCTCGGCCTGGAACTGGCCGCGCACGGCATCCGCTGCAATGTGGTCGCCCCGGGCTCGACCAGGACCCCGATGCTGACCGCGCTGCAGGGCGACGCCGCCGAGCGCGCCTCGATCGAGGGTGTGCCCGACGCCTACCGGGTCGGCATCCCCCTGCGGCGTATCGCCGAGCCGTCGCACATCGCCGACGCCGTGCTCTTCCTGCTCTCGGAGCGGGCCTCCCACATCACCATGCACGACCTGACCGTGGACGGCGGCGCCGCGCTCGGAGCCTGACCGACCGATGAGAAGAGGACACGACCAGTGGCGATTGCGCCGATCGACTCCTATCCGATGCCGCGGCCCGTCGACCTACCGGCCAACACCGCAACATGGACCGTCGACACCCGCAGGGCCGTGCTGCTCGTGCACGACATGCAGCACTACTTCCTCGCCCCGTTCGCCGGCGGCAGGCAGCCGCTGACCGATCTGATCGCCCACACCAGCGCTCTGCGCGAAAGCTGCGAGGAGCACGGCGTCCCGGTTCTCTACACGGCCCAGCCGGGCGGAATGACTCCCGAAGAGCGCGGTCTGCTCCAGGACTTCTGGGGACCGGGCATGTCGGCCGCGCCCGAGGACAGAGGCATTCCCGAAGCGGTCGCGCCCGGTGAGCGGGACACCGTACTCACCAAGTGGCGGGCCAGTGCCTTCCACAACACCGGGCTGCTCGACCTGATGTCCGCGCAGGGCCGCGACCAGCTGATCATCTGTGGGATCTACGCGCATGTCGGCATCCTGCTCACCGCCTGCGACGCCTTCGCCCACAACATCCAGCCCTTCGTGGTGGCCGACGCGATCGCCGACTTCACGCCCGAGTTCCACCGGATGGCGCTGCAGTACGCGGCCACCCGGTGCGCCATGACCCTTCCGACCGCGACGGTGCTCCAGGCGCTCGCGACGGTGACCACCGCGTCCGTAGGAGACTCATGATGACCCGCCTCGACGAACTGGCCGGGGGCGGAAGGCCGTTCGCGGTGCTGCACCGGCCCGAGAGCGGCCGGGAGCAGATGGTCGACCTGCTGCTCGGCGAGTTCACCGAGGTAGCGGGCACCGCCGAGCTGCCGGTCCCCGACCTCGGTGAACCCGACACGCACGCGACGCTGGTCCTGCTGCCGTACCGGGTGATCGGCGAGCGCGGTTACGACCACCACGACGACGGCGAGCCCGTACTGGCGATGCCGGTCGACGAGCAGTCGCTGCTGCCCGTGGACGAGGTGCTCGACCTGGTGCTGCGCTGGCCGATCGAGATGGGTGAGGGCACCTTCGACCTGGACGACGAGGAGTACGGCGATCTGGTGCGCCGGGTACTCGCCGAGGAGATCGGCCATGGCGCGGGCGCCAACTTCGTGCTCAAGCGCACCTTCGTCACCGAGATACCCAACTGGTCGGTGCGCACCGCGCTGGCGTTCTGGGGCCGGCTGCTGCGCGCGGAGCCCGGCGCGTACTGGACGTTCCTGATCCACACCGGCGAGCGCACCTTCATCGGGGCCAGCCCGGAGCGCCATGTCAGCCTCGACGACGGCGTCGCCGTGATGAACCCGATCAGCGGCACCTACCGCTACCCGGCCGGCGGCCCCGCCCCGGACGGAGTGCTGGACTTCCTCGCCGACAGCAAGGAGACCAACGAGCTGTACATGGTGCTCGACGAGGAACTGAAGATGATGAGCCGGGTCTGCGACGACGTGCGCGTGGTCGGTCCTCAGCTCAAGGAGATGGCGCACCTCGCCCACACCGAGTACCGCATCGTCGGGCACAGCAGTCGTGACGTACGGGAGATCCTGCACGAGACCCTGCTCGCGCCCACGGTGACCGGCAGCCCGGTGCAGAGCGCCTGCGAGGTGATCGCCAAGTTCGAACCGGCCGGGCGCGGTTACTACTCCGGGGTTGCCGCACTCATCGGCCGGGACGCCTCGAACCGGCGGCGCATGGACTCCGCGATCATGATCAGGACGGCGGACGTCGACCTGAGGGGACGGATGCGGATCGGGGTCGGCGCGACGCTGGTGCGCGACTCCGACCCCGCGAAGGAGGCCGCGGAGACCGCGGCGAAGGCGGCCGGGCTGCTCGACGCCCTGGGCCGCGTCGCCGAACACGCCCGCCCCGCGGGCCTCGACGCACACCCGCGGATCAGAGCCGCACTCACCGACCGCAACAGAGCGCTGTCGGACTTCTGGCTCGCACCCGCCGTGCCCCGGCTCGCCACCCGCGGCAAGCTGCTGATCATCGACGCCGAGGACAACTTCACCGCGATGGGCGCGCTGCAGCTGCGGGCGCTCGGCTTCGAGGTGACGGTGCGCCGCTTCGACGAGCCCTACCGGCTGACCGGCTACGACCTGGTCGTACTCGGCCCGGGTCCCGGTGATCCGCGCGACGAGAACCACCCCAAAATCGCGTATCTGCGGGCGGTGACCCGCAGCCTGCTCAACCTTCGCGTGCCGTTCGTATCGGTGTGCCTGAGCCACCAGATCCTCAGCGGACTGCTCGGCCTGCCCCTGCACAAGCTCGACTTCCCGAACCAGGGCGTGCGGCGCACGATCGATCTCTTCGGCAGCCCGGAACCCGTCTACTTCTACAACGCGTTCACCGCACGCTCCGGCAGCGAACTGCTGGAGAGCCCCCTGTGCCGGGACTTCGTGGAGGTCTCGCGCGATCCGGTCACGGGCGAGGTGCACGGCCTGCGCGGTCCCGGCTTCACCTCCGTGCAGTTCCACCCCGAGTCGGTGATGACCCGTCACGGATCAGCAATCCTCGACAGCCTGGTCACCGGTGCTCTCGCGCCGGTGCCTCACAGAGTGGAGCTCACGGCGTGACCCCCATGGTCGACGTCCCTTCCGTACGCGCCGGGCAGACCTGGCGTTCGCTGCCGGCCAAGCAGCAGCCCCAGTGGCCGGACCCCGCCGCGCTCGACGCCGCGGTCGACACCCTCACCGGCAGCCTTCCCCTGGTCGTTCCGCGCGAGTGCGACCTCCTCAAGAAGCGGCTCGCCGCCGTCGCCCAGGGCGAGGCCTTCCTCGTCCAGGGCGGCGACTGCGCCGAATCCCTCGACGCGGTCAACGCCACGTCGATCAGCCGCAGCGCGAGCACCCTGCAGCAACTGGCCACGGTCTTCGGATACATGATGTCCCTGCCGGTGGTCACGGTGGGGCGCATGGCCGGGCAGTACGCCAAGCCTCGCTCGGCGACGACCGAGACGCGCAACGGCATCGAACTGCCCGCGTACCGGGGCGACGCCGTGAACGGGTTCGCCTTCACCACCGCGGCCCGTACCCCCGACCCCCATCGCATGGTGCGCGTCTACAACGCGTCCGCCGCAACCCTCAATCTGGTGCGAGCCTTCGGCACGGGCGAGTCGGCCAGTGCCGCCCAGGCCCTGGAGAACATCAAGAAGTTCGCCGTGGACTCGCCGGACCGGGCCCGCCACGAAAGCCTCATCGCCGAGATCGAGGAGGCCGGAGGCTTCACCGGAACCGATGGCTGGCACACGCCCGGCGAGCTGTTCATGTCGCACGAAGGACTGCTCCTCGACTACGAAGCGGCGCTGACCCGGACCGACTCCGACACCGGCAGGCCGTACGCCACCTCCGGGCATCTGCTCTGGATCGGTGAGCGCACCCGGCAGCTCGACGGCGCGCACGTGGAGTACTTCTCCGGCATCAGCAACCCGATCGCCGTCAAGGTCGGAGCGACCGTCGACCAGGACGAACTGCTGCGTCTGATCGACCGGCTCGACCCGAGGCGCGAGCCGGGCAGGCTCACCCTCGTCGCCAGAATGGGCGCCGGAAAGGTACGCGCCGTACTGCCCGGCCTGGTCGAGCGGGTCACGGCTGAGGGTCTGCCCGTCGCGTGGGTGTCCGATCCCATGCACGGCAACACGATCAGCGCGCCGTGCGGGCGCAAGACCCGCAGGTTCGACGACATCCTCGACGAACTGTCCGGGTTCTTCGAGGTGGTCGGCTCACTCGGCGCGTACCCCGGCGGCGTACATCTGGAGCTGACCGGTGACGATGTGGCCGAGTGCGTCGGCGGCGGTGCGGGGCTCGGATTCGACGACCTGCCCGCGGGCTACCGCTCGGTCTGCGACCCCCGGCTGAACCGGGAGCAGTCGCTCGACCTCGCGTTCCGGCTCGCCGACCTCGTCCGTGCCCGGACGTTCGGGTGACGGGTAGCGCCAATGTCAGCACCGTGGCGGAGCAGGTGGCCGCCACGGGGCTGACGCATGTCTGGCTGCTGCCCGAGCATGCCGTGGACTCCTTCGCCGCGGATCTCGGCGGCACCCGGCTCCTCACCGAGGACGAACGGGCCCGCATGGACCGGCTGTTGACGGCCCCGCTGCGACGGCGTTTCCTCGCCCGGCGGCTGCTGTGCCGGTACGCGCTCAGCGACGGCACCGGCCGCCCGCTCGACCACTGGCGCTTCCGGGCAGGCCCGCACGGGCGGCCCGAGGCCGAACCGGACGACGACGGCATACGGTTCAGCCTCTCCCACACCGAGGGGCTCATCGTCTGCGCCGTCACACAGGGACGGGTCTGCGGAGCCGATGTGGAGCGGCTGCCCGCCACCTGTGAAACCACCGACTATGTGAGCCGCTACTTCGCCGCCGACGAGCGCGCGGAGCTGGCCGCCCTCACCCCCGCCGGGCGGATCGCCCGCGGCAGCGAGCTGTGGGTGCTCAAAGAGGCGTACCTCAAGGCTCTCGGCACCGGTCTGCACCGGAGTCTCGACGGATTCTCCTTCGCCGCGCAGCCGGCGGGCAGAGCGGGACGCATCACCGTCAACGACCCCGAGCGGCGCGAGAGACCCGGCGACGGCTGGTCGTTCGAGCTGCTCCATCCCGGCCCCGAGCACATCCTCGCCATCGCCGTCGAGGGAACGCACTCCGGTGCGCTGCAACGGACCGACTTATCCGGCACATAGCGCGCTGGCAGCGCAGAGATTGGACCTTCCCATGAACCGAGAACTGCACATGAGTGTTGCCCTCTTCCCCGGGCAGGGCGCCTACCGGCCGGGGACCCTCGCGGGACTCTGGGAGCGCGGCGACGACACCGTACGCGACACCTACGAAGAGGTCGACGCGGTCGCCAAGGAAAAGCTCGGCCGCAATGTGTCCTCGACCGTCTTCCGGCCCTCGCCGCCGAGCCCGGCCACCCTGCTGGCGTCCGCCCCGGACACCCTGCAGCTGGCCGTCTTCACCACCTCCGTGGCCACCCACCGCCTGCTCACCGAGCGGGGCGCGCAGGCCTCGGTCCACCTCGGACACAGCCTGGGCGAGCTTGCCGCCCTGACCTGCGCGGGCGCGTACGACCTGGCGGACGCGGCGGCCGTGCTCTGCGAGCGGATCTCCGTACTGCGCGAGCACGACACCAGCGGCGGCGCGATGCTCGCGCTCGGCTGCGGGCGTGAGCGGGCCGAGCGCGTGGTGGCGCTGATCGACCACCCCGACCTGGTCCTCGCCGTCGACAACAGCGCCGGCCAGGCCGTCGTCTCCGGCCCCGCGGACGCCATCGCCACGGCCGCGGGGATCGCCGCGCAGCTCGGCATCACGTCCACTCAGCTGCGCTCCCCGCACCCCTTCCACAACCCGCTGCTCGCCGAGGCACGGCGTCAGCTCGCCGCCCGTATCGCACCGCTGCGGACCCGGCCGCTCACCGTTCCGGTGTACTCGCCGATCCTGGGCCGCTTCTACCGCGACGGGGACGACCTCGCCGAGCTGCTGGCCCTGCACCTGGTGACGCCCGTCGACTTCCGTACGTCGGTGGCCGCACTGCATGCCGCCGGCGCGCGGGAGTTCGTGGAGATCGGCGCGGGGCGGGTGCTGACCGCGCTGGTCACGGAGGCGCTGCCGGGGGTGCACGCGGTGGCGCCGCTGGCGGGCCGCGACGACGAGGCGGGACTGGCGCAGGCGGCGGAGGCGCTGCGGGACCCGCTGGGCGGGGACGCGGTTCCTGCGGCGGCGGTTCAGGCCGCGGTTCCTGTCGCGGCTCCGGCGCAGATCGCTCCGGTTCACGTGGACCGGGATGAACTTACCGCCCAGGTACGGGCGTTGTACGCCGAGGCCATGGAGTACCCCGACGAGGTCTTCACCGACGACGTGCTCCTTGAGGCGGACCTCGGGATCGACTCGGTCAAGCAGACCGAGCTGCTGAGCAGGCTCGGCGACCGCTTCGGGCTCGGCGTCCCGCCGGCCGGGCTGCGGGTGGCCGACTACGACACCTTCGGCAAGGTCGTCGACTTCGTCGCCGCCGGGATCGCCCCGTGAGCCCGCACCACCCCACGGCAGGTGGGGACTTGGAGTTCTCCGGACGGATCGCACTGGTCACCGGCGGCGCGGGAAGCGTCGGCCGGGTGATCGTCGAGCGGCTCGCCGAGCGCGGCGCCACGGTCCTGCTCAACTGCTTCCACTCGTACGACTCCGCCAAGGAGCAGGCCCGCGGCCTGGTCGAACGCGGCCTGGACGTCCGGGTGGTGCGCGCTTCGGTGGCCCGCCCGGCCCAGGTCGAGCGGATGTTCGCGGAGATCGGCGTGGAGCACGGCCGCCTCGACATTCTGGTCAACAACGCGGCGGCGGGGTCGTTCGTCCCCTTCGACGAGATCACCGAGGAACTCCTCGACCGGACCTACGCCACGAACGTCAAGGGCCCCCTGTGGTGCTCCCGCTACGCCCGCCCCTTGCTCGCCGCGGCGCGGGGGCGCGGTGGCTCGGTGGTCAACGTCTCCTCGCTGGGCGCGGTCACCACACCGGCGAACTATCTGCCGGTCGGGGTGTCGAAGGCGGCCCTGGAGGCACTGACCCGCTATCTGGCGGCGGAACTCGCCGAGGACCTGATCCGGGTGAACGCCGCGTCGTGCGGCCTGATCGACAACCCGGTCGGCCAGATGTTCCCGGACTTCGCGGGCGTGAGCGCGAACACGGTCGCGGCGACACCGCTGTCGCGCCTGGGCCGCCCGGAGGACCTGGCGGAGGTCGTACTGTTCCTGGCCTCGGAACGCTCGGGCTGGGTCACGGGCCAGACGGTCCTGGCGGACGGCGGCCTGACACTGCTCCGGTCGGCGATGTCGCCACCGCGGGAGGTGGCGGCTGCCCTCGACGGCGTTGAGCCCCGGGCGGGGCTGGCGGCCCAGGCCGGACCTGGCGCCCCGGCCGACCTGGTGGCCGAGCCGTCGCCGGACGCGGCGGTACAACCCCCGGCCGGGAACGCGGCCAAGGCCCGACCGGACGTCGCGGCCGGGACCCGCCTGGGCCACGAGGCCCAGACCCCAACCGGCGCCTCGGCGGACGCAGGGGCACAGGCCCCGGCCGGTGCCCGGCCAGACACTGCGGCCGTCCTCGTGGGCGGGACCCGGCCCGGCGTTGCGGCCGAAGCCCGGGCCGACGCCGCGGCCGAGCCTCGGATCGAAACCCGGGCCGACCTCGTGGCCCAGGCCCCGACCGAGCCCCTGCCGGGCGAAGTGACAAAGCCCCAGGCCGGGTTCGTGGCCAAGACCCGGCCGGGTGTCGCGGCCGGGACCGGCCTGGGCCACGAGGCCCAGACCCCGACCGGCGCCTCGCCGGGCGCGGTGGCACAGCCCCCGGCCGGTGCCCGGCCGGGCACTGCGGCCGACCTCCTGGGCGGGACCCGGTACGGCGCCGCGGCAGACAGTCCGGTCGGGACCCGGACCGGCCGTGCGGCCGAGACCCCGGGCGAGGGACCGATCACGACCCGGGCCGACCTCGTGGGGGGCGCCTCTGGCGGGGCCTGGGCCGAGGCCGTGGCGGATGCCGTCGTCGAGACCGAGGCCGCGTCGGCCGATGACGCGGATGCCGTCGTCGAGACCGAGGCCCCGCCCGCCGCTGTGCCCGAGGACGATCCCATCGCCGTCGTCGGCATGGGCATGGCCGTCCCCGGTGCCTCGTCCCCCGAGGAGTTCTGGCGGCTTCTCATCGACGGGGCCGAGCTCTTCGTCGACGCTCCCGCCGACCGCTGGGACATCGCACGCTTCCACGCCACCGACCGCGGCGCCCCCGACAAGACGTACCAGCGCCGCTCCGGCTTCATCACGGACTTCCGCCCGCACGAGAAGCTGCGCGCGGAGGGCCTGGCCGAGGCCGGTCTCGATCAGACCGCGCTCTGGCTGCGGCACAGCCTCCACCAGGCGCTCGACGGCGTACGACGAAACGCGCGGGACCGGTTCTCCTTCTGTGTCGGCTACACCCCCGACGGCAGCCAGCACTTGGAGGAGGCCTTCGTCCTGCGCTCCTCGCTGGACACCCTCGCCGAGGACGGCGACGACGCCGTCGACGGACCGATCGGCGACGCGCTGCGGCGCCGGTTCAGCCGCGGCGACGACCCGTCGGCCTCGTATCTCCCCCACCGCATCGGCCAGGACGCGATGGCGGGCATCCTGCCGCCCGCCACCCGGGTGCACATGGTGGACACCGCCTGCTCCTCCTCGCTCTACGCGATGGATCTCGGGGTGCGCGATCTGCTCTCCGGGCGCAGCGACATCGCCGTGTGCGGCGGCTCGTTCGCGCTGGCGCCCAGCGGCTCGATCCTGTTCGCCAAGCTCAACGGACTTTCCGCGGGCGGTGCCGTACGCGCCCTGGACGCCGGAGCGGACGGTGCGCTGTTCTCCGACGGTGCGGGGCTCGTCGTGCTCAAGCGGCTCTCGCGCGCCCGCTCCGACGGCGACCAGGTGCTCGGCCTCGTCTCGGCGATCGGGCTGTCGGCCGACGGCCGCGGCAAGGCGATCTACGCTCCCGCCCGCGCCGGTCAGGAGCTCGCCATCGAGCGGGCCTTCGACCGCAGCGGGCTCGGCCCGGACGACGTGGACTGGATCGTCGCGCATGCCACCGGCACCCCGGCGGGCGACGAGGCGGAGTTCACGAGCCTCGCCCAGCGGTACGCCGGTGCCCGCAAGACCCTGGTGACCTCCAACAAGTCGCTGGTGGGGCACTGCGGTTGGGCCGCCGGCGTGGTCTCGGTCATCCACACCCTGCTCGCCCTGCGGCACGGAACGATCCCGGCGCAGTACCGCTTCGAGCGGCTGCCGGACGCTCTGGCCGGCGAGGCGGACGGGCTCACGGTGCCGGAGCAGCCGGTGTCCTGGCCCGCCAGTGCGGCGCGTCCCCGACGCGCCGCGGTCTCCGGCTTCGGTTTCGGCGGCACGAACGCCCACATGATCATCTCCGAGGAGCACCGGGGAAGCCGGTCCGGCCATCCCGCCGCGCTGCCCGCCCCGGTCGGCGAGGATCTGGTGCTGGTCGGCTGGTCCTCGCGCCAGCCCGGGGGCCCCGACGCGGACGCGGTCGCGGCATGGGCGGCCGGTACGGGCGAGGCCCCCGAGCCCTCGTTCGGGACGACCTATCCGGTGCCGCCGTTCCAGCAGTTGCGTATGCCGCCACCCACCGCGCGCGCCACGGACCGTACGCAGCTGATGATGGTGCGCTGCATGCAGGAACTGGACGAGGCCGTACGCCAGTTGTGCCTGGACCACCACAAGACCACCGGTGTCGTGGTCGGGCACACCGGCGCCACGCGTAATGCCCTCCTCTACAAGACCCGTGCCTATCTCGACGAGATCGGCCATGCGGTGGCCGGTGCGGACGAGCGGGCCACGACTGCGAAGTTCCTCCAGCGGCTCGAAGAGCGGGCCACCGGCCTGATCGCCGCGCCGACCGAGGACTCGTTCCCGGGCGAGATGCCCAATGTCATCGCCGCCAGGCTGTCGAACTACTTCGACCTCCGCGGCCTCAACATCACGGTCGACGCGGGCGAGGCCTCGCTCCTCGAGGCGTTCGACGTGGCGGGTTCCTACCTCGACTTCAGGGAGATCGATGTCGCCCTGGTGGCCGGGGTCAACGGAACGGCGCTGCCCGGCTGGAACGACACGGCGGGACGGAACGCCACCGAAGGCGCCTTCCTGTTCGTCGTGACCCGCAGGTCGCTCGCCGAAGAGGCCGGTCTGCCCGTGCTGGCCGTCATGGAAAGGAGCGTGGGAGTGTGAGTGCCCCGCGTCAGGGTTCCACCACCCTGCTGGGCGCCGAGGGCGCCCGTGAACTGATCGCGTTCCTCACGGCCCCCGCGCCGTCGCGGACCGCGGTGATCGAGCGCGCCGTACAGGAAGGCGGCCCGCTCCACCGGCTGCGGCTGCGCCACCCGGAGGCTGCTACGGCGGACGGGGCGCAGGAACCCGAGGCAACGGAAACCTTGGCGAAGCAACCCGCCGCCCCAGCCCGCCCCGCCGAGGCGCACCTCCTCGACCGGCACGTCCTTCGGCTGGCGCCCGCGCCCCGTCCGGCTCGTGCCGAGGGGCCGCCGCCGCTCTTCCCGCCCGGCACCGCCGTCCTGACCAACCTCAACGCCTCACAACTGCCCGGCGACAGCACGGTTCTCCAGGACGACGAGACGATCGAGGCCGACGTCCTTCGTGCCCGCCCGCGCCATGTGCGCGTGCTGGTCGACCTGTCCTCGCAGGACAAGGACACCGGTCCCTCGGAGCGGCTGCTGGGCCTGCACGACGCCCTCTTCCGTACCGCCAAGGCCTGCACCGAACTCCCCGAGCGACCAGAGTCGTTCGTCGTGCTCGTCCTCGGAGGCATCGACGCCGCGCGGGTGCCGCACCCGTGCAGCGGCCTGTTCACCGGCTTCGCGAAGAGCCTCGCGCTCGAATGGCCGGACTCGTCCGTCGTCGCCGTCGTCCACGAGGCCACCAGCCTCGCGTCCGCCGAGGCGGACACCGCGGCCGAGGCCGTGGCCGAACAGCTGCTGCCCGTCGTCTGCTTCGCGGGCGGCACCCGGCTGCTGTGGCAGGCGGCGCCCGAGCCTGGCGAGAGCAGGCCCGAGCGGTCCAGCACCGCGGAGTACACGATCGTCGCGGCCGGCGGCGGACGCGGCATCGGCGCCGAGCTCCTCATCGCGCTGGCCCGCCGCGAACGCCCCCGCCTCCATGTCATCGGCTCCACGCGCCTCGACACGGTGACCGACGCGGACGTCCTGCTGACCCGGAAGGACTTCATCCGCACCCGCACGACAGCGACCGGCGCCGGCCGACTCACCGTGCGGGAGGCGAACGCCGCCTTCGACCGGCTGTCCGCCGCCCGCGAGGTCAAGGCCAACCTGACGGCCCTGGAGGAGATCTGCGGTCCGGGCAGGGTCACGTACCACGCCTGCGACCTGCGGGATCGCGCCGCCGTTGACGCGGTCGTGGGACAGATCACCGACGCGCGGGGCGGCGGCCGCGTCGACCTGCTGCTCAATATCGCCGGGACCAACCGCGCCGCCTCGGTGGACCAGAAGAGCCTCGGCGACTTCCGTACGGTCCGCGACCTGAAGGTGCGTACGTACGCCAATCTCAAGGCGGCCTTCGGCAGCGGGCAGCCGCGCCGCTGGTGCAACTTCGGATCCTTCGTCGGCTTCACCGGACAGACCGGCGAGACCGACTACGGAGCGGCGAACGACTACTTCAACACCGCGGCCCTGTACAGCAGTTCACGCGGTGTCCGGGAGTTCACGATCGGCTGGACACTGTGGCGGGACGTCGGCCTCGGTGCCACACCGATCATGCGGACGTTCCTCGCGAAGAGCGCACAGTTCACCGCGATGCCCACGGCCGAGGGGATCGACCACTTCCTGCACGAGCTGGACCAGGCCGCGCACACGCCGGTCACCGTCCTGTTCGGAGACCCGGAACGAGCCGCCATCGAGGCGGCCGTCCCCGGCTATCTGGACTTCTGCCGTACAGCACCGACGCCTCCGGCACCGATCGCTCCCGCACCCGCCCTGCCGGACTTCTTCGTCGACGACATCGTCGACCGCGGCCCCGACCGGCTCACCGTCGTCCGCACCTTCAACCAGGACCGGGACGCCTACCTCCACGAGCATGTGGTCAACGGTTTCCCGACGCTGCCCGGCACCTTCGTGCCCGAACTCGCCGCGCAAGCCGCCATGCACCTCGTACCCGGCCGGGTCCCGGTCGTCTTCGAGGACATCCGGCTCGACTCCTTCCTGCGCGTCTACAAGGCGGGCCGCGACGAGACCAAACGCATCAAGGCCCACCTCGTCAACCATGGACCGCAGGAGTCGGTCGTCGACATCGAGGTGACCGGTGACGTGCTGGCCCCGAACGGGCGGCTGCTCGTGAAGGACCGCCGCCACTTCTCCGCCCGCGTACGGCTGCGCGACGAGCACGTCGCACCGCCACGCTGGGACCACTGGGACGACCAGGGTGCCGAGCGCATGGCCGACCCGTACCACGTGCCCAATCCGGCGGTGCTGCTCAGCGGTGTCTTCGTCTCCACGGCCGACACCCGCACGCATCCCAACGGCCGACGCGCCCGCTACGTACCCGACCGGCCCGGCATCGAGCGCTGGTTCTCCTCCCTCGTCGTCCCTTCGGTCCTCCTGGACGGCCTGGCCCGTGTCTCGGTCCTGGACCGCAGCGAGGGCGACTGGACCCCGCTGGCCGTGCCGCGCACGATCCGCCGTATCGATCTGTACGGCGGCCACACCGACGCCTCGCTCGCCGCGGCGGGCACCGGGGTCGAGCTCTACTCCCTGCCCTCCCGTCTCGATCTTGAGAGCGAGGAGGACAACCG
The DNA here is from genome assembly GCF_026339995.1 of Streptomyces sp. NBC_01481. Classification (GTDB taxonomy): domain Bacteria; phylum Actinomycetota; class Actinomycetes; order Streptomycetales; family Streptomycetaceae; genus Streptomyces. Next base: position 1,108,115 of record NZ_JAPEPT010000001.1, on the reverse strand, counting down.
GGCCCTCGCGGTCACCGCGGCCGGGGACGTCGTACTGCAGATCAAGGACATGACCGGCGTCGTACTCGGCCATGTGAACCAGTCCACCGGCGAGTACCGCGAGCGCCGGCGCCCCGCCGAGGAGGCAGCAGCATGACCGAGGAAAACGTGACCAAGGGCGTCTGCCCGGTGACCGGTGCCGGGCCCAGGCAGGTCGAGGGGCCGACGGGCTTCCCGATGTCCTCGCCGATCATCTCCACCGTGCGGTACGCCGCGGATCCGCCGGGCTTCTCGTTGCGGGCCCAGAAGGAACACGGCACCGTCGTCAAGATCCCGATCCTGCCCCACAATCCGACGGTCCAGCTCTCCTCGCCCGAGGCGATCCGGCGGGTCCTGCAGGGCAATGCCGACAACTACTCGCGCGGCGCCTACTACGAGGCGTTCGAGCTGTTCATGGGCCGGGGTCTGCTCACCCTGAACGACGGCGACTGGCGCGGACACCGCAAGGTCGTCAACCCCGCCTTCACTCCGAACGCGATCGCCGCGCGCGCGGCCGAGTCCGACGCGGCCGTCGCCGACCTGCTCGACCGCTGGGCCGAACACGCCAGGGCGGGCCGCTCGTTCGACCTGTTCACCGAGTCGATGAAGCTGACCTGCCGGGTAATGGGACATGCTCTGGTCGGCAAGGATCTGTCCCAGGACGGCGGCGAGTTCGCCGAGGCGGTGTCCGTCGCGCTGGAGGCGATCTTCAAGAACGTCGGTTCGGTGGACAAGGCGATCCCCTCGTTCATCCCGACCCCCTACCGCCGCAAGGTGGCGAGGGCACGGCGCACGCTGGAGCGCGTCGTCGCCGAAGCCGCCACGAACGTCGACCTCGGTGTGGGCGGCGAAGTGGCCACCCTCATCCGGGAGTCGGACCTGCCCGAGGACGCCCTGTGGGCCGACCTGGTGACCCTCTTCCTCGCCGGTGTCGAGACCACGGCGCTGTCCCTGTCCTGGACGCTGTACGAAGTGGCCCGCGACCCGGTGGCCCGTGATCGTCTGGAGGAGGAGACGGACCGCGTGCTGAGCGGCCGGATGCCCACGACGAAAGACCTGGCCGAACTCCCGTACGCAGGCATGGTCGTGGACGAAGGACTGCGGATGCACCCGCCGGTCTGGCAGTTCACGCGCGAGGCGATCGAGGACGACGTACTGGCCGACCACCACATTCCGGCGGGCACACCCCTGCTGGTGTCCGTGTACGGGGCCCACTACAACCCCGAACAGTGGGAGGACCCCGAGCGGTTCGACCCGGAGAGGTTCCGGCCGGGCAGCGCGCCCAGCCAGGACCGTTCGGCCTATCTGCCCTTCGGCGGCGGACGCCGCCAGTGCATCGGCAAGAAGATGGGGCTCGCGCTTCTCCAGCAGGCGGTCGCCGCGGCATCCGGCCGGTTCCGGCTCACGCTCGCGCGCGAGGACGCCCGCTCCGGCGCGTTCATCACGCTGTTCCCCAAGGGCGGCATCCATGTCACGGCCGAGGAGCGGCACCGATGACGACCACTGATCTGCCGGCCGCCGACGGGTGGCCGGCGATCCGCCCGCACCTGTCCTCCTTCGACCCTGACGCCTTCGTCCGGCCGGTCGACCGGTTCGTCTGGGAGCCCGTCCACGTCCCGCACACCGGGCCGCGCGAAGCCCGCCCGCTCGCCGGCCGCAGGATGCTGCTCGTCGGTGAGTCGGCGGATCTGGTCGGCGCCGTCGCCCGGGAGCTGGGCGAGCGCGGCGCGCTGGTCGTACGCTCCGATCCCGATACGCCGCTGAGCGCGGGCGGATGGGACGGCATCGTCGACCTCAACGTCATGGGCGAGAGATACGAACTGGGCGACACCACCTGGCGCTCGGCGCTCGCCCGCACCACCGAAGCGGTCCGCAGCGGCTATCAGCAGTGGGCCGCCGAGCCGCGCTTCGGCCGCCATGTCTATCTCGCCGTGACCCATCTCGGCGGGCACGCGGGGCACGGCGAGGGACAGGTGCCGCAGCCGCTGGGCGGCATCTGGGCCGGTCTCGCCAAGTGTCTGCCGCGCGAACTGCCCGCCGCCGGGATCGTCGTCGTGGACCTGGACCGTGCGGAGCCCGCGGCGATCGCCGACGCGGTGGAGCGTGAGTACGTACGCCCCGGCCACTTCGAGGTCGGCTACCGGGACGGCCGCCGCCATGTGCTGGTCGGGCGTCCCGCGCCTCTGGGACCGCCCGGTTCGCGGCCGCCGGGCCCCGACGACACCGTCCTGATCACCGGTGGCGCGCGGGGGGTCGGCTTCGCGGCAGCCCGCGCGTTCGCCGAGTCGTTCGGCTGCCGCGTCGTCGTCACGGGCCGGGGGATGCGTCCCGCGGCGAGCGAGGTGAGCTCCCTGGACGACGAGGAGTTCGCGGCCTGGCGCCGCAGGCGGCTCTCCGGTGCCCGTACCCCGCAGGACCTCGCCGCGGCCCGAGGCGAGATCCGCCGCGCGGACGAGGACCGCACCGTCCACCGCAACCTCGCGGGGGCAGCGGCGGACGGGCTGCGCATCGACTATCTGCGCTGCGACTGCACCGACATGGAGCAGGTCGAGCGAACCTTCGCCGCACTCGGTGACGGCCCGCAGTTCGTCGTCCACAACGCCGGGATCGACGATCCGGCCCGTTTCGACCGCAAATCCGCGGACGGTGTGGTGCGTACGGTCGACGTCAAGGTCACCGGCTTCGCGAACCTGGTCGCCGCGATCCTGGCCCGGCCCGAACGCCGCGATGCGCTGCGCCTGTTGAGCAATGTCGGATCGCTCGCGGGCCGCATGGGCGGGATGGTCGGCCAGATCGACTACGCGGCGGGCAACGAGGCCCTGGCCCGGCTCGGCTTCTGGGCGCGCGACAACCTCGGCCTGCCGGTGCAGACCCTGTGCTGGCCGACCTGGGAACGGCTCGGCGTGATCGCGAACTACTCCGCCGCCGTCCGCTACGTCTCCACGCTCGACCCGGTGGAGGGCGCACGCCGCTGGACCGAGGAACTCGCCTCCGGTCACACCGACGAGGCCGTGTTCCTGGGCAGGATCGGCGCGGTGCTCGCCCCAGGCCAGCTCCGCGGCTTCGGAATGCTCACCGGCCACCCCGATCTGCCCCGGCTCCACGCGCTGGACCATCATCTCGGTGAGGTCGAGGAGTACGAGATCTTCCGGTCGCTGCGGACCACCCTGCGCCTGAACGCCGGGCAGCATCCGTGCCTGTCGGACGTGCGCGTCGGCGCGACCCCCGCCGTCCCCGTCAGCGTCGTGCTGGAGCACGCGGTGGCCGCGGGCGACTGGGTGGTGCCGGAGGGCTGGCCCCTGCTGCATCTGCGCGAGTTGCGCGAGCTGAAGGTCCGGCTCGACGGGCTGCGGTCCGGCGGCGGCCGTCTCGATCTGCACCGCGAGGCGCGCGGCGGTTATGCCGAGGGAGAGTGGTGCGTCGATGTGACGATTCGCGACCGGGAAGGCGCGGACATCGCATCGGTGACGCTCGTCTACGGCGCCGAGCCCGCCGGGCGGACCGCGGTGCCGGACGAGGAGGAGGGCGGCAACTGGCCGACGGCGCAAGCGGGTTGGCTGAGCTGGGCCGGTGTGGTCTTCCCGGAAGGGGATGCAGGCCGGGGGCGTCGGCTCGACGTCACGCCCGTACTGCCCGCCGATCTGTGGACGGTCCCCTTCCCGCCCGACCCGACCGTCGCGCCCGCGGCCGTCGAGGCCATCGTCCGCGAGACGGACCGCCACACGGCACGGGAGGCGGCGGGGACGCTGACGATCCGCCGGCTGGTGCTCAGCCCGGGCGCGCAGCACGTCGAGCGCCTGTATGCGACGGACGGTCTGCGGCGATGGACGGGGACGCGCGAGGGAGTTGGCGTGCTTCTCGCTGAGGGGGTCGGCCTGACGGTGTGAGCCCAGACCCGGGGGCGGCGGACGGTACGCGGACCTGCGCGGCCCATGGCTGGCTCAAGCGGCCTTCTTACCCAGGAGAGAGTTCACCTACGCGGGAGTCACCCATGCGCGGGCGGGTAGATCCGCACGGATGGCCCCCGAGGCGCGTACGCGCGTACACGTCTCGGGGGCCGACGTGCCCCGGCCTGCCCATGACGGGGGACGAGTGGCAGACCGGGGCCGGCACCCGCTGGCGGCCAACCCCAGTCAGCCGCCTGCGGGGATCTAGCGGGAGCGTTGCCACACGGGCTCAAGCGCCCTTATGGCGTCGCGCCGTTCGCGAACCGCGGTGAAGAACTTGTCCGGGTCGCGCTCGAAAGAGTCGACCAGCTCGCGGTGCAGCTGGTGCGCCTCCGTCGAGATCTCGTATCCGCATCCGCCGCACCGATACCACTCCGAGCCGACCGGGCCCAGCCGTGCAGCGCACTGCGGACAATTCACGTTTCCTCTATCCGGGCTGGCTGGCGCCACAGGCGTAGCAGATCCACCAGCCTCCTGGGCCCTGGGTCATTCCGGCTCCGCATTTGGGACACTGCATTGTGCCTCCCTCTGTGATGGATGGGTGGTAAACCCGTCCCGGCCGGGATTCCTGGCGAGGTGCTCCGGTCGGGACGGGGGCTCAGTGCGTGCTGTCCTGCTGCTCACGGTGCAGCGGGTTACCGGGGGCGGGCACGGTCCGGAGGAAGGCCGTCGTCGTCGCCCTGAACGAGCGGTGATCGGTCTTCCGGCCCGTGTGCGTCAGCGCCCACAGCTCCGGGTCGGACTTGTCCTCGCTGGCCTGCGAACCTTCGTCGCACGTCGTGCATGTCAGCTCGAAGATCGGGCCAGACGCGCCGGGGCTGCGGTCGATGCCGAGGATCCAGTCGGCGAACTTGATGACGCTGCGCACGGTCACGATGCCCGCTCCCCTGCGATCTCACGAGGTCCGAGGGCGGCCGACACGGCTGCCTCCAGCGCGGCCCGTAGCTGCGAGGCGTCCGTCAGGCAGCGGCCCCGGGTTGGCGGCACCCGCCACTGGGGGCCAGCAGTGCGTTGAGGGCCGGGCACGGCAACGTGCGCCGTTTCGCGGAGGACTTGCACCTGTGCGGCCGGGTGGAACTCCCACGCCACTGCATGCCCTGTCGGAACCAGCCAGTAGAAGAGCCTGCCGCCGGGGTCCTCGATGACTGCTCCGGTGTCGTCTCCGAGCCGCCCCAGGACAGAGAGTCCGATGGCGCGCGGCACGCGGACGGCATCCCACCATTCGCCGGCAGGGCGCATCGAGACGACGCGTCCGGGTGGGACCCAGTCCAGGTTGTGCGCGGTTCGCTTCGTCATGCCCTCAGGATCTTGTGACGTAGCGTGTCGACTCGATACCCGAGCGGTAATCTCACCGTGGGATGACTTCCCATACCAGTTGTGGATACCGGGGGTTGCGGCATGGCGACGTCACTCGCGCCGATCGAGCTACCCGATTGGGCATGGGAGCGTGCCGAGGTCAGACAAGCGCTCCGAGGCAGGGACATCGGCGCGGTGTTCCGGCACGCGCAGCAGTACGCAGGCGTCAGCCAGTCGAAGATTGCCACCGCGATTGGCATGACGCAGGCCCGCGTCAACGAGATCATCAACGGCCGCCGTGAGGTGTCGCGCCTCGATGTGTACGAGCGGATCGCCGACGGCCTCAACATGCCCGACGATGCCCGGCATCTCCTCGGCCTTGCAGCAAGCAGAGAGAAGCGAAGCGGCGGCGCAGCCTTCGACCTTGCGGCATTCCCCGAGGTAGTCCGCGTGTACGCCGCACAGGCGTCGGCAGGCGAAGAGATCCAGCAACAGGCCCGCGATGCCCAGGAGCTCGACGTGCTCGCTGTGCGTGGCCTGGGACTGATCGGGTTGAATGACTCGCTCCTGCGGGCGTGCCTGCCCCGCGAGCAGGGCGGCCGGGGCCTGCGCGTCCGCGTACTGCTCCTCGACCCGGAGTCGGCGGCACTCACCCAACGTGCCGCGGAAATTGGGGAGTCGACTGAGTCCCTTGCCAGCGGCGTGCAGCTCGCAGAAGCGCGGCTGCGCGAGCTCGCGGATACCTGCGACGTTCAGGTCTACCGGTACGGCATGCTGCCGACCTGGCGTGTCATCCGCACGGACAGCACGATGTTCGTGGGCGCCTTCGATGCCGGGTGGGAAGGGCACGAGTCGGCGACGTACAAGGTGATGGAGACGCCACACGGGCCTCTGTACCGCGGGTTTCGGCGGATGTTCGAGGCCGTGATCGACGGGGCTGAGCGGACGGTGTGAGAGGGGAACGGCTGGTGATCGAGGCGGAGCTGAAAGCGCGCGTTCAGGCTCCCGAGATGGTGCTCAGGCTCTTGGAGGAGCGAGCGACGGGGCGGGCCGAGGTGTACCGCGATACGTACTACGACGATGCGGGCGGCGGCCTCGCAGTGAAGGATCAGGAGCTGCGGGTGCGCACGGTGCACGGGCCCGACGACACCCGCACGGTCCTGACGTTTAAGGAGGCAACCGTCGACGAGGCGTCTGGCTCGAAGCCCGAGCATGAGACGCGAGTGGCGGACGCTGCCGCGGTCCACGCCATGCTGAAGGGGCTGGGGTACGTGCCGGTGATCGCCTTCGAGAAGCGGTGCCGGAACTACGAGTTCGAGGCGCGGGGGCGGCGGATGCTTGCCACACTCGTACGCGTCCCGGAGATCGACGGCACGTTCCTAGAGCTTGAGACCCTCGTCGACGATGACGAGGTGAGCCCGGCACTGGACGACGTCCGGGCAGTCCTCGCCGAGTTGGGGATCGACGCTGAGGATCTAACGCGAGAGCTGTACACCGACGCAGTGGTGGCCACACGCTCCGCCTGACATCAGCAGCACGTGACATCTCAAAGGGGTCGGCCTCTGCATCTGTCACACACGCTCCCCGATCCCTCGGTACCGTCGGCAGTCTCACCGAACCCAACAACCCCCCAGGGACCATGAATCCGGAACCCGCACAACCCGTCGTCGACACCCACGTCATCCTCCGCGACGGCGACAAGCTGCTCTTCTCCCAGCGCGGCGGCTCCTACGGCTACGGCCGCTGGCACATGCCGTCGGGCAAGCTCGACCGGGGCGAGTCCCTGAGGGTCGGGGCCGCGCGTGAGCTGCTGGAAGAAACCGGCGTCGCAGTCGATCCGGACCGCCTGCGCATGGTGCACGTCGTGCACCATGCGCAGAGCGACACCGTGGAGCGGATCGGGTTCTTCTTCGAGGCCACCGAGTGGAGCGGTGAACCCGTCAACCGGGAGCCGGCGAAGTGCCTCGGCCTGGAGTGGTTCAGCGTTCACGAACTGCCCGAGGACATCATCGAGTACCCGAAGGAAGGGCTCCTCGGCTACCTGAAGGAAGACGGCGGCCTGACAGAGCACGGCTGGAAGTAGCTCCAGAGCCCCATGCGGAGGTCGGGCTCCGAGACCCGCAGCACGAAGCGGGACCGGGTCCGACATTCGCGTTGAAGGAACATCAGGGCCCCAGGCTCACTCGGGCTCCGGCCGCCACCCGGAGACGACCGCCCGCAGCGTGGCCTCGTAACAGTCGCCGATGTCCAGACCGGGAGGCTCGTTCCCGGACAGCTCCAGCGATACGAGCCCGTGCGCCGAGCCCCAGCAGGACAGCGCGATGACCTCCGGCGGGGCGTCGGCCTTGAACCGGCCGGCCTTCTGTCCCCGGACCACGGCGTCCACGAGCGGCTGGATGGTGTCTCCGACCTCGCTCTTGCGCTCGTCCGTCGGCTCGTACTCGACGGTGCGGTCGGCGAACAGAATCGCATACAAGTGCGGATTCGCGAGTGCGTACTCGCGATAGGCGACGCCGAGCCGAATCACATCGTTTGCGGGATCGTCGCTCGAATCGACCGTGGCCAGACGCGCGACAAAGAGCCGGGCCGCCTCCCGGTACAGACTGTCGAGCAAACCCGCCTTGTTTCCGAACAGCGAATAGACCGCCGTGGTCGAGGTCTTCACATCGGCTGCGAGCCGCCGCAGGCTCAGCGCAGCGGTGCCCCGGTCGAAGACCGTGGCGGCGGCGCGGTTGATCAGCCTGAGTCGGAGTGCTTCGTCGTAAGTCTTGAGCCTGGCCATACGTTAAATGTACCGCAACAGTGTTTTACAAGCTGGGTCGCTCTGCGTAGACACTTCCAGCCTACGCCCCTCACCGAAAATTCGCCCTGGCATTAGTGCAGGTCAGAGGCCACTTACTCGTGCTCACCCCTCAACACCGACGCCCATCCCCTCCCTGAAGGCGATTGATAACGGTGTTACTGTTGCCGTACCGTCGAGGTCAGGCAAGGCAACCTGCGCTCGCTGACGATCTAGGGAGAGACGTGATGTTCGAGGGGTTGGGGCGGTTCATTCACCGGGGGCGCAAGCCTCTGCTGATCTTCACGCTGTTGTTCGCCGTACTGTCCGGGGTCTATGGCGTCGGCGTCTTCGGCGACATGAAACCGGGCGGCTTCGAAGACCCGAAGTCGGAGAGCCGCCACGCGGCCCTCCTCGCCGAGAAGGCATTTCCTCAGCGGGCACCCGACGCGGTCGTGGTCTACCGCAACGACGACCTGACCGTGGACGATCCGGCGTTCCAGAAGGCGGTCACCGACAAGGTGAACTCGCTGCCGCGCTCGGTGGTCACCGGGTCGGCCCACTTCTGGATGACCAAGATGCCGGAGCAGGTGAGCCGGGACCGGCACGCGACCTATGTCGCGATGAACCTGCACGGCAGCGACGACAACATCAAGGAAGAGTCCTACAAGGCGGTCAAGGACAAGCTGGATCTGCAGGGCTTCAAGACCCTGCGCGGCGGCCCGGTCCCGACGGGCCATCAGGCCGGTGAGGAGATCGGCGAGGACCTCGGAGCGGCCGAGGGCTTCTCCTTCCCCGTGCTCTTCCTGCTCCTGGTGATCGTGTTCGGCGGACTCGCCGCGGCCAGCCTTCCGCTCCTCGTCGGCGGCCTGTCCATCCTGGGCTCGATGGCGGTCCTGCGGGTCATCGCACAGTTCACCGATGTCTCGGTGTTCGCGATGAGCCTTGTCACCGTCCTCGGTCTCGCGGTCGCCATCGACTACGGCCTGCTGATCGTGAGCCGCTACCGGGAGGAACTGGACCGCGGGCGCACCGGAGCCGACGCAATCTCGCGCACCGTCGCCACCGCCGGACGCACGGTGGTGGTCTCCGGAATCACCGTCGCGGTGGCGCTGTTCGGAATGACCTTCTTCCCCTTCGCCTTCCTGAAGTCCATGGCGTACGGCGGCGTGGCGGCGGTCGTTCTGTCCGTCTTCTTCTCGATCATCGCGCTGCCGGCGGCTCTGGCGGTCATGGGCCCGAAGGTCAACGCCCTGTCGCTGCGCCGCAAGAAGCGTGCGGCACAGGCACCGGCGGCTCGGACCGAGGCCGAGGGCGAAGGCGCCTGGTACAGGCTGGCCCACGTTCTGATGCGGCGTCCGGTGGCCATCACCGTGGTCACGCTGGGCGTGCTCATCGCCCTCGCGTCGCCGTTCCTGCGGATCGACTTCGGCGCCAACGACGCCCGGCAGCTGCCCAACAGCGCGGAGGGCCGCCAGGTTCACAACATGCTGGAGAAGGACTTCGACGGCGACGGCGTGAAGTCCATCGACTCGCTGCTGACCCTGGCGGGCGAGGCCACGTCCAAGGAGCAGGGCGCCGCGCTCCAGGCGTACGCCGACAAGCTCGGCAAGGTGCCCGGCGCGAAGGGCGCGCAGATCACCGGAGCCGAGGGCACGACCGCGCGGGTCTCGGTGAAGTTCGACGGGGTCGCCGTCTCCAGCCCGGCCCGGGACCTGGTGAACGATCTGCGCGAGGTGGCACCGCCGCCGGGCGCCAAGGCGTACTTCGGCGGTGAGACCGCGGTGTTCGACGACACCCTGGACGCGCTCGCCGACACGCTGCCGATGATGCTGCTCTACATCGCCGTCGCGACGTACATCCTGCTGTTCCTCGCCTTCGGTTCGGTGCTGCTGCCGCTCAAGGCGATCGCGATGAACCTGCTGTCGCTCTCGGCGACCTTCGGAATCCTGGTGTGGATCTTCCAGGACGGGCACCTCTCCGATGTGATCGGCTTCGATCCCACGGGCAACATCGAGCCCAATATGCCGATCATGCTGTTCGCGCTGATCTTCGGACTCTCCATGGACTACGAGGTGTTCCTGGTGTCCAGGATCCGGGAGCAGTACGACCTGCTGGGCGAGCCCACCGCCGCGGTGGCCACGGGACTGCAGAGCATCGGCAAGCTGATCGTCAGTGCCGCGCTGCTGATGTGCGTGCCGCTCGCGGCCATGGCGACGAGCGGTGTGCTGACCATGACGCTGTTCGGTGTGGGCATGGTCATCGCGATCCTGCTGGATGTGTTCGTGGTGCGCATCCTGCTGGTGCCGACCGTCATGAAGCTGATGGGCCGCGCCAGTTGGTGGGCTCCGGGCCCCCTGCAGAAGCTGTACTCCAAGTACGGCATCAAGGAGGGCGACGGGGTCGAGGCCCCGGAGTCCACCGAGCGTGTTCCCGTCCCGAGCTGACCGGCCGGTCTCGCTCCCGGGTCGAAGTGCCGTGCTCCTCACGGCACTTCGGCCCGGGCTCGGCCATCGGCCGTTCTCGCCGGTCATCGGTGATGTCCGGCACTACGTAACACCCCTCAACGCTTGACGCACCAAGTCGCGCGTCGGGTACAGTCATTCCATCTATTAGACACCGTCTAACGTCTAACTGAGCCTCTGGAGGACCGGATGGCCGCGGAAAAGGCCGCACTTGGCGAGATCCTTCGCCCGATCAAGGGACGGCTACGACTGGCCGTCGCCGCCCAGGCCGTTTCGGCGGTCGCCGGCGTCGTCCCCTTCATCGCCATCGCCGAACTCGGCCGGGTACTGCTCGACAACGAGCCCGACCGCAACAGCGATGCCTGGACCATCACCGCGATCGGCGCCGGCGCCCTCCTGGTGCGGCTGATCTTTCTGCTGGCATCGGGCGCCATCTCCCACTTCGCGGACAACGAACTGCAGCTGCACATCCGGCGAAGCCTCGTGGACCGGCTCGGCCGCGTCCCGCTGGGCTGGTTCTCCGCCCGTAACTCCGGCTCGGTGAAGAAGGCCGTGCAGGACGACGTGGACGCGATGCACCACATGATCGCCCACTCGGTGCTCGACATGACGGCCGCGACGGTCGTGCCGGTCACCTCGCTGGCGTATCTGTTCTGGGTCGACTGGCAGATGACCCTGGTGACGATCGCCCCGCTGGTCATCGGGCTCGGTCTGTACAGCATCACGATGGCCGGGATGGCGAGCCACCTTCCCGAGTACGACAAGGCGATGGAGCGGATCAACGGCAGCGCCGTCGAATTCGTCCAGGGCATCGCGGTCGTCAAGACCTTCGGGCAGACCCGCCGGGCGCACCAGCAGTTCGGTGCGGCGGCGGACGACTTCTCCTCGTTCTTCCTCAACTGGGTGCGCTCCACGCTCAACTCCAAGGCCGCAGCCGAGATCGTGCTGTCCCCGATCGCCGTCCTGGTGGCGGTGCTGACCGGCGGCGCGCTGTTCGTGACGAACGGCTGGATCGCCGCCGTGGATCTGCTGCCGTTCGCCCTGCTCGGGATCGGCCTCACCGCGCCGGTGCTCGCCCTGTTCTACGCGAGCTACGAACTGCGGTTCGCCAAGGGCGCGGCCGAGCGCGTCAGCGAGATCCTCGCCACCGAGGAGCTCCCGGTCTCCGACGCGCCCCGCACCCCGTCCGGGAACCACGTCAGCTACAAGGACGTGCACTTCTCCTACGACGGCAAGAAGGAAGCCGTGGCAGGTGTCGATCTGGAGCTCGTCCCGGGCACGGTCACCGCTCTGGTCGGCCCCTCGGGTTCGGGCAAGAGCACACTGGCCACTCTGCTTCCCCGGTTCGGCGACGTGACCGGCGGCTCGATCACCATCGGCGGCGTCGACATCAGGGAACTGGCCCTGGAGGATCTGTACAGCCGGGTCGCCTTCGTCTTCCAGGACGTCAAACTGACCCAGGACACGGTCGCCGAGAACATCCGGATGGCACGGCCCGACGCCGATCTGTCCGAGGTGCAGGCCGCCGCCCGCGCCGCCTGCGTCCACGATGTGATCGAGGCGCTGCCGCGCGGCTACGACTCGGTGATCGGCGAGGACGCACGGCTGTCCGGCGGCCAGGCGCAGCGCGTCTCGATCGCCCGGGCGCTGCTGGCCGACACCCCGATCATCGTCCTCGACGAGGCGGCGGCCTTCGCCGACCCGCAGTCCGAGGCCAAGGTGCAGGACGCGCTCTCCGAGCTGACCCGCGGCAAGATCGTGCTGCTGATCGCCCACCGGCTGTCGACGGTGGTCGACGCGGACGTGATCGCGGTGCTCGACGACGGAAAGATCGTCGAGCGGGGCACACACTCCGAACTGGTCGCCCGGGGCGGCAGGTTCGCGCGGATGTGGCACGCCCATGAGAAGACGGCTCAGTGGCAACCCCACCAGCCCACGTTGATCACGACCGTGAGCGCCGCTCCGGTGGGAGGGAACAGCTGATGATCCGCCAACTGCTCAATGTGGTGGGCCCCGAGCAGGGAGCTCCCGTACGCAGGATGCTCGTCGCCCTGGCGGTGGGCGCGGTGCTCCAGGGCATCGCCTTCGCCCTGCTGGTCCCGATTCTGGAGGCGTTGTTCGGCTCCGATCCCGACTCGGTCTGGCCGTGGATCTGGTCGCTGCTCGGCGTGTCCTTCCTGTACTGCGCGGTCTATTACGACAGCCTGCGCACCGGTTTCCAGGCGGGCGCGACGCTCTCCAGGACCCTGCACCACCGGATCGGTGACCAGGTGGCCTCGCTGCCGCTGGGCTGGTTCGCACCGGAGCGGGTCGGGCAGCTCGGCCAGCTCGCCACGAAGAGCGTCATGGACATCATGGGCGTGCCGGCGCATCTGCTGCGGCCCCTGGTGACCAGCTTCCTCACCCCGGCCACCGTCGTGCTGGTGATGTACGCCTTCGACTGGCGCCTCGCGCTGGCGGCCACGCTCACCGTGCCGGTGATCGTCGTGGTCTACCGGTGGAGCGCCGGTCTCAACCAGAAGGCCGACGAGGCACGGACCGCCGCACACGCCGTGACCGGCGGCCGGGTCGTCGAGTTCGCCCAGCTCCAGCCCGTTCTGCGGGTCTTCGGCCGGGGCGGCAAGGGCGCCGGAACGCGCGGGCTCGACGACGCGCTGCACACCCAGTACGAGGCGTCCCGCAAGGTCCTCGTCACCGGCGTGCCCGGTCTGATCAGCTTCGCCCTCGTTGTCCAGGCGGCGTTCACCGTCATCCTGGTGACCGGCACGTATCTGGCCCTCGACGGGGGCCTGGACGTGGCCAAGCTGCTGGCGATCCTGGTCCTGTCGGCCCGGTTCACCGAGCCGATCGCCGAGACCGCGGTGCTGGGCTCGACCCTTCGTACGGCACGCTCCGCGCTCGACCGGGTTTCCGATCTCCTCGAGCAGCCCCAGCTCCCGCAGCAGGACGACCCGCGGGTCCCGCTCGGCAACGCGATCGAGTTCGAGAACGTGTCCTTCAGCTACGACGGGACTCCGGTGCTCTCCGGGGTGTCGCTGGTCATGGAGGAGGGCACGATGACCGCGCTGGTCGGCCCCTCCGGTTCCGGCAAGACCACGGTCAGCAAGCTGATTCCGCGGTTCTGGGACGTGGACTCCGGTGTGGTGCGGGTCGGCGGCGTCGACGTGCGCGACATCGACCCCGAGGTGCTGATGTCCCGCATCTCCGTGGTGTTCCAGGATGTCTACCTCTTCGAGGGCACCATCATGGAGAACATCCGGGTGGGCCGCCCCTCGGCCACCGAGAGCGAGATTCGCGAGGTCGCCCGGCTGGCCCGGGTGGAGGAGATCGTGCAGCGGCTGCCCGACGGCTGGGACACCAAGGTCGGTGAGGGCGGCGCCCTGCTGTCGGGCGGTGAGCGCCAGCGGGTGTCGATCGCCCGCGCGATCCTCAAGGACGCTCCGATCGTGCTGCTCGACGAGGCGACCGCCTCGCTCGACCCGGAGAACCAGCAGGCGGTCCAGGAGGCACTGAGCCATCTCACCGCCCGCCGGACGCTCCTGGTCATCGCGCACAGGCTGCAGACCGTGGCCGCCGCCGACCAGATCCTGCTGCTCGACGACGGAAGGATCGCCGAGCGCGGCAGGCACGAGCAACTGATCGCCGCGGATGGCCGGTACGCCGACTTCTGGGCGGAGCGGAGCCGTGCTCAGCGCTGGCGGCTTACCCGTCAGTACTCCTGACGGATATTCAATTCAGCCACCCTGCACGGTCACTTGTCCCCGGTCCCCGACCGGGGACAAGTGGTATCCGGACGCGGGCACGAAGGAGGCACCTCCCCCCTCAGCACGGCAAACGGAACCCTCTAGCAGAATGCGTGGCCTGAAGTCCCCTCAACCGGAACGGCGTCTTGCAGGATGTCAGAATTGCCGGTCCATCTTGCCGCTCCCCTGCCGCGCAGGACCTGAATGCCGGAACCACCAGGCAATTCAACGTCTGCCGCCCCCGCCATAATCATTCAAGTCCCGCTTGCAACATGCCGGTCTATACTTGTAATCGTCCTGATGACCCACCAGGTTCGAGTGACGAAAAAGCAGCGCTGATTTTCGGCCGTCTGGGGAGCAGAGCAGTTGAAGAAGCACGTTTCTCCCTGGTTACGGGCTCCTTAATCAGCCACCACACCAAGACATCTGAGGGTTCCAGGACATTCATCAAAGGGTGCTGACATTCTTCCTGCGGGGGCTTGAGAACATATGTCAACAGATGTTGTTTTCCACTGGCCAATAACTGCACGAGATACCGAACTCGACGCCGTCGAAAGCGCCCTGGGGCGAGGCAGCGGAGCGATTCTGGTCGGCGGCTCCGGTGTGGGCAAAAGTCTGCTGCTGTCCACCGCACTGGAGCGCGCGGCCGACGAAGGCCGGACGGTCCTGTCCGTCGGCGGGGCGAGCTGGAACAGCGGCACGCGGGCCAAGGGGTTCGGATCGCTCGCCGAATGCCTGGAGTCCGTCGAACCGTCCACCCTGGACGGCGCCGCGGCCGAGCGTCCGGTCGTCGGTATCGACGACGCCCATCTGGTCGACGCCGCATCCGGCCACCGCCTCCACCGGCTCGTCGCAGCGGGCCGCCTCAGCGTGCTCGCCACCAGCCGCAAGGACGCGATCACCCCGGCCGGCATCGACAAACTCTGGGTCGACAGGCTCATCGACCACGTCGAAGTGGCTCCGTTCGACAGGGCCGCGCTGGGCGACGTCCTGCGCGCCCGTCTCGGCGGCCACACCGACACCTCCACGCTGGAGCGTCTGTGGGCAGCCACCCACGGAAACGCGCTGATGCTGCGCGAACTCATCGAGCACTCCCTCGAGGACGAGTCGCTGCGCTGCCTGAACGGGACCTGGGTCTGGCAGGGCCTGACCGAACGCCCGGGCAAGCGGCTGTCCGACGTCATACGACTCGGACTGCGGGACCTCAGTCACGACGAGAACGAACTCGTGAACATGCTCGCCGTCGCCGAGCCGCTGGAAGTCGACATCGCCGCCGCGTCGGGCCTCGCCCACGCGGCGGAGTCACTCGACCTGCGCGGCATCGTGACCGTCGAGCGCACCGGGGCCCGCGTGGACCTGCGGCTCGCCGTACCGCTGAGCCGCGTCGTGGTCGCGTCCCGGATGTCAGACCTCACCGCGCAGCGGCTGCGCCGACAGGTCGCCGACGCCCTGGAACGTACGGGCGCACGCCGGGTCGAGGACGTCCTGCGCATCGTCTCCCTGCGGATGGAGGCGGGCATCGTCCCCGAGCGGGACCAGCTCCTCGCCGCGACCCGCACCGCGATCCAACGCCGGGACTTCGCACTCGCGGAACGCCTGTGCCTGCTCGCGCTGCGCGACACCCCCTCGGAGGCCGACTCGGCGCCCTATCGCCCGGTGCCGGACTCCGTGGAGTACGGAACGGACCTGTGCCGCGTGGTGACCCGCGCGGCCCGGAGCTCCGAGCCCTCGGACTGCATCCGCGCCGCTCTGCTCCTCGGCCAGGTCCTGATCGGCAAGGGATCCCACCAGGAGGCCGAGGCGGTCCTGGCCACGGCGCTCGAATGCGGCGTCGAGGTGCCGCACGCCGAATACATCGCCGCGGTGCACACCCGGGTCATCAACCTGGCCTGGAGGCTGCGGCGGGTGCCTGACGCCGGGGCCGTACTGGCCCACGCCATCAAGGCCGTAGGCTCCGAGCAGGCCGGGGTGCTGCACGGCAGCCGCGCCATGATCGCCGTGATGTCCAACCGGCTCCAGGACGCCGTCGCCATCGGTGACACCGTGCTCAACGCCGAGACCGCGGGGCTTCCCGTCGCCCAGGCGCTGGTGCCCGTCGTGGCATTCGCACGGACCGAACTCGGGGACCCCGCGGGCGCCCTGCAGCTGCTGAACAGCTACCGGGACGTCTCGTACGACTGGGACACCGACGCGCTGGTGCTCGTCGACGCCGTCGCCGCACGCTGCTCCTACCTCGCGGGCAATCTGCAGGAGGCGGCCGACACCCTGGACGCCCCGCGCCGCTACGACTCCACCGACCGCTGGCCCGTTCTGGTACAGAGCATCATCGCCAGGTCCAGGCTGCTGCGGCTGCTGGGCCAGCCCGAGCGGGCCGTCGTACTGCTGCGGCAGGCGATCGCCTTCGAGACGGGCCACGAATGGCCGGCGACGCGGGCCTGGCCGCTGGCCCAACTGGCGGGCGCGCTCGCCGAGTCGGGCATGCACTCGGAGGCCCTGCGCACCCTCGTCGAGGCCCGCCTCGTCCAGCGCGAGGCGGTCTCGCACCCGATCGCCGAGGACGAGATCGCGCACGACCGCGCACTGGTGCTCGCCCACACCGGAGACCTCACGGGAGCCGTCGCCCAGGCCGTCGAGCTGGCCGAGGGCGCGGCGGCCTCAGGACGCACAGTCACGGCGGTGATCGCGCTGCATCTGGCGGCCCGGATCAAGGAGAGCGCCGCGTGCCGCTTCCGCAACCAGGCCCGCGAGCTCGCCTCGCAGAGCACCGGGGGCCTGGTGCGGGTGATGGCCGATCACATCCAGGCGCTCGCCGAGGCCGACGGCAATGCGCTCACCAAGGTCTCCAAGCAGTTCCGCGACATGGGAGCGCTTCCGCTCGCCGCCGAGGCCGCCGCGCAGGCGGCCCGCGCGTACCGGGCATCGGGCCAGCGCCGCAAGGGCCGTGAGGCCTGGGCGGCCTGCCAGGACATGCTCCGCGCCCGCGGTGGCGCCCTGCCGCCGTGGATGGTGAGCGAGAGCCGCGGCGAGAGCGACATCGCACCGCTGACCCCGCGGGAGCGCGAGGTCGCCGCGCTCGCGGCGACGGGTCTGTCGAACCGTGACATCGCCAACCAGCTGGTGGTCTCCGTACGCACCGTGGAGAACCATCTGCACCGCATTTACCACAAGTTGGGCATCACCGCGCGTAACAACCTCAAGCAGGGGCTGGACCAGTCGACCACGCAGTCCGACGGCACGAGCCGGACGGCATCGATGCAGCTGATCCGCTCGGCGGAGCCCGGATCTCCGGCTCCGGAGAAGAAGGACACCGACCGGCGCACGCCCCGCCAGTCCAGCCTCCGGTTCGTCGACCGGCCCGCCTCCTGAGCTCTCCTGAGGTCGCCGGCACGGTGATCCGCCGACATGAAGGTGTCCCGCGAGGTTCCTCGCGGGACACCGTTGTTTCGTCAGCGGTTCACAGGCACGGGTCCGGCAGCACGTCATGACGGACGAAGTACGCCACGTAGGCGGCGAACACCTTCTCGTCGATGCTGGGGCATTCGACCCCGGAGCCACTCAGGAACTCCCTGGTGTCGCCGTCGGCGAACTCCGCGACCTCGACCTTCTCCAGGTCCACGATCATGGCCATCAGCGGGTACATGGAGTTGTGGACGTCGGCCGAAATGCCCTTCATCCACTTGATGATGCTGACTTCCTTCAGCTCGTAACCGGAGCTGCGGATGAGGCCCAGAATCTCGTCGGAGTCCAGCGACCCGGGACTCACCTCGTGGAACGCCCTGCCGATGGACGCCGGGTCCCGGGAGATGGCGACGATGGCGGCGCTGACGTAGTCGACCGGCACCATGTTCATGTCGAGCCGGAACTTCCGCGGATACAGGCCGGCCTGTATGGATCCCTTGATGAACCGCCAGACGAAGTCGTTCGGCTGGCACGCTCCGCTGCGCGTGTCACCCCACACCTGCCCGGGGCGGTGGATGGTGGTGGGCACACCCCTGCGCCCGGCCTCGCGCACGAGCTGCTCGGCAACCCACTTGCTCTTGGTGTAGCCGAGCGACAGCTTCTCCGGCGGTCCCGTGGGATCCGCCTCGCGCCTCGGCCCGAGGGCGGCCTTCGGCTCGAAGACGCCCGTGGTCGACACGTGGTGCAGGGCGGCCTTCGCCGCGCACGCGAATCGCAGGATCTCGTGTGTTCCGTCGACCGTCGACTTGCGCAACCACTTGTACAGCGTAAGGAAGTTGACCTTGGCCGCGGAATGGTAAATGGCGCCTATCCGCCCGGCCAGTTCGGCATAGGAGGGCTCATCCATACCGAACCGGGGCTTCGTCACATCCCCGGGAACGACCCTGACCCGGTCCAGATCGACCTCGTCGATTTCGTACGTGTCCAGGTTGGCCTTCAGCCGGCCGAGTCCCGCGTCGGCGTCCGCGGCTCGCACCAGGCAGTGCACGACAAGGCCACGCGCCAGCAGTTCCTTCAGCAGAAATGCCCCGAGAAAACCGGTCGCGCCGGTGAGGAACACTTCGGATACGGTGTGCGGATCCGGAGCCGTGAAACCGGTGATGTCCTCGTGCAGAACGACATCGTCGGCGAACTCCTCGGTGACTTCTGAATGCGTGAGCGAAGTCATCAGTTATCTTCGTTCCTTCCCCGGGACATTCGTCCGGTTCGGTGCCGCGGCAGTCAGGCGCCGGCGGCGGCCTTTGCGATCGCGCCGGCGAGCAGTGACAGCGCCTCGTTCACGTCCTCGTCGGTCGCGACGATCGGCGGGAGCAGCCGCACGGTCGTCGGACGGCTGATGCAGGGTGAGACGACCAGACCGCTCTGGGCGAGTCCCGCAAGTACGTCGCCGGACAGCTCCGGCGAGCGGAAGTCGATGCCCCACAGCAGTCCACGGCCTCGCACGGCGACGACGATGTCGCTGTGCTCCTCCTGGATCCGCGCGAGTCCTTCCGCCATCGCCGCGGCGACGCGGGCGCCGTCCTCGGCGTGCTGCTCGATGGTGGCCAGGGCCACGGGAATCACCGCGGTGCCCAGCGGATGGCCGCTGAAGGTGGCGGTGTGCTTCATCGGATCGGTCAGCAGGGGCTGGAAGAGCCGGTCGTTGCCCACCGCGGCCGAGACCGGGACGACGCCGCCGCCCAGGGGCTTGCCCAGCAGTACGGCATCCACCGGCAGCCCTGCCTCCAGCGCCACGGACTTGGCGCCGCACCGCCGCAGGCCGACCTGGATCTCGTCGGAGATCACAAAGGCACCGTGCTCGTGGGCGTCGCGGCACCACTGCGCCAGGACGGTCTCGTCCAGCACCTGCACACCGTTCTCGGCCTGTACGGGCTCGAAGATGACGGCAGCGACGTCCTGTTCGCGGATGACCCGCGCGACCGCCTCGGGGTCGTCCGGGTCGACATGGACGACGCCCTGGAGCAGCGGCTCCAGGCCCGCCCTGAAGCGCTCGTTGTGGGTCAGCGCGAGGGCGCCGAGGGTCTTTCCGTGGAAGGCTCCGTCGACCGCGATGACGGTCATCCGGCCGGTGGCCATACGGGCCAGCTTGAGGGACACCTCGACGGCGTCCGCCCCGCCGCATCCGAAGAAGACCCGGTTGAGGACTCCTCCGAAGTACTCCGACAGGCTCTCCGCGGCCATCGGCGACACGGGGCTCTGGACCGTCCTGGTCGACGCCGGCATCACGTCCAGCTGGCTGCGTACGGCGTCGATGACCGCCGCGTTGCGATGGCCGAGGAGTGCGACGGCGTACGAGCCGAAGTCGAGGACGGACCGGCCGTCCGAGAGGGTCACCCGGCAGCCGTCCGCCGAGGACTCGACGGCACCCTGCCCGGAGAACTTACCGGCCACGGAAAGCGCCGGAGAGAAATGGCGCTTCACGCGCCGGAAGGTTTCCTTGGCGTCACCCGAGCGAAGGTCACTCATTGCTTCTCCTCCTAGTGGCTCTGGTCCTAGAGGCTCTGGCCGACAATTCCGGCCTGGTAGCCTTCCAGCGCCTTGGCCACCGCGGGATGAATCATTTCGGCAACCATCGGCAGACCGATGTCGAATTCCACGTTCAGTTCGAGGCCGACAACACCGTCGCCGTCCTCGACGACCTGCCAATAGCCCTCGTAGTGGGCGAGATCCCCGTCGGTCTGGCGGAACTCCAGACGCCGCCGCTCGGCGTCGATGACGTCCTCCTGGTCCCACTCCATCTCGGAACCCTTGAGTTCGACCACCCAACTACTGGTCCGACGGCCGTCCTCCTCGCCGGTGACGGTCACCTCATTGACGCCCTCCATGTACGAAGGGAACGCCTCGCAGTCCAGAAGCACCTTCCACACCTGGTCCGGTGTCCCGGCACTCTTGTGAGTCGTGTGCAGCACGGCCACGGAAATCTCCTCTCAGAAATCAAATTCCCGCTCATCAGCGATTCGCATTGTAGTTTGACGCGACACTCACCTGGGCATTCAAATGCCCATATCTGACACGCAATTGACAGACTGACAAACGGCCCCGATCCGGCACCGGGAGTTCACGCGGAATCCCTGCGCCGGGCAGGGACGCGCTCTTCCACCAGTGCCATGAGGCGGTCGAGTTCCGAGCGGAGTGTGTGCTGTTCGGAGGTCAGCTGGTCGACCCGCCGTCGCAGCCGCAGCAGTTCGAGATTGCTCGCACCCTCGCGGTGCGGGGTGTCGCCGTCGCCGTACTCCTCCGCCACCGTGTGCTCGACCGCGGCCTGCGCCTGCCACCGGCTCCCGGCCTCGTGGATCTGGCGTACGGGCACGGTCAGCACCGGCGCCGCGCCCGTACCGACCTCGGCGGCGCGACGTCGCCGTACGGTGTCGCGCACCGTGCGCGCCTCGCCCGGCCGGCCGCTGCGCTGGAGCGAGAGGGCCAACTGGTCGCGGAAACGCTCCCGCAGAGGGTGATCGGCGACCAACTCCTCCAGCTGGGCGATCACTTGGCGATGCTGGCCCATCCGGAGCGAGGCGTCGCACAGGTCCTCCAGAGCGAGCAGCCGCTCCTCCTCCAGCCGCGCGGCGACACCCGCACTCAGCGGTCCGTGCGAGCCGCCGGCCAGGGCGGGTCCGCGCCACAGCTTCAGGGCCTTGCGCAACAGGACGCACGCGGAATGCGGATCGGACTCCAACTGCCGCTGGGCGCGGGCCACCAGGAGCCGGAACTGCACACTGTCGAGTTCGTCGGGCCGCGCCTGCAGCAGATAACCGGAACCCCGCGCGACCAGGCGCGGCGTATTGGCCCGGGAGGGCTCCACCTCGATCAGCTGCTGCCGCAGCCGGGACACGTGCGCCTGCAGCGCGTTGATGGCCTTGTCCGGTGCGTTGCGTCCCCAGAGCTCGTTGATCAGCGCTTCCGTGGGCACCGGAGATCCCATCCGGACCAGCAGCGCCCCGAGCAGCACCCGCTGCTTGGGACTGGTCAGCTGGACGCTCCGTTGTCTGACCTCGTCGTAGATCTCGGGAGTCCCCAGTACACGGAATTGCATCCAAACCTCCACCGGTCGTCGCGCGCTGCACCGCGCGGCGCCATGAGCTGACCACGCGCCGGGACCCGGCTTCATGAGTACTCAGGTACTCAAACCTCTTCCGCGTCCCGACTCCGCGGCGCCCCGACCCGGCCCCCGCCGGTCCCCCGGAGGGGCAACGGCCGGGCGGCCAGGGGCGGCCACAAGGTGAGTAGCCGGTACTCAGGCATACGCGCGGGGGCGCGTGGTGGTGTGGACCCTGAGCACCTGACGACATGCGGGAGTGAATGACATGACTCGGTGGGACGCTGAAGCTGCGGTCGTGGGACTCGGGGCCTGGGGCGCCTCGGCCCTGTGGAAACTGGCTGCCCGGGGCGTCGACGTCCTGGGCTTCGAGCGCTTCACACCGGGTCATTCACTCGGTTCCTCCCACGGCGGGGCCCGGATGTTCCGGCTCGCCTGTCCGGAGCACCCTCAGCTCGTCCCGCTCGCACAGCGGTCCCGTGAGCTGTGGTCGGAGCTCGAAGACGCGGCACAGGAGCAGCTTTTCGTCCCCACCGGCGGGCTCATGATCGGCCCCGAGAACGGCCGCATCGCCGGCGGCACGCTCAGCTCGGCCCGCGAACACGGCATCGACGTGCGCACCTTCACGGCCCGCGCCCTGCGCTTCCAGTACCCGCGCCACACCGCCGTGCCGGACCATCACATAGGTGTCTGGGAACCGACCGCCGGGATCGTACGGCCGGAGAGGACCGTACGCTCCGCCGTCGCACTCGCCCGGCACGCGGGCGCCCGCGTGTACACCGACACCCGGATCACCTCGATCGAGCCGGTGCCGGGCGGAGTTGTCCTGCACACGGCGCAGCGGACCGTGCGGGTGCGGCAGGTCGTCGTGACGGCCGGCTCCTGGCTCGCGTCCCTCGTACCGGGGCTGCCGCTGGAGACGGTACGCATGCCGATCACCTGGTTCCGTCAGCTGGAGCCGGACGACAGCTTCACCCTGGACAGCTTCCCCGTCTTCATGCGGGAGCTGGACGACGTCCGGGTGCTGCGGGGCAGCGGGATGGAAGGCGGTCATGACATCCAGCTGAGCCTGGAGGACCGCAGTGTGTCGGCCAAGCCGATCGACCCCGACGACAGCGACCGTTCGGTGGCGTCCGAGGACTGGTCGGACCTGGCGGCCATGCTGCCCGCCAAGATCCCGGGCCTCGAGCCGGTGCCCGCACGAGTCGCGGTCTGTATGGCGACCCGCACCCCGGACGGGCAGTTCGTGATCGGCCGCCCCGGGGGTGACCCGCGCGTGATCGTCGCGGGCGGCGACAACACGCACGGCTTCCAGCACGCGACAGGCATCGGCGAGGCCCTGGCGGATCTCGTCCAGAACCGGCCGACGAGGGTGGCGCTGGACTTCCTCTCCCCCGACCGGTTCGCCTGACAGCTTCGCCTGACCGTTATTCGTTGGCCAACGGCTGCGCCGCTCGGGTACAGAGATCGTCATGACGAGCTGGACCCTGGCCCCCGAGGCCTTCGACTCCCCCGACGCGAGTGCGCTGCGGCGCGAGTACTACGACGAGGTCGCGAGCCGCTACTGGCAGCGCCCCGCGACCGACGAGGAGATCGACCAGGGGATGGCCGGGGACGGCGTGGAGCAACTTGTGCCGCCCACGGGCCAGTTCGTCGTCGGCCGCCACGACGGCAAGGCGGCGTCCTGCGGCGGCATCCTGATGCTGGACGCCGAGCGGGCGGAACTCACGCGTGTGTTCCTACGACCCGCCTTTCGGGGCACGGGGGGCGCCGGTCTGCTCATGGAACTGCTGGAGACGCAGGCGCGGGTCCTGGGCACGAGGCGGATGGTGCTGAACACGCGACTGGACCTGGTCGAGGCGCGGGGGCTGTATGTGCGGCACGGGTATGGGGAGATCCCGGCGTATTGCTCGGGGCCGTACATGGAGATCTGGTACGGCAAGGAGCTGTAGGCGGGGTGCGAGCGCGGGTGCGGGTGCGGGTACCGCTGCGCGGGGCTTGCTCCCCACCCCGCCCTCCCCCAGACTCCGTCCGGGGGGACCCCCAACCTCCCAGTATGCGACCTTCGGCCGCATGTCCTCAAACGCCGGACGGGCTGAACATTCAGCCCCGTGGGGGTCCCCCCCCGGGACGAAGTCTGGGGGAGTTTGAGGCGCGGGCGTCCGGGGGCAGCGCCCCGCACGGGCTTCGGGGCGGAGCCCCGGTGGGGGCTGGGGGCTTGCCCCCAGTTCGGGATGGGGGTACCTCCCACGGCCGCCAGGCCGTAGGGGGAGGGCGGGGCGGGGCTGTATCGATTTGCGGCTCCGCCGCGTGGGCCCGCCGCAGGCGCACCCGTAGGGGCGGTCACGGCGCGTGGTGGTCACCCGGCGGCGGGCGGCTGTACGGCCGCTCCGCGTCCGAGCCGCACAGCTCCGCCGTCAGCTCCCTCACCAGCTGCACCAGATCCGTCGGCCGCTCC
This sequence comes from Streptomyces sp. NBC_01481, assembly GCF_026339995.1. GTDB lineage: Bacteria > Actinomycetota > Actinomycetes > Streptomycetales > Streptomycetaceae > Streptomyces. The sequence continues at coordinate 1,083,914 of NZ_JAPEPT010000001.1, read as the reverse complement.
GGCCCCCACCAGTCCCCCAGCAGCTCCGCGAGCGACTCCTCCCGCGCCTGCGCCAGCCGGACGGCGACCTCGTCGCCCCGGTCGGTGAGCAGCAACTGCAGCCCCTCGCGGCGGGCGAGGCCCCGTACCTCCACCTGGCGGGCGGCCTCGGTGATGGTCCGCAGCGGCACCGGCGTGGTGTCCGCCAGCAGCGCGGGCTGCACCATGCCGTGCCGCCGGATGCGCAGCAGCAGCCAACTGGCCGCGGGCAGCATGTCGTACCCCGCCTTCGCCGTGATCTTCTCGTAGATCCGCTGCCTCCCCTCGCGCGAGCCCAGCACCGACAGCGCCCGCGCCACCTCCTCGTGGGAGGAGCGCTCGACCGGGTTGGAGGCAAGGGTTTCGCTGGGGTCGGGCGCGGTGACCGAGCCGCGCAGCTTGTCCTCCTTGAGGAACCAGGAGACGAGGAAGGCGAGGACCACCACGGGTACCGCGTACAGGAAGACGTCCGTGATGGACGAGGCGTACGCCTGGAGCACCGACGGCCGCAGCGCGGGCGGCAGTTCCGCGATGGCGCGCGGGTCGGCGGCCAGCTGCCCGGGGCCGGTGCCGGAGGGCACGGACTGTCCGGCGAGCGCGCCGGAGAGTTTGTCCCCCAGGCGGCTGGTGAAGATCGTGCCGAAGATGGAGACGCCGAACGAGGCCCCGATGGAACGGAAGAAGGTCGCGCCGGAGGTGGCGACACCCAGGTCCTCGTATCCGACGGAATTCTGGACGACGAGTACGAGTACCTGCATGACCAGACCGAGCCCGGCGCCGAAGACGAAGAAGTACGTGCTCATCTCCCAGGTGGAGCTGGACACGTCGAGCTGGTGGAGCAGGAACAGGCCGACGGCGGTGATGCCGGTGCCCGCGATGGGGAAGATCTTCCAGCGTCCGGTGCGGCTGACGATCTGCCCGGACGCGGTGGAGGCGATCAGCATGCCGAGCACCATCGGCAGCATGTGGACACCGGACAGGGTGGGCGAGACGCCCTGCACGACCTGGAGGAACGTCGGCAGATAGGTCATCGCTCCGAACATCGCGAACCCGACGATGAAGCTGATGACCGCGACGAGCGTGAAGGTGCGGATCCGGAACAGTTTGAGCGGCAGCACCGGTTCGGTGGCGCGCTGCTCGACGTACACGAAGGCGACCAGCAGTACGGCGCTGAGAGCGACGAGGGAGATGATCTGCGCCGAGCCCCAGGCCCAGGTGGTGCCGCCGAGGGAGGCGACGAGGACCAGACAGGTGGCGACGGAGGCGATCAGGAAGGTGCCGAGGTAGTCGATGGTGTGCCGGGTCGGCCGGACCGGGGGGTGCAGTACGGCGGCGATGACGAGGAGCGCCACGACGCCGATCGGGAGGTTGATGTAGAAGACCCAGCGCCAGCTGAGATGTTCGGTGAACAGGCCGCCCAGCAGCGGGCCGAGCACGCTGGTCGCGCCGAATACCGCACCGAACAGGCCCTGGTACTTTCCGCGTTCGCGCGGGGAGACGATGTCGCCGACGATCGCCATGGACAGCACGATGAGGCCGCCGCCGCCCAGGCCCTGCAGCGCGCGGAAGCCGATGAGCTGCGCCATGTTCTGGGCGACGCCGCACAGCGCGGAGCCGATGAGGAAGATGACGATCGCGGCCTGGAAGAGCTTCTTGCGGCCGTACTGGTCACCGAGCTTGCCCCACAGGGGGGTGGCGGCGGTCGAGGCCAGCAGGTACGCGGTGACCACCCACGACAGATGGTTCAGGCCGCCGAGTTCGCTGGCGATGGTGGGCAGCGCGGTGGAGACGATCGTCTGGTCGAGGGCGGCGAGCAGCATGCCCAGGAGCAGTGCACCGATGGCGACCATGACGGTCTGCCGGTTCTGCCCCTCGCCGGGGGCCGGGCTCACGGCCTCGGTGCTCATTCCCTGAGCCATGCCGCTTTCACCCCTCGCCGGTCTCTTGACCACTCTCCTCCCCATCCTGGTGGTTGTGGCCGGTTATGGCCTGCCGAGTGTGCGGCCGGGAGGGCGGGCGCTGTTGGGTGTCCCGAGGAGCCGCTGCATAATCGCTCGCAGTGCAAGGGGAGGACCAGCGATGACCGGACACCAGTGTCCTGAATGCGGTACGCCGCGAGATGCCCAGGGCAGAGCCGGGCCCGGCTGCGCCTGTGCGGAGCGGGCCGCGGACGCGGTGCGGGCTGAGCGGGAGGCGGATGCCGCGACGGCAGAGGACTTCGATCCGCTGCGCGTACGGCCTTATGTGACGTTGCAGAACGTGGCCGAAAGCGGGGTGGCGCCGGACGGGGGGACGGTGCCACTGCCCCGCGTGGTGGATGCCGCGCCGCACGACGGGCCGGACGCTCTCCACCCGGTCACGCTCGACGCGGTGGACCTCACGCCGGCCAACCTCACCCCCGTGCGCCACCGTCGGCGCAAGCGCTCGTACAAGGGGCTCGTTGTGGCCGCGGCGGCGGTGACGGTGGCCGGGACCGCGGCGTTCGCCGGCGGCCTGTTCTCCGGGGACGACGACAAGGAGAAGGCTCTGCCGGACAGGGGGACGGTCGCGCCGACCGTCAGTCGCCTGCCGGATGCACCCACATCCGGGCCGACCGGTTCCGCTTCGGCCGACGCGTCGGCATCGGCGTCCGGTACGGCGTCCGCGGATCCGTCCACGACCTCGGCGGCCTCCCGCGACTCCTCACCGGCGGATCCCGCGTCGTCCACGGCGCAGACCACGGGCTCGGTGTCCCAGGCGCCCCAGACGCAGGTCTCGGGCACGCTGCGCAGCGGGGACAGCGGAGCGGCGGTCGTAGATCTCCAGCAGCGACTGGCCGAGGTGCTGCTGTACGTGGGTCCGATGGACGGCGAGTACGACCAGTCCGTGGCGGATGCGGTGCGGGCCTTCCAGAACACCCGGCATGTCAAGGGCGACCCCAAGGGCGTCTACGGCCCCAAGACGCGCCGGGCCCTGGAGGCGGAGACGAACTAGGCGGGGTGGACGCGGGAGCCCGCGCTTTGTATCGTGGTGGAACAAAGTGGTTCCGCCCGTACTCCCTGACCGGCGGGCGGAGCCGCCTTGTTTTCTTCTCCCGCGTTTTCTTCTCCTGCGCTCTGGAGTACGCCGATGCCGGCAACCGCACCGCCCGTCCTGACCGCCCGCGCCCTCCTGCTCGACATGGACGGCACCATCGTCAACTCGGACGCGGTGGTGGAACGCTGCTGGCGCCAGTGGGCGACCGAGCACGGCCTGGACCCGGAGGCGGCACTGAAGGTCGTCCACGGCCGCCAGGGGTACGCCACCATGGCGGCGCTGCTGCCGGACCGGCCGATGGAGCAGAACTACGCCGAGAACCGCGTGATGCTCGCCCAGGAGACCGCGGACACCGAAGGCGTGGTCCCCGTCGCGGGCGCCCCGGCCTTCCTGGCCGCGATCGCCGGGCTCCCCCACGCCCTGGTCACCTCGGCGGACGAGACCCTCGCCCGGGCCCGGATGACCGCGGCGGGCCTGCCGATGCCCCAGACCCGCGTCACCGCCGAACGAGTCGGCGCCAGCAAGCCGGACCCGGAGGGCTTCCTCAAGGGCGCGGCGGAACTGGGCTTCGCCCCGGCCGACTGCGTGGCCTTCGAGGACTCCGAGGCGGGCATCGAGGCGGCACGCGCGGCGGGCATGCGGGTGGTGGGCGTAGGCCCGCGCGCGAAGTCGCTCTCCCCGGACGTCCACGTGGAGGACCTGACGGGCCTGCGGGTGACGGCGGGCCCCGACGGCCTGATCCGCCTCCAAGTCACCTCCTGAATTCGGGCCGACCGGCGGAATATCAGCCCCGCCGGCGTTTGGCCCGCCGCAGGCGCCCCGAACCGGCACCGCACCAACCGCGCCCCGCACCCACACCCCCGCACCCCCGCACCCCCGCACCCCCGCACCTGAACGACCCCCCTCAGCCCGCGACCGCCTCCACCAGGCTGAGCCCCGCCAGCCCCAGCATCAGCCCCGCCGCCACCCTCGTGATCAGCCGCAGCGGCACGTACTTCATCAGCGTCCGCCCGCCCACGATGCCGATGCCCGCGACCGCCCACAGCGCCAGCACCGCACCGATCCCGACCGAGACGGGGCTGTCGTAGCGCGCCGCGAGATTCGCGGTCATGATCTGCGTCAGATCGCCGAACTCCGCCACCAGAATCAGCATGAAGCCCGCCCCGGAGACCTTCCAGAAGGACTGGTCCGCCGGGGCCTTGACGTGTTCCCCGTCGCCGTCGTCCCTCTTCATGAGCAGCATCAGCGCTCCCGCGAGGAAGAGCAGCCCGACCACCGCCTGCACCAGCCGGTGCGGCAGCAGGGTCAGTACGCTGCCCGCGGCGATGGCGAGCGTGACATGGACGGCGAAGGCGGCGGCGACACCGGCGAAGACGTACGAGGCGCGGTAACGGGTGCCGAGCATCAGACCGGCAAGCGCGGTCTTGTCGGGCAGTTCGGCGAGAAAGACGACGCCGAAGGTGATCGCCATGACGGTGAAGCTGATCACGGGTGATTCCTCAATCGGTCGGGCGCGGCCCTGCCGAGAGTCCTGAGCTTTCAGGGGTCGCTTCGGCACGGCAGCGCCATGAATACGTACATGGGCACTGCGGCCGAAGGTCTCGCTGACGGACCTCACCGAGGCCGCCTCCGGGCGCCGGCCAGGCACGAGGCCCGGCAGTATGTCGACGTTCCGGCGAAGAGCTACTCCCCTTCTGCTCCGTCAAGGGTACCCAAGCGCCCCCGGCACACCTCGCGCACGCCCCGTCACGCCGGATCCCGGTACAGCCGCCCCCGCGCCACCAGCTCGAGGACCAGCGAGACCGCCACCGCCTGCACCGCCATCAGCGCGACCAGCACAAACAGCTGCACCGCCCCGGCCAGCAGCGGGGAGGCCCCGCCGAGCAGCATGCCGACGAAGGCGCCGGGCAGTGTGACGAGCCCCACGGTCCTGGTCTGATCGAGCCCGGGCAGCAGCGCGTCGGACGCGGCCGGGCGCGCCACCTCCAGCCGGGCGTCGCGATCCAGCAGCCCGAGCGCCATCCCCGCCTCGACCTCTCCGTGCCGCAGCCCCAGCTCGTCGAGGGCCCGCCGCCCGCCGAGGACGGTCGCGGTGAGCGCGCCGCCGATGAGGATCCCGGTGACGGGGATCAGCGCGATGCCCTTGAGCGGAACGAGACCGGTGAGGAGCAGGGCGCAGACGACGGGCGCGACGCCCGCGGCGATCGGCAGCCAGGCCCACCACCAGGTTCCGTTCTTGGTGATACGCCGGCCCGCTGTGCGTACGGCGACCGCGTACATAAGCAGCAGAAACGCGAGCAGCAGCGGCAGGGAGTCGACGACCCAGCGGATCACCAGGGAGACGACGGCGAGTTGGACCGCCGCGCGCACGCCCGCCACGACGATCTCGCGTGCCCGGCCCAGGTGGGCGACGGCGGCCACCGTGGCCGCCGCGGCCAGCAGCACGGCGAGTACGACCCCGAAGGTGACATTGACCGTCAGCAGCACCCGGCAACCCTACGACGTAACTCGGCGTATGCCGGGGCGTCAGAAACCTTGATATGACGTGCCCATGTCGCCACCCTGTTACCTGGCGCACCCCCCAAGGAAACCTGGCGCCGTCAGCATGGCCACGCCCGAACGGCCAAGCTCCCCCCACATCAAAGGAGTTCGTATGCCTGGTGTCTACGCGCGTAACGCCCGCCGAATAGCCGTACTCGCCGCAACCTCCGCACTCGCCGTGACCGGCCTGCTGGCCACCGCCCCCGCGGCTCAGGCCTCCCCGCCCACCCCGGTCAGCGCCTCCACCGCCCGTACCTACCTCAGCCAGCTGACGGTGAAGGCGGAAGGCTCCTCCACCGGCTACAGCCGGGACAAGTTCCCGCACTGGATCACCCAGTCGGGCACCTGCAACACCCGTGAGGTCGTCCTCAAGCGCGACGGCACGAACGTCGTCCAGGACTCCAGCTGTGCTGCCGTCAGCGGCAGTTGGTTCTCCGAGTACGACGGCGCCACCTGGACCCTCGCCTCCGACCTGGACATCGACCACGTCGTGGCGCTCTCCGAGGCATGGAAGTCCGGTGCCAACAGCTGGACCACCGCCAAGCGCCAGCAGTTCGCCAACGACCTGACCCGTCCGCAGCTGATCGCGGTCACCGACAACGTCAACCAGGCGAAGGGCGACCTCGACCCGGCCGAGTGGCTGCCCTCGCGCACCTCGTACCGCTGCATGTACACGCGGATGTGGGTGCAGGTGAAGTACTACTACAACCTGTCCGTGGACTCGGCCGAGAAGAGCGCGCTGCAGGGCGTCCTGAACGGCTGCTGACCTGCGCCTGACGGTTCGGCCACGATCACGGCCGGAACCTGGCCGCCCACCTCTGTCGTTCCGTACCGTACGGGGCGACAGAGGAGGGCACACATGGCGGGCCTGCGCCTTGGACCACTACTGCGGTTTGTCGACTGGGAGACCGGCGGGAGCGCGACCGTCTGGGTCGAGGCCGACCGGCCGTGCACGGCCGAGGTCCGGTGCGCGGACGGCGCGCAGGGCACCTCGCGCACGTTCCAGATCGCGGGGCACCACTACGCCCTGGTCCCGGTCACCGGACTGACACCCGGCACCACGACCGCGTACGAGGTACTGCTGGACGGCCGCCGCGTCTGGCCGCTCGACGGGTCCGGCTTCCCGCCGAGCACGATCCGTACACCCGATGTGCCCTGTGACGGCGTCACCGTCTCCTTCGGCTCGTGCCGCTGGTCGGCCGCGCCCGCCGGGGAGCACGACCCGGTCGGCCCGGACGCGCTGGACACCCTCGCTGTCAAGCTCGCCGCCGAACCCGAGGCCGAGCGCCCCGACGTGCTGCTTCTGCTGGGCGACCAGGTGTACGCGGACGCGACGTCCAAGGCGACCCGGGCATGGCTCGCGGCCCGCCGGGATCTGCGCGAGCCCCCGGGCGCGGAGGTCGCGGACTACGAGGAGTACACCCACCTCTACGACGAGTCCTGGTCCGACCCCGAGGTGCGCTGGCTGCTCTCCACGGTCCCCAGCTGCATGATCTTCGACGACCACGACGTGATTGACGACTGGAACACAAGCGAGTCCTGGCTGGCCGAGATGCGCCGGACGCCGTGGTGGCAGGAGCGGATCGTCAGCGGCCTGATGTCGTACTGGGTCTATCAGCACCTGGGCAACCTCTCCCCCGCCGAGCTGGAGTCGGACGAGCTGTACGCGGCGGTACGGGCGGCGCCCGACGGGACCGACCTGCTGAGGAGCTTCGCCGCGCAGGCGGACGCCGACCCGGCCTGTGTGCGCTGGAGTTACCGCCGCGACTTCGGCCGGACCCGGCTGCTGATGGTGGACACCCGCGCGGGCCGGGTCCTGGACGAGCAGCGGCGCTCGATGCTGGACCCCGACGAGGCCCACTGGCTGCACGAACAGGCACTGGCCGGGCGGGGCTCGTACGACCATCTCCTGATCGGCACCTCGCTGCCCTGGCTGCTGCCGCCCCTGATCCATGACGCGGAGGGCTGGAACGCCGCGCTGTGCCGGGGGGAGCGGGGCGCACGGTGGGCGCGCTTCGGCGAGGATCTGCGCAGACGGGCCGACCTGGAGCACTGGGCCGCCTTCCCCGACTCTTTCGAGAAGCTGACGCGGCTGATCGCGGAGGCGGGCAGCGGCCCGGACGCACCGGCGACGGTGTGTGTGCTGTCGGGCGACGTCCACCATGCGTATGTCGCCGAACCCGAGTGGCCGGGCGGGGCGCCCGGTGCCCGGGTGCTGCAACTGACCTGTTCGCCCGTGCACAACTCCATCCCCCGCTCCGTACAGCTCGGCTTCCGCTTCGGCTGGAGCCGGACGGGACGGCGGCTCGGTCATGCCCTGGCCCGGCACGGCAGAGCGGGCAGACCGACCGTTTACTGGGGGCGCACGGGCGGTCCCTGGTTCGGCAATCAGCTGATGACGCTGACGCTGCGCGGGCGCTCGGCGGGTCTGCGGCTGGATCAGGCGCGGGCGGTGGGAGCCGGCCAGGGCACGGGTCCGGGCGGTGGTGCGCGGCTGGTCACGGCGGAGGAGCGGGAGCTGACAGCGCACCGTGATCCTTCCCACAGCGGAGGGTGATCATCGGTCCCAGGGGTTCGACTCCGGGCGCGGCCCCGGCATGATGAGCCGGACACTCCGCTTCCAAGCACCCCACATGCACCGGGAGTTCCCGTTTTGTCCGACGTACGCGACGACGCACGGTCCGTAGTTCCCCCCTCCGGCGCCCGCGCCATCGCAGTCGTGGGGGCCGGCCCGCGCGGCACCTCCGTCCTGGAGCGGCTCTGCGCCTCGGTGCCCGAGCTGACCCCGGGAACGCTGCTGACGGTCCACCTGGTCGACCCCGCACCACCCGGCCCCGGCCGGGTGTGGCGCACCGACCAGCCGGCGGAGCTGCTGATGAACACGGTGGCCTCGCAGGTCACTCTGTTCACGGATGACAGCGTTGTCTGCGAAGGTCCGATACGACCCGGTCCGAGCCTGTACGAGTGGGCTTCGGCGCACACGGACGAGCAGTTGGGCCCCGACGACTATCCGACGCGGGCCTGTTACGGACGCTATCTGGAGTGGGCGTTCCACAGGACGGCGGACGCCGCCCCGGACACGGTGACGGTCCGGGTCCACCGGGCGCGGGCGATACGGCTTGAGGACGACCGGGACGAGGCGGCGCGCGACGCGGCCGGTGTCGACGCCGTGCACGCGGCCGGTGTCGACGCGGTGCACGAGACCGCTCGCGCCGATGGCGGGGGCGGGGTTCGGCGTCCGGCCACGCGGCGGCAGACCCTCACACTCGACGACGACACCACGCTCACCGGCCTGTCCGCGGTGATCCTCGCCCAGGGGCATCTGCCCGTGGTCTCCCGCCAGGCCCAGGCACATCTCGCCGAGTACGCCGCCCGCCACCCCCGCCTGCGCTACTACGAGCCCGCCAACCCCGCCGACCTCGACCTCTCCGCCGTAGCTCCCGGCGAATCGGTCCTGCTGCGGGGCCTCGGCCTCAACTTCTTCGACCACATGGCCCTGTTGACGACCGGCCGCGGCGGGACCTTCGTACGCGACGGCAGGGGCGCGCTCGTCTACCGTCCCTCCGGCCGCGAGCCGCGCATGCACGCGGGATCGCGGCGCGGCGTCCCGTACCAGGCACGCGGCGACAACGCCAAGGGCGCATCGGGCCGGCACGAACCCCTTCTTCTCACCCCGGACGTGATCGCGGTCTTCCGCAAGCGCGCGGACGAGGGCGATCCGCCGGAGTTCCTGACCGAGATCTGGCCGCTGGTCGCCAAGGAGGTGGAGACGGTCCACTACGAGGCGCTGCTCGCGGGTCCCGACGGCCTCGTGCCCCGCGGCTTCCGCTCCCGCTATCTCGACGCCCCGCACGGCAGCCGCCAGGAGACCGCCGTACTGGACGAGTTCTCGGTCGCGCGCGCGGACCGCTGGTCCTGGGACCGTGTTTCCCGCCCGTACGACGGCCAGAGCTTCAACACCCCTGCCGAGCACCGCGGCTGGCTTCTCGCGCATCTGCGCCAGGACGCCGCCCAGGCCGCGCTCGGCAATGTCGCGGGCCCGCTGAAGGCCGCGCTCGACGTGCTGCGCGATCTCCGCAACGAACTGCGGCTGATCGTGGACCACGCAGGGCTCTCCGGCACATCCCGGCGTGACCACCTGGACCGCTGGTACACCCCGCTGAACGCCTTCCTCTCCATCGGCCCGCCGCGCCGCCGGATCGAGGAGATGGCGGCGCTGATCGAGGCGGGCGTGCTGGATGTGGTCGGCCCGCGCACGTGTTTCGGGACGGCGGAGGGGGTCTTCACCGCCGAGTCGCCCGACGTCCCCGGATCGCTCGTTACAGCGACGACGCTCATCGAGGCGCGGCTGCCGGAGCCGGATCTGCGACGGACCTGCGACGAGCTGCTGGGCCGGCTGATGAATACGGGCCAGTGCCGCCCGCACGCGATCGACGGCTACGAAACCGGAGGGCTGGACGTAACGCAGCGCCCGTACCGCCTGATCAACCGTCAGGGCCGCCCGCACCCCCGGCGTTTCGCGATCGGCGTGCCCACCGAGGGCGTGCACTGGGTGACCGCGGCCGGGGCCAGGCCTGGCGTCGACTCGGTGACGCTCTCGGACGCGGACGCGGTGGCACGCGCCGCGCTGCGCACGCTGCGAGGGCCGCGGGAGCGGGCAACAGACAGCGGGACGGGCAGCGAAACGGAATCCCTGGCAGAAATCGGCCTCCGGTCGAAAGTTGAACTTGCAAGCATTGATTAGGTCTGCCTAACCTGGGGCCCCCTCGTCGGTTCACGTCCCCAGACCGAAGGAGCCCCCATGGCGCACCCCTCGCTGTCCACCCGGCTCAACAACGCCCAGCCGTATGTGCTGAGCCTGTTCCGCATCGTCGTAGGCCTGCTCTTCACCTGCCACGGCGCCCGCTCACTCTTCGGCCTGCTCGGCGGCACCACCGTCCCGGCCGGCACCTGGCCCGAGTGGTACGCCGCGGTGATCGAACTGGTCGGCGGCGCGCTGGTGCTGCTCGGCCTCGGCACCCGCAGCGCCGCGTTCATCGCCTCGGGCTCGATGGCGTACGCGTACTTCAACGTCCACCAGCCCAAGGGCCTGTTCCCGATTCAGAACAGCGGCGAGGGAGCCGCGATGTTCTGCTGGGCCTTCCTGCTGCTGGTCTTCACCGGCCCCGGCGCGCTGGCGCTGGACAGGCTGTTCGCGCGCGGCGGGAGCCGGGCGGCGGACGAGGAGCGCAAGGAACAGTCCACCCCGGTCGCGGTCTAGGTCTCGGTCCAGGTCCAGCCGCGCCGAATTCCGGAGCGCCCGGGTCCTCTTGAGGAGGATCCGGGCGTTCCGTTTTGCCCGACACGTGACGATCACTACATCCCCCACCCTGGCGATCCTCGAGCCGAACCCCAGGCGTACGCTGTACAGCTGTACTTGCCGCCCCTGCCGCTCCCCTGCGACGTCGCGGCCTCTTCACGAAACCGGGGAGTTCGGGTGCTCGAGAGTGTGGGGTCGCTGACCGGCAGCCCATGGATCTACGCCGTGGTGGCGCTGTCCGTACTTCTCGACGTCTTCCTGCCCGTGCTCCCCAGCGGAGTCCTGGTGATCACGGCCGCGACCGCGGCCGCCGCGGGTACGACCACCGCGGCAGGCGGCTCCGTCCAGAGCGCGGCCGGGCAGGTCCCGCACGAAGTGCCCTCGCTCCTTGCCCTCGTCCTGTGCGCGGCCACCGCTTCCGTACTCGGCGACCTCGTCGCGTACCGCCTCGCATGGCGCGGCGGCGACCGGCTGGACCGTGCCATCGCCCGCTCCCGCAAGCTGACCAGCGCGCAGGAACGACTTGGCTGGGCTCTCAGCCGCGGCGGCGGCGCCCTTGTCGTCATCGCACGCTTCGCCCCGGCCGGACGCTCGGTCGTCTCGCTGGGCGCGGGCGCGGCCCACCGCAAGGCCAGGGATTTCCTGCCCTGGTCCGCCCTCGCGGGCGTGGCCTGGGCCGGCTACAGCGTCGGCCTCGGCTACTTCGGCGGCCACTGGCTGGGCGCGACCTGGGTCGGCGCGGCCGTGTCCGTACTGGCGCTGTTCGCGGCGGGCGCGCTGGCGTCCTACGTCATGCGGCGCCCGAAGCGGGAACCGGCTCCGGAGCCTGCCGCTTAGTCCCTGTCCGGCTGCCACCGGAACCGCGCACCTCGAGCCCTTCGAGCAGCTTGCGGGTCGCCTCGGCTATCTCGTCGACGGCCTGCTCGAAGACCTCGCGATTGTGCGCGGCGGGGACATGGAAGCCGGACACCTTGCGTACGTATTGCAAGGAGGCGGCACGGATGTCCTCCTCCGTGGCCTCTTCGGGGAGGACGGGCGGGCGGAGAGTCTTGATACTGCGGCACATGTCTTCAGTGTGCCTCGCGGGTGTGACAGTCGTCCGCGAAAGCGTCTCTGTGCTGGTCAGACCGCTGCCGCCGCCCGCACCACCGCCCGCGCCAGACGGTCGTTCTCCGCGGCTCCACCACCCGGCGGGTAGGCGAAGCGCCGGCGCACGTAGCCGTACGCGACGCCGGATGCCGGGTCGGCGAAGCCCATCCCGCCCGCCGCGCCGCTGTGGCCGAAGGCCTCCGGGCCGAGGAACGGATACCGCACGCCCATCGCCTCGAAGCCGAGACCGAAGTGGTCCACGTCGCCGGTGACCACGTCCGTGCCCACGGTGTGGAGGCGGCCGAACTCCGCGATCGTGTCCGGCTTCAGCAGGGGTGCCCGGCCGCCGGTCTCGCTGATGGCGGCCGCGTACATCCCCGCGACACCGCGCGCGTTGCCGACCCCGCCGCCCGAAGCCTGGCCCATTGCGCGTGCGTCACGCCTGTTGGCGAAACGCACCAGGTCGGTCGGCGGCTTGGCGTGGGCGTTGAAGGCGATGCCCATCAGGCTGTCGCGCGCCGGCGCGCCCGCCACGAGATCGGCGAGCTGCTCGCGTGTGGGCTCCATCGGCTGGACGTCGAGCCAGCGCGCCTCGAGCGGTTCGGGCAGGCCGAGGTAGAAGTCGAGACCGTACGGAACCCTGATCCGCTCCTCGAAGAGCTCCTGGATCGACTGCCCGGTGACCCGGCGCACCACCTCTCCGGTGAGGGCGGCGATCACCAGGGCGTGATAGCCGTACGCCGTGCCTGGCTCCCAGAACGGACGCTGACCCGCCAGCCGTTCGGCGATCAGCCGGTCGTCCGCGAGCTCCGCCTTGCTGAAGCCGCCGTCCGCACCGATCACCCCGGACTGGTGCATGAGCAGCTGACGCAGGGTGAGTGCACCCTTGCCCTCGGCCGCGAACTGTGGCCAGTAGTGGGCGACTTCGCGCTCCAGCTCCAGCGTCCCCTCCTGCACCAGCAGCGCCACGATCAGATGCGCCGCGCCCTTGGTGACGGAGTAGACGGCGGTGAGCGAGTCGCACTCCATGCCCTCCCCGGCCCACAGGTCGACGACCTGCCGCCCGTAGACACAGGCCGCGAGCTGCACCCCGGACGTGGTGATCCCCTCGTCGAGCAGGGCGGCGAATTCCTCCCGTACGGCCTCGAAGCCCTCGGCCACGGTCCCCTGCACGCCGGCTTCGGCGGTCATGCGTCCTCCCCGGTGATCCGCTGTACGTTCCGCGCGTCGCCCGCAACATACGCCACGCCGCCTGCCACGTCCGGCAGTTCACGACCTCGGGACGGCCCGTCGGCGATCACGGTCCGGCCCGGGCCGAACCCGCGGTACCCGATCACGACGGCGACGATCGCGACGATCAGCAGGACGGCGACCGTACGCAGCCCGACGCCCATGGCGGACGTTCTCCCTGCCGACGCTGCCTTTCGGCCTGGCGTGGCACCCGCGCAACGACGCGGACCCGGCCCACACGTGGCTGCGGGCCTGCGCGCGCGAGTTGCTGACATCGGACTGAACGGCTCATCCTGCGGCGGCGGAATCACCCGAAACGGTCGAAGAGGCTCTGCATGTACTCCTCCAGGCGCCCCGCGAGTACATCGGACGTCAGATCCAGCCGCCCCAACTCCCGCCAAGGGAGGCCGACTTTCTCCGCGTCGGGCGCGAAGGCGAGCGCGTCCAGCAGCCGCCAGTACAGATGATCCACCGCGCTCTCGGACAGCTGCCCGCCGGCGGAGACGTACCGCTCGGCGAAGCTCATGCCGACGGGGACGCCGTGCAGCAGCGCCAGATTGGTCGAGCAATGAGCCACGTCCAGATCAGACGGACCCCAGGAGGTCTCGACCCAGTCGACGACGCCGCTGACGCGAAGATCCGCGTCTGCGCTGACGCCGGTGAACAGGACATTGCCCGGATGAAAGTCCCGGTGCAGGAAGTGGGGCCTGTACATGGGAGGTTCACGGCGGATGACATCGACGGCCCGGCGCCAGAGCGCGGGCCGGTCGGTCGCCTCGGGCACGTGGACGCACTCGGGCGCCGTCCATGCCTGGTAGTCGCGCGGGCGGGTCACATCCGTCACCTGGACCCGGTGAATGTCCACCAACTGCCGAGCCAGCAGCTCGACGCGCTCCGGCGCACCGGCATCGTCCAGCCGCACGTCGCCCGGCAGGAGTGACATCAGCAGAGAGGGGTGGTCGCAGTGCTCACCCGTAGCGTCGACAGCGATCAAGTCGGCCGCGGGCACGTCCATACTGCCGAGCAGTTCCAGAATCTCCGCCTCGCGGGAGAGCAGTCCGGGCGCATGCCGTAGGAAGAAGGGCTTGACGAAGGACCGCAGAACCAGTGAGCGCGGCCCGTGCGGCCCGGTGACGTACAGCCGCCGCATCTGCGAGGTCCACCCGCCCCGTAGCCGCTGCACGCTCTCGATCCGCTCACCTTCCGCGAGGACCTTCTCCACCCAGGTACGGGTTGCTGCCCAGCTCAGGCCACTGCCGTCCGCGTCAGTCACGCCTGGAGCGTATCGCCGCGACGAGGCTTGACAGCAGGCGACCCGAGGCGCATGCTCAACCTATCGGTTAAACAACTAGATGGTTGATTACAGATGCCAGACGACCCGCTCAGCACCACCTTCGGCGCCCTCGCCGACCCGACCCGCCGGGCCATCCTGGCGCGCCTCGCCGACGGCGCGGCGACGGTCAACGAGCTGGCCGAGCCGTTCGACATCAGCCTGCAGGCCATCTCCAAGCACCTGAAGGTGCTCGAACGCGCCGGTCTGATCACAAGGGGCCGTGACGCCCAGTACCGGCCCTGCCATCTGCGGGCCGGCCCGCTCAAAGAGGTCACCGCGTGGCTGGAGCGCTACCGCAGCTTCTGGGAGGAGAGTTTCGGCCAGCTCGACGAGTACCTGATCGATCTTCAGGAAAGGCAGCGGAACAATGACATCGAAAGCCAGTGAGCACCCGACGACGCTGACGACCCCGTCGGACCGAGAGCTCGTCATCACGCGCGTCTTCGACGCCCCGCGCAGCCTCGTCTTCGAGGCCTGGACCAAGCCCGAACACGTCCGCCAGTGGTACGGCCTGCGCTCGCTGACGACGTCCGTCTGCGAGATCGACTTCCGCCCGGGCGGCGCGTGGCGCTGGGGCCAGACAGGAGCCGACGGAAACGCCGTCGTGTTCTCGGGCGAGTACAAGGAGATCGTGCCGCCGGAGCGCATCGTCTACACGGAAATCTTCGAACAGATGCCGGGCCCCGCGGTCCTGACCACCCTCACCTTCGAGGAGAAGGACGGCCGGACGACCCTGACGAGCACCTCGGTCTGGCCCTCGGCGGAGGTCCTCGCCGGAGCCATTGCCATGGGTATGGAGGCGGGAGTGGTCGAGACGTACGAACGCCTCGACGAGCACCTGCGGACGATGGCTTGAGGGCGGAGATCGGCCTCGCGTCGCCTAGACGATCGGCGGACGGCCGAGGCGAGTCATGCGCCGGACAGTGCGCCACCGCATGGGGCGGCGCGATCCGCAAGGCTTCCGCACACCCTCCGCGAAGCCGCCGAACCAAGCCCGCAGACCGGCCAGTGAACGGGTTCGGGCCAGTGTGAGCGCGATCCATGTTCCGAGATAGACCGGCACGAGCGGGGCGGGCAGATGGCGGCGAGCCATCCAGACGCGGTTACGGGCGGTCATGCGATAGAAGTCCGCATGGCGGGCCGGCGACGTGCGTGGGTGCTGGAGCACCAGATCCGGCTCGTAGAGGATCTTCCAGTCCGCATCCAGCGCCCGCCAGGCGAGGTCGGTCTCCTCGTGCGTGAAGAAGAACTGGTCGGGCCAGCCGCCGATTTCGGCGAGCATCCGCATCGACAGGCCATGGCCGCCACCCAGGAACGTGGTCACCAGGCCACGCTGCATCGGGTCGCCGGCTCGAAGCCGGGGCACGTGCCGCCGCTGGGTGAAGCCGGTCTCGTCGGCGATACGGAAACTGACGATACCGAGCCCGGGGTCGGCGGCGTACAGATCGGCGATCCGTGTGAACACGTCGTTGTCGATCAGGAGCCCGTCGTCGTCCAGGTCCACGAGGACGTCCACGTCCCCGGCTTCGCGGAGCAGGTCGATCGCGACATTCCGGCCACCGGAGACCCCGAGGTTCTCCGGAAGCTCCACACCGTCGACCCCGTCGGGCAGTTCCGGCAGGGGTGTGCCGTTGCCGACCACGACGACACGGGCAGCGGGCTCGCCCTGCTTGACCACCGAATCGAGGAGGGCCCGCAGTTCGGCGGGCCGGGTTCCCATGGTCAGTACGGCCACACCCACGCGCGGTCGGGTCACGTCCAGATCACTCCAGCTCTCGGGGCCGGCAGAAGGGACGATGCTAAGGGCTCAGCTCAGCAGCCGCGCGCGCAGTCGGGAGATCAAGGCCTCGTCGACGCCGAGCTGCTTGACCGCGTACTCGTGCACCGAGCCGTACGTGGCGGCAAGGTCGGACAGGAACAGCCGCATGATCTCCTCCGGTGCTCGCCCGTAGCCGGGCCACTTCAGTGCCGAACGCGGCATGACTGCCTCGGCGCCGGCGGTTCATGACGGCTGGACGGGGCCCAGCCCGTGGTGGGCGGTGAGGTGCTCGGCCAGCGCCCACAGTTCGGCGCCGAGCGCCGGGTCGTGAAGCTGTGGTGAGCCGGGCGCCGGGCGATTGCGGACGAAGTAGGCCTCTTCGATGGGATCCGCCGTCGTGGCGAGCCGGACCAGACGGTTCGCGCCGTCCGCCGGGCTGTCGAGAAAGGGCCGGGCCAGTGTCTTGAGAAGGGTGCCGACAGGGCCCATGTAGCGGCCGAAGTCGGAGGCGATGATGCCCGGATGGAAGTCGGCGACCGTGATCTCCGGGTGGCGGCGGCCGAATTCGCGCAGCAGGATCCCGGCGGCCAGTTTGGCCCGGGCATAGACCTTGTGGGCACTCAGGCCCGAGGCGCCGGCCGCGGCTGCCACGACCGTGCCCCGGGTGAGCGAAGCCCCGGTGTGGGAGCGGGAGGAGGTCGCCACCACCCGTCCTCCCGCCAGCAGGGGGGCGAGGAGGGTCATGAGCAGCCATGGCCCGATCGCGTTGACCTGGAAGACGGGCTCGATGCCATCCGCCGTCGCGCCGCGGGCGCGCGGGATGCCTCCCGCGTTCGCCGCGAGCACATCGATCCGGGGCACCAGCAAGCGCAGGGCGTCGGCCAGCCGGTGGACGTCCGCGAGATCGGCGAAGTCCACCGTGAGGCCGTCGATTCCGAGCTCGCCCGCCAAGGCGCGGGTCCTCGCGGGGTCGCGGCCGACGGCGATCACCCGGGCGCCTTGTCGGTGGAGTTGCCGGGCGGCCTCGGCGCCGATTCCGGAGCTGGCTCCGGTGATGACGACGGTGCCGAGGGCGCTGTCGGCCGCGGTGCTGCTCATCGCGGGACCGCTCCCTTCCGGTCGCCGGAAGGCCCGCTGAGCACGGCGCGCGCCCGGGCGAAGGCATTGTGTTCGGCCGCGGTGAGCAGGAACTGGGCCACGTCCGCGCGTGAGATCGCGAGGTTCGCCGGGGTGCGGATCTCCGCGGACGCCGACCAGTGCGCGCCGGCCGACGCGTCGGTCAGGGCGCCGAAGTACGCGACCGTCCAATTGAGTTCGGACTCCTCGAGCATCCGCTCAGCGGCGTCGAAGTCCCGGTAGTCACGCCGTATGAACACTCGGGTCGCTGTCCGGACCAGCGGGGACGCCCCGCGGCGGCTCGCGCCCGCGCCCCAGGCCAGGGGCATCACGATCCGTTCCACTTCGCCGTTGCGCATCGCAGCCACCAGATGTCCGGTCGCCCTCGCAACGATCGCCGGTCCTTTGCGGCCCTTGAGCCACAGCGGGTTGCCGAGGGCGCAGATGACGGCATCATGTCCGGGGACCGCCTTGCGCACGGCATCGGGCTCGTCCGCGACCGCCCCCGTCACCACCGTCAGACGTGGATCAGGCGGCAAACCTTCCGCCCGCCGGACGAACGCGGTGACGCGATGACCGCTCAACAGCGCGCGGAACACGACCTGGCGGCCGATCCCGCCGTTGGCTCCTGTGACGAACAGACGCACGGTGACAGTTCCTCAGTTCTCACGGTCGGATTCTGCCCCGGCGGGACGGTTGCCGGTGGCCGGCACGGGGCGTAGGGCGTTCTCGCCGGTGGGGACCCGCACTGCGCGCGCCGCCGGCAAAGCGGCGACCACATCGACCTCGAGCAGATACTCCGGTGCGAAGAGGGCAGGCACGCCCACCAGTGTGCTGGCGGGTGCCTGCCGGATGCCCGCCCGCAGCGGTCCGAAGATCGCGGGCAGCAGTGCGGGGCGGTAGTCCACGACGTAGACGGTTTCCTTGATGATGTCGTGCCGGGTGGCGCCGACCGCCGCGAGAGCCGCTTCGATGTTGCGGGCGATCTGGGTGGCCTGGGCCTCGTGGTCCCCGGGCCCCACGAGCCGCCCGTCGGCGTCCCAGGCGACCTGGCCCGAGAGATGCGCCAGCCGCTCGCCGTCGGTGGTGACGACTTGGCTGACCATCCCTGAAGGGCTGTGCACGGCGGGGGGATTGACGCGTTGTACAGGCATGGCTGTTTCCTTCTGGGATTCAGGAGGGCGTTCCGGCCCAGGCGGTCAGCGCCTTTCGCCGCTCGTCACGGCGTGCGGCGATGTCGTCGCCCTTCCCATTTAGTGAACGTCGTTCTCGTGAACGGTGTTCACTATAGTGAGGTCCATGAGCTCCCCGTCAAGCCCGGCCCGAGGCCGACCCGCGCGGCTCGACTTTGCGCGCACCCTGCGAACAGCCCTTGGTCTGCTGAATCAGTCAGGTCACCGTGGGCCACGCCCTGGAGGAACAGGCAGCCCTCCAACCGGGCAGCGGGGGCCCCGCGGATCTGCAGCTTGAGACCCGGATACCGAGTCCGGCGCTCCACATTCGGCGGAGCGGGCCGAACAACGGCCGGTCACCACATGCGCGACGGTCAGCTTCCCGCGGGAGCAGCAGTGCGCGCGCTCGGCTCCGTGAAGGGAGGGGTTCGGCGTACGACGCGACGAAGTCCCTGATCTCGGCCCTGCCGACCGGGAAGGCGGGGACGTTCGCGATCCAGGCGGCGGCCTCCTCCGCGGTGGCGAAGCACCGCACGGCCGTGCTCTGGCCGATGCCGCGCGGGTCCCAGCTGACGATGTCGTACCGCTCCCGCAGCTGAGCCGGGAACTTCTCGTACTGTGCCGGGAGTCCCACCGTCCCGGCGCCTCCAGGCCCTCCGGGGTTGAAGAACAACGATCCGACGCGCCGGCCGGGAGCGGTGGCCGGGTGCCTGATCACCGCCAGATCAATGGTGCGCCCCCGTGGGCGGGTGTAGTCGAGCGGCACCTTCGCCGTCGCGCACTCGAACCCCTGCTGCTCCTCGCCCTCACAGGCCCTCCACCGCAGCGCCGTCCCCGTGCCGCCCGCGGACGCTTTCCCCTTGGCCGGGTCGGCCGCGACCGAACCGGTCGCAACCGCGGAGGAGATCAACAGGGCTGCCGCGGCGCAGAGAGCACCACGGCCCCGCCACGTCAGAGTGGCTCCTGGCATCCGAAGACCCTTCCTGGGGCAGCACGAGCTGCGGCATGAGTCATGGCGACGGCCGATCATCGGCAGGCACAGTCACATATGACCGGCCCCGGCCGTGCCGGGCAACAGGCGCACATCCGAACGGGTGGCAACGTCCACCGGGCGGCGGGCGGTCCGTCGAACCGTGCGGGACAACGCATGTGGTCCGTCGTCAGTGCGCCGTCCGACGAGCGTGGGTCGTTGACGGGATCGGTCAGGGCGAGCTGTATAGGGTCTTGGCCAACCGTCCCTATCTCGACGTGGCCCGCCCTCCCGCCCGCCCCGAATCAGACGGACTTTCCCGGCAGGCCGTATGCGCAGACTTGGCCGATCATCAGGAGTGCTGCCGTGGGCCCCATAGAGACACCATCAGCGCCCGGAAGCCTCGGCTGGAACCGTGAGACAGCGATGCTGGCGCTGCTGTCCTTCGCCATGCTGATCGTTTCGCTCGACCAGTACATCGTGGTCGTGGCACTCCCTGACATCGCGCGCGACCTCGGCTATTCCGCGCAGACGCTCCAGTCGGTCATCAGCGCCTACACAGTGGCCTCGGCCGGCTTCCTGCTGTTCGGCGGGCGTGCCGCCGACCTGCTCGGACGACGCCGCATCCTGGCCACCGGCCTCGCGCTCTATGCCGGCTCAGCGCTCGCTGGAGGACTCGCGACCAGCCCCGGAATGCTCCTCGCCGCCCGCGCCTTCCAAGGGCTCGGCGGAGCGCTCGTCTTCCCCACCACCCTGGCACTCATCAACACCACCTTCGCCGAAGGCCGCGCCCGCAACCGTGCGTTGGGAATCTGGGGAGGGTCGGGCGCGGCAGGACTGGTCATCGGTGTGCTGCTCGGCGGTCTTCTGACGCAGGCGTTCGGCTGGCAAGCGGTCTTCCTCGTCAACGTCGCCCTGGCCGGTCCTGCGCTGCTGCTCGCCTTCGTACTGATCCCCCGGGACGGTGAACGCGAGAAGGGCCGCACGTTCGACCTCCCCGGTGCGCTCAGCGTCACTCTCGGCGTCACGCTCATCGTGTTCGCCCTCGTGCAAGGCCCCGGACTGGGCTGGCTTTCGCCGGGCATCCTGGTCAGCGCAGTGGCGGGCGTGCTGCTCATCGGGGCTTTCGTCATCATCGAGCGGCACAGCGACGACCCGCTCATGCCACCACGGATGCTCTCCAACCCCAACCTGGTCACCGGCACCGTCATCGCGTTCATGTTCATGGCGACCTTCGGCTCCGTGCTCTACTTCCTGTCCCTCTACTTCCAGGAGATTCTGGGCTACGACGCACTGCAGACCGGCGCCGGCTTCCTCATCCCCACGGCAGTGGTGGTTGCCGGTTCGACAACCGCAGGCCAGTTCGTGACGCGGTTCGGTCTCAGGCGCACGCTGGCCGCGGCCCTCGCCGTCGGTGCGCTCGGTGCGCTCGCACTCGGCCTCGCGATCTCGCCGAACGGCACATACGTCGAACTCGTCCCCGGCCTCGTGGCGCTCAGCATCGGCGACGGGGTGGTCTTCACGACCATGTTCATCGCCGCCGCCACCGGAGTCCCCGACCGACAACAAGGCATCGCCTCCGGCATTGCCTCCACCGGCTCAGGCGCGGGAGCGGCTGTCGGCCTCGCCATCCTTGTCCTGGTGGCGACGGCAGGCCTCGACGGCCTCTCCGGTGAACAGCTTCGCGTCGCCACCGCCGACGGGATCAGCACCGCGCTCTTCGTCGTGGCGGGCGGAATCGTGCTGACCTTCCTCGTCGCCGTGAGCCGGTGCCCGACACCGACGGAACCGCACCCCGCCCCCGTGCCGTACCAGACCCGTCGCTGCTGACAGGAAACCGTGGCCCGGGTGGTCTGTTGTGGGTGCGGCAGGTGATGCTTGGTGCGGACGTTATGGATACGGCGCCTGGCCGGTCCGGTCCGGGGGCGAACCTGGTTGGCAGTGTGCGGGTGTGAGGGGGCGGCGGGGGCGTGGAGTTGCTTGAGGGGTCGGATCCGGGGGCCATTGGTGGTTATCCACTGCTGGCGCGGCTCGGTGAGGGCGGCATGGGGCTGGTGTATCTGTCGCGGACGGTGTCGGGGCGGCCGCTGGCGTTGAAGACGGTGCGTGCCGAGTTCGGGCGGGAGCCGGGGTTCGAGGAGCGGTTCGCGCGGGAAATCCGTAACAGCGACCGGGTGCGCTCCCCATGGACCACCGCGGTGGTGGACTACAGCCCTGCGGGCCAGCGCCCGCAGTGGCTCGCCACGGAGTACGTGGCCGCGCCTTCGTTGGCGGAGTGGGTGCAGCGGTACGGCCGGCTGCCCGAGCGGTCCGTACTGGCTCTTGCGGCCGAGCTGTGCGGGGCGCTGGGGGCGGTACACGCGGCGGGTCTGGCCCATCGGGATGTCAAGCCGTCCAATGTGCTGTTGGGCCGCCGAAGTCCTTTGCTCATCGACTTCGGGATCGCGCGCGCGACGGAGGACTCGCGCCACACCATGACCGGCGGCGTGATCGGTTCTCCCGGTTATCTGGCGCCGGAGCAGGCGAGTGCTGGGGGATCGGGTGCGCCGGGTGATGTCTTCTCCCTGGCTGCGGTGCTGGTGTACGCGGCGACCGGACTGGGCCCGTTCTCCCACCGGGGCGAGGAGGTCTCGGCGGCGGTGTTGCTCTACCGCATCGTGCACGATGAGCCGAACCTCGACGGGGTTCCGGCCGCCCTGGTCTCGCTGCTGCGGTCCTGCCTGGCCAAGAACCCGCAGCAGCGGCCTACGGTCGGCGCCGCCGGCGCGATGCTGGAACGCCTGGGCGGCCGGACCGGTACCTGGCCGCAGCTGCTGCCCGAGGTGCTGGAGAGGGATCTCGCCGTGCGGGAGGAGGAGGCGCACGCGTTGGTCTCCGAAGCAGTCCAACCGCCGTCCGTGGCGCCCGTGGCACCTGTGTCACGTGAGGCGGCGGATGGCCCGGCTTCTGATGGCGCAGGCGCCACCGCTCCGCCGACTGCCACTTCCCTGCCACGGCGGCTGTCCGGCCGTACCGCCTGGGCTGTCGCAGGGACCGTTACCGCGGCCCTGATCACCACGGCGGGCACGCTCCTCGTGCAGCACTTCTCCGGCGATGACGCATCCGGCGCGACGCCTTCGCCGTCACCCACCGTCGCTTCTCTTCCCGCGTCTTGGACCGGGACATGGGTCGGCACAGGCCCAGGCACCCCAACCGCCGACGGCGTCACCCAGGCCCGGACCGGCCGGTTCGCCGTCACCCTGACCCTCCACCCGGCACTGCGCGGTGAACTGGCGGGCAAGCAGGTCAGCAAGGTGACCGAAGTGGGCAGCGGTCGTGAGCTGGGCTGCACCGAGGCCCTGCAACTGCGGGAGGTGCGCAGGACATCGATGGTCTTCGAGGCGGTCACCAGCCGCCCCACCGACCAATCGGCGGCCTTCTCCTGTCCCAAGGGCAGTATCTACATCGTCACGATGACCGGCCGCGACACCCTGGGCCTGGGCGACGAAGGTGCGCAGTCCGCCGGCGCGCCGTCCACCCTCACCCGGCGCTGACGGACGCGGCTCACACCCCACACTCACCGCAGGTGATCGGCCCCTGACCAGGCAACTCGGTCAGGGGGCCTGTCTCATTGGCGTTGTCCCCCGGCGACCGCTGTTCCCCGCTGTTTGCCGGCCGACCTCGTTCGGCCCGGTGACGACGACGGACCCCCTGGCCTGCTCCTATGCTTCGACCATGGCTCTGTGGATGTCCTGGGAAGTCTCGCCGATCGCCTCGGCGGGTGAGGATGTGGGCGACATCGAGGGCGCAGTGGAGGCTCTTGATCAGTCGGTGCAGCGGATTCAGGAACGAGCCACGCCCCCTGGCCACGCTGCGGTCCTGGATGAATCGGCGCGAGTCGTCCGCGATCTGATGCTCAGCGACGGCCGCGCGGCCGTAGAACGGGGAGAGCGCTGGACGGCCAAGGTGGGAGAAGTCGAAGTGACGCTGATTCCGCAAACGTGATGGCCCCAACGGCTGCTCGGCTTCCGGTTCATTCGGTGCTGCCCAGTGCGGTCATCGGGGTGGTGGCGCGGGTGAGCGCGGTCGAAGGGTCACCGACGGCGACAGGCGGTGGGGCCGGTGGTCAGATGCCGAACTCCTGCGGGGACAGGCCGAGTACCGAGCACGCCTCACGCAGGACCTGCTCCTCGGCCGGCGCGACGAATCCGTCCGCACCGGCGACGACGAATCCGGTCTGCACGACCGCCCTGGCCTCCGTCGGCTTCTTCGCCGCCTTGGCGATCTCCTGCATGACCTCCGCCTTGCCCTGCTGGAAGTTGAACGCCAGCTGGTCGACGTGCTTGTTGAACCGTTGCCGCAGCTGGTCGGACGGGAAGTTCTGCAGGACGTCGTTGTTCAGGATCAACGACTCCACATGTTGCCGCTCGGCCGGATCGACGTGCCCGTCGGCGGCCGCGACCAAGGCGCACATCGCCATGCTGGCATCCCGGTAGGCGCCACTCTTCAGCTCGGCCTTGAGGGAGGTGAGCTGGGACTTGAGCGTGTTCACCAGCTGAGCCCGCGATCCGCCGGACGACCCCGCACCCGGCCGCCCATGTCCGCCGGAGCCCCGCGTCCCCTGCGACTGCTGCTGCAGATTCTTGGCCTGGTCCTTGATCCGATCCCACATCGCCACTCGTGCCACCTCGGCTTCTGCCCATGTCGTTCCGGTCGTCGCGCGATTTCGCGCGTCCTCCTGCCAACGCTTCCCGGCCCCGCCGAAGTTCCGCGCTCGGCCTGCCGTGTCGCCGGGTGCGCGAAGCCCGGCCGTGAGTGACCGCCCTCGTTGACGTCGGATATGGATGCCAAAGGCCCCCGGCCGCGATCGGCTGGGGGCATTTGAAGGAGATGTCAGGCTGCCCTCGATGCCGAACCACGGCGGGGCGATCGCTGGGGTCTCTCAGGCTGATCAGCGTGCGGTCGCCGAGGTCGGCACCACTACTTCAGGGCAGCAAGGCCCCGCTGCAGATCCTCGAGATTCATCACCGGCTCGAATGTGACGTCGGCGCCCATCTCCTGGAAGAACGGATCGGCGATGGAAGGGAGTTGCGAGCTGTCCTGCATGTCGAATACGAGAATCATGGAGCGCCCGCCCTCAGGGGTGAAGTAGGCGGCTTCCGGCTTCAGCCGCTCGATGGCTGACTTCACCGACGCGGGCATGGCTCCCCCCTTCGTCACCTGATTCGACATCTGGGTGTCCATGCGGGCTTTCATCATCATCCGCATCGCACGCTCTCCTCGCGCACCACGACCTGCGCGGTTCCGTCCGCGCTCGCTGGGATCCGGTGCTTCCCGCTCAGATTCCCCTCACTGATCAGCGGCCGCAACATCTCCTACGCCCTACGTGAACCAGGCGAGGGGGACGCTGCCAGGAGCCGTCCGCCCCAGCCGCCGACTCCTACGCCCCGTCGCCTGCAGCCACGTGTTCAAGCCCCAGTCCAGCCCACGGGCACCCTGCCATGCCACGCTCAGCCTCCGTCAGGCCAGCCGCCGGGTCCGTCTGTGCGGATGAGGATCCCGGGGTCGTCCGGATCAACCTCACCCGTGTAATGGCTCGGCCAGAACGCCCGGCGGGTGCGCGGCAGGGGTATCTCCACGAGTCGGCCGTCGTGGATCATCCACAGGCCAAAGCACTCGTCCTCCTCGTCGTGAACCAGCACCTGCACTGAGTGTGGTGATTTCCAGGGCAAAGACTCAAGGTGCTCCAGCAATCCGATCCATCTGGACCGCCGCACGAACTCAATGGCCCAGCCGCCGAACATGCCATGTCCGATATCGGTGAAACACCCCGACCACTCTCGACTGTCGTCTGGCTGGGTCAGCGGCTCCATGGTCTCTTTTTCGTTGCTGGCCAGCACGATGACTTCGGCAAATCTGCTCATGAGGGAGTATCGCCAGTCGTTGAGAAGGAATGGCAACCGAGATTCCGTGTGAGCATGCTGCCGGCCGAGCATTGGCTTCGTGCACAGGTCAGTGGAGTCTCGGTCAAGTGCTGGCGCACCGGGCCTTGAAGCCCCAGTTCGGAAGATCGCGTAGGCGCATGCGGCCTGACCTGGCAAGTCCCTGACCTGCACGGGAGCTCCTACGACGCCGTCTTCCCCGTGGGTCCCCGACAGATGCCGCCTTAGCGGGCACGCGGCCTGGGGATCGTGCGGAATTGATCAGCCTTGGTCCCGACAACCACCAACGTCGACAGCCGGGACATACCGCTGCGTACCGTAGCGTCAGCTGAGGGCCCGAGCAGCCCGACCCCGGCCGGTACGACCCGGCCATCCTTGAGCGGACGACAGCGCTGATCGAGGCGGCAGGGTACGAAGTGGACCGGGACCTGTGGCGCGGCCCAACAGACACACTCGTATCCGTGGCCGCGGACTGCCAGCACTCCGACGACAGCGGGACAATCGTCATCACCCCCAAGCCCAAGCCCAAGGCGTTCTAGGCATCCGGCATGGCGAAGGAATGGATTGACCCGCGGTACGCGTACTTGGTCGCAGCGTGGAAGCGCGAGCAGGTGCCCAGCTCCCGCGATCCGCAACCCAGGCCCGTGAGGGCGTTCATCGTCCCGTCCAAGGCCTGACCCCCAGCGAGCCCCGGTCTGCCTGCGCCCCCCGTCGCGGGAAGGCCGGGGCTCACGTGTGTACGAGGTCGGCGAGCGGCACATCGACAGCCGCGGCAATGCGGAGCAGGATCCCGAGGCTCGGATCAGTGTGCGCGCACTCGATGCGGTGGATCGTCTTGTGGTCCGCGTCGACGAGCTCGCCGAGCTGCTGCTGAGGTGGGGATGTGGCCTCTATGTGGCCTCGATCATCGAAACGGCCCCCCGGTCGATCATGACCGGAGGGCCGAAACAGGCTCTCACCTGCTAGTTACCGCTGTGGGCGCGGACGGTTTCGAACCGCCGACATCTGCTTTGCAAGTTCGCCCAGACCGCCTCTCGGGGCCTCCAGCTGGGGAAGCGGGTGCCGTTCGGAGCTACTCAAGGTTGCCGCTGTGCGGCGTTGTTGATGTCACGGTGGATGTCAGAAGCATTCTTATCCGCAGCGCCGTTCCCGGCGTTGATGGCTTCAGCCAGCGCCAGGAGCGCTTCCACCTGAGCGATACCTATTACGTGCTCATTCAGCAGACCTCTCACGCGGCGACTCAGTTGTCTCTCCACGTCCAGGGCTTCAAGCAGCTTCTGAGCGTTCTGAACATGCGTGGCGTAATCGCCCACCGTGACCTCCCCCTCGTGGTGAGCCGAACAGTAGCCGCTCCTCGAAGTTCGGCGGCGTATGGATTGGGCTCCCAGACGGCCCCGGAGGATGAGGTCGGCGGAGTCTCAATGGCCCAGTCGAGCGATGGCGCGACGGTTCTTGGCGCACGAGTTTGGAAGGTCCCGTATGCGGACTGAGCCTGACCTGCACGTCCGCTGACCTGCGAGGGAGCGATGGTTGCTCCACACCTCCGCGTGGCTCCCCCTCGCC
Organism: Streptomyces sp. NBC_01481; assembly: GCF_026339995.1. GTDB lineage: Bacteria > Actinomycetota > Actinomycetes > Streptomycetales > Streptomycetaceae > Streptomyces. The sequence continues at coordinate 1,056,888 of NZ_JAPEPT010000001.1, read as the reverse complement.
CCCACCGGATCGGGCACGCGAGGGGCACGCCTCAGACGCCCGCGCTGGCCACCCACTCAGCCCTGAGGTCCGCGCACAGGATGCGTACCGTTGTGGTCGTCAGCCTCAGCTCGTGACTACATCCGGCCTCATCTGGCAGGACTTCGTCCAGACGAACGGAGCCGAAGTCCGACAGCTCGATCGACTCCCCGTCGTCAGCCGCGATCTGAACGCTCTTGACTCCGCTGTACCGAATCGTGAGCACGTCCTCCTCACAACCTGACCTGGCGAAACGGATCTCGTACTGCCCCAGTGAATCGGCAGCGGCGGGCAACGCCTGGGGCCTCAGGTCCTTGATGCAGCGAGGTGCCGAGAAGTCGTAGTGCTCCGGATGTGAGGCGAAGGCACGTGCTCCGAGCGGAAGGGCCGGCAGCAGCTCCGGGAGCTTGGAAACGTACGGACTCGGGTCGTGCCAGAAGATTCCCCGGCCCTGCTGCTCGACGACTGCATACTTCACGGTTCCCCCCTCTGCTGACGGCTCAACGTACCTGGGAGGCGTGACGATCGCACACGGGCCCGATGGCACACCCGCCGACTCATCCGCACCGCCTGGACCCTCGGCGCACTCCGCACCGCCCGCGCCGAATGGCGACGCCTCGTCGTATTGGCAGTCGCTGCGATTGTCCCAGGGCAATTCGGGATCGCCGATCGGTGGGCTGAGCGTGTGCCGCGCAAGAACACGGCGCTTGGCTTCTACGTCGCGAAGGACGCGGGCGGGATCGTGAAGCGCCACGTGCTGGGCGATCGTTGGGTGGAATCTGGCAGAAGTCCACCGTGTCTCCGTGGGCACTCCACTGTCCGCAGTCATCGCCGTCGCATCGAACGGCCAGCTCGGCCTCCTCGTCCAACCGAGCTCGCAAGAACACCACCACGTCATCTCTCATGAGCGCATCCTCGACGACAGGGCACGCCTCTGACACCCGCTTTAGACATAGCCGTCGCGTTTGTACTGATAGGGCGATATAGCGCAGCTTTCCAGCCGTTTTGCCATGGAGGGCTGGGGGCTTTGAGCCGGTATCGTCCTCCGTTGCATCGCAGGTCTCCCGAGTCTCTATACTCTGCGCCCATGTCCTGGCAGCCTCAACACGGCAACGGTGCGTACGGCGCAAGCGGCGCCAATGGCGTGTACCACGCGGAGCAAGCGAACCTCGCGGACGGCGCCAATGGCGTGTACGCCGGGAACGGCGCCTACCAGGACCGTGGCGACACCCAGGGCCCGCCGCTCGTGTCCCACCGGTACGGCGACAGCCCCCTGGCTTATGACGGATACGTGGATCCGGCGGCCGGGCAGGGGTGGCAGGAGTCGGCTGCGACCGGTCACGGGGTTGCGCCCGGCAATGCTTTCGGCCACCCCCGAGGCACGTACGCTGACGGTCACGATGCGTACGGTGACGGCCACGACACCCACAAGGGGGGCTTCGGCCCCCATGAGACCGACCATGGGGCCTACGGCATCGAGCACGACCACATATATCGAGACGACGGATACGCCTACGGCACCGACGACGACCAGCACGACGCCGGGCACGCCGACGGCTCGGTCTTCGTCGATGCATCGGGCCGCCGCAGTCGGCTGATCCGCCGTGCGGCCCTCGCTGTCGCGGCGGTCTGTGTTGTCTTCATAGCCGTCGTGATCGCAGGATTCTTCAGTCCGGTGCCTTCCGGCGGCGTGCTGCCCTGGAGCCAGAAGCAGGAGCCGGAACGGGAGCAGAAGCAGGAGGGCTCGACGAAGGCCACGGACCAGCCCGGCTCGACCGACCGGCCCACCGCCGGCCCTTCCGCCACGCCCGCGGAGTCAGCGGCCCCGAGCCCCTCGCCCTCGGTGAGCGCCACCAAGACTGGCGGCGAGACCACGGAACTGCCCACCAAGGCGCCTACGACCACGGCCGCCTCCGCCACAAGCGCGCCGGGCCAGGGGAACTCCGGCGACCACCCCGGCGGCGGCCAGGGATCGACCAGCGGCCAGGGATCGACCAAGGGACCTAGGTGAGTCAGGCACAGCGCGACACCGGAACGAACCGCTCCACCGGCAGCAGCCGTTCTCCCCGCACCAAACGCTCGGCACGACTGCGGTGACCCGCGCAACGCAGACGGCGCCGCCTGCCAGAACCAACCGGCATGCCCTGCGGCGCGACCCCCGCGCCCACTGGCTGCTGCTACTGCTCACTCTCGCAGTCGCCGCCACCGCGCTGCTGTTCAGCGGTTACGGTCGGCACGAGATAACGCCCACCGCCACCCCCGCACATCCCTGCACCGCCGCCGCCCCCGCGGCGGTACGCACGGGCGGCCCCGTGCTCAGCGAGGCAGGCGGAAAGGCGCACAGCGCGCACCTGCCCGCCGGGAGGGTCTCCCTGACCTACGACGGCGGCCCCGATCCCACCTGGACTCCGCCACTTCTCGACGTCCTGAAGAAGCATCACGCCAAGGCGACGTTCTTCCTGTCCGGCACCCAGGTGGCCGCCCACCCGGACCTCGTGCGCAGGATCCACGGCGAGGGCCACGAGATCGGCTCGCACACCTACACCGACGCCAACCTCGCACAGGTCTCGGCGGCCCGCGCGCGGCTCGAACTCGCCATCACCCAGAACACCCTCGCCGGCGCCGCCGGCCTCGGTACACGTCTGGTGAGGCTGCCGCACACCGGGGACATCTCGTCCATGTGCGCCGACCAGTGGGCGGCCGGACGGCGCGCGATCGACGACGGCTACATCCTGGTTGCCGCCGACGCCGCCGACCGGAGCACGAAGCGGGGTGCGATCCGCCAGTTCAGCGGCTCGCAGGAGGCCGTCGACGCCACCGAGAAACTCTTGGCGTCCGCGCCGCACAGCGTGCGGTTCACGACGGTCGGGGCGGCGCTCGGGATGAACGGCGCGAGCTACCCCGTCTCGGAGGCCACCGAGGCGAAGGGCACAGCCGTCCTGTGGGCGCAGACCCTGTCCCGCGGCTTCGCCGACTCCATGACCTGGTTGCTGGTGGCCGCAGGTGTGATCTCCCTGGGGCGCCTCGTGCTGCTGTTCACGGTCGCCCGCGTGCATGTGCGCCGCACCCGCGGGAAACGGCGCCGCGGCAAGCGGCTGCCACCGGTCAACGACCCGGTCACCGTGATCGTGCCCGCGTACAACGAGGAGGCAGGCATCGAGGCGACCCTGCGCTCGCTGCTCGCTTCCACGCACCCGTACATCCAGATCATCGTGGTCGACGACGGATCGAGCGACCGCACCTTCGAGATCGCCGAGTGGGTCAGGCAGGCGGATCCGCGCGTGATGGTGGTGCGCCAGCCCAACGCGGGCAAGGCGGCTGCACTCAACACCGGTCTCGCCTGGGCACACTTCGACATCGTGGTGATGATCGACGGTGACACGGTCTTCGAGCCGGAGGCGATCCGCAATCTGATCCAGCCGCTCGCCGACCCGCGCATCGGCGCGGTCAGCGGCAACACGAAGGTCGGCAACCGGCAGGGCATACTCGGCCGTTGGCAGCACCTCGAGTACGTCGTCGGCTTCAACCTCGACCGCCGCATGTTCGACGTGCTCGAATGCATGCCGACTGTGCCGGGAGCCATCGGCGCCTTCCGTCGGCAGGCGCTCACGGGCGTCGGCGGGGTCAGCGAGGACACCCTTGCCGAGGACACCGATCTGACGATGGCGCTGTGCCGCATGGGCTGGCGGGTCGTGTACGAGGAGTCGGCGATCGCCTGGACGGAGGCGCCGTCCACCGTCCGACAGCTCTGGAAGCAGCGATACCGCTGGTGCTACGGCACCCTCCAAGCGATGTGGAAGCACCGCAGGTCGCTTTTCGAGAAGGGGTCGGCAGGCAAGTTCGGCCGCCGCGGACTGACCTATCTCGCCGTCTTTCAGACGCTGTTGCCGTTGCTCGCGCCGCTCGTCGACGTGTTCGCCGTGTACGGGCTGCTGTTCCAGAGCGCCGCCCAGGCCGGGGCCGTGTGGCTCGGCTTCACGACCGTGCAGGTGATCAGCGCCCTCTACGCGCTCCGCCTCGACAAGGAGAAGTTCGAACCGCTGTGGACGCTGCCGCTGCAGATCTTCGTCTACCGGCAGCTGATGTACCTGGTGGTGGTGCAGTCGGTCGTCACGGCGCTGCTGGGCAGCAGGCTGCGCTGGCACCGGATGCAGCGCACCGGTTCGGCGACGGACACGCTGCAGCGGCAGCCGGCGTGAGTTTGTACGGCCGGACACCTCCAGCACGCCGCACGAACGGCAGTTCGACCGTCGACCGATGACGCCACGTCCCGGCGTGCTCGCCCTGCCCTCGCCGTAGAGTGCTCGATCCCGGGTCGGAAAAGGCCCCGACCATGATCGGTCGGGGCCTCTTCACTGGTGGGCGCGGACGGTTTCGAACCGCCGACATCTGCTTTGTAAGAGGTCCAAGAACCTAGATCATCATGGCGGATCTTGCTTCGGCTGCCTCATTTTCGCTGGTCATAGGCAGGGTAGGCGAACCAGACTGCGCGATCTTTACTGGTCTTTCTCGGTCCTTGCGTTCCCATGATGTTCCCAGCGGACGGCATGGAGACCCGCGTGCAGCTCCGAGGTGATGTCCGCTCCTGGCTGCGGCAATGCTGATCGCTCGACTACGGCAGTGCATTTGAGGCGCGGAGTAGAATCCGCGCCTTTGCCCGGGGGCGAGCCGATGACCGTTTTCACAGGTCAGCTACCCAGCGCACCTTCGGTGCGCGCCGGGGGCGTGGTAAATGTCCTCGGCGCGCCGGGGTGCTTCTTGTGTGCCCTGTCAGCACGGTGGACGTGATCGAGACCATGTTCAGGGCTGTCCGTTCCGGTCGAAACCGATGCGGCTGTGATGCCTGCAGCTCGTAGGTCAGCTTGGTGCTGAGGGACGTCCACGGGAACCGTGGAGTGTTGCTGTGAGCACGGGCGTCAGACTCCTGTATTGCCCTGGCCCTCCCGGAACGGGCGGCCCGCTGGGGTGCGCTGTCGGTCGGTGAAGGAGCGGGGTCATGGACGTACTGCATGAGCGGTGCGCGGGCATGGACATCAGCAAGCGGGACGCGAAGGTGTGCATCCGGGTGCCGAGCGTGAAGCGCCGGGGGGCCTTCACGAGCGAGACCACCACCTGGGGTGCCACCACCAACGCCGTCCTGGAACTGCGGGATCACCTCTTGCAGGCCCAGGTCACGCTGGTGGTGATGGAGGCGACCAGCGACTACTGGAAGCCCTTCTACTTCCTGCTTGCCGAGGGGCTGAACGTCGTCCTGGTCAACGCCGCGCAGGTGAAGAACCTGCCCGGCCGCAAGACGGATGTCTCGGATGCGGCCTGGCTGGCCCACCTGGGGACGCACGGACTGGTGAGGGCGTCGTTCGTGCCGCCGCAGCCCGTGCGCGAACTGCGGGACCTGACCCGCACCCGGACCCAGATGACGCGGACGCGCGGTCAGATCGTCCAGCGGGTGGAGAAGATGTTGGAGGACTCCGGCATCAAGCTCGCCGCAGTGGCCTGCGACATCATGGGCGTCTCCGGCCGGGCCATGCTGGAGGCGCTGATCGCCGCGGAGCGTGACCCGCAGGTCCTGGCCGAACTGAGATCCCGGAACTGACCGAGGCGTTGACCGGCCGCTTCCGTGAGCATCACGGGTTCCTGGCCCGCCTGCATCTGGACCAGTACGACCAGCTCACCGAAGCGATCGGGCAGTTGAACGAGCGGATCGAGGAGGCGATGGCCCCCTTTCGGCCCGCCCTGGACCTCCTCGACACCATCCCCGGAATCAACCGGGCCGTCGCCGAAGTGATCGTCGCCGAGACCGGCGGCGACATGAGCCGCTTCGCCAGCGACAAGCACCTCGCCTCCTGGGCCGGCGTCTGCCCAGGCCACCACTCCTCGGCCGGACGCACCAAGAGCACCAAGGTCCGCCCCGGCAACCCGCATCTCAAGGGCGCCCTGGGCATCGCCGCCCTCGGCGCCGTACGGCACCCAGGACACCTACCTCCAGGCCCGCTACAAATGGCTCACCGCACGGCGCGGCATGATGAAGGCCCTCGTCGCCGTCGAGCACTCCATCGTCACCGCGATCTGGCACATGCTCACCGACAACAGGCCGTACCACGAGCTCGGCGGGACCTACTTCGCCCAGCGCGACCCCGAACGGGCCACCCGCAGAGCGATCACGCAGCTCAACCAACTCGGCTACAGCGTGACCTTCAACCCCCTCGACACCGCAGCCTGACCCAGGCACCCCACACTCGACGACCGCCACGCGACCCGCCGAGTACACCGTGCTGCCCGAAACCACCCTGACGTGCACGTATTTACGCGTCAGCCACGTGGCAACAGCGTATCGCAGCAACCATGCAGTCCCCGGCAGTCCGTCCCGATGCCATTACTTTCAGCCGTCGCTGAAAGCTCTGAGATCGAGTGGGCTGCCGGGGGCCTGGCCAGAGCCAAGGAGTGGGTCACGCGAGTCGGCGAACGTCTCCGCCGGCGGTGCGGCTCGCTCTGGTTTTCCGGTGTATTGAGCATTTTCCTCCCGATTTACAGCGAGTCAAGGAGTTTCTTCGCTTTCTCGGCAAAAATACAGTTCCTGCACTCCAGGGAGCAGACGACCGCCGGGCGGTGAGCTCCCGGGCCCCGGTGGGACCCAGGACAACAGACAGGGGTTCAGCCAAGGTGAGCCCAAAGCCACAACAGCCCGCCAGGCACTGCGTTGAGGCGAGGGGTGGGTGGTCAGGCCGTCGTGGCGGCTGTGAGCACCTGCCGGAGCTGGTCGATTTCGGGTACCCCTGACAGGCCGTGCGGTGTGCGATAGATCCGGCAGGCCAGTCCTGGCGGGCGGCTGGGGTCGGTGAACGGGTCGTGTCCGTCGACGAGGATGGTCGGGGAGCCGGTGAAGCCGGAGGTGTCGTGCAGACCGATGTCGTCCAGGGCTTGCCGCAGCCGTTCGGCGGCGGCTTTCTCGTTCACCCATCCGCGCCCCAAGGGGTCACAGAGAGACGGCGGCCGCGGATCGGGGGCGTCAGGCGAGGGGTGTTCCGTGGACTGTAGGCAGCGTCACCGTCGCCGCGGATGGGGCGCTCTAGTGCTGCACCGCGTTGATTGGTTGAGGGTGTGCGTCCGGTGATGGGGGTTACCACCCGCTTCGCTGCGGTCGACAGCGCGTATCTGAGCTGAGGATCAGGTGTCGCAGGCCGTTCCAGGGGTGATAGAAGCCGAGACGATCGGGGGAGAACTCGGCCCAGTCACCGCTCAGCGCCCTCGACGCAATCGCCATGGCACTCGAGGGCCAGGCCGTGAAGGGACCTCGCCAATACCTGGAACGGTCTGATGGCGATGTCGCCGCCCCACGCGCTGTGGGCGCATTGTTGGCTGATCGGTGTTCGGGTAGGGCGAGGCCCGTGGCGTGCGGCAGTTCCTGTGGCCGGATCTGACAGAAACTGGTCATAGCGGCCGCGGGGACAGGCGGGGAACCATGGCGGCATGCCCGCATCACGCAGAGTCGTCATCGTCGCCTTTCCCGGGGTGGAACTCCTGGATGTCACCGGTCCGGCCGAGGTCTTCTCCGTCGCCTCGGGCATCGCCGGGGCAGACCGTCCCGGCTACCAGGTGGAGATCGCGGCGACTCGGGCCGGCGAACTGCCCACCTCCAGTGGGGTCCGACTGGTGGCCGACGTGGCCCTGGAGGAGGTGGGCGGGCAGGTGGACACCCTGCTCGTGTCGGGTGCGATCAACCTGGTCGACGGTGGCGTCGAACCGGTAATCGACGCTGCTGTCGTCGAGTGGCTGCGTACGGCGGCCCCCCAGGCCCGCCGGACCGCCTCGGTCTGCGCGGGTGCGCATGTGCTGGCCGCGGCGGGGCTCCTGGACGGACTGTCTGCCACCACGCACTGGCTCACCGCCGAGCGGCTCGCCGCCGATTACCCGCAGATCGCCGTCGACCCGGATCCGATCTTCATCCGGGCCGGGCAGGTGTGGACCTGTGCGGGTGTCACCTCGGGGATGGACATGGCCCTGGCCATGGTCGCCGAGGACCACGGCCAGGCTCTGGCGCTCGCCACCGCCCGCATGATGGTCATGTATGTGAAGCGTCCCGGCGGGCAGAGCCAGTTCAGCGTGCCGCTCTCGATCCACGCGCCCTCGGGTGACCGGATCGATGAGCTACGCCTGTGGATCGCCGACCATCTCGCCGATGACCTGTCGATCGAAACACTCGCCGAGCGGATGCACCTGAGCGTGCGCCACCTCGCCCGGCTGTTCCGGCAGCGCACCGGCAGCACGCCCGCCTCGTACATCGAAGCGGTCCGGGTGGAGACCGCGCGCCGCCTCCTGGAAGAGACCGACCGCAGTCTGCCCGATGTGGCAACCGCGAGCGGCCTCGGCTCCGTGGAGACCCTGCACCGGGCCTTCCGGCGGCGGCTCGTCACCACTCCGGCCGAATACCGGCGCCGCTTCCGGTCCCCGCCCGCTGCCGACACCGTCGGCGCGTTCCCTGACGGCCCTCTCCCCCTGCCCGACCAGATCCCGGCACCATGACCCGCAGAGAGAGTCCCATGCCGCTGTCCTCGTTCCCCGACTCGCCGCTCGCCCGCGCCGCCGACCAGATGCTGTGCGCCGCGAGCCCCCCGACGCTGGTGGCCCACTGTCACCGCACCTACCGTTTCGGTTCGGCCTTCCTCGAGGGACAACGGCGCGCCTTCGACGCCGAGGCGCTGTTCATCGCCTCGGCCCTGCACGATCTGGCACTCACCGAGGCGTATGACGATCCCCAGACCCCGTTCGAGGTGCACGGAGCCCGGCTGGCCGAGCAGGAGTTGCACTCCCGCGGAGCCCGGCCCGATCTGGTCGGACTGGTCCGGGACGCGATCGCCCTGCACATGGAAATCACCACTGCCGACGACCCCCGGCCGGAGGTGGCCGCGGTCCACCTGGGCGCCGCGGCGGACGTCATGGGGTTGCGCCTGGACCAGCTGCCGCCAGGCCTGCTCACCGACGTGCTCAAACTCCACCCCCGCCAGGGGTTCGCCGCTTTCGTGACCGACGCAGTACGCCGACAGGCGGCTGCCAAGCCAGACTCGCGGATCGCCCTGCTGATCCGGCACGCCGGTTTCCTGGACCTGATCGCTGCCGCACCGTTCGAGGACTGAACGCACCACAGGCGACTGACGGATCACTCCGTCGATCCTCGACACGACCGGGCCGTACCGGGTGCCGGGGCCGGGCGGCGCGCCGGACTTCGCGCGCCTCGACCCACAGAAGCCACGCCGGAGCCGAGGCGGAGGCACTTTGGAGGAACCATGTCCCATACGAAGATCATTGCCATGCCCGTCCTGGGAAAGCACGCGATCAATACATACCTGGTGCTGGGCCGACGCGCTGTCGTCGTCGACGCGGGGACACCAGGAAACGGCCGCAGGATCCACGACCAGGTAGCCCAGCACGGAGTGGATCCCCAGGACATCGCTCTGATCGTTCTGACGCACGGTCACATCGACCACTTCGGCTCCGCGACCGAACTGCACCGGCTCACCGGTGCGCCCGTCGCGGGCCATATCGCCGACCTCGGCCCGTACAGCACCGGCCGTTCCCGCCGACCGTACCTGCCGACCGGGACGATGGGACGCCTGATGAACAGAAGCAAAGCCATGCACGTCACCGTGGAACGAGTCGAACCCGATGTGCTCGTCCGGGGAGAGATGAGTCTGTCCGACTACGGAGTCGAGGCTCGCATCATGCCCACTCCGGGGCACACCGCCGGCTCGGTGTCCGTCATCACCGACGCGGGCGACCTCGTCGCCGGCGACCTGGTGGCCAACTCCTTCATGGGCCTCATCACCGGCAGGCCGGCCAACCCGCCCTTCCACGACGACCCGCTGCGCAACCTGGCCAGCCTGCGCGAGATGCTCGCGCTGAAGCCGACCAGACTGCACGTGGGCCACGGCACTGCGCTCGATCCCGACCGGGTGCGCCAGTGGGCGGACAGAGAAGAACACCGACTGCGCAAACTGGCGGCTAAGGGCCGCCTGCCTCGGCGAACAGAGCCCGCGAGTTCCCATGCGGAGCCCACGACCGGAGCAGGATGAGGCTCGTCGCTCCCCGGCCTTCTACGACTGATCGCTCTGCCAGTCAGGTAGAACCGTCCTGGTAGCCGTCGCTTGGCGAGGTCGATGGCGAAGCCCCAGGTGTGCATGACCCGGCGAAGCGCAGACGGCACAGCGGCAGGCTCTGCCCGGTGGGAAACGTCCCCGCAACGTCGGCAAATCCGGCCCGAAAGCGCACGTCGACACGGGTCAGCTGCGGCCAGCGCGAGCGGGCGTGCTCGTTCAGGCGCTGGCGCAGGTGGTGCTGCATCGACTCCGGCAGGTTCTTCAGCTGTCGGTTGGGGCACAGGGGTGCCCGGTCAACGGCGCAGGAAGTGCCGCAGGGCGACGACGCCCTGCATCGCGGCGGCCGGGCGCAGCAGTGCGGGGCGGGGCCGCTCGGGCATGGTGCCGCGGCGGATGCCGATGGCCGTGACCGTGACGACCGGTAGTGCCCATGCGGCGATCGCCGCCGCCCGTACCGCACGGCTGGGTTCGTGGCTCAGGGTGAGCCAGGTCCAGTACGCGGCGTCGGCGAAGGAGTCGGCGTAGTCGCCGAACGGTGACACGGTGCCCTGGTTCCGGGCCAGGTGCCCGTCCGTCAGGTCCAGGGTGATGGCCAGCAGGCCCGACCAGCGGCTCGGTCCCATGCTCGTGGCGGGGAGGTTGCCGCGGATCAGTGTGAGCATATCGGCCGGCGAGAGCCGGTCACGGTGCTCCAGCAGGCCCAGATGGACCACGGCAAGGGTCCAGCTGGTCGCCACCCATCCCCGCCCCGGGCGCTGCTGCCCGGCGCGAGCGAGCAGCAGGCAGTGCAGGGCAGTGATCTGGCCGAGTGCCCGGGGGCGGCGGGCCGCCTGCCGCGCTGAGCGGTCGGCGGCCTGCCACAGGAAGCGGGCGACGGCGTGCGGTCTCCAGCCATCCCGCCTCAGTGCTCCCAGCAGGGCGTTGGTGGCGGCGCGGCTGTCGGTGAGATCGGATACGGACACGTGGAGGCGGTGCCCCTCTCTTCGAGCGCGGGATGTGCTGCGCTCACGGTAGACGGCCGACCTGCGGCCCGAAGGTGAGCGCGCTCACCGATCCGCCGGCCCGTCGGCCGTAGCGTCATCCCCGGATGGCACGAGTGCGGAGCATGGAGAGAGGACCCGGTATGTCGTTGCCGGCGAAGCTGGTGGGTGTGGCTGCGGTGGGCGGCGGCGCTGTGGCCGGGTATCTGGGATTGGTGACCGGGGCGCTGCCCCTGGATGTGGGCGTTGGTCGGCGGACCCGCCCGCTGGGGCCGCAGATGGTCGGCATCCAGGCCCCCCGGGAGGTCGTCTTCGACGTGATCGCCCAGCCGTATCTCGGGCGGGCCACCCGGGCGATGCGGGAGAAAGTACGGGTGCTGGAGCGCGGCATCGACATGGTGCTCGCCGCACACTCCACCCCGGTGGCCGGCGGGCGTCTGACGGCCGTCACGGTGGAGACGGTCCGGCTCACCCGGCCCTCGCGAGTGGACTTCCGGCTGGTCCGCGGGCCGGTGCCGTATGTCATGGAGTCCTTCGTCCTGGCCGAGCACGAGACGGGCACGCGTCTGGCGTACGAGGGCGAGCTGGGCACGGACCTGTGGGCGCTCGGGCAACGCTGGGGACAGCTGGTGGCCAGGCGCTGGGAGGAAACAGTCGCGGCCTCACTGACCTCGGTCAAGAAGGAGGCGGAGCGGCGCTCTGCCCTGCAGTAAGCCCGGGCCCGCCGCCACCGGCCGTACCGTGAAAGGAGGAGGTCCCCATGCCGTCACCGCAGGTCGGTCACACCGAACGGGACCAGGCCGTCGATCGCCTCAAGACGGCATACGCCGAAGGCCGATTGGACGAACCGACGTTCAAGGAACGCGTCAGCCAGGCAACGCCCGCGCACACCCAGGACGAGCTGAGCCAGCTGCTCCCGCTCGTGCCCGCTGCCGTGGCCGAACCGCCCGCTGTCGTCGGCCCGGTGCCGGTACGCGATCGCGTCGGCAACTGGCTTGTCCGGGCGCTTCGGCGCGCGGTGTTCTGCTGGCTGCCCCCTCCGCACGGGTGAACGCCGGACCGGTGCGTGTGCATCGGTCCTTGGTCCCGCGGCACCATGCCGCGAGCGGCGGCGGCACCTTCAAGCACTACGTCGCGGCCACCGGGGAAACCCTGACCGGGACATTCCAGGCCCGTTGGGTCAATAGCTTCACGTCCTACGGGAACGGCACGCCGCAAGGGGCGCCCGCCGACTGGTTCGGCGGGTTGCTCATTCTGGCCGTGGACATCACTCCCGACACGGACCCCAAGGCGCGCATCCCCGCGATTCTTACCATCGACTGCCTGCTCGGCAGCCCGCCTGCCGGAGCCGAGGAGGGCATCAAGCTCATCATCCCCGGACTGATCAACTTCGACACGATCGTTCCCGGCAGCGCAACCGTGTTCGTTCAGATCTGAACCGAGTCCCGGCTCGGTCGGTCATACGGCCGGCCGATCCGGGATGCGCCCCACACCAGTGTGTTGACGAGCATCAACAGCGTGAGCGGGTAGAAGACCGGGCGCAGGGGGATCAGTACCGGCAGGAGGGCCGCGGCGGCGCCAGTGCCGAGGACGAGCAGGAAGGTCGGTACGCAGCAGGCGAATCCGAGCAGGAACGCCGGGAGCACGCCGAGCAGCCGCGCGTAACCGGTCCGTCGGCAGGAGGCCGCCTGCCGGGCCGCCAGCCCGGCGGTGGCGACATTGCACCCGACCAGCGCGGCCACGACCGCGCCGAGCATCAGGTTGACCGGACTGACGAACGCCGCCACATGCCGAGTGGGATGCAGCGCGAGTACCGGCTCGAACAGGTAGGGCGCACGGGCCCGGAACAGCTGGTCCCAGGCGGTCTGGAACACGGGGGCGCCGGTGTACCGGCCGGAGGCCGACACCGCGAGATCGCCGATGGAGAACAGGTACGCCACCAGCACGACGGCAGCAGCGACCAGTCCGATCCGCCGGTGGCGGCTTACGGCGAGGGCGGCGCGCACACGGCGAGGGGTGGCCACGGCGGCGGCGATCGTGGCGTCCCAGGCGTCTCCGGCCCTGGCAAGCGCGGCGAGTGGCCTGTTCATTGCCGTACCTGGGTGCTCGGGTAGAACGCGTACCAGGCGAACCACATGGAGTCGAGGTGGTCGGCAGGCTCCCACCGGTCGCCGACCCGCTGAAGGACCCGGGCGGTGTCGAGCCGCTCGTCCCATCGCGCGACGAGTTCGGTGCCCGCGAGTTCGGAGTGCACGGTCTTTGCCTTGCGGACGAGGTCCTTGTGGATGGCGAGGCGCTCCTTGCCGACCCGTACTCCTATAACGACGTCCTTGTCGGAGAAGCGGTCGCTGCTGGTCAGCACCGGGAAGAATGGACGACCCCCGGCGTAGTAGCCGCTGCGGTCCGGATACGAGTCGTAGGAGCCGTACGGGTCGCTGCCGTAGCTGCGCAGGGCGCCGGTGCTGGTGGACAGTACCTGGGTGTCGGGGTGCGCGGCCCGCCACTGCTTCCACGTGGTCCACACCAGGGGGAGCGTGTCCAGCTGCTTGCCCTTGAGCGGGCCGCTGACGGCCGTGCCGAGCAGTTGCGGCCACTCGGATCCGGTCTGCCGGTCGTACATCAGCAGGTTGGAGTTGACGAGCCGTCCGGTCGTGCCGAACGTCAGCTTCGGCACACCAGGCGGGCTGGAGAACCCGATCACCGTGCCGGTGAGCGGGCAGTAGGTGACCGCCAGCGGCTGGCCGCCCACGGTGTCGTTGACGATCTCGTGCCACACCAGCACGAGCTGCGGGTAGGCCCGGACCTCGCCGCGGTACTCCAGTCCGAACACCGGGTCGTCGTCCGCGAGGAAGTCCGCGTCACCCGCCGGGATGAACCGGGGCCGGTCGATGGAGGGGATTCCGTCCTTGCCCGGCCCGCCGGAGACCGCCGCGCCGGCCAGCGCCTCCAGCGACGGATCCTGTCCGGGCTGTACGGCGGTCACGGGCTCGGACGGGCGGTCCGAGAGGGCCTGCCAGCCGATGACGCCCCCGCCCGCGACCAGGACGACAACTCCCCCGATCACGCCGGCGCCCTTGATGACCTGCCGACGGTCCCGCCTGGGCTGCCGCTGACCGTTCACCGTGCATCACCCGCCTCGGAACACGGTTCCCACACTCCCGATGGTCCCGCGCAGCCGGTGCCCGTTCGGTGAGCGCGCTTACAGTTCTCGGCACCCACCCGCGTCTAGCGTTCAGATCATGGTGCTGCGGATCATGCTGGGCGCGGTGTATGCCGCGATGGCGCTCGGCCAGCTGGCCTCCATCGGGCACATGCCCGGGATACTGGCCGCCTACGGGCTGGCGACCGGCGGTGCCGCGACCGCCCTGGCCGTGGCCCTGATCGCGGGCGAGCTGGTGTGCGGGGTCTGGTTCCTGGCCCGCCCGCGCTCAAAGGCGCTTGCACCGGTGTGGGTGTTCACGGCCGTCTCGGTGGTGCGGTCGTTCCTGGCTGTGCAGGCGTACGCACGCGGGCTCACCGTGGCCAACTGCGGCTGCTTCGGCATCTACCTGTCCCAGCGGCTGAGCTGGTTCGTACTCGTCCAGGACGCCTTGACGCTGCTCTACGCGGGGCTGCTGCTGCACGGGGCACGCAGGCGCCCTGCCGCACCCGCCGAGTACCCGCACATGAGGGAGGAGGCCGATGCCTGATGTCCGAACCCCGCGAACCCACCGGCCTGCGCGGCACGCCGGCCGCAGTCGGTAGGGGGCTGCTGACAGTGCTGGCCTGCGCGGGCCCGCTACTCGTTGCCGGCGGTGTGGCCGTTGCCGTAGGCGGTGCGCGGCGCAATCCCTGGCTGATCGCCGTCGGTACGGTGATGGTCCTTGCCGCTGTCGTCCGCACCCTGCGCTACCGGTCCCGCGGTGGTGCCGGGCCCGAGGACTGCTGCCCGTCCGTCACACCACCATCCGACGCGGCCGGCCAAGGCAGGCCGCATGGCTCGGACACGGAAGACGCCCGCCACCATCCATGACATCCGGTGACCGGCCGGACCCTTCCGCCGTTCACCCAGACCGCAGCAGCCCGATGCGGCGACGCCAAGGCCAGGTGTGCGTGCCCGGTCGCGATATGAGTGGAGAACCCCCGGATGACCCAAGCACCCGTGCCGCAGCGCAAGGTGGATCGCGACGAGGTGTTCGTGGAGTTCACCAAGTCCATCTGCCCGATGTGCAAGACGCCCGTCGACGCCCAGGTCAACATCCGCGACAACAAGGTCTACCTGCGCAAACGCTGCCGCGAGCACGGCGGGTTCGAGGCTCTTGTCTACGGGGATGCGGAGGAGTACCTGTCGTCTTCGCGGTTCAACAAGCCCGGCACCATCCCGCTCGTCTTCCAGACCGAAGTACGGGACGGCTGCCCGAGTGACTGCGGGCTGTGCCCGGAGCACAAGCAGCACGCCTGCCTGGGGATCATCGAGGTCAACACCGGCTGCAACCTGGACTGCCCGATCTGCTTCGCCGACTCCGGCCACCAACCGGACGGCTACTCCATCACGCACGAGCAGTGCGAGCGGATGCTGGATGTCTTCGTGGAGTCCGAGGGTGAGGCGGAGGTGGTGATGTTCTCGGGCGGCGAGCCCACCATCCACCAGCACATCCTCGACTTCATCGACCTCGCCCAGGCCCGGCCGATCCGCAATGTCACCCTCAACACCAACGGCATCCGCCTCGCCTCCGACAAGCGGCTCGTCGCGGAGCTCGGCACACGCAACCAGATGCCCGGCAGGTCGGTGAACATCTATCTCCAGTTCGATGGCTTCGACGAGCGCACCCATCTGGAGATCCGTGGCCGGGACCTGCGTACGTTCAAGCAGCGGGCATTGGACAACTGTGCCGAGGCCGGGCTGACCGTCACCCTGGTCGCCGCCGTCGAACGCGGACTGAACGAGCACGAAGTCGGCGCGATCATCGAGTACGGCATCGACCACCCCGCCGTACGGTCCGTGGCCTTCCAGCCCGTCACCCACTCCGGCAGGCACGTCGCCTTCGACCCACTGAACCGGCTCACCAACCCCGATGTCATCCGGCTGATCGGCGAGCAGCGGCCCAGCTGGTTCCGGAAGGGAGACTTCTTCCCCGTGCCCTGCTGCTTCCCCACCTGCCGGTCCGTCACCTACCTCCTCGTAGACGGCGAACCCGGTAACCGAACGGTCGTCCCGATCCCACGCCTTCTCCAGGTCGAGGACTACCTCGACTACGTCACCAACCGCGTCATGCCCGACACCGGCATCCGCGAGGCCCTGGAAAAGCTGTGGTCCGCCTCCGCGTTCATGGGCACAGCCACCACCGAGGAGCAGCTACGGACGACAGCCGTGGCGCTGGACTGCGCTGGGGGCACCTCCCGTGCCGAAGGCTACGGGGGAACCTGCGGCATCGACCTGCCGCAGGCCGTGAAGGACTTGAACGACAAGGCGTTCATGATCGTCGTGCAGGACTTCCAGGACCCCTACACCCTCAACGTCAAACAGCTCATGAAGTGCTGCGTCGAGGAGATCACCCCCGACGGACGCCTCATCCCGTTCTGCGCCTACAACTCCGTCGGCTACCGGGAACAGATCCGGGCACAGATGTCCGGCGTCCCGGTCGCGGACGTGGTGCCCAACGCGCTGCCCCTCACCGACCAGCTCACCGATACCCCGTACGGCTCCAAGACCGCCCGCACGGACGGGAGTACGCGATGACCGCCGAGGACAAGCTCAAAGCCTGCTGCGCCGCCGCGTACTCCTCCGACGTCGTCGCCCTGCTGCTCGGCGACTCCTACCATCCCGGCGGCACCGCCCTGACCCGCCGCCTCGCCGGCTCTCTCGGCCTCACCGAGGACGGCCGTGTCCTGGATGTGGCCTCGGGCCGGGGCACCACCGCGCTCCTCCTCGCTGACATCTACGGGGTGCGGGTGGACGGCGTCGACTATTCCGCCGCCAACACCGCCCTCGCCCAAGGAGCGGCCCAGGCGGCGAGTCTTGCGGAACGGGCGGTGTTCGTCACCGGCGACGCGGAGCACCTGCCCTACGCGGACGGGATGTTCGACGCGGTGGTGTGCGAGTGCGCGCTGTGCACCTTCCCCGACAAAGCGCAGGCCGCAGCCGAGTTCGCCCGGGTTCTGTGCCCGGGCGGTCGGCTCGGCGTCACCGATGTGACCGCCCAACCGGACCGGCTTCCACCGGAACTGAGGGGTCTCGGCGCCCGGATCGCCTGCATCGCCGACGCCCGCCCGCTCGCCGAGTACACCGACATCCTGGCCTCCGCCGGACTGCGCACCATCACCACCGAGCGCCACGACCAGGCCATGGTCCGCATGATCGACCAGATCGCGGCCCGTCTGAACCTGCTGCGCATGACCGCTCCCGACAAACTCGCCGCCGCGGGCGTCGACCTGAACGCGGCCCCAGCCGTCCTTCAGGCCGCCCGCGAGGCCGTGGCCGACGGCGTCCTGGGCTACGCCATGCTGATCGCCGAACGAACAGTCCGCCTTGGTGACGCCACGTAGCGATGCGCGCTTCCACCGGAGACCCGGCTGCCCGAACACCACGTGCCTTTCGGGCCCCACCGATGAGTTCGGAGCACATCCCGGGGTCTGTATAGGTGGGGACCTGCCGTGCCCGGTCCTTCGACATCGCAGCTGGAGGGATCATGACAGTCCAGGAAATCGTGGATGCTTACTACGAGGCGTGGATCAGCGGGAAGGGCGATTTCAGCCGCGTGCCCCTGGCGGCCGATTTCGTGTTCCGGGGGCCAGTGGCCAGTTTCGAGTCAGCCGAGGGATACCGGGCGATGGCCGCCCAGGCCGGCCCTATGGTGACCCGATTCACGGTCCGTCATCAGTTCGTGGACGGCAGCCGGGTGTGCTCGATCATCGACTGGGAGATGAGCCTGCCGGTGCCGCCGATGACCTCGGCGGAGATCCTTGAGATCGAGGACGGGAAGATAGTCCGAGGTGAGCTGATCTACGATGCCGAGCCTCTCCGCGCCGCCATGGCCCAGAACCGCTGACCTGACCGCGAGCGATGCCCCGCACGCCAGCCGTCACCTGTCCGCGCCGGTCAGGTCGGGACGGGCGAATGTCCTGGCAGAGCGTAGCGTGACCGGATGGACGCTGTGACAGGTGAGCCGCCGCCCGAGGACAGTCCGTCCGAGGACGAACTGCTGGCAGCGGCCCGCGCGGGCAACGAGGACGCCTTCAAGGCGCTGGTCGGCCCCTACCTGCGGGAATTGCACGTTCACTGCTACCGGATGCTCGGCTCGGTCCAGGACGCTGAGGATGTCATGCAGGAGGTCCTGCTACGCGCCTGGCGTCACATGGACGCCTTCGAGGGCCGGTCGTCGGTGCGGGGATGGCTGTATCGCATCGCCACCAACCGCTGCCTCACCAGCCGCAGCCGGGCCAGGACTTGGCCTCCCTTGGAACAGCCTCAGGGACCGCCGCTCTCCAACGCCGATGACGTGGAGGTGGTCGCGCTGGAGCCCTACCCCGACGCGCTGCTGGACCTGCTCGATGACCGTAATGACCCGTCGGCACGCTACGAGCTGCGCGAAAGCGTCCAGCTGGCCTTCCTCGCCACCATCCAGCTCCTGCCGGCACGGCAGCGGGCGGTACTGCTGCTGCGCGACGTCCTCGGCTACTCCGCCGCCGAGACCGGAGCGTTCCTGGAGGCCAGCGTCGCCTCGGTGAACAGCGCCCTGCAGCGGGCACGCGCGACGCTGGAGCGGCATCGTGCGAGCGGACGCCTGCACAGCGGCGGCCCGCCACCGACTCGCGCCCTGCAATCAACGCTCATCGAGCGGTTCACGGCTGCCTGGCAGGCAGGTGACGTCAACGGACTGGTCACGCTGCTCAGCCACGACGCGCTGCTGACGATGCCGCCCTACCCGATGGCCTACCGCGGGCGGCCCGCGATCGCATCCTTCCTCGCCACCGTGCCCGCGGGGGGCGACCTGACCCGGATCACGCTGGTTCCCACCCGGGCCAATGGCCAGCCCGCCCTCGCCGCCTACGGCCGCGACCCCAGCGGGACGAAAGCCTCCGCCTACGGGATCATGGTCCTCACCGTTGACGACGATGCGATCGCCGAGATCACCGGCTTCACCGACCCCTCTCTCTTCGCTCTGTTCGGCCTGCCCGACCACCTACCTGACGTACTGGAGGCATAGATGCCGTACGACGAGGCCCTGGCCGAGCGAGTACGGGACACGCTGCCACCGACCGATGACGTCAGCGGACGCAAGATGTTGGGCGGACTGGCGTTCCTGCCGGCGGCCACATGGGTCCGCTTCGCCGCCACCGACGAGCCCGGCTGGCCCCGCCACGAGTCCGGTCGTTGCCGCGTCCAGGGGGCTGCGCCGACGGAGGCACTCGCACGAACCGGCGCCCCGAACCTGGGGGAGCGTCGCCCCAGGGGCGGGCTTCAAGACTGCCGACGGCGAGGAGGCCTTCCTGGCCGGTGACGCCTACTACGTGTCGCCGGGCCACCCTCCCGAGATCTTCGAAGGCAGTGAGGTTGTCGAGTTCAGTCCGACCGCCGAACTCAAGCGCACGCTCGATGTGGTCGGCAGAAATCTCGAAGTCGGCGGGTGAGGCCGAGCCGCACTCGTCGCAGGTGTCCGGGAACGGCTCGTCGTCCTCGTCCTAATCCGGCTCATCCGGTTCGTCCGACTCCATGCCGGGTGTGGATTCCCGGTTCGGCTCCGGCGCCCGCCTGGTCGGGCGGGACGACCACATCCGGACCAGCAGCAGGAGAGCGGAGAGGCCGAACAGTGCGGCGCTGATCAGTAGCCAGCGGCCGAGGAACACGTCGTCGGGGAGGCCGGTGTATGCGGTGAAGATTTCCACCTGTCCCAGGATCAGGGGAAAGTAGGTCAGGAGCAGGAGACCGGACAGGAAGACGGGCACTCGGACGTAGTTGATCCATCCCCGCATCGGCGGGTTGTCGTCACCTTGAGCGGCAGGATCTGGGGGTCTGCCCAATACGGTCTGTGCGGCGCGGTCGGTGAGCGTATAGAGGGGGAGCAGGACCAGGTCGTGCAGGAGGACTGCTCCGACGAACCACACCACGACCATCCACGGTTGGTCCCCGTCCAGTAGCCGGATTCCCGCATACCCGGTCAGGGCAAAGGAGCACAGCACCAGCAGCAGGTGCAGAGGCGAGGCCCCGTAGCGGGCTCGAAAGCCGCTCATGCGCTCTCCCCGAAGGTCAGTCGGGTGACCCATTTGGTGTTGTGGACACCGGGGTTGGCCGGGACGATGACCCGCGCCGGATACCCGTGATCCGGCGACAGGACGGATCCGTTGACCCGCAGGGCCAGCAGCGAGCGCGCGTCGCGGACCTGGTTGTCGCGCAGCATGGCCGAGCGGAACGCCCCGCTGCGCTGGGCCGATTCGACGAACACACCCGGCGCACGGTCCGCGAAGCCGACGAGTGCGGCAAGGTCTGCCAGCCGCACCCCGCTCCACTCCTGGTCGTCGGTGGACCACCCTTCCACGCAGGCGATGGGCAGCGCCGCACTGTGCTGCCGCAGCGCCAGCACCTGGTCGCGGGTGAGGATCCTTTCGTGGCCCCCGCCTCGTACGACCAGCCGCCAGGCGGGTCCGATGTCGCGGGCACGGATTCCCACACCCGCCGCGGTTTTGTTGATCTGGAAGCCGTTCGGTCCGGGCCCGGGGTCCTGGCCGTGCGGGGCCAGCCAGGCCGTGGCTCTGAGGGAACCGCCAATGCTCTGCCCTGCCGTCACAGCCAGCAGAACCAGGGAGCCCGCACCCACCATGCCCAGCGCACCCCGCCGCGACAAGGTCGGCGGGGCCGGGTTCGGTGTCACCAGGCCGGTCGCGTCCACGAATGTTGCCTGCGTGCTGCCGGCCGGCGTGCGCAACTCGTCGCGGAGGCCGCCGCTGCGCAGCGTCCGGATCACCAGGGGAATGCGGAAGGCGATATGCACGACGAAGGCGCCGATGAACACCCAGGCCCCGTAGAAGTGCAGGACGTAGAAGGAGCCGGGGAAGATGTAGTCCAGCTGGATATTGAGCACACCGGTGGCGAATTCGAACAACACGCCGCCCACGAGCAGCAGCAGAGACAGCCGTTCAAGCGCCTGGCTGAGTGACCTCACAGGGGGCCAGGCGAACAGCCGGGGAATCACCGACCACAGCTTCGCCAGCAACACCGGGATCAGCACGATGCCGAGCGTGACATGCACGCCCTGGTTGAGGCGGTACAGCCAGGACGGATCGGTTGGCCAGGCGAACAGATAGAAGCCCAGCCACCGCCTGTCGGGGGTCTGGTCATTGCCCGCAAGATCCGGGTTGTACGCGGCGTAGGAGAGCAGCCCGGTCACGAACAACACCGGGATACCAACGAGCAGAACCGCGCCGAATACGGATGTCAGCCACGGCCCCCGCAGAGGACTTCGCCAAAAGCCCGGCCGGGACGGACCGGCCGGTGGGCCCACCAGCAGCATGTCCGCAGCCCGCGCCCTCGATGTCTTCGGCCTTGAGCCCGCCGCCGGAGTCCGCGGGGAACGGTCCTCCCTTTCGTGCCCGTCGGGTGGCTCAGCCGCGGAAGGACTGCGTTCCATACCGGCCTTTTGCACGCTCGTCGCGTCACTTCGTTCCCCAGACGTCTCGTCCGCACCGCGCCGACCCGACTCGCCTGCGCTGACGGCCGGCTCGTCTGCCGAGGAAGGCTCCCCCTCATCGTGTGTGTTGCCCATGGGATCCCTTGCGCTGTTCACGGAACGGCAGACCACTGACCAACGCCGAACAGTAGCCCCAAATACCGGTGTTTGAGGGTATTTGTTGAGGGCCGATCCTCGTGGCTCCCGCGCCGACCGACTGTGCTGGAGGCCCGGAGCACGGGCACGGAGCCACGCCCTGACGGCGGGCGGCTACGCGCGCGACGCCCGCGCGCTGCAAGCCGGTTCGCTCAGCGCGCAGCTCGGCCGCCGAGCCTGAGGAAGTCCCGCTCTGCGTCCGTCGGCGCCATGGCGGCGGCGCGCTCGTAGGCGACCGCGGCCTCGCTGTTCCTGCCCAGCCGCCGCAGCAGATCAGCTCGCGTGGCGTGGAAGGGGTGGTAATTGTCCAGGTCCAGCTCGTCCACCAGAGCCAGCGCGGCGGCGGGGCCCTGCACCTCACCGATGGCGACGGCACGGTTCAGGGCCACGACGGGCGTGGGGGCGATGGCGAGCAACTGGTCGTACAGGGCGACGATCTGCGACCAGTCGGTCTGCTCGAATGTCGCTGCGTCCGCGTGTACGGCATTGATGGCGGCCTGGAGCTGATAGACACCGGGGTGATCGCGGCGAAGGCACTTGCGGACGATCGCCTG
The DNA here is from genome assembly GCF_026339995.1 of Streptomyces sp. NBC_01481. Lineage (GTDB taxonomy): Bacteria > Actinomycetota > Actinomycetes > Streptomycetales > Streptomycetaceae > Streptomyces. The sequence goes on along the minus strand of NZ_JAPEPT010000001.1, from coordinate 1,034,446 downwards.
GCCCTCCTCGATCAAGGCCCGATCCCATCGGCTGCGGTCCTGCTCGCCGAGCAGCACCAGGGAGCCGTCTGGCCGCATGCGTGACGAGCGACGGGACTCGGTCAGGAGCAACAGTGCGAGCAGGCCGGCCACCTCCGGCTCGTCGGGCATGAGCGTCGTCAGGATCCGTGCCAGCCGGATCGCCTCGGGGCACAGACCCTGTTCGGCCGGTCCGGTCAGTCCGGCGTTGTAGACGAGGTAGACGACGGCCAGTACCAGGGGCAGGCGGTCGGGCAGCTCGTGATCCTCCGGCACGCGGTAGGGGATCCGGGCGGCCTTGATCTTGTGCTTGGCACGCACGAGGCGTTGCGCCATCGTCGGTTCAGCCAGGAGGAAGGATCGTGCGACCTCCGCGGTCGACAGGCCGCCGAGCAGCCGGAGGGTGAGAGCCACCTGCGCTTCCGTGGAGAGTGCCGGGTGGCAGCAGGTGAAGATGAGGCGAAGCCGGTCGTCCTGCACGGGTCCCGCCTCCTCGAGCGTGCCGTAATCGTCGTTGCCGGGCGAGAGCACCGCCGCCTCGCCGAGCAGTTCCCGTTCACGCGACTCGTGGCGCAGACGGTCAATGGCACGCCGGCGGGCGGTCGTGGTGATCCAGCCGCCCGGGTTGGGCGGCAGGCCGCGGTCCGGCCAGGTGTGCAGGGCGACGGCGAACGCCTCCTGCACCGCATCCTCGGCGACGTCGATGTCGCCGAAGACGCGGATCAGGGCAGCCACCGATCGGCCGGATTCCTCGCGGAAGATCCGGCCGACCGCGGCCTGGTCGACGATCGGCAAGGTCAGGCTCCGGGCTACGCGGCGAAGCCCGCGAAGGGGCGGACCTCGATCGGCGCGTTGATGGCGTCGGTTACTTTCGACGCCCAGGCGATCGCGGCGTCGAGGTCGTCGGCCTCGATGATGTAGAAGCCGCCCAGGTGTTCCCTGGCCTCCGCAAAGGGGCCGTCCGTGGTCAGCACCTTGCCGTCGGACATGCGCACGACGGTGGCGGTGTCGGGTCCGTGCAGTCGGCCGGAGAACACCCAGGCGCCGAGCGACTTCATCTCCTGCTCGATGATGCCGACCTGCTTGTGGGACTGCTGCATCTCCTCGTCGGTCATCGGAGCGCGGGCCTCGCCCTCGACGCTGTGGACGGACAGCATGTACTTCGTCATGGTGGTGCTCCTCGTGACGGTGCGGGCACTTCCCGCCTCACCCCAACTACGAACGAGCCTCGGCCCGGATCGACAAGTGCTTCCAAGAAGAGCTCTTGCGGCCCAAGCAGAGCTCGTCAGCGGCGGATGAGTCGATCAGGACATCAGCCAACCGACCGGGTCTCTTCATCCTGGCACCTACCGCCTGACCATCCTCACCAACGGCACACCATGCGTCTGCTCACAGCTCCGGCAGCCTGTCGCCGTGAGACCCGCGCTACCACCGGGTACGTAAGCGCCCTCACATACCTGCCCCGCCATCGGTCATAGCGTCGAAGCCGAGAAGCAGACATCACCGAATGTGAGAGGGCGCTCACCATGACAACGACGACGCAGGTATCCCCAAGCACGCCGCCGTCCCGATCCATGCGGCATGGGGCGCTGCGGCCGGACTCGTCGGCGGAATAGGGATGGGCATCTGGATGTCGGTCTCTCGGCCGATGACGGACACCGCAATGATCACCATGGTCGCAGGACTCCTCGGCTCGACCAACGCCTTCGCAGGCTGGCTGATCCACCTGTCCATCGCGCTCTTCGCCGTCATCACCTTCGGCGCCCTGCTCGGCCAGTTCGCCCAGCGCCTCGCACCCGCCGTCCTCCTCGGCGTGGCCTACGGCGCGGTGTGGTGGTTCGTCGGTGCGCTGTGGATCATGCCCGCGAACATGGGCATGCCGGTCTTCGAATGGAACGACGTCAGCAGTTCCAGCCTCGGCGCACACCTGGTGTTCGGGCTGCTCGCCGGACTCACGTTCGCCGCGATCGCCCAGGCCGCGGACAAGCAGCGCACCGGCCCGGCCGGCGGATGAGCCCGCCGCCGCCCGCGTCAACACCCGGCCCCCATAGTCCACGGCCGGGGGCAGCGCCGCGCCGGACGGGCGACGCCGGTATGGCGGTGTCCTACTGTCTGGCCGACAGCGCCGATGCGCTGGCCGGCCCGGCGTGGGGCACCGCGCCCCCGCCGTGGGCACCCGGACGACGCGAGGAGACGCACACCATGATCGACGCCGGTACGGACGACGCCGGGGACGCCGACAGGACCTGGTGCATGGCCGAGGTCGACATCTTCTGCGACCTGTCAGCACAGGAAATGGAGGCCATCGCCGCCGCGGCGCCGATGAAGACCTACACCGCGGGCGAGATCCTCTACTCGCCCGTTCAGCCCAGCGAGGTGCTGTTCATCCTCAAGAAGGGCCGCGTGCGCGTCTTCCGCGTCTCCGCCGACGGCCGGGCGCTCACCACCGCAATCATCACCCCGGGCACCGTCTTCGGCGAGATGGCCCTGCTCGGACAGCAGATGTACGACAACTACGCCGAAGCCCTCGACGACACCGTCGTCTGCGTGATGAGCCGCGCCGACGTGCACCGGCTACTGCTGACCGACGCCCGGATCGCCGCCCGTATCACCGCGATCCTCGGCCGCCGCCTCGCCGACCTCGAACAGCGTCTTCAAGACCGTCGCCCAGCGCATCGCCACCACCCTCGACACCCTCACCACCGCGCAGCCCCCGGCGAGCCCGCTGCGGCCCGGCGGACGGCACCCGCAGATCGCCCTCACCCACGAACAGCTCGCCGCGCTGGCCGGAACCTCCCGCGAAACCTGCACCAAGGTGCTGCACGACTACGCCGACCAAGGACTGCTCCGCCTCGCCCGCGGCCGCATCACCGTCCTCGACACCGCCCGCCTCAAGGACGCCGCAGGCTGACGTCACCAAACCGTAAGACCACCACCACGCACCTGCGGGGCCTGGTGGATCTACAGTCATGCCCGGTCCCGAACACACAGGAGTCCTCCATGCGCGCCCGCACTCTCCTCCCGGCCGTCCTGGCCGCCGCCCTGCTCACCGTCACCGGGTGCGGAGCTGACGGCGGCTCCGACTCCGCCGGTGACGCGGGGGCGGCCGCCTCGAAGACATCGTCCTCAGCCCAGCCGCCAGCCCCCTCGGACGGGGGCGACACCGGGAGCGCAGGGGCCGAGGTGCCCGAGCTGCTGAAGTTCACCGGCACCACCGTGGACGGCAAGCCCTTCGACGCCAAGACCCTCGCCGGCAAGCCCACCGTTCTGTGGTTCTGGGCTCCCTGGTGCCCCAAGTGCAAGGCCCAGGCCGCCGAGACCGCGAAGGTGGCCGCCGATTACGCGGGCAGGGCCAACGTGGTCGGCGTCGCAGGGCTGGACAAGAACGCCGCCATGAAGGCATTCGTCTCCGACACCAAGACCGACGCCTTCCCGCACCTCTCCGACGAGAACGGCGACGTGTGGAAGCGGTTCAAGGTCACCGAGCAGAGCCGATACGTCATCCTCGACAAGGACGGCAAGACCGTCTACGAAGGCGTCCTGCCCGGCGGCGACGGGCTGGCCGAGAAGGTCGCCGGACTCACCGGCTGAACTCCCATGGCCGACCTGCCCCTCGCCCTCGCGCTCACCGCCGGCATGCTCGCCGCCGTCAACCCGTGCGGATTCGCCCTGCTCCCCGCCTACCTGTCGCTGCTCGTCCTCGGCGACGACAGCCCCACACGCACCGTGGCCGTCGGTCGGGCACTGACGGCCACCGCTGCGATGACCGCCGGATTCGCCGCGCTCTTCGGCGTCTTCGGCCTGGCCGTGCAGCCCGTCGCCGGACAGGTCCAGGAGCACCTGCCCTGGTTCACCATCGCCTTCGGACTCCTCATGGCCGCCGCCGGGACCTGGCTGATCACCGGCCGCCAACTCCCGGCCCTGACCCCGAAGGTTCGCCGGGCTCCCACCGTCACCCGCTCCGTCCCCTCGATGGCGCTGTTCGGCATGGCGTACGCCACCGCCTCGCTGGGCTGCACCATCGCCCCCTTCCTCGCCATCGTCGTCTCCGCCTTCCGCGGCAGATCCACCGGCGAAGGCATCGCCCTCTTCGCCGCGTACGCGGCCGGGATGGGTCTGATCGTCGGCGCCGCATCCCTGACCGTGGCTCTCACCCGCACCACCGCCGTCACCCGCCTGCGCCGCCTCGGCGCCCTCGCACCCCGCCTCGGCGGCGGCCTGCTCCTGCTCGTGGGCGCATACGTCGCCTACTACGGCTGGTACGAAATCCGCGTCCAGCGCGACCCCACAGCCCAGGACCCGGTCATCGACGCCGCGGGCACCGTCCAGCGCACCATCGCTGAAACGCTGGACACGATTGGCCCAGCGATCATCACCGCACTCTTCGCGGGTGTGCTCGTCACAGGAGTGATCATCCGCAGGCGCCGAGCAGGTCGCCGCGGCTCAGCCCCTGGATCCCCGCCCGCATCGCATACACCATTGTCCGGGTGACGGCTCTAACGTCGATGCAGCCCAGATCCGGGTTCATCAGCGATGGGGCTCCAGTGAGGGCTGAACGGCCGGCGGATCCGGAACAGAAAGCGCAGCCCCGACTGTGGGCACTGCGCCCCGGTCCAGCTCACTGGCCCTTGGCCTGATCCGGCGTAGAGTTTGTGACTACCTGCGGGAGGAGTCATGCGCCGCACGATACGAATCGGGCCGTTCACGATCGGATTCGGCCGTCGGCCGGTGCCACCGGTGGACGGCTCGGTGAGCCGCGAGCGTTTCGCCATCGACATCGCAGAGGGCCAAATGGGTGTCGGGGTCCCGTTGAGACGCGGCTGCAGCGCCCTCGGGTTCCGCGTGCGGGTCATCGACACAACAACCGGGCGGCGCCAGTACGTCTCCGAGAACTACACTCACGACCTCGCGTACGCCGACGGCGAAAAATACGTCACCAAGCTGATCACCGGTGCGAAGAGGGTGAAGTAGCGCCACCGATCAGCACCGCCGGGCCCCGCTCATGCCCACGCCACGTCCGACCACTTTTTTCCTGCTCGGCCTGTGTGCCGTACGGGGCGACGCGACGGCCCGCCCCCTCGCGGATCGGGGAGCGCCCTCAACCCTCAGGTACCGCGTCGGGTGCCTACCGTGAGTGCAACCGATGGCCGAGCAGCATCGTGGGGGATCCTGCGGTGCCGGTCACGAACACCGTGGCCGCGTTCGGGCCGTGAGGCTTGACGATGCAGCACAGCTCCTCCGGATCGGCGGCCGAGCCGCGCTCCTTGACGGTCAGCTCGCCGATCCCGCGCTCGCATAGCAGTGCGCTGAGTACCTCGGTACTGAACGGCATGACATCGGTGATCTCGTAAGCGGTGGCGAACGGGGTGGCGTGCAGGTCGTCGGCGGTGATGTAGGCGATGGTCTCGTCGATGAGGCCACCGTCGACGTCCTGCGCGAGCTCGGCTACGAGGTGGGCGTGGATGACGGCACCGTCCGGCTCATACAGGTAGCGGCCGACGGGACGCACGGCCGGGTCCGGCAGACCGCGGCTGATCAGTGACTCGCCGCCGGGGAGCAGAGTGGCGCTCCGCACGCCGTGGAGCCCGCCGAACCCGGTCCCGTCGGGCCAGTCGAACCACAAGACGGCTTCCTGGACGTCCCCGTCGTAGGAGATCCATTCGGCCAAGGCGCAGTCGGGCAGAACCTCGTGCGGGATATCGGGCGCGATCTTGATGGCTCCTCCCGCCGTAGCCTCGCGCACGGTCTCTACCGCCCGCGACAGATGCGTCGAGTACGCCTCGGGGTCGACGTTCCTGTCCTGGTCGACGCGCCGCACCAGGTCGATGACGACCGTCTCACCAAAGCCAACGGACTCCAACACATCGTCCTCGCAGGTCACCGTCATGAGGATCAGCGGCAGTTCCAGCGCGTCCGCGTTCGCCGCCGCGACAGCGCATGCCAGCGGGTCGTGGTCGACGGCCCAGACGACCAGCCCAGTATCAGCCACCTCGATCGCGTCGCCACCGATGCCGCAGCCCAACGTCTCCACGCCGAAGGTGCCGATGTACTGGTACAGCCGTTTCGCGCGGTACTCGGCGACGGCCTTGTGGGACGACTGCTCGAGGCCATCCGGGGTGAAGTACATGCGGTGTGCGTCCGCGCCGAACTTCGCGACGGCCTGCTGACGTAGCCGGATCTGCTCGATGGCGGCCGACACCAGCTCCGCGGGGTACTCGCGCCGCAGTCGGGCCGCCGTCGCGAGTTCGTCGGCCGGGTCGAAGTCACTCAGGGAAGCCAGCAGCGCCTGTCCCTCATCGGTCAGCAGCGCCTTGAACGCCTCAAGATCCACCCGCGCATTGTCCCACCCGGTCCGGACGCGGGGTCCCGTTGGGGGTGACTGCGGCACGCACAGGCGAAGGCGGCCGTCCGCCCGCCTTCGACCGGCACCAGTGGCGCGGCATCGCCACCCGACTGGCAAGACCGCCGGGCAAACCCGTGAGCCGAGCGTCGACTGATAGGCCTCGGCCCCGTCGCGGGCGCGCACGCCGACGACGTGCGGGCTCCCGCAGTCCGCATCGGGACAGCGGTAGACCTCGCCCTCACGGAACGGCATGGCGTTTCACTTCTCTCGTCGCGTTTCCCTCCGTACGTCCGCGACGCTAGAACCCGGCCCCAGGGGCAAGGTCAAGAGTGGAGACAGGAGGAGGCAACGACCATGCCGCCGCACGCACAGACCATCGGGCAAGCCGCCGTGGCCGCCGGGCTGACCCGCAAGGCGGCGAGCACGACATCGAGCTGCTGACCTTCATCCGCCGGGCCCGCACTCTCGGCCTGCACCTGGACGACATCCGCGAAGTCCTCGCCATCCGCGACGGCGGCGTGCCCCCGTGCGACACCGTCCGCGAGCTGCTCGACACCCGCATCGCGGAGATCGACGCCACCGTCACCGAACTCCTCGCCCTGCGAATGGCCCTCGCCTAGACCCCGTCGACGGGCTGTGACCTGCACCGGCGACGCGCCGGTCACCATCTGCGCGATCATCGAGGACACCGGCCGGCCCACGGCACGACTGCCGCAACACCGGTGAACGGCCGACAGGGCAGTCGCGCACGTCGATGGAGGCCGCTCACGCGAGGCCGCCGACGGACACGGCACCGGGTCGGCGAGCGGTGCAGCGCATCGGCGTACGTCCCGCAGCCGGGTCTTCGAATATCGAAAATCTAGATATAGAAGACATATCAGAGCATCAATTGTTCCCAGGATGTTCCCATCTGGGCACAGGAAAAGCCCCCCACGATCTTCGTGGGGGGATTTCAGGGCCCTGACCTGCATCTTCTCTGGTGGGCGCGGACGGTTTCGAACCGCCGACATCTGCTTTGTAAGAGCAGCGCTCTACCCCTGAGCTACGCACCCGTGGATGAGGCAACAGCGTACATGGCAGATGGGGCCGCCCTGCAAACCCGTTCCCCGTGACCGGGCCGCTACGGGGGCTACCCCCACCCCGCACACGGTGGTCGCCCGGATCGTTCCACCCCCATCCCCCCTCATACGGTGAGAGCACATCGGCGACACCGCCTGAACCAGACCTGGGGGAAACGATCACCATGGACGCACTCCGCACCCGCCGCACCCGCCGTACCGGCCGTCGGGCGCTCGCCGTGTTCGGGGGCGCGGCAGTCCTCGGCCTCTCGCTGACCGGGTGCGGGAGTGCCGATGCCGGGGAGGCGCCCGTCGAGAAGCGGGCTTTCCCGTTTGCCGGGAAGGCGCTCACCATCGACAGTGACGACTCCGACATCGAGCTGCAGCCCGCCGATGTGAAGGATGTGCAGGTGACGCGGCAGGTCGACGGGTGGGTCTTTCTCGGGAACGGGCCCGAGGCCACCTGGAAGATGGAGGGCGGGAAGCTGACCCTCCGGGTGAAGTGCGATGCCGTCGCCAGTGACTGCGAGGCGCGGCACATCGTGAAGGTGCCCCGCGGCGTCGCCGTGACCGTTGAGGATGACAACGGGAGCGTGACCGCCAGTGGGTTCGACACCGCGCTGGCGATCCGATCCGACAACGGTTCCGTGACGGTACGGGACTCCAGCGGGCCGTTGCAGCTCGACAGCGACAACGGGGACGTCGTCACCGAGCGCGTCAGGGCCCGGACCGTGAGTGTCGACTCGGCGAACGGGGACGTGCGGCTCGGGCTCCTTGCCGTGCCCGAGCTGGTCGACACCGTCAGTGACAACGGGTCGGTCCTCATCGAGCTGCCGCGCGCGGGGGCTCCGTACGCCGTGACGGCCAAGAGCGACAACGGCGACGTGGACGTCGACGTGCCGAACGACAGCAGCAGCTCACATGTCGTGACGGCGCGCAGCGACAATGGCAAAGTCACTGTGCGAAGCGCGAACTAACGGGCCCGTGTGTTCGTCCTTACCTGGTGGGAGAATGAACCGGGCAGGGCGACACAGCACGGGAGAGGGATGTGACGGCGACACACGCGCGGCCGCACGCCAGAGCGCAGGCGCGAGCGAGTGCCGTCCGTGACGTCCTCGCGCTTGTGCTGCTGCCCCTGCCGTTGATCGCCGTGGCGCTGCCGGGCACGTTCGCCAGCGGGGGGACGCGGCGCTGGTTCGGCGGGCGGGGTGAGAGTCACCGGGCCGATGCGCAGGCCGCGAAGGATGCCGCGGCCGCCGCCTTCTACGAGCTGGACACCGCCCAGCGCGATCTGCGGATCTCGATCGAGACGATCAGCGCCGTCGACAGTACGCCGGGGGCCCGCAGGGCCGTGGACGACTTCGCCGCGCTGGGGCAGCGGATCGACGAGGCGAGCGATCGGTACATCACCGCCGTCGACGCGCACGATCTCGACCGGGACGATCTGGAAGCTTCGGTCGCCACGCGGGCGCGCGGGGAGCTGGACCGGGCCAAGGACGAGCTCGTACGGGTCAAGGGCGATCTCGACCGGTTCGCTCAGGGGCTCGGGCCGCTGCTCGACAAGGCGGAGACACAGCTCGCCCGGCTCGCGCCCGCCGTCGAGCGGGCAAGACAGGCGCTCCTTTCCGCGAGCAATGCTCTCGATTCGGTGCGGAGCTCCGGACTGCGAGCAGATCATCTCGCGGCCCGACTCGCGGCTCTCGCCCCCGAGCTGACCATGCTCAATCAGGGCGCGGGCCGGCACGGCGTCGCCGAGACCCTCCAGCGCGCCGACCGGGTCCTGCGCGACGCCGAAGCCGTACGGGCCGAGGCCGAGCGGCTCCCCGAGCGCGCCGCCGAGACCGACAAACGCCTCGTCTCCCTCCGTACGCGCGCCCAGGCCCTCACCAACCGCGCCGGATCCGTCGAGCCCGTCCTCAGCGAGCTCCGGCGGCGTTTCTCCGCCGCCTGCTGGCAGGATCTGCAGCCCGTCCCCGAGCAGGCGGCAATCAGCGTCCGCAAGGCCGAGGAAAAACTCACGGAGGCGGCGAAGGCGCGCGACGAGCAGCGGTGGGCGGATGCGACGGCCCTGCTCAGCACGGTACGGGCGCTGCTGAACACCACCGACGAAGCCGTATCGGCCGCCGGCGACCGGCTGCAGCGGCTCAACGCCGTGGCCAAGGATCCGCAGCAGGAGATCGAGCGCACCCGCTTCGCCATCAGGGACGCGCAGCGCCTCGCCATGGCCGGGCGCAACACCCCCGATCCCCGGCACGCACGGCCGCTCGACGATGCTGTGGGGCGGCTGGAGCGGGCCGTCGCGGGGCTCGAGAGCCGTCACCCCGACTACTGGCACTTTCTGATGGAGACCGAGGCGGTGCGGAACACGGCCGCGCACGTGGTCGAGCAGATCCGCGAGGAGCGCGGCGCGGGCCACGCCTGACCGACGTCCACCCGGCCCCCCTTCGGCCTGCCCCCGCGCTCCCGTCGGCCCGGCCCGGAGCCCACCGATTGAACGCTGTCGCACTCGGGCGGATCCTAGGAGTACGTACGTCCAAAGGAGGCCGGACATGGCCGCACACGTACCTCTCCCCAAATCCAGCCGGAACGCGCCCCTGCTCGACGAACACCTCCCCGTCGACCACCGGCTCAACCAGGTCTACCGCGTGGGCGCCGGGCTGATGGGGCTCGTGCTGCTCGCCTTCGGGATTCTCGGGCTCATCGACGAAGTCGGCTTCTTCGACACCGACGGAGACACCGTCGCGGGCCTCAACACCAACGGCGCGCTCAGCGTGCTGTCCATCTGCATCGGCCTGCTGCTCTTCGTCGGCATGGTCATCGGCGGGAACTTCGCCTCGACCCTCAACATGGTCCTCGGCATCGCCTTCATCCTCAGCGGCTTCATCAACCTCGCGCTGATCGACACGACCTTCAACCCCCTCGCCTTCGAGATCCAGAACGTCCTCTTCAGCTTCGTGGTCGGCGTGCTGCTGATGTTCTTCGGGATGTACGGCAGGGTCAGTTCGACGCTGCCGCACGACAACCCGTACTGGAAGGCCCGCCATCCCGACCGCGCGGCCCAGGCCCAGGCTCCGGCCCAGGCACAAGCACAGGAACAGCCCGCCCGCCCCGCCGAACCTGGACCGGGCCCGGGACCGACGCTGGACAAGGGGCAGGGCAGCTAGCCTGAGGCCATGCCTCGTTACGAATACCGCTGCCGCAGCTGCGGCGACACCTTTGAAGTGAACCGGCCGATGGCCCAGTCCTCCGACCCGGCGAACTGCCCCGCCGGACACGAGGACACCGTCAAGCTGCTCTCGGCCGTCGCCGTCGGCGGTACGAAGTCCGCGCCCGCGCCCGGCGGCGGAAACGGAGGCGGCGGAGGGGGCTGCTGCGGGGGCGGCTGCTGCGGCTGACTGCCTCCGGTCACCCCCACGCGGCCACCCCCCGCGCGCTCAGGCAGTCGTGGCGCGGCCGAAGCGGCGCAGGATCTCCTCACCCGCCGCGACCCCCGTCTCGGACAGCACCTCGACGTTCGGGGCGTCCCAGCCGCTGTCGGCGAGCTCGCCGTGGCCCGGGCGCCAGGCGCGGTCCGCGGCGAGCAGCAGATCGGCGTCGAGGAGGGAGTCCCCGGCCGCGAGGATCTGCTCCGTGCCGCTGCGCCGGGCCACTTCGCGCACCGCCGCGCTCTTGGTGAGCGGCTGCGGCACCGCGTAGATCTTGCGGCCCTGGAGCGAGACGGTCCAGCCGCGGCCCTCGGCCCACTCGGAGAGCTCCTTCACCCAGCCCTCGGGCAGCAGGGTGCGCTCGACGACGAGATACGCGAACAGGTCTTCCGCGACCCGCTCCTTGAGCAGCCAGGCGGGGTCGGCCGCCGCGAGGAGATGGGCGCGGACCTCGGCGAGCGAGGCGCACTCGTCGGCGAGCCGGGCGGCGACCTGCCGCTGCCAGCCGGTGTCCGAGACGCCGTCGACGAGCAGATGTCCGCCATTGGCGCAGATCGCGAACTCGGGGGCGGGGCCCGGGAGATGGATCCGCTGGTACTGCTCGCGGGTGCGGGTGGTGGTCGGTACGAAGACGGCTCTACGGGCCAGCTCGTCGAGCAGCCCGGCCGCGGTCTCCGTGATGTACGACAGCGGCTTGCTCCCGTACACCTCGACACACAGCAGGCGGGGCGCGTCCGCGTCCGGCATGCGCAGATCGAGCGCGGCGTTGGAGTAGATGAGGGTGCGGTCGAGATCGCTCGCGATCAGGGAGGTGCCGGGCGTGCTCACAGCGCCGACACCGCCTTGCCGTCCGCGCCCGTCGCGCCGCGGGTGTACTGGGGGTGGATCAACCCGACGCAGGTGTACGGGAGTTCGTCGACCTCCTCGACCGGTACGCCGCGCTGCTCGGCGAGCAGCCGGACATGGTCGAGGTCGGCGCCCGCGCCGCGCTTGGCGAGGATCTTCCAGGGGACGCGGCGCAGCAGCACGCGGGTGGCCTCGCCGACGCCCGGCTTGACGAGGTTCACGTCGTGGATGCCGTACTCCTCGCTGATCCGCTCGACGGCGGCCCAGCCCTCCCAGGTGGGTGCGCGGTCCGCCGCGAGCAGCTCCTTGACCTCGGCGTCGACGGCGGTCGCGACCTCGGCGAAGCGGGCGGCGACGGTGTCCAGGAAGTGTTCCGAGACATCGCTGCCGGCGAGCTCGCGGTAGAACTTCGCGCCGTGGAAGTCGTTCGGGCCGACCAGGTCGGCGCGCAGCACCGTACGCGATATCAGGCCGGAGACCGTGGAGTTGAGGCAGGCGGAGGGGATGAGGAAGTCCTCGCGGGTGCCGTAGGTGCGGACGCAGCCGCCGGGGTCGGCGAGCACCGCGATCTCGGGGTTGAACCCCTCGAACTCCTCCAGCGCATCGGCCAGTTCGCGGGTGATCGCGCCCTTGCCGGTCCAGCCGTCGACGAACACGACGTCGGCCGGGTCGTGGTGCTGCTGCAGCCAGCGCAGGGCGTTGGCGTCGATGCCGCGGCCGCGGACGATGGAGACGGCGTAGTGGGGCAGGTCCAGGCCGTGCCGGTGCTGCGCCCAGCGGCGCATCAGCACGCCCACGGGGGTGCCGGCGCGGGCCAGCGACACGAGCACGGGGCGCGGCTCGTGGGGGTCCCTCCCAGGCCGAAGGCGCTGGGGGAGCTCGGCGATGACGGTCTCGGTGACGGTGCCGACGGCGCGGGCGATGCGGGCCGCCGATATCTCCAGGGCGGACTTGAACAGCTCTTGGTACTGGGCGCTGGGCTGGTACTCGACAGGAAGCGACTCGGCGTAGTGCGCGCCGCCGCTCTGTATGGCCTCTTCGCGCTCCTCGGTCGGGGCCTCGAGATCGACCTCGGACAGATCCTGGAGGAGCCAGCCGACCTCGTCCGGGGCGTAGGAGGAGAAGGCGGGGCCACGGAGGGGCTCGGGCAGCATGGACGCCCTTTCGGGTGCTTCGGGTACTTCGGCAGCTTCAGTTGCTTCGGGTGCTTGGGGTACGTAGCTCGGTACGACGGCCAGGACGACGTGCGGGACCTGCGCGGCGAGCTGGGCCAACAGGCCGTCGGGGGCATGCAGTTGGGCCGTGTCGGCGGCCGAGTCCACAACGGCGACGACGGCGTCGAATCCGGCGCCGGCGACGTTGTAGGCGTACCGCTCGCCGGGACCGTCGGCGGGGTCGTCGTGTGCCGGGAACACGAGCCGGGTGCGTATGGCGTAGCCGGGGTCGTCGACGGCGAGGACGGGTGAGCGGGTGGTGGTCGAGTAGCGGACGTCGGCGTCGAGGGCCTGCTCAAGGGCGGTGCCGAGGCGCAGCGGGGCGTACATCAACTCCTCGAAGCCGAGGACGAGTACGCGGGAGGCGCGGCCTACGGCCTCGGCTGTTCGCTCGGCCATACCGGGCAGGGCCGCTTCGAGCGCGGCGCGGTGCGCGGGAGTGAACCCGTGCCGCCCACCATCGGGCACGCCGCTCGGCCAGCCGAGCTCGACACGGGTATGGGCGGCGGACCCGGCCCCGCCGGAGGCAGCCTCGCCGGACGCGCCCCGCGTCCCGGACTCCGCACCGCCGGCCAAGGCCTCGCCAGGAGCGCCGTCGATCGCCGCAGCCTGGGCCAGGGGCCCGGACTCCCCTCGCAGGGCGTCACCGGATGTCGCCCGCGCCAGGGCCCCGGTACCGCCGACGGCCGCGGTCCGCGTCGCGATCGCCTCCTGTTCCGCAACCAGCGCCTGGCCCTTCTCCAGCACTCCCTCCGGGAGCCGGACCGTCCCCGAGGCCAAGGCCACCAGGTCGACCCTCGCGCCGATCTCCTGGGCGAAGCGCTCGAAGCGCTCGCGGTCCGCCTCCGAGCGCATGTCGACCAGCGCCACGATCACGTACCGCTCCCGCGGATACCGCTCGTGCAGATCCCGGATCGTGTTCAGCACGGTGTTGCCCGTCGAGAACTCGTCGTCGACCAGGATCAGCGGTCCGTCACCGGCCAGCAGCGCCGGGTCCTCGGGCAGCAGCAGATGCGAGGTCGCGTGCGAGTGGGACTCCTCGAAGCCGCCCGCCCGCTCGACCCCGTCGACCGGGCGGCGCGTGGAGTGCAGATACGGCGCGAGCTCCACCCCGTCCGCCACCGAGTGGCCCAGCCCCGTCGCCGTCTCCGCGTAGCCGAGGACGACCGCGCGGGCCGCCTCCTCGTCGCCGAGCAGCTTGCGGACCTGCTCACCGAGCCCGTACCCGGCGTCGTACACGACCTGCGGCGACTGCGGCACATGCTTGCCCAGCACGTTCGACACGAGCAGATGCGCCCGCTTGGGATTGCGCCTCAGGGCCAGTCCCAGCAGAGCGCTCAGCTCGGCGTCTCCGACAAGCCCGACGCCCAGCCGTTCAGCGACCCATGCACCCGACCACACCACGCTTACAGTCTCTTCCCTCTTCATGTCAGCCGGAGAGTCCGGCCGTGAGCAGCTCCACGAAGCCGACCTCTTCCCTGGCCACCCCGAAGACCTCCGCGCGCAGCAGCGTGCGCTCGGCCCAGGCCCGGTGGGGCTTCACTTCGTTCATCTTGTTCGTGTACGCGGAACGCATCACGCCTCCGCCGCCCCGCTCCGGCCGCAGGATGTCCTGCGCGTCGCTGAACTCTTCGTGACTGACGACCGACAGCGCGTGCACGGGCAGGACGTGCGAGGGATGAATGCAGGTCTTGCCCTGCAGGCCGTTGGCCCGGTCCAGTTCGATCTCGCGGAGCAGCCCGTCCAGGTCGTGCTCGATCAGGGTGGCACGCAGCTCCTCGGCCCGGCCCTCCATGAAGGGGCTGCGGCGCAGCTGGGGCTTGAACATGCGCTCCTGGAGCCGGAAGTACTCCCATACGGGTCCGGTCACCGTGAAGCCGGTGCCGTCCGCCCGCCCCAGGACATTCACCACGTCGGCGATGACCGCGGCGACGATCTGGACGTCGTACGCCGTCATGTCGGGCGATCTGCGCAGCCCGTACGCCGAGCAGAAGTCGGTGACGCCGAGCCGCAGCGCCAGGACCCGGTCGCGGTATTTGTCGACGGTCGCCGCGATGCCGGTGAGCGTCTCGGTGCGGGTTTCGAGGTGGAGAAGTTCCGGGGATTCCAGGACGGGCATGGCGAAAAGCCGCTGTCCGCTCGCGGTCTCCGCGTCGGCGAGGGCTTCCAGGAAGGGAACGCCCCGCTCTTCGGTGAATTTGGGAAGTACAAAACCGGACAGTCGTCGGACCGAGGGGCCGAGCCGCTCCACGAGATCCGGGATCTGCCCGGGTTCGCGGACCCGGATGAACAGCAGCGGCAGCTCTTCGCCGCGCGCGTCGAGGTCGGCGAACTGCCGGACCAGGTTCTCCTCGGCCTCGGCGACTTCCGCGTCGTCGATGGAATCCTCCAGGCAGAGCACCATGGAGACGGCTCCGCGAGCCGCCAGCTTGAGCACGTCGTCGGCGAGCTTGGGCCGGGTCGCGGGGCTGTAGAGGGTGGCGCCCAGCGCGGCCGCGAGGGTGCGCGCGGGCGAGGCGGCGCTGAATTCGCACGGCTCTTGATGGAACAGACTGTCACGCACAGTAGGCGAAATTTGCCCAAAGTGACGCATATATTTCCCCCGTACTGCCTTGGCGGCCCAACTGGCGTGGCCGGTAATAGTACGTACGACCATGTGTCAAGAGTTCCCCAAGCCCATGAATTCCAGGTAACCCGCTTGCACCATGCCCATGTCCTGGCCTGACGACAAGGGGGTCTCCTTCGAACACTCCCTAAGGGCCCCCGCGTTGTCCGGGCGGCCATCGGGAAGGCAGGATGACGGACATGACGCACGCGATGGTGAAGGGCTCGAACGTTCCTCTCGATGCCACGGCCGTACGGGCCGTGCTGCGCTGGACCCCGGGCGCCGGGGTCCCCGACGTGGACGCCTCGGCCCTGCTGCTCGGCAGCGACGGGCGTGTGCGCTCCGACGAGGACTTCGTCTTCTACAACCAGCCGCGCCATCCGTCGGGTCTGGTGCGGCGGCTGTCCAAGAAGCGCGTCGCGGAGCATCTGACGGACACCGTCGAGGCGGATCTCTCCTCCCTCGACCCGTCCGTCGACCAGGTGGTACTCGCCGCCTCGTCCGACGGCGACACCTTCCAGCATGTACGCGATCTGCGGATACTGCTCTACGACGCCGCCCTGGCCGACAGCGAGCCGCTCGCCGTCTTCGATGTGAAGCCGGAGACGGGCCTGGAGACGGCGATCATCTGCGGCGAGCTGTACCGGCGCGGGGAAGGCTGGAAGTTCCGCGCGGTGGCGCAGGGTTATCCGACCGGTCTGGTGGGTCTGGCCACGGCGTTCGGCATCTCGGTGGACGAGGCGGAGGCGGCTGCCGAGCCGTCCGCCGAGCCCGAGCCTCGGCCGCAGACCGACCCGCACCCCGCGCCGCCCGCGCAGCCCCCGGCCGCCCAGCCCGCCTATGGTTACCCTCAGCCCGCGTACGGTTACCCGCAGCCGCCGGCGACCCAGCCGGTCGCGCCTCCGGCGTACGGCTATCCGCAGCCCGCCGCCGCGGCGGCGCCCGCGCCCGACCCGAATTTCCGGCTGCCGCCCATGGGCCCCCAGTTCGTACGCCCCTGAGTGGTCAGCCGCTACACCCGGTTCTTGTAACCGCGTCCCCACTGCAGACCCCAGCCGTACAGCCGGTCCAGCTCCGCCTGGAAGCCGTATACGAACTTCACCTCGCGGCGCACGACCAGCTCCCCCTTCACGTTCTCCATGGAGAAGATCGCGCAGGAACGGGCCTGCGGCGCGCGCTCGTCGAGCTCTATCTCCACCCGCGGACCATTGCTCGGGTAGAGCGTCACATGCGCGTGCGTACGGTCGAAGGCCGGTGTCTGGTCGTAGATGTACGCGAAGAACAGCAGCCGCTTGATCGACTCGCGGTGGTCGAGATTGACGTAGATCGTCTCGCCCGAGGGGGAGCCGAAGCGGTCGTCGCCGCTGAGCTTCACATAGGGCGCCTCGTTGATGCTGCCGAAGAAGCTGCCCAGCGGCTGCACCACGCCCTTGCTGCCGTCCGTCAGCTCGTAGAGACAGCCCAGGTCGAGGTCCACATTGACCACGCCCTGGGTGTGGGCCTGGACCACATCGGGCTGGAAGAGCTTGAAGGGGTGCCGCAGCAGTCTGCCGCTCTGCTTGGACCTGCCCTCGATGTCGGAAGTGCGCATCCTCCAGGAGAGGTTGACGCGCAGATTGCCGGTGGCCGCGCCCTGCTTGGTGAGCGAGACCGTCGGGTGCCGTTTGGTCAGCTCGATCGAATTGGTCGCTGCGCTGCCGGAGTCGAACTGCAGTGACCTGCCACGCCGCAGGCCGTCCCAGAAGGCCATGCCCCACCCCCACATGCGTCGATGAACCCAGCGGGGCGGCTCCGAGGCCGGTGCCTCGGAGCCGCCCCGCTCAGAGCGTTCCTCAATCCCCTCCGGGTCACACCCCGGAGGTGACTTCCTGCTTCTCGTCGGAGTTGTCCCCGCCCTCCGCTGCGAGCGCCCGGTTGCGGCGCACCGAGGACCAGAAGGACCAGGCGATCAGCACGACGCCGACGAGACCGGTGATGATCTCGCTGATCTGGTACTGGATGGTCACGAGGAGGATCATGGCGAGGGCGCCGATCGCGTAGTGCGCGCCGTGCTCCAGGTAGACGTAGTCGTCCAGGGTGCCCTGGCGGACCAGGTAGACCGTGAGCGACCGGACGTACATGGCGCCGATACCGAGGCCGAGCGCCATCAGCACGATGTCGTTGGTGATGGCGAAGGCGCCGATGACACCGTCGAAGGAGAACGAGGCGTCCAGGACCTCGAGGTACAGGAACATGAAGAACGCGGCCTTGCCGACCAGTTGGACCGCAGAAACCTGCTTGCCGCTCTTCTTGGCCTCCTCCTCGGCCTCGTGCTCGCGCTCCTCCTCTTCCTCGAGCCTGTTCTCGAAGAAGCCGGAGAGACCACCGACCACCAGATACGTAATCAGACCCGCGACGCCGGACAGCAGCACCGTCGCCGCCTTGTCGGCATGCCCGGCGTGCTGGTGCGCCTGGGTCGCGAAGGTCATGGCCGTGATGAGAAGTGCGATCAGCGCGATGCAGACCGACAGCATGTCGATCTTGCCGAGCTTGGCCAGCGGGCGCTCCAGCCAGCCGAGCCACTTGATGTCACGGTCCTCGAAGATGAAGTCCAGGAAGATCATCAGCAGGAACATGCCACCGAACGCGGCGATCGACGGGTGAGCGTCGGTGACCAGCTGCTCGTAGCGCTCAGCGTCGTTGAACGCCAGGTCGACTGCCTCGATGGGGCCGATCTTGGCGCTGATGGCAACGATCACGACGGGGAAGACCAGTCGCATGCCGAATACGGCGATGAGCACGCCGACCGTGAGGAAGATCCGCTGCCAGAAGGCGCTCATCTTCTTCAGGATTCCGGCGTTGACCACCGCATTGTCGAAGGACAGCGAGATCTCGAGGACGGACAGGATCGCGACGACCCCCAACGCCGTCCACCCGCCGAACAAGACCGCTGCGACCAGGCCGAGCGCGGTGACCGCGAACGACCAGCCGAAGGTTTTCAGAACCACTGGTACCCAATCGTGTAAGTACGGGTCTCCCCCGCGCCGTGCGCGGCTTTACGAAACGTTGACCCCGAAGTCTAGAGCGATGCCTCGCAGACCCGACGCGTACCCCTGCCCCACGGCCCTGAACTTCCATTCCCCGCCATAGCGGTAGAGCTCGCCGAAGATCATCGCGGTCTCCGTCGAGGCGTCCTCGCTCAGGTCGTAGCGCGCGAGCTCCTGGGTGTCCGCCTGGTTGACCACACGGATGAAAGCGTTGCTGACCTGGCCGAAGGTCTGGCCCCGGTTGTCGGCCTCATGGATCGAGACCGGAAAGATGATCTTGTCGACATGAGCCGGCACCTGGGAGAGGTCCACGAGAATCGATTCGTCGTCCCCCTCGCCCTCGCCCGTGAGGTTGTCACCGGTGTGCTCGACGGAGCCGTCGGGGCTCTTGAGGTTGTTGTAGAAGACGAACCACTCGTCGCCGAGCACCCGGCCGGACTGGCAGAGCAAGGCACTGGCATCGAGGTCGAAGGGCGCTCCGGTGGTGGAGCGCGCGTCCCAGCCGAGCCCGACCAGCACCTGTGTGAGGTTCGGTGCGGCCTTGGAGAGGGAGACATTGCCTCCCTTGGCGAGCGTGACGCCCATGTTTGTGGTCCTCCCCGAGATGACGAAACAAAGGTGGTGCAGGCGCGTCCGGCGCCGCACTGGAAGGTGCGGCGCCGGACAGGGAATGAACCGCTCGCTCAGACGTTCACGCCGAAGTCCTGCGCGATGCCGCGCAGACCCGAGGCGTACCCCTGGCCGATGGCACGGAACTTCCACTCCGCGCCGTTGCGGTAGAGCTCGCCGAAGACCATGGCGGTCTCGGTCGAGGCGTCCTCGCTCAGGTCGTAGCGCGCGAGTTCGTTGTTGTCGGACTGGTTGACGACGCGGATGAAGGCGTTGCGCACCTGGCCGAAGGACTGCTGGCGGCTCTCGGCCTCGTAGATCGAGACCGGGAACACGATCTTGTCGACGTCGGCGGGCACCGAGGCGAGGTTCACCTTGATCTGCTCGTCGTCGCCCTCGCCCTCACCCGTGATGTTGTCACCGGTGTGCTCGACGGAGCCGTCGGGGCTCTTGAGGTTGTTGAAGAAGACGAAGTTGCCGTCGTTGGCGACCTTGCCCTCGGCGTTGGTCAGCAGGGCGCTGGCGTCGAGGTCGAAGTCGGTGCCGGTGGTGCTGCGTGCGTCCCAGCCCAGGCCCACGGTGACCGCGGTCAGGTTGGGCGCGGCCTTGGTCAGCGAGACGTTGCCGCCCTTGCTGAGGCTGACTCCCACGAGTCCCTCCATTGTTTTGTCAGGGGCAGCGCCCCCGTCGTGCGGTGATGTATCGGATCAACGAGTGGATCCTAGTGACCGGTTCCCATCGAAAACACCCTTTCGGGCAGGGGTCGGCCGATGAATAGGGGCGTGCGTCAGAGGGCGCGCGTCAGAGCGCGTCGAGCGCCTTGACGTAGTCGTTCAGGTCGCGCGCCTCGGGCAGAGAGTTGACGACGGTCCAGCGGACCACGCCCTCCTTGTCGATGATGAAGGTTCCGCGCACCGCGCACCCCTTCTCCTCGTCGAAGATTTCGTACGCCCGTGAGGTCTCGCCGTGCGGCCAGAAATCCGAGAGCAGCGGGTACTCCAGACCCTCCTGCTCGGCGAAGACGCGCAGGGTGTGGATGGAGTCGGTGGAGACGGCCAGCAGCTGGGTGTCGTCGTTGACGAACCGCGGCAACTCGTCACGGAGCGCGCACAGCTCGCCGGTGCACACACCGGTGAAGGCGAAGGGATAGAAGAGGAGCACCACGTTCTTCTCGCCGCGGAATTCGGCGAGGCTCACGGTGCGGCCGTGGTTGTCCTTCAGCTCGAAGTCCGGGGCCTTGGTGCCGACCTCGATCGCCATGACGTTGCGTCCCTTCACTGGGCTGGGCCCGACTGGTCCGTTCGGGTGGGTCCACCCTACGCAGAGGACCCCCGCCGGCAGTTGCCGACGGGGGCCCTCAGGGCGTACGGGGGCTCAGCGCTTGGATTTGGGTGCGCTCAGCCGGGTGCCCGACCAGTCCTTGCCCGCGTTGATGCTCTTGGTCTGGGAGAGACCGGAGGTCTGCGCGGCTTCGTTGATGTCGCTCGGCTCGATGTATCCGTCCCTGCCGGTCTTGGGCGTCAGCAGCCAGATGTCGCCGCCTTCGTCCAGCAGGCCGATGGCGTCCACCAGCGCATCCGTAAGGTCGCCGTCCTCGTCACGGAACCAGAGCACGACGACGTCAGCGACGTCCTCATAGTCCTCGTCCACGAGTTCCTGGCCGATAACGGCCTCGATGCCCTCACGGAGCTCCTGCTCGACGTCGTCGTCGTAGCCGATCTCCTGGACCACCTGTCCGGGCTCGAACCCCAGCCTGACGGCCGGGTTGGTCCGCTCCTCCGCGTGGTCCGCGGTCGCGCTCACGGCTTGCCTCCTGATCATGTTTGGAAAATCCTGCGGCCGCGCGCGTACGCGTGGCGTTGGCCGTAGTCCACACGGGCGGGACGGATCGCGCAAGTACCCGGCCGTTCAGACCGCCGAAACGGTGACGTTTGCGGCCGTCTCGGCCCAACTCCAGACACGCTCAATCCCGTCTCGTGATTCATGGCACACCATTCGACCATCTTTGCGGCAATCTTTCCCTTCGGTGGGCCAATCGGAACCGAACAGCCAAACGAAACACATTGGCGGCTTGGGCGTAAGGTTGCGATTTGACCGTACCCGGAACCGGGGTTGGGTCAGGATGTCAGTCAGAACAAGGGTTACCCCCCGGTAGAGATGACGTTTTCCTCCCCGCGGTACACGATGGGAGGCGGCGCGACACCGCCTGGACATCCCGTGTCTCCCGCAGGGGCAGAACCCACCGAACAGCGAAGGATTAGCGTGGCTTCCGGATCAGATCGCAACCCGATCATCATTGGCGGCCTTCCCAGCCAGGTCCCGGACTTCGATCCTGAAGAGACCCAGGAGTGGCTGGACTCCCTCGACGCCGCCGTCGACGAGCGGGGCCGGGAGCGCGCCCGCTACCTGATGCTCCGCCTGATCGAGCGAGCCCGCGAGAAGCGCGTGGCCGTGCCCGAGATGCGCAGCACGGACTACGTCAACACCATCGCCACCAAGGACGAGCCGTTCTTCCCCGGCAACGAGGAGATCGAGCGCAAGGTCCTCAACGCGACCCGCTGGAACGCCGCGGTGATGGTCTCCCGCGCCCAGCGCCCGGGCATCGGCGTCGGCGGCCACATCGCCACCTTCGCCTCCTCCGCCTCCCTCTACGACGTGGGCTTCAACCACTTCTTCCGCGGCAAGGACCAGGGCGACGGGGGCGACCAGATCTTCTTCCAGGGCCACGCCTCCCCCGGCATCTACGCCCGGGCCTTCCTGCTCGACCGCCTCAGCGAGGCCCGGCTCGACGCCTTCCGCCAGGAGAAGTCCAAGGCTCCCGAGGGTCTGTCCAGCTACCCGCACCCGCGGCTGATGCCGGACTTCTGGGAGTTCCCGACCGTCTCCATGGGCCTTGGCCCCCTCGGCGCGATCTACCAGGCGCGGATGAACCGCTACATGGAGGCGCGCGGTATCGCCGACACCTCCAGGTCGCATGTCTGGGCCTACCTCGGCGACGGCGAGATGGACGAGCCCGAGTCGCTGGGCCAGCTCTCCATCGCCGCCCGTGAGGGCCTGGACAACCTGACCTTCGTGGTCAACTGCAACCTGCAGCGTCTCGACGGCCCCGTGCGCGGCAACGGCAAGATCATCCAGGAGCTGGAGTCCCAGTTCCGCGGCGCCGGCTGGAACGTCATCAAGCTCGTCTGGGACCGCTCCTGGGACCCGCTGCTCGCCCAGGACCGCGACGGCGTGCTGGTCAACAAGCTGAACACCACGCCCGACGGCCAGTTCCAGACGTACGCCACCGAGACCGGCGCGTACATCCGCGAGCACTTCTTCGGCGACGACCACCGGCTGCGCGCCATGGTCGAGAACATGACCGACGACCAGGTCCTGCACCTGGGACGCGGCGGCCACGACCACAAGAAGGTCTACGCGGCGTACGCGGCGGCCAAGGCCCACAAGGGCCAGCCGACCGTGATCCTCGCCCAGACGGTCAAGGGCTGGACGCTCGGCCCGAACTTCGAGGGCCGCAACGCGACGCACCAGATGAAGAAGCTGACGGTCGACGACCTCAAGCGCTTCCGCGACCGTCTGCACATCCCGATCACGGACCAGCAGCTGGAGAACGGCGCGCCGCCGTACTACCACCCGGGCCGCGACTCGGAGGAGATCCAGTACATGCACGACCGCCGCAAGGCGCTGGGCGGGTATGTCCCGACCCGAGTCGTGCGGTCCAAGCCGCTGGTCCTGCCCGAGGACACGACGTACGCCCCGGTCAAGAAGGGCTCCGGCCAGCAGTCGATCGCCACCACCATGGCGTTCGTCCGGCTGCTCAAGGACCTGATGCGGGACAAGGAGATCGGCAGGCGCTTCGTGCTGATCGCGCCGGACGAGTACCGCACCTTCGGAATGGACTCGTTCTTCCCGAGCGCCAAGATCTACAACCCGCTGGGCCAGCAGTACGAAGCCGTGGACCGCGAGCTGCTGCTCGCGTACAAGGAGTCGCCGACCGGGCAGATGCTGCACGACGGCATCTCCGAGGCGGGCTGTACGGCGTCGCTCATCGCCGCCGGTTCCGCGTACGCCACGCACGGCGAGCCGCTGATCCCGGTGTACGTCTTCTACTCGATGTTCGGCTTCCAGCGCACCGGCGACCAGTTCTGGCAGATGGCCGACCAGCTCGCGCGCGGCTTCGTCCTGGGCGCGACCGCGGGCCGCACGACGCTGACCGGTGAGGGCCTGCAGCACGCCGACGGCCACTCCCAGCTGCTCGCCTCGACGAACCCGGGCTGTGTCGCCTACGACCCGGCCTTCGGTTTCGAGATCGCGCACATCGTCCAGGACGGTCTGCGCCGGATGTACGGCTCGTCCGAGGAGCACCCGCACGGCGAGGACGTCTTCTACTACCTCACCGTCTACAACGAGCCGATCCAGCACCCGGCCGAGCCCGAGAACGTGGACGCCGAGGGCATCCTCAAGGGCATCCACCGCTTCAGGGCGGGCGAGGCCGGCGCGATTCCCGCGCAGATCATGGCCTCGGGTGTGGCCGTGCCCTGGGCGATCGAGGCGCAGAGGATCCTCGCCGAGGAGTGGAACGTACGCGCCGACGTGTGGTCGGCGACGAGCTGGAACGAGCTGCGCCGCGAGGCCGTCGAGGTCGAACAGCACAACCTCCTGCACCCCGAGGAGGAGCAGCGCGTCCCGTACGTCACGCAGAAGCTCTCCGGCTCCGAGGGCCCGTTCGTGGCCGTCTCGGACTGGATGCGCTCGGTTCCGGACCAGATCTCGCGCTGGGTTCCCGGCACGTACCAGTCGCTGGGTGCCGACGGCTTCGGCTTCGCGGACACCCGGGGCGCGGCGCGTCGCTTCTTCCACATCGACGCGCAGTCGATCGTCCTCGCGGTGCTCACCGAGCTCGCGCGTGAGGGCAAGGTCGACCGTTCGGTGCTGAAGCAGGCGGTGGACCGCTACCAGCTGCTCGACGTGGCCGCGGCGGACCCGGGCGCGGCCGGCGGCGACGCGTAACGCTTGCACGGTGAAGGGCGGCGGGACCCGGCCGGGTCCCGCCGCCCTTAGGTCCTGTCCGGCCGATCTTGCCGGGCTCGCGTGCCCTGGCACGGCACCTCGCCGCGTTGTCGTCAGTCGCCGACGCTCCGCGTCGGCTCCATCCTCCGCCTTGCGATGCACCACGCCAGACCCCGCTCCCTGACCCGGCCCGATCGACCGGACAGGACCTACGCGTCTCTAACATGCAGGCATGAAGCAGCGAACAGCGCAGGTCCGGTGGGAACAGCGCATGCAGACCCCCCTGCTGGCACTCGCCATCGCGTTCGCCCTCGCGTACGCCGTGCCGATCGTGGCGCCCGACGCCAGTGGTTCGGTGATAACCGTGTGCACGGTCACCGAGTGGGTGGTGTGGGGGACCTTCGCCGTCGACTACCTCGTACGGCTGCTGCTGGCACCGGCCAAGTGGCTCTTCGTACGCAAGCATCCGCTGGATCTGGTGGCGGTGGTGCTGCCGCTGGTGCAGCCGCTGCGGCTGCTGCGGGTCGTCTCGACCCTGCTGCTGGTGGGCCGCCGGGCCAGGATGGCGCCCCAGATCACGCTGACGACGTATGTCGGTGGCGCGGTGGTGGGGCTGATGATGTTCGGCTCGCTGGCCGTGCTGCATGTGGAGCGGGACGCGCCGAACGGGAACATCAAGACGCTGGGCGACGCGGTGTGGTGGTCGTTCACCACGATGACGACGGTCGGGTACGGCGACCATGCGCCGACGACGGGTCTGGGGCGGGTGCTCGCGGTCGGGCTGATGATTTCGGGGATCGCGCTGCTCGGTGTCGTCACCGCCAATATCGCGGCGTGGTTCATCTCCCGCTTCGAGCGGGACGACTTGGAGGAACGCAAGCAGACGGCGCTGCTCCAGGCGCTGACTGCGGAAGTACGGGCGCTGCGGGAGCAGGTGGCCACGCTGTCGCAGGCCCGCGCGGTCACGGAGCTCCCGGATACGGCGATGCCGGCGGAAACCGGGGCGGGCGCGATGCCCACCCCGGTCGGTCCGTCCGACTAGGTCCTGTCCGGTCGACCAGGCCGGATCAGTGAGCGGGGTCTGGCGATGGGGGCACCTCCCGTGCCCGAAGGGCTACGGGGGAGCATCGCAAGGCGGAGGAAGGAGCCGACGCGGAGCGTCGGCGACTGACGACAACGCGGCGAGGTGCCGCGCCAGGGCACGCGAGCCCGGCAAGGTCGGCCGGACAGGACCTAAGGCGTGGCTGACGATCACCACATCCCGCTCGCGGGAACCGTGGCTCCCGCGAGCCAGACGATCGCCAGCAGGGTGTCGATGCCGCCGAGCACGACCGCGGCCAGTGCCGGGACCGGCTGTGCGCCGTTCCAGCGACGGCCCATACCGAGCCATCCGCAGACGATCGCGATCGGGCCGAGGACGATCCCCAGCACGAAGAAACCGGCGATCGCACAGATCAGGCCGATGATTCCGAGTGCCGCACGATCCGGCCCGCTCCGCGACCAGTTACGGCTGCGTGAGCGAGGGTGCCTGCGCGTTGTGTGTCCGAAGCCCGCCATCATCACTCCTCGAGTCGTCGAATCGGGGCTTCGTCAGCGGGTACCCCGGTTCAGCGCTCCCAGACCTTGAACGCTCTGACCTGGTACGGGGATTGAGGCACCCACGTGCCACCGCCCGGGTAGGTCTCGAACTCGCCCGTCTCCTCGCACTCCGCCGACTGGTACGCGGTGACGGGGCGCCCGGTCCGGTTTGCGAGTGCCTCGGCGGTGGTGCCGGACGGCAGCGGAACACAGCTCTCGATATCGGTGCCGGACAGCTCGTGGACCTGGCGTGTGCCCTTGAAGTTCCCCTTCTCCCACAGGCAGAGCTGGCCCGCCGCGCACTCCCCGAGGCGGGGCGGCGCGGCGGCCGCCGTCTGCGGCACCAGCACTGCCGCGGCCAGGGCTGATGTGGCCAGGACTCCGGCCGTGACGATCATGCGCATGTCGGTAACCCCCGTGTCGTACTGATCACTTGACCGCACCCTGCCCCCTGGCCGGGGGTCGGGAAAGGGGGTTCGGGGCGCATCACCCTGATAGGGGACGGCTCCGCCGGGCGGGCGCGGCGGAGCTGTCGTACGCACAAGGTTGACGCGCGGCCGCCCCCAGATGTGGGTCGCGCCCGCACGCGCCCCGGCGCAGGAGGGTGGTGGGCGGCCCACCGCGATCCCGGTGACCACAGGGGCGCGCCCGCGCACGGAAAGTGACGACTTGCCCCCCGCACTCCCCCCGGACACGTGATCTGTCTCACGGTCTTCGCGAGCCGCGTCGCGCGTCTCCTAGGGTGTCCCGCAGTGACTTCCTTCGACTCCTCCCCCACCCTCACCGCCTGGCGCGCCCTGCTCGCGCTCGCGGTCGTGTTCATGATGCTGGCGACGACCGGCTGGACCGCCATACGACATCAGGGCGGTCCTCGCGACGCTCTCGAGGCCGAGCTGTCCGGCTGGGCCAAGGCCAGGATCGGGGTGCGGGCACTGCCCGATCCGGCGTCACCGCCGCAGCGGCTCGCCGCGTTCTTCGGTTCCATCGGCAGCACGCAGCGGGCCCGCCTCGCCGACCGGTACCCCATCCTCGTCGGCAATCTCAACGGCGCCCCGGTCACCCTGCGCTACCGCGCCAACCGCAAGGCCCTCGCGCTCTCGATCGCCGAGGAGCGCAAG
The DNA here is from genome assembly GCF_026339995.1 of Streptomyces sp. NBC_01481. Classification (GTDB taxonomy): domain Bacteria; phylum Actinomycetota; class Actinomycetes; order Streptomycetales; family Streptomycetaceae; genus Streptomyces. The sequence goes on along the minus strand of NZ_JAPEPT010000001.1, from coordinate 1,007,596 downwards.
CGCGTGAAGGACGTCAACCTGACCGCGGACGGCCGGCACCAGGCGGTCCGCCGTATGCACCGCTTCGAGGCGCTCATGAGCGCGGAGCGGCAGATCCTCGCCTTCGACCCGTCCGGTCCCGGCAAGGTCGCCGAGGTGCTCGGCGATCTCGACCGCGCCCAGCGGGTGTCGGTGATCGTCCCCGGTGTGGACACCAATGTGCTCACGTTCCAGAAGACTTCCCGCAAGTACACCGCGCCGGTCGGCATGGCGGAGTCGCTGTACGCCGCCGAGCGGGCCGCGTCCCCGCGCACGCGTACTGCGGTCATCGCCTGGGCCGACTACACCGCACCCGCAGGCCTCGGCATGGACTCGGCCACGGGCCGCCGCGCGGAGGACGGCGCCGTGCGCCTGACCGCGCTCACCGGCGCGCTGCCGGGCAGCTCCAAGATCGCGCTGTTCTGCCACAGTTACGGCTCCGTCGTGTGCGGCGTCGCCGCCCGCCATCTTCCCGCCCGCGTGCGTGACGTGGCGGTGGCCGGCAGCCCCGGCATGCGCGCCGAGAACGTGGCCGGGCTCCATGCCCGTGCCCGCGTCTGGGCGATGCGCGACAGGGACGACTGGATCGAGGACGTGCCGCATCTGGCGGTCGGCGGCCTCGGCCACGGCGAGGACCCGGTGACGGAGGCGTTCGGCGCGCGGGTGCTGTCCGCGTCGGACGCGGTCGGTCACACCGGCTATTTCGAGCCGGGTACGGAGAGCGTCAGCAACTTCGCCGAGATAGGCGTCGGTTCGTACGACGGCGTGACCTGTGAGAGCGGCGGCGACACATGCCGCAGTGGTATTTACGGCGATGAGGCGGCCTGACGCGCGTAGAGCATCGTGGCCGGGCCTGAGCACCGAGGGGCGACGCGCGGGCAGGCGCAGCCTACGATGAGGCGTATGGGTGATGTTCTGGCCGGAATTCAAGCCACTTGGGAGTTCGAGACCGACTCCGTGCTCATCCGCTTCGAACGGGGGCTGCGTGCGCCGAAGCTGTTCCAGACGCTTCGCGAACGCCGCATCCCCCACGAGGCGTTGGCGTCGGTGACCCTCTCCCCCGGCAAGCGCGGCACGGTGGTGCTGCACGCCCTGCCAAGACCCGGCGCCGATCCGCTGATGGATGCCGCGGCAGGGCAGTTGAAGGAGGGCTGCGACCCGTACCGGCTGGTGCTGCCCGCGGAGCGCGAGACGCTCGCCGAGTACTACGCCGACGAACTGCGCGCCCTGCTCCCCGCCGACGCGGACACCCCGGCCGAGCGGTACGCCGTGGCCGCGCCGGAGGGGCCGATGCACTTCAAGGCGTACGACGGCAAGGCCTTCTTCGACGGCTCGATGGTTTCCTTCCGCTGGTCCCGGACGGCCGCGTCGTCCGCCAAGTGGCGGGCGGGCGACCAGAGTTTCCCGGTGACGGAACTGAGCGGCGTGGAGTGGCGCTCGCCGGAGGCCTTCGACGGGTATCTGCGACTGCTGCGCCGGGCGGACGATCCGGGCGACGAGGCGGCCGCGCCCAGGCAGGCGGACCAGGATCCGGCGGCGGTGCTCTTCGGGGTGAGCCGCGGGCCGGTGCACGAGTCGCTGCCGTTCGCCGCCGCGGTGCTCGAATCCGTACGCAGCAGCGGCTCGGCCCCGGTGATGGCGCTGCGGGCGGGGCGGCGCGACCCGGCGGACATCGCCGAGCGGATTCGGCACCTCGGGGAGCTGCACCAGGCGGGTCTGGTGACGGACGAGGAGTTCAGCACGAAGAAGGCGCAGCTGCTCGCGGAGCTGTGAGTCGTACGTGGGGAGGGCCCGCCGCGCGGCAGCAGCACTGCTCGCGGCGGGCTTCGTCTCATGACTGGCCCCGTACGGCTACTCGCGCGCCGCCGATGTCGAGGACATGTCCGGGTAGCGGTCCCCCGCCACCTGCCCGGCGATCGGCTCCAGCACCGCCAGCTCCTCCTCGGTCAGCTTCAGCCGGGTCGCCGCGACGTTCTCCAGCAGCCGGCTCGTCTTGCGGGTGCCGGGGATCGGCACCACGGCGAGCGAGTGCACCTCTGCCCGCTGCTGCACCCACGCGAGGGCCACCTGCGCGGCCGTCGCCCCGTGCGCCGCGGCGATCTTGTGGACCGGCTCCAGGAGCGCGGCGTTGGTCTTGGCGTTGTCGCCGGTGAAGCGCGGCTGGTGCCTGCGGAAGTCGTCCTCCGAGAGCTCCTTGCCCGCGTCGGCGAAGGCACCGGTGAGGAAGCCGCGGCCGAGCGGCGAGTACGGCACGAAGGCGACACCGAGTTCGGCCGCGGCGCCCACCGCGCTGCGCTCCACGTCCCTGCTGAACAGCGACCACTCCGACTGCAGCGCGGCGATCGGATGCACGGCGTGCGCCTCGCGCAGCTCCGCGCCGGTGACCTCGCTCAGCCCCAGGTGCCTGACGAGGCCGCGCTCCACCAGTTCGGCCATCGCGCCGACGGACTCGGCGAGCGGCACGGCCGGGTCGCGGCGGTGCATGTAGTACAGGTCGATGACTTCGGTCTTCAGCCGCCGCAGGCTCTCCTCGACGGCCTTGCGGATGTACGCCGGGTCGTTGCGGACGGCCCGGTACCGCGGGTCGTCGGTCCGCTGGATGGCGAACTTCGTGGCCAGGGTGATCTCGTCGCGGTGCGCTCCGACGAACGGCGCGAGGAACTCCTCGTTCGCCCCCCGCCCGTACACGTCCGCCGTGTCGAAGAGCGTGACGCCCGCATCCAGCGCCGCCACCAGGGTGTCCCGGGCTGCCGCCAGGTCCGTCTCTCCGTAGAACTCGCTCATGCCCATGCAGCCCAGGCCCTGTATGCCGACCAGCGGTCCGCCGGTCCCGAGCCGCACCTGTGCGATCTTGCTGCCGCTCCTCAAGGATTCAGCCATCAGGTTTCAGAGCCTCTCCGACGCCCGCCGGGCGTCCGCGTAAAAGTCGATCTTGTGATCCAGCACGGCGAGCGTGTCCTGCAGCTCCGCGATGCGCCTGCGCACATCGCGCCGCGTCTGCTGCAGCAGCTCCTGCCGTGCCTCGAAGGTGTGCTCGCCCTCGCGCACCAGCTCGGCGTAGCGGACCATGTCCGCGACCGGCATCCCGGTCAGCCGCAGCTTGCCGACGAAGGCGAGCCAGTCCAGATCGCGATTGGTGAAGCGCCGCTGTCCGGTGTGCGACCGGTCGATGTGCGGCATCAGCCCGATCCGCTCGTACCAGCGCAGGGTGTGCGCGGTGAGCCCGGTGAAAGCGACGACCTCGCTGATCGTGTAGCGGTCCTGGCCCTCGGGGCGGGGATGCGCGCGGGGAGGCGGCTTACAGAGGTCCACTCCTGCCGGCGTGCTCTCGATCAGCGTCATGTCCTCAACGCTAAAACCTTGGAGTGCACTCCAAGCAAGCAGAAAGGGATGGCAGTTTTCCTGCGGCGCCCAATAGCCTGCCGAAACCATGAGCCTCGGGACCTCGCTCGGCTTCGTCCGCACCCCCGATCCGGCGATGAGACTCACCCTTTAGGCTCGTACGCATGCAGAGCCTGGCGATGATCGAGAACTGGCCGGTACCGACCGCGGCGGCCGCCGTCGTACGAGCGGACGGCACCGTCGCCGGATCGCACGGCCCCCTCGCGCACCGCTTCCCGCTCGCCTCCGTCACCAAGCCGCTCGCGGCCTACGCGGCGCTCGTGGCGTACGAGGAAGGGGCGGTCGAGCTCGACGAACCGGCGGGCCCCGAGGGCTCCACGGTCCGTCATCTGCTCGCCCACACCTCGGGCCTGGCCTTCGACGAGCACCGGGTGACGGCCCCGCCGGGTACGCGCAGGCTGTACTCCAACGCGGGCTTCGAGGTGCTCGGCGACCACATCGCCAAGGCGACGGACATCCCGTTCGCGGAGTATCTGCGCCAGGCGGTCCTCGAACCGCTGGGCATGACGGCGACAACGCTGGACGGCTCCCCCGCGAAGGACGGCGTCTCGACGGTCGACGACCTGGTGCGCTTCGCCGCCGAGGTGCAGGCGCCGCGGCTCCTTGACGCCCGTACGGTCCTTGAGGCCATGACGGTCGTCCACCCGGGCCTGTCGGGCATCCTTCCCGGCTACGGGCACCAGAAGCCGAACGACTGGGGCCTGGGCTTCGAGATCCGGGACTCCAAGTCGCCGCACTGGACGGGCAGTTCGTCCTCGCCCCGTACGTTCGGCCACTTCGGCCAGTCGGGCACGTTCCTGTGGATCGACCCGGCGGTGGGCGCGGCGTGTGTGGCGCTCACGGACCGGCCCTTCGGGCAGTGGGCGATCGACGCGTGGCCGCCGTTCACGGACGCCGTGCTGGCCGAGCTGGGCTGAGGTCCGGTCTCAGAACCGGGCTCAGGACTCGTTCAGCTCCCAGAGCAGCAGCTCGGCGGGTACCAGGGCAGCCAGGTCGAGGCCGTCCGCGTCCGTGATGCGGGCCGCGTCCCCTGGGGCCAACTCCGCATCTCCCAGGCGGACTTCGCCCCGCACCACATGCACGTACACCGCGGGCGCGTCCGGCACCGCCGTGCGCTCGCCCCGGCCCAGACGGCGGACATGCAGCAGCGCGCCCGCCTCGGGGAGTGCGTACGGCGTCGAGTCAGCGATGCCGCGCACGATCTCGTACGCCGGATCACCGCCCGGCGCCAGCGGTGCGAGCCACATCTGGACGAAGGTCAGCGGCGCGTCCGCGTCATTGCGCTCCACATGGCGGACACCGTCCGCGGAACTGAGCCGCTGGACGTCGCCGGGCCGGACGACGGTCGCGTGGCCCGTCGAGTCGCGATGGGTCAACTCGCCCTCGACGACCCAGGTGACGATCTCGGTGTGGCTGTGCGGATGCTCGTCGAAGCCGGCACCGGGATCGAGACGTTCCTCGTTGCAGGCGAGGATCGCACCGAAGCGCAGGTTGTCGGGGTCGTAGTGCCGCCCGAAGGAGAAGGCGTGCAGGGATTCGATGCCCGAGGCGGGGTCGCCACCGCGGAAGCGGCCGGCGGAGCGACGTACGTCAATCACGGGTCCACCGTAGTCCGAGACGGCGGCCCGATGGCCGTACCCGAGCCCCGCCACTCCGCTCACCCGTCCCGATAAGGCACTCTTGTCCCCGTGCCCGAACCTGCAGCGAACTCCGCCCACCCGCATACCGCGACCCTGCGCCGACTGGAGCAGTCCTCCGGCCGGCTCGCCGCGAACGCCATCGCACGCATGGACGAGACGCTGCCGTGGTACCGCGCGATGCCCCCGGAGAACCGGTCGTGGATCGGCCTTGTCGCCCAGGCCGGTATCGCCGCCTTCACCGAGTGGTTCCGGCATCCGGAGACCCCGCAGGCGATCTCGACCGACGTCTTCGGCACCGCTCCGCGCGAGCTGACCCGCGCGATCACCCTGCGCCAGACCGTCGAGATGGTGCGCACCACCATCGAGGTCATGGAGTCGGCGATCGAGGAGGTCGCGGCGCCCGGTGACGAGTCCGTACTGCGCGAGGCCCTGCTCGTCTACGCACGCGAGATCGCTTTCGCCACCGCCCAGGTGTACGCGCAGGCAGCCGAGGCCCGCGGCGCCTGGGACGCCCGGCTCGAATCGCTGGTCGTGAACGCCGTACTGTCCGGCGAGGCCGACGAGGGCGCCGTCTCCCGCGCCGCCGCACTCGGCTGGAACTCGCCCGAGCATGTCTGCGTCATCCTCGGCACCGCACCCGACGGCGACAGCGAACTCACCGTCGAGGCCATCCGCCGGGCCGCCCGGCACGCCAAGCTCCAGGTCCTCACCGGAGTCCTCGGCGACCGGCTCGTCGTCATCGCGGGCGGCAGCGACAACCCGCTGCAGGTCGCGAAGGCCCTGATCGGGCCTTATGCCGCGGGTCCCGTGGTCGCGGGGCCCGTCGTGCCCGACCTGCTCGCCGCCACCAAGTCCGCGCAGGCCGCGGCCGCCGGGCTCAAGGCGTGTTTCGCCTGGCAGGACGCCCCACGCCCGGTTCTCGCGGACGATCTGCTGCCGGAGCGCGCGATCGCCTCGGATCCGGCCGCGCGGGAGCAGTTGGTGGAGGAGATCTACAGACCGCTGGAAGAAGCGGGGTCGGCACTTCTGGAAACCTTGAGCGTCTATCTAGAGCAGGCGAGTAGTCTCGAGGGCGCTGCAAGGATGCTCTTCGTCCACCCCAACACCGTGCGCTACCGGCTGCGACGTGTGACCGACGTCACCGGATGGTCACCCTCCGATGTACGCTCCGCGTTCACCCTGCGGATCGCGCTCATTCTGGGGCGTCTGGCCGACGCCGATTCGCAGCCCTAGACTTTTGTAGAAGGCCCACAATTCCCCTGACGTTTCTTGGTCCCTGTCCCCACGGGCGGTTGGAGCCGTCCACAAGAGAAAGTGTGAGGGTGCTCGTACTCGTCGCTCCCGGCCAAGGCGCTCAGACGCCCGGCTTCCTGACTCCCTGGCTCGACCTCCCCGGCGCCGCCGACCGCATTGCGGCCTGGTCCGACGCCATCGAGTTCGACCTTGCCCACTACGGCACGAAGGCCGACGCGGACGAGATCCGCGACACCGCCGTGGCACAGCCGCTCCTGGTCGCCGCGGGCCTGCTCTCGGCCGCTGCGCTCGGTGACGTACGCCCCGGCGCCGTCGCAGGTCACAGCGTCGGCGAAATCACCGTGGCCGCGGTCGCCGGTGTCCTCGACGAGGTCGCCGCGCTCGGCTTCGTCCGTACGCGCGGACTGGCCATGGCCGAGGCCGCCGCGGTCACCGAGACCGGCATGTCGGCCGTCCTGGGCGGTGACCCCGACCAGGTCGTGGCCCATCTCGAAAGCCTCGGCCTGACCGCGGCCAACGTGAACGGCGCCGGCCAGATCGTCGCCGCCGGCACCGCCGAGCAGCTCGCGGCACTGGCCGAGAACAAGCCGGAGAAGGCCCGCGTCATCGCACTGAAGGTGGCCGGCGCGTTCCACACGCACCACATGGCGCCCGCGGTCGCGACCCTGCAGGAGGCCGCCGAGAACCTCACGGTCTCCGACCCGGTCCTGCCGTACATCTCGAACAAGGACGGCCGTACGGTCTCCACCGGCGACCAGGTCATCGCCCGGCTGGTCGGCCAGGTCGCCAACCCGGTCCGCTGGGACCTGTGCATGGAGACCTTCAAGGATCAGGGCGTCAGCGCCCTGATCGAGGTCTGCCCCGGCGGCACGCTCACCGGCCTCGCCAAGCGCGCCCTGCCCGGCGTGCAGACGCTCGCGCTCAAGACCCCCGACGACCTCGACGCGGCCCGCACGCTCGTCGCCGAGCATTCAGCCTGACAAGGAGCCGTAGCGCATGTCGACGAAGATCAAGCCCAGCCAGGGCGCCCCGTACGCACGCATCATGGGTGTCGGCGGCTACCGCCCCATCCGGGTCGTGCCGAACGAGGTGATCCTCGAGACGATCGACTCCTCCGACGAGTGGATCCGCTCGCGCTCGGGCATCGCGACGCGCCACTGGGCCTCGCCCGAGGAGACCGTGAGCGCGATGTCCGTGGAGGCGGCGGGCAAGGCGATCGCCGACGCCGGGATCACCCCGGAGCAGATCGGCGGCGTCATCGTCTCCACGGTCTCGCACTTCAAGCAGACCCCGGCCATCGCCACCGAGATCGCGGACAAGATCGGCGCGGTCAAGCCGGCGGCGTTCGACATCTCCGCGGGCTGTGCCGGTTTCGGCTACGGCCTCACGCTCGCCAAGGGCATGGTCGTCGAGGGCTCGGCGCAGTACGTACTGGTCATCGGCGTCGAGCGGCTGAGCGACCTGACCGACCTGGAGGACCGCGCGACGGCCTTCCTGTTCGGTGACGGCGCGGGCGCGGTGGTCGTCGGCCCCTCCAAGGACCCGCAGATCGGCCCGACCGTCTGGGGCTCGGAGGGCGACAAGTCCGACACCATCAAGCAGACCGTGCCGTGGGACGACTACCGCAACGGCACCGTCGAAAAGTTTCCGGCGATCACGCAGGAGGGCCAGGCGGTCTTCCGCTGGGCCGTGTTCGAGATGGCGAAGGTCGCCCAGCAGGCGCTGGACGCGGCCGGAATCAGCGCGGACGACCTGGACGTCTTCATCCCGCACCAGGCCAATATGCGGATCATCGATTCGATGGTGAAGACTTTGAAACTGCCGGAGCACGTCACGGTCGCCCGCGACGTGGAAACCACCGGCAACACCTCGGCCGCCTCGATCCCGCTCGCAATGGAGCGGCTCCTGGCGACCGGACAGGCCAAGAGCGGCGACACCGCGCTCGTCATCGGCTTCGGGGCGGGTCTCGTCTACGCAGCCACGGTCGTTACCCTCCCCTAGGCAACCGGATCTTCCGGACGCCACACCCTCTGATACAACACCGAAGGAGCGCCACATGGCCGCCACTCAGGAAGAGATCGTCACCGGTCTCGCGGAGATCGTCAACGAGATCGCCGGCATCCCGGTAGAGGACGTCCAGCTGGACAAGTCCTTCACCGACGACCTGGACGTCGACTCGCTGTCCATGGTCGAGGTTGTCGTCGCCGCCGAAGAGCGTTTCGACGTCAAGATCCCGGACGACGACGTCAAGAACCTGAAGACTGTCGGCGACGCCGCGGACTACATCGCCAAGCACCAGGCCTGAGCCTGAATCGCGTTTGTCGCCACCCGGCGGTGGCGCCGTGAAAATTCAGCACCCCCTACACGTGGAGAAAGAATTCCTGTGAGCTCGACCAATCGCACCGTGGTCGTCACCGGTATCGGCGCAACCACACCGTTGGGTGGCGACAGCGCATCGACCTGGGAGGGTCTGCTCGCCGGGCGCTCCGGAGTGAAGCCCCTCGAGGGCGAGCGCTTCGCCGAACTCCCGGTCCGGATCGCCGCACCCGCGGCGGTCGACCCGGGCGAGGTCCTGCCGCGCCCGCTCGCCCGCAAGCTGGACCGCTCGGCGCAGTTCGCGCTGATCGCGGCCCGCGAGGCGTGGGCGGACGCCGGCTACAGCGCACCGGCCGGTGAGGACGTCAACGTTCTCCCCGAGCGCCTGGGCACGGTCATCGCCTCCGGCATCGGCGGCGTGACGACTCTGCTCGACCAGTACGACGTGCTCAAGGAGAAGGGCGTACGCCGCGTCTCCCCGCACACAGTGCCCATGCTCATGCCGAACGGCCCCTCCGCCAACGTCGGCCTGGAGGTGAACGCCCAGGCGGGCGTGCACACTCCGGTCTCCGCCTGTGCGTCGGGAGCCGAAGCGATCGGCTACGCGGTGGAGATGATCCGCACCGGCCGCGCCGACGTCGTCGTCGCCGGCGGCACCGAGGCGGCCATCCACCCGCTGCCCATCGCGGCGTTCGCCAACATGATGGCGATGTCCAAGAACAACGACGAGCCCGAGAAGGCCTCCCGTCCGTACGACACGGCCCGTGACGGCTTCGTCCTGGGCGAGGGCGCGGGCGTCGTCATCCTGGAGTCGGCCGAACACGCCGCCAAGCGCGGCGCGAAGGTCTACTGCGAGGTGCTGGGCCAGGGCCTGTCCGCGGACAGCCACCACATCGCGCAGCCCGAGCCGACCGGCCGCGGCATCGCCACCGCGATGCAGAACCTGCTGGACGCGACGGACCTCAAGCCGTCCGAGGTCGTGCACCTCAACGCGCACGCCACGTCGACTCCGCAGGGCGACATCGCCGAGATCAAGGCCCTGCGCAAGGTCCTGGGCGACGATCTCGACCATGTCGCGGTGTCCGCCACGAAGTCGATGACCGGCCATCTGCTGGGCGGCGCGGGCGGCATCGAGACGGTAGCCACGGTGCTCGCGCTGTACCACCGCACGGCACCGCCGACGATCAACATCGACGACCTCGACGAGGCGGTCGACGCGGACATCGTGCGCGGCGAGCCCCGCAAGCTCCCCCAGGGCACCATCGCGGCGATCAACAATTCGTTCGGCTTCGGCGGCCACAACGTGGTTCTGGCGTTCCGCACCGTCTGAGTTTTCGTACGCACCCGAAAGGGCCCCCACCACGCGGTGGGGGCCCTTTCGGCTACGTCGTTCAGACGACCTGGTGCAGCCAGCGGACCGGTGCGCCCTCCCCTGCGTACCGGAACGGCTCCAGTTCGTCGTCCCACGGCTTGCCCAGCAGCTTGGCGATCTCCGCCTCCAGGTCCGTCTCGCCCTGCACCGACCGCGCCAGCGCTGCGCGCAGCCGGTCCTCGGGGATCAGGATGTCGCCGTGCATCCCGGTGACGGCGTGAAAGATGCCGAGTTCGGGCGTGGCGCTGTAGCGCTCGCCCTCCGCCGTGGAGCAGGGCTCGGCGGTCACCTCGAAGCGCAGCAGCTGCCAGCCGCGCAGCGCCGAGGCGAGCTTGGAGGCCGTGCCCACCTCGCCCTGCCAGGAGAACTCGGCTCTCCAGGTACCGGGCGATGCCGGCTGCCGGATCCAGTCGAGCTGGACGCGCACGCCAAGAACACTCGCAACCGCCCATTCGACGTGCGGGCACAGCGCGCGGGGTGCGGAGTGAACGTACAGAACGCCACGTGTCGTCACCGGGACCTCCAGTGTGGGACGAGGATCGTCTTCCCAGCGGCCTCAGTAAACAGCATCGGGAGTCAAACTCCACAAAAGGGACAACATGTGACGTGATGTAATTTACCGGGGCCGATGGGCTCGGTGCCTCTGGGTCGACGGGAAAAAGCTACCGTGAGTAGGTGGCTGAGGGGTGACGTAATGTCGGTCCCGGGCCCGTACGCACCAAGCTTTCACTCGGCAGGACGTCTGGGACCGGTGATACGGAGGGGAACTGGGGATGCGGGAGACACGTCGGACGCGCCGCTCGCGCAGGGCGGCGGCAGCCCTGACGGCAGCTTTCCTCCTGATGACCGGCGCACTGACCGGCTGTGACTCCTCGTCGGACCCGAACGCGCACGGATCGCCCGCCAAACGGCGGCCCTCCCCCACCCCCGTCTGGGACCGCAGCCCGGACTCGATCGCCGCGGTCGGCGACTCCATCACCCGCGGTTTCGACGCGTGTGTGGTGCTCTCCGACTGCCCGGAAGTGTCCTGGGCGACCGGCACGGACACGAAGGTACGCAGCCTGGCGATGCGCCTGATCGGCGAACCCGCGATCGCCGAGCGCAGCTGGAACTACGCCCGCTCCGGGGCCGATGTCGCCGACCTGCCCGAGCAGATGGCACAGGCGGCGGCCAAGAAGCCCGAGCTCGTCACGGTCATGGTCGGCGCGAACGACGCGTGCGCGGACTCGGCGGAGAGAATGACGACCGTCGAGAACTTCCGCCGGTCCTTCGAGGGCGCGCTGAAGCAGCTGCGGCGTACGGCACCGAAGACCCAGGTGTACGTGTCGAGCGTGCCGGACCTCAAACGGCTGTGGTCGGCCGGGCGCGGCAATCCGCTGGGCAGGCAGATCTGGAAGCTGGGCATCTGCGCGTCGATGCTGGGCGACGCGGACGACGTGAGCACGCGGGCGCAGGCGCGGCGGGCCCGGGTGCAGGACCGGGTCGTCGCGTACAACGAGGTGCTGAAGGCCGTCTGCGGAAAGGACCCTCGGTGCCGGTACGACGGCGGGGCGGTGTTCGACTTCCGCTTCAGCGGCGAGCAGTTGAGCCGGTGGGACTGGTTCCACCCGAGCAGAGACGGCCAGGAACGGCTGGCGGAAATCGCCTACCGCAACGTGACGTCGGCGAAGCCGCCGGCTTGACCGGGGGGCTGTTCCCCACCCCGCCCTCCCCCAGACTCCGTCCGGGGGGACCCCCACGGGGCTGGATTGTGCGGCAGGGCCGCATATCCAGCCCGTCCGGCGTTTGAGGACATGCGGCCGAAGGTCGCATACGGGGGTCTGGGGGGCTTGCCCCCAGTTCGGGATGGGGGCACCTCCCACGGCCGCCAGGCCGTAGGGGGAGGGTGGGGTGGGGAAAACAGGCCCGCGGCCGGTCGCGCTGCGGGCCGAGGTGGTTGAGGGAGAACATGATGGCGGAAAGTGGCATGCTCGGCGCCTTGTTGACCGGGTGGGCGAGGGAGACCTCGACCGGCTCGCCCGTGGTGAGAGCGACCCGGCCACGTTCCGTCGGAGCCAACGCCGGAGCGGGCCGCCCCGCTGCTGCGGCGGTGTTGGACGGGCTGCAGTACCAGTGGCTGCTGGATCCGGAGGCAGTGGACATGCCCGAGGCGTTCCGGGACTTCCTGAGGCTCTTGGGGCCCGCGCGGCCGAAGTGACGTACTGGCCAGGATGGTTGGGCGACGGCGATACTTCCGCCACCCGACGGAAGGAATCCCGTGTCCCGGATACGCGTCCGCCTGCACGTAGTTGGCGCCGCCCTCGTCACCCTCACCCTCGCCGGCCCACCTATGGCCGCGGCCGAGCCCGCACCGGCTACACCCTCCACGGTGGAGGAACAGCGGCTCGACCGCGCCGTGCCCCAGGAGATCCTGCGGCGCAGCGGATTCGACGCCGTGGCACCGCGGTTCGCGGACGCGCTGGCCGTGGCGCGGACGTACCGGCAGGCCGAGCGTGCCGTCGTACGCCAGGGCTCACAGCTGTGGGACCGGGCCGTCGACCGCGCCCAGGGCCGCGGCCCCGCCCTCGGTGATCTCAGCCGGGACGACGACCGGCCGCTGTACTGGGCCCGGCTCGGCATGACCCGCGAACTGCGCCAGTGGCAGCCGGAGTTCGGGCTCTCGGACACCCAGCGGGCCCGCCTCCTCGACCGGCTCGAACGCTCCTCACGCGGCCAGGACTCGATGAACCTCCCCGCGGGCAAGGGCATCAAGCGCATCGTGATGACGGGCTTCGACCCCTTCACGCTGGACCGTGACATCCGTATCAGCAACCCGTCCGGGGCGACGGCGCTGGCGCTGGACGGTACGTGGATCCGCACGTCGGACGGCCCGGCCCGCATCGAGACAGCGGTCTTCCCGGTGCGCTGGCAGGACTTCGCGGACGGCACGGTCGAGCGGACGCTGCGCCCTCAGCTTCCGAAGGCGGATCTGTTCACGACGGTGAGTCAGGGCAGGGTCGGCCGCATCGACATCGAGCGCACGAACGGCGCGTGGCGGGGCGGGTTCGGCGACAACGAGAACGTCTCGCGTACGGAGACGGTGCCGGTGGCCGACCCGGCGTCGCAGCCGCAGTGGACGACGACCACGCTTCCGTACAAGGCGATCGTCGCGGCGCAGACGGGGCGCTTCCCCGTGTACGACAACACGACGGTGACGGAGATCCCGGCGGGCGGCTCGGCCCCGGTGGTCCGCCCCGACGGCCCGACAGCGGGCTCGACGGCGCGGGCCGGGGGCGGGGGCGACTACCTGTCGAACGAGATCGCGTACCGGGCGACGCTGTTGCGGGACCGGCTGGGGCTGAAGATCCCGGGGGGTCATGTGCACACGCCGGTACTGCAGTTCGGGCCGGAGAACACGACAGAGGTCACGGATCCGGAGTTCGTCAGGAACCGGCTGGACATCATCGCGCAGGTCCGCGCGATCCTTCGCGTGGCGGCGGAGTCGTCTGCCTGAGCCGGAACGGGGTGCGCCTGCGGCGGGCCCCACGCGGCGGAGCCGCACATCGATACAGCCCCTACCCGCCCTCCCCCTACGGCCTGGCGGCCGTGGGAGGTGCCCCCATCCCGAACTGGGGGCAAGCCCCCAGACCCCCGTATGCGACCTTCGGCCGCATGTCCTCAAACGCCGGACGGGCTGAAAGTGAGGCCCAGCCGGCGTTTGAGGCGCGGGGGTCCATGGGCGAAACAAGCCATTGTTGGTACCGGGTTCGCCATGTACCGTTCAAGCGCGCGTCGTCCCGCGGTTCGCCGCCCGCTGTTCTACGCGCGCAGAATCGACGCCCGCACCGCCTCTCCCCACCCCTCACGGAGGTACTGCCGGATGCTCGGATTCCGAGGTTCCAGAAGGTCCAACAGCTCCAGAAGACCCGGACGCGGACTCGTCAGCGCCCTCGCCGTCTTCGCCGCCCTCGTCGCCGGAACCACCGTTCAGGCCGCCACCGCCCCCGCCGCGGTCGCCGCCACTCCCCACCGGGTTCTCTTCGACAACAGCAAGGCCGAGACCGCCGGCAACGCCGACTGGATCATCGGTACCAGCCAGCCCGACCCGCTGGGGCAGGACGCGACGCCCTCCGCGGAGACCGACTGGACCGGCGCCATCTCTGCCTGGGGTGTCGCGCTGCAGAAGACCGGCAACTACCAGCTCAAGACGCTGCCTTCCGGCAACAGCATCACGTACGGCACCACCGCCGCGCTCGACCTGCAGAACTTCGACACCTTCGTGCTGCCCGAGCCGAACGTCCTGCTCACCGCGGCCGAGAAGACCGCTGTCATGAAGTTCGTGCAGAACGGCGGCGGGCTCTTCCTGGTCTCCGACCACACCGGGGCCGACCGCAACAACGACGGCTACGACGCCGTCGAGGTCATCAACGACCTGATGAGCAACAACAGCGTCGACAGCACCGACCCGTTCGGGTTCTCCGTCGACACGCTGTCCATCTCCACCAACAACCCGCGTGCCATCAGCGACACCACCAACCCGGTGCTCAACGGCCCCTTCGGCAAGGTCACCGGCAGCATCATCCGCAGCGGTACGACCGTCACGCTCAAGCCCGCCGACAATCCGGCCGTCAAGGGCCTGGTCTACCGCACGGGATACTCGGGCAACACCGGCGCCTTCTTCGCCACCAGCACCTTCGGCAGCGGCCGGGTCGCGGTCTGGGGCGACAGTTCGCCCATCGACGACGGCACCGGCCAGTCCGGCAACACCCTCTACGACGGCTGGAACGACACCGCGGGCACCAACGCCGCGCTCGCCCTCAACGCCACCGAGTGGCTCTCCGGCGGCACGGGCGGGGGAGGTGGCGGTGGCGGCACCTGCACCGCCGCCCAGCTCATCGCCAACCCCGGTTTCGAGTCCGGCGCCGCCTCCTGGTCCGCGACCGCCGGCGTCATCACCGCCGACAGCGGTGAGGCCGCCCGTACCGGCTCCTACAAGGCCTGGCTGAACGGCTACGGCTCCGCGCACACCGACACCCTGTCCCAGTCGGTGACCATCCCTTCCGGCTGCACCAGTGCGACGCTCAGCTTCCATCTGCACATCGACACGGCCGAGACGACCACGAGCACGGCCTACGACACCCTCAAGGTCCAGGTCCTGAGCAGCAGCGGCACGGTCCTGTCCACGCTCGCCACGTACTCCAACCTGAACGCGGCGAGCGGCTACACCCAGCGCAGCTTCAACCTCGGCGCGTACGCCGGGCAGAGTGTCACGCTCAAGTTCACCGGCACGGAAGGCTCCCAGCTGCAGACGTCGTTCGTCGTCGACGACGCGGCGCTCAATGTGAGCTGAGGCCGACGGCGGTCTCCCCCAGCACGGCACCTGGGGGAGGCCGTGTCCGATGATGGGACGCATGAAGACAGCGGCAGGGCAGTTCACACCAGTACCCGGTGACATCGAGGCCAACGTCCGTTCCATGTCCGCCCTGATCCGGGCGGCGTCCGCGCAGGGCGCCCGGCTCGTCGTCTTCCCCGAGCTGGCGGTGACGGGCTACGAGCTGAAGCTGATCGCCGAGGACCCGGAGCTGTGCGTGGCGCCGGACGATCCGCGTCTTGAGCCGGTCAGGGACGCGTGCCGCGCCACCTCCACCGCGGCGGTCGTCAACTGCGCGGCCCGCACCCCCGGCGGACGGCCCACCATCGCCTCGCTCGCCCTCGGCCCGAACGGCGAACTGCTCGCCCGCTACGACAAGCTGCATCCGTACGGGGACGAGCTCGACCTCTTCGAGGCCGGCACCGAGGACGGACGGTTCACGCTCGACGGCGTACGGTTCGCGATGACGATCTGCTACGACAACCGCTTCCCGGAGCTCGCCCAGCGGGCCCGTGCCGACAACTGCCGGGTATATGTGGCGAGTTCGGCGCTTGAAGTGGGCAATGACTCGTTCGAGTCGGTCTACCCGGTCCGGGCTCGGGACAACGGGCTGTATGTGCTGCTCGCGAACCCGGTGGGCGGGAGCGAGGCCGGGGAGTGCGGGGGCGGCAGCGCGATCTGGGGGCCGGACGGTGCGCTGCTCGCCACGGCGGGCGCGGAGACGCCGGGCTTGGCGGCGGCGGAGCTCCGGTTGTAGGGCGTGCTCCTCAACCTCCGGACGGGCTGCATTGTGCGGCCCAGCCGCACATGTCAGCCCCGTGGGGGTCCCCCCGGACGAAGTCTGGGGGAGTTTGAGGCGCGCGGTCCGGGGCGGAGCCCCCACGCGGCGGAGCCGCAGAATGTCACAGCGGGAAGCGGCGGGGTGGGGAACAAGCCCGCCGCAGGCGACCCGCACCCCGCACGCCTACCCCTTGTTCAGGCTGAACGGCGCGCCCGCCCCCGGCGCCCCGTCGTCGTCCGGCGGCGCCACCAGGTCCCGCACCATCAGCGTCGCCCCCGCCACCGCCCCCGGCATCAGGAACACCGCGACGAAGGGCACCAGGAAGGCCAGCGTGAGCGGAACCCCGAAGCCGAGGGTGAGCAGCCTGCGGCCGCGCAGCAGAGCGAGGCGTTCCTTGAGCTCGATTCCGCGCCGCTGGAGGGCGACCGCGGTGAGCTCCTCCGCGAGGAAGAAGCCCGAGACGCAGAAGCCGATCACCGGGACCACGGTCTGGCCGACGACCGGGACGAAGCCGAGGGCGAAGAGCAGGACTCCGTACAGCACGACGCGCGTCAGAACCCGCAGCGAGTCGCGGGCGGAGATCCACAGCTCCCGCCGCAGCGGCAGCCCGGACTCGGGTACGTCTCCGCCTTCGGTGCGGTCGACCTGCTCGGACAGCGACTCGTAGAAGGGCTGGCCGATCAGCAGGGTCACCGCGGTGAAGGTGATCACCGCGGTGAACAGCCCGAAGCCGACGACGAGGGCGGTCAGAAAACCGCGGAACAGGCCCTGCCAGGGCGAGGACCAGTCGTCGGCGAAGGGTGTCGCCCATGCCGTGAGATCGTCGGCGCCGTAGCCGAGTCCGACCAGCGCGGCCGCGTACAGCACCATGGCCACAAGCCCGGGCAGCAGCCCGAAGCCGAACCACCGGCCGTGCCCGGTGACCCAGCGCTGTCCTTTCACCAAGTAGCCGAAGCCCACCCCAAGATCACGCATGAGGCTCAGCCTATCGGGGGCCTCTTGTTGCCGGGCAGTCGGATCCGGTAGACCCCTGCGTACTGATCGTTGTGCTGTTCGATTTTTCGACACCATGGAGGCACGCACGCATGGGCATTCCCCGACCCGCCCTGGCCGCCACCGCGGCGCTCGCCGGTGCGCTGTTACTCGCGCCGCCGCCCGCGACCGCCGTCCCCGGCGCACCGGGTCGCGACTCTCCGCATCCCGTCCGCGAAGGGGGCGGACGCGACACCGAGGTCGCGAGGACTCCCCTCTCGGCCGCCGTCAACGCCCTGCGGACCGGAACAGGAACGACCCCCGGGCTCGCGAAGAGCGGCGGCTATCCGCGGCGTACCGTCCTCGACGTACCGCCCGTGAACCCGGCCGACAAGTCGATAAAGCTGGGGCTCGCGCCGTACCACTCGCTCGCACCGAGGCTCAACGCCCTGCAGAAGCTGGGCGACCGGGTCAGCGTCGAGGTCGCCGGTCACTCCGCCGGTGGACACGAGCTGTATCTCGTCACCGTCACCGCGCCCGAGAGCTCCGGGCAGGTGCGGGAGCAGGAGCGGATGCGGGAGCGCATCGAGAACTCCCCCGCCGCCGCGGCCAAGGACAGGCGCATCAAGGCCTCGTACAAGACGCCGGTGTTCATCAACAACAACATCCACGGCAACGAGTGGGAGGGCACGGACGCCGCCCTGCACCTCATCGAGCGGCTGGCGAAGGCCAAGGACGCGACGACCCGCGAGCTGCTGTCGAAGAACCGCGTCCATCTCAATGTGACGGCCAACCCGGACGGCCGCATCGCCGGAACCCGTACGAATGCCAACGGCTTCGACCTGAACCGCGACTTCATCACGGGATCCCAGCCCGAGGCGCGCGCCATCCGGCAGATCGCCATCGACAAGCAGCCTGCCCTCATGCTCGATCTGCACGGCTACGTCAACGGCACGCTGATCGAGCCGACGACCCCGCCGCACGGCGAGAACTACGAGTACGACCTCTTTCTGAAGAACGCCTACGCCAACGCCCTGGGAATGGAGAAGGCGGTCAACGGGCTCGGCTACACGCCCGCGAAGGACGGCGTCGAGCCCGCGGTCATCCCCTTCCGGGACCAAGAGGAGGGCTGGGACGACTGGCCGCCGATCTTCACCCCGCAGTACATGCCCTTCCAGGGCGCGGTGGCCGCGCACACCGTCGAGTTCCCGATGGCGGTCAACAACGAGGAGTACGACTCGCTGCCGGTGGCCGAACTGCGCCGCCGGGCCGCGATCAACACCGCCGTCGCGGGCGCGGCAATGCGCGCGACCCTCGACTACACGCGCACGCACCGCACTTCGGTGATCGCCGACCAGATCGAGACGTTCCGGCGGGCCGCGGCGGGCGAGGCGCAGCGGCCGGTGTCGGAGAAGACCGTGCCGGGTGTGCCGGGCATCGGTCCCGAGGATGTGTACACGACGACCTTCCCGCGCGCGTATGTCATTCCGGCCGGTCGGGGTCAGAGGTCGGCGACCGCGGCGGCCCGGCTCGTGGACCATCTGGTCGCCAATGACGTACGGGTGGTGCGGGCGCTGCTGCCCTTCCGGCTTGCCGGCCGCGTCTACCCGGCGGGTTCGTATGTCGTCGACATGCACCAGTCCAAGCGCGCCATCGCCAATGTGATCCTGGCCGAGGGCCGGGACATCAGCGCGGATGTCGCCACGATGTATGACATCTCGGGCTGGAGTCTCGGGCTGCTGTGGGGCGCGAGGGTCGACAAGGCCGCCACGGGCGAACTGCGTGTCGTGGGCCGCCCGGTGCATGCCGCGGCACCCACCGGCCATGTCGCCCCCTTCGGGGACCTGCGGCTGCGGCTCGACGACCCGAAGGAGATCGCCGCGCTCAACTCCCTGCTCGCGCAGGGCGTGCGGGTGCGGCGCGCGGCGGACGGCTCGGCGGTGGTGCCCGGTTCGGCCCGCGCGGTGGCATCCGTGCTCGCCGATCGCCTCGGGGTCGCTTTCCCGGCGACCAGGGAGAAGGGCACGGCGCTGCTGAAGCGGACCCGGGTGGCGGCGGCGGTGACGGCGGGTGAGCTGTTCGCGCTGCGCGAGATGGGCTTCGAGGTCCGGCCGGTGTCGACGGCCACGCTCAACACGGGTTACGACTGGTCGACCACGGATGCGCTGTATGTGTCGAGCGGTCTGGAGTACGGGAGTCTGAACCCTAAGGCCCGCGGCGCGCTGGACGCCTTCCTCAAGCGCGGCGGCGGTGTCGTCGGTCTCGGCGCGGGCGGCGCCGCCTTCAACACCGGCGCGGGGCTGCTCGCCGCCAAGCCGGTGGCGGGCAACGGCGATGCCAACGGCGTGGTCCGGGTGGCCAATGCGGCCGGCAGCCCGGTCACCGGCGGCGCGCTCGCGCACACCTTCGTCTACTCGCCGCTCTGGTTCACCGACCTGGGCCCGGGCGTGCGGGTCGAGCAGTCGTACGCCGCCGGGAACCCGCTTGTCGCGGGCCACTGGCGTACGACGGAGGACGGCAAGGGCGGCCCGAAGGACGCTGCCGGACAGGCGTCGATCGTCAGCGGCGTCAGCGCCAAGGGCGCGCCGGTGGTGCTGTTCGGCACCGAGCCGCTGTTCCGCGACCACCCCAAGGGCGTGTTCGCACAGGTCGGCCGGGCGCTGCTGACGCATTGAGCATGCAAGGCTGACGCACTGAGCATGCGAAGAGGGCCGCACCCCCGCCGGGGTGCGGCCCTCTCGTATGCCGTGAGGCGATCAGACCGCGAGGTCGACCGTGATGTTGCCGCGGGTCGCCTTGGAGTACGGGCAGACCTGGTGGGCCTTCTCGATCAGGTCCTTGGCGGTGGCGGCGTCGACGTTCGGTATCGTCGCGGAGATCTTGACGATGATCCCGAAGCCCTCGTCGTTCTTGCCGATGCCGACCTCGGCGGTGACCGTCGAGCCGGAGATGTCGGCCTTCTCCTGGCGGGCGACGACACCCAGCGCACCCTGGAAGCAGGCGCTGAAACCGGCGGCGAAGAGCTGCTCCGGGTTGGTGCCCGCGCCGGAACCGCCCATCTCCTTCGGCGGGTTGACGACCACATCGAGCTGACCGTCGTGCGTGGCGACGCGGCCGTCACGGCCGTTCTCCGCGGTGGCGACGGCGGTGTAGAGGACGTCGGAATGCTGGATGGACATGAAGAGATTTCCTCCTGCTGGTTCACCGCGGCTCGCGCCCACGACCGCGGTGGCTGAGGTCGAGACTACTGGGTGAGCGAAACGATCATCTTGCCGGTGTTCTCACCGCGCAGCAGACCGAGGAACGCGTCGTAGCCGTTCTCGATGCCCTCGACGACCGTCTCGTTGTACTTGAGCTCGCCGGAGGCGATCCAGCCCGCGACCTCGCGGACGAACTCCGGCTGGAGGTCCTTGTGGTCGTTCACGAGCATGCCCTGCAGACGCAGCCGCTTGCCGATGACCATGGCCAGATTGCGCGGGCCGGGCGTCGGCTCGGTGTTGTTGTACTGGGCGATCATGCCGCAGATGGTCGCGCGGCCCTGCACGTTGAGCGAGGAGATCGCGGCCTCCAGGTGGTCCCCGCCGACGTTGTCGAAGTAGACGTCGATGCCGTCCGGGGCGGCCTGCTTCAGCTGCTCGGCGACGGGGCCGTTCTTGTAGTTGAACGCCGCGTCGAAGCCGTACTCCTCGACGAGGAGCTTGACCTTGTCGTCGGATCCGGCCGAGCCGATGACCCGCGAGGCGCCCTTGAGCCTGGCCATCTGGCCGACCTGGCTGCCCACCGCACCGGCCGCGCCGGAGACGAAGACCGCGTCGCCCTCCTTGAAGGAGGCGACGTCGAAGAGACCGGCGTAGGCGGTGAGGCCGGTCATGCCCAGCACACCGAGGTACGTGGAGAGGGGGGCGAGGGAAGCGTCGACCTTGGTGGCGTACTGGGCGGGCACCTCGGCGTACTCGCGCCAGCCGAGCCCGTGCAGTACGTGGTCGCCGACGGCGAAGCCCTCGGCGTTGGAGGCTATGACCTCGCCGACCGCGCCGCCCTCCATGGGGTGGTCGAGCTGGAAGGGCGGGGTGTACGACTTCACGTCGTTCATCCGGCCGCGCATGTACGGGTCGACCGAGAAGTAGTGGTTGCGCACGAGGATGCGGCCCTCGCCCGGCTCGGTCACCGGAGCCTCACGCAGAGCGAAGTCCTCAGCCTTGGGCCAGCCGTGCGGACGGGCGATCAGGTGCCATTCACGACTGGACGTGGGAAGTGTGGACATGCTGCGTTCCTCCTAGAAAAAGCTTCACCATCTGAAACAACCATGCGCCTCGATATTTCATGTTGTCAAGTAACTGGGTATCCTGGTGCCCATGGCCACTGAACGCACAGACCCCCTGACCCGCGAAGTCGTCGAGCTCATCGGCACCGTCGTGGCCCGCTACTACACGGAGTACGAGCAGGCCGCGGCCAAGCACTCGCTCACCGGGGCACAGGCCCGGGTACTGGGACTGCTGGCCCTTGAGCCCCTGCCCATGCGACAGGTCGCCCAGACACTGAAATGCGAGCCGTCGAACATCACCGGCATCGTCGACCGGCTGGAGGCGCGCGGCCTGGTGGAGCGGCGGCCCGATCCGGGCGACCGCAGGGTCAAGCTCGCCGCGCCGACGGAGGAGGGCAAGGACACCGCTCGCCGGCTGCGGGAGTCGCTGGACTTCGCGCGCGAGCCGCTGGCCCAGCTCTCGGAGGAGGAGCGGACGGTGCTGCGGGACCTGCTCAAGCGGATGCTGGGAGACCAGGCCCCGGCGGTGCCGTAAGAGCACCCCCTAGATGCACCACCAGAGGAACTGGTCGCACGTCTCGCTGGGGCTGGGGGTCGGAACCGGGTTCGGCGGAGGAGGCTCGCCGGGGTTCGACCCGGTCGGCTGCGCGGAGCCCGACGGCTGCGCACTGCCCGAGGGATCCGCGGCGGAGGACGAGGCGGACGGCTCGCCGACCGGGCCGGACCCGGTCGCGGTCGGCTTTCCGGTGCCACTGCCACTGCCGCCCACGGCAGTACGGGTGGCCGTGCGCCTGGGGCGCGGGGAACCGGACGAGGTCACCGGCGCGTCCGTCACCTCGTCGGGACCCTGCGGAGTCAGGCTGTCCGTCGGCTCCGGAGCGGGCTCCGTCTCGACGCTGTCCTCTTCCTTGACCGCGGTGGCCGCGCCGTCCTCGCCCCCGCTCTCGTAAGCGAGCTCGGCGAGGCTCAGCGCACCCACTGCCAGGACCAGGCCGACCGTGCCGAACAGCACCTTGCGGCCACGCCTCTTACGGGCCCGGCGCCCCGCAGGAGCTCTGCGGCGGGGAGCGGGCTGACGGCGCGAACGCCTGTGGCCCACGGGCTCGGACACCTCGTCGAGGTCGAAGACGGGGTCCGCCGCGGGCGCACTGGGGCTGAGATGCCGTAGCTCCTCGACGGGCGTGCCGCAGCCTGCGCAGGCCAGAGCGCCGTTGAGGTGCCGTTGACACTGGTGGCAGTAATCCATGGCGCCCGCAGATTATGCGGCCCGAGGGGACCAGTGGTGAATGACTCTGTGAGGGTTGTGTGTGGAATCTTCGGCTCCGCGGCGGCTCGGCTTCGCGCGGTTGACGGCGCGTTCGAGCCGGTCAGCGGGGCAGGATGTCGGGCATGACCCCAGCCGCGCCTTTCGGGCCCCGCGACTTCCAACTGGTGCTGCTGCGCCGCATGGCCGACCACCAGCCGGGCCTCGTCGAGGACGCCCGCCACCAATTGGGGGCCTCGCTCGCCGAGATGCGCGAGGCCAACCGCCGCTGGCAGGCAATGGTCCGCGCGCCCAGAAGCCGCGGCGCGCCGGCCCGCTACCGCTCGGTGCTCGGCGAGCCGGAACGGGTCGTACGCCGCAGGATCGGCGATCTGGAGTGCGACGCGCTGCTGTGGCCCGTACCGCTCTGGCCCGATCTGCGCTTCGAGGTGCTGGCGGCGGGCGGCGGGGCGGTGTGGAACGAATGGCTGGTCCGCGCCCCCGGGGCACCAGCTCCTTCGCTGCGTACGGCGCAGGACCTGAAGCCGTGGTCGTGCACGGTGGACGAGGCGGCGAGGGCGTTCCCGCCCGCACGGCCGATGGAGGGCTCGGCTCCGACGCGGTGGCAGCTGGAGCTGACGCTTCCGGACGGGGAGCGGTGCGTGGCGGAGTTCACGTGGGGACTGCTGCAGAGGCTGCGGTAGGTCCTGTCCGGTCGGTCAGGCCGGATCAGTGAGCGGGTCTGGCGATGGGGGCACCTCCCGTGCCCGAAGGGCTACGGGGGAGCATCGCAAGGCGGAGGATGGAGCCCACGCGGAGCGTCGGCGACTACGACAACGGTGGGGGTACCTCCCGTGCCCGAAGGGCTACGGGGGAAAGGTGCCGTGCCAGGGCACGCGAGCCCGGCAAGGTCGGCCGGACAGGACCTGAGGGCTGGGACTCCCCGAACGGCGGAGCTGATCTGGCGGGTCGTCAGCTTTATACCCCCGACCGGCTCACCCAGCGCGCGCACCTCCCGCGGCGATCGCACGATGCGAACAGGTACCGCACTCGGGAGGATCCGCCGTGACCGTCAGCCTTGAGCAGTTGCGCCGTTGCCATGTCGCCGTCGACCTGGGAGCCGCGAGGACCAGGGTCTTCGTCAAGGGGGCCGGGCTCGTCGTCGACGAGCCGAGCGTCGCCGCCGTGAACACCCGCACCGGCGCGCTCATCGCCGTCGGTTCGTTCGCCGAGCAGATGACGGGCCGTACGCCCGACTACATCCGCGTCGCCCGCCCCGTCTCCGGCGGCACCGTCGTCGACATCGACATGGCCCAGCGGATGCTCCGTCACCTTCTCGGCGAGAAGCTCCGCCGCCAGCTGCGCCGCAAGCCCAGGCTGCGCGCCGCCGCCTGCACCCCGCACGACAGCGACCCGCTCGCCCAGCGGGCCGCCGTCGAGACCCTCGTCGGACTCGGCGCCCGCCGGGTCGAGCTCGTCGACACCCTGATCGCCGCGGCCGTCGGCTGCGGGCTGCCCGTGGAGCAGCCCGTCGCGACCATGATCCTGGTGTGCGGCGCGGCGACCACGCAGGTCGCCGTGCTCTCGCTCGGCGCGATCGTCACCGCCGAGCGGATCCCGGTGGGCGGCAACGCCATCGACCACGCGGTGATCCAGCACCTGCGCCACCAGCACGAGCTGATGCTGCCCAGCCAGTCGGTACGGCCCCTGCAACTCGCCCTGCACGGCAACGGCCTGACCCCTCATGGCCCGGCGTCTACCGAGATCCACGGCCGGGACGTGGCCACCGGCCTGGCCCGTTCGGTGCGCGTGGACACCGCTGCCGTACGCGACGCGATCCACACCCCGCTCACCTCCGTCCTCGACGGCATCGGCAAGGTGCTGCGGGACTGCCCGCCGGATCTGGTGGCCGATCTCGCCGACCGCGGGATCATGATGGTCGGCGGCAGCGCGCTGCTGCCGGGCCTGGACCAGATGCTGCGCGACGCGACCGGCATGCCGGTGCACATCGCCGAACGGCCCGACATCTGCGCCATCCTGGGCCTCGGTTCGATGCTGGAGGGCAAGATCCGGCCGCTGGTCCTCGATCCTCTCGCCGGGGCCGAATGAAGGCCGGTCAGGGGCAGAGGACGCTCACCTGGCAGGTCCCCCGGTAGCGGCCCGCAGCGCGATCCGGGTGCTGGACTGGGCGACGCCCGCCTCGCGTTTGAGGGTGCGCAGCAGTGCGTCCAGTTCTGCGGGGTCGGCGGCTCTGGCCCGTACGAGATAGTCGTGCGCTCCCGTCACATGCACGACTTCGGTGATGCCGGGCAGCTTCAGCACGACCCGCTCGAACTCCTCGTTCGTCGTGTCGAGCCGCAGCGTGATGTCGATGAAGACGACGAGACCCGCGCGGGAGTCGGCGGTGGGGTCGACGATCGTGGTGAAGCCGCGGATGACGCCGTCGCGGAGCATCCGGCGCACGCGCTCGGCGGCGGCATTGGCGCTGAGGCCCACACGTACGCCGAGATCGCGGTAGGAGATCCGCGCATCCTCTCGCAGTACACCGAGGATTTCGCTGTCGAGACGGTCCATACGGCGATTGTCGCAGTACGAGGCGTAATACGGCCGCGCCGATCACAGCCGGGGCCGGACAGTGTCCGCCATGAGTATGTGGACAACGGCGATGGCGGGCGCGGCGGCGGGCCTGGGAGTGGCGATGCCCCTGGGGGCGGTGGGCGTGCTGCTCATCCAGCAGGGCATGCGCGACCGCCGCGGAGCCGTGGCTGCCGCGGCTGCGGTCGCCGTCGTCGACTGCTCCTATGCCGCCGTGGCGACGGCACTGGGCCCTCTCGTCGCCTCCGCGCTCTCCGGTGTGGAGGCCTGGGTCCGGCTGGTGTCGGCCGCCGTGCTGGCGGTGATCGCGGTACGCGGACTGCTCGCCTCGCGGCGCCCCCGCCCCGCCGTGGCGAGCGAGGGCGAGGACGAGACGGCGGCTACGGGGGCGGTGCGGACGTTCACCCGGTTCGCCGCGATCACGCTGATCAACCCCACCACGGCGCTGTACTTCGCCGCCCTGACCACCGCTCAGGGGGCGACCCTGAGCACGGGCGCGGCGGGGGCGGTCTTCGTCGGCGCGGTGTTCCTCGCCTCGCTCGGCTGGCAGCAACTGCTGGTGGCGGCCAGCGGGTTCGCGGGCACCCGGATCTCGGACACCGCCCGGGCATGGACCTTCCGGATCGGGTACGGGCTGGTGGCCGTGTACGCGGTCAGGGTGGCGCTGCCGCTGCCTTGACGGTGGACCGTCTTACTCCGGAACGGCCACGCGTGCGATCACGCCGGCCCGGTGAACAGCTTCAGCGGTACTCGGGGTTGGGGAAGTCGAAGCGAAGTCCCGCGTCCCAGCCGGAGCGCTGGTTGCCGTACGCCGGGATGCCGCCCGCGCGCTTGAGCATCGCGGCCATGTGCATCAGGTTCCAGGTCATGAAGGCGGTATTGCGGTTGGTGAATTCGTTCTCCTGGGCGTGGGAGTCGGGATCCAGATACGAGGGCCCCGGACCCGCCTCACCGATCCACCCGGCGTCGGCCTGCGGCGGGATGGTGTACCCGAGGTGCTGCAGGCTGTAGAGAATGTTCATGGCGCAGTGCTTCACCCCGTCCTCGTTCCCGGTGAGAAGAGCACCCCCGACCCGACCGTAATATGCGTACTGGCCCTGCTCGTTGAGGATGCCGGAGCATGCGTAGAGACGCTCGATCACCTGCTTCATCACGGAACTGTTGTCGCCGAGCCATATAGGTCCGCACAGCACGAGAATGTCGGCCGCCATCACCCGCTCGTACAGCGACGGCCAGGCGTCGGCCTCCCAGCCGTGTTCCGTCATGTCGGGCCAGACACCGACGGCGATGTCGTGATCGACGGCGCGAATCAGCTCGGTGGTGACACCGTTCTTCTCCATCACAGCGCGGCTCTTGTCGATGAGGCCATCGGTGTGACTTGTCTCGGGCGAGCGCTTGAGCGTGCAGTTGACGAACAGCGCGCGCAGGTCGTCGAAGCGGTGCGGATTCTCGCTACGGTCCATCGTGGCCATGGTGATTCCTCGGGTCGCGGGGGAAGGTCCGGGTGAGTACCCCCAGCGTGGCATCCGAGCGTGCCGTTACGGCCGGGACGCCCGCGGCGTCAGCGATTCGTAAGAAGGCGCACGACGGCGCTTGAACGGATGTCATGGGCAGCGGGCAACTGCGCCCGTATCCAACGGCCTTCTCCGGCCGGCTCCATGACGCCCGAGGCCGGCCGGCAGCCTGGCAGGCTGCGGCCGGTCTCTGCGGCAGGGGTCAGGAGGTGACGCGCAGGACGAGCTTGCCGCGCGTGCGGCCGCTTTCGCCGCGGGTGTGGGCCTGGGTGGCCTGCTCCAGCGGGAAGACCTCCTCGACCTCCACGCTCACCTCGCCGGCGTCGATGAGTTCGGCGATGCGGGTGAGGGCCGGGCCGTCGGGCTCGACCAGGAAGGCGCTGGTGCGCAGCCCCCGGGACTCGGCCGCCTGGAGGAGTTCGGGCGAGACACCGGCGGGAATCGCGACGATCAGTCCGCCGGGGCGCAGCACGTCGAGCGAACGGGTGCTGGTGTTGTCGTGCACGTCGCCGACGAGGTCGATGACGACGTCGATGTCCTTGGCGGCCTCCTCGAAGCGGACCGCGGTGTAGTCGATGAGTTCGTCGGCGCCGAGTGCGGTGAGCCAGTCGTGGCGGGCGCTGCCGGCGGTGCCGGTGACGTGGGCGCCCAGGTGCTTGGCGAACTGGACGGCGAAGTGTCCGACGCCTCCGGCGGCGGCGTGGATCAGCACGCGCTGGCCGGGACGGATGCCGGCGGTGTCGACCAGGGCCTGCCAGGCGGTGAGGGCTGCCAGCGGTACGGCGGCGGCCTGCTCGTGGCTGATGCTCGCGGGCTTGCGGGCGAACTGCCGGGCGGGGGCGGTGACGTACTCGGCGTAACCGCCGGCCGCGCGGGGGAACCACGGCATCCCGTAGACCTCGTCGCCGGCCTTGAGGGTGGTCACACCGAAGCCGGTCTCCTCCACGACGCCGGAGACGTCCCAGCCCAGGGTGAACGGCGGCTCGCCGAGCACCCCGGCCATGCCGCCGCCGCCCCGGGTCTTCCAGTCGACCGGGTTGATGCCGGCGGCGTGCACCCGCACCAGGACCTCGGTCGGCAGCGGCACGGGCCGGGGCACCTCCTCCACCCGCAGGACGTCGGAGCCGCCGAAGGTGTGCTGCACCACCGCGCGCATCGAGGACATGAGTCGTCTCCCTTGAAACCAAACCTGCCGAAAGGCCACTTATCGGCCCCGGTCCAGTGGGCTTGACCGTATCCCCAGGGAGGTAGTTACCATCAAGGGAATCTACTTCCCAATGGGAAGCATGCTGCTGAGGAGCGCCCCCGTGACCACCGACTGCCAGACCGGGCAGCACGCCCACCACGACGTCTACGCGGCCCAGTGCCCCTGCCGCGCCATGCTGGACCTGCTCGCGAACAAGTGGTCGGCCCTGGCCATCGGAGCTCTGGAAGGCGGCCCACAGCGTTTCGGCGCCCTGCAGCGACTCCTGCAGGGCGTCAGCCCCAAGGTGCTCACCCAGACGCTGCGACGCCTGGAGGACACAGGGCTCGTCGACCGCACCATCTACCCCGCGGTGCCCCTCCACGTGGAGTACGCCCTGACCGACCTCGGTCACGGCGCAGCCGTTCCGCTGCGTCTGCTGCGGACCTGGGTCGAGGAGAACCTCGACAACGCCACGAGAGTGCCGGGCAATCAGGAGACCGGGCCGGCTGTGGCGAAGTAGCCGCCGGGCAGCTCCGGCAGCCCTGCGCTCCCGAAGCTGCCGCGAAGCGACACGTAGCTCTCTCCCGTCAGAGTGACGCTCGGTCAGGGCGAGTGGGGGCGGCCTTGATACGAGCCCCGATGGGCTCAGGTCCGGCCGCCGGATCAGCCTCCGCCTTGTCGGGGACCCTCGAATTCAGCGAGCCGGTCGCACCCTTGGCCGTCGGCCTCAGCAGGTTCGTCGCAGCCGACGGGCGCACCCGGCGCGCGCGCTCCTCGCCCGGAGCGGCGGCCTCGGAGCCCCACCCGGTACCGCCGTCGTTGACGCGGCGCACGCTCGAGCGGGCCTCGCCGTACCGCTGCGTCGGCGCAGGCGGCTCCGGGGCCGGCGCCGTGCCCGTTCCGGCGGACGCGCTGCTAATGCCCCCGGCCGGCGGCATGTTGACCTCCTTGGTCGAGGGATGCGCCGTGTCCGCGCTCGGCCGCGCCCTCGGCACCCGTGCGGCAACGTTGTCAGTGGCCCATCGCTGCCCCGGCGACCCGTCCCTCATCTTGACCACCACCGCCGACCCGGCGTCGGCCGACGCGGGCACGAGAGCCAGTCCTTCGTTCCAGCGCGGGATCACATCGCCCTGGATCGTCAGGTCGTAGCGCACATCCCCCGCATCGGCCGCCGACTCCTGCGTACAGACGCCGAGTTCGGCGACCCCGTCAAGCTCGTGGGAGTCGAGGCAGAGGTTGACGGCCGCCGCGCTGCGCAGCAGCCCGTCCGTCTCGTACACCCACTGCTGGGTCACCGCCGACGAGCACGCCGCCATCGTCGCCTCCGCACCGGCCTCCACCCTCTGGTCCTTGATGTCGAGGCACAGGTCCGCGCCGAGATTGCGCAGCGTGGTGTTCAGCGGGCCGGTCGGCATCGCGGCAGAGGTGGTGGACGGCTGGGGGCCGGGGTCGGAGGGGGTACGGGATCCGGGCGCGGGCATCGCCGTGACGGAGCCGCTCGGGACGGAGGGAGAGGGGGGGGGGGGGGAGGAGGAGGCGCGCGCGCTGCGCGCGCGCCCGCGCGCACGTAGCCGTCGTCGAAGCCAGAGTTCGGTGACGGCGGTTGCGACGACGAGCAGGCCGGTCATGATCCCGAGCCCGGTGACGACCGCGCCGCGCCCGCGCGGGCTCAGCGAGAGGCGGGGCAGTGCGCGCGGGCGTCCGCCCCGCGAGTGCCGTCCGGCGCCGCGTACCGCCGCGCGCACTCCGGCGACCCCGGACGCCCCCTCCGCCCTGGCGGCCCTCGCCTGGAAGCGGGCGCTGTTGCGGGCGGGCCGCGAGTCGAGATAGGGCTGGGCGGCCCGGCCGAGTACGGCCTCGGCCAGCAGCAGGGCCAGCCGGCCGCCGACCTGGTCGAGTTGTTCCGCGCCGAAGCGGCAGTGCTGGCACTTCGCCAAGTGCGTCTTGATGTCGGGGATCAGCGTGCCGCCCCGCCGCAGGGACACGTCGAGCAGCCTGCTGAAGTGGCGGCATTCGCTGTCCGGGGCCAGCTCCACGTGCAACCGCAGGCACGCCGCCCGGAAGATTTCCCGGGCTTGCTCCAGCTGAGCCGCCGCGCCCCGCGGATCAATGGCCAGCAAACCGGCCGGTACGGATATGCCCTCGCCCTCGGCCTCGGCGTGCCACAGCAGGCATTGGGCGGGCCCGGGCAATGCCTGGAATGCCCGTGCGACGAGGGTCCGATTCTCCGGGATGGTGAACATGTCGACCGGAACGGAGCGGCCGGTGTCCGGATTCTGGAGTTCTGGCAGTGCGGTGATCCGCTCGTCGGCCGCCCACGCCTTGCCGATTTGACGGGCCGTCACCAAAAGAAGCGGACGAAGCGCCGCCGTCGTCCGCACCTGCCGGAGATTCTCCAGCACCTTGTTGCAGGCGGCCGTGGCGAGCATGGACGCCCCCGTGGCCGATGGAGTGCAGATCGACGTGTAGTCGAAGACGGGTTGCCAGTGCCTCGCCAGCAGCACTGCTACGGGACGTATCTCGTCCGTCCCCCCGCCGGTCCGCAGTGTCGCCGCGAGACCTTCGTCGGAGTCCCCGGAGCTGAGGCCGGTGCGAGAGGGAGGGACGGGACCCGGAGTACGGGGATTCTGCATAGACGTGTTTCCATCCAGGGCATTGCGGTGGGGGGTTGAACGGTTGCCGGTTCCCCGGTCCGAGTTGACGGCCCGGAGAAATTTCTGTCGCTTGAAAGGATGCGCCCTACTTGGTCTATACCGCGGTGAAATTCGAACGACTGAACAAGAAACACCATGTTCAGACGCGAGGAAGCTCACCCTTACACAAACCCCAGGCGGGGAACAAGAGTTCCGGGAACCGGCGACCATTCCGACCGCTGCCGGGAAAGGATAAAGAGTGCTCGACTTTTGTTCAGAGTTGGCCGGTTTCCCGCCCTGTTCGACGATCAATACTCACAGAGTGACAACAACGGCTTCTGTCGCCTTGACACTTGTCCATACGGAAGTCCCCTCAGCGAGGCCGAGTTCCGCTGCCGCCTGAGGGGTGATCTCGGCGACGAGGTCCGGCGCCTGCGGCGAGGCGATGAGGATCCGCAGCCGGCTGCCACTGGCGGTGATCTCCCTGACGGTGCCCGGCCAGACGTTGCGCGGGCTGCCGCCGGGCTTGTCGCGATGCACCGCGACCGCTTCCGGCGCGATGATCGCCAGCGCCTCGGTGCCGACGGGCAGCGGATCGGCGACGACCAGAAGCCCGCCGCCGGGGAGGGCAAGGCCGTCCGAAGTCGCTGTGCCCGGCCAGGCGTTGCGGCCGAGCATCCGGGCGACCCACGGTGAGCGGGGGTGGCGGGTGACCTCGGAGGGCGGCGCGTCCTGGATGGCGCGGCCCTCGTCCAGTACGAGAACGCGGTCGGCCAGTGAGACGGCCTCCACCGGGTCGTGGGTGACGATCAGGCAGACGCCGCCGAAGCCGTCGAGGTGGGTGCGCAGAGTGTGGCGTACCCGTGCCCGGGTGGTCTGGTCGAGTGCGGCGAGCGGCTCGTCGAGCAGCAGCAGCCGGGGCCGGGCGGCCAGCGCCCGCGCCAGGGCGACACGCTGGGCCTGGCCGCCGGAGAGCTGGGCGGGCCTGCGGTGGGCGAGGTGGCCGACGCCGAGCCGGTCGAGCCAGTCCTGGGCGCTGCGGCGGGCCTGGGCGCGCGGGACGCCGTGGGCGCGCAGCCCGTAGGCCGTATTGCTCAGGGCGCTCAAGTGCGGGAAGAGGGCGCCGTCCTGGGGCACCCAGGCCACGCCGCGGCGGTGCGGGGGCAGATCGGTGACATCGGCGTCGCCGAGGCGCAGTGCCGCATGGGCTCGCGGGGTCAGGCCGAGCAGGGCGCGCAACAGGGTGGTCTTGCCCGCGCCGTTGGGGCCGACGACGGCGATGGTGGTGCCGGGCTCGGCGTCCAGGGTGAGCTCGTTGAAGCCGGTGACGCGGGCGTGCAGCCGCCAGTTCTCGTCCAATACGGGAAAGTCCGCCCGCGGGCCGGCCGGGGCCGGTTCGGGGCCGTCCTGGGGGCGCTGTCCGCCTGCTGCCCGGGCCGGGGTCCCGCCGGTCCAGCGCCCGCGCAGGGCGACGAGCACCGCCATGGCGATGGCGAGCAGCAGCAGGGACAGCGAGGTGGCCGCCTCCGGCTGGGACTGGAGCAGCAGATAGACCTGGAGGGGCAGGGTCTGTGTGGTGCCGGGCAGATTGCCGGCGAAGGTGATGGTCGCGCCGAACTCGCCCAGCGCACGCGCCCAGGTGAGGGCCGCCCCGGCGACGAGCCCGGGAGCCACCATGGGCAGCGTGACGGTGAGGAACACCCGCAGCGGCGTGGCTCCGAGCGAGGCCGCGGTCTCCTCGTAGCTCGGACGCAGGCCCCCGATGGCGCCTTCGAGGCTGATGACGAGGAACGGCATCGCGACGAACGTCGCCGCGACGACCGCGCCCGAGGTGTGGAAGGGCAGCGTGATGCCGAACGTCCCCTCCAGCCAGGGGCCGAGCAGTCCCCGGCGCCCGAAGCCGAGGAGCAGCGCCACGCCCCCGACGGTCGGCGGCAGCACCATCGGGAGCAGAACGAGGGAGCGTACGAGCGCCTTGCCCGGGAAGTCGACGCGGGCCAGCAGCCAGGCCAGCGGCACCCCGAGGAGCAGGGAGAGACCGAGTGCCCAGAAGGAGACGAGCAGCGACAGCCGCAGCGCCTCGGTGACGCCCGGGCTGGTCAGATGCGTACCGAGATCGCCCCAGGCGGTCCGGGCGAGGATGCCGATCAGCGGCATCAGCAGGAACGCGATCGCGAGGAGCGCGGGCACAGCGAGCGCGACCGGGGTGGTGCGGATGCCACGCGTGCGCGGACGTCTCATCGGATGTTCCCGGGGGTCTGGTGGCGGGCTGCCCGGCCCCCCCGCACCGGGCAGCCCGCGTACGGCGGTTACGGCTGCTGGAAGCCCGCGTCCTTGAGGATCTTCTGCGCCTCGGGCGTGGACAGCCACTGCACGAACGCGGCGGCGGCCTCGCTGTTCTTGGACGTCTTCAGGGTCGCGGCCGGGTACTGGGCGATGGCGTTCTGCGCGTCGGGGATCTCGACGGCGTCGACCTTGCCGGTGGCTGTGGCGGCATCCGTCTTGTAGACGAGACCCGCGTCGGCCTCACCGAGCTCGACCTTGCTGAGGACGGCCCGGACGTTGGGCTCCTCCGAGACCGGCTTCACCACGATCTTCTGAGAGTCCAGGATCTTCTTGCTGTAGCGGCCGACGGGGACCTCGGGCGCTGCGAGGACGACCTTCAGCGTGCTGTCGGCGAGGTCCTTGAGTTCGTCGACCTTCTTCGGGTTGCCCTCGACGGTGGCGATGACCAGACGGTTCTTGGCGATCACCGTCGGGGTGCCGGTGTCGGACTTCAGACCGTCCATGGTCTTGGTGTCGGCGGTGACCAGCGCGTCGGCGGGGGCGCCCTGCTTGACCTGGGCGGCGAGTTCCTGCGACCCGGCGAAGGAGAAGGTGATCTTCGAGCCGGGGTGGGACTTCTCGTACGCGGCACCGGCGGTCTTGAAGACATCGGTCAGCGAGGAGGCGGCCAGCACGATCAGAGCGGCATTCGGCGTGCCGGATGCGCCGGTCTTCGCGCCGCTGTCCGGTTTGGCGTCGTCGCTGCCGCAGCCGGCCAGCGGCACGAGCAGGGCGGCGGTCAGGACGACGGCAGCGGTACGGCGCCGGGTGAAGGCGTACGACATGACGGGACTCCTTGGCAAAAGCGGTAGGGAAAGGCCGCGTCGGGGACGGACGACGCCACTGCGGAAGAAGCGGAAGGCGGAAGAAGGTGGGCTGTCAGCTGCTCAGGTGCGGTCGATGTGCACGCTGGTCGACTTCACGCGGGCGGTGGCCTGCATGCCGACTTCCAGTCCCAGCTCTTCGACAGCCTCCCGGGTCAACAGGGAGACCAGCCGGTGCGGACCGGCCTGAATCTCGACCTGCGCGGCGACATCGCCGAGCTTCACGGCGGTGACGATGCCGGGAAAGGCGTTGCGGGCCGAGGTGTACGAGACCTCCTCGTCGCCGGTGCCGCTCTGGGCGACCTCGACCGAGAAAGCGGCCAGATCACGGCCGTCGACAAGCCGACGGCCGCTCTCGTCGCGATGGGTCACGACCCGGCCGGCGTCGGCCCAGCGGCGCGCGGTGTCGGCGCTGACGCCCAGCAGGCGCGCCGCCTGGCCGATTGTGTAGGACTGCATATGCGACACGGTAGGCAGGATGGACCAGCATTTACAAGCCATGGAGCGCTGCTTCATAGCAAATGCCAGACCGGTTGGACGAAGGCCCAAAGCACAGCCCGGCGAGCGGGCGCCGCCGCCCTCACGGCGGATTCATGAGCCTGAGAATCCGCGGCCGGTCCCGGCTACGGACCCGTATGGCCCGGGCCTGGAACCGGCCCGGGCGGCGGGGCGAGGCAGCGAGGGTCCGTACAGGGCCACATGGTTGACAGAGGGTCAGAGAATCCCCTGGGCGCCGTATGTCGGGCTGTCGCATCGCCGCAAACCTGCTAGCTGTGAGCGCGATAGCGAACCGAATATTTCCAGGGCAAATGCCCCGGAATTGCCGGGTTGGCTCGCCCTCCACCGCTCTCACGAAAGGTCCGGGATGCCCAAACTTTTCGGCGCCGCCCTCCTTGCTCTGGCCCTGCTGACTGCTACACCGACTCCTTCCGCGGCCAAGGAGTCCGTCCCGTCCGGTCAGATCCCCGGCCGGTACATCGTGACCCTCGCGGACACCACCACTCGCGGGGAAGCCGAAATGGACGCGGCTGTGGACGCGGCTGTGGAGCAGGCCTCCACCTTCGGTGCCGTGGTGCACCACGTCTACCGCTACGCCGTCCACGGCTATGCGGCATCCATGACCCCGAGCGCCGCAGCCGCGCTCGCCGCCGACCCCCAGGTTTCGGTGCAGCCCGACAAGTGGGTACGAGCCGCCGCCCAGTCGGTCCCGACCGGTGTGAACCGTGCGGAGGCCGACCTGAGCCCCACCGCCGCCATCGACGGCAAGGACACCCGGGTCAACGCCGATGTCGCGGTCATCGACACCGGCGTCAATCTGAACCACCCGGACCTGAATGTGTACAGAGCCGGTGGCAAGAACTGCACGATCCCCTTCCTGCCGCCCGAGGACTACCACGGCCACGGCACCCATGTCGCCGGAATCATCGGCGCTCTGGACAACGGCACCGGAGTCGTCGGCATGGCGCCGGGCGTCCGGATCTGGCCGGTGCAGGTGCTCAACGCCGCCGGCTGGGGCAGCACGTCGGACGTCATCTGCGGCATCGACTACGTCACCCAGCACGCCGACCAGATCGACGTCGCCAACATGAGCCTGGGCGGCGAGGGCACCGACGACGGCAACTGCGGCAGGACCAACGGCGATGCCGAGCACCGGGCGATCTGCGATTCGGTCGCCAAGGGCGTCACCTACACCGTTGCGGCGGCCAATGCCCACGCCGACGCGAAGAACACCGTCCCCGCCGCGTACGACGAAGTGATCACCGTCAGCGCCCTGGCCGACTTCGACGGCAAGCCCGGAGGCCTCGGGCAGGCCAGCTGCATGAACGACCAGGACGACACCTTCGCCGACTTCTCCAACTACGGCGCCGACGTCGACCTGATCGCGCCGGGCGTGTGCATCCGCTCCACCTACAGGTTCGGCGGCTATTCGACGCTGTCCGGCACCTCGATGGCGGCACCCCACGTCGCGGGCGGCGCGGCGCTGTACCGAGCCACCCAC
Source organism: Streptomyces sp. NBC_01481 (assembly GCF_026339995.1). Taxonomy (GTDB): domain Bacteria; phylum Actinomycetota; class Actinomycetes; order Streptomycetales; family Streptomycetaceae; genus Streptomyces. The sequence goes on along the minus strand of NZ_JAPEPT010000001.1, from coordinate 971,908 downwards.
CCCACCGCATCACCCCTGTCCGTCAAGACGGCCCTGCAGGCCGCCGGCAGCCTCGACTGGACCTGGCCCTCCCAGGACCCCGACGGCACCAAGGAGAGCCTGCTGCGGGTCTCGTCCTTCTGACCGGCGGTCACCGGACCCGTGGGCGCGCCCCGCTGAGGGGCGCGCCCACGTGCGTCCGGCTCGTCCCGACCGCCGCCGGGTGACGTAAGCGCGCCGACCGGCCTCCGCCCGCGCCCGTGGCTACGGTGCTTCCATGAGCCTGAGCATCCGCAATCAGATCCCCGGCACGGTCGTCTCCGTCCATCCCGGCGAGGTCATGGCGACCGTCAAGGTCCGCCTGGAGGGCGGCCAGGAGATCACCGCCGCGATCACGCTGGAGGCCGCCCAGGAGCTGGGCCTCGCCCCGGGCTCGGCCGTCCGCGTCCTGATGAAGTCCACGGAGGTCTCCCTGGCCACGGCCGCGGTCGAGGGCCTGAGCATCCGCAATCAGATCCCGGGCACGGTCAACGGCATCACCGCCGGTGGCGCGATGGCGAGCGTCAAGATCGGCGTCGTCGGCGGCGAGTTGACGGCCGCGATCACGAAGGACGCGGTCGCCGATCTGGGCCTGACGGCGGGGTCCTCGGTCGTCGCGCTGATCAAGTCGACGGAGATCTCCCTCGCGACGGACTGACGGCGCCACCCGGCATCGGCGGCGCCGGGCACCCGATACGCTCGGCGAGCTCACTGCACGCCGGCCCGGGTCAGCCGGGGCAGGGCGAGCGAGACCGTCGCGGCGGCGAGCAGGGCCGCCCCGCACGGCACGCGGTAGCCCGCCGAGGCCCCCGCCACATCGACCACCCATCCGGACGCGGCGTAGCCCAGCGCCACCCCGACGGAGAGGCCCGAGACGAGCCAGGTGATGCTCTCGGTGAGCTGAGAGGCCGGCGCCAGGTGGCTCACCAGCCCCATCGCGGTGATCAGGGTCGGCGCGATGGCCATGCCCGCCACAAAGAGCATCCCGGCCAGCACCGCGAGATTCGGCGCGAACAACAGCGGTGCCATCGTCACCGCCATCGCGCAGACGCTGACCAGCAACCGCCGCGTGATCGCCCCCCGCGGCCTGATCGCTCCGAAGGCCGCGCCCGCCAGGCCCGAGCCGAGCGCGTACACCCCCAGCAGCAGGCCGGAGAACCCCTTGTGGTGGTGGGCGTCGGCGAACGCCACCGTCGCAACCTCCACCGAACCGTAGGCCACTCCCACCGACGTCAGCGTCAGCACCAACAGGCCGAGTCCCGGGATGCGCAGCACGCTGCCCCCGGGGCGCTGCGACTCGTGGCGCACCGGCGGTTCCGTACGCCGCTGGGCGGCGAACAGCAGGACGCCGACGGCGAGCAGGACCCCGGCCGCCAGCGGTCCTGCCTCGGCGCTGACGCTGGTCGACAGAGTGATCGCCAGGGCCGGGCCGACGACGTAGATCACCTCGTCGAGCACCGACTCCAGCGAGTACGCGGTGTGCAGCAGCCGCGGTGACTGCAGGTAGATCTCCGCCCAGCGGGACCTGACGAGCGCGCCCATGCTGGGCATGCAGCCGGCTACCGCCGCCGCGATGTAAAGCGTCCAGGCCGGGGCGGCGTACCGGGCGCACAGCAGCAGCGCACCAATGGCCGCGACCGTCACGGCCGTCGCCGGGAGGACCACCCGGCGCTGGCCGTGACGGTCCACCAGCCGGGAGATCTGCGGTCCGATTGCCGCGGCGGCGATCGCCTGCGTGGCGGAGACCGAGCCGGCGAGCCACCACTCGAAGCCGAGCTGCGACAGCATGGTGATGATGCCGACGCCGATCATCGCCAGCGGAAGACGGGCAATGAAGCCCGCGGCGGAGAAGAGCAGAGTGCCTGCAGGAGAAAAGATCCGGCGGTAATCGGAGAGCATGGGACTCCACGCTCCATCAGGAGCCGATCGTCGCTGGGCGGATCCGGTCCGGTTTCCGCGTCCTCCATTTTCACGTACGGCGCGGCATCTCGCGACGCGACACGGTATTTCTCCTTGCGCGTTGGGGTATCTCTCCCTGCGCATGCGGGAAATGGCGAGCCGGGTAAGCTGGGTCGAAGACACGTCGATGTCTTGGCGAGAAGGAGCCCGTATACCGGCGACCGAGTGTACCGGTGACTGCGTATACCGGCGATCGTGTTCCCGTGCAACCAGGACCGAATCCCGGCCCCGGAGAGATTCTCCTTTTTCAGCCCGATCCCACGGGCTTCTCCGCCGACGCCCGGTGCCGTTCGCCCAGCTCGGTCCGCCCGACAAGTGGCCCTCCCTGGAGGTGAGTTGGGGTGAACCCGCGACTGCGAAGCCTGGCCGCGATGGCCGCCGTCAGCGCATGCATCATCCTGCTGACGGCGCTCTACTACACATTTCCGCAGCATCGGCTGATCTTCGTAGGAATTGGAGCGCTCGGCGTCATCGGTATTTCCCTGGGTGTCTTTCTCAACCGCCCGGCGCATCGACTCCCCTGGCTGTTGCTCGCCGCGGGAAACTTCGCCTTCGCCGCGGGCCAGGCCACCCAGATCATCCTCATCGACTTGCTCCAGGAGGAGATGCCGTTTCCGTCGATCGCCGACGGCTTCTATCTCGCGGCATATCCGCTCTATGCGGCCGGGCTGCTGGGCTTTGTCCACTGGCGCACGGGGTGGCGCGACCGGGCGAGCCTCGTCGACGCACTGACGCTGACAGTCGGCTTGGCGCTGCTTTCGTGGATCTTCCTCATCGATCCGCTCGCCCACATCGAGGGTATTACCTGGGTGCAGAAGGCGTTCTCCATCGCCTATCCGCTCGGCGACATCCTCGTACTGGCGATGCTGCTGCGCCTGCTCGCCGGCCGTGGCGGCAGGAGCCCTGCGCTCATGCTGCTCACCGCGGGCACCGTCGGCCTGCTCGCCGCAGACGTGGCTTACGGCCTGATAGTACTGAACGGAACGTGGCGCACGGGTAGCGTCGTCGAGCTCGGCTGGGCCGTCCTGTACGGCGCCTGGGCGGCCGCCGCGCTCCATCCGTCCATGCGGTCGCTGACCCAGCCGGTGGCATGGCGCGGTGAGACCGGTGTGGGCCGGCTGAGCCTGCTCACCCTGGCGTCGCTGATCGCGCCGGCCATCCTCCTGATCGAGGCGCTGCGCGGCGTGAGGTCCAATGTCGGCGTCATCGGAGTGTTCTCCGCGGTGCTCTTCGTCCTCGTGCTCTACCGCCTGGCGGGCGTGGCGGCAACCCACCGGCAGGCGGTCGGCCGGGAGAAGGTGCTGCGCATCGCGGTGTCGTCGCTGGGCGGAGCGCGCGACGTGCGGGATGTGGCCGCCTCCGCCCACGCCGCCGTGACGGAGCTGATGCCGCACGGCCCGCCGCGTTCCGCGCTGCTCACCCCGCCGGACAACGCGCTCTGGGTGAACGGGGCGCACAGCGGCGTACACGGGCCCGCGGCCGAACGGGTGACCGCAGCCGTACGGGAACTGACCACGTCCGGCGAGAACCGCCTGGTGCCCCTCGACGGTCTGGGGCCCGATCTCGCCGACTGCCTCACGAGCCAGGACGAGGAGCCGAGCCGCACCGACCAGGCGCTCATCTGCCCCCTCAGCTCGCAGGATCACCCCGCGGGCGATCCGCTGATCGGGGCGCTGATCGTGGCCGGGGACGAGCAGGACCTGCTCGTACTCCGCGAAACGCTGGCGACTCTCGCCGCTCAGACGGCACTTGCCGTGGCACGGGTCGCCCTCGCACAGGAAGTCAACCGGCGCAACAGCGAGGTGTACTTCCGCACGCTGGTGCAGAACGCCTCCGACGTCATCCTGATCCTCGACGACGACGACCGGATCCGTTACGCCAGCCCCTCCGCCGACCAGGTGCTCGGCATTCCGGACCTGGAGGGCACCCTCCTCATCGATCTGGTGCCGCCGCAGGACAGCCGCGGGGTGGTCGAGACACTCGGCCGGATACGGACCCGCGAACACCAGGGCAGGCGCGAGCACTGGCGCATGGTCCGCACCGACCGGGCAACCATCGAGGTCGAGGTGAGGTGGAGCGACCTGCGCGAGGAGGCGACCGTCGGTGGGGTGGTGCTCACCCTTCAGGACGTGACCGAACAGCGCAAGCTCGAACGCGAACTCACCCATCAGGCGTTCCATGACCCGCTCACCGGCCTGGCCAACCGCATCCTCTTCCAGGAACGGGTCAACCACGCACTGGTTCAGGCCCAGCGCGACGGCACAGTGGTCGGCGTGCTCTTCGTCGACGTGGACGACTTCAAGGTCGTCAACGACATACACGGCCACAGCGTGGGCGACGAACTCCTGGTCGCGCTGTCACTCCGGCTGTCGACCACCGTCCGTGCCTCCGACACCGCCGCGCGCATCGGCGGCGACGAGTTCGCACTGCTGGTGGAGGGCTCCATTGGGCCCGAGGGCGTGGAGCGGTTCACCGAAAACGTGATGACCGTGTTCGCCGAGACGTTCCGGCTCAGCGTGGGGCCGGTGAGCACATACGCGAGCATCGGCGTCGCGACGACGGAGGACAGCATCGACTCGGTCGAACTGCTGACACACGCCGATCTCGCGCTCTACGCGGCGAAGACGGCGGGCAAGCGCCAGTGGCGCCGCTACCAACCGGAGCTGCAGAGCGGCATGGCCGAGCGTGCCAAGTTGCAGGAGGGCCTGGACAGTTCGCCGATCGAGACTTCGTTCCTGGTGCTTTACCAGCCCATCGTGGAGCTGGCCAGCGGGCGGATCTCCGGCTTCGAGGCGCTCGTTCGCTGGCCCTCCACGCGCGGCATGGTGCTGCCGGAGCAGTTCATCACGCTGGCCGAGGAGAGCGGACAGATCGTACCGCTCGGCGCCTGGGTGCTCGATCAGGCCGCGGCCGAGGCTGTCCGGTGGCAGGGCTCCGTGCTGCGCGACGGGACGGCCGACCGCATCCAGCCTTACGTCAGCGTGAATGTGTCGCCGCGTCAGTTCCGGGACGCCGAGTTCTACCAGGTGATCCGGCGCGCCCTGGATCTCTCCGGCATCGAACCGTCCTCTCTCGTACTGGAACTGACCGAGAGCGTGCTGATGTACAACGACGAACGCATCCTGGCCGAGATGAGTTCGCTCACCGACCTCGGGATCCGCATCGCGATCGACGACTTCGGAACGGGCTACTCGTCGCTGAGCTATCTGCGTGAGTTCCCGATCTCGATACTCAAGATCGACAAGTCGTTCGTCGACGAACTCGGGCGCTCACCCGAACAGTACGCCCTTGTCGAGGGCATCACCCATCTCGCGGACACACTCGGCCTCACGGTGATCGCCGAAGGAGTGGAGGACGTGAGGCAGCAGGAGTTGCTGACCTCCATTGGCTGCAAGTTCGGTCAGGGATACCTCTTCGCCGAGCCGGTCAGCGCCGAGGAGGCGGAGCAGCTCGTCCTCGCACCGCCGCTCGGCCGCCTGACCGGATTGCCTGAGGAGGCGCCCGCGGAGAGGAAGCGGTGATGGACCCGGCCTCTCCCTCGGGGGGCCCAGGCCGTGCTCCGCAGGACGCCGCGCCAGGCAGGAGACCCAAGGTGACAGAACGCCAGGACGCTCCGGCGGAGTCGGCCGCGCCGTGCGTCGTGCTGCGCAACGACGAGGAGGAGTACGCGATCTGGCCCGCCGATCGCCGGATTCCGGACGGGTGGCGCCGGATCGGCGGACCGGCGTCCGCCGCGGAGTGCGGGAGCCTGGTCGAACACCTGTGGACCGACATGCGGCCCGCGAGCGCCCGCGCCGAGGGGCGGCCTCCGGGTTCCGGGCCGGGCACCGTGCCCGAGCTGGTCCGGGAGCGGGCGCGGGATGAGCCGTCCGCTCTCGCGGTGGTCTCGGACGAGGGCCGGCTCAGCTACGCCGAACTGACCGGCCGCGCCGACCTGCTTGCCCACGAACTGCGGGAGTCGGGCGTCGGCGCGGAGTCCGTCGTCACCGTGTGCCTCGACCGCGAGCCCGAGTTGATCCTCGCGCTGCTGGCGGTACTGAGCTCCGGCGGCGCGTTCCTCCCCCTCGACCCGGCGACTCCGCAGCAGCGGATCGTCGCACTGGTCGGGGAGACCGGTTCACGCCACATTGTCTCGAGCCGTGAGCACGCCCCGTTGTTCGCCGGGTGCGAGGCGCGGATCGTCTACGCCGGGGAACAGGCCACGCAGGCGCCTCTGGAGGGAATTCCGCCGGCACGCGGCCCCCGGCCGGACGACCTCGCCTACGTGATCTACACCTCCGGATCCACCGGGCCCCCCAAGGGGGTGATGATCACCCATCGGTCGCTGGCCCACTCCCTCACCGCGGTGTCCCGGGCGTACGAACTGAGGCCCGGCGACCGGGTGCTGCACGCCGCGGCGCTCGGCTTCGACACCTCGCTGGAACAGGTCTTCGCCACACTGACCAGCGGCGCGACGCTCGTCCTCGCGGGAACACAGACGTGGGCACCCACCGACCTGCTGCACCGCCTCCCCGAGCACGGGATCTCCGTCGCCGACCTGACCCCCGCCTTCTGGCACCGGATCGTCTCCGTCGCGGACCGCGGCGAGATCCTCGCGTCGCTGAGGCTCGTCATCGTCGGCGGCGAGATCGTCACCGCGAAGGACTGCCGCGCCATTCTGCGCCGGATCCCCGGCGCGCGGCTCGTCAACGCCTACGGGCTCACCGAGACCACCATCACCTCCACGCTCTGCGACCTGAACGAGGAGGTGCTCGCGGCGCCGGACACCGCCGTAGCCCCGATCGGAAGGGCCCTGGAGGGGAGTCACGTCCACGTGCTCGACGCCGAACTGCGCCCGGTGCCGGCGGGCGAGCGCGGCGAGATCTACATCGGCGGCCCGGGGCTGGCGCGCGGTGTCTGGCGGCAACCCGCCCTGACCGCACAGCAGTTCCTGCCCGACCCGCACGGCTCCGCGCCGGGCGACCGGATGTATCGCACCGGGGATCTGGGCCGCCGGCGCCCGGACGGCAACCTGGAAGTCCTGGGCCGGGTCGACGACCAGATGAAGATCCGCGGATTCCGGGTCGACCCGGCCGAGATCGAGGCCGCGCTCGTCTCCCACCCGGAGATCGGCCAGGCGATGGTGGTGGCCCGGGCGCGCGACAACGGCGACCGGCACCTCATCGCGTACTACACGCCGGCCGCACAGCCGGCCGGCGGCGAGGCGGCGCTGCGCACGCGGCTGCGGTCGGCACTCGCCGAGGTCCTGCCGGGCTACATGATCCCGGCAGCCTTCCACGCGGTGGAACAGCTGCCCGTCGCGCCCAGCGGAAAGCTCGACCGCAAGGCCGTGCCGGAACCCAAGACCGCGGTGACGACGCCCACCGCCGACGACCGCCCGGTGCCGCAGGGGATGGCCCAGTTGTGGGGCCAGATCCTGGGTGTTGAGTACGTCCGTCCGCACGACGACTTCTTCGAGCTGGGCGGCAACTCGCTGCTGGCCATGGAGATGCTCGCCCGGACCCGCGTCATCTTCGGCATCGGCGTCACACAGATCCGCGAGCTGACCCGCTCGCTGCTGCAGCAGCCGATGCTCGCCGCTTTCACCGAGTCCGTGCGCCAGGCACGTGCCGGCACACTGGCCCATCCGGAAGGCGGGAGCGTCGACTTCGCCGCCGAGACCGCTCGGAGCATGCCGCCGATAGGCCGTGACGCGCCGGCTCCGCACCCTGAGCGCCCCGGCGACGTCCTCCTCACCGGGGCGACGGGGTTCTGCGGCGCGTACATGATCGACGAGCTGCTGCGCAGGACGACGGGGCGGATCCTGTGTCTGGTCAGGGCTTCCGACGACCTCGACGGTATGGAGAGGATCCGCGCGAGCCACAAGCGGTACGTCCTCAGCGATCTGTCCAGCGAGCGTGTCCAGCCGGTCGTCGGCGACCTGGCCAAGCCCGGACTGGGGCTGCCTCCCGGCCTGTTCGAGGAGCTGGGGTCGACCATCGACGCCGTCTACCACTTCGGCGGCCAGGTCAACTTCATCTACCCGTACCACGAGTTGCGCGCGGCCAATATCGAGGGAACATACGAGATCATCCGCCTCGCCGCCGACAGGGCCGTCCCCGTCCACTTCACGTCCAGCATGGCGGTGCTCGCCGGATTCGGGCCGGCCGGGGTGCGCGAGGTGACAGAGAGCACGCCGCTGCAGTTCCCGGACTATCTGTCGGTGGGTTACGTGGAGGCCAAGTGGGTCGGCGAGGCGCTGCTGCAGAAGGCGTCCGATGCGGGCCTTCCGGTCGCCATCTACCGCCTGATGGACATCACGGGCGGCAGCGGAACCAGCGTGATGAACACCAGCAGCGAGTTGGCCGCCCTCTTCGGCTTCATCGCGCGGACCGGGCTGTGCCCCGACGTCCGGCTGCCGCTGGACTTCCTGCCGGCCGACCACCTCGCCCGCGCAATCGGACACATCTCCACCCACCATCTCGCTCGCGGCGAGGTCTACCACCTCAACAACCCCCGTCCCACGCTGCTGCATTCGCTCGCCGAGCGCCTGCGCCAGCGCGGTTACCCGGTCCAGGAGATCCCCTACGCCGAGTGGATCGCCGTTCTGGTGAAGTACGCGGCCGGGCACCCCACCGACCCGATAACCCCGTTCGTCCCGCTCTTCGTCGACCGTTGCAGCCGCGCCGACATGACCGTGAGCGAGATGTACTTCCAGGGCGTTTTCGCGGAGTTCACACGCGACAACGCGGAACGGGCGCTGACGGACGCCGGGATCGACATTCCGCCGGTGGACGCGGAGATGATGGACCGTTACATCGACTACCTTTCCCAGGCCGAATACGTCCGGCCCGGGATCAACCAAGGGCACGGAGCATCGCAGTGGTGAACCGATGCCCCGACTGGGAGGCGCTGGACGTACGCAAAGCGGCGCCCGACGGTCCGGTGGCCTTCTCCGCCGACCTCAGTCCCGCCGGCCTCCTGGCGGCATACCGCGCCGGGGTCTATCCGTTCCCGGCATCCGACGAGTACACCCGCATCCTCAATGAGGTGGTCTTCGCCGAGCAGGTCGAAGAGGGCCGCATCCCGCTCGTGGGGGAGGAATCGGCTGATCCCTACGCCGTCTCCTGGTGGTCGCCCGACCCCAGGCCGGTGCTGCCCGTCTCGGCCGCGCACCTCAGCCGGAGCCTCGCCCGCAGGCTGCGCAACCAGCTGCCGTGGTCGACCAGCCTGGACCAGAGGTTCGAGCAGGTCGTCCGCGAATGCGGCGCCGATCGCGACCCTCTGTGGCTCACCGAAGAGCTGATCGCAAGCCTGATCCGCCTGCAGGAGCTGGGGCATGCCCACAGCGTCGAGGTGTGGGAGAACGGCGATGTGGTCGGCGGCGTCTTCGGCCTCCAGGTCGGATCGGTCTTCAGCATGGACTCGATGTTCTTCCACCGTCCCGGTGCCTCGAAGGTCGCGGTGTCCGACCTCGCGGAGCGCTTCGCACAGGCGGGCGGCGTGCTGCTCGACGCGCAGCGGGACAGCCCGCACGTCCGCGGCCTGGGCGCCCACCTCGTACCGCGCGAGCAATACGTGCGGGACCTGCGCGGCGCCGCGCCGGGCAGCCTCCCGATACCGACCGCCACCTTGCCGGCCGGCCGCCTCGCCCAGCCGAGGGGACCGGGCTGACCGCGCCCGTCGCGTCGCTCGCCCATTGGGTGAACCATGTCGGCGCTCCCCCGCCCGCCCGGGATGAAGCGCGACTCCCGTCGGCATTCAGGTGAACGGCACCGCGACTGGCGGTACCGCCCTGGCGAGCGCCACCGAGGACGGCGAACCTGAATGCGGCGGCCGATCACCAGCCGCGCCCAGACCACGGCATCCCTCGTCGGAAAGGTCCGCCCGGCATGTCCCTCACCTATCCGGACCGGGTCCACACCGCCCTCAGGGTGGGCGGAGCCTGTGTCCTGCTTGCCCTGGCCGGATGTTCGAGCAACGGCGACGGCAACGACACCGCCACCCCCGCCACCACCAGCGCCTCATCCGCCCCAAGCACCTCCAACGTCGGCGCAGCTCACATCTCGATCAAGAACTTCACCTTCATCCCGGCGACACTTCAGGTGCGCCCCGGAACGAAGGTCATCGTCGAGAACCAGGACTCGGTCACGCACACCCTGACCGCCACCGGGGACAAGCCATTCGACACCGGCGACATCGATCCCGGCGAAACAGCCACCTTCATCGCTCCGTCCACATCCGGCAGCTATCCCTACATCTGCACCATCCACACGAACATGAAAGGCACCCTCACCGTGAGCTGACGCCCCGGGTCGGCTCACACCGCAGGACCCAGAGCCAGCCAGGCTGCGACGGCTTCGGCGATGGGCTGACCGGTCTCCAGTTGGACGAAGCCGAACTGCCCTCCCTGATTGCACTCCAGGAACCACCAAGTGCCGTCACCGTCCTCAGCGAAGTCGAAGGCGCCGTACGCGAGCTGGGCGAGGGACATGTAGGCGCCGACCGCCTTCGCGATGCGGGTGGGTACTTCGGCCGGAGCCCAGGCACCGCCGTTGTCGGTGAAACGCCAGTCCACCTCGTCCGGGTCGGACGCCCTCCGCGCGGCGAACAGCTCGTCCCCCACACAGGTCAGCCGGATGTCCGCGCGCTTGGGCACGCGCTGCTGCAGGAGCGTGGGGCCGGCGGTCACCGCGTCGAAGTCGGCGTCCGGCCCGACGGGGGTGGTGGGCAGTGCCAGCGCCGGGTCGCCCGGATGCGCTCCCGAAACCGGCTTCACGACGAGGTCCGGGTACTGGGCGGCGAACTCGCGTGCAACCCGCGGAAAGCCGGTGATCAGCGTGGGGGGTACGGCGAAGCCGCTGCGGTGGGCGACGCGCAGCTGCCATGGTTTCCAGCGGGCTTGCGCGGCGGCCGCCGGGTGGTTCATCCAGCGCACGCCCGTGCAGTTCAGCGTTCCGTACAGGGCCTGTTCGGCCTCGGCGGTGAGCCATGCGGACTCATGGGCGGCACGCGCTGCCGGACGGCCGGGCCTGCGTACCCATACCGAGCGCAGTCCGCTCATGCTCACCACACGACCACCGGCCGACAGGTGCCCGTCGAAGTCGCCCCGCACGTATTCGGCAGACAGGGCAACCTGGCCAGGGAGGTCGGCAGGGTCCAGGCGTACGACCGGGACTCCCGCATCATCCAGGACGGACACCACCATGTCCGCGGTCACGTCCTCCTCGCAGGTCAGTACGAGCACGGTCATGGGGCGGCCGTCAGTCATCGAAGTGCGTTTGGGAACCGGCGGTGGACGTGGTGGTGCCGCACGCCAGCAGCAGGTCGCGGTCGCTGATGGCCGGGCGCCCATCGGGCAGGACGTTCAATTGACGCAGGGGGTCATAGGCGTAGGGGACCACGGCCGGGGGGCTCACGGCGGGACGGGCGTAGTTCAATGCGAACGGTCTCCCGTCGCGGCCCGTCGAGACCACGGTGCCGCCGGTTGCTGCGGTTTCGGCGTCGGTGGGGCCGTCGAGGCGGCGGGTGGTGGCGTGGGGGTGTGGGACGCGGTGTCTTCCGACTGCAGATATCACGGTGGCTCCTACTCCGAACGCCTGCGAGGTGAGCTGTCGGGTTCGGGCTGGAGAGTTGCCCGGCCGTGGTTCTCACGGCTTCACCCCAAGCCGCCCGGGTACGTGTTGTCCCGTACGGCGCAAGTGGGTCCCCCGCTCCTGCCTGCGGTGTGGTGATGTGCTGCCGCGCGCCGGGGGCAGGATTCGGCGGTCCGGCCACGCGGTGTTCGACTTCTCCGAACGCCGTGCACGTTAGGGGGACCTTGCGTTCGAGCACAAGGTCTCCACAAGCGGACTCACATCAACTGGCTTTTCCTACAGGGGAGTTCGTGATAGGTACGCCCAGTACCCCCGGTAAGAGGGGATGCGTGCATGCGTTTGCGTGTCAGCAATCCAGGCTGCTATGACGGTGCCGACCCGTGACGACAGCGCGTCTGGCGGGCGGCAATCGGCTGCGTCCCGCGCGGCGGCTGGGTGAAGTGGCGGGCGGCGGCCAGGAGAAGAAGCGCCAGGGCGGCCGGTGCCGCGTAGGCGAGACGGAACTGGCCGGTGGAGCCGAGGAGCCCGCTCACGGCGCCACCGATGACCACGCCGACGTAGTTTCCAACGCGCGGAGGCTCCACCCCGGTGCGGGGGCGGGCTGAGGCGGTGCACCGCTTCGAGGCCGGCGGCACTGCTGCGATGGCGGATGCGCTTGGTGTTTTGAACACCAAGCTGAGCGTGAGGAACTGCACGACCAACGCCCACCGACCCGCACCCAACACACCACCCGCGCTACCGAGCTCATAGTCACCCACCCGGCTGCGCCCCACCGCCGGGAGCACCAGGGCGCGTACTCAGTCACACAGACTCGCCACCACCAGGCTGTCGAAGGCCAGGCGGCCGGACTGCCAGGCGGTGACCCGGAGGGCGGCGTCCTCGCTCGCGTCCTGCGCGGGGAGCCGCGTCGCGGAGATGTGGCAGGGGGCGGACAGGCTCAGGGGGAAATGGAAGGCGCTGCGCAGTTCCACGGGGAGTACGCGGTACGGGGCGCAGGCCGCCTGGACGGCCTGGCGGGCGGCCTCCAGAAGGACCATCCCAGGGATCTCGTCGGTGGGGTGGTTGAAGAGCACCGGGTGTCCGGGGTCGATCCGCAGGTCCCAGACCAGCCCCCGGCGGGCACCGGCGGAGCCGGGGACGCCGAGGACGACGTCGCGTTCGTCGAACCGGCCCACGATCGCCGGCGGGACGGGGTCGGGCAGCGGCGGGTACCCGCCGCCCTCCCCTGCGGCGGGGTCGCGGGGAGCCGTCGTGTGCAGGGTCAGCCGTCCGGCACCGGCGAAGTCGCCGCCGCGCAGCAGGTCGGCCTCCAGCGTGAGCGCGGTCGGGGTGCCGTGGCGATGCCGTACGTCCGTGGCCGCGACGTCGAGGCGTACCTCGGCGGGGCGGGTGCCGAGCAGAATGGCACCCGGCACGACCTCGAACTCCAGTTCTGCGATGGTGAAGTCATGGTCCGCCGGGACTCCGTAGTACGTCTGCCCGACCAGGACGGACGCCTGCCGCAGTGACTCGGCGGCGAGCAGGGGGTCGTACCAGGTACCGGCGATGGGCGCGTAGAAGTGGTGCCCGCGCGGCCACTGCGCGCCCAGCCGAAAGGCGTCGGGGCCCAGCCGCCGCCAATCCGTGATCAGTACCTCGGCCACCGCGCTGCGGTCGACGAGATGGCGTGGGGCGGTCCGCACGAAGTGGAGGTCGGCGTCGTCCCTGGCATCCGGCGGCAGGGGCGCGGTGAGTGTGGGATCGGTGAGGGACACGCAGGTTGCCTTTCTGGTGGGCGTCGACGCGGGGCATGAACCGGAACCGGTGCGGATGCCAGGCCGGGGGGACAGGGCCGGGCCGAGGACGCCGGTGGCCTCGGCCCGGTGGACGGGAGGAGTCAGGCGGTGACGGGCGGCCGTCGGCCGTGTCCGGCACCGAACCGGATCGCCGGACACCGCTGGCCCCCCGGATCGCCGGCCCGAGACCGGGACCGCACCGGACCGCCGGCTCAGGGGGGCGAAGCCGGGGCGGGTGCCGGGGCCGACCGCCAAGCCACCACACCAACCGAACCGGCCGAACCAACCCGAAACGCGTCGGTGTTCGTTCGTCTCAGGCCGCTGCCAGGGCCGTGAAGCGGCCGGCGTGGAACACCAGGGGGTCCGCCTGTTCGGTCAGGGCGCCCTCCAGGGCCTCGGCGATGACCAGTTCGTGGTCGCCCGCCGGATGGACCGTGGTGATGCGGCAGTCCAGCCAGCCCAGGCCGTCGGCGGGGATGGGGTGCCCGGCACGGGTCGTCGACCAGTCGCCGGCGGCGAAGCGGTCGGCGCCCTTCGTGCTGAACAGGCGGCAGAGTTCCGCGTGCCGGTCGCCGAGGATCGTCACCGCGAAGGAACCGGTGTCGCGGATGGCCGGCCAGGTGGAGGAGGTGTCCGCGGCGCACAGGGCGACCAGCGGGGGGGTCAACGAGACGGAGGTGAAGGAGTTGACCGCCATGCCCTTGGGGCCCTCGGCCGTGTCTGCGGTGACCAGTACCACTCCCGTGGTGAACCGGCCGAGTATGTCGCGGAACGAGCGTTGCTCCAGCATGAGTTCTTTCCGATCGGGTGGGGCGCCCGGCCGGGCCGAGGAAACGGCCCGGCGTGACGTGGCGTGAGTGACGTGATTGACGGCGGGGCGGCGAGGAGGACTTCCGGAGCGCGTCGGCCGTACCTCCGCCAGCCGTGCCGACGCGGCCTGCCTCCTCGGGCCCCCGGCCCGCCTACTTCTTGCGGCTGGCGATCGCGAAGTCCACCGCCTCCTGCGGGCGCGCCGCCGAGCCGGTGATGCGCGGTGCGACATGGCGGGCCAGCAGTTCCATGCTGCGGTTGGTCTTCTCCCAGGACGTCCAGTCGGCGACGTAGACGAGCAGCGTGCCGAAGCCGCCGGTGATCTCGTGGAGGCGCTCGATGCCGGCGACCACGTCGTCCACAGAGCCTACGAGCGCGCCGCCCGCCTCGACCCGGGCCTCCAGCGCCTTCTCGCGCGGCACTTCGGGGCTGAGGACGTCACGCCCGGCCGCCTTGCCGAAGTACTCGAACAGCCAGCGATCGTAGCCCTCGCGGACGTCCGCGTACGCCTCCTCGCGGGTCTCCGCCACATGCACCGGCAACGCGATGCGCCACTTGTCGCGGTCCAGGGTCTGCCCGTGCTCGGCGGCGGCCTCCTCCGCGTACTTCCACTGGTGGGCGAGGTTGATGTGCGCGGGCGCGCCCGGCGTGAGCAGCGCGAAAGGGAGCGCGAACGAGGTCATGCTCAGCCCGTACTGGCCGATCAGGCGCGGGCTGGACTGCGAGGTCCCGGAGGTGGCGACGGCGACCTCGATGCCCTGCGGGCTGAACCGGGGCAGCTGGAGCTTGGCGTCGCGCAGGTCGAACCAGTCGGTCTGCTTGGTGATCCGCTCGTCACCGTTGACGAGTTCCAGGACCGTCGGCAGGGCCTCCTCCAGGCGGCGGCGCTGCACCGGCTGCTCCAGGCCGAACATCTTCGCGTCGAAGGGCACGCCAGGGCCGACGCCCAGGATGTAACGGCCGCGCGTGAGGTGGTCGAGGTGGACGGCGCGGCTCGCCACGTGGAAGGGGTGGTGGCCGGAGAGCGGTACGACACCGTGGGCCAGCTTGATCTGGGTGGTTCGCTGCGAGGCGGCGGCTATCAGCGTCTCGGGCGCCCCGACCAGACCCCAGCCCAGCGTGTGGTGCTCACCGAACCACGCCTCGTCGAAGTTGAGGTCGTCGACGTACTCGACGAGGTCCAGGTTCCGGCGGATCGCCAGGTGCGGGTCCTGGCCGGTCTCGTGGACGGGGGACAGGAAGAGACCGATACGGCTGTGCATGACAGAAGCCTCCGGGGAAGTAAGTCGTAAGAGGGGAAAGAACGATGGTCAGGCGACGCGGTACACCGCGTCCTTCAGCGAGCGGACCTTCTCGTAGTCGGCCGTCAGGGTCGTGTCGTCCGGTGCCGTGAAGAACACGCGCAGGGAGCTGGTCAGCAGGTCGACCGTCGGCTTGATCCGGGCACCGGGTCCGAACTTGACCGCCGTGAAGAACACGCTCTCCAGGGACCGGATCTCCGCCACGGCCGTCTCGTCGACGGACTCCACGACACCGTCCAGCTCGGTCGGGGTGTTGTAGACGACGGCGGGCTGCAGCCGGGCGTACGTCCGGCCGGCGTACTCGGCGCGGAACTCGCCGGGCCGGGTGTACGCCCGCGCCGTGAGCGCCGCCTGGTTGTGGCCGAGGCACACGTCGTGGAAGGGCGCGTTGATGTTGCCGTTGAGACGGGTGCCGATCTCGACCAGGACGGGGCCCTCGTCGGTGACGATGACCTCGGCGTGGGCCGGCCCCCAGGCGACGCCGAGCGCGGCGAGGACCTCGTCGACATACGAGGTGAGGGCGGCGACCACCGGGTTGTCGTCCGGGTCGGCGAGGAGGTCGCGGTTGTAGATGTTCTTGCCGGACGGCAGCAGCGTCTTCTCGTACTCCCAGACGCCGCAGACGTACCGCTCGCCGCCGCAGCTGACCGTGTCGACGATGTACTCGGTGCCCTTGAGGTAGGACTGCACGAGGATCTCGGTGTTGGCGAGGCCGAACATGTTCGGGGCGTCGAGGACGGTCCGGGCGGCGGCGCGCACCGCGTCGGGGCCGTCGCAGACGAAGACGCCGTCGGAGGCCGCCGAGCTGAGCGGCTTGACGACGACCGGGTAACTTCCGTGATCTTCAGCCCAGTTCACCGCCGCGTCCGGGTCGTCGGTCTTGAACTGCCGCGCGCAGCGCACCCCGGCCCGGCGCAGCGTCTCGATCATCTCGTACTTGTCGCGGCGGGCCGGCGACAGCGCCGAGCCGTTGGAGGGGACGCCGACCGCCTCGCTCAGCCGGTCGGCGAGCGGCACGGACGACTCCTGCCCGGCGATCACACACACGGGTCCGAAGGCGCGCAACCGCTCGACAAGGGCGGCCTCGCCGCCGTGGCCGACGATGTTCTCCTTGTACGCGGTGAGGTCCGGCGGCGCCATCGCCGGGATCAGCTCCGGGGTGGACTGGATGTGGACGACGTCCGTGCCGTACGCGGCGAAGGCGGCGGGGTAGAAGTTGCCGGAGGAGTAGCCGTCGACGATGACGGCGACGGGGCGGGTGGGTGTGCTGCTCATGAGGTGGCCTCCGAGGTGGACGTGGACTCGTCCTCGATGAAGCGGGCCAGGCGGGTGATGCCCTCGCGGATCGCGGCGGGGGTGAGGTTGCTGAAGCCGAGGCGCAGGGCGCGTTCGCCGCCGCCTTCGAGGTGGAACATGCTCATCGGCGCCCAGCTGACGGCGTAGTCGCGGGCCGACCGCTCCATGGCAACCAGGTCGGCCTCGAAGGGCACCTCGACGACCAGGAAGAAACCGCCGCGCGGCCGGTTCCAGCGCACCCCGTGCTCGGCGTACCGCTCGGGTGGGAAGTGCTCGGCGAGGGCGTCGAGGGTGGCGGCGAGCCGTTCCTGGTAGACGGCGGCCAGGTCGCGGGTGGCGGAGCGCAGGTCGTGGCCGGCGTCGACGAGGATGCCGCCGATCGCCGCCTGGGAGAGCGACGACGAGCCGACCGTGAACATCGCCTTGGCCTTGGAGAGCTCCTGGGCGAGGGTGCGCCGGGCGCCGTCCTCGCCGACCACTTCGCGGTCGCCGACCAGATAGCCGAGCCGAGCGCCGGGGAACGCGGACTTGGCGAAGGAACCGAGGTAGACGACGTCACCCCGCGTGTCCAGGGACTTCAGCGTGGGCAGCCGCTCCTCGTCGCTCGCGAACAGCCCGTA
This sequence comes from Streptomyces sp. NBC_01481, assembly GCF_026339995.1. GTDB lineage: Bacteria > Actinomycetota > Actinomycetes > Streptomycetales > Streptomycetaceae > Streptomyces. Next base: position 954,554 of record NZ_JAPEPT010000001.1, on the reverse strand, counting down.
CGGGTTGTCCTCCAGGATGGTGAACCCCTCCTCGGCGGCCAGCGCGAGCAGCCGCCGCCGTGCCTCCAGCGGTACGACCGTGCCGGACGGGTTGGAGAAATCGGGGACCAGGTAGAGCGCGGCGGGCCGCTTGCCCTCGGCGCGCACGGCGCGCACGGCGGCGGCCACGGCCTCCGGTTCGAGCCCGTTGGGCCCCTCGGTGATGCCCTTGACGGGGATGTCCAGCATGCGGGCGGCCCCGCGTATGCCGACGTACGCCGGGGACACGGACAGCAACACATCGTCGGGCGACCGGAACAGCCCCCGCAGGGCGACGAGCGCCGCCTCCTGGAAGCCGTGCGTGATCATGACGGCCTCGGGCGCGACATCGATGTCCTCGTCCCTGGCGAGCATCAACGCGACTTCCTCCTGGATGAACCCGTTGACGGGTCCGTACTGGAAGTGCAGCCGGGTGATGCGCTGTTCGGGCACCCCCTTCTCCCGCAGATGCGCGATATAACGGTCGACGTAGTACGAGAGCTTCGCGAGGTCGTGGGTGCCGTCGTGGGGCGCCCCCGACGAGAACGACAACGCTTCGGGAAACCTCATCGCCGTCTCGCTGAGCAGGCGCATCGAGTCCATACCCGGATCGACGATGCCGACGTGCAGCGCTTCACGGCGCAGGGGTGTGGCAGCTTGCTGAACTGGCGTCACGAGCACGTCAGTTGGTCCTTTCGGGTAAAGTCACTTCGCGAAAGCGGGGGTCTGGGGACGCGGCCCCCGGGGGCGGGAATGGGTAGGGGTGGCGGGGGGCGAAAAACCCTCGGGCTCAGGCCACTGCCTGACGCTGCCCCGCAACCCACGTCCCCTTACCAGGCGCCCACTGCCGGATACGGATGTGGCAGACGATGCCGCCCGTGACGTAGGGCTCGGCGTCCAGAATCCGCTGCAACGCGTCACGGTCCTCGGCCTCGTAGACCAGCAGACCGCCGTTGGTGTCCTGGAGCGGCCCGCCGAGCAGCAGCACACCGCTGTCGGTGAGGGCCCGCAGGTAGTCGGTGTGGGCGGGGTGCAGATGCTCCCGGCCCGCACGATCGACGTTGTACTCGAACTCGACGACGAACTTCGCCATGGAAACCTCCGGTGTCACGATGGGGGGCGGGGGCGGGACTCACATGTAGAGGCCGCCGTTGATGTCGATGACGGATCCGGTCGAGTAGCCGGCGCTCTCCGAGCAGAGGTGGAGCACGCTGCCGACGGCCTCGGCGACGGTGCCGTAGCGGCCCGTCGGCAGCTTGGCCAGGACGGCCGCCTGCTGCGCCGGATCGCGCCGCCCGAACGCCCCCGCGACCCGCTCGGTGGCGATGGGCCCGTGCGCGACAACGTTGACGACGACCCCGGTCGGGGCGAGCTCGTACGCCATCTGCTTGGTCATGCCGATGACTGCGGCCTTGGCCCCGACGTACGCGGCGTTGTTGAAGTGGCTGTACGTACGGCCGCCCGCCGAGGCGAAGTTGACGATGCGTCCGTAGCCATCGGCGGCCATGCGCGGGGCACACACCTTGACCGCGATCCAGCTGCTGACCACGTTCTCCAGGAACGACTGGTCGAAGTGGTCGGTGGTGAGGTCGGCGTAGCCGATGACCCGGGTGTCGCCGCCGACGGCGTTGACGAGGATCGAGGGGGCGAACCGGTCGACGATGTCGGTCAGTTGGCGTTCCGCCGACGGGATGTCGGTGATGTCACCGACGACGGCCTCGACCTTCGTGATCTGCCCCAGCTCCTCGGCGAGCCGGCCCACGGCCTCCGGGTCCCGGTCGAAGAGGACGAGCGTGTGGCCCTCCTCGGCGAGCTGGCGCGAGACCTCCTTGAGGATGCCGCCGGCGGCTCCGACGAGAAGTGCGGTGCGGGGGGTGGGTGCGGACATGTGGGATCACCTTGTCTTTGTGGTCAGGGATTCTTCGGTGGCGGTCGCTCGGGGGACGGCTTCCGGCTCCGGGAAGGGGGCGGGCGCGGGGACGGCCTTCGACGCGGGGACGGCGTCGGGCTCGGGGTCGGTCTTGGTCGCGAACCCGGTCAACCTCGGCAGCAGCGCGAAGCCGAGTGTCACGGCCAGGCCCAGGCCCAGGACGGACAGCCACAGCGATCCGTAGCCGTGGGCGTGGGCGAGGGCCAGTCCGGCGGGGCTGCCGACGACGAACGCGGCGTTCCAGGCGAAGAAGTACGAGCCCTGGTAGGTGCTGCTGCGTCCGGCGGGGGCGCGGTCGGCGATGAAGGTCGCGGACATGGGGGCCCACAGCACCTCGCCGAGTGTCCAGACGACGGTGGCGAGGGTGAAGGTGACCATGCCGTCGGCGAAGGCGTTGACGCCGAAGCCGAGGGCCATGAACCCGGCGGCCAGGATCAGCGGCACATGGGCGCGCATCCCGCCGACGAGGCGGGGGACGAGCGGCAGCAGCAGGACCGACAGTACGGCGTTGACGGCGAGCACGAACCCGATGTCCCCGGCGGTCAGCCCGCTGTCCCGCATGTCCAGCGGCAGCGCGGAGTTGACCTGAAGGTAGATGCAGGCCAGCAGGAAGGTCAGCAGGAGGAAGCCGACCAGGACGGGGGTGCGGAACGGTTCGGCGATGCCGCGCGCGGCCGACTTCAGGGCGGCCGCGGCCCCGGCGGGCCGGTCGGCGTCCCGCGCGGACGGCGGGTCGGCGGGCACCGCGAACACCAGGGCCGCGTAGACGAGGCTGGAGGCCGCCCAGACCACGAACAGGGCGCCGGGGCTGACTTCGAGGAGGAACCCGGAGACGACCGGGCTCAGCGACATCCCGATGTTGAAGCCGACGAGGAAGAGGCTGTACGCCTTCGAGAACTGCTCCTGCGGAACGATCGCGGAGATCAGCCCGGCCCCGGCCGGCCGGTCCACGGCCGACAGGAACCCGGTGATCAGCGACAGCGCGCACAACGCGACGACATGGTCGGCGACGGCAAACAGCAGGGCCATCGCGGCGGCCACCGGCTGGGCGGCGACGATGGTCCGGCGCGGCCCGATCAGATCGGCAAGTGCCCCTCCCACCAGCCCGGACAGCACGACACCGGCGCCGAAGAGTCCGACGACGAGCGGGGTGGTGCCGGGGGCGACGAGGCCGTCCTGCTCCAGGTAGAGGACGAGGAAGGCGGGGGCGAGCGTCCCGAGCCGGCTGACGGTCTGCCCGAACCACAGCAGCCAGAACGCTTTGGGAAGGGCCATCAGGAGCATCCCGTTCGTGTCGGAGAGGTGGGGGTCCGCGAGGGTGGGGGCGCGGGGGGTGGTGGGAAGAGTGGGGGTGCGGAGTGCAGGGCTGGGGGCGCCGAGTGCCTGGCGGGGGAGACCGAAGGCTGCGTGGGAGCCGTCGAGGGCAGCGGAGGCCGTGTCGAAGCCGACGGGAACCGCGTCGGAACCGCGGGAGGCCGCGTCGAAGCCGTAGAAGCCCGCGAGGGAGCTGTCGAACCCCGCCCCGGAGCCCCGGCACTCCGCGTCGGCGCCGCACCGCTTCGTGCCCCGCGCGGCGGTCGGCCCGCCATCGGTCCACGTGAGGCGGGGGCCGGGTTGCCCGGCGGCGCGGTGGCGGAGCCGAGGGTGCCGTAGGCGAAGGCGGCGGAGACCAGCGTCATGTGGTGGTGCCAGCCGGGGTACGAACGCCCCTCGAAGGCATGCAGCCCGAAGTCCTCGGCCAACCGCTCCACCGTGTCGACGGCCTCCGTGTGCAGCCGGGCCAGCGCCAGCACCTCAGGCGCCGGCCGGTCCACGAGATCGGTGAGCCAGACCCGCACGCCATCACCGGAGGCACCGCCCCCCTCCCCCCAACGCTCGCAGACCAGCCGGAGGGCGACGGGGATGCCGGGGAGGCGGACCACCCCCGTCGCCACGGCCGCCGGTCCCGGCGCGAGGGCCAGGTCCGGCTCGGCCGCCGCCGGGGGGTGCAGCGGCGACCGGCCGTGATGGGCTGCGAGCAGATTCCGCGCGGTGACGGCACGCGCCCGCGCCCCGGACGTACCGGACGCGGTACGTCCGGCCGCACCCGAGGCAGCCCGACCGTACGCACCGAACACGACGCGCCCGGCCACACCGCCCACCACCCGGTCCGGAAGCACGACAAGGTCCCCGGGCACCGCCACGACGAACCGCCGCCGCCGGGCGACCAGCCCGCACACCAGCGCGCCGGAGTCCGCGAAGCCGACCAGGTCGGCGACGACCGGCACCCCGTGCAGGTCCGGGTCCGGCAGGCCCCGGCCGACCTCGTCGACCAGGTCCAAGGCCTGCGCCTCGGCCGAGTCCTGGGCGCCGGAGGCGGTCTCGGGGACGCGGGCCCGGCCGCGTACCTCCGGGTCCTCGGACCACGCGCCGGGCAGCAGCAGACGCCAGTCGACGGGGACCGTCGCGTCGTCCGTGGCGAGGAACGCGCCGACGCCGACCTGGCAGTTGACGGTACGTCCGTCCTGCGGGACGAAGCGGCGGTGCACCCCGCAGGAGCGGTCGCCGCGCTTGGGCAGCACCGCCGGGCCTAGGACCAGGGCGCGGGGCCGGGACCGCCGTACGACCCAGTCGGCCAGGCGGGCGCGGACCGGCGCCCAGTCCCAGGGGCTGGCGTTGACGAACTGGTGCAGGGCCTGGGCGGCCGTGGTCGAGTCGGACACGGAGGCCGCGAGCCGCCGTACCGTCTTGCGACCCGGCGTCACCAGCAGGCCACGCGTGTAGATATGGGCCCATTTGCGCTGGTCGGCACGGGGCAGCCGTTCGAAGATCTCCGCGACGAAGGCGTCGAGGGCGGGGCGGTTCGCGGCGGAGCCGACCACCGTCCGGGCCGGCTCGGGAGCCACCATGGACAAAGTCCCCATGACGCGTCCCCTTTCCTCTGAGCTGTGCGCAGTTGGGCGGGCCTCGCTGGTTCGAAGCCTGGACTAAAAAATAGAGAACGAACTCTTTGTTTTCAATCGGAGGGCCACCCCCGGCTACGACTTTGAGGAGTCCGCACCCACGCAAGGCTCCCACCTGCGCTTTTACACGGGCAGCAAAGCGGAACGCAGCAGTGCCGCCTCGGTCAGCTCCCGCTCCGCGACCGCCACCCAGGGCCCACCGACGGCGAGAGCTACCGTCAACGCCCCCTTGAACGACGACAGCTGCAGGGTGCCGCCGAGCCGCGTCCCCCCGTGTGCCGCGACGGTCCGGAACCCCGTGACCCTTCCGGCGTGCGGGCCGAGCGCGGTGTCCACCGACCCGGCGTCGGTGACCCGAAGCTCCACCCCGCCCTCCCCCGCCGCCGCCCTCTCCACGGCCCGACGGACAGCGGCGTGCGCGCGCCGCTCCGGACGCCACGCACGCCCCGCCGCGCAGAGCGCCGCCGCGTTCGCCCGGGCCCCGCCCACCGGGTCGCCGCCCGGGCTCGCCCGCAGCGCCGCCCGCACCACGCCCAGCACACAGCCCGGTTCGGTGATCAGCGCCCGCTCGGCGTAGCTCCGCCGCAGGGACACCGCGGTGGCGACCGCGACCTCGGTGCATCCGCTCTCCCGGGCGAGCGCGTCGGCCAGCACGGTCGTGAGAAACCCGCTCACCGTCAACTGCCGCGTTCCGCACCAGGAGCGCAGCCGTCGAGTCGCGTAGGCGCTCAGGGCGAGGGTCACGACATCACCCGCACGCCCCACCTCCTCGGCCTGCCCGTCACTGTCTCCCGCGTACGGCGTCACGGCCCGCTTGCCCCGGCGCGGCGACCCGGAGGGCATGCACACCGCACACCCGCACGCGCCCCCGCCCTCGTAGGTGAGCCCGTCGAGGTCGGGGGGCAGCTCCTGTTCCCCGGGACAGGCGCCCGGCGTGCCGAACAGGGCGTCCAGCAACGGCCGTACGAGGCGGCCGACGGAGTAGCCGTCGCAGATCGCGGGGTGGAGGGTGAGGGAGAAGCGGGTCGTGCCCACCGGGGTCTGCCCGACGCTCAGCCTCCACAGCCGTTCCCCGTCCGCCTCCTGCTCGTGGACGGGGAACGCTCCCGGCGCCCCCTTTCGGAACCACAGCCCCGCGCCGCCGGCGTCCTCGATCCGCAGCGACAGCAGCGGCAGCCGCCGTACCCACAGCTCCACCGCGCGCTCGACCCGCTCCGGGGCGAGGACGCCGTTCACCGTGAAGGTGGTGGTGAGCCGGCCGCTGCCGCGCAGGAGTGCGTGGGCGTAGGCGAACGCCGCCTCCGTGTCGCTGAGCCTGCGCACCCCCTCGCCCCGGCTCACGAGCCCTCGTGCGCGGCGGCCACGAGCGCCGGCGACGCACACCGCACGGTGTTGGAGAGGGTGACGCCATGGCTCTCGAAGTCCAGCGTGACGCGGTCGCCGTCGGCCATGCGGTGGCCGTCGTGGAAGCTGCTGCGGTCGGCGCCGATATAGACGTAGTGGACGCGGCCGGGGGTGAGCAGGGCGTCGTACGAGAACAGCTCGGACATGATGTCGTCGAGCCCGTAGTGCAGAGCCTTGGTGCCGGTGGTGAAGTGGCCCCGCCAGCAGGGCTCGCCGTCCCGTTCGATCGTGACGTGCCCGGTGACATGGCGCGGCGGTTCGCCGAGGAACAGCCAGGGTGCCACGGCCGCGTCGCACAGCTTGGCATAGGAGAGGTGGCCGCGGTGGCGGCGGAAGCGGCCGATGTCGGTGAGGTCGTTGCCGAAGGTGTGGCCGACGTACCGGGGCCGGTGGTCGTCATCGGTGACGTAGACGAGGACGATCTCCGCCTCCTCGGTCAGCGCGACGGAGCCGACGGGGGCGCGCAGTTCCTCCCCGGAGGTCTTCAGCACCTCGCCGAGCCCCTTGAGGAACCAGTTCGGTTGGCTCGGGGTGTCCGCGTCCACCTTGACGTTGTGGGTCTGCATGAAGCCGCCGACCATGGCGTCGCCGAGGTGGTCGGGCAGCAGGGGCGGCCGGAAGGACACGGCGTCGCGTTCGCTCGCGGGAATGGTCACTGTCTCGGCGGCGGCGAGCAGCACGGCGACGTCGCCGCCCTCGACGAGCAGCTTCCCCAGGTCCAGGTTTCCGAGCGGGGTGACGTGCAACGGCTCGCCGTCCTCGGGAAGTCCGAGGCCGAAATAGCGGCCGCCCCGGTAGGTGCATTCGAACAGTACGGTCATGACGGTCCTGCCTTTCGGGCATGGGTGTGCGGGGTGTGATGTGCGAGTGGGAAGAGACAGCAGACGGTACGAGCGATGGGCGGGCTCAGAGGTCCCGTACCGCCCAGCGCTCCGCGCTCGCGGCGAGGTCCATGCCCCAGCCGGTGCCTCCCGCCGGTGACAGGGTGTTGGTGTCACGGTCGACGGCGGGGGGCGGGGCGACGATCATCTCGGGGAAGAAGCGGTCGGACTGGCCGGCCTCGACGGTGAGCGCGTCCGGGTGGCCGAAGGCCAGCGCCCGGCCCGAGTTGATGAGCGGGCCGACCTCGGCGACCTGGACGCCGAACTGAAAGCGGACCCCGTTCTCCCGGGCGTAGTCGACGAGCCCGGCGGCCGGCAGCGGCCCCCCGTTCTTCGACACCCGGATGTTGAACGCGTCGCACGCCCCGGACTCCACCGCCGTACGGGCGTCCCGGGCCGCGCACACCGACTCGTCCAGCATGATCCGCACCCCGCCGTCGCGCCGCAGCACGCGCAGCGCCTCCCAGGAGCCCTTGGGCAGCGGTTCCTCCACATAGTCGACGCCTGCCTCGCGCAGCCGACGGGCGTGGTCGACCGCGTTCGCGGGGGTCCAGCACATATTGGCGTCGACCATGATCGGTACGTCGTCGCCGATCCTGTCGCGGATGGTGCGGACGGTCCGGGCGTCGTGCTCGACGTCGTCCGACGCCTTGATCTTCACGAAGTGGAAAGGCCCCCGGGTGGCGAGGAACTCCTCGGCGTCCAGGCTGAGATCGAGCACCTGGGAGACGGGCAGGGGCGGTGGAGTCCCGCCCTCTCCCCCCGGCAGCAGAGCGCGCGCGCCAAGACCCAGCCGCCGCCCCAGCCAGTCGAGCACCGCCGTCTCCAGCAGGCAGAGCAGATTGTTGCCGCCGTCGATCCCGAAGGTCCGCGCGAAGCCGTCCCGGTGAAGCAGGCCCAGCAGTTCCTCCGGGTCGCGGCCGGTCAGCAGCGCGAACGGCGCGGCGAAGTCGACCTGTTCGAGCGCGGTGCGCACACTCGCGGTGGTCTCGCCGGTGACGTACGAGCGCGGCGCGCACTCCCCGATGCCGTCCACACCGTCGGCCGAGAGCCTCAGGACCAGGCTGTCGGACGTACGGCGCCGGGCGGCGGGATGGTCGAACGGCGTCCGCATGGGCAGCTCGACGTGGTACAGCCGGGCCCGTCCGGAACTCCCGGCCTCAGGCGCCACGGTTCACCCCCTGGAGCAGGGTGTACGTCGACGTCCAGTCGACCAGGTCGCCGCTGACGTCGGTATAGAAGAGGTAGTGCTTGTCGCTGGGGAACTTCATGATCGATCCGCGCGCGGAGACCAGGTCCTGGAAGACGGAGTGGGCCGCGTCGAGGTTCACGATCGGGTCGGTCATCCCGGAGACGAAGGTGGCCGCAGGCACCCGTGGCGTCGTACGCCCGCGCGTCAGATACAGCTGCTCCAGCTCCAGCAGCACGGCCCTCGACCGCCGCGTCAACTGCCGTACGGCCAGGTCGTCGTGGTCGATGAAGTGCTGGTACTTGACATCGTCGGTGAAGTCGGCGGCCTTCAGCCCCGCGTCCCACGGCTCCTCGCTCGCTTCCGCCACGATCGCCGCACGCGTGTCCGCGTCGAGCGTGGCGTGCATCCGGCCGAGCCAGGACGAGCAGAACACGGCCGCGTCGTACGAGGTGGTGAACCCCTCGTAGCTCATCAGGGCCGCCATGAAGGAGCCGCCGAGGCAGTGCCCGAACAGGGACAGGGGTACGGTGTCGCCGATCATCTCCCGGACGAACGCGACGGCCTTGGCGTAGTCGCCGAGGACGGTGTCGACGTCCGGTATCTCGCCCCGCGCCCCGGGGCTTATGCCGCTGCCGCGCCGGTCCAGGACGAAGAAGGCGATGTCGTTGTCGGCGAACTGCGGGCCCACTTCCCACAGCCACCCGGCGTGGCTCTGCAGCCCGTGGAAGTAGAAGACGGCTCCCCTGATCTGCTCCGGCCGCCACACGTGCAGGGCGAGCCGGGTGGCGTCGCCGCACGGCAGGTCGATGATCTCGCGGCGGGTGTTCTGCGGGGGCCTGAGGGTTTCCAGCACGGTCAACTCTCCTTGTTCAATGAGCAGTTGGTGATGTCAGGGCGGTCAGTCGGTCACGACCGCGTCGACGAAGTCGGTGTCCTTCTGGAACGGCTTGTACTTGTACTGAGTCGCGTTGCCCGGCTGCCGCCGCGACTCGACATACGCGGCGATCGCGCCCTGCGCCACGGTCCGCACTTGCAGGCCGGCGAGCCGTCCGCTGTCCCGCTTCGAGGCGTACTCGATGTTGATGACGGACAGCTCGCGGTCGATGGCGGCGGACAGCTCCACATCCAGCTCGTCCCCCGGGGCGGGTACTTCGACGACGACGGTGTAGGACGGCGGCTCGTCCCAGCGCGGCCCGCACATGTACAGCCCGGTGTCGAGACCGCTGCCTTCGAGTCCCTGCCGGATGGCCTGGGTGACCTGGCCCTCGGTGATCTTCTCGCCGGTGAAGGAGTGGAAGACGCCGTCGCGGTGGGTGAAGTGGATCCAGGGCGTGTCGTCGACGATCCGGTCGACACGGTAGATGTCGCCGGTCCACAGCCGGTAGAGGCCGTTCCCCTGGGACATGATCAGGTGGTAGTCGCGGCCCGCCTCGACCTCGTCGTACAGCAGGGTCTCGATCTTCTCGCCGGCGTCGAGGAGCTGCCCGAGCGGTACGTCGGCGGGGACGAACTCGAACCAGGCCTGGCTCACGGCGAGCGGCTGGCTCTCCAGGGTGTCGTCCACGGGGATGGTGGTGACTCCCTCGGTGCCGCAGCTCATGAACGGCAGCTTGGCGACGCCGGGCAGTACGGCGTCCAGGCGCGGCCGGTACAGCTCGGCGGAGGCCGACAGCCAGCAGCTGTAGAGGGTGAGGGACGGCCAGACGTCGACGAGGCTGAAGTCACGCTTGGCCAGGGCCTGTTCGAGGTGGAGCGCGGCCTTCTCGTCGGGCTCGGTCCACGGCCTGCCCTGAAGGGTGCCCTCGCGCAGGTCGCGCACCAGTTCGGCGCCGTGCTCGGCGAACAGGTCGCGCAGCGAGACGAGCGTGCTGGGGTTGATCGCCGAGATGTAGTGCAGGTCCTTGCCGACGAGGTGCCGTACGCGGTGGTACATCCGCCCGGCGTGGCTGGTGGGCGTGTCGGGGCCGAACCACGGGGACTCGTACCACGGCGGGTTCCAGTCCCGGCTGTTGATCTGCGGGTGGCGGTTGCTGATCGCCTGGTGCTCGACCCCGTGCACGAAGTCATAGACGTCCTCCCGGACGCTCTGGGTGTCGAGCGTGGCCCAGGGGTGGGCGAGGATCTCCGGGTGGTGCTCCAGGTAGGTGCCCCACATGGCCTTCATCGCGGGGATCCGGTACTTCAGCAGCCAGTGCAGCGTGTACGGGACGCGCTTGGGGGTGCCCGTCGTCCCGCTGGTCTTGAGCCAGCGCAGTACGGGGCTGCACGAGAGGATGCCGCCCTTGGTGCGGGTCTCCCGGTCGATCTGCTCGACGAAGTCGTTGTAGCGCATGATCGGCAGCACGGAACGGAAGGTGCCGGGGTCGGCGGCGATGACGTCGTACCCCTCCTCTTTCCAGTGCAGCGAGCTGGCGCCGATGTCGATGAGGTCGTCCAGAACGCGGGCCTGGGCGGCACCCGGGTCCTTCAGATCGGCGAGCAGGCTCTCCCGGGCCCGGAAGCACTCCTCGACGAAGGGGGCACGGCGGGCCTGCCAGTGCTGCTGCCACTGGGTTGTCCGGGGTGTGTCCTGGGTGGTTGTCCGGGGTGTCTGGGGTGTCTCCACTGTTGTCTCTCCTCAGGTGCCGACCCGTTTCCGGGCAGGCGAAAGCGCCGCGCGGCGGGGGCCGAACGGTGATGTGGGTGTGGGGTGTTACGTGGTGCCGGGGGCTCTTAGGTGGCGCTCTCGCGGGCCACGAGCGCGGTCAGCTCGTTCAGGTCGTACAGGGCCTGGTGCTTGGTGCCGTACCGGGTGATCTTGCCTCGGCGGGCCCACTGGCGGATCGTGCCCTCGCGGACGCCGAGGGCGAGGGCGGCGAGCGAGGTGGGGACGCGCTTGCCGCGCGGGGTATGCACGTCGTTGCTCATGCCGACTCCTTGGCCACGGCTGTGGATTGACGCTGATTCAGGAGGAGCCACTGGCGTGGCGTGAGTACGTGTCCCGCGCCGCACATCGGTCCGCGCAGCACCAGGTCGTCGCCGCCGCGCCCGGGCAGCGACACCTCGGCGTCGCAGCCGGGCTCCACGCACCGGCCGAGCGGTACGAGTTCGGGCCTGGGCGGCGCCACGACGAGCCGCAGGGCGGTGGCGACCTGGGAGATCTCGTCGGCCGCCGGGCCCGCGGCGGAGTGGGCGGCCAGGAAGTCGACGTGGCGGCGGAGGAAGGCGGCCAGTTCGGGGACGGTACGGCCGGGTGGTGCTCCGGTGTCCGCGTCCGTGCACTCGTCCAGCACGAGCCGGGCCCATGAGGCCAGGCGTACGACGGCGTCGTGGCGGGCCTCCAGCGCCGCGTCGCTCACGGCCGGCGCGTCCGGGCGGTGGCCCGTGACCCGGGCGAGGCCCGCTCGCCGCGCGGGGAGTACGAGTTGCTGCTCGCTGTCGTGGTGGAGCGCGGGCAGCGCCGCCAGGTCGGCCGCGAGGGCGCGCCCGCACGATCCGCAGAGCCGGGCACCGGGCGCGGCGGACCTGCGCCGCAGCGCGTCGGAACGGGCCGCCCGGCGGCAGCGGTGGGACGCGCACTGCTCCGGGCGGGACTGCGAGGGGGCCGGGTCGGCCATGGTCGCCTCACCTTCGTGGGAAACAAAAAAAGCGCCGCTCGATGGCGACGCGACGGCAGTGCGAGGGCCCTTGGGAGAGTTCCCGGAACTCCCGGAGTCCCTGAAAGGGTTCCTGGAAGTGGGCAGACTGCCTCGCGAAAGAGTGTTACACGTCTGCCGCGTGGGCCGCAAGGGGCTGAGGGAAAAGAACCAACTGGATTGCGGGGAGCAGCAGTTGATGGCGTGGACGGTCCGCGTCGGGCACGGACGACAGGTGCCGCCCGCCCCGACGGTCGCGGGGCGGGCGGCACCTGTCGCCGGGGCTCGGTCACCGGGGCGTCGGCACACCGAGCACTCGGTCGCGGAGCGCGGGGAACTCGGCTCGGGACTTCGCCACGAATGCCGGATCGAGGTCGACGACGAGCGTCTCCTCCCCCGGCCCGGCCTCGGCGAGGACCTCGCCCCACGGGTCGACCACGACACTGTGCCCGGCCTGTTCGACCCCGGCGTGTGTGCCGGCCGTGCCGCAGGCGAGGACGTACGCCTGGGACTCGACGGCCCGGGCGCGGGCCAGCAGTGACCAGTGGGCGCGGCGGACGGCGGGCCAGCCGGCCGGGACGAGGAACAGTTCGGCACCGGCGTCCACCAGGAGCCTGAACTGCTCGGGGAAGCGCAGGTCGTAGCAGGTGGCGAGCCCGGCGGTGAGTCCGGCCGTCCCGGGCCCGTCGAGCACGGCGGTGACGGTCTCCTCTCCCCTGGCCAGCAGGGTCGCCTCGCCGCGGTCGAAGCCGAAGCGGTGGATCTTCCGGTACGTCCGGTGCGGGGTGCCGTCGGGTGCGAACACCAGGGAGGTGTTGTACAGGGCATCGCCCACGCCGCGCTCGATGATCGAGCCCGCGTGCAGCCAGACCCGTGCGGCGGCCGCGGCCTCGCCCATGGCCAGGGCCGTGGGCCCGTCGAGCGACTCGGCCCGCTCGCGGAACGTGTCGAAGGCGAACGCGCCGACCGTCCAGAGTTCCGGCAACAGCACGAGGTCGGCGGTGTGTTGCTCGCGGACGAGGGCGGCTACGCGGTCACGCCGCTCGGCGACGGGTTCGTCCGGTCGTACGGCGATCTGCAGGAGCGCGGCGCGCACGTTGTCTCCGTTCGTGGTGGGTGAGTACGGGGGGTCAGCGCAGGTGGGAGGCGCCATTGACGTCGATCACGGTGCCGCTGCACCACTCGGCCCCGGTGCTGCTCAGCCAGGCGACAGCGGCCGCGACGTCCGAGGGCACGGCGATCCTGCCGAGCGGGCTCTGCCGGCGCATGTCGTCCTCGGCGGGCCCGACGAGCATGGGTTCCGTGAGGTCGGTGCGGACGAATCCCGGGGCGACGGCGGTCACCGCGATGCCGAGCGGGCCGAGCGACTGGGCGAGCGACTGGGTCAGCGCGTGCAGCGCGGCCTTGGTCGCGCCGTAGGCGGGGGCGTTGGGTTCGCCGCGGTAGGCGCCGCGCGAGCCGATGTTGACGATGCGCGCGCCCTGGGGGCCCTGCAGCCGGTGGCGGAGGTGGTCGACGTGGTGCCAGATGAGATCGGCGGGGCCGAGGAGGTTGACGTCGACCAGGCGCCGCCAGCCGGCCCGCCAGTCCTCGTACGAGGTGGTGGCGACGGGCTGTTCGGTGTAGACGCCGGCGTTGTTGACGAGGACGTCGACCGTGCCGAGCTGTTCGACCGCGGATTCGATGATCTTCCGAGCCGCTCCTGGTGCGCCGACATCGCCGGTGACGAGGGCGTGCCCAGTGCCGGGCAGGGCGTCCAGCACGGCCTTCGCGGCGGCGGAGTCGGTACGGCAATGCACGGCCACCCGGTGCCCGGCGGCGGCGAGTTCGGTCGCGATGGCGGCCCCGATGCCCCGGGAACCGCCGGTGACGAGCGCGCAGCGTCGAGTCATGGAGTGAGCCTTTTCGTAGCGGTTGAGGATGAGGCCGAGGACGAGGGAGCGGCGGCGCCCGGTGGAAACAGGTCGGCGCCCGTGGGACACGCCTCGGCGGCGATCGGCGGCCCGGGATCGAACACCAGCGCCCACAGACACTCCAGGTGGGTCCGGACCTCCTTGCCGGTGCGTCCCGCGCGCAGGGCCGCCTCGGCGCCCGCCGTGAGGTAGACGGCCAGCAGTTCCAGTAGGTCGGGCTCGGGTCCGGGGCCGGGCCTTTCGCGGGTCGGGGCCACTACCTCCCGCAAGGCGGCGCGCCAGACGGTGTGCCAGTGGCAGGGGACGGCCTGCTCCTGGGTGAGCCGGGCCGCGGCGCGGACGGTGACCTCCTCGTCCAGCAGCCGGGCCACCACGAAGGTGAACTCGGCGACCGGCAGGAGCGTGCCGGCCGGGGTGAGTCGTGCCAGCGCATGACGGGTGGCGTCCTCGGCCTCGTGGCAGACGGCGGTGGCCAGGTCCGCCTTGGCGGGGAAGTGAAAGGTGAGCGCTCCCATCGTCACCCCGCAGGCCCGGTGCACGGCGGACAGTGAGGTACCGGCGTACCCCTGCCGGTCGAACTCGATGGCCGCCGCCGCGATCAGCGCCTGCCGGGTGCGTTCCGCTCTCACCTGCTTGACCATGGGCTTGACCTCGGTATCCGTCACGGGAACTGACTCCCACGGGCCGCAGGACGGCGTTGCGCGCTCCGGGCACCGGGGGTGGGGACCCGTCGTTGCCCTCCCGCCCGCCGTACTTTCGTTCATGGGACGAGAGGGCAGGGCCCTCAGTTTTGCGAACCTACCGCCGCTTTCCCCCGCGGACGCCCCGCGTGCCCAACTCGGCAACAACTTGGCCAAGTTGGGTGGATTCCCCCTTGGTCGCCGTCCGAGTGGCCCGCGCCATCACCCCTCCCCAAGCCACCCCCGATACCACCCCGCCGCCCCAACCAACCGCTCCAGCGGCCCCGGTCCCGGCGCGCAGCCCGTCAACCGCCAGATCTCCTCGCTCTCGTACCAGTGATCCCGGGCCAGCAGTGCGAACTGCCGTTCGCTGATGTGGCCCGGGGCCTCCCGCAGGCGCGCCAGACACTGGTCCCACGGCAAGTCACCGGCCACCGACGGCAAGACGTCCAGTTCCGCGAGCCGGGCCATCAGGTCACGGTTGCGCACCGGCACCGGATGGCTGGCGTGGAACACCCCGGAGGGCACCTCGTGGTCCGGGGCCAAGGCCACCGCGGTCACCAGCCGGGCCAGGTCTTCGACGTCCACCGCGGACACCCGCCCGCGCCCGCCGTCCCACCGCGTCGGCACCCGCCGGAGCAGTTCGCCGAGCGCGGGCACGACCCAGCGGTCCCCGGCCCCGAGTACGAGACCGGGCCGTAGCACCACTCCGCCCGCGTCGAGCGCGATCCGCTCGGCGGCCAACCGGGTACGGCTGGCCGCCGACACCGGCGCCGGCGTGACCCCGTCGACGGCGATGCCCCGGTGCGGCCCGGGCCCGTACACCGCCGCCGTGGACAGGTGGACGACGCGCCCCACCCCGGCCCGCCGGGCCTCGGCGACGATCGCCCGGGTGCCGCCGACGTTCGTCCGCTCGCACTCCTCCGCATCGCCGTCGACCCGGCAGGCGAGATGCACGAGGACATCCGCGCCGCTCGCCACACCGTCCAGCGACGCCGGGTCCGACAGATCAGCCCGTACCCACTCCACACCCGCCGAGGCCCCGGCACCCGCGGGAACCCCGCGGACGACCGCACGCACCTCAACCCCTCCCCCGTCGGCGCCCCCTTCGCGCAGCAGAGCCCCGAGCACTGCCCGCCCCACGAACCCGGTCGAGCCCGTCAGCAACACCCGGACGGGCCTCATGAAGCGGCAGCCTCCCCCGTCGCTTTCGTCCCCTCACCGTTCCCCGGGAACTCCAGAGTGGCGACGACCTCAGCCGGCGCGAGGGCCGGCAGCAGACATCGCAGCATGTTCTCTATGCGTTCGGGCAGGTCGGCCCGATTGGTGGCGAGCCGCGACATGATCTGCGTCCCGGTGTACGCGGCGACGATCACCTGCGGGAACGCGCCCTCGTCGACGTCGGGACGCAGCTGCCCGAGCTCACGTGCCTCCGCGAGATGCGTACCGAACTGCTCGGCCCACCAGTCGTAGATCGAGTAGTCGAGGAGGTTCACCTCGCTCTGCTCGACGGCCAGCCGCACACCCGCCCGGAACAGCACATTCGAGCGCATCTCCACGGCCAGGTACTGGCACACGTCGATCAGCTGCTGCAGGCCCTTCTTCTCACGGGGCCACCGCAGCTCGGCGGCCTGGTCGACGATGACCGCCCGGGCCAGCTCCTCCTTCGACTTGAAGTGGAAGTACATGGCTCCAGTCGTGGTGCCCGCCTGCTGCAGGATCGCGTTCAGACCCGCGCCGTGGTACCCGGCCTGGTCGAACACCTCCGCAGCCGCGTGGATGAGCGCGGCCCGCGTCCGCTCCGCACGTTCCTGTCGTTGTCGCGCCATCAGCGGACTCCCTCATTCCCGTAGACAAACAAAAAGAACGACCTCTATTTTATTCACGTCGGCGCCGCCCTGTCACTGCGAGCGCCCTCGCTTCACCTGCGCGTGCCCATCGGAGAGTCACCGCAACAGGGGGATCAGCCATGTCCATCAGCCTTGCCCAGCACACCCTTGAAAACCGTTTTGAGATGGTTTCGCCCGCTTTCACACACAAGACGAACCAGGACGAAGTGCTGTTGCGCGACTGGCGCCGGACCGCGCTCGACGCCTTCACCGTCACAGCCGCCTGGCCCGCCACACACCCGTTCTACGTCAACCGCCTGGGCCTGCACGACCCGCTTCTGCTCAGCGAGACCGTACGCCAGACACTGCCGCTGCTGTCCCACGGCGCCTACCAGGCGCCGTTCGGCCACCAATTGCTGTGGAAGGACTTCGCCTGGAGCCTCGACCCGTCGGCCGCGTACGCCGACGGCGACCCGGCCCAGCTGGAACTGCACATCACCTGCCCCGAGGTGACGTACCGTCGCGAGCGCGCCGCCGCGATATCCCTGAGAGTCGACGTCGAGCGCGCCGGCCGACACCTCGCCTCGGCCCGCTCCCGCTTCACCATCCAGGACCGCACCGTCTACAACCGGCTCCGCGGCCCGTACGCCGACGCGACCGCGGCCACCGCGCGCGCCGTGCCGCTGCCACCGCCGGCCGGTCTCACGCAGTTCGGCCGCGACCGTTTCGAGGACGTGGTGCTCGCCGCCACCGACCGCCCCGACCGCTGGCAGCTGCGCGTCGACACCACCCACCCCACACTCTTCGACCACCTCGTCGACCACGCCCCGGGCATGCTGCTCCTGGAAGCCGCCCGCCAGGCGGCCCTGGCCACGGCACACCCCGACACGATGACGGTCACCGGCATGGACTCCGACTTCGTCCGCTACGCCGAGATGGACGTCCCCTGCTGGGTGGAGGCCGAGCAACTGGCGGACCCCGACCAGGTGCGGATCAGCGCTCGACAGCACGGCAAGGAGATCTTCGCCAGCGTGGTCACCCTGGCCGCCGTACCCAGCGCGCACGGCGCGCACGGCGCCTGACATGCGCCCCTTACGCCCCCGCCGCGGACCCGCACCCCCGCAGGCCGCGGTCATTCCGACCGGGGCTCATCGGGCGGGTCGGCGGTGGCGGCCGCGTCCCGCAGCGCGTCCAACAGGCCGCGCAGGGCCGGCTGTTCGAGGGCGGTCTCCCGGGCGGCGGCCGAGATCACCCGGAGCGGCTCGGGGTTGCGGACCGGGCGCACGACGACACCGGGGTGCTGGTTGCGCAGCCCGAGCCGCGGCATCAGACCGACGCCGAGACCGGCCGCGACGAAGCCCTGCGCGGTCGCGTAGTCCTCGCTCTGGATGACGAAGTCGGGGCTGAAGCCGGCCGCCGCGCAGGAGTCGATGACGGGTTCGAGGCAGGGGCCGGGGGGCTCGCTGCCGACCCACTGCTCACCGGACAACTCGTGCAGGTCGATCACCTCCTTGCCGGCGAGCGGATGGCCGAGGGGCAGTACGGCCGCGTACGGGTCGTCGAGGAGGTGGACGAGTCGGAAGCGGTCGCCTGTGCGGTCCTGCGCCTGGACCACCACGGCCAGGTCGGCCCGGCCCCGCGCCACCTCCTGGAACGGGTCCTCCGGGTCGGTGAGTTCGAGGTCGACGCGGACGCCGGGGTGCTCGGCGCGGAGTCTGGCCAGGGCGGGCGCCACCAGCGTGGAGCCGGCCGTGGCGAAGTAGCGGACCGACAGCCGGCCGGTGCGTCCGGCGCGGAGGTCGGCGAGCGCGGTCTCCGCCTGGGCGACCGCCGAGCCGATCAGCGCCGCGTGCTCGGTGAGCAGCAGCCCGGCCGCCGTGGGGCGCACCCCGCGGCCGACCCGCTCGAGCAGCGCCGTACCTGCCTGTTTCTCCAGCGCCGCCACCTGCTGGCTGACGGCGGACGGGGTGTAGCCCAAGTGGGCCGCGGCGGCGGTGACCGTGCCACTGGTGACCACCGCGCGCAGGACCTGCAGTCGCCTCACATCAAGCATGTAGCACAGCTTAACAGTATGAGTAGAACCATTTGCTTGTCCTCAAGTCTTAGCTGAGGCACCTTCGTAGGACAGGGACGAGAAAACCACCGAACGAGAACGGGGGAAACGCCATGAGCGACAACAGCGGTACGCGGGGCCTGTGGGGTGGATTACGGGTGGCCGTGCTCGCCCTGCTGTGGGGCTCGACCTTCCTCTGGACCGAGCTGGCGCTGCGCGGGCTCTCCCCGCTCCAGGTCACGCTCGCGCGCTGTGTCCTCGGTGCGCTCGTCCTCGTCGTCGCCTGCTATGCGACGGGGCACCGGCTGCCGAGGGGCGTCGCCTGGCGGCACATCGTCGTCGCGGCCTTCTTCTGCAACGCCCTGCCGTTCGCCCTGTTCAGCGTGGGCCAGCAGACCGTCGACTCCGGGCTCGCGGGCGTCCTGAACGCCACGACCCCGCTCTGGTCGATCGCCCTCGGTCTCGCCCTCGGCTCGGAGCGCGGGCTGCGGCCCGTACGGCTGGCGGGTCTTCTGCTCGGCTTCACCGGCACGATCGTCATCTTCGCCCCCTGGCAGACGACCGGGGCAACCGGCTGGGGCGCCCTCGCGATCCTGGGCGCCGCCGCCAGCTACGCCGTCGCGTTCACGTACATGGGCCGCACCCTGGTCCGCAGGGGCACGCCCACGATCTCGCTCTCCGCGGCCCAGCTCGTCGCCGCAAGCGGACTGACCGCCCTCGCGGTGCCGATCGGCGGCCTGGAGTCGATCGACCCCGGCCCGACGGTCCTGGTCGCGGCCGTCGTCCTCAGCGTCTTCTGCACCGCAATCACCTTCCACCTCACCTACCGGATCATCAACGACGAGGGCGCGACCAACGCCGCCGTGGTCGGCTATCTGCTGCCGGTGGTGTCCGTGCTGCTGGGGGCGGTCGTCCTGGGCGAGGACCTGAGCGTCCGGGGGTGCTGGGGATGGCCGTGGTGCTGGTGGGTGTGGGGATGACCCGGAGGCAGGGGGCGGCTGCGGAAGCTGTGGCTGCTGCCGAAGAACCGGCCGTCGAGGAGTCGGCCACCCCCGGGCTGGCCCCGGACCTCGGCTCGGTCGACGCCGAGCCCACCCCGGAAGACCGCCCGGCCGAGGCCCCGCGCCCCCTTCTGGAAAAGACCCGGTGACCTAGGCCGCGCCGGAGCCCCGGCTGTAGCCGGCGTACCGCGAGCTGACCGAGAAGGCGGTCTTCACGGACCTCACCCATGCCTTCCGGCCGGGGCAGCCGCTCTTCCCCGGCTTCGACGACGAGCGGCGCGGTTCGCCCTTCGGCCTCGACCGGGGCGACGGTTTCACCGGTACACGCTGGTCGGCCGGGGCACGCAACGGCCCCGGCCCGTCCGGTTCGTTCGTCGCCCTGCGCACCGGCTGGAGCCGACGCTGAGGGGCCCGGCGGCGATGGCCAACCGCGACGAGGCGGAGTCAGCCACACACCGGGCTGGTCGGCCGAGGTCCTGCGGTATCTGTTCGAGGAGGCGGGTGTCACCGCCACCGGCCACGAGCAGTCCGACACCGACGCGGGACTCGCCGCATCCGCCGGCGACTACGGCCCCGAGGCGTACGTCAGGCGTCCGCCACTGCGATCCCGTCGGCCACAACAGCCACGGTCTCAGCTGAACCCGGGGCGACGCCCCTCGCAGGCCCTTCCTGTTCCTTGCGTCCTGCCGGCGCCCCGAATTCCACGCCAGCCCGCCGGACAGTCACTCCAGCGGCACCCCGCGAGCGCACGGGGCGACCGTCTGCGCAGGTCAGTGAAGCGCCAACCCCCACACACGGAACCGTTGTTGAACCGCCGGGCAGCGGATCAGTCCCTTGGGCCAAAGTCCTGCATCCGCACCCGCGATGAGACGTTTCCGCAGGTCACATCACTTCTCCACGCGTAGCGCGTAGTGGGGCGGGTGGGACTCGAACCCACGGCCGACGGATTATGAGTCCGCTGCTCTAACCGGCTGAGCTACCGCCCCTAACGGCGCGTCGCGCACAAATGTGCGCGCCGTCTGCCGCAGCATAGCCGCTCATACGATCTCCTGCCTCGGATGGTCGGCAACGCGCAATCATGAAGACTGCGCTGCCCCCTGCCCGGTTCCAGAAGTCGTCGAACTCGCAGATGACACACGAAAAAGGACCCCCAAGGGGCCCTCTTCCGGTTCCGCTCCCCCGACTGGACTCGAACCAGTAACCCTCCGGTTAACAGCCGAATGCTCTGCCAATTGAGCTACAGGGGATCGCGCTCCCCCGACTGGACTCGAACCAGTAACCTGCCGGTTAACAGCCGGCTGCTCTGCCAATTGAGCTACAGGGGATTGCTGCGTATGCACCGAACGTACCTACCCCGGGCGTCCCGGGGGGCGTGTGCCCGCTGCGACACATACATTAGCGCAAGCAGGGGGGTGCTCCGCCAATCGGTATGGGCCCGGGTGATCACGGGCCACGACGGGTAGGCGGCCTGCACCGACGCAAGGGAAGGGTGGCAGCCATGCGGTACAAGCTGACGTTCGTCGCCGGACTGGCCCTCGGTTACGTGATCGGCACACGGGCCGGGCGCGAGCGCTACGAGCAGCTGAAGAAGTCCGTGCGCCAGTTCTCCCAGAATCCCGCGGTGCGCAATGCCGTGGAGTCCGCCGCGCAGAACGGACGCCAGGTGACCGGCAAGGCCTTCCACGCGGTGAGCGACAAGGTCGGGGACCGGGTGCCCGACTCGGTGGCCGAGCGGGTGCGGTCCCTCCGGGAGCGGACCGCGAACGGCGAGGACGACTGGGGAACCACCAACACGTGACGCCGACTCTCCTCACGTGCGGCAGAATCTTGTGTCATGGGGATAGTCGCCGGCTTGGACAGTTCGTCTGCATTCACGCGCATCGTCGTCTGTGACGCGGACACGGGTGCTGTGCTGCGCCAGGGGTACGCACCGCACCCCGCCGAGGCGAAAGCCACCGAGATCGATCCGCAGGCCTGGCTGCTCTCGCTCGGCGACGCGGCGGCCGGCGGGCTGCTCGAAGGCGTGCAGGCCATCGGCGTCTCCGCCCAGCAGCACGGACTGGTGCCGCTGGACGCGCAGGGCAATCTCGTACGCCCCGCGCTGCTCGGCAACGACAAGCGGGCGCAGGTCGCCGCGGCGGATCTGATCGACGCGCTCGGCGGGCGGCAGGCCTGGGCCGAGGCCGTCGGCTCGGTGCCGCAGGCCGCGCAGCCGGTGTCGAAGCTGCGGTGGATGGCACGCGCCGAGCCCGATACGGCGCGGCGCGTCGCGGCCGTCCTGCAGCCGCACGACTGGCTGGTGTGGCAGCTGCTCGGCCGTCCGGGCCGCAGGACCACGGACCGCGGCGGCGCTTCCGGCACCGGTTTCTGGTCGGCCGGCACCGGCTCCTACCGGCACGATCTGGTCGAGCTGGCGCTCGGGCACCAGGTCGCGCTGCCCGAGGTCCTCGGCCCGGCCGAGGCCGCGGGGACGACGCCCGAGGGGCTGCTGATCTCCGCCGGGACCGGCGAGACGATGGCGGCGGCGTTCGGGCTCGGCGTCGGGATCGGCGACGCGGTGGTGTCGCTGGGGGCCTCGGGTTCGGTGATGACCGTGCACCACGAGGCGCTGGCTGATCCGAGCGGGATGATTACGTCCTTCGCCGACGCGACCGGCATGCACCTGCCGGTGGTGCACACGCTCAATGCCGTACGGGCGCTGCGCGGCACGGCCGAACTGCTGGGGCTCGGCGAGCTCCAGGAGCTGTCCGCGATGGCGATGAAGTCGACGCCCGGTTCGTCGGGGCTTGTGCTGCTGCCGTATCTGGAGGGCGAGCGCACTCCGCAACTGCCGCACACCGCGGGGACGCTGAGCGGTTTGCGCCGCGAGTCGATGAAGCCCGAGCATCTGGCGCGGGCCGCCTTCGAAGGCATGCTCTGCTCGCTCGCGGACGCCCTGGATGTGCTGCGCGGGCGCGGGGTCGAGGTGCGCAGGGTCTTTCTGCTGGGTGCGGCGGCCGAGCTGCCCGCCGTGCAGGCCGCGGCGCCCGCGATCTTCGGGGCGCAGGTCGTCGTACCGCAGCCCGCGGACTACGCGGCGCTCGGTGCGGCCCGGCAGGCGGCCTGGGCGCTCGGGGTCTCGCAGGGCACGCTGTCGCCGAACGCTCCTCCGGCCTGGCAGGGCGCGGCCGCCCAGGTTTTCGAGCCCGGCGACGAGCTGGCGGTGGGTCAGGCAGTACGCCAGCAGTACGGGGCGACGCGGGAACAGATCCACCCCGGGGCGTTCAACCCGACATCTTGACCCCGCCTTGAATAAACCCTTGAGGTTCCGCGGGTGGAGTGTCGCAAGATGGGGGTGACTCCCAGATCTTGCCGACTCCGAGAGACAGCGTGTGCTGATACGACTACTGCGGACGCATTTGGGTCCGTACAGACAACCGATCACCCTCCTTGTGGTCCTGCAGCTGCTGCAGACCAGCGCCACCCTTTATCTGCCGACACTGAACGCGGACATCATCGACAACGGTGTGGTGAAGGGGGACACGGGCTACATCCTGCGGCTCGGCGCGCTCATGATCGCGGTGAGCGTCGTCCAGGTGCTCTGCAACATCGGAGCTGTCCATATCGGCGCGCAGACCGCCGCCGCGCTCGGGCGTGACGTCCGGGCCGCTGTCTTCGACCGGGTGCAGAGCTTCTCCGCGCGGGAGGTCGGCCACTTCGGCGCACCCTCCCTGATCACCCGTACGACCAATGACGTCCAGCAGGTGCAGATGCTGGTCCTGATGGCGTTCACGCTGATGGTGTCGGCGCCGATCATGTGCGTCGGCGGCATCATCATGGCCCTCGGCCAGGATGTGCCGCTGTCGGCGGTCCTGCTCGCGGTCGTGCCGGTGCTGGGCATCGCCGTCTCGCTGATCGTCAAGAAGATGCGGCCGCTGTTTCGGACCATGCAGGAGCGTCTGGACACGGTGAACCGGGTGCTGCGGGAGCAGATCACCGGCAACCGCGTCATCCGCGCCTTCGTGCGCGACGAGTACGAGGCCGGGCGCTTCCGCGGCGCCAACAACGAGCTGACAGATGTGTCCCTGTCCACCGGCCGGCTGATGGCGCTGATGTTCCCGACCGTGATGACGGTCGTGAACGTGTCGTCCGTCGCCGTCGTCTGGTTCGGCGCGCACCGGGTCGACAGCGGCGCGATCCAGATCGGCGCCCTGACCGCGTTTCTCGCGTATCTGATGCAGATCGTGATGGCCGTGATGATGGCCACCTTCATGTTCATGATGGTGCCGCGCGCCGAGGTCTGTGCCGAACGGATCGAGGAGGTGCTGGACACTCGCTCGAGCGTGATCCCGCCGATCAAGGCCGTACGGGAGCTGCGCCGCCACGGGCATCTGGAGGTGCGGGCCGTGGAGTTCCGCTATCCGGGGGCCGAGGAGTCGGTGCTGCACGATGTCACCCTGCTGGCGCGGCCCGGCGAGACCACCGCGATCATCGGGTCGACGGGCAGCGGAAAGTCGACGCTGCTAGGGCTCGTACCGCGGCTGTTCGACGCCACGGACGGGGAGGTGCTCGTCGACGGCGTGGATGTGCGCGACCTCGATCCGGCGCTGATGGCGAAGACGGTGGGGCTCGTGCCCCAGAGGCCGTATCTGTTCTCCGGGACCGTGGCCACCAATCTGCGCTACGGGAAGCCCGACGCGAGCGACGAGGAACTGTGGCAGGCGCTGGAAGTGGCGCAGGCGGCCGACTTCGTACGGGAACTCGAAGGCGGGCTGAACGCGCCGATCGCGCAGGGCGGCACCAATGTCTCCGGCGGTCAGCGCCAGCGCCTCGCGATCGCGCGGACCCTGGTGCAGCGTCCGGAGATCTACCTCTTCGACGACTCCTTCTCGGCCCTGGACTACGCCACGGACGCGGCGCTGCGAGGCGCGCTCGCCCGCGAGACCTCCGAGGCGACGGTGGTGATAGTCGCCCAGCGGGTGTCCACCATCCGTGACGCCGACCGCATCGTGGTCCTGGACGGGGGGCAGGTCGTAGGGACCGGAAGCCATCACGAGCTGATGGAGAGCAATGAGACCTACCGAGAGATCGTGCTCTCGCAGCTGACGGAGGCTGAGGCCGCATGAGCGGGCCGGGCGGACGGATGATGATGGGCCCGGTCGAGCGGTCCATGGACTTCAAGGGTTCGGGCAAACGGCTGCTGCGGCAGCTCGCGCCGGAGCGTATGACGCTGTGGGTGATGCTCGCGGCGGCTGTGCTGAGCGTCGCGTTCAACGTGGTCGGCCCGTGGATTCTGGGCCGGGCGACCGACCTGGTCTTCGCCGGGGTCGTCGGCCGTGACATGGACGCGGGGACCAGCAAGGAACAGGCGATCGAGGGCCTGCGGGACAAGGACCAGGGCGGGCTCGCGGACCTGCTGTCCGGCGTGGACTTCACGCCCGGCGACGGCGTCGACTTCACCGCCGTCGGCCATGTGCTGCTGGTGGCGCTCGCGGCGTACGTGGCCGCGGGGCTGCTGATGCTGGTGGCGACCCGGCTGTCGATCCGGGTGATCAACCGGACCCTGTACCGGATGCGCGAGGACGTACAGGCGAAGCTGTCGCGGCTGCCGCTGTCGTACTTCGACCGGGCCAAGCGCGGCGAGGTGCTCAGCCGGGCGACGAACGACATCGACAACATCTCGCAGACCCTGCAGCAGACGATGGGCCAGCTGATCAACTCGCTGCTGACCATCGTGGGCGTGCTGGCGATGATGTTCTGGATCTCGCCGCTGCTCGCGCTGGTGGCACTGGTGACCGTGCCGGTGTCGGTCGTCGTCGCGACGAAGGTCGGCAAGCGCTCGCAGCCGCACTTCGTGCAGCAGTGGAAGACCACGGGCAAGCTCAACGCCCATATCGAGGAGATGTACACCGGTCATGCGCTGGTGAAGGTCTTCGGGCGGCAGGACGAGTCCGCCAGCGACTTCGCCGAGCAGAACGAGGCGCTGTACGAGGCGGGATTCAAGGCGCAGTTCAACAGCGGGGTCATGCAGCCGCTGATGTTCTTCGTCTCGAACCTCAACTATGTGCTGGTGGCCGTGGTCGGCGGGCTGCGGGTCGCCTCCGGCGCGCTGTCGATCGGCGACGTGCAGGCGTTCATCCAGTACTCCCGGCAGTTCTCGATGCCGCTGACGCAGGTCGCCTCGATGGCGAACCTCGTGCAGTCGGGCGTCGCATCCGCCGAGCGGATCTTCGAACTCCTCGACGCGGAGGAGCAGGAGGCGGACGCGCCGTCCGCCGAGCGGCCCGAACGCCCGCAGGGCCGGGTCTCCCTGGAGAAGGTCGCCTTCCGCTACGAGCCGGACAAGCCGCTCATCGAGGATCTGTCGCTGAGCGTGGAGCCGGGTCACACGGTCGCGATCGTCGGCCCGACGGGCGCGGGCAAGACGACCCTGGTGAACCTGCTGATGCGGTTCTACGAGGTCACCGGCGGGCGGATCAGCCTCGACGGGGTCGACGTCGCCAGGATGTCCCGCGAGGAACTGCGGTCCCAGATCGGGATGGTGCTCCAGGACACGTGGCTGTTCGGCGGGACGATCGCGGACAACATCGCGTACGGCGCCTCCCGGGAGGTGACCCGCGAGGAGATCGAGGAGGCGGCGCGGGCCGCGCACGCCGACCGGTTCATCCGTACGCTGCCCGACGGCTACGACACGGTGATCGACGACGAGGGCTCGGGCGTGAGCGCGGGCGAGAAGCAGCTGATCACCATCGCGCGGGCGTTCCTGTCCGACCCGGTGATCCTGGTCCTCGACGAGGCGACCAGCTCGGTGGACACCCGTACGGAGGTGCTCATCCAGAAGGCGATGGCGCGGCTCGCCCACGGCCGCACGAGCTTCGTCATCGCGCACCGGCTCTCCACGATCCGGGACGCGGACGTGATCCTGGTGATGGAGAACGGGGCGATCGTCGAACAGGGCACGCATGAGGGGCTGTTGGCGGCGGAGGGGGCGTATGCGCGGCTGTACGCGGCGCAGTTCGCCCAGGCGGTGGTGGAGGTGGAGTAGGGGGCGGGGGGTGCGGGGTGCGCCTGCGGCGGGCTTGTTCCCCACCCCGCCCCTTCCCGTAACCGGGGGCGCTGCCCCGGACCTCCCCGCGCCTCAAACGCCGGCGGGGCTGAAATGTGCGGCCGAGCCGCACATTTCAGCCCGTCCGGCGATTGAGGACACGCGCGAAGCGCGTACGGGGTCGGGGCGGAGCCCCCCACGCGGCGGAGCCGCAAAATGTCACAGCGGGAAGGGGCGGGGTGGGGAACAAGCCCCGCGCAGCGGACCGCGCCCCCTCAGTCCAGGTAACCCCGCAGCTGGTCCGCGAACGCGTGGTCCCGGAGTTTGTTCAGCGTCTTGGACTCGATCTGGCGGATCCGCTCCCGCGTCACGCCGAAGATCCGGCCGATCTCCTCGAGCGTCCGCGGCCTCCCGTCCACCAGCCCGTACCGCAGCTGCACAACCTTCCGCTCCCGCTCGCCGAGCGTGGAGAGCACTGCCTCCAGGTGCTCGCGCAGCAGCAGGAAGGCCGCCGACTCGACGGGAGACGCCGCGTCGCCGTCCTCGATGAGGTCGCCGAGCGCCACGTCGTCCTCCTCGCCCACCGGCGCGTGCAGCGAGACCGGCTCCTGGGCGAGCCGCAGCACCTCGCTGATCCGCTCGGGCGACAGGTCCAGCTGGGCGGCCACCTCTTCGGGGGTGGGTTCGTAGCCGCGTTCCTGGAGCATCCGGCGCTGGA
The DNA here is from genome assembly GCF_026339995.1 of Streptomyces sp. NBC_01481. GTDB lineage: Bacteria > Actinomycetota > Actinomycetes > Streptomycetales > Streptomycetaceae > Streptomyces. The sequence continues at coordinate 927,355 of NZ_JAPEPT010000001.1, read as the reverse complement.
CGCGGATGACCCGGTTGATCAGTTCGACGACGTGGACCGGGACCCGGATGGTGCGTGCCTGGTCCGCGAGAGCCCGGGACATGGCCTGGCGGATCCACCAGGTCGCGTACGTCGAGAACTTGTAGCCGCGGGCGTAGTCGAACTTCTCCACCGCCCTGATCAGGCCCAGGTTTCCCTCCTGGACGAGATCGAGCATGGTCAGTCCGCGCCCGACGTACCGCTTGGCGACGGAGACGACGAGCCGCAGGTTGGCCTCGATCAGCCGGCGCTTGGCCATCCGGCCCATGACGACCAACTTGTCGAGGTCGACGGCCAGTTGGGAGTCGTCGATGTCGGGGGTGTTGGCGAGCCTCTCCTCGGCGAAGAGACCGGCTTCGACGCGGCGCGCCAGCTCGACCTCCTCGACGGCCGTGAGCAGCGCAATCCTGCCGATTTCCCGCAGATACTGCCGGAACAGGTCGGAGGAGGGCCCGCCGCTGTCGACGCGGCCGGCCCGGGGCTCCGGAGGCTCGGGCACATCCACTGTTTCCTCGACGACGGTCTCCGGGGCCGCCTGGGGCACGGTCTCGGGGTGATGTACGGCCCGGCTCTGCGCGGGGACCTGCGCGGAAACGGCCGCGACAGCATCGGTCTCGGTCAGGGTCTGGGTCTGCACGGGGGCGACCTCCAGGTGATCGCTGCCGGGTCGGGGGTGTGCGGCAGCGGGACGGGGGCGGCCGGGCCGCTTTCCGTCCCGTACACGATGAGCGGATCCGCGGGAGTGAGAGGCCCACCGTGGTGGACGGCCGCGCTCCGAGGACTCAGGCACCGCACCCCAGTGTGGGGTACGACACACAGCCGCCACGAGGGGCTTGCGAGCACTTTTTGAGTCCCGTGCGTGACCGGGTGGTTACCGAAGCGGGGCTGCCGAGCCTCTAGAGAACGTCCGCGCCCTGGTTGCGCAGGGACTGGGCGTACTGCTGGAGGACCCAGAGTTCGTTCTGCACGGCCGTGTGCTGCTCGGGATCGGCGTGCTGGCCGAGGCGGGCGAGGGTGCCCTGGACCTCGCGGATGCGGCGGTCGACCGCCCGCAGGCGGACCTGGACGAGCTGGACTCCGGCGTAGCTCTCGTCGACCACGCGCGCGTGGACCGCTTCGACGGCGAGCTCGGTGACCAGGGCGCGCACCGTGTCGTTCGGGGCGGTGTCGCGGACGCGGGCGAGGTAGTCGGGGGTGTCCTCGGTGCCCTGTTCGGCTCCGCCGGCCTCGGCGATGGTCTGACGGACGGCGGCATAGGGCGGGGCGGTGAACTCGTCGATGCCGTACGCGTCGAAGGCCGGGGAGACCAGCGCCGGGTGCTGGAGCGCGAGCTTGAGCAGTTCGCGCTCGGTGCGATGGGCGGGGCTGCGCAGGTTGAGCGCGGGGCCCGCGGCGATCCGCGGGGCGCTCTGGGTCTCGTACGACTGGGGGGTGCGGGACTGGGTCGCCGGGCCGCGTCCGCCGCGGTCGCGGGCCCAGCGCGCGAGTTGGGCGACCCGCTTGACCACGAACTGGGTGTCGAGGATGCCGAGGATGCCCGCGAGCTGCACCGCCGACTCGTGCTGGATGGCGATGTTCTTGATGCCCGCGACGATCGGCGCGGCCTCGTCGAGCGCGGCGGCGCGGCCCGCGGGCGTCTCCAGATTGTGGCGCTGGACGCTGTGGCGGATCGCGAACTCGAAGAGCGGCGTGCGTGTTTCGACCAGTTTCTCGACCGCGTCGTCGCCCTCGGCGAGGCGCAGCTCGCAGGGGTCCATGCCGCCCGGAGTGATCGCGATCGAGGTCTCGGCGGCGAACTTCTGGTCGTCCTCGAAGGCCCGCAGCGCCGCCTTCTGGCCGGCCGCGTCGCCGTCGAAGGTGAAGATCACCTCGGCAGTGGCGTTGTCCATCAGCAGCCGGCGCAGGATCTTGATGTGGTCGCCGCCGAAGGCGGTTCCGCAGGTGGCGATCGCGGTGGTGACCCCGGCCAGATGGCAGGCCATGACGTCGGTGTACCCCTCGACGACGACGGCCCGGCTGGTCTTGGCGATCTCCTTCTTCGCGAGATCGATGCCGTAGAGCATCTGCGACTTCTTGTAGATGCCCGTCTCGGGGGTGTTGAGGTACTTCGGCCCGTTGTCGCTCTCGTACAACTTGCGCGCTCCGAAGCCGACGACATCGCCCGAGATGTCGCGGATCGGCCACATCAGCCGCCCGCGGAAACGGTCGATGGGCCCGCGGCGGCCGTCCTGGGAGAGGCCGGAGAGGATCAGCTCCTTGTCACTGAACCCTTTGCCTCGCAGAAAGCGGGTGAGGTGGTCCCAGCCCTGCGGGCTGTAGCCCACGCTGAAGTGCTGGGCCGCGGCCTGGTCGAAGCCGCGCTCGGCGAGGAACTTACGGCCCGTCTCGGCCTCGGGGCCGTTCTCCAGCTGCTCGATGTAGAACTGCGCGGCCATCTTGTGCGCCTCGACCAGACGGATGCGCTCGCCCCGCTGGTGGGTCGGGTTGTACCCGCCCTCCTCGTAGCGCAGGGTGATGCCCGCCGTCGCGGCGAGGCGCTCGACCGTCTCGGAGAAGGAGAGATGGTCGATCTTCATCACGAAGGCGATGGTGTCGCCGCCTTCCTGGCAGCCGAAGCAGTGGAAGAGACCCTTGCTCGGGCTGACCTGGAAGGAGGGGGACTTCTCGTCGTGGAAGGGGCAGAGCCCCTTCAGATTGCCGCCGCCCGCGTTGCGCAGCTGGAGGTACTCCGAAACGACGGCGTCGATCGGGACCGCGTCCCGGACCGCCTTCACGTCGTCATCGTTGATCCTGCCTGCCACACGCGGAAGTCTACGGTGGCGCGGTGACACTCCTGTCAGCTGTTGAGGGAAGTGAGCGGTACGGAGGGGTCGGCGAGGGCGTCCGGGTCCACCGGGGCACCGGAGCGGATCAGCTGCTGGATGGGGTCGGTGACGTCCCACACGTTCACGTTCATCCCGGCGATCACCCGGCGGTCCTTCGTCCAGAAGGCGATGAACTGCCGCTTCCCCGCGTCGCCCCGCAGCACCACCGCGTCGTACGAACCGGGCGGCGCCCAGCCCGAGTACTCCAGGCCGAGGTCGTACTGGTCGGAGAAGAAGTACGGGATGCGGTCGTAGGAGACCTCCTTGCCGAGCATCGCGCGCGCTGCCGCCGGACCGCCGTTGAGGGCGTTCGCCCAGTGCTCGACGCGCAGCCGGGACCCCAGGAGCGGGTGGTGGGCCGCCGCGACGTCGCCCGCCGCGTAGATGTCGGGGTCGGACGTGCGCAGGCTCGCGTCGACGGCGACGCCTCCGCCGTGCTCACGGTCCGCCATCGCGAGACCGGCCGTCTCGGCCAGTGTGGTGCGGGGGGCGGCGCCGATCGCGGCGAGGACGGCGTGCGCGGGGTGCTCGTCGCCGTCGTCGGTACGGGCCGCGAGCACCATGCCGTCCTGCCCGGTGATCTCGGTGAGACGGGCGCCGAAGTGGAAGCGGACGCCGTGCTCGCGGTGGAGCTCGGTGAACATCTGGCCGAGCTCGGGGCCGATGACCCGCTGCAGCGGGGTCGCTTCCGGTTCGACGATCATGACCTCGGCGCCGTAGCCACGGGCGGCCGAGGCGACTTCCAGGCCGATCCAGCCCGCGCCCGCGATGAGCAGCTGGCCGTTGTCGCGGCCGAGCGCGGTGAGCGCCCGGCGCAGCCGGTCGGCGTGGGCGAGGCGGCGCAGATGGTGGACGCCGGCCAGCTCGGTGCCGGGAATGTCGAGCCGGCGCGGCTCGGCGCCGGTGGCCAGCAGCAGCTTGTCGTAGTGCAGGACGGTGCCGTCACCCAGGCGTACGGACTTGGCGTCGCGGTCGACGGCGACGACGGTCTGGCCGAGGTGCAGTTCGACATCGGCCTGCGCGTACCAGGCGGGTTCATGGACGAAGACGCTGTCGCGCTCCTCCTTGCCCGACAGATAGCCCTTGGAGAGCGGCGGGCGTTCGTAGGGGTGGTCGCGTTCGTCACCGATGAGGATCACTCGTCCGGTGAACCCCTCGGCACGGAGGGTCTCGGCGGCCTTGGCCCCGGCCAGCCCACCGCCGACGATGACGAATGTCCGATGTGCGTCGACCACTTGATGCCTCCTCTTTGCTTCTACGCTGCCAAGCCTTCAGCGAGCGTCCCGCACGGAGCGTTATGGCGGAAGAGGGAGTGACCCCTGGGCGTGTCATCGTGGCCCCGCCCAGGCGGCTCTCCCGGCTGTTCAGCGGCGTGTCGTGAGCTGGGTGTGCAGGGTGCGGGCCGAGTCGTCCGTGAGCGAGGCCAGCTGGTCGACGATCACCCGCTTGCGCGCGCGGTCGTCGGGTGCGGCGTCGAACAAGGCGCGGAACTGCGGGTCGAGACTCTCGGGCGCGCGGGCCGTGAGCGCCTCGGCCAGTTCCGCCAGCACAATGCGCTGGTCGGCGCGGAGTGCTTCCTGTTCGGCGCGCTGCATCACATAGCGGTCGGCGACAGCCTTGAGTACGGCGCATTCGTTGCGGGCGGCGGGCGGGACGACCAGTTCGGCGGCGTACCGGGTGAGCCGGCCCGAGCCGTACGCCTCGCGGGTCGCGCCCTCCGCGGCCAGGCAGAACCGGCCGATGAGCTGGCTGGTGGCGTCTTTCAGCCGAGCCTGCGCGACCGCGGATCCGTCGTAGTGGTGCGGCCACCACTCCTGGTCGACGAGCCGGTCCAGGGCCTCGGCCAGCTCCTGCGGATCGGTGTCCTCGGGGACGTACCGGCCGATCGCGACCCGGAAGATGTCGCTGCGCTCCGGTTCGGCGAGCAGGAGGTTGGGGTCGACATGGCCGGCGTGCAGTCCGTCCTCGAAGTCGTGCACCGAATACGCCACGTCGTCGGACCAGTCCATGACCTGGGCCTCGAAGCACTTCCCGTACGCGGGCGCTCCCTCACGGGCCCATGCGAAGACCGGCAGGTCGTCCTCGTAGACGCCGAACTTCGTCGAGTCGGGGTCGGTGGGGTGTCCGCCGCGCGGCCACGGGTATTTGGTGGCGGCGTCCAGGGCGGCGCGGGTGAGGTTGAGGCCGACGCTGACGAGTTCGCCGTACGCGTCGTGGACGAAGCGCTTGGGCTCGATACGGGTCAGCAGGCGCAGTGACTGGGCGTTGCCCTCGAAGCCGCCGCAGTCCTTGGCGAAGTCGTTGAGCGCCTGTTCACCGTTGTGCCCGAAGGGCGGGTGGCCCATGTCGTGGGCGAGGCAGGAGGCCTCGACGAGATCGGGGTCGCAGCCGAGTGCCGCGCCGAGTTCGCGTCCGACCTGGGCGCACTCCAGGGAGTGGGTGAGCCGGGTGCGCGGGCTGGCGTCCCAGGCCTGATTGCGCGTGCCGGGGGTCACCACCTGGGTCTTCCCGGCGAGCCTGCGCAGCGCGGAGGAGTGCAGCACGCGCGCGCGGTCGCGCTGGAAGGCGGTGCGGCCGGGACGCTTGTCCGGTTCGGGGGCGAAGCGGTCGGTGGCTGCCTCGTCGTACGCGTCGTGTCCGTTGGTTCCCGGGGGTCCGTCGGGTCCTGATGAGGTGGTGCTGGTGGTGCCTGCCATGCACCGAAGGTAACCGGAGCGGGTCGCGGACGGGCGACCGAGCGGATTACGCGGTGGCGAGTTCGCGCCGCTGCGTGGCGTACGTCGGCGTGCTCAGGGCCTCGTCGTAGCGCTGGAGCAGCAGCCGGGCCAGGGCCGGGTGCGCGCCGAGCGGTGCGGCGGCGATCCAGGGCGTCGCGGCGGCACTGGCGGTGGCGAACTGGCCGGGGCAGGCGAAGTAGGAGGCGACGGCGATGCGGTGGCGGCCGCGTGCGGTGAGCGCGCGGACTGCCGCGGGCACGGTCGGCGCGACGGCCGAGGCGTACGCGGGAACGACCGGCACTCCGCCCAGGCGCTCGCTGAGCAGGTCCGCCGTACGGCGGGTGTCCGACGCGGAGTCGGGGTCGCGCGATCCGGCGGCGGCCAGGACCACTCCGGCGCTGCGGCTGGTGCCGTCCTCGGGCCGCCAGCCCGCGTCCGCGAGGCGGGAGCAGAGCGCCTCGACGAGGAGGGGGTGCGGGCCCAGCGGGGCGGCGATGCGGATGTCCGCGGCCGGCAGCGCGGCGGCGGCCTTCGGCAGATCGTGCTTGACGTGGTGGCCGCGGCCGAGGAGCAGGGGGACGAGGACGGCCCGGGTGCCCTGCGCACGCCGCTCGGCGTGCAGCGCGGCGAGGGTGCCGGTCAGCAGCGGCTCGTTCAGCTCGATGTGGCCGAGGCGGACGTCGAGGCTGGGGCGCAGCTCACGGACCAGATCGAGGAGCGCGGTGGCGGTGCGCAGGGCGCGCGGGTCGCGGCTGCCGTGGGCGACGGCGACGAGGGTGGGCCGTTCGGTCGGTGGCATACGCCTGCGGGTTCCGTTCCGTGTGACGTGGCTGAGTTGGGTGCCCAGCTGGTCGGTGATGCGCGAGAGCAGCTGCGCGGTGGTGTCCAGGGGGGTCGTGTCGAGCGGCCCGGCGCCGAGAGGCATGGCGCCGAGGAACGTTGCGTCGAGGGGCAGGGACTCGCGAGGGTGTACTGCCGACTCCGTCATGAACCGATCCTGCCGGGTCGAGATTGCGGGGTCGTTGCGCGGGGGTGACGGGTGTTTTCCACGGGCTCACCGACTCGGCCCCGGCGTTGTCAGACTCCTCACCGATCCGGGACCGAACCGATCCGGACCCGACGGCGTCTGACCAGGTGTGAAGCGACCAAGACTCAGATTGCCCCGCACCCGGCGCGCCCAGCGGCGGATCGTGCAGACGGTCATGGTGGCGTGCGTGTTCGCGCTCGCGCCCGCGACCTGGATGCATGCCGTCGCCGACAGCCGGGTTCGCACCGTCGCGGAGGTACCCGCGCAGGATGTCGCCGTCGTCTTCGGGGCCGGGCTGTGGAAGGGCCGTCCCACACCCTATCTCGCGCACCGTCTGGACGCCGCGGCCGAGTTGTACCGGGCGGGCAAGGTCAAGGTCGTGCTGGTCACCGGCGACAACAGCCGCGTGGAGTACGACGAACCGGACGCGATGCGCGCGTATCTCACCGCCCGCGGCGTGCCGGACAAGCGGATCGTCAGCGACTATGCCGGGTTCGACACCTGGGACTCCTGCGTACGCGCCAAGAAGATCTTCGGGGTCGACCGTGCGGTTCTGGTGACCCAGGGCTTCCACATCCGGCGGGCCGTCGCGCTCTGCCGGGCGGCCGGGGTCGAGTCGTACGGCGTCGGGGTCGCCGAGCCGCACGATGCGACCTGGCTGTACGGCGGGACGCGCGAGATGTTCGCGGCGGGCAAGGCGGCACTGGACGCGACGTTCACGCCGGATCCCCGGTTCCTGGGGGCCCAGGAACCGGGTGTGAAGGAGGCGCTGGCCGCGGCGGCGGGGTGACGCCCTCGACAATGCCGTGGCGACGCCCGCGATGACACGCGCCTGCGCATGCGTGCCGCAGACTCGCGTCGGCATGCGCGGCGCGCGACAGTGAGGCGTATGGAAAACGACGTAGCCACCCTGCTCAGCCGTCACGCCGAAGCGCTCGCGGTCTTCACGGACCGCGTGCACGCCGTACGGGCCGATCAGTGGGACGATCCGACGCCCTGCACCGAGTGGTCCGTACGCGATCTCGTCAACCATCTCACCGCGGAACAATTGTGGGTGCCCGCCCTGGTGACCGACGGGCTGACCGCCGGGGACGTGGGCGACGCCTACGACGGGGATGTCCTCGGCAGAAAACCGAAGACCAGCTGGGACACCGCCGCACGCGCCGCGCGCAAGGCCTTCGCGGAGCCGGGCGCGCTGGAGCGGACCGTACATCTGTCGTACGGGGAGGCACCCGCGGTCGCGTACTGCGCACAGATGGTCATGGACGCCGTCGTGCACGCCTGGGATCTGTCGCGGGCGATCGGCGCGCCGGAGCGGCTGCCGGACGCGCTGGTCCTCTTCGCGCTCGACGAGGTCACGCCGTACGCCGCGGAGCTGGCGAAGTCCGGCCTCTTCGCGCCTCCGATCGAGCCGCCGCCGGGCGACAGCCACCAGACCAGGCTGCTGGCGCTGCTCGGCCGCCGCGCGTGAGGAACGTCGCCCGTGCCTCACGGGGCGGCGGGGCGCAGGCGGAGCCCGTCGTACCCCGACCGTAATCCGGGGCGCCCGCCCACGTAACACGGGCGCCCCAACCTGGGCGTATGCCCGACGCCACCGCCACGACCGCCCCGACCGCCCCCATCACGCCGACCCACTGTCCCTACTGCGCCCTGCAGTGCGGCATGAGCCTGCGCGGCGAGGCGGAGGCGGTCGAGATCGTGGAAAGGCCGGACTTCCCCGTGAACCGGGGCGCGCTGTGCGGCAAGGGCCGCACCGCGCCCGCACTGCTCTCCTCCCGGGTGCGCCTGACCGAGCCCCTGGTCCGTCGCCCCGCCACAGGCAGGCTCGAGCCGGCCACCTGGGAGGAGGCCCTGCGCACGGTCGCGGCGGGACTGCGGCGTACGCGCACGGCGTACGGCCCCGACGCGGTCGGCGTCTTCGGCGGCGGGGGGCTCACCAATGAGAAGGCGTACACCCTCGGGAAGTTCGCGCGGGTCGTGCTCGGCACCTCGCAGATCGACTACAACGGGCGTTTTTGCATGTCGTCGGCCGCGGCCGCGCATCAGCGGGCGTTCGGCCTGGACCGCGGGCTGCCCTTCCCGCTGGAGGACATTCCGCGCACCGGGTGCGTGATCCTGGTCGGCTCGAACCTCGCCGAGACGATGCCGCCGGCGCTGCGCTACCTGACCGAACTGCGGGAGAACGGCGGCACGTTGATCGTCGTCGACCCGCGCCGCACGCGGACGGCGGAGCAGGCCGATCTGCACCTCGCGCCCCGGCCCGGGACGGATCTGGCGCTCGCGCTGGGGCTGCTGCATGTGGCGGTGGCGGAGGGGCGTACGGACGAGGAGTTCATCGCGGACCGTACGAGCGGCTGGGAGGAGGCCAGGGCAGCGGCGATGTCGCACTGGCCCGAGCTGGTCGAGCGGATCACGGGTGTGGGTGTTCCCCAACTGCGGGACGCGGTACGGATGTTCTGCGATGCCGAGTCAGGGATGGTGCTGACGGCGCGCGGGCCCGAGCAGCACTCCAAGGGCACGGACACCGTCAGCGCCTGGATCAATCTGTGTCTGGCGACGGGCCGGGCGGGGCGGCCGCTGTCCGGCTACGGCTGCCTGACGGGCCAGGGCAACGGGCAGGGCGGCCGCGAACACGGCCAGAAGGCCGACCAGTTGCCGGGCTACCGCAAGCTGGACGACCCGGCGGCGCGGGCCCATGTCGCCCGGGTATGGGGTGTGGAGCCCGAGACACTCCCGGGCCCGGGGCGCAGTGCGTACGAACTCCTCGACGCGCTCGGCGGGGACATCAAGTCGCTGCTGCTGATGGGCTCGAACCCGGTGGTGTCCGCGCCGCGCGCCGGGCATGTGGAGGAGCGGCTGCGCTCGCTGGACTTCCTCGCGGTCGCGGACGTGGTGCTGTCCGAGACGGCGGCGCTGGCGGACGTGGTGCTGCCGGTCACCCAGTGGGCGGAGGAGACGGGCACGACGACCAACCTGGAGGGCCGGGTCCTGCTGCGCCGCCGTGCGGTCTCGCCACCGCCGGGAGTACGGAGCGACCTGGAGGTCCTGGGCGGCCTGGCGTCCCTGCTGGGCCATGAGAAGGGCTTCCCGGCGTCCCCGGAGGAGGTCTTCGAGGAGCTGCGCAGGGCGTCGGCGGGCGGCCCGGCGGACTACTCGGGCATCACGTACCGGAGGATCGCGGAGGAGAACGGGGTCTTCTGGCCCTGCCCGGTACAGGACACGGCCGCCCCGGCTACCGACCCGCAGCCCGGCAGCCCGCACGCCGGCGCCCCGCACCCCGGTACGCCGCGCCTCTTTCTCGATCGGTTCGCAACGGACGACGGGCTCGCCCGGTTCATCGCGGTCGCGCATCGTGCCGCCGCCGAGGAGACCGACGAGGCGTATCCCGTCCTGCTCACCACTGGGCGCGTCGTCTCGCAGTATCAGTCCGGGGCGCAGACCCGGCGGGTCGACGAGCTCAACGCCGCCGCCCCGGGGCCCTTCGTCGAGCTGCATCCGCTGCTCGCCGAACGGCTGGGGGCCGTCGAGGGCGAGCCGCTCGCCGTCGTCTCCCGGCGCGGGCGGGCCGTCGGGCCCGCGCGGATCACCACCGGGATACGGGACGACACCGTCTTCATGCCGTTCCACTGGCCCGGCGAGGGCCGGGTCAACTCGGTGACGAATCCGGCGCTCGACCCGACCTCGCGGATGCCCGAGTTCAAGGTGTGCGCGGTCCGGGTGGAACGGGTCGCGGCCGAGGAGCGGTAGGACTCAGCCGGGCAGGCGGCCCGTCCAGTCGCCGCCCGGGATCGGCGTGCCCGTCGTCCGCAGCTTCTGGGCCACGCCCGGCGCCGCGACGTACACCCAGGCCCGTACGGCAGTGCCGTCCGGGCGCCGGACCTCGCGCGCCACCCGCTCGTACAGATTGCGCGGGTGGCCCGGCGCGACGTACTCCTCCAGCCGGTCGAGTACGGCGAGCAGTTCCCCGTACTCCCCCGGCGCCGCCGTCACCACCTCGCCCGCGACGGTGCCCCCACCGGGTTCGAGCAGGGCGTAGGGGTAGCCGGGGCCCTCGTACAGCACCGCGTCCGCGAGCAGCGCGGGCTCCTCGACGGCGGTGCGGCCGTGCAGAAACAGGTCGTGGTTGCCCTCGCCCGGGCGCAGCGTGCCGTAGACGAAGAAGGGAAGCTCCTCCCCGAAGCTCTCCCCGGAGCCCTCCCCGAAGCCCGGTCCTCTCACGGCGCCACGGTCTCCGCGTCGATCCACGCCAGATACGCCGCGCCGCCGCCCACCACCGGCGTCGCGATGATCTCCGGCGTCTCGTAGTCGTGTGCCGCGATCAGATGCGCCTCCAGCGCCGGATAGCAGGCCTCGGTCGTCTTGAAGAGGACCTGCCACTCCGCCGCGGTCTCGATGGCGTTCTTCCAGCGGAAGACGGAGGTGACGGGCGCGGAGATCTGCGCGCACGCCGCCAGCCTCGCCTCCACCACGCCCCGCGCGAGCCGCTCGGCCTTCTCGGCGCTGTCGGTCGTGGTCAGTACGGTGAGTACGGTCAGTGCCTGGGCCACCGACAATCTCCTTCGGGTCGACGGGCCACTCGGTCAGACCACGGTACGCACGGCTGACAAAGACCGTCCCGGCAGCCCCTTCACGCCTGTCCGTACGGGTGCGCCGACTTGGCCGTGCGCAACGCGTTCCCCCACCACGCGAGCTGGTCGAGCATCGCCTCGGCCGCCGCATCGCAGGCCGCGGGGTCCTTGTGCCGTCCCTCGCCGTCGAAGTGCCCGGCCGCGTTGTGGAAGGAGACCGTGTCCCGGACGGTGACGGCGTGCATCTCGGCGAAGACCTGACGCAGCTGCTCGACGGCGCGCAGGCCTCCGGAGATTCCGCCGTAGGAGACGAAGCCGACAGGCTTGGCCTGCCACTGGGTGAAGTGCCAGTCGATCAGACTCTTGAGGGAGGCGGGAAGGAGTGGTTGTACTCGGGAGTGAGGACGACAAAGGCATCGGCGGCGGACAGCTTCGGCGAGACCTTCGCGAGCGCCGCCCGCGCGGCGGAGCCGGGCCGGTAGGAGAGAGCGGTCGGCAGGTCCGCGTCGGCGAGATCGATCAGGTCGACGGCGAAGTCGTCGCGCCCGGCGGTGCGGGAGAGAAACCAGTCGGCGATGACGGGGCCGAAGCGGCCCTCGCGGTTGCTGGAGAGGATGACGGCAAGCTTGAGCGGTGCGCCATTTTCGGGCGTTGTGAGGTCCATGCCGAGGAGACTCGTACGTCAAGTTTGGTTGAGGTCAAGCGGATCCAAGGGTCACGTTGGGTTAACTCGAACGGGTGAGCCCCTGCCGTAGCCGGGTCGTCGCAGCAGAGCGTCACTACCGTTGGAGCTCCACCAGCCCTGCGTACGAGCACTCGGAGGACTACCGTGACGACCATGATGGAACGGCCGACACCGATAGACGCACCGCCTGCCGGAGACTTCGAGAGCCTGCTCCGGACCGTGGAGGAACTGGACACACCTGACGGCTACAAGGCCGAGCTCATCCGGGGGAAGATCGTCGTGTCGCCGTGGTCCAAGCTTCGCTACCTGCACCCCATGAGGTCTCTGCGACGACAGCTGGAAACACATGCGCCCGAAGGGCACATCGCAGAGACGGCACCGTTCCTGTTTCGTCTGTCCGCCTCGGAGCGCGGCTTCGGACCCGATCTCTTCGTCGCCGACGAAGCCGCGTTCGACGCCGACGGGCGCCACGCCGACGGAGAAGCGCTGTCCCTCGTCGCCGAACTCACGTCGGTCTCCACCAAGGACGCCGACTGGCAGGACAAGCTGGAGGCGTACGGCAGGCAGGTGCCGGCGTATTTGATCCTCGACATGCAGGCCGAGGAGATCGCCGCGTTCTGGGACCCGTCGCCGCAGGGCTACCGATCCCACACCACGGTGTCCTTCGGGAAGCCGCTGCATGTGCCCGCGCCGTTCGACTTCGACCTCGACACGAGCGGCTTCGCCGCGGAGTCTGCGGAGCCCGCCGAATAGACCCCCGGCACCGGGCCTCGCCGCGCGCGGCGTCACCCGTTCAGCGCGTCCGGCATCTGATTCCCCATCACCCGCGATGACCTGCGGCAACGCATCCTGTCCAGCGCGACACGCCGAGCCGGACAGACAGATCTGATTCCCCATCAGCAGGCGGGTGCGACGGGCTGAGCCTTACCTCTGAGAGAAGACGAGCACCTCGCACCAGCGCGCTTCTCGGAGGATCACCATGCGCACCACCGCCCGCCTGCTGGCCAGTACCGCGCTGGCGGCCGCCGCGACAGGACTCGGCGTCCACCCGGCGTACGCCTGGGACTTCGGCACGCTGGAGGTCTTCCCGTCCATCGCCACTCCGGGCGCCGTCATCACCGTGAGCACCACCGCCTGCGGCCCCGGCGGCCATGGTGTCGGCGACGCGCGCGCTCTGGGCGCCGGCGAGTTCCGGCTGGCGCCCGGGTCGCACAAGGACGTCGCGGTCGGTCAGTTCACGATCCCCGGGCGCACCCACGCGGGGACCTACGCCATCTCGGTGAGCTGCAAGAACGGCCGGCAGGCCTCGGGCGACGTGACCGTAGAGCACCACGGCCGGCCGAGCGGTCATGTGCACACCGGCGTCGGAGGCAGCGTGGGCCCCGACACCACCAAGATCGCGGCGGGCGCGGCCATTCTGGCCGCGGCCGCCGTCGGCGGGACCGTGCTCCTGCGCCGCCGGGCGAGCGGCGCGCAGGGCAGCTGACGGAGCGGTTTCCACCGTTCCGGTTCCGCCGTGTCCCCGCTCCCGGCAGGCCCCGAGCCTGCCGGGAGCGGGCGAGATGTATCCGGAGGACCGATGAGCGCCACGGGCAAGGGCAAGGGCTGGGCCATAGCCGTCGCCGTCTGCGCCGGCGCCTGGCTGGTCCAGAACGGCTCCGTCGATGTGACCCCTCCGGTCCCCTCCGCCGCGGAGGCCTTCGCGGCCGGTCCCGACTTCCACACGGACGCGGCCGCCGACCCGCTGCCGCCGTCCGTGCCCGTACGCCTTCGCATACCCGAGATACGCGTCGACGCCCCCGTCATGCCGCTGGGCCTCGCCGGGGACGGCAGCCTGGAGGTGCCGCCCGCCGCCGACCGCAACCTCGTGGGCTGGTGGCGGGACGGCACCACCCCGGGCGCGAAGGGCACCGCGATCGTCGCCGGGCACGTCGACAACGCACGCGGCAGGTCGGTCTTCTACAGCCTGGGCGCGCTGAAGAAGGGCCACCGGATCGAGGTGACCCGCGAGGACGGCCGCACGGCGGTCTTCACGATCGACGCGATCGAGGTGTACGACGCGGACTCGTTCCCCGACGCGAAGGTGTACGGGCCCAAGGACCGGGCCGAGCTGAGGGTGATCACCTGCGGGGGCGGCTTCACCGAGAAGACCGGCTACAAGGGCAATGTGGTGGCCTTCGCGCACCTCATCGGAGTGCGCGAGCCGAAATCGTCCGTCTAGGCCGTCCACTGGTCGAAGGCGAGCTTCGCGACCAGCGAGAAGACCACGACGAGCAGCACCCCTCGGACGAACTCGCTGCCCTTGCGCAGCGCCATCCTTGCGCCGAACATGCCGCCCGCCAGGTTGAACACCGCCATCACCGCGGCCAGTTGCCACATCACCGTGCCCTGGTAGGCGAACATCGCCAGGGCCCCGCCGTTGGTGCAGATATTGACGATCTTGGCGGTGGCGGACGCGGTCACCAGGTCGAGATGGAGTACGGCGGTGAGCGCGAGCACCAGGAAGGTGCCGGTGCCGGGCCCGACGAGCCCGTCGTAGAAGCCGATCCCGCCGCCCACGAGCACGATCGCGGCGATCGTACGGGTGCGGGTGACGGTCCGCCGCTCGGCGTCGGTGGCGGTGCCGAAGGTGGGGCGCAGCATCACAAAGGCGGCGACGCCGAGCAGCACCACCATGATCACGGGCCTCAGTACCTCGCTGCTGATCCCGGCCGCGAAGAACGCGCCGCCCATCGAGCCCGCGAGCGCGGCGAGCCCGATCCGTACCGCGGTCTTCACCTGTACAGGAGCCTCGCGCACATAGGTGATCGCGGCGCCCGACGTGCCGACGATGGCCACGGCCTTGTTGGTGCCGAGGATCTGCGCGGTCTGCACATGCGGCAGGCCGAGCAGCATGGCGGGCAGAAGCAGCAGCCCGCCACCGCCGACCACCGCGTCGATCCAGCCGGCCGCAGCGGCGGCGAGGCAGAGGAAGACGAGCGTGGTCAGCGATATGTCGGGCATGCCCGCGACCCTACGGACGTGATGCGTGTGGCGTCCATCGATCCCGGGAGAGTTGAGCGACGTCTGAGGTTCCGGGGACGCAGATCAAGCCGACGGCCCGGCGGGCCTCGTTCCGATCACCACCGTGGCGTACAACTCCTCGGAAACGGCCGTCGCCGGGATCAGCCCGCTGCCGCTGAAGGCGTCCACGGCGAGCGGCGCCTGACGCTCGCTCGTCTCCACCAGCAGACAGCCGCCCGGCGCCAGCCACCGCGGCGCATCGGCCGCGACCCGCCGCAGGACGTCGAGCCCGTCCGCGCCGCCGTCGAGCGCGACCAGTGGCTCGTGCTCGCGGGCCTCCGAGGGCAGCAGTCCCACCTCTTCGGTCGGTACGTAGGGCACGTTGGCGGCCAGTACATCGATACGGCCCCGCAGCGCGGCGGGCAGCGCCTCGAACAGGTCGCCCTCGTACACCCGGCCGCCGACGGCCCCGACATTGCGCCGGGCGCACCGCACCGCGGCGGGGTCGACGTCGGCCGCGTACAGCTCGACCTGCCCCAGCGCCGCGGCCAGCGCGACACCCACCGCGCCGGAGCCGCAGCACAGGTCGACGGCGACGGCCCCGGGGCGGGCGAGCGCGACGGCCTGGCGGACGAGGAATTCGGTACGGCGGCGCGGTACGAAGACGTGCGGGTCCACGGCCACCCGCATACCGCAGAACTCGGCCCAGCCGAGGACATGTTCAAGGGGCAGTCCGGCAACGCGCCGGTCCACCATGGCGGCGAGATCGGACGGCGTCCGTGCGGTGGAGCGGATCAGTTCCGCCTCGTCCTCGGCGAAGACGCAGCCGGCGGCGCGAAGCCGGGTGACGATGGCGGGAGAAGTCAGGAGTGACGGTGAAACCGGCATGAGAGCCTTTCGGGGAACCGAAGGGCGCGCTCGGGAGGGTCGGTCACCTATGCGGGAGGGACCGCGGGTCCTTGAGAGGAGAGCACCCGGACTGCGACAGCGGTAATGGGTCTCACCTCCTCGGTAGGTCCACGTCGTGTGGAGACGGCAACCTTACCGGAGGGCGCCTGCGGCGGGCCTTGTCCCCTACCCGCCCCTTCCCGAACTGGGGCTTCGCCCCAGACCCCGTATGCGACCTTCGGCCGCATGTCCTCAATCGCCGGACGGGCTGAATTTCCGCCGGTCGGCCTGAATTTTCAGGCCGACCGGCGGAAATTTCAGCCCCGCCGGCGTTTGAGGCGCGGGGGTCCGGGGGCGGAGCCCCCGGTTCGGGAAGGGGCGGGGTGGGGAACAGGCCCGCCGCAGGCGCCGCGCCCTCACACCCCCCACCCCGCCGCGCTGAGCGCAGCGTTCCCCCCGGGAAACAGCCCCGCACCTGCGAGGTAACACCGACCCCGCACGCTGCGGCTATGGCATCTGGAACCGTGGTGATCGGCAGCGGGACGGCAGGCGCGCGGCTCGCGCGGCAGCTCGTCGCCGTCGGCGCGCCCGTCACCGTGATCGGTGAGGAGCCGCACGCCCCCTACAACCGCCTGCTGCTCGCGGAAGTGCTCGCGGGGCGCTACGCCCCGGAGGTGATCGCGCTGCCCGCCGTACCGGTGCGCCGGGGCGTGCGGGCAACTGCCATCGACCGGGAGCGCCGGCTGGTGCTCTGCGAGGACGGGACTCCGGTGCCGTACGACCGCCTGGTCCTCGCGACCGGCTCGAACCCCGTGCTGCCCGCCCTGCGCGGGATCGCCCAGGGGCTCCCGGACGGCGTGCATCCGTTCCGTACGCTCGACGACTGCGCGGCCCTGTCCGCCGCCGTACGCCCCGGGATCCGGGCCGTCGTCGTCGGCGGCGGGCTGCTCGGTGTCTCCGCGGCCCGGGCGCTGGCCGAGCGGGGCGCGAAGGTGGTGCTGGCCCAGCAGGGCGAGCACCTCATGGAGCGCCAACTGGACGTCTCCGCATCGCAGTTGGTCCGCGCGCATCTCGAAGCGATGGGCGTGGAGGTTCACACCGAGTGCCGGGTGCGCGGACTGCGCGGCACGGATGTCGAGCTCGCCGACGGATATGTCCTGGACGCGGAGCTGATCGTCCTCGCCTGCGGGGTGCGACCGCGGACCAAGCTCGCGCAGGAGGCCGGGCTCGACGTCGGCAAGGGCATCCTCGTCGACGACGAGCTGCGCACCTCCGACCCGTACATCCACGCCGTCGGCGACTGTGCCGAGCACGAGGGACGGGTGTACGGACTCGCGGGTCCGGCCCTCGAACAGGCCGATGTGCTGGCCTGCCTGCTCACCGGGAAGCCCGCCCGCTACACGGGCACCCGCGCCCTGACCCGGCTGACCCTCAGCGGTCCCGGCGCACTCGACCTCGCCGCGTTCGGCGATCCGACCCCGCGCCCCGGGGACGACGTCGTCCAGCTCGCCGACGCCACCCGCGGTGCCTATCGCAAGGTCGTCGTCCGCGGGGACCGGCTCGTCGGCGGGGTGCTGCTCGGGGATCTCGCCGCGGTCGGCGCGCTCGCCCGGGCCTGGGAGGGCGACGAGGCCCTGCCGGAGACGGTGCCCCTGCTCCACCTGCTCACCAATGATGGAGGCCTCTGACATGCCCGCTATGACCACCCCCACGACTCCCACGATCGTGGTCGTCGGCCATGGCATGGTCGGCCAGCGATTCCTGGAGGCACTCGCCGAGCGCGGCGTGGCCGGGCGGGCGCGGATCGTCGTGCTGTGCGAGGAGCCTCGCGCCGCCTACGACCGGGTTCAGCTGACCTCGTACTTCTCCGGCCGTACGCCCGACGAACTCTCCCTCGTCGAGGGCGACTTCATGGAGCGGCACGGTATCGAGCTGCATCTGGACGACCCGGCCGAGACGATCGACAGGGACGCGCGCACGGTCACCTCGCGCGCCGGCCGCAGCTTCACGTACGACACGCTCGTTCTCGCCACCGGCTCGTACCCCTTCGTGCCACCGGTGCCGAACAAGGACGCCGAGGGCTGTTTCGTCTACCGCACGATCGAGGATCTGCTGGCGATCGAGGAGTACGCCAAGACGGCCCGCACGGGCGCGGTCGTCGGCGGCGGGCTGCTCGGTCTGGAGGCGGCGGGCGCCCTCAAGGGCCTCGGGCTCACGACGCACATCGTGGAGTTCGCGCCGCGGCTGATGCCGGCGCAGGTCGACGACGGCGGCGGCGCCGCGCTGCTGCGCACCATCGAGCGCATGGGGCTGACCGTCCACACGGGCACCGGCACCCAGGAGATCACCGTCGACGAGGCGGGCGCCGTGAACGGCATGGCCCTGTCGGACGGTTCGGTCCTGGACACCGATCTCGTCGTCTTCTCGGCGGGTGTGCGGCCCCGGGACCAGCTCGGCCGTGCCGCGGGGCTCGCGATCGGCGAGCGCGGCGGCATCATGGTCGACGAGCAGTGCCGTACCTCCGACCCCGCCGTCTTCGCGATCGGCGAGTGCGCGCTGGCGTCGGACGGCCGGGTGTACGGACTGGTCGCGCCCGGCTACGAGATGGCCGAGACGGCGGCGGCCACGATCACCGAGGAAGCCCGCAGCTTCACCGGCGCCGACATGTCCACCAAGCTCAAGCTCCTCGGCGTGGACGTGGCTTCGTTCGGCGACGCGCACGGCGCGGCGGAGGGCTGCCTGGACGTCGTGTACTCCGACTCCCGCTCCGGGGTCTACAAGAAGCTGGTGATCGGCAGCGAGGGCGAACTCCTCGGCGGCGTACTGGTCGGCGACGCCGACGCGTACGGCATGCTGCGCCCGCTCACCGGCTCCGTCCCGCCCGTCGCGCCCGAACAGCTCGTGATGCCCGCAGGGATCGGCGCCCCGGCGGCGCTCGGCCCCTCCTCGCTGCCCGACGACGCGGTCATCTGCTCCTGCCACAACGTCACCAAGGGCACCATCCGCGGCGCGGTCACCGAGCACTCCTGCACCACCGTGCCCGAGGTGAAGAAGTGCACCAAGGCCGGTACGGGCTGCGGCAGTTGCGTCAAGGTGCTCGGCCAGCTGGTCAACGCCGAGCTGGAGGCCTCGGGCGTCGAGGTCGACAAGGGCCTGTGCGGCTGCTTCGGGCAGAGCCGCCAGGAGCTGTACGAGATCGTGCACACGCTGCGTCTCACCTCGTACCAGGAGATCCTGGACCGGCACGGCCGGGAGACGGCCCGCGGCGGCAACGGCTGCGAGATCTGCAAGCCGGCCGTCGCCTCGATCATCGCCTCGCTGGCCCCGACGATCGGCGCGGGCGGCTATGTCCTGGACGGCGAGCAGGCCGCGCTCCAGGACACCAACGACCACTTCCTCGCCAATATGCAGAAGAACGGCTCGTACTCGATCGTGCCGCGCATCCCCGGCGGTGAGATCACCCCCGAGAAGCTGATCGTGATCGGCGAGGTGGCCCGCGACTACGGCCTCTACACGAAGATCACGGGCGGCCAGCGGATCGACCTGTTCGGCGCCCGGGTGGACCAACTGCCGCAGATCTGGGCCCGGCTGGTGGACGCGGGCTTCGAGTCGGGGCATGCGTACGGCAAGGCGCTGCGCACCGTGAAGTCCTGTGTGGGGCAGACGTGGTGCCGCTACGGCGTACAGGACTCGGTCAAAATGGCCATCGACCTGGAGCTGCGCTACCGGGGCCTGCGCTCCCCGCACAAACTCAAGTCCGCGGTCTCCGGCTGCCAGCGCGAGTGCGCGGAGGCGCAGAGCAAGGACTTCGGCGTCATCGCCACGGCCAACGGCTGGAATCTGTACGTGGGCGGCAATGGCGGCGCGACCCCGCGCCACGCCGATCTGCTCGCCCAGGATCTCTCCGACGCCGAACTGGTCCGGCTGATCGACCGGTTCCTGATGTTCTACATCCGTACCGCCGACCGGCTGGAGCGCACCTCGACCTGGCTGGAGCGGATCGAGGGCGGCCTCGATCACGTACGGGACGTGGTGGTCCATGACGCGCTGGGCATCTGCGCCGAGCTGGAGTCACTGATGGCGGACCATGTCGCGAACTACCGCGACGAGTGGTCCGAGACCATCAACGACCCGGAGAGGCTGCGCCGTTTCGTCTCCTTCGTCAACGCGCCCGACGTCCCGGACCCGACGGTGAAGTTCGTGCCCGAGCGCGACCAGGTCAAGCCTGATCTGCCGCTGCTGTCCATCCGTCCGCTGGAAGCCCTGGAAGGTAGTGCCGCCCGATGACGATCGCCCCCGAGAAGACGCAAACGCAGGTCCAACTCCGTGTGGGCCACGAGTGGTTCGCTCTCTGCGCCTTGTCGCTGCTGACGCCGGGCCGCGGTGTCGCGGCCCTCCTGCCGGACGGCACCCAGGCGGCGGTGTTCGTGGACCGCGAGGGCGCTGTC
This sequence comes from Streptomyces sp. NBC_01481, assembly GCF_026339995.1. Classification (GTDB taxonomy): domain Bacteria; phylum Actinomycetota; class Actinomycetes; order Streptomycetales; family Streptomycetaceae; genus Streptomyces. Next base: position 907,137 of record NZ_JAPEPT010000001.1, on the reverse strand, counting down.
CACGCCATCGACAACCGGGACCCCTTCACCGGCGCCCAGGTCCTCTCCCGCGGCCTGCTCGGCTCGGCGGCCGGCGGCCCCTTCGTCGCGTCGCCGCTGCTCAAGCAGCGCTTCGACCTGCGCACGGGCCGCTGCCTGGACGACGATGCGGTGTCGGTGACTGCGTACGAGGTGCGCGTGGGGTGAGCCGCGCCCGCTGCCTGGGCTGACATCCGCTGACGCGAGCGGGGCGGCCGGATCAGATCTGGGCGCCGACTGTGGCTCCCGGGCCCGTTCGTTCATAGGCTGAACTCAACCCAGTTTCCCTATTGAGGAGTTCAGCCATGTCGGGCTGGAACGCGAGCGACATACCGGACCAGGACGGGCGCACCGCCGTCGTCACCGGGGCCAACAGCGGCATCGGACTCATCACGGCACGGGAGCTGGCCCGCCGCGGCGCGCGGGTGATTCTCGCCTGCCGCAGCGAGGCACGCGGCAAGGAGGCCGAGGCCCACATCGCGGGCCGGGTGCCGGGCGCGAAGGTGGAGTTCAGCCCGCTGGACCTGGCGGACCTCTCCTCGGTACGGGAGTTCGCGGCCCGCTACCCGTACGACAGCCTCGATCTGCTCATCAACAACGCGGGCGTGATGGCCCTTCCGTACGGGAAGACGGCCGACGGCTTCGAGAGGCAGTTCGGCGTCAACCACCTCGGGCACTTCGCGCTGACCGGACTGCTGCTGCCGAAGCTGCAGAAGGCGCAGGGTGCGCGGGTGGTGAGCGTGTCCAGCTTCATGCACGCCATGGCAGGCCTCGACATGGGCGATCTCAACAGCGAGCGCCGCTACAGCCCCTGGACCGCCTACTCCCGCACCAAGACGGCGAACCTGCTCTTCGTGCACGAGCTGGCCCGCCGACTCGCGGCGGCGGGCTCCGAGATCGTCGCTGCCGCCGCCCACCCCGGCTACTCGAACACCAACCTGCAGACCGCCGGGGCGCGGATGGAGGGCAAGAAGGCGAAGGAGCAGTTCATGGCGGTCGGCAACCGGATCTTCGCGCAGTCCGCCGAGTCGGGCGCGCTGCCGACGCTGTACGCGGCCACCGCGCCGGGTGTACGGCCCGACTCCTTCACCGGGCCGCGGCTGCTCGGCTGGCGCGGTGCGCCCGCGCCTTCGTGGCGGATCAAGTGGTCGAAGAACGACGCGACGGGTGAGCGGCTGTGGGTCGCCTCCGAGCAGCTCACCGGTGTGACGTACGAGGGCCTCGCGTCCCTCACGTCCTGAGTCCGCGCCCGGCGGCGCAGCCGGGCGATCACGGCCAGGGCTCGGGGGTGTCTTTTGGATCAGGCCGGATCAGTGAGCGGCCCGCCGCGGAGCGGCTGATGTCACTGTGGTGCGTGCGATCGCAGGCCGGAGGACGGGGGTCCCCCCGCCGAAGGCAGGGGGAGAGCCGACGCGGAGCGTCGGCGACTGACGACAACGCGGCGAGAGCGCGTACCAGGGCAGGCGAGCCCGGCAAGATCCGAAAGACACCCCCGAGGTGAGTGGACCGCTCTACGTCACCACGTGTTGACGTGCTGTCAATTCAGGACTCCTAGGTTCCGGTAGCGCGCTACCCCGGGTCGTCGACCGATGTCCCGGGGCGGTCACCACCCTCACCTGGAGTGACAGTGGAACGTCGCAATTTCCTGCGCGGAGCGGTCATCGGCACGTCCGCCGCCGCCTTCGGCGGCACGCTGATGCGGGGTGCCGCCTACGCGGCTCCCGCCCAGCCGGGCCCCGGCCCCTACGGAGCCATCCGCGCGGCGGACGCCAACGGCATCCAGCTGCCCAGCGGATTCAGCAGCAGGGTCATCGCCCGGTCCGGCCAGCAGGTCGGCTCGACCTCGTACACCTGGCACAACGCCCCCGACGGCGGCGCCTGTTTCGCCGACGGTTCGGGCTGGATCTATGTCTCCAACTCGGAAATCAACCCCTCCGGCGGCGCGAGCGCGGTCAGGTTCTCCTCGGCCGGCGCGATCACCGGTGCGTACAGAATCCTCTCCAACACCCGCCAGAACTGCGCCGGCGGCAAGACGCCGTGGAACACGTGGCTCTCGTGCGAGGAGGTCAGCCTCGGATACGTCTACGAGACCGACCCGTACGGCGTGAACGCCGCAGTGCGCCGGTCCGCGATGGGCAGGTTCAAGCACGAGGCCGCCGCCGCCGACCCGGTGCGCGAGGTGATCTATCTGACCGAGGACGAGTCCAACGGCTGCCTGTACCGGTTCATCCCCACCACCTGGGGCAACCTCGCCTCCGGCACCCTCCAGGTGCTCGTCGCGGGCTCCGGCACCTCCGGCTCCTTCAGCTGGCAGAACGTGCCCGACCCGGACGGCTCGCCGACCACGACCCGCACCCAGGTCTCCGGCGCCAAGCACTTCAACGGCGGCGAGGGCTGCCACTACGCCAATGACACCGTCTGGTTCACCACCAAGGGCGACAACCGGGTCTGGCAGCTCAACCTCGCGAGCAGCACCTACGAGCTGGCCTACGACGACTCGCTGGTGGTCGGCGGCGGCGCCCCGCTGACCGGCGTGGACAACGTCACCGGCTCGTCCTCCGGCGATCTCTTCGTTGCCGAGGACGGCGGCAACTTGGAGATCTGCATCATCACGCCCGACGACGTGGTGGCGGTGTTCCTGCGGGTCAACGGCCAGTCCTCGTCGGAGATCACCGGACCGGCCTTCTCCCCCGACGGCACGCGGCTGTACTTCTCCAGCCAGCGCGGTACGAGCGGCTCCTCGTCGGGCGGCATCACGTACGAGGTGACGGGCCCCTTCCGGGCCTAGTGTCTCTCCGCTAGCCCGCGGCCTCCGCTGTGGCGCCGCCCCTCAGCAGGGCGGCGCCCAGCGGGGTGACCGTGTGCAGGACGGCATTGCCGTGGCGCAGGGTCACCACCAGGCCGGCCTGGCGCAGGACCGCCGCGTGCTGGCTGGCGGAGGCGAGCGACACCCCTGCCCTGCGGGCGAGTTCACTGGTCGTACAGCCGTAGCGGATCGCCTGCAGGACGACCGAGCGGGTGTGGCCGACGAGCTTGCCGAGCGAGGGGTCGCCCGACTCGCCGAAGGCCGGAGCGCAGCTGTGTGCGGCGGGGTAGACGAGCACCGGCGGGAGCCCGGTGTCCCGGTAGACCACCGGGGTGCCGCGGCAGAAGAACGACGGCTGGAGCAGCAACCCCCTCCCGTCCAGATGCAGTTCGCGCTCCGCGGGATAGTCGGCCTCCAGGACCGGCGCCCGCCAGCGCAGCACCGGTGGCAGTGAGGCGAGCAGTTCTCCGGCGCCTCCGTCCAGCAGCGCGCGGCCGCGCACCGCGCGGTCCGCCTCGACCGTCGCCTGGATGTGCGGCCAGTACGGTTCGATGGCGGCCCGGTGGTAGGTGCGCAGCGCGCCGACGAGACCGGCCAGCGCCTCGGGTCTGCCCTCGGCGAGTGCGGAGAGCCGGCCCGGCAGCACTGGCGTGGTGGCCCGTCCCGCGGCCGCCAGGGCGAGTTCGGAGTGCAGCCGGGCGGGCGGGGTGGCCCGCAGGGCTTCCAGGCCCGCCTCCAGCCCGCAGGCGCCCTCGGGGGGTGTCAGAAAGTCGGGGAAATAGCCCCGCGGCGGAACCAGCGCGGCCAGCAGGCGTGTTTCACCACTGAGCCGGACCCGGGTTTCCGCACGCCATTCGCCGAACATCAGCGCGCGCCGGCGCTCCCTCAATCGATGAAAGCTGAGAATCGTTTCCCACAGAACATCCGGTCTGGCCGCCATCCGAACTCTGGCTAGGTCATCCCCAGTGAAATGGATACGCAGCACTGAACCCCCACCTGTTGCATCCGCAATCGCCCCCACCACTGAGTATGCATGCAATCACAGGACGTTACCACGGTGTTTCAGCCACAGTTGAAACGCCTCGCGAGGGGTGGGTGCCAACCGAAAGGCTGTACGACGTCGGGCAGGAAATCTTCTGTCTCCGATGGACGCAGCGAAGACCGTGGGGGGCTTTGCGCGTCCGGCGGCGGGCGACAGAGGGTTGCGGCTCCCTGTCCGGCACGGGTAATGGGGCGCGGCTTGTGGATGGGGATCCACAGGCCGCGCTCCGCCCGTTGTTTGCGCAGTAAATGGCAAAAATTCGATTCGTGGTAACGGTCCGGAATTCAACATGGACTTTCCGGCAAGCGTGAAATAAGCGGAAGAGGCGGACGCCCCGCACAGGCGCCCGCCTCTTCCGCTTCTGTGTTCCGGAGCCGCCACCGGGTCGGTGAGGGTGAGGGTTACCGATCTCCCGGGGACCGAGGCCCCCGGCAGACCGGTGACGGCTCCGGCGTCCTATCGGGAGTCGCTGCCCTTCGACTCGGCCGCCGCGCGGCCGGCCTCCAGGCGCGCCACCGGGATCCGGAAGGGCGAGCAGGACACGTAGTCCAGGCCCACCTCGTGGAAGAAGTGCACCGACTCCGGATCGCCGCCGTGCTCACCGCACACGCCCAGCTTCAGGTCGGGGCGGGTGGCGCGACCGGCCTCGACGGCGCTGCGTACGAGCGAGCCGACACCGTCCCTGTCGATCGTCTCGAACGGGGAGACGCCGAAGATGCCCTTCTCCAGGTACGCGGTGAAGAAGCTCGCCTCGACGTCGTCACGGGAGAAGCCCCACACCGTCTGGGTGAGGTCGTTGGTGCCGAAGGAGAAGAACTGTGCGGCCTCGGCGATCTGACCGGCGGTCAGCGCGGCGCGCGGCAGCTCGATCATCGTGCCGATGGTCAGCTTGAGATTCGTGCCGGTGGCAGCCTGCACCTCGGCGATGACCAGGTCGGCTTCCTCGCGGACGATCTCCAGCTCCTGGACGGTGCCCACGAGCGGGATCATGATCTCCGCGCGCGGGTCGCCCTTGGCGTTCTTGCGCTCGGCCGCGGCCTCGGCGATCGCCCGCACCTGCATGGCGAACAGACCGGGGATGACCAGACCGAGGCGTACACCGCGCAGACCCAGCATCGGGTTCTGCTCGTGCAGCTTGTGCACGGCCTGCAGCAGCCGCAGGTCGTTCTCGTTGGCGTCCTTGCGGGACTCGGCGAGGGCGACGCGTACCGACAGCTCGGTGATGTCCGGCAGGAACTCGTGCAGCGGCGGGTCCAGCAGCCGCACGGTGACGGGCAGTCCGTCCATCGCCTCGAAGAGCTCGACGAAGTCCTTCTTCTGCAGCGGCAGCAGGGCACCCAGCGCCTGCTCGCGCTCGTCGTCGGTGTCGGCGAGGATCAGGCGCTCGACCATCTCGCGGCGCTCGCCGAGGAACATGTGCTCGGTGCGGCACAGGCCGATGCCCTGCGCGCCGAAGCGCCGTGCTCGCAGCGCGTCCTCGGCGTTGTCGGCGTTGGCCCGTACGCGAAGACGGCGCACCCGGTCCGCGTAGGCCATGATCCGGTGCACGGCGGCGACCAGCTCGTCGGCGTCGTCGGCGCCCGCGTGCATCCGGCCCTCGAAGTACTCGACGACCGGGGAGGGCACGACCGGCACCTCACCGAGGTAGACCTTGCCTGTGGAGCCGTCGATGGAGACGACGTCGCCCTCCTCGACGAGGGTGCCGTTCACCGTCATCCTGCGGCGCTTGGTGTCGACCTCAAGGTCCTCGGCGCCGCAGACACAGGTCTTGCCCATGCCGCGTGCGACGACGGCGGCGTGCGAGGTCTTGCCACCACGGCTGGTCAGAATGCCCTCGGCGGCGATCATTCCGTCGAGGTCGTCGGGGTTGGTCTCGCGGCGGATCAGGATGACCTTCTCGCCGGAGCGCGACCACTTGACCGCGGTGTACGAGTCGAAGACGGCCTTGCCGACGGCCGCGCCCGGGGAGGCGGCGATACCGCGGCCGAGCAGGTCCGCCTTCGCGTCCTCGTCGAAGCGCGGGAACATCAGCTGGGCGAGCTGGGCGCCGTTGACGCGCTGCAGCGCCTCGGCCTCGTCGATCAGGCCCTGGTCCACCAGCTGGGTGGCGATACGGAAGGCCGCGCCGGCGGTCCGCTTGCCGACCCGGGTCTGCAGCATCCACAGCTGGCCGCGCTCGATGGTGAACTCGATGTCGCACAGGTCCTTGTAGTGCGTTTCGAGGGTCTCCATGATCTGCATCAGCTGGTCGTACGACTTCTTGTCGATCGTCTCCAGCTCGGCGAGCGGCACGGTGTTGCGGATACCCGCGACGACGTCCTCGCCCTGCGCGTTCTGCAGGTAGTCGCCGTAGACGCCCTGGTGGCCGCTGGCGGGGTCACGGGTGAAGGCGACGCCGGTGCCCGAGTCGGGGCCGAGGTTGCCGAAGACCATGGAGCAGATGTTGACGGCCGTGCCGAGGTCGCCGGGGATGCGCTCCTGGCGGCGGTAGAGCTTGGCGCGGTCGGTGTTCCAGGACTCGAAGACCGAGCGGATCGCGAGGTCCATCTGCTCGCGCGGGTCCTGCGGGAAGTCCCGGCCGGCCTCGCGGGCGACGGTCTTCTTGAACTGCTTGACCAGCTTCTTGAGGTCGGCGGCGTCGAGGTCGGTGTCGACGGTGACCTTCTTGGCGGTCTTGGCCTCGTCGAGCGCGTCCTCGAAGAGCTCGCCGTCGACGCCGAGGACGGTCTTGCCGAACATCTGGATCAGGCGGCGGTAGGAGTCCCAGGCGAAGCGCTCGTCACCGGACTGCTTGGCGAGCCCGACCACCGACGCGTCGGAGAGGCCGATGTTGAGGACGGTGTCCATCATGCCCGGCATGGAGAACTTCGCGCCCGAGCGTACGGATACGAGAAGAGGGTTGTCGGCCTGGCCGAGCTTCTTGCCCATCGACTGCTCGAGGGCGTCGAGATGGGCGCTCACCTCGTCGCGCAGCGCCGAGGGCTCCTGGCCGCTCTCGAGGTAGACCTTGCACGCCTCGGTGGTGATCGTGAAGCCCGGAGGGACGGGCAACCCGAGGTTGGTCATCTCGGCGAGGTTCGCGCCCTTGCCGCCAAGCAGGTCCTTGAGGTCCCTGTTCCCCTCGGTGAAGTCGTAGACGAACTTCTGATCTTTGTTTTCCGACACGGGTCTCGACTCCTCGAGGACTCGGTGGCTGCCCTGACGGCGAGGAACATACCCAGATCGAAGGCGTCTGGGTACGTCCACTTGCCCGTCATGCGGCTGTAACCACACGTCCGCCACCAGATCGAAAGTAACTGGCGAGTAGAAAACCTTTCACCCTCCGAAGAGGGCTTGACTCAAAGCAGACCTTCGCCGCTCTAATGAGCAGCCAATGTCGCTATTGAGTTCAAGACTTGAACGCCCGAAGGGTGGCACTCCGTGCCACCCTTCGGGAGGTGGATCCATTCCGAATCGCTCATCTGAGCGTACCCCTTATCAGGGGTGGCGAGAATCACGCGGCCGAAGAGCCTTCCGTCCCATCATCCGGACCCCTGTCCCGGGCCGCAACACACCGGCTCTCAGGACGAAACACACCGGCTGAGCAGGGCAAGATCCACGTCCTCCAGGCTCTCGGCGAAGACCCGGCCCCGGGACGCGGGTACCGGCAGCAACGACGGCACCACCAGCACCGGGCATCCCGCGGCCTGCGCGGACGCACTTCCGTCCGGAGAGTCCTCCACCGCCACACAGGCCCCTGGAGCAGCACCGAAGCGCTCGGCGGCCGCCCGGTACGGATCGGGATGCGGCTTGGTCCGTACGGTGTCGTCGGCCGAGATCGTGAAGGAGAAGGGCACATCGGCCAGCGCGCCCGCAACCACCGAGTCGACGACGATCCGGGGCGACGCGCTCACCAGAGCGAAGGGCACCCGACGCTGCTCCAGTTCGGCGAGCAACCGCCGTACGCCGGGCCGCAGCGGGGCCCCGCCCTCCACCCGCCCGTGGAAACCGGCGGTCAGCGCCGCCGCCACCTCGGTGGCACTCAGGGCCATCCGGTCCGGGTCATCCGCTCCCGCGACCCGTATCAGATGAGCGGCCGTGTCCTCCACGGCCCGGCCGACGACCTCCGGAGCGTCCGCGTCCGTCAGCCGGTGGCCGAGCGAGGCGGCGACCTCCTCGGTCGCCTCCCACCACAGCACCTCGGTGTCGACGAGCGTGCCGTCCATGTCGAAGAGGACGGCGGCAGGCAGGTTCACCTCGCCGCCGGGACGACGAGGACGGGCCGCTGCGCCAGACCGACTGCCGCGCGTACGCCGGGAGTCAGCGCGCCCGCGTCCCGCGAGGGCAGATCGGCCTTGACCGAGCTGCCGTCCGGCAGATCGAGCAGCACCCTGGTGACCGAGCCGAGGAAGGACGCCGAGACGACGGTGGCCTCGCCCTGCGGGTCGGCCGCGACGGTGATGTTCTCGGGTCGTACGAGCACCTCGACCTCGGTCGTCCGCGGTGCGTCCCCGTCCACGGGCAGCCTGCTGCCCGCCGCCTCGACGAGTCCGTCGTCCGTCATCCGGCCGGGCAGCCGGTTCATGGTCCCGACGAACTCGGCGACGAACGCGGTCGCGGGCCGCTCGTACAACTCGGCGGGGGCCGCGCACTGCTCGAGCTTCCCGGCGTTCAGGACGGCGACCCTGTCCGCCATGGACAGGGCCTCCTCCTGGTCGTGCGTCACGAAGATCGTGGTGATGCCCAGGGAAAGCTGCAGGCGCCGGATCTCCTCGCGCAGGCTCAGGCGCACCTTGGCGTCCAGCGCGGACAGCGGCTCGTCCAGCAGCAGCACGCGCGGCTGCAGCGCCAGGGCGCGGGCCAGGGCGACGCGCTGCTGCTGGCCGCCGGACATCTGGTGGGGGTAGCGGTCGCCGTGCTCGGGCAGGCCGACGAGGGCGAGGAGTTCGGCGGCGCGGGCGTTGCGCCTGGCCGCGGGCACCTTGCGTACGCGCAGGCCGAAGGCGACGTTGTCGCGGGCGCTCAGGTTGGGGAAGAGGCTGTACGACTGGAAGACCATGCCCGCGTCCCGGCGGTTGGCCGGGACCCATTGTAGTCGACAGGACCTCTTCGCGTCGAGTTGTTCGAAGCCACGACGACGCAGGCGGTGGTCTTTCCGCAGCCCGAGGGGCCGAGCAGGGCGATCAGTTCGCCCGGCTCGACGGTCAGGTCGAGCCCGTCGAGGGCGACGGTGGAGCCGAAGGCCCGGCGCAGTCCGCGGAATTCGACCCGGGCGCCGGCGGTGGCGGACCCTTCGGCCCGTTCCGCGACGGCTGTTGCTGTTTCCGGCATGGCTAGTCCTTGCTGGTGGAGGGGGCGGCGGCTGCGGCGTTCGCGGTCCGGGTGCCGTTCCCCGCGCGGGAGAGGAGCAGCAGCAGCGCCCAGGTGATCAGAAGACTGAGGATGGAGACGGCCACCGACATCCGTGCCTGTGCGCCGGAAACGGTGACGATCCACACCGCGAAGGGCTGGAAGCCCAGCAGCGCGGCCACCGTGAACTCGCCGAGAACCAGGGCCAGCGTGAGGAAGGCGGCTCCGGCGAGCGAGGTGCGCAGATTGGGCAGGATGACCCGCAGGATGACGTGGAGCCAGCTCGCCCCGCAGTTGCGGGCCGCCTCGACCAGCGTCGGCACGTCGATCGCGCGCAGCCCCGCGTCGAGGGAGCGGAAGACGAACGGCAGCGCCAGCACCGTGTACGCGAGGACGAGGACGAGCGGGAAGTTCTCGTCCTGGACCGCGATGAACGTCTGGTAGAGCGGGGTGCGGGACAGATGGTCCGGGCCCCAGCGCAGGACCGTGCTGATTCCGGTGACCAGCGCGATCGGCGGCACCACCAGCGGCAGCATGCACACCACTTCGACGACGGGCCGCAGCCGGGGCGCTCCCAGCCGTACGGCGACCAGCGCGGGCACCGCCAGCACCAGGACGAGCGCGATGGTGGCGGCGGCGAGTCCGAGCGAGAGCAGCAGACTGTCGGTGAAGCCATCGGCGGAGAGGATCCCGGTGTACGCCTGGAGTGAGAAGCCCTGGCCGGGGGTGTGCACGGTGAAGACGAAGGACGCGACCAGCGGCACCAGGAAGTAGAGCCCGGCGAGGCCGAGTACGAGTCCGCGCCAGACGCGCGGCCTGCGGCTCCGCTTCCGTACCGCGAGTGCGGGCAGGGTCTCGGCGGTGGGCGTCATCGCAGCCATCGGGCGCTCCGTCGCTGGAGGGGAAGGTAGACCGCCATGACGAGACCGGCGATCACGATCATGTCGAGGCTGAGGGCGAGTGCCACGTTCTCCTGGCCGACCAGCACATTGCCGGACAGCGCGTCCGCGATCTTGAGGGTGACCAGCGGTACGGAGCCGCCGACCAGAGCCGCGGCGGTGGCGTGCGCGGCGAAAGCGCTGCCGAAGAGCAGGACGAATCCGCCCAGCAATGAGGGCGCGAGAACGGGCAGTCCCACCAGCCGCCAGAACTGCCGTCCGGTGGCCCCGGTGTTCTGCGCGGCCTCGCGCCACTGGGGACGCAGTCCGTCCAGCGCCGGGGTGATCACGAGCACCATCAGCGGGGTCAGGAAGTAGAGATAGACGACGGAGAGCCCGGTGAAGGAGTAGAGGTTCCAGCCGAGGCTCTCCAGGTCCGCGAGCTGGGTGACCACACCGGAGATGCCCGCGGTCGCGATGAACGCGAACGCGAGGGGCACACCGCCGAAGTTGGCCAGTACCCCGGAGGCGGTGAGGGCGGCGCTGCGCAGCCACTGCCTGCGGGAGGTGACGATGGCCTGCGCGATGAACACGCCCGCGACCGATCCGATGACCGCGGTGAGCGCGGAGAGCTGGACGCTGCCGATGAGCGAGCCGAGATAGGGGCCCTGCAGTGAGCGCTGGAGATGCTCACCGGTCACTGAAGTGGCACCGGTGGCCTGGTCGGTGCGCGTGACCGCACCCTGCAGCAGGGCGGCGACGGGCAGACCGAAGCACACGCCCGTGAAGAGGAGCAGCGGGAGCGTCGCGAGCCAGGTGCGCGGCCCGCGCCGCCGGCGGCGGATTCCGCCGGCGGGCCCGCTGGGGGACGAGGAGGGTACGGGCATCAGGAGAGGGCCTTGTCCCAGTTCTCGGCGAGGGTGGCCTTGGCCTTGTCGAGCTCGGCGGAGGCGGGGAACTTCGGGGTGCCCTCGACCTTGGGGAGCTTGGCGACGAAGCCCTTGTCCGCGGTGCCGTCGGCGGTCATGCCGGGCAGCAGTACGGGACGGGCGTAGCCCTTCAGCCAGAGGTTCTGGCCCTCGGTGCTGTAGAGGAACTCCATCCACAGGCGCGCGGCGGCGGGGTTGGGGGCCTGCTTGTTGATGGCCTGCGAGTAGTACTGCGCGTAGACGCCGTCGCTCGGGATGGAGACCTTCCAGTCGACGCCCTTGCCGCGGAACTGGTCGGCGTAACCGGCGTTCAGGTAGTCCCAGTCGATACTGATCGGGGTCTCGCCCTTCTCGACCGTGGCCGGGGTGGACTCGACGGGGATGAAGTTGCCGCTCTTGCGCAGCTTCGCGAAGAAGTCGATGCCGGGCTGGATGTCGGCGAACGAGCCCTTGTTGGCGAGCGCGGCCGCGTACACGCCGCCGAAGGCGGAGCCGGACTTGGTCGGGTTGCCGTTCAGCGCGACCTTGCCCTTGTACTCGGGCTTGAGCAGATCGGCGAAGGTCGACGGGCAGTTCTTGATCCGCTTGGCGTCGCAGCCGATGGAGACGTAGCCGCCGTAGTCGTTGTACCAGCGGGCTTCCGGGTCCTTCTGGTCGCCGGGGATCTTGTCGAAGGCCTCGACCTTGTACGGGGCGAACAGGCCCTCGGCCGCGCCGCTGCGGGCGAAGGCGATGCCCAGGTCGAGGACGTCGGGGGCGCGCTTCTGGCCCTTGCGGGCCTTGACCGCGGCGATCTCGTCGGCGCTGGAGGCGTCCGGGTTCTCGCTGTTGACCTTGATCTTGTACTTGGCCTCGAAGGCCTTGATCAGTTCGCCGTAGTTCGCCCAGTCCGCGGGAATGGCGATGACATTGAGCCTGCCCTCCTTCTCGGCGGCTGCGACGAGCGCCTTCATTCCGCCGAAGTCGGCGGCCGAGGCACTGGCGTTGGCCCCCACCTTGCCGCCCGCGGCGGCGCCGTCGGGTGCGGCGCCACAGGCGGTGAGGGTGGTGAGCGCGGCGGCGCCGAGCAGTGCGGCAGCGCTGAGGCCAAAGCGTCTGAACACGGTCTCTCCCAGAGACGAGGTGAATGGCACTTGTCTGAACAAGCTGGATTCAGTTCGCCCGGAGCAGCTGTCCGGATCATGAACGGGGCATGGCCGTGGTGGATCGTCTTACGGAAGACCAACTCCGCCCCCTGACCGGTCAGGGCCGGGATAACGGGAAGGACGACAGTCGCACTCCGGCGCGGTTAGGGTGGGCGGGTGAGGGGAACACAGCGCAATCGACTGCGCACAGTTCGGGGCACGGAGGGCGTTCGCGTGGGCACGGCGCGTTATCTGGAAATCGCTGAGGCGCTGCGGCGGTCGATTCTCGGCGGCGAGTACCCGGTCGGGGCGCAGCTCCCCTCCGAGAGCGACCTCGCCGACCGCTGGTCCGCCTCCCGCGGAACGGTGCGGCAGGCGGTCGCCGTGCTGGCGTCCGAGGGCCTGATCGGCTCCCGGCAGGGTGCGCGCAGAATCGTGCTGCGCCACGAACGCCGCCACAGCTTCGCGGAGTTGAACAGCTTCGCGCAGTGGGCACAGGGCATGGGCTACGAAGCGGCCGGCCGCATCCTGACCCGCACCCGGCGCCCGGCCACCCCGACGGAGGCATCCCGCCTCTCCGTACCCGCCGGGTCCCCGATCCTGTACGTGCTGCGACTGCGGCTGCTCGACGGCGAACCGGCGATGCTGGAGCGCACGGCCTTCGCGGAGTGGGTGGCGCCGGCGGTGGAGGAACTGCCCGAGGACTGCGTCTCGATCATGAACAGCATCGCCGAACAGCACGGCATAGTCGCCCACTACGGCGAGCACCTGATCGACGCGGTGGCGGCAGGCAGCGTGGACGCCCGGATGCTCCGGGTCCGCCGGGGCAGCCCGCTGCTGCGCCAGCGCCATCTGACGTGCACGGCGACGGGGCGGCCGATCGAGTGGACGGACGACCGCTATGTGGCGGGCAGCGTGACGTTCAGCGTGAGCAACTCCTCGGACACGGCGCCGCTTTCACGCCACGCGGGCGACCTCTCCAGCCCGGCCGAGGCTTGATTTCAGCCCGTCCGGCGTTTGAGGACACGCGCGAAGCGCGTTCAGGGGTCCAGGGGGCGAAGCCCCTTGGTTACGGGAAAGGGCGGGGTGGGGAAGCAGCCCCGCGCAGCGGCGCCCCTCAACCGCCGGACGTGTCCAACTCGGCCTCCGCGCTGATCCCGGCGCAGTCGTACGGGTCCTTCAGCCACCCGTCCGGCAGGACAACCCGGTTGTTCCCCGACGTACGGCCGCGAGGCCCGTCCGCCCCCACCGGCCACGCCTGGTCCAGGTCCAGCTCACCCAGCAGCTCGTCCAGCTCGCCCAGCGACGACGTGATCGCCAGCTTCTTGCGCATCTCGGAGCCCACCGCGAAGCCCTTCAGATACCAGGCCACGTGCTTACGGAAGTCGATCACCCCGCGCGCCTCGTCGCCGATCCACTCCCCCAGCAGCTCCGCATGCCGCCGCATGACGACCGCGACCTCCTTCAGCGTCGGCGTCGCGTACGTTCCCGTACCCTCGAACGCCGCCACCAGGTCCCCGAACAGCCACGGCCGCCCCAGGCACCCGCGTCCCACGACCACCCCGTCGCAGCCGGTCTCGCGCACCATCCGCAGCGCGTCGTCCGCCGACCAGATGTCGCCGTTGCCGAGGACGGGGATCTCCGGGACGTGCTCCTTCAGCCGGGCGATCGCGTCCCAGTCCGCCGTACCGCCGTAGTGCTGCGCCGCCGTGCGCCCGTGCAGCGCGATGGCCGTCACGCCTTCGTCGACGGCGATCCGGCCCGCGTCCAGGAAGGTGAGGTGATCGTCGTCGATCCCCTTGCGCATCTTCATGGTCACGGGAAGCGCACCGGCGTTGGACACGGCCTCGTTCAGGATCGCCCGCAGCAGCGGCCGCTTGTACGGAAGCGCCGAGCCGCCGCCCTTGCGGGTCACCTTCGGGACCGGGCAGCCGAAGTTCAGGTCGATGTGGTCGGCCAGATCCTCGTCCACGATCATGCGGACCGCCTTGCCTACGGTCACCGGATCCACTCCGTACAGCTGGATCGACCGCGGCGTCTCGGTCTCGTCGAAGTGGATGAGCTGCATCGTCTTCTCATTGCGCTCGACCAGCGCCCGCGTCGTGATCATCTCGCTGACGAACAGCCCCTTGCCACCGGAAAACTCGCGGCACAGCGTGCGGAAGGGCGCGTTGGTGATGCCCGCCATCGGCGCGAGCACCACCGGGGGCTGTACGGCGTGCGGGCCGATTGTGAGCATCGAGGGGGAGGGGGCAAGCGTGGTCATTCGTCCATTGTCGCGTACGACGGGACTCGTTAGTTAGCCGTACTATCCGCATATGTCCGAGCTCACACACCGACGGCGCCTGCTCGTGCTGGCGATCTGCTGTATGAGCCTGCTGATCGTCAGCATCGACAACACCATCCTCAATATTGCGCTGCCCTCCATCCGTCAGGAGCTGGGCGCCTCCGTCGCCGGAATGCAGTGGACGATCGACGCGTACACCCTGGTCCTCGCCTCACTGCTGATCCTCTCCGGCTCGACCGCCGACCGGATCGGCCGCCGCCGAGTCTTCAAGGCCGGGCTGGTCCTGTTCACACTCGGCTCGCTGCTCTGCTCCCTCGCCCCGAACCTTCCCGCGCTGGTGGCCTTCCGTATGGTCCAGGCCGTCGGCGGCTCCATGCTCAATCCGGTCGCGATGTCGATCATCACCAACACCTTCACCGACCCGCGCGAGCGCGCCCGCGCCATCGGGGTGTGGGGCGGCGTCGTCGGCATCTCGATGGCCGCGGGACCGCTGGTCGGCGGAGTGCTCGTGGACACCGTCGGCTGGCGCTCGGTCTTCTGGGTCAATCTGCCCGTCGGCCTCGCCGCGCTGCTGCTGACCTGGCGTTACGTTCCGGAGTCCCGCGCCCCGAAACCGCGCCGCCCCGACCCCGTTGGGCAACTCCTGGTCATCGCGCTGCTCGGCTCGCTCACGTACGCGATCATCGAGACGGACCTCGTCTTCGCCGCGGTCGCCGCCCTCGCGCTCACAGGACTGCTGCTGTGGGAGCCAAGACGACGTGAGCCCCTGATCGATCTGCGCTTCTTCCGCAGCGCGCCGTTCAGTGGGGCCACCGTGATAGCGGTGTGCGCCTTCGCCTCGCTCGGCGGTTTCCTCTTCGTCAACACCCTCTATCTGCAGGACATCCGCGGCCTGTCCGCCCTGCACGCCGGTCTGTACATGCTGCCGATGGCGGCGCTGACCTTCGTCTGCGCTCCCCTGTCGGGACGGCTCGTCGGCAGCCGGGGGCCGCGCCTCCCGCTGCTGATCGCGGGCACGGCGATGGCCGCGAGCGGGGTGCTCTTCGCCGCCTTCAGGGCCGAGACGTCGGATCCCCTGCTGTTCACCGGGTACGTCCTGTTCGGCCTCGGCTTCGGCTTCGTGAACGCGCCGATCACCAACACCGCCGTCTCCGGCATGCCGCGCGCCCAGGCCGGCGTCGCCGCGGCCGTGGCCTCCACGAGCCGCCAGATCGGCCAGACCCTCGGCGTCGCGGTCATCGGGGCGGTCCTCGCGGCCGGGGTCGCCTCCACCTCGTACGCGCAGGGCTTTGTCGCGGCGAGCCGCCCCGCCTGGTGGGTCATCACCGGGTGCGGGCTGTGCGTCCTCGCGGTCGGCGGGCTGACGAGCGGCGCCTGGGCGCAGGGAACCGCGCGGCGCACGGCGGAACGTCTGGACGAGCAGAGGGGGGCTCAGACCTCGGCGAGCGCCAGCGCCTGAAGCTTCTCCAGCCGCTCGCGGCTCTCGGCGTCCAGGGGTACGTAGGTGATCAGCCGGGGACCGGCGCTCGGCCCCAGCCACAGGTCCTGGTGCTCCAGGTGCAGCAGCCCGACATGGGCGTTGCGGATGAGTTTGTTCCTGCCGCCGGGGCCGACCACCTCGTGCCGCGCCCACACCTCGCGGAACTCCGCGGACTTCTCCAGGCGCGCCAGCAGCGACTTCCAGGCGGGCTCGGCGAGATGCCCGGCCATCGACGCGCGGAACTTGGCGGCCATCATCCCCTTGGCATCGCTGAGTTCGGCGACCGAGGCCCGCCAGTCGTCGTTGGTGAAGGCCAGGATCATGCAGTTGCGGTCCTCGGGCGGCAGCGCGTCGAGGTCGCACAGCAGCCGTCCGTACGTGCGGTTGTAGGCGAGGATGTCGTACCGGCTGTTCTGGACGCAGGCCGGGAGCGGCTCCAGTTGCTCAAGCATCTTCCGCAGGGACGGAGTCACGGTCGGGCACGGTGTGCCGGGCGCCGGATCGGCCGCGCCCGCGAGGGCGAAGAGGTGGGTGCGTTCGCTCGCGTCGAGGAGCAGGGCCCGGGCGATGGCGTCGAGCACCTGCGGGGAGACCTGGATGTCCCTGGCCTGCTCCAGCCAGGTGTACCAGGTGACGCCGACCGCGGAGAGCTGGGCGACCTCCTCCCGGCGCAGACCGGGGGTGCGCCGGCGGCGGCCGTGCGGCAGACCGACCTGCTCGGGGGCGATGCGCTCGCGACGGCTGCGCAGAAAGCCCGCGAGCTCGTGCCGTCGTACGTCGGTCTCCTGCGCCATCGTGGTCATACTCCCAGGGTGCCGAAGGGCTCAGCCCATTGCCAGGTACTACTTGTACCAGGATAAAGAGACTCTGGTACCAGGCTGGGCGGACGAGGATCGTCGAGGCCGTGAGTGAGACCCGTGTCCTTCCCCCAACCCCCGTCCGCGCCACCGGCACCTCGAACGAACCGGCCCTCGGCCCGCTCGGCCTGTGCACCCTGCTGCTCGGCGCGGCACTTCCGCTGATCGACTTCTTCATCGTCAATGTCGCCCTGCCCACCATCGACCACGATCTCGCCGCGGGCCCCGCACTGCTCGAGCTGGTGATCGCCGGTTACGGGCTCTCGTACGCCGTGCTGCTCGTCCTCGGTGGACGCCTCGGGGACATGTTCGGCCGCCGCCGGCTCTTCCTGGTGGGCATGGCCGCCTTCGGACTGACCTCACTGGCCTGCGGTCTCGCCCCGGACGCCTGGACGCTGGTGGGCGCGAGGGTGGCGCAGGGCGCCGCGGCCGCGCTGATGCTGCCGCAGGTGCTCGCCACCATCCAGTCGGCGACGGCCGGACCGCGCAGGGCCCGGGCGATGAGCCTGTACGGAGCGACCGCGGGCCTTTCGATGGTCGCCGGGCAGATCCTGGGCGGCGTGCTCGTCGCGGCCGACATCGCGGGCAGCGGCTGGCGTGCGGTCTTCCTGGTGAACGTGCCGGTGGTGCTGATCGGCCTGGTGCTCGCCGCCCGCTCGATCCCCGATACGCGCTCCGCGCAGCCCGCGCCCGTCGACGTGGCCGGCACGCTGTTGCTGACCGTTGCCCTGCTGACGCTGCTGGCGCCGCTGACCGAGGGGCGTGCGGCGGGCTGGCCGCTGTGGACGTGGGCGGCGCTGGCGGTGTTCCCGCTCGCCGCGGTCGCCTTCTACCGGGTGGAGCGGCACGCCGACCGGCAGGGGCGCACGCCACTGGTGCCGCCGAGCCTGTTCGGGCTGCTCTCGCTGCGGCGCGGTCTCGCGCTGGTGCTGCCGTTCTCGATCGGCTTCGGCGGCTTCATGTTCGTGATCGCGGTGGCGCTGCAGCAGGGCCTCGGGATGGGGGCGATCGCCTCCGGCCTGGCGCTGGTGCCGATGGCGGTGGCCTTCTTCGGGGCGTCGCTGGCCGGTCCGCGGCTGGTCGTGCGGTACGGGACCCGGATCGTGACGGCGGGCTCGGTGATCCAGGCTGCGGGCATCGCGATCCTGGTACTGACCGTCCGGCGCGACTGGCCGGACCTTGGCTTCCTGGACCTGATGCCGGGCGTCGCACTGGCCGGGTTCGGCCAGGGGCTCCAACTGCCGGTGATTTTCCGGCTTGTGCTCTCCGACATACCGGCGGAGCGGGCCGGAGTGGGCAGCGGGGTGATGGTGACGACGCAGCAGTCGGCCCTGGCACTGGGCGTGGCCACCCTGGGCTCGCTTTTCCTGTCGCTGGCCGGCTCGGGCGGGATGCGTCAGGCGCTGACCGTCACACTGCTGGTGCAGCTGGGGATGATCGCGCTGACGGCGCTGCTGAGCCTGCGGCTGCCGCGCACGGTGAGCTGACGGAGGCCGTACACGCCCGTGGGCCCGGACCGCGTCACGCGGTCCGGCCCCACGGCTGTGATCAGGCCTGCTCGTCCTGCGGCGCCTCCGCGTCGCCGCTGCTGCCCTGGGCGCGCTCACGCATCTTGCGCACCAGCTCCTGCTTCTGTTCGGCGGACGTCTTGCGGTCGGCGTTGCGCGCCGGACCGTTGCCCTGCTGGTCGGCCCGGGACAGCTTCTTTCGCTGTCCGCCGACGCCGAGGAGGTTGTTACGGCTCTTGGCCATGGGGGTCTCCCATTGGTGGTGAGAAGTGACTGGGGAATCGTCAGACGGGGGCGGGGGCGGCCCGCCGCCCTCTCACTCGTAGATCGGGAGATACGCATACATGCAGGCGACGGTACCGCGCCGGGAGAGGTGGGGCACACAAATTCCGGCGTGACAGCTGCCATGGAGGGTGTCGCGGATCCGGTGCTGCGGGACATGACCGCCGGACCGCCCGCGGTCTCAGGCGCTCGGGTCGACCGTCGCCTGGTGCGCCTCGGCGAGGTGTTCCTCGGCCTTGAGCCAGGGCAGGAACTGCGCCCCCTTGCGCCAGCCGCAGGTGTCGCACGTCAGCGTGCGCTGCATGCCCGACTTCGCTACGTGCACGACGTGTTCGCGGCCGTGCTGATCCCATCTGCTGACCTTGCTTGTGGTCATGGACGGCATCGGTCCTCCTGGTGACGATTGCGCCCAGTGTGCAGCACGAACAACATCAACAGCGGATTCTTCCCGCTCTGTTGCCCAGGCTTCACCGCTTGCTCAGGCGCCGCCCTCTACGTGGCGGAGAACCGCCGGAGCCCCCGGCGTCAGCGACACCGGGGGCTCCTCGACGACCGCGCAGTGCGTACTGCGCAGTGCCTACTGGGTACTTGGGGATCAGCAGCCGAGCAGACGGCTGCCCAGGTACTGCTGGATCTGGTCCAGGGAGACGCGCTCCTGCTGCATGGTGTCGCGCTCGCGCACGGTCACCGCGTTGTCGTCGAGGGTGTCGAAGTCGACGGTGACGCAGAACGGCGTACCGATCTCGTCCTGGCGGCGGTAGCGGCGGCCGATGGCGCCCGCGTCGTCGAACTCGATGTTCCAGTGCTTGCGCAGGTCGGCCGCGAGGCCCTTCGCCTTCGGGGACAGCTGCGGGTTGCGGGACAGCGGCAGCACGGCGACCTTGACGGGCGCGAGGCGCGGGTCGAGGCGCATCACGGCGCGCTTCTCCATGACGCCCTTGGCGTTGGGCGCCTCGTCCTCGTTGTACGCGTCGAGGAGGAAGGCGAGCATGGAGCGGCCGACACCGGCGGCGGGCTCGATGACGTACGGGGTGTAGCGCTCGCCGGCTTCCTGGTCGAAGTACGACAGGTCGTGGCCCGACGCCTTGGAGTGCGCGGAGAGGTCGTAGTCGGTGCGGTTGGCGACGCCCTCGAGCTCGCCCCACTCGCTGCCGCCGAACTGGAAGCGGTACTCGATGTCGGCGGTGCGCTTGGAGTAGTGGGAGAGCTTCTCGGCCGGGTGCTCGTACCAGCGCATGTTCTCCTCACGGAGACCAAGGCCCGTGTACCAGTTCCAGCGCTGCTCCATCCAGTATTCCTGCCACTTCTCGTCCTCGCCCGGCTTGACGAAGAACTCCATCTCCATCTGCTCGAACTCGCGGGTGCGGAAGATGAAGTTGCCGGGCGTGATCTCGTTGCGGAAGGACTTGCCCATCTGGGCAATGCCGAACGGCGGCTTCCTGCGCGAAGTCTGCTGCACCTGCGCGAAGTTGGTGAAGATGCCCTGCGCGGTCTCGGGGCGCAGATAGGCGACTGAGCCGGAGTCCTGGGTCGGGCCGAGGTGCGTGGCGAGCAGGCCGGAGAACTGCTTGGGCTCGGTGAAGGTGCCCTTGTTGCCGCAGTTGGGGCAGTTGAGGTCGGTGAGGCCGTTCGCGGGGGCGTGGCCGTGCTTCTCCTCGTACGCCTCCTCCAGGTGGTCCGCGCGGAACCGCTTGTGACAGGAGGTGCACTCGGTGAGCGGGTCGGTAAAGGTGGCGACGTGGCCGGAGGCCTCCCAGACCTCGGTGGCCAGGATCACCGACGAGTCGATACCGACGACGTCCTCGCGCGAGGTGACCATGTAGCGCCACCACTGGCGCTTGAGGTTCTCCTTCAGCTCGACACCCAGCGGCCCGTAGTCCCAGGCGGCACGCTGACCGCCGTAGATCTCGCTGCTCGGGTAGACAAAGCCACGGCGCTTGCTCAGGTTGACGATGGTGTCGATCTTGTCGGCGGCCACGGTGCTCTCTTCATTACGACGACGACGGGAATTAACAGGTGCGGCGCGAAGCGCCTCGGTGAGGGGTGGTGGTCGGGAGACGGGGGCGAATGCTTCAGGTTACCGGCGGCCGCACCCCCCGGATCAAATCGGTTCGGGGTAGGGGGAGCTCAGGGGCTTTGTTGACAATCGTTTCCAAGTTTGTTGAAAATGACTGTCATGAACGTACGCCGCCTCATACCCGCCACCGCCGCCGCCGGAGCCGTCACCCTCGGCCTCGTGACCCTCTCCGCCTGCTCCACCTCCGACGCCGCAGACGCCAAGAGCGGCGACGGCAAGCTCAAGGTGGTGGCGTCGTTCTACCCCATGCAGTACCTGGCCGAGCAGATCGGCGGTGACCACGTCGCCGTCTCCAGCCTCACCAAGCCCGGCGTCGAGCCGCACGACCTGGAGCTGAAGCCCCGCCAGACCGCCGAGCTCAACGAAGCGGGCTACATCCTCTACCTCAAGGGCGTCCAGCCCGCCGTCGACAAGGCCATCGCCCAGTCCGAGGCGAAGAACAAGGTCGACGCCGCCACCCTCACCAAGCTGGAGCACCACGGCACCGAGGGCGGCCACAGCCACGAGGGCGAGGAGGCCGGCCACGACGAGCACGAGGGCGAGGGCGAGGCGGGCGCCGACCCGCACATCTGGCTCGACCCGGTGAAGTACGCCGAGGTCGCCAAGGGCGTCGGAAAGTCCCTGGAGAAGGCCGACCCGGACCACGCCGCGGACTACAAGAAGAACACCGACGCGCTGATCACCAAGCTGAACGGGCTGAACACCGCGTACCAGCAGGGCCTGAAGACCACCGCCACCAAGACCTTCATCACCACCCACTCCGCCTTCGGCTACCTCGCCGAGCGGTACGGCCTGGACCAGGAGGGCATCGCCGGCCTCGACCCCGAGTCCGAGCCCAGCCCCGCCCGTATCAAGGAGCTCCAGACCATCGCGAAGAAGGACAAGGTCACCACGGTCTTCTTCGAGACGCTCGCCAGCGACAAGACCGCCAAGACCCTGGCCGAGGACACCGGTCTGAAGACGGACGTCCTCGACCCCCTCGAGGGAATTACGGACAAGTCCAAGGGCGATGATTATCTGCAGGTCATGGAGTCCAACCTGGCCGCGCTGCAAAAGGCGCTCGGCGCGAAGTGAAGTCTGTTGTGGAGGCAACCGTGGCATCGGTGAGCGAGCCCGTCATATCCGTCCGCGGGGCCAGGGCCTCGCTCGGCTCGCGACCGGTGCTGCGCGGCATCGACCTCACCGTCCAGCGCGGTGAGGTCGTCGCCCTGCTCGGCGCCAACGGCTCGGGCAAGTCCACGGCCGTACGGTCCCTGATCGGCCAAGTGCCGCTCACCGACGGTGAGATCGCCCTGTTCGGCACACAGCTGCGCGCCTTTCGCTCATGGGCGCGCATCGGTTACGTACCGCAGCGCACCACCGCCGCGAGCGGCGTGCCCGCGACCGTGCGCGAGGTCGTCTCCTCGGGCCGTCTGTCCCGCAGCAGGCTGGGCCTGCTGTCGAAGGCCGACCGGGCCGCCGTGCAGCGCGCCATCGAGCTCGTCGGCCTCACCGACCGCGCCAAGGACTCCGTGAGCGCACTGTCCGGCGGCCAGCACCAGCGGGTGCTGATAGCCCGCGCGCTCGCCTCCGACCCCGAACTGCTGATCATGGACGAGCCGATGGCGGGCGTGGACCTGGTCAGCCAGGAGATCCTCGCCGGGACACTGCGTGAGCAGGTCGCCGCCGGTACGACGGTCCTGCTCGTGCTGCACGAGCTGGGCGCGCTGGAGCCGCTCATCGACCGCGCGGTGGTGCTGCGCGACGGCTGCGTGGTCCACGACGGGCCGCCGCCGAAGGCTGTGGGCCAGCACGCCCTGCCCGGCCACGACCACGTACATCCGCACGCGGCCGACGAGCCGCTCCGCACGGGACTGCTGACCTGATCATGGAAATCCTCGAGACAGCTTTCATGCAGCGGGCGCTCATCGCCGCCCTGCTGGTCGGCATCACCGCCCCCGCCATCGGCATCTACCTGGTGCAGCGCCGGCAGGCGCTGATGGGCGACGGCATCGGCCATGTCGCGATGACCGGTGTCGGCCTCGGCTTTCTGCTGTCGACCAACCCGATCTGGATGGCGACGCTCGTCTCCGTCGTCGGCGCGGTCACGATGGAGCTGATCCGGGCGTACGGGCGCACCCGCGGCGACATCGCGCTGGCGATGCTCTTCTACGGCGGAATGGCGGGCGGTGTCCTGCTGATCAACATCTCGGACACCGGCTCCACGGCGAATCTCAGCTCGTTCCTGTTCGGCTCGCTGTCCACGGTCTCCGACGCGGACCTCACCGCGATCTCGCTGCTCGCCGCGTTCGTGGTGCTCGTCTCGCTGGGGCTGCGGCGGCAGCTGTTCGCCGTGAGCCAGGACGAGGAGTTCGCGCGGGTGACCGGACTTCCGGTGCGCTGGCTGAATCTGCTGATCGCCGTCACCGCGGCGGTCACGGTGAGCGTGGCGATGCGGGTCGTCGGGCTGCTGCTGGTCAGCGCCCTGATGGTGGTCCCGGTGGCCGCGGCCCAGCAGATCTCCCGCTCCTTCAAGGCGACCTTCACGGTGGCCGTGGCCATCGGAGTCGCCGTAACTCTGGCCGGAACCACCACCTCCTACTACCAGGACGTGCCGCCAGGAGCGACGATCGTACTGATGGCCATCGGGGTCTTCGTGGCGCTGACCGCTCTGGCGACACCGCTGGCGAGGCGGCGTGCACGCACACTGGAGGCGAACGCGGCGGAGTGCACGGCGGACCTGCCGGGCACCCGGCAGGCCGGCGACGACGTCAAGGTCTGATCGCGGGCCTGGCAGAATGGCCCGACGGATGTGCGGGCAAAGCGAGGAGGCAGCTGTGGTGACGGCGCCAACCGGCGGGAACACGGCCCCAGTGCGAGGCCGGTCGACCCGGCAGCGCGCCGCGGTGGCGGCGGCGCTCGACGAGGTGGACGAGTTCCGCAGCGCGCAGGACCTGCACGACATGCTCAAGCACCGCGGCGACTCGGTCGGCCTGACCACGGTCTACCGGACCCTTCAGTCGCTCGCGGACGCGGGCGAGGTGGATGTACTGCGCACGTCCGAAGGCGAGTCCGTCTACCGCCGCTGCTCGACGGACGACCATCACCACCACCTGGTGTGCCGCGTCTGCGGCAAGGCGGTGGAGGTGGAGGGCCCGGCGGTGGAGCAGTGGGCGGAGACGGTGGCGTCGCAGCACGGGTTCGTGAACGTGGCGCACACGGTGGAAATCTTCGGCACCTGCGCGGACTGCGCGGCGGCGGCCTCGGCCTGAAGGTCACAGCGGTGCCGGCGGCATGGATGGCGCGGTACCGAATGCGTGGAGTTCGATGCACGGCTCGGTGGTCGTCGGGCAGTGCGCGGTGACGTAGACACGGTGCGCGCCGTCGGCGGGGATGATCGGCACCGAGATGTCGTGCACGGAACCGTCGGCGGTTGGAGTGATCCGCGCCAGCGGTAATCGGGCAGGGGAATCGAGCACGAGCTCTATCCAGGCACCACCGCCCGGCGGCCCGGCAAGCCTGGCGTCGGCGAGGGTGTCCCCGCCGGCGAAATCGACACGGTCGTAGTGCAGGAGGGCGGAGCTTCCCAGCACACGGGTGCCCGGGTCGGAGCCGGCAGTCGTCCCCTGCTGGGACGTGTATGCATCGGCAGAGACGCGGTCTGTGGCCCGGAGCGTAGGGGAAGCCGGTGCTTCGGGCGACGGCTGGTCGTCCGGCGCGGGCGAGGACCGGGACGCAGATGGCGGGTGTCCCTGGCCGCCGCGCTGCTGATCGCAGGCGGCCAGCGCGGCCATGCCCACGCCAACACCGGTCAGGAAGCCGATGACCGCGACGGCTGCCCGGGATCGACGAACGATCCGCTTGGACGCCGCCCCCTTTCTTCCCCGGTGACGCGGGGCGGTGGCCGCCGGGGCCCGGCGTACGCGCGAGCGCTGTGCGGGGGTTTCGACCCGGGATCGCTCCAGCAGCCTCGTCAGGAACGGCGGATCGTCCAGTGGCACGGGGATGGCGGCCTTGGCACGCAGGTAATCCTGACCGGTCCACCATCCCAACAGCCGTACGGGCAGCTGCGCTTCGAGCTGTCCGTCGAGCCGGGACACATCCTTGTAGACACCCATGCATGCCGGACAGACGCGGAGATGGTCCGCGACCTCCTCGGTTGTCGGCGGCGCCTCGGGCCGCTGGGACAGCCGTTTGATCACCTCCCTGCAGTCCTGACGCTCCAGCCGCTCGAGATACAGATCCGTACGGGCCTGGCGCAGCGCGCTTCTGGCCTGTTCGCCTGCAGCCCGAACCGCATGGAGGGCCAGCCCCGTGATGCGGGCCGTCGACGCGGGATCGTCCCGGTCCACCACCGAGTGCCACAGCAGACACTGTGTGGTGACCGGGAGACGCTGGAACGCGAGAGCCAGCTGGCCGTCCTCTCCCCAGGGCCACCGGCCTCCCGCCTCGACCCAGGCGCGGAAGTCCGGCGACAGCGCTTCGCGCGCCCGATGCCAGCTCGTGATCGCCGTGGAGCGAACGTTGCCCAGTAACTGGGGTCGCAGGCAGCCCGGAAAACGTTGTCCGACGAACCCCTCCCCGGACACCATCCGTTGCAGCAGTTGCGCGAAGACTTGCGATGTCACCTCGTGCGCATGCAGTGGACCCGGCATGCATTGGGAGGCGTACGCCTGCACGGCGGCGTAGTGGCGGCGATAGAGATGCCGAAAGAGTTCGACTCGTCCTTTGCGCACCGCCTGAATCAGAGCTGTATCGGAAAGAGGCGGCTGTGACGGTCGCGAACCCAAGACCAATTGCATCGAGGAACCTTCCACTCAAGTCCGGTGGCAGCCATGGGTGAAGGCCCTCATGGCGCCACCGGCCTGCCGACCGGCGTCTTGCTCCGGAGCCGGCAGAGATTTCCGGGGAGACTCAGCTGAAGGTGAATGCGGTGATGCTGACGCAGGAATTGCCCGCAGCGCAGCACGCCGTGAGATACACCGTGTGGACACCGGCGGTGGGCCGCATGGGCGCATGCACCCAACGTGCCGAACCCGCTTCGGGGGCCGGGATCGTGGCCACCACCGGAGCGTCGGGCCGGTCGAGGCGGACGGCGATCTCGGCGCCGGGCAGGCCCTGGCCCATGAGGCCGAGCGTGATGCCAATCCTGGCGTCGTCACCGAAATCGACGGTGTCGAAGCGCAGCAAGCTGCCGTCGGTGAGGGTGCGGACCGTGCCCTCCGCGGCCAGGGTGCCGCTTTCCGCAGTGCAGTCGGCGGCACGGATCACGTCCGTCGCGGGGACGAGGCGGGGACTCACATGGCCTGCCTGACTCGCGCCCGGGGCGGTCGAAGGACTGGGGGCAGGAGCGTACGGGGCCGCGTCGTCGTGCGAGGCGCTCAGATTGCTCGGAGCGGGGACTACTCCCGTGGCTGCCGCACCACCGGCTGCCAGGCCCAGCCTCGGACCGGCGAAACAACGCAGCATGGTGTTCCGGCGGCGGGCACGTGGAACCCGGGAAGCGGCGCGCACGGCACGTGCGAGGAAGGGCGGGAAGCCGGCAGGCGGTGTTGTCGCGGCGCGTACTTCCTCATACCGGGTCCCTTCCCACCACCCGAGGAGTATGACGGGGAGCTGAGCGCGAAGCTGCCCGTCGAGATCGCTCAGTTCCGGTCGCGCTTCGCGGGAGAGAGCCGGCTCCGTGATGTCGGCGGCGGGGGCATTACCCTGCAGCGCCCGGTACGCCTCGCGCAGAGCGGTGCGGGACAGCTCCGCGAAAGCCCCGAATTCCTGCTTCTTCATGCCGAGCACTCGCGCGACGTAGGCCTCCGGGTCCCGTTCGACGACGGCGTGCCACAGGAATGCCTGCGAGCGCCCGGGCAGGAGGTGGTACGCCTCGGTGATTCCGGAATTCACCGACAGGGGCCATGTGCCCCCTGCCGCCGCCCAGTTGCGGAACCCGTCCGCCATGTCCCACGCCTCCGGCGCGCGGTTCCACTCGCGCAGCGCCAGCGTGCGCGCGGTGGTCAACAGGTGCACCCGTATCGAGCCTGCGGGTGGGCTACCGCCCAAAGTCGCGTCGTAGAGGTCGCTGAATACCTGTTCGGTGCCCCTCGAGACAGCGGCCCGGTCCTTGAAGCAGGTGGTGAGGTAAGCGACGACGGCGGGCCAGTGACGCACCACGACGGTCTGAAAGGCCGCCGTTCTGCCGTGTCGTACGAGCTGTCCGATCTCCGCATCACTGAAGCGCTGGTGGATGTGGTGGGCGAGGAGACTTCGGACCATTGGGTCCCCCGGGATGTGTGACGTTTGTACAGACGGTCACAAGGAGGACTGCGCCCGGCGGAAAACATCCCGCCACTTTACTAACGCTTTACTAAGAGGGCCCGTGCGGCGGTGACGGGCGTCGCACGGGCCCCGGCCAGTCAGTCACTTGCCGTCGAGGAGGTATCGGAGCCGTGCGCTGTTGTAGTAGTTGTACGTGATCACGACGGGGGCGTCCTTCTCGGGCGGCGTATCGGCCCACCAGTCCAGCATGCCGATTTGCATCTCGTCCCAGGGCTTGCCGTCTTCGAGTTCGGCACGCACCAGGTAGCTGCCGTCACTCTCTCCCCACCACGGGTCGAAGCGGAACAGCTGTCCTGTGGCGTCCGTGCGGCAGGGTCTCATCGCGATGGGGATGTGGTCGGCCTGCCCGCGTACGAGGGTGCCTTCGCCGTAGTCGATGCACTCGCCGGTGGCGGCGTTACGCAGCCAGGTGTAGTTCGCATCGCGCTTGAACGAGAAGGTCTCCCACACCTGGTCTTTGCTGTCGTCGCACGCGTTCTGTACGACACTCGTACCGGCGGGCTCGACGCACACTGTGCTGATTCCAGCGTTGCGGAGGCGGCTTGACCATTTAACGGCCCCGAGGTCGGCCCCGGTGGGCGATGGCTGCGCCGGTTTTGACTCCGTGGCGGAGGGCACGGCGTGGCGCGCCGCAGCGGCCTGGGAGGGCGTGGCCGTGAGGGTGACGGGCGGCTGCTGCTCGAAGACCGTAATGGGCGGCTGCCGTAATTGCGCAGGCGGCGAGCTCGCAGGCCCCTTCCCGTCGTCACCGAAAGGCATCGGCACGACGAGAACTGCGATCGCGATGGCGGCGACAACGGAACCGGCGACCGCGCCCGAGGACAACGGGGAGTCCTTGGCCTTGGCCCACCACCCCGTACCGCCGTCCAGGGGGAAGGAGCCGTCCGGTGCGCCGGGCGCGATGGCCATACCACCGGCACTCGCGCCCGCTTCCGCCAGCCGCGCCGCCACGTACGCCGAGCCTCCCCACAGCAGCAACCCGGCCGGCAGCACCGAGCCCAACCGCTCGTTGAGGGCCGTGAGTTCGAGGAGCGCGGCGCGGCAGCGCTCGCACTCCGCGAGATGCCGGTCGAGGTCCTTGTTCGTACGGCGGCCGGTGCGGCGCACGGCGGCGCCGAGCAAGGAGCTGTAGCGGCGGCACTCGTCGCTCACGGACGCGCTCTCGACATGCGCGGCCAGGTAGGCCTCGCGCAGACCTTCCCGGGCGCGGGACACCAGCGAGCTGACACCGCTCGCGCCCAGGCCGAGCACGGGGCCGACCTTCGCGGCCGGTTCCTCCTCGACGGCGGTGTGCCACAGAACGGCCTGCCACCGCTCGGGTAACGAGCGGAATGCCCGTAACACAAGGCTGCTCTCCTCCATGCGAAGCATCCGCTCCTCGCCGCTCTCCGCCTCGGGAGTGTCGGGCACGTTGGCGAGCCACTGCTCGAAGTCGGGCGACAGTTCGGTGCGACGAGCTGTGCCCGCCCAGTCGGCGGCGGTGCGGCGGACGACGGTGAGGAGGTACGGGCGCCAGGCGGCCTCCGGACCGCCGCCGGAGCGTACGGCTTGAAGCGTGCGGGCGAACGCCTCCGAGGCGAGGTCTTCGGCGGTGTGCCGATCGCGGCAACAGGCAAGTGCGTAGCAGAGAACGGCGGACCGGTGCCGACGGTACAGCTCCTCCACCGGGCCGTCGGACTCCAACTCTCGTATTGCAGCAGTGAGTTCGGCGTCAGACGGGGATGTCTCCTGGTAATCGGGCATGCGTCACCGAAGCCTTCCACAGGGGGGAACGGCATTCTGGCCGATGTTCGATTATCGGCGGAAGCGTCTCGGATGATTTGGTTCGAGGAGCGAAACGCCGAAGGCTCGTGACACATCCGCGCGTGAGAAATACGAAACATGGGCGTTACATGTCCGTCGCCTGCGCAGTGGCACGCGGTGCCTTCCGTGATCGTCAGTGGGCGCTGCCAGTACCGGTACGTGCCGGTGCCCGTGGCAGCGCATGAGTGGAGCCGCAGCCGCGGTTCTCCTGGTCTCTGCTCGGACCGTCGGGTCGGGGGCCGGGCTGCCGATCCCGTGGTTTCTTCCACAGAGTCTCGTGGTCGCCCACAGCCCTTTCCCTCGTGAACCGAAGACTTCAGGCGAAGCGCTTTACGTCAACGGCCCTGCCCTGCCTAACGTGACGAAGGCGCGGCACGAGCTTCGGCACCAAGAAACAGACAAGGAAAGAAATGCTCATCGCCGCTCCAGTACAGACAGAGCCTCCATGACACAGAGAAGAGAGTGGATCCGTGAACAATGGCCGGAAAGGCCTACTCGGCCTGGTCACGTTGGGGGTTACGTGCCTCTCAATCGTGGCGCTGACACCTGCTGCACACGCAGGAACCGACAACTACATCCAGATCACGCACAACGCCGGCTTCGTCGCGAACACCTGCTTCAACTGGCGCGACGCCGAGAACAAGAACTACTGCAACAACGCACGGCCGGTCGGGACTTCCTGGAAGGCGCATTTCCCCGCGGAGGCGACCGGAGCCATGATCGACCTGAGTATCTGGCCCGGCTACACCGCCAAAGCCAGCGCCGTGGTGACCGACACCAACCGGAACCACTGCTTCGAAATCAGCGGCAGCGCACTCAATCCGACGCTGCTCGAAACCGGCTGCTGAACGCAGGACAGGAGGAACAGTGATCTCGATGTCCCGAACAGGTCTCGTCGCCGGTCTGCTCACGACCGCAGTTGCGCTGACGGTACCGACAGCGTCCGCGGCTCCCTTCCCCGAGGTGAACGGTCACACGGACAACTGGGTGAACGAGGGAACTCCGTCGGTCGAGTACGACAACGGGTACAAGGTCGATTCACAGGCCGCGGTCCGGGCCGCCCTGGATCAGTGCAAGGACCGATCCGTGTCCTGCGTGACGACCACCCTCAGCACACCGACCCAGGTGACGAAGTGGTTCGACGTGGAAAACACCGGCACCGGCACCGGTCCTATCGAAAACTGCGGCCAGGGCGAAGGGGAAATCAACCAGACGATCGGCGGAACCCACACCTTCACCTGGGGGTGGAACGTGGGCGGCAGCGTTGATGTAACCATCAAAGAAGTGCTGAAGGTAGGCGCCACTGCGCAATACAACGAGAGCACCACCGAAGCCAAGAGCGGTGACATCAGGATCACCGTGAAGAAAGGCGAAAAGGGGATGCTCAAGATGGGCTACGACATGGAGCGCAGTATCTCCGATGTAACCGTCCAGGGCGGCAAGTTCGGCGGCGCGAAAATCACCGGACTGCGCCTGGAGATTCCCCTCAAGGGTGGCATGCGGGTGGGCACCGACGTAGTGCAGTGCGGTGGCACCCTGCTGAACGGCCGCTGATCCAGCAGGTCCTGCAGAAAGGTCAATCCCATGCGAAATGTGAAGCGGTCGGTGGCACGGGGTGTCGTCGGCCTCGGAGTCGCTCTGGCCGGCGCGGTGATGACGGCACCGCCGGCCTCGGCCGGATCGGGCAATTACATCGGGTTCACGAACAACGGATGGTTCGTGGTCGACACCTGCTACAAGTGGCAGTCCTCGACGACCCCCGACTCGTGCGACTACGCCAAGCCCATCAATACGGACTGGCGGGTGGAAATACCGGAGGATGCGACGGGTGTCAGGGTTGAAGTGACCGTCGCCGGACAGGTCGCCGGAGGCAACGTGTCGCCGCAGATCACGGACCTGAATCGCAGCCACTGCTACGAACTCAAGGGCACCACGTTCGGCCCGAGTATCGCCAAGAAGGACTGCTAGACCCGACTACGGGAGCGAGAAGATGAACGCTGGGCTGCGAAAAATGAAACGATCGGCGGCATACGGTGCCGCCGCCCTCGGAGTCGCTCTGGCCGGCGCGGTGATGACGGCACCGCCGGCCTCCGCGAGCTCGGACAACTACATCCGGTTCACGAACGACTCGGGGTACTTCATCGACACCTGCTACACCTGGAAGGGCACGGACGGCATAGAGAGCAAGAACTACTGTCACCACGCCAAGCCCGTCGGGACCGGCTGGGAGGCGTACTTCCCGGCGGAAGCGACAGGAGCCACCGTCACCGTGAACTTCACGGGCAGTCACTCGGTACCCATCTACATCGACGACGCCAACACGAATCACTGCTTCAAGTTCACAGGGGTCTGGCCGAACGGCCACGTCCTCCGCGTGCAGTGCTGAGCTTCCCGTCCGGCGGCTCGGAAACGACCGAGCACGAACGATAACCGTCGGAAGTCTTCACAGTCGGCCCCCGCGTTCCCCGGGCTCTCCACGAGTACCGGAGCGCGGGGGCCACTTCATGCGCCCGCCACTCACTGGCCTGTCGGAGTCACCCCTCGGCGTGGGGGTCTCTTGGGCCACGGGACGAGATGTCACCCAGCACGGCGACGAGTTCGGACCTGCCGGTGATGCGGAGCTTGCGGTAAGCCCCGGTGAGGTGGGTCTCCACTGTCCTCAACGACACGAAGAGACGCTCGGCGATCTGCTTGTTGCTGTATCCCTGGGCGGCCAAAGCGGTGACGCGTTCTTCGCCGGCCGTCAGGGAGCAGCCGTACGCCCCCCGGTTGCCGACGCGGCCGCCTGCGTCGTACAGCCGCTTCTGCAGGCGCCCCGCGAGCGAGGAAGCTCCGCACCTGACCGCGATGTCCAGCCCGCGCCGCAGGGCCTGACGGGCACCGTGCTTGTCGTCGCGCCGGAGCAGCGCGGACCCGTACTCATGCAGAGCGCGGGCGAGTTCGAGGTGAGCCGGCGTGCGCTCCAGAAGGCTCACTGCCTCAGCCAGGTGTTCCAGCCCTCGCGCTCCTCCGGCCACACTTCCGGCGGCGAGCAGCGCCACTCCGAGGGCTCGCGGGATCCGGCAGCGCCGCGCTAGATCGAGCTCCTGCTCGATCAAAGCTCGCGCGTCGTCGTGGTGGCCCAGGGCGAGTTGGGCGGCGGCAGCTCGGGAACGCCAAGGACAGATGACCGGATTGACCGTCCCCGCCGCATCGAAGTGGTGACCGCACTCACGGAGCAGCGACAGACCCGCACGGACATCCCCCCGCGCCGTACGCAGTGCTGCCAGGCTCATCAGGAACCGTGGCCACTCCCAGGAGACGTCAGTCGGATCCGCGGCGGAGTAAGCGCCGGCGATGTGCTCGGCGGCCTCCAGGTCCCCCTGTTCGAGGAGGGTGTCGATCCTGATGGTGTCCATCGTCATCGTGTACGGCCGTTCGCCGGCCGCGGAGGGTCCCTCGGACGCGGCCCGCGCCGCCGCTGCGGCCTTGCCGATGTCGCCCCTGCGGAGCGAAATCCCGGCCCGGTAGACCAGCAGGGACGAGGCCAGCAGCTCCAGACCCCTCCCTCTGGTCTCCCGGAGCAGATGAGTGCACAGGTGGTCGGCCTTGTCGAGCTCGTCCAGATACAGCAGGGCCTGGGCGACGAAGTAGTGCAAGGGGAAGAGGTCGTGGGAGAACGTCGGCAGATTGACAGAAGTCCGGTCCACCATTTCGGCGATGTAGGGGGCCGGTTGCGCCGCCCGCAAGGCGTTGAAGGCGCGGATCGCGAGGAGTTGCCGTTCCCCAGGGGTATTGCCGGCCAGTTCGGTGTCGAGGACGGCACGGGATGCGGTCCCCTCGGCCCGGGTGGAGGGGCGCTCGAACTCCAGCCACGAGCGCAGCGCGTGCATGCGGAGCAAGGGCTCGCGGTCGGAGGAGGCGAGGTCTGCCCGCACGGACAACTCTGCGGTCAGGTCGTCCAGATCCGGCGCATACGCCTTGCCTCGTGACAGGAGGTGGGAGTACGTCAGTACCCCGACGGCCTCCGAGCGGGCGGAGTCGTCGGTCAGGCCCTCAAGCGCGGCCGTCCCGTACGACACCGCCAGTCCCGTGTCGTAGTGGCTCGCGGCGACGGCGAGCTTAAGGAGCACCTGGGCGCGTTCCCCCGGCTGAACCGGTTGGTGCACGGCGTGACGCAGGTATGTCACGGCCGCCTCGGCCGCGCCTCGGCGCAGCGCCTCTCCGGCAGCCCGGCGCAGGACCGTCACGACCCAGTGCCCTGGCACCGGTCCGGCGGCCAGAAGGTGCGCCGCCACTTCCTCGTCGGGGCGGCCGCTGAGATGCAGCACATGAGCCGCCCGTGCATGCGCCTCACCGATCTCCTGGGGCGGCCACTGAGCCAGGACGACTTCCCGGACCACGGGATGTACGAAGCGCAGTCCATCCCCGGCGCGCAGCAGACCGGAAGCGTGGAGCTCCGCCGCCGCCGACCGGATCACGGCCTCACCTTTGCTGCAGTACGCGGCCAGCAGCGCGGGCGGCTTGTGGTCGCCCAGGATCGCCAGCCCCCGCGCCAGTGCTGCCATGTCATCGGATCCGTGGCCCAGCCGGTGCCCGATCTCGCGACTGAGCGTATGCAGCCCGAATGTCCTGATCTTCTCCCGGTCGTCCCTGGTGGCCTGTACGCCGCTGCGCCGTGCGTCGCACAGCAACGCGCGCAGAAAGAGCGGGTGCCCATCTGTAGCGGCGTGGCAGGCGGCGCAGAAGGACGGATCCGGCCGGTCCGTGCTGAACACCGCGGACACCAGCTTCTCCACACTGTGGACACGGAGCGGTTCCAGGACGACGCTGCGGCACGTCGAGGGGTGGACGAGATCGTTGAACAGACGGCCGGGGGCCGGTTTCTCACCGGTGCGGGTGGTGCCGGCCACGAGGATCGGATGCGCGTCCGCCCGGTGGACCAGGCGTGCCAGCCAGCGCAGCGACGGCGGATCGATCCACTGCAGGTCGTCGATGGCCAGCAGCAACGGCTGTCGGCGGGACAGGCGGAGGGCGAGGTTGTCCAGACCCAGCAGCGTCTCGGTGGCGTCGGAGCACCCGCCGGGCTCGTCGTCGTTCCTGTAGTTCTCGGGGTCCAGGATGCGCAGCACCGTATCGCCCGCTCCTTCCAGCAGGGACCGGCGATCGCTGTCGGAGGTGGCGGCCATGAGGGGCTGCAACAGCCGGCGGACCGCACCGAATGCGAAGTCCCGCTCCAGCTGCCGGCAGCGCACCCGCAGAATGTGAAACTTCCGGGCCCGGTCCAGCCAGAAGTGCAGCAGAGCCGACTTTCCGATACCTGCGTGCCCGTCAAGCAGCACCACGCGCGTCCGCTCCGACAGGACCTCTTCGGCCACCGCATCCAGGGCGGCCAGTTCATCGGCGCGCCCGACCACCGGCCACTCCCCGTAGGCCGATAAGCCCCTCGCCGACGGTCCCGAACCGGGCGATTCACCCCGACTTGTCCCGTCGCTTCGCTGGCTGCTGTGCATCCGGTGCCCACTCCCGTCGTTCGGAGTGCGAGACGTCGGTACATCGGTCCGGGTTGCGCCGGAGCAGCGTATTCCTCACCCGGGTCGCGGCGGTGGCCCCCACGTGGCCCAGGTCAGACAGCCGGCCCCTCGGGCCGACCGCGCATCGCCTCCAGCTCCTCGTTCGGGATCGCGCCCCCGAAGCGACGGTCCCGCTGCGCGTACTCCAGGCACGCCCGCCACAGGTCCCGCCGGTCGAAGTCCGGCCACAGCACGTCCTGGAAGACCATCTCCGCGTAACTGCTCTGCCAGATCAGGTAGTTGGACGTCCGCTGTTCGCCGCTCGGCCGCAGGAACAGGTCCACATCCGGCATGTCCGGGTAGTACAGGTACTTCGCGAAGGTCTTCTCGTTGACCTTCGACGGGTCGAGCTTCCCCGCCGCCACGTCCCGGGCGATCGCCTGCGCCGCGTCCGCGACCTCCGCGCGCCCGCCGTAGTTGACGCAGAAGTACAGCGTCATGGCGTCGTTGTCCTTCGTCTGCTCCTGCGCGATCTGGAGCTCCTGGACGACGGACTTCCACATCTTCGGCATCCGGCCGACCCAGCGGATACGGATGCCCAGCTCGTCCATCTCGTCGCGCCGGCGCCGGATGACGTCCCGGTTGAAGTTCATCAGGAAGCGCACCTCGTCGGGCGAGCGCTTCCAGTTCTCGGTGGAGAAGGCGTACAGCGAGAGGTTCTTGACGCCCATCTCCAGGCAGCCCTTGAGCACATCGAGGACGACGCCCTCGCCGACCTTGTGCCCCTCGGTGCGCGGCAGCCCGCGCTCCTTGGCCCAGCGGCCGTTGCCGTCCATGACGCACGCCACATGGCCTGGCACCAGCTCGCCGGGGATCTTCGGCGGGCGCGCGCCGGACGGGTGCGGCTCGGGGACCTTGTACTCGCGGCGGGACCGGCCCAGGATTCCGCGTCGTGCCATGCGGCTCACATCTCCTATTTCTCTACGTACCTCAGCGAGCGCAGGCCGCGCTCCAGGTGCCAGTGCAGATAGGCGGACACCAGCCCGCTGCCCTCCCTGACGTGGCGCGCCTCGCACGCGTCCGCCGTGGGCCAGTCGCCGGTCAGCAGCGCGCTGAGCAGACCGATGGCCTCCGCAGAGGGTACGACGCTGCCGGGCATCCGGCAGTCGCCGCATATGACGCCGCCGGCGGCGACGGAAAAGAACCGGTTCGGCCCGTGCATGCCGCATTTCGCGCAGTCCTCGAAGCTGGGCGCGTAGCCGTTCACGGCGAGGGAGCGCAGCAGGAACGCGTCGAGGATGAGGTGCGGCGCGTGCTCGCCACGGGCGAGGGTGCGCAGGGCGCCGACGAGGAGCAGGTACTGCTGGACGGCCGGCTCGCCCTCGTGGTCGGTGAACCGCTCGGCGGTCTCCAGCATCGCGGTGCCCGCGGTGTAGCGGGCGTAGTCGGTGACGATGCCGCCACCGTACGCGGCGATGGTCTCACTCTGGGTGCACAGGGGGAGCCCGCGGCCGACGAGTTCGCTGCCGCGGGCGAAGAACTGCACGTCCACATGAGAGAAGGGCTCCAGCCGCGCCCCGAACTTGGACTTGGTCCGCCGCACGCCGCGGGCGACGGCCCGCACGCGCCCGTGCCCGCGCGTGAGCAGCGTGATGATGCGGTCGGCCTCGCCGAGTTTCTGGGTGCGCAGGACGACGCCGTCGTCACGAAAAAGACTCATCGCGCGCCCCCACGGGTGTCCGGCCGGGGGGCCGGGGGGTGTCCCCCGGGTGAGCACAGCATGATGCGGTCGGCCTCGCCCAGCTTCTGGGTGCGCAGCACGACGCCGTCGTCACGAAAAAGACTCATCGCGCGCCCCCACGGGTGTCCGGCCGGGGGGCCGGGGGGTGTCCCCCGGGTGAGCACAGCATGATGCGGTCGGCCTCGCCCAGCTTCTGGGTGCGCAGCACGACGCCGTCATCACGGAACAGGCTCATGGAGCCATTGTCCCGTACGGGCAACGGCCGCCCGCCATCGGATCGTCAATCCTCCACGCGCTCCTCAAGGCGTACGGTCACCGAGTCCCCGGCCTCCTTCCCGATCGCCTTGCGCACGTCCGCCTTCACGGGCAGCTTGTGCGTGCCGTCCCCGAGCGCCATGAAGGAGCTGCGGAACGGATGACCGTCGATCGTCCCCCTGACCTTGACCAGGCCCCGGGTGCCGAAGTACTCGACCGACTCGGGCCACACCAGATACGTCCAGCCGCCCTTCTCAGGGCTCTTCTGCAGCGTCGCGCTGAATTGTTTGTCCATGCAGATAGGACGGCGTGAGGCGGGCAAACTCATCGCCCCCTCACGATCGGTGCGGCGTCCCGTCAGGTTTCGCACGGAACCATTCCATAGAAGAATTGGGCAGACACCCCTGACGTGCGGGCCACGCCACCATTGCAGCGATCGGGGCCAGCGTGTCTTCCAGCGATACCAGCTTGAGTACGCATCCCTTCGGCACTACGAACGCCGACGGCACGAACGCCGACGGCACGGCGGAGCGTGACGATGCACTGGCTGAAGCCGTCCTCAAAGCCGTCGAGGTGACCGGGGCCCATGCGGCGAGTGTGTTCCTGGTCTCGCGCAACCGTCAGACGCTGATACTCGCCGCGGCGGCCGGGATGCCGCCTTCCCTGCTCGGCGGCTGGCGGCGGATTCCTGTGAACAGTCCCATTCCCGTGGCGGAGGCGTTCCGCTCCCGGCGGACGGTCCATCTGGTCGACGCCGATGACACCATGCGGCGTTTTCCTCAGCTCGCGGTCGCGTTGCCCTACCCTTTCGGCTCCGCCTCCGTACCGGTCACCGCGGGGCAGGAGACCTTCGGCTCCATGGCCGCGGTCTGGGCCGCCAAGTCCGGAGGGGAAGGGCTGTCCAAGGCCCAGCGACGGCAGTTGCGTACCGCGGCCGGCCGCCTCGGCGCAGCGCTCGCCCATCTGAACGCGCGCGGCGTCGACGTCGGGTACGAAATGGAGACCGGTCCGCTGGAGGTCCCGGTACCTTCCCCCTCAGCGGTACGGGTGGGCCTGTTCGACTGGAACCTCGACACCGGAGCCCTGGAAGCGGATGCCACCGTGTGCGCGGCCTTCGGCCTCGCCCCGGACGAGTACGACGGACAAGCGGCCACGCTGGAGGCCCAGGTGCACCCCGCGGACCGCCCCGGTTTCCGCGGTGCCGCCCGTGCCGCCCTCAAGGACGGCCGCGTCCTCGCCCAGAGTCTGCGCGTGCCGGAGAAGGGCGGCGGTCACCGCACCATCGAGCTGTGGGGCCGGATACCCGAACCCGGCGCCGCCCGGGAGTCGCGGCCCCACCTGGTGGGCGGGGTCCTCGACCTCGGAGCCGGTATGGCCGCCGTCGCGGCGATCGAACGGCTCGCGGACGGCTTCTTCGCGCTCGACCGCGAGGGGCGTGTGGCCTACGCCAACCACAGTCTGGTGCGGCTGTTGCGCGTACGTCGGGAGGATCTGGTGGGCCGCCGCCCCTGGGACGCTCTGCCGTGGCTGGCCGATCCCGCCTACGAAGACCGTTTCCGGGCCGCCAGGGTCTCCCAGCAGCCCGTCTCCTTCCTGGCCCGGTCCCCCGAGCGGTGGCTCGTCTTCTCGCTCCGCCCGGATGCGCAGGGCCTGACCGGCTGGGCCGCCCCGGCCGGACAACAGGTCCCGGCCGGGGCCGAGCCCGGGGCACCCCCCGAGGAGGCAGGAGGGGCCGCTCCGTCCTCATCACGGCCCGCGCCGGCGCCCCTGGGCGCCATCTATCGCGTCCTTCAGATGAGCAGCGCCCTGACCGAGGCGGTCACCGCGCGCGAAGTGTGCGATGTCGTCGCCGACCAGCTCCTGCCCGCCCTCGGCGGTGATCGACTGGCGATACTCGTGGTGCACGAGCGGCACGTATATCTGCTGTCGCAGCGTGGCTACCGTGAGAACTTTCTGGAGGGGTTCGAGGGCACGCCGCTGCATGACGCCGCCCGGGAGCCCGTGACCGGGGCGCTGACCTCCGGGGTGCCGCTGTTCATCGAATCGCGAGAAGAGTTCAGGGAGGCCTATCCCGAGCTCCAGCCCGAGTCCAGCTCCTTCGTGTTCCTGCCCCTGATCGCCTCCAGCCGCCCCGTGGGTGCCTGCATCATGGGCTTCGACGAGGTCCACCGGTTCTCCGACGAGGAACGGAGCCTCCTCACCGCGCTGAGCGGGCTGATCGCCCAGGCACTGGAACGTGCCAGGCTCTACGACGCCGAATTCACCCTCGCCCGGGGCCTGCAGAACGCGCTGCTTCCGCACCGACTGCCCACGCTACCGGGCGTCCACGTCACCGGCCGGTACCTGCCCGGTACGCGCGGGATGCACATCGGCGGCGACTGGTACGACGTGATCCCCACGGACCGCGGCGTCGTGCTGGTCGTCGGGGACGTCGAGGGCCACAACGTCGCTGCCGCGGCCGCCATGGGCCAACTGCGAAGCGCTGTACGGGCCTTCGCCTCCGCAGGCCACCGACCGAGCGATGTCATCGCCAGTACCAACCGGCTGCTCATCGACCTCGACCCCGGGCTCCTCGCCAGCTGCTGCTATGTCCTCCTCGACCCGGGTTCGGGAGTCGCGCACGTGGTGCGCGCGGGCCACTGCCAGCCCCTCCTGCGCCGACCCGACGGGCACACCGAGATCCTGGATCTGCCGGGCGGCCTGCTCCTCGGAGTGGAACGCGCCGCCGACTACCCGGAATCGGAGCTGCGTCTCGTGCCCGGCTCGGTGCTGGCCCTCTACACGGACGGACTGATCGAGACACGCGAGTCCGACATCGGTGTGGGCACGGACCGGCTGCGGACCCTGCTGGCCCATGCTGCTGCGGGCTCCCTCGAAGAACTGGCCGACGCACTCCTGCGAGACGCCCGCCAGTCCCCGAACCGCATGGACGACATCGCGCTGCTGCTCACCAAGTACACCCGTGCCTCGCCGCCGACGCCCCCCGCCGGGTGAGCGGAAGCGGGCGCCGGACAGCCGCTTCAGGTCACCTCGCCCCGGCTGCGCGCGTTCACATACGCCGTCGTCGCACTGATCCGCTCCACCGCGGTCGCCGGTCGCACCTGGTCCGGCTCGCACTCCCACTCCCGGCCCCCGCCGACGGGTCTCAGCAACAGCCGCGGCCCCGCCTCCCCCATGAGCCGGCCCACGCTGCCGGTGCGCATGTCGACGACGTACGTCCCGATGGGCCCGGTCACCGTGCTGCGCCGCCTTCCTTCGGCAGTACTGCCGTGAGCATGCGGACCACGTCGATGGTGCAGCGCCCCAATTCGACCAGGGGACAGGGCACCTCCCGTGCGTACGAAGCGGGCTCCAGGCGCAGTGACGGCAGGGTGATGCCGGACCGCTCCAGGGCCGTCCGTAATTTGTTCACAGCTTCCTCCGCCTCTTCGATGCATTCCATCGAGTGCCGCGGGTTTTCCTTGCTCGCCATGACTGCCCTTCCCGATCCGGTTTCACCTTTCGCATTACAACTGTGAGGGCTCGCAGCTACGCTCAACAGAGGGCCGCGCACTACAACTGGGCAGCAGCAACAAGGGGTTTGATCCATGGCCAATGGTTCACGGCAGGCGGCTTGGGAGTTCTTCGGTGCCGAGTTGAAGCGGCTCCGGGAGGACGCGGGAATCACTCAGGCGGCCCTGGGGGCAAGCGTTTTTGTGTCGGGCGGATACATCGGCCAATTCGAACAGGCCATTCGGAAGCCGCAATTGGATGTGGCCCAGCGGATCGATGAGACGCTGCAAACCGGAGGCTTTTTCGAGCGGATGTGCCGAAAGCTGATCAATAGCTCGCGGTACGCGGACTACTTCGCGGCCGCGGCGGAGCTTGAGGCTCTCGCGACGAGGATCAGCGAGTTCGCGCCCACCGTCGTCCCCGGGCTCCTCCAGACCGCGGAGTACGCCCAGGCGGTCGTTCTGGCCAGCAATCCGCTCGCTGCCGAGGAGTACGTCCAGGAGACGGTCAAGGCGCGGATAGACCGCGCCCAGATCCTGAAGGACGCTGCACGGCCCGTGTATTGGGCGATCCTGCACGAGACCGCTCTAAGGATCCCCGCGGGCGGCCCTGCCGCCATGGCACGCCAGCTGGACCACATCGCGGCGCTGGTGCGCGAGCGCAAGACCCTGATCCAGGTGTTGCCGTACGCGGCCGGTGCGTACCCACAGATGGGCAAGATGCTCACGCTCATGGAGTTCGAGGACGCCCCGCCAACTGCCTATACAGAGGCCGTGTATTCGGGGAATCTGCTGGACGATCCGGCAGTGGTGAAGCGGACACAGGCGGCTTACGATCTGCTGAGGGCCGCCGCGCTGTCGCCGGAGGCGTCCCTGGCCCTGATCGACTCGGCGGCGGAGGACTTCAGACGATGCGCGAGTACGACCTGAGCACCGCCCAGTGGCGCAAGAGCAGCTACAGCGACGGGCACGGCGGCGACTGCGTCGAAGTGGCGTACGCCTTCCCTGGCGCCGCCTGGCGCAAGAGCACGCACAGCGACGGCGACGGCGGTAGCTGCGTCGAAGTCCTCGACAACATGCCCGGCGTCGTCCCCGTCCGGGACAGCAAGAACCCCACCGGCCCCGTCCTCGTCATCGGAGCCGCCAGTTGGACCGCTTTCGTCGAGGGTGTTCGCCGCTAGGCGGTGTCATCTCCACGTCCTTGTTGATGGCGCGCGCCATGATCACCCCGATGAGGATCAGCCCGACGCTGAACCAGGACGCCGCGGCGTCGAAGATCAGGGAGACGACGCCCACCGGGATGATCAGGCCCGCCAGCGGGGTCAGCAGGTTGCGCACCGGCGGTGGGGTCCCGGCGCCGTGGCTGCGGGCGCGGACGACATGGGGGTACCACTCCGAGAAGCTCATCGCGGTGACCATTGCCGCGATCTGGATGATCCAGGTGGTCCAGAGGTTGTCCGGGTTGTGCAGGACGAGGTCGCCGAAGCCGCCCGCGAGGGCCGCGACGAGGAAGGCCGTTCCCCAGACGCCGGTGATCACATAGTTGATGTGGAGGAACTCCGGCGACTTCCAGTACTCGGGGCCGACCCGTTCGCGTCCGTACTGCATCGTGAACGGCACCCGTACGGCCATGGAGCCGAAGGCGATGACCACCAGCGTGAGGTTGGAGATCTCGCCCGCGTAGGTGTCGAGCCATCGATAGGTGCCGGGCGACGCGGCGACTCCGACGGTGGCCAGGACGGCGAAGGAGACGACGCCCGCCACTTCGAGGATCTTGAGCGAGGTGCCGCGGTAGACCATCCGCCCCGCGCAGAAGAGCACCACCGCCAGGGCCAGGGCGAGGCCCACCGCCAGTCCGAAACGGCCGGGGCCGACAAGGACCGAGAAGACGATCCACGGGGACAGGCCGACGATCGGGCTTTCCAGCGCGGCGGCGAGACGGCCGCCGGGTGCCGTGCGTGAGGCAGGGTTCATGGTGGGGGCCCCTTCGCCGGGCAGATCCTCCTGCACTCCAGCGTGCCGCGAGATCCCCCGCCGCGCTACAGCGGTAGGCCGGGGGCGCCGATGGTGGCCGGAGGGCAGGAGGTTAGGGTGTCCTTACCCCGCCCCTCCCGGGCGCCGGGTCATAGATCAGGCTTATGGGTCCATAGGTGCAGGGCGGGTACCGCGGTGGGAGCGCTGTTGCCAGGGTGGCGTACGAGAGTCGGCTCCCTCCGCACGCGCCTGGCCGTCTCACTCGCCGGGTCACGCCCGTGGACATCGTTCGAAGGGAACCATTCATGCCCCGCCCTCTGCGGATCGCGATCGTCGGTGCCGGCCCCGCCGGAATCTACGCCGCCGACGCCCTGCTGAAGTCCGAGGCCGCAGTCGAGCCCGGTGTGTCCATCGACCTCTTCGAGCGGATGCCCGCGCCGTTCGGTCTCATCCGGTACGGCGTCGCGCCCGACCACCCGCGGATCAAGGGCATCATCACCGCACTCCACCAGGTGCTCGACAAGCCGCAGATACGCCTCTTCGGAAATGTCGACTACCCGAGCGACATCGCCCTGGACGATCTGAGTGAGTTCTACGACGCGGTGATCTTCTCCACCGGCGCGGACGCGGACCGGGACCTCGACATACCCGGCATCGAGCTGGACGGCTCGTACGGCGCCGCCGACTTCGTGTCCTGGTACGACGGGCACCCCGATGTGCCGCGCACCTGGCCGCTGGAGGCGGAGAAGGTGGCCGTACTCGGCGTCGGCAATGTCGCCCTCGACGTGGCCCGCATCCTGGCCAAGACCGCGGACGAGCTGCTGCCGACCGAGATCCCGCCGAACGTGTACGACGGCCTGGCGGCAAACAAGGCCCTCGAAGTGCACGTGTTCGGGCGGCGCGGCCCGGCGCA
Organism: Streptomyces sp. NBC_01481; assembly: GCF_026339995.1. Taxonomy (GTDB): domain Bacteria; phylum Actinomycetota; class Actinomycetes; order Streptomycetales; family Streptomycetaceae; genus Streptomyces. The sequence goes on along the minus strand of NZ_JAPEPT010000001.1, from coordinate 864,543 downwards.
GGCCAAGTTCAGCCCGATGGAACTGCGGGAGCTCGACCACTCGCCGAACATCGAGGTGATCGTCGACCCCGAGGACATCGACTACGACGACGGTTCCATCGCCACCCGCCGCGGCAGCAAGCAGGCGGACATGGTCGCGAAGACCCTGGAGAACTGGGCGATCCGCGACGTCGGCGACCGTCCGCACAAGCTGTTCCTGCACTTCTTCGAGTCCCCCGTCGAAGTCCTCGGCGAGGACGGCCGGGTGGTGGGGCTGCGTACGGAGCGGACGCGGCTGGACGGCACGGGCAACGTCACCGGTACCGGCGAGTTCCACACCTGGGACGTGCAGTCGGTCTACCGGGCGGTCGGCTATCTCTCCGACGAACTGCCCAAGCTGCCCTTCGACTTCATCAGTGGGACCGTGCCGCACGAGGGCGGCCGCGTCATCGAGGCCGGCGAGCACCTCCAGTCGACGTACGTGACCGGCTGGATCAAGCGCGGCCCGGTCGGTCTCATCGGCCACACGAAGGGCGACGCGAACGAGACGGTCGCGAACCTGCTCGACGACCACGGCAACGGGCGGCTGCGTGTTCCGGCTGCGCCGGAGGAGGAAGCGGTCGTCAACTTCCTTGAGGGGAAGGGCGTTTCGTACACCACGTGGGAGGGCTGGCACCGGCTGGACGCGGCGGAGCGGGCGCGCGGTGAGGCGGAGGGGCGCGAGCGGGTGAAGATCGTGGAGCGCGAGGAGATGCTGCGGGCGAGCGGGGCCTGACCCTGCGGGGCTGTTCCCCTACCCGCCCTCCCCCAGACTCCGTCCGGGGGGACACCCACGAGGCTGGATGTGCGGCAGGGCCGCGCATTCAGCCCGTCCGGCGTTTGAGGACATGCGGCCGAAGGTCGCATACGGGGTCTGGGGGCCTGCCCCCAGTTCGGGAAGGGGCGGGGTGGGGAACAAGCCCGCCGCAGGCGCACCCCCGCGCCCCCGCTCAGGTCAGTAGCAGGCCGATCCCGATCAGCAGCGTTGTGCACGCCAGCGCGGTAACCAGGAAGACGGTGCGCTTGCTTGCGCCGCGGAGGCGTAGAGCGAGGGCCAGCGGGCCGACTGGGGTGACCTTGTTCAAGGCAGTCTCCTTGACGATCTGGATGAATCCGGACGGACTCATTTCGGGGGTCAGGGGGCTTCTTGTCGCAGAGCCTCCCGCAGCCGCAGCAGCTCGCGACGGCGGGACTGCGCCCGGACCAGGACAAGCCCTGCTGCGGCGACAAGGGCGACACCGGCCAGGGCCGTGGCCAGGGCCTCGGCCGCGGTAGCGCGTGCCGCGGCCAGTGCTGTCCCGGCCACGCCGGTCACCACGGTGACCACGAGCGAGAGCCGGGCTCCCAGCACCCGGTCCCGGGCGAACAGCGGTCGGCGCCTGCTCAGCACCAAGCCGGCGAAGGCGGCCCAGGCCAGCCCGATGGCGATCAGTCCGGCGAAGGCGGCCTGGGTGCGCGCAGGAAGCGGATGCGGCTCGGTGGCCCACAGCACCGCGATCAGTGCCGCCGCACACCCTCCCGCCAGTCCCACGGCCACGTGGCGCATCCGGGAGCCCAGCGAGACTTCCGCAGCCAGCACACGCTCGAGTTCCTTGGGCACATCCCGCTGATCTGCGCGGTTCTGCTCGCTCATGCCTCGTATCCCCTCTCGGCAAGGACGCTCCGCAACATGCGGCGTGCGCGGTGCAGCCTGCTCTTGACCGTGCCGGGCGGTACGCCAAGCACCTCCGCGCAGGCAGCCAGAGGCAGATCCTGCAGGTGGAAAAGAATCAGCACTTCACGCTCGAGGTGCGGCAGCCCGTTGAGGCCGGCTTCTACCTGCATAGTGGTCAGCACGCCGCTGAGAGAGTCGTCGACGCCGCCGCCCGCCTCCTCCATGGACGTCTCCGGAGCCTGGTACACCTGCCGCAGGTGGTCGGCGACCGCGCGCCGGGCGATGGTGAACAGCCACGGGGCGAACCGCTCCGGCTGCCGCAGCCGCGGCAGCCCACGCACCACGGCGACCCACGCCTCCTGGGCAAGATCGTCCGCGAGGTGCGGCGAGCCGACCATGCCCCGCAGGTAGCGCCGCAACGGTGCATGCCAGACACGCACCAGCTCGCGGAACGCTTCCCGCTCCCCGAGCTGGCAGCGCACCACCAGCAGCCCGTCGCGTCGCCCGTCGCCGCCCACCGCACCTCCCTGCCTCGCGCCACGTATCACCGAGACAGTCGGCATTCGAGGCAGAAAGGTTCACAGGACCAGAGCGACCGGTCAGGAGCCTGTTTGCCAAGCCGTCGACCTCATGGCGCGAGTGGCCAAGTGAAGCACTCAACGGCCAACTACCCGGTTCTGACCGCGCTTCCGTGATGACTACGCCTGGAGAGTGGAGACTGCAGGACCGTTCCGTCAGGGGATCACGTCGTCATGAAGTTGGAGACGCTCGGAGACGTCCTCGACCTTGTACACGATCCGCCGGCATCTGGGGCGCCGGCGGTCCGGGCGGCCCTCCCGCAGGCGGCTCGGTTCCGTAAACGGGGTCGTCAGATTTCGACGGCGGGGTAGGTCTCGATGTAGCTGTCGCCGTGGGCGCCGTAGTACGTGCAGGTCCGCGCGTTGAGGTCGACGTCGTACCAGACGATGCCGGCGCTCCAGCAGCCCTGGACGAACTCGGGGAAGGTGGTCTGGCCTGCCTGGTCGGCGCGCAGTGCTGTTGTGAGTGCCTGGCGGTCGAACGGCATGACCTCGACCATGCCGGTGGCGAGCGGTTCACCCTGGACGGCGACGGGTCCTGCGTCGGTGAGGTAGAGCATGGCGCTCCCGAAGGAGACGTCCGGCAAGTACACCACGGTGATGAGGCTCGTTGAAATCGGTTCTGATGTGCTTCCGTGAGGGCCCACCGGAGTGCCGGCCCCGACCCTGCTGACCGGCTTGGACGCGGGCTGTCCGTCTGGCGCAGGCATCACGGAAGAGCGGTCAGAACCAACTGAAGCGCTCAGTCACCGTTGCAACGGGGCAAGGGTTCTCTGACGCGGCACTAGAAGGGCGCACGCGCCGTCGCCAGCAGCCGCGCCGTATCGTCCGCGCACAGCTGCAGCGCCGTACCGACCGTCGTCAGCACCTCTCGCTCCGCCGCGCTGTACGGCCCGTCCGCGAGTGCGATCCGTGCCCCCTGGAGCAGGATCGACTCCCGCCCCGCGGGCGCCAGATGGGGTGCGAGCGGCTCCAGCGCCTCGTGCAGTTCGATCGCGAGGGCCGCGCCATAGGGCCCGGTGTCGGTGACGAAGCGGCCGGTGTCCGCGGCAAGCGCCTCGATCAGGCCGGTGAGCTGGTCCTCCGTGCAGTCGTCGAGCCCGGCCGCGCGGACCGTGGCGACGGCGGTCTCCCGGACCGGGCGGGAGGAGGTGCCGCCGGAGGCGAGGACAGCGAGAGCGACGGTGTGGACGGCGTCACGGAGCATCGCGGAGAAGCGGGCGGTGGTGGGGTGGTCGAGGGCGTCCATGCCGAAATGGCCGTGGCAGGCGGCGCATTCGACGACCGGGCCCGCGAAGCCGCGCGGCAGCAGGGGCACACCGAGGAAGGTGAAGCGCCGGCGGCCGGTGCGGCGGCGGTAGTTGCGGTCGCCTCCGCAATCGGGGCAGAAGAACTCACCGTCCCCCACAGTGTTCCAAGAGGTATGAACGCCGCAGACCAGCAATTTTCGGCCGAACAGTCCCCGGTCTGGCTGCACCTCGCACCTCCGAAACGCTCCGGCAACATTGCCGCATTGGCGTGATGTTAGCCACATCGGTGATGTCGCGTCAGCACCCCCGGCAGCAGTGCGCCGGGACATGGCCGATTCCCTCGCCTGCCGCCCGCACACACGAACGCCGGACAGGCTTGTTTTCAAGCCTGTCCGGCGATCAGGACCGGACCCCGGTTGTCCGGGGGTACTAGCGCGCCGCGCGGTTGACGGCCGAGACGACCGCCTTCAGCGACGCACGCGTCGTGTTCGCGTCGATGCCGATGCCCCACAGCACCTTGCCGTCGATCGCGCACTCGATGTACGACGCGGCCTGCGCGGAAGCGCCCTCGCTCATCGTGTGCTCCTGGTAGTCCAGCAGCCGCGCGTCGACGCCCACCGCGTTCAGCGCCTCGAAGAATGCGGAGATCGGACCGTTGCCGGTGCCGGTCAGGACCGTCTCGGCGCCGTCCACGACCGCCTCGACGGTCAGGGTGTCGATGCCGTCCTTGTCGGTCGTCGTCTGGCCGGAACTCAGCTGGATACGGCCCCACGCGTTGCCCGGGTTCGGCAGGTACTCGTCCTGGAAGACCGACCAGATCGCCTTCGGCGTGACCTCGCCGCCCTCGGAGTCCGTCTTCGCCTGGATGATCTTCGAGAACTCGATCTGCATCCGGCGCGGCAGGTCCAGCTTGTGCTCGTTCTTCAGGACGTACGCGACACCGCCCTTGCCCGACTGGGAGTTGACCCGGATGACCGCCTCGTAGGAACGGCCGACGTCCTTGGGGTCGATGGGCAGATACGGCACGGCCCACTCGATGTCGTCCACCGTCCTGCCCTGGGCGGCCGCGTCGGCCTCCATGGCGTCGAAGCCCTTCTTGATGGCGTCCTGGTGGGAGCCGGAGAAGGCCGTGTAGACCAGATCGCCCGCGTAGGGGTGGCGCGGGTGGATCTCCATCTGGTTGCAGTACTCGCTCGTACGACGGATCTCGTCGATCTGCGAGAAGTCGATCTGCGGGTCGACGCCCTGCGAGAACAGGTTCATGCCCAGCGTCACCAGGTCGACGTTGCCGGTGCGCTCGCCTTGCCCGAACAGACAGCCCTCGATACGGTCGGCCCCGGCCATGATCGCCAGCTCGGCGGCGGCAACGGCGGTGCCGCGGTCGTTGTGCGGATGGACCGACAGGCACACGTGCTCGCGGCGCGACAGATGGCGCGACATCCACTCGAAGCGGTCCGCGTGCGTGGAGGGGGTCGAACGCTCCACCGTGGCAGGCAGGTTGAGGATGATCTCGCGGCCTTCCTCCGGCTGCCACACGTCACAGACGGCCTCGCAAACCTCCAGCGCGAAGTCCAGCTCGGTGTCGGTGAAGATCTCCGGGCTGTACTGGTAGCCGAAGGTCGTCTCCGCGCCCAGCAGCTTCTCGGCGTACTCCATCACCAGCCGGGTGCCGTCCACCGCGATCTGCTTGATGTCGTCCTTCGAGCCGCGGAAAACGACCCGGCGGAAGGTGGGCGCGGTCGCGTTGTACAGGTGCACGGTCGCGCGGCGGGCGCCGACGATGGACTCGACGGTGCGCTCGATCAGGTCCTCGCGCGCCTGCGTCAGGACGGAGATCGTCACGTCCTCGGGGATCGCGCCCTCTTCGATGATGGAGCGTACGAAGGCGAAGTCGGTGTCGCCGGAGGAGGGGAAGCCGACCTCGATCTCCTTGTAGCCCATGCGGACCAGCAGATCGAACATCTCGCGCTTGCGGGCGGGCGACATCGGGTCGATCAGGGCCTGGTTGCCGTCGCGCAGATCGGTCGACAGCCAGCGGGGAGCCTTGGTGATCCGCTTCTCGGGCCAGGTGCGGTCGGGGATGTCCACGGCCTCGTACTGCCCGTACTTGTGGATGGGCATCCCGGACGGCTTCTGGGTGTGGGTCGCGTTGGTGACGGGCGTGGGGCGACCGACAGAGTTGTCAGACATTTGCGTAGGGCTCCTCGGGGTCCATCAAGTAGGACGGCCGACTGAGTCGAAGCAGCACCAGATCCCGCGGGGAGGGGGTCGGCCTACGACTACAGGCCCTCGCCGCGGCAGCTAAGAAGAAGCAGCCCGAAACGCATGATGCGCAGCAGCGTAGCCCAGTGTGGGCGGGGACGGCGGTGCCGTATCAGTATGCGGGACACGACCCTACAAACGGACAAATAGTGACGTACCACACTCGGGTGCCACGTCAGCGGTACACCAATGGCCCGCGCCGCGGACGCCAGTCCTCCGTTATCACTCCATTTCACTAATCATGGTTGCAACTAGTGACAGCGTCATGACCCAGTGCCACAGTCCGGGGGCATGGACGCCAACGCCCGCCGGATCAACCCGGTCTTCTGCACCATCGTGCCGCCGCATGTCCTCGACAAACTGGCCCGCGCCGAGGACCCCGCCATCGCCGACCCAGCCGCCCGCACCCTCGAGCACGACGCCCTCCAGCGCACCCGCCGCCGTCTCACCACGGTCCGCGGCCTCGCCCCGAGCGTCACCGGCACGGTGTCGGACAAGCCGAACCGCACGATCTACGACGCCGAGCACCAGGAGACGGTGCCGGGCAGGAAGGTCCACTCCGAGAGCGACCAGCCCGCCCAGGACGCCACGGTCAACCGCGCCCACGCGGGCCTCGGCGCCACCTTCGAGCTGTATCTGAAGGCGTACGGCCGCCACTCCATCGACGACTCCGGCCTGCCGCTCAACGCGACCGTCCACTACGGCGAGAACTACGACAACGCCTTCTGGGACGGCGAGCGGATGGTCTTTGGCGACGGCGACAACGATCTGTTCCTGGACTTCACCCTGCCCGTGGACGTGATCGGGCACGAGCTCACGCACGGAGTCACGCAGTACACCGCGAACCTGGAGTACTTCAGCCAGTCCGGCGCGCTGAACGAGTCCATGTCGGACGTCTTCGGCTCGCTGATCAAGCAGTACTCGCTCGGCCAGAGCGCCGACCAGGCCGACTGGCTCATCGGCGCGGGCCTGCTGGGCCCCAATGTGTCGGGCATCGCCCTGCGCTCGATGAAGGAGCCGGGCACGGCGTACGACGACGACGTCCTCGGCAAGGACCCGCAGCCCGCGACGATGGAGGACTACGTCAGGACCGGCCGCGACAACGGCGGCGTCCACATCAACTCGGGGATCCCGAACCACGCCTTCTACCTGGTCGCCACCGCACTGGGCGGCAACGCATGGGAGCGGGCGGGCCAGATCTGGTACGACGTGCTGACCGGCGGACAGCTCTCCACGACCGCGCAATTCACCGACTTCGCGGCCCTGTCGGTGGCCGCGGCCCGCGCGCGCTACGGCGAGGGCGCGGAGCAGGAGGCACTGCTGAAGGCATGGTCCCAGGTCGGGGTGCCTACCAACTGAGGCGTTCTCGTACTAGACAGGACCCATGCGTATCCAGGTAAGACGCACAGGCGGATTCGCCGGCATCGAACGGTTCGCCGAGGTCGACACCTCGGGGCGGACCGACGCGAGCGAATGGCGAGCCCTGGCCGAGCGGGCGATGGTCGGCGGCGCGGGCACGCTGCCGGCGGGGGTGCCGGACGGGTTCAGCTACCAGATCACCGTCGACGGGCGGACCATTCACTGTGCCGATCCGCGACTGTCGGAGGCGCAGCGCGAGCTGATCTCGCGTGTACTCAAGGAAGGTGCGTGAGGGGACCCGTCGCATAACCGGGGCTCCGCCCCGGACCCCGCGCCTCAAACTCCCCCAGACTTCGTCCGGGGGGACCCCCACGGGGCTGGATGTGCGGCCGGGCCGCACATTCCAGCCCCTCCGGCGTTTGAGGACATGCGGCCGAAGGTCGCATACGGGTCTGGGGGCTTGCCCCCAGTTACGGGATGGGGGTACCTCCCACGGCCGCCAGGCCGTAGGGGGAGGGCGGGTAGGGGAATGCCCCGCGCAGCGGCACCCGCCGGGACCGGCGACGTGTCAGAAGCCCAGCTTTCGCAGCTGCTTCGGGTCCCGCTGCCAATCCTTCGCGACCTTCACATGCAGGTCCAGGAACACCGGCGTCCCCAGCAGCGCCTCGATCTGGTGGCGGGACTTCACCCCGACCTCCTTCAGGCGCTTGCCCTTCGGGCCGATGATGATGCCCTTCTGGCTCGGGCGCTCGATGTAGACGTTCGCGTGGATGTCCAGCAGCGGCTTGTCCGCCGGGCGGTCCTCCCGCGGCAGCATCTCCTCGACGACCACCGCGATCGAGTGCGGCAGCTCGTCCCGTACGCCCTCCAGCGCGGCCTCGCGGATCAGCTCCGCGACCATCACCTGCTCGGGCTCGTCGGTGAGGTCGCCCTCCGGGTACAGCGTCGGGCCCGGTGGCAACAGCGGGATGAGCAGGTCCGCCACCAGCTTGACCTGTTTGCCGCCGACCGCGGAGACGGGGACGATCTCCGCCCACTCCATGCCCAGCTCCTTGCCGAGCCGGTCGATCGCGATCAGCTGTTCGGCGAGGGTCCTGGAGTCGACCAGGTCGGTCTTGGTGACGATCGCGACCTTCGGGGTCTTCTTGATCCCGGCGAGCTCCTTGGCGATGAAGCGGTCACCGGGGCCGAGCTTCTCGTTCGCCGGCAGGCAGAAGCCGATCACGTCGACCTCGGCCCAGGTGGTGCGCACGATGTCGTTCAGCCGCTCGCCGAGCAGCGTGCGCGGCTTGTGCAGGCCGGGGGTGTCGACCAGGATCAGCTGCGCGTCGGGGCGGTGCACAATGCCGCGCACGGTGTGCCGGGTCGTCTGGGGCCGGTTGGAGGTGATCGCCACCTTCTGGCCGACCAGAGCGTTCGTGAGGGTGGACTTGCCCGCGTTGGGGCGGCCCACGAAGCAGGCGAAGCCTGCCCGGTGGGGGGCGTTGTTCTCATCTGTACGAGCGCTCATGGCGCCCATTGTCCCTGATGTCACGCGCCCCCGGTTACGCGCGCCCGCCGCCGGTGCACCCTGACCCACACCCCGGCCCCCGCCGCGGCAGCCACGAGCAGCAGCGCGACCAGCCACGGGAGCGCGAAGAAGGAGACCCCGGCCGACTCGCGCACATCCCGAGCGCTGGCTGTGAGCTTCACCTCGCCCCATTCGAGCTGGGGTGCGCCCGACCAGCGTTCGGTGAGGCGGATCTTCTGGCGCGGCAGCAGTTCGGAGGGGACCTTCTTCAGGTCGCGGCTCAGCAGATCGCGCCCGAACAGGCCCTCGGCCTTGAGGGCGACTTTGGGGTTGAGGGTGACGTTGCCGCGGTTGTAGAGCGTGTACGAGATGAGCGCGCTGCTCTCGCCGGTGCCCGGGACGAGGGGCTGGTCGTGGGTGAACCTCACGTCCTCGACGGAGAGCGCGGCCACGGTGGGGCCGCCCACCCGCAGATAGACGCGTGCGCCGACGGCTTGCTGGATGCCCACGGCGACCGAGCCGGTCGCGGCGCCGATGCGCTCGTCGAGGGCTACCAGGGCGCCGGGGTGGTCGCCGGGCTCGGCGTCGTCGGGGACGGTGAGGGTGTAGGGCACGGTGACCGAGCTGTTCGCCGGCACGGTGACCCGCTCGCGCTGGGGCCTGGCCCACGCGCCGACGCCGCGCTGCTTCTCGCCGCGGGTGCGTACGGCGAAGCCGCCGTCCCGTTCGGTGTTGTACGCGTCGGCCGCGTACAGCCGGAAGCTCAGCGGGGCTGCGGTCTTGTTGGTGACCGTCACCTGGTCGGTGAGGGTCGTGCCGGGATCGGCCGAGAGATAGAAGTAGGGCCGCCCGCCCAGTTCGGAGGCGGCGGGGTAGACGGACCAGTTGCCGTTGTCGGCGGCGCGCGCGGTTCCGTGTCCGTGCAACAGCATGGCGAGGACTGGCAGCACGATGACGTAGAGCTTGCGCATGAAACCCCCACAGGCCGAGGCGGGCCGACCGGGTGCGCGCCCGGCCCGCCGGGTGTCAGGTGAGCGTGAGGGTCAGGACGCCGGAGTACGCGCCGGGGGCGGTGTACGCCGGGACGTTCAGCGAGACCTTCGCGTCCACGGTGAACTCGCCTCCGGTGAGAGCCCCGTTGGGGGTGGAGGCCAGGGTCGCGCCCGCGCTGCCGACGGCTCCCGCCGAACCGGCCACGCAGGTGCTGGGGCTTCCCGGCTTGGTGGTGCAGGCCGGAGTCCAGCCGAGCTTTCCGGCGTCGATCTTTCCGCCGGGACCGGTGAAGTCGGTGACCTTGCCGGTCAGGGACCAGCCCGCGGGCCCGCCGCGGAAGTCCTTGACCGTCACCGTCTTCAGATCGCCGCTGGACGCCCCGCCCGTGCCGAAGTCGACCGCCGACATGGCGACGGTGTCACCGGCCTGGGACATGGACAACGTGCCTGCCGCGACGGAGGAGTTGAGCTTCTGGCTGTTGCCGGGCAGCGGGGTGTCGTCGATGACGGTGTACGCCGCCGGGCCCGCGCCCTTCTCCGCCGACCAGGCACTGCCCTCGTACGCGACGATGCCCGTGGTCGCCTTGTCGTTGACCGCGAGAGGTGCCGTGAAGCCGCCTGCCGCATTCGCCTTGACGGTTGCCTTGTCGGCGGTCTCGGCCGCTCCGGCCCGGCCGACGACGGTGATGTCGGCGAGCGGAGTGAACTTGGCGCCGGTGACGGTGACGCTGTCGCCCGGCTTTCCGGAGGCCGTCGCCAGCTGGATGGAGCGCTCATTGGCCCCGGGCTGGTCCGTCGCGGTGATCGTCTCGGAGACGGGTGCGGGCGGACTGATGACCGTACAAGGGGTGTCCAGCTCCATGATGTAGCTGGTGTGGATGTTGTAGTCGCCGGGCGAGAGGGTGATCGAGCCGGGCGCAGTGACCGTGAACGTGCCGGTCATCGAGAACGGCGGGAAGGCCCCCTTGCCGGGGACCGGCGGGTTCTTCTTGGGCCCGGTGACCGTGACGCTTCCGGCCTGGGCGCCGCCGAGGGCGACCTTGCCGCTGGGCGTCATGATGTCGGCGGGCAGCGCGAGGTCGACCGGGTTGCTGGCCGCGGGCTTGGTGACGGTGTAGGTGACGGTGACGGTGTCGCCGACCTTCGGTGCGGCCTTGTCGACGGTGATCTGGGCGGTCGTGATGCCGTCGATGGGCGGGATACCGGCGATGGGCGGTGGAACGCAGTGGGTCGCGAAGTCCACCGGTGCGGATGCGGCGGCCAACGCGTGCGCGGGTCCGGCGAGTGCCGCCGTACCGGCGACAAGGGCGACCGTTCCCAGCGCGGCGGTCCAGCGCCGCGTCCGGCCGGTGAGCCGGCCGATGGATCTTCGGGTGGGCCGGGTTGCTGATCTTCGGGTGGCTGTAGCCATGATTGCCCCCTTCTGAGGAATGCCGGGGGCTATTGACGTGTCATGGCCGAAAGAAGTCAATGGAATCGAAATGCGCCGCCTGATGACCCATCAGATACTGTCAAGATCCGCATTTCCGCAGACAGAAAGGGGAATCGGCGCCACCGGTTGATGACGCCGACCCCTGTCACCTTCGTACTGTCACGCCCGCCTCGGCGCGTGCGGTCAGCCCGCGGCCACGGAGGACTTGAGCTCCCCGTCGGGACCGGCGAGCAGCACCGGCGTCCCGGGCCCGCCCAGATCACGCACCGCCGCGCGGTCCGCGTCGGAGGCGGCGTCCGCCTCGGAGACGACTGCCGCGGCCTCCAGGGACTGCGCGCCGCTGGCGACTGCCATGGCGACGGCGGTCTGGAGCGCACTGAGCCTGAGCGACTCCAGAGCCACGGTCCCGGCGACATAGGTACGCCCGGTCTCGTCCCGTACGGCCGCACCCTCGGGCACACCGTTGCGAGCCCGGGCGCTGCGCGCCAGCGTGATGATCTTGCGGTCCTCGGGATTGAGGTCGGTGCTCTGCGTCATGCCCCGAGCATAGATCGGCCGGGCAAGGGCTTCAGCCCTGGACGCCCTTGACGAACTTGTCGCCGATCAGCTGGACCAGGTCCTCGAAACTCTTCTGCGCGGCGGCGTTGCCGGTGTTCACGTACGCGACGCGGGTGGCGCCGGTGCCCTGGTGGGCCACCAGCAGATTTGCCTTGATCTCCACACCGGGGGCGAACACGATGGCCATCTGGAAGGTGTGCGACTCCTCGCCGACCTTCGGGGCGTCCAGCTTCTTGATCTTGACGGGGACCTTCTGGCCTGCCATGTCGAAGGAGACGGTGGTGCACGTGCCCAGCGCCGTGCCGATGGCATTGGTGAAGTCGGCGGCGCCCGTGCCCGCGAACGTGAAGACCTTCTGGCTCAGCTCGGACTTGCCGTCGGCCTGCTTGAAGTCGACGTCGGGGCCCTTGGTGGCGCCCTTGATCTCGTCGCCCATCATGTCGGCGATGGGCTGGCAGCCGGGCCGGTCGGCCTTCGGCGCCGGGTCGTCGCCGGCGGAGACCTTGTTGGACTTCCAGCCGGCCGGCAGGTCCTTGAGCTCCACCGCGGCGGCCTTCATCTGCGCGGCCGTCAGCGGCGTGGTGGCCGCAGGCGCATCCGTCTTGGTCTCCTGCGGCTTGGCCGACTCCGTCGTGGCCGAATCCGTCGTGGCAGGCTTCTTGTCATCGCCGGCCGAGCTCTGGCATGCCGCCGCCGTGAGGCACAGCGTCGAAACGGCGACAGCGGCGACCACACCGCGTATACGGGTACGCATCAGCAGTAACTCCCCTTGAATCGGGCTCAAAACGCTCGTGGGGAGCTTCCCCCTCCCCCTTTTTCACGGGCAGAGGATAAACACGCGCACAGGTCAGCCCGCCACCGGATACATCGAACCCCGCCGGCCCTCCGGGCTCGCGAGCCACTCCAGCTTCCGGGCGGTGTCCGCCTCCGGAAGAGGCGTGTGCATCACGATCGCCAGATCCGGACGCGCCGGGACCCGCAGCTGGGTCGCCTCCACGAACAGCGTCCCCACCAGCGGATGTTCCATCTCCTTGCGGACCTGACCGCCGGGCGCGATGTCGCGCCGCTCCCACAGCTCGGTGAACTCCTCGCTGACCGCCTTCGCCTCCTCCACGACCGCCTGGAAGCCCTCGTCGTCCGGGCACTCCGAACACGCCGCCCTGAACTGCGCAACGACATAAGGGGCGTTGTCCTCCCAGCTCGTAGCGCGGGCCCGGAAGACGGGGTCGGTGAAGAAGGCGATCAGACAGTTCTGGACGAGGTCGGGGCGCATACCGAGGATCATCCCCGCGGCGTCGTTGTACAGGACCGTGTTCCAGTACCTGTCCATGATGTGCGCGGGGAACGGCATCCACGCCTCGATCAGCCGCCGCAGCCCGGCGCACATGTCGGCGTCGCCCGGATCGACCTCGGGCGCGGGCGGATTCAGCCCGGCCAGTACGTACAGATGGCGGCGCTCCGCACTGCTCAGCCGCAGCACCCGGCCCACCGAGTCGAGGACCTGGGGCGAGACGGTGATGTCCCGGCCCTGCTCCAGCCACTGGTACCAGGAGACACCGACACCGGCGAGGACGGCGACCTCCTCCCGTCGCAGTCCGGGCGTACGACGACGGGCTCCGCCTGCCGGCAGGCCCGCCTCGGCCGGGCTGACCCGGGCCCGCCTGCTCATCAGGAACTCGCGCAGCTCACCGAGGCGGTACGCCTTCTTCGCAGCGTGCTCGGCCGAGGTGGCCACGTACTCCCCCTGTCCGTCCACGTGTTGGTGCGACCAACAGGATAGGTTGTCCGCGCCGCCGAAAGGGAGCGCCTGCGGCGGGCTTCACCCCACCCCGCCCCTTCCCGAAACTGGGGGCAGGCCCCCAGACCCCGTACGCGCTTCGCGCGTGTCCTCAAGCGCCGGACGGGCTGATATGTGCGGCCCAGCCGCACATATCAGCCCCGTGGGGGTCCCCCCGGACGAAGTCTGGGGGAGTTTGAGGCGCGGGGGTCCGGGGGCAGCGCCCCCGCAAGGGGTCTGGGGCGGAGCCCCCCACGCGGCGGAGCCGCAAAATGTCACAGCGGGAAGGGGCGGGTAGGGGAACAGCCCCGCCGCAGGCGAACCTCAGCCCCGGTCCAGGCGCAGCCGGACCGCCTTCGGGAGGCCCGCGACCACCAGGTCGTAGGAGTCTTCGATCAGCTCACGGACCAACCGGTCCGGCAACTCCCCCACCGTCACCGTGTTCCAGTGCCGCTTGTTCATGTGATAGCCCGGCGCAATCCCCGCGTGATCGGCCCGCAGCTGCACCGCAATGTCCGGCTCACACTTGAGATTCACCTTCAGCGGCTCCGCATCCAGCGCAGTCAGTGCGAAAAGCTTCCCGTGCACCTTGAACACCGACACCTCGGGCCCGAACGGAAATTCCTCCACCGCCGCGTTGAATTCCAGGCAGAACGCCTTCAGTTCCTTCGCCTTCACGCCGCCGCTCCCCCCTCCGGCCGCTTGGGTAGCGGCTCCGCAAGCACCGTCACGATCTTGTTCCGGCGGCCCGCCGGGGACTCCGCCGTCAGGCGCAGCTCGCGGCCGTCCGGCAGGTCGACCACCGCGGACGCGCCCGCGATCGGGACCCGGCCGAGTGCTTTCGCCAGGAGGCCGCCGACCGTTTCCACGTCCTCGTCGTCGAGTTCGTCGAGGCCGTAGAGCTCGCCGAGGTCCCCGATGTCGAGCCGGGCGGTCACCCGGAAGCGTCCGTCGCCGAGTTCTTCGACCGGCGGAAGTTCGCGGTCGTACTCGTCGGTGATCTCGCCGACGATCTCTTCCAGGATGTCCTCGATGGTGACGATCCCCGCCGTGCCGCCGTACTCGTCGATGACGACGGCGACATGGTTGCGTTCCTGCTGCATCTCGCGCAGCAGATCGCCCGCGTTCTTGGTGTCGGGCACGAACGCGGCGGGCCGCATCGCCGTCGACACCAGGTCGGACTCGGAGTCCCGGTTGATGTGTGTCTTGCGGACGAGGTCTTTCAGGTACACGATCCCGACGATGTCGTCCTCGTTCTCCCCGGTCACCGGGATCCGGGAGAAGCCGGAGCGCAGCGCCAGCGTCAGGGCCTGGCGGATGGTCTTGTAGCGCTCGATGCAGACCAAGTCGGTCCGCGGGACCATCACTTCGCGTACGAGGGTGTCGCCGAGCTCGAAGACGGAGTGCACCATCCGGCGCTCGTCGTCCTCGATCAGTGACTCCTGCTCGGCGAGGTCGACCATGGCCCGCAGTTCCGCCTCGCTCGCGAACGGGCCCTTGCGGAACCCCTTTCCGGGCGTGAACGCGTTGCCGAGCAGAATCAGCAGCTGCGGGATGGGACCCATGATCCTGGCGAGCGGCAGCAGGACGTACGCCGCGGCCGTAGCGGTGTTCAGCGGGTGCTGGCGGCCGATGGTGCGCGGTGAGACGCCCACGGCGACGTACGAGACGAGGACCATCACGCCGATGGCGACGGCCAGCGCCTCCCAGGTCTCGGAGAACTCCTGCAGGCAGGCGTAGGTGACGAGGACCCCTGCCGCCATCTCGCAGGACACCCGCACCAGCAGGGCGACGTTGAGATAGCGGGTCGGGTCGGCGGCGACCTGTGCCAGCTTGGCGGAGCCGCGGCGCCCGGAGCGGACGGCCTCGGCGGCGCGGAAGCTGGAGGTGCGGGCGATGCCCGCCTCGGCGCAGGCGGCCAGCCAGGCGACGACGACCAGCAGGATCGCGCCGAAGATCAGTTGGCCGCTCATGAGACGGTCGGCGCCGGGGACGGACCGGAAAGGCCCTTCTCCGCCCGCCAGCCGTCGACGATCGCAGCCTGGAGCCCGAACATTTCGGCTTTCTCGTCCGGCTCCTCGTGGTCGTAACCGAGCAGGTGCAGCACTCCGTGGACGGCCAGAAGCTGGAGCTCCTCGTCCATGGAGTGCTGCGTCTCGGCCTCTTCGCCCTGCTTCTTCGCGACTTCGGGACAGAGCACGATGTCACCGAGGAGCCCCTGCGGGGGCTCCTCGTCGTCCTTGACCGGCGGACGCAGCTCGTCCATCGGGAAGGACATGACATCGGTCGGACCGGGCAGGTCCATCCACTGGATGTGCAACTGCTCCATGGCCTCGGCGTCCACGACGATCACCGAGAGTTCGGAGAGCGGGTGGATACGCATCCGCGCGAGCGCGTAGCGGGCGATGTCGAGGATCGCCTGCTCGTCGACCTCGGTTCCGGACTCGTTGTTGACGTCGATCGACATGGCGCGCTTTTGCTACTTCCCGTTTTGGCTGTCGTACTTCTCGTACGCGTCGACGATACGGCCGACGAGCTTGTGCCGTACGACATCCTGCGACGTGAGCAGCGAGAAGTGCACGTCGTCGACGCCGTCCAGGATGTCCCGGACCTGGCGCAGACCGCTCTTCGTGCCGCTCGGAAGGTCCACCTGGGTGACGTCGCCCGTGATCACGATCTTCGAGTCGAAGCCGAGCCTCGTCAGGAACATCTTCATCTGCTCGGGGTTCGTGTTCTGCGCCTCGTCGAGGATGATGAAGGCGTCGTTCAGGGTCCGTCCTCGCATGTACGCCAGGGGCGCGACCTCGATCGTGCCCGCCGCCATCAGCCGCGGGATCGAGTCGGGGTCGAGCATGTCGTGCAGCGCGTCGTAGAGCGGGCGCAGATAGGGGTCGATCTTCTCGTAGAGCGTGCCGGGCAGGAAGCCCAGCCGCTCTCCCGCCTCGACGGCGGGCCTGGTCAGGATGATCCGGGTGACCTGCTTGGACTGCAGGGCCTGGACCGCCTTGGCCATGGCGAGATACGTCTTGCCCGTACCGGCGGGGCCGATGCCGAACACGACCGTGTGCTTGTCGATCGCGTCGACGTACCGCTTCTGGTTGAGGGTCTTGGGGCGGATGGTGCGGCCGCGGCTGGAGAGGATGTTCTGGGTGAGCACCTCGGCCGGGGTCTCGTCCGGCCCGTTGCCGTTCTCGCTCGCCTTGAGCATGGCGATCGAGCGTTCCACTGCGTCCTCCGTCATCGGCTGACCGGTGCGGAGCACCAGCATCATCTCGTCGAACAAGCGCTGGATCATGGCGACTTCCGCCGCGTCACCGACCGCGCTCACCTGATTTCCCCGGACATGGATGTCGGCCGCCGGGAAGGCCTTCTCGATCACGCGCAGCAGGGCGTCACCCGAACCCAGGACCGTCACCATCGGATGCTTGGCGGGGACGGTGAAGTGGGCTCGTGCCTGCCCCGGTGCTGGGCTCTGGGCTGTGGGTGTCTGAGTCATGGGCCGGCTCTGTGGCCTGCACATACCTCCCGTTGCAGGGTTCTCGCTGCTCGACAACCTCTGAGATACCCAGCGTACGACCTGGCACTGACAACACCGAGGGCTTTTCCGCGGGGGTCCCTCCGTGGTCCGTCCGGTGCCGTCCCCGGTCTATGCGGAGCGGCCGAAGCCGATGGTCGGGACGGCCCTGCGCAGCGGCCAGGGCCTGGCCGGGGCGGGCAGCAGCGCTTCGAGGAAGGCGTACCGCTGCAGGGCCTCCGGGTCCTGGCCGGCGACGCCCTGGACGTGCTGCCACCAGGCCGCGATCTCCGACCAGCCGGGCGCGGAGAGTGATCCTCCGAATTCCTGCACCGACAGGGCGGCGGTCAGCCCGGCGAAGGCGAGCCGGTCGGCGAGCGGCCAGCCTGCGAGGGTGCCGGTGACGAACCCGGCCACGAACACGTCGCCGGCGCCCGTCGGGTCCAGCGCCTCCACCTCGATGGCCGGAACCTGGGCGCTCTCGCCGGTCGCCCCGTCCACGGCGCACGCACCCTCCGCACCCAGCGTGACGACGGCCACCGGGACGCGTTCGGTGAGGGCGTGGGCGGCGGCGAGGGGGCGGTCGGTGCGGGTGTAGCGCATCGCCTCCTCCGCATTGGGCAGGAAGGCCTCGCAGTGCTCCAGATCGGCGAGGTCCTCCGGGTCCCAGCGGCCGGTCTCGTCCCAGCCGACGTCGGCGAAGATGCGGGCGCCCTTGCGGGCGGCCTGCGCGATCCAGTCGGCCCGGCCGGGGGTCAGCGATGCGACGGCGGCGCGCGCGGGCGGCGGGCAGTCGGGGGCGGGCTCGGGCGGCGGGGCCTCGTGGCCGTGGGAGACCATCGTGCGTTCGCCCTCGTACGCCATAGAGACGGTCACGGGCGAGTGCCAGCCGGGGACGGTGCGGGAGAGGGAGAGGTCGATGCCCTCGCCCTGTTCGAGGGCGTCCCAGCAGTACTCGCCGTAGTGGTCGTCGCCGAAGGCGGAGGCGAGCGAGGTACGCAGGCCGAGGCGGGCGAGGGCGGTGGCCATGTTGGCGACGCCGCCGGGGCTCGATCCCATGCCGCGGGCCCAGGACTCGGTGCCGCGGACGGGGGCGGAGTCGAGGCCGGTGAAGATGATGTCCAGGAAGACGTTGCCGGTCAGGTAGACGTCGCAGGCGGGATCCTCGGGGGTCCGCAGGCCCGCGAGCGGGTCGAGGCAGGCGGCCGCGTGGTCCCATTGCTCACCGTGTCGAGTGCTCACCGTGCCGCTCCTGGTACGTGGTGCAGATCAGGCCAGTCTGCCTGATGGAGCGGCGCGTGTGCGGGTGCGGCGGGTGGTGCCGGGCCCGTGCCCGGCTACCAGCGCGGGACGGGCGGTGCGGCCCAGCCCGGCTGGGCGACCCGCATCGCCGCCGCGTCGTCGCGTTCGCGCATCGTGCCGTCGTCGTCGAGCCAGCGCCGGTGCAGGCGGGCGAGCTTGTCCCGGTCGAGCTCGACGCCGAGCCCCGGCAGATCACTGACGGCGAGGCGGCCGTCCTTGAAGTCGAGGCGCTCGGTGATGACGTCCTCGGTCTGCCAGGGGTAGTGGCTGTCGCAGGCGTGGTCGAGGTTGGGGACGACGGCCGCGACATGGGTCATCGCAGCGAGGCTGATGCCCAGGTGCGTGTTGGAGTGCATGGACAGGCCGACCCCGAACGTGCGGCAGATCGCGGCCAGTTCACGCGTGTTGCGCAGTCCGCCCCAGTAGTGGTGGTCGCAGAGCACGACCTGAACGGCGCCGCGCGTGAAGGCCTCCGGGATCTCGGCGAAGGTGGTCACGCACATGTTGGTGGCCAGCGGGACACCGGTGGCGGCCGCGACCGCGGCCATCCGGTCGGTGCCGCTCGTCGGGTCCTCCAGGTATTCCAGTACGTCCCCGAGTTCCTCCGCGACCCTCAGCGAGGTCTCGACCGACCAGGCGCCGTTGGGGTCCAGCCTCAGCGGCTGTCCGGGAAACGCCTCCGCCAGCGCCCGTACGGCCGCGATCTCCTGGTCCGGCTCGAAGACGCCGCCTTTGAGTTTGAAGGAGGCGAAGCCGTACTCGCGCGAGAAGCGCCTGGCCTGGGCGACCACGCCGACTGGGTCGAGTGCCGCGCCCCAGTCGTCCGGCTCCCCCGCCCCGCCCGGGTGTTCGGCCCAGCGGTAGAAGAGATACCCGCTGTACTCGACGGCGTCGCGCACCTTGCCGCCCAGCAGCGCGTGCACGGGCAGTCCGAGTGCCTTGCCGAGCGCGTCGAGGCAGGCGACCTCGAAGCCGGAGACGACGGAGAGCCGCAGCTTGTCGGCCGTCTGCACCCCGCGCAGTCCGCCCGCGTCGACGGCGCCCGCGCCGGTGGCCTCGGGCGAGTCGCCGCACACGAGGTCGGCGAGCCGGTGCAGGCCGTTCACGTCGCTGACCTGGCAGCCGGGCAGCGCGTCCGCCAAGGGGGCGGCCAGATCGAGGTATTTGGTGTCCCCGTAGGTCTCGCCGACGCCGGTGACGCCGTCCGCCGTGACGACTTCGACGATGAGGCGGGGGGTGTACGGCTGGTGCACGCCCTGGGTGTTGAGCAGCGGGGGATCGGCGACGAGGATCGGGGTGAGCCGCACGTCGGTGATCGTGAGGTTGCGCGTCACCGCTGTCTCCCTATGTAGATGCCGTACATGGATGAGAACGAGATCGAGAGTAGGTATGGGAGCTGGGGCCGTCAATGGGGCGTCCCTGCCAGGGGTGCGGGGCGCCTGCGGCGGGCCTGTTCCCCTACCCGCCCTTCCCCGTAACCGGGGGCGCTGCCCCCGGACCCCCGCGCCTCAAACGCCGGCGGGGCTGAATTCTTCAGCCCGTCCGGCGTTTGAGGACACGCGCGAAGCGCGTACGGGGTCTGGGGCGAAGCCCCAGTTCGGGAAGGGGCGGGTAGGGGAACAGGCCCGCCGCAGGCGCACCCCCGCCCCCGCCTACCGCCCGAACTCGTACGCCTCCACCTCCGCGATCAGCCCCGCCCGCCGCCCCTCGTCGTCATCCAGAAACGCCGCCACGAACGAGTTCCGCGCCAGCTCCCGCAGCGCCCCCTGGTCCAGCCCCAGCGCCTCCCGCACCGCGTAGAACGTCTCCCCGACATAGCCCCCGAAGTACGCCGGGTCGTCCGAGTTCACCGTGCACAGCAGGCCCGCCGCCATCATCCGGGGCAGCGGGTGGTCCTCCAGTGTGTCGACCGCGCGCAGGCGGACGTTCGACAGGGGGCAGAGCGTCAGCGGGATCCGCTCGCGGACCAGGCGTTCGACGAGTTGGGGGTCTTCCATGCAGCGCAGCCCGTGGTCGATGCGTTCGATGCCGAGGACGTCCAGGGCCTCGGTGATGTACGAGGGCGGGCCCTCCTCGCCCGCGTGGGCGACCCGGCGCAGGCCGAGCGCCGCCGCCGCCTCGTAGACCTCGCGGAACTTCGACGGCGGATGCCCGACCTCCGCCGAGTCGAGGCCCACGGCCGTGATCCGGTGCAGATACGGCTTCGCGGCCGTGAGCGTCTGCATCGCCGACTCGGCGGACTCGTCCCGAAGGAAGCACATGATCAGCCGCGTCGAGATGCCGTGCCGCTCCTCGCTGTGGTCCAGCGCGCGGGCCAGCCCTTCGATCACCGTGCCGAGCGGGACGCCGCGCGCGGTGTGCGCCTGCGGGTCGAAGAAGATCTCCGCATGCCGTACGCCCTGCTCGGCGGCGCGTGCCAGATACGCCTCGGCGAGTTCGGCGAAGTCGTCCTCGGTGTGCAGGACGGCCATCAGGCCGTAGTAGAGGTCGAGGAAGGACTGCAGATCCTCGAAGAGGTAGGCGCGGCGCAGCTCCTCGGTGTCCTTGTACGGCAGCTCCACGCCGTTGCGCGCGGCGAGTGCGAAGGCGAGTTCGGGTTCGAGGGTGCCTTCGATGTGGAGGTGCAGTTCGGCCTTGGGGAGGGGCTGGAAGGACACGGCTCTCGCCTCGTTCACTGGTGACGTTTGGGGAGGGGGACGCGCAACAGGTCCTGGGCGATGGTCAGTTCGCCCTCGAACCCGGCCGCGCGTGCCTGCCGCTCGAATTCGTCCGGGTCGCTGTAGCGCTGCGAGAAGTGCGTGAGAACCAGATGCCGCACTCCCGCGTCGCGGGCGGCCCGCGCCGCCTGCCCGGCGGTCAAGTGGCCGTGGTCCGTGGCCAGTTGTTCGTCCTCGTCGAGGAAGGTCGACTCGATGACGAGCATGTCGCAGCCGTCCGCGAGCGCGTGCACGCCGTCGCAGAGGCGGGTGTCCATGACGAAGGCGAACCGCTGTCCTCGGCGGACCTCGCTGACCTCGGCAAGGGTGACGCCGTTCACCTCGCCCTCGCGCTGGAGCCGCCCGACGTCGGGGCCCTTGATGCCGTGCGCGGCGAGCTTCTCGGGCAGCATCCGGCGGCCGTCCGGCTCGGTCACGCGGTAGCCGTACGACTCGACGGGGTGCGAGAGCTTGCGGGCGTCGAGGGTGTACGAGCCGTTCTCGGCCAGCACCCCGTCGGCGGCGACGGGGGCCTGGATCAGCTCGACGGTCTCGCGGTAGGCCGTCGCGTACCGCAGCCGGTCGAAGAAGCGCTGCCCGCTCGCCGGATAGTGCGCGGACACCTCGTGCGGGACCCGGTCGAGGTTGATGCGCTGGATCACTCCGGCGAGGCCGAGTGAGTGGTCGCCGTGGAAGTGCGTGACGCAGATCCGGTTGATGTCGTGCGCGGCCACCCCGGCCCGCAGCATCTGGCGCTGCGTGCCCTCGCCGGGGTCGAAGAGTATGCCTTCGCCGTCCCAGCGCAGCAGGTAGCCGTTGTGGTTGCGGTGGCGGGTCGGGACCTGACTGGCGGTGCCGAGCACGACCAATTCACGTACGGACAAGGCGAGTCGGCTCCCTTTATCCCGGGGGCCATTCGAGACCGCGACCGCCCAGCAGATGCGCGTGGGCGTGGAAGACGGTCTGGCCCGCGCCGCTTCCGGTGTTGAAGACGATCCGGTATCCGGCGCCGTCGACCTTCTCCTCGGCGGCGACCTCGCCCGCCTCGCGCAGCACATCGGCGGCAAGCTGCGGCTCGGCGGCGGCGAGCGAGGCGGCATCGCGGTAGTGCGCCTTGGGGATGACCAGGATGTGGGTGGGGGCCTGGGGATTGATGTCGCGGAAGGCGACGATCCGCTCGGTCTCCCGCACGACGGTGGCAGGAACCTCCCCCGCGACGATCTTGCAGAACAGGCAGTCAGCCTGCGGTTCTCCCGCCATGCCGGGATCCTCCTCGCGTGGGTCCACTACGACTTGCATCGTATCGAGTGACCGGGTTCGTGGGCGCCGTGGGAAGTCACCCGGGTCCGTGGTTGCCGTGGGCCAGGGGGCGTTGACGGTTGCTTTCCGGTGGTGGGCTTCGCGGGCGAGCCGCAGATTGCGCCCCACGCCGCCGGGCGCGGTCCGATGAGGACCGGCGCCCGGCGCCGCCAGGCAGACGGGACTTTGAAGACACGACCTATGGCAGGTCCGGAGGAGTCTTCGACGGGTTCTCGGACAGCACGGCCAGTGCCATCCGTACCGCCTCGTCCAGCTGCGGGTCACGCCCTGCCGCATGGTCCTGCGGGGTCATCACCACCTCCACGTCCGGGTCGACACCGTGGTTCTCCACGCCCCAGCCGTATCCCTCCAGCCAGAAGGCGTACTTGGGCTGGGTGACGAGCGTCCCGTCCACCAGGGAGTACCGGCTGTCGATGCCGACGACGCCGCCCCAGGTGCGCGTCCCCACCACCGGGCCGATGCCGAGCGCTTTGATCGCCGCATTGACGATGTCGCCGTCCGAGCCCGAGAACTCGTTCGCCACTGCGACCACCGGGCCGCGTGGCGCGTCCTGCGGGTAGCTGGACGGCTGCATCCCGCGCGGCAGGTCCCAGCCCACGATCCGGCGCGCCAGCTTCTCGACGACGAGCTGGGAGGTGTGCCCGCCGCGGTTCTCGCGTACGTCCACCACCAGCCCCTCGCAGGCCACCTCGATCCGCAGATCCCGGTGGATCTGGGCCCAGCCGGGCGCCTGCATGTCGGGGACGTGCAGATAGCCCAGGCGGCCGCCGGACTTCTCGTGGACGTAGGCACGCCGGTCCGCCACCCAGGCGTGGTAGCGCAGCGGCTCCTCGTCCGAGAGCGGCACGACGACGGCATGGCGCGGATCGCCGCCGCCCGCCGGGGAGACGGTCAGTTCGACGGGCTTGCCCGCGGCGCCCACGAGCAGCGGTCCGGGCCCGGCGACGGGGTCCACCGGCCTTCCGTCCACCGCGAGGATCGCGTCGCCCGCGCGGACCGCGACTCCGGGCGCGGCGAGCGGTGAGTGGGCGTTCGGGTCGGACGTCTCGGACGGCAGGATGCGGTCGATGCGCCAGGCGCCGTCCGCCGCGCGGGAGATGTCCGCGCCCAGCAGGCCCTGGCGGGTGCTCGCGCTGCCGTACCCGCCGCGCGGCATGACGTAGGCGTGCGAGGTGCCCAGCTCACCCTGCACCTCCCAGAGCAGATCCATCAGATCGTCATGGGTGGCCACCCTGGACAGGATCGGGCGGTAGCGGTCCAGTACGCCGTCCCAGTCGACGCCGCCGAGGTCCGGGCGCCAGAAGTTGTCGCGCATCAGCCGCCCGGCCTCGTCGTACATCTGCCGCCACTCGGCGGCCGGGTCGACGCTGCCGCGCACCCGCGAGAGGTCGACGGTGATGTTGGAGTCGCTCTCCTCGTCGCGCGAGGCCCTGCGGTCGCTCGGGACCACCTTGAGCTTGCCGTCGGTGTACAGCAGCACCCGCTTGCCGTCCCCGCTGACGGAGAAGCTCGTCGCGTCCGGGGCGAGCTCCTCGATCCGCTGCTGGACGAGGTCGTACCGCTCCAGGGCGGTCTGGGGCCCCGGGTCGTCGGGCGTCGCGCGGGTCGCGCCGAGGACGCCGCGCAGCGGGTGGCTCAGCCACAGCAGTCCGTCCTTGGCGGCGCGCAGCGTGGAGTAGCTGGCGGCCTCGACGGGGAAGGGCACTATCCGGTCGGCGAGCCCTTCGAGGTCGATACGGATCACGGGGACGCCGCCGTCCTCGCCGTCCTGCCGTCCCTGGTCCTTGTCCTTGTCCGTCTCGAACGCCCGGCCGTGGCGCTGCGGCCCGAACGGCGAGGGCGTGGTGGCCGCGAGCGTGATCAGATGCGGGCGGCAGCCGCGGACGAAGGCCAGGTCGAAGACGTGTGTGTCGTAGACCGGGTCGAAGGCGCGCTCGGAGAGGAACGCGAGGTGCTTTCCGTCGAGCGTGAAGGCGGGCTGGTAGTCGCAGAAGCGCAGCGGGGTCGCCTCGGAGACGGACAGATCGGCGGTGTTGGCGAGTTTGAGCTGACGCAGCGGGTCGGGTCCCGCGTGCGACCAGGCGAGCCAGCCGGAGTCGGGCGAGAAGGCGAGGCCGGTGGCGTCGCCGTGCTCGCTGCGGTCGACCTCGCGGACCTCGCCCGACTCGCGTTCGACGAGCAGGACACGGCCGTCGTGCGAGGCGACGGCGGCGCGGCTGCCGTCCGGTGCGACGGCGAGGCTCAGTACGCGGCCGAGCCGTCCCGCGCCGAGCCTGCGGGGTGTCGCGCCGGGCGCGGGGCCAGTGGCCGGCGCGAACTCGAGTGCGTCCTCGCCCTCGGCGTCGGTGACCCAGACAACCTGTTCCTCGCCCTCGACACGGAAGGTGCGGGGCAGCCTGGCCCGTACGCCGGGTTCCGCGGCGAGCGCCCGCGCGGGCCCCTCCCGGTGGGTGACCCAGTGGACTGTGCCGCGGACCTCCACGGCGCTGCCGCGGCCCGTGTGGTCGGGGGTCGCGGTGCCGAAGTGGCGGTCGGCCTTGACGGGGCGCGGGCGCAGATCGGTGCGCTGGCCGCCGAGGCGGATGTCGAGCCGGCGCGGCTCGGCGGCGTCCAGGCCGTCGAGGAGCCACAGTTCACCGGCGGACGCGTAGACGACGCGGGTGCCGTCGGTGGCGGCGTGGCGGGCGTAGAAGCCGTCGAGGGGGGTGTGCCGCCGCAGGCCGGAGCCGTCGGCCGCCGACGAATAGAGCGCGCCGGTGCCTTCGTGGTCGGAGAGGAAGGCGATCCGGTCCCCCACCCAGAGCGGGTACTCGATGTTCCCGTCGAGCTCCTCGTGGAGGCGTACGAACTCGCCATCGCTGTCCCGGTCGATCCACAACTTGCCCGCGGTGCCGCCCCGGTAGCGCTTCCAGGCGGCGGCCTCGCGGCCCATCGTGGCGGAGAGCAGGACGGTGTGCGGCCCGTGTGCCACATCGCCCACGGGCCCGTACGGCAGGACGGCCGCGGGCCCGCCGTCGAGCGGCACGGCACGCGCCCAGGTGCGGCGCAGCGAGGCCTGGCCGTGGGTGGTGATCGCGAGGACCTGGCCGTCGGGGGTCCAGCCGCGGACGGACGTCTTGTTGCTGCCCCAGTACGTCAGGCGGTTCGTCGGGCCGCCGTCGACGGGCGCGAGATGCACCTCGGGGGCGCCTGCCCGCTGCGAGGACCACGCTATGTGCGTGCCGTCGGGGGAGATCCTCGGATGGTTCACCGGAACGTTGTCGGCGCTGACGCGCCACGCGCGGCCGCCGTCGAGCGGGGCGACCCAGACGTCGTCCTCTGCGGTGAAGGCGATCAACTCGCCGTGGACATGCGGATACCGGAGGTAGGCAGGGTGCGTCACACCGTCACCCTAGGCAGGTGGCCGCCGCCCGGTCACGGCTTTCGGATCACTTGGCCGGCGGGTCGGCCGTCTCGGTCACGGTCACCGTGACGGTGACCGTGGGACGCGCCGGCCCGCCCGGCGGCCGGGTCGGCGGCGTACTGCTGGGCGCGGCACTGCAGTTGCCGAGCACGCTCGCCTCGAAGACGACCTTGCCGCCAACCTTCGCAATGAGATTCCCGCGTACACACCTGCCGGAACGCTCGTCCGTCACCTTGCCCTTGAGCGTGATCTCCTGACCGGATTCGGTCTCACCGTGACAGTCGACGGTGGCCACGCTCGGCCTGGACGGCGACGCGGAGGCGGTGACGGGCGCCTTGCCGCCGTCGATGTTCGCCGTACAACTGAGCCAGCGCACCTTGAAGCCGATCCGCTCCAGGGTGCTGGTCGCCGTCTTGTCGGTGGTGACCGCGACCGCGACGGAACTCAGCCCGCCGGTCGACGGCTCACAGGCCGCAACACCAACAACTGCCGCCGCGGCAGCGCAGATTGCCGCGAGGGTGCGCGGGTGGAGTACGCGTCTCAAGGCCCCCATGAGAGGCAGCCTCCCACTGTGTCACCGGCTGCGGTAGTCCGGTTGCCGCCACTCGTGAACACCGTAGGGTGACGTCATGGGAGCGAGCCGGAAGGTCAGGCGCCTCGTCGTCGGCGACACCATCCATCTGTGGTCGGTACGGCACCGCCACCACGACAGCACCGGCGAACACTGCGCCGAAGTGCTCTCCCTCGTGCGCGAGGGCACACAGACGCGGCTGCGACTGGTCTTCCGGGCGGGTCCGGGGCGGTTCACACCCGATGCCTACGTCCCCTCGGGCACAGTGGCGGACGACCGGGACCACTGGCTCAACCTGCATGAACCGGGCGTCGTACGCCGCTTCGTGGACGAGGCCGAGGCCCGCGGCGTTCTGCCGGCAGACGGCAGGACGGTGGAGCTCGACGGCTGGCCACTGTTCGACGCGGTGGTGAGCCGGAACCTCTCAAGCCCGTTGGGGGTCCCCCGGACGAAGTCTGGGGGAGATTGAGGACAAGGCTAGGCCGTGTCTGACAAATAGCGCCGTCCGCCCGCAGGGCGGGGTGCGCGGCGTCCGGTGCGTGCAATCGCAAGGCGGAGGATCATCCTCGTACTGGACGTACTTGGATGACTCCGACAACGCAGCGAGTGTGCGTGCCGGGCGTCGCGCACCAGGCGAGATTTGTCAGACACGGCCTAGGACCAGCGGCCGGTGCGGCCGAGCAGGAGCGCCGTCGCCGCCGTGCCCGCCGTCGACGTGCGCAGCACACTCCGGCCCAGCCGATACGGCTTCGCGCCCGCCTCGGCGAATGCCGCCAACTCCTCCGGGGACACGCCCCCTTCGGGGCCCACCACCAGCACGATCGACCCCTCCGCGGGCAGCTCCGCCGTGGCCAGCGGCTCGGCGCCCTCCTCGTGCAGCACCGCCGCGAAATCCGCTTCGGCCAGAAGTGACGCAACCTGCTTGGTCGTTGCCGCGTCCGCGACCTCCGGGAAGCGGAGCCGGCGCGACTGTTTGCCCGCCTCGCGTGCCGTCGCCCGCCACTTCGCAAGCGACTTGGCGGCCCGTTCGCCCTTCCACTGAGTGATGCAGCGCGCGGCGGCCCACGGCACGACCGCGTCGACTCCGGTCTCCGTCATCGTCTCGACGGCGAGTTCACCGCGGTCGCCCTTGGGCAGCGCCTGGACGACGGTGATACGGGGCGTCGGCTCCGGTTCCGTCGGGAACTCCCGCGGTTCGACGATCAGCCGGTCCTTGCCCTCGGTCCGTACGACGACCCCTGCCGCCCCCCGCCCGCGGCCGTCCGTCAGCACGATGTCCTCGCCGGGCTGCAGCCTGCGTACGGAGACGGCGTGCCGCCCCTCGGGCCCGTCCAGGGTGACGGTCGCCCCCGGGCCGACGCCCTCCAGGGAGTCGACGAGGAAGACCGGCGCAGTCATCGGGAACCGCCCAGCGCCAGCGCGGCGCGCGCGGAGTCCGTTTCGGCGACGAGGACGTCGACCAGCCGGCCGGCGGGCAGCTCACGCGCCAGCCGGTGGCCCTGCCCGGCCCACAGCGCCATGCCCTGCGCGTCGCCCGTCCTGGCCGCGGCCTTGCGCAGGCCGCTGGTCAGGTGGTGCACCTGGGGGTACGCGGCGGGCGCGTACGGGCCGTGCTCGCGCATGAAGCGGTTCACGAGGCCGCGGGCGGGCCGCCCGGAGAAGGCGCGGGTGAGTTCGGTGCGTACGAACAAAGGATTCGTCATGGCCTGCTTGTGCAGCGCGTTCGCACCGGACTCGGGGCAGACGAGGAACGCGGTGCCGAGCTGCGCCGCGACCGCCCCCGCCGCGAGCACGCCCGCGATCTGGCCGCCGCGCATCAGTCCGCCCGCGGCGATGAGCGGAAGCTGAACGGTCTCGCGGATCAGCGCGATGAGGGAGAGCAGCCCGATCCCGGCGCCGTCGGACTCGGGGTCGTCGCGGTGGGTGCCCTGATGGCCGCCGGCCTCGATGCCCTGCACACACACGGCGTCGGCCCCGGCCCACTGCGCGGCCTGCGCCTCTTCGGGCGTGGTGACGGTGACGACGGTGAAGGTCCCCGCCTTGGCGAAGGAGTCGAGCACATCGCGGGTCGGGCAGCCGAAGGTGAAGGAGACGACGGGCACGGGGTCGTCGAGGAGGATCGCCAGCTTGGCCTCGTAGCCGTCGTCGCGCCCGGAGTCGGGGTCGCCGAGAGGAGTCTCGTACCAGGCGGCCTCACCGGCGAGCTGATTCCGGTAGATCTCGACGGCACCGGGGTCGGCGGTGTTGGGCTGCGGCATGAGGAGATTGACGCCGAACGGCTGCGCGGTGAGCCCGCGCACCTGTTTGACCTCCTGGTACATGCCGTCCGCGGTCTTGTATCCGGCAGCGAGGAACCCGAGCCCGCCGGCTTCGGACACGGCGGCGGCGAGCTGGGGGCAGGATGCGCCGCCCGCCATGGGGGCCTGCACGATCGGATGACGGCAAAGATCGGTCAGTGCGGAGGACATGCAGGCATGGTGCCATGCCGCTCGCGGCCCATCGAATCGGGCGTTCCGCAACGGCAGCGGTTGCGGGCCGCTGTCCTGAAAACGCCGGAGGGGCTGAAGATTCAGCCCCTCCGGCGTTCGACAGGGCCTAACGCCCGTTGAACGCGTCCTTCAGGCGGGAGAACAGTCCCTGCTGCCCCGGCTGGAACTGACCCGTAGGCCTTTCCTCGCCGCGCAGCTTCGCCAGGTCCCGCAGCAGCCGCTCCTGATCCACGTCCAGCTTCGACGGGGTCATCACCTCGACATGGACGATCAGGTCGCCACGGCCCCCGCCCCGCAGGTGCGTGATGCCGCGCCCGTGCAGCGGGATCGACTGGCCGGACTGGGTGCCCGGGCGGATGTCGACCTCCTCCATGCCGTCCAGCGTCTCCAGCGGGCACTTCGTGCCCAGCGCCGCCGCCGTCATGGGGATCGTCACCGTGCAGTGCAGATCGTCGCCACGGCGCTGGAACACCGCGTGCGGCAGCTCGTGGATCTCGACGTAGAGGTCGCCGGCGGGGCCACCGCCCGGGCCGACCTCGCCCTCGCCCGCGAGCTGGATGCGGGTGCCGTTGTCGACACCGGCCGGGATCTTGACCGTCAGGGTGCGGCGGGACCGTACCCGCCCGTCGCCCGCGCACTCGGGGCACGGGGTCGGGACGACCGTTCCGAAGCCCTGGCACTGCGGGCACGGCCGCGACGTCATGACCTGGCCGAGGAAGGAACGCGTCACCTGCGAGACCTCACCGCGGCCGCGGCACATGTCACAGGTCTGCGCCGAGGTACCCGGCGCCGCGCCCTCGCCCGAACACGTCGTACAGACGACGGCCGTGTCGACCTGGATGTCCTTCGTCGTGCCGAAGGCAGACTCGTTGAGCTCGATCTCCAGGCGGATCATCGCGTCCTGGCCCCGCCGCGTACGCGACCTGGGGCCGCGCTGCGAAGCCGTACCGAAGAACGCGTCCATGATGTCCGAGAAGTTCCCGAAGCCACCGGCGCCGAAGCCGCCCGCGCCTCCGCCGCCCGCCTGCGAGAGCGGGTCTCCGCCGAGGTCGTAGACCTGCTTCTTCTGCGGGTCCGACAGCACCTCGTACGCCGCGTTGATCTCCTTGAAGCGCTCCTGCGTCTTCGGGTCCGGATTCACATCCGGGTGGAGTTCACGGGCAAGCCGGCGGAAGGCCTTCTTGATCTCGTCCTGGGACGCGTCGCGGCGTACGCCGAGTACGGCGTAGTAGTCCGTGGCCACTTACGACTCCGCCAGGATCTGTCCGACGTAACGTGCCACTGCGCGTACCGCTCCCATCGTTCCGGGGTAGTCCATGCGGGTCGGTCCGACCACGCCGAGTTTGGCAACTGCCTCGTCGCCCGAACCGTAGCCGACCGCGACGACGGACGTGGAGTTGAGGCCCTCGTGGGCGTTCTCATGACCGATCTTCACGGTCATGCCCATGCCGCCCGCTTCCTTGGCCTCGCCGAGCAGCTTGAGGAGCACCACATGCTCCTCAAGAGCCTCGAGCACCGGCCGGATCGTCAGCGGGAAATCATGTCCGAAGCGCGTCAGATTGGCGGTGCCGCCGATCACCAGCCGCTCCTCGGTCTCCTCGACCAGGGTTTCGAGCAGGGTCGAGAGCACCGTGGAAACGGTACCCCGGTCCTCCGCCTCGAAGGAGTCGGGAAGGTCCTGCACCAGCTGCGGCACATCCGCGAAGCGGCGCCCGACGACCCGGCTGTTGAGCCGGGCCCGCAGGTCCGCGAGCGAGGATTCCGCGAAGGGCGCGGGGCAGTCGATCATGCGCTGCTCGACCCGTCCGGTGTCCGTGATCAGCACGAGCATCAGCCGGGCGGGCGCGAGGGAGAGGAGTTCCACATGCCGGACGGTGGAGCGGGTCAGCGAGGGGTACTGGACCACCGCGACCTGCCGGGTCAGCTGCGCCAGCAGCCGCACCGTACGGCCCACGACGTCGTCGAGGTCGACGGCTCCGTCCAGGAAGTTCTGGATGGCACGGCGCTCGGGCGACGACAGCGGCTTGACGCCGGCCAGTTTGTCGACGAAGAGGCGGTAGCCCTTGTCCGTGGGGATACGCCCCGCGCTCGTATGAGGCTGGGCGATGAACCCTTCCTCCTCCAGCACCGCCATGTCATTGCGGACGGTGGCCGGGGAGACCCCGAGCTTGTGACGCTCCGTGAGCGCCTTGGAGCCGACGGGCTCCTCGGTGCCGACATAGTCCTGGACGATGGCGCGCAGCACCTCGAGTCTGCGTTCGCTGAGCATCGCGCACACCTCCAGCTGTGATTCCTCGGTGACTGCTTGGCACTCGATGCGTACGAGTGCCAGCATTTCCCCGTGCCAGTGTACGGCCGTGGGGTACATCCCTAGCAAGGGCGGCCGACCACGCCACCGAGCGACAGTGCTGGTCGGTTGCGGATAGCGTCGCGGTATGGACGTCAGTTGGGAAGACTTCGGCTGGGAGCGGCTGGCCGACGGGGTGGGCCGGCGGCGGCTTCCCGGCTGGGACGCGACCAGTGGTTTGATCGCCGGAGAGGACGGTGTCCTCCTGTACGACACCGGCTCGACACTCCGCGAGGGGGCCGAGCTGCGGGCCCAGGCGCAAGCCCTGCTCGGCGGCCGACGGGTGACGCATATCGCACTGAGCCATCCCCACTTCGACCATGTGCTGGGCACGGCGGCGTTCTCGGGCGCGGAGGTGTACGGAGCGGTCGGCATCGCCGAATTGATGCGGCGGGAGCGGGACGAGATCCGCGACAGCGCGATACGGCACGGGGTCACCGAGGCCGACGCGACGGAGGCGGCCGACGTGCTGGTGGCGCCGCACCATCTGGTGTTCGGCGAGTGGACGCTGGACCTGGGCGGCCGCCAGGTGCTGCTGGCGAACATCGGCCCCGGCCACTCGGGCCACGATCTGGCGGTCCTGGTGCCCGGCAGCCCGGAGGTCGTCTTCTGCGGCGACCTCGTGGAGGAGTCGGGCGAACCCCAGGCGGGCTCGGACGCGATCCCCTCCCGCTGGCCGGCGGCACTGGACCGGCTGCTGTCGCTCGGCGGCGAGGACGCGGTGTACGTACCGGGGCACGGCGCGGTCGTCGACGCGGCGTTCGTACGCGCCCAACGCGAGTTGCTGGCGGCGCGCTTCGGGGTGTCGTAGCGTCTGGCGAATGCGCAGCTACAGCCCGGATCTGACCCCGCCCTGGAAGAAGTCTCAGCCCGCGCCCGAGGTGCCGGCCGAGCCCGATCTGGTCGTCGAGGAGGTCGGTACGGGCTTCTGCGGTGCGGTGATCCGCTGCGAGAAGACGGCGGAGGGGCCGACGGTCACGCTGGAGGACCGCTTCGGCAAGCACCGGGTGTTCCCGATGGTCCCCCGGGGCTTCCTGCTGGAGGGCCGCGTCGTCACCCTCGTACGCCCCTCCGCCGCCGCTCCGGCGCGCCCGGCCCGCACCGCGTCCGGCTCGCTCGCGGTCCCGGGGGCGCGTGCGCGTGTGGCGCGGGCGGGGCGCATCTATGTCGAGGGCCGCCACGACGCGGAGCTCGTGGAGCGGGTGTGGGGTGACGACCTCCGGATCGAGGGGGTCGTCGTCGAATACCTGGAAGGCATCGACGACCTCCCGTCGATCGTCCGCGACTTCGGCCCGGGCCCGGACGCGCGCCTGGGGGTGCTGGTGGACCATCTGGTCCCGGGCTCGAAGGAGTCCCGCATCGCGGCGGAGGTCACCGGCGAGGACGCACTGGTGGTGGGCCACCCGTACATCGACGTGTGGGAGGCGGTGAAGCCGTCCTCGGTGGGCATCCCCGAGTGGCCGTCGGTCCCGCGGGGCCAGGACTGGAAGACGGGGGTCTGCCTGGCGCTGGGCTGGCCGGAGAACACGGGTGCCGCTTGGCAGCGCATCCTGTCGGCGGTGCGGTCGTACAAGGACCTGGAGCCGGAGCTGCTGGGGCGGGTGGAGGAGCTGATCGATTTCGTCACGGCGGCGGAGGTGTGACCGGGGGTTGTTTCCCCTACCCGCCCCTTCCCGTAACTGGGGGCAAGCCCCCAGCCCCCGACGGGGCTTCGCCCGTACCCCGTATGCGACCTTCGGCCGCATGTCCTCAATCGCCGGACGGGCTGACTGTGCGGCCCAGCCGCACATTCCAGCCCCGTGGGGGTCCCCCCGGACGAAGTCTGGGGGAGTTTGAGGCGCGGGGTCTGGGGCGGAGCCCCAGTTCGGGAAGGGGCGGGTAGGGGAACAGGCCCGCCGCAGGCGCACCCCGCGCCACCGCACCCCGCGCCCCCGCGCCCCTAATCCACCAGGTCCCGCACCACCGCGTCCGCCAGCAACCGCCCCCGCAGCGTCAGCACCGCCCGGCCCTCCCCGTACGGGCCCGCCTCCAGCAGGCCCTCCGACAACGCCCGCCCCGCCGCCGCCAGCCCCGCCGGCCGCAGCAGCGACAGTTCGCAGCCCTCGCGCAGGCGCAGTTCCAGGAGCACCCGCTCCACCCTCCGGTCCTCCGGCGCGAGCACCTCACGGCCCGCACCCGGCGACCGGCCCTCCGCGAGCGCCGCCGCATACGCCCCCGGGTGCTTCACGTTCCACCACCGCACCCCGCCGACGTGGCTGTGCGCTCCGGGGCCCGCGCCCCACCAGTCCGCGCCCCGCCAGTACAGCTCGTTGTGCAGGCAGCGGCCGGCCTGTGAGGTCGACCAGTTGGAGACCTCGTACCAGTCGAAGCCCGCCTCCGCGAGGACCGAGTCCGCGATCAGGTAGCGGTCCGCGTGGACGTCGTCGTCGGTCATCGGCACCTCGCCGCGCCGGATGCGCCGCGCCAGCTGGGTGCCCTCCTCCACGATCAGCGCGTACGCCGAGATGTGGTCGGGGCCGGCCCCCACCGCCGCCGCGAGGGACGTGCGCCAGTCGTCGTCGCTCTCCCCCGGCGTGCCGTAGATGAGGTCGAGATTCACATGCTGGAAGCCCGCCGCCCGCGCTTCCGCGACGCACGCCTCGGGCCGCCCCGGCGTGTGCGTACGGTCCAGCACCTTCAGTACGTGCTGCCGCGCGCTCTGCATCCCGAAGGACACCCGGTTGAAGCCGCCCTCCCGCAGCTCGGCCAGGTACGCCGGATCCACCGATTCCGGGTTCGCCTCGGTGGTGATCTCCGCGTCGTCCGCGAGGCCGAACTCCTCGCGTACCGCGGAGAGCATCCGTACGAGATCCGAGGCGGCGAGCAGCGTCGGCGTGCCGCCACCGACGAAGACCGTCTTCACCTGCCGCGGGTCGTCGCCCAGCACCTTGCGGGCGAGGCGGATCTCCTCGGTGACCATCGCGGCGTAGTTGTCGCGGGAGGCGAGGACGCCGCCCGAGCCGCGCAGCTCGGTCGCCGTGTAGGTGTTGAAATCGCAGTAGCCGCAGCGCGTCGCGCAGTACGGCACATGCAGATAGAAGGCGAGCGGCCGGCCGGCGGCCTGTTCGAGGGCGGATGCGGGCAGCGCCCCGTCCTCGGGCATGGGCTCACCATCGGGCAGTACGGAAGGCATGCCCCCCATTGTCCGTCACCCGCGAGGCTTACATCGCCTGCAGCACCAGCAGCGCGAGATCGTCCCCCGGCGGCGTCTCGGCGAACTCGTGCACCGCCTGCTTGATCCGTTCCGCGATCCCCTGCGCCGTAAGCCCCGCGCAGCCCGCGAGCACCGTCGCGAGCCCGTCGCCGTCGTCGAACATCCGCGCCCCCGAGCGCCGCTCGGTCACCCCGTCCGTGACGCAGAGCAGCGTGTCACCGGGCTCCAGGTCGAAGGTCTGGCTCTGGTACGCCACCTCGTCGACGACCCCGAGCAGCACCTGCGGCTCCGCCGCCGTACGCACCGTGCCGTCGGGCCGCAGCAGCAGCGGCAGCGGATGCCCGGCGCTGGCGACGGTGCACCGCACACCGCCCAGGGGCGAGCGCACCAGCTCGCCGTAGAGCAGGGACAGGAACCGGGCCTGCGGCCCTTCCGGAAAGCCCTGGCCGCCGGCCGCGGCGACCATCAGCGCGGCCGCCTCCGCCGCTTCCATGGCGTCGTCGAGCAGCAGTCCGTTCAGCCGGTCGAGCACCTCGCCGACCTGGTAGCCCTCGCGGGCGAGCAGCCGCAGCCAGGGCCGGGCGAGGCCGGTGACGACGGCGGCCTCGGGACCGCTGCCCTGGACGTCGCCGAGCATGAAGCACCAGCGGCCGCCGGAGCTCGCCGGGAAGATGTCGTAGAAGTCGCCGCCCGCGACTCCGTCGTCGCTCGGCTCGTACACAAGAAAGCGGTCCACGCCGGGGATCTCGCCGACCTTGCCGGGCAGCAGCCCCCGCTGCAGCACTTTGCTGATGGTGGCCTGCCGGGTGTACTGCCGGGCCGCGCCGATCGCGAGGGCGAGCCGCCGCGCGAAGTCCTCGATCAGAGCGGTCACTTCGTCGGGCACACGTGCCAGGCCCTGCCGGGCGACGAGCAGCGTGCCGAGACCGCGCCCGCCGGTGACGAGACGGAAGGCCAGCACCGTCCCCTCGCCCGCGCCCGGCTCGCCCTCGCGCGGCCAGGGGATCGGCACAGGGCCGTTGCGTGGGGTGTCGGGCAGCCGCGGGGGCTCCTTGCTCAGGATCTCGCGCAGTTCCTCGATCCGGGACTCGTCACTGTGCCAGACCCGCGCGAGCCGGGGCGCGGCTCCCGAAGGGCGGCCCGTTCCCCACCTGGGGTGTCCGCCCTCGCCGTCGAGCCAGATCGCGCACCAGTCGGCGAGCCGCGGCACCAGCAGCTGGGCGGCGAGCGCCGCGACCATGTCCTCGTCGAGCTGTCCGGCGAGCAAGTCGGAGGCTTCGGCGAGAAAGGAGAGCGCCCCTCGGCTGATCCAGTCCGGGTCCTCGCGGGCGGTGCGCCGCGGCGTGGGGGCGAGGATCTCGGCCGCGCGCAGCCCGCGCTGGAGCGCGGGTTCGGCGCCCGGCACGGGGCAGGACTCCAGGCCGTCGACGGGCAGGCGGGCCCAGACGGTCTTGAGGGCGGCGCGATAGGTGATGCCCCAGCGCTCGGCGAGGGCGCCGACGAGATGGAGGCCGCGTCCGTACTCGGGGGTGCCGATGCGGTCCTCGCTGTGCGGTTCGTTGCGTACGGTCCTGGCGGGGTGGTGGTCGGAGACCTCGATCACCAGCGCGGCGGGCTCGCCCTCGGCCGATTCATCGAGCCGGCAGAGGAGTTCGACGGTGGTGCCCGCATGGACTACCGCGTTTGTCACGAGCTCGTTGACGACGAGTACGGCATCGTCTGCGAGCCGGTCCGTACTGTGCCTGCCCGGCGGGCAGCCCCCGCGGCCCGCCGTGCCCCGGCAGAAGGCGCAGGTGGCGAGCAGTCCGAGGTTGGTCCAGTCGGCGAGTGCGGCTCGTACGAAACGTCGCGCCGCACAGGGCGCGAGAGGGTTTCCGGGCAGGCTCGTGCGGGAGACCGACCGCGCGTCATCCCGTAATGGGTACAACGGGGTTGGGCGCTGGACGGTGTCTCGCTGCATCGGAACGGGCCCCACTGTGCGGCTCCTGGTCGGTTCTGGCAATGCGCCGCTTATGACACCGACAGAGTGACAGACTGAGCCTGCCCATAAGCGCCGAGTCACTGAAGTGGGCGGTTATGAACGAACAGAGTGCTTTGTCGCCCGCCCAGTCCTCCGGGCTGCCCGCCCCGTCGGGATCCCGGCCGGGTGCCGAGCCGCCGCCCGACGGTGCCTGGATCCGGGTCTCGGAGCTCCGGCCTCTGCTGGCCGCCATGACGGCCCTGCGGGACGGGGACTTCAAGATACGGGTGGCGGAGACGCATGAAGGGATGTCCGCCGAGCTGGCGGCGATGTTCAACCAGATCGCGGTGCGCAATCAGCACTTCACGGATGAACTGACGCGCGTACGCAGGGAAGTCGTACGGCACGGACGCCTGGACGACCGGCTGGCGGCGAGCCCCGGCCAGGGCGCCTGGACCTCCGGCGTGAACAGTACGAACGCGCTCCTCGACGCCCTCGTGGTGCCCGCGGCGAACGCCACCCGGGTGCTGGACGCGGTGGCCGGCGGCGATCTGACCCAGCGGGTCGATCTGCACGACGGCAACCGCCAGTTGCGCGGAGATCTGCGGCGGCTCGGCCGCGCCGTGAACAAGATGGTCGACCAGCTCTCGCTCTTCACCGGCGAAGTGACCCGGGTCGCGCGCGAGGTGGGCACCGAGGGCCGCCTAGGCGGACGCGCCAAGGTCCAGGGCCTGTCAGGGAGTTGGCGGGATGTGACGGAGGCGGTCAACACCATGGCCTCCCGGCTGACCGCGCAGGTGCGGGACATCGCGGCGGTGACCACCGCCGTCGCCCGCGGCGACCTGACCCGTACGGTCACGGTCGAGGCGACCGGTGAGCTGCTGGAGCTGAAGCTCACCGTCAACACAATGGTGGACCAGCTCTCCGCCTTCGCCGACGAGGTCACCCGCGTCGCCCGCGAAGTCGGCACAGAGGGCCAGCTGGGTGGCCGTGCCCAGGTCCGCGGCGTGTCCGGCGTGTGGAAGGACCTCACGGACAACGTCAACTTCATGGCGTCCAACCTGACCTCACAGGTCCGCAACATCGCCCAGGTCACCACCGCCGTCGCCAACGGCGACCTGTCCCAGAAGATCACCGTCGACGCCCAGGGCGAGATCCTGGAACTCAAGTCGACCATCAACACAATGGTGGACCAGCTCTCCGCCTTCGCCGACGAGGTCACCCGCGTCGCCCGCGAAGTCGGCACCGAAGGAAACCTCGGCGGCCGCGCCCAGGTCCGCGGCGTCTCCGGCGTCTGGAAAGACCTCACCGAGAACGTCAACTTCATGGCCGACAACCTCACTTCACAGGTGAGGAACATCGCGCTCGTGTCGACGGCCGTGGCCCAGGGTGACCTCGGCAAGAAGATCACGGTCGAGGCGAAGGGCGAGATCCTGGAGCTCAAGTCGACCATCAACACCATGGTCGACCAGCTCTCCGCCTTCGCCGACGAGGTCACCCGCGTCGCCCGCGAAGTCGGCACCGAAGGAAACCTCGGCGGCCAGGCCCAGGTCCGCGGCGTCTCCGGCGTCTGGAAGGACCTCACGGACAACGTCAACTTCATGGCGTCCAACCTGACCTCACAGGTCCGCAACATCGCCCAGGTCACCACCGCCGTCGCCAACGGCGACCTGTCCAAGAAGATCACCGTCGACGCCCGCGGCGAGATCCTGGAGCTCAAGGACACCGTCAACACGATGGTGGAGCAGCTGCGCGCCTTCGCCGACGAGGTCACCAGGGTCGCCCGCGAGGTCGGCACGGACGGCAGGCTCGGCGGCCGCGCCCAGGTCCTCGGCGTCACCGGCCTGTGGAAGGACCTCACCGACAACGTCAACTACATGGCCGACAACCTCACTTCGCAGGTGCGGAACATCGCCCAGGTGGCGACGGCCGTGGCCCAGGGCGACCTGTCCAAGAAGATCGACGTGGACGCCCGCGGCGAGATCCTGGAGCTCAAGACCACCATCAACACCATGGTGGACACGCTCTCCTCGTTCTCCTCCGAGGTCACGCGTGTGGCCCGCGAGGTGGGCAGCGAGGGCCAGCTCGGCGGCCAGGCGCGCGTCGAGGGCGTGTACGGCACCTGGAAGCGCCTGACGACCAATGTGAACGAGCTCGCGCTCAACCTCACCACCCAGGTCCGCGCCATCGCCGAGGTCGCCTCCGCCGTCGCCCAGGGCGACATGTCCCGCTCGATCACCGTCGAGACCCGCGGCGAGGTCTCCGAGCTCAAGGACAACATCAACCTGATGGTGTCCAACCTCCGCGAGACCACCCGCGCCAAGGACTGGCTGGAGTCCAACCTCGCCCGCCTGGCGGGGCTGATGCAGGGCCACCGCGATCTGATGGAGGTCGCCGACCTGATCCTGCGCGAGCTGACCCCGCTGGTGAACGCGCAGTACGGCGCCTTCTTCCTGGCCGACCCCGACGGCGACGGCACTCCGTCCCGTACGACATCGACCACCAAGGGACTCGCCTTCATCGCGGGGTACGGCTCGGCCCAGTCCGCCACCATCGACACGACCGGCATGCCGGGACACGGTCTTGTGCGCCAGGCGGCCCTGGAGAAGAAGCGGATTCTCCTGGAGGAGGCCCCGCCGGACTACATCAAGATCAACTCTGGGCTCGGTGAGGCGTCCCCCGCCAGCGTCGTCATCATCCCGATCCTCTTCGAGGACAAGCTGCTCGGCGTCATCGAGCTGGCGTCCTTCTCCCGCTTCTCCGATGTCCATCTGGCCTTCTTCGACCAGTTCGTGAACACCATCGGCGTCGCGATCAACACGATCATCGCCAACTCCCGTACGGAATCGCTCCTCGGCGAGTCCCAGCGCCTGGCCATCCAGCTTCAGGAACGCTCCGACGAACTCCAGCGTCAGCAGGCCGAGTTGCAGCGTTCCAACGCCGAACTGGAGGAGAAGGCGGCGCTTCTGGCCACCTCCTCGCAGTACAAGTCGGAGTTCCTGGCGAACATGTCGCACGAACTGCGCACGCCGCTGAACTCCCTTCTGATCCTCGCCCGGCTGCTCTCCGACAATCCGGACGGCCATCTCTCCGACCAGGAAGTGCAGTTCGCCACCACGATCCACCGCTCCGGCTCCGACCTGCTCCAGCTGATCAACGACATCCTGGACCTGTCGAAGATCGAGGCCGGCCGGATGGATGTGCGTCCGAAGAAGCTGCCGCTGATCAAACTCCTTGACTACGTCCACGCCACCTTCCGCCCGATCACGCTCGACCGCGGTCTCGCCTTCGAGGTCGCGGTCGGCGAGGACGTACCGCGCGAGATGTACTCCGACGAGCAGCGGCTCCAGCAGATCCTGCGCAATCTGCTCTCCAACGCGATCAAGTTCACCTCCAGCGGCCGCGTCGAGCTGAGGGTGAGCCGGCTCAAGGACCCCGACAACAAGCTGCTCAAGGGCATCGACGACCTGATCGCCTTCGCCGTCACGGACACCGGAATCGGCATCGCGCCGGAGAAACTTCCGGTGATCTTCGAAGCGTTCCAGCAGGCCGACGGGACCACCAACCGCAAATACGGCGGCACGGGCCTGGGCCTGTCGATCAGCCGGGAGATCGCCGGGCTGCTCGGCGGCCGCATCATCGCGGAGAGCGAGCCGGGCCACGGCTCCACCTTCACGCTGTACGTCCCCGTCCTCTACCCCGGCCACATCGGCGCCGACAGCGACGGCTCCCACGACGGCCTGGGCATCCACGACGTCCACGACGTGCCGATGACCTCGCCGGAGCGCCATCACGCCGAGCACATGCAGCGCGCGGACCTGGACGACGGCTGGCCGACCACGACCAAGCTGGAGGCGTGGAAGTCGGGCCGGGGCCGGATCCTGGCGGGCCGGCGCGTCCTCATCGTGGACGACGACATCCGCAACGTCTTCGCGCTCACCCATGTGCTGGGCAGGGTGGGCATGCCCGTGCTGTACGCGGAGAACGGCCGGGAAGGCATCGAGACGCTGGCGCGGAACACCGATGTCGAACTGATCCTGATGGACATCATGATGCCCGAGATGGACGGTTACGAGACGATCGAGGCGATCAGACGGAGCCCGCTGTGGACGGATCTGCCGATCGTGGCTCTCACCGCCAAGGCGATGCCCGGCGACCGTGAGAAGTCGATCGCCCAGGGCGCGAACGAATATGTGCCCAAACCTGTGGACGTCGACCGTCTGCTGACCGTCGTCTGCGCCCTGCTGGACCCGGAGGGCAGCGGGACGAGCGGACCGGACGGCGCGACACCTGGAGCAGCACCCGCGATACCGGGACAGTCAACCGGCGATGGGGATCCGGCCGTCCCACCGACGATCACGTGAGGCAGACACGATGAGCACAGAGGCGACCACCGCCGACCGCGCGAGCATCCTCCTGGTGGACGACATGGAGGACAATCTCGTCGCCTTGGAGGCTGTCCTGGGGTCCCTCAACGAGCCGCTGGTCCGCGCGCGTTCGGGGGAGGAGGCGATGAAGGCACTGCTGCGGCAGAAGTTCGCGGTGGTCCTGCTGGATGTACGGATGCCGGGCATGGACGGCTTCGAGACCGCGTCCAACATCAAGCGCCTCGACCAGACGAAGGACGTTCCGATCATCTTCCTGACCGGGACGGAGGCGGACAGCGGCTACGCGTTCAGGGGGTATGCGACGGGGGCGGCGGACTTTCTGACCAAGCCCTTCGACCCGTGGGTGCTGCGGGCGAAGGTGAACGTGTTCCTCGATCTGCACCGCAAGAACCGCCAGTTGGAGCGGATGCTGGCGCGCGAGCAGGATCAGCTGGGCGAGCTCGCGGAGCGGCTGAGCACGATAGAGACGGAACTGGGCCGCAGCGGTCCGGCGGATGTGCCGGAGCTGCGGATGCAGCTGACGCGGATGGAGGAACTCCTGACGGACCTGCGCCGCGGCAGGTGCGTGTAGCGGGGGCGGAGCCTGGCGGGAAGGCCCGGGCCTTCCCGCCGGGCTCCGCCCCGGACCCGCCCCTACGCCTCGCGTGACCCCGCGTACATGTCCTCGATCAGGTCCTTGTACTCCCGCTCGACGACCGGCCGCTTCAGCTTCAGGCTCGGCGTCAGCTCGCCGTGCTCAATGTCCAGGTCCCGCGGAAGCAGCCGGAACTTCTTGATCGTCTGCCAGCGCTGCAGCCCCTCGTTGAGCCGCTTCACATAGCCCTCGATGAGCTGCTCGGCCTCCTTCGTGGCCACGACCTCCGGGTACGACTTGCCGTCAAGACCGTTCTCCTTGGCCCAGCCGAGAATCGTGGGCTCGTCGAGCGCGATCAGCGCCGTGCAGAAGTTACGGTCCGCGCCGTGCACCAGGATGTTGGACACGAACGGGCAGACCGCCTTGAACTGGCCCTCGACCTCGGCCGGCGCGATGTACTTGCCGCCCGACGTCTTGATCAGGTCCTTCTTGCGGTCCGTGATCCGCAGATAGCCGTCCGCGGACAGCTCGCCGATGTCCCCGGTGTGGAACCACCCGTCGGGCTCCAGGACCTCGGCCGTCTTCTCCGGCAGCCCGTGGTAGCCCTCCATGATGCCGGGACCGCGCAGCAGGATCTCGCCGTCGTCCGCGATGCGCACCTCGGTGCCGGGCACTGGCTTGCCGACGGTGCCGGTGCGGTACGCCTCGCCCGGGTTGACGAAGGACGCCGCACTGGACTCGGTGAGGCCGTAGCCCTCCAGGATGTGGATCCCGGCGCCGGCGAAGAAGTAACCGATGTCCGGTGCGAGGGCCGCGGAGCCGGAGACCGCGGCGCGCAGCCGCCCGCCGAAGGCGTCGCGGAGCTTGGAGTAGACGAGCACGTCGGCGACCTTGTGCTTGGCGCTCAGCCCGAAGGGCGCGCCGGCCGTGCCCGTACGCCGGTAGTTGTCCTGCGTGGCCTTGGCGTACTCGCGGGCGACCCCGGCCGCCCACTGGAAGATCTTGTACTTCGCGCCGCCGCCGGCCCGCGCCTTGGCCGCGACGCCGTTGTAGACCTTCTCGAAGATGCGCGGCACGGCGGCCATGTACGTCGGCTGCACGACCGGCAGGTTCTCGATGATCTTGTCGACGCGGCCGTCGACAGCGGTGACATGGCCGACCTCGATCTGCCCGGAGGTCAGCACCTTGCCGAACACGTGCGCGAGCGGCAGCCAGAGGTACTGGACGTCGTCCGGGCCGATCAGGCCGGTGGCGGCCATGGCCTTGGCCATGTACGACCAGTTGTCGTGCGGCAGCCGGACTCCCTTGGGGCGGCCCGTGGTGCCCGAGGTGTAGATGAGCGTCGCCAGCTGGTCGGCCCTGATCGCGCCGACCCGCTCCTTGACGGCCTCCGGGTGCTTGGCGAGATAATCCGCGCCGCGCGCCTCCAGGTCGGCGAGCGAGAGGACCCAGCCCTCGGGGTCACTCTCGTCCGGCTCGACGCCCGCCATGTCGATGACGACGACATGCTTCAGCTCCGGCAGATCGGCCCGCTTCTCACGCGCCTTGGCGAGCTGGGAGGCGTCCTCCGCGATCAGCACCCGGCTGACGGAGTCGGCGAGGATGTACGCCGACTCCTCGGCGTTGGTGGACGGGTAGACCGTCGTGGTCGCGCCGCCCGCGCACATCACGCCGAGGTCGACGAGGATCCACTCGACCCGGGTGGAGGAGGCGAGCGCGACCCGCTCCTCGGGCTGTACGCCGAGATCGATCAGGCCGGCCGCGATGGAGTAGACCCGCTCGGCGGCCTGGCCCCAGCTCAACGACTTCCAGTCGTCGGGTCCATGACCGGAGGCGGGGGCCACCGGATACCGGTAGGCCTCGGCGTCGGGCGTGGCCGCCACGCGCTCGGCGAAGAGGATCGCCACCGAGGGCGGTCGGTTCTCGATCAGGGTCTGTGTGTCGCTCACGACGTCCTCCGGGCCTGCGGCAAGCACTGCACGACTGGCTGGTTGTTTAACTGGCGAGTAACCATCGAGCCGTGATCAGAGTAGAGCGCACCAAGCCGGTGCGTAAGAGGCTGCGGGCTGCCGCTTCATAACGAAGAGACAGCAGGATCACGGGCCGGAACCGATAATCGGTGCACGTCTCACGTATCGGGGGACGCGACCGCCTGACACGCGAAAAGCGCCCGTCCGGACCCCCGGCGGACGCTTTCGCTTGTCATGTCTCCTGGGCTACTTCTTCGCCTTGCCGCCCTCGTCGCTGGACAGCACCGCGATGAAGGCCTCCTGCGGGACCTCCACGCTGCCGACCATCTTCATCCGCTTCTTGCCTTCCTTCTGCTTCTCCAGCAGCTTCCGCTTACGGGAGATGTCACCGCCGTAGCACTTGGCGAGGACGTCCTTGCGGATGGCGCGAATGGTCTCGCGGGCGATGACCCGAGAACCGATGGCGGCCTGGATGGGCACCTCGAAGGCCTGCCGCGGGATGAGCTCCCTGAGCTTGGCGACCAGCCGTACGCCGTACGCGTACGCCGCGTCCTTGTGCGTGATGGCGGAGAAGGCGTCGACCTTGTCGCCGTGCAGCAGGATGTCGACCTTGACCAGGCTGGAGGCCTGCTCGCCGGTGGGCTCGTAGTCGAGGGAGGCGTAACCGCGGGTCTTGGACTTCAGCTGGTCGAAGAAGTCGAAGACGATCTCGG
Source organism: Streptomyces sp. NBC_01481 (assembly GCF_026339995.1). Lineage (GTDB taxonomy): Bacteria > Actinomycetota > Actinomycetes > Streptomycetales > Streptomycetaceae > Streptomyces. Next base: position 820,713 of record NZ_JAPEPT010000001.1, on the reverse strand, counting down.
CGAGGGGGAGGGTGTAGCGGATCTCGACCCGGTCCTCGGAGAGGTAGTCCATGCCGAGCAGCGTGCCTCGGCGGGTCTGGCAGAGCTCCATGATCGAGCCGATGAACTCGCTGGGGGCGAGGATCGTGGCCCGTACGACCGGCTCGTGCACCTCGTCGATCTTGCCCTCGGGGAACTCGCTCGGGTTGGTGACGGTGTGCTCGGTGCCGTCCTCCATGACCACGCGGTAGACCACGTTGGGGGCGGTGGCGATCAGGTCGAGCCCGAACTCGCGCTCAAGACGCTCACGGATGACGTCCAGGTGCAGCAGCCCGAGGAAGCCGACGCGGAAGCCGAACCCGAGCGCGGCGGAGGTCTCCGGCTCGTAGACCAGAGCCGCGTCGTTGAGCTGCAGCTTGTCGAGCGCGTCGCGCAGCTCGGGGTAGTCCGAGCCGTCCAGCGGATACAGGCCGGAGAACACCATCGGCTTGGGGTCCTTGTAGCCGCCCAGCGCCTCGGTTGCGCCCTTGGTGAGCGAGGTGATCGTGTCACCGACCTTGGACTGACGCACGTCCTTCACGCCGGTGATGATGTAGCCCACCTCACCGACGCCGATGCCGTCGGCCGGGGTCATCTCGGGAGAGGAGACGCCGATCTCGAGGAGTTCGTGGGTGGCGCCGGTGGACATCATCCTGATGCGCTCGCGCTTGTTGAGCTGCCCGTCGACGACTCGTACGTACGTCACGACACCGCGGTACGAGTCGTAGACCGAGTCGAAGATCATTGCGCGGGCGGGGGCGTCGGCGACACCGACCGGGGCGGGGACGTCGCGGACCACGCGGTCCAGCAGGGCCTCCACGCCGACGCCGGTCTTGGCCGAGACCTTGAGGACGTCCTCCGGCTGACAGCCGATGAGGTTGGCGAGCTCCTCGGAGAACTTCTCCGGCTGGGCGGCGGGCAGGTCGATCTTGTTGAGGACCGGAACGATCGTGAGGTCGTTCTCCATCGCCAGATAGAGATTGGCGAGAGTCTGCGCCTCGATGCCCTGCGCGGCGTCGACCAGCAGGACCGTGCCCTCACAGGCGGCGAGGGACCGCGACACCTCGTAGGTGAAGTCGACGTGCCCGGGGGTGTCGATCATGTTCAGGATGTGGGTCCTGTTCTGATCCGGCCCCTCGGTCGGCGCCCAGGGCAGCCGGACTGCCTGGGACTTGATCGTGATACCGCGCTCGCGCTCGATGTCCATACGGTCGAGGTACTGAGCACGCATCTGCCGCTGCTCGACCACCCCGGTCAGCTGAAGCATCCGGTCGGCAAGGGTCGACTTGCCGTGGTCGATGTGCGCGATGATGCAGAAATTGCGGATCAGCGCCGGGGCGGTACGGCTCGGCTCGGGCACGTTGGTAGGAGTCGCGGGCACGCAGGGTCCTGATTCTTGAGACGCGGGGCGTCTCGTCTCGGGCGATGTCGGATCGATACGTAGCTTCTATCGTCCCATGGCTGCGGGGCTGCGCCCGGTTTGGGCCGTCGGATGAACGGCTGGTAACGTGGGCAGCTGTGTCTCGTGCCCTCTCAGTGCGGGACGCAACCTCAGAGATCGAAGTTTCACCGAACCTGAAAAGGCTCTTTCGTGGCGAACATCAAGTCCCAGATCAAGCGGAACAAGACGAACGAGAAGGCGCGCCTGCGCAACAAGGCCGTCAAGTCGTCGCTCAAGACCGCGATCCGTAAGGCCCGTGAGGCTGTCGTAGCGGGTGACGTCGAGAAGGCCACTGTGGCCGTCCGTGAGGCGTCGCAGAAGCTGGACAAGGCCGTCTCCAAGGGTGTCATCCACAAGAACGCCGCCGCCAACAAGAAGTCGGCGCTGGCCGCCAAGGTTGGCTCCCTGCAGGGCTGAACCTCTTGATTGTCGCCGGTAGGGACTCAGCGGGCCCTCTCTTCCGCTCCTGACCCGGCACCCTTCGCGCCGCACGCGGCCTGCGTTCGCCACGCGGGTGCGGCGCACCAAGCTTGATCCGTGGCCCCGGCCACCGTCCTTCCCCAGGACGGGACCGGGGCTTTCGGCGTTTGGGGGGCTCGGGGGCGGGGCGGGCACCGGGTGGGTCGTCCGCTCGGCGCCGCGAGAGACCGGCCCTTCGGGGTGCGCCGGGGATCGGGGGCGCCCCGGACCGAGGGTGCGCCGTCACGCCGGGCAGCATCGCCACTGCAGCGCGCCGCGGAACCTGCGCTCGGGGTCCAGGCCGCATGGCGCCGAGCAGGCGGCGCTTTGTTGTGCGCCGGGGCACAGGGGCGCCGGGGCCGCGTTTCGCACCGCGAAGCCGGCGCTTCGGGGGCGGGGCATGGCGCCGGGCCCGGGTGCGGGTGTGCCCGGCGGGCCTGGGCGTCCTCGTCAGCCACTCGCGCCGCGAAGCCGGCGCTTCGGGGGCGTGGGGGTACGAAGTACCCCCACGTCTCCACCTCCCCGGGGGTCCGGGGGCTTGCCCCCGGTTCGGGATGGGGTACCTCCCACGGCCGCCAGGCCGTAGGGGGAGGGCGGGTGGGGGAAAAGCCCACCGCAGGGCTCAGCGTCGCGACCTCGCCGCCCGCGCCACCGCCACCACCGCCTTCTCCAGCGCGTACTCCGCGTCGTCTCCGCCGCCCTTGACCCCCGCGTCCGCATCCGCCACCGCCCGCAGTGCCACCGCCACCCCGTCCGGCGTCCAGCCCCGCATCTGCTGCCGCACCCGGTCGATCTTCCACGGCGGCATGCCCAGCTCACGCGCGAGATCCGCAGGCCGCCCGCCACGAGCCGAGGAGAGCTTGCCGATCGCCCGCACCCCCTGCGCCAGCGCGCTGGTGATCAGGACCGGGGCGACCCCGGTCGACAGCGACCAGCGCAGCGCCTCCAGCGCCTCCGCCGCCCGCCCCTCCACCGCACGGTCGGCGACCGTGAAGCTGGAGGCTTCGGCCCGGCCGGTGTAGTAGCGACCGACGACCGCCTCGTCGATGGTCCCCTCCACGTCGGCCGTCAGCTGGGACACCGCGCTGGCAAGCTCCCGCAGATCGCTGCCGATCGAGTCGACCAGCGCCTGACACGCCTCGGGCGTCGCCGACCGCCCGAGCGCACGGAATTCGGAGCGTACGAAGGTGAGCCGCTCCGCGGGCTTCGTCGTCTTGGGGCAGGCGACCTCGCGCGCCCCCGCCTTACGAGCCGCGTCCAGCAGCCCCTTCCCCTTCGCCCCGCCGGGGTGCAGCAGAACGAGCGTGATCTCCTCCGCGGGCGCGTCGAGATACGCCTTGACGTCCTTGATCGTGTCCGCGGACAGATCCTGCGCGTTCCGCACGACGACGACCTTGCGCTCGGCAAAGAGCGAAGGGCTCGTCAGCTCGTCAAGGGTGCCCGGATGCAGCTGATCGGCGGTGAGGTCGCGCACGTCCGTATCGGCGTCGGCGGCCCGGGCGGCCGCCACCACCTGCTGTACGGCACGGTCGAGAAGCAGGTCCTCCTGGCCCACGGCGAGCGTGACGGGGGCGAGGGGATCGTCGGTCGAATTCTTCCTGGTGGCCATCGCGGTCCAGCATCCCACGCACCACTGACACCGCCCCCGACCTCGCAACCATCACGGCCCCTCGAGCCAGCCGTCCCACTCCCCCACGAATTGGTCCAGCTTCACCGGATCGAGCCGCCGCTCCGGGTCCTCGACGACCACCAGCCACTGGGCGTCCTCGGCATCGTCCTCACCTGCCAGCGCGTCCCGTACGAGCAAGGGCTCATCGGCGATACCGAAGCGGTCCCGCAGGGCTTCGGCCGTCTCCTCCGCGGCGTCGCGGTCGGGCAGCACCAGTACATGTCTCACAGCACTCACAGGGACATTGTTCAGGTCGCCCGGCCGGGAGCCGACGGCAGGCGGTCGAGCACCAGCCCGAAGTGCTCGCGGTAGGCCGCGAGCACCGCCGCGTCGTCGGCCAGCGGCTGCTCGTGGCGCTCGCCCCGCAGGGTGGTGACCAGCTTGCGGCCGCTGAGCGTGATCCGGCCCTCCGGAGTGAGCCGCGAGCACACGAGCGACCGCGGGAAGTGGGAATCGGGCGAGGTCCTGTGCCACCAGGCCCCCGCCCGGAAGTCATCCAGGACGCGCGGCCGCCGCTCCAGGCGGAACTGCGACTTCCCGTCCCGGTGGACATCGAGATCACCGCTCTGGGGAACCTCGACGATCCGGAACGTATCGGCCGGGTCCTCCTGGTCCCCCCGCTCGTCGAACGCCAGCGGGTAGTGGCAGTGGTCGCCGAAGCCGACATCCGCCAGCCAGGGACCCGCCGAGTCGGCCGTCTCGACCAGCAGGGCGAGATGGTCGTACGGGACACCGAGGCGGCCCCCGTCGCCGAAGACCCGCCCCTGGAGGAGGCTGACACCGAAGCCGAGGTCGCGCAGCAACGCGGCAAAGGCGCCGTTGAGTTCGTAGCAGAAGCCCCCGCGCCCGGCCTCCACGATCTTGGCCAGGAGCGCCTTCTCCTCCAGCACGATGTCCTCGCCGAGATGGATGGAGAGATTCTCGAAAGGGACTGTCTGCAAGTGCCGCAGCTGCAGCTCGCGCAGTGCGTCGGCATCGGCGCGCCGCGGGCGGCTCGCGCCGATACGGCGGAGGTAGGCATCCATGAGGAGAGTGTGGCGCGCGGGTTGTCCGCACACCATCGACCCCTGGTCCTAGGCCTGTCGCCCGATGCGGCGCCGACGTCAGCCGCGGCGGCGGGTCGGGGCCTCGCGGCACCGCCCGCAGGTCCCGGCCGTCTCCCGTCACGGCGATCGCCCCGTCGGTGTCCGTACGCAGCACCACCGCGCCCCCGGCCCGCAACGCGCCGATCGTCCGAGGAGAGGGATGGCCGTACGTGTTGTCCGCGCCCACAGAGATCAGCGCCAGCCGTGCGCGTACGCCCCGCAGCAGACCGGGGTGCTGATGGGCCGAGCCGTGGTGGGCGACCTTGAGGACATCGACCGGAGGGAGCGCCGGGAAGGCTCGCAACAGCCCCCTCTGGGCCGGTGGTTCGAGGTCGCCCAGCAGCAGCAGGGTCGGGCCGTCCTCGATCCGTACGAGCAGCGTCACGCTGGCGTCATTGGGCCCCTCCGGTACGTAGCCCACCTCCGGAAGGCCAAGCCCGGCCGTACGGGCTGCCCCGGACGCACGGACAGCCGGCGGCCACAGCACCTGCCAGGCGAGCCGCCCGACCCTCCGCCGCTCCCCCGGACCCGCACGGATCACGGGCACCCCGGCCGCAGCCGTCGCCCTCCGTACGAACACGCTCTGCTCCCAGGGCTCGTCGTACGTCGTCGTCTGGACGGCACCGACAGCTCTGCCCCGCAACACACCTGGCAGCCCCCGGACATGATCGGCATGGAAGTGCGTCAAAAGGATCAATGGAACCCGGGTGACTCCCAGGTCACGCAGGCAGCGGTCGGCGAGCTCCGGATCGGGCCCCGCGTCCACGACGACGGCCGAACCCCCGCCCGTCGCAAGCACGGTGGCGTCCCCTTGACCGACATCGCACATCGCGAACGTCCATCCCGGTGGCGGCCAGCCGGACATGGCTCTGGTGAGCGGGGCCGGACGCAGCACGGCGAGCAGAAGCAGCAGCGTGCAGCCTGCCGCCCACCAGGGATGCCTGGGAAGGCGCCTGGCGGCGAGCACGACCAGGACCGTGACGGCGGCCAGCAGCAGCCCGCCCGGCCAGCCGTCCGGCCACCCCACCTCAGCCCCCGGCAGCGCCGCCCCGGTGCGCGCGACGGAGGCAATCCACCCCGCGGGCCACCCCGCACAGCGGGCCACCGCCTCGGCAACCGGCATCGCCACCGGCGCCGCGGCGAGAGCGGCGAACCCGAGAACCGTGGCCGGGGCGACCGCGAGCTCGGCAACGAGATTGCAGGGGATCGCCACCAGGCTGACCCTCGCCGCGAAGACCGCCACCACGGGAGCGCATACCGCCTGTGCGGCAGCCGCCGCACCCACCGCCTCGGCGAGCCGGGGCGGCACCCGTCTGCGTTGAAGCGCCGCGCTCCAGCGGGGGCCGATGGTGAGCAGCGAGCCCGTGGCCAGAACGGAGAGCAGAAAGCCGTAACTCCGTGCGAGCCACGGGTCGTACAGGACGAGCAGCAGTACGGCGGCGGCCAGCGCGGGCAGCAGCGACCGGCGGCGTCCGGTGCCGATGGCGAGCAAGGCGACGGCCCCGCAGGCCGCGGCCCGCAGCACGCTCGGTTCCGGTCGGCACACGACGACGAACGCGAGCGTGAGCCCGCCGCCGAGGACTGCGGCCCCTCGCAGCGTGATGCCCAACCGGGGCGCGAGACCCCGCCGTTCAGCCAGCAGCGCGGTGCCCGGCGGTCCGATCAGCAGTATGAGCACGACGGTCAGATTGCTGCCCGAAACGGCGAGCAGATGCGTGAGATCCGTTGCCTCGAAGGCATCCTGGAGGTCGGGCGGGACCCGAGAGGTGTCGCCCACGACCAGCCCTGGGAGCAGAGCGCGGGCATCGGGGGCGAGCCCATCGGTCGCCGCGCGCAGTCCTGCCCTGAGCCCTCCGGCCGTGCGCTGAAGGGCGGTCGGCGGCCCCGTGATCGGCGGCGGACCGGACCCGTCCGGCCGCAGGACCGCGGCGAACCGGTCGTCGGTGTTCAACGGCGGCGCGAGACGTCCAGCCAGCCGGAGCGGGGTGGAGGGCAGCAGCCGCAGCCACCGGGCTGCGAAATCGCCCGCCTCGCCGGACGCACCTGCCCGCACGATCACCAGCACGGGTGTCCGGGTCACGGTCACAGTGCCGCCTGGCCCCGTCACTCGGCTCACCTCCGCGTCCAGCACCACGGATCGTCCGGCCAACTGATCGCCGCGGACCCGGGGCCGGGTCAGTCGCGGATCTGAGGTGACGGTCAATTCGGCCATGACGTGGGCATACTGGTCCGCCAGTTCCGGCAGTGGACCGCGCCGCAGATCCGCGCCGTGCAGACCGGCCGAGGCCGCACCCGCGGCGCCGCACAGCAACATGGCCGCCAGCGCGGTGGCATTGAGCCGGAGCCCGCGTCGCCCGGTACCCGCATCCCCGCCATCGGCCGCCGGACCTCCGCCGCCCGTTCTTGCACGCATGGCTCGCAACGACACCGGAGCCAGTAACAGCCCCGCGACGACAACACAGACGGTCACGGCCAGCCCGGTCCACCAGCCCGGCGCGCCTACGGCGAGAGCAGCCGCGGCCCAGGCTGCCAGGGCCGGGGGCACCAGCCGCAGATCGGCCGGTCCCTCCTGCCGCGGGTCGGACGCCCCCAGCCGATGGCCCGACGCGGCGTGCACCGCGGGGCGCGTCATGGCCGTACGAGGGTCTGGAGGTCCGCGAACCGGCGGTCGCCGATCCCGTTGACCTCGCGGAGTTCGTCGACAGACCGGAAACCCCCGTGCTGGGTGCGGTAGTCGACGATGTGCTGAGCCAGCACGGGACCGACCCCGGGCAGGGTGTCGAGCTCCTCCACGGTCGCCGAGTTGAGGCTCACCGGTCCCGCCGGCTGAGCCCCTGCCGGACCCGATGCACCCGGGCCCGATCCGGTGGCGGGCAGCCCCGGCCGTACGGCGACGCCCACCACCACCTGCTCTCCGTCCATGAGCACCCGAGCCCGGTTCAGGCCGGTCAGGTCCGTACCCGCTCTGACGCCACCGGCCGCCCGCAGCGCGTCGGCCACCCTGGATCCCGCCGGCAGCCGGTGCACCCCCGGCCGCCGCACCTTGCCGCTGACGTCGACGATGACGATCCGCCCGCCGCCCGCCCCCGGATCGGGCGGCGGCGGCCCGGGGGACGGCGGGGATTCCGGCGTGGCCGCGCCCTGCTGGACCAACTCCGGGGCCCGTACGGTCTGGGGCCGCCCCACCCAGAAGTGCTGGACCGCGAAGCCCGCGGCCAGCACGAGCACGACGGCCAGGGCGGCGAGAGCCCTGGGCTCCAGACCGCATCTGAGCTGCAGCCACAGCGGCAAGCGCTCCCGCACCGCCAGCCGCATGCGCTGCCGGGCGCTCGTACCGAAGTCCACATCCGCGCCCACGTCCACATCCGCGGCTGCGACGGCGCGCCCTTCGGCACGCGAGCGCCCGTCAGCGGCGTCGAGCCTCGCGCCGGGCGGTTCGGCAGGTCCCGTACCGCCCGGCGATCCGTCGAACAGGGCGTCCGCGCGCCGGCGCGGGGCTGTGATCGACGCGGCAGCCACCCGTCCGCCGCGAAGAGGAGCGGGTCGGCGACCAGGGCGGTACATGCCACGCCCGGGGCCACTACGCAAGCCAAAGTCGCGGGCGCGGCCATCAGCGACGCGGCCATCGCGGGCGCGGCCGTCCGAAGCCCGCGCCCTGCCCGGGCCACTACGTGCGGAACGTGTTCTCAGAGCCATGTCACAGGACGGTAGGCACATCCACCCGAACCCGCTGAGCAGGCCCAATTTCCGTGGACAACCGCCCTGTTGTGGATAACCCGGTCACCCAAAAGAGCGTCGGCGGCTCCTCATCGAGGCGAGACCACAGCCCCCAGCAACCCCGGCCCCGTGTGCGCCCCGATCACCGCGCCCACCTCGCTCACATGCAGATCCACAAGGCCGGGAACCCGTTCCCGCAGTCGCTCCGCCAGCGCCGCGGCCCGTTCCGGCGCGGCGAGATGGTGCACGGCGATGTCGACGCTGCTCGTGCCCGCCCGGTCGACGACGATCTCCTCCAGCCGGGCGATCGCCTTCGAGGCCGTACGCACCTTCTCCAGCAGCTCGATCCGGCCGCCGTCCAGCTGGAGCAGAGGCTTCACGGCAAGCGCCGAGCCCAGCAGCGCCTGCGCGGCACCGATCCGGCCGCCCCGGCGCAGATAGTCCAGGGTGTCCACGTAGAAGTAGGCCGACGTGCCCGCGGCGCGCTTCTCCGCGGCGGCCACCGCCTCGTCCAGCGTGCCGCCCCCCTCCGCCGTCTCTGCGGCGGCAAGCGCGCAGAACCCCAGGGCCATGGCGACCATCCCGGTGTCCACCACCCGCACCGGCACGGGAGCGTCCTTGGCGGCCAGCACAGCCGCGTCGTACGTCCCCGAGAACTCGCCCGACAGATGGAGGGAAACGATTCCCGTCGCTCCGGCCTCGGCTCGCGCGCGGTACGCCTCGGCGAACACCTCGGGGCTCGGCCTGGACGTGGTCACCGGGCGTCGCTTCTGCAATGCGAGCGCCAGCGAGCGGGCCGAGATCTCGGTGCCCTCCTCGAGCGCCTGATCACCAATCACGACGGTCAGCGGCACCGCGATGATGCCGTGGCGCTCCATCGTCGGCGGCGGCAGGTAGGCCGTTGAATCGGTGACGATCGCGACATGGCGGGACATGAGCGGGAGGTTACCCGCAGGGGCAGCCGGACGGCAGCCCGGGCCCTCGTCGGTGGTCGCGTCGCCTGCCTGGTGGATCAGTTCGTGGTCTCCGGACGGGCTGTTTTCTGCCAGGGGTAGGACGTCTGCTGCCGGGGATCGGGTGCCGTGATCGCCTGCGGCTGCTCTGCCACGGTCTGCCCGGGCCCAGCACCGGCCCCTGCCTCCGGCCACGTCTGCTCCGCGACACCACGGTCCCCACCACCGTCAACGCCATCACCGGCACCGCCCGTGCCCCCGGCCTCCGGCCACGACGCCGCAGGAGCCTGCGGCTCCGCCGACTCCGCTCCCGACCAGTGCCGCAACGCCCCGGCCTCAACATCGATCTGCGTGCTCAGCGCGTCCAGATCGTCGTCGGCGAACTTGCGTGCCCGGTCCCGCGCCGCCCACCGCAGGGACTCGGCCGAGCGCGTGATCCGCTCCGTACGCTCACGCAGCCCGGGCAGCAGCGACGCCACCGTCGCGCGGTCCGGCTCGCGCTCCAGCCGCTTCAGCTCGTCGTCGAGCTCATGGCCGTGCGCACTCAGCCGCTGGAACAGGCCGATCGACTCCGACAGCGAGGCGTCCTCGGCCGCGCCGGCGTGCAGCGCGTCCTGGGTCGCCCTCATCGACGTACGCAGCGACAGCCGCAGCTGCGCCAGCTCCCCGACCACGCCGCCCTGTCCGTAGCTCTTCGCGCGAAGCGTCGTCTCCTCGACGGTGCGGCGCGCCTGCGTGACCGTACGCTCCACACCTCGCTTGGCAGCGCCGATGACCTTCACGCTGACATACACCCCCAATGCCACAAAGGCGACGAAAAGCAGCGCCAGTATCAGAATCGCGGCTTCCATGAGCGCCCCTCCGGCGTCGGCTGTTGTCCCTCCACCGTAAACGGAACGGGCAGGCCGCGAGTTCCATCGGAACCCCCAACCTGCCCGTAGGGGAAACCCCTGCCGTCAGCCGGGCCCTGCGCTACGCGGGGACGATGTTGACCAGCTTCGGCGCCCGCACGATCACCTTGCGGATGCCCGCGCCGCCCAGCGCCGCGACCACCGCCGCGTCACCCAGCGCCAGCGCCTCCAGCTCCTCGTCCGAGATCGACGGGGAGACCTCCAGCCGCGCCTTGACCTTGCCCTTGATCTGCACCACGCACGTCACGGACTCGTCCACGACATAGACCGGGTCGGCGACCGGGAAGTCCTGGTGCACGACCGAGTCGCCGTGGCCCAGCTTGTGCCACAGCTCCTCGGCGATGTGCGGGGCCAGCGGGGCGATCAGCAGCACCAGCCGCTCCGCCACGCTGCGCGACAGCGGACCGCCCACCTTGGTCAGGTGGTTGTTCAGCTCGGTGATCTTGGCGATGGCGGTGTTGAAGCGCAGCGCGGCCAGGTCCTGGCCGGCGCCGGCGATCGCCTTGTGCAGCGCGCGCAGCGTCGGCTCGTCGGCCTCGGTGTCGACGACCGTGATCTCACCGGTCGCTTCGTCGACGATGTTGCGCCACAGCCGCTGCAGCAGCCGGTACTGGCCGACCACAGCCCGGGTGTCCCACGGCCGCGAGACATCCAGGGGGCCCATCGCCATCTCGTACAGACGCAGCGTGTCCGCGCCGTACTCGGCGCAGATCTCGTCCGGAGTGACCGCGTTCTTCAGGGACTTGCCCATCTTGCCCAGCTCGCGCTTGACGGGCTCGCCGTTGAAGTAGAACTTCCCGTCCCGCTCCTCGACCTCGGCCGCCGTCACCGGGAAGCCGCGGCTGTCCCGGTAGACGTACGCCTGGATCATGCCCTGGTTGTACAGCTTGTGGAACGGTTCGACCGAGGAGATGTGCCCCAGGTCGAACAGCACCTTCGACCAGAACCGCGCGTACAGCAGGTGCAGCACGGCGTGCTCGGCGCCGCCCACGTACAGGTCGACGCCGCCGTGCGGCAGGCCCTCGCGCGGCCCCATCCAGTAGCGCTCGATCTCGGGGTCGACCAGCTTCTCGCTGTTGTGCGGGTCCAGGTAGCGCAGCTCGTACCAGCACGAACCGGCCCAGTTGGGCATGGTGTTGGTCTCGCGGCGGTAGCGCTTGACGCCGTCGCCCAGGTCCAGCTCCACGTCGACCCAGTCCTCGTTGCGCGACAGGGGCGTCTCGGGCTGGGTGTCGGCGTCGTCCGGGTCGAACGTACGAGGCGAGTAGTCGTCGACCTCGGGCAGCTCCAGCGGCAGCATCGACTCGGGCAGGGCGTGTGCCACGCCGTCCTCGCCGTACACGATCGGGAAGGGCTCGCCCCAGTAGCGCTGCCGGCTGAACAGCCAGTCGCGCAGCCGGAAGTTGACGGTCCCTTCGCCGATGCCGCGACCGGTCAGCCACTCGGTGATCTTCGCCTTGGCCTCGGCGACACCCAGGCCGTCCAGCGAGATCGCGTCGTTGGAGGAGTTGATCGCGGGGCCCTGGCCGGTGAAAGCCTCGCCCTCCCAGCCCTCGGGGGGCTGGACGGTACGGATGATGGGCAGGTCGAAGGCCTCGGAGAACTCCCAGTCGCGCTCGTCCTGGCCGGGGACGGCCATGATCGCGCCCGTGCCGTAGCCCATCAGCACATAGTCGGCGACGAAGACCGGGATCTTCTCGCCGGTGACCGGGTTCAGGGCATACGCACCGCTGAAGACACCGGTCTTGTCCTTGTGCTCGGTCTGCCGCTCGACATCACTCTTCGTCTGGGCCTGCTTGCGGTACGCCGCGACTGCCTCGGCAGGAGTGGCCGCACCGCCCGTCCACTGCTCCTTGACGCCCTCGGGCCACTCGGCCGGGACGATGGCGTCGATCAGGCCGTGCTCGGGCGCCAGCACCATGTACGTGGCGCCGAACAGCGTGTCGGGGCGGGTGGTGAAGACCGTGATCCGCGCGTCGTCGCCGCCGTCGACGGAGAAGTGGACGCGTGCGCCCTCGCTGCGGCCGATCCAGTTGCGCTGCTGCAGCTTGATCGCCTCGGGCCAGTCCAGGCCGTCCAGATCGTCCAGCAGCCGGTCGGCGTAGGCGGTGATGCGCATGTTCCACTGGCGCAGCTTGGCCTTGAAGACAGGGAAGTTGCCGCGCTCGGAACGTCCGTCGGCGGTGACTTCCTCGTTCGCCAGTACGGTGCCCAGGCCCGGACACCAGTTGACGGGCGCATCGGAGGCGTACGCCAGCCGGTAGCCGCTCAGTACGTCGGCGCGCTCGACGGCGCTCAGCTCGCTCCACGCGCGCGTGGAGCCCGCAACGGCGCGCTCACCGCTCTCGAACTGCGCAATCAGCTCGTCGATCGGACGGGCCTTCTGCGCGTCCTCGTCGTACCAGGAGTTGAAGATCTGCAGGAAGATCCACTGGGTCCACTTGTAGTACTCGGGGTCGATCGTCGCGATCGACCGGCGCTGGTCGTGGCCCAGACCCAGTCGGCGCAGCTGCCGCTTCATGTTCTCCATGGCGGCCTCGGTGGACACCCGCGGGTGCGTGCCGGTGGCGACCGCGTGCTGCTCGGCGGGCAGGCCGAAGGCGTCGAAGCCCAGCGTGTGCAGGACGTTGTGCCCGGTCATGCGCTGGTGGCGGGCGAACACGTCGGTGGCGATGTAGCCCAGGGGGTGGCCGACGTGCAGACCCGTGCCTGAGGGGTACGGGAACATGTCCATGACGAACTTCTTGGGCTTGGCCGCCAGGGCGGGGTCCCCGGCCAGGTCGCCGGTCGGGTTCGGCGCCTCGTACGTGCCCTCGGCGTCCCAGAAGTCCTGCCAGCGTGCCTCGATGTCGGCCGCCATGGCAGCCGTATAGCGGTGCGCTGCGGCCACCTCTGCAGCTGAATTCGTCTCGCTCATGATCTTTGAAGCTCCATCGATTCGTCTCTGCCAGCGGAATCCAAAACGAAAAAACCCCTCGCACAGGAGGGGACGCCGCGCCGATTCCGACCGGATCTTTCATCCGTCGGGACTGATCAGCGCGGCTCGCTAAGCAGAAGGCGTACGGCACGCATGGCGTCAGGGTACCGCAGCGGGCGAACCGGCCGCATGACACCCGAGCGGGGCCGCCGAGCCACTCCAGTACCCGACCGGGGGGATCCCGGCGGTACGAACCGCACCTCTGCACACTTCCCCCACCTAACCCGCGCACATACCCCGCGCATGACACTCACCGTTTCCCCGTCGAACCACCGAACACCCCCACGCACCCCTCACGCGCCACCGGCGCACGCCCCGCGTCGCGCCCCGGAGCACCCCCCGATTGGCATAGGCCAATACCTCAAGGCACTCAAGTTACTCCGCGTATCGGGCTTATCCGGGGCAACCCCAGAGTCAGTTGACTGTGGTTCCGCTCTCTAAACGCCGAAACCTCAGACCACTTGGTATGGGTCGACCTAGCATGCGTCAACGGGACCGCATTTCCCGCACCATTCGGAGTCGCCCCATGAACCCTCATCGCAAAAGCCGTTCTTCGCCAGCGCCGGGCCCCGGGCTCAGTCGCCAGGTCCAAGGCGGCCTGACCGCTGCGGCGTTGGTACTCATACCCCTGCTCGCCGTCGGCGGGAGCGACAGTTTCCGCGCCGCGCTGGACTTCACGACCGGGGTCCTGTCCCTGGTGTCCCTCACCGCATCCGTGGCGTGGGGCCTGATCGCCACCGACCGGCTGCTGCTCTCCACACGCCACCGCCTCCTCGCCCAGGGCATCCACCGGAGCACCGCGATCGCCTCGCTCGGCTTCCTGCTGCTGCACGCCACCGTGAAGGTGTCGCTGGGCCATGTCGAACTCATCGGCGCCCTGGTCCCGTTCGGACTCGGCGTCACCGGGACGTCCAGCCTGATCGGCTTCGGCTCGCTCGCCGGGTTCCTGATGGTGGTGGCAGCCACGACCGGCGCGCTGCGCAGCGCCCTTGCGGCCAACGTCAAGGTGGCGGGCCGCTGGCGGCCGCTCCACATGCTGGCCTACCCGGCCTGGTGCTTCGCCCTTGTGCACGGGCTGTACACCGGCCGGCCGGCCGCGACGTGGGTGGTCACCATGTACTGCCTGACGCTCACCGCCGTCGCCGCTGCCGTCGCCCTACGGATGCTGCCGCAACCTGTGAAGCGCCGCCTCGCCGCCAAGATCCTTTCCCTGATCGGCTCGGCCGACGACCGGCAGGGCGCGGAGGAATGGGAACGGCGCGATCTGAACGCCTCCCCGCTCCCCGGTGCGAGCGGAGTGACCGCACCGGCCGGACTCAACGGCATGAACGGCATTCCCTCGCAACGCCCGTACGAGGCCGAGTTCCAGCGCGAGACCCCGCTCGGCGGCCCCCTCGGCCAGTCGCGCGCGCAGCCCCGACGGCTCGCCGCCCCCTCGCCCCAGCTCTACGAAGCCCCGCCGCCCCCGATCGCGGAAACCCCCGCCGAGAGGACCGCGGGCGGCGGCATCGGCCCCGGCACCGGGATCTCCGCCGCGTACCGTGCGGTGTCCCTCGCGGGCGACCAGACGGCCCCGCTGGCCGAGCGCATACCGATGACCGAGGAGATCCCCGTCGTCTCGGAGTCGGGCCCCATGCCGGGCCTGTGGCCGGCCCCGTCGCCCCCGCCTCCCGCGCAGGCCTTCCTGCCGGAGCCGTCCGAGCCCCCCGCTCCTTCGGCGTACGAGCCCCCTCCCGTGTACGAAGCACCTCCGTCCCCGTCGTACGGCACAGCCTCGTACGAGACACCGTCCCCTTACGATCCCTCGTCCCCGTACGAAGAACCCCCCTCCCCGTACCAATCCGGCACTGCCGGTGGCTACGAAGACACAGCGCCAATGCCTGGACCCCTCTTTCCGCCTCCGGCGGGAGAGCCCTGGAACGCGCCCGCAGGAGACCGACCGTGAACACCCCCCTTCCTGATGTCCCCGAGGTCCGAGTCGTCGGCCTTCCCCAGCTGACGCAGGGGTTCGACCTTGTCGAACGACTCGACCTCCCCATGCATCTCAAGGTGCACGGCCCTCTTGAACCCATGACCGGCGAACGGCTCGCCCAGCTCGCCGAGGAGATATCCCTGCGCGGCCGCGGCGGCGCCGGCTTCCCTTTCGGACAGAAACTCAGAGCGGTCGCGAAGTCCGCCATCCGGCGCGGGGTGCGGCCCGTCGTCGTGATCAACGGCAGTGAGGGCGAGCCCGCCTGCCGCAAGGACACCGTCCTGCTCAACCGCGCCCCCCATCTGATCCTCGACGGCGCGCTGCTCGCCGCCGAGGCGCTCGGCGCGCGCACTCTGGTCGTCGCGGTCACCCGCAACTCCACGGAGATCTCCATGCGCGCCGCGCTCGCCGAGCGCGGCCTGTCCGACCGGCGCGGGCAGCAGCTGCGCGCGCGGGTGGTGCGCACCCCGGAGCGCATGGTCTCCGGCGAGGCCTCCTCCGTGATCCGTGCTGTCAACGGCGGCCCCGCCCTGCCGCCGGGCCGCCGTGAGCGCGCGTCCGACACGGGCGTCGGCGGCGCGCCGACCCTGCTGTCCAACGCGGAGACGTTCGCGCAGCTCGCCATCGGCGCCCGCATCGGCTCTCGCCGCTACAGCCACACCGGCCTGGACACCGAGCCGGGCACGGTCATGCTGACGATCTCCGGGGCGGTCGCGCGCCCGATGGTCGTCGAGGTTCCCACGGGTGTGCCGCTGAGGTACGTGCTGCAGCTGGCGGGCGCCCCGCCGCTCCCCCAGGGCGTGCTGACCGGCGGCTATCACGGCAACTGGATCGACTCGGTCGCCGTCCATGAGTCGCTCGTCTCGAGAGAGTCCCTGGCCTCCGTGGGCGGCTCGCTGGGCGCGGGAGCGATCCTCCCGATCGGCCCCGAGACCTGCCCGCTGGGCGAGGCGCTGAGGGTGGCCAACTGGCTCGCCGCCGAGACGGCCGGGCAGTGCGGCCCCTGCAAGCTGGGCCTGCCCGCCGCGGCCGGCGGTCTGTCCGATGTCATCAACGGCGGTGGCCCGGCCGCCCTGGAGGCGCTGCGCGAGGTGACCCAGGCTGTGAAGGGCCGGGGCGCGTGCAAGCACCCCGACGGCTCGGCGCGCTTCTTCGCCTCGACCCTGTCCGCCTTCACCGACGATCTCGCCGCCCATGTGCTCCACGGCGGCTGCGGACGCGAGACGACCGGCGTGCTGCCGCTCCCGCTGCCCGGCTACGAGGAAGCGGAAGAGTCGATTCCGAGCGGTGAGAAGGTCTTCATCGACTGGACGCTCTGCCAGGGCCACGGGCTGTGCGCGGACATCATCCCGGAGCTGATCCGGCTCAACCCCGACGGCTACCCCTCGGTGGCCGACGCGGTCGTTCCCATGCACCTGCAGGGGCGCGCTCAGCGGGCCGTACGCCGCTGTCCCGCACTGGCGATGCGTATCGAGCAGATGCCCGCCGAGCGGGCCCCTGCGCCCTCCGGCCGGCGGGAACTGCCCGGCGGCAACCGCAAGGCCCTTGGCAGCGGCCGCGGTTGACGGGACTGACGGGACATAAGGAAGCGGGCCACCCGATCCGGGTGGCCCGCTTCCTTATGCGTACTGCATGTGTACTGCTTGATCTGTACTGCTTCTGTGGAGCTAAGGAGAATTGAACTCCTGACCTCCTGCATGCCATGCAGGCGCTCTACCAACTGAGCTATAGCCCCTTGCGATGTGCCGCCTTGTTGGAAGGCTTCCCCCGCGGCGACGTCGACAACATTACACGGTCCCCCCGGTGCTTCACCAAATCGTTTTCGGGCCTCAGACGGACGCTCCGAGGGGACACCGCCGTCGGCGCGAGCCGTCCCTGTCACGCCGTGGCGAAGGAGTAGAACCTCTTCAGGGTGCAGTGCTCGTCCAGCAGCCGCCCGTAGATCGGCTCCCCTTCGAGCTCTCTGTACGTCTCGATGGGGTCGCCTTTTATGATCAGCGCCCGCGCGCACTCCTCGCACCAGTACTGGTACTCGGGATTGATCGGGTCCATGTCCCGGACGATGGGCGTACCACTGCCGCACCAGTCGCATTTACGCCTGTGTGCACCCATCATTCAGCTCCAGCTGTGGCCGCAGGCCGTGCACACGTAGGACACTCCGCCATTGTCGCCGAGGACTTGGGCGACATGCGCCGAACCGCAGGACGGGCAGCTGAGACGAGCGCGTGCTTCCGCCGCGGCAAGCAGGTCATCATCGGCCTCCTCGCTCCCGCTGGCGGACATCGTGCTCTCCCTCCCGTTCTGGCCGGTGTCCCCTCCGGCCGTCCGATTCTGCCATGGCCACGCAAGAGGGTCAGCGGCGTTTGCGTACCAGACCGGCCACCGAGCCCAAGATCGAAGCCGCGGCGAGCGCGAGCGCGCACACCCACAGCGCATCAGCCGACCCCTGCGCCCCGGGTACTGTCTGCCGATTCAGGAAGAGTGTGCCGAATGCGGCGACTCCGATCAGCTGTCCGAGCTGCGCGATCGTCACGAGCAGACCACTGGCGTCCGCGGCATCCTCCTGTCGTACGGTCGCGAGCGCGCCCGTGAGCGTGGGGCTGTAGGCGAGCGCCAGACCGGCTCCGACGCCCATGAAGGCGCCGTACAGCCACAGCCCGCCGTCGCCGCCGTCCCGCAGCGTCAGACCGACCGCGAGACAGGCGAGCGCGGTCAGCGTGAACCCGCCCGGGACCAGCGCCTTGTGCAGGCCGAAGGGCCAGCGCCGCCAGGTCAGCCCGACCGCTCCGAAGATCACCGCGGTCGGCGCGAACATCAGCCCCGCGCGCAGCGCACTGTGGCCGAGACCACCCTGGACATGCAGGGTGAGGGTGAAGAGGAAGCCCGCGTTCACCGCCATCACCAAGGTGATCCGCAGCACCGCGCGGCCCATGCCGGGGATGCGCAGCACGCGGGGCGCGATCAGCGGTGCGCCGCCACGCGCGGCCAGCCGTGACTCGTACGCGAGGAAGGCGCCGAAGAACGCCACGGAGGCGGCGAGAGAGAGCCAGGACCACACCGGCCAGTCCTGCTCCTGCCCGAGCACCAGCGGCACGGTGAACAGCGACACAGTGGCCGCGAGCAGCACCAGACCGGGCAGGTCGAGGCCCCGGGCGCGCTCGGGCTCCTCGCGCCGGTCCCTGGGCAGTATCCGCGCGCCCAGGACGAGCAGTGCGAGGCCGATCGGAACGTTCACCAGGAAGACCGGCCGCCAGCTCGCGCCGAAGAGGTCGGCGCTGACCAGCACACCGCCCACGACCTGCCCGGCGGCGGCTCCGGTGGCCAGAACCGCCGAGTACGCGCCCAGCGCCCGCACCCGTCCCTCGCCGGTGAAGTTCCGCTGGATCAGGCTGAGCACCTGGGGAATCATCAGGGCCGCGCCCGCGTCCTGGACCAGCCGGAAGGCGATCAACTGGCCGGTGTCCGCGGCGAGTCCGCAGGCGAGCGAGGCGGCGGTGAAGAGCGACAGCCCGCCCAGATAGGCCCGTCGGTGTCCGAGCAGATCGCCGAGCCGCGCGCCGGTGATGAGCAGGACGGCGTACGAGATGGTGTAACCGGCGATGACCAGCTGCAACCCGGCACCGGACGCGTCGAGTTCGGTACGGATGGTGGGGGCCGCGACATTGACGATGAAGGTGTCGAGGAGCGCCATGAACTGCGCCGCGAGCACGATCGCGAGCAGCAGGCGTGGCCGTTTGTCAGTGCCTGGGTCTTTACTGACCAGTGGAGTGTCCGCAGAGGTTGTCGTCATGGCTGCGAGCCTGACGGCATTCCAGTACGGGTAACGAGAGCCCGCCGATGCTGGTACTGACAGCACCTGGCAAGGACGGGCCGGGGCCTCGACCATGGGGGATGTGACCACGATGACGGCGACTACGAACACCACAGACGCGGCGACGCACCACCGCCGCAGACCCGAGCTGGCCGCGTTTCTGCGCAGCCGCCGGGCGCGGGTGACGCCCGCCGACGTGGGCATGCCGCCCGGGCTGCGGCGGCGCACCCCGGGGCTGCGCCGCGAGGAGGTCGCCCAGCTCTCAGGCGTATGCGTCACCTGGTACACCTGGCTCGAACAGGGCCGCCCGATCAATGCGTCCGCACAGGTCCTGGACGCCGTGGCGCGCACGCTCCGGCTCGACCGGCCGGAGCGGGAGCATCTGTACCACCTGGCGGAGGTGCCGTACGCACCGGACAGGCAGGAGGGCGCGGAGCGCGTCGGCCCGGAGATACAGGGCATCATCGACGCCCTGGACCCGCACCACCCGGCGGTGGTCTACAACGAGCGGTACGACGTCCTGGCGACCAATCACGCCTACCGCGATCTGTTCGCCCGCCACGACGCGAAGGGCTTCGGCCTGCGGAATGTGCTGTGGACGCTCTTCACCCTGCCCGAGCCGGACTGCCCGCTGGTCTTCCGGGAGTCGGAGCTGCCGCTGATGGTGGCGCAGCTGCGCGGTGCGTACGGGCGTCATGTCGGCGAGCCCGCCTGGGAGTCGTTCATCCACCGGCTCTCGGCCGTCAGCAACTACTTCACCGAGCTGTGGGAGAGCGGGAACGTCCTGCCTCCGGGGCCGCGGGTGAAGACGTTCCGCCACAAGGACGTGGGCGAGATGCGGATGACGTCCGTATCACTGTCGATCAACGGAATGCCGGAGTGCCGGATCGTCGCCTACACCCCGAACGACGAGGAGAGCCGGCAGCGGATCGAGGCGCTGCGTGACCGCCGCGGCCAATGACGAACCGGAGACGATGAACCGGAGACGATGAACCGGCAGACGACGAACCGGATGACGGCCAGGATGACGGCCGGAAAACGCGAGATCCCGCCCTCTGGTGAGGACGGGATCCGGATTGTGGAGCTAAGGAGAATTGAACTCCTGACCTCCTGCATGCCATGCAGGCGCTCTACCAACTGAGCTATAGCCCCGCGTGTTCTTCGCGCTCCGCGCTGCGAACAAGAAGAACTTTAGCCTGCGACCTGCCGGAAAGTGAAATCCGGGGTCACGGAGCCGAACGCCGGGCCCGGAGCTGGTCAGTCGTCGTCGCCGAGGACCGGTTCCGGCAGCGTGCCGGCGTTGTGCTCCAGCAGCCGCCAGCCGCGCGCGCCCTGGCCGAGCACCGACCAGCAGCAGTTGGAGAGGCCGCCGAGGCTCTCCCAGTGGTGGGACTCCAGGCCGAGCAGCCGGCCGATGGTGGTACGGATCGTGCCGCCGTGGCTGACCACGACGAGCGTGCCGTCCTCGGGAAGCTTCTCGACGTGATGCAGCACCACGGGAGCGGCCCGGTCGGCGACCTCCGTCTCCAGCTCACCACCGCCCCTGCGCACGGGCTCACCGCGCTTCCAGGCGGCGTACTGCTCGCCGTACCGCTCGACGATCTCGTCGTGGGTCAGGCCCTGCCAGGCGCCCGCGTAGGTCTCGCGCAGGGCCGAGTCGTAGGAGACGTCGAGGCCGGTGATCCCGGCCAGCTCGCCGGCCGTGGCCGCCGCCCGCTTGAGGTCGGAGGCGACGATCGCGTGGGGCCTGAGGGAGGCGAGCAGCCGGGCTGCCCGGCGCGCCTGGGAGACGCCCGCATCGGTCAGGGCGATGTCCGTGGAGCCCTGGAAGCGGCGTTGAAGGTTCCACGAGGTCTGGCCGTGCCGCCAGAGGACGACACGGCGCCCCGCGCCCCGATTGTTTCCGGTGTCTCTGCCGTTCAGCTCAGCTCACCGTCCGGGTCACCGGTGAGCCGAGCGTGCTCCTCGGCCTTGCCGCGGGTCTTCAGGGCGTCCTCGGGGAGGGGCAGCTCGGGGCAGTCCTTCCACAGTCGCTCCAGGGCGTAGAAGACACGCTCCTCGCTGTGCTGGACGTGCACGACGATGTCGACGTAGTCGAGCAGAATCCAGCGGGCGTCGCGGTCGCCCTCGCGGCGCACCGGCTTGGCGCCGAGCTCCTTGTTGAGCCGCTCCTCGATCTCGTCGACGATCGACTTGACCTGGCGGTCGTTGGGCGCTGAGGCGAGCAGGAAGGCGTCGGTGATCGACAGCACGTCACTGACGTCGTAGGCGATGATGTCGTGCGCGAGCCGGTCGGCAGCCGCCTGAGCGGCGGTGTTGACGAGCTCGATGGAGCGATCCGTGGCGGTCACAAGCAGGCTTTCGTCGGCGGTCAGGTACCCCTCAAGGGTCTCACGGACCACCGACACCCCTTGCCGGGATTATTGGACCTTGATCATCCGCCGGTGGACGAGCTCCCGGACTTGTAGTCCTTGCCGAGGAGGACGGAGACATCGGCGTTGGGGGCACTGGCGCCCTTCTTGACCGCGCTCGTCGCAAGGCCCAGGGTCTTGGCGACCTCGACGGCCTTGGCCTTCTGCGCCTCGTCGCCGTAGGTGATCTTCGAGGTGGACTCGGTGTCCGCCTTGCCGGCGTCCAGAACCGCGTAACCGGCGTTGACCAGGTCGATCCGGGCCTTCTCGGTGGCGCCCGTGTTCCCGGTGGCGTTCTTGATGCCCACCCGGAGGGCTGCGTCCTTGTCCGGCGCGGTGACCGAGCCGCCCAGGATGTCCTTGACCACGCTGTTGGCGGCCTGCTCGGTGAGCGTGCCGTCCTGCTGGACCGGCAGCAGCGCGGTCTTGTAGTCGCCGCCCTTTGCGTGCTCGGCGAGCTTGGCCAGCGACGCGCCCAGATCGCTCTCGCGCAGCGACGGGTCAAGGATCTGTGCCAGCGTCTCCACGGTGACGGTCGCGGACTTCGGGTCGTCGGGGAACTTCTTCAGGACGCCCTGCATGACCTGGCCGAAGCGCTGGAGCTGCTTCGCCTCGGCCTCGCCGGGCCCGAGGTAGGTGGCGTAGGCGACGGCCGCGCGGCCGTTGAGCGTCTGGTTCTCGCCCTTCTTCACCAGCGGCGCCTCGCCCTTCTTGGCGCCGGGCACCGCGGTGTCGGTGGTCAGGTCGATGGTGCCGACCAGCTCGACGAGGTTCTCCAGGTACGGGGTGTCGAGCCGCCAGGTGCCGGTGATCTTGGCGCCCAGGAGGGTGCCGATCGACTCACGGGTGCCCGTCGAGCCGTCGTCATCGACCGACTTGCCGAGGGTGGTGGCGGTGCCGTCGTCGTTCGCGACGGAGAGGGCGTTGGGGAGCAGAACCGTGGTGCCCTGCTTGGTGGTGGCGTTGTCGACGAGAAGGGCCGTGGAGGTGCCCTTCTTCTTGGTGTTGTGCAGATGGACAACGATCACGTCCCGCTTCTGCGGTCCGGCGGCCGTGTTGCTCTTCTTCTCGGCGTCCGCGAGACCGGGCAGCTTGCCCGCGTACCAGAGGTAGCCGACGCCGCCGGCGAGAGCCAGCGCCAGGACGACGAACAACGCGACGACGCGGTTGCGGCCCCGGCGCTTGGCCTCCTCGCGCCGCTCGGAGCGGCTCTCGCTGAACTTCAGCCAGTCGATGACGTCTTCGGAGTCCTCGTCCGGCTCCTCGATGAAGGAGAACTGCTCGGTGCGGTAGTCACGATCGGGCGCGGGCCTGCGCTGGCCGGGCACCGCGGCCTGCTCCCGCTCCTGCCGGGGCGCCTGCGCGGGCGGGGCCGGGGGCTGCTGCGGGATGTTCCACTGCCCGGTGGTGTCGACGGCGGGCTGCTGGCCGGTGTCATAGCCGTAGCCGTCGTAGCCGTACCCGGGGGCCTGGCCCTGCTGGGGGTGCGGACGGCCGTACGGGTCGTACTGCTGGGACTGGTCGGCCTGCGGCTGCGGCGCCTGCTGTCGCTGTTGCTGTTGTTGTTGCTGCTGCTGCTGTGCGTACGGGTCGTAGCCGTATCCCTGGCCGGGAGCCTGTTGTTGCTGAGGGTGCTGCTGTTGCTGCTGCGCGTAGGGGTCGTACGGCTGGGGCTGCTGATAGACCGGCTGCCCGTACTCGTCGTAGCCGATGATCTGCGGCTGTTGGTAGTACGGGTCGTACGGGTGGCTCTGCTGGTCGTTCACAGGTGCCCCTCTCCGTGGCTCACTCGCCGCGGTACAACTGGCGCTTGTCGATGTAGCGCACCACGCCGTCCGGCACCAGGTACCAGACCGGATCGCCCTGCGCCACCCTCGCACGGCAATCGGTCGAGGAGATCGCCAGCGCCGGAACCTCCACAAGGGAGACACCGCCCTCGGGCAGCCCGTCGTCCGTCAGATCGTGCCCCGGCCGCGTCACACCGATGAAGTGGGCGAGCGAGAACAGCTCTTCGGCGTCCCGCCAGCCGAGGATCTGGGAAAGGGCGTCGGCTCCGGTGATGAAGAAAAGATCCGCGTTCTTGTTGAGGGAGCGCAAGTCCCGCAGCGTATCGATCGTGTACGTCGGCCCGCCGCGGTCGATATCGATACGGCTGACCGAAAACTGCGGGTTTGACGCGGTCGCGATGACCGTCATCAGATACCGGTCCTCGGCCGGCGACACGGCCTTGTGGGTCTTCTGCCACGGCTGCCCGGTCGGCACGAACACCACCTCGTCCAGGTGGAACAGGGCGGCCACCTCACTGGCGGCCACCAGGTGTCCGTGGTGGATCGGGTCGAACGTCCCGCCCATCACACCGAGTCGGCGCTTGCCGGAACCGGAACCGGTAGGCACTTCCTGCTCTCCCATGCGTGCAGAGCCTACTGGCACCGCGGAACGGCCCCCACTCGCCGGCCGCGGACTCAGCGGTCGCGGTTGAAGCGCGTCGTGATCCACAGCAGCAGGAGGAGCGCGAAGAGCGCGCCGCCACCGGTGAGGTACGGGCTGAGGCTTTCGTGGTTGCCACCGTGCTCGGCGCCTTCGGCGAGGGTGACCAGGCTGGCGGCGGTGCTGGTGAGGCTCATCTTCAGCAGGACCTATCGATCGGGAGTCGGAGCTCGGGAATCGGACGCCTCCGACGGAGCGGAGAGACTTCGCGCACATCGTATGCGGGGCGCCCGGGCACGCTCACGCCGACTCAGTCGTTGTCCTGCTCGTCGGTGCCGTTTCCACGGTATCCGCGCAGCAGGAAAAGGCGGGAGGAGCCCGCTCCGGCGAGCGATGCCGGGCGTGCTCCTCAGTTATCCACAGCCCCCGCCAGGCCGTAGCCGCAGCACCTACGCTGGGGTCCGTCAGGGGGACGAGCCATAAGACGCACCAACAGGCGCAACAGGGGGCTTGAATGACCGAAAGCAGTCACGAGAACGTGCCGAGCAGGCAGCGCAAGCGCTTCGCCGGCATCTCCTCACGGGCGTACGAACATCCCGCGGACCGCTCGGCGCTGGTCGCGCTGCGCAAACTCAGCGGCTTCGACACCGTCTTCAAGGCGTTGAGCGGCCTGCTGCCCGAGCGCAGCCTGCGGCTGCTCTTCCTCTCCGACTCGGTGCGGGTGAGCGACGCTCAGTTCGCCCATCTCAACACCATGCTGCGGGACGCCTGCTACATCCTGGACCTGGAGAAGGTCCCCTCGATGTACGTCACGCAGGACCCCCGGCCCAATGCCATGTGCATCGGCCTGGACGAGCCGATCATCGTCGTCACCACCGGACTGGTGGAACTGCTCGACGAGGAGGAGATGCGGGCGGTCGTGGGGCACGAGGTGGGCCACGCCCTCTCCGGCCACTCCGTCTACCGCACGATCCTGCTGTTCCTCACCAACCTCGCGCTGAAGATCGCGTGGATCCCGCTCGGCAATGTGGCGATCATGGCCATCGTCACCGCGCTGCGCGAGTGGTTCCGCAAGTCGGAGCTCTCGGCGGACCGCGCCGGATTGCTGGTCGGCCAGGACCTGCAGGCGTCAATGCGCGGCCTGATGAAGATCGCCGGTGGCAACCATCTGCACGAGATGAATGTCGACGCGTTCCTGGAGCAGGCCGAGGAGTACGAGGCGGGCGGCGACCTGCGCGACTCGGTCCTGAAGATCCTCAATGTGCTGCCCCGCTCGCACCCGTTCACCACGGTGCGCGCGGCCGAGCTCAAGAAGTGGGCCGCGAGCCGCGACTACCAGCGGATCATGGACGGCCACTACCCGCGGCGTACGGAGGACAAGGACGCATCGGTGTCCGACTCCTTCCGCGAGTCCGCATCGCACTACGCGGACACGGTGCGCACCAGCAAGGACCCGCTGATGAAGCTGGTCGGCGACATAGCCGGCGGCGCCGGCGACCTGGGCGGCAAGCTGCGGGACAAGTTCACCGCCGCGGGGGCGGCCGGCGGCTCGGGCTCCGGTGGCACGAAGAGCAGCGGCAACGGCGACGGCAGCGGTCCGGCGGGTGAGACCGGGGGCGGAGGCGGTCAGGGCGGCAGCTGAGTACGGGGACCGGCCCAACCGGGTGGCCGTCGGCCAAGCGGCCGTCGTCGGCCCGACGGTCAGGCGGCCCGACGGTCAGGCGGTCAGGCGGTCAGGCGGCCAAGCGGTCAGGCGGCCAAGCGGCCAAGGGGGCCGTCATCGGTCAGGCGGCGCGGGCGGCCGTCGGCCGGGCCGCCGGCCCGACGCCCCGTACCGCCCGTACCGCCCGTCCGTCACGGCGAGGGCTGCGCGCCTGGTGACAGGGAGCCGCAGAGTGCCGCGGTGGCCTGGCCCGTCGCATACGGGTCCGTGCCCGCTGGGCCGTCCGCGGTCGCCCGCTCGCCGGCGAGCAGCGGGCGCAGGGTTCCGGAGGCGTCCGCCGAGCAGGCCTGCGGGCCGGCCTGGACGTAGCTGACCAGCAGTTCCGCGCGGTGCTGGTGCAGGTCGTCCCGGTCGAAGCGGAAGTGCAGCTCGCGGCGGACGGTGAACAGTGAGGCCTGGTTCGCCCCGGGCCCGCTCACGCCGACCGGCCGCAGCGCATAGGCGAAGGTGTGGTCCGACGTCACCTCCAGGGCGTCGGGCCCCGCCTCGGCGAAGCGCAGCGTGCCCTGCACCCGCACCTGCGTGTCCGCCAGCGCCACCTTCGCCGGGTCGAAGCGGACCAGCCAGCCCGTGGCGGCATGGCGGCCGTCCGCGGCCGGCGTGGCGATGCTCCGGTCGAACTGCTCCAGCTGGTCCGGGTCGAGCAGCACCCGCACCGGCCGCACCGCGCCGCCCGTGAGGACGTCGGGGTCGAGCGAGGACTCCACAAGGTAGTCCTTCGCCGTGGTCAGGGCCGTCATGACCTGGCTCTCGGAGAAGTTCTTGGTGCGCCGGGCGCCGGGCAGATTGATGCCCGAGGCTCCGAGGCGGAAGTTCGCGGCGGGGCTGTGAGCGTAGAGCTCGGCGGGGGTGCCGCCCGGGACGGGGCGCTGCGGGGCGAGCGGGATCATGGTGATGCGCAGCGGTTCGGCCTGCTTGATGGCCGGTGTCTGGTAGGGGTGGCGGATGCCGAGGTAGATCGCGGTGCCGAAGGCCATCGCGACGAGCATGACGAGTACCAGGACCTGCTTTGAGCCCGTCCTGCGGCTCCAGGCGGGAAGGCTGCGCACAGCGCGCGCATGCTCGCCCATCCGTTCCTGCGCGGAGAATTCCTGAAGCCGCGCAGCCCGTACAAACGATTCGTCGAAGACGACGGATCGGTACTCGTCCTCACCGCCGGGGAGTCCCTCGGGTGTCCCCTCGGGCGGGTCTCCGCGCCCAGCCATACCTTCAGGGTAGGTCCGCCGGGGCCCCGGTAAACGCGCTGGTACACGACAATGTCTGACGAGTTCTCCCGCAGTTTGTCAAGCGGGCGCACAGCCCCTGATCAGGGGCTCGTCCGAGGGTGCTCAGGGGGTGATCACGGGGTGCGCGGATCCGCCGAAACCGGTGGCGCGGAGTACTCCGCGGAGGCGGAGGGCCCGCCCACCCGGTCGGCGGCCGGGCCGCCGGTGGGGGTGGCGTCGACGCCGGTCGTGGCGGGCGGCGGCACCTGGTCCTGGCGGTTGCCCGAGGCTCCTCGGTAGACGGCCGTGAAGGCGAGGGCGACCATGCCGATGCCCATCAGCAGAGCCAGGATCCAAGCCACGGGGCGGTGCCAGCGGGCGCTGCCGCGGTAGGGGCGCAGAGCGCCGCCGTGGCGGCCGTACGGCCCGGTGTACTCGTCGTCGAAGTCCAGGCCGTCGTCATCGTCGTCGTATGCCCGCTCGCGGCCGTACAGACCGGGGCCGTAGCCGTCGTCGTAGAGCTCTTCGTCGGGCCCTCCGCCGCGGGATCCGGCCCGGGAGGCGTCGGCTTCGGCGCGGGCCTCGGCGGCAGCCAGAAGCCGCTCGACGGCGGTCGGCTCATGGATCTCGGCAGCACGCACGAAATCCTCGTCGAACACCACGGAGGCGAAGTCCTCGTCCGCGCCCCCGCGGTCGTCGTCGGGCTCCCAGCCGTCCGGGAACGGCCTGCCCCCCACGTCGTCCGGCACGCCTTCAGAGTAAACCTGGGCGGTCGCTTTGGGCAGGCGGAGTCCGAAGTCTGCCCACTCGGGTGACCCGCCCGACAGTCACCGGGTGTGACCGTCTCCTGTCACGATGTACTTCGTCGAGGTCAGCTCCGGAAGGCCCATCGGACCTCGTGCGTGCAGTTTCTGCGTGGAGATCCCGATCTCGGCGCCGAATCCGAACTGGCCACCGTCGGTGAAACGCGTGGATGCGTTCACGGCGACCGTCGTGGAGTCCACCAATTGGGTGAACCGGCGGGCCGCGGCCTGCGAGGTGGTGACGATCGCCTCGGTGTGCCCGGAGGACCAGAGCCGGATGTGGGCGACGGCCGAGTCCAGCGAGTCGACGACGGCGGCGGCGATGTCGTAGGAGAGGTACTCCGTCTCCCAGTCCTCGGCCGTGGCCGCCACGACGGTGGCCTTGGTGGCGTCGCCGTACTCCAGCACCCGCTCGTCGCCGTGCACGGTCACCCCGGCCTCGGCCAGGGCGTCGAGCGCGCGCGGCAGGAACTCGGCCGCGATGTCCTGGTGGACCAGGAGGGTCTCGGCGGCATTGCAGACGCTCGGCCGCTGCGCCTTGGAGTTGATCAGGATGTCGACGGCCATGTCGATGTCGGTCTGCGCGTCCACGTACACATGGCAGTTGCCGGTGCCCGTCTCGATGACGGGGACGATGGACTCCTCGACGACCGTACGGATCAGGGAGGCGCCGCCGCGCGGGATGAGCACGTCCACCAGGCCGCGGGCGCGCATCAACTCCCGTACGGAATCGCGGCTTTCACCGGGCACGAGCTGCACCGCGTCGGCGGGCAGCCCCGAGCCGCCGACCGCGTCGCGCAGGACCTTCACCAGGGCGCTGTTGGAGGCGTACGCGGAGGAGGAGCCGCGCAGCAGTACCGCGTTGCCGGACTTCAGGCAGAGCGCGGCGGCGTCCACGGTGACGTTGGGACGGGCCTCGTAGATGATGCCGACGACGCCGAGGGGGACGCGCACCTGGCGCAGGTCGATGCCGTTGGGCAGGGTCGAGCCGCGGACCACCTCGCCAACAGGGTCGGGCAGCGCGGCCACGTCCCGTACGTCGGCGGCGATCGCCCGCACCCGCTCGGGGGTCAGGGTGAGCCGGTCGATGATCGACTCGCTGGTGCCCGCCTCCCTGGCACGTGCGATGTCCTCGGCGTTGGCCGCGACGATCTCGCTCGTACGGACCTCGAGGGCGTCCGCGATCGCCAGCAGCGCGTCGTCCTTCGCCGAGCGCGGCAGCGGGGCGAGGTCGGCGGCGGCGCCACGGGCGCGGTAGGCGGCCCGGGCGACGGGCGAGAGGTTGTCGTAGGGCGAAAGCGGCGAGGACGTCGTCATGACCGCAGGGTACTGCGCTTTGCGGGGGCTCCCGGCGGGCGTCGTCGGCTGTCCCGAACTGCGAGACAGAGGCCTCAGAAGGGATGAACGCCCACCGGGGCGGCCGGCGGCGGACCGTACCCCTCCGCGATGCGCTGGTGGTAGGTCTGGCGGTCGATGACCTCCAGGCCCACGATCTCCCACGGGGGCAGCTGGGCGCTGGAACGGTGCTCGCCCCACAGCCGCAGCGCCACCGCCGCGGCGTCGTGCAGGTCCCGCGCCTCCTCCCAGTAGCGGATCTCCGCGTGGTCGTTGGCGTACCGGCTGGTCAGCAGGAAGGGATGGTCGTGCGCGAGCTGTTCCAGACCGCGGCGGACCTCCTTGAGCGGGGCTTCGGCTCCGGAGACGCTGAGCGTGATGTGCCACAGCTTGGACTGCACACGGTCCTCGCCGTGGGTGTCCGTCTCCTTGGCACTCTCCCGGCTCTCCGCGCCGTCGTCGAAGTCGGCGCCCGCTCCGACGCTGGTCAGGGCTCGTTCCTCGCCCACGGCCCTCCGGGCGTGGGGGAAGCCCCCCGTCCCTCGGGGCACATCCCCTGGGCGCGCTCGTCTCACCGGCGGCCTCCTGTTGTATGTGTCGTCCTGCTGTCCCCGCCATGCCTCCGCAACAAAGTTGACCAGTCCCGGACGGGATGTGGGGCGCTTTTGGTGAAGGTCTCCGAGAGAAGACGGGACTTTCAGCCGATTCAGGGGTGCAGGACGACCAGATCGTCCCTGTGTACGACTTCACGCTCGTATGCCGGGCCGAGTTCCTCGGCGAGTTCCCGGGTCGAGCGGCCGAGCAGCTGCGGGATTTCCTTGGCGTCGAAGTTGACGAGCCCACGGGCCACGGCCCGGCCCGCGGTGTCGCGCAGCTCGACCGGGTCGCCCGCGCTGAACTCACCCTCGACGGCGGCGATCCCGGCCGGCAGAAGCGACTTCCTGCCCTGCACCACTGCCCGAACCGCGCCGTCGTCGAGGGTCAGTGCGCCCTGCGGGGTCGAGGCGTGGGCGAGCCAGAGGAGCCGGTCGGCCGAGCGGCGTCCGGTGCTGTGGAAGTACGTGCCGGTGGCGCGGCCCGCGAGGGCGTCGGCCGCGCGGACTGCCGAGGTGAGGACGACGGGGACACCCGCCGCCGCGGCGATCCTGGCGGCCTCGACCTTGGTGACCATGCCACCGGTGCCGACGCCCGCCTTGCCCGCGCTGCCGATCTGTACGTGTGCGATGTCCTCCGGGCCGCGCACCTCTTCGATCCGCGAGGTGCCGGGCCTGGCCGGATCCCCGTCGTACAGCCCGTCGACGTCGGAGAGGAGGACAAGCAGATCGGCCCGTACGAGATGGGCGACGAGGGCGGCGAGCCGGTCGTTGTCGCCGAAGCGGATCTCGTCCGTGGCGACGGTGTCGTTCTCGTTGACGACCGGGACGGCGCCCATGTCGAGCAGCTGGTCCAGGGTCCGGTAGGCGTTGCGGTAATGGGCGCGGCGGCTGGTGTCGTCGGTGGTGAGGAGCACCTGGCCGACGCGTACGCCGTAGCGGGCGAAGGAGGCTGTGTAGCGGGCGACCAGCAGGCCCTGGCCGACACTGGCGGCCGCCTGCTGGCGGGCGAGGTCCTTGGGGCGGCGGGCCAGGCCCAGCGGTGCGAGACCGGCGGCGATGGCGCCGGAGGAGACCAGCACTATCTCCTTCTCGCCGCCGCTGCGGACCTTGGCCAGCACGTCGACCAGGGCGTCGACGCGGTCGGCGTCGAGCCCTCCTGATGCCGTGGTCAGCGAGGACGATCCGACCTTGACGACGATCCTGCGGGCTTGCGTTACCTGCTGTCTTGCCACTGTCACAGTGCCGAATCTATGCCAGGGCGCGGGGCGGGTGCGCGGTCATTTCACCGGCTGGACAGCGCACACCCACTCCGCGTCACGCAGTTCAGCGTGCGACCGGGGTCGACTCCTGGGACTCCGCGTCCGGGGTCTCCGACTCGGGGTCGAGCTCGCCGATGAGCTGGCCTCCGATGCGCTGCTCCACACCGGCGTTGCGTGCCTCGGCCTTGGCCGACAGCCGCCGTACGGCCGCGTTGAACAGCTCGATCGAGCTGGGCTCGTCCGGGCCGAGCAGATAGCGCTTCAACTCGCGTCTGGCGTCCACCAGCTTGTCGCCGGAACGATCCGCCACCGCGTCGAGCAGCTCGCTCAGTTCCTCGGCGCTGTTGGAGAGGATGACCGCGGCCCGTACGGCGGTGTTCTGCCGCTTGAACTCCTCCTCGCCCAGTTGGCCCGAGTCGGTCACGGCGTAGGGCTTGCCGCTCGCGATGAAGTCCGAGACCACGCTGGAGATGTCGGAGACCATGCCGTCGGCCTCGTTGAAGCAGTCGTACAGCTTGGGCTCGGAGCCCGCGACGACCCGGTGCTCCCACCAGCCGCAGGAGCGCCAGTACGCGTCGTTCCACTCGGCCCGCAGCCTCTTGATCTCGGCCTGGCGCTCCGGGTCGGCGAGGGAGACCCGTGACTCCTCCGACTCGTCGCCGCCCGCGCGGCCGGGCTTGGACAGCTCGGCCAACCGGGCCTGGATACGGGTCAGTTCGGCCTTCGCCTCGGCCTGGTCCGACTGGGTGGCGGCGGCTTCGCCGGCCCAGCGGGGGTCGACGGCACGCTCGGCGGCCGCGGCGCGCACCATCGCGGTGATGCGCTCGTGGACGGCCAGGGCCTTCTTGTTGCGGATGCCGGTGAAGGGGTGCGGCTTGTAGATGACGCGGACCGGCTTCTCGGCCTCCAGCAGCCGCCGGACGATGTTCTCGCCTGCCAGCAGCAGGGAGGTGTTGCCCGGATTGTCGTCCCAGCCCTCCCAGGTGGGGGCGTACAGCACCGTGGGGATGGGGTTCTTCGGGGTGCCGGCCCATGAGGTGATGGGAGCCAGCTGCGGGCGGCCCACCTCGACGATGTCCTGGTCGCGCACACCGACGTCGGCCAGGGCGTAGCGGTCGCGGCCCGCGCGGCCCGCGGTCCACACCTCGTCGTACACCTTGCTGAACGGGTTGACGCTGGCCAGCTTGTCGCTGTCGCCGTGACCGATGAAGACGTGCTTCATGGTCGGCACGCGCAGGTTGTGGATGTTCTTTCCGACGTTGGCCGGGTACAGCGCGACGCGGACCGAGGACAGGTCGAGGCTCATCAGATGCATGCCGCCGGGCACGCAGATGACCGGTACCGCGGTCGCGGTGAGCTTCTTCACCATGCCGCGTTCACGCATGATGATCAGCGGCCGGCCGTCGATCTGCTCCATCGTCTCGAGCCACATGTTGACCTGGTACGCGGACTCGTCGGAGCCGGAGAAGTACAGGACGACGGTCGGCTGGTACTCGCGCAGCCAGGTCTGGACGCCCTTGAGCACGGCGGCCGCGCCCGGCACCCGGCGGCTGCGCCGCAGATACGGGACGAGGGCGGCCGTGTAGAGCACTCCGAGGACGAGAGTGACGGCGACGCCCACGTATCCGATGACGTGCTTGCCGGTCCCCGCGGCGATCACCACGCCGACCATGGCCGGGATGTCGAGGTGGAGCATCTTCTCGCCGGAGCGGCGCAGCAGCGCGTTCGGCGGCGCGTCGGGGATGCGTACAGCGTTCAGGTCGACGTTGCGCGTGACGACCGGCATCGTGCGGCGCAGGCGGATCAGGGTCGTGAGCGCGCCCTGCGGTGCCTGGAGGCCGTAGAAGATCAGGAACCCGGCGACGGCCGCGTAGAAGAAGTTGGTCTCCGCCAGACCCTCACGGGCGAGCAGCAGAACCAGCAGCAGCTGACGCAGCAGGAAGCGGATCGGCAGACCGGCCCGGACCTTGTTGAGCCGGTTGACCAGGTAGCTGCCCTTCTGGTGCAGATACCAGTCGGCGAGGTAGGTCACGGCAGCGGCAGCCGCGAAGAACCAGAGGTTCGGGATCAGTGCGGCGATCATCACGCACGGATAGCCGAGTCCCATCAGAGCCGCTGCGGCCAGCTCTGACCGGCTGCCGACGCGAGCGAGTCGAATGGCGGTCGAAATCACGAAGAACCTGCTCCAAGGGGGTGCCGGTTGATTCACGTTTGGCGGGTTTTGTGAAGGTGGGGCTTCACAAACTCGGGCCTCTGTCCTCGCCTCAAGGTTTTCGCCTCAGGGCGACCACAAAGGCCCGATAATTACTTTAACGAACGATTGTTACACATCTTCCTGGCGGTCCAGAACGGCTTCGAGGGCCTTCTCGAAGTCTGATGCCTCGCTCGCCTCACGCGTCGGATCCTGCTGCCGGACATCGATGACATGGCCGGTGAGTTCGGACAGCAGGACGTCCAGCGAGGTCCTTGCCACGGCCTCGGAAGAGAGCAGCGAGCCCTCCGGTTCCGTGCCGAAAGCCTTGGTGCGCATGGGAGTAGCGGTGCGCTCGGGATTCACGCAGTTGACGCGAATTCCGTCGCCCGCCCATTCGTCGGAAAGGGCCTGGGTGAGATTCACCATGGCCGCCTTGGTCGACGAATAGAGGCTGTACTCGGCGCGACCGCGGGTGTAGCTGGAGGAGGTGTAGAGGAGCAGCTGCCCCTTCGTCTCCGCCAGATACTTGTACGAGGCACGAGCGATCTGCACCGGCGCGAGGTAGTTGACGTTCAGCGCTTCCTGGATGGTGCTGTTGTCGGTCTCGGCCAGCTTGCCGATACGCAGCACACCGGCCGTGTTGATGACGTAGTCGACCCGGCCCGTCTCGGCATACGCGCGGGAAAGAGCGTCGTCGACATGCTCGGGATTCTCCACGTGCGTACCGGTGGTGGAGCGGCCCAGCGCGTAGACATGGGCGCCGTACTGCTTCGCGATGGCGCAGATGTCCGCGCCGATGCCGTACGAACCACCGAAGACCACCAGCGTCTTGCCGGTCAGCAGCTCGCGGTAGGCGGCGGCGTCGGCCTGGCGCGGGGCCGCGCTGGATGCCAGCTGGAAGAGCTTGTCGGCGATGAAGACGTCGACCGGCTGCGTGACCTTCATGTTGTACTCGTCGCCCGCGACCACATAGATCGGCACGTCGGGCAGGTACCTGAGCACGACGCTGCAGTCGTCGGTCGCCTGGAAGTTGGGGTCGCCGGCCGCGATCTCGTAGGCCCGCCGGATGGTGGAGAGCTTGAAGGCCTGCGGGGTCTGGCCACGGCGCAGCCGCGAGCGGTCCGGGACGTCGGTGATGAACTCGCCGTCCTCGCCGTGGGTCCGGGTCACGATGATCGTGTCCGCGGACGGAATTGCGACATCGACGGCCTGATAGCGGTCGAGGGCGTCGACGCACGCCTTGATCACACGCTGTGACAGAAGCGGACGGACAGCGTCGTGGAAGAGGACGTTGTGGTCCTCACCCTCGGCAAGCCCCTCGCTGAGCGCCTCGATGGCGCGCTCGGTGGTCTCGTTGCGGGTCGCGCCACCCTCAATCACCTTCGTCACCTTGGTGAGTCCGGCCCTGGCGATGATCCGCTCCACATCCGGCACGAAACCCGGCGCCATCAGTACGATGACGTTGTCGACGGACTCCGCCTGCTCGAAGATCGACAGTGTGTGCTCGATAACGGCCTTGCCGGCAATCTTCAGCAGCTGCTTCGGGATCGCCAGTCCCACTCTCTGACCGGTACCACCGGCGAGCACAACGGCTGTAGTGCGGGGCTTGGCTACGTGCGGCACAGACACAGACGACCGACCTACCTTGCGACGAATGGGGGACGGGCTGATGGTCGCACTCTCCGTGACGGTCTCGCAAGGCGGTGGTCAAGCACCCCACACCTCCGCGAAACCGGGCGTTCACCCCCTGGACAGGGGATACTGCTGGGTCCCGGCGCCCAGTCCGGGTGACTGAAACCACAGTTGCCACGAGTGCGCACGGCTACTTGATCGGCTTGTCGACAACGTTCAGTACGAGCTCATTGGCCGCGCTGTAGAAGACCTTGACCGTGACCAGCTCCTGCGGTTTGCCGCCGAGTCTGCGGGCCACCCCGCGCAGCGTCGCCAGGGGGCGTCTCTTGCGCAGGTCGATGCCGGGATACGGGAAGAGGGAACCCTTCTCCACCACGTCGTCCAGGACCCGCGCGAGCCTGACCGGCTGCGCGTCGGGCGCAGGGCGCAGCCACAGGTCCCAGACGTCGTGCGCATCCGACTGGCGGTCCGCCGGAGCCGCGCACGGGACGGTGGCCCGGAAGCCGTCCGCTCCCTCGCGGCTCGCCGGGAACGTCAGCTCGGCGTGAGCCTTACCACGGCGGCGCAGCAGCAGAGCCGGGTCGCCGGCGGGAGTGCCCGGGGCGAACAGCCGCCCGGAGATGGTGATCTTCTGCCCAGTGAGCCGGATCTCACCGACCTCGGCGTGGACCGGCCTGACCCAGGACCGCAGGGAGAGCACTCCCTTCTTCACATACGGGACGAGATTGCGGACCGGGCCGCCCGCGGGCGTACGGGCCACGGCCCGCATCGATCCGCGCTGGTCGACGGCCCGGGCCGCCAGCGCGATCCGCTCGCCGTCCGGCAGCTCGACCTGGCAGGTCCACACGCCCTCCGGGAACTGGGCACCGGCCGGCACCCTCGCCCGCCCCTCCGCGTCGAACGCGAAGCGCCGCGCCTCGACCGCGGCGTCCGGGTGCGTACACACCAGGTGCAGTCCGGCACCACGGCCGACGGGCCGGCCACCGCCTGGGACCAGACTGACCGTCAGCCCGCCGTCATCGGCAACCAGGCAGTCGGCGAGGGGCGTGAACTGCTCCCCCGCCGCCCTCGCTACGTGGCCCGCGCCTCCGCGCGAGGCCGTGGCCGCGCCCAGCTCCGCGAAGAGCTCCTCGTACTGCTTGGCGACCGGACCTGGGGCGAAGCGACGCGCGTTGCGCAGCGCGGCCGCGCCCATCCGGCGGCGCAGTTCCTCGTCGTCGATGAGCTTCAACAGGGCATCGGCGATGGCCTCGACGTCACCGACCGGGACGAGCAGCCCGTCCACCCCGTCCTCGATGATCTCCCTCGGGCCGTAGTCGCAGTCCGTGCTGACGACCGGCAGACCGCAGCGCATGGCCTCCACGAGCGTCATGCCGAAGGATTCGTGCCGTGAAGTGGAAACTGCGATCGCGCCCTTGACCCACTCCGGCTCGATGGGCGAACGGGGACCCATGAGATGGACGCTGTTGTAGAGGCCGAGCTCGTCGATCTTCCGGCGGAGCCGGTCCTTCTGGTTGCCCCAGCCGCAGATCCGCAGCGTCCACTCGGGCCGGGCGGCGACGACCTTGCCGAAGGCCTCGATGAGCACTTGGTACTTCTTCTCCGAGGCGAGGCGTCCCGCCACCACCACGGTCGTCCCGGAGGTGTCGGACGGCACAACCATCGGCTCGGGCACGCTGTTGGGAATGGCGAGCACGCGGGTGCCGGGCAGCGGCATCTGCGCGCGGTAGGAGGCGGCGTCTCCCTCGGAGACCGTCACAAAGGCGTCGAGCCGTGCGAGGTGGTCGTACATCTCGGCGCGCAGCTCGGGCTTGTGATGGTTGTGCGTCATGTGCTCCTGCCCGATGAGCACGGCGCCCTCCGGGCCGAACTGCGCGACGTACGCGACGAGTCCGGGCCGGGTTCCGATGACCACATCCGCGTCGGAGCCCGCGTAGTGGGCCTGCACCCGCTCGTCGGTGAGCCTGCTGTACTCCTTGTACCGCGCCTCGGACCGGGGCAGGCACGCTGCGGGCTCCAGCTGGAGCGGGTGCTTCGTCTCGTTGGACGGGGAGGCGGGGCGGGTGTCGACGAGGGGTACGACGGTGACGCGCGGGTCGATGGCGAAGATCGGGTCGTCGCGGTGCCGGAAGACCGAGACGATTTCCACCTCATGCCGGTCGGCGAGTTCCTCGGCGAGGTTCAGCGTGGTCCGGATGGTCCCGCCGATGCCGTAAATCGTGTGGATGAGGAAAGAAATCTTCATCGACGCTCCGTTCCGTGTACCGGGGCGATACGCCCCACCCCCGCGTACAAGACGGTCATTGGGGGCGAGAGGTTGCGCCGCTTCACGCAATGGAGCGAATCGGACGGGCTTGTTCTCCAAGCCCGTCCGGCGATCGGAGCCGAACCCTTGGAACGAACCCTGCATCCGGGCTTCGGACGGCTGCGCCGGACTCCGTCCGCCGACCCGGCTCAGCCATCCGGCACGTTCCCTAGAAGGGGTCGAACTCGTCGAACTCCCGCTGCGCGTCGTCCCGTTCCGCCTCGCGGTCCCGGCGGCGCTGGGCCGCGGGGCGCGGGGCCTCCAGGCGGTGGTCCTCGCCGCGGCGGCCGAGCATCTCCGCGCCCGCCATCATCGAGGGCTCCCAGTCGAAGACGACCGCGTTGTCCTCGGGGCCGATGGCCACGCCGTCGCCCGCGCGGGCACCGGCCTTCATCAGCTGGTCCTCGACGCCGAGGCGGCTGAGACGGTCGGCCAGGTAGCCCACGGCCTCGTCGTTGCTGAAGTCCGTCTGGCGGACCCAGCGCTCCGGCTTCTCGCCGCGCACCCGGAAGAGGCCGTCCTCCTCCTGCGCGACGGTGAAGCCCGCGTCGTCGACCGCCTTCGGGCGGATGACGATGCGGGTCGCCTCCTCCACGGGCTTGGCCGCGCGCGCCTCGGCGATGATCTCGGCCAGGGCGAAGGACAGCTCCTTCAGGCCGGTACGCGCCACCGCGGACGCCTCGAAGACGCGGTATCCGCGCGCCTCGAGGTCCGGGCGGATCATGTCGGCGAGGTCCTGGCCGTCCGGGATGTCGATCTTGTTGAGGACCACGATGCGCGGACGGTCGTCGAGACCGCCGTACTGACGCAGCTCCTCCTCGATCACATCGAGGTCGGAGACCGGGTCGCGGTCGGACTCCAGCGTCGCGGTGTCCAGGACATGCACCAGCACGGAGCAGCGCTCGACATGGCGCAGGAACTCCAGGCCCAGGCCACGGCCCTGGCTGGCGCCGGGGATCAGGCCGGGGACGTCGGCGATGGTGTAGACGGTCGACCCGGCGGTGACCACGCCCAGGTTCGGTACGAGCGTGGTGAAGGGGTAGTCCGCGATCTTCGGCTTGGCCGCGCTGAGCACCGAGATCAGCGAGGACTTGCCCGCGCTCGGGTAGCCGACGAGGGCCACGTCGGCGACGGTCTTGAGCTCCATGACCACGTCACGGGCCTCGCCGGGCTCGCCGAGCAGTGCGAAGCCGGGCGCCTTGCGTCGCGCGGAGGCGAGCGCCGCGTTGCCGAGGCCGCCACGGCCGCCCTGGCCCGCGATGAAGGTGGTGCCCTGGCCGACCAGGTCGGCGAGCACATTGCCCTGCTTGTCGAGGACGACGGTGCCGTCGGGGACAGGCAGGACCAGGTCCTGGC
Source organism: Streptomyces sp. NBC_01481 (assembly GCF_026339995.1). Taxonomy (GTDB): domain Bacteria; phylum Actinomycetota; class Actinomycetes; order Streptomycetales; family Streptomycetaceae; genus Streptomyces. The sequence continues at coordinate 782,454 of NZ_JAPEPT010000001.1, read as the reverse complement.
CGTCCTTGCCGGAACGGTTGTCGCCTGCGCCGGGCTGGCCGTTGGTGGCCTTGCGGTGCGGGCTGTGGTGGTAGTCGAGCAGCGTGGTCACCGACTGGTCGACGACCAGGATGACATCGCCGCCACGGCCGCCGTTGCCGCCGTCGGGGCCGCCGAGCGGCTTGAACTTCTCCCGGTGAACGGAGGCGCAGCCGTGGCCCCCGTTACCCGCGGCGACATGCAGCTCGACGCGGTCCACGAAGGTGGTCATGGGTGTGCCTCCAGAAAGTACGGAATGTCTCTTACGTAACAAGCGAAAGGCGGACCCGCTTCCCGATCAACGGGAAGCGAGGTCCGCCCTCGCGAAGCAAACCGCTCTACGGGCGCCTGAGTCAGGCGACCGGAACGATGTTCACTACCTTGCGGCCACGGCGAGTGCCGAACTCCACCGCGCCGGCGTCCAGCGCGAACAGCGTGTCGTCCTTGCCACGGCCGACGCCGTTGCCCGGGTGGAAGTGGGTGCCGCGCTGGCGGACCAGGATCTCACCGGCGTTGACGACCTGACCGCCGAAGCGCTTCACGCCGAGCCGCTGAGCATTGGAGTCGCGACCGTTCCGAGTGGACGATGCGCCCTTCTTGTGTGCCATGTCTCCTCAGTCCCTTACTTCGCAGCCGTGGGGATGCCGGTGACCTTGATCGCCGTGTACTGCTGGCGGTGACCCTGGCGACGGCGGTAGCCGGTCTTGTTCTTGTAGCGAAGGATGTCGATCTTCGCGCCCTTGTGGTGGTCCACGACCTCGGCCGTGACCTTGATTCCGGCCAGCACCCACGGGTCGCTGGTCACGGCGTCGCCGTCGACAACGAGCAGGGTCGAGAGCTCGACCGTGTCGCCAACCTTGGCAGTGGGAATCTTGTCAACCTCAACGATGTCGTCAACAGCAACCTTGTGCTGACGACCACCGCTGCGCACGATGGCGTACACGCGGATCTCACTCTCGCTCGGAACGGATCCCCTGATGCCAGCCGCTCGCACGGGCCGAAGCCCGCGACGATCCGGAAGGATGAGCGGCCTCTCCTGAACGGGCAGAGCCGTCGGGAGGGAGTTGCTCAGGGGTGGGTGTGCATGGAAACACACCGAGGGTCAAGGTTACGGGGCCCGCCCCCAGGGGGTCAAACCGGGTACCCGGCCCCCGTCTCCCGGGGACCCGGCCCGCGTCTCTGGTGCATGCTCACCGCGGCCTGTTCAATATCAGCTCGTGTCCCTGCGCTCCCTCATCACTATGCCTCGCATGCTCCGCCACGGCTCGGCCGTGGGCGCGGATCTGCCACCGGACGAGGCCGTCACCGTCGGTGCTGTCGCCGACCCCGCCCTGCGTGCCGCGCTCTCCGCGGCCGCGAGCGGCGATGCCGCGCCCGCCGGCGAGCTGCTCGCCGAGACCCGGCTTGGCGCCCAGTGGGAGCGGCGCAGTGTGTGCGTCTCGGAGCTCGCCGAGTGCGCGCTGCACAGCCCGGGCTGGCTGGAGGACTGGCTGGCGAAGTCGCCGGATGACCCCGACGCGGTGCTGGTGAAGGCGGATCTGTGCATACAGCAGGCCTGGGAGATACGGACCGGCCACCGCGCCCGGCATGTGTCCCAGGACCAGTTCCGGGCGTTCTTCGCGCTCCTGGAGGACGCTGTTCCGGTCATCGCCGCCGCGGCCGAGCTGAACCCCACCGACCCGGTGCCGTGGGAGATCGCGCTCACCCACGCCCGCGGCATCCAGGCGCCCCGCGATGTGTTCGACGCGTACCGGGCGGAGGCCGTCGCCCGCGCGCCGCACCACTACGGCTGTCATGCGACGGCTCTGCAGTACCTGTGCGACAAGTGGTACGGCTCGCACGAGGAGATGTTCGCGTTCGCCGAGCGGGCCGCCGAAGGGGCGCTGCCGGGCTCGAAACTGCACGCGCTTCCGCTGCTGGCCGCCGTCGAGTACGAGGTGGTGTCCGACGACTCCACCGAGGACGGCCCGATCGACCGCGCCCGGGTCGAGGCCGCCGTGACCCGGGCCCTGGAGCTGTCGGGCTGGTACGAGCCGGGCGACCCCGAAGCCGCCGGTTTCCGCAACCACCTGGCTCTGATGCTGATCTTCGCCGAGCGCTGGAGCGAGGCCCTGGAGGTCTTCCGGGCGATCGGCGTGCACGCCCGCGAATTCCCGTGGGCGTACGTGGGTGACAGCCGCAAGGAGTTCCTGGAGTTCCGTCTCGGCGTACGGATGCAGGTCGCCTCCCAGACCCCGTTCTTCAGCCGCCCGCCGGGGCATGCCCGGCCGGCCGCTCCCGTACCGGCCGTCCCGGCGCCGCGCTCCCTGGCGATAGCGGCGGCCCGCCTCCACCAGGTCGCCGAGGCAGCTCTGATGTGCGGTATCTCGCTCCGTATCGCCCCCGCCCCGTCCGCGACGGGGATGAGCTACGTCGAACTCGTCCCCGACGCGTCTCCCGGCAGACGCGCGAGCCTCCTCGCCGGCGAGGAGATGCTGACGGCGGCCGCGGACAACTTCACCACCGGCGAGAAGTGGCCCGCCCTGGTGCTGCGCCGCACCGCCGACCGCTGCGGCTTCACGCTGTTCCACAAGGGCAGGGCGCGCGCCTCTCATCTGTGGGACCCGGCGGCCCCGGTCACCGACCACGCGCAGGCCACCGCCACCGCGCAGGCCCTCGCCGCCGTCTTCCCCGCGGTGGACCCGCGCCCGCTGGTCTCGCTGCTGCGCGGTACCGACAGCCCCGCCCGGCGGCAGTCGGAGCTGGTGGCCGCGCTCGGGCTGCCCCCGCTTCCGGACGGCTTCGGCGAGCGCGACGAGATCCTGGACGGCGTGCCCGGGGCGCAACTCCTGGCCAAGCGAGGGGTGTTCAAGGGCATCCGCGACACGATGTCGACGGACCTGGGCACCCCGGCCCTGCCGGTCCCCCGCCCGCGGCGCTGGTGGGTGCTGCGCATCGTGGGCCTGACGATCCTCGTCCCCGCGGCGGCGTACGCCTGGTGGTCCCCGCACGTGAGCTGGTACCGCACGATCGTCCCGACGGCGGCCGCGCTGTACCTGGCGCTCCAGCTCAGGAAGGCGCGGGCCCAGCGGCCATGAAAGGCACGCACCCAGCCATGAAAGGACGGCGGGCCGTATGCTCGCCGGGCGAAGCAGCGCACCGGAAGGCAGAACAGTGAACTACAGGGTCCAGCCCACCGCCCAGGTCGACGAGACCGCCGTCATCGGCGCCGGGAGCAGCGTCTGGGAGCTCGCCCAGATCCGCGAGGGCGCCAAGCTCGGCGAGGGTTGTGTCGTCGGCCGCGGCGCCTACGTCGGCACCGGCGTGCAGATCGGCGACAACGTCAAGCTGCAGAACTACGCCCTGGTGTACGAGCCGGCGGAGCTCGGCGACGGTGTCTTCGTCGGCCCGGCCGTGGTGCTCACCAACGACCACAACCCGCGCTCCGTCGACCCCGACGGCAAGCAGAAGCGCGGCGGCGACTGGGAGGCCGTGGGCGTCAAGGTCGCCGAGGGCGCATCGCTCGGCGCACGCTCGGTGTGTGTCGCGCCGGTGCGGATCGGACGCTGGTCCATGGTCGCCGCGGGCGCGGTCGTCACCAAGGACGTACCGGACTTCGCGCTGGTCGTGGGCGTGCCCGCCCGGCAGATCGGCTGGGTCGGCCGGGCCGGTGTCCGTCTCGTGGAGCGCGAGGGCGAGGCGGGCGTCTGGGAGTGCCCGCAGTCCGGCACGGTGTACGTGGAGAAGGACGGCGTCCTCGCCGAGCAGGCGGTCTGACGCGGCGGCTCCGCCCAAGGCATGCGAAACCCCCCGGACCGGGTCCGGGGGGTTTCGCATGCCTGTCTCGGTCAGACCCGGCTCCAGGCCTCCATCGCCAGGCCGGACTCGTCCTTCTGGCGCGTGACCCGCAGCGTGCCGTCCGTACCGAACGCCGCCATCACGACCCGGCCCCTCGCGTCGATCGCGAGCGCCGGAGCGCCCACGCAGGGCTCACCCGTAAGAGTCCAGCTGACACCCGAGGACTCGTCCTCGGTGGGATACGCGGCCAGCGCCGGGCGGCCGGTGGCGGCGTCGCGGTGGGCGAGGATCGTGCAGTCGTGACCGTCGACCGGGGTGCGCAGCAGCGCGACAGGTCCGGTGCCCGAACCGTTGCCGAGCGGGGCCGCGTCGGAGGTCGGGCGCCAGGCGCGGACCGTGTTGTCCCCGGCGTCGTGCCAGAAGTGCGTGAGCCGGTTGCCGCCGGTGCGCTCCGAGCTGAGCGAATCGGCCGCGGCCTTGGCGGGGATGTCGTCGGCGCGCTGGAACTTGACGCCCGGCGTCTCCTGCTCCCAGCGCATGATGTGGTCCGCGGTCGGAACGAGCAGCTCCATCAGGCCGTCCGGAGTCAGCGAGGCGGAGACCGTACCGACGCCACCGCTGCCCTTGAGGTCGGCCCACTTGTTCCACTTGCCGGAAGGCACCTGGGCGCGTCCGCAGACGCCGCCGCCCGCATTGCGTACGAACACATGCAGCGAGCCCTCGGCGTCGATCACGGCCGACGGGAGGCCGATCTGGCCGGCGAGATCGGGGTCGTTCGGGTACGGGGAGCCGAGCGGATACCAGTCGCGTACGGCGAGGCCGGACTGGTACTGCACGGCGTACACCACATCGGTGCCGGTCCGGCCGTCCGCGAGGCGGCTGCGGCGCAGACTCACCAGGTGGACATAGCCGTCGGCGCCCTGGGCGATGGAGAGATACGGCAGCACGCCGCGTCCGGGGATCACTTCGGGCCCGGTCCACTGGGGGCCACCGGGCCGGGTCTCGGTCCAGCGCAGCACGCCGTCCGAGCCCGGTGCGTACGCTGTGAGCCTGCCGTCCTTGCCGCGCACCAGCCAGCCGGTGGTGGGGGCCGACGACGTGTCCACGGTGGGTATCGGCGCGGCCTTTCGGCTCGGCGGCTCGTCCGAGCCGCGCGCAGATTTCCGTCCGGACCAGACCGCCATGGCTCACCATCGTCTTTCGCGTGACCACCCCGCAAAACTTGCGCGACGATAGTACGACAGGTTCGCGGCACCGACCGGGCCGCAGCGGCCCTCACTCCCGTGCCGGGTTCACGAAATCGTTATCGAGGACGCGCGCCCCCGCGCGAAGCCCCGGCCGCCGGTCCGCTCACCTCGGCCATTGCCTACCATTGCGTGGAGCACCCCTGGGAGCGCGCGCTTCGCCGGGCCGGTCCGGCCGCGTCGGCGGTGGCGCGATCGCGCGGGGTGTCCGCCCGCAGTATGAGACTGTGGCACGCCCCGCCAGTGACCTGACCCAGAAGAAGAGTGTTCAGTGAAAGTCATCAGCATCGTCGGTGCCCGTCCGCAATTGGTGAAGCTCGCCCCCATCGCGGCCGCGTTCGCCGAGACCGACCACGAGCACGTCATCGTGCACACCGGGCAGCACTACGACGCCGACCTCTCCGACGTCTTCTTCGACGGTCTCGGCATCCCCGACCCGGATGTCCACCTCGGTGTCGGCTCCGGCAGCCACGGCGTCCAGACCGGTTCGGTGCTCACCGCGCTCGACCCGGTGCTCGAGCGCGAGCAGCCCGACTGGGTCCTCGTCTACGGCGACACCAACTCGACGATCGCCGGTGCGCTCTCGGCGGTGAAGATGCACCTGCCGGTCGCGCACCTGGAGGCCGGTCTGCGCTCCTTCAACCGGCGCATGCCCGAGGAGCACAACCGCGTACTGACCGACCACTGCGCCGACGTTCTGCTGGCCCCGACCGAGGAGGCCATGCGCCACCTCGCCGACGAGGGCCTCAAGGACCGCGCCGTGCTGGCCGGTGACGTGATGGTCGACATCTGCCTGCGCATCCGCGACGCGGTGCTCGCCGGCGAGCACGCCGCGCCCGCGCTGCCCGAGGGCATCGACCCTTCGAAGCCGTTCCTGCTGGCGACCCTGCACCGGCCCGACAACACCGACGACCCCGAGCGCCTGGCCGCGATCATCGGCGCCATGGCCAAGCTCCCGGTGCCGGTGGCGCTTCTCGCGCACCCGCGCCTGGTCGCACGAGCCGAGCAGCACGGCATCGAGCTCGCGCAGGGCTCGGTGCACGTCGGCCGTCCGCTGCCGTACGCGGGTCTGGTCGCCGCGGTGCTGGCCTCGACCGGTGTGGTCACCGACTCCGGTGGCCTGCAGAAGGAGGCCTTCCTCCTGGAGCGGATCACGACCACGATCCGTCCCGAGACCGAGTGGGTCGAAACCGTCGACACCGGTTGGAACGTCTTGGTTCCCGACCCGCACGAGCTCTCCGCCGACGAGTGGGCCGCCACGGTCACCCGCGCCGTTCCGACGGCCGACCCGGGCACCCCCTACGGCGACGGACGAGCCGCGCAGAACGTTGTCCGGATCATGGAAGAGTGGAAGGGGGGCAGCCGGCGCGTGTGACGGACAAGCGCCTCAATGCAGGCTCTAATCCGTACTTGTCACCGTGCTAGCGTCACCGTTTATGTCAGCGTCTCCCAGGTCCGGGCTGCCCTCAGAAGGTCCGCGACCGCACGTCATCTATCTCGCCATCGGCTTTCCGCCGGCTGCGAAGAGCAGCGCCTACCGCATGCGCGAGACGGCGAACCAGTTCTGCAAAGCAGGCTGGGACGTCACCGTCGTCAACATCGCCCAGGAGTCCTGGGAGCGGGACTCGGGTGTCGACCTCACCCTGCTGGAGCAGGTCGACCCGCGGGTGAAGATCGTCGAGTTGCCGCTGTCCCGTGAGGACCTGGAAACGGACATCCGGCTCTACAGCGAGGACCGCGCCCTCAACCCCAACAGGTGGGTCTCGCAGCTGCGCAAGCGGCAGCAGAAGGCCTTCCCCGAGCCGAACTTCGGCGAGTGGCGCGGCGATCTGGAGCGGGCAGTGCTCGACATCCACGCGGAGCACCCGGCCGATCTGCTCGTGGCCAGCTGTGTTCCGTACGTGAATCTCGCCGCGGCCTGGAAGCTCTGGGAAGAGGCCAAGGTCCCGTACGCCGTGGACTTCCGCGACGGCTGGTCGATCGATGTGATCACCGGCATCGAGGCGTTCACCAAGGACTCCGAGATGGGCCGCTGGGAACAGAAGGTCCTCGACAGCGCGGTCTCGCTGTGGGTCGTCAACGACCCGATCGCCGACCACTACCGCGCCCGCTACCCGGAGTTCGCCTCCCGCGTCGAGGTCGTGCGCAACGGCTACGACGCGGACAGCTCGCCCGGCCGCGCCCACAACCCCGACCCCGAGTCGGGTCTGGTCTTCGGCTACCTCGGCACGGTCAACTTCACACCCGCGCACCTGGAGACGGTGCTCAACGCCTGGCGCGCGGCCCGTGAGAAGGAGCCGCTGCTCGCCAACGCGCGCTTCGAGGTACGCGGCCACATCGGCAACGGAGCGGGCCGCGAGGCGAACAAGCACTCCGAGATGCTCAAGCAGGCCGAAGCGGACGGCGTGTTCTTCGGCGGTCCCGCCGCCAAGGCCGAGGTCTCCTCCATCTACGCCCGCTGGGACGCCATGGTGCTCATCCTGATCGGCGGTCGCTTCGTGACCTCCGGCAAGGTGTACGAGTACATGGCCACGGGCCTGCCGATCGTCTCGGCGCATGTCGTCGAGCACGACGCCTCGAACGTTCTCAACGGTCATCCCCTGTGGACCGGTGCCGTCGGCATCGACGAGGAAGGCCTGGCGGAGTCCTTCGTGAAGGCGGCCCACATGGCCGTCGAGACGAGCGACAAGGTCCACGCGGAAGCGATGGCGCACGCCGACCAGTTCACCCGTGAGGCCCTGATGTCCCTCGCCGTGAAGAACCTCGTCGACCGGCTCGCCACCGAGCACGGTGTACCGGCCGCGCCCGCGGAGAGCATTGTCCCCCTGACTGCCGAAGCCACGGATGTGGACGACCTCTCATCGAAGTCGATCGTCGCCGGAGGTCCCACCCCGTGACCGATGTGTTGCTCGTCGCCGCCGCCCAGCCGCAACTCGGCGTGCTGGCCGGCGCGGTGCAGAAGTTCCGCGCCCAGGGCGCCCGCGTCTATCTGGCCTGCGCCTTCGACACTAAGAGCTGCCAGGAGGAGCTCGACCGGCTCGAGCTGGACGGGTACCAGGCACTGCCGTACGGCATAGGGCATCTGCGCACCGCGACCCGCCGCAGGCTGCGCAGGCTCCCGGCGAGCCGCCGCCTGTGGATCCAGATGCGCCGCAATCCGTGGCTGCGCCGCCACGGCCTGGGAGCGCAGCAGCTCGTCGCGCTCGACGCCAACGCCGTGTACACGGTCTGGCGGCTGTCCCAGTACACCGACGCGGACGCCAGCTTCGGCATCGCGCCTGCGCTGCGGGCCCTGTCGGACCCGCAGCGGACCCCGGCCCCGGCCAGGCGGAGGGCTCTGCCGCCCCGCTCGGTGATCGTCAGCGATGTACGCCGTCAGGCCAAGGCGCTGCCCGAGACCGTGATCCGTACGGCCACGGCGCGTCCCCTGATGCGCAGCAGCGTCGGTGCCCGGCTGTGGCGCACCGCGCTCGCCGCACCCGGCGTTCCCGCGAACGTCCGGGCGCGCCTGTCCCGCCAGGTGGCCGAGGGCATGCGCTGGGCCGGCCGGCCGGGCGGCGCGACGCTCGCGCTGACCACCGCCGCACAGCGCATCTCGGACCCCGCGATCAGGACGGCGCTGCTGGACGAGGCGGCCAAGACCGAGCTCAAGAGGGGCATCGCACCGCGCGCCTTCGACAGCACGGTCAAGGAGCTGCTGACCGCCGCGGACGAGCAGTACACGTCCGGGGATCCCGAGGGCGCGGCGTCCACGCTGGACCGTGCGCTCGTCCTCGGTTTCCACCGGGTCGTCCACATCGACCAGCTCAGCTCGCCGCTGGCCAGTGACCCGGCCGCCTTCTCGGCGCCGGTGCACGGCTCGGCGGTCATGAAGAAGATCCAGCAGCCGCAGGGCAGGAAGACCCCGGCCGCGACGCCTCCGAAGGACCGGCCGCTGCGGCTGCTGGTCACCACGAGCGCCAACGACAACTTCCTCAAGCTGATCCTGTCCCACTACGAGGCCCACCAGGGCGTCGAGGTCCGCTACCTGGACCTGGCGTCCACGCCGGCCATGAAGCGCATCTCGTGGGCCGGCCGGCGGATGATAGAGAACCGTCTCGGGGGCGAGGCCCTCTATGCGGAGCAGGTCGAGCAGCTGATGCGGCCCCATCTGGACTGGGCCGACACGGTGTTCCTCGACTGGTGTGTGGCACCGGCCGTGATGCTCACGACGATCGACCCGGGCGACACCCGGATCGTGGTGCGCCTGCACAGCTACGAGGCCTTCACCCGGTGGCCGCACCTGGTGGACTTCTCCCGCGTCGACGACCTCATCTATGTCGCCGACCATGTGCAGGACCTGACGACCGCTCTGGTGCCTCAGCTCCGCGGTCCCGAGGCGCCTCGTACGCACATGATCGACAACGCCATGGACCTGAGCGCCTTCAACCGCGCGAAGCCCGCCGACGCCCGCTTCAACCTCGGGCTCATCGGTGTCTCCCAGGTGGCGAAGGACCCGCTGTGGGCCCTCGACGTCCTGGAGCGCGTACGCAAGCAGGACGAGCGCTACCGGCTGCTGCTGGTCGGCAGTGACATGGATCCCAAGACCAGCCGTGCCACCAAGGACTACCTGAAGGAGTTCGAGCGACAGCTCGAACCGCTGGTGGAGTCCGGTGCGGTGGTACGTCTCGGGCCGACGGACGACGTACCGTCCGCGCTCACCGGGATCGGCACGATCCTGAGCTCCTCGGTGCGTGAGGGCTGCCACGTCGGTCTGATGGAGGGCGCGGCAAGTGCCGCCGTCCCCGTCGTGCGCGACTGGCCGTTCTACGCCGGACGCGACCACAGCGCCCGCACCCTCTACCCCGAGGGCTGGGTCGTGGGCTCCCCGGAGGAGGCGGCGAAGCGCATCCTCGAAACCACGGCGACCGAGGAGAGCTGGCAAAACGCGGGCAAGCTGGCCTCCGAGCACGCGCTGTCCGCATGGGACTGGCCGGTGGTGAGCCGTCGCTTCGACGAACTGCTGCTCGGCGAGTAACACGTAAAGCAGTACGAAGGGCCCCCGGGAAGTCCCGGGGGCCCTTCGTCGTATGTACGGGGTGCGAGCGCAGGTCAGCCGCGTGCCTCCGGGTGGCGCAGGCACCAGCCTTCCCACGCCGATGTCACCATCGCGCGCACGTCGTGGCGCGCCTCCCAGCCGAGCTCCTGGCGGATGCGGTCGGCGGCGGCCACGACGCGGGCCGGATCGCCCGGCCTGCGGGCCGTGACCTCCGCCTTGCTGTCCGTGTGCCCGGTGACGTCGAGGATGATGTCGACCATCTCCGCGACCGAAACCCCTTCGCCGCGGCCGATGTTGAGGACCAGCGAGGCTGAGGGGTCCGCGGCGAGCCGCCGCGCCGCCGCGACATGCGCGGAGGCGATGTCCTCGACGTGGATGTAGTCGCGGATGCAGGTGCCGTCGGGCGTCGCGTAGTCGTCGCCGAAGATACGCGGCGGCTCGCCCGCGGTCAGGCGCTCGAAGACCATCGGCACGAGGTTGAAGATGCCCTCGTCGCCCAGCTCCGGCGAGGCCGCGCCGGCGACGTTGAAGTAGCGCAGGGAGGCGGTCGCCATGCCGTGCGCCCTGCCGACGGCGGTGACCAGCCATTCACCCGCGAGCTTGGTCTCGCCGTACGGGCTCATCGGCAGACAGGGCGTCGCCTCGGTCACCAGGTCGACGTCGGGCATGCCGTAGACGGCCGCCGACGAGGAGAAGAGGAACCGGCGGACGCCTGCCGCGGCCGACGCTTCGAGAAGGACCCGCAGACCCTCGACGTTCTCGCGGTAGTAGAACAGGGGCTTCTCGACCGATTCGGCCACCTGCTTCTTGCCCGCGATGTGCACGACTCCGGTGATCGCGTGCTCGGCCAGGACACGGCCCACCAGCTCACCGTCGAGGACGGAGCCGGGCACCAGCGGTACGCCCGCGGGCAGCCGGTCGGCGCTGCCGGTGCTCAGATCGTCGAGGACGACGACGCTCTCGCCACCGTCGGTCATCGCCTTCACCACATGGGAGCCGATGAATCCGGCACCGCCCGTGATCAGCCACGTCATGTCAATACCCCTTGCGGAACGGCCCCGTCCCGGTGACTCGGGACGGGGCCACTGTGTCGCTCCAGTACTGCGTACTTAATCAGCCGCCGATGACAACCCGGCGGACGCCTTCCCAGCGCGCCGGGTCGGTGGTGCGCCGGCCGTCGACCAGGACGCGGACGTCCGGCAGGTCGGATGCGGCCAGCTCGCGGTACTCGGCGTGGTCGGCCTGCAGGATCGCGGCGGTGACGGTCTGGCCCTCGTGCGGGGTCAGGCCGTGCGCGGTGAGCTCCTCGGCCGTGTACATCGGGTCCGACACGAAGGGGACGGCCCCGCGCGCCTTGAGCGCCTCGACGGTCGGGAAGACGCCGGAGAAGGCCGTCTCCTTCACACCGCCGCGGTAGGCGGCGCCGAGCACCAGCACGCCCACGCCCTCCAGGTCGCCGTAGGCGGCGGCAAGCAGGTCGACGGCGTACTCCGGCATGGCGGCGTTCGCCTCGCGCGCCGAGCGCACGACGGTGGCCTCCGGGTCGTTCCACAGGTACATCCGCGGGTAGATCGGGATGCAGTGGCCGCCGACCGCGATGCCGGGCTGGTGGATGTGGCTGTAGGGCTGCGAGTTGCAGGCCTCGATGACCTTCTTGACGTCGATGTCGTTCTTGTCGGCGAAACGGGCGAACTGGTTCGCCAGGCCGATGTTGACGTCGCGGTACGTGGTCTCGGCGAGCTTCGCCAGCTCGGAGGCCTCGGCGGTGCCCAGGTCCCAGACGCCGTTCGGCTGCGCCAGGTCCGCGCGCTCGTCGAAGTCGAGCACCTGCTCGTAGAACTCCACACCGTGCTTCGCGGAGGCCTCGTCGATACCGCCGACGAGCTTCGGGTAGCGGCGCAGGTCGGCGAAGACCCGGCCGGTGAGCACCCGCTCCGGCGAGAAGACCAGGTGGAAGTCCTTGCCCGCGGTGAGACCGGAGCCCTGCTCCAGCATCGGGGCCCAGCGGGTGCGGGTGGTGCCGACCGGCAGGGTGGTCTCGTACGAGACGAGCGTGCCGGGCTTGAGACCCGCGGCGATCGCCTTGGTGGCCGAGTCCATCCAGCCGAAGTCCGGCACGCCCTCGGCGTCCACGAACAGCGGGACGACGACCACGACGGCGTCGGACTCGGCGACGGCGGAGGCGGTGTCGGTGGTCGCGGACAGCAGCCCGGCGCCGACGGTCTCCTTGAGCAGACGGTCGAGGTCGTGCTCGCCGGGGAAGGGCTCGGTGCCGGCGTTGACCAGCTCGACGACCTTCTCGTTGACATCGGCGCCGATGACCTTGTGGCCCTTGGCGGCGAACTGGACGGCGAGCGGCAGGCCGATCTTGCCCAGCGCGACTACACAGATATTCATCGGGTCAGTTTCCTCTTCACACGGGACAGCAGGGCGCGCAGGCGCGGGAGACGGGACAGCAGGGCGCGCAGGCGCGCGTCCAGGCCGACTCTGGGCTCCCACAGGGGGGCCGTGGTGATGACCAGCCGTCCCTTGGGGTTCGCGTTGGCGGAGATGCGGTAGGGGATCTTCTCCCGCCACCGCCGTGCGAGCGGCAGCGGCAGCCCGCAGGTCTTCACCGGGATCTCGTACGTCGAGCCGGCGACGTTCACATGGACGCGGACGCCGAGCTTGGCGCGCTTCGGCTCGATCGGGATCCGGGCCCGGATCAGGGTGCCGCTTCCGTCGGGCATGGGCTCGCGGCTGAACTCGCCCACGGGGGCGGGCAGTTCGTGCCCTTCGGGCAGCTTGCGGCCGCCCGCCTTGTCGGAGCTCTTGGGCATGGCTCCGTTCACCAGACGGATGACGGCGGAGTCGGTGTCCCCGACCGTGCCGGCCCGTACGGCGACAGCGAGCGTCAGCTGCTCGCCGGTCTGCTCCCACTCGGCGGAGACCAGGCCGGTGGCCTCAGCCAGCACCGCGGGGAGGGACGCGGCGTCCGCCTCGAAGAGGCGGTCGGGCAGGTCCAGCCCCGCGGTGCGGAACCCCGGGTAGCGGACGAAGGCGCGGCCGTCCTCGACCAGGACCGGCGCCCCGGCCTCGTCGGTGATGGCCTGCACGAGCTCCTGGACCGCGCCCCGCTGGGCCAGCCCGATCCGTACCCGCCGCTTGACGTCCATGGAGTCACGCAGCGCGTCCGTGAAGTACTCGTCCGCGAGACGGGCGATACCGGCGCACACCTCCTGCCGGGTCTGCGCGTCCAGCGACGGGAAGTCCTCCCGGACGAGCTTGGCGAGCTCCCAGGTGAAGTGCCGCTTGAGGAGGTGGTCACGCTGGGGTCCTGCCTCGACGAGCCCGGCCGCGTGCTTCATGATCTCGGCCGTGCAGCGCAGCCGCGACAGATGATCGGCGCGGTAGGTGATGTTGCTGGCGTCCCCGCGCTTCACGGCGTAGTAGCACGTGTAGTCCGCCATCACCGAGATCTTCCGGGCCCGGACACACGCCTCGATCGTGAAGGGCATGTCGCTGCCGACCGGGAGGTCCTCGGGGAAGCGCAGCTTGTACTTGTCCACCAGCTCACGGCGGAACAGCTTGGTGTTGGCCAGCGTGAACGGCAGCTCCGAGTCGTACAGGCTGATGTCCGGGTCGCTCTTCTTGAAGAGCGCCTGGTGGACATAGCGGCCGTTCGTGCCGACCATTTTGCCGATCACGACGTCGGAGTCGTGCTTGTCGGCGTACGCCACCATCCGCGCCAACGCCTCTTTGCCGAGGTGGTCGTCGGCGCCGATGAAGTAGACGTAACGTCCGGTGGCCACGTCCAGCGCCCTGTTGCTGGGCGCGGCCGGGCCACCGGAGTTCGCCTGGTGGATCACCGTGATGGTGTCCGGGTACTTCTTCGCGAACCGGTCGAGCTCCGCTCCGCTCTCGTCCGTGGAACCGTCGTCGACGGCCACGATCTCGAGCCTGTCCCGGCCAATGCTCTGCCCGACAAGGGAGTTAAGGCATTCCGTCAGATACGGCATCGTGTTGTACACGGCGACGACGACGGTGACATCAGGACTGGTCAAGGCTCCTCGCCCTACTGGGCCGCGGGGTACGCGGAGAGATCGACGGTGATGCCCGTGGCGGCGGACTCCAGAACGGCTGCTGCGACCTCGACGGTACGAAGACCCTGGCGCAGTGTGCAAATGTCGTGCGACTTCCCGAGGACCGCGTCGCGGAAGAGCTCGTGCTCGACCAGCAGCGGCTCGCGCTTCGCGATGGCGTAACGGATCATGTCGCCCTCGGCGACGCCGCGGAACGCCTGGACCGCTTCCCACTCGGTGGCCTGGGAGGCGTTCGCGTAGAAGGTGAGGTCGGCGGTGAGGGTGTCCGCGACGAAGCAGCCCTTCTCGCCGGTGACCGAGGTGAAGCGCTCCTTGAGCGGGCTCAGCCAGTTGACCAGGTGGTTGACCATGGTGCCGTCGGAGAGCTGACCGACCGCGGAGACCATGTCCTCGTGCGGACGGCCCGACTTGGAGACCGTGCGCGCGGAGATCGAGGTGTACGTCTGGCCGGTCACCCAGCCGGTGAGGTCGATGTCGTGGGTGGCGAGGTCCTTGACCACGCCGACATCGGCGATGCGGTGCGGGAAGGGGCCCTGGCGGCGGGTGACGACCTGGTAGACGTCGCCGAGCTCGCCGGCCTCCAGGCGCTGGCGCAGGGAGCGCAGCGCCGGGTTGCAGCGCTCGATGTGGCCGACGCCGGCGACCAGGCCGCGCGACTCGAAGGCCTCGACGAGGCGGCGGGCGCCGTCGACGGTGTCCGCGACCGGCTTCTCGACGAGCGCGCCGATTCCGGCCTCGGCCAGCTGGAGGCCGACCTCCTCGTGCAGGGCGGTCGGGCACGCCACGACGGCGTAGTCGATGCCGAGCGCGATGAGCTCCTCGACTGTCGACAGCACCGGGGCGCCCTGGCCCCAGCCGTTCTTGTCACCCATCGGGTCGACGACGGCGACAAGCTCGACGCCCTCCAGGCCGGCGAGTACGCGGGCGTGGTGGCGGCCCATCGAGCCGAGGCCGATCAGGCCGGCCCGAAGTCCCTGGGCGATGGTCACTGGTTCTCTCCAAGCTCGTTCACGGCGACAACGATCCGCTCGAGGTCCTCCGCGGACAGCGAAGGGTGCACCGGCAGGGAGACGACCTCGGCCGCCGCACGCTCGGTCTCGGGCAGGTCCCAGTTACGGCCGGCCTTCTGGTCCGGCTCCCAGTACGGCTTCAGCCGGTGGATCGGGGTCGGGTAGTAGACGGCGTTGCCGACGCCCGCCTCGGTTAGCTTCGCCATGGCGGCGTCGCGGTCCCCGGCGATCCGGATCGTGTACTGGTGGTAGATGTGGCGCGCGCCTTCGGAGACGGTCGGCGTCTGCACGGCCGGCGCGGTGATGTGCTCGGTGAGGTACGCGGCGTTGGCGATGCGCTGCTCGGTCCAGCCGCCCAGCTTCGAGAGCTGTACGCGTCCGACGGCGGCGGCGACGTCGGTCATCCGCATGTTGGCGCCGACGATCTCGTTCGCGTACCGCTGCTCCATGCCCTGGTTGCGCAGGAGGCGCAGGGTGCGGGCGATCTCGGCGTCCGCCGTGGAGATCATGCCGCCCTCGAGCGAGTGCATGTTCTTGGTCGGGTAGAAGCTGAAGGTACCGCCCGAGCCGAACGCGCCGACGGGGGTGCCGTTCAGCGCGGCGGCGTGCGCCTGGCAGGCGTCTTCGACGACGGCCAGTTTGTGCTTGGCGGCGATGGGCATGAGCTTGTCCATCGCGGCCGGGTGGCCGTACAGGTGCACCGGCATGATCGCGGCGGTGCGCGGGGTGATCGCGGCCTCGACGGCCGCGGGGTCCAGGCCGAAGCTGCCCGGCTCGATGTCGGCGAAGACGACATCGGCGCCGACCAGGCGGACGGCGTTCGCCGAAGCGGCGAACGAGAACGAAGGAACGATCACTTCGTCACCGGGGCCGATGCCCAAAGCCAGCAGAAGGAGGTGCAGCGCGGAGGTACCCGAGTTGACGGCCACACAGTGGCGCCCCTCGACGAGCTCCGAGAAGCCCTCCTCGAACGCGGCGACTTCGGGGCCCTGTACGACCCTGCCGCTGCGCAGTACGCGTACTGCGGCCTCGATCTCTTCCTCACCGATGACCGGGCGTGCTGCGGGAATGGGCTGCTGGTTGCTGCTCGTCATGGACGTCCTCCTTGAACACCGCAAGAGCTCTATGTGGCAGAGGTCAGGGGCGGAGCGGACGTCTCACGAGGCCGCGCATACCCCTCCGGCGCAAAGCCAACGCCCTACCGAGGATCTGGGACCGGTCTTGTCCCGAACCGGGCCGGTCACCCACCGTAGTGTCCGGAACGGGGCCCTCACCCGGCAGCGACCGCCGTCACATTATCAGGGATTTCCTAGTCAATTTCGGGGCTGTTAACGCAGCCCTGCATCGATTCGGCGACAAAAACCGTGTCCCACCCCACAGTCTGCGGGATGGGACACGGTTCGTTCACTGAGGGCTCATCAACTGTTCAGCTCTCAGTGGTCGCCGTCACTGTGGGCAGCGACTGCTGCTCGGCCGCCGCTGTGGTCTTCTTCGCACCGGCCTTCTTCGCGGTCGTCTTCTTCGCCGCGGTCTTCTTGGCCGCCGTCTTCTTGGTGGCGGCCTTCTTCGCGGTTGCCTTCTTGGCGGTCTTGCGGGCGGCCTTCTTGGCCGGAGCGCCGGCCTCGTCGGCCCCGGCCTCCGGCTCCGCCGTGGGCTCGGCCGTCGCGGGGACCACGACGATCGCGGCCTCCTCGGCGCCCGACGGCGAACCGGCGGGAGCGGTGACCTTGCGGGTCACCCGGCGGCGCGCACGCGGCGGCGCCACGACGGGAGCCTCCTCCAAGACGGTGGTCTCCGGCTCGGCGACCGGCGCCTCGGCGTGGGGGGCCTCCGCCTTGGCCTCGATGACGACCTCCGCCTCGACGGGGGTCGTCTCGGCGGCCTTCGGCGCACCGGCCGGAGCCGTCGCCTTGCGGGTGGCCCGGCGGCGGGTGCGGCCCGCCGGGGCGGCCTCGGGAGCGGGAGCCTCCGCCTCGGCGACGGGCGCCTCGGCCCGGGGCTCGGCAACCGGCGCCTCGGCCCTGGCCTCGATGACGACCTCGGCCTCGGCCGCGGGGGCCGCGGCCTTAGGCGCACCGGCCGGAGCCGTGACCTTACGGGTCGCCCGGCGGCGGCCACGGCCGCGCGTCGCGGCGGCCTCGGCCTCCGCGGCGCTGCTGTACAGCTCCTCGTCCGGCACGAACTCGGGCTCCGCCGGCGCCACCGGGGCAGCCACCTCGGCGGCGACCTCTGCCTCGGCAGTGAGCTCGTGCTCGTGCTCCTGGCCCTGCTCCGCGCCGCCGCGCCCGCGCTTCTTGGCGCGCTTGCCGCCGCCACCGCCACCGGGGGCGGACGGCTGCTCCATGTGCACGATCACGCCACGGCCGTTGCAGTGGACGCAGGTCTCGGAGAAGGACTCCAGCAGACCCTGGCCCACACGCTTACGGGTCATCTGGACCAGGCCCAGCGAGGTGACCTCGGCCACCTGGTGCTTCGTACGGTCACGGCCCAGGCATTCGAGCAGACGCCGCATGACCAGGTCGCGGTTGGACTCCAGGACCATGTCGATGAAGTCGACGACGACGATGCCGCCCAGGTCGCGCAGCCGCAGCTGGCGCACGATCTCCTCGGCCGCCTCCAGGTTGTTCCTGGTGACGGTCTCCTCGAGATTGCCGCCCTGACCGGTGAACTTGCCGGTGTTGACGTCGACCACGACCATGGCTTCGGTCTTGTCGATCACCAGCGAACCGCCGCTCGGCAGCCAGACCTTGCGGTCCAGCGCCTTCATCAGCTGCTCGTCGATCCGGTACGTCGCGAAGACGTCGACCTCGGACGTCCACTTGGACAGCCGGTCGGTCAGATCCGGGGCGACGTGGTTGACGTAGCCGTGGATGGTCTCCCATGCCTCGCCACCGCTGACGATGACCTTGGTGAAGTCCTCGTTGAAGATGTCGCGGACGACCCGGACGGTCATGTCCGGCTCACCGTAGAGAAGGGTCGGGGCGTTGGAGCTGCCGCCGCTCTTGGCCTTCTTCTGGATGTCTTCCCACTGCCCCTGCAGACGCTCGACGTCGCGGCGCAACTCGTCCTCGCTCGCACCCTCGGCGGCGGTACGGACGATGACGCCCGCGTCCTCGGGGACGATCTTCTTGAGGATGGTCTTCAGACGGGCGCGCTCGGTGTCGGGCAGCTTGCGGCTGATACCGGTCATCGAGCCCTCGGGCACGTAGACCAGGTAGCGGCCGGGCAGCGAGACCTGGCTGGTCAGGCGGGCGCCCTTGTGGCCGATCGGGTCCTTGGTCACCTGGACGAGGACCGACTGGCCGGACTTGAGCGCGGCCTCGATACGGCGCGGGCCGTTCGCCATGCCCAGCGCCTCGAAGTTGACCTCACCGGCGTACAGAACGGCGTTGCGTCCCTTGCCGATGTCGACGAACGCGGCCTCCATGGACGGCAGTACGTTCTGCACCTTGCCCAGGTAGACATTGCCGACGTACGAGGTCGCCTGCTCCTTGTTGACGTAGTGCTCGACGAGCACGTTGTCCTCGAGGACGCCGATCTGGGTGCGCTCGCCGCTCTGGCGGACGACCATCACCCGCTCGACGGCCTCGCGGCGGGCGAGGAACTCGGCCTCGGTGATGATCGGCACCCGACGGCGGCCCTGCTCGCGGCCCTCGCGGCGGCGCTGCTTCTTCGCCTCCAGACGGGTCGAGCCCTTGATGGACTGCACCTCGTCGGACGGCTCGTCGCTCTTGGCGCGCGCCGGGCGGGGCTCGCGGACCTTGACGACCGTACGCTCCGGGTCGCCCGAAACCGTCTCCTCGCCCTCGGCGGGCTCACCGCTGCGACGGCGACGGCGACGACGACGACGGCTGCTGGCGGTACCGGCGGCCGAGGGGGTCCCGGTCTCGCCCTGCTCCTCCTCGCCCTCTTCGTCGTACTGGGCCTCTTCGCCGGCAGTCTCCTCGGAGGACTCCTCCGAGGTCTCGTCGGTGTCGGCGGGCTCACCGCGGCGACGGCGACGGCCACCACGGCGGCGGCGGCGCGAGGGACGCTCGTCGAACTCGTCCGACTCCTCGCCCTCGGTCTCCGGCTCGGCCTCGGTCTCGGTCTCCTGCTCGGCCTCCTGCGCGGCGGGCGCGGGGGCCTCGACCGGCTCGGCGGCCTCACCACGACGGCGACGGCGGCGACGGCCCGCGGGCTCGGGGGCGACGGTCTCGGCGACCGGCTCGACGACGTCCTCGTCCTCCTCCGGCTCCGTGTCCACGGCAGCGGCGGCGGCCGCGGCGGCCGTCTCCGGGGTCTGGAACATGGGCTCGGTGAAGACGGGGGCCTGGAACACGGCCACGGCGGGCCGTCCCGCCCGGCGGCCGCGCGCGGGCGCCTCGGCCTTCTCGCTCTCGGCCTTTGCGGGCTCGGCCTTCGCGCTTTCGGCCTTCGCGGGCTGGGCGAATTCGGGCGCGGCGGCGCGACGGCGCGTACGGCCACGGGTGGCGGCCTTCTCGGCGGCAGCGACCTCGGCCTCGGCCTCGGCGGAGGTGATCTGGGCGACGATGCCCGTGGGCAGGCTCTCGCCCGCCTCGACGACGTCCTCGTCCTCGTCGGCCTCGGCGGCCTGCGGGGTGGCTGCGGGCGCGGTGACCTTACGGGTGGCCCGACGGCGGGTGCGCGGCGCGGCTGCCTCGGCCTCCGGCTCGGCAGCAACCTCAGCGGCCTCGTCGGCCTCAGCCGTCTCTACTGGCTGCGGCGCACCGGCGGGCGCGGACGCCCGCCGGCGGGCACGGCCACGCGGCGCGGGAGCCTCGCTCTCAGTCTCGGTCTCGTCCTCGGCGGCCACGGCTTCGACGGCAGCGGGCTCGGCGACCGCCTCGGGGGCGGTCACCTGGCGGGTGGCCCGACGGCGGGTGCGCGGCGCGGGAGCCTCGGCCTCCGGCTCGGCAGCAACCTCAGCGGCCTCGTCGGCCTCCGGGGCACCGGCGGGCGCGGTGACCTTACGGGTGGCGCGACGGCGGGTACGCGGCGCGGCGGCCTCGGCCTCCGGCTCGGCAGAGGTCTCAGGGGCCTCTGCAGCCTCCGGGGCACCGGCGGGCGCGGTCGCCTTACGGGTCGCACGGCGACGCGTGCGGGGCGCGGCGGCCTCGGCCTCCGCGACATCGGCGACATCGGCGACGACAGCGGTCTCGGCGATGTCCGCCGTGACCTCCGCGGCCTCCGTGGAACCCGCGGCCGCCGTCGGCGGCCCCGCGGGACGCGATGCTGCCCGGCGCCTGCGGCGCGGCGGCAGCGTATCGCTGGGTGAATTGTTCTCGGTCTCTCCGGCGGTGCCGGATTCGTTCGGCTCGTGCATGCGGGCGGTTCTCCCGTCACGCTCCCGGGCGCCACGCCTGATTCCGGTCCGGTCACGGCCCGCGTGATGTTCGCGGTGCCGCCGTCCGGGGCGCGGGCGCCGCACGGGAGCTGATGTATGGCTCGCCGGTTCCCTACGCGTTGTACGTACGGCCTGGCGAAAGTCTCCTGTCAGTGCGCGGCCCGACCCAGGTGGCTCCCGAGTACCAGGGCTGCGCTACAACGACTGCCCTTACGCGGCGGGACCCGGCGCCGTCGCGGCGGCGATTCCGGCGGCCGTGGGTGTAGCGGCCGGAACTGCCTCGCGGTCGGGCGCGAGCGGGTCGGTCACCGTGCCGGACTCCTCGTCGAAGAGCCCCTGCGCCAGCCTGGTCACCGCTGCGGGGACCGGCGGCGCCAGGTCGGCCACAGCTCGGAGACCGGACAGGACGTCGTCGGGTCGCACGGCAGGTGTTACGTGCCGAACAACCAGCCGCAGTATCGCACAGGGCCCGTCCCCCGGCCTATCAGCCGGTGAATGGAGCGCCTGCAGCTCTGCCACGGCACCTCGTGCGTCGAAGGTCCGCAGGCCGTTCTTCGTCTTGCGCTCGACCTCTACGGTCTCGGCGCCGAGGAAGGCGGACACGGCCTGTGAAGCATCGTCGACTCCCACCCCGTCGAGCCGCAGCTCCCACACGGAGGCGGTGAGCCGGTCGGCGAGCCCCGACGTACGGGCCTCGACGGCGTCGGTGATGTCCAGCCCGGCGGGCAGCGACTCGTCGAGCAGCTCACGCAGCTTGTCGGGGTCGCGGTGCTCGGTGAGGGCGATCTCCAGATACTCGGCCTCGCTGCCCGTGCCGGTGGGTGCGGCATTGGCGTAGGAGACCTTGGGGTGCGGTGTGAAGCCCGCCGAGTACGCCATGGGCACCTCGGCACGGCGCAGCGCCCGCTCGAAGGCACGCTGGAAGTCTCGGTGGCTGGTGAACCGGAGGCGGCCGCGCTTGGTGTAGCGCAGTCGGATGCGCTGCACCGCCGGTGCGGGCGGCGGGCCTTCGGGCTGTCGCTTGCCCAGTGGTTCTTCTCCTCGGTGCGGGGCTGGCGCGGAGGGCGCGCCGCCCTCGGACGTGCGGGGTGTTCCCTGGGGGCCTGACCGGCTCACCCCCGCTTGTGCAGGGAGATCTCGGGTTCGGCCGGCGCGCCGGGAACAGTCGTTGCACTACCCAGAGTACGCGCCTGCCGCACTACCGGTTCGCCGAGCGTGCGCGCCGGAGGCCCGCCGACCAGTGCCCGCCAGGCGTCGCGCCTGGCCTGGCGTACCGTTTCGCGGGCCGATCGCAGCGCGGCCGAGGCGGCCCGGCCCGCCTCGACGGCGGCCTTCTTCGCCGGCCGCCAGATCCCGTCGCGCAGGGCATGCCCGACGGGGGTGCACACGACCTGGTAGAACCAGCGCACCGGTCGTCCCACCAGATTCCAGGCAAGCCACTTCAGCGCCCTGCCGACGGCGTGCGAGATGTATCCGGCGATACGCCAGGCGAAAGCGCACGCGTCGGCGATCTCGCGTCCGACGGGGGCGAGTATGCGCCGGTAGACCCAGGCGGCGGGCGTGACCAGCAGTGTCACGACCAGCCAGACGACCGCCATCCACACCCCGCGGCTGACGGCGGCGATGCCGCGCCCCGTCATGGTGAGCAGCCAGGCGATGCCGTGGCCGAGCGGCGTCAGCAGCTGCCGGTAGATCCACACCACCGGCACCACCAGCCCGTACGTCACCACCGGCACCACGACATACCGCCACAGCGCCACCCACGGCCAGACGAACAGGGCCCTGCCCAGCCAGCCGAGCACCACGGCGATGCCGTGCCCGACGGGGGTGAGCAGCCGGCGGTAGATCCAGCGCGCGGGCGCGAACAGCAGGTTCTCGACGAGCCAGGCGATGCCGTGGCCGAGCGGCGTCAGCAGCTGCCGGTAGATCCACACCACCGGCACCACCAGCCCGTACGTCACCACCGGCACCACGACATACCGCCACAGCGCCACCCACGGCCAGACGAACAGCGCCTTGCCGACGAAGAGCGCGACGGGGGCGAGCACGCTCTCGTACAGCCAGACCAGCCCGCGGCCGACCGGCCTCAGCAGGACGCGGTCGAGAGCGACCCCGCAGACGACGAGCAGGTCCCAGACCATCCGTACGGGAACGACCACGAGCAGCACCACAATCCGCACCGGGACCCGGACGACCGTGGTGAGACAGCCCTCGCCGGGCTGGTAGTGCGCGGGGGCCTGATGACTCCCGTATGGCTGGGGGGACTTCTCGAACTCCATGTCAGCCATGACGCGGCACAGCCCTGTCCGGATCCACTACCGGGACGCGGGTTGTGGTGGCGGCAGGAGCAGCACACGATCAAGGCCCGGCCACGGGGTTTCCCCCGCGGCCGGGCCCAGGGTCTGTCGTTCGGATCTTGCCGGGTTCGCGTGCCCTGGCACGCACGCTCGCTGATCCGGCCTGATCCGAACGACAGACCCTTGCCAGGAGCTCTAATTGACGACCGTCAGCGGCAGCAACTTCTTGCCGGTCGGGCCGATTTGGATATGCGTGTCCATCTGCGGGCAGACGCCACAGTCGAAGCACGGCGTCCAGCGGCAGTCCTCGACCTCGGTCTCGTCGAGCGCGTCCTGCCAGTCCTCCCAGAGCCAGTCCTTGTCGAGACCGGAGTCCAGGTGGTCCCAGGGCAGGACCTCTTCGTAGGTGCGCTCGCGGGTGGTGTACCAGTCGACGTCCACACCGAACTCGGGCAGCGCCTTCGCGGCACACGCCATCCAGCGGTCGTACGAGAAGTGCTCACGCCAGCCGTCGAAGCGGCCGCCGTCCTCGTAGACGGCCCGGATGACCGCACCCACCCGGCGGTCGCCGCGCGAGAGCAGGCCCTCGACGATGCCGGGCTTGCCGTCGTGGTAGCGGAAGCCGATGGAACGGCCGTACTTCTTGTCGCCGCGGATCTTGTCGCGCAGCTTCTCCAGGCGGGCGTCCGTCTCCTCGGCGCTCAGCTGCGGGGCCCACTGGAAGGGGGTGTGCGGCTTGGGCACGAAGCCGCCGATGGAGACCGTGCAGCGAATGTCGTTCTGGCCGGAGACCTTTCGGCCCTCGGCGATGACCTTGACCGCCATGTCGCCGATCTGGAGGACGTCCTCGTCGGTCTCGGTGGGCAGGCCGCACATGAAGTACAGCTTCACCTGGCGCCAGCCGTTGCCGTACGCCGTCGAGACGGTACGGATCAGGTCCTCTTCGGAGACCATCTTGTTGATGACCTTGCGCAGGCGCTCGGAGCCGCCCTCGGGGGCGAAGGTCAGACCCGAGCGACGGCCGTTGCGCGTCAGCTCGTTGGCCAGGTCGACGTTGAAGGCGTCGACCCGGGTGGACGGCAGCGAGAGGCCGATCTTGTCCTCCTCGTACCGGTCGGCCAGACCCTTGGCGATGTCGCCGATCTCGCTGTGGTCCGCGGAGGACAGCGACAGCAGTCCGACCTCCTCGAAGCCGGTCGCCTTGAGGCCCTTCTCGACCATGTCGCCGATGCCGGTGATGCTTCGCTCCCGCACGGGGCGCGTGATCATGCCGGCCTGGCAGAAGCGGCAGCCGCGGGTGCAGCCGCGGAAGATCTCCACCGACATCCGCTCGTGGACGGTCTCGGCGAGCGGCACGAGGGGCTGCTTGGGGTAGGGCCACTCGTCGAGGTCCATGACGGTGTGCTTGGACACCCGCCACGGCACGCCCGACTTGTTGGGGACGACGCGGCCGATACGGCCGTCGGGCAGGTACTCGACGTCGTAGAAGCCCGGAACGTAGACATTGCCCGTCCTGGCGAGGCGGAAGAGGACCTCCTCGCGCCCGCCCGGGCGGCCCTCGGCCTTCCAGGCTCGGATGATCCCGGTCATGTCGAGGACGGCCTGCTCGCCGTCGCCGATGACCGCGCAGTCGATGAACTCCGCGATCGGCTCGGGGTTGAAGGCCGCGTGGCCGCCCGCGAGCACGATCGGGTCGTCGATCGTCCGGTCCTTGGCCGCGAGCGGGATGCCCGCGAGGTCGAGGGCGGTGAGCATGTTGGTGTACCCGAGCTCGGTGGAGAAGCTCAGCCCGAAGACGTCGAAGGCCTTCACCGGACGGTGGGAGTCCACGGTGAACTGCGGGACCTTGTGCTCCCGCATCAGCTCTTCGAGGTCCGGCCAGACGCTGTACGTACGCTCGGCCAGCACGCCCTCGCGTTCGTTCAGTACCTCGTAGAGGATCATGACGCCCTGGTTGGGCAGTCCGACCTCGTACGCGTCGGGGTACATGAGCGCCCAGCGGACATCGCAGGCGTCCCAGTCCTTGACGGTGGAGTTGAGCTCACCGCCGACGTACTGAATGGGCTTCTGCACGTGCGGCAGGAGGGCTTCCAGGCGGGGGAAGACCGACTCGACAGGCATCGTGGTGTCTCTCATAGAGGCGGGCTGGGGTGACCATCAAGCGTACCTTGACGCTCATCCCGTCAGATCCGCCCGAAGTTCGGGGGCCGACGCCTGTGCCCACACCCCCGGCAGCTCCGCCTCGCGCTGAGCCGCGGCAGCCTCCTCCTGGCCGTACAACAGTCCCCAGGTGAAGGCCGACTCCCCCGCCGCATGCGACTGGATCGCGAGATTCCGCAGGGCTTCGCGGGCGACGACGCTGTCCTGGTGATCGCCGAGGACCGTCTGCACGGCCTTCATCCGCTTGGCGAACTTCTTGGCCGCCTTGCCGAGCGCGGGCGTGGCCGCCTCGCCCGCGTACCTGGCGCGCTTGGCGGCTTTGCGGGCGTCGTGCATGGCCAGGTCCCTGGCCTCGCCGGCCGGGAGCTCCAGGGCGTGGTCGATCCGGCCGGCCAGCCGGTCGTAGTCCTTGATCACGGCCGCGGGGACCACCCTGGCGGCGGCGCCGCCCGCCGCCTTGAGCAGCGGTGGGTCGGCGAGCAGGGTGTCCAGGGACTCCAGCAGCGCGAGGTAGCGCTTGCTGTCGAGCACGGCGACGGCCTTGCGCCGGGCGCCCGAGCCGTGGGCGACGCTCCACAGCCGCAGCCGCCCGCGCACGGGGCCGAGCAGCAGCGTCCTGGGCACGGCGTCGATCCTCGACTTCAGCCGCTCGGTGAGCACCTCCTGGTCGCGGGCGACACCGAGCTCGGCCGCGAGCCACTTGAGCTCCTCGCCGATCGGGTCGGTGATGGACCGGTCGATGACCTTCCGGAATGTCTTGAACGCGCTGCGCATCCGCCGGGTGGCGACCCGCATCTGGTGGACGGAGTCGGGCAGATCGCGGCGTACGGCGGGGTCGTAGGCGAGCAGCGCGTCAGCCTGTTCCCCCAGGTAAGCGAGGACCTGGCCGCCGGCGGTCCCCGGGTCGAGCTCGGCGCGCGGGGCCGGCAGCTTGGGGGCATGATCGCCCTGGGGGGCGGTGTCCACCAGCGCCCTCGCCAGCTTCGACGGCGAGGCGGCGGGCTTCAGCCCTGCCTTGCGGAGCTTTTTGTCGGCCGCGTCCAGGAAGGACGGGTCACTGCCGTCACCGAGCTCGACCTCGATCTCGTCCCAGGCGGCCGTTCTGCCGCCCTCGGTGAGGCGTTCCGCACGGACGGTGTCCCGGCTCAGCTCGGCGAGCAGCGTGCCGTCGCCGTCCAGAAGTTGGCGGATGTCCCGGGAGGACCGCAGCCGTACGACCGGCACGAGCTCGGCGTCCCGGGTGCGGGCCCGGGCCAGGCTCGCCAGGTTGCGCGGGACCGTGTCGGACAGGGGCGCGGTGATCTCGTCCCGTACCCCTGGTGCGACAGGAAGTTTTAGGTGCCAGCCCGCGTCGCTGCCGCCCGTTCTGCGCCGCAGGGTGATCGAGGCGGCGGCCAGCCGCAGGTCCACGGTGTCGTAGTAGACGGCGTCCAGCTCGACGACTCCCTTGTCGACGACCGCCGAAACCCCGGGCACCCGCCCGGGATCCGGCAGCCGGGTCTCGGGAGTGGCTTCGTACTTCCGCTCGATCTCGCGCTTCGTGTCCGCCATGAATTGAATCTAGTTGCCCAGAGGACGTCATGGCAGCCCCAAATGTTCACCTAAGCCGTTATCGGCCTCTGAACACGGATCGACTGCAGCAGTCCGATCGCGATCCAGACCGCGAACATCGACGTGCCTCCGTACGACACGAACGGCAGCGGCAGACCCGCCACCGGCATGATGCCGAGCGTCATACCGACGTTCTCGAACGACTGGAACGCGAACCAGGCGATGATCCCGGCGGCGACGATCGTGCCGTACAGCTCGGTGGTCTCGCGTGCGATCCGGCAGGCGCGCCACAGCACGATGCCGAGCAGCAGCAGGATCAGACCGGCCCCCAGGAAGCCGAGTTCCTCGCCCGCGACGGTGAAGACGAAGTCCGTCTGCTGTTCGGGCACGAACTGGCCGGTGGTCTGCGAGCCCTTGAACAGGCCCGTGCCGGTCAGCCCGCCCGATCCGATCGCGATCCTGGCCTGGTTGGTGTTGTAGCCGACACCGGCCGGGTCCAGCTCCGGGTTGGCGAACGCGGCGAAGCGGTTGATCTGGTACTCGTCGAGCAGTCCGAGGGCCGTGACCAGCACCCCGCCGATGACTCCGGCGCCGATCAGCCCGAGGATCCAGCGGTTGGAAGCGCCCGAGGCGAGCAGCACCCCGAGCACGATCACCGCCATCACCATGACCGAGCCGAGGTCCGGCATCAGCATGACGATCGCTATCGGAAGGACCGCGAGGCCCAGCGACTTGGCGACCGTCCGGTGGTCCGGATGCACTTGGTCGCCCGCGTCCACGCGCGCGGCCAGCATCATCGCCATCCCCAGGATGATCGTGATCTTCACGAACTCCGAGGGCTGGAGGGAGAATCCGCCGCCGATGACGATCCACGCGTGCGCGCCGTTGATGGTCGCGCCGAGCGGCGTGAGGACCAGCAGGACGAGCACCACGGACAGCCCGTACAGCACCGGGACTGCGCCGCGCAGGGTGCGGTGCCCGAGCCAGATGGTGCCGATCATCAGCGCGAAGCCGATACCGGTGTTGAGGGCGTGCCGGAACAGGAAGTAGTACGGGTCCCCCTGGTTGAGCTCGGTGCGCCCGCGCGTCGCCGACCACACGAGCAGCGAGCCGACGAAGGAGAGCGCGATCGCCGAGAAGAGCAGCGGCCAGTCGAGCCTGCGCACCATGGAGTCACGGGCGCTCAGCTGGGACCACAGGCCGCGGCGCCGGGGCCCGTATCCGGAGACGGAGAAGCCGTTCGTACCGGCCATGGCTCAGTCCCTCCGCGCGGGCGGGCCCGCGAGCTGCTCGGTCTGGTCCGGTTCCTTTTCCTTCGGCACGTACGGCTTGATCTCCGGAGCGTCGATGGAGCCGTCGGGCTGGATCTTGGGGAGCGCCTTCTGCGGCGCGGGCAGCAGGGCCCTCTTCAGGTCCTGGCCGCCCTTCTCGTCGAGTCCGTACATCGCCTCGTAGATCTTGCGCACGGCAGGACCCGAGGCGCCGGAGCCCGTACCACCCTGGGCGATCGTCATGATGATCGTGTAGTCCGGGGAGTACGAGACGAACCAGGAGGTCGTCTGCTTGCCGTAGACCTCCGCCGTACCCGTCTTGGCGTGCATCGGGATCTTGTCCTGCGGCCAGCCGCCGAATCGCCAGGCGGCCGATCCGCGGGTCGTGACTCCCGCGAGGGCTTGGTCTATCTGTTCGCGGGTGTCGGCGTCCATCGGCAGCTTGCCGTGGGACTTCGGCTTGATCTCCTTGACGGACTTGCCGTCCGGGCTGATGACGGCCTTGCCGATGGTGGGGTTGAAGAGGGTGCCGCCGTTGGCGATGGCGGCGTAGATGGTGGCCATCTGGATCGGGGTGACCAGTGTGTCGCCCTGTCCGATGGAGTAGTTGACGGAGTCACCCGCCCGCATCCGGTTGCCTTCGAGGCAGTTCTCGAAGGCGATCTTCTCGACGTAGGAGCCGTTCTTCTTGCCCTGCTTGCACCAGCCGTCCTTGTTGGCCTCCCAGAAGCGCTGCTTCCACTGACGGTCGGGAACACGGCCGCTGACCTCGTTGGGGAGGTCGATGCCGGTCTCCTTGCCGAGGCCGAACTGGTGGGCGGTCTTGTAGAACCAGTCGTTGGTCTGCTTCTTGGGCTTGGTGCCGCCGTCCTTCTGCCACTCGCGGTGGGCGAGGCCGTAGAAGACGGTGTCGCAGGAGACCTCCAGCGCCCTGCCGAGGTCGATGCTGCCGTAGCCCTTGGACTCGAAGTTCTTGAAGACCTGGCCGCCGACGGAGTACGAGGAGGGGCAGGGGTAGTCGCCGTCGAAGGGGTAGCCGGCGTTGACCGCGGCGGTCGAGGAGATCACCTTGAAGATCGAGCCGGGGGCGGCCTGCCCCTGGATCGCGCGGTTCAGCAGCGGGTAGTTGGAGTTCTTGCCGGTGAGCTTGGCGTAGTCCTTGGCGGAGATGCCGCCGACCCAGGAGTTGGGGTCGTAGGTGGGCTGGGAGGCCATCGAGATGATCCGGCCGGTCTTGTTCTCCATCACCACGACGGCACCGGCGTCGGCCTTGTAGTTCTCGTCGGTGTTCTTGTCGAACTCCTGGCGGGCGGTCTTCATCGCCTTGTTGAGCTCG
This sequence comes from Streptomyces sp. NBC_01481, assembly GCF_026339995.1. Taxonomy (GTDB): domain Bacteria; phylum Actinomycetota; class Actinomycetes; order Streptomycetales; family Streptomycetaceae; genus Streptomyces. Next base: position 753,323 of record NZ_JAPEPT010000001.1, on the reverse strand, counting down.
TACTCGGCTACGGCCTGGACGCGCGCGTCGATCGAGGTGACGAGGTTGGCGCCGGGCTGGGCCTCGTCCTTGGCGGCCTGGCCGATGACGCGGCCGAGGTTGTCGACCTCGTAGCGGGTGACTCCGGCCTTGCCGCGCAGCTCCTTGTCGTAGGTGCGCTCGATGCCCGAGCGGCCGACCTGGTCGGAGCGCAGGAACGGCGAGTCGGTGTCCTTGGCCTTGGTGATCTCCTCGTCGGTGACCGGCGAGAGATAGCCGAGCACCTGCGCGGTGTTGGTCTTGCCGGGCGCGGTGTAGCGGCGTACGGCGGTGGGCTCGGCGGTGATGCCGGGGAAGTCCTCGGCGCGCTCACGGATCTGCAGGGCCTGTTGGGTGGTGGCCTCGTCGGTGACCGGGATCGGCTGGTAGGGGGAGCCGTTCCAGCAGGGCTGGGGGGTCTTGGCGTCGCAGAGCCTGACCTTGTCCATGACGTCCTTCGGCTTCATGCCGAGCACGGCCGCGAGGCGGGTGAGGACGCCCTTGCCGTCGTCCTTTATCTTCATCAGCTCGGTGCGGGACGCGGAGACGACGAGGCGGGTCTCGTTGTCGGCGAGCGGGATGCCGCGGGCGTCGAGGATCGCGCCGCGGACGGCGGGCTGGACGACCTGCTGGACGTGGTTGTTCTTCGCCTCGTCGGTGTACTCCTCGCCGTTGCGGATCTGGAGGTACCAGAGGCGTCCGCCGAGGGTCAGGAGGAGGGAGAAGACAAGGACCTGGATGATCACGAGCCGGATCTGGACCCGGGGGGTCCGCCCGGTCTCCGGAATGTTGCTCACGCTGCTGCCCCCTCGATCACAGTCGCTTGACTCCCTTGATGCGGCCGGCCCGTGCCGCCCGCGTCCTGGCCGCCTTCACCCGCAGTCCACCGCGGCGCTGGGTGCCGATCCGCAGACCAGTGCCGGAGGAGAGCCAGCGGGAGGCGACGTCGCCGCCGCCGCTGCTCTGGCTCTCGGAGAGCGGATCGTTCTCGGCGCGTCTGGCGAGGGCCATGATCAGCGGCACGGTGAAGGGCGCGAGCAGCAGGTCGTAGACGGCGGCCGTGAACAGCAGGCTGCCCAGGCCCACATGGCGGGCTGCGGTGTCGCCGACGAGGGCGCCGACCCCCGCGTACAGCAGCGTCGAGCCGATGGCGGCCGCGACGACCACGACCATCGGTCCGGTGGCCGACTTGATCTGGCCGTTGTCGGGGCGCACCAGGCCCGCGAGATAGCCGATGACGCAGAGCACGAGTGCGTAGCGTCCCGCGGCGTGGTCGGCGGGCGGGGCGAGGTCGGCGAGCAGGCCCGCGCCGAAGCCGATGAAGGCCCCGGCCATGTGCCCGTAGACGAAGGCGAGTCCGAGGACGACGAGCAGCAGCAGGTCGGGGACGGCGCCGGGGAGCTGGAGGCGGGCGAGGACGGAGACCTGGATGACGAGGGCGACCACGACGAGTGTCGTGGAGAGCAGCATCCGGTTGAAACGCATGACGGATCAGCTCCTACTGCTCGTCGTTCTGGCCGGTCGCGTTCACATCGCCGCCGGGTGACGGGGTGACCGTCACCGTGACCGTCGGTGTGGGCTTCGGGGCCGCCGGCTTGGGCGGCAGGACCGCGTCGCGCGGATCGGACCGGGGGGCCTGGACGACGACGCCGACGATGTCGAGCTTGGTGAAGCCGACGAACGGCCGGACGTAGATGGTGCGGGTGAGGTCGCCGCCGGAGGGGTCGACACGGACGACCTCCCCGACCGGGACACCCGGCACGAACGGCTTGTCGGCCTGCGAGCCGAAGGTGACCAGACGGTCGCCCTTCTTGACCTTGGCCTTGCCGTTGAGCAGCTGTACGGAGAGCGGACGGTCGCCCTGGCCGGTGGCGAAGCCGAGTTCGTCGGTCTTCTCCATGCGCGTCCCGACCGTGAAGTCCGGGTCGTTGGCGAGCAGTACGGTCGCGGTGTTCGGGCCGACCGTGGTGACGCGTCCGACGAGTCCGTCGCCGTTGAGCACGGTCATGTCCCGCTGGATGCCGTCGCTGGAGCCGACGTCGATGGTCACCGTCCAGGAGAAGCCCTGGGCCGCTCCTATGGCGATGACTTCGGCGCCCTTGATGCCGTACTGTCCCGCGCCGGCCTTCTTGAGCATCTTGTCGAGCTCGCGCACCCGGCTGCGGTTACGGTCGTCGCTGCCGAGTCTCTGCTTCAGCGCGGCGTTCTCGTGCTCCAGTTGGGTGATGCGGTCGTGGCGCTGACCGGAGTCCCGCACCGCTCCGATCGCGTTGCCGATCGGGTCGACCGCTGCCGCGACGCCGTTCTCGACCGGTCCGAAGACCGTGGCGGCGGCCTGCCGGGCGCCGTCGACCGGTGACTCCTCGCCCCCTCGGATATCCACCGTGATCAAAGCGAACGCGATGGCGATCAGCAGCACCAGGAGCAGCCGGCTCTCTCGTGTGTCCCTCACAGTGCGGCGGCCGTGCCTTCCTCGTAGGAATGGTGATGTCTGTATATCAACGACCCGCCGCACGGGTTGGCAGCGCACCCGTATGGGGGTCCCCCCACGCCCGCCAGGGCGTAGGGGGCGGATCCGTCGATGCCGCTAGCGGCGGGGCTGGGCGTCCAGCACCTGCTGGAGTGCCTCGAACTCCTCGACGCACTTGCCGGATCCGAGGGCAACGGAGTCCAGCGGATCCTCGGCGATATGGATGGGCATTCCGGTCTCGCGGCGCAGCCGCTCGTCCAGGCCGCGCAGCAGGGCGCCACCGCCGGTGAGGACGATGCCGCGGTCCATGACATCGCCGGAGAGCTCCGGCGGGCACTTGTCGAGGGTGGTCTTGACGGCGTCGACGATCGCGTTGACGGGTTCCTCGATCGCCTTGCGGACTTCGGCGGCCGAGATGACGACGGTCTTCGGCAGACCGGAGACGAGGTCACGGCCGCGGATCTCGGTGTGCTCGTCCTTGTCCATGTCGTAGGCGGAACCGATGGTGATCTTGATGTTCTCGGCGGTCCGTTCGCCGAGCAGGAGCGAGTACTCCTTCTTGATGTGCTGGATGATCGCGTTGTCCAGCTCGTCGCCGGCGACGCGGATGGACTGTGCCGTGACGATTCCGCCGAGTGAGATGACGGCGACTTCGGTGGTCCCGCCACCGATGTCGACGACCATGTTGCCGGTGGCTTCATGAACCGGGAGTCCGGAGCCGATGGCCGCGGCCATGGGCTCCTCGATGATGTGCACCTGACGGGCGCCCGCCTGCGTCGACGCCTCGATGACCGCGCGGCGCTCGACGCCGGTGATGCCGGAGGGCACACAGACGACGACGCGCGGCCGGGCGAGGTACCGGCGCTTGTGAATCTTCAGGATGAAGTAGCGGAGCATCCGTTCGGTGATCTCGAAGTCGGCGATGACGCCGTCCTTCAGCGGCCGGACGGCAACGATGTTGCCCGGTGTCCGGCCGATCATCTTCTTCGCCTCGGCGCCGACCGCGAGAATGCCGCCCGTGTTGGTGTTGATGGCGACGACGGACGGCTCGTTGAGGACGATCCCCCGGCCCCTGACGTACACCAGCGTGTTGGCGGTCCCGAGGTCGACAGCCATGTCACGGCCGATGAACGACATGTTGTTCCCCATGAGGATGCGTCTGGCCTTCCCAAATCGAGCGTTGATGGCTTTTTAGGATGGCGAGGTGGGTGCTGTGGCGTGGAGGTTTCATCGTAGTGCCGCCTGCACGGACACCGCGCGGTGAGTCCACCTCTCAATGTGGTGACGAGGTGTCGGAGCGATGCGTTCCCGCAAAGCACCTATGTACACCGAAGGGCGACCGAAATTCCTTCGGTCGCCCCAGGTGAAGAGCTCTGTATGGCTGACGGCCAATCAGGAAAGCCCGGGGAAGAAAATCTTGAGTTCTCGAATGGCGGACTCCTCGGAGTCCGAGGCGTGGATGAGGTTTTCCCGCACGATAGTGCCGAAGTCCCCACGGATGGAGCCGGGCGCGGCGGCGATCGGGTCGGTCGGCCCCGCGAGGGCGCGCAGGCCCTCGATGACCCGCTCGCCCTCGACGACGAGCACGACGACCGGACCGGACTGCATGAACTCGACGAGCGGCTCGTAGAACGGCCGGCCGACGTGCTCGGCGTAGTGCAGCTCCAGGATCTCCCGGTCCAGGGTGCGCAGCTCCAGCGCGCTGATGGTCCAGCCGTCCTTGGCCTCGATACGGCCGATGATCTCGCCGATCAGGCCGCGGCGTACGGCGTCGGGCTTGAGCAGGACGAGCGTGCGCTGGCTCACGGTGCGGGCTCCTTCATGTGCTGATTCGGGAGTTCAGAGGCTACAGGGCCGGACAGTACGCCGATTACGCAGCGTCAGGCTCTGAGGGGGCCTGAGCGGCCCATCTCGCCTTCGTCTCGTCGATCTTGCGGCCGTAGTGGACCGATGCCCACCACAGGCCCGCGAAGATCGTGCCGAGGAAGAACATCGTCGGCACCACGAAGCCGCTGGCGATCAGCGCGATCTGCAGTGCCCAGCCGAGCTGCACTCCGCCGGGGCGGCCGATCATCCCGCAGAGCAGGACCGAGAGCAGCATCCCGATGCCGCACACGGTCCATACGGTGGTCATGGAGAGTTCGTCGGACTTCATGGCGACGAGACCGGCGAAGCCGATCACGAAGAACTCGCCGATCAGGGTGGAAGCACAGAGCGTACGCATCGGAGGTCAGCCCTTCCCCAGCAGCAGCCGGGCCTCGCCGACCGTGATAACGGAACCGGTCACCAGGACGCCCGCGCCCGCGAACTCGGACTCCTCCTCGGCGAGCGTGATCGCCGCCTCCAGCGCGTCGTCGAGACGCGGTTCGACGACCACCCGATCGTCGCCGAAGACCTCGACGGCGACGGCCGCCAGTTCGTCGGCGTCCATCGACCGATGGCTCGAGTTCTGGGTGATCACCACCTCGGCGAAGATCGGCTCGAAGGCCTCCAGGAAGCCCCGGACGTCTTTGTCCCCGCTCGCGCCCACCACACCGATGAGGCGGGAGAAGCCGAAAGACTCGGTGATCCCGTCGGCGGCCGCCCGGGCGCCCGCCGGATTGTGCGCGGCATCCAGCACGACCGTCGGGCTGCGGCGCACGACCTCCAGACGGCCCGGAGAGGCCACCGAGGCGAACGCCTTGCGGATGGTGTCCATGTCGAGCCTGCGGGCCTGCTCGGAGCCGATGCCGAAGAAGGCCTCGACCGCGGCGAGCGCCACCGCCGCGTTGTGCGCCTGATGAGCCCCGTACAGCGGGAGGAAGATCTCGTCGTACTCCCCGCCGAGTCCGCGCAGCGTCACCAGCTGGCCGCCGACCGCGACTTCGCGGGCGACGACGCCGAACTCCATGCCCTCGCGCGCGACCGTGGCGTCGGCCTCGACGGCCTTCTTCAGCATCACCTGCGCGGCGTCCACCGGCTGCTGCGCCAGGATGACCGTCGCGCCCTGCTTGATGACACCGGCCTTCTCGACGGCGATCTCGGCGGGCGTCTCGCCGAGGCGGTCGGTGTGGTCCAGATCGATGGGGGTGATGACGGCGACGGATCCGTCGATGACGTTCGTCGCGTCCCAGCTGCCGCCCATGCCGACCTCGACGACGGCCACATCCACGGGCGCGTCGGCGAAGGCCGCGTACGCCATGCCGGTCAGCACCTCGAAGAAGGACAGCCGGAACTCCTGCTGGGAGTCCACCATCTCGATGTACGGCTTGATGTCGTTGTACGTCTCGATGAAGCGCACGGCGTCGATCGCGGCGCCGTCCAGGCTGATCCGCTCGGTGACCGACTGGACGTGCGGCGAGGTGTACCGGCCGGTGCGCAGATCGAAGGCGCCGAGCAGCGACTCGATCATGCGGGCCGTTGACGTCTTGCCGTTCGTCCCCGTGATGTGGATCGAGGGGTACGCACGCTGGGGCTCGCCCAGCACGTCCATCAGGGCAGAGATACGGGCGACCGACGGCTCCAGCTTCGTCTCGCCCCAGCGCGTCGCCAGGTCCGCCTCGACCGCGCGCAGCGCCTTGTCCACCTCCGGGTCTGCGGGCCGGGCGGGCACGGGGTCACCCTGGAGCGATCCGGCCTGCGCGCGCAGGGCGCGGCTGCCGGCCTCGATCACCGCCAGGTCGGGGTCACGGTCTGTCTCGGCGTCGACGATCTCGTCGAAGGGGTCGGGCTGGTTACTCACGGGGCCAGTCTACGGAGGAGCAGTGACAGGACGTTCGCCCCGCCCCTTTCGGGTGGTCTGCGTACCCCGCGCGAGGTAGCGGGGCAGCGGGGCATGAACGCGCGAGAGGCCCCGGGGTGCTCCCCCCGGGGCCTCTCGTACGTCGTGACTACGCCTGCGGCAGCCGGTCCAGCTGGGCGGTGATCCGCGCGATGTCCTCCTCGGCCTTGGCGAGGCGCGTACGGATCTTGTCGACCACGTTGTCCGGGGCCTTGGCGAGGAACGCCTCGTTGCCGAGCTTCCCCAACGCCTGGGCCTTCTCCTTCTCGGCCGCGGCCAAGTCCTTCGCGAGCCGCTTGCGCTCGGCGCCGACGTCGATCGTGCCGGACAGGTCGAGCGCGACCGTGGCCCCCGCGACCGGGAGGGTCGCCGTGGCGCTGAATGCCTCACCCTCCGGCTGCAGCCGCAGCAGTTGCCGGATGGCGGCCTCGTGCGGCGCCAGCGCGGTGCCGTCGAGGCTGAGCCGGGCCGGAACCTTCTGCCCGGGCTGCAGCCCCTGGTCGGACCTGAACCGGCGGACCTCGGTGACGACGCGCTGGACCAGTTCGATCTCCCGCTCGGCGGCCTTGTCGCGGAAGCCGCTGTCACTCGGCCAGTCGGCGATGACGAGCGACTCCTTGCCGGTGAGCGTGGTCCACAGCGTCTCGGTGACGAACGGGACGATGGGGTGGAGAAGTCGCAGCGTGACGTCGAGGACCTCGCCCAGGACGCGGCCGGAGACACGCGCCTGCTCGCCGCCCGCGAAGTACGTCGTCTTCGACAGCTCGACGTACCAGTCGAAGACCTCGTCCCACGCGAAGTGGTAGAGGGCGTCGGCGAGCTTCGCGAACTGGTAGTCGTCGTAGTACGCGTCGACCTCGGCGACCACCGCGTTGAGCCGGGAGAGGATCCACCGGTCGGCCGCCGACTGCTGCTCGACGGGCGGCAGTTCGCCCTCCACCGTCGCGCCGTTCATCAGCGCGAAGCGGGTGGCGTTCCAGATCTTGTTGGCGAAGTTGCGCGACGCCTTGACCCAGTCCTCGCCGATCGGGACGTCCACACCCGGGTTGGCACCGTTGGCCAGCGTGAAGCGGACCGCGTCGGAGCCGTAAGTGTCCATCCAGTCCAACGGGTTGACCGCGTTGCCGAAGGACTTCGACATCTTCTTGCCGAACTGGTCGCGGACCATGCCGTGCAGGGCGATGGTGTGGAACGGCGGGGTGCCGTCCATCGCGTACAGGCCGAACATCATCATCCGGGCGACCCAGAAGAAGAGGATGTCGTACCCGGTGACCAGGACGGAGTTCGGATAGAACTTCTCCAGGCTCTCGGTCTGTTCGGGCCAGCCGAGGGTGGAGAAGGGCCACAGGCCGGAGGAGAACCAGGTGTCCAGGACATCGGTGTCCTGGGTCCAGCCCTCGCCCGTGGGGGTCCCCCCAGCGGTAGCTGGGGGAGGCTGCTCGTCCGGTCCGACGCAGACGATCTCGCCATTCGGTCCGTACCAGACCGGGATGCGGTGGCCCCACCACAGCTGGCGCGAGATGCACCAGTCGTGGAGGTTGTCGACCCAGTCGAAGTACCGCTTCTCCATCTCCTGCGGATGGATCTTGACCTTGCCGTCGCGGACCGCGTCACCGGCGGCCTTGGCGAGCGGGCCGACCTTGACCCACCACTGCAGGGACAGCCGCGGCTCGATCGTCGTCTTGCAGCGCGAGCAGTGGCCGACGGAGTGGGTGTACGGACGCTTCTCGGCGACGATCCGGCCCTCGGCGCGCAGCGCGCCGACGATCGCGGAACGGGCCTCCAGACGGTCAAGACCCTGGAACGGGCCGTGCACGGTGATGACCGCGTGCTCGTCCATGATCGCGAGGTTCGGCAGGCCGTGGCGCTGGCCGATCTCGAAGTCGTTCGGGTCGTGGGCCGGTGTGACCTTGACGGCGCCCGTGCCGAACTCGGGATCGACGTGCTCGTCGGCGACGACCGGGATCCGGCGGCCGGTGAGCGGCAGTTCGATCTCCGTGCCGACGAGGTGGGCGTAGCGCTCGTCGTCGGGGTGAACGGCGACCGCGGTGTCACCGAGCATCGTCTCGGCCCGAGTCGTCGCGACGACGATCGACGCGTCGCCTTCGCCGTAGCGGATCGAGACCAGTTCACCCTCGTCGTCCTGGTACTCCACCTCGATGTCGGAGATGGCGGTCAGGCAGCGCGGGCACCAGTTGATGATGCGCTCGGCGCGGTAGATCAGCTCGTCGTCGTAGAGCCTCTTGAAGATCGTCTGGACGGCCTGGGAGAGGCCCTCGTCCATGGTGAAGCGCTCGCGGCTCCAGTCGACACCATCGCCGAGGCGGCGCATCTGGCCGGAGATCTGCCCGCCGGACTCCGCCTTCCACTGCCAGACCCGCTCGACGAAGGCCTCACGGCCAAGGTCGTGACGGGACTTGCCCTCCTTGGCCAGCTCGCGCTCGACGACGTTCTGGGTGGCGATACCGGCGTGGTCCATGCCGGGCTGCCACAGCGTCTCGTATCCCTGCATCCGCTTGCGGCGGGTGAGGGCGTCGATCAGCGTGTGCTCGAAGGCGTGGCCCAGGTGCAGGGAGCCGGTGACGTTGGGCGGCGGGATGACGATGGTGTACGCAGGCTTGTCGCTCTTCGCGTCCGCCTCGAAGTAACCGCGCTCTACCCAGCGCTCGTACAGCTTCCCCTCTACTTCGGCCGGCGCGTACTGGGTCGGCAGTTCGGGGTTGCTGGCTGGCTGCTGCTGAGTGTTCTCGGTCACGGCGCATAGTTTACGGGGCTGGCCACCCCCATTTCGAACCGATACCGCAACCCGACTCACCTCGGTGACCACGCGGCGTAACGTGATTGTCGGCACACTCCCTATCCCGACGGGCAGGGCGATGACGGCGACGATCAGTGATCGGCTGGGCGAACTGCGGTTGCGCCGGGGCCTGACCCAAGAAGGCCTGGCCGACAAGGCCCAGCTCAGCACTGACACCGTGCGCAAGCTAGAACCAGCGGCTGACAGCCCGGATGGGCACTCTGAACAGCCTTGCGCGTGCGTTGGACGTCGAGACATCAGTACTGCTCGGAGCCCCAGCGGTGCTCGCTTCATCCAACGGAAGCGAACCGCCGAGCCTCCTCACCCTCCGGCAAGCAGTGACGCCCCTGTCCGACTTCCCCGGCTTGGGGAGTGAGGAAGATACACCGCCTCCTACTGTGGCTCAGCTCCGCGCCGGCATCCGCAGCACTGAACAGATTCGTAGGCGCGGGGAACTGACGAAGATCACCGCGTTACTGCCCGTGCTCCTCGCGGACGCCCGTGCCGCGGTGCGCCAGTACACGGGAGACGACCGCGCGGGCGCCTGCGCCGTGCTCGCCGAGGCGTATCAAGTGGCAGCCACCACGCTGACGGCCTTCGGCAAGGAAGACGCCGCATATACCGCCATCGAGCGTTCGATGACGGCCGCACGGCAGTCCGATGACCCACGGTTGGAGATGATCGGAGTCTCATCACTTTCCTGGATCTTCTCCAAACAGGGCCGTCTCGCCGATGCCGAGCAAGTGGCCGTGCGGATGGCTGAGCGCATCGAGCCCGGCTTCCGGTCGGCGCCCATCGCCGAGCAGATCGCCCTGAGTGGATGCGCTATCACTCCTCGTCCCGGCACCTCGTGGCCGAGTTGCGGGAACGAGAACTGCGCCGGTCTTCCCTCATCAGGGATCTGGCCATTCGCCTCGAACTCGAAGGCTGAGAGGCAGTAGGACGCACCGTCCTACCGGATTCCGTCAGTCGCACGTCCTGTCCCTGGGCCGCATCCCTGTCACGGCGCACCGTTTACACGAGACGACCGACGGACTTCAGACGGTGGCACCCCATGGAAGACATGCCCCAGCAGCTCATCGTGCGGCGATGGACTCGGCACCCCAAAAGTGTTGGCCTGGCGCGTACAGAGCTGCAACGGGCCCTGTGCGGATGGGGCTTGGCAGTGATCGAGGAACCAGCTCTGCTGATCCTCTCGGAACTGGTCACCAATGCCGTGGTCCACGCTCGCGTACCCAAGGGGAGGCAGATCGAGACGCGCTTCGAGTGCGAAGACAAGGGCGTCAGGATCGAAGTGCACGATGCTTCCGACGAGAAACCGACTCTGTGTCCGCAGACTGCCGATTCGGAGCGCGGTAGAGGGCTGACGCTGGTCGAGGCGATGGCCGACGAGTGGGCTGTGAGCAAACGGAATGGACCAGGCAAAGTGGTGTGGGCTGTGCTGAGGCTCCCCCGCTGATCCCAGTGATCCCGCCACAGTTCAGTATGAATTGCCTGGATGTTTGGTAACGGTGTGAACCCCGCTGCCGCACGACTCCCCGGCTTCCGTCAAGATGTTCGGAACGCATAAGCATTCAGAGGGGAACCCAGTAGTCACACGCTCCCCGGCCGCAAGCTGGGCTCATCAGCCACGTGTGACCAGACCAAGCCATCACGCACGGGGGAGGTGACCTTGATGGCTACGTTCGCTGCAGGACAGCAGACCGACCGAGCTGTGCTTCCTCAGCAGCTCGCTCTCGAATTCGCGTCAGCAGACACCCCGGGGAGCAGGGACGAAACGGGACGCGGACGCCGCAGGGCACCCGGCAGCGGACATCGTCGAGGGGAGACATCTGGTGGTTCACCTGCCGTCGGATGCGTAACCCCCACCCCTCGGGGTGGGGAGCAGAGTCGTGAGGCTCACCCTGCCGTATTTGTTCTCGACAAAGATGGTCGACCGTTGCAGCCCACGAGTGCCGCCAGGGCACGAAAGCTGCTGAAGCAGGGCCGGGCAGCGGTGCACCGGCATGCCCCCTTCGTCATCCGTCTCAGGGACCGCTCTGTCGCCGAGTCCTCGGTGGACGGGGTGGAGTTGGGGATCGACCCCGGCAGCAAGCGCACCGGCCTCGCAGTCTTCACACCAACAGAGGGAGAAACCGGGGTCATCAGGCACGGTCTCTACGCGATCGAGCTCACCCACCGCGGCAGCCAGATCCGCCACTCACTCGCCCGGCGGTCCGCCTATCGCCGGCGCCGACGATCACGAAATCTGCGCTATCGCTCACCGCGCTTCAACAACCGGACCCGGCCTGACGGTTGGCTCGCACCTTCGCTTCGCCACCGCGTCGAGACCACGATGGCGTGGGTGGGTCGACTCGCGCGATGGGCCCCCATCAGAGCAGTCCATGTCGAGCGGGTGGCCTTCGATACCCATGCGCTGTCGCAGGGCAGAGATCTGTCACATGAGGAATACCAGCACGGCACCCTGTCCGGGACGGAGGTCCGTGAGTATCTGCTCGCCAAGTGGAGCCGCGCTTGTGCTTACTGCGGCGCGACCGGCGTGCCACTGAACATCGATCACATCCGTCCGAAGTCAAAGGGTGGGTCCGACCGCATCTCCAACCTCACCCTCGCGTGCATCCCATGCAACGAGAGCAAGAGCAACCAGGCCATCGAGGAATTTCTCTCCGGCCGGCCAAAGGTGCTTGCGAAGATCATCGTTCAGGCCAAAGCCCCTCTCTCATGTGCCGCCGCTGTAAATGCCACGCGCTCGGAACTGACGCGCGCCCTCGGCATCGCCTTCCCCGTTCTGCGCAGTGCGTCCGGCGGACGGACCAAGTGGAACCGCAGGCGTAACGGCCTGCCCAAGACTCACAGCCTCGACGCTTTGTGCGTGGGCACCTTCGACACCGTACGGCAGTACCCCCGCACCGTCCTGGCTGTGGCGGCGACCGGGCGCGGGACGTACGCCCGCACCCGTGCCGACAGGTACGGCTTTCCTCGCCTGCGACTGCCACGGCAGAAATACTTCTTCGGATTCGCTACCGGCGACTACGCGCGCGCCTCTGTTCCCACTGGTGTTCGCGCAGGCACGCACATCGGGAGACTCGCCGTCCGGTCCACCGGTAGCTTCAACATCCGCACCCCGGACGGTCTTGTCCAAGGGGTCCACCACCGGCATATCCGCCTCCTCCAACGGGCCGACGGCTATGCCTACATGACGCGTACCGAGGGGTCGGAGCCATGACCGAGTTGGGCCACGTGCGCCGCACCGACCAGTTTCACCCCCGGCCCGAAGGCCGGACTATCCATACAAGGAGATCTTGATGAGCTACAACCAGCCGGGCCCGTACGGCGGACAGCCTCAGCAGCCCGGACCGTACGGTCAGCCGGGTCCCTACGGCCAGCAGCCGCAGGCCCCGCAGCCCGGCTACGGCTACCCCCAGCAGGCCCCTCCCGGCGTTCCGCCGCAGCAGCCTCAGCAACCGGGCCAGTGGGGCCAGCCCCAGCAGCCGGGCCCGTACGGCCAACAGCCCCAGTACGGCCAGCCCTACGGCGGCGGCCAGGTCCCGCCCCCGCCGGCTGCCCCGAAGAAGAAGACGGGCCTGATCGTGGCGGCCTCGGTCGTGGCGCTCGCGGTGATCGGCGGGGGGGTGTACTTCCTGCTGGGCGGGAGCAGCGGGAACGGGGATGTCTCGGCCGACACGAAGGGCTACAAGCTGACCCCAGCGGCGTCGATCGACGACTACAAGAAGCAGGGTGCCGACAAGGCCGAGCCCCTCAGCGAGAAGGACAAGAAGCAGGCCGAGGCGTACGGGATCAAGAAGCCCGTGCAGGTAGGCGCTAACTACAGGTCCGGCACCGCAAGCGAGCCGTTGAAGGGGAAGTCCCTGAGCCTCAACGGGATGTGGGGAGACGTTTCCGACCCGGCTAAGGCGCTCGACGCCTTCTTCACGGGCCTCAAGACGGCCAGCCAGGAGGACAAGCAGAAGGGCACCGAAGTCGAACTCGTGGGAAGCCCCACCGCGGTCACGCCTTCCGGTTTCGAGGGTGCCCTGATGAAGTGCCAGACCATCAAGGGCACGTCCACCAGCGGCTCCACCGGCACAGGCCCCAAGTCCTTCGAGAGCTCGGTCTGCGTTTGGGCCGACTACAGCACCCTTGGTCAGGTGACCGCTGTCGACCTCGCCGAGATGATGACCACCGGCAAGGGCATGTCTCAGGACAAGGTCGCCGAGCTCGCGGCAAAGCTTTACAAGAGCTCGCGCACCAAGGTCTGACCCAACACGAAGGGGCGCCCGGCCAGTTCAGCTGGCCGGGCGCCCCTTATCCGTACCTACAAAAACCTACGCAGACTTCTCGTGCCGCCCGTCGTTCTTCACGATCCGCGGCTCCCGCGGCACCAGCGTCGGGTTCACGTTGTTGCGCACCACGTCCGCCGTGATGACCACCCGTGCGACGTCCTTGCGGGAGGGGACCTCGTACATCACCGACATCAGGACCTCTTCCATGATGGCCCGCAGGCCACGCGCGCCCGTGCCGCGCAGGATCGCCTGGTCGGCGATCGCCTCCAGGGCCGGGAGGTCGAAGTCCAGCTCCACGCCGTCCAGTTCGAACAGGCGCTGGTACTGCTTCACCAGTGCGTTGCGCGGCTCGACCAGGATCTTCAGCAGGGCCTCGCGGTCCAGGTTGTGGACCGAGGTGATGACCGGGAGGCGGCCGATGAACTCCGGGATCATCCCGAACTTCACCAGGTCCTCCGGCATGACCTCCTGGAACTGGTCGCTCGCCTCGATCTCGCGCTTCGAGCGGATCGTCGCGCCGAAGCCGATGCCCTTCGCGCCCGCCCGCGACTCGATGATCTTCTCCAGGCCCGCGAAGGCACCGCCCACGATGAACAGCACGTTCGTCGTGTCGATCTGGATGAACTCCTGGTGCGGGTGCTTCCGTCCGCCCTGGGGCGGGACCGAGGCCGTCGTGCCTTCGAGGATCTTCAGCAGGGCCTGCTGGACGCCTTCGCCCGACACGTCACGGGTGATCGACGGGTTTTCACTCTTACGAGCGACCTTGTCGATCTCGTCGATATAGATGATCCCGGTCTCGGCCTTCTTGACGTCGTAGTCGGCCGCCTGGATCAGCTTCAGCAGGATGTTCTCGACGTCCTCGCCGACATACCCGGCCTCCGTCAGCGCCGTCGCGTCGGCGATGGCGAACGGGACGTTGAGCATCCGGGCCAGGGTCTGGGCGAGAAGAGTCTTGCCGGACCCGGTGGGGCCCAGCAGGAGGATGTTGGACTTGGCCAGTTCGATCGCGTCGTCCCGGCCCGTGCCCCCGCCGTTCTCGCCGGCCTGGACGCGCTTGTAGTGGTTGTAGACCGCTACCGAGAGGGCCTTCTTCGCGGGCTCCTGCCCGACGACGTACCCCTCGAGGAACTCGTAGATCTCGCGCGGCTTGGGCAGTTCCTCCCACCGCACCTCGGAGGTCTCGGCGAGCTCCTCCTCGATGATCTCGTTGCAGAGGTCGATGCACTCGTCGCAGATGTACACACCCGGGCCTGCGATGAGCTTCTTCACCTGCTTCTGGCTCTTTCCGCAGAACGAGCACTTGAGCAGGTCGCCGCCATCACCGATGCGTGCCACGAGGTGCTTCCCCTTCGCCTGGGAGCAGCTTGGTTCAGCCGACTCCTGGTGCCTCATATCCGACGGTACCTTGCCGGGCCCCCCGTTCGGGCCCCCCTTGGCGCGGTTCACATGCTTGTGCTCCGCGCCAAGGGGACCGGACCGGTCAGGCGGCCGCTGCGGCCGTGGTCTTACGGGTCGAGACGATCTGGTCGACGAGGCCGTACGCAAGCGCGTCCTCGGCGGTCAGGATCTTGTCGCGCTCGATGTCGTCACGGATCTTCTCGATCGGCGTGGTGGAGTGCTTGGCCAGCATCTCTTCCAGCTGCGTACGCATCCGCAGGATTTCGTTGGCCGCGATCTCCAGGTCGGAGAGCTGCTCACGGCCGGTCTGCGAGGACGGCTGGTGGATCAGGATGCGGGCGTTCGGCAGGGCCATCCGCTTGCCGGGCGTACCGGCGGCGAGCAGCACGGCCGCGGCGGAGGCCGCCTGGCCCATGCAGACCGTCTGGATGTCCGGCTTCACGAACTGCATCGTGTCGTAGATGGCCGTGAGGGCCGTGAACGAGCCGCCGGGGCTGTTGATGTAGATGGAGATGTCGCGGTCCGGGTCCATCGACTCCAGGCACAGCAGCTGCGCCATGACGTCGTTGGCGGAGGCGTCGTCGATCTGCACGCCGAGGAAGATGACGCGCTCCTCGAAGAGCTTCGCGTACGGGTCGTACTCGCGCACACCCTGGGAGGTGCGCTCGACGAAGCGCGGGACGACGTAGCGGTTGTCCACCTGCGGGCCGGTGTAGAGGCCGCTCGCGGGGAAGTTACTCATGTGGGTGTTCACCATCCTGGTGGCGTTCTGTGGGCGGGGGCTGGGGGCAGTGCGGCTCAGGCGCCGGTGCCGCCGCCGCCCGGAACGCCCGATGCGGCGGAGATGATCTCGTCGATGAGGCCGTAGGCCTTGGCCTCTTCCGCGGTGTACCAGCGGTCGCGGTCACCGTCGCGGATGATCGTCTCGACGGTCTGGCCGGAGTGGAGGGCGGTGATCTCCGCCATGCGCTTCTTCGTGCGAAGCAGATACTCGGCCTGGATCTTGATGTCCGAGGCGGTGCCGCCGATGCCGGCCGATCCCTGGTGCATCAGAATGTCGGTGTTCGGGAGCGCGAAGCGCTTGCCCGCGCTGCCGCCGGTGAGCAGGAACTGGCCCATCGAGGCCGCCATACCCATACCGATCGTGACCACGTCGTTCGGGATGTACTGCATGGTGTCGTAGATCGCCATGCCGGCAGTCACCGAGCCGCCGGGGCTGTTGATGTAGAGGTAGATGTCCTTGTCCGGCTCGGCGGCCAGGAGCAGCATCTGCGCCGTGATCTTGTTGGCGATCTCGTCGTCGACCTGCTGGCCGAGGAAGATGATGCGCTCGCCGAGCAGCCGGTTGTAGACATGGTCGCCGAGGCCGCCACCGATGGACGGCTCACCCGCGGCGTAAGGCTTCAGATTCGTCACGTATCCACCTGCTCGTCTCTGACGGCCCTGGCCGTCTCAGCATCTTTCGTACTGGGGGCGGGGACTCCCCTGCCCTCGTATTCAAGGACCCTAACGCGCTGGTCGGCGGGCGCCATCCCGGTTCCCCAACTGTTCGCTCGGAGCGCAAGGTGGACGGGGGTGCGCGGCCGTACGAGTCGGGCCCCGGCGCGGTTGCGTCCGGGGCCCGAATCAGTGGTTCAGAGCGAGGCTCAGGCCTCGGTCTTCTCCGTGGTCTCCTCGGCCTCGTCACCGTCGACGACGGCCTCGACCGTCTCCGCGGCGACCTCGGTCTCGTCCTCGTCCTCGAGGTCGACGACCTCACCGTTGGTGTCGGTGACCTTGGCGGCCTCGACGACCACGGCGAGCGCCTTGCCGCGGGCGACCTCGCCCACGAGCATCGGCACCTGGCCGCCCTCGACGACCGCCTGGGCGAACTGGTCGGGGCTCATGCCGGAGGAGGCCGCACGCCGCATGAGGTGCTCGGTGAGCTCCTCCTGGTTGACGTTCAGCTTCTCCTTGTTGACCAGCTCGTCGAGGATGAACTGGGTCTTGATGCCCTTGATCGCCTGCTCGGACGTCTCGGCGTCGAACTCTTCCTCGGTCTTGCCCTGGATCTCCAGGTACTTGGCGAGGTCGATGCCCATCTGGCCGAGCTGGTGGTGCTCCAGGTTGTGCTTGCGGGTCTTGACCTCGTCCTCGAGAAGCTTCTCGGGGATCGGCACCTCGGCCAGCTTCAGCAGCTCGTCGAGGACGCGCTCCTGGGCCTGGGTGGCCTGGTCGTACTGCTTCATGTTCTCCAGGCGCTTGCGGCTGTCCGCCTGCAGCTCCTCGAGGGTGTCGAACTCGCTCGCCATCTGCGCGAAGTCGTCGTCGAGCTCGGGGAGCTCGCGGGCGGCGACGGCGGTGACCTTGACGGTGACCTCCGCGTCCTTGCCCTCCGCGGAGCCGCCCTTCAGCTGCGAGGTGAAGGTGGCCTCGCCGCCGGCCTCCAGGCCGGTGACGGCCTCGTCGATGCCGTCGAGAAGCTCGCCGGAACCGATGGTGTACTGCACGCCGGCCGCGACGCCGTCCTCCAGGACCTCGCCGTCGACCTTGGCCTCGAGGTCGATCGTCACGACGTCGCCCTCGGCGGCGGCGCGCTCGACCGGGTTGGTGGAGGCGAAGCGCTCGCGCAGCTGCTCCACGGACTTCTCGACGTCCTCGTCGCTGACCTCGACGGCGTCGACGGTGACCTCGATGCCGGAGTAGTCCGGGATCTCGATGGCCGGGCGGATGTCGACCTCGGCGGTGAAGGCCAGCAGCTCGCCGTCCTTCAGCTCGGTGATGTCGACCTCGGGCTGGCCGAGCGGGTTGACCGAGGCCTCGTTGACGGCCTCGGTGTAGAACTTCGGGAGGGCGTCGTTGACGGCCTCCTCCAGCACCGCACCACGGCCGAACCGCTGGTCGATCACTCGGGCCGGGATCTTGCCCTTGCGGAAGCCCTTGACCGTGACCTGCTGGTTGATCTTCTTGTACGCCGCGTCGAGGCTGTCCTTGAGCTCCTCGAAGGGCACCTCGACAGTGAGCCGAACCCGAGTCGGGTTCAGGGTCTCCACGGCGCTCTTCACGGTTCGGTCTCCTTGGTGGCTGATTCTGGGGTTCTGCTGCGTCCGCGCACTGGAGGCGGCTCAGCGGATTCGGCCCGGTCTCTCCGTCAGACTGTCCGGCTTTTCGCCGGACTCGTCGGACACACGGGCACGCAGCTTGCATAGTAGCCGCAAGCAGGATGAGCCCCACAATGTGATCTTGAAGAGCGATGGTGATGATGGTCGGGGTGGCCGGATTCGAACCGACGACCTTCCGCTCCCAAAGCGGACGCGCTACCAAGCTGCGCCACACCCCGTCGGTGCGACACGTAGGGTACATGCCCGCAGGCCATGCGGCTGCCGCATTCTTCGGGACGCGGCACAGGGTGGAATGGGGTGTGCGGCGGCGGCCCCGGACCCGCTACGATGCTCTTCGTACCGCGGCCCTCGTGACCTGCGGTGCGATGCATGCGGGCGTAGCTCAATGGTAGAGCACTAGTCTTCCAAACTAGCTACGCGGGTTCGATTCCCGTCGCCCGCTCTTCATGTCTCAGGCCCGGCTTGGTGGTTGACCACCAGGACCGGGCCTGAGTCGTTCTCGGCGCAGGTCCGACGGACCGCAAGGCGGTGCCGGGTCGGACGCTGATTCTGAACGCCGATTCAGAAGCTGATCTGATTGATGGTGTCGGCTATCGAGTCGAGGAATTTGTTGATCGACGGCGCCATGCCCGTCGAGGCGAGGAAGAAGCCGAACAGCACCGCGACGATGGCGGGTCCGGCCTTGATGGAGCCGCCGCGGATCAGCACCACGAGGATGATCGCCAACAGCAGCACCACAGACAGTGAAATGGCCACAACTGATCACACCCTCGGTCGGTCCGCCTTGCCGGCCCGGGAGCGTGCGGCCCAGCACACCCCCGCCATGACCATCGTGCCACCAACAGCCCCATACATGCTCCCTGCTGACGAATCATCGACGACGGGATCACGCCATCCGCGCGCACGCGTGCGCCTGCACGCGGGCGGAGACTGGTCCGGCCGGGTGAAATACCCAAGGAATTCGGCCTGATCGTTTCCATGCCCCCACACGTCGGTCACGCGAAATTCGAAGGCGTTCGGTGAGGAAATTCACGCACTCACAAGAGCGTGCCGCTATGCACTATTTAAGGGGGATTAATTGGGGCATAGCGGGCGGTTGGGGGCCGTTTCAGATTCGAATGGGAGACATGCGCAGAGGGTTTTACGAAATCGAATCGGCGGGGCTAGGGTGCCTCAGATGTTCCACGCTCCGAATGGATTCAGCAGGGCCCCGCTCCCCCAGGCCCGGGAGTCGGAGCCCGTCCCTACAACACAGGAGTCGGCCACACCCGCCGTTGCCGCCGCGCCCGAGAAGGCACCGGCGAAGTCCACCAGCCGAGACGCCTACTTCGACAACGCGAAGTATCTGGCCATCGTGCTCGTCGCGATCGCGCACGCATGGGAACCGGTGATGGACGGCAGCCGTGCCTCCCGGGCGCTCTACCTGCTCGTCTACACCTTCCACATGCCGGCCTTCATCCTCATCTCCGGCTATTTCTCCCGGAGTTACACCGGCAGGCCCGACCAGCTGAGACGGCTGCTGACCGGGATCGCCGTGCCGTACGTCGTCTTCGAGATCGTGTACTCCCTGTTCAGACGGTGGGCGCAGCACGCCCCCGAGCAGCCGATCAGCCTGCTCGACCCCTTCTATCTGACCTGGTTCCTGGCGGCCCTGTTCATCTGGCGGCTGACCGCCCCGCTGTGGCGGCTGATCCGGTGGCCGGTTCCGGTCGCGCTCGCCCTGGCCTCGCTCGCCGCGCTGACGCCGAACATCGGCGCCGATCTCAATCTCCAGCGCGTACTGCAGTTCCTGCCGTTCTTCGTGCTGGGTCTGTCGCTGAAGCCCGAGCACTTCCAGATGGTGCGGCGCCGGGAGGTGCGGCTGCTCGCGCTGCCGCTCTTCGCGGGCGCGGGCGCCTTCGCGTACTGGGCCTCTCCCCGGATGAACTTCAGCTGGCTCTACCGCTCCAGCAGCGCCCAGGAGCTGGGCGAGCCGTGGTGGGTGGGTGTCGTGATGACACTGGCGTTCTTCGGCTGCGCGGCGCTGCTCACGGCCGGGTTCCTGGCCTGGGTGCCGGGCCGCAGGACCTGGTTCACGGTGCTCGGCGCAGGGACGATCTGTGGCTATCTGGGGCACGGCCTGCTGATCAAGGCGGCGGACTACGGGCATGTCTTCGAGACGTACGCGTGGCTGAGCGACCCGAGCGGCGAGATCGTGCTCACGCTGGTCGCGGCGGCGGCGGTGACGCTGCTGTGCACGCCGCCGGTGCGCAGGGCTTTGCGGTTCGTGACCGAGCCGGAGATGACGTGGGCGTTCCGGCGGGACGCGGCGAAGCTGGGGCCGCGGCGCTGAGCCGTGCGGCGCCGCGCTGTGCCGTGCTGAGTCGTGCGACGGGGCCGGGTGGGACCGGGCACGTGGGTCCGGGCCCGGATCCCGGCCCGTACCGTCGTCAGGCCAGGTCACCGTCCGGGTAGGCCCAGCAGGCCGCGTACCTTCGCGTACTTCGCCGTGAGCCGCGTCCGCGTCGCCTCGTCGAGGACCGCGAGCCGCGCCGGATCGGCGTTGTGCGCGAGGTCGGCCTCCTTGACGAGGCGCGCGCCCGGCGTGGCCAGAATGCGCCTCGTGTACTCCTCCAGATCCTCGCCCTTGCGCTTGGTGAGGGCGAGGACCATGTTCTTGACCGTCTGCGGCAGCGCGGCCGCGTCCATCCACTCCCGGGACAGCGCGTCGTCCTCGACGGCGTCGTGCAGCCATCCCGCGGCGATCTGCTCATCGCTCCCGCCACGGGCCCGCACCCCTTCGGCGACGGCGGCGAGATGCTCGGTGTACGGGCGTCCCGCCTTGTCCGTCTGGGCGGCGTGGGCCTCGCGGGCGACGGCCTCGATCTCGGCGAGCGTGAGATACGGCATGGCACGACTGTACGGGTGCGCGGCCGTGCCCTGCCGGGCAGTTGGGCTCCGGGGCCCCCTGGTCAGGGGCGCAAGCCCCGTCCGGCGCTGCGCACACCCAGGTCGAGCAGCGCGCGGTCGCTCCCGCGGCCGGCGATCACCGCGAGACCCACCGGCAGTCCGTCCACCGACATCCGCGGAAGCACCAGGCACGGCAGGCCCGCGCCGCTCGCCAGGCAGGTGAGGCGGAACGTGCCCTGCCGGGTGGCTGCCTTGCGCGCGCTGTCCTCGTCGGGCAGCGGAGCCGGTCCGCTCGCCGCGGGCAGAAGCAGTACCGCGTCGTCCGGCAGAGCCGCGAGCAGCTCGCGGGCGCCGAGGTGGACCACCTCCTCCGCGGCGGTCCGCTCCTCGGGGGTGACCGCGGCGGCGCGGGCGAATCTGGCCTCGACGCCGGGCCCGAGCGTCCCGGGATGGGCGCTCACCCAGGCCCCGTCGCACTCCCACACCTCCGCCGCCTGAGCCGTCGCGAAGGCGGCCGCCCGCTCGGCCGGATCGCCTCCCAGGGACGGGACTTCCTCCGTCTTGAGGCCGAGCCGCTCGGCCAGCCCCGCCGCCGCCGGGCCGAATGCCTCACGTACTCCCGAGTCGGCGAGCGCGACGAGGTCCCTCGCCACCAGGGCGGTACGGAAAGGGCGTTGGCCCTCGACGCCGCCTGATGGCAGCAGTACGTCGCCCAGCCGTGCCAGCGTGCGCGCGTCCCGCGCGAGCCAGGCGACCGTGTCGAACGAGGGGGCCAGCGGCAGCATTCCGGTGGCGGGGACGGCGCCGTGGGTGGGCCGCAGGCCGTGGAGCCCGCAGTACGAGGCGGGCACCCGGATCGATCCGGCGGTGTCGCTGCCGAGGCCGGCGTCGGCCTGGCCGAGGGCGACCGCGGCGGCCGGTCCGCCGGAGGAGCCGCCGGGGACGCGGCCGGGTGCCGCCGGGTTGGGCGGGGTGCCGTAGTGCGCGTTCGTCCCGTTGAGGCTGTAGGCGAACTCGTCGGTCTGCGCGATGCCGGTCACGTCGGCCCCCGCGGCCAGCAGGGTGCCCACGGCCCACGAGTGCGCTCTCTGGGGTACGGCCTCGGCGAGCCAGGCCGGATTGCCGGCGCCGAGCCGGTGGCCGGCGACAGCGTGCACGTCCTTGACCGCCAGCCGTACGCCGTGCAGCGGGCCGCTGCCGAACCCGGCGACCAGCGGGTTGCCGCGCTCGCGCCAGACCGCGGTGTCTGTCGTCGCCATCAGGTCTCCTCGGGACGCCGTCGTGGGCGTTCGAGCATCTCAGGCCCCCGTCCGGCATTGAGGACAAAACACCTGCCGGGCGGATTACGCCTCGCGGCAGAGCAGCAGCAGCGCCCGGTCGTCGTTGACGTGCTTCGCGACGGCCTCGATCAGATGCCAAGCCGCGCCCTCGAACCCCGAGGCGACATAGCGGTCGGCCTCACCGGTGAGGCGGTCTATGCCCTCGCTGATGTCACGGCCCGACGCCTCCACCAGGCCGTCGGTGAAGAGCATCAGTACGTCGCCGGCGCGCAGGGAGCCCTTGACCGGGTCGAACTGTGCCCCGTCGTACACCCCCAGGAGCGGGCCTTCGGCGCCCTTCTCCTCCCAGCGGCCGCTGCCCGCGTGCAGCTGCAGCGCGGGCAGATGGCCCGCCGAGAACAGTTCGTAGTCTCCGGAGTCCAGATCCAGGACGAGATGGATGGAGGTCGCGAAGCCCTCGTCCCAGTCCTGGCGGAGCAGATAGCCGTTGGCCGCGGGCAGGAAGCCGTGCGGCGGCAGCGAGCCGAGCAGACCCCCGAAGGCGCCCGACAGCAGCAGCGCCCGCGAGGCCGCGTCCATGCCCTTGCCCGAGACGTCGGTGAGGATGACTTCCAGGGTGCGGCCGCCGTTCGTACGCGCCGCGACCACGAAGTCGCCGGAGAAGGACTGGCCGCCGGCCGGGCGGAGCGACATCTCGCGGTGCCAGCCCTTGGGGAGCCGGGGCAGGGCGCTCTGCACCCGGATGCGTTCGCGCAGGTCGAAGAGCATCGTCCCGCCGCGCCGCCAGGGCACTCCGACCCGGGCTCTGAACTGGGCTATCAGGAGTCCGAAGAGACCGCAGGCCGCGACGGCGAGAACCGTTCCCGGGGTGACGCGCGCCGGGCCCTCGGCGTACGGGCCGAGCACGACCGACTCGACGATCAGTGCCGCCGCTGCCGCCGCGTACAGACCCAGCAGGCTCGCCGGACGCAGCAGCAGACCCCCCGCCACGATCGGCAGGACGAGGGTCGCCGGGGAGACCCAGACCGGCATCACGACCGTGCCCCAGGTGAAGGCCGGGATCGTCAGCAGCAGCCCGACGAGCGCGATCCAGTCGGAGCCGTCGCCGCGGAAATAGTCGACCCCGGATTTGCGCAGCGCGATGCGTCCCCGGTGCACGGCTTTCCGCAACCGGGCCGTGAACGAGTCTGCTGCAGAGCCGCGGGCCATTGCCGTGGACCCTATCCACCCGCTCGCCATCCGTGCAGGGGGACCCCGGTGACAATGCGTTCGAAATCGGGTCGCCTCGGCGCCGTTGCCCTGGTAGGCATGGCATATGACTCTCGAACTTCGCGAACTGCGCCGTACCGAATGGGACCTCTGGTACGGCAAGTTGGAGCGCGCGTTCGGCGGTGTGGCGGAGGCCCCTGAGGAGCGTGAGCTTTACCATTCGCTGACCGAGCACGAGCGCTCCATCGGCGCCTGGGACGGCGACGAGTGCGTCGGGACGGCCGGGGCGTTCACGTTCGGGGTCTCGGTGCCGGGCGGCGCGATGGTTCCCGCCGCGGGCGTGACGATGGTCAGCGTGGCCGCGACACACCGCCGCCGCGGGGTGCTCACCGCGATGATGCGCCGCCAGCTCGACGACGTACGCGACTGCGGCGAGCCGATCGCCGTACTGACAGCGTCAGAACCGGAGATCTACGGACGATTCGGCTACGGCCTCGGGACCCAGCAGATGTCCCTGACTATCGACACCGTCCGGGGACACATCGCCCTCCCCAAGGGCGCGGACGCGGTCCGGCTGCGCTTCGCGGACGTCGCGGAGGTCGCGCCGGAGTGCGAGGCGGTGTACGTCCGCACCATCGGCTCGCGGCCCGGCATGCTCGCCCGCAGGCCCGGCTGGGAGCGGCTGCCGTTGCTCGACCCCGAGAGCGAGCGGCAGGGCGCCTCGCCGATGCAGTGCGTGGTCGCCGAGCGGGAGGGCGAGATCGTCGGTTTCGTGCGCTTCCACACCAAGCCGGACTGGGATGCGCAGGGCCCCAAGGGCAGCATCACCCTGCGGCACATCGAGGCGCTCGACCCGGTGACGTACGCCGTGCTGTGGCGCTTCCTCTTCGACATCGACCTGACGGTGCAGGTCGTGGCGCGCAACCGGCCGGTGGACGATCCGCTGCTGCATCTCGTCAATGACATCCGGCGGTGCGAAGTGCGGGTGCGGGACGGCATGTTCGTGCGGCTCATGGAGCTGGGCGCAGCCCTGGAGGCGCGTACGTACCAGACGCCGGTGGACGTCGTCTTCGACGTCGACGACGCCTTCTGCCCCTGGAACGCGGGGCGTTGGCGGCTGACCGGCGACCACAAGGGCGCGTCCTGCAAGCGGACCGAGGACCACGCAGATCTGGCGCTGTCCGTACGGGAGTTGGGCGCGGCATATCTGGGCGGGGTGTCGCTGGCCGCGCTGGCGGGGGCGGGGAGGGTGCGGGAGCTGCGGCAGGGGGCGCTGGCCGAGGCATCGGTGGCGTTCGCCTCGGACGTCGCGCCCTGGCTGCCGCACGGCTTCTAGTACGCGCGCCGGCACCTCAGGCCATCTGGCAGCCCGGGCACCAGAAAAGATTGCGTGCGGCGAGAGCGGCGGTGCGGATCTCTCCGCCGCAGACATGGCAGGGCAGGTGTGCCCGGCGGTAGACGTAGACCTCGCCGCCGTGGTCGTCGACTCGCGGCGGGCGGCCCATCGCATCGGGGGTGTGCTCGGGGCGGACGGTGTCGATGCGGTTGTTGCGTACTCCTTCGCGCATCAGCTCCACGAGGTCCGCCCAGATCGCGGTCCACTCGTCGTGGGTGAGGTCCTTGCCCGCGCGGTAGGGGTCGATGCCGTGCCGGAAGAGGACCTCGGCGCGGTAGACGTTGCCCACGCCCGCGATGATCTTCTGGTCCATGAGCAGCGCGGCGACGGTGGTTCGGGAGCGGGAGATACGGGCCCAGGCGCGGTCAGGATCGTCGGCGGGGCGCAGCGGGTCGGGGCCCAGACGCTCGTGTATCGCCGCCTTCTCACCGTCCGCGATCAGCCCGCAGGCCGTGGGCCCGCGCAGATCCACATAGGCCGTCGCATTGGCCAGCCGCAGCCGCACGGTGTCGGTCGGCGGCGGCGCGGGCGCGTCGCCGAAGGCGACCTTGCCGAACAGGCCGAGATGGATATGGACCCAGCCGAGCGGGCCGAAGCCGAGGAAGAGGTGCTTGCCGTGCGCCTCGGTGCTCTCAAGAGCCTGGCCGTCGAGCAGCGCCGCGCTGTCGGAGAACTTCCCCTGCGGGCTGGTCGCCCGCACAGGCCGGCCGCCGAACCTCTCGAAGTGGTCGGCGGCCAGTCGGTGGATCGTATGACCCTCGGGCACGCTCAGCCCTGCTGCGGGTGGTGGGCCGGGATCGGGGGAAGCTCGCCGGTCTCCTCGTACGCCGAGAGCATCTCGATACGGCGGGTGTGACGCTCCTCACCCGAGTACGGGGTGGAGAGGAAGATCTCGACGAACTTCACCGACTCTTCCGGCGTGTGCATCCGGCCGCCGATGGAGATCACGTTCGCGTTGTTGTGCTCACGGCCAAGCGCTGCGGTCTGCTCGCTCCAGGCGAGTGCGGCGCGCACTCCCTTGACCTTGTTGGCGGCGATCTGCTCGCCGTTGCCGGAGCCGCCGATCACGATGCCCAGGCTGTCCGGGTCCGCGGCCGTCTTCTCGGCGGCACGCAGGCAGAACGGGGGGTAGTCGTCCTGGGCGTCGTAGATGTGGGGACCGCAGTCGACGGGCTCGTGGCCGTGGGCCGTGAGCCACTCGACGAGGTGGTTCTTGAGTTCGAAGCCGGCATGGTCGGAGCCGAGGTACACGCGCATGATCCGAGTGTGGCACGCGAGTGTCCGGGTAGCGGTGACCGGGGTCAGGCCCTGTCGGGGCCGCGGGCTTCCGCCTATCGCCCGGACCTAACGATCCGGAGACGGGACTTCACACATCTGGAGTCGCGCGTTTGAATGCGGGGGCTCGTGACCCGAGTGCACTCAAACCTAAGGATTCGTCCATGACCTCGCAGCAGACCCTCATGAAGGAAGGCGAGAAGGCCGGTACGACCGGTAACTCGCAGCCCTCCGGTGGTCTCCAGGCCGGACTCAAGAACCGGCATCTGTCCATGATCGCCATCGGCGGTGTGATCGGCGCCGGCCTGTTCGTCGGCTCCAAGGCGGGTATCGCCGCGGCGGGCCCAGCCATCCTCCTCTCGTACGCACTCGTGGGTGCGCTGGTCGTCTTCGTGATGCGGATGCTCGGCGAGATGGCGGCGGCCAACCCGACCTCCGGCTCGTTCTCCGCCTACGCGGACCGGGCGCTCGGCCGCTGGGCCGGGTTCTCCATCGGCTGGCTCTACTGGTTCTTCTGGGTCGTCGTGCTGGCGGTCGAGGCGACGGCCGGCGCGGACATCCTCGAAGGATGGGTACCGGGGGTCCCGCAGTGGGGCTGGGCGCTGATCGTGATGGTCGTGCTGACGGCGACGAACCTCGTGTCCGTGTCCTCGTACGGCGAGTTCGAGTTCTGGTTCGCGGGCATCAAGGTCGTGGCGATCGGCGCGTTCATAGTGATCGGCCTGCTGGCCGTCTTCGGCGTGCTGCCGGGCTCCGACAACCCGGGCGCGGGCTTCGCGCACCTGACGGACGCCGGCGGGTTCATGCCGAACGGCGCGGGCGCGATTCTCACCGGCGTGCTGATGGTCGTCTTCTCCTTCATGGGCAGTGAGATCGTGACCCTGGCGGCGGGCGAGTCCGAGGACCCGCAGCGCGCGGTCACCAAGGCGACGAACAGCGTGATCTGGCGGATCGGCGTCTTCTACCTGGGCTCGATCTTCGTGGTGCTGACGCTGCTGCCGTGGAACGACGAGTCGATCCTCGCCAAGGGCTCGTACGTCGCGTCCCTGGACTCGATCGGGATCGCGCACGCCGGGCAGATCATGAACGTGATCGTGCTGACGGCCGTGCTGTCGTGCCTCAACTCCGGCCTGTACACGGCCTCCCGCATGGCGTTCTCGCTCGGACGGCGCGGCGACGCACCGAAGGCCTTCGGCCGTACGAACTCGCGGGGCGTGCCGCAGGCGGCGATCCTCGGCTCTGTCGTCTTCGGCTTCCTCGCCGTCTTCTTCAACTACAAGTGGCCCGACACGGTCTTCGCGTTCCTGCTGAACGCGTCCGGTGCGGTCGCGCTGTTCGTGTGGCTGGTCATCTGCGTCACGCAGCTGCGGATGCGCGGGATCATCCTGCGCGAGTCGCCGGAGAAGCTGATCGTGCGGATGTGGCTCTTCCCGTATCTGACGTGGCTGACGATCGGCATGATCGTTTTCGTGCTCGGCTACATGGTCTACGACGGTGGCGACGCGCGGGAGCAGGTGCTGCTGTCGCTGCTGGTGGCGGTGCTCGTGGTGGGCGTCGCGGTGGTGCGGCAGATGCTGGGCAAGGGCGGCGCGGCTGCCGATGCCGGTGCGGCTGCCGATGCCGATCAGAGCGGTGTGAAGGACTCGGTCACGTCTTCGTGAGTGGTCAGGGCGGCGTCCTGTAAGGCGCTCAGGGGCCCGCGGCCGTCGGTGGCCGCGGGCCCCTGCGCCGTAAGAGCAAGGACCGCCGGCGTCAGCCGCGGCGGCCGACGAGCTTCCAGGCCGCGGGCAGTGCACCCATCGCCAGCGCCGCCTTCAGCGCGTCGCCGATCAGGAACGGCGTCAGACCGGCGGCGACGGCCTGCGACAGCGTCATGCCGGTGGCCAGCGCGAGATACGGGACACCGACCGCGTAGATGATCAGGGAGCCGACCGCCATCGCGGCCGCGGTGCGCAGCACCGAGCGGTCGGCGCCGCGGCGCGCGAGGGCGCCGACGACCGTGGCCGCGACCATCATTCCGAGGATGTAGCCGAAGGACGGCATCCCGTAGCCCGACGCGGCCTGCGCGAACCAGGGCGTGCCCGCCATGCCCGCCACCGCGTACAGCGCGAGGGAGAGAAAGCCGCGGCGGGCGCCGAGCGCGGTGCCGACGAGGAGGGCCGCGAAGGTCTGGCCGGAGACCGGGACCGGTGAGCCGGGGACCGGGACGGCGATCTGGGCCGCGATGCCGGTGAGCGCGGCGCCGCCGATTACGAGCGCGATGTCCTTCGCACGGGATGCGGGCAGCAGGTCGGCGAGGACCACTCCGGGGCGGGACGTGACGGAAGCAGTACTCATCGGGACTCCGCTGAGGCGAGGACGGGTTGGGGGACACGGCGACGCTAGCCCACGGGGAATGTGCTGATCACGGTCGGCCGACGACAAAGGCCCACCGCGCTGATTGGTGGGGATCACACAAAGGCGGCGCGACATGCGCGAGTTGGCGTGATGCTCGTCACTGAGGTCGGAGCATGGTCGGCCCGTTTTGCGCGGAGGGGCCGTTGTTGGGGACACTGTGGGATCTTGCCAAATGAACGAGGAGGGCAAGGAGCAGGTGGGCGTGAGGATGTGTTCACCAGGTGTAAGCATCGTGCCCGTATAGCGGACATCCGTTCCGTGTAAGCGGTACACGCAACCAGACTGTGGGCCCTCCCCGTCTCAGCTACTGAACAGGGCATGCCCATGTCTCGGACCTCCGCGCCCGCGCCCGTCGACCAGCAGGCCGACGCCCCGCTCTCGCACGGACTCAAACAACGCCATCTCTCGATGATCGCCCTCGGCGGCGTCATCGGAGCCGGACTCTTCGTCGGATCCGGCGCAGGTATCGCCGCGGCCGGCCCGTCGATCGTCATCGCGTATGCGGTCTCCGGCCTTCTCGTCATGCTCGTGATGCGCATGCTCGGCGAGATGTCGGCGGCGAACCCGGCATCCGGCTCCTTCTCGGTGCATGCCGAACGGGCGATCGGCCCCTGGGCCGGATTCACGGCGGGCTGGGCGTTCTGGTTCCTGCTCTGTGTTGCTGTCGGCCTCGAAGGCATCGGTGCGGCGAAGATCATGACGGGCTGGCTTCCCGGCACGCACGAGTGGGCCTGGGTCGCGCTGTTCATGCTGGTGTTCTGCGGCACGAACCTGGCTGCCGTGAAGAACTTCGGCGAGTTCGAGTTCTGGTTCGCGGCGATCAAGGTCGGCGCGATCGCCCTCTTCCTTGGCATCGGCGCGCTGGCGATCCTCGGCATCCTGCCCGGCACGGACGCGCCCGGCACCGCCAACCTCACCGGCGAGGGCGGCTTCTTGCCGAACGGCACGGAGGGTCTGGTCGTCGGACTGCTCGCCTCCGTCTTCGCGTACGGCGGTCTGGAGACGGTCACCATCGCCGCGGCCGAGTCCGAGCACCCGGTCCAGGGCGTCGCCAAGGCCGTGCGTACGGCGATGTGGCGTATCGCGGTCTTCTACATCGGCTCGATGGCGGTCATCGTCACGCTGGTCCCGTGGGGCGACCCGAAGGTCGTCGAGAAGGGCCCGTACGTTGCGACGCTGGACCACCTGGGCATCCCCGCGGCCGGTCAGATCATGAACGTGGTCGTGCTGGTGGCCCTGCTCTCGGCGATGAACGCCAACGTCTACGGCGCCTCCCGCATGGCCTGCTCGCTGGTTGCCCGCGGCCAGGGCCCGAGGGCGCTCGGCCGTACCTCCGGCGGGGTGCCGCGCACCGCGGTGCTGGTGTCGTCCGTGTTCGGGTTCCTGTGCGTACTGCTCAGCTACTGGCGGCCCAACGACGTCTTCACGTGGCTGCTCAACATGATCGGCGCGATCATTCTGGTCGTATGGATCTTCATCGCGGTCTCGCAGCTGGTGCTGCGCCGACGCACCGAACGCGAGGACCCGTCAAAGCTGGTCGTGAAGATGTGGCTCTACCCGGCGCTGACGTGGGTCGCGCTCGCGGGCATGGTCGCGATCTTCGTCCTGATGGCACGGGAGCCGGACACCCGTACGCAGCTGTACTACACAGGTGGGCTGACGGTGGCTCTGGCGGCTGTGGGCTACGTCCGCCAGGTGCGGGCGCGGCGGGTGGGGGCCGCGGGCTGAGTTCCTCCCACCGCGGGCCGCAATTCAGCCCGTCCGGCGTGTGACGACACTCCCCCTACGCCCTGCGGGCGTAGGGGGAGTACGGCGTTCGGGGCGGACCGCGCACGCAGGACATGACACGGACACTCCCCCGCCTCCTCACCGCAATCCGGCGTGGCAAGCGTGATGAACAAACGCGCCCCACGACCGGATCCGATGAGGAGACCCGCATGCCCGCGATGCCGAGACGCCGTTCGATCCTGCTCGCCGCAGGCGCCGCCACCGCCACCACCGCCGTGACCGCGCTGCCCGCCGCCGCGGCGGAGCATCAACACCCGCACCCCGCACGCCCGTTGGTGATCGGCCACCGCGGCTCCGCGGGCTGGCGGCCCGAGCACACGGCCGCGGCGTACACCTTCGCCGTCCAGGCGGGTGCCGACTGGATCGAGCCGGACCTCGTCCCCACCAAGGACCATGTGCTGGTCGTCCGGCACGAGAACGAGATCTCACAGACGACGGACATCGCGAAGCATCCCGAGTTCGCGGAGCGCCGCACCACGAAGACGGTCGACGGGCGCGCGGTGACCGGCTGGTTCACCGAGGACTTCACGCTCGCCGAGCTGAAGAGCCTCCGGGCGGTCGAGCGACTGCCGCTGATCCGCAACCGCAACACCGTTTTCGACGGTACCCAGCAGATCATGACCTTCCAGGAGGTCGTCGATCTCGCCCGCGCGCTCTCCAAGCGGTACGGCCGAAGGGTCGCCGTCTTCCCGGAGACCAAGCACCCGACGTACTTCCGCTCCATCGGCCTCCCGCTGGAGCCCCAGCTCGTACGCGTCGTCCGCCGGAACCGGCTCGACGCCCGTGAGTGCGTCATCCAGTCCTTCGAGCCGTCCAGCCTGCTGCGGATCGCGGGCGCGCGGCTGCGGCTTCCGCTGTGGCAGGCGCTCGGCACCACCGGTGGTCCCTACGGCCACACCGCGACGTATGCCCAGATGATGAAGCCCGACGGGCTGCGCGAGATCGCGGAGTACGCGCACTGGATCGGCCCGGACAAGTCCTCGGTCGTCGCGCCCTCGGCGCTGCTGGCCGACGCGCACACCGCGGGCCTGAAGGTGGGCGCGTACACCTTCCGCGCGGAGAACCAGTTCCTGCCCGCCGCGCTGCGCCGCGGGACGAACCCCAACGACTTCGGTGAGGCGTTCGCCGAGTACGCCCTGCACTACGGGCTCGGCGTGGACGCGGTCGTCACCGACTTCCCGGACCTCGCCGTGATCGCCAGGGACCAGTGGGCCGGGGACTCGGAGTCCTAGGTCGTGTCTTCAAAGTCCCGTCTGCCTGGCGACGCCCGGCACGCACGCTCGCTGCGTTGTCGTCAGTCGCCGACGCTCCGCGTGGGCTCCATCCTCCGCCTTGCGATCGCACGCACCAGACGCCGCCGGGCCCGCCCTTCGGGCGGACGACGCTACTTTGAAGACACTCCCCAGGGCCGGCGCCTGATCATGACCCGACCCTCTTGCTGCTAGCGTGCACTTGCATATGATGTGCAATAAGCAGTCGGAGGGACCGGACAGACATGGCCGTTTACACACTTCCTGAACTTCCTTATGACTACGCGGCGCTCGAACCGGTCATCAATCCGCAGATCATCGAGCTCCACCACGACAAGCACCACGCCGCCTACGTCAAGGGTGCCAACGACACCCTGGAGCAGCTCGAAGAGGCCCGCGACAAGGAGGCCTGGGGGACGATCAACGGGCTGGAGAAGAACCTCGCGTTCCATCTCTCCGGCCACATACTGCACTCGATCTACTGGCACAACATGACCGGCGACGGCGGCGGCGAGCCGCTGGCCGCGGACGGCGTCGGCGAGCTCGCGGACTCGATCGCCGAGTCCTTCGGATCCTTCGCCAAGTTCAGGTCCCAGCTGACCAAGGCCTCCGCGACCACACAGGGTTCGGGCTGGGGCGTTCTCGCGTACGAGCCGGTCAGCGGGCGTCTCATCGTCGAGCAGGTCTACGACCACCAGGGCAACGTCGGCCAGGGCTCGGTCCCGATCCTGGTCTTCGACGCCTGGGAGCACGCGTTCTACCTTCAGTACAAGAACCAGAAGGTGGACTTCATCGAGGCGATGTGGCAGGTCGTCAACTGGCAGGACGTGGCGAGGCGTTACGACCGGGCCAAGGAACGCACCCCACTCATCACCCCGTGAGCAGGGGAACCTGAAGCGTCCTGCCCGTGATCGTCTTCTCAGCCTTCACGTGCGGGCGGTATGACGAAGGACCCCCGCGAGGACCTGACTCGCGGGGGTCCTTCCAGGAGCAAAGACCGAGGGGAGAGGTCAGTCGAAGATCGGGCCCTGCGTCCGCGTGCGCTTGATCTCGTAGAAGCCGGGGATCGACGCGACCATCAGCGTGCCGTCCCAGAGCTTCGCCGCCTCCTCGCCCTTCGGGGCGGGCGTGACGACCGGGCCGAAGAACGCGAGCTGCTCGCCGTCCGAGCCCGGGACCGCGATGACAGGGGTGCCGACGTCCTGGCCGACCTTGTCGATGCCCTCCTTGTGGGAGGCGCGCAGCTCGGTGTCGTACGCGTCGGAGTCGGCGTACTCGATCAGCTCGGCCGGGAGGCCCACATCCTCCAGCGCCTCGGCTATGGCCTCGCGGGTCGCGCCCTCGCCGCGGTTGTGGAAGCGGGTGCCGAGCGCGGTGTAGAGGTCCGCGAGCACCTCGTCGCCGTGCTTCTGCTGCGCGGCGATGACGACCCGGACCGGGCCCCATGCCTGCTTCATGGCCTCGCGGTACTTGTCGGGGAGCTCGTCGAGCTTGGGCTCGTTCAGGACGGCGAGGCTCATCACATGCCAGCGGACCTCGACGTCGCGGACCTTCTCCACTTCGAGCATCCAGCGCGAGGTCATCCACGCCCAGGGGCAGAGGGGGTCGAACCAGAAGTCGACGGGGGTCTTGCCAGTCTGACCGTTCTCGGACATGTCTCTCCTCGTCATGGCGTCACGCACGCCTCCCATCGGCAACGCCGATGGTCACCGGACGATTCCCGCACGTACCCCGCTCAGGTGTGCATGGGAGGATCGGTCCTGTCCGAACGAGACACGAAGGAGTGCCCGTGCCCGGTGAGAATCTGTCCCGCGACGAGGCCCGTCGACGGGCCGAACTGGTGTCCGTCGACGGGTACGAGGTTGCCCTCGATCTGCGTTCCGCGGTCGGGGAGACCCCGGAGGGCTCCGGGCCACGCACCTTCCGTTCGGTGACGACGATCCGCTTCCGCTGCGGCGAGCCGGGCGCATCGACCTTCGCGGATCTGCTGGCGCCCGCCGTGACGGCCGTCACGCTGAACGGCGAGAAGCTGGACGCGGCCGCCGTCTTCGACGGCTCGCGGATCGCGCTCGACTCTCTGGCCGCGGAGAACGTACTGGTCGTGGACGCGCAGTGCGCGTACAGCCGTACCGGCGAGGGACTGCACCGCTTCGTCGACCCGGAGGACGGCGAGGTCTATCTCTACACGCAGTACGAGCCGGCCGACGCCCGCCGTGTCTTCGCCACTTTCGAGCAGCCGGACCTCAAGGCGCCGTTCCGCTTCGAGGTGACCGCGCCGGAGGGCTGGACCGTCTGGAGCAACGGCGAGGGCGCGCGGGACGAGGACGGCGTGTGGCGCTTCGCCGAGACGAAGCCGATCTCCTCGTACATCACAGCGGTCGTGGCCGGTCCGTACCACTACGAGACCGACGTCTACACGCGCACCTTCGACGACGGGACGACGCTGGAGATCCCGCTCGGCGCGATGTGCCGCAAGGGACTCGCCAGGCACTTCGACGCCGACGACATCTTCCTGGTGACGCGGCAGGGGCTGGACTTCTTCCACGACCACTTCGACTATCCGTACCCCTTCGGGAAGTACGACCAGGCGTTCGTGCCGGAGTACAACATCGGGGCGATGGAGAA
The DNA here is from genome assembly GCF_026339995.1 of Streptomyces sp. NBC_01481. Taxonomy (GTDB): domain Bacteria; phylum Actinomycetota; class Actinomycetes; order Streptomycetales; family Streptomycetaceae; genus Streptomyces. The sequence goes on along the minus strand of NZ_JAPEPT010000001.1, from coordinate 719,387 downwards.
CCCGGGCTGTGTGACCTTCCGCGAGGAGTTCATCTTCCGGGGGAAGGTGACGCAGGCGTCGTACGAGCGCCGGGCGAACGTCATCCTGCATGAGATGGCGCACATGTGGTTCGGCGATCTGGTCACCATGGTGTGGTGGGACGACCTGTGGCTGAAGGAGTCCTTCGCGGACTTCATGGGCAGCTTCTCGATGGTGGGGGCGACCCGCTTCACCAACGGCTGGATCACCTTCGCCAACAACCGCAAGTCGTGGGCGTACCGGGCGGACCAGCTGCCGTCGACCCATCCGATCACGGCCGACATCCGTGACCTGGAGGACGCCAAGCTGAACTTCGACGGGATCACGTACGCGAAGGGCGCGTCCGTACTGAAGCAGCTCGTCGCGTACGTCGGCCAGGACGCTTTCCTGGAGGGCGCGCGACGCTACTTCAAGCGGCACGCGTACGGGAACACGCGCCTCGCCGACCTGCTGGCGGTGCTCGAAGAGACGTCCGGGCGGGACATGGCGACATGGTCGCGGTCCTGGCTGGAGACGGCGGGCGTCAACTCGCTGACCCCTGTGGTGACGTACGACGCGGGCGACCGGATCACCGAGCTCGCGGTTGCGCAGGACGGCGACGAGCTGAGGCCGCACCGGGCGGCGGTCGGTCTCTACCGCGGCGAGGCGGGTGCGCTGGTGCGCTACGCCCGCGCCGAGGTGGACGTCACCGGGCCCCGGACGGTCGTGGACGCGCTCGCTGGCGCCGAGCGGCCCGAACTGATCCTGGTCAACGACGAGGACCTGACGTACTGCAAGATCCGCTTCGACGAGGGCTCCCTGGCGACGCTGCGCAGCCACCTGGGCGACATCACGGACCCGCTGGCGCGGGCGCTGTGCTGGTCGGCGCTGTGGAATCTGACGCGGGACGCGCTGATGCCCACGCGGGACTTCATCGACCTGGTGCTGCGGTTCGCGGGACGCGAGTCGGACATCGGCGTGCTGCAGATGCTGCACATGTGGGTCCGCTCGGCGCTGCACCACTACGCGGCGCCCGGCTGGCGCGAGCAGGGCGCACGGCTGCTCGCGGAGGGCGCGCTGCGGGAGCTGCGGCAGTCCGAGCCGGGCAGCCAGCACCAGCTGACGTGGGCGCGGTTCTTCGCCACTACCGCGACGTCGGCGGCGGATCTGCAGCTGCTGCGGGGCCTGTTGGAGGGTTCGGCGAAGATCGACGGCCTGGACGTTGACCAGGAACTGCGGTGGGCTTTCGTGGAGCCGCTGGCCTCGCACGGGGTGGCGGACGAGACCTTCATCGCGGCGGAACTCGCCCGCGACGACACCGCCTCGGGCAAGCGCCACCAGGTCCGCTGCCTGGCGGCGCGCCCGTCGGCGGCGGTCAAGGACCAGGCGTGGGCGCAGGTCGTCGAGTCCGACTCGCTGTCCAACGCACTGGTGGAGGCGACGATTTCCGGCTTCGCGCAGGCGGGGCAGCGGGAGCTGCTGTCGCCGTACGTGCCGAAGTACTTCGAGGCGATCGAGCGCGTGTGGGAGGAGCGGTCGATCCAGATCGGCATGGACGTGGTGAAGGGCCTGTTCCCGGGCCTGCAGGACAGCGAGGCGACGCTGGCGGCGACGGACGCGTGGCTTGCGGCGCACGAGGGGGCGGCGCCGGCGCTGAGGCGGCTGGTGCGGGAGTCGCGGGACGACCTGGCGAGGGGGCTGCGGGCGCAGGCGTGCGATGCGGGGGCGTCGGGCTGACGTCGGGTGGGGTGCGCCTGCGGCGGGCTTCACCCCACCCCGCCCCTTCCCGTAACCGGGGCTCCGCCCCGGACCCCGCTCCTCAAACGCCGGAGGGGCTGAATGTGCCGCTGCGTCTGATCGGCAGTCGAACGCCCGTACTTTAGGACGAGGTTGTCCCGAAATGTCGACGAGCCTGTAACAGCGGTTAGCTCCCCGACCCCCCGCGGGCATCCCCGTCGCATGAACCACAACACCCCGCTCTCCCCCCTCCCCCTCTCCCACCTCTCCGACGTCCAGCGCCGCGTCCTCTCCGCCGTGCAGCTGCGGGCGCACGGAGTGTCCGCCGCGCGGACCACCGCGCAGTGCCGGCCCGGTGGACCCTGGCAGTTGCTGCTGCCCGGGGTGTTTCTGCTGCACCCCGGCCCGCCGACGAGCGAGGAGCGGCTGCACGGCGCGCTCCTGTACGCCGGGCGCCCGGTGATTCCCGCGCAGGGCGAGCCCCGGAGCGCCGCGCCCCGCTACGGGGAGGCCATGGTCACCGGGCTCGCCGCCCTTGCCCTGCATCAGTTCTCCTCCGCCCCGCCGCTCCTCTCCCTCGAACGGATCGACGTCCTCGTGCCCCGCACCCGGCGGCTGCGGTCGACCGGTTGCGCCAGGCTCGTGCGCTCGCACGAGCTGCCGGGACCGCAGGAGATCACCGGCGTGCCCGTCGCGCCCGTGCCGCGTGCCCTCGCTGACGCCGTGGCGGAGCTCACGGATGCCCATGTCGTACGGCAGCTGCTCACCGAGGCCGTCCGCGGCGGGCACTGCGAACCCGCCGCGGTCGTCAAGGAGCTGAACCGGGCGCGGCTGCTCAACCGCCCCCATGTCGTCGACGCCGTCGACTGGCTGCTCGCCGAGGGCCGGGCGCTGGCCGAGGACCGGCTGTACGACCTGGTACGCGAGCACGGCCTGCCCGTCCCCGTGTGGAACGTGGACCTGCGCCTCCCCGGCGGCCCGCACCTCGGCGGCCTCGACGCCTACTGGCCCGAACAGGCCGTCGCCGTCGAGCTGGACACCCGTGCGCCCCGCCACGACGAGGACGCGCTCTGGTCGGAGTACGCCCGTAAGCGCGAGCATCTGGAGCGGCTCGGCATCACCGTCGTGTACATCACGCCGCGCAAGCTGCGGGATGCGCCGGAGCAACAGGCGACCGTGGTCCGCACCGCCCTGATGGCGGCGGCGGACCGCGACCCGGCCGCCTATGTCGTGGTGCTCCCGCGCTAGGGGGTGCGCGGCGGGCGAGCCCAGCCTGATCCGTCGGACACCCCCTAGGTCAGCCGCAGAACTCCGCCTCCACGACAGCCCAGCTGTCCCCCGACCAGTCGCCGTTGAAGTTCATCGCCAGCGAATGGCTCCCGTCCCGCGTGGTGAGCGCCTCGGACGACGACCCGTGGATCCCGCCTCCGTGGCCCCAGACGTCCTTGCCGCAGCTCGTCTTGATCTGCATCAGGCCGAGGCCGTAGCGCTTGTCCTGATCCTTCGGGTCCATCGCGACGGTGGCGGTCATCTCCCGCAGCTGCTTGCGCGGCAGCAAATCGCCCTTCAGCAGCGCCCGGTAGAAGCGCTGCAGATCGGCGGAGTCGGAGACCATCTCGCCGGCCGAACCCGCGGCCGACGGGTTCAGTTCGGTCACATCGTGGATCTTCGCCTTGGGGTCCTCGGACAGTTTCGAGTAGGCCCGGCCGCTGGGGCGCGGCATCCGGGCGTCGGTTCCCGGGAGGGAGGTGGCGCGCAGCGAGAGCGGGCGCAGGATCCGGCGCTCGATCTCGGCGCCGTACGCACGTCCCGTCGCCTTCTCGACGACCATCCCGGCGAGGATGAAGTTGGTGTTGGAGTAGTGCCAGCTCGCGCCGGGCGCGAAATAGGGCTTGTGCCCCATCGCGAGGCCGACCAGCCGACGCGGGGTCCAGGTGTCGTAGCGGTGCTGGAAGAAGCCGTCACCGAAGACCTTCTCCAGGAAGCCCTGGTCGTCGGTGTAGTTGTAGATCCCGCTGGTGTGGTTGAGGAGCTGCCTCAGGGTGATCCGGCGACCGTCGTGGCCGTTGCCGCGCACCACGCCGGGCAGCCAGTGGTCCACCGTGTCGTCCAGGCTCAGTCTGCCTTCCGCCTCCAGCTGGAGCACGACGGTGGCGACGAAGGTCTTGGTGATGGACCCGACGCGGTAGCGGTCCTGCGGCAGGCGTTCGCGCCCGGTCCTCAGGTTCGCGACGCCGGCCGTGCCGTTCCATGTGCCGTCGCGGTCGCGCGCCTGGGCGAGGACTCCGGGCACCCCGTCGCGGACGGCGGCCTCGATCGCCCGCTGCGTGGCGCGGTGGTTGCCGCTCCCTGCCGTTCCGCTGTCCGCGGCTGCGGGGCTCACCAGCGCGCCGGTGGCCAGGGTTGCCACCGCCACCGCTCCTGTCAACGCCGTCCGAACCGTGCGTACTGAACGTCCTGCCATCCCGGTCTCCTGTCTCCGACTGCGGTCGAAGGACAGGACTCGGACGGCGCGTACGGCGTTGCCCGGAGTGCCAGGGTTGAGCGGCTATCGGCCATTGCGGACGACGCGGCCCACCGGGGGCCTGGAGCGCCACAGTTCCAGGCCGATGTCGACCAGTTCGACCCGCTCCAGACCGGTCACCGAGGCGAGCGGATGCCAGGCTGCAAGGTCCGTCGACCCGTCCGTCTCATGGCGCAGCTCGCCGCCGGTGACCCTCCCCTCGTACACGATGCGCAGCCCCTGGAAGTCGGCGAACGCACCGAGTCTGCGGGGGTACTGGCGGCGGATGGTGTCCAGGCCGAGCAGTGCGGTCATCTCCGACGCGTAGCCCGTCTCTTCTTCGACCTCGCGGACGACGGTGTCGAGCGGGTCCTCCCCGTGGTCCATGCCGCCTCCGGGCAGCGTCCACTTCTTGGCGCCGTCGCGGGCCACCCAGCGGGCGAGCAGGATCTGTTCCTCCCGTACGCACACGGCGTATGCCGCAACCCTCAACTCCCTGTTCCGCAACTGCTTGTTCATGCGGTGAGGGTAGACGTACGCCCAAGATCCCCATTTCAGTGGAGTCGGGTCCCGGCGGCGCCGGTGCTCCATGGCCGTGTGCGGCAACCGGGCGAAGGCCTCGCGACACCACGCGCTCGGACGCGGGGACTGAATCTCCCCTTTGCCCCTCATGGCGTACCGTCCGCAGTGGCGGGTTTCCGCCATGACCACATCATGCCTCTGACAACTCTCCACAAACCCCTGTCACTTACGCAAGGCTGAGCGGTCATCCGGCACCGAATTCCGGACCCTTACCTTTCACAAGCAGGGATGCTGATGACCCCCCAATCCCAGAGCCCTCTTTCCGGGCGCTCCGTACCAGGTCACAGACGCGCGGCCCGCATCGCGGCCGCCGCATCGATCGTGGCCGCACTGGTAGCAGCAGGCGCCGTACCCGCTTTCTCGGCCGCGCCCGCCGACGACCCGGGCACTTCCGCCGGCGTCAAGGCGGCCTCGTCCGACAAGCTCGGCTCGGCCGACGAGGAACTCCTCGCCCAGGCCGAGGCCAAGGGTGAGAAGAGCGTGACCGTCATGGTCGCCACCGCGCCCGGCGCGACCGAGCAGGTCGCCGGGCAGCTCGACGCGGTCGAGGGTGCCGTGGTCGGCAAGACGTACGACCAGCTCGGCTATGTGCGGGCCACCCTCCCCACCGGCAGGGCGGAGGCCGCGCTCAAGGCGGCCGCCAAGCTCTCCAGCGTCCACGGCATCGACCTCAAGCACGAGGTCAAGCTGGACGACCCGACCCCGGCAGCCGACTCCGCCAAGACCGCGGGTACCGCGGCCGCGCAGACGACGCCGTACCCGGCGCCCGGCAAGGGCACCCCGGCGAAGAACCCGTACAACCCGTCCTTCGAGACCGGCGCTGTCGACTTCGTCAAGGAGCACCCCAAGGCCGACGGCCGCGGTGTGACCATCGGCATCCTCGACTCCGGCGTCGACCTCGGCCACCCGGCGCTGCAGAAGACCACCACCGGCGAGCGCAAGATCGTCGACTGGGTCACGGCGACCGACCCGGTGGCGGACGGCGACGCCACCTGGCGCCAGATGTCGCTCGATGTCAGCGGCCCGACGTTCACCGTCAACGGCCTTACGTACTCCGCCCCGGCGGGCGCGTACAAGTTCGACCTCTTCGCCGAGGCCGCCACCAAGGGCGGCGACATGGCCGGTGACCTCAACCGGGACGGCGACACCACCGACGTCTGGGGCGTGCTGTACGACGCGGGCACCCGCACCGCCCGGGTCGACCTCGACAACGACGGCAACTTCGCCAACGACACCGTGATGAAGCCGTACAAGAACGGCTTCCAGATCGGCTACTTCGGCACCGACAACCCGGCCACCGAGGTCGTCGAGCGCATTCCGTTCGTCATCGAGGTCCGCAAGGACGTCGTCTACAACGCCGCGGGCGCCAAGGCCGACTACGTCAACATCGGCGTCATCGAGTCCGAGCACGGCACGCACGTCGCCGGCATCACCGCCGCCAACAGCCTCTTCGGCGGCCGGATGAACGGCGCCGCCCCCGGCGCCAAGCTGGTCTCCTCGCGCGCCTGCACCTGGAGCGGCGGCTGCACCAACGTCGCGCTCACCGAGGGCATGGCCGACCTGGTCATCAACCGCGGCGTGGACATCGTCAACATGTCCATCGGCGGTCTGCCCGCGCTGAACGACGGCAACAACGCCCGCGCCGAGCTCTACACCCGCCTCATCGACACCTACGGCGTCCAGCTGGTCATCTCGGCCGGCAACGAGGGTCCGGGCACCAACACCATCGGCGACCCCGGCCTCGCCGACAAGGTCATCTCCGTCGGCGCCGCCATCTCCAAGGAGACCTGGGCAGCCAACTACGGCTCCGCGGTGACCAAGAAGTACGCCATGCTCCCCTTCTCCTCCCGTGGACCGCGTGAGGACGGCGGCTTCGCCCCGATCATCACCGCGCCCGGTGCCTCCATCAACACCACCCAGACCTGGCTGCCCGGCGGCCCGGTCAAGGAGGCGGGCTACGAGCTCCCGGCCGGCTACTCCATGCTGCAGGGCACCTCGATGTCCTCGCCGCAGGCCGCCGGCGCGAGCGCACTGCTGCTCTCGGCCGCCAAGCAGCGTCACATCGAGCTGACCCCGGCGAAGCTGCGCACGGCGCTGACCAGCACCGCGCACCGCATCCCCGGAGTGCAGGCGCACGAGCAGGGCTCCGGCCTGATCAACATCGTGGACGCCTGGGACGCCATCGAGGACGGTGCCACCGCCCACGACTACAGCGTCAAGGCCCCGGTCGACACCGCGATCGACTTCGCGCTGAAGACCCCCGGCTTCGGCACCGGCCTCTACGACCGCGAGGGCGGTCTGAAGACCGGGCAGAAGAAGTCCTACGACGTCGTCATCACGCGGACGACAGGACCGGACCGCCCCGTGCGGCACGAGCTGGACTGGAAGTACAACGACGGCACCTTCGACCTGCCCGGCAGCGGCGCGGTCACGCTGCCGCTGAACACCCCGGTCACCGTCAAGGTCGAGGCCAGGCCCCGGACGGCCGGCCTGCACAGCGCGATCCTGGAGGCGGACGACCCGCGTACCGAGGGCGTGGACAAGCAGATCATGGCGACCGTAGTCGTCTCCAAGGAGCTCGCGAAGCCCGCGTACACCTTCTCGGCGTCCGGCTCGGTGCAGCGCAACAGCCACAAGTCGTACTTCATCACGGTGCCCGAGGGCGCCAAGAACCTCGAGGTCGCCCTCGGCGGTCTGGCCGCCAACAGCCAGACCCGGTTCATCGGCATCCACCCGTACGGCGTGGGTGTCGAGGACAGCTCGACGATCTTCTGCTACCCGAACTACAACAATCCGGCGAACACCTGCCGTCCGGACTTGCGCTCGTACGCCGAGCCGACGCCGGGCGTCTGGGAGATCGAGGTCGAGTCGCGGCGTACGTCTCCGCTGCTCGACAACCCGTACAAGCTGGACGTGAGCCTGCTGGGCGCCTCCTTCGACCCGGCCGTCAAGACGCTCCCCGAGGCGAAGGTCGGCACGCCGGCCGCCGTCGAATGGAAGGTCACCAACGGCTTCGCCGCGATCGACGGCAAGCTCGCGGGCGGTTCGCTGGGCTCGGCGAAGGTCGCCCGCCCGTCCATCAAGAACGGTGAGTCGCAGGAGTCGACGGTCACCATCGGTGAGGGCGTCGAGCGTCTCGACGTCGCCATCGGCGGGGTCTCCGACACCGGCGCCGACCTGGACCTGACGGTCCGGCTGAACGGTGTGCAGGTCGGCCAGTCCGCGGACGGCGACTCGGAGGAGGCGGTGAGCCTGCTCAAGCCGGCCGCCGGCACCTACACCATCGTCGTCGACGGTTACGCCGTCCCGGCCGGGACCACCGAGTACAACTACCGCGATGTGTACTTCGCGGCTTCCCTCGGCTCGGTCAAGGTCGACTCGGCGAAGCCGGTCAAGCTCGCCAACGGAGCGTCGGCGCAGGTCAGCGCCGAGATTCTGGTGGGTGGCGCGGCTCCCGAGGGACGTCAGTTCTTCGGCGAGGTACAGCTGCTGAACGGCCGCGGCACCGTCGCGGGCGCCGGTAGCGTCGTGATCGAGAAGGTCACTCCGTAAGGCAGTCAGTGATCGGGGGCGGGTGTCCGTACCGGACGCCCGCCCCCTTTCGTATGCCGGTTTTCACATGCCGGACAATGGATTGGACAAGCAGACCCGGGTCATACGCATGATGGGCAGGCTGCCCGCGTCACACGCACAGATGGACGCACAGACAGAAGGAGTCACCGTGAGGGTCGGAATCGTCGGAGCCACCGGTCAGGTCGGCGGAGTCATGCGCAAGATCCTCGCCGAGCGGAAGTTCCCGGTCGACGAGCTCCGCCTCTTCGCCTCCGCGCGGTCCGCGGGCACCACCCTCACGTGGCAGGACCAGGAGATCACCATCGAGGACGCGTCCAGCGCCGACTACTCCGGCCTGGACATCGTGCTCTTCTCGGCCGGTGGCGCGACCTCCAGGGCGCTCGCCGAGAAGGTCGCCGCACAGGGCGCCGTCGTGATCGACAACTCCTCGGCCTGGCGCCGCGACCCCGAGGTGCCGCTGGTCGTCTCCGAGGTCAACCCGCACGCGATCAAGGACCGGCCCAAGGGCATCATCGCCAACCCGAACTGCACGACGATGGCCGCGATGCCGGTACTGCGCCCGCTGCACGCGGAGGCCGGCCTCACCGCGATGGTCGCCACCACCTACCAGGCGGTGTCGGGCTCCGGTCTGGCCGGTGTCGCCGAGCTGCGCACCCAGGCCTGCGCGGTGTCCGAGGTCGCCGACCAGCTCACGTTCGACGGCGAAGCCGTCGAGTTCCCCGAGCCCGGCGTCTACAAGCGCCCCATCGCTTTCAACGTCCTGCCGCTGGCGGGCAGCATCGTCGACGACGGCTCCTTCGAGACGGACGAGGAGCAGAAGCTCCGCAACGAGTCCCGCAAGATCCTGGAGATCCCGGAGCTCAAGGTCTCCGGCACGTGTGTCCGGGTGCCGGTGTTCTCGGGTCACTCGCTGCAGGTCAACGCGCGCTTCGAGCGTCCGGTCTCGGTGGAGCGGGCGTACGAGCTGCTCAAGGATGCGCCCGGGGTCGAGCTCTCGGAGATCCCGACGCCACTGCAGGCGGCGGGCAAGGACGCGTCGTACGTGGGCCGCATCCGAGTGGACGAGACGGTCGAGAACGGTCTTGCGCTGTTCCTGTCGAACGACAACCTGCGCAAGGGGGCGGCGCTGAACGCGGTCCAGATCGCGGAACTGGTCGCGGACGAGCTCCGCGGGTAGTCCGCCTGGGCGGGCCTGTTCCCCTACCCGCCCCTTCCCGCTGTGACATTTTGCGGCTCAGCCGCGTGGGGGGGCTCCGCCCCGAACCCCGTACGCGCTTCGCGCGTGTCCTCAAACGCCGGACGGGCTGAAATTCAGCCCCTTGGGGGTCCCCCCGGACGAAGTCTGGGGGAGTTTGAGGAGCGGGGGTCCGGGGGCGGAGCCCCCGGATTCCTACCGCCGCCGAACCTCGAACTGGAAGCAGCCGTACTCCACCGCCCTGACGTGGACCAGCACCACCCCCGGCTCCTCGAACGCCCCCCGCAGCGCCTCGTCGAACGCCTCCGTCGCCGCCTCCGGGATCTCCAGCAGGCGGCCTCCCGCTATGTGCCCCTCCGCGTCATACCGCCGCAGCGTTCGCAGTGCCCCCGGCCGGGCGAACGGGTAGCCGCCCCCGTCGCCCGGGCCCGCGCATTCCTCGGCGTGGATGAAGACGGGGCTCTGCTCGTCGTACGCGCCGGGCTTCGCCCCCGTCTCCGCAGCCCAGCGGCGCAGCGGTGCGTACGACACGAGGGCGATGCGTTCGCCGACAGCGCTGGGGCGCAGACAGCAGCGCAGCGGGGCGCCTCCCTCGGTGTCCGTGTACGGGGCGCACACACGCCCCGCGTCGTCGGTGTCGCGAAGCTGCTTGAGGGCGGCGGCCTCGATGGGCCGCGCGGTGAAGAGTGTGTTGGTCATAGGTTCAGCGTGACGCTTCCGGGCTCCTCGTTCCGGCGGGAAACGGACAGGGAATTAACCGCGGGCAGTCCCACCGCAGCCCGTGGAAAGATGGCCGCAAACGTAACGAAACCGAGGAGATGACAGCGTGCCTGGCACGAATCTGACCCGCGAAGAGGCGCAGCAGCGGGCGAGCCTGCTGACCGTCGACTCGTACGAGATCGACCTCGATCTGAGCGGCGCGCAGGAGGGCGGGACCTACCGGTCCGTGACCACGGTGCGCTTCGACTCCGCAGAGGAGGGCGCGGAGACCTTCATCGATCTGGTGGCTCCCGCCGTGCACGAGGTAGTGCTCAACGGCGAGCCGCTGGACGTCGCCGCGGTCTTCCAGGACTCCCGTATCGCGCTGGCGCAGCTGCACGCGGGCCCGAACGAGCTGAAGGTCGTCGCGGACTGCGCGTACACCAACACCGGCGAGGGCCTGCACCGCTTTGTCGACCAGGTGGACCAGCAGGCCTACCTCTACACGCAGTTCGAGGTGCCGGACGCCCGCCGTGTCTTCGCCTCCTTCGAGCAGCCGGACCTGAAGGCGACGTTCCAGTTCACCGTGAAGGCCCCCGAAGGCTGGACGGTCGTCTCGAACTCGGCCACGCCGGAGCCCAAGGACAATGTCTGGCACTTCGAGCCGACGCCCCGTATCTCCAGCTACATCACGGCGCTGATCGTCGGCCCGTACCACTCGGTGCACAGCAGCTACGAGAAGGACGGCCAGTCCGTCCCGCTCGGTGTCTACTGCCGCCCCTCGCTCGCCGAGTTCCTGGACTCCGACGCGATCTTCGAGGTCACCCGTCAGGGCTTCGAGTGGTTCCAGGAGAAGTTCGACTACGACTATCCCTTCGCGAAGTACGACCAGCTCTTCGTGCCGGAGTTCAACGCGGGCGCGATGGAGAACGCGGGCGCGGTGACCATCCGCGACCAGTACGTTTTCCGCTCCAAGGTGACGGACGCGGCGTACGAGGTGCGCGCGGAGACGATCCTGCACGAGCTGGCGCACATGTGGTTCGGCGACCTGGTCACCATGGAGTGGTGGAACGACCTGTGGCTGAACGAGTCGTTCGCCACCTACACCTCGATCGCCTGCCAGGCCGCCCACCCGGAGTCGAGGTGGCCGCAGTCCTGGACCACCTTCGCCAACTCCATGAAGACCTGGGCGTACCGGCAGGACCAGCTGCCGTCCACCCACCCGATCATGGCCGAAATCCGCGACCTCGACGACGTGCTCGTCAACTTCGACGGCATCACGTACGCCAAGGGTGCCTCGGTGCTCAAGCAGCTCGTCGCGTACGTCGGCCAGGACGAGTTCTTCCGCGGCGTGCAGGCCTATTTCAAGGCGCACGCCTTCGGCAACACCCGGCTGTCCGATCTGCTGGGCGCGCTGGAGGAGACCTCCGGCCGTGATCTGAAGACCTGGTCGCAGAAGTGGCTGGAAACCGCGGGCATCAACATCCTGCGCCCGGAGCTCGAGGTCTCCGAGGAGGGGCACGTCACCTCCTTCTCGGTACGCCAGGAGGCCCCGGCCCTGCCCGCCGGCGCCAAGGGTGAGCCGACGCTCCGCCCGCACCGGATCGCGATCGGCTGCTACGACCTCGACGAGAGCGGCAAGCTGGTCCGTACGAGCCGGATCGAGCTGGACGTGGACGGCGAGCTCACGGATGTGCCGTTCCCGCAGAACACCCGCCGTCCCGCGGTGATCCTGCTCAACGACGACGATCTGTCGTACGCGAAGGTCCGCCTCGACGAGGAGTCGCTGCGGGTCGTCACCGCACACCTCGGCGACTTCACCGAGTCGCTGCCGCGCGCCCTGTGCTGGGCATCGGCCTGGGACATGACCCGCGACGGCGAGCTGGCCACCCGGGACTATCTGTCCCTGGTCCTGTCCGGCATCGGCAAGGAGTCGGACATCGGCGTCGTGCAGTCGCTGCACCGCCAGGTGAAGCTGGCGATCGACCTGTACGCGGCGCCCGAGTGGCGCGAGGCGGGGCTCACGCAGTGGACGGACGCGACGCTGGCGCATCTGCGCGCGGCTAAGCCGGGCAGCGACCACCAGCTGGCGTGGGCGCGCGCCTTCGCCGCGACCGCGCGTACGCCGCAGCAACTGGATCTGCTGCAGGCGCTGTTGGACGGTACCGAGACCATCGAGGGCCTGGCGGTGGACACCGAGCTGCGGTGGGCCTTCGTGGAGCGTCTCGCGGCGGTCGGGCAGCTGGACGAGGACGAGATCGCGGCGGAGTACGAGCGGGACAAGACCGCGGCGGGCGAACGCCACGCGATGACGGCGCGCGCGGCCCGGCCGACGGCCGAGGCGAAGGCCGAGGCCTGGGCATCGGTCGTGGAGGCCGACAAGCTGCCGAACGCCCAGCAGGAGGCGGTCATTTCGGGCTTCGTCCAGACCGATCAGCGTGAGCTGCTGGCCCAGTACACCGAGAAGTACTTCGCGGCGGTCAACGACGTGTGGAACTCGCGCAGCCATGAGATCGCGCAGCAGATCGCGGTCGGTCTCTACCCCGCGCTCCAGGTCTCGCGGGCCACTCTGGACGCGACGGACGCATGGCTGGAATCGACCGAGCCGAACGCGGCGCTGCGGCGGCTGATCTCCGAATCGCGCGCGGGAATCGAGCGTGCGCTGACGGCGCAGGCGGCCGACGCGGCCGTCGCGTAACCGTGTAAACGCGCATCCGCGCAGGCAGGCGCCCCGGGCCGTTCGGCCCGGGGCGCATTCCGTTTCAGGGGGCACATGAAGATCCCGCCAAATCGATGACCCGGCGTCATCTCCCGTAACTGGAACGAGATATGCTCCCGCCCGTCGTCATATGATCTTTCCGGTTCGATGGTTTGAGGATGCTGATGGTTCGACAGGAAACGTCGACCGGAAGTCCGCGGAACGCGGCCGCTTTCGGGTGGCTCCTGCTCGTCGTCGTGACCGCCGTGGCCGCCGCGGTGGCCGCTGCCCTGGTTTCCGCCCCGGCGCGTACCGCCGTGGTCTGGATCGGTGTCGCGGCAGTCGTGCCGGTCGCCGTCGCCTGCGCGGAAGTGGCGCGGCGCGGCCGGCGGATCGAGGAGCTGAGCGCCCGGCTCGCCGAGCGGGAGGCGGTGCTGTCACAACAGCAGGCCGAGACCGCACGGCTGGCCGGTGAGCTGCTGCCTCAGGTCGTGGAGCGGCTGCGCTCGGGCGAGTTCCCCGAGGACGTGCTCGAATCGCTCGACGCCCCGGCCGAGCACCAGGCGGTCCTGAGCTCGGTGCTCGACGCGGTCGTCGCCGAGGAGGACCTGCGCGAGTCCGCGCAGCGGGCGTTCGTGAACATCGCCCGTCGCGTTCAGGCCATCGTTCACCAACAGGCGCAGGAACTGCGGGAGATGGAGGACCGGCACGGCAAGTCGCCCGAGGTCTTCGGCGATCTGCTGCGGATCGACCACGGCACCGCGCTGATCGGCCGGCTCGCCGACTCCATCGCCGTACTCGGCGGTGCGCGGCCCGGCCGCCAGTGGAGCAAGGCCGTACCGCTCTACAGCGTGATGCGCGGCGCCATGTCGCGGATCATCGACTACCAGCGCGTCGAACTCCACTCCGTCTCCGAGGTCGCGGTCGTCGGCACCGCCGTCGAGCCGCTGATCCATGCGCTCGCCGAGCTTCTCGACAACGCGACCCGCTACTCGCCGCCGCAGGCCAAGGTCCATCTGACCGCCGTCGACGTGCAGTCGGGCATCGCCATCGAGATCGAGGACGGCGGTGTGAGCATGAGCGAGGAGGCCCGCAAGCGGGCCGAGCGCATGCTCCGCCAGGCCCAGCAGGGCATCGACGTCAACGACCTGGGCGAGACGCCCCGCCTCGGCCTCGCCGTGGTCGGCCGGCTGTCGCAGGTGTACGGCTTCCAGGTCTCGCTGCGTTCGTCGGCGTACGGCGGTGTACGCGCCGTACTCGTCGTCCCGCAGGCACTGATCACCACCGCGTCGTCGGCGACCGGTCTCGCGCACGGCATCGGGGCGTCCTCCGGCCCCCGCGCCACCGGCACGATCACCGAACAGCCGCCGTCCCGGCAGGTGACCGGCCCGATGACGGCGGACGAAGAGGCCCCGATCGTGACCGAACGGACCCCGACCGGTCTGCCGCAGCGGCGTCGCAAGGCTCCCGTCACCGAAACGGCCGCATCCGCCGCATCCGCCGCGCCCGAGCCGGAGGCCTCCCCCGAGGTGCAGCCCGGCATGTGGCTGAGCGCCTTCCAGAGCGGCCTCGCCGGTGAGACCACCCAGACGAGCAAGGGAAACACGCAGCCATGATTCAGCAGCATTCCACCCGGACGAACATGGACTGGATGCTCAAGGACCTGGCAGAGGGCGTCCCCCAGACCCGGAACGTGGTCGTTCTGTCCGCCGACGGGCTGCGCATGGCCCAGTACGGCGCGGACACCGACACCGCGGACCGGCTGGCCGCCGCCTGCGCCGGGCTGCAGAGCCTCGCGGGCGCCGTCGCCTCCGAACTGCCGCACAGCGACGGCCGGATGCACCTGGTCGTCATCGAGATGACCGGCGGCTTCTTCTATCTGATGGCGGCGGGCTCGGGGGCGTTTCTCGCCGTGCTGGCCGACGAAGGGGTCGACGCCGGGCTGATGGGACAGCGGATGCGGGACCTCGTGCTGCGGATCGGGGAGCACATGAGCACGCCGCCGCGGCACGAGGGGCACACCGCGTGAGCAACCCGGGCGGGGACTGGGAGGAGAGCAGTCCCGAGCGGCTCTACGTCATCACGGGCGGCCGCAGCGGCTCCTCCGCACCCACCGCACTCGACCTGGTCACGCTGATCGTGGCCAAGTCGGGTTCCCGCCCCGGTATGCAGCCCGAGCAGGCCGCGATCATCCGGCTCTGCCACGCCCCGCTGTCGGTGGCCGAGATCTCCGCCTATCTGAGGCTTCCGGTGAGCGTCGTCACCGTGCTGCTCAGCGATCTGCTGGCCGAGGACCGGGTACTCGCCCGCGCACCCGTCAAACCCGCCCAACTCCCCGACCGCGCTTTGATTGAGGCAGTGATCGATGGACTTCAGAAGCTCTGAGCAGGCCGTCGGGCCGCGCAGCGAGGACGTGCTGCCGGAGACGGCCACGGCCGCCGTCAAGGTGGTCATCGTGGGCGGCTTCGGAGTCGGCAAGACGACCCTGGTCGGCTCGGTGAGCGAGATCCGGCCGCTGACCACCGAGGAGACGATGACCCAGGCCGGGGTCGGCGTCGACGACACGGCCGGCGTGGAGCGCAAGACCTCGACGACGGTCGCCATGGACTTCGGCCGCATCAGCATCAACGAGGAGCTGGTGCTGTACCTCTTCGGCACGCCAGGCCAGGAACGCTTCTGGTTCCTGTGGCGCGGCCTGTTCGAGGGGGCCCTGGGCGCGGTGGTGCTGGTCGACACCCGCCGTTTGGAGGTCAGCTTCGACGTCATCGGCCGCCTGGAGGAGCGCGGGGTGCCGTTCGTGGTGGCCGTCAACTCCTTCCCGGACGCGCCGGGTTACCCGCTCGACGAGGTGCGCGGCGCGCTCGACCTGCCGGATTCGGTGCCGATCGTGGCGTGCGACGCGCGTACGCGTGCGTCGAGCCGTGACGTACTGATGACGCTGATGCGGTATCTGCAGTCCCTCGCCGTGGCGAAGGAAGCGTCGTGATGAGAGCGGTGCACGATACGAGACGCGACCGCCCGTTCGCGTAGGCGGTGCGCCTGCGGCGGGCTTGTGCGACTCGGTCGCACATTTCAGCCCGTCCGGCGTTTGAGGACATGCGGCCGAAGGTCGCATACGGGGGTCTGGGGACCTGCCCCCAGTTCGGGATGGGGGCACCTCCCACGGCCGCCAGGCCGTAGGGGGAGGGCGGGTAGGGGCTGTATCGATGTGCGGCTCCGCCGCGTGGGGCCCGCCGCAGGCGCACCACCGCCCCTCACCGCCTCGCCGCCGCAGCCCCCCTCAGCGCCCCCACCACCCGCCCGACCGCCCGCCCTTCCTCCGCCCCCCTGCGCACCGCCGCCACCACATGCCGCCGCGGCTGGTCCGCGCTCAGGACACGCATCACGACGCCCGCACGATCGCCCCGTTCGGCCGCCATGCGGGGGATCAGCGCGACGCCCATCCCCGCTTCCACCATCGCCAGGATCGCCGTCCAACCGGCCGCAGAGTGGGCCTGTTCCGGCACGAAGCCCGCCGCCTCGCAGGCCGCGAGTGTGATCTCCGACCACGGTCCGCTGCCTCCGAAGATCCACGGTTCGCCGGACAGGTCCGCGAGCCGCAGTCCGGCGGCGGACGCCAGCGGGTGCCCGGCCGGAAGGGCCACGTCCAGTGGGTCCGCCAGGAGCGGGAAGCGGCTGAACTTCGGGTCGCGGGCCGTCGGCGCGTGCGCGGCCAGGGACAGCGCGACGTCCACGTCCCCGGACAGCAGCAGTTCGTACGCCTCCGCCGCCTCCGCCTCCCGCACCCGGACCTCAAGCAAGGGATACTCCTGCCTCAGCTCCCGTACCGCGGGCACGACCAGCGCGGGCACGGCCGTCGAGAAGGCGCCTACCCGCACCTCCCCCGCCTCGCCCTGCAGGTAGCCGGTCAACTCCGCGTCCGCCCGCTCCAGTTGGGCGAAGACGGCCTCCGCGTGCCGCAGCACCAGATGCGCCGCGTCGGTGAGCCGCACCCGCCGCCCCTGCGCCTCAAGCAGGGGTACGCCGAGTTGCTTTGCGAGATTCGAGAGCTGCTGCGACACGGCCGAGGGGGTCATCAGCAGCGCCTCCGCCGTGGCCGTCACGGTCCCCCGCTCGCTCAGCGTGCGCAGGATCTGGAGCTTCTTGATGTCCCACTCGGTCATGGCCGCACGCTATCCGCCCGGCCCGGGCCCGGCGTTACCGCTTCCGCGCGTACGTCGTGAAGATCAGCCCGTTGTCGAAGACCCGGTTGCTCATCAGCTCGAGGTTCATCGCGCCGTACTTCTCCGAGAACATGGGGACTCCCGCGCCCAGCACCACCGGGTAGGTCTTCACATGCAGCTCGTCGATCTCGTCGCGCAACTGCCCGGCGAGATCGGCCCCGCCGCAGAGGTAGATCCCGAGATCGCCGTCCTCCGCCTTGAGCTCGCGGATCTTGGCGACCATGTCGCCGGACACGATCTCCACCGCCGGGTCGGGTGACTCCTTGAGGCTGCGGGAGACGACGTACTGGCGCATATGCGCGTACGGACTGGTGACATCGATCCGGAGCGCGGGCTCGTAGGTGTTGCGCCCCATGACGACGGTGTCGAAGTGCACATTCGCCGCGTTCTCGATGCCGAGCATCGGACGGACATGGGTGGGAAGCGTCTCGGGGTACTCCGCCGAGGCGTACGCCGTGAACTCCTCGCTGATGGGGTAGACGTCGCCGTCCCCGTCGGGCGCGGCGATGAAGCCGTCGATGGACACGGCGATGTAGTACACGAGCTTTCGCAAGCTGATCCTCATTCACTGGTTCTGGCGGCCGGGACTCCGACCACGACGTTCATAGTGCTCCACCTGTAGTGGTTACGCAAGACCCTTTCCTGGAGCCTCACTTGACCCGGCCCCCCGACCCCAGCATCACCCCGCCGAGGATCAGCGCCATGCACAGGATCTGCGTCGGCCCGGTCGACTCGCCCAGCAGGGCGAAGGAGAGCACCGCCACGCACACCGGCTGCAGGTAGTACACGACTCCGGCCCGCGCTGCGCCGATCACCGCGATCGCCTTGTTCCAGGCGAAGAAGGCGATCGCGGAGGAGAAGACGCCGACGTAGACCAGCGGCCCGACCGTCCCGGCCGTCGGCGCGAAGCCGCCCTGGACGGCCAGACTGATGGCGAACACCGGTGCCAGCATCAGCGCGCCGAGGACGAACGTCATGAGGAGGAAGGCGAGTCCGCCGATCTCGGCGGGCCGTCGCCGCAGCAGTGCGCTGTACGAGGCGAAACTGAGCGTGGCCGCGAACATCCACAGGTCACCGGCGGTGAAGTCCATCGCGAGGGACCCCTTGCCGACGAGCAGCAGAACTCCCGTGCAGGCGATGGCCATTCCCACCACGCGCCGCGCCCCGAGCCGCTGCCCGCCGACGCGTTCGCCGACGGCCATCAGGACGGGCGACGCAGCCATGATCATGCCCATGTTGCCGGCCGGGGTGGTCAGACCGGCCTGGTTGACGAGGGTGTTGTAGACGGTGACGCCGAGCAGCGAGGCGAGCGTGATGAATCCCAAGTGGCGCCGGATCAGCCCTCGCTGACGCCAGGCCTCCCGTAGCGCGAAGGGCGCGACGGCGATGATCGCGATGATCCAGCGCCAGAACGCGGCCTGCACGGGCGGGACAGAATCGTGGAGGGCACGAGAGGCGACGAAGCTCCCCGACCAGACGACCGTCGCCACGGCGGCGAGCAGTAGCCCGGCCCCGGAGCGGTGGCCGGGGCCGACGCCTGAGCCCTGCCGGCCCCGCCTCGCCGTGGTCGCCTCACTGCTGCGGACGCGGTCCAGGACTGCCATCGGTACCCCTTGCCCTCTCCCCCGACCCGGGGCTCTCTCGCTGGTGCGATCTACCGTCGCAGCGAGGAAACGCTTAGGTCCATCGAATCTTTTCGACGATTACTTGAAGGAGAGCTGAAAGATCAGGCAGGGCTGCCCGGGCCGGACCTGCGACGCACTCGGGCGTCGGGACATGACGTCGGGGCATGACAAGGGCGCCCCGGGGGTGCGTTCACACCCCGGAGCGCCCGGGAAAACCAGCTGAGGCCGAGAGGCCGGTCAGACCTGCTTCTTGGACTTGTCGAGAACCATTACCAGGCCCGCGATCAGCACAAAGAGCCCCAGCGGCGCCGCCACGAAAAGGCCCAGCGTCTCGGCCACACTCAGGCCCTGGCCCGGGTCGTCGCCGTCGTCGGGGGTCAGGGCGAGCGCGGGCGACGACAGGAGCAGCATCATCAGCGTCGTACCGGCCGCGACGGCGCCGGCGCGCAAAGCGTTCTTCTTGTCCACGGTGCCAACGTAGCGAACGGCTGTCACGACCGCGCGTCCGGGGGTGCCGTACGAGGTTCGGAGCGGGCTTCGGGCCGGGGTTCGGGGCGAGCTCCGGAATCCGGGCCGAAGATCTCCATCAGCGCGTGCAGCCGGGGCGAGGCCGCCAGCTCCTCCAGGCTGACGGGGCGCCCGTCGGAGTCCGCGACCGGCAGCCGCCAGTTCGGGTACTGGTCCCAGGTGCCCGGGAGGTTCTGGGGACGCCGGTCGCCCACCGCGTCGGGCAGCCAGACGCCGACCATGCGGGCCGGCGTACGCAGCAGAAAGCGGTACGCCGCGCGGATCTCCCCCTCCTCGTCGCCCCTGCCCTCGGGCAGCAGGCCGAGACCGCCGAGCAGGTCCAGCCATTCGGCGACGTCCGCCGCGTCCTGTGTGCGCTCCTGGTCCAGCGGGCGGCTGAGCAGGCCGAGGCGGTGGTGCAGCGCCACATGCCCGCCGGTCAGCCGGGCGGCCGTGGACGGCAGATCGTGGGTGGTCGCCGTGGCCACGCAGTCCACGCGCCACCGCTCGGGCGGCAGCGGTCGGCCCGTGCCCGCCCAGTCGCGCTCGAACCAGAGCACCGAGGTGCCCAGCACCCCGCGGCGGGTGAGGGCCTCGCGCACGCCCGGTTCGACCGTGCCGAGGTCCTCCCCGATGACGGCGGCGCCCGCGCGGTGGGCCTCCAGGACGAGAAGCGCAAGCATCGCCTCTGCGTCGTAGCGGACATATGTGCCGTCGGTGGGCGGGCTGCCCTCCGGGACCCACCAGAGGCGGAACAGGCCCATGACATGGTCGATGCGCAGTGCGCCCGCGTTACGGAGCAGGCCGCGCAGCAGTCCGCGGTACGGGGCGTAACCGGACCCGGCCAGAACATCGGGCCGCCACGGGGGCAGACCCCAGTCCTGGCCACGGGCGTTGAAGGCGTCCGGGGGCGCGCCGACCGACATGCCCGCCGCGAAGGCGTCCTGCTGCGCCCAGGCGTCCGCGCCGCCGGGATGCACGCCGACGGCCAGGTCATGGACGATGCCGACGCCCATGCCCGCCTCGCGCGCCGCCCGCCCCGCGGCGGCCAGCTGCCGGTCGGTCAGCCAGGCGAGCCTGCTGTGGAAGTCGACGCGGTCCATCAGTTCGTACCGCGCCCGGACCGTCTCCGGCGAGTGCGGGTCCCGCAGGGCGGCGGGCCAGCCGTGCCACTCGGGGCCGTGCACCTCGGCGAGGGCGCACCAGGTGGCGTGGTCCTCCAGGGCACGGCCCTGCCCGGCCAGGAAGTCGCAGTAGTCGGCGCGGCGGCCGGGCCCGAGCGGCACGCGGTGCACGATCTCCAGGGCCTCGCGCTTGAGCGCCCAGACGGCGTCGCGGTCGATCAACGCACCCTTCTGCAGCACCGATTCGCGCAGCCCGGCCCCCTTGTCGCACAGCTCGTCCAGTCGCTGCCGGTCGCGGGCGCCGACGTACGCGTACTCGGGAATGTCCTCGATCCGCAGATGGACGGGGTCGGGGAAGCGCCGCGAGGAGGGCCGGTAGGGAGAGGGGTCGGTGGGTGCGCCGGGGACGGCCGCGTGCAGCGGATTGACCTGGACGAAACCGGCCCCGAGCGACCGTCCGGACCAGGTCGCGAGCTCGGCCAGGTCCCCGAGGTCGCCCATGCCCCAGGAGCGGGCGGAGAGCAGGGAGTAGAGCTGTACGAGAAAGCCGTACGAGCGGCCTTCCGGCTGCGGCGCCCGGCCGGGCGCGACGACCAGGGTGGAGCGGGCGCAGCGCCCGTCGGGGGCCCGGGCATCCAACTGGTGGACGCCGTAGGGGAGTTCCCGCCAGGTCTGCCCGGGCTCCGCCACCGGCTGCGGAGCGAGCTCGGCACCCTCCTCCGTCTCGACCCGCAGGGCCGTGCCCGCGGGGAGCCCGGTCAGGGGCGCCGGGACGTCGCCCTCGGGCCACAGCACCAGCGTCGGCGGCAGCAGCCGCTCCGCTGCGGCGGATTCGGCTCGGGCCAGGGCGTCCCGTACCGCCGAGGGGGTCGAGGCGTCGACGCCGAGGGCGGCGAGGACCGCGACGACCGTGGCGTCGGGGACGGGGACGCTCACGCCCTCGGAGGGCGCGTAGGCGGTGGCGACTCCATGCAGCGCGGCGAGCCGGGCAAGGCCCATTCAGACTCCTGGGGACTCCGTGCCGCCGGCCGTGCCAGGGGCTGTCGGCTCGCTGGTGAGGGGGGCGGCCTCGGCGAGCGGCGGCTCACTGGTCAGCGGTGCGGCGTCGGCGAGCGGGGGTTCGCTGGTCAGCGGGCCGGGACCCGGGACCTGTTTGGACAGGGCAGAGAGCAGAAGGTGTGCGGATGCGGCCATGACGGTCACTCCAGACGGACGGTAGCGGGACACAGCAGCCCTACCCAGTGGGCGCGACCGCAGACGTACACGATCAGTCAACGTGTTCCGTGTCACATTCCGTTCCCGGCGCGGCAGTTGGATCAAACCGCCCATCGCGCCAGGCAAAAGGTGCACAACGGCCACCTGCATTGACACCCTCAGTGTGGGGGTGGTGGGCTCGAAACCAACCGGAACGCAACCGGAACAGCAAGCGGAGCGACAACGGGAACGACGGCCGGAACGACAGGGGACACGAGGGGAGACGGGCGTGCGGCTCGCGCGCAGGAGGCGCACCGCGACAGCCGTCGCGGTCGCTGTCATCGGCAGCCTGCTCGGCGGCGCGCACAGCGCGGTCGCGGCCCCCGACAACCCCGGCACCCCCGCCGGCACCGCCACGGACCCCGAGGGTGAGGCGGGGCTGCCCACGGTCTGGCCGCGTCCGCAGACGATGCGCGCGGCGGGCCCGTCCATACCGCTCGACAGCGAGGCGACCGTACTCGTGGACCGTGCCGCCGATCCGTACGCCGTTCAGCGGCTGAAGGAGCTGCTGCACGAGTCCGGCGTCAGGACCGTGCACAGCGAACTGCCCGGCCGCGGACCCGTCGTGCGCGTCGGCGGGAGCGGCGCACAGGAGGCGCTGCGCGCCCTGCGGGCACGCGAACGCGCCGATCTCCCCTCCGGCGGCTACCGGATCGCCGTCGGCCGGATACAGGGCCGCGCCACGATCGCGCTCGACGGCGTCGGCGACGACGGTCTCTTCCACGGCGTGCAGACGCTGCGCCAGCTGATCGTGCGGAAGACCGGCGCGGTCGGTGCGGGCGCCGGCGGTGCGAGCGTCGCCGGAGTGCTCGTACGCGACTGGCCGGGCACAGCCGTACGCGGCATGACGGAGGGTTTCTACGGTCAGCCGTGGAGCCATCAACAGCGGCTGGCGCAGCTGGACTTCATGGGGCGCACCAAGCAGAACCGCTACCTGTACGCGCCCGGCGACGACCCCTTCCGGCAGGCCCGCTGGCGCGATCCGTATCCCGCCGCGCAGCGCGCGCAGTTCCGGGAACTCGCCGAACGTGCCCGGCAGAACCACGTCACGCTCGCCTGGGCCGTCGCGCCCGCGCAGGAGATGTGTCTGGCCGACGACGGCGACATCAAGGCGCTGACCCGCAAGATCGACGCGATGTGGGCGCTGGGTGTACGCGCCTTCCAGCTGCAGTTCCAGGACGTCAGCTACAGCGAATGGCACTGCGGCAGGGACGCGGACACCTTCGGCTCGGGACCGGAGGCGGCGGCCAGGGCGCAGGCGCGGGTCGCGGGCGCGGTCGCGGGGCATCTCGCGGACCGGTATCCGGGCGCGCAGCCGCTGTCCCTGATGCCGACGGAGTTCTACCAGGACGGAACAACCGACTACCGGCGGGCCCTCGCCGACGAGCTGGACGGACGGGTCCAGGTGGCGTGGTCGGGCGTCGGCGTGGTGCCACGTTCCATCACCGGAAGCGAACTGGCCGGTGCCCGCGACGTGTTCAGGCACCCGCTCGTCACCATGGACAACTACCCGGTCAACGACTACGCGCAGGACCGGATATTCCTCGGCCCCTACACGGGCCGCGAGCCCGCCGTCGCGACCGGCTCCGCCGCGCTGCTCGCGAACGCGATGGAGCAGGCGTCCGCCTCCCGCATCCCGCTCTTCACCGCCGCCGACTACGCCTGGAACCCGAAGGGCTACCGCCCCCAGGAGTCCTGGAAGGCGGCTATCAACGATCTCGCGGGCGGCGACACCAGGACCCGCGAGGCGCTGACCGCGCTCGCAGGCAACCACTCCTCCTCGCTCCTCAGCCCCGCCGAGTCCGGCTATCTGCAACCGCTGCTGAAGGAGTTCTGGCACTCCCGCACGACGGGGGACGCCGCCGCCCGGGACCGGGCGGCGGCCGCGCTGCGCGCCGCGTTCACCGTGATGCGCGAGGCCCCGCAGCGGCTGAAGCAGTCGGCCGACGGGCGACTCGACGACGAAGTACGGCCGTGGCTCGATCAGCTGGCGCGCTACGGCCGCGCGGGCGAACTCTCCGTCGACATGCTCCAGGCGCAGGCACGCGGCGAGGGCGAGGCGGCCTGGCGGGCCTCGCTGGACCTCGAGCCGCTGCGCCCGGCACTGAAGACGAGCCGGGCGACGGTCGGCAAGGGTGTCCTGGGCCCCTTCCTGGACCGGGCCGCGAAGGAGTCGGCGGCCTGGACGGGCGCGGACCGTTTCAAGGAGACGGCCGGCGAGGACACGCTGTGGCTGGACCGGCCCCGCCCTGTCGTGGCCGTGACCGCGATGACGGAGCCGTCCGCCGGCGCGGGCGCTGGATCCGGCAGGCCGGGCGCGGGCGCGGTGTCCGGCAGCCTGGAAGCACACGTTCCGGGCAAGGGCTGGCGCCCGCTCGGCCCGCTCTCGGCGAGCGGCTGGACCCAGGCGGACGCCAAGGGCATGCGGGTGGACGGGGTGCGGATCACGTCGGCCGGCGCGCAGCCTGTGGCCGTACGGTCCGTGGTGCCCTGGTTCGCGGACGAGCCCCTCGCGGGCCTCGATCTCGTACGCGGCGAGGCGGACGCCGAGATCGGCGGCGGCCCGCAGCAGGCCGGGGTCCGGCTGACCGCGCGCCGCCCGGCCGAGGTGCGCGGCGCGCTCACCGCGAAGGCCCCGGCGGGCATCAAGGTGACGGTGCCGAAGGAGACGACGGTGCCGCGCGGGCCGGGGACGACCGTGCCGGTCGAGGTCACCGTCCCGGCGGGCACACCGGCCGGGGAGTACCAGGTGCCGCTGTCCTTCGCGGGCGAGGAGCGCACCCTGACGGTACGCGCCTACCCGCGCACCGCGGGCCCCGACCTCGCGCGCGCCGCGGGCTCCGTCGCGTCCTCGTCCGGCGACGAGACGGCCGACTTCCCGGCGGCCTCGGCGATCGACGGCGACCCGAAGACCCGCTGGTCCTCACCCCCCGAGGACGGCGCCTGGTGGCAGCTGGAACTGGCCCGCCCGGCGCGGCTCGGCCAGGTCGTCCTGCACTGGCAGGACGCGTACGCGACGAGGTACCGCATCCAGGTCTCGGCGGACGGCCGCACGTGGCGCACTGCGGCGACGGTGGGCGAAGGCAGGGGCGGGCGCGAGATCGTCCGTATGGACAGCCGCGACACCCGCTTCGTCCGGGTCCAGGGCGATGCGCGGGCCACGCAGTACGGCTACTCACTGTGGTCGGTGGAGGCGTACGCGGTAGCGGAGTGAGGCCGAGGGGGCTCGGCGCCGCGGGCCGTGGCTCGGGCTCTGGGCGGGCGGCGCGGGCTCTGGGCGGGCGCGGGACCCGAAGGTCCAGCGCCCGTGCGCCAACAAAAACGACCCGCTCTCAGGCAGAGATGCCGTCGATCCGGGCCATCGCGTCGTCCGCGCCGTACGGCTGCAGGTATGGCAGCCAGCGCGGGTCCCTATGCCCGGTCCCGATGATGCGCCACGCGAGCCCGCTCGGCGGGGCGGGGTGATGGCGCAGCCGCCACCCCAGCTCGCGCAGATGCCGGTCGGCCTTGACGTGGTTGCAGCGGCGGCAGGCCGCCACCACGTTGTCCCAGGCGTGCTGTCCGCCACGGCTGCGCGGAATGACATGGTCGACGCTGGTTGCGACGCCACCGCAGTACATACAGCGCCCGCCGTCGCGGGCGAAGAGTGCTTTGCGGGTGAGAGGAACGGGCCCCCGGTAAGGGACCCGCACGAACCGCTTCAGCCGTACGACGCTGGGTGCGGCGATGACACGGGTCGCGCTGTGCATGAAGGCGCCGGATTCCTCGAGGCAGAGAGCCTTGTTCTCCAGGACGAGGATGAGCGCGCGGCGAAGCGGTACGACGCCGAGCGGCTCGTACGACGCGTTGAGGACCAGAACGTGCGGCACGGTGGATGCCTCCTTGTACGCCGGCGGCGCGTGGCTCGCGCCGGGACGATCTGCACTTCAGTGTCTCCTCATGCCAGGTCCGAGCGCCACCACGTACAGGTAACGGGCTCGAGGTGTTTTGAACCACATGCCTTCGACCAGTTCATCCCCGGGTGAGCCTCGTCTCTCCCTCGAACACCGCAACGGAGCACACCGGATGCCCCGTTAGGGTGGTTGGTCTGCCACCGCAATGCCTGGAGGTTCCCCTCGTGTCCCTTTCCGTCCTACTGGCCGCCGGCCCCTCCACCGAGCCGGGCTCGCTCGACGAGGCCGCCAAGCAGGCGGGAGACGCCGCGGGCTACGTGGAACAGAACTGGTCCACGTGGCTGAACACCAGCCTGCGTATCGCCCTGATCCTGCTGGTCGCGCTCGTGATGCGGATGCTGCTGCGCCGCGCCCTGACCAAGCTGATCGAGCGGATGAACCGCTCCGCCCAGGCGGTGGAGGGGACGGCCCTCGGCGGCCTTCTGGTCAACGCCGAACGCCGCCGCCAGCGCTCCGAGGCCATCGGATCCGTACTCCGCTCGGTCTCCTCTTTTGTGATTCTCGGCACTGCGGGCCTGATGATCCTGGGCGCTTTCAAGATCGACCTGGCACCGCTGCTGGCATCGGCGGGTGTCGCTGGCGTCGCGATCGGCTTCGGCGCGCGCAACCTGGTCACCGACTTCCTCTCGGGCGTCTTCATGATCATGGAGGACCAGTACGGAGTCGGGGACAGCATCGACGCGGGCGTCGCCTCGGGCGAGGTGATCGAGGTGGGCCTGCGCGTCACCAAGCTGCGCGGCGACAACGGTGAGATCTGGTACGTCCGCAACGGCGAGATCAAGCGCATCGGCAACCTCAGCCAGGGCTGGGCGACGGCCTCGGTCGACGTCATGGTCCGCCCGACGGAGGACCTGGACCGCATCCGCTCGGTGATCAGCGAGGTCGCTGACGAACTGGCGAAGTCCGAGCCGTGGAACGAGCGCCTGTGGGGCCCGGTCGAGGTGCTGGGCCTGAACGAGGTCCTGCTGGACTCGATGACGGTCCGGGTCTCGGCGAAGACGATGCCGGGCAAGGCACTCGGCGTGGAACGCGAACTGCGCTGGCGCATCAAGCAGGCCTTCGACAGGGCGGGCATCCGCATCGTGGGCGGCCTCCCGCCGGTGGCGGAGGAGGCGGCGACGACGGACCCGACGGCGGGAATGGCGGCACCTTCGGCGTACGCGTCGACGACGTCCCCGCAGTCGATGGCGGCAACACCGATCGGGCCTCAGGCGAACCTGTCGAAGTAGGACGACGCACGGGAACGGGCCCCTGCCACTCGACAGGGGCCCGTTCCCGTGTCCGCGTCAGTGAACCCGGTTCCTCTACCTGGCCCCGCGACCCGCCCACGTAACGCTTTGGTTGCCTAGGCCGCCCCGACCATTGACTCCCGCCCGACACGCGGCTTACCTTCCTCCCAACTGAATAGGAAACTTTCCTAACAGTCCGCTGAGAACATCCGCAGCGTCGAAGGGCAGGTGCATCCGTCGTGGCCGGAACCACACCCGGTACACCCGGGACCACACCCGGTACACCGCGCGTACTGCGCGCCATGAACGACCGGGCCGCGCTCGATCTGCTGCTGGAGCACGGGCCGCTGTCGCGCACCAAGATAGGGAAGCTGACCGGCCTCTCCAAGCCCACCGCCTCGCAGCTGCTCGCGCGGCTCGAATCCGCCGAGCTCGTCGTCGCCACCGGGACCACCGAGGGACGGCCCGGGCCCAATGCGCAGTTGTACGCCGTCAACGCGCGCGCCGCCTTCGCCGCCGGGCTCGATGTGACGCCACAGCGCATTCACGCCGCCGTCGCCGATGTCACCGGTGCCACCGTCGGGGAGTTCGAGCTGCCGACCCCGGGGCGACGCGCCGAGAGTGTCGTACGGCAGGTCACCGAGGCGCTCGACGGGGCCGTGAAGGCCGCCGGGGTGACCCGGTCCGATGTGCACCGGCTCGTCATCGGTACACCCGGTGCCTTCGACCCGTCCACGGGGCGGCTGCGGTACGCCTCCCACCTGCCCGGCTGGCACTCCCCCACCCTCCTCGACGAGCTGGCCGCCGTGCTGCCCATGCCCGTCGAGTACGAGAACGACGTCAACCTGGTCGCGGTCGCCGAGCAGCGCCTGGGCGCCGCGCACGGGCACGAGAACTTCGTGCTCCTGTGGAACGAGGAGGGCCTCGGCGCCGCCGTCGTCATCGGCGGGCGCCTCCATCGGGGCTTCACCGGCGGCGCCGGGGAGGTCGGTTTCCTGCCCGTGCCCGGCACCCCGCTGGTGCGGCAGGTGACCAAGGCCAACAGCGGCGGCTTCCAGGAGCTGGCCGGCGCCCAGGCGCTGCCCCGGCTGGCGCGCGAGTTCGGGGTCGAGGGCGTCGGTCACGGACCGCACGCCGAGGTCGCCGCGTCTCTCGTCGCCCGGGCCGCCGAGGCCGACTCGGGGCCGTACCGCAAGCTGCTCGACGCCTACGCGACCGGTCTCGCCACCGGTCTGGCCTCAATGGTCGCCGTGCTCGACCCCGAACTCGTCGTCCTGTCCGGCGATGTGATCGCCGCCGGCGGGGAGCCGCTGCGCGAACGCGTGCAGGCGGAACTCACCGAACTGGCCGCCCCCCGGCCCCGTCTCGTACTCGGTTCCGTACGAGAACACCCCGTCCTGCGCGGCGCGTTGGAGAGCGCCCTGGCCACCACGCGCGACGAAGTCTTCGACACCTCCCGCTGATCCAGCTGATCCCCGCCCGAAACTGCCGAAAGACCCGCCGGCCCACGACCCGTCACAGGGAGACTCCGCCATGTCCACACGCACCCGGAAGACGGCCGCCGCGCTCGCCGCGACCGCCGCGATATCCCTGTTCGCCTCGGCTTGTACGGGCTCGAGCGACAGCGCGGCCAACGACGATCCGAACGCCAGGACGACCATCACCTTCTGGCACGGCTGGAGCGCCCCGAGCGAGGTCAAGGCCATCCAGGAGAACGTCTCCCGCTTCGAGAAGGCGCACAGCAACATCAAGGTCAAGATCGTCGGCAATATGACCGACGACAAGATCAACCAGGCGCTGCGGGCGGGCGGTTCGAACGCCCCGGATGTGGTCTCCTCCTTCACCACCGACAGCGTGGGCAAGTTCTGCACCTCCGGTGCCTTCGTCGACCTCAAGCCCTTCCTGGCGAAGTCGAAGATCGACCCGGCCAAGGTCTTCCACAAGCCGCTGCTCGACTACACGCAGTTCGCGGGCAACCAGTGCTCGCTGCCGCTGCTCAACGACGCGTACGGCCTCTACTACAACAAGGACGCCTTCAAGGCCGCCGGGATCGCCGCCCCGCCGAAGACCTGGAGCGAGTTCGAGAAGGTCGCCGAGAAGCTGACCAAGACCAAGGGCGACAGCTACGAGCAGCTCGGCTTCATGCCGAACTACCACGGCTACGAGACGACCCCCATGCACTACGCCTCGCAGTGGGGCCCCACCTACTTCGACGCGGACGGCAAGTCCAACATCGCCAAGGACCCGGCGTTCTCGAAGATGCTGACCTTCCAGAAGAGCCTGGTCAACAAGCTGGGCGGCTTCACCAAGCTGGAGAAGTACCGCAACACCTTCGGTGACGAGTGGGGCGCCAAGCACCCCTTCCAGACCGGTCAGGTCGCCATGCAGCTGGACGGCGAGTGGCGGCTGGGCATGGCCCAGGACGCGAAGGTGAAGTTCGAGATCGGCACCGCGCCGCTGCCCGTCGCAGACGAGCAGGTCGCCGACTACGGCAAGGGCTATCTCTCCGGCACGATCATGGGCATCGCCTCCACGAGCAAGAAGCAGAACGCCGCGTGGGAGCTGGTGAAGTACATGACCACGGACACCGAGGCGGTGGTGGCCTTCGCCAACGGCATCCACAACGTGCCCTCCACGATCGAGGCGCTCAAGTCGCCGAACCTGACGATCGACCCGGGCTTCAAGACCTTCATCGACATCGCGCAGCACCCGAAGTCCAACACCACACCCGCCAACGTCGACGGCGGCGCGTACCAGGTGACCTTCCAGGACTTCGGCTACCAGTACGAGTCCGGAAAGGCGAGCGACCTGAAGGCCGGTCTGGAGAAGACGGCCAAGCAGATCGACACCGACATCGCCAAGCAGAAGTAGCAGAGAAGAAAGACAGTGACTACGCACACGCTGCGGACGAAGCGCCGGCGCTCTGGCCTTGTGGCGAAGCGCAGAAAACAAGCACTGCGCACGGCGGCCTTCATGTCACCGTGGCTGATCGGCTTCAGCGTCTTCTTCGCCTACCCGCTGATCTCGACCGTTTACTTCTCCTTCATGAAGTACGACGGCTTCCGGCCCCCCGTCTTCAACGGCCTGGACAACTGGACGTACGTCTTCAGCGAGTACCCCATGTTCTGGCCCGCCCTGCGCAACACGCTGTGGCTGGTGCTCGTGATGGTCACCTGCCGTGTCCTGTTCGGCCTCGGCATCGGACTGCTCATCACCAAGATCAAGACGGGGGCCGGGGTCTTCAGGACCCTGTTCTATCTGCCGTATCTGGCCCCGCCGGTCGCGGCGACGCTCGCCTTCGTCTTTCTGCTCAACCCCGGTACGGGACCGGTCAATTCGATCCTCGACTCGATCGGACTGCCGACCCCGGGCTGGTTCACCGACGCCGGCTGGTCCAAGCCCGCACTCACCGCGCTCGCGCTCTGGGGCATCGGCGACCTGATGGTGATCTTCATGGCGGCGCTGCTCGACGTACCGAAGGAGCAGTACGAGGCGGCGGAGCTGGACGGCGCCTCGGCCTGGCAGCGCTTCCGCTTCGTCACCCTGCCGAACATCTCGCCGATCGTGATGTTCGCCGTGGTCACGGGCGTGATCCAGACGATGCAGTACTACACACAGCCGCTGGTGGCCGGAAAGGTCGCCTCCGGAATCATCGGCGGCAGCGGGCAGCAGTTCGAGCCCGGTTACCCCGAGAAGTCGACCCTGACGCTGCCGCAGCTCGTCTACAACGTCGGCTTTCAGCGCTTCGACTACGGTGCCGCGGCCGTCATCGCGCTCGTCCTGTTCGTGCTCTCCATGGTCTTCACCGCGTTCCTGATGCGCAGGCGCGGCGGCCTCGTCCAGGTGGGTGACTGACCATCATGACCCAGATCCTCGACAAGCCCGTCCGGGCGGCAAGCATCGTCGGCGACGCCGAACGGACCGCACGCCGCAAGACGCTGCTGCACTGGATCGCGGTGCACTCCCTGGGTGTCGCGGCCGCGCTCTTCTTCGTGCTGCCGTTCGTCTTCGTCGTCCTCACCTCGCTGATGAGCGACCAGCAGGCACTCACCCGCGACCTCATCCCGAAGACCTGGGAGTGGCACAACTACAGCCGCGTGCTGGACACTCCGGGCTTTCTGACGTGGTGGCGCAACACGCTGCTGTACGCGGGGCTCGGCACCGTTCTCACAGTGGTGTCCTCGATCCCGGTCGCGTACGCCCTCGCCAAGTTCCGCTTCCGCGGCCAGAGGCTCGCGCTGATGCTCGTCATCTCGATGATGATGCTGCCGCCCCAGGTGGTCATCATCCCGATGTACCTGTTCTGGGCGAAGCAGCTCGACCTGGCGGGCACGCTGTGGCCGCTGATCATCCCGATGGCGTTCGGCGACGCGTTCTCGATCTTCCTGCTGCGCCAGTTCCTGCTCACCATCCCCAATGAGTATCTGGACGCGGCGAAGGTCGACGGCTGCAGCGAACTGCGCACCCTGCTCAAGGTGGTGCTGCCGATGGCCAGGCCGGGCATCGCCGCCGTAGCGCTCTTCCAGTTCTTCTACGCCTGGAACGACTACTTCGGCCCGCAGATCTACGCCTCGGAGAACCCGGCGGCCTGGACGCTGAGTTACGGCCTGGAGTCGTTCAAGGGCGCGCACCACACGGACTGGAATCTGACCATGGCCGCGACCGTCCTGGTCATGGCCCCCGTGATCCTCGTCTTCTTCTTTGCCCAGAAGGCATTTGTCGAGGGTGTCACACTGACCGGAGTGAAGGGCTAGAACCACATGAAGCTCGCAGTCGTGGGTGGCGGATCCACCTATACCCCTGAGTTGATCGACGGCTTCGCCCGGCTGAGGGACACCCTCCCGATCAGTGAACTGGTTCTTATCGACCCGGCGGCCGACCGGCTGGAGCTCGTCGGTGGTCTGGCGCGGCGGATCTTCGCCAGGCAGAGCCACGACGGGAAGATCGTCACCACCTCCGACGTCGACGCGGGCGTCGCGGACGCCGACGCGGTGCTGCTGCAGCTGCGCGTCGGCGGTCAGGCGGCCCGCAACCAGGACGAGACCTGGCCGCTGGAGTGCGGCTGCGTCGGCCAGGAGACGACGGGCGCGGGCGGCCTCGCCAAGGCGCTGCGTACGGTCCCGGTCGTCCTCGACATCGCCGAGCGGGTGCGGCGTGCCAACCCGGACGCCTGGATCATCGACTTCACCAACCCGGTGGGCATCGTGACCAGGGCGCTGCTGCAGGCCGGCCACAAGGCTGTGGGCCTGTGCAATGTCGCCATCGGCTTCCAGCGCAGGTTCGCGGCCCTCCTCGAAGTCGCCGCCACCGACGTCCACTTGAACCATGTGGGCCTGAACCACCTGACGTGGGAGACGGGGGTGCGACTCGGCGGCCCGGAGGGCGCGGACGTACTGCCGAAGCTGCTGGCCGAGCACAGTGACGCGATCGCCGACGATCTGCGTCTGCCGCGCGCGGTGCTCGACCGGCTCGGCGTCGTCCCCTCGTACTACCTGCGCTACTTCTACGCGCACGACGAGGTCGTACGGGAGCTGAGGACCAAGCCTTCGCGGGCCGCCGAGGTCGCGGAGATGGAGAAACAGCTGCTGAAGATGTACGGCGACCCGGCGCTCGACACCAAGCCGGAGCTGCTGGCCAGGCGTGGCGGCGCCTTCTACTCGGAGGCGGCCGTGGATCTCGCGGCTTCCCTCATCGGCGGGGGCGGCAGCCCGTATCAGGTGGTCAACACCGTCAACAACGGCACCCTGTCCTTCCTCCCCGCCGACGCGGTGATCGAGGTGCAGGCCGCCGTGGGCGCGCAGGGCGCGACCCCGCTGCCCGTGCCCGAGCTCGACCCGCTGTACGCCGGGCTGATCACCCATGTCACGGCGTACGAGGACCTGGCGCTGGAGGCTGCCCTGCGCGGCGGCCGCGACCGTGTCTTCAAGGCACTGCTGTCTCATCCCCTGATCGGCCAGTACGAGTACGCCGATGCGCTCACCGACAAGCTGATCGCGCACAACCGGGAGCACCTCGCGTGGGCCTGAACGCACGTCGGCCCGCGGAGACGAGTGTGCTCGCCATCGACGCGGGCAACAGCAAGACCGATGTGGCCGTGATCGGTGGGGATGGCGCCGTGCTCGCTGCCGCGCGCGGTGGTGGCTTCCAGCCGCCACAGGTCGGCGTGGAGGCGGCGATCGACGGCCTCGCCGAAGCGGTCGGCCAGGCACTGGCCGAGGCGGACGTGACGGGCGTGGCGCATGTTTCGGCCTGCCTGGCCAACGCCGATCTCCCGGTGGAGGAACGGGAGTTGGCCGAGGCGGTGCAGCGGCGCGGCTGGGGGCGTACGACCGAAGTCCGCAACGACACCTTCGCGATCCTGCGCGCCGGTGTCGACGAGCCGCGCGGTGTCGCGGTGGTGTGCGGCGCGGGAATCAACTGCGTCGGCATGCTGCCGGACGGCCGCACCGCGCGCTTCCCGGCGATCGGCAAGATCTCGGGGGACTGGGGCGGAGGCGCGGGCCTCGCGGAGGAGGCGCTGTGGTTCGCGGCGCGGGCGGAGGACGGGCGGGGCGAGCCGACGGCCCTGGCCCGTACGCTGCCCGCGCACTTCGGACTCGACTCGATGTACGCCCTCATAGAGGCACTGCACCTGGGGCACATCCCCTCGGGGCGCAGGCACGAGCTGACTCCGGTCCTCTTCAGAACCAGCGCGGAGGGCGACCCGGTGGCCCGCTCGCTGGTGCACCGGCTGGCACAGGAGGTCGTCGCGCTGTCCACGGTGGCGCTGGCCCGGCTCGATCTCCTGGACGAGGAGGTGCCGGTGCTGCTGGGCGGCAGTGTGCTGGCGGCTCGGCATCCGGAACTGGACGAGCAGATCGGCATCTTGCTGGCGGCCAGGGCTCCGAAGGCGGTCATCGAGGTGGTGACGGCACCGCCGGTGCTCGGCGCGGCCCTGCTGGGGCTCGACCATGTGGGGGCGCCGCCACAGGCTCGTGCCCGGCTGCGTGCGTATTACGCGTAGCCCAGGGTCAATTTACGTGTAGCGCAGGGTCAATGGGGCAGGGCTGTTCTCACTCGCCGGACGGGTTTGAACTCATGCCCGTCCGGCACCCGTGTCCACCCCTCGCCAACGGGAACCGATCGAGGTCGGGGGGCGTATTCATGGTGGGGAGACCGGTCTGGCAGGATCCTGGGTTGCTGCGATGGGAACAAGATCCAGTCAATCCTGGTGTGAATGTCGGTCACTCCGGCCATACTGCTGGCCGGGAGCAGTCTCCCGACCCGCCGGGGGGCGGGCCGACGTCAGGGACCGAGGGGGAGGTCACGTGACATACCCGCCGAATGTGCGCACCGCGCCCCAGTCGGCTCCGGGGCATGCGCCCGCACAGCCACCGGCTCGCCCGGCCATCCAGCCGCCCGCACACCGTGGCGCCTGGGCTGTGGGCAAGGAGCGACTGCGCACCGCGGCGACGACCGAGCCGGGGCGGCTGCAGATCATCGGGGCCGTTCTGGCCGCGCTGGTCGTGGCGTTCGGCGCGGTCACCGCGTTCGAGATCTCCGACCGCGCCTCCGCGGCCGACGATGTGGTGAGCCGCAGTCAGCCGCTGAGCGCGGACGCCGCGTCCATCCACCGCTCGCTGGCCGACGCGGACGCGGCGGCCGCCAATGGCTTCCTCGCGGGTGCCGAAGAGCCTCGCGCGATCCATGAGCGGTACGAGAAGGACATCACGGCAGCGTCCAGGCTGCTCATCAACGCCGCCGCGAACACCGACAGTTCGACCGAGTCGGGCCGCCAGATTGCCGCTCTCAACGAGCAGCTGCCCCGCTACACGGGCCTGATCGAGCGCGCCCGTGCCAACAACCGGCAGGGCCTGCCGCTCGGCGGCGCCTATCTGCGCTACGCCAACCTGAAAATGTCGAACGAGCTGCTGCCCGCCGCCGACAAGCTCTACCAGGCGGAGACGAAGCGCCTCGGTGAGGACAACGACGACGCGCGCGACTGGCCGTTCGTCTCGTTCGGACTGGGTGTGCTGGTGCTCGGAGCGCTCGTCTGGGCCCAGCGGCGCAACTACCGGCGGACGAACCGGATGTTCAACCACGGGCTGCTCGCCGCCACGGCCGCGTCGACGGTCGTCGTGCTCTGGCTGATCGTGGGTCACTCGGTGGCCCGTGCCGAGCTGAACAACGCCATGGAGGGCGGCCAGGAGTCCCTGAAAGCCCTCAACAGCTCGCGGGTACAGGCGCTGCAGGCCCGTGCCAACGAGAATCTGGCGGTCGTCTCCCGGGGCGCGGTCCTCACCCCGGACGGGAAGAACGACCAGTACGAATTCAACTACACGAACCGGATGGACGCCGTCGGCGTCACGCTGACATCGGCGAAGGACCTGGCGGACGACTCCGAGGGACGCGACCCCGTCGCGGACGCCACCAACGCCGTCGCCGAGTGGCGCACCCGCCACAAGAAGGCGCGTGCCACCGACAACGGCGGCGACTACGACAGCGCGCTGCAGCAGATCATCGGCCCGAAGGCCTCGACGGGCCAGTCCTTCGACACGGTGGACGCGGCGCTGCGCAGGGCGATCGACCATGAGCAGCGGGAGTTCACGGCGTCGGCGACGTCCGGGCGCGGCGCGCTGGACGGGCTGCCGGTCGGCGCCGCCGCACTGGCCGTGCTCGGCGCGGCAGGAGCCGTACTCGGCATCAACCGCAGGCTTTCGGAGTACCGGTGAGAGGGGGCGCCATGAGGGACGTGAGGAGCAGGATCCGCGGCTGGGAGGGCGTCGCGGGGATGGCTGCGGCCTGCGCGCTGACCGCCGCCGTCACACTCCTGCCGCTGGCCAGAGGTACGCAGGAGCCCGGCGCGGAGCCGGCCACCCAGGGCGTGGCCTCCGTCGTGCCCGCCAAGGAGGACGGCTGCACCACCCCCGAAGCCTCGCTGCCGTCGTCGACCGCCGGCGGACCGACCATCGACGCAATCGTGCAGCGCGGCAAGCTGATCGTCGGCGTCGACCAGAACAGCTACCGCTGGGGTTACCGCAATCCCGCCACCGGCGGCCTCGAAGGCTTCGACATCGACCTCGCCCGGGCCATCGCCAAGGACATCCTCGGCAGGCCCGACGCCATCATCTTCCGCGCCATCCCGACCAACCAGCGCATACCCGCCCTGAACAACGGCACGGTGGACATCGTCGTCCGTACGATGACGATCAACTGCGCCCGGGTCAAGCAGGTCGCGTTCTCCACGGCGTACTTCCAGACCGGCCAGCAGGTGCTCGCCCCCAAGGGGTCGTCGATCACCGGATACGACAAGTCGTTGTCCGGGAAGAAGGTCTGCTCGGCCGAAGGCTCGACGGCCTACGAGGCACTGGAGAAGAACTCCTTCGGGGCGACGTTCAAGGACGCGCACGACGGGCAGGCATCGGACGAGGACCAGCTCACTGTGCCCAATCAGCTCGACTGCCTGGTGCGGCTGCAGCTGGGCCTCGTCGACGCCGTCGTCACGGACGCGGCCCTCGCGGCGGGCCAGGCCGCTCAGGACCCGGCGGTCGCGCTCAAGGGCGGCAAGCCCTTCACCACCGAGTTCTACGGCGTCGCCACCAAGCTCGGCAACGACGACCTGGTGCGCCGGGTGAACAGCGTGCTCGACGACTACCGCAAGGGCCCGTGGACGGAGGCGTACAACAAGTGGCTGGTGGCCGATCTGCCCGGGATACCCGGGCCGCCCGCGCCGAAGTACCGCACCGGCTGAAGCCGGACGCGAACAACCAGGTCCTGTCCGGTCGATCAGGCCGGATCAGGGAGCGGGGTGGTGCGTGCCAGGGCACGCGAGCCCGGCAAGATCGGCTGGACAC
Organism: Streptomyces sp. NBC_01481; assembly: GCF_026339995.1. Lineage (GTDB taxonomy): Bacteria > Actinomycetota > Actinomycetes > Streptomycetales > Streptomycetaceae > Streptomyces. The sequence continues at coordinate 682,654 of NZ_JAPEPT010000001.1, read as the reverse complement.
GACCTAGTCCTGCAGGAAAGCTAGTCCGGCAAGGAAGAGCGGAGAGGTGATCGATGGGCGCGGCGGGACCCTCCCCCAGCTTCGCGGCGGGACCCCCAGGACCGGTGATGGACCGGGACGAGGTGGACCGTGCTCTGGCGCGCCTCGGCGCCGAGCACGAAGCGATCGAGACGTCGCTCCTCGCCCTCCAGGACCATGCGGGCCGCCGGCTCCTCGAAGGCGCCGAGCTCACGGGCGTCACCAAGGACCGCTGGGCCTCCGCCGAGCAGGCGATCACCGTGCTGTGGGGGTACTTCGACGCGTACGCCGCCGCCCTGAACGACACCCGTGAGCTGCGTTCCCGCCGTCGCTGGCCCAGCCGTGAGGACCTGGTGGAGCTGACCGAGCGGCTGCGCGGCCGCAGCGTCACGGTCGCCGGCACCGCCACCCACACCGCGCCGTCGATCACCGGGCCCGCCAAGCTCTCCGAGCAGTTCACGCTCGAAGAGCTGGTCGCCCGGATGAACGAGCTGTACGCGAGCTCGCTGGACATGGTCGTCACGGCCGACTCGGTGTGGTCGGCTCTGCCCGCCCGCATAGATCTGCTCTCCGCCGAACTGCAGCGGACCCGGTCGCTCGCGCACTCCGTCGGCGTACGGCCCGGCGAGCACCCGGCCGGTGACGAGCTGGAGGCGATCACCCATGAGCTGTCCACGCTGCGTGCCCAGGTGATCTCCGATCCGCTCGCCTTCTGGCGGCCCGCGCCCGGCAGTTCGGCCCCGGGCGGCGGACGGCCCGACACCGACCGGTACGACCGGGCGGCCCGCGCCCTTGAGGACATCCGCCGTGAGATCGAGGCGGTGCTCCAGGTCCGGCAGGACTCCGAGGAGCGGCTGCTGCGGCTGCGCGACGTGCTCTCGCGCGCCGACCGGACGCTGACCGAGGCACGGTCCGCGCGCGGCGAGGTGCTCGCGAAGATCGCGGCCTCCGAGGTGCCTGCGGTCAGCGGCCCGCCGACCGCGCTGCAGGAGCGGCTCGCCACGGCGGCCGAGTACCGCAGGCACTCCCAGTGGCATCGGCTCTCGCCGCTGCTCGAATCGCTGGAGCGCGAGGCCGAGGACGAACTGATGCGCGCCCGTGAGTCGTTGACGGCCGTGACCGCGCCGCTCGCCATCCGCGCGGAGCTGCGCGGACGCCTCGACGCGTACAAGGCGAAGGTGGCCCGGCACGGCATGGCGGAGGACCCGCTGCTGATCGAGCGGTACGACGCGGCCCGCCGGATGCTGTGGAGCGCGCCGTGCGATCTGCGCGTCGCCGAACAGGCGGTGCTGCGCTATCAGCAGGCCGCGGCCGAAGTACTGGTCCCGCGCCAGGCCGGACCGGCCGGGCCCCAGGACCGCAGGGGGGATTCATGAGCGAGAACAACAAGTGCCAGCGCCCCGGCTGCGAGGGCGGTTACGAGGACATGGGCGGCGGTGAGCTGTACTGCGACACCTGCGGGCTCGCTCCCGTCGTCTCGTCGAACGGCATGGTGTCCTCGCAGCCCACCGGCATCACGGGCGGCGGCAGGGACTCCGGCTCGGCGCGCAGTTCACGCTCCTCGCGGGCCTCTTCGCGCTCGTCGACCTCGCGGCGTTCCGTATCGGGGCGGCTTTCGCGCTCGCTGACCGGGAGCAGCACCTCGACCCGGTCGGTCTCGGTGCGCAGCTCCGGCACCTCCACGGGCGCGTCCGGCCGCAACCGGCTGGGTGCGGGCCTGGTCACCGTGCCGCAGGTCCCGCGCCCCGACCCGCGCACGGCGGTGATGGAGAACCCCGAGGTTCCCGAGCGCAAGCGGTTCTGCTCGCGCTCCGACTGCGGGGCACCGGTGGGCCGTTCGCGCGGTGAACGTCCCGGGCGTACGGAAGGCTTCTGCACCAAGTGCGGCCACCCGTATTCGTTCGTGCCCAAGCTCGCCGACGGCGACATCGTGCACGGGCAGTACGAAGTGGTGGGCTGCCTCGCCCACGGCGGCCTGGGCTGGGTCTATCTGGCGGTGGACCGCGCGGTCTCCGACCGGTGGGTGGTGCTCAAGGGCCTGCTGGACACGGGCGACCAGGACGCCATGGCCGCGGCGATCTCGGAGCGCCGCTTCCTCGCGGAGATCGAGCACTCCAACATCGTCCGTATCTACAACTTCGTGGAGCATCTCGACCAGCGCACGGGCTCGCTCGACGGCTACATCGTCATGGAGTACGTCGGCGGCAAGTCGCTGAAGGAGATCGCCAACGAGCGGCGCGACACGGCCGGCAAGCGCGATCCGCTGCCGGTCGAGCAGGCGTGTGCGTACGGCATCGAGGCGCTGGAGGCCCTCGGGCATCTGCACAGCCGGAACCTGCTGTACTGCGACTTCAAGGTCGACAACGCCATCCAGCAGCAGGACCAGCTCAAGCTCATCGACATGGGCGCGGTCCGCAGGATGGACGACGACGAGTCCGCGATCTACGGCACGGTCGGCTACCAGGCCCCGGAGGTCGCCGAGATCGGCCCTTCGGTCGCCTCCGACCTGTACACCGTCGCACGCACGCTGGCGGTGCTGACCTTCGACTTCCAGGGCTACACGAATGTGTTCGTGGACTCCCTTCCCGATCCGGAGAACATCAAGGTCTTCCAGACGTACGAGTCCTTCTACCGGCTGCTGGTGCGGGCGACGGACCCGGACCCGGCTCGGCGGTTCGCCTCGGCGCAGGAGATGGCGGAGCAGCTGACGGGTGTGCTCAGGGAGGTCGTCGCGATCCAGACGGGACGCCCGCGGCCCTCGCTGTCCACGCTGTTCGGGCCCGAACTGCGAGTCACGGACACGCAGTTGTTCGCCGAGCTGACGGGAGACGTGTCGCAGCTGGGCGGGCGTGCGGCGGCGGCTTCGGGCCGTGGGCGCGGTAAGCAGTCGGCGGCGGCGAACGGCTCGGTGGGCACGGGTCCTGCGGCGGTGGGCGGCCCGGCCCCGGTGGGTGCGGGCGGCGCGCTGGTGCCCGGGGCGCGTGTGGGCGAAGGCGCGCCCCAACTGGGCGTCTACGGCGCCGGATACGGCATCGGCGGGCCCGGCCACCTGGGCGGGACGCCCGCACCGGTTGCCGGGATCGCGGGCGGAGGGGCCGCAGGCGTCCACGCTCTCGCGCCCCACCTCGCCACGCTCGGCACCCGCGCGACCTCACTCGCCCTGCCCGTGCCGCGCGTCGACCCGAACGACCCCAACGCCGGTTTCCTCGCCGGTCTCATGGCCTCGGCCCCCGCCGAGCTGATCGCCGCGCTGCACTCCACGTCCGCCGCCTCCCCGGAGACCCGGCTGCGTGAGCTGCGCGCCCGCCTGGAGATGGGCGAACTGGACTCCGCGAGCAAGGCGCTCGCCACCCTGGAGGGCCAGCACCCCGACGACTGGCGGGTCGTCTGGTACCGCGGACTCACCTCCCTGGTGACCGGGGAGAACGAGGTCGCGGCGCTCTCCTTCGACGCGATCTACGACGCGTTCCCCGGCGAGCCCGCGCCCAAGCTCGCGCTGGGCGTCTGCGCCGAGGTGCTCGGCCAGCTGGACAACGCCGCTGAGTACTACCGCCTGGTGTGGACGACCGACCCGAGCTATGTCAGCGCCGCCTTCGGCCTCGCGCGGGTGCAGCTCGCGGCGGGCGACCGGGCCGGAGCCGTACGGACTCTGGAGTCGGTGCCGGAGGCGTCGATCCACTACACGGCGGCGCGCGTGGCCGCCGTGCGGGCGAGGCTGCGGCGACGCGCCGTGCACGAGCCGCTGATCGGCGACCTGTTGGCTGCCGCAGCGCAGGTGGACGCCCTGAAGGACTTCGGTCTGGACGCCGTACGCCGCGAACAGTTGTCGACAGAAGTACTCGGCACGGCCCTGGACTGGGTACTCTCCGGTAGTCCCGGAGCCCCTCCGTCCGTACAGAACGCGCCGAGCGCACCGCACGCGGCGGCGCAGAGCACGCCGACCGTGCTGCTCGGCAGCGAACTGGACGAGCGCGGACTGCGCTTCGGGCTGGAACGCTCCTACCGGGTACTCGCCCGGCTCGCCCAGCGCGGCGAGGAGCGGATCGACCTGGTGGAGCGGGCCAACCGCTTCCGCCCCCGGACGTGGGTGTGATTGATGGCCTCGCAGATGCACCACCCGGCCGCGGGGTCGACCTGCCCAAGCTGCGACGAGCCGCTGGAGAGGGGTGACCTCTTCTGCGGCGCGTGCGGATACGACCTCTCGGCCGTGCCCGAGCAGCCGGACGACCACCCGACCATCGCCATCGGCACGGCAGTCCAGTGGCCGACGGCGACCGGCACGGACAGTGCGGGTACCCCGACGCCCACGCACCGGCCCGGCGATCTGCCGGGCACGGACTCGGGCGGCAGCCCGCTGGCCGCCCCGGCGGCCGTACGGTACGACAACCGGCCGGGCCGTGAGGCCTCGCCCGATGTCCCCGTCGTCCCTGTCCAAGCCACCGCGCCCAAGGCCTCACCCAATGCCGCGCCGAGCGTCTCTCCCAGTGGCGACTTCGAGCTGCCCGCACCCGAGGCGGCCCCCGTCGGCGCCGCCGACCCGCGCGCCGTGGATCCCGTGACTGCCCCGTCCGGCACCAAGCTCTGCGTGGCCTGCCGCGCCGGTCATGTCGACACCGACGGCTACTGCGAGAACTGCGGGCACGCCCAGCCCCGCGAGCGCGACCACATGGAGCGTGAGCTCGGCTCGGTCGCCGCGGTCAGCGACCGCGGACTGCGCCACCACCGCAACGAGGACTCGTTCGCGGTCTCCTCCACGGCCCTGCCCGACGGCTCACCGGCCGTCGTCGCGATCGTCTGTGACGGGGTGTCGTCGGCGACCCGCCCCGACGAGGCCTCCGAGGCCGCGGCGAGCGCCGCCAACGAGCTGCTGCTGGAGATCCTGCCGCGCGGCACGCACCCCCAGCAGGCCATGCACGAGGCGATCGTTGCAGCCGCGGACGCGGTCAACTCCCTTGCCACCGACCCCGGTGAGGGCGAGGCGATGGAGCACGATTCGCACCGCCACCAGAACGCGCCCGCGTGCACGATCGTCGGCGCGATCGCGGCCGGCGGTCTGCTGGTCGTCGGCTGGGTCGGCGACAGCCGGGCGTACTGGGTGCCCGACGACCGCAGCGGCCCGCCCGCCCGGCTCACCGATGACGACTCCTGGGCCGCCCAGATGGTGGCGGCGGGCCTGATGAGCGAGGCCGAGGCCTACGCGGACGAGCGCGCCCACGCCATCACGGGCTGGCTGGGAGCGGACGCGTACGAACTGGAGCCGCACACCGCGTCCTTCAAGCCGGACCGTTCCGGTGTGGTCGTGGTCTGCACGGACGGCCTGTGGAACTACGCCGAGGGCGCCGAGGACATGGCCCGGGCGATCCCGGCCGATGCCGCGGGACGGCCTCTGCACAGTGCGCAGGTTCTGGTCGGTCATGCCCTGGACGGCGGGGGCCACGACAACGTAACAGTGGCCGTCCTGCCGTTCGCCGTGCCGCAGCAAGGGGCAGGATCGGCCTACAACAAGGCTTGAGCCCCCTTTTGTCCGCGGCTTGCGGACCTTCATGTCGTTTCTCGCTGACCGATTCTGACCAACTCTGCCCGAGCGGAGCCTCAAGGAGCCGATTCAGATGGCTGTTTTCTCCAAGTCCCAGGTGCCGCAGTTCTCCGTCGAGGTGTACCAGAACGCATACCTGCCCGAGGGCGGCCGCGAGGTGAACGCGATCGTCACGGTCACCTCCACGGGGGGCGGCACCAGTGGCGGTGCTCCGCTCACGGGCGCCACGCCCTCCCCCGCCGCCATACCGGGGCAGGCACCGAGCGCGGCCGTAGTGATCATGGTCGACTGTTCCGGCTCGATGGACTACCCGCCGACCAAGATGCGCAATGCCCGTGATGCCACGGCTGCCGCCATCGACACCCTGCGCGACGGCGTCGCGTTCGCGGTGGTCGCGGGCACGCATGTGGCCGCCGAGGTCTTCCCCGGCGACGGAAAGCTCGCCGTCGCCGATCCGGCGACCCGCGCCCAGGCCAAGGACGCCCTGCGGCGTCTCACCGCGGGCGGCGGCACCGCGATCGGCACCTGGCTGCGGCTGGCCGACCGGCTGCTCGCCACCTCCGATGTCGCGATCAGGCACGGCATCCTGCTCACCGACGGCCGTAACGAGCACGAGGCCCCGGAGGATCTGCGGGCCACGCTCGACGCGGTCGGGGGCCGCTTCACGTGCGACGCCCGCGGCGTCGGGACCGACTGGGAGGTCAAGGAGGTCACCGGTGTCGCCTCCGCGCTGCTCGGCACGGCGGACATTGTCGCGAACCCGGCCGAGCTGGCCGCGGACTTCACGAGCATGATGGAGAACGCGATGGGCAAGGAGGTCGCGGACGTGGCGCTGCGGCTGTGGACACCCGTCGGCGTGGAGATCAAGTTCATCAAGCAAGTGGCTCCGACGGTCGAGGAGCTGACCGGGCGGCGCACGGAGGCGGGTCCCCGGGCCGGGGACTACCCCACGGGATCCTGGGGCGACGAGTCCCGCGACTATCACGTATGCGTCCAGGTGCCGGAGGCGGGCATCGGCCAGGAGATGCTCGCCGCCCGCGTCTCGCTGATCATTCCGGCCGCGGACGGCGGCGCTCCGCAGGTGCTGTCGCAAGGTCTCGTACGCGCGGTGTGGACGGACGACATGGTGGCGTCCACCTCCATCAATCCGCAGGTCGCGCACTACACGGGTCAGGCCGAACTGGCACAAGTCATCCAACAGGGGCTGGATGCCCGCAAGTCGGGCGACATCGACGGCGCGACCGCGAAGCTCGGCCGCGCGGTGCAGCTCGCGGCTGACTCGGGCAACGAGGACACTGCGAAACTGCTTTCGAAGGTGGTGGACGTCGTCGATGCGGCGACGGGTACTGTGCGACTGAAGGCGAAGGTCGCGGAGGCGGACGAGATGACCCTCGAAACGCGCTCCACCAAGACAGTTCGTGTGAAGAAGTAGCCAGCAGAAGCACCCAGATTGACCGATGTGAAACGGCCCCCGGGCCGGACGAGGAGAGGGGGAAGCGCCGACATGCCGACCTGCCCGAACGGACACCAGTCGGGTTCCGACGACTGGTGCGAGGTCTGTGGCCACCGCATGGCCGGTCCTGGTGCTCCCGCGGGTGCCGTGCCGCCGCCTCCGCCGCCACCCCCGCCGGCCTACGGCTACCCCGGCCCGGGTCCCGGCTCCGCCGACCCGAACGCCACCGCCCAGGCCGAGCTCTGCCCGCAGTGCCGCACCCCGCGCGAGGCCATGGCCCCTTTCTGCGAGGAGTGCCGGTACAACTTCCTCACGCACACGGCGACCTCGTACACCCCGCTGGCTCCGCCCCCGCAGCCGGTCGGCGGGCTGAATCTGCCGCCGGGCTTCCAGGCGCAGCCGGCGCCCGCGCCGCAGCAGCAGCACCCCAATCCGCAGCAGCACGACCCGTACGAGTACCAGAGCTCGCGGCCCTCGCAGATGAACCGGCCGGCCGAGCCGCTGATGAACGAGCCGCCGTCGCAGCAGCAGCCGCCGCAGGGCTTCCAGCAGCAGGGGCCGCCGCCTGTGCCGCAGGCGTTCCAGCAGCAGCCGGGCCCGCCGGCGCCGCCCGCGTATCACCAGCCCGCACCTCCCGCGCCGCCGGGGCACCAGCAGACGGGCGGCGGGGACGACTGGATGCTGCCTCCGCCCTCGCAGGCGCAGGCACCGCAGCAGACGCAGCCACCACAGCCTCAGGCACCGCAGCAGCCGCACCCGTTCCAGCAGCAGCCGATGCAGCCGCAGTACACCCAGCAGCCCGGCCCTCCGCAGGGTCAGCAGGCTCCGCCCCCGTACCAGCAGGCAGCACCCGCGGGCTGGACGGCCGTCATCGCGCCCGACCGTGAGTACTTCCTGGCGATGATGCAGCGCAGCGGCCCGGACGCGAGCGGCCTCAACCTGCCCGCGTACTCCCCCGAGCAGCAGCTCCCGCTCGTCGGCAACCAGATCACCATCGGCCGCCGCCGGCACTCCACCGGCGAGTCCCCCGACATCGATCTCTCGGTGCCTCCGGAGGACCCGGGTGTCTCGCACCAGCACGCGGTGCTGGTGCAGCAGCCCGACGGCTCGTGGGCGGTCGTCGACCAGAACTCCACCAACGGCACCACGCTCAACGGCGCCGAGGACCCGATCCAGCCCTATGTCCCGATCCCGCTGAACGACGGCGACCGGGTCCATGTCGGAGCCTGGACGACGATCACAATCCGCCGGGGCTAAGCCTGGCGTGTGGGACGCCCCAGGGGCCAGGCGTACGGCCCCTCGGGGTCGTCCAGCCAGGCCCACTGGTGGTGTCCGCTGACCGTGACCCCGAAGCGGTCCCGCTGCGGGCGCCGCTCGCGCTCCCACAGCGACAATGCCTCGTGCGGGTCGAGGCTGCCCGCGGTCAGCGTCAGCAGAAAACGGAACAGCTCGTTCTCGATCGCGCGCCTCGGCAGCCCGCCGGTGTGCCCCTCCCGTGCGGCCGAGCCGCCGCGCAGCGGCACGAAGTAGGCGGCCGTCCGCAGAAAGCGCCCCTCCGCGGTGCGGCCGCGGCTGTCGTCGTGCACCCGCAGGGCGATCAGACCGGTGGAGAGCGGCGCCAGGATCCGCGCCCCCGGCCTGCACTGCGGCAGCCAGTCGAAGGGAACGGACGGCAGGGTGCAGGTCGCGATGATGCGGTCGAACGGTGCGCGTTCGGGGCAGCCGCGCGCGCCGTCGCCGGTGATCACGGCCGGGTGGTAGCCCGCGGCGGCCAGATGCGAGCGCGCCGACTCGGTGATCTCCGGGTCCACGTCGATGGTCGTCACCAGCTCGTCGCCGAGACGGTGGGCGAGCAGGGCGGCGTTGTAGCCGGTGCCCGCGCCGATCTCCAGGACGGCGTCCCCGTCGCGTACCTCCAGCTCCTGAAGCATCCGTGCCATCAGCGAGGGCTGGCTGCTGGAGGAGAGCAGCTGCCCGTCGCGCACCCGCGTCGCGAGCGGCCCGTCGGCATAGGCACCCCGCAGCCAGCGGGCCCGCCGCTGCGGATCAGGGTCCTCGCACCACAGCCGCTCGTACGCGCCCTTGCCGACGCCGTCGCTCGGGGCGTATCCCCGGCTCACGAAGTAGTACGGCACGAACAGATGCCGCGGCACGTCCTCGAACGCCGCCCGCCAGGCCGGATCGGTCAGCCCTCCGTCGGCCATGATCGTCCGTACCATCGAGCGCCGTGCCTCGGCCGCGGGCTCGGCGAACCGTTCAAGCTCCGTACCCATGCCTCCACTCTCCTGCGCGGCCGCCGCCGAGGCGAGCACCCGATCGTGGACGGGTCCTAGGGCCTGCGTCCTCGGCCGGTGCGTCTGAGACCATGGAGGGGTGACTGAGATTCCGCGCGGCACCCTTGAGGAGCAGACGTTCTACGAACAGATCGGTGGCGAGGAGACCTTCCGGCGTCTCGTCCACCGTTTCTACCAGGGCGTTGCCGAGGACCCGCTGCTGCGGCCGATGTACCCGGAGGAGGATCTGGGTCCGGCCGAGGAGCGGCTCACGCTGTTCCTGATCCAGTACTGGGGCGGGCCCCGCACCTACAGCGACAATCGCGGCCACCCGCGGCTGCGGATGCGGCACGCGCCGTTCACCGTCGACCGGGCCGCACACGACGCCTGGCTGAGGCACATGCGTACGGCCGTGGACGAGCTCGGGCTCTCCGAGGCGCACCAGCGGCAGCTGTGGGACTACCTCAGCTATGCCGCGGCCTCGATGGTGAACGCGGCCGACTAGCGGGTTGCAGCAGCGGGTGTCAGCCGTGGCGGGTGGGCGTGACCGTCAGTCCGCCGAGACCATTGGTGCGTACGACGATCGACCCGAAGGGCGTACGCAGCCTGAGCCAGGCCCCCGTGGACAGCAGGGCGACCGGAACTCCCGGGCGCAGAAAGCCGAGCGACTGGGCGGCATGCACGGCACGCAGCGGCAGCCCGGTGGTGCCGACGGTGCGCGACCAGATGTCGCGGCCGATCCGGTCCCGCTCGGCGCGGGTGCGGCGCTCGGCGGGCAACTGCTCGTCGCGGGTGCGGAATTCGGCGACCGCGGCGGCGACGGCTCCGCGCATCGCGGTCACTCCGGGCAGTCCGGCGAGCTCCCGCCAGCCGCCGCGCGGCGGCAGCACCCCGGCCCACGGCGGCCCGGTGACGGGCGCGGGCACGGTGAACTCCGCGCCGCCCTCACCGCCCAGGGACTCCAGAAGCTCACCCGCCGAGACGGTGACATCCAGCTCGACGGGGTCGTCGAGCCGTGCCGTACGGATCGCAAGCACCTCGAAGGAGGGCGGGCGCCCGAAAACGGCGAGCGCGCCACCACCGGCCTGAAGGCGGACGGCGGCGGCGCGGTCGTAGTGGATCAGCCGGGCGAGGAAGGCGGCGAGATCCTCCGCCTCCCTCGCGTCGGCGAGGTGCAGACTCTGCACGGGCACGCTCATGCGGCGAGAGCACCCTCGCCCGCGTCGTCCAGGTACTTCAGGAGGAAGGACTTCTCCTCCGCGCTGATCCGGCGCGGACGCTCGGCGGCGAGGTCGTAGGGCACGACGACGGTCGAGGCCCGCACATAGACCTGCGAAGGGCCCTCCGCGTCCTTGACCTCGTACGCGATGGTCAGCGACGCCGCACCTATCTTCGTCACCCACGACTCGATGATCACCGGCTCGTGCCGGTGGACCAGCGGACGCTTGTACTCGATCTCGTGGCGGGCCACGACGGACCCGCCGGAGAACGACGGCGACCCGTCCCCCGGCGCCAGCCGGAACATGAAGTCGATACGCGCTTCTTCCAGATACCGGAGGAAGACGACATTGTTGACATGCCCGAAGGCGTCCATGTCCGACCAGCGGAGGGGGCAGCGGTAGATGTGCCGGGCCATTGGTGAACCTCAGCCCCGGGTGAGCTTCTTGTAGGTGGCACGGTGCGGACGGGCCGCGTCCGGGCCGAGGCGCTCGACCTTGTTCTTCTCGTACGAATCGAAGTTGCCCTCGAACCAGAACCACTTGGAGTCGCCCTCGTACGCCAGGATGTGCGTGGCGACGCGGTCGAGGAACCAGCGGTCGTGGGAGACGACCACGGCCGCACCGGGGAACTCGAGCAGGGCGTTCTCCAGGGAGGAGAGCGTCTCGACGTCGAGGTCGTTGGTGGGCTCGTCGAGGAGCAGCAGGTTGCCGCCCTGCTTGAGGGTCAGCGCCAGGTTGAGGCGGTTGCGCTCACCGCCCGACAGGACACCGGCCGGCTTCTGCTGGTCCGGGCCCTTGAAACCGAACGCCGAGACATAGGCGCGGGACGGCATCTCGACCTGGCCGACGTTGATGTAGTCGAGCTCGTCGGAGACAACGGCCCACAGGGTCTTCTTGGGGTCGATGTTGGCGCGGCTCTGGTCGACGTAGGAGATCTTGACGGTCTCGCCGACCTTGATCACACCGGAGTCGGCCTCTTCCAGACCCTGGATCATCTTGAAGAGCGTGGTCTTGCCGGCGCCGTTGGGGCCGATGACGCCGACGATGCCGTTACGCGGCAGGGTAAAGCTCAGGTCGTCGATAAGGACCTTGTCGCCGAAGGCCTTGGTGAGGTTCTCGACCTCGACGACGACGGAGCCCAGACGCGGGCCCGGCGGGATCTGGATCTCCTCGAAGTCCAGCTTCCGCATCTTGTCGGCCTCGGCGGCCATCTCCTCGTAACGGGCCAGACGGGCCTTGGACTTGGCCTGCCGCCCCTTCGCGTTGGAGCGCACCCACTCGAGCTCTTCCTTCAGACGCTTCTGGCGCTTGGCGTCCTTGGCTCCCTCGACCTTGAGGCGGGAGGCCTTGTTCTCCAGGTAGGTGGAGTAGTTGCCCTCGTAGGGGTGGGCGCGGCCGCGGTCGAGCTCGAGGATCCACTCGGCCACGTTGTCGAGGAAATACCGGTCGTGGGTGATGGCGACGACGGTGCCGGGGTACTTGGCGAGGTGCGCCTCCAGCCACTGCACGGACTCGGCATCCAGGTGGTTGGTGGGCTCGTCGAGGAGCAGCAGGTCGGGGGCTTCGAGCAGCAGCTTGCACAGGGCGACGCGGCGCTTCTCACCACCGGAGAGGGTGGTGACGGGCCAGTCCCCGGGCGGGCAGCCGAGCGCGTCCATGGCCTGCTCGAGCTGGGCGTCGAGGTCCCAGGCGTTGGCGTGGTCGAGCTCCTCCTGGAGCTTGCCCATCTCTTCCATCAGCGCGTCGGTGTACTCGGTCGCCATCTGCTCGGCGATCTCGTTGAACCGGTCGAGCTTGCCCTTGATCGCGGCAACGCCGTCCTCGACGTTCTCCAGAACCGTCTTGGACTCGTCCAGCGGCGGCTCCTGCAGCAGGATGCCGACGGTGTAGCCGGGCGAGAGGAACGCGTCACCGTTGGAGGGCTGCTCCAGACCGGCCATGATCTTCAGCACGGTGGACTTACCGGCGCCGTTGGGGCCGACCACACCGATCTTCGCACCGGGCAGGAAGCTCAGCGTCACGTCATCGAGGATGACCTTGTCGCCGTGCGCCTTGCGCGTCTTGCGCATCGTGTAGATGTACTCAGCCAAGAGAAACCGTCCGGCAAGAAGAGGGTGGGCAGATACACCCCATCTTGCCGTACGTCCATCCCTCGATGGAAACCGGTAGGTCGGGGCCCCTGCTCCGGTCCGGCCCATCGGCACCGGTCCGGCACAGAACCGGCACCGACGGAAACGACCCCGGAGCGCGCACAGGCGTACCGGGGCCGTCTCGTGCGCAGTGTCACGTTGCGCGAGGGAGCGCTCACTCCTCGGTGGGCGTCTCCTTCTTCTTGCGGAGGAAGAAGACCGCGCCGCCGCCGATCACGACCAGCCCGATCGCTATGCCCGCGATCATCGGGGTGGCGTTGGAGCTCCCCGTCGCGGCGAGGTCGCCCTCAAGGCCACTGGAGGTGCCACCGGCCGAGGCCGGGCTGGGCTGGGACGAGGGAGTGTCCTCGGGGCCCGAGGCGCCGGTGGTCTTGCAGTCCAGCACGCCTTTGAAGGTCTTACTGAAGCCTTCGGGCCCGGTGATGGTGAAGTCGTACGCCTGGTCCTCGGCGACCGGGATGGTGACCGTCCTGGACGCCCCGGCCGGGATCGTGTGCTTGAAGCCCATCAGCTCGAAGCTGAACGGGGCGTCGCCCTTGTTGGCCGCGCTGATGTCCACGCCGCCCTTGGCGCAGTTCTTCTTCGCCGACAGCGCCGGAATCGCGCCCGCCTTCGCCCAGGTCGCCGTCGCGGTCGCGGAGACCGTGGACTCGCTGGAGCCGGCCAGGATCTGGGTCTGGCTCTTGGTCGCACCCGCGAAGGCACGGCCCACCGGCACGGACGTGGTGGCCTGCGCCGTCAGCGTCGCCGAGCCGTCGACAGCACCGGCCGGCACGTCGAAGTAGAGCTGGGCGCCGTTGACGACCGCGGTGAGGGGCTTCCCGGCCACGTCGGTGATCTTGATCCCGCTGGCTGCCGCGTCGGCCGGCGGGGTCAGAGCGACCTGCCCGGCATCGGTGCGGACGGTGACGGGGCCGAGCCGTCCGCCCGCCTTGCCGGAGACGGCGTTCGGCTCCAGGCTGAGCGAGGCCTTCGGCTCCGCCACGTTCCGGGCCTTGGCCTCCAGCCAGTCCGCGAGCTTTTCCGCGGCGGGGTCGAGCGCGTCGACGTCCGCGCCGTCCGAGTAGCGCCAGATGGCCACCTGGGTGCCGGCCGCCGCGGTCCTCTCGGAGAGCGGCCCGGTGCCTGCCGACTTGGCCAGCGCCGCCAGGTCGTCGACCTGGGGGTAGGAGTGCAGCAGGATCCACCGGATCCTGCCCGCGTCCTTGTTGGTGCCCAGCGACGTCTGATTCCAGGCGGTCTCGAGGTACTTCGCCTGGTCCTGGGTCGGGTTGTGGATGTCGATGCAGTACGTCTTCAGCCGTCCGCCGCCGTCGACGGTCATCTCGAAGACCCCGGCGGGGATTTCGTGCTTCTTGCCGTTCGTGCGGAGCACGGCCCGGTCAAAGGTCTTCAGCCCGTCGAGAGCGGCAACCGCGCCACCCTGGTGCTGGACGTCGTCCTCGGCGACGGCCGGGCCTGCGGCGGCCAAAGAGCCGGTCGCGATGAGGCCCGACAGCAAGGCCGCGGCAGTCAGACGACGAGCAGCGCTCCGCCTGCGTCCGACCGACGCAGAGAACACAGCAAACACAGAATTCCCCTCCGGGCGAGGCCCTATTCGCGTGTGACGCGTGGGGGGAGTGCCTCACCTGCAGACTCAAGTGCCCCGTGGTACGCCGAAATCCTATGGACGCCGCGCACCCCAGTCCCCCGTCATACCGTCAGACAACCATTCCGACTCGGAATCGTTATCGCCGCCTCTGTCGCCATCGCCGAATCCCCGCTCCTGAATCGACAAATCTCCACAACTCCTGGTCAGGGCACGGCTACCGGCGCCGCCCCGACCTCCTCGGATCGCTCGCCGGCGCGCTCCGCCGGACGGGCCGTCAGATGCGGTTCCGCCTTCATCACGCGCCGGAATGCCGAGGTCCCGCGCGTCAGATCGTGGCCCACCGCCACCGCGTCGATCTCCACCGATGTCCTGCGTTTCCCGTCCCGCTCCTCCTCGCGCACCTTCAACCGCCCATGGACAAGAAGCGGTTCTCCCACGGAGACCGACCCGGCCAGATTTATGGCGAGCGACCGCCAGGCGAAGACCGTGTAGAAGCTGGTGTGCCCGTCCGTCCAGCTTCCGCTCTGCTTGTCCCATCGCCTCGGAGTCACAGCGAATCGGAATCGCGCCATGCCTCCTGCCACCGATTCCCGGTACTCCACATTCGTGGCGACATTGCCCACCACCGTCACCATCGTGTCGTTCACGACAGCCACCTCCCCGTCCGGTTGTGCTGACCGATCTCCATGCTGGACCGGAAGGGAAGAACCCGCTGACGGCTGTGGACGAGAGCCCCTCTGTGGAAAACCCCGTCACCCCCCTCACCCCAGTCACCGCTGGAGCCATACAGACCCGCCCCCAGGCCCGCCCCCGGAACCGCCACCCGGAACCGCCACGGCAGCCCCCGCCTTCCCCGACGACACCGTCGAGTACTGCTCCCGCACCTCGCGGTAGCGCATGAGCTCCCCCGCGATCGGGTCGAGCACCCTCGCCCGCCCGCACCCGGCCGCCGCCTCCCGCAGTCGCCGCTCGGCGTCCTGTCCGTACCGCCGCGCAGGCCCCCGTACGGCCGCCCCGCACGCCCATTCCACCAGCGGCCCGCCCACGATCCCGGCGAGCATCAGCATCGCCGGTGTCAGCAGCCCCGGCTCCAGGACGCCGATGATCTGGCCCACCAGCCAGAGCCCGCCGTAGATCTGAAGCAGCGTCATCGACGCCTGTGCCAGTACCGCGGCCGGCCACCACTTCGGCCGCAGGGGCCGTCCACTCGTCGCCGCCGCCTCCCGCGTCGCCAGCTCGTCCAGCGCCTCGGGCAGCCCCTCGGCCCCGCGCACCGCCGCCTCGCGCACCGCCTGCGCCCAGGGCGCGGGCAGCCCGGCGGCCGCCTCGTCCGCGACCGTACGCACTGCCTGTTCGACCCGTTGGCGCGCCGTGAGCTCCTCCTCCACCGGCTCCGCGGCCTCCGGCGCCCCGCTGCCCGGCGTACGCGTGCCCTCGTACCAGCGCCACAGCCGCAGCCAGGGCGTCCCGCACGCCCGCCCTGCGTTCCTGCGCCACTCGCGCTCCGCCGTCTCACCGGCCGCCTTGGCACCGATCGCCTCGGCGAGCCGGGCGGCGAAGTCCTCGCGCGAGCGTTCGCTCAGTCCGGTCCTGCCGTCGGCCACGTACACCGCACGCAGCTTGGCCGCTGCGGCCTCCACGTCGGCGGACAGGCGTCGCGCCGGGGCAGTGCGCTCCTGTACGAACGTCCCGATCATCTCCCGCAGTTCCTCGACGCCTTCCCCGGTCAGCGCGGAGAGCGGGAGCACGGTTGCGCCGGGTTCGCCGTGTTCGCCGAGCGCCATGCCGTCCTCGTCCAGGAGGCGGCGCAGATCGTCGAGCACCTGGTCGGCGGCCTCGCCGGGCAGCCGGTCCACCTGATTGAGCACCACGAAGGTGATCTCCGCATGCCCGGCGAGCGGCCGCAGATACCGCTCGTGCAGGGCGGCGTCCGCGTACTTCTCCGGGTCTACGACCCAGATCACCGCGTCCACCAGTGCCAGCACCCGGTCCACCTGCTCCCGGTGGCGGACCAGTGCCGAGTCGTGGTCGGGCAGGTCGACGAGCACCAGCCCGGACAGCTCCTCGGCGCCGCCCGCCAGGGGTCTGCGCCGCAGCCGGGGCGGGATTGCGAGCCGGTCGAGCAGCCCGGCGGCACCCTCCGACCAGGTGCAGGCGATCGGTCCTGTGGTGGTGGGCCTGCGCAGTCCGGTCTCCGAGATCGGCACTTGGGCCAGGGCGTTGAAGAGCGTCGACTTGCCACTGCCTGTGGCGCCCGCGATGGCGACGACGGTGTGCCGCGAGGAGAGCCGCTGGCGGGCGGCCGCCTCGTCGAGGACACGTCCTGCCTCGGCGAGTGTCTGCCCGTCCAGCCGGGTCCGTGACAGGCCGATGAGTTCGCGCAGGGCGTCGAGGCGTACCCGAAGCGGCCCGACGTACGCCCCGCCGATCGGGACGTGTTCCTCACCCACCTCCTCCTCGGTCCCCTCCCTTGTCTCCTCATCGCGCAGCCCGCTGTCGTCGCGGCCGCCCGCGCGCCGGGCGATCAGCCCGTCGTCCCAGCGGTCCGCGGCCTCGTCCTCGTCGTCAGTGATGGCGGTCAACGCCGTCACCTCTCCTTCTGCAGTACGGACAGCGCGGCGATCAGTTCGGCCTGCGGCTCGGGGGTCACTTCGAGTGCGTCCAGGGGTGCCAGCCGGCGGTCGCGTTCGCCGTGCAGTACGCCGTCGATGTACGTCGCCATGAGCTCGCCGCCCTTGTCGCGCAGTCGCAGCGCGCCCTTGGCGCCGATCCGTTCGGCAAGCCGCTCCCCCGCTCCGCGTGCGCGCCTGCCGCCGAGCAGTGCGGCCGCGATCAGTGCGGCCACAGTTTCGGCGTCGGGCGGGAGATTCAGGTCCAGCCGGCGTACCTCTTCGTCGGCGAGCTCCTCCAGCTCCCGCCGCCAGCGGCGCACGGCGATCCCGATCCGTTCCGCAGACTCCAGGTCCGGCCGCCCTCCCCGAGCGAGGACGGCTTCCGCGGCGGGCTCGCGCCGCCAGGCGTCCTGGACGCGTTCGTCGGCGGCGGCGACGGCGCACTGCAGCAGCGCGGACAGGCTGCCCACCAGCGCGTCCAGCAGCTCGCCCGCGGAGCTGTCGCGCGGAAAGCCGCGCCAGCGCGTCCGCGCGTCGCCCGCGAGCACCGCACCGCTCCGGAGCTGCCCGCGTACCCGCTCGCGCTCCTTGTCGTACGCGTCCTCGACCGCGCCGGTGAGCCGTACGGCCGCTGCGTACTGCCCCGCCACGGCGGCCGCGAGTTCCGGCATCCGGGCGTTGAGCGAATCGATCACGCCCGATGCGGTACGTGCCAGTGCCTGCTGGCGGGCCGCCGGATCCTGCGCCCTGTGGGCCAGCCAGGCGAAGAGGGGGGCGACGGCGGTGGTGGGCAGCAGCCCGTTGCCGCCGCCCGCCGACTCGGGCAGCTCCGGGATCGTGAACCGCGGCACCTCGCCGAGTCCAGCCTTGGTCAGCAGGGCGGCGTATTGGCGCGAGACCTCCGCGACGACCTGGTGGGGTACCCGGTCGAGCACGGTGACCAGCGTCGCGTCGTACTCCTTGGCGGTACGCAGCAGATGCCAGGGGACCGCGTCCGCGTACCGCGAGGCCGTCGTCACCATCACCCACACATCGGCGGCGCAGATCAACTCGGCGGCCAACAGCCGGTTCTCGACGACGAGCGAGTCGATGTCGGGCGCGTCGAGCAGTGCGAGCCCGCGGGGCAGGCCGGCGGCGGTCTCGATCCGCAGGGAGTTCTGCGCGTCGGCCGCCTCGCGGGCACCGTCCTGTTCCCCTTCGGTCTCGTCCTGCTGGGGCAGCCATACGCGGGTGAGGTGCGGCAGTACCCGCATTCCCGCGAACCAGTGGTGGTCGTCGGGATGGCATACGAGCACCGGCGTACGGGTGGTGGGCCGCAGCACCCCGGCCTCGCTGACCCGCCGCCCCACAAGGGAGTTGACGAGGGTCGACTTCCCGGCCCCGGTGGATCCGCCGACGACGGCGAGAAGCGGCGCTTCGGGCTCCTTGAGCCGGGGCACGAGATAGTCGTCGAGCTGTGCGAGCAGCTCGGCACGCGTCTGCCGAGCGCGCGGGGCGCCAGGAAGGGGAAGAGGGAGACGCACGGCGGCGACACGGTCGCGGAGGGCGGAGAGTGCGTCGATCAGCTGAGGCCGTGCATCCAAGGTCAC
Source organism: Streptomyces sp. NBC_01481 (assembly GCF_026339995.1). Classification (GTDB taxonomy): domain Bacteria; phylum Actinomycetota; class Actinomycetes; order Streptomycetales; family Streptomycetaceae; genus Streptomyces. The sequence goes on along the minus strand of NZ_JAPEPT010000001.1, from coordinate 664,212 downwards.
CACATGCGAAGAATGCCCAATTTAAGTGGCTTTTTGAAGCGTATAGCCCTCCCTGCGCGCCGGTCGGACAGACGGGACACATGAGGCGAGTGGGGCGCAGGCATAACGAGTGCACAACACCCGAGACGCGAGGCGCTAAAAGCGGTGCGTGAATCGCACCTGCCTGCGATTATCGGTTCGCTTCACCGAACCTCCACATCGTGCCACGCAGGTGAAGCAACGGGGTCAAGGCGATCGGAGCCCTATCCTTGTCCCCGGCAAGGTCACGGAACACCCGACGTGGGCTCCAGGCCACCGAGGCCACCATTCGGCCCCCGTAGCTCAGTGGATAGAGCAGGCGCCTTCTAAGCGCTTGGCCGCAGGTTCGAGTCCTGCCGGGGGCGCTCTACCCGACCGAAGTACGGCCCTCCCTCGTGGGGGGCTTTTTTGCAGGTCACGGAAGTCTGGCGAGGGCGGCCCAGCGCTCGGGCAAACCAGCTGGGTCCCGCCGGGCGCCCGCTCGTTCGCGCTCAGGACGTCGGGGCATGGTGTTCCTGGTGGAGTCCGCGGTGGGCATCATGCTCACGTGAGCGGCCCCGGGCCCGTGCCGTCGCGGATGAATACGGGCGGGTAGCGGCGCATCGCCTCCTGGTTCTCCCCTCCGCGCTGCGGGAGTTGGGTGAGATCGGCGGCGGCCGGCGTACGTCTGCCGTGGACCCCCGTGCGCCGGATGATGGCCGGCCTGAGGCGCGCAGCCGTTTCGAAGCGAGGCGGCTCGGCAGGCTCTGACGCGTCGGCCGGCCACCCTCATCGGCGCAATTGCGCCATTTGTACGAAGCCTCGGCGAATCCTAACGAGTTCTTGATGCCCCTCAGACCCCTCTGACGGTGCATTCCGGCCGGTGGGGCGGCTTACGCTCGCGCCGTGCTCAACGTGACCGGGATACTCAAGCGGCTGGTGATCGGCCGGGCAAGGCGCAGCGAGGAGCTGGGCGAGACGCTGCTGCCCAAGCGCCTCGCTCTGCCGATCTTCGCCTCCGACCCACTGTCCTCGGTGGCGTACGCCACCCAGGAGATCCTGCTGGTCCTCACGCTGGGCGGCCTGGCGTATCTGCATTTCACGCCCTGGATCGCGGCCGCGGTCGTGGCGCTGATGACCGTGGTGGTGCTGTCCTACCGCCAGGTGGTGCACGCCTATCCGAGCGGCGGTGGGTCGTACGAGGTGGCCTCGACGAACCTCGGCCCGTCGGCCGGCCTGGTGGTCGCCTCCTCGCTGCTGGTCGACTACGTGATGACGGTGGCCGTATCGGTCGCCTCCGGCGTCGACAACATCATCTCGGCGGTGCCCGAACTGGCCGACGAGCGGGTGCTGATGGCGCTGATCTTCGTCGCCCTGCTGACCGCGATGAACCTGCGCGGGGTACGCGAGTCCGGCCAACTGTTCGCCGCCCCGACCTACCTGTTCATCGGCGGCGTACTGATCATGGTCGGCACCGGCCTGTTCCGCTATCTGATGGGTGACGCGCCGGTGGCCGAAAGCGCCGCCTACGGCATCAAGCCGGAGCCCGGGGACGCGGACCTGGCGGGCCTCGCGCTGGTGATGCTGGTCCTGCGCGCGTTCTCCAGCGGCTGTACAGCACTGACCGGCGTGGAGGCGATCTCCAACGGCGTGCCCGCCTTCCGCAAGCCCAAGTCCCAGAACGCCGCGACCACCATGGCCGCGATGGGCATCATCGCCATCACGATGTTCGTCGGCGTCACCACGCTCGCCATCGTGGCCAAGGTGCACATCACCGACGACTCCTGCCGGCTGACGGGGCTGACCGACTGCGAGGGCTACACACAGCGCACGGTCATCGCGCAGCTGGCCGCCTCCGTCTTCGGCGGCGAGAACAGCGTCGGCTTCTACTTCATCCAGGCCGCCACCGCCCTGGTCCTGATTCTCGCCGCGAACACCGCCTTCAACGGCTTCCCGCTGCTCGCCTCGATTCTCGCCCAGCACCGCTATCTGCCACGCCAGTTGCACAACCGCGGCGACCGGCTCGCGTTCTCCAACGGCATCCTGGCCCTGGCGATCGTGGCCGGACTGCTGCTGTGGGGCTACAAAGCCAATGTCACCAGCCTCATCCACCTCTACATCCTGGGCGTGTTCACCTCCTTCACGCTGTCCCAGACGGGCATGGTCCGGCACTGGAACCGCGAGCTGCGTACCGAGCCCGATCAGGCGCTCCGCCGCCGCCATCAGGTCGCGCGGGTCATCAACGCCACCGGCGCGGTCGTCACGTGTCTGGTCCTGGTCATCGTGCTGGCCACCAAGTTCACCCAGGGCGCGTGGCTGGCGGTGCTGGCGGCGATCGTGCTGTTCGTGATGATGCGCGGCATCCGCCGCCACTACGACTCCGTCGCGGCCGAACTCGCGGTCACGGACCCGCGCAGCGAGATGGTCCGGCCTTCCCGGGTGCTGGCCATCGTGCTCGTGTCCACCATCCACAAACCGACCCTGCGGGCGCTGGCCTACGCACGCGCCTTCAGGCCCGACCGGCTGGAAGCCCTCACCGTCGCGGTCGACCGCGACGCCTCCACCGCGCTCCAACGGCAGTGGGACGACTACGGCATCGAGATCCCGCTCAAGGTTCTCGACTCCCCCTACCGCGAGATCACCAAGTCGGTTGTGGAATACGTGCGCTCGATACGGCGCGAGAGCCCGCGCGACGTGGTCGCGGTCTTCATCCCCGAGTACGTGGTCGGCCACTGGTGGGAGAACCTGCTGCACAACCAGTCCGCGCTGTGGCTCAAGAGCCGCCTGCTGTTCACCCCCGGCGTGATGGTGACCAGCGTCCCCTGGCAGCTGTCCTCCTCCGTCCGCGCCGACCACCCTGCCGCCCGCGCCCCCGGCTCCGTACGCCGCGGAGAACCCACGACGGCGCCCAAGAGCGACGACGTCAGCACGCCTCACTAGCCGCCCCGCGGAGAGGAGGCGCGAGCGGCAGCGCCGACCTACGGTGGTTGGGAGAGGACGCCGTCAGGCCGAACGCGGCGTTCCTGAGGAGGCTGCGATGAAGGAGCTATTCGTCTGGGTGACGACGCGCCGCATCAAGCCCGGCGCGTTGGAGGAGTTCGAAGGGGCCTGGCGCCCGGACCCGTATCCGCAGGCTCTGCGCTACGCCTACGCGTACTGGAGCGAGGACGGCCGGGAGATCACCGGGGTGTCGTTCTGGGACACCAAGGAGGCGTGCGACTCCTGGCGGGCCTCCGAGGCGGAGACGCGGCGGCACGAGGCCATGGCCCCGTACGTCGTCGAGGAGCGGGAAGGCTTCTACCGCGGGCGTGAACTCGCCGTCCCCGCGCGATAGCCGGCGCACGGTCTGCGGAATCCCGGTCGCGGCTCTGGCACCGGGGCGGCCTTCGCCGCGACGGGGGACGCGAGGCGGAGGAGAATTCAGGTAAAGGGCAAGGATCGGGACAATGCCGAAGGCGGAGACCGATGTCGAAATACCTTTTCAGAGTCACGCTGACCGTGGACGGCCTGAAGGGCATGCTCAAGGAAGGTGCTGCGTCGCGCCGCGAGGTCGTCGAACGCATGGTTCAGGGCCTGGGAGGCCAGATCGAATCCATGTACTGGGCGTTCGGCAAGGATGACGTCTACGTCATCGCGGACCTGCCGAGCAACGCCTCCGCTGCGGCCATGGGCCTGGTCACCTCGGCGGCCGGTGGCGTTCGCACGAACACCGTCGTCCTGCTGACGGCCGACGAGATCGACGAAGCGGCCCGCCAGAAGGTGGACTACCGCGCACCCGGTGCCTGACGCACGCGCCTGACCGTTGCGGCGACCCGCATCGGGCGGCAGGGGCTCAGTTTCCTGCGCCCTGATGGCACGCACCGGGGTAGGCCCTGTCCGTACGGCTCAGAGCACCCGCCACCGCACCAGCGCGGCCAGCACCGCCACTCCCGGCAGCAGCGGCATCCATACGGTGAGGAAGCGGAAGCCGAGAACCGTCGCGGTGGCGACCACGAGCGGCGCGCCGACCGTGACGAGAGCGACGGCCAGGGCGGGCTCGACCGAGCCGATGCCGCCCGGAGCCGGAATGAAACCGGCCACGATGCTCGCCGCCAGATAGGCGATCACGATGTAGTGCCACGAGACCGGCAGTTCAAGGGCGAGGGCGACACAGACCAGCACGCCTGCCTGCAGCAGCGGGAAGGCCAGTGCGCCGCCCCACAGGGCCAGCGCCCGGGACGGCCGTTTGTGCAGGGCGCGTGCGTCGGTCAGCGCCGTGCGCAGGAATCCGGCGACGAAGCGGCGCAGCCGCGGTATCGAGAGCAGCACGATCACCGCCGTTCCGACGACGGCGACCGCGACGAGGAGCGCCGTCGGGACCGTACTCCCTGGCGGTACGAGCTCGTCGAGCCGCAGCGCGTCGGGGAAGGCGAGCACCAGCCCGAGGAGCAGTCCGATCCTGGCGACCGCCTCGACCAGGCTGTAGAGGGCGAGCGCGGCCGTCGAACGGTCCAGCGGAATGCCGCAGCCCCGAAGGAAGCGCAGGGTGACCACATGCGCCCCGAGTCCGGCCGGGAGCAAGTGGTTGGCGGCTCCGGCGGCGAACTGCGAGGCGAGCAGGCGCCCGGTGGGGAGCCGTTCCACGACGGTTCCCTGGCGTACGCAGGACGCCGCCACCCAGCACAGTCCGGTGACGACGCCGCCCATGAGCAGCCAGCTGATGTCGGCGCCGCCGAGGCGGCTGACGCCGGAGGCCACGAGGGGCCAGTTGCCGAAGGCCCAGACGGCAACCAGGACGAACGGGACGAAGCAGAGGATCCTGCGGACGGGCAGCTGCCGCAGGCGGTTCAGCGGGTGCCGTTGCAGGGGGAGGGTCTCGGGCATGGCCACGTTCTCGGCCGTCCTTCTTTCATGGGGCCCGCCTCGCGGCGCGATCGCGGTACGAGACGGGAGGGCTGCCCGGGAACCTGCCCTTCTCCCGCGACATTCCGGTGTCGCGAACCCGACATCCAGCGGATACGTCGGTGGCCTCTGGGGGCACCGGTGCTGTCACGTCGCTACAGCGCGGCACTGACCAGCAGGGCGAACGACGCGATCGTGAACAGCGTGCGGATCAGATGGAGGACGTTCCAGCGGGGCTCGAAGGCCGCGCGGACCTCGCTGTCGGGGCCGGCCGAGGGGTCGTTCTCCGACGTCGCGAGGGCGTTGTTCAGCGGGATGTTGCCGACGACGGTGACGAGGTGATTGAGGACCGCGCACAACAGGCCCGCGACGATCAGCCAACGCTGGGTGTCCGTACGCCCGTCGACGGGGACGGCGAGGGCCGCGGCCGGGAAGGCGATGATCCCGAAGAAGATGAGGAGGAAGAGCGGGCGCGGTACGACCTCGTTGATCCGGCGCATGGCGGTGAGGAACTGGTCGTCGGACAGCCGGGCGAGAGCGGGCATGACCCCGGTCCGGAAGGTCAGCATGAACCCCGCGTACAGACCGGTGGAGATGATGGCGAGGGCGAGCAAAAGGGTGGCCATGGCCCACATCATGTCCCTCCGCCTCCGGAGCGGCACGCACCAGGGCCGGACCGGAGTGCGGCGGGGCGACCACGCCGTCCGCCTCCTGCCCAAGGCGACAGGTGACTGGCGACCGGCAGGCGACCCCGCGCGGCCGGGCTGCAGCTGAGGCCCGCCTGCCGGGCCGGGACTCCAGGCTGGAGCCGAGCCACCGGGCTGGGACCGGGCCACGAGGCTGGAGCCGGGCCCGCCCTGCGAGTCCGCCGCCGGGCTGACCTCGACCCGCCTGGTCGGCGGCTCCGCCGGGCCGCACCCGAACCCACCTGCCCGGCAGCGCGCCCAGCAGCCGGGACCTGGCGCAGCCCGACCGCCGCGCCCTGACCACGGCACAGCCCGACCAGCGCTGCGCCGTCGTCGGGGCGCAGCCCGACCGCCGCGCCGTCTCACCCTCGTCTCAGTCCCGCAGCCTCTGCGCCTGCCTGATCGCCTCCGCCAGCTGCCGCACCGCGCCGTCCTCCGTCGACTTGGCCAGCGTCCCCGCCCGCTCGGCCAGTTCGCCCAGACCCGGCGCGCCCGGCATCGAGCCGCCCCTCAGCGATTCGGCGAAGTACGCCGCGACTGCCGTGACCTGGAGCCTCTTGGAGGCTCCGTCCCACAGCGCGCCGTCGATCGCGTCCGTCTCGACGGAGCCCGTCTGCTCGTGCGGCGCGCGCGTCCGTGGGTCGAGCCAGCGGACGGTCGCCGTCGCGACATGACCGCTCGCGCCCTCCCGCAGCCGTACCGCATACAGCGCCGTCACCGTGTGGCCCGGGCCGACCTCGCCGCCGTCCACACGGTCGTTGCGGAAGTCCTCGTCCGCGACCGCGCGGTTCTCGTAGCCGATGAGCCGGAACTGCTTGACGGTCTTCGGGTCGAAGGCCACCTGCGCCTTGGCGTCCCGTGCGCGCAGCTCGACATGGGTGGGCAGCTGGTCGACGAAGACCTTCCTGGCCTGCTGGCTGGTGGAGACGTACGTGGTGTGACCGTCGCCCTTGTCGGCGAGCCGCTCCATCAGCTCGTCGCCGTACTCACTGCCGACGCCCACGCCGAAGAGCGTGATGCCGTACTCCCGACGCGCGTCGTCGATGCGGTCGAGGATCGCGTCGGCGTCGGTCTCCCCCGTATTGGCGAGGGCGTCGGAGAGGAGCACGACGCGGTTGGTGGCTCCGCGGCGACGGCCCTCGACCGCCTCGTCGTAGCCGGTCCGCACGCCCGCCTCGACATTGGTGGAGTCGGTCGGCTCCAAACTGTCGATCACCGAGTGGATCCGCTCGCGGCTGCCCTTGAGCCTGGTCATCGGCAGCCGGGTCTCGGCCTCGTCGCTGAAGGTGACGACGGCGATCGAGTCGTCGTCGCGCAGCTTGTCGGTGAGGATGCCCAGCGATTCCTGGACGAGGTCGAGGCGGCCAGGCTCAGCCATGGAGCCGGAGATGTCGATGACGAACGTGAGAGCGGCGGGCGGCCGTTCGCCCGCGCGGTCGGAGGGGCGGGTCGAAAGCCCCACGCGCACCAGCGACCAGTCCTCCCCGTCCACTTCGCCCTCGGCGCCACGGGGCCGCGCGCCGTCGACCGTCACCGAGAAGCCGTCGCCCTTCGGCCGCGGATAGTCCTGCCGGAAGCTGTTGACGAACTCCTCGGGCCTGATGTCACCGGGCTGCGGCCGCTGTCCGTCGGCGAGTGTGCGACGGGCATAGCCGTACGAGGCGGTGTCGACGTCGAGCGCGAAGGTCGACAGATAGTCGGCCGCTGGCCTTGAATCCTCGAGCGCGTCGTCCTTTCGCTGTCCTTCCGACCCGCCGTCAACCCCCTCCGCAGGTGCGCCTCCTCCGCCGTCCGGCGCGATCGGCACGGGTGCGGGCTTCGAGCCGTCGTTCGCCCGCTGCTCGCCGCTGTGGGAGGACCGGTCGGCCTGGCCGCCCGTGCCGCAGCCCGCGGTCAGCAGCATGCCGCCGGCCAGTATCGCGGCCGCCGCTCCCCTGTACGTCCGTGTGCTGAGCTTCATCTGGGCTCCCCTGGATCGTCACTTGTGAATGTGACGTCCGAGACGGCTCCAAGGAGCAGTCGAAGGAGTTGCGGATGGATCTCAATGCGGCAACGGCGGGCGGGAGTTGCCCGCCCGGGAAGGGCAACTCCCTCAGTGGCTCCACTGCTCGCACTCATCTCTCCTGCCTCCATCGTGACCGGCCACCGCTCGGAAACGAAGGGACTGGCAAGGACTCGCCAGTCCCCGACCAGGCGCTTGTCACCATGTGCATTCGTGTGCGTACATGGAGTGGCATACGAATCCGAAGGGGACGGACCGTATGTCTGCGTGGATGGCGGGGGGATGATCTGCGATGACAGTGGGGGTCGTTCCGGGCTCCGTGCTCGGTCCAGAGGTTTCACGGTCTGTTCTGCGCGACGCGCCTGGGCAGCCTGTTCAAGGGGTGGCGCAGGTGAGAGCGGCCCTGACCAGGCTGGTCCGCTCCGCACGCCGCGAGCTCCTCAGCTTCGACGACCCGGCAGGTGCGCTGGGCCAGGGCATTCCGGAGCGGTTCCTCGAATTCGCAGGCGCCTGCGTGCGTTCGGCCACCGGGCAGACCGCGGCGGTCCGACGTATCGCACCCCGGCAGGGGCTGACACATATGCGGGAGCCGTTGCACTGCCCCGGCGCGGTCAGGGTGACGGACTCCATTCCGTTCAAGATGGTCGTCGCGGACCGCACGGTCGCTGCCGTGCCGCTCGATCTGGAACTGCACTACAACGGCGTGCTCTTGATCCGCGATCCCGTTGTCGTCCAGACCCTGGTCCGCACACACCGCACCTGGTGGGACACGGGTGATGATCCGACCCGACATATGGTCGGCCCTGTGCCGGCCCATCTGCGGTCCGTGCTCCACGCCATGCTGACCGGGCTCACGGACGAGGCGGCCGCGGCCCGGCTCGGCATGTCGGGGCGCACGTACAGCCGCCGCGTCGGTGAACTGCTCGCCGCTCTCGGCACGACGAGCCGCTTCCGGGCGGGAGCGGAAGCGGCTCGTCGGGGCTGGCTGTAGCGATGCGACGCGCCGGAGACCCCTTAGGACACGATGTCCTTGCGGGAGAAGTTCCGGAAGGCGAGCGCGAACAGCACCAGCGCATACGTCACCGAGACCGCCGCGCCCTTCACCATGCCGTTCCACTCCAGCTGTGGCTGGAGCGCATCGATCCACGCGAACTGCCAGTGCGCGGGCAGCACATCACGCCATGACCCGAGCGCCGTGACCGCGTCCAGCACATTGCCGATGATCGTCAGACCCACCGCGCCGCCGACCGCGCCCAGCGGAGCGTCGGTCTTGGTGGAAAGCCAGAACGCAAGCCCGGCCGTGACCAGTTGGGAGACAAAGATGAACGCCACGACCAGTCCCAGACGCGGCAGCGTGTCGCCGGTGTCCAGGGAGCCGCCCGTGGGCAGCTCCAGCGGCCCCCAGCCGTAGGCCAAGGTGCCCGTTGCCAGAGCCACCAGCGGCAGCAGCACCATCGCCGCCGCGGTGAAGCCGAGCGCCACCGCCAGCTTGGACCACAGCAACCGAGTGCGCGGCACGGGGGCGGCGAGCAGATAGCGCAGGGACGACCAGCTGGCCTCCGACGCCACGGTGTCACCGCAGAACAGCGCCACCGGCACCACCAGCAGGAAGCCGGCCGAGACGAACAGACAGGTGGCCGCGAAGTTCGCCCCGGACGCGGTGGCCGTGTCCATCAGGGTCACCCGGCCGCTGTCCCTGCCGTCCGGGGTGCCGCCGATCGCGAAGGCGGCGATCAGAATGAGGGGCAGCGCGGCCAGCACCCCGGCCATGACCAGCGTCCGCCTGCGCTTCAGCTGCCGTACGGCCTCGACACGCAGCGGCAGGGTGTGGCGCCCCCGGTAGCCAGGGGCCGACTCGACCAGCGTGCTCATGCGGGACCTCCGATCAGGGTGAGGAAGGCATCCTCCAGGCGGCGGTGCGGACCGACGCCCGTCAACGGCACATCCAGACGGACGAGTTCGGCGATCATGCCGGTGGCCGTAGCCCCGTCGAGGCGTACGAGCAGTCCTTCGTCCGTACGGGACGCCGAGCCGATTCCCGGCAGCGCGGCGATCTTCTCGACCACCGGCTCCGCGACCTCCTCGGCGGTGGTGACGAGCAGGGTGTCGCTCTCGCCGGTGATCTCCGCGACCGGTCCTGCCTGCACCAGCCGGCCACGGTCCATGACCACGAGATGAGTGCAGGACTGTTCGACCTCGGAGAGGAGGTGACTGGAGACGATCACCGTGCGGCCCGCGGCCGCGTACCGGATCATCACGTCCCGCATTTCGCGGATCTGGGGCGGGTCGAGTCCATTCGTCGGCTCGTCGAGAATCAGCAGATCCGGCATGCCGAGCATGGCCTGGGCGATGGCGAGGCGCTGCCGCATTCCCTGCGAGTAGGTGCGTACGGCGCGGGCGAGGGCGTCGCCGAGACCCGCGATCTCCAGGGCCTCCTCGATATGCGCATCGCCGGCGGGGCGGCCGGTGGCCTGCCAGTAGAGCTCCAGGTTGTCGCGGCCCGAGAGATGCGGCAGGAAGCCCGCGCCCTCGACGAACGCGCCGACCCGGGAGAGGACGGGCGCGCCCGGGCGGATGGCGTGGCCGAAGACGCGGATCTCGCCCTCGTCGGGCCGGATGAGACCCATCAGCATGCGCAGGGTGGTGGTCTTGCCCGCGCCGTTGGGGCCGAGCAGGCCGAGGACCTGGCCCTTCTCGACGCGGAAGGACAGCTCTCGTACGGCATACCGGTCGGCGGACTTGGCGTACCGCTTGGTCAAGCCGGTGATCTCCAGCGGCACTTCGGCCAGCTCGGGATCGGGCGCCGGGGCCAGGACCCGGCGCCGGGCGGTGAGCAGGAGCGCCGCCGCGATCAGTGCGCCCGAGGCCGGGAGCGCCCAGGTCCACCAGGGAAGTCCCGCGGCCTGGGTCTTCACGGCGGGTGCGGTGGGCACCGCCAGGGTGCCGCCTGCGGCGAGCGCGACGGTGTACGTGGCGGGGGCGGCCGGGGACGCATAGCCGAGGTCGGTCGCGGACAGGACCAGCCGCAACCGGTGTCCGGCGTCGACCTGATGGTCCACGGCCGGCAGGGTCAGTGCGACGTCCGTGCCCTGCTTGGCGTTCTCGACGCGGACGGGGGCGACGAGCTGGGAGGGCAGCACCTGTTCACGGCCGTCGGGCCCGACGTCGTAGACCTTGCCGAACAGAACCGCTTCGCCGTTGGAGGAGGTGACCTTGACGCGGACGGTCGGCGAGCCGGTGATCCGCAGGGACTGCGTGAGGGACTCAGAGTCGAAGCGTGCGAACTGGCCGGGGAAGTCGAGGGAGAGACCGAGACCGAGGGAGGAGAGCTGACCGAGGCCGCCGCCGAGGCCGGGGACCGCGGAGATGGCGGGCGGGGTGGCGCCGGCCGGGTTGGAGAAGCTCTGCTCGCGGCCGGTGAGCGCGATGGGCTGTGCACCGTTCGTAAGCCCCGGGTAGCGGTCGCCGGTCGCGCCGCGCAGCAGCGCCTGGCCGTCGGTGGAGTCGATGCCTCCGGTGCGGCTGACGCGGAAGGCGGGTCCGGTGTCAGTGCCCTTGTCCTGCTTCAGGTAGCGGTCGAACCAGTTGCTGATCCGGGACTCGATCCGGCCGGCCTCCCGGTCGCCGCCGTCGTGGCCGCCGACGATCCAGTCGACGGAGACGGGCGCGCCGTTGGCGCTGATCCGCTTGGCCATGGCGTCGGCGTGCGCAAGCGGGAAGAGGGAGTCGGACTGGCCCTGAACGATCAGCGTGGGCACCTTGATGCGCTCGCCGACGGCGGAGGGGCTGCGGCGCTCAAGGAGTTGCTCGGCGGCGGCGTCGGGCTTTCCCGCAACGGCGACGCGTTCGTACATCGCGCACAATGCGGGCTGGAAGCGTCCGCAGCCGCCCGGGTTGGCGGGGCCCGCGGGGGTGGCGGCTCCGGCTGCGCCCTGAGGCCCGGCACCGCCCGGGGGCGTGTCCCCGGCAGGTGCGTCGGCGGGTGCATCGGCGGGTGCATCGGCGGACCGGTCTTCGGAGGTGCCCGGCGCGCCCACCGAGCCGGTGGAGAAGAAGATCCCGGCCCAGAGCTTCTTGAAGACGCCGTCCGGGAAGAGCGCGTCGGAGAGGTTCCAGTAGGTGATGGCGGGGGCGATGGCGTCGACGCGCTTGTCGTATCCGGCGGCGAGCAGCGAGATGGCTCCGCCGTAGGAGGCACCGGCGACGCCGACGCGCGGGTCACCGTTCGCGTCCAGCTGCACTTCGGGCCGTTTCGCCAGCCAGTCGACGAGCCGCGAGACGTCCTTGACCTCGAAGTCGGGGTCGTTGAGCCCAATCTGCCCGGTGGATGTGCCGAAGCCGCGGGCGGACCAGGTCAGCACGGCGTATCCGTCGCGGGCCAGCTTCTCGGCCTGGGCGCGTACGTCGTCCTTGCTGCCGCCGAAGCCGTGGCCGAGGAGCACGGCGGGACGGCGCTCCTTGCCGCCCGTCGTGAAGTAGGAGGTGTCGATCTTCGCCCCGGGCATCTCCTGCACCCGGTCCTCACGCTGCACGGCCGGTGCGCCGTCGTCGGCGACCGCGGTCCAGGTGCCCGCGCCGGCCAGAACGGCGAAGGCGGCGACGCCTGCGAGCCATCGGCCGCGCGGCCCGGGAAGTCGGATCTGCATGCTTGAAACCCTAAGCGGATCCCTGTGCTCACTCGGCTGCCGCCAGGCGGAACTGCTGAGCCTCCTCGAGTAGTACGCAGTACGGTCCTCGTACACCAGACGCGGTATGCACCGCCGCCCCGAAGGGACCCGTATGGACATCCGGCGCGCGACCACGGTGGCCGAGCTCGTCGCGGCCGAGCATCTCTATGACGGGCCGGCGCGGGCGGAGTGGGCGGAGCGTTTCCTGGCGGCGCCCGGGCATCTGATGCTGATCGCCTATGTCGACGGGGCTCCGGCCGGAATGGTCTCGGGCATCGAGATGCTCCACCCCGACAAGGGCACGGAGATGTGTCTGTACGAGCTGTCGGTGGACGAGCCGTACCGCAGGCGCGGCATCGGACGGGCCCTGGTCGAGGCGCTGCGTGAGGTGGCGCGCGAGCGCGGCTGCTACGACCTCTGGGTGGGCGTGGACACGGACAATGACGCGGCGCTGGCGACATACCGCTCGGCGGGCTCGACGGACGACGGGGTGTTCGCGATGCTCACCTGGGAGTTCCCGGCCCGGTAGTGAACACCGGGGGCGCGAGCGGCGATTTGTGACCTTATGGGTGTTCACAATGTGTGGATCCGTCATGTGTCAAGTGGCGAAGCTGTCTTGTGTCGCAGGTCACGTCACGAGACCCTGGTCAGCGCATATGCAGCTCCTGGCACCATGCACGCCCGTACTTGTCCGTCATCGGTCAACGAAAGGTAGGTGCACGAGATGAGAGCCACTGCCCGACGCTTCGGGGCGCTGATACCCGTAATCGCCCTTGCCGCCGGTCTCCAGTTCGCCGCCTCCCCCACCGCGCAGGGCGCACCCCTCGGCGATCTTCGTCTCGCTCCCACTGCAACTGCCATACAGAACAGCTGGATTGTCGTCCTCAAGGACGGCTCGACCCGCGCCGCCGATCTGGGCGTCACACCGAAACTCACCTACCGCAGCGTCCTCCAGGGCTTCTCCGCGACCATGTCCGGCGACAAAGCGGCGAAGCTAGCCGCCGATCCTCGCGTGGCGTACGTCGAGCAGAACGCCACGGTCCGCCTCAACGACACCCAGACCAACCCGACCTGGGGAATCGACCGCATCGACCAGCGCGACCTGCCGCTGTCGAAGTCGTACACCTACAAGACCACCGCGTCAAACGTGAACGCGTACATCATCGACACCGGGATCCGCACCTCCCACACCGAGTTCGGCGGCCGCGCGAGCGTCGGCACGGACACCGTGGGCGGCGGCCAGAACGGCCAGGACTGCAACGGCCACGGCACGCATGTGGCAGGCACGGTCGGCGGGAGGACGTACGGCGTGGCCAAGGCCGTCAAGCTCATCGCCGTACGCGTCCTGAACTGCCAGGGCTCCGGGACGACGGCCGGAGTCATCGCGGGCATCGACTGGGTGACCGCCAACGCGAAGAAGCCGGCCGTGGCCAACATGAGCCTGGGCGGCGGGGTGAACACCTCGCTGGACAACGCGGTGAAGAAGTCCATCGCCTCGGGCGTCAGTTATGCGATCGCCGCGGGCAACGGCAACTTCCTCGGCCTTCCCGCGAACGCGTGCAACTACTCGCCTGCCCGAGTCCCCGAGGCGATCACGGTCGGCGCGACGGACAACACGGACCGGAGGGCGTCGTTCTCCAACTATGGGACGTGCCTTGACCTGTTCGCACCGGGCGTGAACATCACGTCGTCGTGGAAGGACAGCAACACGGCGACGAACACGATCTCGGGCACGTCGATGGCGACGCCGCACACGGCGGGCGTCGCGGCGCTGTATCTGGCGACGCACGCGACGGCGACCCCGGCGCAGGTCAGGGACGCGATCGTGAACGGCGCGACGACGGGCAAGGTCCAGGACCCGCGGACCGGTTCCCCGAACAGGCTGCTGTACTCGCTGTTCTAGCCCAGCCGGCTCTTCTCACCGGTCAACTGCCCGAGGAGCTCCTGCCCGGCCGGGTACGGGCGCTCCTCGGGCAGAAGCCTGCCCGAGGCGTCCAGCTCACCGTCCCGTACGAGGGCGTGGATCCGGTGCGCGAGCGGTGTCACATCCCTGATCGAGACAGTCCACTCGTCGGCGTACAGCCGCGAGGCATCGCCCGCCAGACCGAGCTGGAGCGAGCGGTACGGCAGCGCATTCAGACGCAGATCGCGCTCGGGGTCCCACTGGACCCGGGCGGGGGCGCGCTTCAACTCCCGCCTCCAGGCGGCCTGGTCGGGGTGCACATCTTTGTCGTAGTGCGAGAGACAGGCGTTGCGCAGCGCCCACTCGAAGCCGTCGCGGCTGATCTCGACGGCGAGGACCGTCTCCTGGCCCTCCTTGGTGCCCCAGCCGCAGCGGTACATCATCCACAGGAACGAGGGCTTGATCCAGGTCATCCGGTCCCGCTTCCAGGCCGCGGGAAAACGTCCGTCGCGGGCGGCCGGGAGGCCGATGGCCGGGGGGTAGGCCTGGTAGACGGTGACTGTGGATTCGGTGTGGAGCGCTCGGATACGGCGCTGCGGTTCTTGCATGGACCCCAGGGTGGTCCGGCCGGGGCGGCCGGACCACCGAATTACGGGCGGGCGTCAGTGATTGCGGGGGAAGCCCAGGTCCACGCCGATGTGGCCCTCCGACGGGTCCGGCCAGCGGGTGGTGACGACCTTGCCGCGGGTGTAGAAGTGCACGCCGTCGTTGCCGTAGATGTGGTGGTCGCCGAAGAGCGAGTCCTTCCAGCCGCCGAAGGAGTGGTAGCCCACGGGGACCGGGATCGGCACGTTCACGCCGACCATGCCCGCCTCGACCTCCAGCTGGAAGCGGCGCGCGGCGCCGCCGTCGCGGGTGAAGATGGCCGTGCCGTTGCCGTACGGGGAGGCGTTGATGAGGGCCAGGCCCTCCTCGTAGGTGTCCGCGCGCAGCACGCACAGCACCGGGCCGAAGATCTCGTCGCGGTACGCGTCGGAGTCCGTGGAGACCTTGTCGAGCAGCGACAAGCCGATCCAGTGGCCGTCCTCGAAGCCGTCGACCGTGTACCCGGTGCCGTCGAGCACGACGTCCGCGCCCTGCGCCGCCGCGCCCGTGACATAGGTGGCGACCTTGTCGCGGTGGGCCTTGGTGATCAGGGGGCCCATCTCGGACACGGGGTCGTTGCCGGGGCCGATCTTGATCTTCTCGGCGCGCTCGCGGATCTTGTCCACCAGCTCGTCGGCGATGGAGCTGATCGCCACGACCGCGGAGATCGCCATGCAGCGCTCGCCCGCCGAACCGTACGCCGCCGAGACCGCCGCGTCCGCGGCCGCGTCGAGGTCCGCGTCTGGCAGGACCAGCATGTGGTTCTTCGCGCCGCCGAGCGCCTGGACGCGCTTGCCGTTGGCGGATGCGGTGGCGTGGATGTAGCGGGCGATCGGGGTGGAGCCGACGAAGGAGACCGCGGCGACGTCCGGGTGCGTGAGCAGCGCGTCGACCGCGACCTTGTCGCCGTGGACGACATTGAGCACGCCGTCGGGCAGGCCCGCCTCGGCCGCCAGCTCCGCGAGGAAGTTCGCGGGCGAGGGGTCCTTCTCGCTGGGCTTCAGTACGAAGGTGTTTCCGCAGGCGATCGCCAGCGGGAACATCCACATCGGGACCATCGCCGGGAAGTTGAAGGGCGTGATGCCGGCGACGACGCCGAGCGACTGGCGGATCGAGGAGACGTCGACCCGGTTGGAGACCTGGGTGGACAGTTCGCCCTTGAGCTGGGTGGTGATGCCGCAGGCGAGCTCCACGATCTCCAGACCGCGGGCGACCTCGCCGAGCGCGTCGGAGTGGACCTTGCCGTGCTCGGCGGTGATCAGCGCGGCGATGTCGTCGCGGTGCGCGTCGAGCAGTGCGCGGTAGCGGAAGAGGATGGAGGTGCGCTGGGCGAGCGAGGACGTGCCCCAGGTGGCGTACGCCTCCTTCGCCGCGCTGACGGCGGCGTCGACCTCCTCCGCCGAGGCGAGGGCGACCTGGGTGGTGACGGCGCCGGTCGCCGGGTCGGTGACCGGGCCCCAGTTGCCTGACGCGCCCTCGACGGTCTTGCCACCGATCCAGTGGTTGACGGTCTTCATTTCGTGCTCCTTCGCAGATGGCGGCGTCACAGATGGCGGCGTCGGGCTGAGACTTGCCGGTCGTACTCCTCCCGGGCCTTGACCGCCGACGGGCGGGTCGCGGTCTCGGCCACCGGAACATCCCACCACGCCTGCGCCGGTGGCGCGCCCGACACAGTGTCTGCCGTTTCGGTCTCGACGTAGACACCTGTGGGGACGTCCGCCTCGCGCGCCTCGGCAAGCGCTTCGCGCAGGTCACGCACTGTCTTGGCGCGGATCACGCGCAGCCCCAGGGAGGCGGCGTTGGCGGCCAGGTCGACGGGGAGCGGGGCTCCGGTGTACGTACCGTCGGCGGAGCGGTGGCGGTAGGCGGTGCCGAAACGCTCGCCGCCGACCGACTCGGACAGGCCGCCGATCGAGGCGTATCCGTGATTCTGCAGGATGATCACCTTGATCGGGACGTTCTCCTGGACGGCGGTGACGATCTCGGTGGGGTTCATCAGATATGTACCGTCGCCGACGAGTGCCCACACCGGTCGTCCCGGCGCGGCCATGCCGACGCCGATGGCCGCCGGGATCTCGTATCCCATGCAGGAGTAGCCGTACTCGACGTGGTACTGGTCGGCGGAACGGGCGCGCCACAGCTTGTGAAGGTCGCCCGGGAGCGAGCCCGCCGCGTTGATCAGGATGTCGTCGCCGGTGACCAGCGCGTCGAGTGCGCCGAGCACCTGGGGCTGGGTGGGGCGGGTGTCCGGGTCCTCGGCCTCGTAGGCGGCATCGACCCGGTGCTCCCAGCGCTCCTTGTCGTCGCCGTACTCCGTGGCGTAGGCGGGCTCGACGCGGAAGCGGGTGCCGAGCGCCGCGGCCAGTTCGTCCAGGGCGGTGCGGGCGTCCGAGATCAGGGAGAGTCCGGCCATCTTGTGCGCGTCGAAGGCGGTGATGTTGATGTTGAGGAAGCGGACGGCGGGGTTCTGGAAGAGGGTCGCGGAGGCGGTGGTGAAGTCGGACCAGCGGGTGCCGATGCCGATCACGAGGTCGGCGGTACGGGCGAGCTCGTCGGCCGTGGCGGTGCCGGTGTGGCCGATTCCGCCGACGTCACAGGGGTGGTCGTGGGGCAGCGACCCCTTGCCCGCCTGGGTGGAGGCGACCGGAATGCCGGTCGCGCCGGCGAAGGACCGCAGCGCTTCCTCGGCCTCGCTGTGGTGGACGCCGCCGCCCGCGACGATCAGAGGGCGGCGGGCGGATGCCAGGGCGCGGCGGGCCGCTTCGAGGGCGTCCAGATCGGGCCTGGGGCGGCTCACCTTCCAGACGCGCTCGGCGAAGAAGTCCTCCGGCCAGTCGTATGCCTCGGCCTGCACGTCCTGCGGCAGTGCCAGCGTCACGGCTCCCGTGTCGGCGGGGTCGGCGAGGACGCGCATCGCCTGCAGGGCAGCTGGAATGAGCATCTCGGGACGGGTGACCCGGTCGAAATAGCGCGAGACCGGTCGCAGGGCGTCATTGACCGACACATCGCCCGCGTAGGGGAGTTCGAGCTGCTGGAGGACCGGGTCGGCGGGGCGGGTCGCGAACATGTCTCCGGGCAGCAGCAGGACGGGCAGCCGGTTGATGGTGGCGAGCGCCGCGCCGGTGACGAGGTTGGTGGCGCCGGGGCCGATGGAGGTGGTCACCGCGTGGGTGGAGAGGCGCCGTGACTGGCGGGCGTAGCCGACGGCGGCGTGCACCATCGCCTGTTCGTTGCGGCCCTGGATGTACGGCATGTCTGTTCCGGACTCCAGGAGCGCCTGGCCGAGTCCGGCCACATTGCCGTGGCCGAAGATGCCCCAGGTGGCGTTGATCAGGCGGTGGCGGCGGCCGTCGCGCTCGCTGTACTGGCGGGCGAGGAAGGCGACGAGGGCCTGGGCGACGGTGAGTCGGCGCGTACTGCTCATCGGGCACCCTCTTCGGTTCCGGCTTCGTACAGGGGAAGGCGGGGGTCGACGGGCTGCGCCGGCCAGGTGTCACGGATCCAGCCGTGGTCCGGGTGGTCGCAGATCAGCCACTCCCGGGTGGCGCCCGGGCCCGCCATGACATTGAGGTAGTACATGTCGCGGCCGGGCGCGGCGATGGACGGGCCGTGCCAGCCGTCGGGGATGAGAACCGCGTCGCCGGTGCGGACCTCGGCCAGCACGTCCGTACCGCCGGGCCTCGACGGGGAGACGCGGTGGTAGCCGATGCCGTCGTGGTCGATCTCGAAGTAATAGATCTCCTCGAGCTCGGACTCGGCGCCAGGGCGGTGCTCGTCGTGCTTGTGCGGCGGGTACGAGGACCAGTTCCCGCCGGGTGTGAGCACTTCGACCGCGATCAGCTTGTCGCAGTCGAAGGTGTCGGCTGCAGCGAAATTGTTGACCTGACGCGAGCAGCTGCCCGCGCCGCGCAGCTCGACCGGAACCTCCGGCGCGGGGCCGTAGCGAGCGGGGAGTCGTCGCTCGCACTTCGCTCCTGCCAGGGCGAAGCGGCCTCCCGCACCGGAGGCGATCTGTGCATGGGCATCTCGCGGGACATAGGCGAAGTCACTCACTCCGCCGAACACGCTTTCTCTGCCCTGCAGTTCAAAGATCTCGCCTTGTGTCTGCACCGTGCAACCGCCGCTGAGCGGCAGCACGATCCACTCACTGTCCCCGGCGACGAGGGAGTGTGAACCGCCCGGCTTCAGCTCCAGTACACGCAGGCTGGAGTACCCCCAGCCGGCCTGTTCCGGATCGATCCGGAGGGCATAGGGCCCGTCGGCCGCGCTGCCCGCCCGCAAGTACTGCTTCTGGTCGTCGTGGTCGCTCATGACTTCTCCGTACCCCCTACAGCAGTCCTACGGCCGTATCGACCGCACCTGCGACGTCTCCGTCGACCGGATAGAGCAGCGAGCGTCCCACCACAAGTCCTTGGACGGTGGGCAGTTGCAGGGCACCACGCCATTTCTCGTACGCGCCGTGCTGGTCGTCGCCGATCTCTCCCCCGAGAAGGACCGCGGGCAGCGTGGAGGTCTCCATCACCGACGCCATGTCGTCGGGGTCGTCGGTGACAGGGACCTTCAGCCAGGTGTACGCCGAAGTGCCTGCAAGCCCGGACGCGATCGCTATCGACCGGGTGACTGCTTCGGCGCTGAGATCGTTGCGGAGCTGTCCGTCGATCCGGTGACAGATGAACGGCTCGACGAAGACGGGAAGCTGACGCTCCGCCATCTCGTCGACGACCCGGGCGGTGGCGTACAGGGTGTCGAGCGAGCCCGGGTCCTCGTAGTCGAGACGGAGCAGCAGTTTGCCCGCGTCGAATCCGAGGCGGTCCAGGTCCTGGGGGCGGTGGCCGGTGAACCGGTCGTCGAGCTCGAAGGTGGCGCCGGCCAGGCCGCCGCGGTTCATCGAGCCCATGACGACCTTGTCGTCGAGTGCGCCGAGGAGGAGCAGGTCGTCGAGGATGTCGGCGGTGGCGAGGACGCCGTCGACGCCGGGGCGGGAGAGCGCCAGACAGAGCCGTTCGAGCAGGTCGAGGCGGTTGGCCATGGCGAGTGGACGCTCACCGACGGCGAGGGCGCCGCGGGCGGGATGGTCGGCGGCGATGATCATCAGGCGTCCGCTCTCGCCGATGAGCCGGGGCCGCCTGCGCCGCCGGGATGCGGCTTCGGCGACGGCCTCGGGGTGGCGGGTGCGGATCCCGACGAGCTCGGCGATGTCGACGCGGCTCACGACAGGGCTCCTGGCGGGACCGGCCCGAGCACGGGCGCCTCGCCGGGCGGTGGGACCGGCCCGAGCACGGGCCGCGACGGTGGTGGGGTCGGGGACGGCGGGACCGGGTCACCGGAGAGGACCTGGTCGACCTCGGCGGCGTACGGCATCGCGGTGGAGCAGGCGAGGCGCGCGGCGACAATCGCTCCTGCGGCATTGGCGTACCGCATGATGCACTCCAACTCCCAGCCGGACAGCAGCCCGTGGCACAGGGCCCCGCCGAACGCGTCTCCCGCGCCGAGCCCGTTGACCACCTCGACCGGAACCGGCGGAACCTCGGCCCGCGTGCCGTCCCGGTGGACGGCGAGGACCCCCTTGGGCCCCTGCTTGACCACGGCGATTTCGACCCCTGCGGCCAGCAGCGCGCGGGCCGCGGCATACGGTTCGCGCTCGCCGGTGGCGATCTCGCACTCCTCCAGATTGCCGACGGCGACGGTGGCGTGCGCGAGCGCCTCGGCGTAGTACGGCCGCGCCTCGTCAGGGTTCTTCCAGAACATCGGCCGCCAGTCGAGGTCGAAGACGGTGGTCCCGGACCGGTCCCGGTGGGCGAGCGCGGCCAGCGTCGCCGTACGGCTCGGCTCCGCGCACAGACCGGTCCCGGTCATCCAGAACACGCGCGCCTCGCGAATGGCCGCGAGGTCCAGCTCGTGCTCGTGGATCTCGAGGTCGGGGGCCTTGGGCTGCCGGTAGAAGTAGAGGGGAAAGTCGTCCGGCGGGAAGATCTCGCAGAAGGTGACCGGGGTCGGGTATTCGGCCACCGGCGTCACCCAGCGGTCGTCGACGCCGAACTCCCCCAGCGCCTGGTGGAGATAGTCCCCGAAGGCGTCCTGACCGGTGCGGGTGATCACCGCCGTCCGCCGGCCGAGCCTGGCCGCCCCGACCGCGACATTCGCAGCCGAGCCGCCGAGGAACTTTCCGAACGTGTCGACCTGCGCCAAAGGGACCCCGGTCCGCAGCGGATAGAGGTCCACCCCGATCCGTCCCATCGTGATCACGTCGTACGGCTGAGGCATGCGCGTCCCTTCGGTTCGACGCCGGCTGCACCCAGGTCTAGTGCTCCATCCTGAGCCCTGTCAACATTTTGTCCTTACATTCGGACGAAGTCTTGACACCCTTCTCCGGCGGCCGGAAAGCTGACCGTCATGACCTCATCCGTCCCCTCCCTGAACCGCATCCGGGTCGGCTCGGCCCCCGACTCCTGGGGGGTGTGGTTTCCCGACGACCCCCAGCAGGTCCCCTGGCAGCGCTTCCTCGACGAGGTCGCCCAGGCCGGTTACGAATGGATCGAGCTCGGCCCGTACGGCTATCTCCCGAGCGACCCCGCCCGCCTCGGCGAGGAGACCGCCCGGCGCGGCCTGAAGGTCTCGGCCGGAACTGTCTTCACCGGCCTGCACCACGGGCCCGCCGTCTGGGACAAGACCTGGGCACACGTCGCGGACATCGCGGCCCTGACACAGGCGATGGGCGCGAAGCATCTGGTCGTCATCCCCTCTTTCTGGCGCGACGACAAGACCGGCCAGGTGCTGGAGGACAAGACCCTCACCCCCGCACAATGGCGCGATCTGACCACTCAGACCGAGCGGTTGGGCCGCGAGGTGCGCGAGCGCTACGGGCTGAAGATCGTCGTCCATCCTCACGCGGACACGCATATCGACAGCGAGGAGAACGTCAGCCGTTTCCTCGACGCCACTGATCCCTCGCTCGTCTCGCTCTGCCTGGACACCGGGCATTACGCCTACTGCGGCGGCGACAGCGTCAAGCTGATCGAGACCTACGGCGAGCGGATCGGTTACCTCCATCTCAAGCAGGTGGATCCGGAGATCCTGGCCGAAGTGGTCGCGGACGAGGTGCCGTTCGGGCCGGCCGTCGACCGCGGTGTGATGTGCGAGCCGCCGGCCGGGGTGCCCGCGCTGGAGCCCGTACTGGCCGCGGCCCAGGCGCTTGACGTCGAACTCTTCGCCATCGTCGAGCAGGACATGTATCCCTGCCCGCCCGACAAACCCTTCCCGATCGCCCGGCGGACACGCCGTTTCCTGCGCTCGTGCGGTGCCTGACGCCCAGGCACCACTTCTGTCACGGTTGTCGCCCGCTCATCACGCATGTCTCCATTACGCGGGTCTTCCGTCACAGCCGATCAACAGGCCCACCCCTCCCGTCACCCGCAGTCGTTCAACGGGCACAGGCTCAGTGATCGCCAGCGTCCGCGCCGCAGCTCCCCCGACAGCCCCCCCGGCTGCCGCTGCCGCGACGCAGGGAGGTGCCACACATATGACGGACAGAAGACTCTGGTCGTACAAGGAGATCGCCGCGCACATCAAGGTGCAGCCGGACACGGTCCGTTCGTACCGCAAGCACGGCCTTCTCCCGCCGCCCGACCATGTGGAGACCGGCAAGCCCTACTGGTACGCGGACACGATCCGTGCGTGGGTCGCCAATCGCCCCGGGAACAGGGGCCGCCGGGAGTGAGAACCGGCGGGCCCGCCGACAGGACCTGCACCACCGGAGCCCCGCCCCCCTGATGCGGGGCTCCGGCGTGCTCGCGGTGTCAGGCCTCGACCTTGTCCCGTACCGCGTCGGGGTCCGTCTCCGGTCCCGAGTCCGACTTCGGCTCCGTGGCCGGGTCCGTCTTCGGCTGCGGCTCCGAGTCCGACTTCGGCTTCGTGGCCGACGGCGAGGTCAGCTGCGGCACGGGCTGGGATATCTCGCCCTCACTCAGTCCGAACCGCTGGTGGAAGCGGCGCAACGGCCCGGGCGCCCACCAGGTCGAGGCGCCCATCAGTTTCATCACCGACGGGACCAGCAGACTGCGCACCACCATGGCGTCCATCAGCACGGCCAGCGCGATTCCGAGACCGAGCATCTTGGTGTTGGTCACCCGCGAAGTGCCGATGCCCACCATCACGACCGCCAGGATCACGGCCGCCGCGGTGATCAGCCCGCCGGTGCGCTGAAGACCGAACCTCACCGCGTGTTCATGGTCGCCCGTGTGGTCGTACTCCTCCTTGATACGGGAGAGCAGGAAGACGCCGTAGTCCATGGAGAGCCCGAAGGCGATGCAGAACATCAGCACGGGCAGCGTCGTCTCGATGTCCCCGGTGGAGGTGAACGCGAGCACTCCGGAGAGGTTTCCGTCCTGGAAGACCCAGACGACCGCCCCGAACATCGCTGTCAGGCTCAGGGCGTTGAGCACGACCGCCTGGATCGGGATCAGCACACTGCCGGTGAGCAGGAAGACCAGGAGCAGGGTGACCACGGCGATGATCGCCAGCGCCAGCGGCAGCCGGTCCGCTATGGCTGCCTTGGAGTCCTCCAGAACCGCCGCCCTACCCGTCACCGAGGTCTCGAACGGGGCCGGGACATCGCGCAGTTCGTGCACGAGCCGCTGGGCCTCCCGGCCGACCGCCTCGCCCTTGGGCTGGACCGTGAAGTAGGCCGAACCGTTCGCGGCGACAGGCCCGTCGACCCGCAGCACTCCGGGCAGGGCGGCAATTCGAGCGCGGTAGTCGGCGTAGTCGGCGGGTGTCGTGCGGGACTTTGTGTCTTCGGCGTCCTCGGCGAAGACTTCGAGGCCACCGGCGGGGCTGCCGGGGAAGCCGTCCCGTATCTGCTGCTGGACCACATGCGATTCGGCGGTCGACGGCAGCTGGCGGTCGTCGGGCGTACCGAACTTCACGCCCAGGAAGGGCAGTCCGAGCAGCACCAGACCCGCGACGGTGGCGAAGGCGAAGAGCGGGGCGCGGCGCATCACCAGGCCCGCAAAGCGCCCCCATCCCGCACCGGTCTCAGCGGTGTCCCGGTCCGCACCGGCAGCCCCCTTGCCGCGCCCCCGCCGCAACAGGCGGCGCAGATCAAGCGCGTTGACCCGATGCCCCAGGAGCATCAGCGCGGCCGGCAGCAGGATCAGCGCGGCGCCCGCCGCCAGCAGCACCACCGCTATCCCGGCATAGGCGAAGGAGCGCAGGAAGTACTGCGGGAAGACCAGCATCGCGGCCAGCGACACCGCCACGGTCAGCGCAGAGAACAGAACCGTGCGCCCCGCCGTGCGCAGCGTGATGCCCACCGCCTCCCGCACCTCTGCCCCCGCGGCCAGCTCCTCGCGGAATCTGCGCACGATGAACAGGGCGTAGTCGATGGCGAGTCCGAGACCTAGGGCCGTGGTCAGGTTCTGTGCGAACACCGAGACATCGGCGAACTCGGTGATGCCGCGCAGTACGGCATTGGTCCCCAGGATGGCGACGATGCCGACTCCCAGCGGGAGCAGCGCGGCGATCGCGCTGCCGAACACCATCACCAGCAGCACCAGCGTCACCGGCAGGGCGATCATCTCGGCCCGCAGCAGGTCGTCCTGGATGATCGTCGTCATCTCGTGCTGGACGGCGACAGGGCCGCCGATCGAGACGTCGACCGGGCCGTGTGCCCCGCGGAAGTCGGGCGCTATCCGCTGCAGCACCTCGGCCGCGGCCTTCTCGTCGCCCTGAATGCGGGCGGCGATCAGGGCCTGCCGACCGTCCTGGGCACGCAGCGCGGCCGAGCCCGTCTGCCAGTACGAACCGACGCCTGTGACGTCCTTCTCGGCGGCCAGCCGCTCCGCCAGCCGCCGTCCCTCGGCGGCGACCGCCGGGTCGTCCACGCTTGCCCGCCCGCTGTCCACGAGCAGCAGCACGTTCGGCTGGGAGGCGGGGAACTCCCGCTCCAGCGCCTTGGTGGCATACGTCGACTCGGCGGACGGGTCCGCCCAGCCACCGCTGCCCATGCGCTCGGCGACTGAGCTGCCGGCGAATACGGCCAGCGCGGTGAGGACGAGCGCGGCGAGCAGCGAGAGCCGGGGGCGCGCGGTGACGAAGCGGGTCCATCCCCCGAGAGGGGGCGGGCTGTTGACTTCGGACATGGTGCGGTGTCCCCTTCACCGTGGCCCATGCGCTGGCTTCCCGGCAGGCAGCATGGGTCGACCATTGCCATAGACTGGCAAACACGAGCTATCGCTCGCATTAATCAAGAATGCGAGCGACCACTCGCGTTTGTCAACCGCTTGAGGAAGCTGGGGATTTCACGTGCCGGAGCCCACGACGCCGGAGCCCGCCGCGACCGCCGAGCCCGCCCCGACCCGGCGCACCCGCGCCGCGACCTCCGAGCCCGAGCCGACCAAGCCCGCGCCGGCCAAGGCCGAGCCGCCCGCAACGCGGCCCGCCCGGCCCGCCACCGCCGAGCCCGCCACCCCCGCGACCGGCGAGCACCCGCCCACCGCCAAGCCGCGCCGTCGGCAGGCCCGCGGTGAGCGCCGTATCGCCCAGCTCCTCGACGCAGCGGCCAGCGTCTTTTGCACCAGCGGCTACACCGCGGCCAGCACCAACGCCATCGCCCGCGAGGCGGGCGTCTCCCCCGGCACGCTCTACCAGTTCTTCCCGAACAAGGAGGCCATCGCCGTCGAGCTGGGCGGCCGGCTCCTTGAGCGGTGGCGCGATTCCCACGGCGCGGCTCTGACCGCCGCCAATCTGGACCTCCCGCTCGACCAGTTGCTGGACGCGGTCCTCGATCCGCTCTTCGCCTTCAATCACGAGAACCCGGCCTTCGCCGTCCTGGTGCACGGCCCGGACGTACCCGGCCAGATCACCCAGGAGTTCGACGCTCTGCACGCCGTGCTGCTCACGCGGATCGAGGAGATCGTCGCGAGCTTCCTCCCCGACGCCCCGCCCGCCGAGCTCTCCCTCATCGCGACCATGATCTTCGCCATTTTCAAGGCGGGCCTCGATCTGGTCCTCGCCCATGAGGGGGAGGAGCGGCAGGCGTACATCGACGAGATCAAGAAGGTCTTGTTCCGCTACCTGGCCCCCATCGTCGGTTTCTGCCCGGCCGGACAGCCGGCTGCGGAGCAGCGCGACGCACAGCCGGGCGCACATTCGCACTAATACCCCCTAGGGGTATAGTCTGGCGAGTGTCGGGGAGCCTCGGTATTCCCGTGGACCTCCGGCGCCACCATGAACTCGTACGTGTTGCACGCTCGAAGAGGAGAACGCCATGACCGCCGAGACGAACACCGAGACCGCCCAGGCGACCGGCTCCTGCTGCTCGTCGACCGGCTCCTGTCACGACGGTGCGGCCGATGTGCAGATCGGTGGCGTCACCACCGTCTACCAGGTCACCGGCATGACCTGCGGCCACTGCGAAGGCGCCGTCACCGCCGAGATCTCCGAACTCCCGGGCGTCACCTCGGTGAAGGCGGTCGCCGCAACCGGCCAGGTGACGGTCGTCTCCGACTCCCCGCTGGAGGAGACCGCCGTACGCGAGGCCGTCGACGAGGCCGGGTACGAGCTCGTCGGCCAGGCCTGAGCACGGCCCCCCGTCCGCCTGGCGCAAGCCCTCCGTCGACGCCCCTCAATACCCCCTAACGCCTCCCGCCGGGCCGCACCCGATCAGTCCGATACTGGTCCTGTACGGCCCGGCTGGCGCGGAGGGACGTGCGGCGGTCTTCGCCGCTCGCGACGGCAAGGCGCTCGGGGTCCTCACCGTTGCCGACGCGGTCAAGGACTCCAGCGCTGAGGCGGTCGTCCGGCTGCGGGTCCTGGGCCTGACTCCGGTGCTGCTGACCGGCGACAGCAGGGCGGTGGCCGAGGCGGTCGCGGCCGAGGTCGGCATCGGTGAGGTGTATGCCGAGGTCACGCCCGAGGAGAAGGCGGCCGTGGTCAGGCGCCTGCAGGCCGAGGGCCGCAGCGTCGCGATGGTCGGGGGCGGCGTCAACGACGCGGCCGCGCTCGCCACGGCCGGCCCGGGGCTGGCGATGGGCACGGGCACCGACGCGGCGATCGAGGCCGGCGACCTGACACTCGTACGTGGGGATCTGAGGGTTGCAGCCGACGCGATCCGTCTCGCACGCCGGACGCCGGCAACGATCAAAGGGAATCTTTACTGGGCCTTCGCCTACAACCTCGCCGCACTGCCTCTCGCGGCATCAGGCCTGCTCAACCCCATGATCGCCGGATTCACCATGGCCTTTTCGTCCGTATTTGTGGTAGCCAACAGCCTCAGCCTGCGCTCCTTCTCGTGACTACAAATAGGTCACAAGACCTTCACAAGGAGACCTAGATCACAGATATTGAGGGGTAACCATTAAGGCTCCTCGCGAGTCTAGATTGGCGATGCCGAGAACGTCTTGGGGGACGTTCATGGGATGTCTTGGGGGACGTCCCAGGCAAGCGTTGGCCGGGGCACGTGCCCGGGGAGCTTTGAGCGGCCCTCCCGTGCGTACGTACCCCGGCAGACCGCGTGAGGAGCTCCTGCAGCCAGCAGGCGCCCGGCCGGATCCCGTGGGGGGAATCCGCTCCGGGGATATGGGAAGCGCCCCGCCCGCCGACCCGTGGGGGGATCGGCAGCGGGGCGCTTTCCGCGTTCTGTGCGGCCGCGTTCAGCGGGGTACGGTCACCGGCTCCATCTACTGCCAGGACCGTCCGCCGCCGACCGCCGCGGACGCGGGTGTCAGCGGGCCTCGACCGGGACGAAGTCGCGCAGGACCTCGCCGGTGTAGATCTGGCGCGGACGGCCGATGCGGGAACCCGGCTCCTTGATCATCTCGTGCCACTGGGCGATCCAGCCCGGGAGACGGCCGATGGCGAAGAGCACGGTGAACATCTCGGTCGGGAAGCCCATGGCCCGGTAGATCAGACCGGTGTAGAAGTCCACGTTCGGGTAGAGGTTGCGCGAGACGAAGTAGTCGTCGGAGAGCGCGTGCTCCTCCAGCTTGAGCGCGATGTCCAGCAGCTGGTCGGACTTGCCGAGCGCCGAGAGGACATCGTGCGCCGCGGCCTTGATGATCATCGCGCGCGGGTCGAAGCTCTTGTAGACGCGGTGGCCGAAGCCCATCAGCCGGACGCCGTCCTCCTTGTTCTTCACCTTGCGGATGAAGGAGTCCACGTCGCCGCCGTTGGCCTGGATGCCCTCGAGCATCTCCAGCACCGACTGGTTGGCGCCACCGTGCAGCGGGCCCCACAGGGCGCTGATACCGGCGGAGATCGAGGCGAACATGTTCGCCTGCGAGGAGCCGACCAGACGCACGGTGGAGGTCGAACAGTTCTGCTCGTGGTCCGCGTGCAGGATCAGCAGCTTGTCGAGCGCCGAGACCACGACCGGGTCCAGGTCGTACTCCTGCGCGGGGACCGAGAAGGTCATCCGCAGGAAGTTCTCCACGTACCCGAGGTCGTTGCGCGGGTAGACGAAGGGGTGGCCGATCGACTTCTTGTACGCGTACGCCGCGATCGTCGGCAGCTTGGCGAGCAGCCGGACCGTGGAGAGGTGACGCTGCTTCTCGTCGAACGGGTTGTGGCTGTCCTGGTAGAACGTCGACAGCGCGCTGACCACCGAGGACAGCATCGCCATCGGGTGTGCGTCACGCGGGAACCCGCCGAAGAACCGCTTGACGTCCTCGTGCAGCAGCGTGTGCTGGGTGATCTCACCCTTGAAGGCCGCCAGCTCGTCGACCGTCGGAAGCTCGCCGTTGATCAGCAGGTACGCCACCTCGAGGAAGGTGGAGCGTTCGGCCAGCTGCTCGATCGGGTAGCCGCGGTAGCGCAGGATGCCCTGCTCGCCGTCGAGGTAGGTGATTGCGGATTTATAGGCGGCGGTATTGCCGTATCCGCTGTCCAGGGTGACCAGACCGGTATTGGCTCGGAGCTTCCCGATGTCGAAGCCCTTGTCGCCGACGGTGCTCTCGACCACCGGGTAGGTGTATTCACCGTCCGCGTACCGCAGTACTACAGAGTTGTCGCTCACGTCATCCCTCACCGACGTAGTGCCTCTTCTTCGAGGTGCCCTGACTGTCTCTACCATCCCCCATTTGGCTCAGGAGAGTGCACTCGGGGTCGACCATTGGGCCTACTGGCGGCACTCAGTGCCGCCAACCTGCTCATCTTGCCCCGTTCGCCCAGGTTCCGGAAACCGGGGTGGTGTTTCCCACCCCTCGGGGCCGGGTGACTTCCCCCGGCCGGCCGAGCCGTCCGTGTCAACCGCCGGTCAGCCGGTGGTCGAGCGCGGTGAAGCGTCTGCCTGCGGAAACGGTGCGCACTGCCTGTCCTATCGCCTTGCGGGAGCCGACCAGCACGACGAGTTTCCTCGCCCGGGTGACCGCGGTGTACAGGAGGTTCCGCTGCAGCATCATCCACGCTCCTGTGGTGACAGGGATCACCACCGCGGGGTATTCACTGCCCTGCGAGCGGTGAATGGTCACGGCATAGGCGTGGGCCAGCTCGTCCAGCTCGTCGAAGTCATACGGAACCTCCTCGTCCTCGTCCGTCACCACCGTCAGCCGCTGATCGTCCAGTTGGAGCGAGGTCACCACGCCGACCGTGCCGTTGAAGACGCCGTTCTTGCCTTTCTCGTAATTGTTGCGAATCTGGGTGACCTTGTCGCCGACCCGGAAGACCCGGCCGCCGAAGCGCTTCTCCGGGAGGTCCGGCCGCGCGGGGGTAATCGCCTGCTGAAGCAGCCCGTTGAGCGTGCCGGCGCCGGCCGGGCCGCGGTGCATCGGCGCGAGGACCTGCACATCGCGCCGTGGGTCGAGGCCGAACTTGGCAGGAATCCGGCGGGCGGCCACATCGACGGTGACCCTGCCCGCGTCCTCCGTCTCCTCCTCCACGAAGAGAAAGAAGTCCGAGAGCCCCGAAGTGATGGGCTGAACGCCGGAATTGATGCGATGGGCATTGGTGACGACACCCGACTGCTGGGCCTGGCGGAAGATCCGGGTGAGGCGGACGCTGGGCACCGGGCCGCCGTCCGCGAGCAGATCGCGCAGCACTTCGCCCGCGCCGACGCTCGGCAGCTGGTCTACGTCCCCCACCAGCAGCAGATGCGCGCCGGGGGCGACCGCCTTGACCAGCTTGTTGGCCAGCAGCAGATCGAGCATCGACGCCTCGTCGACCACCACCAGGTCCGCGTCCAGGGGCCGGTCCCGGTCGTACGCCGCGTCCCCGCCCGGCTTGAGCTCAAGCAGCCGGTGCACGGTGGAGGCCTCGGCTCCGGTGAGCTCGGCAAGACGCTTGGCCGCGCGCCCTGTCGGGGCCGCGAGCACCACCTTGGCCTTCTTGGCGCGGGCCAGCTCCACGATGGAGCGGACTGTGAACGACTTGCCGCAGCCCGGGCCTCCGGTGAGGACGGCCACCTTGCTGGTGAGCGCGAGACGGACCGCCTGCTCCTGCTCGGTCGCCAGCTCGGCGCCCGTCCGCTCGGCCAGCCAGGCCAGTGCCTTGTCCCACGCGACGTCCTGGAAAGCCGCCATCCGGTCCTCGGCGGTACGCAGCAGACGGCCCAGCTGAGCCGCGAGCGAGATCTCGGCGCGGTGGAAGGGGACGAGATAGACCGCGGTCAGCGCCTCGCCGCCGTCGGGGGCCGGGACCTGCTCGCGGACGACCCCCTCCTCGTCGCCCGCGAGTTCGGCGAGACACTCGATGACAAGGCCGGTGTCCACCTGGAGCAGCTTCACCGCGTCCGCGATCAGCTGCTCCTCGGGCAGGAAGCAGTGCCCCTGGTCGGTGGACTGCGACAGGGCGTACTGCAGGCCCGCCTTGACCCGCTCGGGGCTGTCGTGCGGAATGCCGACCGCCTGCGCGATCCTGTCGGCCGTGAGGAAGCCGATGCCCCATACGTCGGCGGCCAGGCGGTACGGCTGGTTCTTCACGACCGAGATCGAGGCGTCCTCGTACTTCTTGTAGATACGCACCGCGATGGAGGTCGAGACGCCGACGCCCTGAAGGAAGATCATGACCTCCTTGATGGCCTTCTGCTCCTCCCAGGCGGCGCCGATCAACTTCGTCCGCTTCGGGCCGAGTCCGGGGACCTCGATGAGCTTCTTCGGCTCCTGCTCGATGATGTCGAGGGTGTCGACGCCGAAGTGATCGACGATGCGCTCGGCGATTTTCGGGCCGATGCCCTTGATCAGGCCCGAGCCGAGGTAGCGGCGTATGCCCTGGATGGTGGCCGGGAGGACGGTGGTGTAGTTCTCCACGGTGAACTGCTTGCCGTACTGGGGATGGGAGCCCCAGCGGCCCTCCATACGCAGGGACTCGCCCGGCTGCGCGCCGAGCAGCGAGCCGACCACCGTGAGGAGATCACCACCGCCGCGGCCGGTGTCGACGCGGGCGACCGTGTAGCCGTTCTCCTCATTGGCGTACGTGATCCGCTCGAGGACCCCTTCGAGCACTGCCAGATTGGACATGATCCGACGCTACAGCCGGGGTCCGACAGTGCGGGCGGCCTGTGGACAACTCCGGCCCGGCGGGCGGGCGGCGTCCTGGCAGGTGCGGCGACAGCTGGTGCCCGGCCAGGCCAAGGGGGCCCGGTCGACCGACCGGGCCCCGTCGAACTCCCCCTCCATCAAGGGCTCCCCGAATCCCCCCAGATCCCCCCGGGAGCCTTGATGACAGGTACGACTCGCGTCACGGGGAAAGGGTTGCACGACTGCGGGCAGTTATTTTTGCGGAATCTCGGAATGCCGACGAAATGGGGTGATCGTCGCGTTTCACACTGGGCGTGGGTGGGGGTGCGGGTGTGTTGGTCCCCCACCCCACCCTTCCCGAAACTGGGGGCAGGCCCCCAGGCCCCCAGACCCCCGGGGGTGAGCGTAAAGGCTGACGCCCCCAGACCCCGGTGCGGCAGCTTCGCGCCGCGGGGTGAGCCGCAGTTACGTGAGCCCCCGGCGGCGCGGCGACCGCGCGCCACCGGGGCAGAAGGCCGGGGCCCGGCTGGGGCGGCAGACCGGAAGAGTGCTCGCGGGACGGAACCCCAACGCCAGGGGCGGCAGGCCGGGAGAGCTCGCCCAGCCGCGACTCCGTACCGCTGAGTGGGAGTCCGGGAGAACGCGCGGACCGGCAGCTTTGTGCCCGGGGGGAGGCTCGGAGCGCCCGCCGAGCCCGACTTCGTACCACCGTGCGGGAGGCTGCGAACGCTACCCAGCCGCATTCGCACCACCGCGCGGCCCGAGACCCCCCGAGCGGCAGCTTCGCGCCGCGGGATCGATCGGGGCCGTGCTCCGGACCGGGTCCCGCAGTCTCTGGTACGTCGCCAGCCCGCCGGCCCCGCCGCCGTCGCCGCGCGCCTGAAGGCGCTCCCGGGCGTCTTCGAGACAGCCCTCGGGACCAGATCCCAAAAACTGCCCCCTACGCCACGTGCTCCACGTACCGCCCCACCGTCTCCCGCAGCACCTCCACCCCGCCCCTCGCCCACAACCCCTCGTTGAACAGCTCCACTTCAATCGGCCCGCCGTACCCCGCCGCGTCCACCCGTTCCCTCCACTCGCGCAGGTCCACCGCGCCGTCGCCCAGCTGGCCCCGGCCGTGCAGGGCGCCTGACGGCAACGGGGTGGTCCAGTCCGCCAGTTGGAAGGCGTGGATGCGGCCCGACGCGCCCGCGCGGGCAACTGCCGACGGGGCCGTGTCGTCCCACCAGATGTGGTACGTGTCCACCGCCACGCCCACCTGGTCCGGCGGGAAGCGTTCCGCCAGGTCCAGGGCCTGGGTCAGGGTGGAGACCACGCAGCGGTCCGACGCGAACATCGGGTGCAGCGGCTCGATCGCCAGGCGTACGCCCCGCTCCCCCGCGTAGGGGGCCAGGACCGAGAGCGCGTCCGCGATGCGTTCGCGCGCCGCCGACAGGTCACGGCTGCCCGGTGGGAGGCCGCCCGAGACCAGGAGGAGGGTGTCCGTGCCGAAGGCCGCGGCCTCCTCGATCGCCGTGTGGTTGTCGGCCAGGGCGAGGGCCCGTTCCGCCGGGTCGGTCGCGGTGAAGAAGCCGCCGCGGCACAGGCTGGTGACCGTAAGCCCCGCGTCCCGTACGAGTTTGGCGGCCGCCTCGACTCCGTACGCCTGGACCGGTGCGCGCCACAGGCCCACCCCGCCGATGCCCAGTGCGCCGCAGGCCTCGGTGAGTTCGGGCAGGGTCAGCTGCTTGACCGTCATCTGGTTGATGCTGAGGCGCGTCAAGTCCGTCGTCACCGGTCGGCTCCGTACATCGTGAGCAGGGACTTCATACGCTGCTCGGCCAGCCGGGGATCCGGGAACAGTCCAAGGCCGTCGGCCAGTTCGTACGCCCGGCACAGGTGCGGCAGCGAGCGCGCCGACTGCAGGCCGCCCACCATCGTGAAGTGCGACTGGTGCCCCGCCAGCCAAGCCAGCAGCACCACGCCCGTCTTGTAGAAGCGCGTCGGCGGCTGGAACAGATGCCGGGACAGACCGACGGTCGGGTCGAGGAGTGTGCGGAAGCCGACGGCATCGCCGGTGTCGAGGACCCGTACCGCATGGGCCGCCAGGGGACCGAGCGGATCGAAGATCCCCAACAGCGCGTGGCTGAAGCCGTGTTCGTCGCCCGCGATCAGCTCGGGGTAGTTGAAGTCGTCGCCGGTGTAGCACCGGACGCCCTCCGGCAGCCGCCGTCGCAGGTCGATCTCGCGCTGCGCGTCGAGCAGCGAGACCTTGATGCCGTCGACCTTGTCGGGGTGCGCCGCGATGACCTCCAGAAACGTCCCCGTCGCCGCGTCCAGGTCCGACGAGCCCCAATACCCCTCCAGCGCCGGGTCGAACATCGGGCCCAACCAGTGCAGGATCACCGGTTCGGAGGCCTGGCGCAGCAGGTGGGTGTAGAGGGCCACATAGTCGTCCGGGGTCCCGGCCGCGCCCGCCAGCGCCCGCGAGGCCATCAGGATCGCCTGTGAGCCGGTCTCCTCGACGAGTGCGAGCTGCTCCTCGTACGCCGTACGGACGGCCGGCAGATCAGCCGGGCCGGTCAGTTGGTCGGTGCCGACCCCGCAGGCGATGCGGCCGCCCACTGCCTTGGCCTCGGCTGCCGAGCGCCGGATCAGCTCGGCCGCGCCCGCCCAGTCGAGACCCATGCCGCGCTGCGCCGTGTCCATGGCCTCCGCGACGCAGAGGCCGTGCGACCACAGATGGCGCCGGAAGGCGAGCGTGGCGTCCCAGTCGACGGCGGCGGGCGAGTCCGGTGAGACATCGGCGTACGGGTCGGCCACGACATGCGCCGCCGCGAAGACCGTACGGGAGGTGGGCGCAGCGCCCCCCGCGAACACCACCGGCTCGGTGCGGGGCTCGTACACCCCGTGGAGGAGCCTGATTGTCACCGGGTACCTCCGAGGGGTGCCCCGGCCTCTGGGCCGGGGAGGAATCGGACTCCTGCGGTGCAGGGCGGGGGAGGACGAATCGCGGTCAGGGCGATTCGTCGTCTGTAACGGGAGTGCCGCGCTGGGCCTCAAGGCGGTGCAGGATTTCGGAGTTGAGGGACCGTCGAGCGGATTTTGCTTGAGTGGTGAGCCATGCATGGAGGTCGGCGGGGAGTCTGAGTGTGATGCGTACTTCGTGGTCCATACGGCCAATCGTAGTAGTAGGTTGGTGGCATGACGACACTACAGATGGCCGAGGATGCTGGGCATGCCCGGTACACCTACAGGCTTCGCGTGTCGTCCACCGCGCTCGCCGCACTGAAGGCGGAGTGGGCGCGGTGCCGGTGGATCTGGAACGAGTGCTGCGCCCGGTCGAAGAAGGCGCACACCGAGGACGAGAAGTGCGGCCCGGCCCGGCTGGACAAGATGCTGACCGAAGCTCGGGCTGCGAACGCGTGGCTGCGGGAGGGCAGCTCGGTCCCGCAGCAGCAGATCATCCGGGACTTCGCCACGTCCCGCGCCAAAGCCTTGAAGGACATCAAGGCGCGGCTGCCGATACGGCAGCGGGCGGGGATGCCGAAGTACAAGAAGAAGCGCGATGCAGAGCCGACGCTGAACTACACGCAGCGTGGCTTCCGGCTGAAGGACGGCCGCCTGCACCTGGCAGGGGGCATCGTCCTGGCCGTGGTGTGGTCGCGGGATCTGCCCAAACCCCCGTCCAGCGTGCGCGTGTACCGCGACAGCATGGGGCATTGGTACTGCTCGTTCGTTGTCCCCGCCACGACTGAGGCCCTGCCCGCCACGGGCCGTGTGATCGGTGTGGACTGGGGGGTGAGGGAGACCGCCACCACCACGTCCGACATGCACGACCTGCCCCACGCGGGGCATGGGAAGAAAGCCCAGGCGAAGCTGACCCGGTACGACCGGATGATGGCCCGACGCAAGCCGAAGAAGGGGCAGCCCGGATCGAAGGGCTACCGTGAGGCCAAGCGGCTGCGGGCCAAGCTGTACCAGAAGGTCGCCCGGCAGCGGCAGGACACCGCCCGCAAGTGGGCCAAGCACGTGGTACGCGACCATGACGCCCTCGCCGTCGAGGACTTCCGGCCGAAGTTTCTCGCCAAATCCACCATGGCCAAGAAGGCCGCGGACGCCGCGATCGGTGCAGTCAAAGCGGCCCTGATCGAAATGGGCCGCAAGCACGGACGTGCCGTGCACCTGGTACATCCCGCGCACACCACGATGGACTGCGCGCAGTGTGGAGCGAGAACCAAGCACGCACTACCTCTTTCCGAACGAACCTATGCCTGCACCGCGTGCGGAGCTGTATCCCCCAGAGATAAGAACTCCGCCCGCGTAATGCTCGTCCGGGCTGGTCTCAACCCGGCTGGTGCTGATCGTGTAAGAGCTGACGGACCGCCGGTCCACAGCCAACGTGAGCCAGGAATCCCCTCCCTCTAGGGAGGAGAGGAGTCAAAGCGACAGCTCCGGCACTTCAAAGCGGCGGCCCTCGGCCGACGACTTCAGCCCCAACTCGGCGAGCTGCACGCCGCGAGCTCCCGCGAGCAGGTCCCGGTGGTACGGCTCGCCGAGCACGACATGGCGCAGGAACAGCTCCCACTGCGCCTTGAAGGCGTTCTCGAACTCCCCGTTGTCCGGCACCTCCTGCCACTGGTCGCGAAAGCACTCGGTGGCGGGCAAATCCGGGTTCCAGACGGGCTTCGGGGTCGCGGAACGGTGCTGGGCGCGGCAGCGGCGCAGGCCCGCGATGGCCGAGCCGTGTGTGCCGTCGACCTGGAACTCGACGAGTTCGTCGCGCATCACCCGTACGGCCCAGGAGGAGTTGATCTGGGCGACGGCACCGCCCTCCAGCTGGAAGATGGCGTACGCGGAGTCGTCGGCGGTCGCGGCGTACGGCTTGCCGCGTTCGTCCCAGCGCCGCGGGATGTGCGTGGCGACCTGCGCCGTCACGCTGGTGACGCGGCCGAACAGCTCGCGCAGTACGTACTCCCAGTGCGGGAACATGTCGACGACGATGCCGCCGCCGTCCTCGGCGCGGTAGTTCCAGCTCGGGCGCTGCGCCTCCTGCCAGTCGCCCTCGAAGACCCAGTAGCCGAACTCCCCACGTACGGACAGGATCTCGCCGAAGAAGCCGCCGTCGACGAGGCGCTTCAGCTTCAGCATGCCCGGCAGGAAGATCTTGTCCTGGACGACGCCGTGCTTGATGCCGGCCGCGTCGGCGAGACGGGCCAGTTCCAGCGCGCCCGCGAGATCGGTGGCGGTCGGCTTCTCTGTGTAGATGTGCTTGCCCGCCGCTACGGCCTGCTTGATCGCACAGGCGCGGGCGGAGGTGACCTGCGCGTCGAAGTAGATGTCGATGCTGTCGTCGGCGAGCACGGCGTCGAGGTCGGTGGAGACATCGGCGAGGCCGTGGCGGTCGGCGATCTCACGCAGGGCGTGCTCGCGGCGGCCGACGAGGACGGGCTCGGGCCACAGGACGTCGCCGTCGCCGAGGTCGAGGCCGCCCTGTTCGCGGATGGCGAGGAGGGAGCGCACCAGGTGCTGGCGGTAGCCCATCCGCCCCGTGACGCCGTTCATGGCGATCCGCACTGTCCTGCGTGTCATGAAGTCGCCCTCATTACGGCCGGTTTCCGCTGATACGCGGGTAGCAAGCGCTTTCTACACGGTAGGACGCTAGCCTGCCCACAGCGGCCCGGACAAGGGCCCCGTCCCGTCTCCCGCGGAGGAAAGCGATGACAGTCACTCTGGCGGATGTGGCGGCACGCGCCCGGGTGTCCCCGGCCACCGTCTCCCGTGTCCTCAACGGCAACTACCCGGTCGCGGCGTCAACGCGGGAACGGGTGCTGCGAGCGGTTGACGAGCTCGACTACGTCCTGAACGGGCCCGCGAGTTCGCTGGCGGCGGCCACATCGGATCTGGTGGGCATCCTCGTCAACGACATCGCCGACCCCTTCTGCGGGATCATGGCCGGGGCCGCCCAGAGCGAGATCGGCGTGCAGGAGGGTTCGGGGCGGGCGGGCGGCGAGAAACTGGCCGTCGTCTGCAACACCGGCGGCTCCCCCGAGCGCGAACTCACCTATCTCACCCTCCTCCAGCGCCAGCGCGCCGCGGCCGTCGTCCTGACCGGCGGCGCCATGGAGGACCCGGACCACATCGCGGCGATGGCCACGAAACTGGCCAAGCTCGCGGACGCCGGCACGCGGGTCGTACTCTGCGGCCGGCCGCCGCTGCCGGGCAGCGAGGCGATCGTCGCCGCGCTCGCCTTCGACAACCGGGGCGGCGGGCGGCGGCTCACCGAGCAT
Organism: Streptomyces sp. NBC_01481; assembly: GCF_026339995.1. Classification (GTDB taxonomy): domain Bacteria; phylum Actinomycetota; class Actinomycetes; order Streptomycetales; family Streptomycetaceae; genus Streptomyces. Next base: position 626,714 of record NZ_JAPEPT010000001.1, on the reverse strand, counting down.
CTGGTCGCGCTCGGACACCGCAGGATCGGCTACGTGGCGGGGCCGACCGAGCGCACGACGACCCGGCACCGGCTGGAGGGCCACCGGGCGGCACTGGCCGCGGCGGGCATCGACGGCGACCAGGACCGGCTCACGGTCCACGGCCCGTACGCCCGCCGCTCCGGCTACGACGCGACCCTCGAACTGCTGCGCCGCGACCCCGGTTTGACCGCCGTCGTGGCGGCGAACGACACCGTGGCGCTGGGCGCCTGCGCGGCCCTGCGCGACCAGGGCCTGCGCATCCCCGAGGACATCTCGGTGGCGGGCTTCGACGACCTCCCCTTCTCGATCGACGCGGCACCCGCACTGACGACGGTCCGGCTGCCGCTGTACGAGGCGGGGGCCCGGGCGGGCCGCCTGGCGATGGGCAAGGAGGCCCCGCCGCCCGGCGGCATCGCGACGATCGCGGCGGAACTGATGGCACGGTCGTCGACGGCGCCGCCGCGGAAGGGGTGAGGCGGGGGCGATTCCGGAGGGTGCGGCTGCGGGCCGCGCGCCAGGATCACCCCATCTTCAGTTCCGCCCAGACGGATTTGCCGATGCCGTGGCGTCGTGGGCAGCAGCCCCAGTGTTCCGCCAGGGCAGCGACGAGGACGAGCCCTCGGCCGCCTTCCTCATCGGCATCGGCCGAACGAGGTACTGGGCGACAGTTGTTGGCATCGGCCACTTCGACGCGCAGCATCCCGTCGTAGCGCGCGAGCCGCACACCGATGTCGCGACCGGCCGGCGTGCGGGCGTGCCGGATGGAGTTGGTGACCAATTCCGAGAGCAACAGCTCGGCGGTGTCGGCCACTTCGTCCCCGACCTCCCACATGGAGAGCTGCTTGCGCAGCAGCGCCCGTGCCCGCCCGGCACTGCGAGGACTTCTCGGGAATCGCCAGCCGACTTCGACGATGTTGGTACGCGGCACGGGGAGCCTCCGCAGGGTCGCAATGAGTGACATCTCTAGATATGTTTCCGTGGCGTGCCCGCCTTGGTCAAGGGTTCTCTAGAGATGTTTGCGCTCTTTGCTCGCCCGTGAGCATGGGGTGGCGGGTGATGGGCAGCGGGAGGTGCCTAGGATGTCTAGAGATGATCAGGGAGGACCGTCCATGGGGAGCCAGGGCGCCGGCAGACAGCCCAAGTACCAGCGCATCGCCGCCGAGCTGAAGGCCGCCATCCATTCGGGTGAGTACGGTCCGGGAGACCGGCTGCCCGGCGAGAACGACCTGATGGCCACCTACGAGGTCGCCCGTATGACGGCCAGGCAGGCGCTCGGCGTTCTCCAGTCGGAGGGGCTGGCCGAGGCACGCAAGGGCGCCGGAGTCTTTGTGCGCGAGTTCAGGCCGATCCGGCGCCGCGGTGTTCAGCGGCTCTCACCCGCGCTGTGGGGCGCGGGCCGGTCCATCTGGACAGCCGACACTGAAGGCCGGGATCTGACGGTCGATCCGATCTCGGTGACCGAGGAAGACGCGCCTGAAGCGATAGCGCGTGTTCTCGGCCTTGTCGATGGCGCGCGGGCGTGCGTCCGCCGCCGCCGGTTCGTACTCGACGGCAGACCAGTCCTGCTGGCCACCTCCTATCTCGATGCCGAGCTTGTAGCAGGCACGGCGATCACGCGTACGGACACCGGGCCCGGAGGCATCTACGCCCGGCTCGACGAGATCGGCTCCAAGCCGGTCCGCTTCCGCGAGGAAGTCCGCTCCCGCATGCCCACCGCGGAGGAAAACGATCGACTCGGCCTGGCAGCGGGCACACCGGTCGTCCTGATCTGCCGCACGGCCTTCGCCGAGGACGGGCGCGCCGTCGAAGTGAACGACATGGTCCTGGATGCGTCCGCCTACATCCTCGAGTACGACTTCGACGCCTGAGGCGTGCCTCCTGCTGGTGCGGCCGGGCATGCCGTTCGGGGACCGCCAGGAGGACGACCACTACGTGGTTTTCTTTGCGATCGTCGAGGGCGGGCACGGCCCTTACCACTACACCGGCGGCCCTCCGAGCGGCTCGAGCCCCGTCCGCGAGGGTACGGCGTCCTTCGCTTCGGGACGCACAGTGGGACTTCTGACGTACGAGCGCCCCTTCGGGCGCATCCCGACCGGAACCGAGATCTGCAGTGCGGACAACTCAGTCTGCTTTCCAGCCTATTACCCCGAGACCTAGCAATCCCACAACTCGGGCTCAGCCGACGGCAGACGGTTCCGTTGGTTGCGAGCGGCTTCCCGAGCGTCGTTCCAACGGCGTCAGCTGGGCAACTACGCTCGCGTAGAACCGGTCCACAGACTCGTCGACGCTGCGGATGAATCCGGATTCGGCACTGCCGCGAGTGGCGCCCATGCCCTTGAACAACGACAGCCGGAAACCGGTCATCCGGGCGCCGTCCTTGGGCAGCATGTCGGCGGGTTCAGGGCGCAGCCGCTCCAGGGTGCCGCGCGGGCCGCTGCCGCCCTCGACAAGGGTCTCGACATGGAGGTCCGCCGGCGCCTCGGCCAGCAGTCGGAGTAGGCGCTTGGCCGAGGTGAGGGGATAACTCCCTTCCGGGGCCTGGATTTCGATGGATGTGCGAAGTCTGGCTGTCCGCAGGTCGGCCGTAATCCCGAGGACCCCCGGCGTTCCGTCGATGCGCAGCTCAGCGGCCAGGCGGCCTTCGTCGCACAGCCGGTCGGCGAGTACGGCGCGCCGGGACTGGGGGTCGGTACCGCGCTTGGCGCGCTGTACCGGCAGGGCTTTCTGGCCGAGTTCGCCGCCCAGGCGCAGGCAGACCTGGCGGATGAGCCGTTCCCAGCTCTCGACGACCTCGACAGCCCGGAGGTCACCCTGGCAAAGGGTTTCCGTGTCGATGCCGTTTCGTACGGGCACCCAGGCCGGACCCATGTTCTGAAAGCCGTGGCAACCGGAGTTCTCGTGCAGGAGGTAGTGGAGCAATTCCTGCAGGAGCCACGCATGCGCAGCATTGCCGACGCCCTCATGGCGGATCAGCATCTGTGCCTGGTGCGCCACTTCGGCCCAGGACAAGTGCCACAGAGCGACTTTGTGCTTGCGCCGTCCGTCGGTCCTGACGTCCACGAGCGGACTGCCCTCCAGCGCAACGTCGTTGGAGAGGGTTATCACGGCCTCGTAGCCGCGACGGGCGGCAATGTCCATGTAGTTCTGGACCTGATCCTGCTTGAGCGGATTCCCATTGGTCTTCGTCTCGACCAGAGCGGTCCACAGCTTGCCCGCGCGCTCCACACGGATGACACCGTCCGGGCGCTTGGGGGTGTCTCCATGCGGCAGCGTGACCTCGGTGAAGGTCTGCATACGTCCGGCCGGTGCGCCGAAGGCGGCGGTGAGCCTTCGCCCCAACTCCGGCACTTCGGCCATCACCGAGAGCAGTACTGAAGTGGCCCGTAGCTCTCGCTCCTTGTCGCTTTTGAGCGACGGTGCGGGGAAGAGCCGGGCAGGCTTCCACGAGTCGTTCTCGGCGAGGGATTTCCTGGCCACCTTGGGGAGCGTGACCTTCTTCTTGGCCGTGCGAGGGCCGCGGGCGCGCTTTGTCGTGGGCTCCACGCCGACCGGCTGCGCCTCACCTACGGCCTGTGCGGGGATCGCCGCCGATGGAAGGACTGCCAGTAGTTGCCCCTCATCGGCCTTCGGTACCTGCTCCACCGCGGTCGCCGCTACCGCGTCGTCTTCGCTCCCGTCATCGATATCGATACCGAAGTCGGTCGCCAGACCCGCCAGACCGGTCTCGTAGCCCTGGCCGATGGCCCGGAACTTCCACTCCTCGCCCCGCCGGTAAAGCTCACCGAAGATAAATGCGCTCTCGACTCCGGCGTCGGTGATGGAGAATCCGAGCAGAGCCTCACCGCTGCCATCGGCGAGCGTTACCCGCAGGTCGTCGAGTTCACCGAAGCAGGAACCGCCGTACTGGCTGGCTGCCACGACAATGCGGTCAACGTCCTGCGACACCGCGGTCAGATCGAGGCTGATGCGGTCCTCGCTACCACTGTCGGTCGGTGTTTTGCCCAGCAGCTGCACGCTGCCGTCGGCCGCGGCGGGGTTGTTGTAGAAGAAGAAGTCGGCGTCGCTGCGCACCTTGCCGTTGCCGTCCAACAGTAATACGGAGACATCGGCGTCGCCGTCCCCCGCCGCGCTGCTCCAACGCAGGCTCACGACCACCGATCCGGTGTCATCGCTCAGGGCTGCGAGGCCGACGTTGGAACCCTTGGCCATTTCGCGCATGCAGTCCCCCAGACGTACAGCCGCCTCAGGGCAGGCCCGAGCGGCGGCAACATGTCGATCTGTGACGTAGCTCGCACTCGGCGCTACAAAAAGTACCGTAGCGCTCACCGTCGGTGCGCGAGCAGGTGATGTGAAGAATCAACCATCTTCCTGCTCCCGGACTTGGAGCTCTGCCCGTCGGAGCGGGTCGCCCTCTTGCCGGGACTACGGCCTCGTCGTACCGTTGACTCAGTCAAGGATAGAGCCCGGAGCAGCCCATGCCCATCCAGGAAATCCGCGCCTTCAACCGCTTCTACACCAATCTCATCGGCGCGCTCGACTACAGCAAGCACCTCTACACCCCGTACACCCTCACCGAGTCCCGCGTCCTGTACAAGCTCGCCCACAGCCCCCGTACCGACGCCGCCGATCTGCGGGCCGAGCTCTCCCTCGACGCCGGGTACTTGAGCAGACTCCTCGCCAAGTTCGAGCGGGACGGACTGGTCGGACGGGCGCCGTCCGAGGTGGATTCGCGGCGGCAGCGGATCACGCTCACCGAGCGGGGGCGCGAGGCCGCCGCGCTGCTCGACGAGCGGTCGCGGGAGGCCGTGGGGGCGCTGCTCGCCAACGTGCCCGTCGACGAGCGGCCGCGGCTCGTCGAGGCGATGCGGACCGTGCGCGAGATCCTCGGCCGTGGGCGGCCCGCCCACCGGGAAGGGCCCGTGCTGCGCGAGCCCGGTCCCGGGGATCTGGGGTGGGTCGTGCAGCGCCATGGTGCCCTGTACGGCGCCGAGTACGGCTGGAACGCCGACTTCGAGGGGCTCGTCGCCCGGATCGTCGCGGACTTCGCCCAGGACCACGATCCCCATCTGGAGCGGGTGTGGATCGCCGAGCTGGACGGGCGGCCGATGGGGTCGGTCATGTGCGTACGGGACGACGCCCCGGCGACCGCGCGGCTGCGGTTGCTGCTGGTCGAGCCGGATGCGCGCGGGCACGGACTCGGCGACCTGCTCGTGCGTACCGTCGTGGATTTCGCCCGCGATGTGGGGTATCGAGAACTGGTGCTGTGGACCAATGACGTACTGGCCGGAGCCCGCCGGATCTATCAGCGGGCCGGGTTCACCCTCGTCGCCGAGAAGCCGCACCGTTCGTACGGAGCCGATCTGGTCGGCCAGGACTGGCGGCTGCCCCTGCTGGAAGGAACCGTCACGTGAAGTTCGCCTTCTCCACCCTCGGTGTGCCGGGCATGCCGGTCCCCGACGTGGTCGCGCTCGCCGTGGACACCGGCTACCAGGGGGTCGAGCTGCGTGCCCACCCCGAGGAGCCGGTACATCCGGGGACCGGCATGCGGGAGCGGGCCGCCGTGGTGGCGGAGTTCGAGCAGGCGGGCGTGGAGATTCTCACCGTGTGCGGGTACACCGGCGTCGCTGCCGCCGGTGACGACGCTCCGGTGTACAAGGAGCTCGACGAACTGATGTGGCTGGCAAAGGACTTGGGCGCTCCATATGTACGCGTCTTCGTCGGCGCAGGCGACCAGGACCCGGACGAGGCCGAGGCCACAGCCGCCCGCCGGCTCGGGACCGCCGCCGAGACCGCTGCCGAACTCGGCGTACGGATCCTGCTGGAGACCCACGACTCGCACCGCACCGGCGCCGGTGTCTCGCGCATCCTGGGCACGGTCGGCCACAAACACGTCGGCGCGATCTGGGACGTGGTGCACCCCTGGCTCGACGGCGAGACCCCGGCCGCGGCGCATGCCGCGCTCGCCCCCTTCCTCGGCTACGTCCAGGTCAAGGACGTCGCATCGACCGACGACCTCGCGCCACTGCCGCTCGGCGCGGGCGTACTGCCGCTGGCCGAGTGCCTGGCCACGCTCACCGAGGAGACGTGGCTGTGCTGGGAGTACGAAAAGCGCTGGCATCCGGAGGCAGCCGACCTGCCAGGACTGCTGGTGCCGGGACGGGAGCACCTGGAACGCCTGCTCGCGACAGTGAGGTGAGCGCGACGCCGCCGACCAGCAGCACCGCCGCGCCCCAGCGCAGCGGGCTCACCGACTCGTCGAGCAGCAGCGCCGCGGACGACATGCCGAAGACCGGGACGAGGAGCGAGAAGGGGGCGACGGCGGAGGCGGGGTAGCGGCGCAGCAGGAAACCCCAGGCACCGAAGCCGAACACCGTCGCGCCCCAGGCGACATAGACGATCGTGCCTGCCCCGCTCCAGTCGAGGGAGCGCAGCGCCTCTACGTCGGCCTTGGGGCCTTCGAGGAGCAACGAGAGCGCGAGCAGCGGCAGCACGGGGACGGTGGAGACCCAGATCATGAAGTTCAGGGCGTCCGGCGGGGACGCCTTGCGGGTCAGCACATTGGACACGCCCCAGCAGGCCGCGGCCGCGATGAGGAGCAGGAAGGCGAGGACGGGTCCCGAGGTCCCCTCGTCGACCGCCGCGAGGGCGATGCCGCACAGGGCGATCGCCATGCCCAGGATCCGTACCCTGCCCGGACGTTCGTGCAGGACAACGGCCGCGAGCAGGGCCGTGAAGACCGTCTGGATCTGCAGGACGAGCGAGGAGAGCCCGGCCGGCATCCCGCGGTCCATACCGATGAACAGCAGCCCGAACTTCGCGACGCCCAGAGCCAGTCCGACGCCGATCACCCACTTCCAGGCCACCTTGGGACGGCCCACGAAGAAGACCGCGGGCAGCGCGGCCACCAGGAAGCGCAGGGCGGAGAAGAACAGGGGCGGAAAGTGGCCGAGCCCAAGCTCGATGACGACGAAGTTCACTCCCCAGACCGCGGTGACCAGGACGGCGAGTGCCATGTGTACGGGGCGCATGGGTCGATGATCAACGGCGCCGACCATGTAGCACCAGCGCGGGTTTCTTCATGGTGGAATTGAGCGTTGCTTACGAGTGCCCGATCAGGAACACACCACAGGGAGGCCGCCGTGCTCGATCTGGGACGACTGCGCGCACTGCACGCCGTCTCCGTCCACGGGTCCGTCGCCGCGGCGGCCGTCGCGCTCGGGTACACCCCGTCCGCCGTGTCTCAGCAGATCACCAAGCTGGAGCGGGAGACGCGTACGACTCTGCTGGAGCGCCGGGGGCGGGGCGTCGCGCTCACCGAGGAGGCGCGACATCTGGCCGCCACCGCACAGGAGTTGCTCGCCATCGTCGAACGCGCCGAGACCACGCTGGAGGAGCGCCGGGGGCAGCCGACCGGGCGGCTCACCATCGGCGCCTTCGCCACGGCGGCGCGTGGTCTGCTTCCCGGGGTCCTCGCCGAACTGAGCCGCAGGCATCCCGGGCTCGACGCCCGCATGACCGAGGTCGACCCGCATCTGTCCATCGACCTGGTCGCCCGCGGCATGATCGACGTGGCAGTAGCGCACGACTGGGACATCGCGCCGCTGCCCGCCCCCGAGGGGGTGGAGCAGGCCGTCATCGGCGACGACCTGTGTGATCTGCTCGTACCGGAGGGGCATCCGCTGGCCGCGCACGCGTCCGTACGCCGCGAGGAGCTGGCGGGGCAGCGGTGGATCTGCCAGCCGCCGGGCACGGTCTGCCACGACTGGCTGGTCCGTACGCTGCGCGCGGCCGGGTGCGAGCCCGATCTCGCCCACCGGGCGGAGGAGTACCACACCCAGCTCGCGCTGGTCGCGGCCGGACTGGGCATCGCGCTGATCCCGCGGCTGGGCCGGGGCACGCTGCCGACGGGGGTGGTGGCGGTGGGCCTGGATCCGGTGCCGAAGCGGCGGTTGTACGCGCTGTGGCGGGCGGGGGCGGCGAGGAGGCCGGCGATCACGGAGACGGTGGGGGTGTTGCGGGGGCGGTGGGCGGGGGGTTGAGGCCCGGGCGTCCGGTGCGGAGTGCGCCTGCCCCGCGCGGCTCCTCGCGTACAAATTGCCGAGAACCCCGGCGCGGCAGGAACCCCCCACCCGGGCCGGCCGTCTAACCGGCCGTACTGCTGGGTGAGTCTCCGCTGTGCGGTGTCGGCCCTCGCTGCTGGCTGCGATCGCTGACCACCCCCTCTCCAGCCGCCTGCGGCCGGCAGCACACCGCCACCGGTGCGGCCCCCTCCGACAGCACCGGTGGCGGCCCCCGTCCCGGTGACCTTCCGCGCGCCGCGCCGTCTTTGTCTTGCCACACCCTTGACCTGGCAGTAATTTTCGGGCTATCCGTGTGTCCTTGGAAGTTTCCTTCAACTCCCTTGTCGAGCAAGGCCGGAAGGAGCCCCATGCACGACCGGAGCCTCACCAGACGCACCCTCCTCACCGCGACTGCCGCCACCGCCGTGGCGGCGGGCGCCGTTGCCGGCGCCACCCCCGCACTCGCCCTCCCCTCCCACCGCGACCGCCTCAAACGGCTCATCTCCCGGATGAGCCTGGAGGAGAAGGTCGGCCAGCTCTTCGTGATGCGGGTGTACGGGCACTCCGCCACCGCCCCCGACCAGGCCGACATCGAGCTGAACCTCAAGGAGATGGGTGTCCGCACCGCCGCCGAGCTGGTCGCGGCGTATCACGTCGGCGGCATCATCTACTTCTCCTGGGCGCACAACACCCGTGATCCGTACCAGATCGCGGATCTGTCCAACGGCATCCAGCGGGCCGGACTCGCCCAGTCCACTCCCGTACCGCTGCTGATCTCCACCGACCAGGAGCACGGCATCGTGGCCCGCGTGGGCAGGCCCGCCACCCTGATGCCGGGTGCGATGGCGCTGGGCGCGGGCGGGTCCCGCTCCGACGCCCGTACGGCGGCACGGATCGCCGGGGCCGAGCTGGCCGCGATGGGCATCTGCCAGAACTACGCCCCGGTCGCCGACGTCAACGTCAATCCCGCCAATCCGGTCATCGGAGTCCGCTCCTTCGGCGCCGATCCCGACGCGGTGGCGGGCCTGGTCGCCGCGCAGGTGAAGGGCTATCAGAGCGCAGGCATCGCCGCGACGTCGAAGCACTTCCCGGGGCACGGCGACACCACCGTCGACAGTCACACGGGCATCCCGGTAATCACCCACACCCGCGAGCAGTGGGAGGAGATCGACGCCCCGCCGTTCCGGGCCGCGATCGCCGCCGGTATCGACTCGATCATGACGGCGCACATCCAGTTCCCCGCGCTGGACCCGAGCAATGACCCGGCCACGCTCTCGCGCCCCATCCTCACCGGCATCCTGCGCGAGGAGCTGGGTTACGACGGTGTGGTGGTCACCGACGCGCTCAATATGCAGGGCGTGCGCGACAAGTACGGCGACAGCCGGGTGCCGGTGCTCGCACTGAAGGCGGGTGTGGACCAGCTGCTCAACCCGCCGGATCTGGCCGTCGCCTGGAACGGCGTCCTCAGCGCGGTCAGGAGCGGCGAGCTCACCGTCGCCCGCCTCGAGGAATCGATCCTGCGCATCCTGCTCCTGAAGGAGAAACTGGGCCTGTTCCGCGACCCGTTCGTCTCCCGGCGCGAAGTGGAGCGCACCGTCGGCGCCCGCGCGCATCTCGCCGCAGCCGACCGGATCGCCGAGGGCACCACGACCCTGCTCGTCAACGAGGACGGACTGCTTCCGCTGAACAGGCGCAGTGGGCGCAATCTCCTGGTGGTCGGCGCCGATCCGGCCTCGCCCACCGGGACGACCGGACCGCCGACCTCCGTACTGGCGAAGGCCCTGACCGAACTGGGCTTCGCCGCGACCGCGCTGTCCACCGGGATCACGCCGACGGCCGCGAAGATCGACGAGGCGGTCGCGGCGGCTGGCGGCAAGGACGCGGTGATCGTCGGTACGTACAACGTCACGGCGACCAGCCCGCAGCGGACCCTGGTGGCCCGGCTCGCCGTGACAGGCGTGCCCGTTGTCGCGGTCGCCGTCCGCAATCCGTACGACATCGCCCGGCTCACCGGCGTACGGGCGGCGCTCGCCGCGTACTGCTGGACCGATGTCGAACTGCGGGCGGCAGCACGGGTGATCGCGGGCCGAGCCGCCCCGGAGGGACACCTTCCGGTGCCGGTGCAGCGTGCGGACGATCCGCTTCAGGTGCTGTATCCCATCGGCCACGGCCTGTCGTACGACTGACGGAGACCGACGGACCGGAGCGAAAAAGCCGAGACGGACCGGAGGGCGAAAGACCGACATACGCAAACGTGCCACGCACCCCCGGCGCACTCCCGCAAAATGTCATCAATCACCCCGCACGTCTGGCGTGGCCCGCCCCGGCGGGTCACGCTGGACGGACCGGCCGGGGGTCGGGGCTCGTGGGGGGTACGTGATGGGCGTGAAGCAGCGGTCAGCCGGGGCGGTGAGCAGCCTGGTACCGGTACTCGCCCTGGTGGTGGTCATGATCACCGGCTGCCAGCAGGCGAGCGGACGCACCGGCGCGGCCGCGAGCAGCGTCGAGAGCGCCACCCCAACACCCTCGGGATACGGCCTGGTCTTCCTCGGTCCCGGCGACTGCGCCTCGCGCGGCCGTGACTTCCATGAAGTGCCCTGCACCAGCGAGAAGGCATACGCACGGGTGACCGCCCGCCACGAGGGGCGGACGTCGGCGGGCCCTGCCTGCCCCGCCGCCACCGACTTCGTCCTGCACATCTCCGAGAGCCGTCCCTCGACGGACGAGGACGGCGACGGGGACGTTGGTCAGGGGTACGCCTGCATGCGCAATCTGGAGCCGCCGCATCCGGGCGACCCGGGCGGGGGCGGCGGTCCGCACACCGTGGTCGGCGACTGCGTCTACAGCGCGAGCGCGGGCCAGGTGAAGGAGACGGCCTGCGACGGATCGAGCACGCGCGCACCGGAGTTCAGGGTGGCGTCCTCGGTGGAGCGCCGGGCGCAGTGCCCGCCGTCCACGGCGCTGTATGTGCGGATGGAGGGTGACAAGCCGGTGGGCTGCGCCCGCCGCGTGTGAGGATCACTCGGCGGTGGGCGCAACCCCGGGGGACCTACGGCCGCAGGGCCGGCTCCCGCTCGATGTCGCGCTTGTCGAGCTTCGCGTCGTACCTGGTCAGCGGCTTCGCCTTCGCCTCGTCCTGCTGGACGGCGGCCGGGGCGACGCCCGCCCACTTCAGAATCGCGGCGGTGGCTGCCGCCTTCTGGTCGGGCACCAGGGCGGCCACATTGGCGCCGTGGTTGGCACCCGGAGCGACATACACATGGCTGTCGTGGGTGCCCCTGCCGGGCCGGAACTGCTCGGCGCCCCACGGGTCGTTCTGGCCGTAGACGAAGAGCATCTGGTTGGCGTTGTGCCGCACCCAGGTGTCCACGTCGCGCATGACCCACGGCTTGAAGCGCATCGGGATGTCGCGCGGCACGAAGTTCCGCGGCGGCTGGTACCCGTACCGGGTCAGGCCGTTGAGGTGCGGCTGCTTGATGTCGGGCGAGCCCAGCTCGGTGCCTGCCTGGTAGTAGTACGGGGTGTACGTCTCCAGGCCCTGGTCGGTGTAGGCGGAGAAGCCGGAGATCGCGTCGACGCTGTCGTAGATCTCCTGGTCGCTCGCGGTCGCGGCGGCCGGGATCGATCCGCAGTCGGCGAGCTTGCTGTACTGCCAGAAAGCCCAGACGTAGTCGAGGACGACCGCCTCGTACGCCTTGTCGAGGTTGCCGACGGTCTTGAAGGTGTGGCCCTCGGCGGTCGCGGCCGCCTGGTACTTGGCCTCCAGCGGCTCGCGCCGCACCAGTGCCTCGCGCTGGACCGCGTTCAGCTTGTCGCGGCACTCCTTGGTACCGACGTTCTCGAAGAACCGGTCGTACGCCGAGTCCTCCTTGTTGACCACGTCGTTGGGCGCGACGTACGCGACGACGCCGTCCATGTCCCGCGGGTAGTGGCGCTCGAAGTAGGTGGCCGTCATGCCGCCCTTGGAAGCGCCGGTGGCGAGCCACTTCTTGGTGTAGATCTTCTTCAGCGCCTTGAAGACCCGGTGCTGGTCGCTGGCCGCCTGCCAGATGTCCAGCTTGGACCAGTTGGCCGGGTCGGGCCTGGACGGGGTGAAGAAGCGATACTCCAGAGAGACCTGGTTGCCGTCGATGATCGCCGTCGGCTCACTGCGGCGTGGCGTGGTGCTCACGTTGTAGCCGGAGGTGAAGAAGACGGTGGGGCGACTGGTGTCCTTGTGCAGCAGGGTGATCCGCTGCTTGAACGTGCCCTTGCCGGGGTGCCGGTGATCGACCGGCTGTGTGTAGTTGAGGACGAAGTACCGGTAACCCGGGTACGGCTTCTCCTCGATGAGACTCATGCCCTCAATCGCGAGGATCTGGTCCTTGATGTCCGTGCCGGCCGTCGGCTCGGCGGCGGTAGCCGCACCGGCCGTCGCACCGGCCGCACTCACGGTGCCAATGAGCACCACGAGCGACAGCAGCCATCTGAGCGCCTTGCGCATTCACCCTCCCCTTGATTCACCTGTGGTCGCGGTGAACCTAGCGGGGGAACACCAGTCCCGCCAGCCCCAGTTGGGATCGGCTGGTCCGACCAGGTTGTGTCCGGTCGATCAGGCCGGATCAGTGAGCGGGTCTGGCGATGGGGGCACCTCCCGTGCCCGAAGGGCTACGGGGGAGAGGTGCCGTGCCAGGGCACGCGAGCCCGGCAAGATCGGCCGGACACCCCCCTAGGCGTCAGCAGAGGATCCAGCCGGTCGAGCGTGAGATGCCCGCGATCGAACCGGTGGCCCGTACACAGCGGTTGAGCGCGTGGACGGTGACGGGTCCCGCCTGGCGGGTGAAATTGCCCTTGTCGACCGCGGCCCGGCCGCCGCGCGCCTGGAGCGAGATGGACATGGCCCGCCGCGCGCCGGGCTTGCCGGCGACCGTGACGGCGCAGGCGTACTGCCGGTTCTTGTAGACCCGCAGCTCGCCGGTGGGGAATTTGACGGTCTTCAGCGGCCGGCCGCTGCACGTGGAGACGGCAGCCTCGGCGTGTGATGCCCCCGGTCCCGCCAGTGCGAGCGCACCTGCCGCCATGAAGACGGCGACGCCCTGCGCGAGCAGCCGCCGTCCTCGTCGTATGTTCCCCGACCCGTCGATGTTCCCCGTTCCACCGAACACGCTCGCACCCCTTTGTCACGGCCCCGTACATGCGTACGACGCAGCCGGGCCTCCAACGGTTGCGGTATTCGGCGATCCGTCATACGGCGGCGGGCTCGTCCTCCCCGATGAAGGTGCGCCAGAGCATGGCGTACGGCCCGTTCAGGGCGAGGAGTTCTTCGTGCGTACCGTCCTCGACGACCTTTCCGCGGTCCATCACGACCACCCGGTCCGCGCGGGCCGCCGTGGTCAGGCGGTGGGCGACGACCAGCGTGGTGCGGCGGCCCGTCAACCGGTCCGTGGCCTGGTTGACCTGTCCCTCGGTGGCCAGGTCGAGGGCCGCGGTCGCCTCGTCGAGCAGCAGGATGTCCGGGTCGACGAGCTCGGCCCGGGCCAGCGCGATCAGCTGGCGCTGGCCCGCCGAGAGGTTGCGGCCGCGCTCGGAGACCTCGTGCAGGTAGCCGCCGTCGAGGGTGGCGATCATGTCGTGGGCACCGACGGCGCGGGCCGCGGCCTCCACCTCGGCGTCGCTCGCGCCGGGGCGGCCGTAGGCGATGGCGTCCCGGACGGTCCCCTCGAAGAGGTACGCCTCCTGGGGGACGACGCCGAGCCGGTGCCGGTAGGCCGTCAGATCCAGCTCGCGCAGATCGGTGCCGTCGGCGGTGACCCGGCCGCCGGTCGGGTCGTAGAACCGCGCGACCAGCTTGACGAGCGTCGACTTGCCCGCGCCGGTCTCGCCGACGAAGGCGACGGTCTGGCCGGCCGGGATGCGCAGGTCGATCGAGTTCAGGGCCGCCTCGTCGTCCCCGTAGGCGAAGTCGACGTTCTCGAAAGCGATCTCGCCGCGCAGCGAGCGCACATCGACGGGCGCCTTCGCGGTGGCCGTCGATGTCGGCTCCTGGAGGAGCTCCTGGATGCGGCCCAGCGACACCGTCGCCTGCTGGTATCCGTCGAAGACCTGGGAGAGCTGCTGCACGGGCGCGAAGAACAGATCGATGTAGAGGAGGTAGGCGACCAGCGCGCCGGTGGTGAGGGTGCCCGCCTCGACCCGGCCCGCGCCGACGATCAGCACGGCCGCGGCGGCCACCGAGGCCAGCAGCTGAACGAAGGGGAAGTAGACCGAGATCAGCCACTGGCCGCGCACCCGGGCCTCGCGATAGCTGTCGCTGCGGCCGGCGAACCTGTCCGCGCCGTCGCGCTCGCGCCGGAAGGCCTGCACGATCCGCAGCCCTGACACGGACTCCTGGAGGTCGGCGTTGACGACGCTGATGCGTTCGCGGGCCAGTTCGTAGGCCTTGACGCTCTTCTTGCGGAAGAAGTACGTGCCGACGATCAGCACCGGCAGGGTCGCGAAGACCACCAGCGCCAGCTGCAGGTCGATGACGAGCAGGACGACCAGGATGCCGAAGAAGGTGACCACCGAGACGAACGCGGTGACCAGGCCCGTCTGCAGGAAGGTGGACAGGGCGTCCACGTCCGTCGTCATCCGGGTCATGATCCGGCCGGTCAGTTCGCGCTCGTAGTAGTCGAGTCCGAGCCGCTGGAGCTGCGCGAAGATCTTCAGGCGCAGCGAGTAGAGGACGCGCTCGCCGGTGCGGCCCGTCATCCGGGTCTCGCCGATCTGCGCCAGCCACTGCACGACCACACTCGCGAGCGCGAGCAGGGACGCGGCCCACACCGCGCCGAGCGCCACCTGCTCGACGCCCTCGTCGATGCCGTGCCGGATCATGACCGGCAGCAGCAGGCCCATGCCCGCGTCGGTCGCCACCAGCAGCAGGCTGACCAGCAGGGGCAGTCCGAAGCCGCGCAGCAGCCTGCGCAGGCCGTAGGTCTGCTCGGCGCGGACGGCACGCGCCTCGTCGATCTCGGGGGTGTCGGTCGCCGGGGGCAGCGCCTCGACCTGGGCGAGCAGCTCAGGGGTGGCGCCGGGCGCCGCGGACTCCTCGGCCCTTTCCTCGCGCTCCCACAGGCGGGGGGTGATGCCGCGCTCGACGTCGAACTCGGCGTCCAGCTCGTCCCGTACGGTGTTGTCCTCTTCCGGTTCCGCGGCGGGCAGCGGGGTGTGGCCCGGTGATACGCCGCCGAGCTCGTCCGGGTCGGTCAGCAGCCGCCGGTAGAGGGCCGAGCGCCCGGTCAGCTCCTCGTGCGTACCGATGTCGGCGAGGCGTCCGCCGTCGAGAACGGCGATCCGGTCGGCGAGGCCGAGCGTGGAGCGGCGGTGGGCGATCAGCAGGGTGGTCCGGCCCGCCATGACGCTGCGCAGTGCCTCGTGGATCTCGTGCTCGACACGGGCGTCCACGGCCGAGGTGGCGTCGTCCAGGAGCAGCAGCCGGGGATCGGTGAGGATCGCGCGGGCGAGCGCGATGCGCTGGCGCTGGCCGCCGGAGAGGGTGAGGCCGTGTTCGCCGACCTTGGTGTCGTAGCCCTGGGGCAGCTCGGCGATGAAGCGGTCGGCCTGGGCGGCGCGTGCGGCGGTCTCGATCTCTTCCTCGGTGGCGTCCGGCTTTCCGTACGCGATGTTCGTCCGCACGGTGTCGGAGAAGAGGAAGCTGTCCTCCGGCACCAGGCCGATGGCGGCGCGCAGGGATTCCATGGTCAGCTCGCGCACATCGTGGCCGCCGACCAGGACGGCGCCGTGCGTCACGTCGTAGAAGCGGGGCAGCAGCAGCGAGACTGTGGACTTGCCGCTGCCGGAGGAGCCGACGACGGCGACGGTCTCGCCCGCCCGGATCTCCAGCGAGAACCCGTCCAGGACGGGGCGCTGCTCGTCGTATCCGAAGGTCACGTCGTCGAACTCGACCGTCGCGGGCGCGTCCGCCGGGAGTTCCTTGGTGCCGTCCTGCATCGTCGGCTCGGTGTCGATCAGCTCCAGTACGCGCTCGACACCGGCACGGGCCTGCTGTCCGACCGTCAGCACCACGGCGAGCATCCGGACCGGGCCGACGAGCTGCGCCAGATAGGTCGAGAAGGCGACAAAGGTACCGAGGGTGATCTGGCCGCGGGTGGCCAGCCAGCCGCCGAGCGCCAGCATCGCGACCTGCCCGAGCGCGGGGACGGACTGGAGGGCCGGGGTGTACTTGGCGTTGAGCCTGATGGTCCGCAGGCGTCCCGCGAAGAGCTTGCGGCCGACCTCGCGCAGCTTGCCGGTCTCCTGGTCCTCCTGGCCGAAGCCCTTGACCACGCGTACGCCGGAGACGGCGCCGTCGACGACGCCCGCGACGGCCGCGGCCTGGCTCTGGGCGTACCAGGTGGCGGGGTGCAGCCGGACGCGGCTGCGCTTGGCGATGAACCAGAGGGCGGGGGCGACGGCCAGGGCGATCAGGGTGAGCGGCAGCGACAGCCACGCCATGATCACCAGGGAGATCAGGAAGAGCAGGATGTTCCCGATGGTCATCGGGAGCATGAAGAGCAGGCCCTGGATGAGCTGGAGGTCGCTGGTGGCACGGCCGACGACCTGGCCGGTGGAGAGTTCGTCCTGACGGCGGCCGTCCAGACGGGTGATCGTCCCGTACATCTCGGTCCGCAGATCGTGCTGGACGTCGAGGGCGAGGCGTCCGCCGTAGTAGCGGCGTACATAGGTGAGGGCGTAGATGAACAGGGCCGCGATTATCAGCAGCCCGGTCCAGACGGCGACGGACCGTGTTCCGTCACCGATCACGTCGTCGATGACGACCTTGGTGATCAGCGGGACGAGCGCCATGACGGCCATGCCCGCCAGCGACGAACCGAGCGCGAGCACCACATTGCGCCGGTAACGCCATGCGTAACCGGCGAGCCTCCGTGCCCAGCCTTGGTCTGCCGCCGCCACGTGGTGCCTCCCGGTCGCCCGATCCAGTTCTGAAATCGTGTTCTGATCTACCGGAAAGCACCAACGCGGCGAGCTGCGGATTTCATCCCGCCGCAACGAACGGACACCTCACCGGGTGGCGGAAATCGCGTCCCTCGCAGCCGTCTCCGGGGTGGCCGGCAGGGCCTCCTGCGGAACGGCGGGCGGGGTGAAGACCCCGGCCGACCGGGCTGTGGCCGGGTTGAGGTCCTTGTGGATGGCGCGGGCGACGGCCTGGATGGTGGTGACGCCGTAGTCCATGGTCGCGTTGTCCCACGTCAGGACGGTGATCGTGTAGTCGTGGCCGTTGCCGGTGAAGGCGCCGATGCTGTGGACGCGCCAGCCGTGGGTGGCCCGGGACAGCCAGCCGTTCTTGACCTGGACGGTGACGTCGGCGGGGGCTCCGGCCGGGGTGCCCCAGCGCTGGGAGGTGATGACCTTGCTCATCAGCTTGAGGGCGTACGCGCGATTGCCGTCGGACAGCACGGTGTTCGGCACGGTCAGCAGCGCGAGCAGCTTCTGCTCGTCACGAGCGGTGATCTGGGTGAGCCCCCAGTAGCCATCGGCGCCGGGCACCGTCTGGGTCATGCCGGCGGCCGTGAGGAAGCTTTTGATCTTCGTCAGGCCGAGCTGCTTCCACAGGGCGCTGGTGGCGGCGTTGTCCGACTTGGTGATCATGTCGTAGGCGAGCGTGAACTCGCGCTGGGTGAAGCCGCGCTTCTGCCGCTGCGCGTCCAGCAGGAGGGCCCCGAGCACGGTCACCTTCACCACGCTGGCCGAGTCGTATTTCTGGTCCGGGCGCAGAATACAACTCGTCTTGCTGACACGGTCGTTGAGGAGCACGGCGGTCGTCGACCTACGGCCAGAGAGCGCGGCGGTGATGTCGGCGGTCAGCTTGGCGGCGAGTCCCACGGTCTTGGAAGTACAGGCAACCTGCGGGGTCGCGGCGGCCGCGGGCGCGGCGCCCGCGGCCAGCGGCACGAACACGCCCGCGGCCACGACGGCCGAAGCCGCCCGCGCGCGACGCGATATTCGGTGGTGAGTCATGGAGGCTTTTCCCGTCTCCTGGTGCTGTCGCGGGTGCGCCTCTGCGGTGCACCCGCCACACATGACTCACGACTGGCTGAAAAGTTGTATGAGCGAGGTCTGAGTACTCGACTCAGTGCTGCGGAAGGCAGACCGAAAGCCGGTAGAAACGGGTGATTTGGGCGGGATTCTGGTTGTCGTCGCTGGCCAGCAGGAGGTGGATCCGGCCGCCGGGTCCTCGCGAAGTGACCGCCATGGCCTCGATGTTGTCCAGCAGCGGGTTGGGCTGGGGCTGCTTGGCCGGGGCGCCGAGGGACGGGCAGTCGGCGAGGTCGGCGAGCAGTGTCTTGCGTACGAGCCGGACCCCGTCCTGCCCCGTGACGTACTCGACACCGCTGACGTCGGTGGCATGCCGCAGGTCGGCGAGATAGAGCCGGACGGTGTTGCCGATGCCCGGCGTGAACCCGCGCTCGAGCACGAGCAGCCGGCCGTCCCCGGTGGCGGTGGTCTCGCTGATCCCGAGACCGGCGTCGGCGCGGTACGCGTACTGCTCGTCGAGCCGGAAGTCCTGCTTCGGGCTGTACCGCTTCCAGGTCTGCAGCCGCATGATCCCGGCCCCGTCACCGGCGATCGGCCCCTCCATGGCGGCGACGAGGGTACGGCCGCCGGGCCCCAGCGTCAGCCCCTCGAAGGTGAGATTCCGCGTGGCCCGCCCGGCGGGAGCGACACGCAGCGCCTCGGGCACGGGGAGGGAGCCGAGTATCGCGCCCTCGCGGCTGTAGCGGCGGATGGACGGCTCGATCTCGGAGCTGATGAGCCGGCTTCCGTCCCGCTCGACGACAAGTCCCTCGGAGTCGAGCTGCGCCCCCTTCTCGTCGGCGAGATGCACCACGCTCGTCGGCCGCAGACTCACGCGGTCGAGGCCGAACAGCTCCGAGCGGTCCGAGACCGCCGCGATGCCGCCGTCCGTGTCGACGGCGAGGGCGGAGAAGTTGCCGACGAAAGTGCCCTGGAACTCGGTCTTGTCGAGCGCGTCGGAGTAACTGTCGATGCTCACCCGGGGCGAGCAACTTCCCGTACGGGGACGGGAGTCGGCCGGAGCGGCGGCGCCGAGGCAGGTGGCGACGGCCAGGCCGGCGGTGACGGTGGCGAGTACGGTTCGCAGACGCATGGCGCCACCGTAGGCCGGTGCGGGTTGAGCACGGGCGGACTTCCCGTGAACGTTCGGCCGCCCGGCCGGCTACAGCTGAGCGGCCGCGAGTTCGCGTGCCGTCGCCATGTCGCTGAAGGGGAGCAGCTGCTCGCCGACGGTCTGATACGGCTCGCTGCCCCTCCCCGCGACCAGGACGATGTCGCCCGGCCCCGCGGCGTCCAGCGCGAAGGCGATCGCCTCACGGCGGTCGGCGAAGCGCTCGAAGCGGGTGCCGCTCACCGCGAGACCTGGCGCGATCTGGTCCAGGATCGCCTCGGGGTCCTCGTTGCGAGGGTTGTCCGAGGTGAGAACGCACAGATCGGAGTGTGTCCCGGCGATCTCCCCCATCTTCGCGCGCTTGGTGACGTCCCGGTCGCCGCCGCAGCCGAAGACGGTGACGACCTGGCCGGTGGCGAAGTCCCGGATGGCGGTGAGCACCTTGTCCAGGGAGTCGGGAGAGTGCGCGTAGTCCACGATCACGGAGGTGCCGCGAGGCGTCTCGAAGCGCTCGAAACGCCCCGGGACCGCGGGCATCCTGTCGAGTGCGGCGACCAGTCCTGTCAGGTCGTGCCCGAGCAGATGGCAGGCCGCCACGGCCGCCAGCGCGTTGGACACCGAGAAACGCCCGGGGACGGGGATCGCCGCGGGGTACTTGCGGCCGGCGTGGTGGAGGGTGAAGCGCGTACCGAGGGCGTTCATGCTGAGGTCGGTCGCCCGGTAGTCGGCCTCGGCGTCGAGTGCGTACGTCGAGACCGCGCCGGGCATCATGGCCCGGATCCCGGCTCCCACGGGGTCGTCCGCGTTGACCACCGCGCGCCGGCACAGCCCCTGGAACAGGCGCAGCTTGGCGTCCCGGTAGTTCTCCATGGTGCCGTGGTCGTCCAGGTGGTCCTGCGTGAGGTTGGTGAAGATCCCGACGTCCAGGAACGCCCGGTCGATCCGGTGGGTCAGCAGGCCCATCGAGGTGGCCTCCAGGACCACGGTGGTCACCTCCCGGTCGCGCATGCACCCGAGCAGGTACTGGAAGTCCGGCGACTCCGGCGTGGTCAGCACCGATCTCGGCATCGGGATCAGTTCGTCCCCGATCCGGCTGCCGGCCGTCCCGATGACCCCCACGCGCGCGCCCTCCGCGATCCGCAGCAGGGACTCGACCATGTACGACACCGACGTCTTCCCGTTGGTGCCGGTGACGGCCACCATGTCCATCGCCCGCCCGGGCTCGCCGTAGTAGCGGGAGGTGACGACCGCGGCCGCCTTGCGCGCGTCCGCCACCCGTACGACACAGACTCCGTCGGCCGACGCCCACACCGCGTCCGGGACCGCTTGGTCGACGAGGACCGCGACCGCGCCACGGGCCAGAGCGGGACCGACGAGCTCGAGTCCGCCCTCGCGGTGCCCGGGCACCGCGATGAACAGCGAGCCCGACGAGACGCGGTGGGCGTCGAAGCAGGCTCCCCCGGTGATCCTCGTCTCCGTATCACCCAGAAGAACCTCATGGTCGTGCCCGGCCAGCAACTCGCTCAACTTCACAGGGGGTCCTCTCAAGGGTGTGGCTTCGCCGGTCGCCCGGCCGTCGCCGAGGCGATGCCGATGGCACGCCGAGGAGTCGCGGAGGTGGTGCTCAGCAGACAGAAAGAAAGTGGTGCGGTGTTCCGGAAACCGGAGAGAAGCCCGGGCTGCGCGGAAAGAACTCCACGGGCGGGGCGAAAGGCCTAAGAGGGCCGGTGGGGCCGGTCGAACCGGTCGGGTCGGTCAGCCGTGACCGTGCAGAGCGCGGCAGCGCGCACCGGGACCGGAAACACACAGCGCCGGAGGTGCCTGTCGCAGGCTCTCCCTCATCGCTTGTGTGCAACCCATGGGTGGAGTGTACGTCCCACGGACCGGCCAGGACTCCGCGCTGCGGCGGACTGGGACCGCGCGTGGTGATCGCGCGGGGCGCACGGACGCCGGCGCGCGACATGCCTGCGCCCCGCCGGCTCGGGGGAGTGAACGGCAGGGCGCAGGAGTCGGGGGGCGGGTCGTCTCAGAGGTGGGTCGGGGCGAACATCCGCAGGACCGCCGGGAGCACGACCACCGAAGGGCCCGGCTCCGTCAGGGACTTCGCGAGGTCCTCGGCCAGGGACTGCGGGGTCGTACGGACCGCGGGCACCCCGAAAGATTCCGCCAGGGCCACGAAGTCCGGGCGGGACAGTTCCGTCGCCGTCGCCTCGCCGAAGGTGTCCTTCATGTACTCGCGCAGGATGCCGTATCCGCCGTCGTCCACGATCAGCCAGGTCACCGGGAGGTCGTACTGGCGGGCCGTCGCCAGTTCCGCGATCGAGTACATCGCGCCGCCGTCGCCGGAGACCGCGAGGACCGGGCGGGTGGGGTCGGCCGCAGCCGCGCCCAGCGCCGCCGGGAACCCGTAGCCGAGGCCGCCCGCGCCCTGGGCCGAGTGCATGGTGTTCGGGTGGCGGGCGTCGAAGGCGGACCAGGCCCAGTAGGCCAGGATCGTCATGTCCCAGAAGCTGGGGGCGTCGTCCGGCAAGGCCTCGCGGACCGAAGCCAGCACCTGCTGTTCCAGGGTGAGCTCCTGGGCTGCGATACGGGCCCGGACCCGGTCCAGGACCGTCCGTACGGATTCGGCCGCCGTGTCGTCCTCGCGCCCCTCCACCGTCTCGAGGAGCGCCGACAGCGCGAGCCGCGCGTCCGCGTGGATGCCCAGGGCCGGGTGGTTGGACTCCAGCTTGCCGGCGTCCGCCTCGATCTGGATGACCCGGCCGCGCGGCGCGAACGTGTGGTAGTTCGAGGACAGTTCACCCAGTCCTGAGCCGACGACGAGCAGTACGTCCGCGGATTCCAGGAAGTCCGTGGTGTGGCGGTCCTCCAGCCAGGACTGGAGCGAGAGCGGGTGTTCCCAGGGGAACGCGCCCTTGCCGCCGAAGGTGGTGACGACCGGGGCGTTCAGCTTCTCGGCCAGCGCGAGCAGCTTGCCGGACGCGTCGGAGCGTACGACTCCGCCGCCCGCGATGATCGCCGGACGGGTGGCGCCGGACAGCAAGTGGGCTGCGACCGCGGTCAGTTCGGGGCGCGGCACGACCTCGTGCGGAGTCGCGTCCATGGCCGTCACGACCGGCAGCGTCGTCGGCGCCAGCAGGACGTCCTGAGGGATTTCGACCCACACCGGCCCGTGGGGTGCCGTGAGTGCCGACTCCCAGGCCGCCGCGATCGCCGAGGGGATCTGGGACTGGGTGCGGGCCGTGTGGACGGACTTCACCACATCCCTGAACGAGGCCTGCTGGTCGCGCAGTTCGTGCAGATAACCGTGACGTCCGCCGCCGAGCCCTGCCGTGGGCACCTGGCTGCCGATGGCCAGGACGGGGGCGGAGGCCGCCGCGGACTCCTGCAGCGCCGCGAGCGACATCAGCGCGCCCGGGCCGGTGGACAGCAGCAGCGGCGCCACCTCGCCGGTGATCCGGCCGTACGCGTCGGCGGCGAAGCCCGCGTTGTTCTCGACGCGCAGTCCGACGTACGAGAGCGAGGAGCGGCGCAGGGCGTCGAACATGCCCAGCGCGTGCTGACCCGGCAGCCCGAAGACGGTCGTCGCGCCGAGACCGGCCAGGGTCTCGACGACGAGGTCGCCGCCGTTACGGCCCGCCGGGGGGTTCAGCGCGGCCGCGGTCTGTGCCTCGGTCGGCCGCAGGACGAGATCGTGGTCGTGCGTCACTGCGCCGCCTTCGCGGCCGCGATCTGGCGGGTCATGATCGTGGTCAGCTCGTACGCGGTGTGGGAGGCGGCCACGCACGTGATCTCCGCGTGGTCGTACGCCGGGGCGACCTCGACCACGTCCGCGGAGACGAGGTTGCAGGAGGCGAGGCCGCGCAGGATCTCCAGCAGCTCGCGGGAGGTCATGCCGCCCGCCTCGGGCGTGCCCGTGCCCGGGGCGTGCGCCGGGTCGAGGCAGTCGATGTCGATGGAGATGTAGAGCGGGCGGTCGCCTATGCGCTGGCGCAGCTGGTCGGCGACCTCGTCGGCGCCACGCCGGTAGACGTCGGCGGAGGTGACGATGCCGAAGCCCATCTTCTCGTCGTCGGTCAGGTCCTGCTTGCCGTACAGCGGCCCGCGGATGCCCACGTGGGACAGGGCGGAGGTGTCGAGGATGCCCTCCTCGACGGCACGGCGGAACGGGGTGCCGTGGGTGTACTCCGCGCCGAAGTACGTGTCCCAGGTGTCCAGGTGCGCGTCGAAGTGCAGCAGCGCGACCGGGCCGTGCTTCTTGGCGACCGAGCGCAGCAGGGGCAGAGCGATGGTGTGGTCGCCGCCGAGCGTCATCATGCGCGCGCCGGTGCCGAGCAGATCGTCGGCCGCGGCCTCGATCGTCTCGACGGCCTCGTGGATGTTGAACGGGTTCGCGGCGATGTCGCCCGCGTCGGCGACCTGCGCGAGAGCGAAGGGCGAGGCGTCCTGCGCCGGGTTATAGGGGCGCAGGAGCCTCGACGCCTCGCGGATGGCGTTGCCGCCGAAGCGTGCGCCGGGACGGTAGGAGACCCCGGAGTCGAAGGGAACGCCGACCACGGCGACATCGGTGGTGCCGACCTCGTCGAGCCGGGGCAGCCGGGCGAACGTCGCGGGTCCGGCGTACCGCGGAATACGGGACGAGTCGATCGGGCCGCGCGGCTGCTCGTTGCTGCTCATGTGTTTTGCCTTCTTTCGTACGCTTCGTTGCGGTAATTCGACTTTAGCTCGGGACAGCCACGGGCTCGGCGGCGGCCTCGTCGTCCTCGGCGCCCCGGCCCGCCAGACGCTCGCGCCAGTTCGCCAGGATCGCCGCGTCCGTCGGCCTGGTCGCCAGCGAGACGATCACATACGCCGCGAGCGACAGGAGCAGGCCGTAGTAGATGGGCTCGTTGGCGAGGATCCCGTACGAGGCCATCAAGCCGATGACCGCGACGCCGCCGACGATCACCGAGGCGAGCGCGCCGTACACCGTGCCGCGCTTCCACAGCAGGCCGCCGAGGATCGGCACGAGCAGTCCGCCGACGAGCAGGTTGTAGGCGACGGTGAGCGCCTCGACCACGTTGTTGAGCGCGATGGCGGTACAGATGACGCCGACGCCCATGATCAGGATGAAGACGCGGTTGCCCTTGACCTCGTCGTGGTCGGCGCCGCCCCGGGAGGCGAGAGGCCTCAGGCGCGACCAGATGTCGTTGTTGGCGACGGTCGCGCAGGCGATCAGCGCTCCGGAGGACGTCGACATGACGGCGGCGAGGGCCGCGGCGAGCACCAGGCCGCGCACGCCCATGGGCAGTTCGTCCTTGACGATGGTCGCGAAGGCGTCGTCGGCGTTCGGCAGCTTCGGGTAGAGGACCCTGGCGGCGGTGCCGATGACGGCACCGGCGAGGGCGTAGACGAGGCAGTACGTACCGGCGACGGTGCCACCGTGGCGCGCGACCCTGTCGCTGCGGGCCGCGAACACCCGCTGCCAGATGTCCTGGCCGATCAGCATGCCGAAGGTGTAGATCAGGACGTACGTGAAGATCATCTCGCCGCCGATGCCCAGCGGGTCGAAGTACTCCGTCGGCAGCGCGGCCTTCATCGCGCCGAAGCCGCCGGCCTTGACGACCGCGATGGGCAGCAGGAGCAGCAGCACACCGACCGTCTTCACGACGAACTGCACCATGTCGGTGAGGGTGATCGACCACATCCCGCCGAGCGTGGAGTACGCGACGACGATCGAGCCGCCGAGAATGATCGCGAGGGTCCGGTTCATGTCGAAGAGGACGTCGAAGATCGTGGCGTAGGCGATGGTCGAGGTGACGGCGAGCATCAGGGTGTACGCCCACATCACGACGCCCGAGAGGAGACCGGCCTTGCCGCCGTAGCGCAGGTCGAGCATCTCGGAGACGGTGTAGACCTTCAGCCGGGCGATGCGCGCGGAGAAGAGGATGGACAGGGCCAGCAGGCCGAGGCCGATGGCGAAGACCATCCAGGCGCCGGAGAGTCCGTACTTGTAGCCGAGGCCCACGCCGCCGATGGTGGAGGCGCCTCCGAGGACGATGGCCGCCATGGTGCCGGAGTACATGCCGGGGCCGAGGCGGCGGCCCGCGACCAGGAATTCGCTCTTGGACTTGGCGCGCCGCATGCCCCACCAGCCCATGCCGAGCATGCCGGCCAGATAGACGACGATTACTGCATAGTCGACAGCCATCGGCTTTCCTTCCGTCTCGTCCCCCGGGTCCCCTGGTCCTGTGCGATGACGGTAGGTGGCTGGAATGCAACGCTGAAGTGTACGTTTTATCCATTCTTGACGCCGCCGATGGATGGACTGTCCATGCCGGAGACCGCAGCAGCCCCACCGACCCCGCCGATCCCTCTCGCCGCACTGCTGGCCCGCGAGGATCTCGGTCTGCGCCAGATCGCCGGGCCGGTTCAGGCGGGCGCGGCGGTGCACATGGTGCACACCTCGGAGATGGCGGATCCCTATCCGTATCTGCTCGGCGGCGAGCTGCTGCTGAGCGCGGGGGTGCTGCTGAAGGACCCGGACCGCTATGTCTCGCGCATCGTTGAGGCGGGGGCGACGGCGCTCGGATTCGGGCTCGCGCCGGTGTACGACGCGGTGCCGGCGGATCTGATCGAGGCGTGCGACCGGCATGGGCTGCCGCTGCTCGAAGTGCCGCCGCAGACGACGTTCACGGCGGTGGCGCGGGCGGTGTGGCGGCTCATGGCGGAAGCCCGCCACCGGGAACTGCGCCGGGTCACCCAGGCCCAGCAGGGCCTCGCCGCGGCGGCAGCCCGCCCGGACCCGGTCCCGGCGGTCCTGCACCAGCTGGCGGTACGGCTGGAGGGCTGGGCGGTCCTGCTGGCCCCGGACGGCACGGAACTTTCGTCGTCGGGCCGCGCGCCGTCCCCCGAGGCCAGGGCGGGGGTGATCCGGCTGGGACAGGTGGTGAGCCCGGGCACGGGCCCGTCGCCGCGCCCGACCCCCGCATCGGCGACGGACACGGTGTCGCCGCCACCGGCATCGGAGTCCGGGGCTGCAGGACCCGCCGCCCCGGCCGCACCCGCCGTCTCCCATCTCTCCGCGTACGCCCTCGGCGGCAGCCGGGGCCTCGTCCTCGGGCTCGCGGCGCCCGCCCGCGAGGCGGGGGACCACACGGTCGCCGGGGTCGCCGTCGTCCTGCTCTCGCTGCTCACAGCCCCGCACCAGGGCGCCGACGCCGCGGGCTGCAGCGCCGCGCTCGTACGCATGCTGCTCGGCGCGAGCCCCGCCGAGACCGCCCCACTACTGGGACCGGGGCCCTGGACGGTGGTCCATGGGCAGGGCAGCGACGACAGCCCCTTCGCGGCGACGGCACTGGGCGCGGCGCTCGGCAGCGCGCTGGTCGATCCGGACGCGGACGGCTGCGTACGGGTCCTGCTCCCCGCCTCTCGCGAGGTCGGCGCACAGGCCGGCTGGACGCTGGGCGTGAGCGCGCCCGCGCGCCCCGAGGAGCTGGCTGCGGCCGACGCACAGGCAGCCAGGGCGGTGCGCCGCGCCACGGCCACCCGCAAGGCCCTGGTCCGCCACCGGGACACCGCCCCCATCTCGCTCGACGAGGCCCGCCACCGCCTGGCGCCCCTCACGGACTCCCCCGCCCTCGTCGAGACGCTGCGCACCTGGCTGTCCCTGCACGGCAGTTGGGACCGCACGGCGGCGGCGATGGAGATCCACCGCAACACGGTCCGCCAGCGCATCGCCCGATGCCAGACGCTCCTCGACGAGGACCTGGACGACGCGGACGTACGGATGGAGCTGTGGTTCGCGCTGCGGCACGGCTGAGGTGACCGGTGTTCGGGGGCGGACCGTTCTGGCGGGAGCCCACCAATCCCGGTCTCCAAAGCTGTCGCCACGATCTCAAGTCCCAGGAGGAGAAGGCGTGTTGGAATCGAGACATGACGACCACCGCCGGTTCCACGCGTATGTCCGCCGATGAGCCCTCGCGCCGCCTGCGCGCCGAGATCGAGCGTCTGCGCGACGAGGCGACGCGACAGCGGGAACTCGCCCAGCGGCGGGCGGAGTTCTGGACGAAGGCCCATATCGCGCTGGGTTTCCCCGGGGCTCTGCTCGCGGCCGTTTCGGGTGCCGCCGGGTTGGCGACGGCAGACGCACGCGTCCCCGCGGCGCTGATCGCCCTGGCCGCCGCCGGATTCGCGGCCGGGGCGGGCTTCCTGCGCAGCGATGCCAGGCGCATCGCCAACAAGCGAGCCCGCGGGGCATGGGCCGACCTGGAGGGCAGGGCCGGCCTGAAGCTGGCGCACGAGCAGCTGAGCCCCGAGGACCTGCGCGAGCTGCTGGAGTGCCGCCAGGCCGCGCTGGCGGCGTACGAGGGCGAAGCCGCTCTGCCGGGCCGGACGGCCGCCTGAAGCCCGCTCCTGGGGACATCGCAGCGTGCTCATCATCACTCTGGACAGCACTTGCGACTGCCGGGTAACTTAGTACTGAGCAAGCGCTTAGACATCTGCCCCAGCACCCCGAAGGAGGCGTCGACCGTGCGCCGCACCGTTTACAACGAGGACCACGAGGCGTTCCGCGAGACGATCCGCGCCTTCATCGAGGCCGAGGTCGTGCCCGTCTACGACGAGTGGTTCGCCGCCGGCCAGGCGCCGCGCGACTTCTATTACAAGCTCGGCGAGCTGGGCATCTTCGGCATCAACGTGCCCGAGGAGTTCGGCGGCGCGGGCATGAACACGCACAAGTTCGAGGCCGTGCTCTACGAGGAGACCTCGCGCGCGGGCGTGCAGTTCGGCGGCTCCGGCGTGCATGTGCTGCTCGCCCTGCCGTACATAAAGATGCTGGCCACCGACGAGCAGAAGAAGCGCTTCCTGCCGCAGTTCGTCACCGGCGAGGAGATGTGGGCGCTGGCGATGACCGAGCCGGGCACCGGCTCCGACGTCGCGGGCATGAAGACCACCGCCAAGCTTTCGGACGACGGCACGCACTACGTCCTCAACGGCGCCAAGACCTTCATCACCGGCGGTGTGCATGCCGACCGTGTGATCGTCTGCGCCCGCACCTCCGCCCCGCGCGAGGACGACCGCCGCTTCGGCATCTCCCTGTTCGCCGTGGACACCAAGTCCGAGGGCTACTCCATCGGCCGCAAGCTGGACAAGCTCGGCCTGCGCACCTCCGACACCGCCGAGCTGGCCTTCGTCGACGTCAAGGTCCCCGTCGAGGACCTGCTCGGCGAGGAGAACAAGGGCTTCCACTACCTCGGCCAGAACCTGCCTTCCGAGCGCTGGGGCATCGCGTTCGGCGCGTACGCCCAGGCCAAGGCCGCCATCCGGTTCGCCCAGCAGTACGTGCAGGAGCGCACCGTCTTCGGCAAGCCGGTCGCCTCCTTCCAGAACACCAAGTTCGAACTGGCCGCCTGCCAGGCCGAGGTGGACGCCGCCGAGGCCGTCGCCGACCGCGCCCTGGAAGCCCTGGACGCGGGTGAACTCACCGCCGCCGAGGCCGCCTCCGCGAAGCTGTTCAACACCGAGGTCGCGCACCGCGTCATCGACAAGTGCCTTCAGCTGCACGGCGGTTACGGCTACATGAACGAGTACCCCATCGCCCGCCTGTACGCCGACAACCGCGTCAACCGCATCTACGGCGGCACCAGCGAGGTCATGAAGTCGATCATCGCCAAGGACATGGGCCTCTAGGCACGTACCACTACGTTCCTCCCATGAGCTCAGCACTCGACGACCTGCTCGATCTGCTCGACCTGGAGCAGATCGAGCAGGACATCTTCCGGGGACGGTCCCGCTCGGCGATCGTCCCCCGCGTATTCGGCGGACAGGTCGCGGCCCAGGCGCTCGTCGCCGCCGGCCGCACCGTCCCCGACGACCGCACGGCCCACTCCCTGCACGCGTACTTCCTGCGCATGGGCGACCCCGGCGTGCCGATCGTCTACACGGTCGACCGCATCCGCGACGGCCGCTCCTTCACCACCCGCCGGGTCGTCGCCGTCCAGCACGGGCAGCCGATCTTCCACCTCTCGGCGTCCTTCCAGACGTACGAGGAGGGCTTGGAGCACCAGGCCGACATGCCGCCCGCCCCCGACCCGGAGACGCTCCCGACGGCCGCCGAGATGCTGCCGCAGTACGCGGGCCTCTTCATCGACCCGGGTGTGGTCGACCGCCTCCTGGAGGCACGAGCGGCGGTCGATCTGCGATACGTCGACGCCCCGCCGTACGGGACGGTCGGCGAGACCCGCGAGCCGCGCTCGCAGGTGTGGTTCCGGGCCAACGGCAAGCTCGCCGACGATCCGCTGCTGCACGTCTGCCTGGCCACCTACGTCTCCGACATGACACTGCTCGACTCGGTGCTGCTCGCGCACGGCCGCGGCGGCTGGGCGGTCGGCGACGTGGTGGGCGCCTCGCTCGACCACGCGATGTGGTTCCACCGCCCCTTCAGGGCGGACGAATGGCTGCTCTACGACCAGGAGTCCCCGTCGGCGTCCGGCGGCCGCGGGCTGGGGCAGGCCCGGATCTACACCCAGGACGGCCGGCTGGCGATCTCCGTCATCCAGGAAGGCGTCGTTCGCGTCCCCCGCGATTGAGGGCGGTCAGGCGGCAGGCACGTGCGCGGTGAAGGCGACCCGCGAGGTGTCCCCGTCCAGCTCCAGGCTGAGGGCCGCGTCCAGAGCGCGTGCCAGCCGGGCGAGCAGGGGCAGTGTGGGCATGGTCCCGCCCAGCTCCAGCTTGGAGATCTGCGGCTGGGTCATGCCGGCCCGCTTGGCGAGCTCGGTCTGGGAAATGCCGAGTTCGGTACGCCGGTCGTAGACGGCCTGCCCGAGGTCAAGAGCCATCCGGATCTCCTCGCGCATCCTTTCCACTTCGGGGCCCTCGCTGATCCCCTCGGCGATCTGCTTGTCGCGGGCGAGCTTCCACCGCGCGTGACTGGTCATCGGGGGATTCCCTCCTTGAAGATGCGTGCGTATTCCTCGTGCGCCGGCTTGTGCTCAGCCTCGCAGATCACCTGCGCCCGCTTGGCCCGCGCCACTTCGGAGACCTCGCGTTGCCTGTTCTTGCGGAAAACGGTCAGCAGGATGACCCTCCGTCCAGGTGCGAGCCAATAAGGGATCCGCACGGCGTGACGGTCATTCCCGAGATCGAACCGTAACTCGCGGACTGGACCTCCCAGATGACGTGAATACGGTTCGCCGAGAGTGGTCGCGTTGCACAGAAGTCGGTCAACGACGGCTTCGACGTTCAGGTAGTCCCGCACCGGAAGGTTTCCCAGCCAGAGCCGGACTTCGGGCTCGATCTCCACAATGAAGCGATCTTCCATACAGCCGAACGTATAGCCACTCCAGTATATGGAGGTCTCGATCGCGAGAGAAGTCCACCGTCCGGGTGACTCCCGGAACCCGTACTGACCCCCGCCCTCAGGCCTGGGACGTCAGCCCCGCCGCGTCCAGCAGGTACGCCGTCATCGGGTCGTAGAAGCGCGGGTCCGTGACGTGGTCGTCCAGCGGCACGGCAACCTGGAGGGTGCCCTCCGCCTCGCCGATGAAGAGCGCGGGGTCGTTGCAGTCCGCGTATCCGACGGAGTCCAGGCCGCGCTGTCCCGCGCAGCCCGCCCAGCCGTGGTCGGCCACCACCAGGTCGGGCTGCGGTCTGCCGTCGCGCTCCAGGCCGTCCAGGATCGCGGCCATGGGGGCCGGGGAGTGTGTGTGCCACAGGGTCGCGCCGCGCTCCAGCATCGCGACGTCCGCGAACTGGAAGACCATGCCCTCGTCGGCCGTGAGACCGCCCGGAATCCGTACGATCTCGCACCCGGCGGCCCGCAGCGCGTCGGCGGTCTGCCGGTGCACGTCGAGGAGACCACCGGGATGCCCGGTCGCGAAGAGCACCCGCTCCTGGCCGGCGGCCGCCTTGCGCAGCCGTGCCGCGAGCCGCTCAAGGGCGTCGACGGTCAGTTCCGGGTCGATGGTGTCCTGCCCGGTCCGGTGCTCGGGATCGTCGTTGACCCCGCACCGCTCGGCCATGACCGCGAGCACGTCCTGCTCGTCGGTCCAGCGGTCGCCGAGCTCGAGACCCAGCCAGAAGTGACGGTCGCCGTTGGCGAGCTTGCGGTAGTGGGAGAGGTTGTTGTCGCGGGGTGTGGCGACATCTCCGGCGATACGTGTGCGGACGAGGTGGTCGACAAGGGCGGCACGGCTGGGTATCGGCATGCGCCCATTGTGCCGTCAGGCACACACCGCGTGCCGGGCGTCCCGAACGCTGGACGTGCGTATCGCGTCACTCACAGGCGCGGCCGCCCCTCACAGCGGCCGCCCGGCCGGAAGTTCAGGCGTGCGTCACCCGTGGTTCGCCCAGAACAGGACGCCCATCACGACGAGGAGCCCGAAGGCGAACACCGCCCCGACACCGGGATTTCTGCGCTGGGCGGCAGACCTGACGAGCAGGCCCAGGGCCGGGATCCATCCCGCGGAGTAGATGATCCAGGCGACGGTCGATGCCGACGAGGCGTCGTCCTTCTGGAACAGTGCCCAGGACACGGCGACGAACATCGCGGGCGCGGCCCACAGGTTCCGCTCGATCGTTTCCCGGCGGTCGGGACCGATGTGTTCTGACATGAAACCCCCGTTGTCGACAAGGCTGGTCAGGCCTCGCTGCGCCGGTCGTGGCGCCGATTGGGACTGTACATGTGCCCTTCGCGTACGCCAGGGCGCCTCAGGCGCCGTCCGCCGCGGCCGCGAAGGCCCCGCGGGCCAGGCGGTGGAGCAGGTCCGCCGTCGCGTCACGGCCCATGCGGGCGTCCGGGCGGCCTAGGTGCGGAGTGGAGTTGAGCAGGCCGAAGACCGCGTGGACCGCGGCCCGGGCGTCCGCCTCGGCGAGCGCCGGGTACATCGCGCAGACCGCCTCGACCCACAGCTCCACGTACTGCCGCTGGAGCTGCCGCACCAGCTTGCGGTCGCTCTCCCGCAGGCGGTCCAGCTCCCGGTCGTGCAGGGTGATGAGTGGGCGGTCGTCCAGCGCGAAGTCGATGTGCCCGTCGATCAGTGCGGCGAGCAGCACCTCGGGGTCGGCGGCGGACTCCTCGACCCGCAGCCGGCCACCGCTCAGCAGCCGTTCGCTGATGCCCACGAGCAGCTCGGCGAGCATCGCGTCCTTGCCCGCGAAGTGGCGGTAGAGACCCGGCCCGCTGATGCCGACGGCAGCTCCTATCTCGTCGACACCGACCCCGTGGAAGCCGCGCTCGGCGAAGAGGCGCGCGGCCTCCCTGAGGATCTGCTCGCGGCGCGTCGGGGCCGCCGTCCTGGTGCTCATGGGAATTCATTCTAGACAGAGGTGTTAGCGCTCGTTAACCTAGAGGAAACACGTTAACGCTCATTAACCGAGCAAGGGAGCTCGAGCGATGCAGCAGGCACCCGTGCTGGCGAGTGCGGCAGACCCCGCCTCTCCGGCCTGGCAGGCCAATGAGGCGGCGCACCAGGAGCTGGCCGACGCCCTGCGCGCCAAGCTCGCCGCCGCGCGTCTGGGCGGAGGTGAGAAGGCCCGCGCCCGCCACACCGCGCGCGGAAAGCTGCTGCCGCGCGACCGCGTGGACACCCTCCTGGACCCCGGCTCCCCCTTTCTGGAGCTCGCTCCCCTCGCCGCCGAGGGGATGTACGAGGGGCAGGCACCGGCCGCCGGAGTGATCGCCGGGATCGGGCGCGTCAGCGGCCGCGAGGTGGTCGTCGTCGCCAATGACGCCACCGTCAAGGGCGGCACGTACTACCCGATGACGGTCAAGAAGCATCTGCGCGCCCAGGAGGTGGCCCTGGAGAACCGGCTGCCCTGCGTCTATCTCGTCGACTCCGGCGGCGCCTTCCTGCCGATGCAGGACGAGGTCTTCCCTGACCGCGAGCACTTCGGACGGATCTTCTACAACCAGGCACGGATGTCCGGCGCGGGCATCCCGCAGATCGCCGCCGTCCTCGGCTCCTGCACGGCGGGCGGGGCGTATGTGCCCGCCATGAGCGACGAGGCCGTGATCGTCCGCAACCAGGGCACGATCTTCCTCGGCGGCCCGCCGCTGGTGAAGGCCGCGACCGGCGAGGTCGTCACGGCCGAGGAGCTCGGCGGCGGCGAGGTCCACTCCCGTGTCTCCGGCGTCACCGACCATCTCGCCGAGGACGACGCGCACGCGCTGCGGATCGTACGGAACATCGTGGCGACGCTGCCCGAGCGCGGCCCGCTGCCCTGGTCGGTCGAGCCGGCCGAGGAGCCGAAGGTCGACCCGGCCGGTCTGTACGGCGCGGTGCCGGTGGACTCCCGTACCCCCTATGACGTACGGGAAGTGATCGCCCGGATCACCGACGCCTCCCGGTTCCAGGAGTTCAAGTCCGAGTTCGGGCAGACCCTGATCACCGGCTTCGCGCGGATCCACGGCCACCCGGTCGGCATCGTCGCCAACAACGGCATCCTGTTCTCCGAATCCGCCCAGAAGGGCGCGCACTTCATCGAACTGTGCGACCAGCGCGGCATCCCCCTGCTCTTCCTGCAGAACATCTCGGGCTTCATGGTCGGCAAGGACTACGAGGCGGGCGGCATCGCCAAGCACGGCGCGAAGATGGTCACGGCCGTGGCATGCACACGCGTGCCGAAGCTGACCGTCGTCATCGGCGGTTCGTACGGCGCGGGCAACTACTCGATGTGCGGCCGGGCCTATTCGCCGCGCTTCCTGTGGATGTGGCCCAACGCCAAGATCTCGGTCATGGGCGGCGAGCAGGCGGCCTCCGTGCTGGCGACCGTGAAGCGGGACCAGTTGGAGGGGCGCGGCGAGGCGTGGCCCGCCGATGCGGAGGAGGCCTTCAAGGCGCCGATCCGGGCTCAGTACGAATCCCAGGGCAATGCCTACTACGCGACGGCCCGGCTCTGGGACGACGGCGTGATCGACCCCCTGGAGACCCGCCAGGTGCTCGGCCTCGCGCTCACCGCCTGCGCCAACGCCCCGTTGACCGACCCCGCCTTCGGCGTCTTCCGGATGTGAGACGGACCATGACGATGTTCAGCACAGTCCTTGTCGCCAACCGAGGCGAGATCGCGGTCCGCGTCATCCGTACGCTGCGCGCGATGGGCATCCGCTCGGTCGCCGTCTTCAGCGACGCGGACGCGGACGCCCGGCATGTACGGGAGGCGGACACCGCGGTCCGCATCGGCCCGTCGGCGGCCGCCGAGAGCTACCTCTGCGTGGAGCGCCTGCTCGAAGCCGCGGCCCGCACGGGCGCGGAGGCGGTCCACCCCGGCTACGGCTTCCTCGCGGAGAACGCGGGCTTCGCGCAGGCCTGCGCGGATGCCGGTCTTGCCTTCATCGGGCCGCCCGCATCGGCGATCTCGCTGATGGGCGACAAGATCCGCGCGAAGGAGACGGTGCGGGCTGCGGGCGTCCCGGTCGTTCCGGGCTCCTCGGGATCCGGCCTGAGCGACGACCAACTGGCCGACGCCGCCCGGGAGATCGGCATGCCCGTGCTGCTGAAGCCTTCGGCGGGCGGCGGCGGCAAGGGCATGCGGCTCACGCGCGTGGAGTCGGCGCTCCTCGACGAGATCGCGGCGGCCAGGCGCGAGGCGCGGGCATCCTTCGGCGACGACACCCTGCTCGTGGAGCGCTGGATCGACCGGCCCCGGCACATCGAGATCCAGGTCCTCGCGGACGGGCACGGGAACGTGGTGCACCTCGGCGAGCGCGAGTGCTCGCTGCAGCGCCGCCACCAGAAGATCATCGAAGAGGCGCCGAGCGTCCTGCTGGACGAGAAGACGCGTGCGTCGATGGGCGCCGCCGCCGTGGAGGCGGCTCTCTCCTGCCGCTATGTGGGCGCGGGCACGGTGGAGTTCATCGTCCCGGGCAGCGACCCTTCCTCGTACTACTTCATGGAGATGAACACCCGCCTCCAGGTCGAGCACCCGGTGACGGAGCTGATCACCGACCTGGACCTGGTGGAGTGGCAGCTGCGGGTCGCGGCGGGCGAACAACTGCCCTTCGTCCAGGACGACATCACCCTCACGGGCCACGCGATCGAGGCCCGTATCTGCGCGGAGGACCCCTCCCGGGGCTTCCTGCCCTCCGGTGGCACGGTCCTGGCCCTGCACGAGCCGCAGGGCGACGGCGTGCGCACCGACTCCGGTCTCACGCGGGGCACGGAGGTCTCCAGCCTGTACGACCCGATGCTGTCCAAGGTCATCGCGTACGGCCCCGACCGCGCGACCGCCCTGCGCAAGCTGCGGGCGGCCCTCGCGGACACGGTCACCCTCGGCGTCCCGACGAACGCGGGCTTCCTGCGGCGTCTGCTGGCCCACCCGGACGTGGTGTCGGGCGACTTGGACACGGGCCTGGTGGAACGGGACGCGGACACCCTGGTCGTGGACGGGGTCCCGGAGGAGGTGTACGCGGCGGCGGCGCTACTGGCCCAGCAGGACCTCCCCCCTGCCGGTGGCTGGACGGACCCCTTCGGGGTCGCCAACGGCTGGCGCCTGGGCGGCGTACCGGCCTGGACGGTCCACCACTTCCGCGTGCCGGGCCAGGACCCGGTGGCGGTTCGCGTACGCGGCACAACGACGGACGCGGAACTCCTGCCCGGCGCTGAACTCCCGCCCGGCGCGGGGGAAATCCAGCGCACACGCCTCGTTCACGCCGACGCAGGCAACCTCACCCTTGAGCTGGACGGGGTCACGCATCGCTTCCAGTGCGCCACCTCCCCGGAGGGGACCTGGCTCGGCCGGGACGGCGAGTCCTGGCACGTCCAGGACCACGACCCCGTCGAGGCGTCCCTCAGCGGCGCCGCGCATGCCGGCGCCGACACCCTCGCCGCGCCCATGCCCGGCACCGTCACCGTCGTCAAGGTCGCCGTCGGGGACGAGGTCGAGGCGGGCCAGGGCCTCCTCGTCGTCGAGGCGATGAAGATGGAGCACGTCATCTCCGCCCCGCACGCCGGCACCGTCACCGAGCTGGACGTCACGCCCGGCTCGACCGTCGCCATGGACCAGATCCTGGCGGTCGTCACCCCGAGGGAGGAAGCATGACCGACGGGCTGCCCATGGCCGTTCCCGCACAGGATCTGCCGCCCCGCGTCCGGATCCACGAGGTCGGGGCGCGTGACGGCCTGCAGAACGAGAAGACGGTCGTCCCCACGGAGGTCAAGGCGGAGTTCATCCGCCGGCTCGCCGACGCGGGCCTGACCACGATCGAGGCGACCAGCTTCGTCCACCCCAAGTGGGTGCCCCAACTCGCCGACGCCGAGCAGCTGTTCCCCCTCGTCGGCGACATCGAGGGGGTCGCCCTGCCCGTTCTCGTACCGAACGAGCGCGGTCTTGAGCGGGCCGCCGCCCTCGGTGCGCGCCGTATCGCCGTGTTCGGGTCCGCGACCGAGACCTTCGCGCAGCGCAATCTCAATCGCAGCGTCGATGAGTCGCTGGCCATGTTCGAGCCGGTCGTCGCCAAGGCCCGAGCGGACAGGATCCATGTCCGCGGCTATCTGTCGATGTGCTTCGGCGACCCGTGGGAGGGACCCGTCCCCGTCCACCAGGTAGTCCGCGTCGCCAAGCAGCTCATGGACCTCGGCTGCGACGAGCTGAGCCTCGGCGACACGATCGGCGTGGCGACGCCCGGCCATGTGCAGGCGCTGCTCGCCGCCCTGAACGAGCAGGGCGTGCCGACCGATGCCATCGGCGTGCACTTCCACGACACGTACGGCCAGGCACTCGCCAACACCCTCGCCGCGCTCCAGCACGGCGTGAGAACCGTGGACGCCTCCGCGGGCGGCCTCGGCGGCTGCCCGTACGCGAAGAGCGCGACCGGAAACCTCGCCACCGAAGACCTCGTGTGGATGCTTCAGGGCCTCGGCATCGAAACCGGGGTCGACCTTGCCCGCCTCACCGCCACGAGCGTGTGGATGGCCGAACAGCTGGGCCGACCGAGCCCCTCCCGCACCGTCCGTGCCCTCTCCCACAAGGAGTGACTCCCCCATGTCCCTGGACCACCGGCTGACCCCCGAACACGAGGAACTCCGCCGCACCGTGGAGCAGTTCGCCCACGACGTGATAGCGCCGAAGATCGGCGACTTCTACGAACGCCACGAGTTCCCGTACGAGATCGTCCGCGAGATGGGCCGTATGGGCCTGTTCGGACTGCCCTTCCCCGAGGAGTACGGCGGCATGGGCGGCGACTATCTCGCCCTCGGCATCGCCCTGGAGGAGCTGGCCCGCGTCGACTCCTCCGTCGCGATCACCCTCGAAGCGGGCGTCTCGCTCGGCGCGATGCCCGTGTACCGCTTCGGCACCGAGGAGCAGAAGCGGCAGTGGCTGCCGCAGCTGTGCTCGGGCGAGATGCTCGGCGCCTTCGGCCTGACCGAGCCGGGCGCGGGCTCGGACGCCGGCGGCACGAGGACGACGGCCGTCCGCGACGGTGACGAGTGGGTGATCAACGGCTCGAAGAGCTTCATCACCAACTCCGGTACGGACATCACCGGCCTCGTCACGGTCA
The DNA here is from genome assembly GCF_026339995.1 of Streptomyces sp. NBC_01481. Taxonomy (GTDB): domain Bacteria; phylum Actinomycetota; class Actinomycetes; order Streptomycetales; family Streptomycetaceae; genus Streptomyces. The sequence continues at coordinate 588,994 of NZ_JAPEPT010000001.1, read as the reverse complement.
CCGCGGTCACCGGCCGCACGGCCGAGGGCAAGCCGCTGATCTCCTCGATCATCGTCCCCTCCGGCACCCCCGGCTTCACCGTCGCCGCCCCCTACTCCAAGGTCGGGTGGAACGCCTCGGACACCCGTGAGCTGTCCTTCGACGACGTCCGCGTGCCGCTGGCCAATCTGCTGGGCGAGGAGGGCCGCGGCTACGCCCAGTTCCTGCGCATCCTCGACGAGGGCCGGATCGCCATCTCGGCCCTGGCGACGGGCCTCGCGCAGGGCTGTGTGGACGAGTCCGTGAAGTACGCCAAGGAGCGCCACGCGTTCGGGCGGCCGATCGGAGCCAACCAGGCCATCCAGTTCAAGATCGCGGACATGGAGATGCGGGCACACATGGCCCGGGTCGGCTGGCGCGACGCGGCCTCGCGGCTGGTCCAGGGCGAGCCGTTCAAGAAGGAGGCGGCGCTCGCCAAGCTGTACTCCTCCACGGTCGCGGTGGACAACGCGCGAGAGGCCACCCAGATCCATGGCGGCTACGGCTTCATGAACGAGTATCCGGTGGCCCGGATGTGGCGCGACTCCAAGATCCTCGAGATCGGCGAGGGCACGAGCGAGGTGCAACGGATGCTGATCGCCCGGGAGTTGGGGCTTACGGGCTGATCCAGCCAGCCCGGAGGGCGGGCTCGGGCCGGGGTGCCCACTGGACAGTTTCTGAGGTTAGGCTAACCTACCTTCGAACTGCCCAGTGGCCGACCCGGCACGTACGAAAGCGGACATCATCATGCCCAACGCCCGCCCTTCCCATCTCACGCGCCGTGGCCTGCTCGCCGCGGGCAGCGCCCTCGGTCTCGGCGCGGCGCTGGCCGCCTGCGGCAGCGACGACAAAAAGGGCGGCACCGACAAGGCCGCCGAGAAGCCGGGCCCCTGGTCCTTCACCGACGACCGCGGCAAGAACGTCCAGTTGAAGGCGGCCCCGAAGAACATCGTCGCCTTCACCGGCACCGCCGCGGCCCTCTACGACTACGGCGTCGAGGTCAAGGGCGTGTTCGGCCCGACCACGACCAAGGACAACAAGCCCGACGTCCAGGCGGGCGACCTCGATGTCACCAAGGTCAAGGTCATCGGCAATGTCTACGGCGAGTTCAAGATCGAACAGTACGCGGCCCTGAACCCCGAGCTCCTCATCACCAACATGTGGGCCAAGGACGACCCGTGGTACGTCCCGCCGCAGTCCAAGGACAAGATCATGAAGCTGGCCCCCAGCGTTCTGCTGTGGGCGGCCGAGACCACGATGCAGAAGGCGCTGGAGCGCCACGCCGAACTCGCCGCGTCGCTCGGCGGTGACGTCAAGGGCAAGAAGGCGGCCGACGCCAAGGCCCGCTTCGAGAAGGCCGCGGCACGCCTGCGCGCCGCCGCCAAGGCCAAGCCGGACCTCAAGGTGCTCATCGGCTCCGGCAGCCCGGAGCTCTTCTACGTCTCCGTGCCGAAGATGTCCGCCGACACCCTGTACTTCCAGGAGCTGGGCGTGAAGTTCGTCGAGCCGAAGGCGAATGCGCAGGGCTTCTTCGAGGAGCTCAGCTGGGAGAACGCCGGCAAGTACGGCGCCGACATCATCATCCTGGACAACCGCACCGGGACCCTCCAGCCCGACGCCCTCAAGAGCAAGCCGACCTGGACCCAGCTGCCCGCCGTCAAGGCCGGACAGGTCGTCCCGCGTGTCACCGAGCCGATCTACTCCTACGACAAGTGCGCGCCGATCCTCGAAGACCTGGCCAAGGCCATCGAGACCGCGAAGAAGGTCGCCTGACCATGACGACGACGGCCGAGCTCGCCCCGTTCCGCTTCTTCGACCTGAAGGTTGCACGGACCAGGCGGCTCGGCCCGACCATGGTCCGCGTGACCTTCGGGGGCGAGGACCTTAAGGCCTTCGCCGCCGGAGGCCGCGACCAGAGCCTCTCCCTCTTCCTGCCGCATCCCGACCAGCAGGCTCCCGTCGTGCCGGTGCCCGAGGACGGGGACCTGTACGCCGCGCTCGGCGCCTGGCGTGGGATGCCCGAGGACGTACGCGCCGTGATGCGCTCGTACACCGTGCGGGAGCAGCGGCTCCAACCCGCAGAGGTCGACATCGACTTCGCCGTCCACGCCGACGGCGGACCCGCCTGCCGCTGGGCCCTTCAGGCCGCGCCCGGCCACCGGGTGACGGTGCTCGGCCCGGCCGTCGCCGACAACACCGCCGTACGCTGCCGTCCGCCCGAGGACACCGACTGGGTGCTGATCTGGGCCGACGAGACCGCGCTGCCCGCCGCCGCGGCGATCTTGGAGTGGCTGCCCGCCGGAATGCGGGCCCGGGTCTGGCTGGAGGTGCAGCACGCCGAGGACCGCCAGGACGTGAGGACCGAGGCGGACGCCCATGTCACCTGGCTCGTACGGGAAGAGGGCGCGCCCTCGGCCCTGGAGGCGGTCAGCCGGGCGGAGTTGCCCGAGGGCACTGGGTACGCCTGGATCGCGGGCGAATCGGGCAGCGTGAAGGCGCTGCGCCGCCATCTGGTGCGCGAGCGTGAACTCGACCGCCGGCGCGTCACGTTCGTGGGCTACTGGCGGCGCGGCGTGAGCGAGGACGGCTTGCGCGAACAGGCCGAAGCGGGCGTGCCGGACGACGCCGCGAGCGAAGCTGACGACATGTGAACAACGGCATAACAGCCGTGCCCCGAGGGGGCGAGGGACCGCTGGCACAGAAAGTTAGGTTAGGCTAACCTTACTTCAGCATCCCTCGCCCCCCTCGCTTGTCCGGAGGACATCGCATGCGCTCGCACCTGCTCAATGACGTGACGGCGGACAGCTATCGGCGCTCCGTGACCGAAGGAGTCGAGCGGGTGGCGCATCGACTCGCCACCACCCGGAAGCCGTTCACCGGCGTGACCGCCGACGAACTCGCTCCGGTGATCTCAGCGGTCGACCTCGACCGGCCGCTCGGCAACGCCTCCGCCGCCCTCGACGAGCTGGAGACCGTCTACCTGCGCGACGCGGTCTACTTCCACCACCCCCGCTACCTCGGCCACCTCAACTGCCCGGTCGTCATCCCGGCCGTGCTCGGCGAGGCCGTGCTCTCCGCGGTCAACTCCTCGCTCGACACCTGGGACCAGAGCGCGGGCGGCACCCTCATCGAACGGCGCCTCATCGACTGGACCGCGCAGCGGATCGGCCTCGGAGCCGCCGCCGACGGCGTGTTCACCAGCGGCGGCACACAGTCCAACCTCCAGGCGCTGCTGCTCGCCCGTGAGGAGGCCAAAACGACGGACCTGGCCAAGCTGCGTATCTTCACCTCGGAGTGCAGCCACTTCAGCGTGCAGAAGTCGGCGACGCTGCTGGGCCTCGGCCGCGAGGCCGTCGTGTCCATCCCCGTCGACCGCAACAAGCGGATGCAGACCCTCGCTCTCGCCGCCGAGCTGGCACGCTGCAGCCGTGACGGCCTGGTCCCCATGGCCGTCGTCGCGACCGCGGGCACCACCGACTTCGGCTCCATCGACCCGCTGCCCGAGATCGCCGAGCTGGTCGAGCAGTACGGCACCTGGATGCATGTGGACGCGGCGTACGGCTGCGGACTGCTGGCCTCACCCACCCGCCGCCATCTCCTCGACGGCATCGAGCACGCCGACTCGGTGACCGTGGACTACCACAAGTCCTTCTTCCAGCCGGTGAGTTCATCCGCCGTGCTGGTCCGGGACGGGGCCACGCTCGGCCATGCCACGTACCACGCGGACTACCTCAACCCGCGGCGCACTCTCGAAGAGCACATCCCGAATCAGGTCGACAAGTCCCTGCAGACCACCCGCCGTTTCGACGCGCTGAAGCTGTGGATGACGCTGCGCGTGATGGGCGCGGACGGCGTCGGGCAGCTCTTCGACGAGGTCTGCGACCTGGCCGCGGCGGGCTGGGAGCTGCTGGCCGCCGACCCGCGCTACGACGTGGTGGTGCAGCCGCAGCTGTCGACGCTGGTCTACCGCTACATCCCGCAGTCCGCCACCGGCCCCGCCGAGATCGACCGGGCCAACCTGTATGCCCGCAAGGCGCTGTTCGCGTCCGGCGAGGCCGTGGTGGCCGGTACGAAGGTCGGCGGCCGCCAGTACCTGAAGTTCACCCTGCTCAACCCCGAGACGACGACCGAAGACATCGCCGCCGTACTCGATCTGATCGCCGGCCACGCCGAGCAGTACCTGGGAGAGAATCTTGTCCACGCCTCGTGAGCCCCTGGATTTCATCGGTATCGGGCTCGGGCCCTTCAATCTCGGACTGGCCTGCCTGACCGAGCCGATCGGTGAGCTGAGCGGCCTCTTCCTGGAGTCCAAGCCGGACTTCGAGTGGCACTCCGGCATGTTCCTGGAGGGCGCCCACCTCCAGACGCCGTTCATGTCGGACCTGGTCACCCTCGCCGACCCCACCTCCCCCTACTCCTTCCTCAACTATCTGAAGGAATCGGGGCGGCTGTACTCCTTCTACATCCGCGAGAACTTCTATCCGCTGCGGACCGAGTACAACGACTACTGCCGCTGGGCCGCGGCCAAACTGAGCTCCATCCGCTTCAGCACCACGGTAACCCGGGTCGAGTACGCGAACGAGCTGTACGTCGTCCACACCGAGGGCGGCGAACAGTTCCGCGCCCGGCGCCTCGTCCTGGGCACCGGCACCCCGCCGTACATCCCCGAGCCCTGCCAGGGACTGGACGGCGACCTTCTGCACAACTCGCGCTACCTCGACCACAAGGAGGCACTGCAGCAGAAGGAGTCGATCACCCTCGTCGGCAGCGGCCAGAGCGCGGCGGAGATCTACTACGACCTGCTCTCCGAGATCGACGTACACGGCTACCGGCTCAACTGGGTCACGCGCTCCCCGCGGTTCTTCCCGCTGGAGTACACCAAGCTGACCCTGGAGATGACCTCGCCGGAGTACATCGACTACTTCCACGCGCTGCCCGAGGCCACCCGCTACCGCCTAGAATCCCAGCAGAAGGGCCTCTTCAAGGGCATCGACGGCGATCTCATCAACGAGATCTTCGACCTGCTCTACCAGAAGAACCTCAAGGGCCCGGTCCCGACCAGACTGCTCACCAACTCCTCGCTCCAGAGCGCGCGGTACGAGAACGGGGCATACACCCTCGGGCTGCGCCAGGAGGAGCAGGGCAAGGACTTCGAGCTGCAGACCTCGGGCCTGATCCTGGCCACCGGCTACAAGTACGCCGAGCCCGAATTCCTGAAGCCTGTCGCCGACCGTATCCGCCGTGACGGGCAGGGCCGCTTCGATGTCGCCCGCAATTATGCGATCGACACGGCGGGCCGCGAGATCTTCCTGCAGAACGCGGGGGTGCACACGCACTCCATCACCTCGCCCGACCTGGGCATGGGCGCCTACCGAAACGCCTACATCATCGGAGAGCTGCTGGGATCCGAGTACTACGCCGTCGAAAAGTCCATCGCGTTCCAGGAGTTCTCCGTATGACGTTCACCGTCCGTCCCCTCGATCCGTTCGCCGACGCCGAGCTGGTGCACGGGTGGGTCACCCACCCCAAGGCCGCGTTCTGGCTGATGCAGGACGCGAAACTGCAGGACGTCGAGCGCGAGTACATGGCCATATCGGCTCATGAGCACCACCACGCCTTCATCGGACTGAAGGACGGTGAGCCCGTCTTCCTGATGGAGCGCTACGACCCGGCGCACGTCGAACTCGTCGGGCTGTACGACGCCATGCCGGGCGACGTCGGCATGCACTTCCTGGTCGCGCCGACCGATACGCCCGTGCACGGCTTCACCCGGGGCGTGATCACCGCGGTGATGGAGACGCTGTTCGCCGACATGGCCACCGAGCGTGTGGTCGTCGAGCCGGACGTGCGCAACCAGGCCGTGCACGCGCTCAACGAGGCCGTCGGCTTCGTGCCGGAGCGAGAGATCAAGAAGCCGGAGAAGGACGCGCTGCTGAGCTTCTGCACCCGCGCACAGTTCGAGGCGGCCCGGGGGGTGGCGGCATGACCCTCACCAACGCCGTATCGCATCTGACGCCCGAGCTGTGGGAGCAGGCCAACCGGCTGCTCGTGCGCAAGGCGCTGGCGGAGTTCTCGCACGAGCGGCTGCTGGTCCCCGAGTCGCTCGGCGAGGACCGCTACCGGGTCCTCAGCGACGACGCCGCGAGCGAATACCGTTTCAGCGCCGGCCGGTTCGCGCTCGACCACTGGCAGGTCCACGCCGACTCCATCAGCCGCCACCGGGACGGCGAGAAGCAGCCCGTGGACGCGCTGGACTTCTTCATCGAACTGCGCGGCTCGCTGGGCCTGAGCGAGGAGATCCTGCCGGTCTATCTGGAGGAGATCTCCTCCACCCTCTCCGGCACGGCGTACAAACTGACCAAGAAGCCCGTCACCTCCGCCGAACTCGCCACGGCCGGCTTCCAGGCCATCGAGACGGGCATGACCGAGGGCCACCCCTGCTTCGTGGCCAACAACGGCCGGCTCGGCTTCGGGGTCCATGAATACCTCTCGTACGCCCCCGAGACGGCCGGCGACATCCGCCTCGTCTGGCTCGCCGCCCGGCGGGATGTCGCCACCTTCACGGCAGGCGCCGGACTCGACTACGAGACGCTGGTCCAGAGCGAGCTCGGCGAAGCGGCGCTCGCCCGCTTCGGCGGGCAGCTCAGCGCCCTCGGACTCGACATCGCCGACTACTTCCTGCTGCCCGTCCACCCCTGGCAGTGGTGGAACAAACTGTCCGTCACCTTCGCCGCCGAGATCGCCCAGCAGCGGCTGGTGTGCCTGGGCGCGGGCGACGACGACTATCTCGCGCAGCAGTCGATCCGCACCTTCTTCAACAAGAGCGCCCCGGCGAAGCACTACGTCAAAACCGCGCTGTCCGTCCTGAACATGGGCTTCATGCGGGGCCTTTCGGCCGCGTACATGGAGGCGACACCCGCGATCAACGACTGGCTCGCGGGCCTGATCGACAGCGACGACGTACTGAAGGCGGCGCGCTTCTCGATCATCCGGGAGCGGGCGGCGATCGGGTACCACCACCGCCAGTACGAGCGGGCTACCGACCGCTACTCGCCGTACCGCAAGATGCTCGCCGCGCTGTGGCGCGAGAGCCCGGTGCCGTCGCTGCGGGCGGGTGAGCGGCTGGCGACCATGGCGTCGCTGCTCCATGCCGACCACGAGGGCGCGTCGTTCGCGGGCGCGCTGATCGACGAGTCGGGGCTCGCCCCCTCGGAGTGGCTGCGCCGGTATCTGGGCGCGTATCTGACGCCGGTGCTGCACAGTTTCTACGCGTACGACCTGGTCTTCATGCCCCACGGCGAGAACGTCATCCTCGTCATCGGCGAGGACGGCACGGTCCAGCGGGCGATCTTCAAGGACATCGCCGAGGAGATCGCGGTGATGGACCCGGACGCGGTGCTGCCGCCGGCCGTCGAACGGATCCGCGCGGACGTCCCCGACGACATGAAGCTGCTGTCCATTTTCACGGACGTCTTCGACTGCTTCTTCCGCTTCCTGGGGGCCACGCTGGTCGCGGAGGAGCGGCTGGACGAGGAGACGTTCTGGCGGACGGTCGCGGAGTGCGTGCTGGCCTACCAGGAGTCGGTGCCACATCTGGCGGACAAGTTCCGGGAGTACGACATGTTCGCGGACGAGTTCGCGCTCTCCTGCCTCAACCGGCTCCAGCTGCGCAACAACAAGCAGATGGTGGACCTGGCGGACCCGGCGGGGGCGCTGCAGCTGGTCGGCGCGCTGGAGAACCCGATCGCGCGGTTCTCCCACTGAACGGGCGGGCGCGCCGGTGACTACGGTCCCTCACCGGCGCGCCCGTCTCTCTTCGTGGGTCAGCCAGAGGGCCAGGGCACCTGCGGGCTGCGGTAGAAGTCGATGCCCAGCGCCTCCATCCGCGGCCCCTGCGAGGCCAGCCGCAGCCGGTACGCCTCCCAGTCGTGTGTGGACGCCGCCGACCAGCCCAGCTCCGCGACCCCCACCACCCTCGGGAACGCCATGAACTCGATGTGGTCACTCGTCGAGATCGTCTCCGACCACAGCGGTGCCTCGACCCCCGCCACCGCCGACGCCGGCGCGCCCGGAAGATACGCGCCCGGATCCCAGTCGTACGCCCTGCGCACCTCGACGAAGCCCGCCCAGTCCAGCCCCAGCGGGGTGTCCTTGTTGTACTTCATGTCGAGGTAGATACGGTCCGCGGGCGACAGGATGAGTCCGGTGCCGTTCCGCGCGGCCCTCGCGACCTGCGCCTTCTCCTGGGCGCTGGTGCCGTCCAGACCCCAGTACTGCGCGAGCGCGCCCTTCGCGGGTGTGGCGCCGGTCAGCTGGTGCCAACCGACCACCGTCTTCCCGTACTTGGCGACGATCGGCTGCACCTTGTCCATGAACGCCACATAGTCCGCATGGCTGGTGGAGTGCGCCTCGTCGCCGCCGATGTGGAGGTACTTCCCGGGCGTCAGCGCGGCGAGCTCGCGCACCACGTCGTCCACGAAGTCGTACGTCAGGGCCTTCGGCACACAGAGCGAGCTGAAGCCGACGTCCGTACCGGTGTAGAGCGGCGGCGCGACGCCGTTGCAGTTCAGCTGGGCGTACGAGGCGAGCGCGGCGTTCGTGTGGCCCGGCATGTCGATCTCCGGGACGACCTCCAGATAGCGGGAGGCGGCGTGGCCGAGGATCTCGTTGTACTGGGCCTTCGTGTAGTAGCCGCCCGGCCCGCCGCCGACCTGGGTCGAGCCGCCGTAGGTGGCCAGAAGCGGCCAGGAGTCGATGGCGATCCGCCAGCCCTGGTCGTCGGAGAGATGCAGATGCAGCTTGTTGATCTTGTAGAGGGCGAGCTGGTCGATGTAGAGCTTGACCTGGTCGACGGTGAAGAAGTGCCGGGAGACGTCGAGCATCGCGCCCCGGTAGGCATAGCGCGGGGTGTCGGTGACGGTGCCGCCCGCGACCTGCCAGGGGCCACGCTGGTGGGCGCTCTTCTCCACGGCCGCGGGCAGCAGTTGGCGCAGCGTCTGCACGGCGTGGAAGAGGCCGGCGGGCTTGCGGGCGGTGAGGGTGAGCCCGGCGGGGGACGACTGGAGCCGGTAGCCCTCGTCGCCGAGGGCGCGCTCCTCGGCGCTCAGCCGCAACCGGATGCCGCCGGGGGCGGGGCCGTCGGTGAGGGGCAGCGCGTATCCGGTGGACGGCCGCAGAATCCCGGCGAGATACGTGCCGATCTGCTGCGCCTCGCGGGAGTGCTGGTCGACCCGGATCCGGGTCCAGGGGGTGAGCGTGTACGGGGCGCCGCCCGGGCTCACGGACGCGGGCGCAGGGACGATCTGCCCCAGCGGCCGCGGGGTGGACGCGGACCGGTCGGGCACCGACCGGTCGGGCGCGGGTCCGGCGCCGATGGCGGCGATGCCCGCGGCGGCTACAAGCAGCAGCGAGCCGAACAGACGGGGTAACGCTCTGGGCTGTCTCACAGGCTGGGTCCCTTCGACGGGCGTCGCAACTGTGGTGCTGAACAACCGAACGGCAGTCATCATGCGTACCGTGCACCCCAGTTGAGGTCAAGGTGTAGACCACTTCCTCAAGCCTCAGGTGAAAGAATCCCCGCATGGCGGCTGTGCCATCCCGGGGGACAACCCCCGGACCCCCGGGCGAGAACCCCGCCGACCCCAGCCAACTCGCCCCGGGCGAACGCCCGTACCCCACCCCCGATGCGAGAATCGCGGGCATGGCGGAAATCATCCAGAAGGACGGCACCTGGACCTTCGACGGGGACACAGTGCGCATCGTGCCCGGCAGCGACAAGAGCGTCAGTCTGCTGCGCCAGACCCTCGGGGAGGTCGCCGTCCCCCTGAACGCACTCGCCGGCATCTCCTTCGAGCCCGGCAAGAAGTCCGGACGCCTCCGGCTGCGGCTGCGCAACGGCGCCGACCCGCTGCTGCAGATCACCGGCGGCAAGCTGGAGGACAGCTCCGACCCCTACCGGCTCACCGTCGAGAACGACCGCACCGGCGTCGCCGAGTACTTCGTCGACGAGGTCCGTAACGCCCTGCTGCTCGACCAGGTGCAGACCGGCCCCGTCGACACTTATCTCGTGCCCGGCCCCGCCCTGCCCATCACCGTCGGCGCGGGCGACGGCACCGCCACCTTCGACGGTGAGCGGATCCGGCTGGAGTGGAACTGGAAGACCGAGGAGTCCAAGTCGTCCGGCGGCGCCCGCAGCGTCGCCCTGGAGGACGTGGAGGCGGTGGAGTGGCTGCCCTCGGCCGGTCTGGAGAACGGCTACCTCCGGTTCCGGGTGACCAAGGCCGGCTCCCCGCCCCCACCGAAGTACGACCCGTATGCCGTGGAGCTGTGGGGCTTCCGCAAGGATCCCCTGATGGCGCTGGTCGGGGCGGCCGTAACAGCACGGATGCCGCATCCGTACGCACCGCAGGACGCCCTGCCGCCCCCCGCGCCCAGCAGCGACGATCATGACGCGCTGCTGCGCCGGCTGCGGGAGCTGGGCGAGCTGCATCAGGCCGGGATACTGACGGAAGAGGAGTTCACCACCGCAAAACGGGCGGTTCTCAAGCGCCTCTGAGTGAGATGTGCCCGCAATCGGGCAGGATTCTTGCAATCGCGACAGGTGACCCCGCAATATCTACGGGTGCTCGAACGCCGCCCATCGTCCCACGACGATCTCATCGACCATCTGGTGCGCAGCACCGCGCTCCAGCGCGGTGAGGCAGCCCGGGTGGTGCTCGACGTGCTGGCGTACTTCGACGAGAGGACCGAGGAATTCGTCCGCCGCCGCCACCGCGAGCTGCAATCCGGTGGCCTGGCGAACACGGAGATCTTCGAGCGCATCGCGGCCGAGCTGCCGTACCGCGCCGTGGCGCCGCCGGAGCTCTCGCTCCGCCAGCTGCGCCGCATCGTCTACGGCTGACCGGCCGGGCACACACCTGATCTACCGGAGGGCATAACTGTATGTGTGGAATTGTCGGTTACATCGGTAAGCGTGACGTGGCTCCGCTGCTGCTCGAAGGCCTGCAGCGGCTGGAGTACCGGGGCTATGACTCCGCGGGCATCGTGATCACGAGCCCCAAGGCCGCCGGCCTGAAGATGGTCAAGGCCAAGGGCCGGGTCCGTGACCTGGAGGCCCGCGTTCCCAAGCGCTTCGCCGGCACCACCGGCATCGCCCACACCCGCTGGGCCACCCACGGCGCCCCGAGCGACATCAACTCGCACCCGCACCTCGACCCCGAGAACAAGGTCGCGGTCGTCCACAACGGCATCGTCGACAACGCCGCCGAGCTGCGCGCGAAGCTGGAAGCCGACGGCGTCGTCTTCGCCTCCGAGACCGACACCGAGGTGATCACCCACCTGATCGCCCGCTCCCAGGCCGAGAAGCTCGAGGAGAAGGTCCGCGAGGCGCTCAAGGTCGTCGAGGGCACCTACGGCATCGCCGTCATGCACGCCGACTTCAGCGACCGCATCGTCGTGGCCCGCAACGGCTCCCCGGTCGTCCTCGGCATCGGCGAGAAGGAGATGTTCGTCGCCTCCGACGTCGCCGCGCTGATCTCCCACACCCGCCAGGTCGTCACCCTCGACGACGGCGAAATGGCCACGCTGAAAGCCGACGACTTCCGCACGTACACGACCTCGGGCACGCGCACCACCGCCACCCCCGAGACCGTCGAGTGGGAGGCCGCCTCCTACGACATGGGCGGCCACGACACGTACATGCACAAGGAGATCTCCGAGCAGCCCGACGCGGTGGACCGCGTCCTGCGCGGCCGCATCGACGAGAAGTTCTCCACCGTGCACCTCGGCGGGCTGAACCTGGACGCCCGTGAGGCCCGCGGCATCCGTCGTGTGAAGATCCTCGGCTGCGGCACCTCGTACCACGCGGGCATGATCGGCGCCTCGCTGATCGAGGGCCTGGCCCGGATCCCCGCGGACGCCGAGCCGGCCTCCGAGTTCCGCTACCGCAACCCGGTCGTGGACCCCGACACCCTGTACATCGCCGTCTCCCAGTCCGGTGAGACGTACGACGTGCTCGCGGCCGTCCAGGAGCTCAAGCGCAAGGGCGCCCGCGTCCTCGGCGTGGTCAACGTGGTGGGCTCCGCGATCGCCCGCGAGGCCGACGGCGGCGTGTACGTGCATGCCGGGCCCGAGGTCTGCGTCGTGTCCACCAAGTGCTTCACCAACACCGTGGTCGCCTTCGGGCTGCTCGCCCTGCATCTGGGCCGCATCCGCGACCTCTCGGTCTCCGACGGCAAGCGGATCATCGAGGGCCTGCGCAAGCTGCCCGCGCAGATCAGCGAGATCCTTGAGGGTGAGGCCGAGATCAAGAAGCTCGCCGAGGAGTACGCGGGCGCCAAGTCGATGATGTTCATCGGCCGTGTGCGCGGTTACCCGGTGGCTCTTGAGGCCTCCCTGAAGCTCAAGGAGATCTCCTACATCCACGCCGAGGCCTACCCGGCCTCCGAGCTCAAGCACGGCCCGCTGGCGCTCATCGAGCCCGCGCTGCCGACGGTGGCGATCGTCCCGGACGACGAGCTGCTGGAGAAGAACCGCGCGGCCCTGGAGGAGATCAAGGCCCGCAGCGGCCGGATCCTCGCCGTCGCGCACCGCGAGCAGGAGAAGGCCGACCACACGATCGTCGTGCCGAAGAACGAGAACGAGCTGGACCCGATCCTGATGGGCATCCCGCTCCAGCTCTTCGCGTACCACACGGCCCTGGCCATGGGCCGCGACATCGACAAGCCGCGCAACCTGGCGAAGTCGGTCACGGTCGAGTAGCAGAACCCGTTCCCGGACACGGGCGGTCCCCTGCGCGCAGCCACCAATGCGCGCAGGGGACCGCCCTTTTGGTAAGCCGGCGCGGCCCAGGCGCCGGCTTGCGGCTGCCTCAGCCGGTGGCCGTCACTCCACGGCCGGCAGCGCGTCCGGAGAAGGTCGGCCACTTGGCGAGTGCGGCCGTCGCGCCGTACCAGGCCGCCAGGCCCGCGACCGCGCCGACCCAGCCGCCCGCCTTGGCCAGGCCGTCGTTGTCCGCGAACGACGCGATGCCTATGAGCAGCAGTGAGACGAACAGCAGCCCGTAGACGCCCTGTCCGAACAGTCCGCTGCCCGCGGACGCGGCGGTCAGGGTGAGTGCGAGCAGCGCCCACAGCAGCAGGAAGAGGCCTGCCGCCTCGGCCGACATCTCCGTGCCGACCCCGGTGCCCCAGGTGAACCAGAAGGCGCCGAGACCCGAAAACGCCGTGCCCGCACCGGCGTTGCCCGCGCGGTACTCGAGAAGCCCGATGATGAACAGTGCGACGCCGCCCACCCACGTCGCGAGACCGGCGGCGTCCGTCGCCGCCACATTGTCGATCACACCAGTGTGGCCGACGCCGAACGCCAGCAGGGTCAGTCCGAGCGCGAGGTGGCCGAGAGTCGAGGTAGTAGCGCTTCCCGCAGAGACTTCGTTGTCCACGGCGGGCTCCCTTCGTGTCCTGTGCAGTTGTGCTGCTTACCAGCCACCCTTATCTACCCTTCACAAGCGCACAATCCACCTGTACGGGTGGGTAGTTTTCCGTGCACACCAAGGGAGTTGACCCCGCGCGACCTGGGCGGAAAGCGCAAGTGGAAGCGCGATTACGGGTTGGCTACGGGATGACGACAACCGGCCGCTGCGCGCGCTTCGCGAGCCGTCCCGCCACCGAGCCGAAGAGGCGCCCGACGATGCCGTGCGTCGAGCCGACCACGATCGCGTCGGCCGAATACTCCCGGCCGACCTCCTCCAGCTCGTGGCAGATGTCGCCACCGCGCTCGACCAGGATCCAGGGCACCTCGGCGAGATAGTCCGCGCAGGCGAGCTCCAGGCCCAGCACCTCGGTGCGGTGATCGGGGACATCCACGAAGACCGGGGGCTCACAGCCCGCCCAGACGGTGGTGGGCAGCCGGTTGGCGACATGGACGATGATCAGGCCGGAACCGGACCTTTTGGCCATGCCGATGGCGTAGGCGAGCGCCCGCTCACTGGACGTCGACCCGTCGAAGCCGACGACGACTCCGTGCCGGAAGGCCGGATCGCAGGAATGACGTGTCTCTTCTGCCGCCTGGAGGTCCGACGTGGGGTCGGCGACCTGCTTGCGGTCCGCGGGTTCGGGAAATTCGTGACCGGCCATCGGTGTCTCGGCGTTCAGATCCTCATGGGAGGGCGACGGTGGGCGGCAGAGCTGTGTCCGGGAATCATCTTCCCTGGCCCATACCCCCAAGGGTACGGCGACACTCCTTCCCCTGCCCAGAGCCCACAGGCCCTCTCACGGCGTTCCAGGGAGCATGCCCGAGCCCGCCCCGTATGGCAATGCCGCTTGGTGTGTACACGCTTGGTATGTACAGCCGTCCGGCACACCGCCGGGGACGCCTCAGGGTGACCGAACCGCTGCGCCTGTCGTTGGCACCTCGGTCACCCCGCCGCCTCCAGGGAGCTTCCGTGTCCGCACCACCGTCCGCCCCGGCCTCCGCCCCTTCTCCCGCCCCCTCCCCGGTCCCGCAGCACGGACGGCGCCGCGCGCCGCGACGGCAGGAGGCGCCCGCCGGGCCCGTCGGGCGCGTTCCGCACCCCTCGTCCGAGTCAGCCGGCGACGTGGTCCGCTGGGCGGCTTTCAGCTGTGTGCTCGTGCCTGTCGTGCTGGTCGTGTACGGGACGTCCGTCGGCGGGGCCGCCGCCGCGGCCCTCGGTCTCGCCGCGGTCACCGCCGCCTGCCGGGTGCTGCTGCGCCAGTCCGAGCGCGGTGCGGCCCGGGCCCGTACGGCCGAGGCCACGCCGCCGCGCGGCCGCCGCGCGCGGACGGGTCCGGGGGCGCGCCGGGGCGGTCGGCACGGCGCCGGAAGTGCGCCCGGCGGCTGACGGGTTCGTACACTCGCACCCGTATGTTTTCAGCCAACTTCGCGCCACTGGCTCCCCCTTGGCGAAATGGCCTGCCAACCCCCTTGCCACCAGGGAAGAAAGGACTATTCGCGGCCCTTGCGCCCTACGTGGATGGGCCATGAGTGCCAGGCGCACTTCCCTGGGCGCCCGACGAGTGGAACGCTTCGTGATCGAATGCTTCGCGCCAAGTTGCCATGTCGACATAGCGGGGCATGCCGAACTTGTCACGTCGGCGCCACGAGACACAGTAGATTCGATCATGAGTATCGAAGACTCGGGACTCGTGCAAAACCGAGGGGAAACGTGCAGGAGCGAAAGGCCCGAAACGAACGGGGAGACGCGAACACCGAGGGGGGCTTAGCGTCATGAGTCAGGACTCCGCCGCACCGGAGGCAGCGCGGAAGCTTTCCGGCCGCCGGCGCCGGGAGGTTGTCGCGGTGCTGCTGTTCAGCGGCGGCCCCATCTTTGAAAGTTCCATCCCGCTCTCGGTGTTCGGAATTGACCGTCAGGACGCCGGAGTTCCCCGCTATCGACTGCTCGTCTGCGGTGGCGAGGAGGGCCCGCTGCGGACCACCGGCGGGCTCGAACTGACCGCGCCGTACGGCCTTGAGGCCATCGGCAGAGCAGGCACCGTCGTCGTACCGGCATGGCGGTCGATCACGTCACCGCCACCGCCCGAGGCGCTCGACGCGCTGCGCCGGGCGCATGAGGAGGGGGCCAGGATCGTCGGCCTGTGCACGGGTGCGTTCGTGCTCGCGGCGGCCGGTCTGCTGGACGGCCGCCCGGCCACCACCCACTGGATGTACGCGCCGACCTTGGCCAAGAGATATCCGTCCGTCCACGTCGATCCGCGCGAGCTGTTCGTCGACGACGGCGATGTGCTCACCTCCGCGGGGACGGCGGCCGGAATCGACCTGTGCCTCCACATCGTGCGCACCGACCACGGCACCGAGGCCGCCGGGGCACTGGCCCGCAGGCTGGTCGTGCCGCCGCGCCGCAGTGGGGGGCAGGAGCGGTATCTGGACAGGTCTTTACCAGAGGAAATCGGGTCGGACCCGCTGGCCGAGGTCGTCTCGTGGGCGCTGGAGCATCTCCATGAACAGTTCGATGTGGAGACCCTGGCGGCCCGGGCGTACATGAGCCGGCGCACCTTCGACCGGCGATTCCGTTCGCTGACCGGCAGCGCGCCGCTGCAATGGCTGATCACCCAGCGGGTGCTTCAGGCCCAGCGGCTGCTCGAGACCTCCGACTACTCGGTCGACGAGGTCGCGGGCCGCTGCGGCTTCCGCTCGCCGGTGGCGCTGCGTGGCCATTTCCGGCGCCAGCTGGGCTCCTCACCGGCCGCGTACCGGGCCGCCTACCGGGTCCGCCGACCGCAGAGCGAGTCCCCACCGCCCCCGGTGGTGGAGGCTGTCGTACCGGCGCAGGCGGGTCCACAGGCCAGAAGGGCCGCGGCGGCGGCCGGAGCGACGGGACCGGCGGCCACTTCGGCCGCTCCGCCGGAGCTCGGGAAGCCTCCGTCCGACGCGTACGCGTCGGGCCACGGCCGTCCGAGCCTGCCGGGCCAGCGGAGTGCGCCATAGTCCGACGGGATGCGACGCCGCCCCCCGATCGCCGGGGGACCAGCCGGGTCCTAGGTCCTGTCCGGTCGATCAGGCCGGATCAGTGAGCGGGTCCGGCGATGGGGGCACCTCCCGTGCCCGAAGGGCTACGGGGGAGCATCTCAAGGCGGAGGAAGGAGCCGACGCGGAGCGTAGGCGACTGACGACAACGCAGCGAGGTGCCGTGCCAGGGCACGCGAGCCCGGCCTGGTCGGCCGGGCAGGACCTAAGGTAGGACGCATGAACGATCGCATGGTGTGGATCGACTGCGAGATGACCGGGCTCTCGTTGGCGGACGACGCACTCATCGAGGTGGCCGCACTGGTCACCGACTCGGAACTGAACGTGCTCGGCGAAGGGGTGGACATCGTGATCCGCCCGCCGGACGCGGCGCTGGAAACGATGCCCGAGGTGGTGCGGCAGATGCACACCGCCTCGGGCCTCCTCGACGAGCTTGCGGGCGGCACCACGCTCGCGGCCGCCGAGGAGCAGGTCCTGGCGTACGTACGCAAGCACGTCAAGGAGCCCGGCAAGGCTCCCCTGTGCGGAAACTCGGTCGGCACCGACCGCGGCTTCCTGCTGCGTGACATGCCCAAGGTGGAGCAGTACCTCCACTACCGGATCGTCGATGTCTCCTCGGTCAAGGAACTGGCACGCCGCTGGTACCCGAGGGCGTACTTCAACAGTCCGGAGAAGAACGGCAACCACCGGGCGCTGGCGGACATCCGCGAATCCATCGCGGAGCTGCGCTACTACCGGGAGGCGGTCTTCGTGCCGCAGCCCGGACCGGACTCGGATACCGCGAAGAAGATCGCGGCGAAGCACGTCCTTCCCGCGGAGTAGGACCGGAGGGGGCGAGCGCCAAGGGGAGGCCCCTGAGGGGCGTAAACCCGGGCGCGAGCACCCTCCGGGACCCTGTACACTTTTTCTCGGCCGGTCGGAAAGTGACCGGTCGTGGTGGGTATAGCTCAGCTGGTAGAGCACCTGGTTGTGGTCCAGGATGTCGCGGGTTCGAGTCCCGTTACTCACCCTGAATGATCAAGGGCTGACCTGTGAGAACGGGTCGGCCCTTCTTCATGCCCGAAACCACGGGGGTCCCGTGGGGGTCCGCTGCCGCTGAACCCCGCTTATGGTCTCCGCCATGGCGTACATCCAAGAGCGTCCTCAGAAGAACGGGGCCGTCACCTACCAGGTCCGCTGGATCGAGGGTGGCGGACGTACGGGCGAGAACCTGTCCGAGCGCTTCGGAGACCGGGGCGCCGCAGAGCAGTTCAAGAACCTCGTGAATGCCCACGGCCAGCATTGGCCGCATGGATGGGTGAAGGGTCAGGGCTTCATCGAGGAGCCGGCCGTCCCGGCGACGTCGCCCTCGACGGCTACGCGACCCGCTACGTCGACCGGCTGACGGGGATCGACGAGCGGACCCGCGAGGACTACCACCGCGAGATCCGCCTCCACCTCTCCGTCCTGCGGCACACCGACCCCGCCGGGAATCAGCGCGCCGCGACAATCTGCAACCTCACGCAGGACGACGTCACGGACTGGGTGCGTGCCGAGGAGGCAGGCGAGAAGGACGCCGAGGACCCCGAGAAGTGGGCGCGGCGGCCTGCCGACCCGAAGAGCATCGCGAACCGGCACGGACAAGATGATCGAGGACACCCTCAACGGAGACCAGTAGCGGTCACGACGGGACTCGGCCCACGTTTCCCGGCCGCCGGGCCCGACATTCGATCAACTCCGGCTCATTGATGCTCGGCGGGCATCGCCAAGCCGGCCGGGCGCCTCGTATCCAGTGAACTGCCAAACTAGGAGGTCCTCGTGGTGCAGAGCCTGCGTGACATCTGGACTGAAACGCCACCCCTCACAAAGCTCGTGTGCAAGGTCTCCATACCCTTGGGCATGACGCTCATGGCAGTGGGAGTCGTGGGCGACATCTTTTTCAAGTGGTGGGATGGCCTCTCGTTCATCACGAACCTCCTGTCCAGCGTTACCGGGCTGGCCTTCGCCGTGCCGTTCGCCCTGCTCATCCTCGACCGTCTCGCGGAACCTCACGCCATCGCAGCGGAGAGGCGCTCGGCAATACGGCTCGCTGGGCTTTGGATCGCCAAGTACGAGGCTGCCAAGGTCGACGTCGCCCGGCTGAGCCGGGAACTGCAATGGATGAATGGATTGGCGCCAGCCAACGCCGAGGAGGAGGCGGCCGCATTCGACGAGCTCCACCGAACTCTCTCCAGCAATTGGGGCTGCGTGCTTCACCTTCGGGACGCCTGGGCACTCGTCCGAGGCACCGCTGAACAGAGGCTCGCCGAGAACGGCATGCGCCTTCGCACCTCACTGCGCATTGACCATTACGACCAGCTGGTGGAGAGCACCTACCAGGGCACCATGAGGATCCTGCAAGCAACCTCGGCCAACATGCCGCCGCACGCCGAATTGGAAACCTGGTTCTCCGAGCTAGGAATGGTGTCATCAGTGCGTGTCTCGTTCTACGACGACTGATCTAGACCCAACACCGAGTCCGCACGACACTACGGGATATCGGTGTCGGACGGCTCCGCCTCGTACCTCCCCGGCTCTCCACCCACCCAGTCGATCAACTTCGAGCCACCGAGGACCAACTCATCCGGATCCTCCACACCAGCCCGGCGCAGGAACTCGATCACGTCGGCGTCCGACCACGCGAGGCCGAGGATCCGCTCATCCCCTCGACACGCACCGTGACGCGCCGCCCGCCCGACGGAGAGATCCGGTGCACGACAATCGGGGCGTGTTCCATACCTCCAGGCTGCGCCGAGCCCCCGTTCACACCACACCGAGGGCCGTGTCAGGCCGGCAGAACTGGCACGGCTCGACACCCCCGGCCAGAGCTGCGCGCGCCTGGTCCTGACTCACTGGCTTCTTGTGCTTTGCCATGCCGCAGTCGCCGATGTGGACCTCCAGCGGCTTCGGTCGGCGCCGATGCCGTACGACACGCACCAGCCCGGATCGCGCGGCGGCTGGAGACGCTCGGCGCGCACCTGCTCGGCGGCGCGCTGCTCCTCCTGCGCGATCCACCGGTCCGTCTGCTGGAGCTGCTGCTCCTGGACACGGCGGAGGAACTGGAGCAGCTCCAGACGCGGCACATATTGTCGCCATTGCGTAACCGTCTGCGATGTTCCGGTGACAGTTGGCACCTTGGGAGGATTTGATGCCTTCCATGGTGGAACCGGTGGGGATCGCGGCGAGCGGGCTTGGGCGGGCCGCTGGCACGGTATTAGGGAAGGCCCTCAGCCCGAAGGGCCGTGTGCGGCTGGGTGGTCGAGAGGAACGCAGAGCTGCCTACAGCGCGCTCCAGACTGCCGTCCTGCATGCCCTTATGGCCAAGGCCCGCTTACGGGAGTTTTGGCTCCTGCGCTGGACCAGGAAGATACCAACTTCGCACTACGCGCAGCTGAAAAAGGAAACACGGGATGTAAATGTGGCCATGGTGGATGCATACACCACGGTATTGCTGGTCGGGAACGAAGGGCCCGCCCGCGCTGCCGAGGCTCTTGTCAAGGCCGTAGCTGCCATCCAAGACAAGCGTCGCCTTGGTTCGAACAGGCAGCCGCTCCGGGATGCGGAGAAGGCGATGGAGCACTTTCTCCTCATGTGCAAGGCAGATCTTTGGTACCTACCGCAGTGGTGGCAAGTCTGGCGCCCCGCTTGGTGGCGGGCGCGGTGGAAATCTCTGCGTGGGCGGCAGGCTGATCGCAGAGCTACGGTCCGGCGCGCCAAAGAGCTGGGCTGGTAGCGGACCTGCTCGGGAAGGCGTGGCGTCCGAAGAGGCCAGACGGCGGGGGATCCACGACAAGCCACCGAAAAGTGCGGTGTCCACGGGGCCGCACCCCAGGCACGCCCAAGAAGTAGCCCAGAGCAGGACACTGAATATGAAGGCCTCGACCACCCCTCCGGTCGGGGCCTTCGCCATGTGCGCGCGGTGCCCGCATCAGGAACCGTCAGGGGCCTCACCCGGAGAGGCGTCTCCGCGCTCGGACTCTCCCCACTCTTGGGCGATTCGGCTGAGGCGCGACGCCTGGGCCAGCGGAGAGAACAGCGAGCGAATGAAGGGGAACGCGATCAGCCAGACCATTCCCCCCAAAATGGCCACCAG
Source organism: Streptomyces sp. NBC_01481 (assembly GCF_026339995.1). Taxonomy (GTDB): domain Bacteria; phylum Actinomycetota; class Actinomycetes; order Streptomycetales; family Streptomycetaceae; genus Streptomyces. The sequence goes on along the minus strand of NZ_JAPEPT010000001.1, from coordinate 568,365 downwards.
GCAGACAATGGCCGAGCCGGTGTGAGGCTTCGCCTTCGGCGTCGCGAGCCAAACAAGCGAGATTGTGACTGCGGCGACCTGCAAGATCCCGAACACCGCCCAAGCCATAGCGACGACGTGCCCCAACATGCTTCTCATGACTGGGCGCAGATACTTGAGAGCGGCTCTCCCGCCGGGTCGCGGGAGTCCGTTAGCCCGGTCCCGTTCCATCTCGTCGCCGATCTCGACAAGGGCGGCAGCGGCTTTCCGCTCTGAGTTGGCCAGCTCGACTGCTGCCACCAGCACGAGAACCGGTGCGACGGCGGCGATGCTGGCCGCAAAGGGTTCGGTCATCTGCATCAGCCAAGCGTGTCCATAATGCAGCGCAGACCGCGCCCGTTTGAGTCACAGATGAGTGACATCACCCGCACCCGCACCGCCGCGGCCACCGCCGCCACACTCCTGCTCGCGCTCACCGCGTGCGGCGCCAGCAGCGAGCCCAAGCCCGCCACGACCACAGCCACGGTCACCGCGCCCGCCCCTGTCGACAAGGCCCAGCAGATCCGGCTGTGCATGGACGCGGTCGCCACCGTCAAGCCCAACGCCGCCGGCGACGTGCCGTCCGAGCCGAAGCCCGACCCGTGCACCGCGCTCACCGAGTCCGAGTACCTCGATGCGTACATGGACGGCATCGCGCAGGGCAACAAGGCCGGGCAGGACGAGCTGCAGCGGCAGATCGAAGAGGCGCGCGAGAGCGCACAGCCGTAGATGGCGCCCGTGGCCAGCAACCCACGCAGCGGGCGCCGCCAGTCGCGACGATCCCGCAACATCGGCATGCGCAGGGCGTACCCGCGCGGTAACAGATCCCGCCGAACACATCCCGACCCGGAGCACGAGACCGTGTACCAGCCGTCCTGCGGCGGGCACTTCAAGCCGGAGCCGAAGCCCGTACCGGGCCAGCCCAAGTAGCCCTCGAACACCGGGTATCAGGACTGTCACACCCACACCGGGGCACACTCCGCAGGCGGACAATCACGCATCCACACCCACAAATCCGAGGGTAGCCATGAGCAATCCGTACCAGCCCCAGCCCAGCCCGTACGTCACCACTCCGATGCCCAACGCTCGGCCGCGGATGTTCAACTCCACCGCAGCAAAAGTGATCTGGACCCTGGTCCCCATCGTCACCATGAGTATCGGCGCAGCCGTCCCCTTTGTGGTCGCCGCAGTCAAGGGTGTGATTAAGCCCTGGGTCGCCGCCGTTTACGTGGCAGTCGAGGTGCTCATCCTCGGCGTGAGCACGGCGGTTGCCTCCGATGGAGAGAGCCCTTTCGTGGGCATGCTCCTCATCTTCCTGATCACCACCGCTGCCACTCACACCGCGCTGCTCGACAGCGACAAGGTGACCATCGGGAAGTGAGCAACTGTCAATGCGGCCGCGTACGGCAGCCGCCGCCCACTAGCGCTCGCTGGCCGCGGCGCTGGTGCTCGAACCGGAGCCGCTGCCATACACGCGTTCCCTCTTCACGGGCCACCGACCCCGTGGGCGGGCTTCGTCATGCGCGCGCTGCGTATCGCCGTGGTAACGGATCTCGCCTGACCCACTTCACACAGCGACCACACCGATACATTTAGTTCCCCCCACAAATACTCATAAGATCCACTTGAGGGGACTTCCGACGTGAGCCCGGATCAACCGCCACCACCCGAGCAGCCCCCCACGACCCCACAGCCGCCATCAGGTCGTCGCACCCTCACCGCTGCACTTGTAGGGGCACTCGCAGGAGCCGCAATAGTCGGAGCGGCCTGGTACGCCACCAGCTCGACCGGCGACAGCAGCAAGGCGAGCACAGCCGTAAGCAAAGCTGCCACAAGCGAGCCCAGCACTTTCAATCTGACCGGCCAATTCACCCTGAACGAGGGGGCCATCGACGACGGTGCTGGCGGATGCGAAGGGACCGGCGGCTACGAAGACATCAGCCTGGGAACCTCGGTCACCGTGTACGACGCGGCCGGGGCCGTCATCGCTACAAGTTCACTCCTCCTGTCGGAGTTCGACGAGACAGCCAGGTCGTGCACTTTCGACGTCTTGGTTCAGGACGTCCCCGCTCACGAGAGCTTCTATCAGGTAGAGATCGGGCATCGCGGCAAGCTCCAACTCTCCGCCCAGGAAGCCAAGGCCGGAGCGCTCTCCGGCAGCCTTGGCTGATCGACGCACCTACGCCCCCGCTCACGTTCGCCAGGAGACATCCGCATGAGCCACCAATACCCGGGCCCGCAGCAGCCCTACCAGGGCGGTCCCGCGCCCTACCAGCCGCCGCCCCCACCCAAGAAGCGCATGTCCCCTTGGGCCATCGTCGCCATTACCCTCGGCGGCATTTTCGCGTTCCTGATCGTGGTCAGCATCGCACTAGGCGGCACAGACACGGACAAGACGACGGCACGCAAGGGCACCCCTGCGGCTACCCCGCAGAAGAAGGCCCCCGTCACGCCCACCGAGAAGAAGCAGCCGGCCAAAGCGCCCGCGAAGGAGCTCAGCCAGGCCGACCAGTTCAAAGCCTTCGTCGCCAAGAACGGCAGCGCCGCAGAGAAGGCCGCGGTCAAGCACGTCACCAAGGTCCAGGGCGCCGACGATCAGAACGACATCGCCGACACAGCCGACGTCTACACTGACTTCAGCGGCGGACTGGTGGGCCCGCACCAGGGCGAAGGGAAGCTGATCGCCTCGGCATTCGCCGATTGGAAGGCGTCGAAGAACGGCCTGGTCACCATCTACGACAAGGACGGCCAGCTGTTGTCGAACGGCAACTTCTGATCACCATGACCGACTTCCAATGGGTCCTCGTCATCCTGCTGTTCTGCGCAATCGCCGTTGCCGTAATCGTCTGGGCCATCGAGTTCGGGACCAGCGTGCAGCTGTTCTGACGCACTGCAAGTAGTTGCAAAACCGGTCATCAGTGCCGCATTATGGGCCGCAGATCCGGGGTGCCCGGAAACAGTGACCTCGTAGGCCCCGCCACCGCGCGGGGCCTTTCGCATGCCCGGAGGTGACCCGTGGTCCTGCGACGCGACTACCGGCCCGTCACTGAAGAGGGCTACGACGCCGTCGCCGAACTGCACGCGCAGGGCCTCGGTAGGAACGAAATCGCCCGCCAGATCAACCGGGCGCAGCGCACCGTGTCCCTCATCGCGCAGGAGCTCGGCCTCGAATTCGACGTCACCATGACCGAGGTAGCCACCGCGCACCGCGTCGCCCAGCTCGCCGCGAAGCGCAGCATCCAGCGCTTCACCGTGACCCGCAGCATCAACGGCATCGTCAAGGCCCATTCGGCGGGCACTGCGGTGTCCCTCGTCTACCCGATGCGCGGCGCACTCTAGAAAAGGGGGAACCCATGGGGTTCTTGGCCGGGCAGATCGTCACCGCGGGGCAGCTGGACCGGATCCAGCCGGTCCCGTACGAGGCAGTCGCCAACGGGTCTCTCACATCGACGACAACGACGGAGACCGACATCCCTGGGGCGTCGGTCACCTTCACCACCAAGGCAGCGAACGCGACCTTCCAGGCGACCGGCACCTTCGACTGCGAGCCGCTCGCCGTCTCCAGCACGATCATGATGCTGGGGAAGCTCAACGTGGACGGGACCGGACAGTCGGGCGGCGCCGTCCACCGGATGAATCAACTGGACCGCGACACCGTGTCCAGGACCTGGACGGGTGTCCTGCCCGCGGCCGGCTCTCACACCCTGAAGCTCCGCGGGAACCTTTCCGCGAACCTCGCGGTGGGCGGGCGCTTCCAAACCGGAGATACAAAGCTGCAATTCACGATCACGGAGGTCGTCTGAATGCTCGTGACCCAGCGGGTTGAGGCTCTGGCGTACGACGGCACGAACGGGCAGTTCATCGCAGAGGAATGGCTGGCCGATGTGACGCTCGTCAGCGACAACGGGCAGCTGCTGGTACTCGAAGTGCCGGGCTGGCCGTCGCCGAGCCAGATCGACGTGCCGCATGCATATCTGGTGTTGCGGGGCGGCCGCAAGACCTTCTTGCAGCCCATCCCTGCCGACGACTTCGCGGAAAACTGGGTGCAGCTCCCGGATCCGCCGCCCGCACCCTGATCTACCTCATACCGTCGCCCCGTGCCGTCTGGCCGGGGCTTTTCTCATGCCCTGGAGGCGCTCATGGCCACTCCACCCATCGCTGACGCCTTCCTTGCGCTGCTCCGCGCCGAGGGCCTCACCGTCGTCGAGGTCGGCCGCTGGCAGACCCACAACCGCAACCACAAGGGCCCGTGGGGCCCCGTGCACGGCGTGATGATCCACCACACCGTCACGAAGGGCACCGAAAACACCGTTCGCATCTGCCGGGACGAATACACCTCTCTGCCGGGGCCGCTGTGTCACGGCGTCATCGCCAAGGACGGCACCGTCCACCTCGTCGGCTACGGCCGCGCCAACCATGCGGGCCTGGGTGACGGCGACGTACTGCAAGCCATCATCAACGAGACCCCGGCCCTGCCCCGCGACGACGAGGCCGACACCGACGGCAACCGCTACTTCTACGGCTTCGAGTGCGAGAACCTCGGCGACGGCAAAGACCCATGGCCGAAGGAGCAGCTGGAGGCGATCGAGCGGGTCGCCGCAGCGATCTGCCGGCATCACGGGTGGGAGCCGCGCTCCGTCATCCGTCACCTCGACTGGCAGCCCGGCAAGGTCGACCCGCGGGGCGTCGACTGGGACGCCATGCAGGACCGCATAGCGGACCGTCTCGCAGTCCCGGTCCCGAAGCCGCCTGCGAAGCCCCCGGTCGTGAAGCCTCCGGCGGTGGACCTGTCGAAGCTGATCGCTGCGGCCAAGTCGGATCCGCCGAGGCTGGTACGCCGATCTCGTATTACGGCGTCAAGACGGTGGAGCAGGCGCTCGTGAAAGAAGGCCTCCTGGCCTCGTCCCTCGCTGACGGGCACTTCGGATCGTCCACGGTCACCGCATACGCCGCGTGGCAGCGCTGTTGCGGCTTCAAGGGCGCCGATGCGAACGGCATCCCGGGCGCCGAGTCCCTCAAGAAGCTGGCCGCTCGCCGCGGCTTCACCGTCACCGCCTGACCTCACAGAAACGGAACTGACATGGCTGCACCAGTTGAGAAGAAGGTCACCGCCGCCACCGCGGGAACTTACGTCGCGTCGACAGGGCTCCTCGGAGCCCTCGCCGTGGTCCAGGACAATGCGCGGCTCCTGGAGTGGATGCCCGACAGCCTCACGCCGTTCGTACTGGGCCGTCGTCCCTGCGGCGATCGCGTTCGTCACTGGCTACCGCGCGAAGCACTCGCCGCGCTTCGACGTGCGGTGACGACACCGCAGGATCCGGGGGTCTACATCTCGTCGGCGCAGATGTACAGCGAGATGCGTTCGCTACACGACGCCGTCACCCGGGTAGAGACGAAACTCGATGGCTTCAATAGCCAGGCCAAGGCCATCACTGACGACGTCTCCGATCATGAGACGCGTATTCGTGCTCTGAAGCGGGCACGGTGGCCGCTGCCGACGATCGGTGTCCTCGCCGGTGCGGCTGGCGCGGCAGCCGGCTTGATCGCTCTCCTCCGCTGAACACGTCGCCCCCTGTTCTCCCTTCGGGGAGGGCAGGGGGCGCTTTCGTGCGTCCGGGCTCAGTCGTCGGGGTGCTCGATGCCGATCTCATAGGCGATCTCCCACCGGACGTCGGCGACCGTGATGTCCGCCGTCTCAACCGGCCGCCCCTCGACGTCGTAGTACGTCCGCTCAATCTCCGTGATCAGGTCACCGACGGAGATGCCGAGAAGGTTCGCCTGCTCCTGCGTAGCGCGGGCTGGCCGTGGTACTTCGACGGCCGTCTCGATGACGACACCGATCGACCGCATCCGCTCCACCACGCCAGCGCCCGCGTGTGGGCCCATCTCCGGCAGCACGATCGGCGTGCCGTCCGTGATGGCCATTGGCTCCCACGACTCGGACAGTTGGACGGGCATCCCATCAGCAAGGAACTCGTAACGGGTGACGACGCATAGGTCCCCGGACTCGATCGCCAGGCGCTCGGCGATGTGGTCGGGCGCTGGGGTGCGGGCTTCGCTCCGGCACTCCCACGTGCCGGCTCGCCCCTGCTCCTTCATGTCCGCGCGAAACGGGCTGCCGCCGCGGCGCTCACGGTGCCGGGAGCGGACCATGCGCAGGCGCTCACGCGGGCGGCGGACGTAGGTCCCGGATCCGGCGCGCCCTTCCAGCATGCCCTCGATGATGAGCCGTTCCATGGCGCGTTGGGCGACGCTCTGGCCAACTCCGTACTCCTCGGCGAACCGGGACCGGGACGGCAGCTTCTCGCCCACTTGCCACTCGCCAGCTTTGATGCGGGCGCGCAGAGCGTTTGCCACCTGCAAGTACGGGGTTTCACGAGGCATTTGGGCGGCTCCGGGGTCTTGCGTCGACATTGACAAAGCTAACCCATCAGGTCGAAGCTGAATACTCAGCATCACACCGAGTGATTGCCCGCTGACAGGGGAGAGCTGTGCGCGCTGTGCAGAATCAGGCTGCCGCACTCGTCGGCATGCTCGCCGCCGCCACTGGCAGCGAACCGCGCACCGAGGAAACCGACCGCGGCATCCGCGTCGAGGCCGACCTCCCCGAACCCCTCAGCCCCACGGCCCGGACGGCAATCCTCACTGCCCTCGCATCCGCTCACCGCTACGGGCACGCCAGGACCGACGAAAACGCCACGGTGTGGGCCGAGATCGACAGAGAGGCAGAGCAGTGACCCAGACCGGGGAACGCGTCCGTGCGTTCGTCTACGACCGGCACGCCACCATGTCCACCGTCATTCTCGACATCCGCCTCGACCGGTGCCGCGCCTACGCCGAGTCTCGCTGCTGGGAGATTGCGGGTATCTGGCTCGACGTCGGCGACGATGCGCTCGGCGACCATCGCCCCCAGTTCGACGCACTGTGTGTGGCCATGGACCGAGCTCACGGGCCCATCGTGTGCCTGGTCGACGACTGGGACCGGCTCACCCGCGACACCTCGCAGAGCTCGGTCATGCGCCACCGCATCGCGCAGGCCGGCGGCCACTGCGTGACAGCGGAAGGCGAGAGCGATGCGCCCGCAGAGAAGGCGCGCGTACGCCTGTGCACACCCCATTGATCCCCCGTCCCGACCGGAGCACCTCGCCAGGAATCCCGGCCGGGACGGGGCAAATCCCCATCTATCAGAGGAGATCACTGTGAGCGTACCTCCGCACCCCGTACCGGATCCGCCGGCAGTCCCATCCCCGTCCTCGCCCGGCAGTTAATCACCGACAGGCAGTTCACCAGCTGCCGCAAGACCGTCATGGACGGCAACCCGGACATGGCCGAGGAGATGGCCGGCCGCATCATCGATGAGGGGCTGAAGTTCGTCACAGCGTGCGCGCAGTACCCGATGGTCGGGCTCGCGCCGTCGCGGATCGTGGACGAGGGATGGCACGCGCTGATCCTGCACACAGCGATGTACGCGGAACTGTGCGACTCGCTCCGCAGCTTCGTCCACCACTACCCGGGCTGGGACCCGACGCACTACGACCCCGAGATCCTCGACCGCACCCGCGAGATGATCGCCAAGCTGGGATACACGGCGGACGCCGAGCTGTGGGGTCCGCCGTCGGACGAGACGCTCGTGTCGGTGGCGGCGAAATGTCAGCACGCACCGGAGTGCACGATCCGCCCCATGCCCACCCCTCAGCCGCCCGTAGGCTGAGCGCAGGAGGTGGCTCATGGCCGAGTGGATTGACCCGCGGTACGCGGAGCTAGTCGCGGCGTGGAAGCGCGCGCAGACGCCGGACGCCCGCGATCCGCAGCCCAGGCCCGTGAGGGGATTCGTCCTCCCGCCCAAGGCCTGACGCACAGCGAGCCCCGGTCTGTCTGCGTCCCCCGTTGCGGACAGACCGGGGCTCCTTCACGCGTCTGGATCCTCTACCCCGGGGCCGCAGTCATCTCCGGTCCATCCAGGGGCCTTCGGTTGGTTTGTGCTTCACCGCAGTTCCATAAGCAACGAAGCTTTGCCCACGGACCCCTACGGACTCAGACTGTCCCACCGCGATGCGAAGACCGATGATCGCATCTGCCCCATCCTGGAGGGCCTTCTCCTTGAGACCCGCCAGAGCCTCATCCAGGACGCCCCTGTAGTTCGTCGCTTCAGTGACCAGCCATGCCTTCTCAACGATTCCGTCTGAATCGGGAATCGAGTCAGTGGTGTAGATCTCCATAGCATCAGCCTGAGCTGTGCTCCGCGGAGCTGCACTCCGGCGGCGGCCATCCGGTGCTCGGCCCAGCCGTATCAGACCTGGTCACGTTTCGAAATCAAGGGCTAGAGGCGTCCTAATCACCAATTGGGGTTGCCCGATCCGGTCCCGCCGCTGATCAGGAAGGAGAGCTGGGCATCGATCAGCGCCCTCAACACCCGCTCCCCGCCGGCGGCACGGTCCCGGCCGCGACGAACTCCCCCACAGAGAAACGCCGGGGCCTGACGACCCGCAGCGACAGACACATCGAGCCGACCGCCACCGGCGGGATCACGGCATGCATCAAAAGTTTGGCCTCGTCGCGACGGACGAGCCGCCTCCCCCGTAGAGCAGATGTCGGAGCAATCCCCGGCACCCGAAAGCCGCCCCGGTCTGTCTGCGTCCCCCGTCGCGGACAGTCCGGGGCTTTTTCGTGCCCGGCTCCGCTACGTCAGCGGTCATCGACCTCGATTGAGATCAGGCGGCCGCGAGGGTACGTCCGCCGATTGGGAGGAATCCCGAGGCTCTGAAGCTCTCCCATCTTCGTTTCCAGGAGGAACTCATCAGGGCCAACCTCCTCGACTTTGGTCACAACTTGCGTCAACCCGATGCGCATCCCGGGCCTTACCTTCTCGATAGGAACCTGCACTACAACGCACCTCCGAGTTGAGTACGGCAGCGAAGCCCTCGCTCTTCCAGCATCTGCCGCCGCGTGGGTGGTCGCACCTCAGCACGCTCGCTGATCACTCCTGCCTCAGCTACAGCCGGTCACCATGAAGTAGAGGTGTCTTAACTGCCTATTGGGGTTGCCCGATCCGGTCCCGCCGCTGATCAAAGTTTGGCCTCAGCCCGACGGACGGACCGCCCTCCCGCGTAGAGCAGGTGTCGCCCGTTCCAGACCGGCCCTCCGCGGCCTCCCCCAGGCGGAGCGGAGTGGTCGGCGGCGCCCCCGTCTTCGGGTGGGGACGTTGTCATGTCGGATCGCGATTGCGGAGTTTGCTACTCACCCCATCAGCTCCTCTTGGCGATCTCCCACAGAGTGCGCCCCCACGGGGGTCCCGCCCGGTCTTCCCAGGCACTGAGTGGCATCGAACAGCATCGAATGACATCCTTTTGTGCCGATTTTCGGTGTCGTCGCAGGTCAAAAGTGGGTAACAAAACTGGTTCGAGTCCCGTTACTCACCCTGACGAATCAAGGGCCCCGGTCTTCGGACCGGGGCCCTTGATCGTTTCTACGAGGAGTCGCGTACGACAAGCTCCGTCGGCAGCACGATCTGCGGTCGCCCCGTCGCCCGCCCCGTGATTTCCTCCAGCAGCACCCGCGCCATCGTGCGCCCCATCTCCTCGATCGGCTGGCGCACGCTCGTCAGCGCCGGGTCCATGTGGCGGGCCACCGCCGAGTCGTCGAAGCCGACCAGCGCCACGTCGCCCGGGATCCGGCGGCCCGACTCGCGCAGCACCTGACGGGCGCCCGCCGCCATCACGTCGGAGGCCGCGAAGACCGCGTCCAGCCCGGGGCAGCGCTCCAGGAGGTCCCGCATCGCACGGCGGCCGCCCTCCTCGGTGAAGTCCGCGGGGGCCGTCAGCCGGGCGTCCGCGGGCAAGCCCGCCGCCGCCAGGGCGGCGCGGTAGCCCTCCAGGCGGCACTGCGCGCCGTACACGTCCAGGCGTCCGGTGATCGTCGCGATCGAGCGGCGGCCGCGGGCGGCCAGGTGCGTCACCGCGCTGCGGGCGCCCTCGAAGTTGTCGGAGTCGACCGCGGCGAGCGTCTCGTCGGCGGAGCGGCGGCCGCTGATCACGGCCGGGATGGAGAGGTCCTCCAGCATGTCGGGGATCGGGTCGTCGGCGTGCACCGAGACCAGCAGGACGCCGTCGACGCGGTGGGCGGCGAGGAACTGGGCCAGGCGGCGGCGCTCGCGGTCGCTGCCGGCGAAGGTCAGCAGCAGTTGCATGTCGGTGTCGGCGAGGGCCGCGCCGACACCGCGGACCATGTCGGAGAAGTACGGCTCGGCGAAGAAACGGTCCTCCGGCTCCGGGACGACCAGGGCGATCGCGTCGGTGCGGTTGGCGGCCAGCGCGCGGGCCGCGCGGTTGGGTACGTACCCGAGTTCGGCGACGGCCGCCTCGACGGCGGCGCGGGTGGCGTCGCTGACCCGCGGCGAGCCGTTGATCACGCGGGAGACCGTGCCGCGGCCGACGCCCGCGCGTGCGGCGACTTCTTCGAGGGTGGGCCTGCCCGTGCCCCGCCCGCCGTTACTCGTACGGATTGTGCGAGACACCATCTCCGCCTCCCCAGGCTTCCCGTCCGAGAACATAACGTGCCGGGTGCCTTGACACCCCTGCGGCGAGCCGCGACCCTTCAACACATCACACATGGGAGCGCTCCCACCGTACCTCAGCCATACACAACCCGCACGTTCCCCGCCCGAGCCGCAGAACGTCAACGCAACGGGGCCGCACGCCAGTTGGCCGGGGGGTCGGCACGTCAGGGCACAAGGAGGACGCAATGCGCAGGGCAGTAATCCTCGCGGTCGTCGCCGCGCTCGGCGCCGGTCTGCTGGCCGGCTGTGCCGAGGACAGCGACGAACCCACCGGCAGTGCTTCCAACGGCGGCGGCGGTGGGGGCAAGGGCAAGACCACCCTCACCGTAGGGGTCTTCGGCGCCTTCGGCCTCAAGGAGGCCGGTCTGTACGACGAGTACATGAAGCTCCACAAGAACATCGAGATCAAGCAGACCTCCATCGAGCGGAACGAGAACTACTACCCGCAGCTCCTGACCCACCTGGGCAGCGGCAGCGGACTCGCCGACATCCAGGCCGTCGAGGTCAACAACATCGCGGAGATCACTGCCACTCAGGGGGGCAAGCTGGTCGACCTCGGCACGACGGCGGGCGTGCAGAAGGACGCATTCCTGCCCTGGAAGTGGGCGCAGGCAACCACCAAGGACGGCAAGACGATCGCGCTCGGCACCGACATCGGGCCGCAGGGCATCTGCTACCGCAAGGACCTCTTCGCCAAGGCCGGTCTGCCCACCGACCGTGAGGCGGTCGGCAAACTGTGGGCCGGCGACTGGAACAAGTACCTGGACGCGGGCAAGCAGTTCAAGGCCAAGGCGCCCAAGGGCACGGCGTTCGTGGACTCGGCGACCGGAGTGATGTCGGCCATCACCGGCAGCAACGCGAACCGCTTCTACGACAAGGACGGCAAGGTCGTCTACAAGACCAACCCGGCCGTGAAGCAGGCCTGGGACATCGCCGCGTCGTTCGCGACGGAGGGTCTGACCGGCAAGCTCCAGCAGTTCACGCCCGCCTGGGACCAGGGCTTCGCCAACGGCACCTTCGCCACCGTCTCCTGCCCCGCCTGGATGCTCGGCTATATCCAGGACAAGGGCGGGGCCGCGGGCAAGGACAAGTGGGACGTGGCCGCCGCGCCCCGGCCCAGCAACTGGGGCGGCTCCTTCCTGACCGTGCCCGACGCGGGCAAGAACAAGGAGGAGGCGGCCAAGCTCGCCGCCTGGCTGACCGCGCCCGAGCAGCAGGCGAAGCTCTTCGCCAAGCGCGGCAGCTTCCCGAGCGCCAAGGCCGCGTACTCCCTGCCCGAAGTCTCCGGCGCCAAGCACGCGTACTTCGGCAACGCGCCCATCGGGGAGATCTTCTCCAAGGCCGCCGAGGGTGTGCCGGTCCAGATCGTCGGGCCGAAGGACCTGATCATCGCGCAGAACCTGGGAGACGTGGGCATGCTCCAGGTCGACCAGAAGGGCCGCTCCTCCCAGCAAGGGTGGGACGCGGCGGTGAAGGCGATCGACAACGCACTGGACCAGTGACCGGTATGGCAAGTGACGCACAGGCCGCCGCGCCCTCCCAGGGGGAGGAGGGCGCGGCCCCGCGCACACCTCCCGGCCCGCGCACATCGTCCGAGTCGCGCACACCGGGCGAGTCGGCGGCCGAACAGCGCCGCCGAGCCCGGCGCAGCCGCCGCTACCGGCTGGACGTCAGGTGGAGTCCTTACGCCTTCGTCGCGCCGTTCTTCGTGTTCTTCCTGGCCTTCGGGCTCTTTCCGCTGCTCTACACCGGCTGGGCCTCGCTGCACCGGGTGGAACTGACCGCGCCCACCGACATGGAGTGGGTCGGGCTGCGGAACTTCTCCCGGCTGCTGGAGGACGAGTTCTTCTGGAACGCGCTGAGGAACACCGTCACCATCGGGCTGATCTCCACGGTGCCGCAGCTGCTGATCGCGCTCGGCATCGCGCATCTGCTGAACTACCGGCTGCGCGGCTCGATGTTCTTCCGCGTCGCCGCGCTGACTCCGTACGCCACCTCGGTGGCCGCAGCGACGCTCGTCTTCGTGCTCCTCTTCGGACGCGACTACGGAATGATCAACTGGGCGCTGGGTCTGGTCGGCTTTGACAAGATCGACTGGCAGAACGGCACCTGGACCTCCCAACTGGCCGTCTCCACCATCGTCATCTGGCGGTGGACGGGCTACAACGCGCTGATCTATCTGGCCGCGATGCAGGCCATCCCGAACGATCTCTACGAGTCGGCCGCGCTCGACGGCGCCTCGCGGTGGCAGCAGTTCCTGCATGTCACCGTCCCCTCGCTGCGGCCCACGATCCTGTTCACCTGCGTGGTCTCGACGATCGGCGCGACCCAGCTCTTCGGTGAGCCACTGCTGTTCAACGGCAGTGCGGGTGCGACCGGCGGCGCCGATCATCAGTTCCAGACGCTCGGGCTCTATCTGTACGAGCAGGGCTGGGTGAATCTCCATCTCGGCCGGGCTTCCGCGATCGCCTGGTCGATGTTCCTGATCCTGCTGGTCATCGGCGCGGTGAACTGGCTGCTCGCCCGCCGTCTGAGCAAGAGCGCGTAGGGGGTACGTGACGTGACGACTTCGCTGAGCACCAGGCGGGCCAAGGGCCGCGCCGCACGCACCCGAGGCACCGGCCGCACCACAGGTGCCGGAGGCGCCCGCGGCGCCAAGCGCGCCGGACGCCATCTGCACGGCGGCCGGATCACCTATGCCGTGCTGATCATTTTCACCATCGGCTCCCTCTTCCCCCTCGTGTGGACAGCCATCGCCGCCTCCCGCAACAACACCCGGCTCGCGCAGACTCCCCCGCCCTTCTGGTTCGGTGGCAATCTCTTCAAGAACCTCCAGTTCGCCTGGACCGACGCCAATATGGGCGCCGCCCTGCTCAACACCACGATCGTCGCGGGGTCGATCGCGGCCGGGACCGTCGTCTTCTCCACGCTCGCCGGCTTCGCCTTCGCCAAACTCCGCTTCCGCTTCAAGAACCTCCTGCTCGTGCTGGTGATCGGCACGATGATGGTGCCGCCGCAACTCAGCGTCGTACCGCTGTACATGCTGATCGCCGAGCTGTCCTGGACCGACCAGCTGCAGTCCGTCATCCTGCCCACCCTGGTCAGCGCCTTCGGCGTGTTCTTCATGCGGCAGTACCTCATCGAGGCACTGCCCACCGAGCTGATCGAGGCGGCGCGCGTGGACGGCGCGAGCAGTTGGCGCGTGGTGTGGCATGTCGTCTTCCCCGCCGCGCGGCCCGCGATGGCCGTGCTGGGGATGCTGACCTTTGTCATGGCCTGGAACGACTTCTTCTGGCCGATCATCGCCCTGACCCAGAACGGCAGTCCCACCGTGCAGGTCGCGCTGACCGGGCTCGGCCGCGGCTTCATCCCCGACCAGTCCGTGATCATGGCGGGCGCGCTGCTGGGCACGCTGCCGCTGCTGATCGCCTTCGTCCTGTTCGGGAAACACATCGTCGGCGGCATCATGCAGGGCGCCGTCAAGGGCTGACGCCTCCTCACATTCCCGTACCTACACATATGTTGGGAGCACACCCATGTCCGACGCGCCCATGACCTTTCCGCCCGCCTTCCTGTGGGGTACCGCCACCGCCGCCTACCAGATCGAGGGCGCCGTACGCGAAGGCGGCCGCACGCCATCGATCTGGGACACCTTCAGCCGTACGCCGGGCAAGGTGGAGGCCGGTGACACCGGGGACACGGCCGTCGACCACTTCCACCGCCGCGCCGAGGACGTCGCGCTGATGGCGGACCTCGGCGTCAACGCCTACCGCTTCTCGGTCTCCTGGCCGCGCGTGCAGCCCACCGGCCGCGGCCCCGCCGTCCAGCGCGGCCTCGACTTCTACCGCGGCCTCGTCGACGATCTGCTCGAGCGCGGCATACGTCCCGTGCTCACCCTCTACCACTGGGATCTGCCCCAGGAGCTGGAGACGGCGGGCGGCTGGCCCGAGCGGGACACCGCGCACCGCTTCGCCGACTACGCGCGGATCGTCGCCCACGCCCTCGGCGACCGGGTGGATATGTGGACCACGCTCAACGAGCCCTGGTGCAGCGCCTTTCTGGGATACGGCTCCGGTGTGCACGCCCCCGGCCGCACCGACCCGGTCGCCGCCCTGCGGGCCGCCCACCATCTCAACCTCGGCCACGGCCTGGCGGCCCAGGCGCTGCGCTCGGCGCTCCCCGCGGGCGCCCAGCTCTCCGTCAGCCTCAATCCGAGCGTGGTCAGGGCGAGCAGCCAGAGCCCCCAGGACCTGGACGCGCGCCGCCGGATCGACGCGCTCGCGAACCGGATCTTCACGGACCCGATGCTGAAGGGCACGTATCCGGAAGATCTCTTCGCGGACACCGCGCGCCTCACCGACTGGTCCTTCGTCCACGGCGACGATCTCGCAGTCATCAAGCACCCCCTGGACTCGCTCGGACTGAATTACTACGCACCTGCAGTTGTATCGGCTGCCACTGACAATCACGCCGAGCGCAATGACGGCCACGGCGCGAGCGAGCACTCCCCCTGGCCCGGTGCGGACGCGGTCTCCTTCCACCAGCCGCCCGGCGATCGCACCGAGATGGGCTGGTCGATCGACCCGACCGGGCTGTACGACCTGCTGCTGCACTACACCGGCGAGGCCCCGGGCCTGCCGCTGATGATCACCGAGAACGGCGCGGCGTACGTCGACAAGCCCTCCGCCGACGGTTCGGTCCACGATCCCGACCGCATCCGCTATCTGCACGGCCATCTCCTCGCGGTCGGGCAGGCGATCGCGGACGGCGCGGATGTGCGCGGCTATTTCCTGTGGTCGCTGATCGACAACTTCGAGTGGTCGTACGGGTACGGCAAGCGCTTCGGCGCGGTGTACGTGGACTACGAGACGCTGGCCCGTACGCCCAAGTCGAGTGCGTACTGGTACGGGGAGCTGGCGCGGACGGGGGTGCTGCCGGAGCCTCCGGCGTGACGCACGGCCGGGGGCTGAACACGGGGCTCAGCGCCGGTACGGAAGGCGCTTGATGTCCGCGTCGCTCCTTTCCGCCACCGCGTCGGCGTACAGAGCCTGCGCGTCCTTGGCGTACACCGGCGAGTAGGTGATCCAGTCGACGTTCTGGTCGTTGCCTCCGCCGTTGTAGCCGCCTGTGTTGCCGATGACCTTGCCGGTGCGGGTCGCCGGGTCGTAGTCCGTGATCCAGGGCCTCCGGACACCCCTCCGTGGAAGCCGGCGCACGTCATCCGCATCTGTCGGAAGCCGGTGAGGCGCGAGGTGGTGACATCGCAACGGAGCGCCTGGTGCTTCTTGTTGACGTCCTCGCCGCTGGGATATCCGATCACGGTGGCGTTGTGGCGGTAGCCGGCCGCGCGGGTGAGGGTGAGGGAGCCGGTGACGTCCTCCGCCCTGCCCCTGCTGTTGGGGGCGAGGCGTACGAAGGCGAAGTCCAGGTCGGAGACGGGCTTCGTGGTGTTCTGCTCGTAGCGCGGGTCGACGAAGACCCGCCGCACCTCGAAGATGCCGCTGGGCTGGCCGGCGGCGGGGGCTCCGTGGCGGTACTGCGGTACGAAGACGCTGTGCATGGAGCGCTTGAGGCCGTTGGCGCAGTGGCCAGCGGTGAGGACGAGGTCCTTGGTGGCGCTGTGGACGACGCTGCCGGTGCAGGAGGTCACCTCTCCGCCGAGCGGTCTGCCGTCGTAGAAGAAGGTGCCGACCATCGGCAGTCCGCCGAAGTAATCCCCCTTCCTGATCCCGCCGGGCGCGGCCGCCCCCGCACGGGACGTGCCTGAGGCGGAGTCGACCGGTACGGCATCGGCCATGCGCTGCGCCGTCCAGTACCCGTCTGCGGCCGGGGTCGGGGCCTGGCGCGGACTCGCTCCGAGGGCTCCCGCGCAGAGGATGAGCGCGAGAAAGGGCAACCCACGTGGGCGCAACACACTGTCCTTCCCGTAGAAGATCAACCGCCGGACTCAGTGAGTCAGTTCGAACCAGGTCGCCTTGCCCCGGCCCGGGCCGTGGCTGCAGACACCCCACGCGTCGGCGCCGTACGAGATCAGCTGCATGCCGCGACCGCTCTCGTCCTCCTCCGCGGGCGTCTGACAGGCAGGAACCCCGGGCGCCTCGTCGTGCACGAGGATGCGCAGGCGGTGGGCGTCGGTCCAGCCGGCGAAGAGGGTTACCGGGGCGGTGCAGCCTTTGAGGACGCAGGCGTTGATCGCATTCGTCACCGCCTCGGAGGTGAGCAGGACCGCGGTGTCCATCAATTCGGTCCGCCGGGTCGCGCCGAGGAGCGTACGTACGGTTTCGCGAGCCGCGCGGACCCACAAGGGGTCGGGCGGGAAGACCAGCGAGACATCGCCGGTCGGGGGATCCTCCATGGGGCGCCTCCAGGTGGGGGATGCGGTGCCTGTGACCCTCGTTCGCCACTGTTCAGTACGGGGTGGGGCGATGAATCACTCAATGGCGCAGGAAAGCGCGCCCCAGCCGGATGGGGGGGTGGTCCGGCCGGGGCGCGCGGGTGGGGGGCGCCGACGTTCTCGCAGGGACTACTTGAAGGCGCCGAAGGCCTTCGTGAAGGCCAGCGGCTCCTGGACGATCGAGGAGCATGTCGCGTCCGCCGAGGGCTTCGCACCGCCCGCGCACTGCTTGTCACGCGTCGACGACCACATCGCCAGCCAGCCGATGCCCTTCGACTTCGCGAACTCGACCAGCTGCGTTGCGTCGTCGACCTTGAAGATCTCGGTCGCGACGTCGTTGACGCCGATCATCGGGGTGACGGCGACGGCCTTCCACGCCGCCGCGTCCGACAGACCGAGCACGCCCTTGATCTGCGCCTGGGTCGCGGTCGCCGCCTGGATGGCGTACTGGCCCATGTCGCCGCTGTAGGCGGGCCCGTAGTCCATCGCCATGATGTTGACCGCGCTGACCTTGACGCCGTTCTTCTTGGCGTCGGCGATCAGATCCACGCCGGGCTGGGTCAGTCCCTCGGGCATCACGGGCAGCGTGAAGGAGACGTCCAGGCCGGGGTGGGACTTCTGGAGCTGCGCGATCGCCTGCGAGCGGCGGGAGTTGGCGGCGGTGTCCGGCAGGGCCGCGCCCTCGATGTCGAAGTCGACCTTGGTGAGCTTGTACGCGTCGATGACCTTGCCGTACGCCTTCGCGAGCTCGTCGGCGGAGGAGCAGCGCAGGCCCAGCTCTGAGCCCGCGGCACCGCCGAAGGAGACGCGGACATCGCCACCCTTGGCGCGCAGAGCGCCTATCTGGGAGGCCACCTGGTCGCTGCCGAGGTCGGTGACACCGCCCCAGAGGGGCGCGCAGCTGCCGCCGGAGGTGATGAAGGCGAGGTTGAACTCCTTGACCCCGGTCTTGGTCGCGGTGTCCACCAGGTCGTACGCCGGGTAGAGCGAGGTGTCGACGTACGGCGCGAAGCGCGCGCCGGTGCCGCCTCCGGGCGTCTCGGTGGACGTGGGCGTAGGCGTCGGTGCCGAGGTGGGGGGCTTGGTGGGGGTGGCGCTCGCCGTCGGGGTGGGCGTGGGCTTGGGCTGCTCGGTCGGGCGGCCGCTGGGCTGCGGGGTCGCGCCGTCGTCCACCGAGCACTTGACCTTGTTGATGAGACAGGAGGTCGGGTCGCCCGCGGTCGCGGTGGTGCTCGCGGCGGTGACGAAACCGACGGTGACCGAGGCGCCGGGCGCGAGCCGCTTGTTCCAGCTCGCGGGCTTCACGGTGACGTGCCGGCCGCTGACCGTGTGCTCGCCGTTCCACAGCGAGCTGATCGTGGTGCCCGTGGGCAGGTCGAATTCGAGCGTCCAGTCCGTCTGCGCCGTGTCGGTGTCATTGGTGATGACGTACTGGCCGGTGTAACCGCCGGTCCAGGAGCTGGTCTTGGTGTACGCGGCGCCGACGGACGCGGCCTGCGCGGTGCCCGCGAGGGCGAATGCCGCGCCGCCGATCACCGCGGCGGCGACGACGGCGCCGACCGCCTTGGTCCTGACGCTCGCCCTGCGCCGGTGCGTACTGCTGCCCATTGCGTGCCTGCCTCTGCGTTACGGGGGTGGGGGGTGGTGAGGCAGACGCTAGCGATACGGAAACGGACAAATGACCAGTTCGGGGCGGGGGTTGCACTTCTTAGGACGGCCTTAAGGAAGGCATGGGAGGCGATTAATGGTAGAGACCAGTTGCCTTCGTCCGCTTGCGTCGCCGGACCGTTCCGCGGTGGCCGCGGCGGCGCACCGGGCCCACGCCTTCGCGCGGATCGAGGCCGATCCAGATCCGTACCTCCGTGCCGCCGAGCACCGAGCTGCCGATCCGTACGTCCCCGCCCGTGGACTCCGCCACCCGGCGCACGATGTCCAGGCCGAGCCCGGTCGAGCCGTCCCTGTGCCCGCTGTTGCCGCGGGCCATGGCCGCCTCCGGGTCGGTGATGCCCGGGCCCGCGTCCGAGACCAGCACGATGACCGCGTCCTCGCCGTTGTGGACGTCGACCGAGAAGGCCGCGCCCTCGGGGGTGTGCCGGAAGACATTGCCGAGCAGCGCGTCGAGCGCGGCGGCCAGTTCGGGGCGGGCGACCGGGATCCGTACGGGACGGTCGACGCCCGCGACCCGCACCTTGCGGCCCTCGTCCTCCGCCAGCGCCGACCAGAAGTCCATCCGCTGCCGGACGACTTCGGCGGCGTCGCAGCCCGCGCCGGGGCCGGCCGCCATGGTCTGCGGCTTGGCCTCGCGGGCGGTGCGGATGATCGTGTCGACCTCGCGCTCCAGCTGCTCGACGGCGGCCCTGGTCTGGTCGGCGGCGGGTCCTTCGCCGAGCGAGGCGGCGTTGAGGCGCAGCACGGTGAGCGGTGTACGCAGCCGGTGCGAGAGGTCGGCGGCGAGTTCGCGCTCGTTGGCGAGCAGCTGGACCACCTGGTCGGCCATGGAGTTGAAGGCGACCGCGGCGGAGCGCAGTTCGGTCGGGCCCTCCTCGGGGACGCGCGCCCCGAGCTTGCCCTCGCCGAGGTCGTGCGCAGCGCCCGCGAGCCGCTGGGCGGGCTGCACCATCCGTATGCCGAGCCGGTCGGCGACCGCGACCGAGCCGACGACCAGCGCCAGACCGACGCCCGCGAGCACCAGCCAGGCCGTGTCGACGCCGTTGGACACCTCGCCATCGGGCACGAAAACCTCGACGACGGCGATCTGGCCGGTGCTGATCGCCGTGGGCTGAAGCAGCGCGGAGCCGCCGGTGACCTCGGTGATGGAGGCGCGGCCGAGGCGCTGCGTGGTGAGCAGGTCCTTCTGGGCTGCCCGGCGGGTGCCGATGTTCACGGGCTCGCTGCCGGGCTCGCCGGAGGCCGGTATGTGCACGGCCATCCGTCCGGCCGAACCGGCCTGCGTGGACAGGACGGCGCGCTCCAGCGGATCGCGGTCGGCGGTGATGGAGAGGGTCGGGCCGATGGCGGCGGCCTGTCGCTCGGCGTTGGAGAAGGCCCGGTCCCTGGCCATCTCCTTGATGACGATGCCCAGCGGGACGGCGAAGGCGAGCACGACCATCACCGTGACGGCGAGGGAGACCTTGACCAGCGCCCATCTCATGGCATGTGTCCGTTCGACCGCTGTCCGTTCGGAGGTTCGAGCTTCACACCGACACCCCGCAGGGTGTGCAGATAGCGGGGCCTCGCCGCCGTCTCACCGAGCTTGCGCCGCAGCCAGCTCAGATGGACGTCGATGGTCTGGTCGTCGCCGTAACTCTGCTGCCACACCTCGGCGAGCAGTTCCTTGCGCGGTACGACGACGCCGGGCCGCCCGGCGAGAAAGGCCAGCAGGTCGAACTCGCGGCGGGTCAGGTCGAGTGCCGCCCCGTCCAACTCGGCCTGGCGGCGCAGCGGGTCGATGGAGAGCCCGCCGACCTGGATGACGCGCGAGGGCGGGGCCTCTCCGGCGGAGGCCCGGGATCGGCGCAGCACGGCGGCCATCCGCGCGGACAGATGCTCCACCGAGAAGGGTTTGATGAGGTAGTCGTCGGCGCCGTCGTTGAGCAGCCGGACGATCTCCGTCTCGTCGTCCCGCGCGGTGGCGATGATCACCGGTACGTCGGTGATACCGCGCAGCATTTTCAGCGCCTCGGACCCGTCCAGATCCGGCAGACCGAGGTCGAGGATGACCACGTCGAAACGGAAATGGGCCACCTCGCGCAGCGCCTCCAGGGCCGTGCCGACGCTCCTCACGGTGTGGGAGGCCTCGGTCAAGTGCCGGATGAGGGCGGAGCGCACGAACTGGTCGTCCTCGACGACGAGCACACTTGCCATGGGCGGCACCGTACGCCATCCGGCCCGCTGCGGGAGCAGCTGATGTCACTGCGGGAGTCCCCGTCAGACCCTGGCCGGGACAGACCTGGGGCGCGTGGTGCAGTATGGCCCGGATGCATCGAGGACTCGTACATGCCATGGCGTGGTCGCTGTCCACCGGAGCCGCAGTCACGCTCTCCTGGTGGGGCGTCCATACCGTCATGTCCGGTACCGCGTACGACCGTCCGCGCGCGCTGCCCATCAGTGCGGACGCGGCGACCACGCAGGGCGCGAGACCGCAGGCCTCCAGCACGCAGCGGGCGCCGAGCCCGACCGCATCGAAACCGGCCACACCGGACAAGAGCCCCAAGTCGTCGGTCACTGCTTCGGCCGGGAAGCCGAGCGGGACCAAGCCGCCGTACTCGCAGCCCTCTTCGTCGCCGTCGGCGCCGGGGAACGTGAAGGGCTACACCGTCGACGGCGGCCGGGTCGTCTTCGACATCGCCAAGACGTGGGCCGAGTTGGTGTCGGCGACTCCGGACGCGGGCTGGCAGATGCAGGTCTGGAAGCAACCGGAGTGGATCCGGGTGACGTTCACCCGCGACGGCCATGAGAGCTCGGTCTTCTGCACCTGGAACGGCCATCCGCCGATGGTGCAGTTCGACGAGCGTTAGCGCTACTGGAAGGTGGCGGGCGGCGGGACCGGTGACGGCTTCGCGCTCGCGTCCGTCACCGCGGGCGCGCCGCCCGTGAAGTCGGCCAGCGCCTTTCCGTGTTCCACCCGGCCGGCGTGCGGGTCCGTCGCCACGCGGCGGGTCAGTTCCGCGACGGGCAGCGGAACGTCCGAGGCGAGCAGCACCGCATTGCCGAAGCGGCGCCCGCGCAGAACGGTCGGGTCGGCGGCGAGCGCGAGCTCGGGGAAGACCGCCGCGGCCGTGGCGACCTGGGCGCGCAGATGCGCCAGCGGAGGCCCGTCGGCGAGGTTCGCGGCGTAGAACCCGCCCGGCGCGAGGACCCTGCGCACCTCGCCGAGGAATTCCGTACTGGTCAGATGCGCGGGTGTGCGGGCCCCGCTGAAGACATCGGCGATCACCAGGTCCGCCCAGCCGTCCGGGACCTTGCCGAGCCCGGCGCGGGCGTCGGTGGACCGGACGCGTATCCGCGCGCCGGGGTCCAACGGGAGCTGCCTGCGGACCAGTTGGACCAGAAGGGCGTCCAGCTCCACGATCTGCTGGGTGGAGCGTGGGCGGGTCGCCGCGATGTAGCGGGCGAGAGTGAAGGCGCCGCCGCCGAGGTGAACGGCCTGGAGGGGGCGGCCGGGCGGGGCGGCGAGGTCGATGACATGGCCGAGACGGCGCTGGTACTCGAAGGAGAGATGGACCGGGTCGTCGAGGTCGACATGGGACTGCGGGGCGCCGTCGATGAGCAGTGTCCAGCCGCGCGGCCGCTCACGGTCGGGTATCAGCTCGGCGAGCCCGCCGTCGACCTGCTCGACGACAGGTTCGGGGCCGCCTGCCCCGCCCGTGCGGCTGCGCCGCTTGTTCCTTGCCACCAACCCATTATCGGCGCAGAGCCGATACGCGGCTCAGCTGCAGTTGTCGGCGGCCTCGATCAGCCGGGCCGCCTCGCCGAGCGCCTCGCGCAGCACCACCGGGTCGGTGACCGGGTCGGTGCCGTCCGGCGGAAGCAGCCAGCCGGAGCCGCTGACCGGGGGCTCTTCGGGGATACGCAGACCGCGTCCCGCGGTCTGCGTACAGGCGCTGCCCGGCATGTCCCAGCCGTCGGCGGTGCCCGGCGGCACCAGAAAGCCGAGGGTGTCGCACGAGCCGTCGTGGAGTACGGGGCCGACGGCCGGGGTGGCACCGCGACGCAGGATGTCGACCGCCTCGAGCCCTTGGCGGGCGGGGACGGTCACCAGGTCGCAGGGCTCGGTGGATGCGACGGATTCGGTGGATTCGACGGACGGCGGGGTGTGGGCCGGTGCGCCGTGAGGTGGTGCGCTGCTGTCCGGGGTTGGTCTGTGGCGAGCTGTCGTCGCAGTCGTGCGTGAGCCGCTTGGGGCGCTGGTCTCCATGCCGACCTCCAACAAGGGGATCGCCTCCTCGCTCGAGTGGAGACACGTACCGCGCCTCCAAAGGGTTCAACGCTTGTATGCGTCAAGGGCTACGGCGGCACGCCGCCGCAAAGGATGGCAGTTCATGGCAGATCGAGGGGGAGATATCCCTTTTGTAGGCAAACCTTGTGTGTGCGGCCCGTCACAGCAGGTACGTTCTTGCTCCGCCGGAACACGGTGCACCAAGAGAGGGCTCCGCCATGGCGTCGTCGTCACAGGCATCAGGGCAGGCACGGCAGGGATCACAGGCAGTTCCCAATCCCGCCTTCCGCAGACTGCGCGGGCAGCGCTCGGCGGGAGAGTTCGCGGCGGCGGTACGCAAGGCCGCTCGGGAGATCGGCGAACAGGTCTCGTGCGACGCCCGCTACATCGGGCGGGTCGAGGCCGGCGAGATCCGCTGTCCGAACTACGCGTACGAGCGGGTGTTCCTGCACATGTTCCCCGGTCTGACACTGGCGGACCTGGGCTTCGCGGCGCGGGAACGCGTGCGGGGCGGCCAGGTCGCACGACGCCGGGGGCCCGAACCGGCGCATCCCTGCTGCCCCTTCGACATCGACAGCGACATCGACAGCGACATCGACAGCGACATCGACGAGGAGAGCGACGTGCTGCGTCGCGCATTCATGACGAGCGGCACCACCACGGTGGCGGCCGCGTCCCTCGGGCTCGGACTCGGTCTTGTGCCCAACCAGCGCCGGGTCGGCGAGGCGGAGGTCAACGCCGTCGAGGAGGCCGTACGGCGGATCCGGCTGCTCGACGACCGGCACGGCGCGGACGGGCTCTACCGGCAGGCCGCACAGCCGCTGCGGGCGGCGTACGCGCTGCTCGACGCGGGCACGGCGACACGGCGCTCGACCGCGGACCGGCTGCATTCGGGTGCGGGCGAACTCGCCATCTCCGTGGGCTGGCTGGCGCACGACTCGGGCCGCTTCGACGATGCGCGCTCGCACTACGGGGAGGCGCTGGCGACCGCGCGGGTGGCGGGCGACGGGGCACTCGAGGCGCACGCCTTCTGCAATACGTCCTTCCTGGCCCGGGACGCGGGCCGGTACCGGGAGGCCGTGCGCTCCGCCCAGGCGGGCCAGCGGGCGGCACACCGGCTGGCCTCGGCGCGGCTGCTCTCGCTGCTCTCACTGCGGGAGGCGGGCGGCTGGGCGGGGCTGGGGGACCGTGGCGCCTGCGAGAAGTCCCTGGTGCGGGCGCACGGGTACTTCGACCGGGGCGCGGCGGAC
This sequence comes from Streptomyces sp. NBC_01481, assembly GCF_026339995.1. GTDB lineage: Bacteria > Actinomycetota > Actinomycetes > Streptomycetales > Streptomycetaceae > Streptomyces. Next base: position 544,210 of record NZ_JAPEPT010000001.1, on the reverse strand, counting down.
GCGGACCCCGAGTGGATGTCCTTCTTCGGCGAACCGGAGCTGGAGGCACTGCAGGCCCAGTGCTGGTCGGCCCTCGGCGAATGGTCCCGGGCGGCCCGCCACGCCCGCCGGGCGGCGTCCCTCCAGGACCGCCGCTTCACCCGCAACCTGGCGCTGTACCGGGCCGAACTCGCCCTGAACCTGGCCCACGCGGGCGCACCGGCCGAGGCGGCGCGGGCGGGGCAGCAGGTGCTGGACCTGCTGGAGGAGGTCCGGTCGACGCGCATCCAGTCGATGGTGTCGGAGACGGCGCGGGTGCTGGTGCCGCAGCGCGGGGCAGGGGACGTGGGGACGTTCCTGGACCGGGTCGGGGAGGCGGGGCGGGGGGCGTAGGCGGGGCGGGGGTGCCCTGCGGGGCTTGTTCCCCTACCCGCCCTCCCCCTACGGCCTGGCGGCCGTGGGAGGTACCCCCATCCCGAACTGGGGGCAAGCCCCCAGACCCCCGTACGCGCTTCGCGCGTGTCCTCAAACGCCGGACGGGCTGAAATTCAGCCCCTTGGGGGTCCCCCCGGACGAAGTCTGGGGGAGTTTGAGGCGCGGGGTCCGGGGCGGAGCCCCGGTTAAGGGAACGGGCGGGGTGGGGAAACAAGCCCCGCAGGGCACCCCCGCCCTGCCGCCCGGCCCCGTCACACCTCCATGTGCCCCGTGTCGTTCCAGCGGTCCAGCGCCGGCTCCCCGTACGCCCACCCGAGTACCGACAGCGACGTCGGGTCCAGTCGGATTCTCGCCGCGAACGACGGGTCCATGCCCAGCCACCGCGCGCCCAGGACGCGCAGGATGTGGCCGTGGGCGAAGACCAGGACGTCGCGGTCCGCCGAGCGCGCCCACTCGACCACCTCGTCCGCGCGGGCGCCGAGTTCGGCCAGGGTTTCACCCTCGGGGACACCGTCCCGCCAGATGAACCAGTCCGGGCGGTCCGCCCAGATCGCCCCCGCGGTCATGCCCTCGTACGCCCCGTAGTCCCACTCCATGAGCGCGTCCCACTCGGTCGCCCGTTCCGCGAACCCCGCCAGCGCGCAGGTCTCGCTCGCCCGCACCAGCGGGCTCGTGCGGACCTCGACGGACTCCAGGCCCGACCACGGTGCGCGGTGCAGCCGCTCACCGAGAAGTTTCGCCCCGCGCCTGCCCTCTTCGAGCAGGGGGATGTCCGTCCGGCCGGTGTGCCTGCCGAGCAGCGACCACTCGGTCTGGCCGTGCCGGGCGAGCAGGATGCGCGGTGCCATGAGGGGCTCTCCTGAGGTTCACGAGCGGTTCACGAGCGGTGTCGTCCCATCATCTCGCACCTGAACGCAAGGCAACCTCCGGGAGGATCTCAGCGTCCTCCAGAGGCCGGGACCCGACGCCCGAGCACTTTCTCATACGCCGTACGGTTGAGCGGTTGGCCGATGGCCGCCTGAACACAAACTGGAGAAACGTTCGGATGTCGTACCCCGCGACCCGCCATCGGCCCCGCTGGTGGACCGAACTCACGCTGCTCGCCGTGGTCTACGCCGCCTACTCGGCCGGCCGGCTGCTCGCGCGCGGCGATGTGAACACCGCGGTCGACCACGGCATGGCGATACTCCGGGCCGAGAAGGCACTCCTCCTCAACGCCGAACACCCGCTCAACCGCCTCTTCACTGACACCCCCGCGCTCGGCATACCCGCCGACTTCGCGTACGCCTCGCTGCACTATCTGGTCACCCCGGTCATCCTGGTCTGGCTCTTCCGCCGTCGCCCCGCCCGCTACCGGGCCGCCCGCACCTGGCTGATGCTCTCAACGCTTCTCGGCCTCGTCGGCTTCACGCTTGTTCCGACCTGCCCGCCGCGGCTCCTCGACGCGGGCCAGGGCTTCGTCGACACGATGGCGCAGTACAGCTCGTACGGCTGGTGGGGCGGCGAGGCGAGCGCCCCGCGCGGGATGGGCGCGATGACCAACCAGTACGCCGCGATGCCGAGTCTGCACGTCGGCTGGGCACTGTGGTGCGGCGTGATGCTGTGGCGCCACGGGCGTACGCCGCTGATGAAGGCACTCGGTGTCGCCTACCCGCTGCTCACCACCCTCGTCGTGATGGGCACGGCCAACCACTACTTCCTCGACGCGGTCGCCGGATGCGCCGTGATGGGCGTCGGCGTCCTGCTGACCAGGCCCGCGCTGCGTCTCGCCGACCGTGTGCGCACCCGCCTGTCGGCCGCCCCTTCCGGCTCGCAGTCCCCGATTGTCAGTGCCGGATGCGAGACTTCCGCGGGTGAGCGAATCCCTGGACAGCGGACCACCTCCGCCGGCGCCGACGACAGCACTACGGCAGCGGCTCGCTGAGCTGCGCGGTCCCGCCGCCCAGCCCCATCCGCTCGACGCCCGCGCGCTGGCCGCCCTCGCGGCCAACCCCGGCTGCAAGCGGCGCGCGCTGCTGGACGGTGCCGGGGTGGACAAGGCGGCGCTCGCGTCCGCGCTGGGATCCCCGGCGGCGTTCGGCCAGTCCCAGTTCGCTTTCATGCGCGGCAACGCCTTCGAGGCGAAGGTCAAGGCCGACGGCGGCAAGGAGCTGACGCGGCTCATCGGTGTGGACACCCCGGCCGAGGTCCGCGTGCCCGAACTGTCGGCCGCCGGACCCGAGGGCCGGGCCGCGCGCACGGCTCTCGCGCTGCGCGAGGCGACCGCCGCGAAGGCGTGGACACTGCTCGACCACCCCATGCTGGCGCTGGAGGTCGCGGGCTCCCCCGCCTATCTGGAGCCGGACGCAGTGGTCGTCCACCCCGACGGGACGTGGACGGTCGTCGAGATCAAGTCCTTCCCGATGATCGACGCCTCGGCGGACGCGGCGAAGGTGGGCGCGGCCGCGCGCCAGGCCGCCGTGTACGTACTGGCGCTGGAGCGGGTCGCGTCGGTGACGGACGGGGCGCGGGTGGCCCATTCGGTCCTGCTGGTCTGCCCCAAGGACTTCTCCAATCTGCCGACCGCGTCCGTCGTCGACGTACGCAAGCAGCTGTCGGTCACCCGCCGTCAACTGGCCAGGCTGACCCGGATCGAGGACATCGCCGCGGCCCTGCCCGAAGGCACGACCTTCGATGTGGAGCGCCCGGCCGAAGAGCTGACGGCAGCGGTCGAGTCGGTGTCGGCCGCGTACGCCCCCGAGTGCCTGGCCGCCTGCGAGCTGGCCTTCCACTGCCGCGACCGGGCCCGCGGCGCCGGGGCGGTGGAAGCGCTGGGGCGCGGGGTGCGCGGCGAACTCGGCGGTCTTACGACCATCGGCGACGTCCTGGCCGCGGCCCGTGGCACGGCAGGCGATCCGGACGACCCTGCGGTCGCCGCCCTGCGCCGGGCCGCCGCTCTGCGGGCCGAAGCACTGGAGGCGGCCGGATGTCGCTGATCTCCACCCTCGCCCGGCTGGAGGCCGTGGAGTCGGGGCGGGCCGCTGCGCTCGCGACGGTGCGCCACCGGCATCTGTCCGAGCGCCCGCTGGTTCTCGTACCGCTGACGACGGCCGGTGAGGCGGGGGCCCCACTGGGCGCGCTGGTCGGCACCGACGAGGAGGAGCCGCGGCTGCTGGTCGTGGCACAGCCGCGCGACCGCGATCAGCGCTTCGCCTTTCTCGCCGAGCTCGCCGACGCCGTACTGCCGCACCTGGACGCGTACGCCGACGACGTGGAGCCCGCCGAGCGGAGCGAGACCGATCCCGAGACCGGAAAGCGGGTCAAGGTCGAGGTCGAACTGTGCGCGGACGCACCGCAGTTGATCGTGCCGGGCCGTGCAAGCATCGACTTCGTAAGACTCCTGGGCCGCTCGATGCGTTTTCGGCGTACCGCGGAGCAGGACCCCGACGCGCCCTATCCCGCGCCGCCGCGCGTCCCGCTGCTCGGCCGCTGGCTGACGCACTACGGCGAGCGTGCCCGGGTGCCCGGCTCGTCGCTGCTGCTCGCCGCGACCGATCTACTGGGGCGGCACTGGGCGACGGGTCAGTCCTCGCTGGAGGACCAGCACCTCGGTGCGCTGCTCGCCTGGATCGACCCCCCCGGGGGCGAGTCGGGCGCGGAGGCGGCGCTGCGGGCGGAGCTCGCCCGGGACGCCCGGGGCCAGCTGCTGTGCCCGCCCGCCGGTCCGGCCACCGACCCGGCCTTCGACAACAGACTGCTGGCCCCCGCGGTCGAGCGGTACGACCGGGCACGCCAGGCGCTCGGGGCGGCCGAGGACGGCGCCGAGGCGGATGCCCGGCTCGGTGAACTCACCCTCGCCGAGCGGGAGATCCGCCGCCTTGTGCTGACCCAGCTCAAGCCCACATGGCACGCCGTGTGGCGCAGCCTGGAGCTGCTGCGCGCGCTGCCGGAGGGGCCCCGGGCGGCCGACCGCTGGACCCGGGACCGCTGGTCGTTCACCGCGCACCGCGACCGCGTCCGCGCGGGCGAGCCACCGCAGCCACGACGCGACGACGCGGTGACGGCCGCGCAGAAGCTCGCCTCCCGCGAGACGGCCCAGGCCCAGCTGGAGGCGCAGGAGGCGCTGGACGACCCGCTGGTGCTGGCCGGGCGCAGGCTGGCGGGCGAGGCGTTCCTGGGCGAGGTGACCGAGGTCGTGATGGCCTGGTCCGACTCGAAGCGGCCGAGCCCCCGCCCGCTGCTCACGGTCCGTACGGACGACCGGCCGCATCTGGGCGAGCGGGCGAAGGTGTACCGCTCGCTGGGCGGCAAGGCGCAGACGGCCGAGTTCGTACGCTACGAGGCGGACGGGACGCTGGTGCTGCGGCTCACCGACCGGATGGGCCGTTCCAGGGACCCCGCGGAAGGCTCCGTACCGGACAAGGGCGAGCGGATCGCCTGGACCCTGTTCGAGCACGACCAGCGGGGCGGCCCGAAGCTGCCGGACCCGGAGGAGACCCCGTGGACGCACGGCGGGCCCCCGGGCACGGCCGCGGAGAGCCCCGACCCGGTGACTGCGGAGGACATCCTGTGAGCGGGCACGCCTTCGACCCGGCCGCCGAGGCCGCGCGGGCCACCGGCGCGATCCTCGCCGACACACTGGACGGCGGCCACCGCGGCGTCGTCGTGGACTCGCCGCCCGGCGCGGGCAAGTCCACACTCGTCGTGAACGCCGCGCGTGAACTGGCCGCGGCCGGGCGGCCATTGATGGTCATCGCACAGACCAACGCCCAGGTGGACGACCTGGTCCTGCGGCTCGCCGAGAAGGAGCCCGAGCTGCCGGTCGGGCGGCTGCACAGCAACGACTCCGACCCGTACGACAAGGCGCTCGACGAACTGGACAACGTCCGCAAGTCCGCGAAGGCGGGCGACCTCGCGGGCCTGGAGATCGTCATCTCGACCGCCGCGAAGTGGGCGCATGTCCAGGGCGTCGAGCCCTGGCGGCACGCCATCGTCGACGAGGCCTACCAGATGCGCTCCGACGCGCTGCTCGCCGTCGCCGGGCTCTTCGAGCGTGCCCTGTTCGTGGGCGACCCAGGTCAGCTGGACCCGTTCTCGATCGTCGGCGCGGACCAGTGGGCCGGGCTCTCGTACGACCCGTCCGCGAGCGCGGTCTCCACGCTGCTCGCCCACAATCCGGAGCTGCCGCAGCACCGGCTGCCGGTGTCCTGGCGGCTCCCGGCGTCGGCCGCGCCGCTGGTCTCCGACGCGTTCTATCCGTACACGCCCTTCCGCAGCGGCACGGGCGAGTCGGAGCGGCGGCTGGCCTTCGGGGTGGCGTCGGACGGCTCGGGCCCCGACCGGGTGCTGGACGAGGCGGCCGAGTCGGGCTGGGGCCTGCTGGAGCTGCCCGCCCGGCACACACCCCGTACGGACCCGGAGGCGGTACGTGCCGTGGCCCTGGTCGTCCGCCGACTGCTGGACCGCGGCGGCGCGGCCGTCTCCGAGCGCTCCCCGGACCCGGTCCCGGTGACCGCCGACCGGATCGCGGTCGGCACGGCCCACCGCGACCAGGCGGCGGCGGTACGGGCGGCGCTGGCGGAAGTGGGCGTCGCGGATGTCACGGTGGACACGGCGAACCGTCTGCAGGGCCGGGAGTTCGATGTCACGGTCGTGCTGCACCCGCTGTCGGGCCGGCCGGACGCGACGGCGTTCCACCTGGAGACGGGCAGGCTGTGCGTGCTGGCGTCGCGCCACCGGCACGCGTGCATCGTGGTGTGCCGCGCGGGCGTGAGCGACCTCCTGGACGAACATCCCTCGACGGAGCCGGTCCAGCTGGGCGTCACGGTCAAGTTCCCGGACGGCTGGGAGGCGATGCAGTCCACATGGGACCACTGGTCGAACCACCGCGTCACCTGGCGCCCGTGAGCCCGCGGCAGCGGACGGCATGGGCCCCCCGAACGCCGGACGGAGTCCGGCACGCCGCCGGAGGCGGCCGAGGGAAACGGCCCCGACGACTGGGAGGCCAACCACGCGGTTCTCGCTCACCTGGCGGAACACCGGGTGAGCTGGGCTCCGTAGGCGGCCTTGCGCGGGCCGCGACAATAGAAGACGGCCATGGGCAGAGAGCGGCCGGGGAACAGATCAGAGAACAAGGTCAATGGGGGGCGGCCGGGACGGGGCCGAACCTGTGCGAGGAGGAGAACCACATGGCGCAACCCGAGCGGAGCGAGCGCAAGCTGCGACCGGCACCGCTGCTCTTCGAGCCGTCGGAGGCCGCCGCCGACCCCGAGCACTTCTTCGACCTGGAGTCGATCGAGGACCCCCGGGAGCTGCTGGCCCGGGCGACCGAGCTGACGCTCGCCTTCCGGGCGGCCACCGACCGGGCGGTGGAGTTCCAGGCCCTCGCGGCGGCCCAGCTCGCCGACCCCGGCCGTTTCGACCGGCTGACCCCCGCGGACATCGCCGAGCGGGCGGAGTGGACGGCCGACTATGCGAAGAAGATGATCGAATTCGGCCGCGAGCTGCAGCGCGGCGGGTCCCAGCAGTAAGGCGTGCCCCGGGAACATCCCACCCGGCATATGCCGGTGCGCAAGATACTCCCACCCGCCCCGCCCTGTCCCCGTTTCCGGCAACTCTCAGAAACTGAACGGTCACTCCGGGTAGATCTTGTTTTATGAGCGCATGGCTGCGAGATGACTCCCTGCTGAACCCCGGTGCCGGTGACGACGAGCGCCGGACCGACATCTTCGCCTTCCTGAGGGAGGAGGGCGGACACCACTCCGCCCATGTCACACCCCCCGGCGGCAGCTGGCTCACCTCCGCCGGCGCCCATCCGCGCTCGATGCTCGCACTCTGGGAGACCCGCCCGACCACCCCCGCCGTACTCCCCTGCGGCTCGGTCTTCGACGTCGTGAACGTGCCCGCGATCTTCGGCCGCCGGATGCTCGACCGGCTGTGGGAGGAGGGGCCCGGCTCCGGCCCGGTCGCCATGCACCGTGGCCGGATGCTGCTCTTCACCGCCCCCGGCACCGCCCAGCGGCTGCCGTCCCTGCTCGACTGGGAGGAGTGGGGCGAAGCCGTGCCGCCGATGTTCTGCCACGGCATCGGCGACGCCGTGACCGTACCGCCGCTGACCCAGGACCACAGGGCATCCGGGCCGCGCTGGCTGGTGGCTCCCGACACCCGCCACCCGTGGCTCCCGGGGCCCGAGGTGGTGCTCTGGGCATGCGTGCGCGCGGCCCGCGCGGCCTCGTCGCCGAGCGTCCGAGTATCGATTTTTCCTCCCGCCGATCAGGATGCTAAGGTCTACGACGTCAGCAGGCGCCGCTAGCTCAGTTGGTTAGAGCAGCTGACTCTTAATCAGCGGGTCCGGGGTTCGAGTCCCTGGCGGCGCACAGACGGAAAAAGCCCCTCGCGGAAGCGGGGGGCCTTTTCGTGCGCCCGAGAGCCGCCCGGAGTCGCGGGGCCCCGCGGGCTACACCGTCGAGATCCGGACGGTCCACGCGCCCGCGCGGGTACGGTCCGCCACCTCCACCCGCGTCCGCTCCCCCGGCGCCCCCGGCATCGTGAACGTCTCACCGACCCCCAGCGGCGCGTCCGCGAGCGGCGGGTACACCGACTCGTCCCAGCACGCCTCCGTCTCCGGATGGGTGTCGACGACCTCGACCGGGCCGCCGCCCGAGTCCGCGTCGGACTGGACGCGGTAGATCAGCACGCCCTCCGTGCAGGTCGTCTCGTCATTGCCCGTCGCGCTGCGCGCCTCGACCGCGAGCGCCGTGTCCTCGCCGGTGCGTACGACCGCGAGCCGGGTGCCGAGGCTCGCGCCCGGCGCGGGCGCGGCGGAGATCGGCTCCAGCGTGATCAGCCCCGTCCTGGTGACGCACCGCACGGCCTGCCGGTCCAGCCAGCCCAGCTTCCACTTGTGCCAGCCGAAGAGGTCCGGCGACAGCCCGAACTGGCTGCCCATCACATCCCAGTCGCCGACATACGTGTCCCAGTCACCCTGTCCGTCCACCGGCCGGTGGTAGAGGTCCGGCAAATCGAAGACGTGCCCGGTCTCGTGGGCCAGCACATTGCGGTCAGGCGGATGGTGTTCGAAGACGGTGACGACTCGGCTGATGTCGGTGCCGTCGGCGTGCAGCGGCTGGTCGAGATTGACGACCTTCGTCGCGTCGGAGTCCACGCCGGGCGCATCCGGGTCGGCGACCAGATAGACGATGTCGTAGCGCGAGAAGTCCACGCCCGCGTCCGCGGCATCGAGCGCGTCGCCCAGATAGGCGCTGCGCTGCTCGGACCGCCAGTCCCGTCGTATCCCGTACTCCGTCGAGGCCTTCGGCATCGTCACCCACTGGCGCTGCGGTTCGGCCCGCAGCGAGAACCTGCCGTAGGAGGCGCGCGTGAAGAACGTGCTGGTGGCCGGGAAGTGGTCGGCGGCGAGCTCTTCCGGCGCGTTCGCCGGCACATGGTCCGGGAACGACACGAAGATCACGACCGCGTTCAGGGTCCGGGCCGGGCGCGGATACGCGGCGTTCCAGGTGTCCACGCCCAGGGAGTGGTGCGCCGCGGTGCGGGGAAGGGCGCAGGGGCCCGACGTGGTGGATGCCACCGCGGGGCCCGCGACCAAGGATGTGGCGGCGAGCGCCATGAGGGAGGTGAGCGCGGCGGCGGCACTGCGCAGACGTACGCGTTCCACTCCCTCGGGTGTTCCCTCGGATGACTGCTGACCCTCCACGTGGACCTCCGGCTACGGAATGCGCGACACCTCAACCACCTTGTGCTTGTTTGCGGTAGTACGCCCTGTTCCGCTGCCCCACCCGGGTGACCGACCCGACACCGGCTCGACACCGACCCGAGACCCGGCGACACTCCGATGGCTCACGGAACGTCACATTCGGTCAGAACGGGATCGGGCCCGGCCAGGACCTGTGCAGAAACGATCGGCCGAAGGCGTGGAGGGGACTGCTCGCGGGCCTCGTCGCTGGAACGGCCCAGGCGCGTGGCTCTATGATCGGCTCACTTTCCCGACCTCTTCCCGACCACATCTGTACGACCCTGGACGACACAACTGCACTGCGGGAGCGAGCGGTGAGCGGAACCTCCGAAGGAACAGGGCCCGCGGGAGTCGCAGTCCCCGGGAATGTCCGGCCGTCGGTCACACAGCGTCACAGCGTCGGCGCGGCGGAACAGCGTGACCACTGGGCCGCGTTCAACGCCGCCCATCTCGCGATGGCGGTCGTCGACAACGAGGGCCTCGTCGTCACAGCGAACACGGCACTCGCCACGCTGCTGGGCACCGAACCCGTGACCCTGCGGGAACAGTTCGCCGCGGATCTCGTGGACCTGGCGTCGGACCGCCGCACCTGGCACGCGTACCGCGAAGTGCTGCGCGGCCGACGGTCCCGCTTCCGCTGTACGCGCCGCCTCAAGCACCCCGACGGGCACGCGCTGTGGGCCGAGGTGACGGTGGCGCCCGTGCCCGAAAGCCGCAACGTGCTGCTGTCCATCACGGACATCAGCGACCGCCGCGAGCTCCAGGCCCGGCTGCGCCATCTCCAGATGCACGACGCCGTGACGCGGCTGCCCAACCGCACGCTGTTCTTCGAGCGACTGTCGGCGGCGCTCGAATCATCGGCGTACGACCACGGCTCGACCGGGCGGATCGGCCTCTGCTACCTCGACCTCGACGGCTTCAAGGCGGTCAACGACACGCTCGGGCACCGGGTCGGCGACCGGCTCCTCGCGGCGGTCGCCGCGCGGCTGACCGAGTGCGCGGACAGCGACGGGTATACGCGCAGCGGCGGGCACTTGGTGGCACGGCTGGGCGGCGACGAGTTCGCGATCCTCGTCGAGGACTCCACCGGTACGGAACAACTCGCCGATCTGGCGCGGTGCGTACTGGCCGCATTACAGCAGCCGTTCGACCTGGCGGGGCAGCGGCTCTCGGTCTCGGCGTCGATCGGCGTGGTGGAACGGTCGGTCTCGGGGACCACGGCCACCTGCCTGATGCAGGCCGCGGACACGACGCTCTACTGGGCGAAGGCGGACGGCAAGGCCCGCTGGACCCTCTTCGACCCCGAGCGCAACGCGCACCGGATGACCCGTCAGGCACTTTCGTCGACACTACGGCCGGCCGTGGAACGCGGGGAGTTCACGCTGGAGTACCAGCCGCTGGTGGGGATGGCGGACGGGGTCACGCGGGGCGTCGAGGCACTTGTGCGATGGAATCATCCGCAGTTCGGCACGCTGGCGCCGAATCGGTTCATCGGAATTGCTGAAGAGGACGGCTCGATCGTCCAGCTCGGGCGGTGGGTCCTGCGTACGGCGTGCCGCCAGGCCCGCCAGTGGCAGAAGGAACACCCCGAGGCACCGCCGCTGTTCGTGAGCGTCAACGTCGCCGTGCGGCAGGTCTGGGACTCCGACCTGGTCGCCGACGTGGCGGGGATCCTGGCCGAGACGGGACTCGCGCCGCATCTGCTGCAGCTGGAACTCACCGAATCGGCGGTGATGGGCTCGGCGGGCCGCCCGCTCCAGGCGCTGCAGGCGCTGAGCGACATGGGCGTACGGATCGCGATCGACGACTTCGGGACGGGCTACTCGAACCTGGCGTACCTGAGCCGGCTGCCGGTATCCGTACTGAAGCTCGACGGATCGTTTGTCCGCGGCTTCCAGGACGAGGCGCACCCGAACCCGGCGGACGAGACCATCGTCGAGGCGATGGTCCAACTGGCGCACCGGCTGGGGCTGACGGTCACGGCGGAATGCGTGGAGACGGCGGGGCAGGCGTCGCGGCTGCGGCGGATCGGGTGCGATACGGGGCAGGGGTGGCTGTATTCACGGGCGGTGACGCCGGAGCGGATTGCGGAGCTGATCGGGGCGGCGGCGCTTTCGGTTTGAGCGATTCAGCCCCTCCGGCGTTTGAGGAGCGGGGCCCGGGGCGGAGCCCCGGCGGGGGTTCGGGGGCAGCGCCCCCGGGCTACATCAGCACGCGCCCTGGTCGCGCCAGACAGGGCCAGGGGAGCAGGCGGTTCAGGAATGAACCACTCCACGCGGCAGATCGTAGGCGTCCGCGATCAGTTCGTACGAGCGCAGCCGCGCGTCGGCGCCGTGCGCGTTGGTCGTGATCATCAACTCGTCCGCGCCCGTGCGCTTCTGGAGGTCGTCCAGGCCCGTGCGTACCGCCTCCGGCGTGCCGTGAATGACGTTCACCAGCCAGCTGTCCACGAACTCCCGCTCCATGGGGCTGAATTCGTACGCAGCCGCCTCCTCGGGCGTCGGGATCAGACCGGGGCGGCCGGTGCGCAGCCGGACCATGGACAGCGCACCCGTCAGGACTTGGCGGCGGGCCTCCTTCTCGTCGTCCGATGCGAGCGCGGAGACGCCAATCAGGGCGTACGGGGCATCCAGCAGCGCGGACGGCCGGAAGGACTCGCGGTACAGGTCGAGCGCCGGGACCGTGTTCTGGGCCGAGAAGTGGTGGGCGAAGGCAAAGGGCAGTCCGAGCACTCCGGCCAGCCGGGCGCTGAAGCCGGAGGAGCCGAGCAGCCAGATCGGCGGGCGGGCGGAGGGGCCCTGCACGGGGCCGGGGACGGCATGGATGCGGGCGTACGGATGGCCGTCGGGAAAGTCGTCGTCCAGGAAGCGGGTGAGTTCGGCGAGTTGCTGCGGGAAGTCGTCCGCGCCCTCGTTCAGCCGCTCGGTACGGCGCAGTGCCGCCGCGGTCGCGCCGTCCGTGCCGGGTGCCCTGCCAAGGCCCAGATCGACACGGCCCGGCGCGAGAGCCTCCAGGGTGCCGAACTGCTCGGCGATCACCAGCGGCGCGTGGTTCGGGAGCATCACGCCGCCCGAGCCGAGGCGGATCCGCTGGGTGTGGGCGGCGAGATGGGCGAGGATCACGGCCGGGGAGGACGAGGCGACGCCCGGCATGGAGTGGTGCTCGGCGACCCAGTGGCGGTGGAAGCCGCGGCTCTCGGCAAGTCGGGAGATGTCCACGCTGGTGCCCAGGGCGTCGCTCGCGGTGCGGCCGACGCCGACGGTCACCAGGTCGAGTACCGACAGCGGTACGGGTGCGGTGCCGATCGCCGTGCCTCGAATGTCGTCCACCGGTGGGTCCTCCTGCGCATGAAAATGGGTACAGCGCAGTCAAACAGGAGGGCCTCTCCGTTTATTCCGGGTGCCCGACTATTCGGGGGGCTCGAACTCCTTCTGGAAGAGCTTGCCGAGCTTCGGGCCGTACACCCACGCCCTGCGCTCCGCCAGCCGCAGCCCCTCCCACACGGTCACCTGGTTCGCCGTGAGCACCGGCTTGCCCACGGCCTGCTCCAGATCCGCGAGATACGCCGCCGTGTGAAGGGCTGTGTCCGGCAGCAGGACGACCTCGGCATCGGGGTGGTCCCCCGCGCGCGCCAGCTCCAGTACCTCGTCCCGGCCCCAGGTGCCCACCTCGGCCGCCGTCACGATCCCGCTCGCCCGGTCGGCCACGACCTCGGCCCCGGACGCCTTGAGGAAGGCCGTGAACAGGGCCGTGATGTCCTCCGGATAGGTCGCGGCGACCGCGACGCGCTGGGCGCCCAGCTCGCGCAGGGCGTGCGCGAAGCCGAAGGACGTGCTCGACGCGGGCATCCCCGCCGCCAGGGCGAGCGAGCGGATCTGCTCGTGCGCGCCCTCCCAGCCGTACACGAAGCTCCCGCTGGTGCACGCCCACACCACCGACTCCGCACCCTCCAGCCGCAGCTCCTCGACCCGCGCCGCGAGCCGGTCCGGCGCCCCCATCCTCAGCAGCGCGTCGACGCGGTGCGCGTCCTCGCCGATGTCGGTGTGGACGACGGGCAGTCTGATGTCGCTGTCGAGCAGCACCTCGAGCCGGGGGTAGTCGTCCTCGGCGGAGTGGCCGGGGTAGAGGAGTCCGACCGTGGTCATGTCCAGCCTTCCTGGTCTTCGGGCCCGGCGGGCTGAGCCGGCTGGGCCGGCTGCGCGGGCTCTGCTGGCGGCGCCTGGGGTGCGGGCGGCACCTCCGCCTGCGCCTCCGGCTGAAGCAGCAGGCCCTGATAGGGACCTATCGCGTGCACGCCGATCCGGCGCAGCGCCGACCACATCGTCACCTGGTTCGCGGAGAGCACCGGCATCCTCAGTTCGGCCTCCAGCTGCGGGATCGCGTCGTACGTCGGCAGATTGGTGCAGCTGATGAAGAGCGCGTCGGCCGCACCCACCACCGCTTGGCGCGCCATGTCCACCACCGACCGGTACGGCACCTTCCAGATGTGCCGGGTCAGCCCGAGAAAAGCGCGTCCGGTGACGGTTGCCCCGGCTTCGCCGAGATACTCCTCCAGCGCCTCGGTGACCGATTCCGTGTACGGCGTGACCAGGGCGATACGGCCGGCGCCCAGCTCGTCGAGTGCTTCGAGCAGGGCGCCGGAGGTGGTCAGCGAGGGCACCTCCCCTTCCGCGGTCATCGCCTCGCACATCGCCCGCTCACCGGCGAGACCCCCGACGAAACTCCCCGATGTGCAGGCGTAGGCGACCACCTCGGGCTCGGATGCGCTCAGGGCCCGTACCGCGTCGCGCAGTGTCTCGTGCTCGCTCACCAGGCGCGCGAGATCGAGGGAGACCTCGACGGGCACGTAGGGCGTACGGGTGAGCCGCAGAGAGACATCGTCGGGGACCCAGCGCCACAGCTCACGGTCCAGCGCGAAGTCGAAAGGGGCGACCACGCCGACGCCGTGCTGAGGCTGTGGTCCACCGAGAAAGGAGACATCCATAGCAGGCCCCCTTATGGCCCTGACCCGTTGTTGACGACGTTAGGTTCGGGTGCGAGCGTGGTCAATCCGTACATCTCTGACTCCCCCGTATGCCCTTCGGGCACGGGAGGTGCCCCCATCGAAACGGCTTCCGCCTGATGTCCGAACCCACGCTTCTGGTGCTTGCGGCCGACCCTGAGCCCCGTCTCGGCCGACTGGCCGGACGGGTCCGCGTCCAGTACGCCGACGAGCAGACCCTGGCCGATCGACTTCCGTACGCCGACGTGCTGTTGGTGTGGGACTTCACGTCCGAGGCGGTACGCGCCGCCTGGCCGGGCGAGGGTCCGCGTCCGCGCTGGGTGCACACCCCGAGCGCGGGCGTCGACCGGCTGCTCTGCCCGGAACTGATCGCTTCCGACACCGTCGTCACCAACGCGCGAGGAGTCTTCGAGGAGCCGATCGCCGAGTACGTCGCCGGTCTGGTCCTGGCCATGGCGAAGGACCTTCCCGGCACCCTGGAACTCCAGCGGCAGCGGCGCTGGCGCCATCGCGAGGGCCTGCGGGTCGCGGGCACCCGGGCCACTGTCGTCGGCGCGGGCCCCATCGGCCGGGCCGTGGCCGCCACCTTGGAGGCACTGGGTGTCACCGTGGCGGTCGTGGGCCGTACCGAGCGCGCCGGCATCCATGGCGCCCAGGACCTGGATCCGCTGCTCGCCCGCGCCGACTGGGTGGTGTGCGCCGCGCCGCTCACCGACGCGACGCGCGGGATGTTCGGCGCGCGGCGCTTCGGTCTGATGCAGCCGTCGGCGCGGTTCATCAATGTCGGGCGCGGGCCGCTGGTCGTCGAGGACGATCTGGTGGCCGCGCTGAACAAGCGGTGGCTCGCGGGCGCGGCACTCGATGTCTTCGCCTCGGAGCCGCTCACGCCCGACAGCCCGCTCTGGGACGTGCCGGGGCTGATCGTCTCGCCGCACATGAGCGGCGACACGGTCGGCTGGCGCGACCGGCTCGGGGAGCAGTTCGTGGAGCTGTACGAATTGTGGGAGGCCGGAAAGCCGTTCCCGAACGTGGTGGACAAGAAACGTGGGTACGTCCCCATGCATGATGTCTCCGCTGACTGACCTCACCGCCCACCAGCTCCTGGCCGGCTACGAAAAGGGCGACTTCACGCCCGTCGACGCGACCCGCGCGGCGCTGGAGCGGATCGAGGTGGTGCAGCCGCTGGTGAATGCCTTCGTCCGGGTCGACGCCGAACAGGCACTGGCCCAGGCGCGCGCATCCGCCGGGCGCTGGCACCGGGGGGAGCCGCAGGGGCTGCTCGACGGGGTTCCGGTGACCGTCAAGGACCTGCTGCTGCAGCGCGGCGGGCCGACCCTGCGCGGCTCCAAGAACGTATCCGAGCAAGGGAGCTGGGACGAGGACGCTCCGTCCGTCGCACGACTGCGGGCGCATGGCGCGGTCTTCCTCGGCAAGACGACGACCCCCGAGTTCGGCTGGAAGGGTGTCACCGATTCGCCGCGGCACGGGGTGACGGGCAATCCGTACGATCCGGCGCGCACGTCGGGCGGTTCCAGCGGCGGCAGCGCGGCGGCCGTGGCTCTCGGCGCGGGTGCGCTGTCGATCGGCACGGACGGCGGCGGCTCGATCCGCATCCCCGCGTCCTTCTGCGGTGTCTTCGGGCTGAAGCCGACGTACGGGCGGGTGCCGCTGTATCCGTCGAGCCCCTTCGGGACGCTCTCGCACGCGGGCCCGATGACCCGCGACGCGGCGGACGCCGCGCTGCTGCTCGACGTCATCAGCGGCGAGGACTGGCGGGACTGGTCCCATCTGGGCCCGGCGGCGGGGGTGCGCGGCGCGCTGGCGGAGGGTGTGAAGGGGCTGCGCATCGCGTACTCGCCGTCCTTCGGCGGACAGGTGGCGGTGCGCCCGGCGGTCGCGTCCGCGGTACGGCGGGCTGTCGGGGCGCTCGCGGAACTCGGCGCGTACATCGAGGAGTCCGACCCCGACATCGCCGACCCGGTGGAGGCCTTCCACACCCTGTGGTTCAGCGGCGCGGCCCGGCTGCTCCAGCCCTACGGGCCCCGTCAGCGCGAACTGCTGGACCCGGGGCTGCGGGAGATCGCCGGGCACGGCGCGCGGTACAGCGCGCTGGAGTACCTGGCGGCCGTGGACCGCCGGATGGCGCTGGGCAGGCGGATGGGCCGCTTCCACACCTCGTACGACCTGCTTGTCACCCCGACCCTGCCGATCACGGCGTTCGAGGCGGGCGCGGAGGTCCCGGCGCACTCCGGACACCGGCGCTGGACGGGGTGGACACCGTTCACCTACCCGTTCAACATGACCCAGCAGCCCGCCGCGACGGTGCCGTGCGGGCTCGACGATGACGGGCTCCCGATCGGCGTCCAGCTGATCGGCCCGCGGCACGCGGACGCGGTGGTCCTGCGGGCGGCGCACGCGCTGTACGAGTCGGGAGCGGCGGCGATTCCCGGGCCTACGCTCGCCGGAAGCTGAGCGTCTCGCCCAGCGCGCCCGCGCGCCACAGGTCCTGGCACGCGTCCGCCATCCGGTCCAGGCCGTCCACCACCGTGCCCCACACGATGCCCGGCACCCACCCGGTGTCGCCGTTCAGCAGCAGGTTGTTCCGCTCGTAGAACAGCGCCAGATCGACCGTCACCTGGCGGGAGAGGTCACGGTCGTATCCGTACGCCGCAGTGCTCAACTCCGTGCCACTGAAGGTGAAATAGCAGAGATCACCCGGAATCGGGGTCACCGTCGGGTTCTCCAGCGGTGGCTCCTGTTCCGCGAACGCCGGGAACAGGGCGTAGATCTCATTGCGGGCGTACTTCGCGTGGTACACGTCCCCCGCGAGGGGCAGCGCCTCCCACACGGCCGCGCAGGCGAGCGGGGCCTTGTCGTCGAGGAGCTTCGCGGTGCAACGCACACCGCGCTTGTCGAGGGCTACGGTCACATATCGGTCGGCCATTTCGTACGCATACCCAGCCGGGAGCCGGGTAGCCGCGCGCCCATGGCTCGTACAAGACTGACAGGATCGATTCGCAGACGCACAGTGCTGCTCGGCGCCGCTGCCGCCGGTGCCCTCGGCGCCGCGGGCGCGGCAGGCTGCAGCCGGGTGCCCTCGGGTGACGCGCTGGCCCGGCTCAAGTCCCAGCGCACGGTGCGCCTGGGCATCGCCGGCGAGGTGCCCTACGGCTATGTCGACGACCAGGGCGAGTTCACCGGGGAGGCTCCGGAGCTGGCCCGGGTGATCTTCAAACGGCTGGGGATCGACAGTGTCCAGCCGGTCGCCACGGACTTCGCCTCCCTCATACCCGGGCTCAACTCACAGCAGTTCGACGTCGTCTCGGCCGGGATGTACATCAACAAGGAGCGCTGCGAGCAGGTCATCTTCGCCGACCCCGAGTACCAGATGCTCGACTCTTTCATCGTGCGCAAGGGCAATCCCAAGAACCTGCACACCTACGAGGACGTGGTGAAGGCGAAGGCGAAGTTCGCCACCGGCACCGGTTATGCGGAGATCGACTACGCGGTCGCCGCCGGTTATCCGGAGAAGGACATCGTCATCCTCCAGGACCAGGTGGCGGGCCTGAACGCCGTCGAGTCGGGCCGGGTCGACGTCTTCGCGGGCACCGCGCTGACCGCCCGCGAAGTGGTGAAGAAGAGCCACAAGGCCGAGGCGACCGAGCCGTTCGCGGCCGTCGTGGACGGCGAGAAGAAGATCGACGGCGGCGGTTTCGCCTTCCGCCCCACCGACACCGAGCTGCGCGACGCGTTCAACGTCGAGATACACAAGATGAAGAAGAGCGGCGAACTCTTCCGCATACTGCGGCCGTTCGGCTTCACCAAGAACGAGATGACCGCTCTCACTGCCGAGGAGCTGTGCCGATGACAGCCGGACTCTGGCAGAACTGGGTACTCCCGGGCATCTGGATCACCGTCCAACTGCTGGTGTACAGCGCGGTGCTGGCCGGTTTCGTCGCCTTCGCCGTCGGTATGGCCCGCACCCACCGCTCCCGCTTCGTCCGCTTCCTGGCGGGCTTCTACACCGAGATCTTCCGCGGCACGTCCGCGCTGATCCTGATGTTCTGGCTGTTCTTCGTGCTGCCTCCGCTGCTGGGCTGGCAGCTTGTCCCGATGTGGGCCGCGGTGCTGGCACTTGGCCTCTCCTACGGCGCGTACGGCGCCGAGATCGTGCGCGGCGCGCTGAACTCGGTGGCCCCGGCACAGCGCGAGGCCGGCGTCGCGCTCAGCTTTTCGCCCTGGCAGCGGATGCGGCTGATCCTGCTGCCGCAGGCGGTGCCGGAGATGATCCCTCCGTTCTGCAATCTGCTGGTGGAACTGCTCAAGGGCACGGCGCTGGTGTCGCTGCTCGGCGTGGGCGACGTCTCCTTCGCGGCGTACCTGGTGCGGCTCGCGACCCAGGAGAGCGCACAGATCTACACCATCAGCCTGGTCATCTACTTCGTGCTCGCCTTCGTCATCACACGCTCCATGAGGGCCCTTGAGAAGAAGACCAAGCGGAATATCGGCGTCGCGGTCTCGGGAGGTGGCGCGAAGTGAACTGGGACTGGTCCGCCGTAGCGGACTTCATGCCGCGCTTCTGGGACGGCGTGCTGATCACGCTGCAGATCCTGGTGCTCGGCTCGCTGATCTCCTTCACGCTCGGCCTCCTCTGGGCGATCGGATTCCGCGCGCCGACCCGCTTCGTACGGTGGCCGGTGAACCTGATCACGGAGTTCATCCGCACCACACCGCTGCTGGTGCAGCTCTTCTTCCTCTACTTCGTACTGCCGGAGTGGGGCGTGCAGTTCTCGGCGCTGACCACCGGCACGATCGCGATCGGGCTGCACTACTCGACGTACACCGCGCAGGTCTACCGGGCGGGCATCGAAGCCGTGCCGGCCGGTCAGTGGGAGGCGGCGACGGCGCTGAGCCTGCCCGCCCACCGCACCTGGATCGCGGTGATCCTGCCGCAGGCGGTCCGGCGCATCACACCAGCGCTGGGCAACTACGTCATCGCGATGCTGAAGGACACGCCGCTGCTCGCCGCGATCGGCGTCCTGGAGATGCTCCAGGAGTCCCGGCTGGAGAGCGCCTCGACGTTCCAGTACACCGAGCCGCTGACCGTGATCGGCATCGCCTTCATTCTCATCGCCTATCCGGCTTCCCTTCTCGTACGAGCCCTGGAGCGCCGTCTTGTCCGCTGACACCACCCCCACCGATACGACGTCCGAGCTGATCCGCTTCGAGAATGTGACGAAGCGCTTCGGCGACAACACCGTCCTCGACAACCTCTGTTTTTCGGTGAAACCCGGCAAACACGTCACGCTGATCGGTCCGTCGGGTTCCGGAAAGACGACGATCCTGCGGTTGCTGATGACGCTGGCGACGCCCGACGAGGGCACGATCCGGGTGAACGGGAACCGGCTGTTTCCGGCCGCCGAGAAGGAGCGCAGAGAAGCGCGCAAACAGATCGGCATGGTCTTCCAGCAGTTCAATCTCTTTCCCAACATGACCGCTCTGCGGAATATCACCGAGGCCCCGGTGCGCGTGCTCGGCATGTCCAAGGACGAGGCCGAGGTGCGCGCCAAGGAGTTGCTGGAGCTGGTCGGCCTCGGCGACCGCTGTGACGCGAAGCCGGGCCAGCTGTCGGGCGGCCAGCAGCAGCGGGTGGCGATCGCCCGGGCGCTGGCGATGCGCCCGCAGGTGCTGCTCCTCGACGAGGTGACCTCGGCACTCGACCCCGAGCTGGTGGCCGGCGTGCTGGACGTGCTGCGGGACATCGCGCGCTCGACCGACATCACGATGCTGTGTGTCACGCACGAGATGAACTTCGCGCGGGACATCTCCGACGAGGTGCTGATGTTCGACGCGGGCAGAGTCATCGAGTCCGGATCGCCGGAAAAAATCTTCTCCGAGCCGGAGCAGGAACGTACTCGCGAGTTTCTCGGTGCGGTGCTCTGACCATTTACTCGGGTCGATAAGTGTGACCCTGGCATATGCCAAATGGATGCGCCCCAGCTTATGCGGCTGGGGCGCACCATCATTCTCGCCAACAGCCGCCCCGGAAACGGCTCTTGGCCGCTATCGTGGTACGGAAGCTTGCGGTAACAACCTGGTAGGGGGAAACCGTGGCGCTGAAGCCCGAGCCGACCGCGCCGTTCCACTCGGTGCAATACGTCTTGCGTGTCCTGGAGACGATCTCGAAGCACGGTGGCGGTGTCACCGATGTCCAGATCGCACGCGAGACAGGTCTGCCGACCGGCCATCTGGCTCCCATGCTGGCGATGCTGCGCCGCGAGGGCTATGTGGAACAGGTCGCGGACGGCGCCTATGTGATCGGCGACTCCCTGATCCTGCTCGGCTCGGGGATCACCCGCCAGCAGGCGCTGGAGGCGAAGATCCAGGAGACGCTCACCGAGCTGCGCGACTCCGTGGGCGCGGCCGTCTACATCAGCCGGTACATCGACGGCGAGGTCAGGATCACCCAGTACGCCGACGGCCCGCGCGCCCCGAAGGTGAACGAGTGGGTGGACTTCCGCTCGGCGGCGCACGCGAGCGCGGTCGGCAAGTGCCTGCTGACCCAGCTGGATGTGAACGGCCGCCGTGACCACCTCTCGCGCCACAAGATCGCCCGCCTGACCTCGCGGACGATCACCAGCGAGAAGCTGCTCTTCTCCAAGCTGGACAGCCAGCCTCCGACGGTCCCGGTGCTGGACCTCCAGGAGTACGCGGTGGGCACGGTCTGTGCTGCGGTCCCGCTGACGGCGGGCTCGGCCGTGGGGTGCCTGGCGCTGTCCATGCCGATCGAGCACGCCCACCGACTGCGCTCGGCGGCCGATCTGCTGAACCGCAAGGCGGCGCCGGTGGTGCTGTCGCTGGCGATCTAGGCGCTGCGCCCGGGCCCGCCGGGGGTGCCCCCGGGGGGTGTCAGGAGCACCCCTCAGGACCAGGTATTATTTTCGATGTCAGCAGGCGCCGCTAGCTCAGTTGGTTAGAGCAGCTGACTCTTAATCAGCGGGTCCGGGGTTCGAGTCCCTGGCGGCGCACAGACAGGGAAAGCCCCTCGCTCACGCGAGGGGCTTTTTCACTTGTGGTCCGCGCAGCACGGGGTGGGATCGGGAGCCTCGAACGGCACCAGACTGCCGCCCACCGCGGACATCACCGTGAGCGCCAGCCGTCCCTCCCGCCACTCGGGCCGTACATGATCGCGTGTGACCAGCCGGCCGCCGGGGTCCACGGCGCCGGGTGCGCCCAGGGCGACCACCTCGTCGACGGCGGAGGCGGCCGACAGCTCGCCGACGGTCAGTGTGCCGGTCAGGGCGGCCACGCCGGGGAAGAGCACGGCCCGGCCGGCGGTACGGGTCGCGTGCTCGGCGGCTGCCCGCTCGGCCCCCGCGGCGAGGTCCGCGGGCCCCTCACGCAGAGCGCCGAACGCGGTACCCGCCTGCCGGGCGGTGATGCTCCTGAACGCCTCGTACGCATCCTCTGAGGGCAGCGCGAAGGAGAGCGCGATATGCGGGTGCCCGCCCCGGATCAGATGCGTGCAGCCGAACACGGCGGCGGGCGGCGCGAGTTCGCGGACGAGGTGATCGGCGTCGCTCAGGGACGTACAGCCCGTGTCGACGCCGATCACCCTCAGGCCCGAGGTCATGCGGGCAGCACCCAGATGGGGTTGGAGTAGAACCAGAGGTCGTTCCACGGGTCCGCGTCGCCGACCACGTCGAGCGCCGGGCCCGCGGGGTCGACCGACGCCCCGCCCAGGCCGACCGCGCCGCGCTTGCCGTCCGTGCCGCGCAGCCTGACGTACAGCGGGCCGTCGACCCGGCCGAGCCGGTAGCCGAGCCGGACCGTGCCCGTCGACCTGTTCACCTCGAAGGACCGCACGACCTTGGCGGTCGGCGCGGTGAAGGTGTCGTGGTCGGCGACCGGCCCGGTCACGTCGCCCTGGATGACGTCGACGCGGGCGAGCGCCGGGACGAACTGCGCCCAGTTGGGACCGTCGGCGAGCGCGATCTCGATGCTCAGCTCGATCTCCGTGCCGCGCCTGACGTGCAGGGCGCCGCCGAGCGTCGCCCAGCGCCCGCCGCCCTTGAGGCGTGCGTCGAGCCCGCTGATCAGGCGGCCGTGGTCGACCCAGACCCGGCCCGCCCTGATGCCGTCCATGACGGCGGCGTAGGAGAATCCGTCGGCGCCGACATGGGTGCGGCTGTACTGGCCGGGCCAGTAGTCGCCCTGGGCCAGATCGAGTCCGCCGGAGTAGACGGGGTCGGTGTGCCTGCCGTTGGCGGCGAAGTCGCTGTCGGGGCCGCCGCGCTTGGCGGTGTCCCCGTACACCTGGTGCGAGTCGGAGTTGGCGGTGATCCACCAGGGCTTGCCCTCGGCGAGCAGGCTGTCCCACAGACCGCCGACGGTCGCGGTCATCCAGTCGAAGCCGCCCCAGGTGCGGTAGCTCTCCAGGGGGTACCCGGCGAAGGAGTTGGCGCTCGGGTTGTTGTCGTAGAACCCGCGGGCCCGGCCCATACCGCGCGGGGCGGCGATCCCGGCAGCCTGGTGACCCGGTGCGCCCTCCATGCCCACGGCGATCTGACGGCCGCCCGCGGTGGCGTCGCGCCAGCCGCGTATCTCGTGCGGCGAGTCGACACCGCGCCGTGCGGGGTGGTTGGCGAGCATCAGCGCGTCCTTGACCTTGCGGCGCTCCACCTGCTCGGCGAGGAAGCGCAGCCCGGAGACGGCCAGAGCCTCATTGGCGGGGGTGTTGTCGCCGGCGCTTCGCAGGCTGCCGTCGAAGGAGGTCTCGAACTCCTTGAGTACGGCGACCTCGTTGCGTCCGGGGTGGACGAAGACGGTGCCGTGCTCGGCGGCCGGGATGTTCCACTCCAGGCCCTGGAAGACGAGGGTGTCCTCGTACTCCTCGCGGGCCTCGCGGATGTCCGGGTTGACCTTCTCCACACCGATCTTGGCGTGCGTCTCGCTGCCGTGGTCGGTGATGACCAGCCAGTCCATGCCGTGCCGGGCGCCCTGCCGCACCTGGTCGATGACGCGGTACTTGCCGTCGCTGCTGTACTGGGTGTGGATGTGGTGGTCGCCCGCCAGCCACAGGAAGCCGTCGCGCCGGGGCCGCCCGCCGTCGGCGTCCGCGTCCGCGTCCGCGACCGCGGCCGTCGCGCCGCCCAGCACACTCGCGCCGGCGATCCCGGCGGCGAGCAGGCCTGCGCGGCGGAGCATCGAGCGGCGCGAGAGTTCGTCGGGGCTCAGCTCACTGTCGGGCACGGAGGTGTCGAGCGCGGGCGGCACCGCTCCGACTCCGGCCTCGTCCGTGTGGTGGTGGTGCGGGTGGTCGTGCCCGTGGCTGTGGCCCATCTCAGCTCCTGTGTCCGGTTGCCGATGGTGCGGCTTGGAGGATCACGGAGGCGGGTGAACGCAGTGCCATGGGTGGATGAGCACGGAACGGCGGGAAGCGGGCGGGGGGTGCGCCTGCGGCGGGCTTTGCCCCCACCCCGCCCTCCCCCTACGGCCTGGCGGCCGTGGGAGGTACCCCCATCCCGTAACCGGGGGCGCTGCCCCCGGACCCCTCCGGGGCTCCGCCCCGGACCCCCGTATGCGACCTTCGGCCGCATGTCCTCAATCGCCGGACGGGCTGAAATGTGCGGCTTGGGCGCACATTCAGCCCCTCCGGCGTTTGAGGAGCGGGGTCTGGGGCGGAGCCCCAGCTAGGACCTCACCGCGCCGCCGCTCCGCGTACTCCCCCTCCAGCGCCGACCGCTCCTCTACCAGCAGCAACCGATACGCCCCCGCACCCCCCGGCCGCCACCACACCGGGTCCCCACCCCCGAACCCCACCTTCCGCAACCCCACCCGGTGGACCTTGTTCGTCGCCGTCACCGGCAGTTCCCGCAGCACCCGTACGAACCGCGGCGCCATCTTCGTGCCCAGGTCCGGCTGCGCCGCCAGGAAGTCGGCGAAAGCCTCCGGGTCGAAGGACTCCCCCTCCCGCAGGGCCATCGCCGCCATCACCTGGTCGCCCGACACCGGGTCGGGTACGGCGTAGACGGCGACCGCCGCCGCGGGCTCCCAGCGGGCGAGGATGTTCTCGATCATCGCGGCGGCGAGGTTCTCGCTGTCGACCCGCAGCCGGTCGTCCGTACGGCCCGCGAAGTACAGGAAACCCTCCGCGTCGCGGAAGAAGAGGTCGCCGGTCCAGTACCAGCCACCGCGGGTCCGGGCCGCGTCCGCCTCGGGGTGGCGCCAGTAGCCCTCGAAGGGGTTCGGGCCGCGGCTGACCAACTCCCCTATCGCTTCGTCCCCGTTGAGCAGCCGACCCTCCTCGTCCAGCGCCGCGGCCGCCCGTTCCTTGCCCGTGTCGGGGTCGACCACCGCGAGGTCGTCGCCGGGACCGGCCCTGCCTGTCGCGCCGGCGGGTGTGTCGGGGGTCCGCTGGATCGCCGCGCCGCCTTCCGAGGAGCCGTAGCCCTCGACCAGGCGTACTCCGAAGCGCGCCTGGAAGCGGGCCGCGTCCACCGCGCCCGCCTCGGTGCCGAAACCCAGCCGCAGGGAGTGCGAGCGGTCGTCGTCGCGCTCGGGCGTGGCCAGCAGATACTGGACGGCCCGGCCGACGTAGGTGAAGTAGGTGGCGCCGAACTCCCGTACGTCGGACAGGAAGCCCGAGGCCGAGAAGCGCCGCCGCAGCGCGACGGCCGCGCCCGCCGACAGCGCGGGCGCCCAGTCGGCGATGACGGCGTTGCCGTGGAACATCGGCATGCAGATGTAGTGCACGTCGTCCGCGCGCACGCCGAAGTGCGCGACGAGCGACGCGCCCGCCGCCGCGAGCCGCCCCTGGGAGCAGATCGCGGCCTTGGGCGCGCCTGTCGACCCGGAGGTGAAGTACAGCAGCAGCCGGCTGCCGGGCCCGACGGGGCCGAGCGTGGCCTCGCCCGGTACGGCGGCGGCGTACGGGGCGAGGAGCTCGGCGTAGTCGGCGTTGTCGGGATCGGTCACCAGCACCCGTGTCCCCGGCAGTTCGAGACCGTCGAGGAGGGGAAGGCGGGAGCGTTCGGTGACCAGCACCCGGCAGTCGGTGTGCTGGATGTCGCGGGCCAGTTCGGGCCCGCGCCGGGTCGGATTGATGCCTGCCACGGCGGCTCCGGCCAGAGCCGCCGCGCTGAGCCACAGGGGAAACTCCGGGGTATTGTCCAGCAGTACCCCGAGGTGTGGCTCGGCGCCGCGCGGCATCAGGTCCACGAGGAGCGCGGCCCGTGCGGCGGCGCCCGCGGCCATCTGGTGGTGGGTGAGTGAGTGACCGTGGTCTCTCAGGCCCACCCGATGATCGCCCCATTGGCGCTGTACGAGCTCCGCGACGGTGCCTGCTTCCGCGTTCCTCATGACGCCGCACGGTAACTGACTACCTGTCAGAACTGAACGTCCGAGCAGGCATAGAAGGCGTTGCCGGTGTCGTGCACGGTCCACACCGCGAGGATCAGGTGCCTGCCGGACTTCGACGGCAGCGTCCCGGAGTGGCTGAGCGTGGACGGCGGGCGCTGGCCGTTGTAGGGGATCGTCAGGAACGGCTGCGAGTCGAGCGAGGCGCGGGTGAGCTTCTGGCCCGGGTTCCAGCCGTTCTTGGTGACGTAGTACTTGAAGTCGGTCGTCGCGTGCATGGCGGTGAACTGCCACCGGAAGGTGTAGTTCTGGCCCGCGGAGACCTTGGTGGTGGGCCAGGTGCCGCCGCGCGGGTCGTCGAGCTGCGAGAAGCGGCTGTTGCCACCGGCGCAGATCGTTCCGTCGGCAGGGCCCGCGGCCGGGAAGCCCTTGGGGCCTTCGACGCTCTGGGGTTCGTAGATGATCTCGCCGCAGTCGGCGACCGTGCGGTTGGCGCAGAGCTTCTGGCGGCTGATGGGCGAGTCGGTGTAGCCGTGGCTGCTGGCACTGCCGGTGGCGAGCACAGTGGTGCCCGCTACGGCGAGACCGACCACGGCCGCGCTTATCTTTTTGCGCATGCTTCGCTCCTGGAGAACGTGGGGGAGTTCAGGCGAGCCGTGCTGCACGCGTGCGGTGTTGCGTATTCAGGTCTAGACCAAGTCCCAGGGTATTAACGGAACTTGAACATGTCCAGACCAATCACGTACCTTCCGCCGCCCCACAACGCCCGGTGTAGAAGGCGATCGTGAGGTCCTTCACCAGAGCCTTGCGCTCGTAGTCGTCGAGCTCCACGAGCCCCCGCGCGGTCAGCCTGCTCACCGTCTCCTCCACCGCATCCACCACCGAAGTCAGCACGCTGTCACGGTGCTTGGCGTCGATCGCCGCAATCCGACGGCGCTGCATCGCGGCCGCCACCTCCGGCGCGTACTCGATCCCCGTCGGCTGCGCCGAGAAGACCTCGATCCCCACCGGCGCGCAGTCCGCCGACAGCATCCGGGTCAGCGCGTCGCCGACCGCCTCCGCGTCGCGCAGCGTGGGGGTCCCCCCGGCGGAGCCAGGGGGAGCCTCCTCGTGAAGTGCGTCGGCGGGCAGCTGCGAAAGCACCCGCGCCATCGCCGCCTCGACCTGCTCGCTCAGATAGTCCTCGTGGTCCTCGACACCGAGCGCGGCACGCGCCGTGTCCGCCACCCGCCACACGACGAGCACGACGACCCGCAGCGCGGTGCCGTCCGCGTCGACCGCGGGCATGGGTTCGCTGCGCCAGTGCCGCAGCCGTACGTCCACGCGCCGGCGCAGCACCAGCGGGCTCACCCACACCAGTCCCGTACGCCGCACGCTGCCGCAGTAGTCGCCGAAGAGCGTGAGCACCCAGGCCTGGCCGACGCGACCGCGGCCCAGCCCGCCGAAGGCGAAGAGCGCAAGGGTCACGCCGAGCGTGAGCAGGCACCACAGTCCGAACCCGATGCCGTGGAACGGATGCGGGGTCAGCCCGAGCAGCCCGGCCACCGGGCCCGGCACCGCCCCGGCCCCCCACAGCACCGCGCCGATCCCGCCGAGCGCGCACGCACCCGCGACCAGACCGGTCCAGCCGGGCAGCGCGGACGCGGGGCGCTCGCCCAGGTCCGGATCGACGGGCGGCGCGGGCCGCAGAGGCACGGCGGCCGGCGGCGCGGGCCTGCGCCCGACCTTCGGCTGCTCGCCGGTGCCCTGCCGCCGCGCCACCACGGCGGAACGCAGGGCGATCGGCTGGGAGTCGTCGTCACGGAAGAGGAGATGCACCGGGATCTCGGTGGTCACCTCCTGGGCGATCACGGGGGTGTGCCGCGGGCCGTCGGACGTCGGTTCGCCGTCGGGCTCCGAGGTCGTGGTGTTCATGACTGCCGCCTCCACTGATGAGTTCGGTGCGTGTCTCAGGCGAAGAGCCGGCGCCAGGTCTCCGGTCCGGGGAATCCGTCCGCCGCCGCGCCGCGCCAGCCCTGGGCCCGCTGGAAGGCCTCGACACTGCGCCGGTCCGCCTCGCCCCAGACCGGCCCCGGGG
Source organism: Streptomyces sp. NBC_01481 (assembly GCF_026339995.1). Lineage (GTDB taxonomy): Bacteria > Actinomycetota > Actinomycetes > Streptomycetales > Streptomycetaceae > Streptomyces. The sequence goes on along the minus strand of NZ_JAPEPT010000001.1, from coordinate 516,628 downwards.
CGGCTGTGTAGTGCTTGCCGAAGCCGAGTTCGACCAGCTTCCGGCGGAGCTGGGTGACATGCGCGCCGGACCGGCCGGGCCTGAAGTGCCGGGACCCGGGGTACGTGGGCTTCGCCGCCCTCGTGCCGCCGGGGCCGGGCGCCGCCGCAGGGATGCTCCTGCCCTGCTTGGTCGCCAGGAGCTGCCAGGTCTCCGCGCTCGGCATCCCGTCGGCGGCAGGGCCGCGCCAGCCCTGGGCGAGCTGGAAGGCCTCGGTGGCCCGGCGGTCGGCCTCGCCCCAGAGGGGCCCGGGGCCGACTGTGTAGTACTTGCCGAAGCCGAGCTCGACGAGCATCTCGCCGAGCTTGGTGATGTGCGCGTTGTTCGCGCCGGGGCCGAAGGCCGTCGCGCCCGGATACTCCTCGGCGGAGACCGGCCCGCTCGCGGTGGTCGTCGCGGTGGTCGTCGCGGTGATGAGGCCGTTGTAGCGGTAGGGCAGATAACGGTCGGCGTTGGTCCAGTACCCCATGGGCGTCGGCTGCTTGCGGGTGTGCGGCTTCGTCTGCTCGTACGCGACGTAATAGGTGTGCGTGTAGTCGGTCCAGCCGCCGAAAATCGTGACGTGCGAGCCCTTGGTCGGATTGTCCGGGTTGTGGAAGAGCAGGATGTCGCCGGGCTCCAGCTCCTCGCGCGTGATCCGGGTGGCGAACTGCGCGAGGCTCCCGGTCCACTCGTTGCTGCCCATGTTCCAGGCCATCGAGACAAAGCCGGAGCAGTCCTGGCGGTACCCGTCCGACCAGTACTTGTCCATGCTGTACGGGACTTTGGCGGCCACCCACTGCTTGGCGCGGTTGATGATCTCGGCCCGGGTGACCGGACGCAGCGCGGCGGGAACCGTGGCGGTGGCGGGATGGGGGCCGTGCAGCGGTGCGGTGCCGCCCTGCTCGTTGGCGGACTCTGGATCGCCGACGAAGGCGGCCGCCCCCGGCGCGGGCCGGAGCGCGGACCCGGGCGCGGAGGGGACCCCGACTGCCGTCGCCGCGGCTGCTCCTCCGCCGCCGCCCAGGACCACACCCGCCGCCGTGAACAGCACGAGTGCCCGGCGACAGCCGTGCGCGGCCGGGTGCTCCCCCGCGGCCAGAGCGCGGCGCTGCTGCACGCACCCCGCGCAGTCGCAGTCGTCGGCGGGCTCGAACTCCTCGAATACCGGCGCGGTCATACGTGGCCCCTGTCACTGATCGATCTGTCACGTTTGATCGCATTTTGACGGAGTAGCGGTAATAAACGACGATCCGACAGGCCGGAACGATCAGATAATGGTCAGTAGCACCCTTCGCCGTCCGGTAGAGTTCTCCGGGTCAGCAGGCGCCGCTAGCTCAGTTGGTTAGAGCAGCTGACTCTTAATCAGCGGGTCCGGGGTTCGAGTCCCTGGCGGCGCACGCAACACTGAGGCCCCCTCACGGCGAGTGAGGGGGCCTCGGTCGTCCCTACGGCCATTTTCGGCCACCCTGCACCCCGAACACTGCTCGCCCACAAGGGCACCTCAAATCGTACATATATCCGCTTAAGTGCTTCATTCACCCTTGCGATCATGGGCGGGGTCGTAGAACCTATCCTGGAAGCAATGGCTCCAATGGGGCATCCGTTTCGCGTAGTTGAGGGTAGTACAGGCGCATCAGTCCGTTGTCGGAGTGCGGGGAAGGGGACCCCGATCACGGTCCGAACACGTGACGGGCATGATGCAACCGGCGAGTGACTGTTTCGTGTCTGTAGGGACGGTGGCCCGCCACTGATGTGTCCAGGGCAACTGGTCGAGGGGGACCGGGGTCAGGACTTAAGAACCGACCACATCACACGCAGCCAGCATGCGTGCGGGGGGATGACTCATGACGTCGACGCCGAGCGGCGCCGGGCAGCACAACGACCCTTCCCTGACGACTCAGCTCCGGGTACCCGCCCATCTGCGCACCGGAGGCCACCGGCTGCGCCCGAAGAAGGCGCTTCCCAAGTACGACTACGAGCACTACAGCCGCCTCGCCGGCCCCCTCACCCAGCCCGATCCCACCAAGCCGTACACCGTGCAGTACCGCTCCCTGCTCTCGCAGGAGCCGCACCGCATACGGGCCGCCCTGCTGCTGGGAGCCGCGCCGCTGGTGTCGCTGGGTCTGTTCGCCTGGCTGATGCAGCCACAGCACTGGACCGAGCGCGATCCGAACCTGAAGAACGACACGCTGCTCATTCTCGACATCGTCATGCTCGTCTCGATCGGTCTGATCGAGCTCTTCCGCACGATGAACGTCCTGTCCAACGCGCACGCGACGCTGGTGGCGCGTGATCCCGTCCCCGTGGTGCCCGAGTCCGGCACCAAGGTCGCCTTCCTCACCTCCTTCGTACCGGGCAAGGAGCCCCTGGAGATGGTGACGAAGACCCTGGAGGCGGCCGTAAAAATCCGCCACCGCGGGCTCATGCACGTCTGGCTCCTCGACGAGGGCGACGACCCCGCCGTCAAGGAGGTGTGCGCGCGCCTCGGCGTCCACCACTTCTCCCGCAAGGGCATAGCGAAGTGGAACCAGACCAAGGGCGCCCACCGCGCCAAGACCAAGCACGGCAACTACAACGCCTGGCTAGAGGCGCACGGCGGCAACTACGACTACTTCGCCTCCGTGGACACCGACCACATCCCGCTGCCCAACTATCTGGAGCGGATGCTCGGTTACTTCCGCGACCCCGACGTCGGTTTTGTCATCGGCCCGCAGGTCTACGGCAACTACGACACCTTCGTCACCAAGGCCGCCGAGTCCCAGCAGTTCCTCTTCCACGCCCTGATCCAGCGCGCGGGCAACCGCTACGGCGCCCCGATGTTCGTCGGCACCTCCAACGCCGTCCGTATCAAGGCGCTCAAGCAGATCGGAGGCCTGTACGACTCGATCACCGAGGACATGGCCACCGGTTTCGAGATGCACCGCGCCAAGAACCCGGACACCGGCAACAGGTGGCGCTCGGTCTACACCCCGGACGTGCTGGCCGTCGGCGAGGGGCCCACGGCCTGGACCGACTTCTTCACCCAGCAGCTGCGCTGGTCGCGGGGCACATACGAAACGATCATGAAGCAGTACTGGAAGGGCTTCTACTCCCTGCCGCCGGGCAAGCTCTTCAACTACACGATGATGATCATCTTCTACCCGATGTCCGCCCTCAACTGGATCCTGGCGGCGCTGAGCTGTGCGCTGTTCCTGGGCATGGGCGCCTCGGGTGTGCAGATCGACCCCGCGATCTGGATGATGCTGTACGGCAATGCCTCGGCGCTCCAGATCGGCCTCTACATCTGGAACCGCCGCCACAACGTTTCGCCACACGAGCCCGAGGGCTCCGGCGGACTCGCGGGCATGGTCATGTCCGCGCTCTCCGCGCCGATCTACGCACGCTCGCTGATGGACGCCGTACTGCGCCGCAAGAGCAAGTTCGTCGTGACCCCCAAGGGCGACTCGTCCAGCCCGGACACCCTCTTCGGCACCTTCCGGATCCATCTCTTCTTCATCCTCGTCTTCGGCGGATCGCTGGGCTCCTCCTTCTACTTCGGGCACGACCATCCGGCGATGATCGTGTGGGCGACGCTGGCCCTGCTGATCACCGCGGCGCCGATCTTCGCCTGGCGCCACGGCATCCGTGCCGAGAAGAAGAAGCGCTCACGGCGCCACGGCGGCGGGCGGCCGCCGGCCGCACAGCCCGAGGCCCATGTGCCGCAGCAGCGGCCGGGCTCCGCCGCAGATCAGACCATGCAGATCGCCCTTGGGGGACGTAAGAAATGAGCACGCTGCCCGTCCGGCCGAACCACCGCAAGAACCGGGCCCGCCGGATAGCGATCGGCGCCGCGGTGATCGTCGCGGTGGCCGGCTTCAACGGGCCCGCGCTGTGGCGCTTCGGCTCGGACCAGTACCACGACTACAAGATCAACAAGCCCGAGTACAAGGCTGAGAACGGTCACTGGGACTTTCTGGACGTCCCCGCCGAGTACCGCATCAACTCCATCCACGCGGCGCTGCTGCACACCGGCAAGGTGCTGCTCGTCGCCGGATCGGGCAACAACCAGAAGAACTTCGACGCGAAGAAGTTCGAGTCGGTGCTGTGGGATCCCAGGACCAATGAGTTCAAGAAGATCCCCACACCCAAGGACATGTTCTGCGCCGGGCACACCCAACTGCCCGACGGCAAGCTCCTGATCGCGGGCGGCACCAAGCGGTACGAGAAGCTCAAGGGCGACATCACCAAGGCCGGCGGCCTGATGGTCGTGCACAACGAGGACCCGGACGAGCCCAAGACCCTGCCCGCGGGCACCAAGTTCACCGGCAAGAAGAACGGCAAGACCTTCGTCTCCAAGGACCCCGTCCTGGTGGAGAAGGCGAAGAAGGTCTTCGACCCGGCGACGGGCAGGTTCCTGCGGACCGAGCCGGGCCTCGGCCGTATCTACGTCGAGGCCGAGGAGTCCGGGAAGGACTACGAGACCGGCACCGAGGACAACTACCGCGTGCAGGGCCTCAAGGGCTCCGACGCCCGCAACATCTACGGCATCGCGCAGAAGCTCGCCCTCGACAAGAAGGACTTCCAGGGCATCAAGGAGGCCTACGAGTTCGACCCGGTGGCGGAGAAGTACATCACCGTCGACCCGATGAACGAGGCCCGCTGGTACCCCACGCTGACCACGCTCAAGGACGGCAAGGTCCTCGCGCTCTCCGGCCTCGACGAGATCGGGCAGATCGTCCCCGGCAAGGACGAGGTCTACGACCCGAAGACCAAGAAGTGGCAGTACACCGGGATCATCAGGAAGTTCCCCACCTACCCGGCGATCTTCCTGATGGACAACGGCAAGCTCTTCTACTCCGGCTCCAACGCCGGGTACGGACCGGCCGACGTCGGCCGCGCGCCGGGCGTCTGGGACCTGAAGACGAACAAGTTCGTCAAGGTCCCCGGGCTGAGCGACCCGGACAAGATGGAGACCTCCGCGACGGTCATGCTGCCGCCCGCCCAGGACCAGAGGTTCATGGTCATCGGCGGCGGCGGGGTCGGCGAGTCCGAGAAGGCGAGTGAGAAGTCCCGCCTGGTCGACCTCAAGGAGATCAACCCCCGCTTCAAGGACGGCGCTTCACTGGAGAAGGGCACGCGCTACCCGAGCGCCTCGCTGCTGCCGGACGACTCGATCCTGGTGACCGGAGGCTCCTCGGACTACCGGGGGCGCGGCGGCTCGAACGTACTCCAGGCGCGCACGTACGACCCGAAGACCGGCACGTACAAGCGGGTCGCCGACCCCGCGGTGGGGCGCAACTACCACTCGGGCTCGGTGCTGCTGCCCGACGGGCGCGTCATGATCTTCGGCTCGGACTCGCTGTTCGCGGACAAGGCGAACACGAAGCCGGGCGTCTTCGAGCAGCGCATCGAGATCTACACGCCGCCGTATCTCTACCGGGACTCCAAGCCGCTCATCAGCGGCGGGCCGAAGTCCATCGCGCGCGGGGACACGGGGACGTTCAAGGTCAAGGACGCCGCGTCCGTCAAGACGGCGAAGCTGATCCGGCCGAGCGCGGTCACGCATGTCACGGACACGGATCAGCGGTCGATCGCGCTGGACGTGAAGAAGACGGCGGACGGGATCGAGGTGTCGGTGCCGGCGAATCGGGCGTTGGTGCCGTCGGGCTGGTACATGCTGTTTGTGACGGACGAGAAGGGGACGCCGTCGGAGGGTGTGTGGGTGGAGGTCCCGTAACCGGGGGCTCTGCCCCCGGACCCCCGCGCCTCAAACGCCGGCGGGGCTGAGTTTCCGCCGGTCGGCCTGAATTGTCAGGCCGACCGGCGGAAACTCAGCCCGTCCGGCGTTTGAGGACATGCGGCCGAAGGTCGCATACGGGGGTCTGGGGGCTTGCCCCCAGTTCGGGATGGGGGTACCTCCCACGGCCGCCAGGCCGTAGGGGGAGGGCGGGTAGGGGAACGGCCCCGGGCAGCGGAACCGGCGCCCCCACCCCAGGGCTACTTCGACGCCCGCGCCAACCCCAGCGCGTACTCCCCCCACCACTCCCCCGCCCGCGGCCCACCCCTGCACTCCCCGTCCGACTCCCCCGGCCGCTTGACCCACAGATACGCGTCGACGAGCGCGTCGCCCGTCTGTGTCGTCGGCTTCTCGCCGAGCGCGCGGCCCGGCGGATTGCACCACGGGTCCTTGCCCGCGGTGTACGGGCCGTTGCCATTGCGGCTGGTGTCGATCACGAAGTGCTTGCCGCCGACCTTCGCGGACAGCTTGCGGCCGAACTCCTTGCTCGCCGCGGTCGGATAGAAGTTGGAGACGTTGACGGAGAAGCCGTCGGCCTTGTCGATCCCGGCCCGCCGCAGCGGGTCGAAGAGCGCATCCGGCTGCGACCAGCCCGCGTTGCCCGCGTCCAGGTACACCTTCGTGTTCGGCTGCTGCTTCAGCCGCTCGACGGCACCCTTGAGCAGATCGAACCGCTCCTCGTGGAACTCCTGCGGCGTGCACGTGTCCACGAGGTGCAGCACCGCGTCCGGCTCCAGGATCACCGTGGCCCGCCGGTCGCCGATCCCCGCCGCGACCTTGTCCACCCACTCCCGGTAGGCGTTGCCGTCGGCCGCGCCGCCCTTGGAGAACTGTCCGCAGTCGCGGTGCGGGATGTTGTAGAGGACGAGCAGTGCGTCCCGGTCGGCCTTCGCGGCCGCCTGGGTGAAGCCCTTGGCCTCGGCCTCCGGTTTGTCCGGGCCGATCCATTCGCCGACGGGCTGCTCGGCGATCTTCTTGATCAGTTCGGCGTTCTTGTCGTCGCCGTCCTTGCGGTACGCGGCAACCTGCCGCGCGGCCTTGCCGTCGGGATTGACCCAGTAGGGATCGTTCGCCTTGGGCTGCTGGCTCACCGCCGGTTTGTTGTCCTCGCCGTCGCCGGAGGAACAGCCTGCGAGCAAGAGCAGCACCGCCGCCCCCGCCGCCGCGGCCCCGCACAGGCGGGCACGCCCGGTGGAACTCCCGTACATCCACTCCCCCTTGGCTGCACTTGCAGGTGACCTCCCCGCCCGGGCTTCCCACCGGACAAGACAGGTCGAATCCATCCTGACACACGCCGGGTGAGAGCCACGAGCCCGCACCTCGTCGCGGTGTGCTCGCAGGGCGACGGTAAGGAAATAGCCACTGAGGGCGACGAGTTCACGACATGGTGTCATCCAGGCCCTAGGCCGGGCCCACCGACCGCTCTAGAGTGTCGGGCAACGGCCCCGGCCCCTGACCTTGAGCGCGACCGGACCAACCAGAACCTCCCGTGCCGGTGCCGGGCTTCTCCCGCAGCCCGGGCGCCCGCGGTCGAGGACCGGCTCGGCCGACGGCTCTGGGGGGAGCATGTCGTCGGTCGAGCCAGGTTGGACCCTGCCGACCGCTTCGCGGACTACTCCTTCACCACCGCGGTCAGATACGCGGAGACGACCACATTCGCGTTGTACGTGCCTGTCGCGCGGTCGAACGTGCCGCCGCAGGTGATCAGCCGCAGCTCCGCCCGCCCGTCCTCGCGCGGACCGTAGACCTTCGTCGGATCGAAGCGGTCCCGGCCGAAGACCTGGATGTCGTCGATGGTGAACTCCACGACCGAGCCGTCGGCCCTGCTCACCCGGACCTTCTCGCCGGGGCGGGCGGAACTCAGCCCGTAGAAGACGGCCGGTTTTGTCTCTGTGTCGACATGACCCACGAGCAGCGCCGCTCCGGACGCGCCCGGCTGCGTGCCGCTGCCGTACCAGCCGACGGTGTTCTGCATGGCGTACGGCGGAGGGTCGACCGCGCCGGCGGAGTCCAGACCGCGCGGGACGACGGGGGCGGCGATGCCTATCGACGGTATCTCCACCCGGTCGGGCCTGGCGGGGCTCAGCGGATCGAGGGCGGGCGGCAGGGGCACGCCGAGCGGCCGGCCGACCGCCGCCACATCGCCCGTGGTCGGCGCGGAGGTGCCGCCGAAGCCGCCGGTGAACCCGTTGCCCCAGAGCCACAGCCCTAGCAGGAGTACCGCCCAGGCCACTCCGGTGAGCAGCCGACCGGTCCCCGCCGAGCGTTCGGCGGAGGACATGTCAGTCCGATTCCGTCCGGCGCCGTCGTGAGCTGCGGAAGGCCACTGCGATCGCCGCGACGCCCGCGAGGACGAGACCGACCACGGCGTGCGGGGTGCCGGGGCCTGTGCCCTCGACGCGGTCCGTCGTGGCCACGGCGAGGTGGGCCGCGCCGCCACCGCCCGCGCGGACCGGCGCGACGGGGGTCTGCTGGTCCGTGGGCTGCTGCACGACCTTGATCTGGCCCTTCGCCGGGTGGCGATGACCGTCGCACACGACACTGACCTCGTACGCGGCCAGGCTCACGCCGGCTTTCACGGTCGTCTGCCCGGAGAACTGGGAGCCCGTCCTGCTGGAGAGCTCGACGTCCGCGGCGAAGGCCTGGGACGTGACGGTGGCCGTCGTTCCCTGGCAGCCCGAGACGCTGATCGCCACCTCACCGCCGGGAACGACGGTGGCCGGGGCGAGGTTGACCTCCACGGAGTCGTCGGCATGTGCGGTGGTGGCGGCGGGTGCCAGGACCAGTACAGCGGCCGCCCCTGCGGCACGGAGAGCTATCAAGCATGAACGCATCGTGAACCTCCTGATAGGGAAAAGATTCACGCGTCTGGGGCGTTTTCGCATCCGCAAGAGCGGCCCGGTGGTCCATTTGAGCCCCCTGACGTGCCCAAATGCGTCAGACCCGTTCGGCGCAGCCCCGATCGGTGACGGACCGTGCCGCTACCCCGCCACAGCCCGGACTCGCGGCGAGCAGCATTCCGCTCGCCGCGAGGCAGTCGGTGGTTACTTCTTGTGCACCGCGCGGTGCCGCTCGATCTCCAGCGCGAGGTCACTGCGCTCCCTGCGGGCCGTGTCCGCCTCCTCGCGCACCTTGTCGAGACGGTCCTCGAGCTGGGCGACCCGCTCGCGGTAGCGTTCGAGCTCGGCACGCACGAACTCGGCGTCGGCCACCTGCTGCGCGGTTTCCTTGCGGATCTTCTCGGTCTCCTCTTCGAACTTCTGCTTGGCCTCATCCAGCTCGGCGATGGCCATCTCCGCGGCCTCTTCCCCCAGCGCGGTGCGCTGCTCGGCGGCCAGGGTCCGCTGAGCAGCGGCCTTGGTCACGGTCTCGATGCGCGCCTCGGCGGCAACCGAGTCCGTGATGATGGCCAGCTCTTCGATGTAGGAGGGCAAGTCTGTGGCCAGCCGGGACATGAGTGCTATGAGATCGTCGCGAGCTCCAGTCCCGTCCTGTACGGCTTCCATCGCCTCCTCGACTTGGGGCAAGCCCGAGTCAGGCGCCTGGGCTGCGGCCGGCGGCGCGGCGAACTGAGCGGGCGGCTGAACGTCGGCCGCTGCCTTGGCCGCCTTCTTGATCTCGGTCGCCTGGCGCTTCTCCTCCTTGCGCTGCTGCCTCTTGGCACGGAACTTGCGGAAGGCCCCCAGCGCGTTGTGCTCGGGATGAACGCAGTAACGAGGCGCCGGGGCGCCGGGCGTCGGCGCTTCCGGAGGGTTGGTGCAGTCCGGGTAGGCACAGATCGGAAGCCTCTCAACGGTCACTTTTCGGCCCTTCTAGTGATATTCGGGGTCTTTGAAGTCGAACCGGCATCCGGCGCGGCTTGCGCCGACCGGTCGCACACGGGGATTTACCGATCACGCTAGATGCGTGCGGGGCCTTACGGGCCCCGCACGGGGTGGGCGTCAGGAATCGGTAAGATCCCGCGGCCGACGCGGAGTTGCCGGACAGCGGGGACGAGCCGGCGCAACGTCAGGTTCGTGCGCGTCCGGCCCGCGTCATGACCTCAAAGCGCTTGAGAAGAGGTGCTGAGTACGGTAGAGCCATGACAGAACGCAAGCCGGTCGAATCCTGGCTCACCGACATGGACGGGGTCCTCATCCACGAGGGCGTCCCGATCCCCGGTGCAGACGCCTTCCTCAAGCGGCTGAAGGAGTCCGGGAAGCCCTTCCTGGTCCTCACCAACAACTCGATCTACACGGCGCGGGACCTGCACGCCAGGCTTTCCCGGATGGGCCTGGACGTGCCCGTCGAGAGCCTCTGGACCTCGGCGCTGGCGACCGCGCAGTTCTTGGACAACCAGCACCCCGGCGGCACGGCGTACGTGATAGGCGAGGCCGGTCTGACGACGGCGCTGCACGACATCGGCTATGTCCTCACCGACCACGACCCCGATTTTGTGATCCTCGGCGAGACGAGGACTTACTCGTTCGAGGCGATGACCAAGGCCGTTCGCCTGATCAACAACGGGGCCAGGTTCATCGCCACCAACCCCGACGAGACCGGACCGTCCGCCGAGGGGGCGTTGCCCGCCACCGGGGCGGTCGCCGCACTGATCACCAAGGCCACCGGCAAGGACCCTTACTTCGTTGGCAAGCCGAACCCTCTGATGATGCGCACTGGGCTGAACGCCATCGGAGCGCACTCGGAGACCTCCGCCATGATCGGTGACCGCATGGACACCGATGTCCTGGCCGGGCTTGAAGCCGGTATGGAAACGTTCCTTGTGCTGACAGGCTTGACGAGCAAGGCGGACATCGAGCGCTACCCGTTCCGCCCGACCAACGTCGTGGACTCCATCGCGGACCTCGTCGATCGCGTGTGAGCGGCGCCGTCAACCGCCGAGACCCCCGCACCGACACTGGCGGGGGTCTCGGTCTTCGGTCCTGAATCAGGAAGCGGAGACCCTGACCCCGTCGATCACCCAGTACCAGTTGTTGGAGCCCGTGTAGCGGAAACGGAAGCTGACGCTGGAGGCCCCGGAGGGGACGTTCACGGTCAGCGACTGCGGCTGGGAGACCACATCGGCCGTGTAGCTCTTGACCACCGTGGGCGTGCCGCCGTTGAAGGAGGCCAGGACCTGGGCGGTCTGGCTGCCCTCCTGGCGGTAGAAGGTGGTGAAGTCCAGCGTCACCTTCGTCTTGCCGCCGACGCTGTACGCCGGGGTCACGAGCGTGGAGTCGTAGCCGCCCGAGTTCGTCCTGTCGTCCCACTCGTCGGAGTCGGCGACCGCGAAGACGCCGCGCGAGCGGATGTTGAGCTCACGCCACTGGTCCCGCTGCGCCCGGGACCAGAACTCGTTGGTGGCGAAGGCCCAGCCGCGCCACTCGGTGACCCCGCCGGTGCCCATCGCGCTGTTGATCACGGACCAGCCGCTGGGCGCGGTGTGCGTGAAGCCGAGCACTCCGGCCGGGATTCCGGTCTCGTCGACACGCTGGCCCAGCTGCGAGTGCAGCGTGTCGAAGGGGTCGGTCGAGCGTTCCTGGATGGGCTTGCCGTCCAGGCCCCAGGCAGGGTCGGGGGTGATACCGAGCTGCTTGAAGACCGTGGTGGCGACATCGACGAGCCGGGTGTCCGCGGGCCGGGCGCCGGCGGCGATGCCGGGGCCCTGGGCGAGCACGAACGTACGCCGTTCCTCGATGGAGCTGCCTCCGTGGCCGCCCGCGTCGACATGCCCGTGGTCGGTGGCGACGATGACGGTCCAGCGCTCGGTGGCGTACGAGGGGCGGGCCTGGATCGCGGCCTGCAACCGGCCGAGATAGGCGTCCTGGACGTCGATGGCGTCGAGGTACTTCTGGCTCGCGGCGCCGTAGCTGTGGCCCATCTCGTCGGTCTCGCCGAAGTAGACGAACAGGACGTCCGGGTTCTGGTTGCGGAGGATGTCCTCGGTCTGGTCGGTGATGACCTTGTCGTTCACCGCGTAGTTGTTGTTGAACACGAGCTTGGCGTCGGCCCCGGGGGTGACGGTGCCATGGGTGTCGAGCTCGGGCCAGTCGACGGCGGCGAAGAGGGACAGTTCGGGCCTGATCTGGTTCAACCGGGCGAGAAAACCAGGGTACTTGGCGTAGTTCTTGCCGATGAAGGTGTTGTCCTTCACGCCGTGCTTGTCGGGCCAGACACCGGTGGAGATGGTCGACCAGCCGGGTCCGGACGAGGTCTGCGCCATGGGGTTGGCGTACAGCAGCGACATGCCGTATGTCCCGTTCGCCATCAGGGACTTGAGTGTCGGGGCCTTGGCCGCGTCGATCCTGTCGTACCGCAGTCCGTCCATGCCGACGAAGAGCACCTTGTCCTTGCTGGTGCCGTTCGGGAGGGCCGGGGCGGCCTGGGCGGGGGTGGCGAGGGTGCCGGTGGCGGCGACCGCGGCGGTGGCGGCGCCGGCGGCGAGTACGGAGCGCCTGGATATGCCGTTGAGCGGCATCTGTTCCTCCGTCAGAGGGCTGAGGTTTGTCTGCGGGCAGAGCAACGCCCCCGGTTTCCCGGGGGCGTTGGTCCGTACCCGTTATCATTCCGCGACAATCAGTCCCGCAACAGAAGCTTTCCGGTGAACTCTTAGCTGCCGGTCGCGGAGTTCCACGCGTCCACATAGGACTGGAGGTTCGTGTCGATGTCCTTCCAGTCCGGCTCGAAGACCTCGACGCCTTCGAGCAGCTTGGCGAGAGCGATGGCGTTGGCGTCGGTCGCCTTCACATCGCTGCGGGCCGAGAAGCCGCCGCCGATCGCGCTGACCTGCTTCTGCGCCTTCTCGGTCAGCATGAAGTCGAGAAGCTTCTTGCCGTTCTCGCTGTGCGGAGCCTTGTTGACCAGACCAGCCGCGTAGGGAAGCGCGAAGGTGGTGGGCTTGCCGCCCTCCTTCGCCGGGAACCAGATCGCGAGGTTCGGCATGGACTTGGACTGTGCGAAGTTCATCTGCACATCGCCGTTGGCGACGAGGATCTCGCCCTTGTCGACCTTGGGCGCGAGCTTGGAGGTGGAGGAGGACGGGCCGACATTGTTGGCCTGGAGCTTCTTCAGGTACGCCATCGCCGGCTCCTTGCCGCCGAAGTCGTGCATGGCCTTGATGACCACGGCGGTGCCGTCGCCCGCGACGCCGGGCGTGGAGTACTGCAGCTTGTCGTTGTACCTGCCGTCGAGGAGCTGCTCCCAGGTGGTGGGCGCCTGCGTCAGCTCCTTCTTGTTGTAGATGAAGCCGAAGTAGTTGTTGACGACCGAAGTCCACTTGCCGGCACCGGACTTGTCGGCGCCGTTGACCTTGTCGGCACCCTTGGGCTCGTACGCCTGGAGCAGTCCCTTGGAGTCCGCCTGCTGGATGAAGGGCGGGAGGGTGACGATGACATCGGCCTGGGTGTTGGACTTCTCGCGGGCGGCGCGCTGCACCATCTCGCCCGAGCCGCCCTCCACGTACTTGACCTTGATGCCGGTCTCCTTCTCGAAGTCCTTGAAGACCTGGTCGTACCAGCCGTCGCCCTTCTCGCCCTTGAGGCCGTCGGCGCTGTAGACGGTGACGACCTTCTCTTCGGCGGCGGCCGAGCCGCCACAGGCGGTGAGGGAGGCGGCGAGTGCGAGGCTGCCGATCACGGCGGCGATCGGCTTGAGGTGGCTGTGCATGGCGTGTGCTTCTCCTAGCGGTAAGAGGCTTTGGTGCGGATACGGGAGACCGCGAGCAGGACAAGGAGCGTCGTGCCCATCAGGACGACCGCGAGGGCCGATCCGGTGAAGAGGGACCCGCGGTCGGTGGCGGTGAAGATGAGCACCGGCAGCGGCATCCAGTCGGGCGGGTAGAGCATCATCGTGGCGCTCAGCTCGCCCATGGACAGGGCGAAGCAGAGCCCTGCGGCCGCGGTGAGCGACGGCAGCAGGAGTGGGAGTTTCACCCGGAACAGGACGTACGAGGGGCGGGCGCCGAGGCTCGCCGCCGCCTGCTCGTACATCGGGTCGAGACGGATGATGGCGGCGGCGACCGACTGGTAGGCGAACGCCGTGACAAGCACGGTGTGCGCCAGGATCACGATCCAGCGGGTGCCGTTGAGCAGCATCGGCGGCTTGGAGAAGGCGACGAGGATCGCCAGGCCGACGACGACGGAGGGGACGGCGACGGGCAGCACGAACAGCGCGTCGAGCACGCGCCGCCCGCGCTTTTTGAGCCCGGCGGCCGCGATGGCGGCCCAGCTGCCGACGGTGAGGGCGAGCAGGCTGGCCGTGACGGCGGTGACCAGGCTGGTGGTGAGGGCCTGGAGGGATTCACCGCGTACGGCAGCGCTGTAGTGCTCGGTCGTCGGCCCGGAGGGGAAGGCGCCGGACCAGTGCGTCGAGAAGGACGCGGCGACGATGACGAGCAGCGGCAGCGCGAAGAGCGGCAGGAACAGGACGAGGAAGAGTGCCCAGGTGGCCCATTTCCCCTTGCGGCTATGCACCAACACGGCGGCTGACCATTCGGTAGAGGCTGTAAAGACCCACGGAGATCGCGATGTTGACGACGGCGACGACGCAGGCGGCCGGATAGTCGGACTCGAGGATCGCCTTGCCGTAGACGAGCATCGGCAGGGTGGTCACTCCCTTGGCCCCGGTGAACAGGACGATGCCGAACTCGTTGAGGCACATGACGAGTACGAGACTCCCGCCGGCGGCGAGCGCGGGCAGCGCCTCGGGCAGGATCACCCGCCGCACGATCCGCGCGGGCCGCGCCCCGAGCGAGGAGGCGACCTCCAGCTGGGCGGTGTCGAGCTGCGAGAAGGCGGCCAGGAGGGGGCGCATCACGAAGGGTGTGAAGTAGGTGATCTCCGCGAGGAGTACGCCCCAGGGGGTGGTGAGGAAGTGGAAGGGGCCCTCGGCCGCGCCGGTGAAGTCCGTCCACAGTCCGTTGGCCATCCCGACGGTGCCGTAGACGAACAGCAGCGCGAGGGTGATGAGGAAGGAGGGGAAGGAGAGGAAGACGTCGATGAACTTGGCGACCGCCTTGCCGCCCGGGAAGGGCACGAAGGCGATGATCAGCGCGAGGACGAACCCGAGGACGAGACACCCGACGGTGGCACCGACGGCGAGCCAGACGGTGGTGGCCAGAGCGTCACGGAAGGCCTGGGAGCCGAAGACGTCGGAGTAGGCGCCGGGTGAGAGGGACTCCTGTACGACGAGCGCGAGGGGATACAGGAAGACGAGCGCCAGGACGGCGACGGGCGGGAGCACCCACAGGATCGTTGGGAGCCTGCGTTCCGCGAGGGCGGCGGGGGCACCTTCCGGGCCCGAAGGGCCCTTGGGGAGTACGGGCACGATCCCCGGCGCCGGAGGCGCGCTACTCACCGCTCACCCCGCCCGCCAGCAGCACCGCGTCCTCCGGCGCGAAGTGCACGGTGACCGCGTCCCCCAGCGAAGGCGTCGCCCGCAGTTCGCGGACATCCGCCTTGACGCGGTGACCGTCCACATCCACGTACAGCCGGTGCGTCGCACCCCGCCACTGGACCTCCGCTATCGTCCCGCGCAGCGCGTTCGGCCCGTCGCCGAGTCCGACGAGGTGCGGGCGTACGCACAAGGTGGCGGTCGTGCCGGACGGGACACGGTCCGTGGACACCTTCAGCTCGGCCCCGCCGAAGGACACCGCCCCCGCCCCGACCGTCACCGGCAACAGATTCGCGTTGCCGACGAACGACGCCGTGAACTCCGTACGCGGCCGCCGGTACAGCTCCTGCGGCGTGCCGCAGTCCCGCAGCCGCGCCCTGTCCATCACCGCGATCCGGTCCGCGAGTGTGAGCGCCTCGACCTGGTCGTGTGTGACGTACAGGATCGAGACGTCCGGCAACTCCCGGTGCAGCCGGGCCAGTTCCGCCAGCATCCCGGACCTGAGCTGCGCGTCCAGTGCCGACAGCGGCTCGTCGAGGAGCAGCACGCCGGGCCGGATCGCCAGCGCCCGCGCGATCGCGACACGCTGCTGCTGACCGCCGGAGAGCTCGCGCGGATAGCGCTGCGCGTACGCCGCCATCCCTGTCATCTCCAGGGCCTCGGCGACCCGCGCCGGTATCTCTCGCTTCGGTGCCTTCTGCGCCTTGAGGCCGAAGGCCACGTTCTCCGCGACCCGCATGTGCGGGAAGAGGGCGTACTGCTGGACGACCATCCCGATCCCCCGCCGGTACGGCGGCAGTGCGGTGACATCGCGGTCGCCGATGAACACCCGCCCGGAGACGGGCCGCACGAATCCGGCGACGGCCCGCAGCGCCGTGGTCTTGCCCGAGCCCGAGGGCCCGAGCAGCGCCATGACCTCGCCCGGCTCGACGGTGAGGTCGAGCGAGTCGAGTACGAGGTTCTTCCCGTACGCGACCGAGACACTCTCGAAGCGGATGCCGCTGGTCATCGGTCTGCCCCGGCCAGGAGCTCCGGCAACTCGGCGACGGATCCGAGCACATGGGTCGCGCCGTGCGTCTGCAGCTGCTCCATGTCATGCGCGCCGGTCAGCACGCCGGCGACGATGCCCGCGCCGGACCGTACGCCGCTGAGCATGTCGTACGAGGTGTCCCCCACGACCGCGATCTGCTGGACGCCGTCCACCGCGCCGGTGCGCAGGAAGGCGGCGAGCACCATGTCGGGGTAGGGGCGGCCGCGGCCGCCCGCGTCGGCCGGGCAGAGGGTGAGCTCGACGAGGCCCTGCCAGCCGAGCGCGGCCAGGATCGCGTCCTGCGTGGTGCGGGCGAAGCCGGTGGTCAGGACGACCGTGCGCCCCTGGTCGCGCAGGTGCTCGATCGCCTCCCGCGCGCCGGGAACCGGCGCGATGCGTCCGCCGTCGACGAGTGCGCCGTACGCCTCCTCGAACGCGGCGTTCGCGGCCTGCGCCTTCGTCTCGTCTCCGAAGAGGTGCCGGAAGACGGAGATCTTCGACTCGCCCATCGTCGCGCGGACGTAGTCGATCATCGCGGCGGGATCCGCGCCGAGCCGCTCGGCGGCGGCGCCGAAGGCCTGCTCGACGAGGCCTCCGTCGGCGACGGTGGTGCCCGCCATGTCCAGTACGACGAGGTTCATCTCGTTCAACTTCTTCACCAGCCCAGTTCGTTCGCGGTCTTTTCGGCTATGGCGGGCGAGCAGGTCATGCCGCGCCCGCCCGGCCCTGTGACCAGCCACACTCCGTCGCGCACCTGCTGCCGGTGCACCACGCGGCTGGTGTCGGTGCACTGCGCGTACACCCCGGCCCAGCGGCGGCGGATCCTCGGCAGCGGCCTGCCGAGGAAGGACTCGACGACCTCGGTGAGGTGCTCGTACGGGTCCTCGATCGTGTCGAAGGCGAAGGGATGCTCGTACTCGTGGGTGTCGCCGATGGTCAGCCCGCCGTCGCGGCGCTGCACCATCAGCAGCTGCATCTTGTGCGCGGCGGCGGTCGGCGTCTGGTCCTGTCCGGCGTTGAGCGCGTCCAGGGCCTCGCTCGCGTAGGCCGGGTAGTAGCGGAAGCTGTCGGCGTCGGCGACCGAGGTGGTCAGCGGCTCGCCGAGCGGGTCGGTCTGCATCATCTGCAGGCGCACCCGGCGCACGGGCAGGTCGGGGACGAGCTCGCGGACGAGACCGGAGAGCGCGGCGCCCGGGCACAGGACGACGGCGTCGCCGGTGTGTACGTCGCCGTGGTCGTCGCGGACGGATCCGTCACCGAGGACGTCGCGGACCTCGCGCCCGCCGAGGTAGGTGTAGCGGCCGGAGGCCAGCAGCGCCTCCTTCAGGGCGAGTTGGGCTGGCCGGGGCTCGACGGCCGCGTCCCGCTCGCACCACAGGGCGGCGGTGAAGGAGCCGCGCAGCGCGGGGTTGATCCGGCGCGCCTCGTCGGCGGTGACGAGCTTGTAGCCGCGGGCCGGGGCGTCGGACCGCGCGACGGCGGCCTCGGCGACGGCCAGCTCCAGGTCGCTGCGTACCGGAGTGAGTGAGCCGATGGCCCGAAAGCCGAGCCCGGGCACGCGCGCCCCGATGGCCTCCCACAGCTCACGGGCGCGCAGGGCGGTTTCGAGCTCCTCGCCGCCCGCGCGGCCGCTGACCCATATCTGGCCGAAATTGCGCAGGCTCGCGCCTCGTGCCTCGCTCTCGCGCTCGATCTGTACGACCTCGTGGCCGCGTTCCACTGCGTGCCAGGCGTGCATGGTTCCCACCACGCCGGCTCCTACGACGATGACTCTCACGACGCCAAAGCTCCTCGGGGTTGGTGTCCCGTACGGGGCCGGTCGGCAACGGGACGGTGAACGGGCCCTCAATCTTGGCCTAGACCCGTTACCTTCTCGTTATCGACGTGTGGTGTCCAGAGGGCACTGAGAAATCGCGTCAGCCGCGGTTTCAGACGTCAGCCGCTGTTGCCGAGGTGCGCGCTGCTGCATCTCCCGGGGGACAACCCCCGGACCCCCGGCAGAAACCCCCCGCGTTCAGCCCTCAGTTCTGTTTGCCCAGATGCGCCGTGAAGCTGAAGCGGTCGCCGCGGTAGAGGGTGCGGACCCGCTCCAGCGGCCTGCCCGCCGTGTCCCGCGAGAGGCGGTGGATCAGCAGCATCGGCAGGGCAGGGGGCGTGCCGATCAGCAACGCCTCGCGCGGTGTCGCGAGCACCGTCTCGATCCGCTCGTCCGCGTCGCCGAAGGAGATCCCGAGCTGCTCGCGCAGATAGGCGTAGAAGGAGGAGTCGGGGTCGAAGTCGGCGTCCAGGCGCGGCACTCGGGCCACGGAGACGTACGTACTCTCCAGGCCGACGCGTTCGTCGTCGGCGAGCAGCACCCGCTCCATGTGCCATACGGGCTCGCCGCGGGCCACGCCGATGTCGGCGGCGAGCGCGTCGTTGCAGGGGAAGCGGTCGAGGCTGATGAGCATACGGCCCGGGGTGCGTCCCTGGCGGCGTACGCCCTCGGTGTAGCTGGCGAGCGAGAGCGGCTGCTCCAGCTTCGCGCCCGCGACGACCGTGCCGCGGCCCTGGCGGCGCAGCCGGCCCTCCAGCAGGAGTTCGCGCAGTGCCTGACGCACCGTCTCGCGCGAGACCTCGTACCGTACGGCGAGTTCACGCTCGGTCGGCAGCAGTCCTCCCTCGCCCAACTCCTCGATCAGGAGGGAGATATGGGCCTTGACGGCGTAGTACTTGGGGATGCGTCCGTGCTCCGGGATGCCGGAGCGGACAGGGGCGCCGGGCGCCTGGTCGTTCGGGTAGTCCACCAGGGGATGTTCGCAGACGTATATGAACGATCAGCGGCGGCCCGCGCGCATCCGGCGCTGCGCGAACACGAGGATCCCGGTGCCGAGCAGGACCGCGCCGAAGGCCGCGCCGTGGCGGAGGAGGGTGCCGGTGCCGGTGGTGGCGAGTTCGTCGACGGTGTCGGCCGCGGCGGTGCCGCCGCCGTCGAGGACGGCGAAGCGGTAGTCGCCGGACTCCCCGACCCAGTCGCCGTCGTCGCCCTGGCGCTGGACGACCGCGGCGTTGACCGTGACCTGGTTGGGCGGGGTGTCGGCGGCCAGGGCGAGGCGGACCTTGACGGTGACCGACTTGTGGGCGGGGACGACGAAGCCGGGGAATCCGCCGTCGAAGGCGCCGACGATCTCGTCCTCGGCGGTCGTCTCCAGGGTGACGGGGCGCCAGCGGGCCGCCGCGGCGTCGTAGAACTCCAGCGCGAGGCGGGCGGGCGTGAGTCCCGGGTCGCGGGCTGTGAGGACGATCACCGGGTGGATGTTGCCGCACCTCTCGCCGGTGGTGTTGGCGAGGTCCACGGACCACTCCTTGAAGCCGCCTCCGGGGTGGTGGACGGTCGGGCCGCCGTGGATACGGGTGTCGATGGGGAAGTCGGGGTCGGACACCGTGCCGCAGGTGGGCAGCTGGTCGCCGGGGCGTCCGGGAAGCGGCGGTGCGGCGGGCCCCGCGAGGGTCTCGGCTGCAGCGCGATCGGTCACGGCGGCGGCCGTCGCGGCCGCGCCGGTGAGCACCGCGGGCGCGATGGTGGCCGCGGTGACTCCGACGGCGAGGGCATTGCGCAGTCGCATGGGGGACCTTTGCTGCTCGGCTGCGTACGAACCCCGGGGGCACCCGGTCATGCAGCCAGACCCTTCCACGCGCGCGCGGCGCTGACCGGTCGCCACGTCCGGGCAGGGCGGATCAGCCGCGCAGATCCGCCCTATCAGCCTATTTTCGGTGCGGTAACAGCAACCTCGGCCCGCCCGAAAAGGGGGGCGAGGACCAGCTGCGCGGCGCCTTCGGCGACGACGTGCGCGCCCCCTTCGGCGAGGGCCACCGGGACGCGGACCCGCTCGCCGACACCGCGTACGAACGGTTCGGCGTCGGCGGCCACGACCCGGCCGCCGAGCAGTACGCGATCGATGTCGAGCAGTTCGACGAGATTGGCGGCACCGATCCCCAGCACCCCCGCGGCCCGGTCGAGATCCCCGAGGCCGACGGCTTCGAGGCACAGCGCCTCGATGCACCCGCGCCTGCCGCACTCGCACTGTGGCCCGTCGAGATGAATGACCTGATGCCCGAACTCCCCCGCTCCGGTGCGCGCGCCCCGGTACAGCGCCCCGGCAAGGACGAGCCCGGCGCCGAGCCCGGTCCCGAGGTGGAGATACGCGAACGACTCCCCGGCTCCCCGCAGAGCGAGCCCGAGGGCGGCGGCATTGGTGTCCTTGTCGAGTACGACGGCGTGCCCGAGCCGGACGGCGAGGGCGTCCCGGAGAGGGAAGCCGTCCCACTGGGGAAACCCGGTGACGCGACGGGCGATACCGGTGGCGTGATCGAGGGGCCCGGGCATGGCGACGCCGACCCCGAGGACGCGCCCGCCGGCCGTGGGCAGCGCCTCCACCTCGCCCGCCACCCGCTCCATGACCGCTTTGGCCCCCGAGCCGAGGTCGAGAGGAGCGGTGCGTACCGCGACCGGGGCGCCCGACAGGTCCAGCAGGACTGCCGTCAGTTCGTCGCGGTCCAGGTGCAGGCCCACCGCGTGCCCCGCCGAGGGGACCAGGCGCAGCACCGTGCCGGGTCTGCCGCCGGTGGACGCGCGGCGGCCCGCCTCCGCCGCCAGGCCCTCCTCCCGCAGCCGCGCGGTGATCTTGCTGACCGCCTGCGGTGTCAGCCCGGTGCGCCCGGCCAGCTCCATCCGGCTGATGCCGCGCTCACCGGCCGTACGCAGCAGATCGAGCACCCGGGCCGCGTTGTGGCTGCGCAGCGCGGGCAGATTCACTCCGTTGATGGTTCGGTTCATGGGCTTCACGGATCCCATTGTCCTCTGCGCTTGCACTTTGGCAACACCGTTGCTTAAGTGGAAGACATGACTGGCACCGGCACCCGCACTCCCCTTCGCGTCGGCCTCGTCGGGTACGGCCTGGCGGGCTCCGTCTTCCACGCCCCGCTGATCGCCGCCACCGAGGGCCTCGCCCTCGACACGATCGTCACCTCGAACCCGGAGCGCCGGCAGCAGGCCCGGGCCGAGTTCCCCGGCGTACGCTTCGCGGCCTCGCCCGACGAGCTGTGGGAGCGCGCGGACGAGCTCGACCTGATCGCGATCGCCTCCCCCAACAAGACCCATGTCCCGATCGCCACCGCCGCCCTCAAGGCCGGTCTCCCGGTCGTCGTCGACAAGCCGGTCGCCGGCACCGCCGCCGAGGCGCGTGAGCTCGCCGCCCTCGCCGAGGAGCGCGGCCTGCTGCTCTCCGTCTTCCAGAACCGCCGCTGGGACAACGACTTCCTGACTCTGGTGCAGCTGATCGCGGCCGGCGAACTCGGCGACGTACAGCGCTTCGAGTCCCGCTTCGAGCGCTGGCGGCCCGAACTCAAGGGCGGCTGGCGCGAGTCGGGCGACCCGCAGGAGATCGGCGGTCTGCTGTACGACCTGGGCAGCCATGTCGTCGACCAGGCGCTGACCCTGTTCGGCCCGGTCGAGAGGGTGTACGCCGAGGCGGACGTACGCCGCCACGGCGCCAAGACCGACGACGACACGTTCCTCGCGCTCACGCACACGAGCGGAGTCCGCTCCCACCTGTACATGAGCGCCACGACCGCACAGCTCGGCCCCCGCTTCCGGGTACTCGGCTCGAAGGCCGGTTACGTGAAGTACGGCCTCGACCCGCAGGAGGCGGCCCTGCGCGACGGCGCCCGCCCGACCGGGGACAAGGACGCATGGGGCGTCGAGCCCGAGTCCCAGTGGGGCCGGATCGGCGCGGGCGACGGAGGCCGCCCGGTCGAGTCGGCCCCGGGCGACTACCCCGCGTACTACGCGGCGATCGCCGCCGCCCTGCGCGACGGCACACCCCCGCCGGTCACCGCCCACGAGGCGGCCGACGCACTGGACGTCCTGGAGGCCGCCCGCCGCTCCGCCCGCGAAGGAATCACCGTGGAGGTCCCGGTATGACCCTTCCCACCCCCGCCCCGCTCACCGTCGAGGAGATCGAGGCCCAGGAACGCAAGCTGGCGCTGCGCCGCTTCACCCACGACGACGCCTGGGCGCTCGGCAGTCTCCTGGTCGAAATGGCTCACCTGCGCGAGGCCCCGGTCGCGATCGACATCCGCCGCGGGACGCAGCAGCTCTTCCACTGCGCGCTGGCGGGGTCGAGCGCCGACAACGACGCGTGGATCGACCGCAAGCGCCGGGTCGTCGAGCGCTACGGCGAGAGCTCGTTCCTCGTCGGCGCCCGCCACCGCGCGAAGGGCACGACCTTCGAGGACTCCTCGCGCCTCGACCCGAACCTGTACGCGGCCCACGGCGGCTCGTTCCCGATCACCGTCGAGGGCGCGGGCGTCGTCGGCACGGTCACGGTCTCGGGCCTGCCGCAGGCCGAGGATCACGCCATGGTGGTCGAGGCGCTGGAGCGCTTCATCTCCGCCCACCGAGGCGGTCACTGACTCCGGCGCGGGGATACGGGACCGGTCCCGAACCCCGCGCCGGGCTATCCATGCGGGCTAGGGCCTGTCGTTCGGATCTTGCCGGGCTCGCGTGCCCTGGCACGCACGCTCGCCGCGTTGTCGTCAGTCGCCGACGCTCCGCGTCGGCTCCTTCCTCCGCCTTGCGATCGCACGCACCAGACCCCGCTCACTGATCCGGCCTGATCCAAACGACAGGCCCTGCGTCCTTGAGCTCCTGGCGCTGCCGCCGGGCTACGCGTCCTTGAGCTCCTGGCGCTGCCGCCGGGCTACGCGTCCTTGAGCTCCTGGCGCTGCCGCCCGAGCCCGTCGATCTCCAGCTCCACCACGTCGCCCGCCCGCAGGAACGGCTTCGGCTCCGGCTGCCCGAGTGCCACGCCCGCCGGCGTCCCGGTGTTGATGACGTCGCCGGGGTACAGGGTCATGAACTGGCTTACGTAACGCACCACCTCGGCCACCGGGAAGATCTGGTCCGCGCTGGAGCCGTTCTGCTTGAGCTCGCCGTTGACCCACAGCTTCAGGCTCAGCGCCTGCGGGTCGGGGACCTCGTCCGCCGTCACGAGCCAGGGGCCCAGCGGGTTGAACGTCTCGCAGTTCTTGCCCTTGTCCCAGGTGCCGCCGCGCTCGATCTGGAACTCGCGTTCCGAGACGTCGTGCGCGACCGCGTACCCGGCGACGTACGACAGCGGGTCCTCGGCGTCCTCGATGTAGCGCGCCGTACGGCCGATGATCACCGCGAGCTCGACCTCCCAGTCGGTCTTGCGGCTGCGGCGCGGCACCAGCACCGTGTCGTTCGGCCCGACCACCGTGTCGGCGGCCTTGAAGAAGACGACCGGCTCGGCCGGGACGTCCGCGCCTGTCTCGGCAGCGTGGTCGTGGTAGTTCAGCCCGATGCACACGACCTTGCCGATACGGGCGACCGGCGCACCGGTCCGAAGGCCGTCGGCCTCAAGGGCGGGCAGCCCGCCCGCGTCCGCCGCGGCCCGTATCCGGGCGAGGGCGGACGCGTCGGCGAGCAGCTCACCGTCGATGTCCGCGACAAGGCCGGACAGGTCCCGCAGGGTCGTACCGTCCTGGTCGAGCAGGGCCGGTCGCTCGGCTCCCGCAGTGCCGACACGCAGCAGCTTCATGGTCAATCTCCCCTGGTCGAGTGCGAGCCCCGACGATGGGTAGCGGCCATCGGGAGGATCGGAGGATTGGCCGATCCTCCAAGACGGTCGACCACTCCGCAATACCCCGTTCACAACCTGGACCCTTACGCGGCAGTAGCAAGCGCGCCGGCGACAGGCATGTCCCGGTAGAGGAACGCCCGCTCGACAGCGGTCCAGGTCGTGCTGGTGACGATGTAGAGCGCGGCGGCCAGCGGCACCCATGCCACGGTCAGCAGCGTGAAGAAGGAGAGCAGCGGCATGACCTTCGTCATCGCGCTCATCGCCCCCATACCGGGCAGCTGCTGGTCAACAGCGAGGGGCGCGGCCGCCATCTGCCGCTTCGTACGCCGGTAGTTGTACGTCGCCACGGCGGCGACGATCGCGAAGAGCACGAGGTACACCAGCCCGGCCCCGCCGAAGACCCCGCCGTGCGCGAGGGCGTCCGACCAGCGGTCACCGAGGGGCGCGGCGAAGAGGGTGTGCGAGAGCAGGCCGTTCGGCTCGCCGCCGATCCGCGCGCTGGAGAACAGGTGATACATGAGAAAGAAGGCGGGCAGCTGCAGCAGGCTCGGCAGACAGCCGGAGAGGGGCGAGACCTTCTCCTCGGCGTGCAGCTCCAGGAGTGCCTTCTGCATACGGTCCGGGTTCTTGGCGTGCTTCTTGCGCAGCTCGGCGATCTGCGGCGAGAGCCTGGCCTTGGCCTTCTGCCCGCGGGCGGCCGCCCGCGAGAGGGGATGGACGGCGAGCCGTACGAGCGCGGTGAACAGGATGATCGCGGCGGCGGTGGCGGACGCGTGGAAAAACGGCTGCAGCAGGTCGGCGAGCTGTGCGACCAGGCTGGCGAAAACGGACATGGGTGAGCCCTCCGAGGGTCTCGTCGTGCCGGGATGAGGACATACGTCGGCATGACGCCCGCGAAAGGGTGTGTACGAGTGGGTTCCCTACGCGGCCGTCAGGAGGGCACGGCCGGGCGCTCGGGGCCTGGTCCGCCCCTTCGCGTCGGGATCACGCTGGGGCAGGAAGGCGGTGCGCTGCTCGCGGTCGCGGATGGCGGTGCGGACCCGGGTGCGGGGCACGACGGGCGCACAGCGCGCGCTGATGACGGCGCAGACGACGAGCGCGGAACCGGCGGCGGCGGTGGCGGTCGCGGCGAGCGCGAGCGCGGCGGAGAGGCTGCCGCCGTCGATGAGGAGGACTTCGACGAGGAGGAAAAGCAGGAGTGCGGCGGGCCGAACCGACTGCAGCAGCCGACGCTGTCCCATGCCCACTCCTCCCCTCAGATCGTTCGGATCGATCCTCGAACCCTCCAGCCGTTATACACGACGGCTGCTAGCTCTGGCGGGGCCGCACGGACTTCAGCTTCCCCCAGACGACGAGCCGGTAGGTGGAGGTGAACTCGGGCGTGCAGGTGGTGAGGGTGAGGTAGTAGCCGGGCTCGCTGTATCCGGCGGAGGGCTTCACGATGCTGCGCGGGATGCGGGCGATGACTCCCGTGTCGCGGGGGGAGGTCTGCGCCAGCGAGGCGTCGACCACGTAGAGGTACACCCCCTGGCGCGTCTCGACCTGGACCTGGTCACCGTCCCGGAGCCGGTTGATGTGACGGAAGGGCTCGCCGTGGGTGTTGCGATGCCCGGCGACGGCGAAGTTCCCGGCCTCGCCGGGCTGGGCGGTCCCCGGGTAGTGCCCGACGTATCCCTTGTCGAGGACTCCCCGCTTGGCGATGCCCTGGGCGACGGGGGCGACGACGCCGAGGCGGGGGATACGGAGGACGGCGTAGGCCTGGTCCCAGCGGGGTCTCTGCCGGGTGGACGGACCGGGGTCGGGGCTTTCGGGCTCCCTCGACGCCGCAGCTTCGGGAAGGACCTCCCCATCCCCTCCCGAAATATCCCCTTTCTCGCTTTCCTCACCTGCTGGGCTGCCCCACTCCTGCTCCAGGGCCCGGACCTTGTGCTCGGCGCCTTCGCGGGCCTGCCGGTTGGTCCACCACAACTGGTGTACGACGAGAAGGAGCACGATGACCCCGAGGGTGACGGCGACCTCGGCACCCGCCCAGAGCCCACGGGCGAGCATGGCCCGCCTCCGCGAGCCGCGCCCCTGCACGACGACCGCCATCCGCTCATGCACGGGCGCACGATAGGTGCTGATCGCCGAAGTCACCAGATCCGTACGCCGGTTCCCATCAGCCCTCTCGTATGGGCTTCATCCCGCCGAACCGCCGTACAGCAGTACGGTGTCCACTATGCGCCCCGACACGCCTGCCGATCACATCACCGAAGCCGAGCGCCTGCTGCGTACCGCCGCGCAGTACCCCGAGGACGACGAGCAACTGCTTCTCCAAGCCGCGGCCCACCTTGAGCTGGCAGGCGACCGCGAACGCGCCTCCACCCTCTACGACAGCCTCCTCGCGACGGACTCCGAACACACCCTGCTGATCAAGGCCCTCCAGGCCGCGAACCTGTGGGAGTACGGCCACGAGGCAGAGGCCCGCGCCCTGATCAACGGCATCCGCACGGCGGCCCCGGCGGACGCGGCGCCCTGGGAGATCATCGCGGAGACGCTGGAGTCCCACGACGAGCTCGAGGCGTCCCACGACTGCTTCACCACGGCCCTGGACCTGCTGCTCCCCGCGGACGACGACGAGGTCCCCTACGCCACCCAGTCCCTCCTCGCCGGCCGCCACCGCGTCCGCCGCCTCCTCGGCCTCCCCCACGACGACCGCGACGCCCTGGCGGACCGGGTCCACCCGGGAGACATCTCCCTGGACGAACTCCACGACCCGAAGCGCCTGTGGGCCCTGGGCTCCGACAACCCGGCCGAACTCCAGGCGGAAATCGCCCGCCTCCGCTCCGAACTCGGCTCCTACCGCTCGGAGTTGTCCCGCCCCTTCCCGGTGGCGGTCCTCCACTGGCCGGAGCCCGAACTGGACGAACTGCTCGCGGCCTACCCCGAGTTGGAACGCGAATACCCGACCCACGAGGCCCACCTGACGGACCTTGAGGCGTCCTTGCGTGACCTGTCGGCCACGGGCACGGGGAACCTGGGCATCGTGACGGGCACGGTCCCGTCGTACGAGGCCTTCGCAGCCTCGGAACAGTCCTCCCCGTCCAACGCGGACCTGCTCCCGCAGTACGCGACCACGCTGGCGGCCAGGGGCCGGGCGGTGGCGTGGCCTCCGGCGCGGGGGGCGGCGTGCTGGTGCGGGTCGGGGCGTGTGTACCGGGATTGTCACGGGGGTCCGGTTCAGGGCTGAGCCACCCCACCCGGCGGTGGATCTCCTCACCGAGCCGGACACGGCCACCATCGGCAGGGTGCGAACCTGTGCCCCAGCGCCGAGAATGACGTACATGGCTCGGTCCACGGTGGTGGGATCAATGGCTCGCCCAGGAAAGGTACGGGGAGACGAAGCAGCGCTTCTGAACGCCGCACGCCGGCACAATGCCCAGGCGCCCGATGCCATCCCTTCCTCCGCTGCCGTCTCGGCCCGAATGAGCCGCCAGGTATCGCGCGACACGGCCCCGGAAGTCGCTGTGCGCAAGCTTCTCCACGCATCAGGGCTGCGCTATCGCGTGAACGTTCCGGTTCCCGGCATGCGCAGACGCACGATCGACATCGTCTTCGGGCCGGCCAAGGTCGCCGTCTTCCTGGACGGCTGCTTCTGGCACGGGTGCCCCCAGCACGCAACCCAGCCGAAAGCCAACGCCGAATGGTGGCGCACCAAGCTGGACAAGAACATGGCCCGCGACCGCGAGACAACCGATCACCTGCTCTCCGAGGACTGGACAGTCCTCAGGTTCTGGGAGCACGAGTCAGTCGAGGACGTTGCGCGGCAGATCACCGCCGCTGTGGCGTCCAAGCGGCGCCCCTCTGTGGGGCCTGACTGAAGGCCTTGGCAACGTTCGTTCCGTCCCGAGCTGTGCGTCGGATCGGCGGGCGCAGGTCCTCTCCGCCATGAATCTCAGGTCCTGTCGCGGCGTGACAGCCGATGGTGACGTTGTTTCCCTAACCAGCGCCCATGTCACCCAATAGTGTGTAGGCACTGCATATGAGGGGTGTGCCGGGTCCAGCTTCCATGCGTCGTTCACGGAGCATTCCGGGCGATGGCGTGGCTCTGCGGAAACCGGCTCGGGCGAGCGAGGGCGGGAGACGGTCGACTTCCATGACCGAAGAATTCGATGAGATGTACGAGACGTTCAAGGCGCTCTTGGACGCGTTTCCCCCTGCCGAGGCAGTCAAGCGGCTGGAGCAGTTCGGCACCAGCCCGGACATCGTTCAGCGGATCCGAGAGCGGCACGAGCAACAGACCATACGCATCAAGGAGCTCGAGGAACCGCACGCGGTGGTTCTGGGCAACCGCGACACCTGGTACACAGGCCCGCAGCCCAAGGACAAGTGTTGGCCCGCGATCGTGGACCTGCTTCGCAAGGACGGCTGGCCCCAGGAGCCCGCGATCAGGGCGCTCGACGATTCCTCAACACGTGTCGTCTCGCTGCTCAACCATCCGAAGGAGAAGGCGTTCTCCACCCGCGGCCTCGTCGTCGGCTACGTGCAGTCCGGCAAGACGACCAACTTCACCTCGGTCATGGCCAAGGCGGCCGACCGCGGCTACAAACTGTTCATTGTCCTGGCCGGGATCCACAACGGCCTCCGCCGCCAGACTCAGGCCCGGCTGGTGCAGCAGCTCGTGGAGTCGAATCCTTCGATGTGGTCCCAACTGACCGGACTCGAAAAGGACTTCATTCCGCAGGACAATCCAGCCTCGTACTTCGGCAAGAGCAATAAGACGCATGTGCTGTGCGTGGTGAAGAAGAATGCGCCTGTACTGCGCAAGCTCGTCCGTTGGCTCGAGAAGGCCTCGGACTACCTCAAGGACTGCCCCGCGCTGATCATCGACGACGAGGCCGACCAAGCCACTGTGGCGACGAAATCGATCAATCCGTTGATCCTGAGCATCATGGGCTGCCTGCCGCGAAGCGCCTACGTCGGGTACACGGCCTCGCCATTCGCGAACTTGCTGATCGACCCTGGCGCCGAAGACCTGTATCCCAAGGACTTCGTCGTCAACCTGCCCAAGCCCACAGGGCATTTCGGCACCGAGGTCCTCTTCGGTCGCTACGCCCTCGACGGTGAAGACCCGGAGCAGATCGACGACGGATACGACATGATCCGGTCGGTGCCCGAGGGCGACATGCCATGTGTACGTCCCGAGACCAGGGCCGATGTCGAAGGCTTCGAACCTGTCATCACGGAGACCCTTCGCAAGGCAGTCGAATACTTCTGGATGGTCACCGCCGCCCGGCGCGTACGGGGTACCGGCAACCCGCACAACACGATGCTGATCCACACCAGCGTCAACACCGCCGTGCACAACAGCTTCGAGAGGCCCCTGAAGCGTCTGCGCGACCAGTCCGTGCAGTCCCTGACGGACGCCGGTTTCCTCTCTCGCCTCCGTGTTTTGTGGGAGCAGGAGACCGGCCGTGTCCCGGCAGAGGACTTCGGTGAGACCAACGTTTCGTTCGAGGAGTTGGTCCCCGAACTACCGGGAGTCCTCGACAGCTGTCGCGTCATCATGGACAACTCCAGCAGTGAGGACCGTCTCGACTACGAGAACGGTCCGGTCGTGGCAATCGCTGTGGGCGGCAACACCCTCTCGCGGGGGCTGACGCTCGAGGGCCTGTCGGTCAGCTACTTCGTCCGCTCCGTTTCGGCCTACGACACCCTGCTGCAGATGGGCCGTTGGTTCGGATTCCGAAACGGCTACGCCGACCTGCCTCGGATCTGGATGACCGACGAGCTGGCCGAATGGTTCCGGCACCTGGCCACGGTCGAGACCGAAATGCGTCGAGACATCGACATCTACATGACAGAGGACGAGACTCCACTCACCTTCGCCGTCCGTCTGCGCACACACCCGGCCCTGCGGGTGACCGCAGCTGCCAAGATGCGTGACGCCGTCACTGCGGCCTCGGCCTATGGCGGCCAGCGAATCCAGACCCACTACTTCCACACCAATGCCGACTGGTTGCGCGGCAACATCGACGCCGCACACACGTTGGTCGAAGCGTCGATCGCGAGCGCCGTCAGGGTGTCGGATCGCTCCGCGGAAGGGCGATTCATCTTCCGGGATGTTCCGCACGATGTCGTGACCGACTTCCTGTCGAGGTACAAATTCCACGAGAAGTCTCCGGAGAGCGATGCGGATCTGATCATCGCGTACATACGGAAGCGCATCGCCGCGGCAGGATCGCTGCGCAGGTGGAACGTCGCGATCGTCGGCAATCCCAAGGCCAAGGAAGGCTTCTCTTTTGCCCCCGGGGTGAACGTCGGACGCAATGTACGTGCCCGTGTGACCGGCAACCCGACCCCGGACTTCGCCGACATCAAAACTCTAATGAGCCGTCGCGACGCCGCCGTGGACCTGACCGGCGACACGTCAAAGCTGACCGAGGATGACATCGTGGACAGGCGTCGCGTCGAGCTTCCGGACACCGGCTTGCTGGTCCTTTACCCGATCGACAAGGTGTCCGAGCCGAGCCGGGCGAAGAAGTCGAAGAATCTGCGTGATCCCTTGAACGCCGAGGATCACGTCATCGGCGTCGGCCTGGTCTTCCCCAAGCCTCGGGATATGGACTCCACAGTGGAGAGCTACATCTCTGCTGACCTGTCCAACGTCCGCATCGAGGATGAGGACTTCAGCCTCCTCGACAGCGAGGACGCATGAACGACGACGAGCTCCGGAGCCTCGTCGAGGAGCAGTGGGCAGCGCTGGAAGCCGAGCAGACCAGCGGGGAGCATCGCCTACGGGTCGCCGAGCTGACTGTTGTCACCGGGAGCGGGCCGATGGCCGTGGCCGTCGACCACGACGGGCATCACCATCTTCTGGTGCCGATCCACGCGCACCGTAAGATCCGTCCCGGCCTGGACGGACCCGTACTCCAGTTGCGCAAGCGGGCGCTGGAGGACGAGGAGACCTACCAGACGTACGCCGACCTCACCTGCCTGCGCAGCGACCTCAACGATCTGTTCACTGAGCTGTGCGTGGACGTGCTGGGCGCGGCCGAAGAGCTGCCCGAGAACCCCGTCAAGGCGCTCTACCGTGTTCTCGACCGATGGAAAGCCCTCTTCCGAGCGCAGGGAAGGCCGCTGGGGCCCGAGCAACTTGCAGGGCTCTTCGGCGAGTTGACCGTACTCAACCGTCTTCTCGAGAAGGACCCGAGCGCACACCGGCTCTGGCGCGGCCCCGAGGGGCACCGCCACGACTTCTCTGCCGCGACCACCGCAGTCGAGGTGAAGTCGAGCACTGCAACCGAAGGACGAAGGCCGCGGATCCACGGGCTTGACCAGCTCGAAGTGCCGGAGGGCGGGACGCTGTGCCTGGCCTGGTTCCGCCTGCACCGCACAGCCGTGAGCGGTGCAGGCACCGCTTTCGTGGAGGCGGTGGGCGAGGCACTTCGTCTGTGCGACGACGAGGGTGCGCTACTCGATCTGCTTGCAGAAGCCGGATACCGCCCGTCCGACGCCGACCTCTACCACGATGTGCGCTTCGTGGTCAGCGAGGAGAGGTGGTATCAAGTCGGCCCCGGATTCCCCGGTCTCACAGGCCGGGAACTCAGCGCGGCCGGTGTACCGGTGTCGGTACTGGACGTCGAGTACACCATCGACCTGTCCGGTGAGGCCCCTGCCCCTCTCACGCATGACCAGGTGTCCCAAGCGATCGACAGCATGATCCAGGAGTCCGTGTGACGGAGCCCCGCTGGTTCTCCCAGCCGTACCCTCCGGAAGGCGCAAGCGCCGCAGAGGGCATCCGCAACCAGCTCGGACGCCCCGAACTCGACCTGCTCACCATCCTGGTACGCGAGTCCGCCCAGAACAGCTGGGACGCCCGTCTCGTGCCGTCCTCGAATCCGGTCGACTACCGCATCGACATGTGGACGGTCGGCCCGGCCCACGCCGGCATGTGGCGAGAGATCCTTCTCGACGGAGCCCCCACCGGGGCGGACAACTTCCCGCTGCGCGAGACCTTCAGACGCGGCTCGATCCGGGTCCTGTCCGTCTCGGACCGGGGCACCCGAGGGCTCGGAGGACCCACCCGCGCCGACGACGCGGTTGGCCCCGACCGCGATTTCGTCTCCTTCATCCGCAACATCGGCGAGCCGCGCGACACCGCGCTGGGCGGTGGTACCTACGGCTTCGGCAAGGGCATCTTCTACCTGCTGTCCAAGTCCGGCACCGTCCTCGTGCACTCCCGATGCCGTACCGCACAGGGAGGCCACGAGACCCGACTCATCGGCTGCACTCTCTGGAAGAGTTACGTGGCCGCAGAGCCCGCCGGAAATCGTCGCTACACCGGTCGACACTGGTGGGGCAACACCTCGGGAGACGTCGTCGAACCCCTGGTCGGCCGGGAGGCGGAGGCCACAGCTCAGCGTTTGGGCCTCAAACCCTTCGGCCCTGACGAGACCGGGACAACCGTCGTTGTCATCGATCCGAACCTGGACGAGCTGGAGCCGTCCGAGGCGGCCAACTACCTGGCCGAGACCATCACTTGGCACCTCTGGCCAAAGATGATCTCGACCGGCGAGAAGCCACCTGCCATGAGTTTTTCCGTCAAATGCGACGGCGTCCCACACTCTGTGCCGGATCCGCGGGAGGTCCGCCCGCTCAACATGTTCGTCGCCGCCTACGAGACGATGATCGGCCCGGACGGAAGCGATCTGCATTGCTTGAGGCCCAAGCGGTATCTGGGGCGTCTCGGTCTGGTGAAACGGATCATGCCTCCGCTGGAGCCGACCCGTGCGTCCCGCATGCTCGACATCGAGGATCTCGTCCATCACGTCTGTCTGATGCGGCCCGCGGAGCTCGTCGTCACGTACCAGCCCGGGCCGAAACCCCCCAGCGTGAACCAGGGCTACGCCGGCGTCTTCCGGGCCGACGAAGACATGGACGAGATCTACGCGAAGGCCGAACCACCCACGCACGATGCCTGGCACCCGCAGTCGCTCGACAGGCCCGAGAGCACCTTCGTGCAGACGACGTTCACGCGCATCGCAGAGGCTCAGGCTCAGCTCCTCTCCCTCGGCGGTATAGCGCGTCCCGGAGCAAGCAATGTCGCACTGGGCGCAGCCAGTTCCCTCTTCTCCGGGTTGGTGGGCGGCGCCTGGGGGATCGGCGGGGCCACTTCCTACTCCAAGCCGGGCAGCACTGTCACCCGCTCGTCGAAGCCGGACGACTCGGAGGAGAGCGCTACCCGTTCGTCTCCGGGACGTCCCGTCCCGAAGACGGCACCGTCCGGTGCGGGACTGCCAACAGCGGACGGATCGGCCGGTCCCGGCGGTTTCGGCGTCGATGGGCAGTCGTTCACCGAAGCACCGGGGAGCGATGGAACAAGCATGCCGCGCCGACGTCCGAGAGTGCAGTACGTCGGCGACCCCTACTACGACGATCGCGGCGACACCTCTGTGCTCGTCCAGGAGTTCCGGCTGCCCGTGCCCGGGCCGCAGCGGGTCCACATCGACCTTGCCGTCACACTCCCCGGAACAGGCGGACGCGAGACGGATCCGCCCATCGGGGCGAGCATGCCCGTGCTCCTGGGTTGGGAGGACGATGACGGTCGCCTGCATGCCTCCGAGACGTACGTGATCGAGGGCAGCGAGTCCGTCTGGCGCGCCCTCGTGCGACCGGCCCCGGACACCATGACCGAGATCGGCATCAAGGTCGAGGCGGTGAAGACTCCATGACCCGGCGCGTTCTTCCCTATCGCATCCCGGCCGAGACCGTCATGGCCGCCGAGGCGTGGTTGCTGGTGACCGAGGACGGCGATGTCGAGATGCCCGAGTCGCTGCCGGACTGGGACTACCAGATGGACCTGCACCTGCGCAGGACTGTCCGTGTCGACCTGGATCGGGCACGTTCGCAGTCGGGTCTTCCGACCGACGCGGCGCTGATGCTCTCGGCCGTGTGGACGGCCACCGGGTCCAACCTCAGCGGGCCCGCTCAACACGTGCGATTGACCGAAAGTGGCACGAGCACAGTGGAGCTGGATTTCCGGCTTCGGGGTGCCGATCTGGGCGGCCTGCTCCTCCTGGACACGGCACTCGTCCTTGCCGAGCGCCGGAATGACGCCCGCCCCTCCTCCCCCCGCCGGGCGGGCTCCGTGCTGTGGAGTGATCAGGAGTCGCTGCGCCTCCAGGGCGACGCGCCGCAGTTCCCCATGGCCGTGATCGACTTCGCCCGAACGTCGTTTCCCGATGACGCAGCCTGGCACCTGCAGATCAGCGGGGGCTTGGAGAGCGCCACCATGGGGTCCCTGCTTCTGCTCGTCAATGAGCGGAACAGCGTCACCGCGACCGCGTTCGAGAACGCCGGCAAGCCCCGACAGGTGGATCGGATCGTGCTCTCCGCGGTGTACGCGGACGCCGCCCGGATCATGCTCGAGCACGCACTCAACAACGACGACTTCGCGGAGGACGCAGACTTCCCCGACGGATCGCTGGGCGCCACCCTGCTGAGTCTGTTCGACCAGCTCTTCCCGGGACAGTCGATCACTGACATCCGTCTGCGTCGACGACAGTCACCCGCCCTGTTCGCCTCGGATCTGCAGGCGGCGGTCAAGATCTTCGAGGTGTCATGATGAGCTTCCTCTACCCCCGGTTGCTCGCCGAACAGGCCAGACCGCTCTTCGAGGAGTACCGACACCTGACGATCACCGAGCTGGCCGGACGAGTGGTCGTTTCTCACGAGTCGGCGGTGTATGTGGCGACCGGTGGTGACCGGGTCTCCGCCGCTCGGCTTCAGGAACTGCGTACAGACGTCGTCGACCTGGCCAGGCGTGCCGGTTTCCCCGACGACTCCGACCGTGCCCGCAACGCCGACTTCGACCTCCGGCTTGCCGCTCTGCTGCACGCCGAGATGGGCATGGTGCCGGCCGAGGCTGCGTCACGTGACGCCTGGGCCTTCCTCGCGCTGGTTCTGCTCCCGGATGTGGCCTTCTGGCGCTATCCCCAGCCGCCCAGAGACCGTGTCCTCGGTACGGACCTCACCCGGCACGTCTTCGGCCGGTTGTGGTGGCGTGCCCAGCTCGTGCGCTCCTCCGACGACTCGGAACCGTACGGGGCCCTCAAGATCCTCGGCGAGGCCGCGTTCGACCAGATCTACGCACGCCGAGCCGCGCTCGGCGGAAGTCCGCACATGGTCCGGGCCATCCTCCGCGTCTGGAAAGACCTCGATCTGACCGGCTTGAACGAACGCGAGACCCTGCGCGACTTCCTCAAGCGGCTGCTGCGGCTCGCCCCGTTCGTGCTCTTCGACGGGATCGAAGAGCACGCGTTGGACCACGAGCTCCGGGCGGTTGCCCATGAATCTGTCGACGCCCAACGCCTCACCTCCCAGCCTTCTACGGACGAGACTTCGCGGACCGGGCAGGACACGGCGCGAAGCAGCGTTGCCAGTGAATGGTCCGCAGCCGACTCGCCGAGGGAGAAGTCACCGATTCCCCAGACTGCTCCGGCGGCGTCGGTCGATTCCCGTCGGTTCAGGTCGTTGGAGATCTGTGCCGGTGCGGGAGCACAGGCGCTTGGACTCGAGAGCGCCGGTTTCGACCCAGTACTGCTCATCGACAGCAAGGCCGATGCCTGCTTCACGATCGACCTCAACCGACCTGATTGGGACGTGGTCTGCATGGACGTCTCGCAATTCCACCCCGGTATGCGGCCGGACACGCTTGGCATCGATCTCCTCAGCGGCGGACTCCCTCGCGTGAAGTCCTCAGCAACTGTCGGTCGTGCCGAGGACACGGAAGAGCGCGGCGTTCTCCGGGCTGCGATCGGGCTGGTACGCGAGCTCCGTCCGAAAGCCGTGCTCTTGGAGAACGTCCCGGACCTGGTCGAGAGCCCGAGCTTCGAGGACGACCGCTCATGGATCGAAACCGAGCTCAAGAGCGAGGGTTACCGCTGGAGTTGGCGAGTGCTCAATGCCGCGGACTTCGGCGTGCCGCAGAACCGAAGCAGCGGCTTCCTGGTCGCCCTGCAGGACTCGTACTTCTTCCGCTTCTCCTGGCCCGAGCCGGACGAACTGCCACCCCCGACCGTCGGCCAGGTCCTCGGCCCTTCCATGTCCGCATATGGATGGCCCGGCGCAGAGCGCTGGGTCAAGGGCGCCGACCGCCTCGCTCCCGCACTCGTCGGCGGCTCCGACCGGCGGGGCGGTGCCGACCTCGGTCCCACGGGCACCAAGAAGGCGTGGGCCTCACTAGGCGTGAACGGCAACAGCCTTGGCGACGAACCTCCCGGCGCGGACTTCCCCGTGGACGTCCAACCCAAGCTCACCGTCGACCAGGCCGCGCTGATCCAGGCGATTCCGCCGGAGTGGCGCCTCTTCGGTGGCAAGACGTCCAGGTATCGCCAGATCGGCCATGCGATGCCGCCGCCTCTCGCGACCGCTGTCGGACGGGCGATCGCCGCCGCCCTGCGCAGCTAAGATCCCCTCATGCGCACGCCCCGCCCCCTCGCCCCCGAGCCCATCAAAGTCCTGGATCTTTTCTCCGGCTGCGGTGGCTTCACTCAGGGGTTTCACGAGTTCCGCCCGGAGGGGGCGGAGGACGACGGACCCGTCTTCCACAGCGTCGCGGCGGTCGAGCACGACCCCGCCGCAGCTGCCACGTACGCCGTGAACTTCGGAAGCGGCCGAACGGACGACGCTCTCCCTGCCGCCCGCGTCCACCTCGAGGACATTGAGGACTGGAAACCGGCGGAGGACGCCCTCAATGCGGACGTCGTGGTCGGGGGACCACCCTGTCAGGGCTTCTCAGCCTTGAACCGTCATAAAAAGGGAGCCGAACGTAACCGCCTGTGGGAGGAATACGTTCGCATCGTCGCCAAAATTCGCCCCAAAGTCTTCGTCATCGAGAACGTCGATCGCTTTCTCAAGTCGGACGAGTTCCGCAACTTGCTCAGTGAAGTGGAAGAGGGCGGCCTTCTGGCCGAATACCGGCTCGTCGACCCTCCCGGCCATGAAGCGACCGACACCGAGGAGAAGAAGTACAAGCGCTATCTCCTCAACGCCGCCGACTACGGTGCAGTCCAAGCACGTCGGCGAGCCATCGTCATCGGTGTGCACCGTGATGTCGACAACGGTCGCGCGATGATGTACCCCGCCACGACGCACGTGCGACGCCCGAAGCACAGCATCGGCGTCTCGACCCAACCGCTCGACGGCGTCGACGTGGGCCCCTCGTACTGGCGAGCAGTCGACAGCGTGTTCAACGAATCGTCCCGACTCGTGGTCCGAGGCACCGAACTTCCGGACGGCAAGGACTACATCCCTGAGGTGGACACCGTCCTCCCCGGTATTTTCACGACCAGCGACCTCCACTTCGGCCGCAATCCGGAGCCACTCTCAAGGGCCCGCTACCGAGCCATCCCTCGGGGTGGAAACCGCAAGGACCTGCACGGCAAGTGGTACACGGTGAACGAGGACGGCGAAATCCGGATCTTCGACAACCCGAATCCTCCTGGCGTGAGGACACCGGTCAAATATCTCTCGACCGATAGCTGGGACAATCACAACACCGGGACGGGGGACGTTATGGGCCGACTTCGCCTGGGCGAGCCCTCTGTAACCATCCGAACCGAATTCTTCAAGCCCGAGAAGGGCCGGTACCTCCACCCGACCGCCGCTCGTCCGATCACCCATTACGAGGCCGCCCGCATACAGGGCTTCCCCCTCGACTTCCGCTGGTGCGGCTCGAAGACGGACATCGCCCGACAGATCGGCAACGCGGTACCGATCCCACTCGGCACAGCCATCGCCTCGGCGATCCACTCCTACCTGCGCACCTGACCGGAGTATCTGGGTCACGGATCGGTGATGCTCAGCTCCTCCGCCTCAAAGTGCACCTGAGCCCGATCCAGCGCCTCATCCGGGTCGCACCCATGAGCCCGGAGCCAGTGGAGGAGGTCGGCGATCAGGTCGATCGCCGCCTCCTCTGCCACGGCCACGCTCAGGCGACCCGATCCTGACCGCCGCGGATTGCGGGCCGTGCCGTAGAGCGTGAGGTACTCCTCGGCATGCGACACTCGGGGACTGTCGGTGTGCCCGTTCGGGCCGGTCAGCTTCGTGGCCAACTCGCACCAGACGAACTTGGAGTCTGCCCGGAGGACGACTCCCCACCGGTCGGTGACCGAGTCGACGAGCGTCATGCCACGGCCCGACTCGGCCTCGTCCCCCGCGCTGAGCAAGGTGGGCAGCGCGCGCGTGTCCGGGTCGTGCAGTTCGATGCGGAGGTACGTACCGCTCATCGAAACGGCCAGCCTGGTCGGCGTGCCGGCTCCCACGTGCTTGATGACGTTCGACGCCAGTTCGGTGACGCAGATCTGAGCCGCCTCGACCAGGTCCGGCAGACCCCACAGGGTCAGATGCAGTCTCAACACCCTTCGTAAACCTGACAGTTCGGCCGGATCGGCCGCGAACGCAATCTCCCAGGGCTTCCGCTTGACGCAATCCTGGCCATAGATCATGTCGATCCGCCTCCCTGACGATTCCTCGTGCACTGCGTGACCAGTAGTCACTCCCAGTAAGAGGTTCCCAATGCGATTCCCTTCGTGCAACGTGCACGAAGGGATTCCCTCCATCGGGTGATTGGCCTTTCGCGGTACTTCCGATGGGATGGAACATCCGCTACAGCACAAGGAGTTGGCATGGCAGGCTCTCCCACCGCTCGCCGCCGTCGGTTGGCGATCGAGCTCAGGAAGCTCCGCGAGGACCACGGCTTCACCTGCGTTCACGTGGGCCAGGAGCTGGACTGGAGCAGCTCCAAGGTCAACCGCATGGAGACCGGACAGGGGCGCGTCCAGCCGTCCGATGTGGATGCTCTGTGTCGTTTCTACGGGACCTCGGACGAACTCCGCGAGCTCCTCAAGTTCTTGGCCAAGGAGTCGAAGACGAAAGGGTGGTGGCACGCTCAGGGAGATGCCGTCCCCGTTTGGTTCTCCGTATACGTGGGCCTGGAACAGGCGGCTTCAACTCTCCGTAGCTACCAAGGGGAGTTCATCCCGGGGCTGCTGCAGACTCCCGAGTACGCAACCGAACTGTGCCGAGTGTCCGCGGAACAGACCGATGAGGAGATCCAACGCCTGGTCGACGTACGCATGAGGCGGCAGGAGCTACTGGTCAAAGCGAGCCCACCGGATCTTTGGACGGTGATCCACCAGAGTGCGCTCATGCATCTGATCGGCAGCCGCCAGGTGATGGCCGCACAGCTCGAACGTATGCTGAAAGCGGCGAGGTTGAGGAATGTGACCGTTCAGGTACTCCCCTTCGACGCCGGCGCGTATCCGGTAACAGGGACCTACATGATCCTCGGCTTCCCCGAACAGGAGGACCCCGACGTGGTCTATCGAGAAGGGCTGACCGACTCGGTCTACCTCGAAGAGCCCACGGACGTGCACCTCTACACGAAGGCGTTCGATCACCTTCGGGCTCTGGCGTTGAGCCCCCTGAGATCGGCCGCACTGATCCGGAAGACGCTGGAGGAACACTCCCGATGACCCGGCCCTCAGACCTCACATGGACCAAGAGCAGTTACAGCAACGGCACTGGTGGCGAGTGCGTCGAGGTCGCCGCGTCCGCC
This sequence comes from Streptomyces sp. NBC_01481, assembly GCF_026339995.1. Classification (GTDB taxonomy): domain Bacteria; phylum Actinomycetota; class Actinomycetes; order Streptomycetales; family Streptomycetaceae; genus Streptomyces. The sequence goes on along the minus strand of NZ_JAPEPT010000001.1, from coordinate 477,188 downwards.
GTGGACGTCGCGGTGCGGGACTCCAAGGTTCCGTACGGCCCGCGGCTCGGTCTCGGGTGCGACGCCTGGTCACACTTCGTCGCCGCCGTGCGGCAGGAGCTGCTCAAGTAGAAGAGTGCCCAGGCATTCCGCGCTGCCGCCCTCAGCGAAGGGACAGGGGCGGGAGGAGCGCAGAGGCGGCCACCTGCCATGCGGCCAGGAACGGCTCTGCCCGTCTTGCACGGTCGCGCGTCCTTCGCGCTCCTCCGGGCGCAGGTTGTCACCCACTGCGAGCCGATCCTCGTGCCGGAGCTCAACTCGGATAACTGCGAGGTGACTCGTTGCCCTGCCTCCAGATCTCTTTCCACTCTCGGTCGCGGTCGGCCGCCAACAGCGGGTCGCGATCGCCCGCCCGCTGCACCGCCAGGCTGACTCCGCAATTCCCGCAGAGCCGATGGATCCAGAAGGCGCCGTCGTACCAGACGCCAATTTCGCCCCGGTTTCCGCACGCTCGGCAGGCCAGAGGAGCTTCATCGGGCGGGACCGACGAGCGGAGCACCCGCTCGACCACCACTCGCAACGGCTCGTCGGGATGGATAGTCGGATCAGGACAGTAGGCAATGTTCCCCCAACCCCGCTGCCAGCCGCGCCATGACTCGTCAGGCTTCACCTGCCGACAGCCACGCGCTTTGTCTGCTCGGCGCCTGTCGGCATAGGCACGCTCGTCAGCGAGCCAGAGCTGCCGGGCGTCGTGCAACTCCTCGACCGCGCGTATGAGTGAGCTCGGATCCTTCTCCAGATCCTTGGGGATCCCCGCGCTGAGGCAGAGGTGGTGATACGTGGCCCGGAAGCCGTAAGGCGCGAAGTGAACGAGGCACGACCGCAAATTCGTATGTCGACCGCGGGTCGGGAGGCTTTCGTCGTAGACCCGTCTCAAGTGCGTATTGAAGCTGCTCACCCCAAAGACGTTATGGCCTCATCCGCCCGGCGCCCACGCCGCCGCCACCCACCTTGCCCAGGCAAGCCACAGCCGCCGATCATTCGAGGATGAGACTTGAAGTTCAAGCCTTCGTCGAGGACGGGCCGCTCCCCGACTGGGACGCCAGTGAAGAGGAGATCGACAGGCGTGTGGCGCAGCTGCACGCGATCTCCAAACCGGTGACGGCCGAGGAGGCGAGGGCGCTGGTCGACTGCTTCGGTCCCGACGACTGCTTCGGCGTCGCCTGGACTTTGATGCACCTCATAGAGACGGGCCCGAACCCGGTGCTGACGACCCAGCCGGTTGAGAACGCCAACGAGTGGCACCACCGGCTTTTTGACCGAGCTGTGTTCGGAGGTCTCGTCCCAGCACCCTGACGGGTTAGCCACGTGAGGCGTCTGCCGCTCAGGCGTCGCAGGACAGCGGCCTGAGGTTTTGCCCCTCCGTGCACGGTAATTGGAGGGCCGTGCGGCTGAGGCATACGGCAGACTCGCCAGGTGATCGTTGTGCAGCCTGTCCTGGAGATCTACCGCCCCGACGGCTTCGCCCTCTGGCCCGTGGCCGAGTTCGAGGCGTACGGCTTCCTGCCGCTCAGTGGCGCGCTCAGTCCGGCCGAGGTGGGCACGGCGGTCATGCGCATCGCCGACTACAACAACGTCGATCCCGAGGACGACAGCCCGCCGCGGCCCGCCGATCCGCTCGGGGCTTTCCTGCACGGACTGCTCACCATGGACGACGTCCTCTCACCCGGAGGCCTGCGGGTTACCGACACCGCCACCGGCATCACCTTGCTGCCCGGCTGTTGCAACGGCCTGGAGGAGCGGCACGACTGGCTTGAGGTCCTCGACGGCGACGGCGGAGGCTACTTCGGCCATGACCCCACCCCGCTCGCCGAGCGCCTCGGCGACTCGGTCCGATTGACCGTCGACGCCGAGCGGGACGACAGCCCGGTGATCGAGCTGCCCGCCGCCGAACTGCGCCACCTGCTCGCCGGCGCGGAGCGCGACCTGGCCGACTTCCTCGGACTGGCTGCTGATTGGGCCGCACAGCACCTGCCCAATCACGCCACCTCACTCACCGTCGCGCTCGCCCGCGCCTTGGACCTGCCCGCGCCGGTCGTACCGTCGAAGCCGTAGGGCGACGGACTCGTCGGACACTCATCTGACCGGCGGGCCGAATCTGGACCGAACACCCGGCCCCAGGCTGCGTGATCGGGCCACTGGGGACGGCAGGAGACCCGTGCCGTCGCGCCTACGCGGAGGGCGAGTTCACCGCGTGCCATCGCCGTCGAGTACGACTCCGGGGGCCGGGCAGATCGACCGCACCACCCAGGGCGCGGGGGTTCAGCTGTCCGCGGTGCCGTTGGCGCGCAGTTGCTCGGCCGCTTCCCGGTATGCCTGGGCGGCGCGGGCGAAGTAGTCGAAAAGGGCGTCGAGTTGCTCGGGCGAGTACCCGCCGAGGATCTCGCCGATCTTCTGCCGAGCCGGGGCCATAACGTCGTCGAGGGCGGCAGGCCGGCCGACCGGCTCGACGATGACCTTGCGCCGGTCGTCTGGATCGGGCGCTCGGCGGACGTAGCCCGCCCGCTCCAGTCGGTCGATCAGGCGGGTGGTCGGCCCGGTTGTCAGGCCGGTGCGAGCGCCTAGTTCACCGGGGGTCATCGCCCCCTCCAGCTGCAGGATGTTCAGCGCGTACAGGTCGGTGGCGCCGAGGTCACAGGCTCTCGCGCTCGCGTGGCCGTGCAGCATCACCGCGCTCAGGTACTGGCGGTAGATCTGGCTCGCGTCGGGTCGCATGGCTGGTGTTGACACGGGCCCCTCCACTTCCTAATCTCTTCCTCAAGGAAGAGACTTCTTTAAAGAAGTAACTTCTCCGGAGAAGTTATCACGAAGGGGGAACCGTGACTGCCATCAGCACCATGCCGGCCGATCCGACCGCCGAACCGGCCCCGTCCCGCACGCCTCGCCGCCGCCGCCGCCGCGTCAAGATCGTCCTGGGCGCCACCGCACTGACACTGGTCGCGGCCGCCGGCGCCGGATACCTGTGGCTCGACGCCACGGCCGACGTGCAGAACCTCGGGGTGAGCGACTGCACCGCACTCACACCCGTCGTCACCGCCACGGCGGCCGGGACACCGACCGCCGAGGACCACCGGGCCGTCTGCGGCACGCTGCGCTCGCTGACCGACTCATGGGCCAAGGGCGACGCAACCGCGTACGGCGAGCACTTCACCCCGGACGCCACGTACACCAGCTACGTCGGCACCCACTACCAGGGACGGCGCGACATCACGGAGGGCCACCGCGCCCTGTTCGGCGGGTTCCTCAAGGACACCAAGCTCGCCGACTCGTTCCTCGGCATCCGCTTCTACGGCCCCGACACCGCCGTGGTCACCAGTCGCGGCGACACCTACACCGGCGCACGCAAGAAGCCGGCCGACCTGACCAAGACCCAGACCTACACACTGATCCGCCAGGCCGACCACCAGTGGCGCATCGCCGCTTTCCACAACACCCAGCGCCAGCGCGTCATGGAGCGGATCTCGTTCCTGTACTCCCCCGAGACCAAGCCGGAGGCCGAGAAGTGACCACGAACACCCCCGCGGACCACGGGCGCGGCCCCGACCTCAGCGCGATCCGTGCGCTCCTCGATCAAAGCTGCGCCGCCTGGAACCGCGGCGACGGAACCGCCTACGGCGAACAGTTCACCGCGGACGCCACCGATGTGACCTTCGCCGGCACGGTGTACCACGGCGGCCAGGACATCGGCCGCGCCCACCAAGCCCTGTTCGACAGCTTCCTGAAGGGAACCCGGCTGACCGTCGAGATCATCGACATCCGCTTCTACGGCCGTGACACCGCCGTTGTCATCACCCGCGGCGACGTGCACAAGGGCCGGCCGACGAGGCTCGGCAAACTCGCGACGTACACCGTCGTCCGTGGGGAGGACGGCCGCTGGCAGATCGCCGCCGTCCAGAAGACCCAGCGCAAGCGCCTGATGGAGGCCTTCTCGTTCAGGCTCCAGCCCGCGACCAGGCCTGCTGCGCAGTGAACTGCACCGCGCACACCCATCGAGCAGGAGGACTACGGTCATGGCCGACGCAAGGCCGCAGAGGAGGGCGACCGGCCGAGGCAAGACGAACTCGGCCCGGACCAGGAACACTTGGCAGCGGACCTCGCGACCGCCGTCGGCCGACAGCAGGTCGCCGACGTACTCGCGAACCAACGCGTCCACCTGCTCGTCAACAACGCCGCCACCGCTTTCCGGATCGCCCCGCCCCACGGTCCGGAACCGCAAGCATTCCCGGGCCATGGCAACGCGGTAGGACGAGCGCGCCTACGTCTTCAGCGGCACCGTCACCGTGGCCTCGATCCGTCTGTGGCTCAGGCCATGATCAGCCCGCCTCCAGGGCGGCGGCCCGCTTCGCCAGGTCGGCTGCGATGTCGTCCCAGTCCGGGCCGTGCATCCACAAGTTCTCGGCAGCCTCTCGCATCAGCGCCGGCTCGTCCGGCCGTTGCAAGAGCACCAGCTGATAGGCCAGGTTCCGAACCCATACCGGTAGTCGGCCATCAGCCACGTGTGGGCAGAGCTCGCGCAGCATGGCAAGGACGGAATCCGCGTCAGCGAACGTCAACTCCTCGACGAAGTAGTGCTCCTGGTGTTCGAGGCCGCACTCCGGCGTGGGTCGGTACTCGTCTCCGTAGAGACACCGGGCGTGCTCCGTCAGGGTGCAGTGCATGGCTGGAGCCTACGACGCCATGATCCGCCGGACAGAACCTAAGGGCAGACGCACCGGCGTTCGATGCGGGAAGGGAAGGTGGGTGCGCGATCATTTGGGCCGTGACCTCTTTGACTCCGTCCGAGTCCGTCGCCGCCGAGAGCGACCGGATCAAGGTGTGGTACCGGTTGGTGCCGCGTGAAGGCTGGCTTCCCTATGACACTGAGGGACTGTGGGCCACGCAGCTGAGCAGTGATACCGCCCGCGTGGAGAACGTCCCCTTCTTGCAGGACGGGGTAGCCGAGGGTGAAATCGTGCGGTTCGTGACGGACGCCGACGGCCTCCACTGGGCGAAGGAGCGAGTGGAGGCATCGGGTAACTGCACCATCCGGGTCCTGCCTGTTCCCTCCGGTCCGCTGGGGCGAAGCGCTCAGGCTGTGCACGAGCGGTTGTCTCCATTTGGGCTGGGCGGTGAGGTTTTCAGCGAGGAGCTTCCCTTGGTCGCCTTCACCGTGCCCTCCGATGCAGACCTTGGTCGGATCAAGGCGTTGCTGGTCCGTGGCCGGGAGGACGGGTGGTGGCACTTCGAGGTCGGTTGTGCCACCGACGCATGGCGCGACGCCTAGTCCAAGTGTCGGCGTACTTGAGAAGGCGCTCATCGAAGTACAGACAAAACGCGCTCAGTTGGAGATCGCCGCCTGAGCTACCTGTAGGCGAGTCGGCCCCGGCCGATATTCCCGGCAGGGCACTTCGCCGTGTCCATATAATCCTGCCTCGATGAAGAGACGCGTGCAGTTCACCGAGCAGGTTGTGCGGTTCCGCGACTACATGCCAGCCGCAGATCGGGAGAAGTTCCGGCGTCTCGTCGACAGGATCGCAGCTGATCCTGAAGGCGCCGACAGCCACCTTGCCTACACGAACGACGCTGTGACGCGCGCGGCTTGGGAAGACCGCGTAACGGTCCACTACGTCGTGACGAGCTTCTTCGTGGTCGTCTTCGAGGCCGACATCTACGACGCGTCGCGTGGCTTCAACGAGGTTTGAGGTACGCCTCCGTCACGCCCCTTGGCTTGAATCTGCCCTTTGCCATGGCGGCGACGGCCGACTTCAGCCACTCCTCGCCTTCTCGGGGATGAACCCGTAGGTCAGTGAGTTGGCGCTTCCGGTCATGCCCCGCCGCCGCTGCGAGTGGCTTGCGTCGAGCGCGCTGTGGAACGGGTGGAGGCGGCGCAGGCGCCTCAGCCGAGGTAGGGGTAGGTGCCCGCGAGGTAGTCGCCGATCTGCTGGCGCATGCTGGGGTGGATGTCGTACCGGTCGAGATCGGCGGGCTGGACGAAGCGGACGCCGTCGGCTTCGTCGTTGATGGTGGGCTCGCCGCCGATCGGGCGGCCGATGTACGTGGTCTCGTACTGCTGGCGGATCTCGCCGTCGGTGTAGGCGACGATGTGGTGGGGGTTGGTGTAGACCCCGAGAAAGCCCGTGATCTCGGCGACGATGCCGGTCTCTTCCAGACATTCGCGCACCGCGCACTGTGCGGCGGTTTCGCCGATGTCCTGGGCGCCGCCGGGCAGCGCCCACTGGCCGGTGTCGCGGCGGCGCTGGAGCAAGATGGCGCCGCTGTCATTGACGACGAGCAAGTTGCTGGCGGGAATGAGGGTGTTGGCCTTGGGGGCGTCGGGGTCGTTGTAGTACTCAATCCTGCCCATGTGCGGCCGTCCCTCCTGGTGGGGCGTCCAGGGCCGTGCACCGGCCCAGGCTGGCCGGGGTCCGTTCAATGCGTCGATGGCTTTGGTGATCAGGGCTCGCGCCTCGGACCCGTGCACGGCCATGGCACGCAGTTCCTCGAAAGCCCTCAGGTACAAGGCGATCTCACTCGGCTGCGTGATGTCCACCTGCGCCGACAGCAGCTCCACCGATACGAGGGTGTCGTCGTACATGTTGAACGTCTCCTGCGGCCAGAGCCGACGCTGCGGGGTGGCCATCGGGATCACGCCGAGCGACACAGACGGCAGAGCGCCGGCCGTGAGGAGGTAATCCAGCTGCTCGGCCATCACGTCCCCATCGCCGAGCTGGTAGTACAAAGCGGCCTCCTCAACGAGGAGAACGAAGCGGCGTCCCTGCTCATGGATGACACGGGAGCGCTCGACTCTCGCAGCCGCCGCTTCAGCCCCGTCGTTGGGGATATCGCGGACATCGGCAATGGTGCTGAGCAGCGCGGTTGCGTAGCCCTCGGTCTGCAGGAGGCCGGGCACCAGCGTCGACGAGTAGATGCGGAACAGCTGTGTGTGGTGAAAGAACTCCACCCAGCTGTCCTGGAGTTGCTTCAGCCCGCTGCCCACCTGGTGGCGCCATTCGCTATACGTCGAGTCTGTGTTGAGGGACTTGGCGATGAGTTCGTCCGCCTGGTCGGCGTCACCGCACGCACGGCACCACAGGTGGATGTCCTTGGCTGAGGGTGCGGTGCGGGCATTCTCGATGCGGGACGTCTTGGCGAGGTGCCAGCCACATCGGTCGGCCAGCTCGGAAACCGTCAGTCCTGACGCCTCACGTAAGTCGCGCAACCATCGGGCGACCGATTCACGGACAGACTGCGCGGACGACGACGGGGAAAAGGTCACGGGCAAGCCGTTCCTTCCTGCTCGGGGATCTTGTATTGGTCGTGTGGGATCGCGCGCGACCACACTGCCTCAAAGGCCTCGGCACACAGTTTCGCAGCCGAAGGGGCTTCGCTGATCTCCCCGCCCATGGACGACCCGTCGCCGGCGAAGTGGTTCCAACTGCGACACGGACGGCAGATCCATCGCGGAGAGCAATGAGCCCAGTTGGCCGGCCATGACTCCGGCGTCCCCGATGCGATAGCGCAGAACCGTCTCTTCGATGACTATTGCGAAGCGGTGGTCCCCTTCTCGCACGATTCGTGAGCGGTCCATACGCGCGACTACTGCTTCGGCCACGTCGTCCGGGATGCCACGGAACGTAGAGATGGCCCGCAGCAGCGCCGTGGCGTAGCCGGGCGTCTGCAGGAAGCCGGGCACCACGTTGGAGCAGTAGACCTTGAAGTGCTTGGTCCGCTTGTACAGCGGAAGGTTTGCCTGCTGCAGCCTCTTGAGCCCGGTGCGCTGGAGCCGCCTCCACTGGACGTACATGGAGTCGGCCTGCCGGTTCGCCGCAACGAGGTCGGGAGCCTGCGCTTCGGCTCCACAAGCGACGCACCACAACCTGATGTCCGCATCCGACGGTGGCGTCTTGGCACTCTCGATGCGCGACGACTTCGACTCGTGCCATCCGCACCGAGCTGCCAGTTCCCGCTTTGTGATGCCGGCGTCCAGCCGTACCTCCCGCAGACGCTCGGCGAGCTCGGCTCGTGCGGCTTGCACGCTGGACGACGCGGACTCAGTCACCTGTCGGAGGGGCTATCGGATCGGGTACTGATCGTGCGTGGTCGCGCGATCCCACACGGTTTCGAACGCGGCGGCACAGAGCTTCAGCAGGGCTGGGGCGTCGGTGAGTTCGTCTTCCACCACGGCGCCGTCGCCGTCGAAGTGGTGGACCCGCAACAGAGCGCCGTCGAAGAGCCAGAAGTCATTCCCTGGAAGAGCAATGTCTGTGGCCAGCCGACGTGGCAACCAGCGCACTTGCTCACCTGCCGTGACATTGGCAGTCGTGACGTAGTGCTCCCACCGGATGTATTCGCTGACAGGCTCCGAGATGATGCGTGACCCCGGCGGCCCAGACAGCCCTTGACCAGGCCGCCCAGCGACTCCTGGCCGGCTGCTCACAGCGCAGCGACGGCAGCCTGACGGTCGCCGCCCTGGCCCGCGAGGCCCAAGTCAGCCGGGCGACCGCCTACCGCGCCGGTGACGTGCTGCAAGCCTTCCGCCAGCGCGTTGACGAACGCAGCGGTGACCCGGACATCCCGGTGACCCTGCGGGAGCAGATCAGGGAATTGCAGGGCGAAGTCCGTGAGGCTCGACGCGCACGCCACGAGGAGATCACCGCTCTTCGCCGTTCCGTCGACGCCCTCGCCCAGCGCGTGCAGGGCCTCACCCTCGACAACCAGCGTCTGCGGGCCGAGCTCGCCCGGCAGGGCACCCTCGCGGTCCTACCGACAGCCGGGCCGCCGCCTGGATGACCCCAGACGGCCCGCCCCCCGTCTCTGGGAGGGGCGGGCCGAACGGGAGGGGGCGCCGTGGTTCCTACGCGCTGGCCAGGATCTTCCGTACGCCGTCGGTGACGCCTGGCAGGTCACCGGTCGGGGCCGCCCACTGATGCAGGTCGTGTTCGGTCAGGATGACCGGCCCGGTCTCGGCGACGGTGACGGCGAAGTTGAACTGGCGGGTGGTGGTGCCGCGGCTGTTCTCGTAGTCGAAGTGCCCGAGGTAGCGGTCCACGGAGGAGACGGTCAGGCCGGTCTCCTCCCGTGTCTCGCGGCGGGCCGCGTCCAGGATGGTCTCCCCGGCGTCCACGTGCCCGGAGGGGATCTCCCACAGGCCGCCCATGAAGTCGTCCGGCTGGCGGCGGACCAGGAGGATGCGGTCGGCGTCGGTGACGACGGCCGCGGCCACGAAGGTGGTGATGCCTTCGGCTTCGGCCTCCTCTGCCAGGGTTCGGGCGAGGTCGGAGGTCACGGTCACAGAAGCTCCTTGTGGTGTTCGCTGACCTTCCTGGCCGCGCTGACGTACTGCTCGGCCAGTTCCAGATCCTGTTCACGGTGCCAGACAGGCAGCTTGATCGTGTGCGTGTGCGCCTTCTCGGCGACGGGGAAGTCGCCAGGCCGGTAGCGGCTGCGGGTGTCCGGGTAGCCGGGGAAGAGGTGGGAGGGGTGCTGGTAGAGCGGGAGTTGGTTCAGGGGGCGAGTGGAGCCGGGCAGGTCGAACTCGGTCGCACCTTCCGCTAGGAGGGCCTCGTGGAACCGGTCGATGGGCAGGCCGCCGAGCTGGTCGGGCTGGTAGCTGGCCGTCAACGCGTACCAGGACGACTTCACCCCCTCGGGCATGGGGGTGACCTCCAGCCCAGGTATCTGGCTGAGTTCGTTGGTCAGATAGGCGGCGGTCTCCTCGCGGCCGGCGAGGCAGGCGTCGGGCGGGCCCACCGGGCGACCTGAGCCCGCTCACGCGGCCATGAGGCCGGCCGACGCAGGGCCCGCACGGCATCGTCGAGGATCCGGTGATGCTCGTGGGTGGTCGACAGCCGCCACGAAACACCCTCGGCATCCACCGACCCGGTGAGGGTTCCGAGCGGATTCCCGCTGTCATACGCGACCCAGACGAGGCGGCCCGAGTCCTCCAAGGGCCGTACGAAGTCGACCTGGTCGCCGTCGACTACCCGGCTGAACAGATCCTCGAAGCCTGAGGGGTCGAGGCTCCCCGGCGTCTTCGTCGCGTCGGTCAGCTCGGTCATCGAACGGCACCTCCGGGAAGAGACAGCTTGCTCGATCGAGTGAATCTGATCTGCGGTCCCCACGATGCGGAATCGCTGGTGAGACAGGCATCTGCCCGGATAACGGGGTCGAGTGACGGATCGAGTGGTCCGCCGCCCCTCCTCTACTGACGCCCGCAACGGGCACTCAGCGGCTGGTGACGCGCCCTTCCGCCATGCACACGATGCCGGTCACCAGCATGTCGATGCCCAGCTCATGGTTGGCCTCCGGGCCCGTGCACGCCGCCAGAGCTTCCGCGGAAGCGACCACGTTGGGGTGGCGGCGAGGTGACAGAGCGCTGAGGGAGGCTCGCTTGACGCGCATGGCGTCTTCGCGGGCTTCGGCGTCGGCTCCGTACGCCAAGCCCGGCTCGTCGGACACCAGCGTCACTACGGCGGTGAGCAGGAAGCCGCCGATTTCTGCGGACTTGTCCGCATCGAAGCCTGCCTGGCGCAGCAGCGAGAGAGTGTGCTCCGCGACTGCCAGTCCGGGCTCGCAGGACAGGACGGAGGCGCGGGCAAGCGAGGCAACCGCAGGGTGGGGTCGCAGTGCCGCGACCAGCGCCATGAGCAGTGCCCGAAGCTGATCGTCCCAGGGCGCGGAGTCGGCGGGCGGGAACTGAACCTCGCTGAACAGTCGCTCGGCGATTCCGTCGAGCAGCTGGTCCTTGTCCTTGAAGTGCCAGTACAGCGCCATGGGCGTCACGCTGTGAGCTTGAGCGAGCCGCCGGATGGTGACCGCCCCCAGGCCCTCGGCGTCAGCCAGAGCGATGGCGCCCGTCACGATGGCGTCCCGACTCAGCCGCTCACGCGCCTCAGCAGTGTCCCGCTTCTTCACCATGCCGATGACTGTACCTTGTACAGGTTCACCTGTACGGTGTCCATGTACCTTGTACAGGAATTCCCTGTACGACGTCCATGTGCGTTGTCCAGATACGCCGCACGGCGGCGTTTCTCAGAGAGGCATCTGCGAGCTCATGTCACCTTCGCCGCATGCGGGCCAGGCCGCGCTGTCGTCAGCCCTCACCCTGGGCTGCGGCCTCACCTTGCCCAATCGACTCGCCAAGGCGGCGACCAGCGAGCACCTGGCCGACAGGTTCGGTGCCCCCACCGCACAGCTCATCCAGGCATACCGGGCCATGGCGGCGTCCGGCGTCGGCCTGGTGATCAGCGGCAACGTCATGGTCGACGGCTCGTCGCTCGAGGCGCCGCGCAATGTCGTGATCGAGGACGACCGCCACATCGACGCGCTTCGTCGCTGGTCGGCCGTGACCGCCGGTACGCCGGCCCGCTTCATCCTGCAGCTCTCGCATCCCGGCAGGCAGAGCATGCGCGGCAACACACTGCCGGGACGTCGGCAGGACGTCGTGGCACCCTCCTCCGTTCCCCTGTCCACGGGTGCCGATCGCCTCTTCCGTCCCCCACGCGCCCTGCGGGAAGAGGAGATCGCGGACATCATCGGCCGGTTCGCCCGCGCCGCCGAGGTCGCCGCGGCCGCCGGCTTCCACGGAGTTCAGCTGCACGCCGCCCACGGCTACCTCCTCAACCAGTTCTTGTCCCCGCTGAGCAACCGGCGCACCGACCGGTGGGGTGGCTCGCTGGAGAACCGTATGCGGCTGCTGATCGAGGTGTTCCGGGCTGTCAAGACGGTGACCCCCGACGATTTCATGGTCGCCGTCAAGCTCAATTCCGCCGACTTCCAGCGCGGTGGATTCGAGCCCGATGACTCCCTGGCCGTGGCCAAGGCCCTGGAGGCGGAAGGTGTCGACCTCATCGAAATCTCGGGGGGCACCTACGAAAACACCGCCATGTTCGCGGGAACCTCGCCGCGCGAGTCGACCCGTCAACGCGAGGCCTACTTCATGGAGTTCGCCGAACGGTTCTCCAGGGACGTGACCGTACCCATGATGCTGACCGGCGGTTTCAGGACCCGCCAGGTCATGATTGACGCACTGACCGGTGGCGCGGTGGACGTCGTCGGTCTCGCCCGGCCGATAACCCACGACCCCGGCTTCCCCCGTGATCTGCTGGCCGGCAGCGCTGAACGAAGCTCGGCCCGGCCGCGGAACACGGGCCGCAAGGCTGTCGATGCGTTCCTCGACAGTGCCTGGCACCAGCAGCAATTGGCCCGCCTCGGCCGCGGTAAAGATGTCAGGCCGAAGCGAGGCACCGCCGCCGCTTTGCTCATCGCCACGTTTGTCACCATGCGCGACATTCTGGCGCCCAGGCTTGGCATGACCTTTTCGGGCCCACGGAAGCGACGACGTCGGCCACATGGCTGACCGCGCCACTCCGTCAACGGGCACTGCCCGCAGGTGGAGCCGGACCCTGAACCGTGGACCAGCGGCGGCCGGTCAGATCCGGCCGCAGCTTCCTTCAAAGCCAGGCAGAACGAAATCCAAGAGGGACAACAGGCATGACCAACGAAACGACGCTGAGCGGCAAGCGTGTTCTCATCACGGGAGGCTCGGCCGGAATTGGTGAATACGCGGCCATGGAACTTGCCCGCCTCGGGGCAGACATCGTCATAACGGGACGTCGCGAGAGAGTGGCCTCCGAGGCGGCGGACAGGATCCGGCGTGAGACCGGTTCCACGGTCGACGTCCTGACAGCGGACCTGTCTTTGATGAGTAGCACGCGGGAGTTCGCCGAAGCGTACATGGAACGCTACGAGGCTCTCGACATCCTGGTGCACTCTGCCGGAGGCACGGCCGTACGGCGCACGCTCACTGCCGAAGGCGCGGAGCTCACGTATGCCACGCAGTACCTTGCCCGCTTTTACCTCAACAATCTCTTTCTCCCGGTCCTGGAGGGCCGGGACGCGCGGATCATCGCGGTTTCAGGAGGCGGTTCGGTCACCAAGCAACTGGACCGGACCAACCTCCACGGCGAGGTCAGATACTCGAGCATGAAGGCCATCGAGACCATCTCGATCGCCAACGACTACTTGGGAATCGACTTCCAGGAACGCTACGGCGAAAAGGGCATCCGCAGTTACGTGTACGGCCCTGGGCCGGTGCGCGGAACCGGATTGACCGCTCCGTTGCCTTTCCTTACGCGCAGCGCGTTCATGCTCTCGAGCTACCTCATCGGAAGCTCTGTGGCCCAAGCGGCCCGAGACGTCGTCAACTTGGCCGCCGGCGAACACCCTTCGGGTCTTTATCAGCGGCGCCTCAAGAGGGCCGTGCCGAGCAGGTACCTCCAGGACGCGGACGAGCGCGATGCCGTGTGGCGGGCCACGGAAGAAGAAATCGCACACAGGGCAGCCAGTTGACCTGCCTGGTCAATTGTGGAAACACGCCTCATGAACACGTCGGCCCCCGCGCCCGCTGCGATGAGCGGGTACAGGGGCCGAAGTGTCTGTGCCGGGTGACAGCGTCAGGTCAGTGCTGTGCGGTCTGCCTGCGGCGCTTCCACCACACCAGACCGCCACCGGCCGCGAGGAGGGCTGCGGCGATTCCGGCGATCAGGCCGACCTGGGCGCCGGTGTCGGCGAGGCCGCCGTCATCGTCGTCCTTGGGCGGGGTGGTGTTGCTGCCGCCGGTCGGTGCCGGGGTGGACGGGGCCGGGCTGGACGGGTCCGTCGGCGTGGACGAGGGGTCCGGCTTGCCGGTTCCGGTCGGCGTCGGTGTCGGGTCCGGCTTGGGGTCGCCGGACGGCTTGACGTCGGTGTTGCCGCCCAGGAACTGCGTCCCGGTGTCGCGGTAGTCACGCGGGGCGATCTTCGAGCGGTCGGTGATCTGCGGCAGGCGCGGGTTCTCGACGTCGAAGCGGACCTTAGTGATGTTCTTCTTGGGAGCCTTGGAGAAGTCCACACCGCCGACGCTGTAGACGTAGACCTCGCCGCCGTACTCCAGGTTGTACTTGAACTCGCCTTCCTTGAAGATCTTCACGTACTTCTGGAAGACGTCGTTCCGGTCCCAGTTCTTGTTCTCGCCGCGCAGGGGCCAGCTGGTCACGTCGTTGCTGTTGATGATCTTGTGGAAGTCGGTCGGCTTCTTTGCGTCCTGCTGCCGGATCCACTCTGCCGCCACCCGGGAGGTGTAGACGCGGCGCAGGTCGGCGTACTGAGGAGCGCTGTTGATCTGCTTCTTGACCTCGGGAACGATCATCGTCTCGACCACGCGCTGGTTGTGGTCGATCTCCGCCTTGGTCAGGTCACAGCCCTTGCCGCCCGGGCCGGGGGTGTTGGTCTCCTGCGGAACGGAGTTGAGCTTCATCGGCGCGTCGAGGATGTAGATGCCGCCGTCCTGCTCACGCACCTGGGCGGGCTCGGGCTCGATCCAGTTGCGCATCCCGTGCAGACACGGGGCTCCGTTCCGGCGGGCCAGCGAGTCCCAGAACCGCTTGCCGAGATCGGTCTTGGGGTCCATCGCCCCGTAGAAGTCGTGCTTCATCCGAAGGTCGGCTTCCAGCAGGACCCTGCCGGCGTCGGTCCTGCCGAACTTGGCGTCCATGATCTTGTCCGGCTGGTCCGGGTTGAGGTTCACCCAGAACTTCTCCGGGGTGAGCGCCATCCACGTGAAGAAGGAGTCCGAGACGAGCTGGGCCTTCTCCTTACCGCCGAAGGAGGGGTTCTCGTCCGGGTCGGGGCTGATCCCGGCCTTGTAGGAGTAGTCCAGGCCCTTGCCCTTGACCGGGGTGCCGACGTAGCGCAGCTCCAGGGTGGAGAAGTCGACGCCGCCAGGGCCGCGCATGCGCTGGGAGCCGTTCGCGCCTCCGCGCTCGGCCTGGGCGATGCGCCGGGCCTGGTCCTGGTTCTTGGGGGAGCCGTTGACCATGCGGTCCGCGGCGCCGTTGCTGGAGCAGATGCCGCCCGCGCGGGCCGCGAGGGTGACCGTGCCGGTGGTCTGGCAGCCCGGGTTCATCTGGCCGGCGGGCTTGTTGTAGCCGGTGTTGTTGTTGTACTTCGGGCTGGGTGTCGCGGCGTGCTTGTAGCGGCTGATCTTACCCTTGCCGTCTGCGTCGACCTCGGCGAGCTTCCGCTTGGTGAGGTCGTCGGGCTCCTCACCGAAGATGTAGACGACCTTCCAGCCCCGGCGGGCGAGGGCCTTGTCGACGTGTATCTCCTTGTAGTCGAACCTCCCTCCCGCCTTGAACTCGTAGATGGTCTTGGTCTGCCGGTTGATCGCGTCGAACCGGCGGTCCTTGTTCGGGAACTTGTCCCCGAGTTCTGCCTTCAGCTCGTTGTACAGCTTCTTGTCGAGCGCCTTCAGCGAGCCCTGGCACAGCCACTCCGGGCCACCGAGCTTGTAGTGCGTGGTGACCTGGCGCTCGAAGCCGGCGCCGCGCTTGCCGTTGCCTTCGAGGCGGATGGTCGCCTCCAGCCATCCGCCGAAGTCGGCCTTCGGCCACCGCTTGGACGCATCAGTGTTGGCCTGGTTGCGGTTCCAGCGCGCGTAGATCTGCTTGTGGCGGTCGTTGGGCCACTTCTTGGGGTCCTTGCCGTAGGCCGCAAGCTCCCGCTGGCTGGCAGGGAGCTGGAGCCCGTCGTAGCCGAGGGAAGGGTTGTCGTAGTCGTAGACGTACTGCTCGGCGCTCGGGGTGGCGTCCCGGTTGTTGCCGCCGGGCAGGCTGGTGGCCGGCGGCGCGGTGTTCGGGGTGCCGTACTTCTGGTCGCAGCGGTTCCGGGGCGCGGCGGCGGCTTCCTGGGCGTCCAGCAGAGGCAGTCCGCCGACGAGCAGTCCGGCGCTGACGGCGATCATCGCCGCGCGCACGCCGAAGCGTGTTCGGATACGCGTGAGATAACTCAAGTGGGTTCCCTGGGGGGCAGGGACGAGTAAGGGCAGCGCTCATAGCCCCCGTCATGACGCTGCCATGACACACCCTAGGCGTGATGCAGGAGGTTGATCAAAACATTGGAGGCGCAACTGGCGTGTCTCGCCTGCGTGTTCACTGTCGGAGCCTGGCCCTAGAGTCGTGGGCATGACCCGAGGAGAGACTGTGCGTACCGGCGGAGTGCCGGACCTCATCGTGTGGATCGACCATGTCCCGGACGCGATCGACCGGCTCCGGGAAGAGCATCTTCCCGATGACGTGCGGCTGGATTTCGGCGTGGAGTCCCTGGCGCACGTGGAGGCGGCCCTGCTGCGCCACTACGCCGCAGAGGGCTCGGAGGACCTGGGCAGCGGGTTCGTGAACGACGCCATGGCGTATCTCGGTGAGGTGCTGCTGACGGTGGCGGGCGGCGGCTGGGGCTGGGACACGGAGCCGGCCGGTGACGTGGAAGGACATCCGGTGGTCGTGCCGGATGCGGCGCTCGGGCTCCCGCCGGTGGCGCCGGTGCTGCTGATCGGTGAGGCGCTGAGCAGCCGGACCGGCCACGAGCTCACGGCAGCCGCCCGGCGGCTGGGTGAAGCCGTGGACGGGCTCCGCAAGGAGCGGCCGGACTGGGAGCCGGTGAAGGAGCACACGCCGGGGGTGGACCCGGAGCCGGACGTGCCGGAGCATCCATGGCTGGCCGGTTGGCTCGCCGAACGGGAGCGGGCGTTTTCCGCGTGGGTTCAGGAGACCGGGCTGCCGGAAGAGACATGGGACTACTCCGCGTCCTCGCTCGATGTGCTGGAACGCCTGGCCAAGGAGCGGTTCTCTTCCGGAGAGCGGTTCGAAGCGGCGGAGCCGGGGCTGTTCCTTCAGGGCGCTGCCTGGTACGTGGGCGAGGTGGCGCGACGGGTGCGGGAGGCGGCGTGGGCCTATATGGACCCGGAGGAGCATGACAGCACGTGGGCGGGCCAGCCGTACATGACGCAGCCCGGTGTGCGGGACGGCAACATCGCAGCTCCCATGGCGGAGTTGTATGCCGCTGCGGTGATGGCCGAGGAGGGTGAGAGCGGGGTGCTGCGGGAGCGGCTGAGCTGGTACAAGGAAAGCTGACGAGCCGGACCCGTGGCCTGGACGTCAGGCGTCGTCCCACGCGTCCTGGATCTCGGCGAACTGTTCAGCGCTCAGCCGCGGGGTGAAGCCCGCTGGGAACCGCATCATGGTGGGCTGGGGCCACATGCTCTCCAGCGGCAGGAGGCCGGGCCGTTGCGTAAGGTGCTCGGTCCCCGCGCCCTGATCGTCACGCCGGGGGTCACGCTTCCCGGAGAATCGCCGACCGAGCACGCCCGGCCCGGCATGCCGCGTGCTGCCATCGCCGCTGGTGCGTCACATGTCGTCGTGGGTCGCACGGTCACCCGCGCCGCAGATCCCGTAGCCGCGCTGCGGCTTGTCCACGCCAACCTCGGTCTCCGACCGGCCCGAACCCGCCAGCGGTCGATGTGCTCCGCGTAACTGCGATCGCCGAGGCCCGGTCCGGGCGCGCGGTGCGGGACTGCCTCCCGCTGAGCGATTCGTAGCGTTCTTCGTACGCGACTGATCGAGTAGGCGTGTTTCGCGGCCAGTTCTGACCGACGTAAGCACATCTTCATCACAAGCGCGATACGAGATTCCGCAATCGCCTCGGCCGACTGAACCGGAATGTCATGCTCAGCACCCTCGGTTCTGATCCGTACGCCTTGGGGGACACATGTCAGGGATAGGTAGTACAGGCGCAGACAGGCGCTTCGCGTTAGCCGCCGGAGCGGCTGTCATGGCCCTGGGGGTCGCGGGATGCGGGGGCGACAGCCAGGGGGCCGCGAAACCCCTCGCCGCCACGACCACCTCCGCGGCTCCCACGCCGTCCGTGCAGGCGGCTCTCGGTCTCGTCGACGATCAGGAGAGCGCCGACGCGGGGAAGGCGATCGAGGTGAAGGTGCTGGGCAACGACAGCGTCACCCTCAAGGACGGCACGACCGGGAACGTTGAAACCGCCCTGACCGCTGGGCAGTTCACCGTCTCTGTGGACGCCGCGCCCGCGCACGGGACCGCCGTGGTCGACGGGACCACCATCACGTACACCTCCGGTCCCGGCTACGGCGGCGACGACGAGTTCACCTACCGCGTCGACGTGGCCGGGCAGAGCCTGACCGGAACCGCCGTCGTGCGGATCACCGTGGCGAAGCCCACGCCAACGCCGACGCCGACACCCAAGCCCGCGAAGCCCGCGGTCTCGTACGCCAATTGCGATGCCGTACGGGCTGCCGGCGCCGATCCCCTTCACGAAGGAGAGCCGGGCTACGGGCCGCACCTCGACCGGGACGGGGACGGGGTCGGCTGTGAGTCCTGGAGCGGGGGCAGCGGGGGAAGCGGCGGTTCCACCGGAGGGAGCACCGGGGGCAGCACCGGCGGTGGCGGCGGGAGTACGTACTACGACAACTGTGCCGCCGTACGCGCCGCAGGCGCCGCGCCCATCCATGCCGGGGAGCCCGGGTACGGGCGGCACCTCGACCGCGACGGTGACGGCGTCGGCTGCGAGTGAGCGAGTGAGTGAGCGAGTGACATTCCAGCAGAGCTGGCAGAGCAACACGACTGCGGCGGCCGGGGAGTGGACACGGCCGCCGCAGGGTTATCGGTGGGGCAAGCACAGAGCTTGAGGATCAGAAATCGATAAGGGCGAGAGACCCCTTTATGAAGGACGCGTGAATTCCTCAAACCGTAAGAACTTCATGCCGCCTTCTTGACCAGCTTCCCGTCCGCCGCGATCACGAACCACTCGCCGTCCAGGCCCTGCCCGTTCACGTCACCGGGCGTCACGTCGCCCACGTAGTAGTACAGCGGCCAGTCCCCGTACACGGCCTGTTCCGCGCCCTCGCCGAGCTTCGTCTCCTTCAGCAGGGCGGCGTCCGTACCCGACCCGGCCTTGACGTCCTTAGATGATGTGAGCGCGGGCCAGACCGCGATGCAGTCGGCGTCGCACTTGCTGGCGCCGGGCTTGTCCTTGGTGAATCCGTACAGCGTACGGCCCGAATCGTCGACCAGGATCTTGCCGAGATCCGAGTCCGCCGTCTTGACCGAGACGGTCTTCGCGGGCTTGGCCGCGGGCTTCGTGCCGCCGTCGTCGGACGAGTCGGTGGAGCCGCCGCAGGCCGCCAGGGTCAGCAGTGCCGCCGCGACGAGCGGTGCCGCAAGCAGGGCTTTGGGTCGCGTGGTGCGCATGGTTGTTCCCCCGGTTGGTGTGTGGGTGTGAGTGGGTGATGCCTACGCCGGGTTGTACGGCGGCAACTGACCGGCGGTTCAAACGAATTAAAAGAAGTTTTCCGTTGAACAAGGCCCACGGGAGGTGCGTACTTCATCGCGACCGGCCCAAGAAGGTGCCGGGTCCAACGGGAGGACGAAAACAATGCAGAAGCGTTATCTCGCTGTTACCGCAGCCGCAATTGTGCTTGGTGTTGCCGGTGTTACTCCGGCGGTCGCGCACGGCGGACATGGCGGCCACGACGGCGGCTCCAGCAGCAACGCCGGCGGCGGCAGTGCCGGCTCCTTCACCAAGCACTCCAGCGGACGTGCCCTCACCTTCGCCGCCCAGCTCTCCGGCGCCAACGAGGTGCCCGTCCAGGGCGGCCCCGCCGTGAACGACCCCGACGGCAAGGCCGTTGCCCTCGTCAAGGTGAAGGGTGACCGCGTCACCTTCGCCCTGCGGTGGAAGGGGTTCACTCCGAGCCTCGGGCACATCCACGAAGGCGCCACCGGGAAGAACGGCGCCGTGAAGGTTCCCCTCTTCACCACCGCGATGCCCGACTCCGTGAACTCGGCGGCCGGGCAAGTCGCTCTGACCGACGCCAAGCTGGCCGACAGCATCCGTCACAACCCGGCCGGGTTCTACGTCAACCTGCACAGCGCCGAGTTCCCGGGCGGAGCCGTACGAGGGCAGCTGAAGCCGCTGCACAAGAACATCAACCCGCTCGACATCATCAAGGGCGGCAAGCTGCGGGCCCTGTCCAACGGCGACCAGGAAGTCCCGAAGAACGACGCCTCCAAGGTGGGCGACCCGGACGGGCACGCCATCACCTTCCTGCAGCCCAAGGGCACGTCCGTCGGCTACTCGCTGGCCTGGGTCAACATCAAGGCCCCCGCCAAGGGCCATATCCACAAGGGTGCCTTCGGCAAGAACGGTGACGTCGTCTTCGACTTCTTCAACCGGCCCGTGCCCGACGGGATCTTCGCCGTCTCCGGGAAGATCGAGGGCCAGAACCCCGATGTCGTGAAGCGCGTCCGCGCCGACCCCGGCAACTACTACTCCAACATCCACACCTCCGAGTTCCCCGACGGTGCGCTGCGCGGGCAGCTCTTCCACTGAGCCGCCGCTGCCCGCGCTGAACGCGCGCGCCCTGCCGTACGTACTCCTCAGCACCTCCCCCAGGTCGCTGGGCGCGTGGCCGTACGGCAGGGATCGGTCACGCGCCCAGCGCGTGAGCCACGGTGTAGATCAGCAGCCCGGCCAGCGCGCCGACCACCGTGCCGTTGATCCGGATGAACTGCAGGTCGCGGCCGATGTGCGCCTCGATCTTGCGCGAGGTGTGCTCCGCGTCCCAGCCGGCGACGGTGTCCGAGATCAGCGAGGTGATCTCGGCGCGGTACGTGGTCACCACATACACGGCCGCGTCCTCCATCCAGCCGTCCAGCTTCGACTGCAGGCGGCCGTCCGTCGCGAGCCGCGCGCCCAGCGACAGCAGCGAGGCGCGGGCGCGCAGCCGCAGCTCGCTGCGGTCGTCCTCGGCCGCCGAGATGATCATGGTGCGTACGGAGGACCACGCCGACGCGATCACGTCCTGCACCTCCGAACGCGACAGCAGATCCGACTTCATCCGCTCCACCCGCGCCCGGGTGTCCGTGTCCGACTGGAGATCGGCTGCGAAGTCGGTCAGGAAGCGGTCGATCGCGCCGCGGGCGGGGTGTGCGGGCATGTCCCGCATCTCCGTGACGAAGCGCAGCAGTTCCTTGTAGACCCGCTCGCCGACCTTCCGGTCCACGAAACGCGGGGTCCAGCCCGGCGCCCCGCCCTCGACCGCGTCCATCACCGAGTCCGAGTGGAGGACCAGCCAGTCGTGGGCGCGGGCGCAGATCAGGTCGACGGCGCGGTGGTGGGCGCCGTCGGCGACGACCTTCTCCAGGGTCTTGCCGATGCCGGGGGCGACCTCCGCGCTGTCGGCGCGGCGGGTGATCGCCTCGCTGACGACGGCCTGGACGTCGGAGTCGCGCAGCACGGTGAGCGCACCGCGCAGTGCGGTGGACAGCTCGGCGGTGACCCGGTCGGCGTGGGCGGGCTCGGCCAGCCAGGCTCCGAAGCGGCGCCCGATGCCGAGCGCGTGCAGGCGCTCCCGTACGACGCCGGCGGAGAGGAAGTTCTCGCCGACGAAGGATCCCAGCGTGGTTCCCAGCTGATCCTTCTTGTTCGGGATGATCGCGGTGTGCGGGATGGGCAGGCCCAGCGGATACCGGAAGAGCGCGGTGACCGCGAACCAGTCGGCCAGTGCGCCGACCATGCCCGCCTCGGCCGCGGCGGCGACGTAACCGGCCCAGGGACCCGCGCCGGAGTTCTTCGCCCAGGTGGCGAGGGCGAAGATCAGCGCGACGAACACGAGCGCCCCGGTCGCCGTCGTCTTCATCCGGCGCACGCCGCGCATCTTCTCCGCGTCGGCAGCGGTGTACGCGAAGGAGGGGAGCGGCGTGCGGGGGCGGGGGCGGCCCCCGCCGGGCCGGTCCTGGCCGGGCCGGTCCTGGCCGGGCCGATCCTGGCCGGGCTCGCCGCCTTCTATCGCCTTCGGTTCCGTACGTTCCGGATCTGTACGTTCCGGCTCTGTGCGTTCCATACGCTCCACCCGTCCGCGCGCGCCCCGTACGCAATGTCCCTACCTCAGGTACTCCCGGGACGCACTTCGAGTTCCCGCGACATGTCCCATGATGTGCTCATGCACAAGCGACGCGGGTATGCGAGCCTCGCAGCCCTCACCGCCGTGGTCCTCCTGATCAGCGGCGCGATATACGTCGGCGTCGGAGCCCTGCAGGGCCGCGCCGCCGCCCGTACGCCCACCGCCGCCCGGGCCGCGGTCTGGGTCGGGACATGGTCGGCGCCGCCCGTCGAGGCTGCGGCGGGCGCCGCCCAGGGGGAGCACGGGGCTCGCTCCGTACGCAATGTGGTGCACACCAGCATCGGCGGGACCGCCGCCCGGCTCACCCTCTCCAACCTCCTGGGGCGCCGCCCGCTCACCGTCGCGCAGGTCTCGCTCGCCCTGCGCGCGGGCAGGGGCGCGGACGCCGTGCCCGGCAGCCTGCGGCACGTGACCTTCCACGGCCTGCGCGGGGTCACCATCGCGCCCGGCGGGCAGTCCGTCAGCGATCCCGTCGTGCTGAAGATCCCGTACGACGGGGACCTCCTCGTCAGCGTCGCCACGCCCGGCGGGCCCGTCACCGTCCATCCGCGGGCGCGGCAGACGTCGTACGTCGCGGACGGCGACCGTACGGCGGACGTCGGCGGGGAGGCGTACACCTCGCGGATCCACGCCTGGCAGCACGTCACCGCGGTCGACGTCCTGACCCGGGAGGCGGCCGGCGCGGTCGTCGCGATCGGCGACTCGATCACCGACGGGACCACGGCGACGGTTGACGCGAACCGGCGCTGGCCCGACGTCCTCGCCGACCGGTTGGGCCGGCGGGGCGCGCCCCGCTACGGCGTGATCAACGCCGGTATCAGCGGCAACCGCCTTCTCCAAGCGGGCCGCGGTCCCAGTGCGCTCGCCCGCTTCGACCGCGATGTGCTCGCGCGGCCGGGGGTGAAGACGGTGATCGTCGCGATCGGCATCAACGACCTGCTGCGCGCGCCGCGCACGGCGAAGGCCGACCGGATCACGGCGGGGCTCGCCGAACTCACGCGCCGGGCGCACGCGCGGGGGCTGAGGGTCGTCGGGGCGACGCTGCTGCCGTGCGGTGGGTACCGGGGGTGTACGCGCTCGGTCCAGGCCGTACGGGAGGAAGTCAACGCGGTCGTGCGTGCGGGTGGGATCTTCGACGGGGTCGTGGACTTCGACCGGGTGCTGCGGGATCCGTATGCGCGGGGGCGGCTGAGGCCTGTGTATGACAGCGGGGATCATGTGCATCCAAGCGATGCGGGGTATGCGCGGATGGGTGGGGCGGTGGGGGTGGCGGGGCTGTGAGGGGGCCTCGCGGTGCGTCTGGTCGGGGTGCAGCTCTGGCTCGGGCGGTCCCGTGCACCGGGGGTTTCTCCCCCACCCCGCCCCTTCCCGTAACTGGGGCTCCGCCCCAGACCCCGCGGGGGCTGGTTTTCGGGGGCTCCGCCCCCGGACCCCCGCTCCTCAATCGCCGACGGGGCAAGTCACCGGGTTCGTGGTGAGCGTGGGCCGGGGGGCGTTGGTGGCTGATGCCGGTGGGTGGTCGCGGGCGAACCGCAGGGGGCTGACCCGGACCGCGATCAGCCGAGTTCCTTGCGGTCGTCCTTCTCGTCCTTCTCCAGGCGCGCCCGCTTTTCCTCTTCCCGTTCCGCCTTGAGGCGCTGCTTCTCCGCCTTCGTGCGCTTGCGCTCGACACCCACGCCGCCCATCAGCGCGAAGCCCGAGATGACCACGCGGGGCGCCGACGGGTCCGGGTTGCCCTCGCCCTGTTCGGCGAAGCCGCCCATGAAGCCGATGCCGTTGACCTCGACGTTCAGGTCGGGGGGTACGACGATGCTGACCCCGCCCATGATCGCGAAGCAGCGGATCACGGTTACCCGGTCCTCGAAGCGGGCCTCGCGCAGGTCGAGTTCGCCGCCGCCCATCATCGCGAAGCCGGTGAACTTCCGGGCCACCGTCCAGGTGCCCTTGCGCCCGAAGCCGCCCCAGAAGGCGAACGCACCCTTCGAGGTCGGCGGGCCGCCCACGCGCTGGGCCCAGTTGCCCGAGCCGGTGGCCGCCATCGGTGCGGCCGGGGTCGTGCCCGTCAGCGGGAGGTCGCTGACCAGAGGCTCCAGCTCGCCGTGCGTACGTGCCCTGTATGCCGCGTCCAGGCGCTGCCCGAACTCCTCCATGTCGAGCCTGCCCTCCGCCACCGCCTCTCGCAGCCGCTCGGCAATCCGCTCACGCTCGGCGTCGGAGGCGCGCATCTCCGGGAGTTCGCTCATGCGGGAAGAATATCCAGCACCGGGCCCCGGTCGCAGCGCAGGGGCCAGGGGGTGTCTTTTGGATCAGGCCGGATCAGTGAGCGGGGTCTGGTGCGTGCGATCGCAGGCCGGAGGATGGGGGTCCCCCCGCCGAAGGCAGGGGGAGAGCCGACGCGGAGCGTCGGCGACTGACGACAACGCAGCGAGCGTGCGTACCAGGGCACGCGAGCCCGGCAAGATCCGAAAGACACCCCCTAGAGCCCTGAGCGCTCCGCGTACATCTTGGCGATCACGGCCTCGATGTCCGGCTCCCGTACCGACAGATCCACCAGCGGATACTTGTCGGCGAGCGCGGCCACCAGCGGGGCCGCGGACTGGGACGCGGGGAACGCGAGCCACTGCCGCGGGCCCTCGATCTTCACCGTACGGGCCAAGTCCATGACGATCGGCGGCAGTTCGCGTTCGAGGTCCACCACCAGCGTGCGCTCGCTCTCCCCCACCTCGTGGAGACCGGCGAGCGCCCCGTCATACATCAGCCGCCCGTGGTCGATGACCATCACGCGCTTGCACAGCTGCTCGATGTCGGTGAGGTCGTGCGTCGTGAGCAGCACCGTCGTCTCCCGCTCGGTGTTGAGGTCGCGCAGGAAGTCCCGGACCTTCGCCTTGGAGATCACGTCGAGCCCGATGGTCGGCTCGTCCAAATACAGCACTTCGGGGTCGTGCAGCAGCGCCGCCGCGATGTCGCCGCGCATCCGCTGGCCGAGCGAGAGCTGCCGTACGGGCACGTCCAACAGCTCGCCCAGGTCGAGGAGTTCGACACACCGGTCGAGGTTCTCGCGGAAGCGCTTGTCGGGGATCCGGTACATCCGGTGCACCAGGCGGTACGAGTCCTTCAGCGGCAGGTCCCACCACAGGGTCGTGCGCTGCCCGAAGACGACACCGATGCGCTGCGCGAGGCGTGTGCGCTCGCGGGACGGGTCGATGCCCGCGACCCGCAGCCGCCCGCCGCTGGGGGTCAGGATGCCCGTCAGCATCTTGATCATGGTGGACTTTCCGGCGCCGTTGGGGCCGATGTAGCCGACCATCTCGCCGCGCGGCACCCGGAAGCTGATCCCGTCGACCGCGCGCACCTGGTGCTTCTCGCGCCGCAGCCTGCCCGCCTTGCGGCGTACGTCGAAGACCTTCTCGACGCCGTCCAGCTCGATGAAGTCCATGCGCTCTCAGCTCCCCGTGCTGCGGTAAGAACGAAGGGCCGTCCGCCATGCCAGTGCGGCGAGCAGACAGCAGGCCGCGGCGACGAACGGTGACAGGAAGGCCGTCCAGCCCGGCACACCGGCCGGAGCGTCGCGCCCCAGGACGTACAGCGCGGGCAGCCAGTTGACGAAGGCCAGCGGTACGACGTAGACGACCCCGCGCACCAGGTCCTGCGCGAATATCGTCGGCGGGTACTGCAGCAGCGTATTGCCGCCGTACGTAAAGGAGTTGGTGACCTCCGACGCGTCCTGCGCCCAGAACTGGAAGGACGCACCCGCCACCATCACCGCCGAGAAGATCAGCGAGCCGCAGACCACCATCAGCGGCAGCATCGCCACCTTCACGGCCGTCCACTCCACGTCGACGATGACCAGCGACCAGATCAGCACCAGGAGACCCTGACTGATCCTTCCGAGGCGGCGCAGTGCGAACCGGTCCGCCGCCACCTGTGCCAGTACCGGCACCGGCCGTACGAGGAGGGTGTCGAGCGTCCCGTCCCGCACCCGCCTACCCAGCCTGTTGACCTGCCCCATCGCCAGGTCCGCGAGCCCGAAAGCCGTGCCGGTGGTGCCGTACAGGAAGGCCACCTCGGCGAAGGAGAAGCCTCCCAGGCCGTCCACCTGGCTGAACATCAGCACGATGACCACAAAGTCGAAGATCGTCGCGGTGAAGTTGGAGAAGAGGGACATCGCGAAGGAGAAGCGGTACGTCATCGTGGAGCGCATCCACATCGCCGCGATCATCCGGTACGTACGCCAGGACTCACCCACCCTGAACCACCACCCTCCGGGTGGCCGCGGACTGCACGAGGCGCCCCGCAGCCAGCAGGACGACGGCCCAGCCGAGCTGGAACGCGTATGCCTGCACCAGCCCCCACCCCGTGCGCTTCTCCAGGAAGACATCCGCCGGGACCTGGAGCATCGACGCCCAGGGCAGCGCCCGCGCGACCTCGCCCAGCGCGCCGGGGAAGACGGTCAGCGGCAGCAGCATCCCGGAGAAGAACATGCCCGCGAGCCAGGCGATATGGGCCGTACCGGCACCGTCCATCATCCAGAACGCGCTCAGCGCCACCAGGTACCAGACCGCGAAGCTGACGGTCACACCCAGCGCCACCGACAGGAGAAAGGCCGGCCAGGTGAGCGGACTGGACGGCAGCGCGAGGTCGAAGGCGAGCGCGCCGACGATCATCGGCACCGCGCCGCGCCCGAGCAGATGGAAGGCGGCGCGCCCCAAGTTGGCCGAGAACCACCACAGTTGGAGGTCGACCGGCCGGTAGAGGTCGATGGCGATGTCGCCCGTCTTGATCCGCTCGATCAGCTCGTCCTCGAAGCCGCCGCCCATCAGCCCGGCGGTGGCCAGCAGCGCCTGGCCGATCCACACATAGGTGAGCGCCTCGGGCATGTCGTAACCACCCAGGTGGGGCCGCTCGTCCCAGAGGGCCTGATAGGTGTAGGCCAGGATGAAGCCGAAGACTGTGTTCGTGAACACCCCCGCCGCCGTGGCCATCCGGTACGTCGCATGGCGCCGGAAGCCGCCCGCCGCAACGGCCGCGTACAGCCGCACCTGGACTCCCTCCGCGTGAAGGCACCAAAGCGCACGACCCTAGCCCAGCGCCGTGGCCGCCGCGACGGCTTTTACGCCGGAGGTCCTGGCTGCGATGGATAACCCACCCAAAAGGGCAGTATGGGCCTATGAGTGACGAGCCACAGCAGCAGGGCTGGACACCCCGGGACGCGACCGTCGCCGGACCGGGTCCCGGGCCCGCGCCGGAGAAGAAGGGCCCCAAGACCCGTCCCGGGCGCACCGGCTGGCGCCGCGTCATCCCCACCTGGCGGATGGTGCTCGGCACGGTCCTGCTCGTCGCCCTGCTGCTGATCGGCGGCTTCCTGGCCGGCTACATGCTCGTCGACATCCCGCCCGCCAATGCCACGGCCACCGCCCAGTCCAATGTGTATCTCTACAAGGACGGCACGCAGATCGTCCGCGACGGCGAGGTCAACCGCGAGAACGTGAGCCTCGCGCAGGTCCCGCTGACCGCGCAGCGGGCCGTACTGGCCGCCGAGGACCGGGACTTCTACTCCGAGCGCGCCGTCGACCCCAAGGCGATGGTCCGCGCCGCCTGGAACACCCTGACCGGCAAGGGCAGGCAGTCCGGCTCCACCATCACCCAGCAGTATGTCAAGAACTACTACCTGGGCCAGGAGCAGACGATCTCGCGGAAGTGGAAGGAGTTCTTCATCGCGATCAAGCTGGGGCGCGAGGAGAGCAAGGGCGACATCCTCGGGGGCTATCTCAACACCAGTTACTTCGGGCGCAACGCGTACGGCATCCAGGCCGCAGCCCAGGCGTACTACGGCAAGGACATCGCGGACATCGACACGGCGGAGGGCGCCTATCTCGCCTCTCTGCTCAACGCCCCGAGCGTGTACGACGTCGCCACGCATCCGGAGAACCGGGCCGCCGCGCTCGCCCGCTGGAACTACACCCTCGACGGCATGGTCAAGAAGAAGTGGCTCAGCCCCGCCGAGCGCGCGGCCATGACGTTCCCGGTGCCGCAGACGGCAAAGCCCGCGACCGGGCTTTCGGGCCAGCGCGGCTATATCGTCCAGGCCGTCGAGGACTACCTCACCAACAACAAGATCATCGACGAGAACACCCTGGCCACCGGCGGCTACCGGATCACCACTACGCTGGAGCGCGACAAGCAGAACGCCTTCAAGGAGGCGGTCGACGACCAGGTGATGTCCAAACTCGACCCGGACCGCAAGGCCGACCGCAATGTCCGGGTCGGCGGCGCCTCCATCGACCCGGCCACCGGCAAGGTCCTCGCCATGTACGGCGGCGTCGACTACACCAAGCAGTACGTCAACAACGCGACCCGCCGCGACTACCAAGTCGGCTCCACCTTCAAGCCGTTCGTCTTCACCTCCGCCGTCGCGCACGACTCCGAGGCCCAGGACGGCGGGCGCATCACCCCCAACACGGTCTACGACGGCACCAACAGGCGCCCCGTCCAGGGATGGAGCGGGAAGCCGTACGCCCCCGCCAACGAGGACGACGTCTCGTACGGCCCCATCACCGTCCGCACCGCCACCGACAGGTCCGTCAACGCGGTGTACGCGCAGATGGCCATGGACGTCGGGCCCGCCAGGGTCAGGAAGACGGCGATCGCCCTGGGGATCCCCGCGAGCACCCCGGACCTGACCGCCTCGCCCTCCATCGCGCTCGGTCCCGCGACCGCGAGCGTCCTCGACATGACCGAGGCGTACGCGACGCTCGCCAACCACGGCAGGCATGGCACGTACACCCTGGTCGAGAAGGTCTCCAAGGACGGCGTCGACGTCCAGCTGCCCAAGGAGGAACCCGAACAGGCCGTCAGCCGGGAGGCCGCCGACACGACGACCTCGATCCTGCAGAGCGTGGTCGACGGCGGCACGGGCACCGAGGCCCAGTCCGCCGGCCGCCCGGCCGCAGGCAAGACCGGCACGGCGGAGGAGGACCAGGCGGCCTGGTTCGCCGGCTACACCCCGGACCTGGCGACGGTGGTCGCGGTGATGGGCCAGGACCCGGCCACCGGCGCGCACAAGCCGCTGTACGGGGCGCTGGGTCTGCCGCGGATCAACGGCGGCGGGGCACCGGCGAAGATCTGGGGCCAGTTCACCGGGCTCGCGCTGGAGGACTCCGACGTCGAGGAGTTCGACCTGGACCTGCAGGTAGGCGCGGACGAGGTCGAGCCCCCGGTGGAGGAGGAGCCCCCGGCCGAGCCCTCTCAGGCGCCGGGGTCCAGCTGGCCGAGCCTGCCCCCCGACGACACGCAGGGCCAGGACCAGGGCCAGACGCAGGGGCAGGACCAGGGGCAGACCGACGGCGGCCAGACGGACGGCGGCACCGACGACGGCGGCACGGACGACGGCGGCACCACGACCGGCGGGCAGACGGACGGCGGGACGGAGGACGGAGGAACCACCGACGGGGGCACGGGCACCGGAGGGACGACGGAAGGGGGCACGACGACCGGCGGAATCATCGGCGGGACCGACACGGGCCGCGGGACGGCGGACGAGGGCGGAGGGGGTGGCGGGCGCGGGGGCAGCAAACCCTCGACCGGCCGTCAGTGACCCGAGGTCGCCTTGAGGCCGACCACCGCGACCAGCAGCAGACAGACGAAGAAGATCCGGGCCGCGGTCGCGGGCTCGTTCAGCG
This sequence comes from Streptomyces sp. NBC_01481, assembly GCF_026339995.1. Classification (GTDB taxonomy): domain Bacteria; phylum Actinomycetota; class Actinomycetes; order Streptomycetales; family Streptomycetaceae; genus Streptomyces. The sequence continues at coordinate 447,686 of NZ_JAPEPT010000001.1, read as the reverse complement.
CGACCATGCCGACCACGGCGGCACCGGCCGCACCGATGCCGACCCAGACGCCGTACGCCGTGCCGATCGGCAGGCTCCTGGCGGCGTGCGACAGCAGCATCATGCTGACGACGATCCCGAGACCGGTGAACACGCTCGGCCACAGCCGGGTGAACCCCTCGGTGAACTTCATTCCGATCGACCAGCCGACCTCGAGCAGACCGGCGACAACAAGCAGAACCCAGGCCATGACGGCACCTCCGAGACGCGGAACTTCGGGCGGTGCGTCGTCTTTGCGGCAACCCGGTACGGCGCGTCTCGTCGGGTGCTTCCACGGTAGCAAAGGGCAGACAGAAGGGCTGGTGACCTGTGCCACCAGCCCGTCGCTGCAGGTACAGACGCCGCTTAGAGATACAGCCCGGTGGAGTCCTCGGAGCCCTGGAAACGGTCCGCGGCGACGGCGTGCAGATCGCGCTCGCGCATCAGCACGTACGCGACGCCCCGCACCTCGACCTCGGCGCGGTCCTCGGGGTCGTACAGCACCCGGTCGCCCGGCTCCACGGTGCGGACGTTCTGCCCGACGGCGACCACCCCGGCCCAGGCCAGGCGCCGCCCGACCGCCGCGGTCGCCGGAATGACGATGCCGCCGCTCGAACGCCGCTCCCCCTCCGGAATGTCGGTCCTGACCAGCACGCGATCGTGCAGCATCCGGATCGGCAGCTTGTCATGGGTGGTGCTGGGGTCATGGCTGTTGGCGCTCACGAGTCGAACCTACCTGCCCGCGAGCGTTCCGTACGCCCGAGGGTCACCGCCGCCGCCTTCTCGCCGACACCGCGAGCAGCCCCACGATTCCCACAGCCACCAGTGCCACCGGCACCAGGCGCTCCAGCCGCGGGGCCCCATCCTCGTTGACGAACTGCGCCTTGATGTCGGACACCGTACGGTTCACCGCGACGACGGCGCGGCCCGCCGTCTGGTCCACGGTCGATGCAACCCTGGCCCTGGCATCGCCGATGACCGTCTTCGGGTGCACCCGCACGCCGATCTCGTCGAGCATCTCCGCGAGCTGCTCGCGCCTGCGGACGATGTCCGTCTCGATCTGCGCAGGGGTCCTGGCATCCGACACCGCGCTGCCTCCGTCGTCGTTTCCGTTGGTCCGTCATCGACAGTCTGTCAGCTCGGCCGCTCCCGCACCCCACGGCACCCCTATTACGCTCGACGGCGTACACCCTCACCTCACCCCCAGCACGTCTTTCGAGGAGAACCATGAGCGAGCGACTCCAGCCCGGCGACACCGCCCCCGACTTCACGCTGCCCGACGCGGACGGCAACGAGGTCTCGCTCGCGGACCACAAGGGCCGCAAGGTCATCGTCTACTTCTACCCGGCCGCCCTGACCCCCGGCTGCACCAAGCAGGCCTGCGATTTCACGGACAACCTGGAGCTGCTGGCGGGCGCGGGCTACGACGTGATCGGTGTGTCCCCGGACAAGCCGGAGAAGCTGGCGAAGTTCCGTGAGAAGGAGTCCCTGAAGGTCACGCTGGTCGGCGACCCCTCCAAGGAGACGCTGAAGGCGTACGGCGCCTTCGGCGAGAAGAAGCTGTACGGCAAGACGGTGACCGGTGTCATCCGATCGACGGTGATCGTCGACGAGGAGGGCAAGGTCGAGCGCGCCCTGTACAACGTCAAGGCGACCGGCCATGTCGCCAAGATCATCAAGGACCTGGGGATCTAGGCCTCCCGCTTCCTGGAACGGCTCGCATCGATTGGCGGTGCGAGCCGTTCCGCATTTCGGACGTGACCATCCGATAAACGGTTCGTTACTCAGTGCGAGGCCGTGAACACGCGGCCGGATACGGAGGCAATGATGCCGGTAAGCCCGTACACCAGGGAACGGCTCGCTGCGGCGGCGGAATCGTCGCGGACACTGTCCGAGGCGCTGAGAAAGCTCGGCGTAGACCCGAAGAGTTCCACACGGCGATACATCCTCGAGCGCATGAAGCGGATGGGCATAGCGACCTCGCACTTCGAGCGCGAGGGCGCCCGCTGGACCAAGGAAGTCCTTGAGCCCGTAGTTGCCGCATCGGCAAGCGTGTGTGAGGTGCTCCGCCGCCTCGGACTCGACGTGGTGGGCGGCCACCACACCAACATCAGTCGGCGGATCAAGACGTACGGCATCGACACCTCGCACTTCAGGGCACCGTCCAGACGCGGGGAGACCAGAAGCCGACGGACACCAAGGGCGCTGCTCGTCGAGCAGACCTCTCAGGAAGCCCGACGCATCCCGAGTGAGCGCCTCAAGCGCGCCATGACCGCACTGGGTGTCAGCGAGTGCTGCGACTTATGCGGCACCGAACCTGTGTGGCGTGGCAATCCACTTCCGCTCGAGGTCGACCACATCGATGGGAATTGGCGCAACAACCGAATCGAGAACCTGCGCCTGCTCTGTCCGAACTGCCACTCCACAACGGACACTTACCGCGGTCGCGGCAAAGGGCGAATCGATGTGGCAGCGTCGTGAGCAGTGACATCCGTTACACCCGCGAGCGGCTGACCCAAGCCGCCGAGCACTGCTCGACGATCGACGAGGTCATTACCTTCTTCGGCACCCGCCCTTACGGCCACCTGCACCGATACCTGAAGCGGCGCTTCGCTCAATTCGGCATTGACATCTCGCATTTCCGCCACTGCGGCAACGGCACCACTCGGACGCGACCCGAACGGGACGAGCTGTGCACAGCGGTGGCGGAATCCCGGTCCATTGCCGATACCCTTCGCCACCTCGGCCGACCCGACAACGGGCGCCAGCGCCAGATGTTGCGCCAGTGGGTCACCGAGGAAGGACTCACGACTGCGCACTTCCTCGGGCAGGCGCATCGGCGTGGGAAGCCAGGCTCGGCGCCCACGAAGCGAGCCGAAGATGTCCTGGTGAAGCGCAGCGGCAGGCACCGGACGCGAACGGTGACGCTTCGCCGAGCTCTGCGAGAGATCGGCGTCGCCGAGGAATGCGCGGAGTGCGGGACCGGCCCCGAATGGAACGGGAGGCCCATGACCCTGGAAGTCGACCACATAAACGGCGACTGGAGCGACGACCGGGCCGAGAACCTTCGGCTCCTCTGCCCCAACTGCCACGCCATCACCAGCACCTGGTGTCGCGGCGGCAGGCGTCGAAAGGCAAGCCGGCCAGCTGCGTAGCGGAAACCCAGACGCCGTCCGAGCCGCCGAACCGGTACCATGACTGGCGGCTGGCGGCCGTTGCTGAATTGGTATAAGCGCGACACTTAGGATGTCGTGGGAGAAATCCCATGTGGGTTCGAGTCCCACCGGCCGCACATGAACAGAGGGGCCGTTCCGCAGCATGCGGAACGGCCCTTCTTCATGGGTCAGCCCAGGAGTTCACGCACCACCGGCACCAGCGCCCGAAACGCCTGTCCCCTGTGGCTGATCGCGTTCTTCTCCTCAGGGGTCAGTTCGGCGCAGGTGCGCGTGTCGCCCTCCGGCTGCAGGATCGGGTCGTAGCCGAAGCCGCCCGAGCCCTCGGGGGCGTAGCGCAGGGTGCCGCGCAGGCGGCCCTCGACGACGCGTTCCGTACCGTCGGGCAGGGCGAGCGCCGCCGCGCAGGCGAAGTGGGCGCCGCGGTGGAGTTCGTCGATGTCGGAGAGCTGGTCCAGGAGCAGGGTGAGATTTGCCCGGTCGTCGCCGTGGCGGCCGGCCCAGCGGGCGGAGAAGATGCCGGGCGCGCCGCCGAGGACGTCGACGCAGAGGCCGGAGTCGTCGGCGACGGCCGCAAAGCCGGTGGCCTGGGCGAGGGTGTGCGCCTTGAGCAGCGCGTTCTCGACGAAGGTGACGCCGGTTTCCTTGACGTCGGGAATGTCGGGATAGGCATCCGCGCCGACGAGTTCGTGGGTGAGGCCCGCGTCGGCGAGGACGGCCTTCAGTTCGGTGATTTTCCCGGTGTTGCGAGTGGCGAGGATCAGTCGGGTCATGCTCCTGATTATCCGGGCTCGGGGACCCTTTATCAGGATGTGCAGACCTTGCCGATCTCGCCCGCCGCGTCGGTGATGGGCTTGATGTCGGGGGTGCTGTCGCCGTTCTCGATCGACTTGCGGACGTTGTCGACGCCTGCGTTGAGATTGTCGACGGCCTTGCTCAGGTCGGCGTTGTCGGTCTTGTCGCTGAGGTTCTTCAGTTCCCGGTCGATGTCGTCGAGCGCTTCCTTGGCCTGCGTCGGGTCGTCGGCTGCGGTCGAGACCGCCTGCTGGAGCTTGTCGACGCTGGTGGCGATGGCGTCGGCGGTCTCGACGCAGTCGAGTGCCTTGTCGATGGCGCTGCAGCCGACCGTGATCGGTACGAGCAGTGCGGCTGTGGCGAGCGTGATTGCTATACGGCGGCGCGCAGGCATGGAACGGTCCTCCCGGATACGGACGGGCGCACGGTTCGGCCCGTGCGCCCGTAGTTCTGATGACGCCCGGTGGGGCGTACTTGGTTGCTTCTTTACCCTTCGAGTGCCCGATCGAGGGCGTCGCGCTGGAGCGCGGCGAGGTCGGCACAGCCGCCGGTCGCCAGGTCCAGGAGTGCGTTGAGCTCCTTGCGGTCGAAGGGTTCGGCCTCGGCGGTGCCCTGCACCTCGACGAAGCGGCCGTCGCCGGTGCAGACGACGTTCATGTCGGTCTCGGCGCGTACGTCTTCCTCGTAGCAGAGGTCGAGGAGCGGGGTGCCGTCGACGATGCCGACGCTGACGGCGGCGACGGTCCCGGTGAGCGGTCGGCGGCCGGCCTTGACGAGCTTCTTGCGCTGGGCCCAGGCGACGGCGTCGGCCAGCGCGACATAGGCGCCGGTGATGGCGGCGGTGCGGGTGCCGCCGTCGGCCTGCAGGACGTCGCAGTCCAGGACGATGGTGTTCTCGCCGAGGGCCTTGTAGTCGATGACCGCGCGCAGCGAGCGGCCGATGAGGCGGGAGATCTCGTGCGTACGTCCGCCGATCTTGCCGCGTACGGATTCGCGGTCGCCGCGGGTGTTGGTGGAGCGCGGCAGCATCGAGTACTCGGCGGTGACCCAGCCTTCGCCGCTGCCCTTGCGCCAGCGCGGGACGCCTTCGGTGACCGAGGCGGTGCAGAAGACCTTGGTGTCGCCGAAGGCGATGAGGACGGAGCCCTCGGCGTGCTTGCTCCATCCGCGTTCGATGGTGACCGGGCGGAGCTGTTCGGGGGTGCGGCCGTCGATTCGAGACATGGCGTCGAGCCTAGCGGCCTGAACTCGGGTGGGGACTCCGCCCCTCAGGGACCGGCGGGGGTCGGGGACGGAGTCCCGGGTGGGAGTGCGCTACATCATGTCTTCGATGTCCGCGGCGATCGGGTCGGCGTCGGTGCCGATGACGACCTGGATCGCGGTGCCCATCTTCACGACACCGTGCGCGCCGGCGGCCTTCAGGGCGGCTTCGTCGACCTTGCTCGGGTCGACGACTTCGGTGCGGAGGCGGGTGATGCAGCCCTCGATCTCCTCGATGTTGTCGATTCCGCCGAGCCCGGCGACGATCTTCTCAGCCTTGCTGGCCATGTCTTTCTCCCTGCGTATCAAGAGCGCCCGTACGGGGCGCTCAGCGCTGCCTCGGCCCACCGTTGGTCCGCTTCGTCACGGTAACGCACGGTTGGCCCACCTTCGCGGGCGGGTAACCGCCTCGTACCGAATGATGACGATCACCGGTGTCTGTCCCGCGACCGGGCGCGGGGACCGTACCGCGACTGGTCTACACCAGTCTGCAACACCTGCCAAACCACGGCATGTTCCGGGAGGACGCCGATGAGCTCCGACAGCGTCGCCGCGCCGCAGAAGAAGTGGTGGAGCGGCGCCTTCCAAGGGCTGCAGAAGATGGGCCGCAGCCTCCAGCTGCCCATCGCCGTCCTCCCCGCCGCCGGCATCCTCAACCGCCTCGGCCAGCCCGATGTGTTCGGCGCGGACGGACTCGGCTGGGACAACGTCGCCAAGGTGATGGCGGGCGCGGGCGGCGCGCTGCTGGACGGCGACCTCGGTCTGCCGCTGCTGTTCTGCGTCGGCGTCGCGATCGGCATGGCCAAGAAGTCCGACGGCTCTACCGCTCTCGCGGCCGTGGTCGGCTTCCTCGTCTACTACAACGTCCTGCTCCAGTTCCCCGAGGACTGCGTGGAGGGAGCCAAGGCGGCGGCCACCGGCTGCCAGGCCCCCGACGGATCGGTCGCGGAATTCACGTACCAGAACCCGGGCGTCTTCGGCGGCATCGTCATCGGCCTGCTGACCGCCTACTTCTGGCAGCGCTACCACCGCACCAAGCTCGTGGACTGGCTCGGCTTCTTCAACGGCCGACGGCTCGTCCCGATCATCATGTCCTTCGTCGCGATCGGGGTCGCGGCCCTCTCCCTGTGGGCCTGGCCACCCCTTGGCGACGCTCTCGAGAATTTCAGCGACTGGCTGGTGGGTCTGGGCGCCTGGGGTTCGGGCCTCTTCGGCCTCACGAACCGGGCGCTGCTGGTGATCGGCCTGCACCAGTTCCTGAACGTGCCGATCTTCTTCCAGTTCGGCAGCTACACCACGCCGGACGGCACGGTCGTGCACGGCGACATCACCATGTTCCTGGCGGGCGACCCGAACGCGGGCCAGTTCACCACGGGCTTCTTCCCGATCATGATGTTCGCGCTCCCCGCCGCCGCGCTGGCCATCACCCACTGCGCCAAGCCGCACCGCCGCAAGGAGATCGGCGGCCTGATGCTCTCGGTCGCCCTGACGTCGTTCGTCACCGGTATCACCGAGCCGATCGAGTACTCGTTCCTGTTCGTCGCCCCGCTGCTGTACGCGGTCCACGCGCTGCTGACCGGTGTCTCGATGGCGGTGAGCTGGGGACTCGGCGTCCATGACGGCTTCAGCTTCTCGGCCGGCCTGATCGACTACGTCATCAACTGGGGCCTGGCGACCAAACCGTGGCTGATCATTCCGATCGGGCTCTGCTTCGCGGTGGTGTATTACGCGATCTTCCGGTTCGCGATCACCAGGTTCAATATCCAGACACCAGGGCGGGAGCCGGACGAGATCGGGGACGAGCTGGAGCGGGAGAACATCAAGTAGAGGCGTCACACGTAACACCCCATGAGGCCCTTGGACCACGGTCCAAGGGCCTCATGTCGTGCATTTCGCGCTATGGCCCGGCCCACAGAAATCGGAGGTTCCTTATCCGCCACTCACATGCTAAAACTGGTCTACACCACTGAGTGGTGTAGACCACGCGGGTCTGACCGCGTTCCCCATGAGACGCCGCCCTCCCCCGTTTTCTGTCCCCGGCGGCGCCTTGCCCACTTGGAGGAAGTTGATGACCACGGCAAGCGCCGCCCCCGAGGCGGACAAGAAGAAGACGGGCGCAGGCGCGATGGCTGTCATGCAGCGCATCGGCCGCAGCCTCATGCTGCCGGTCGCGGTGCTGCCCGCCGCCGCGCTCCTGGTCCGTTTCGGCCAGCCCGACATGCTCGGCAAGGAGTCCTACCCGGGCTTCGTCACCAAGCTCGCCGGCTACATGGCGGCCGGCGGCGACGCGATCCTCGCCAACATGGCGCTGCTGTTCGCCGTCGGTATCGCGATCGGCTTCGCCAAGAAGTCCGACGGCTCGACCGCGCTCGCGGCCGTCGCCGGCTACCTGGTCTTCAAGAACGTGCTGGCCACGTTCACCGACCCGAACCTGGACAAGGTCGCGAAGGTCATCGACGGCAAGATCGTCATGACCGAGGCACCCGTCGACGCCAAGGTCCTCGGCGGCGTCGTGATGGGCATCGTCGTCGCCCTGCTGTACCAGAAGTTCTACCGGACCAAGCTCCCGGACTGGGCGGGCTTCTTCGGCGGCCGCCGTCTCGTCCCGATCCTCTCCGCCTTCGCGGGCCTGGTCATCGGCATCGTCTTCGGCCTGATCTGGCCGGTCCTCGGCACCGGTCTGCACAACTTCGGTGAGTGGCTGGTGGGCTCCGGCGCCGCGGGCGCGGGCATCTTCGGTGTCGCCAACCGTGCGCTGATCCCGATCGGCATGCACCACCTGCTCAACTCGTTCCCGTGGTTCCAGGCCGGTACGTACGAGGGCAAGAGCGGCGACATCGGCCGCTTCCTCGCCGGTGACCCGACCGCCGGACAGTTCATGACCGGCTTCTTCCCGATCATGATGTTCGCCCTCCCGGCGGCCTGTCTCGCGATCGTCCACTGTGCCCGCCCGGAGCGCCGCAAGGTCATCGGCGGCATGATGTTCTCGCTCGCGCTGACGTCCTTCGTCACCGGTGTGACCGAGCCGATCGAGTTCACCTTCATGTTCATCGCTCCGGCGCTGTACGCGATCCACGCGGTGCTCACCGGTGTCTCCATGGCGCTGACCTGGTCGCTCGGAATGAAGGACGGCTTCGGCTTCTCGGCCGGCGCGGTGGACTTCTTCCTGAACCTGGGCATCGCGTCCAACCCGTGGGGGCTCGCGCTGGTCGGCCTCTGTTTCGCGGCCGTCTACTACGTGGTCTTCCGCTTCGCGATCATCAGGTTCAACCTCCCGACGCCGGGCCGCGAGTCCGACGAGGAGCTGGCGGAACTGCAGAAGGCCGAGGCGAAGTAGGCCTCAGGCTTTCCCAGGGCATGCGGACCGCAGCCCCTGCTTCCCGGCGGAAGCAGGGGCTGCGGCTGTGTGGGGATCAGACGTGGTAGACCGCGCCGGGGGCGGCCAGTTCGGTGGGGCCGTCGTAGACCGCGCGGGCGTCGGCAAGGTTCTGCGAGCCGTCCGTCCACGGCGGGACGTGCGTCAGCACGAGCCGCCCGACGTTCGCGCGCCGGGCGTGGGCACCGGCCTCGCGCCCGTTGAGGTGGAGGTCCGGGATGTCCTCCTTGCCGTAGGTGAAGGACGCCTCGCACAGGAACAGATCGGCACCGACGGCGAGTTCGTGCAGGGGCTCGCAGACGCCGGTGTCGCCCGAGTACGTCAGCGTCTTGCCGGCGTGCTCCAGGCGGATGGCGTACGCCTCGACGGGATGGGCCACCCGCTCCGTACGGATGGAGAACGGGCCTATGTCGAAGCTGCCGGACTTGAGGGTGTGGAAGTCGAAGACCTCGCTCATGGAGGTGGGCGACGGGGTGTCCGCGTACGCGGTGGTCAGGCGCTGCTCGGTGCCTTCCGGCCCGTAGACCGGCAAGGGACCGCAGCGGCCCTCCTGGCGGTAGTAGCGGGCGACGAAGTATCCGCACATGTCGATGCAGTGGTCCGCATGGAGATGGCTGAGAAAAACGGCATCGAGGTCGTAGAGACCGATGTGGCGCTGCAGCTCGCCGAGGGCACCGTTGCCCATGTCGAGAAGCAGCCTGAAGCCGTCGGCCTCTACGAGGTAGCTCGAACAGGCCGATTCCGCGGACGGGAACGACCCCGAGCAGCCGACGACGGTGAGCTTCATGGAGCTTGAACCTCCGTTGACTCGTGCGGGGCTCTTGGGCTGAAGGTGGGCCGGGGGCGATGTGGTTGCTGCCGGTGGGTGGAAAACAGTGGCGTCCGGCAACGGCTGGGGAAAGTCGTGCGGTTTGTCGAGCGTAAGGCGCGAAACGGCTGGTCGCTCCTCGGTGGCGGGCCGTTGTGGGGGAACTCACCTGCGCTGTCACCGGTTCGGACGGAGCGCGCGCGTCCGGCTGTGCGCCGGTAGCGTCTGGGGTATGGACACGTCGTGGTGGCTCGCGGTGCTCGCCGTGGTGGTGATCGCGCTGGTCGCCGCGGTGATGGACGGGCGCGGGCGCTCGGACACCCGCCGCCCCGGCGGCCGGGCCCGCCCGCCGGGCCGCCCGGCCGGCCCACGGCGCGCCCCTAAGCGGCGCCCGCAGCCGGGCGAAATCTGGTGGGCGGAGGTCCCCTACGAGGACCGCCCGCGGGCGAAGGACAGGCCGTGCCTGGTGCTTTCGGTACGGGGCGACACGGCGTTGGTCGCGAAGATCACGAGCAAGTACCACGACGAGAGGCCGGGCGTGATCTGCCTGCCACCGGGGACGGTGGGGGACGCGCAGGGGAGGCCGAGCTTTCTGGAGACGGGTGAGCTGAGGGACGTGGGGGTGTGGGGGTTCAGGAGACGGGTGGGGGTGGTGGACCCGACGGTGTGGGACCAGGTCCGCCACTTGGCGGTGTGAGGGGGGTTTTCTCCCCCACCCCGCCCCTTCCCTGAACCGGGGGCAAGCCCCCGGACCCCGGGGGGGGTGGGGTTTCGGTGGGGCTGACGCCCCACACCTTGGGGATGCGCCCGCTTCGCGGCGCAACAGCCGGGGGAACCCGACGCACGACTCGCCGTCGCGTGAACTTTTGTCGCGGCTCCGCTGGAACGCCGGTTCGCGGCGCGAGGGGGCTGCGGCTGCGCGCGGCGGCGGGGTGCTGCGTGTTGGCGACGCATCGCGGCGAAGTGCGGGTTCGCAGGGCACCCGGGGGTGGGTTTCGGTGGGGCTGACGCCCCACACCCTGGGATGCGCCCGCTTCGCGGCGCGACAGCCGGGGCGAGACCCGACGCACGACTCGGGTCGTGAAGGCTTCGCGGACTTGCGGCCCGCGCCGGGGCCCCGGCCCCGCTTCGCGGCGCGAGGGATCCGCGCCCGCATGCACGCGGGCACGCCATGGCGCCCGCGCCAAGACCCGCGCACCGCCTCGCGGCGGCGCGGTGCGGTGGCTCGGACTCGTCACAGCGGGCTGATGTCCCACACCCGGGGGACGCCGACTCGGACTTGCCGCCCGCGCCGAGGCGCGGCCCGGGGGCGCTCGGGACAGCCAGACTGGCTCGCATCACGAGGACTGTGGTGCGGCTCCGCAGGAACGCCGCTTCGCGGCGCGAGGGGGCTGTGGCCCGCGGGCCCGCCGTGCGGTCCGGGGGCGTCGAGAGGCGTCGGCTTCGCGGCACAACGGTCGGGGCTCCCGGCCTCGCGGGCCCGTCATCGGGCCGCGCCGCGGCGGCGCCTCCGCAACGGGCGCTCGGGACGGCCGGCCGCCCGGCTCGCTTCGAGAAGCCTGCGCAGCGGGCCCGGCATGACGCCCGTGCCGAGAGCCCGCGCATCGCCTCGCGGGGCGCGCCCCCGCCGTACCGCGGGAGTCCTGCGGGCGAGGGCACAGGAGCCGCGCGGCGGGAGCCGCTACGCCCAGAGCTGGCCCTGCACCGCCGCGATGGCCTCTTCCGTCGTCCGGGCCGTGTAGACGCCCGTCGACAAGTACTTCCAGCCGCCGTCCGCGACCACGAACACGATGTCCGCCTCTTCGCCCGCCGCCACCGCCTTCTTGCCGACGCCGATCGCCGCGTGCAACGCCGCTCCCGTCGAGACGCCCGCGAAGATGCCCTCCTGCTGGAGGAGTTCACGCGTGCGCGTGACCGCGTCCGCCGAGCCCACCGAGAAGCGGGTCGTGAGGACCGAGGCGTCATACAGCTCGGGGACGAAGCCCTCGTCCAGGTTGCGCAGGCCGTAGACCAGGTCGTCGTACCGCGGCTCCGCGGCGACGATCTTGATGTCGGGCTTGTGCTCGCGCAGGAAGCGGCCGACCCCCATCAGCGTGCCCGTCGTGCCCAGGCCCGCCACGAAGTGGGTGACCGAGGGCAGGTCGGCCAGGATCTCCGGGCCGGTCGTGGCGTAGTGCGCGCCCGCGTTGTGCGGGTTGCCGTACTGGTAGAGCATCACCCAGGCGGGGTTCTGCGCGGCCAGTTCCTTCGCGACGCGGACCGCCGTGTTCGACCCTCCCGCCGCCGGGGACGAGATGATCTCCGCGCCCCACATCGCGAGCAGGTCGCGCCGCTCCTGGGACGTGTTCTCCGGCATCACGCACACCATGCGGTAGCCCTTGAGCTTCGCCGCCATGGCGAGCGAGATACCGGTGTTCCCCGACGTCGGCTCCAGGATCGTGCAGCCCGGCGTCAGGCGGCCGTCCTTCTCCGCCTGCTCGATCATGTGGAGCGCCGGGCGGTCCTTGATCGAGCCGGTCGGGTTGCGGTCCTCGAGCTTGGCCCAGATACGGACCTCCTCCGAGGGGGACAGCCGTGGCAGGCGGACCAGCGGGGTGTTCCCGACCGCTGCCAGCGGGGAGTCGTACCGCATCAGCGCATTCCCACCCGTCGCCCGGCCGCCACCCCAGCCGGACGCGGCTTCGCCGCGGCAGATCCTCCGGCGACCGCAGGAAGGATCGTGACGCTGTCGCCGTGGGCGAGCTTGGTGGAGATGCCGTCCAGGAAACGGACGTCCTCGTCGTTCAGGTACACGTTCACGAAGCGGCGCAGCTTGTCGCCGTCCACGATGCGCTCCTGGATGCCGTTGTGCCGGGTCTCGAGGTCGGCGAAGAGGTCGGCGAGCGTGTCACCGCTGCCCTCGACGGCCTTGGCGCCGTCGGTGTACGTACGGAGGATGGTCGGGATGCGGACCTCGATGGCCATGACATGGGCTCCTGTCGGGAGTGCGGGGTGCGTAAGGGGCGCGCGGCTCTGTCCCCCCGCGCAGGGGGTGGTGCGGTGGATGCGCGCTCAGAGCGCAGCGCGGGCCGTACACATCGCGCTTGCGAGGCGGCACAGGTCGACGTGCAGCCGCGCAACGAGCAGCGGCGTGCCCGGCGTCCTGTCGCTCACGTCATGGGGAACCATGCGGTCATCGTATCGATTCCCGGTCCGGGTTCCGGTATGTGATCTCGCATGCTGGACGATTTTCGCTCAGCATGCGGAAGGGCCCGTGCTCCGCGGGCTCAGTACGCCTCGACGACCTTGATGTCTTCCTCGGTGACCTCGCCGTCCACAATGCGGAAAGAGCGGAACTGGAACGGCCCCGCACCGTCGGTGTCGGCGGTGGAGACCAGGACGTAGTGCGCGCCCGGCTCGTTCGCGTAGCTGATGTCCGTACGTGAGGGATACGCCTCGGTCGCGGTGTGCGAGTGGTAGATGATCACCGGCTCTTCGTCGCGGTCGTCCAGCTCCCGGTAGAGCTTCAGCAGATCCGCCGAGTCGAACTCGTAGAAGGTGGGCGAGCGCGCGGCGTTCAGCATGGGGATGAAGCGCTCGGGGCGGCCGCTGCCCTCGGGGCCCGCGACCACGCCGCAGGCCTCGTCGGGGTGGTCGGCGCGGGCGTGCGCGACGATCTGGTCGTACAGGGCCTCGGTAATGGTCAGCATGAGCGACAGGATAAGCAGAGGGCGGGCTCGTACCGGAGACTGGTACGAGCCCGCCCGAATGCTGGACGCCAGGGACGCCGCGCAGGGGTTTCAGCGCTTGATGAAGGCCGCGCCCTGCGGGTTGCGCCTGCGCAGCACCACGTAGGAGACGCCGAGGATCAGGCCCCACAGCGGTGCGCAGTACAGCGAGATCCGCGCGTCCTTGTCGATGCCCATCATCACGATGACCATGCAGATGAACAGCAGCGCGAACCAGCTGGTGTACGGGGCGCCGGGCGCCCGGAACGTGGACTGCGGCACCTCGCCGCGGTCCGCCTTGGCCCGGTAGCGGATCTGGCAGACCAGGATCATGATCCAGGCCCACATGCCGGAGATGGTCGCGAAGGAGACGACGTAGTTGAACGCGTCGCCCGGCCACTGGTAGTTGATCCAGACGCCGACCAGCATCAGTGCCGCGGAGAAGGTGGTGCCGGCCAGCGGCGTGCCGCTCTTCGTCAGCTTGGTGAAGGCCTTGGGGCCCTGTCCGTTGAGCGCCAGGTCGCGCAGCATGCGGCCGGTGGAGTACATGCCGGAGTTGCAGGACGAGAGCGCCGCGGTGAGGACGACGAAGTTGACGATCGCCGCTCCGACGCCGAGGCCCATCTGCTCGAAGGCGGCGACGAAGGGCGAGATGCCCGGCTGGAAGTGGGTCCACGGGACCACCGACAGGATCATGATCAGCGCGCCGACGTAGAAGACGGCGATACGCCACGGCACGGTGTTGATGGCCTTGGGGAGGGTCTTCTCGGGGTCCTTGGACTCACCGGCGGTGACACCGACCAACTCGACCGCGAGGAAGGCGAACATCACGATCTGCAGAGTCATCAGCGTGCCGCCGATGCCCTTGGGGAAGAAGCCGCCGTCGGACCACAGGTGGGTCACGGACGCGGTGTCGCCGGCGTCGGAGAAGCCGAGCGTGAGCACACCGGCGCAGATCAGGATCATGCCGATGATGGCGGTCACCTTGACCATCGAGAACCAGAACTCCAGCTCACCGAAGAGCTTCACGGAGATGAGGTTCGCGCCGTACAGGATGATCGTGAAGACGAGTGCGGACAGCCACTGGGGGATGTTCCACCAGTACGTCATATAGGTGGCGGCCGCGGTGACTTCGGTGATGCCGGTGACGACCCAGAAGAGCCAGTACGTCCATCCGGTCACGAAGCCCGCGAAGGGGCCCACGAATTCGCGCGCGTACTCGGAGAAGGACCCCGAGACCGGGCGGTACATGAGCAGTTCGCCCAGCGCCCGCATGATGAAGAAGATGACCAGGCCCGCGATGGCGTAGGCCAGGATGAGGCTGGGTCCGGCCTTGGAAATGGCTTTGCCCGCGCCGAGGAAGAGACCGGTGCCGATGGCCCCACCGATCGCGATCATCTGGATCTGACGAGCACCCAGTCCGCGCTGATAGCCCTCGTCCGTGCTCGCCGCGGACCCCGCGGCCTCATTGCGATCGTGCTTGTCGACCTGCAGTGAGGTCATGGTGATGCGCCCTTTCTCCATGCTGATCCGCCCGCCGCGACTGCCGCGCGACTGCGGACCAGGTCGTGATCCCCCCGGATGTGGATGGAGTGCTACCGGCGGTCTGCCGGCCCAAGCGCCCCCGGGGACATGGGTGGCGTCCCTCGGGCGGTCGTGAAGATTTATCACGGCTGTAACAGCGGTCAGCCCCGGGCGTTGTGGCGCACACCACAGAAAGAAGCGGACATAATTCCCTCGCCGCGGCAAAGTATGCCGATGCGGTGACGTGATCGTTATCCGGATTTGAGTGTCCGTTGAGCGAACGGTGCGGGACCTCGGAGCGTCAGGGCAGCAACGTCTCGACGAGCGTCTCCTGGAGCGCGCCGAGCCAGAGATACGCCATCACCATCGGCTTGCGCGGGTCGGTGTCGGGCAGCCGGTACAGCTCGCCGTTCTCGTCCTCGTCGCTCACGTCGAGCCGGGTGCCGATGGTCAGGCGCAGGTCGTTGAGGGCGCCGAGCCAGTGCTGACAGTCGTCTGCCGTCAGTTTCAGTACGGCGCCGCCGTCGCCGGCGGCGGTCAGCGAGTCGAGGGTGCGCACGACCGTGAGGGCGTCGTCGCGCTTGCGGGACCGCAGATCGTTCTCGGTGAAACGCCTGAACTCCGCGGAGAGCGAGCGCAGTTCCTCGTCCTGCTCGTCGGCGTCGGGTCCGGCGTACGCCTCCGGGAAGAGGCGGGCGAGCGCCGGGTCCGTGGGCGGCTCGCTCGGTCCCTCGGCGAAGAGGGCGGCCAGCGGGTCCTCGCCCTCGACCGGCTCGTCACCGGGCCCGATCAGCTCGAGGAGCTGTACGGCCAGCGAGCGCAGGATGGAGATCTCGACCTCGTCGAGCGCGACGGCGGCGCCACCGCCGGGGATGGGCTCGAAGTGTGATGCCATCAGCCGCGGTCCTGGGAGAGGGTCGCCCACAGGCCGTAACCGTGCATGGCCTGCACGTCGCGCTCCATTTCCTCGCGGCTGCCGCTGGAGACGACGGCGCGTCCCTTGTGATGGACGTCGAGCATCAGCTTGTGCGCCTTGTCCTTGGAGTAGCCGAAGTAGGCCTGGAAGACGTAGGTGACGTAGCTCATCAGGTTCACCGGGTCGTTGTGCACGAGCGTCACCCACGGCACGTCGGGCTCGGGTACGACGAAGGACTCTTCCGCCGACTCAGGGCGTTCGATCTCTGTGGGAGCAACACTCACCTGGTCCATGCTGCCACCCGGGAGGGCTCATCGCACAAACGACTCCCACATCTCGTCACTCTGACGAGATGTGCGGTAGCATCCGCCGTATGAACCCTGCGGACCTTGGGCTGCCGGTGGACGTGCCGTCGACAGCGCTCTTCACCGACCAGTACGAGCTCACGATGCTTCAGGCGGCCCTCAAGGCGGGCACGGCCGACCGCCGCTCCGTCTTCGAAGTGTTCACCCGCCGACTGCCCGAAGGCCGCCGCTACGGCGTCGTCGCGGGCACCGGACGGGTCCTCGACGCCGTCGAGAACTTCCGCTTCGACGCGGGCGTGCTGCGCTTTCTGCGCGAACAGCAGATCGTCGACGAGCCGACGCTGCAGTGGCTCGCCTCGTACCGCTTCGGCGGCGACATCTGGGGCTACCCGGAGGGCGAGGTCTACTTCCCGGGCTCGCCGATCCTGCGGGTCGAGGGCTCCTTCGCCGAGTGCGTCCTGCTGGAGACCGTGATCCTCTCGATCCTCAACCACGACTCGGCCATCGCGGCCGCGGCGTCGAGGATGTCGGTGGCCGCGGGCGGGCGCAGGCTGATCGAGATGGGCGCACGGCGTACGCACGAGCTCGCCGCGGTCGCATCGTCCCGGGCCGCCTACGTCGGCGGCTTCAACTCCACCTCCGACCTGGCGGCGGGCTTCCGCTACGCCATTCCGACGGTCGGCACCAGCGCGCACGCCTTCACGCTGCTGCACGACAGTGAGCGCGACGCCTTCCGGGCGCAGGTCGCCTCACTCGGCCGGGGCACCACGCTGCTGGTCGACACCTACGACGTGGCCGAGGCCGTACGCACCGCCGTGGACATCGCGGGACCCGAGCTCGGGGCCGTACGCATCGACTCCGGGGACCTGCTGCTGGTCGCGCACCGGGTGCGGGCGCAGCTGGACGAGCTCGGCGCCGTCAACACCAAGATCGTGGTCACCTCCGACCTGGACGAGTACGCCATCGCCTCACTGGCCGCCGCGCCCGTGGACGCGTACGGCGTGGGAACACAGCTGGTCACCGGCAGCGGGCACCCCACCTGCTCGATGGTCTACAAGCTCGTCGCCCGTGCCCATTCGGCCGATGCGAAGGCGCCGCTGGAGCCGGTGGCGAAGAAGTCGCTCGGCGGCAAGCTGTCCATCGGCGGCCGCAAATGGGCGGCGCGGCGCCTCGACACGGAAGGGGTCGCCGAGGCCGAGGTGATCGGCACCGGCGAGGTGCCGTCCGAGCTCATGGACCAGCAGCTGCTGGTCGAGCTGGTCAAGGGGGGCGCCATCGTGGCCCGCGAGCCGCTGGACGCGGCACGTGAGCGGCACATCGCGGTACGGGCGGGGCTGCCGTTGTCCGCGATGCAGCTGTCCAGGGGGGAACCGGTCCTTCCCACGGAGTACGTCTGAACACCGTGTGAGCCCCCTCCCGCCGGGCCGACCGAGTCTCTAGGCTCAGTAACTTCCCGTACCTTCCCCGCCCCACCCCATCGAAGGACACCCGTCATGCACCGCGCCTTGATCGTCGTGGACGTTCAGAACGACTTCTGCGAGGGCGGCAGCCTCGCGGTGGCAGGGGGTGCCGATGTCGCTGCCGCGATCACTGATCTGGTCGGTCAGGCCCAGCCGGGCTACCGCCATGTCGTGGCCACCCGCGACCACCACATCGAGCCGGGCGACCACTTCTCCGACCACCCGGACTACGTGCGCACCTGGCCGCCCCACTGCGTCGCCGGCACGGAAGGGGTCGGCTTCCACCCGAACTTCGCTCCGGCGGTCGCCTCCGGCGCGATCGACACGGTCTTCGACAAGGGGGCGTACGCGGCGGCGTACAGCGGCTTCGAGGGCACGGACGAGAACGGCACGACGCTGGCGCAGTGGCTGCGGGCGCGGGAGGTCAGCGAGGTCGACGTGGTCGGCATCGCGACGGACCACTGCGTACGGGCGACGGCGCTGGACGCGGTCCGGGAGGGCTTCACGACGCATGTGCTGCTGGACCTGACGGCGGGGGTCGCGGAGGCGACGACGGAGACGGCGCTGGAGGAGTTGCGGGCGGCGGGGGTGGAGCTGTCCGGCAAGCCGGTGGTGTGACCGGGGGGTTGTTCCCCACCCCGCCCCTTCCCGTAACTGGGGCTCCGCCCCAGACCCCGTGCGGGGGCTCCGCCCCCGAACCCCCGCGCCTCAATCGCCGGCGGGGCTGGATGTACGGCCGAGCCGCACATCCAGCCCGTCCGGCGTATGGGGGCTTGGGGGCGGAGCCCCCGTTCGCGCCGCGAAGCGGGCGCAGGGGTCTGGGGCTTGCCCCAGTTACGGGAAGGGGCGGGTAGGGGAACAGCCCCGCCGCAGGCGCACCCCGCCCCCTCAGCCGCGCCGGAAGGGCCTCACGCGCTGCCCGCGATGGGCGCGCGGGGTTCGGGGCGGCGCACCGGGTCGGGCTGGGGCAGCGTCAGCCTCGGTGGCGCCTGGGGCGCAAGATCAGGGGCTTTCGGGGCCTCCGGAGCAGCACCCCAGCTCCTCGGCCTCAGCAGCGCCCGTATCGGGTGCCACAGCTCCTTGTGGTCGGCCGGCGTCGTCCGCCACAGCAGGCCCTCCGGGTGGTGCAGCACCGCCGTGATCTCGTCCGGCGTCGGCGGTTCCGCGTTGCCCCGCAGGTACACCGCCCGCAGGCCCAGATTCCGCAGCCGTGTCAGCGCCCTGGCGCGGTTCACCGCGTGGACGAGAAAGCGGACCGTGCTGCCGTCGCCCGCCGGACTGGGCAGGCTGAGCGCGACCACCACACTGCCGTTCGGCAGCTTGCTGAAACCTCCGCCGGGCACGCTGGACCACTCCCCCGTTAGATGCCGTGTCAATAGGAACCTCGTAGGACGCACCTAAACACGATCGGCCGTCGCCCGCTAGAGGGCGACGGCCGATCATGCTCTGACCTGTGGCTACACGAAATTACCGGGTCGAAGGACCAACCCTGACCGTGATCGTCTGGCCGTTCAGCGGCTCGCGCAGGACGGAGATCTTGGTGTTCGTGTCAGTGACCTTGACACCCGCCGTCGGGTTCTCGGCGAACCAGTAGACACCCTTGCGGTCGTCGAAGACCGGGTTGCCGGCCTGCGGCTTGACCCTCAGCGCGACGTCCGCCTTGTGCAGCGTGAAGCCGTCGGTCGGCCACAGGCTGAAGGGCGAGTCGAACGACTGGATCTTGTTCCGCATCAGCGTGCCGTCCGCCCACTTCATGGCCTTCGGGTGCGCGTCCACCGGGAGGACCAGACCCTGGCCCGGGTGCTGGCTGGTGTTGTTGTCCTTCTGGGAGGTGTCCCAGTACCAGATCATCAGGCCGTTCTGGTACGGGTAGTGCTCGACCCAGGCATCCTTCGGCGCCTTGAAACCGAAGTTGTACGGACCGACCTTGAGGGTCTTGTCGTACGACACGTACTGACGGTTCTCGGCCAGGTAGTACTGCTCGTACTCCTTGGTGAAGGACTCACCGATGCGCGAGAAGCCCTTCGCGGTCCAGCCCGCGTCGTCACCCTCGGCGTTGTCGGTGAACAGCGGCGTGCCGTCCGCCACCACGCTCAGCGCGTCGGCCGCGAAGCCCTTGCCGCCCGCGCCGCCGTCGGTCTGGTAGCGGAAGCGGACGTCGAACTTCTTGCCCGCGTAGGCGTCCAGCGAGTACGCCAGCTTCTTGTACGCGCCCGAAGCACCGGTCAGCGCCGGCTTGTCGGACGAGTCGCGGGTGATCGGCTTGCCGTCGGCCGTGCCGTCCACCGGCGTCCAGTTGGCGCCGCCGTCCGTCGACACCTCGGCGTAGAGGTAGTCGTAGTCGGCCTCGATGTCCCACCAGCCCGAGAGCTCCAGGGACGCCTTGGACTTGCCGGTGAGGTCGACCGAGCGGGTGAGGGTGTTCTTGAGGTTGTCACCCATGTCGCTCCACCACTGCTTGGAGCCCTCGGCGGGCTTCACGACAGTCGTGGTGACGGCCTTCTTCGGAAGCTCGACGACAAGCGCCTGCGGCTTCTTGGTGTTGTACTCCGCCACACCCAGCGTGTGGGTGGACTTCGTCGCCGCCTTGGCCTTGGCGTAGTTGAGCCAGCCCAGCTGCAGCTTGTCCCAGGCGTTCATGTCGCCCGGCAGGTCGCCGATGGAGTCCTTGCCGGTACCGAGCCAGGAACCACCGGACATCAGCGTCCAGAAGCCGGTGGAGTTCTCGCCGCCGCCCGAGGTGTCGTAGTGGTCGGGCAGACCGAGGTCGTGACCGTACTCGTGGGCGAAGACACCGAGGCCGCCGTTCTCGGGCTGCATGGTGTAGTCGCCGACCCAGATGCCGGACGTGCCGATCTGGGTGCCGCCGGCCTTGTTGTCCGCCGGGCCGGTCTTGCCGGCGTCGGTGCCGTACGCGTACCAGCGGTGCGCCCACAGGGCGTTGGTGCCCTCGGCGCCGCCGCCCGCCGACTCGTCCTCGCCCGCGTGGACGATCTGGAAGTGGTCGATGTAGCCGTCGGGCTCGTTGAAGTTGCCGTCGCCGTCGAAGTCGTAGCGGTCCCAGAGGTCGTACTTGGACAGGTCCGCCTTGATCTGCTCGTCCGTACGGCCCTTGGCCTTCTGGTCCGCGGCCCAGGCGGTGACGCCGTCCTTGACCGTGTCCCAGACGTTGGAGCAGTTGGTCTGGCCGCAGTAGTTGGAGCCGTAACGACCCTCGTTGTAGTCGACCTTGACCCAGTCGGCGACCTCGCCGTCGACCGAGTAACGGCCCGAAGAGGTCTTCTCGTAGTAGGTCTTCAGGGAGTGCTTCGGCTGCCCGTTCTTGTCCTTGCCGGTGCCGAAGTACAGGTCCTGGAAGTGCTGCTGGTTGTAGTCCGCCTGCCAGGCCGTGGAGTTGTCGACCTTGCGGTCCGGCTTGGCGATCTTGTTGTGCAGCGGGCCCGGAGTGCCGCCGTACTTCTTGACGGGGGGCTTGGGCCCGTCCGGGCCGTCCGGGTCGAACATCGTGGTGTCGTCGACCTTGTCGCCGAACTCCACCAGGATCGTGAAGATCTTGTCCGTCCGCTCCCGGCCGAGCTCGACGTACTTCTTGTCGCCGAGCTTCACGACCTTGGACCCGCCGCGCTGCTGCACGGTCGCGTCGCCGGATATGACCTGCTCCAGAGCGGCTTCGCGCTGCTGGTCCTGCTGCTTGCTGAACGGACCCTCGAGGTCGTGCTCGATCTGGCCCTGGCGCGGCGCCGGGTCATGGCGCTCGATCCCCGCAGGACCCGACGGCCGCTTGTCGTCGGCCTGGGCGCTACTGAACGCCGAGGCCGACGCGGCAGTCGCGGCCAGAGCCACGAGCACCGCGGACGCTCTGATCGTCCGTCGCTTGATGGTCACTTGATGTTGTCCTCCCCCGCGCCCCGTCGCAGCGGACCGGATGTGGGGTCGTCCGCGCGCGGTGTCGCGTCACAAGTGACGACATTCGACCGGAGTTGCGGGAGAAAAGACAGACCTTGACTTGCACAGGCCAACTGCACTATGCAGGAGCGCAGTTCCGGTATCCGGACGTCCGGCATATGGGACAACAGGCGCATAGGATTGAACACTTGGCCGGTCGATGACTCCGTGCGCCCCCGATGCACCGGCACCGTGGGTTAGGTCACGCTTACCGCTGGTTCCTCCCGGGCATCCACCGTCGTAGAGTCACTTGACAGTGCGACCGCGTTGAGAGACACCCCCTGACCATGTCCCGAGGACGGATACTGTCATGCCGCGTCCGACTGCCGCACAGCTTGCCTACGGTTCGGCCACCGTCGTCTTCTCGACCCTCGCCTTGCTGCTGCTCACCCGACCCAGCGCGGTCATGGGCGTCGCCGCCATAGGCGTCGGCTCGATGGCGCTCGGCCTTCTGGTCGCCTGCGCCCTGCCGATGGGCAGGGCAGGAGCGAGGAGGGTGAAGGCGGTCCACACGGTCCGTACGAACCGTGCCGCCGCCTCCGGCACCACCGCGTCGGCCGCCTCCGCCGACGGTCTCACCACCCGGGTGCCCGTGCCCCGCGCGCGCGTGGGGGCCGAGGCAAGGGTCGGCGAGCACTCACTGCGCCGCTGACACGACCACTGTCTTTCCCGCCTTGTCGTGCAGACCCTGTTTGTACGGCTTGTCGGTCAGGATCGTCAGGATGATGACGATCCACCAGAGACAGAAGCAGCAGACCAGCGCCGGCACCCAGAGCACGACGGCGCGCATCAGCGAAGAGGCCGCGTCGGGCACGCTTCCGTCGTTGAGCATCGCCACACGGATGTTCATCACGGACTTGCCGATGGTCTGCCCGTTCCTCCTGCTGGTCATCACCGTGTCGTAACCGACGTACGCCACCAGGGAGATCAACGACCAGAGCCACTGTCTGCCGGAATTCATCTCGTCGGTGAACTCGTCCCAGCCGTTGCTGTTGTCGGTCGAGAAGTCCCAGCCGCCGAAGACCAGCGAGAGCACCAGCAGCGGTACGAAGATGATCAGCGTGTCGATGACCCGGGCGACGAACCGCTTGCCGAAGTCCGCGAGCGGCGGCATCCCGGCGAGCGGGTCCGCTCCGCCGTACGCCCCGCCGTAGGCGCCCGGATCGTAGGGAGGGGGCTGGCCGCGGCCTCCGTCGTACGGAGAGCCCGGCGGCGGTCCCTGCGGAGGCGGGGGCTCCTGAGGACCACCCGCCGAGGGCGGCGGTGTCTCCGGCGGCTTTTTGCGGAACGGGTCGTCCTCGGGCGGCTGATCGGGCGGCGGCTGGTCGTTGCTCATGGGGGCAGTGCACCGCGCCGCGAGTGCCCCCGCAACGGCTCGCGCGCCGTTCGGGGGAACCTCGTCGGAAAGCTGTCAGCCAGTCACAAAGGTGTGGGCCGCCTTGTCGTGCCAGCACTGCCGCCACGGACGGTCGAACAGACACCACAGCACATTGAGCACTCCGACGGCGATCACCCCGAGTACGCCGTAGACCAGCCAGCGGCGCAGCGCGGCCCCGAAGGACGGCGGCTCGTGGGACTCGATGTCCCAGACCCTGATGCCGCACAGCTTCTTGCCGAGGGTGCGGCCCCACCTGGCCGTCGGCAGCGCCTCGTACAGCACACCGAGAACCAGCAGCGCGCCGAGGACGATGCCGAGCCGCCCCGCGACGGTGCCGTCGACGAGCCAGACGGTGACCGTCTCGCCCGACTGCTTGGCCGCCTCGATCTTCTCGTCGATATGAGTGCGCGCCTGGGACACGAAGGGTGCGGAGACCGCACCCACCAGCGCGAGGAGCAGCAGGGTGTCGATCAGCCGGGCGGCAAATCGCCTGCCGAGCCCCGCGGGACGGGCCGCGGCCTGAGCCTGGGCCGCCTGCAGGAAGGGGTCGTTGACCGGCGGCTTCCACGGCACGACCGGCTGCTCGGCCTCCCCGGCGCCGTCGCCCGCCCTGGCGAGCTGATGGACCTGCTGCGCCCAGGAGGCCGAGCCGCCGCCGGGTCCGTTGGTCACGGGCGGCTGACTCTGCGCGGGCACCTGCGGCTGGGCGGTCTGAGGCTGTTGCGGCTGGGCCGGCGCCTGAGGCTGCGGCATGCGCTGGGCCGGAGTCTGCGGCTGGGGCTGGGCGGGCGCGGTCGGGGCCGATGCCGCGCCCGGGGTCATGGACCGCACGGACAGCCCTTCGGCCTCTGAGGCGGCCTGGTTGCCGCCTGCTCGCAGGGCGCGGATGGTGACCGTGCCGTCGGCCTGCGGCTGCGGCCCCTGCTGGCGGCGGGCGGAATCACCCGGGTCCGCAGCGGCCGGATTCGCACCGGCGGGGGAACCCTGACCGGCCCGCAGCGCACGCATCGCGACGGTGCCGTCGCTGGGAGGTTCACCGCCGGATGCCGGGCCGAGGGAGCGTACGCCGGGCAGAGCGCCGCCCGACGGATCGGCCGAAGCCCCCGAGGCGGCGGGACGTCGCGGGTCGGCGGACGCACCGGTGGCGCCGGACGTGCCCGGGTCGGCCGCAGTGCGCGGGTCCTGGGTGCCGGGGGCGCCGGGGCTGCCGGGGGCGCCGCCCCAGGAGACCCGGTTGTCGCGGTCGCCGCCGAAGCCGGTCTGGCGTGCCGTGTCGGCCTGCCACGCGGTGGCCGGCTCCGGTCGCGAGGGTTCGTCGTTCGGCTCCTCGTCGAAGAAGACCGGACCGGTCTCCTCCAGCCGGGCCGGTGCGGGGGCGTGTGCCTGGGGCGCCGGGGGTTCGCCGGACGAAGCCGGGCCGGGGGCCGTGGGCATCGCCTCGCCCGTTTTCGGCGCGGGCCGGCTCGTACCGGGCACCCACGCCGCTCCGTTCCAGTACCGGACATATCCGGGGATGGACGGATCGGGGTAGTAGCCGGGCGTGGGGCTGCCGTCGCCGGTGGCCGGGGTTGGGGCGCTCATCACCGTGGTCCCGTATCTCCTCGAGAGCCTCAATTCAAGGGTCCACATCTATCAGACCCTCGCCCGCGCCCGGGCCGGTCCTGCCGTATGGACCACTTTCCGGTCACTTTGCGGTCAGAGAAAGTTGTTCCCGAAAGTCGCGTCATAGCAGCCCGGGTACGTGCTCTCTCCTTGCGAGGCCCGCCAACAAGGCCTCGTACAGGAAGGGAAGAGCACTGCTATGCACACCGTGGTGGAACGCGATCTGGAGCTCAACCTCGTGCTGTCGCCGGAACTCAGCGTCCCCGTCCCGGCCCGCCTGACCTACCGCACGGACGATCCGTACGCCGTGCACATCACCTTTCACGTCGGCTCCGACAACCCCGTCAACTGGACCTTCGCCCGTGAACTGCTGGTCGAGGGGGTGTTCAGGCCCAGCGGCGAGGGCGACGTCCGGATCTGGCCGACCAAGGTCGACGGCCGCGGCGTGGTGCTGATGGCCCTCAGCTCCCCCGACGGCGACGCGCTCCTGGAGGCCTCCGCCGCCGTGGTCTCCGCCTGGCTGGAGCGGACCCTGCGGGTGGTCCCTCCCGGCTCTGAGTCCGAGCAGCTCGGAATAGACGGCGGCCTCGCCGAGCTGCTCGCGCCCACCCCGGCCGACGATCTGTGGCTGCACGGCCGGCGGCGGTCGGAGGAGTCCCAGGACGGCGAGGCCTAGTCGATGACGTAGGTGTGGGTGATGAACTCGAGCGAGTGACCGTCGGGGTCGTCGATGTAGACCCCACGGCCTCCGAAGTTGTGGTTGATCCGCTGGGGCCTGTCGTGCATCGGGTCGGCCCAGTAAGGGAGTTCGCGCTCGGTTATCCGGGCGAAGATCTCGTCGAACTCCTCCTCCGAGACCAGGAAGGCGAGGTGCTGGGGGACGATCGTGTCCCGTTCGTCGAGATAGTCGAGAGTGACGCCGCCCGCCAGCGGCAGGCTCGCGAAGGGGCCGAAGGGCTTGGGTTCGGGCTCTCCGATGAGCTCGGCGAGAAAGCGGGCCCCTGCGAAGCGGTCGCGGCTGTGGACGATGGTGTGGTCGAGGCGTGCCGGCACGGCTCCTCCTTCGTCGGACTCTTCTTCGTCGCTCTCCTCAACGCTATGCGGACAGCCGTGTCCGTTCCATCGGGCATTGGTCCTGCGTCCGAAGTCTCAGAAGATCTTGCCCGGATTGAGGATGCCCAGCGGGTCGAAGGTGTGCTTGATGCCGCGCTGCATCTCCACGCCCACCGGGCCCAGTTCGCGCGCCAGCCACTCCTTCTTGAGTACGCCGACGCCGTGTTCGCCGGTGATGGTGCCGCCCAGTTCCAGGCCGAGCGCCATGATCTCGTCGAAGGACTCGCGGGCGCGCCGCGACTCGTCCGGATCGGCGTGGTCGAAGCAGACGACGGGATGGGTGTTGCCGTCGCCCGCGTGCGCGCAGACGCCGATGGTGAGGCCGTACTTGTCGGCGATGGCGGCCGTGCCCTCGATCATCGCGCCCAGCTGCGAGCGCGGCACACAGACGTCGTCGATCATCGTCGCCGACTTGACGGTCTCCAGGGCGGTGAGCGACAACCTCCGTGCCTGAAGGAGGAGTTCGGACTCGGCGACGCTGTCGGCCGGGACGACCTGCGTGGCGCCCGCGGCGCTGCACAACTCCCCGACGGCGGCCAGGTCGGCGGCCGGGTCCGGGGTGTCGAAGGCGGCCAGCAGCAGCGCCTCGGTGGTGTCGGGCAGGCCCATGTTCGCCATGGCGTTGACGGCCCGGACGGTCGTACGGTCCATGAGCTCGAGCAGCGAGGGGGTGTGGCCGCGCTCCATGATCGCGCAGACGGCTTCGCAGGCGGCTGCCGCGGAGTCGAACTCGGCGGCGAGCACCAGCTGCGCGGGCGGCTGCGGCCGCAGCGCGAGGACTGCTTTGACAACGATGCCGAGGCTGCCTTCTGAGCCGACGAACAGCCTGGTCAGGTCGTATCCGGCCACGCCCTTGGCGGTACGGCGGCCGGTGCTGAGCAGCCGCCCGTCGGCGAGGACGACCTCCAGGCCCAGTACGTACTCCGCGGTCACTCCGTACTTGACGCAGCACAGGCCGCCCGAGGCGGTGCCGATGTTCCCGCCGATGGTGCACGTCTCCCAGCTGGAGGGGTCCGGCGGGTAGTAAAGGCCGTGCTCGTTCACCGCCCGGGACAGGACGGCGTTGACGACACCCGGCTCGACGACGGCGATCCGGTCGACCGGGCTGATCTCCAGGATCCGGTCCATCTTGGTCAGGGACAGCACGATGCAGCCGTCGGAGGCGTTCGCGGCACCCGACAGGCCGGTACGGGCACCCTGCGGGACGACGGGGACACGCAGCGCGGTCGCGGTGCGCATGACGTGCTGGACCTGCTCGACGGTGCGCGGCAGCACGACGACGGCCGGGCTGCCCGCCTCGCAGAAGCTCGCCATGTCGTTCGCGTAGGAGGCCGTGACGTCGGGGTCGGTGATGAGGGCCTCGGCGGGCAGACCGGAGCGCAGCCGGTCGAGAAGATCGTCCATGGACCCAGCCTCGCACCGGGGGCCATCGGTGTGAACCCGTCCGCGATCCGGTTCGCAGGGCGGGTCGCGTTCTTCGTATTGGCTGCGCGCTGTCGCACAGTGAGCCCCATGAGGAGCGAACTCGTGAAGAACGCCGCGATCAGCACGCTGATCGGCGCGACGCTGGTCTTCGGGGTGATCACGCTCGCCCCGGGGTGGGGCGAGGAGGGTGCGCGGCGCGAGCCGGGAGCGGCCGAGCGGGCGCTGGCCGCGGGCGCCGCGGGCGCCCCCGCGGCGCTCGTCGATCTGACCGCGCTCATCGAGGACCGTGAGCAATGGGTACGGGCCCACCCCCGGGACGAGGAGTCGTGGGCGGTGCTCGGGTCGGCGTATGTGGAGCGGGGCTCCCGGCTGGCGGAGGCGGCGTACTACCGGAAGGCGGAGAGCGCGCTGCGGCGCTCGCTGGAGCTGCTGCCGGGAGAGAAGGGCAATGTGAACGCGGTGGTGGGGCTCGCGGCGCTGGCCAATGCCCGGCACGACTACGCCCGGGCCCGCACGCTGGGCGAGAGCGCGATGGAGCAGCAGCCGCAGCAGTGGACGGCGTATCCGGCGCTGATCGACGCGTACAGCGGGCTCGGCGACTACAAGGCCATGAGCAAGGCGATGGACAAGCTCACGGAGCTGCACCCGGGCGCCCAGACGCTGAGCCGGGCGGCCGGTGTCTACCGGGAACGCGGCTGGCGCGAGGACGCGGCGGCGGCGGCGTACGACGCGGTGGGCAGCGCCCAGGCGCCCCAGGAGAAGGCCGCCGCGCGGCACCGGCTGGGCGACCTGGCGTGGGAGTGGGGCGAGCCTGCGGAGGCGCTGAAGGAGTACGACGCGGCGCTGCGGCTGGCCCCGGACCACGATCCGTTGCTGGCGTCGCGGGCGCGGGCGCTGGCCGCGCTGGGGCGTACGGCCGAGGCCTTCCGCGACTATCAGGCGGCCCTGGCCC
Source organism: Streptomyces sp. NBC_01481 (assembly GCF_026339995.1). Taxonomy (GTDB): domain Bacteria; phylum Actinomycetota; class Actinomycetes; order Streptomycetales; family Streptomycetaceae; genus Streptomyces. The sequence continues at coordinate 419,929 of NZ_JAPEPT010000001.1, read as the reverse complement.
GGATCGAGCGGCCCGAATACGCCCTGGCGGCGGGCGAGTTGTACCAGTCGCGGGGGCTCGACGGGGACGCGGCCACGCAGTACGAGCAGCTGCGGACGAAGGTGGCGCGGGCCGGGGCGGACGGCGTGGTCGACGAGGTCGTACTCGGCCAATTCGAGGCGGACCACGGCGACCCGGAGGCGGCCGTGCGCCGGCTGAAAGCCGAATGGGCGCGGGGCCACCTGAACGTGTACACCGCGGACGCTCTGGGCTGGGCGCTGTACCGGGCGGGCAGGCCCGAGGAGGCGCTGCCGTACGCGAGGAGGGCGTCGGAGCAGGGGCTGCGCAGCGCGCTGTTCACCTACCACCGAGGCGAGATCGAGCGCGCGCTCAAGCAGGACGGCCCGGCCCGCAGGCATCTGGCCGAGGCGCTGCGGATCAACCCGTACTTCTCGCCGCTGCTGGCCCCGGCGGCGCGGCAGGCCCTGGAAGCGCTCGGGGAGCCGCCGCCGGGCGGGCCGAAGGACGTGACGGGCCCGGAGGGGGAGGCCCCGACGGAGCCGGAGACGGAGACGGCAACGGAGACGGAGGTGGGACAGGAAACGGAGGTGGGGCCGGAGGTGGAGGTCGGGCCGCCGTCGCCGTCGCCGTCGACGGCGCCCACGCTTTCGCCGACGCCGGAACGGTCTCGGGCCGGTGCCGGTGCCAGTGCCAGTGCCACGGCCCCTACCCCCACCAGTACCGGTGCCGTGGAGTGACCGGCCGCCGTACGGCCCTCGTCAGATCGCCGCAGTGCCGATCAGCGCGTTGCGCGACACCAGCGCCGACAGTTCCGCCTCGGTCAGCGACTCGGTGTTCTCCGGGCGGCGCGGCAGCACCATGTACCGGGTCTCCGAGGTCGAGTCCCACACCGTGATCTCCGCGTCCGGGGGCAGATGCAGCCCGAACTCCTCCAGTACCGCGCGCGGTTCGCGCACCACGCGCGAGCGGTAGGCCTCGCTCTTGTACCAGCTCGGGGACGGTCCGAGGAGCCGGATGGGGTAGCAGGAGCAGAGCGTGCAGACGATGACGTTGTGCGTGTGCTCGGTGTTCTCGACGACGCGCAGGCGCTGCGGCTGCACTCCCCCGGCAGTCAGGCCGAGTTCGGCGACGGCCGCGGTCCCGTCGGCGAGCAGACGGGCGCGGAAGGCGGGGTCGGTCCAGGCCCGGGCCGTCACCTTGGCCCCGTTCGCCGGGGACGCGCTGCTCAGGAAGGCGTCGAGGGCTTCGTCGAGCCCCGCGCCCGCGACGATGCCGCGCTCTTCCAGGAGCGTTTCGAGACGGCGTACGCGGCGGGAGATCAGGGCGTCCGCGTGGGTTCCGGTCACGGCTGGTCGTCCTCCAAGTAGCTCTCGGACAGATCGAGTACGACATGGTGGTCGCCGTCGCCCCACAGATCGCGGGCCGCGAAGCGCACGGCGTAGACCTGCTCGACGGGGGCGTCGTCGCGCCCCTGGGAACGGATGTCGGGAAGCGGCGTGCGGCCCTCGGGCTCGACGACGGTGCCGTGCTTGCCGCGGGCGTACCGGGGCAACCGCGTGTGGTGCGGCGGGTCGTGGTGGGCGGTCCGCACCACGGCGCCCGGCGTGAAGCGGTCGGTGGTGGCGTCAGTCATCGAGCTCACCCGCCGCGATGACGCCCTTGCGCTCCAGGAGGCTGACGATGGCGTGGAACCAGCGCTCGTAGTACGAGGCCGCGAGGTACTCGGCGGGCGGCATGGACTCGATCGCGTCGCGGAACTCGTCGAGGTTGAAGACCTTGCCGGCGATGAGGGCGCGGTTCAGGGCGAAGACCCTGGCTTCCCAGTCGGCGTGGAAGGGCTCGGTGTCGTCGGTGGTGTCGATGGGCCCGAAGCCCTGCATGCCGCCGACGTCATTCATCCTGGCCATGCGTCCAGCGTAGGCGGTGCGGGGCCGCTGCGCGGGGCCCGTTCCCAAGGGGCTTCGCCCCCTGGACCCCCGTATGCGACCTCCGGCCGCATGTCCTCAAACGCCGGACGGGCTGGATGTGCGGCCCCTGCCGCACATCCAGCCCCGTGGGGGTCCCCCCGGCGCGAAGTCTGGGGGAGATTGAGGCGCGGGGGTCCGGGGGCAGCGCCCCCGCAAGGGGTCCCGGGCGGAGCCCCGGTCAGAGGTTGCCCCGCTTCTCCTGCTCGCGCTCGATCGCTTCGAAGAGCGCCTTGAAGTTGCCCTTGCCGAAGCCCATCGACCCGTGCCGCTCGATCATCTCGAAGAAGACCGTCGGCCGGTCCTGGACCGGCTTGGTGAAGATCTGCAACAGATAGCCGTCCTCGTCACGGTCGACGAGGATCTTCAGCTCGCGCAGCGTCTCGACGGGCACGCGCGTCTCGCCCGCCCACTCGCCGAGCGTGTCGTAGTACGAGTCGGGGGTGTCCAGGAACTTGACTCCCGCCGCCCGCATGGACCGTACGGTCGCGACGATGTCGTTCGTGGCGAGCGCGATGTGCTGGACGCCGGCCCCGCCGTAGAACTCCAGGTACTCGTCGATCTGCGACTTCTTCTTCGCGATCGCGGGCTCGTTGATCGGGAACTTCACCTTCAGCGTGCCGTCGGCGACGACCTTCGACATCAGGGCGGAGTACTCGGTGGCGATGTCGTCGCCCACGAACTCCTTCATGTTGGTGAAGCCCATGACCTTGTTGTAGAAGGCCACCCACTCGTTCATCTTGCCGAGCTCGACATTGCCGACGCAGTGGTCGATCGCCTGGAAGGTGCGCTTGGCGGGCGGCTCGACGATCGGGTCGGCGGCCACGAAGCCCGGCAGGTAGGGGCCGTCGTAGCCGGAGCGGTCGACCAGCGTGTGACGGGTCTTGCCGTACGTGGCGATCGAGGCGAGGACCACGGTGCCGTGCTCGTCCTTGAGCTCGTAGGGCTCGGTGATCCCGCGGGCGCCGTGCTCGGTCGCGTATGCGTACGCGGCGCGCGCGTCCGGCACCTCGATGGCCAGGTCGACGACGCCGTCGCCGTGCTCGGCCACATGGTCGGCGAGGAAGCCGCCCCAGTCGGTGGACTGCTTGATGACGGAGGTGAAGACGAAACGGGCGCCACCGTTCGCCAGGACGTAACTCGCCGTCTCGCGGCTGCCGTTCTCCGGTCCGGAGTACGCGACGAGCTTCATGCCGAAGGCCGTGGAGTAGTAGTGCGCGGCCTGCTTGGCATTGCCTACGGCGAAGACGACCGCGTCCATTCCCTTCACCGGGAAGGGGTCGGCCTCACGCGCGGTGTTCGGGTTGTGATCGATGGTCTCAGTCATAACGGCAGGCTCCACCCGATCCACAAGGTGCGCAATAGTTCGTGTTTCCTCTGGGCAATCTGCATAGCGCAGGAGGAGGATGGAGGGGCTATCTGTACAGGATGACCATTCGGGAGACGCCATGGCGATCGATCATCTGGACGGCCGGCTCATCGTCCTGCTGGCGCGTGAGCCCCGGATCGGAGTGCTTGAGGCATCCCGCCGGCTCGGGGTCGCCCGCGGCACCGTACAGGCGCGACTTGACCGCCTTCAGTCGAACGGGGTCATCCGCGGCTTCGGCCCCGACGTCGATCCGGCGGCGCTCGGCTATCCCGTCACGGCCTTCGCGACGCTGGAGATCAAACAGGGACAAGGTGCGGACGTACGGGCGCATTTGAGCGGCGTACCGGAAGTGCTGGAGCTGCACACCACCACCGGTCACGGGGACATGCTGTGCCGCCTCGTCGCCCGTTCCAATGCCGATCTTCAACGGGTGATCGACCTGGTGGTCGGTTTTGACGGCATCGTCCGGGCCTCCACGGCGATCGTCATGGAAAACCCCGTGCGCTTGCGGATCATCCCGCTGGTGGAGCAGGCGGCGGAGGACGAAGACGTCTGAGGCGACACGGCGCGAGACTCTTACAAAGAGGTGCTTGCAAAGAAATCGTTGCAACAACTCCTCTGCAAAGCTATCTTTGCATCATGTCCGAGTCCGAAGACCGCAAATACCGCCGGCTCGACCCGCGCTCTCTGCGCGGCCTCGCCCATCCGCTGCGTATGCGCCTGCTGAACACGCTGCGGCACGACGGGCCCGCCACTGCCTCGCAGCTGGCCGAGAAGCTCGGGGAATCCAGCGGCGCGACCAGCTACCACCTGCGCCAGCTCGCGGCGCACGGCTTCGTCGCGGACGACCCGGAGCGCGGCAAGGGCCGGGAGCGCTGGTGGAAGGCCGCGGAAGAGGGCATCACCATCGAATACTCGCTGTTCGACAACCCCGATCCCGCGGTGCGCGGGGCCGCCGATCTCCTGATGCACGAGATCGCGACCCACCACACCGAGGAGGTCGGCACCTGGCTCGGCACGGCGCACGACTGGCCCGAGGCCTGGCGCCGCAGCTCCGACCTCAGTGACTTCACTCTGCGGCTGACTCCCGCGCAGGCCTTCGAGCTGAACGCGAAGGTCCACGACCTCATCGAGAGCTACACGGAGCTGGCGCCCGGCCCCGAGGCCGAGGACGCCGCGCAGGTCCGGATGCATCTGCACTCCTTCCCGCGCTCGACCGACTGATTCGCCGAGCCCGCCGACCGACTCAACCGAACTGCGCGACAGACTGCGCGACCGATCGAGAGGACACCGCCATGCATCCCGACGTGCATCGCCAGCTGCACTCCATACGCGCGGACGAGCTGCGGGGCGAGACCGCCGAGGTCGCCCTGCGCCCCCGCCGTGCCCCGATCCGTACACAACTCGGCCTGGTGCTCGTCGAGTTGGGGCTGCGGCTCATGAAACCGCCGGCGCGCCGACAAGCACGTATCGCATGAAGGACGAGGGGGGACGGGGGCCGCTGGCGAGCGTGTTGGCGGCCAACGCCGTATCGATCACCGGGAATTCACTCACCCTCGTCGGCGTCCCGTGGTTCGCCTTGGAGACCACGGGCAGCCCCGCCAAGGCGGGCCTGGTCGCCTTCTGCGCGACCCTGCCGGTCGTGGTCTCCGCGATCGCCGGCGGCCCGGTCATCGACCGCATCGGCCGCCGCCGGGTCAGCATCGCCTCCGACCTGATCTGTGCCCTCGCCATCGGCGCGATCCCGCTGCTGCACTACACCGGGGCGCTCGCATTCTGGATGCTGTGCACGCTGATGGCCGTGACCGGCCTCTTCCACGCGCCCGGCGAGACCGCGCGCTATGTGCTCGTCCCCGATCTCGCGAAGGCGGCGGGCACGGACCTCTCCCGGGCTGCGAGCCTCTTCGACGCGGTCTCGCGCGGCGCCCGGATGGCCGGGGCGGCGCTCGCGGGCGTACTGATCGCGGTGACCGGCGCGGAGGCGGTTCTGCTGCTGGACGCCTTGACCTTCTGCGGCTCCGCGCTGCTGATCTTCGCAGGCATACGGGCACTCGGCGCGGCCGATCCCCGGCGGGCCGCGAAGCCCGTCTCCCTCGCGGCGTACCGGGGCGAGCTGCGCGAGGGATACGCCTTCCTGCTGCGCACCCGGCTGCTGCTGGCGATCACGACCATGGTCATGCTCACCAACGGCCTTGACCAGGGCTGGAGTTCGGTCCTGCTGCCCGTACACGCCCGGGAGAATCTGGGCGGGGCGCGCCATCTGGGCCTGCTGGTCGCCGTCTTCGCGGGCTGCGCGCTGCTCGGCGCCCTCCTGTACGGCGCGATCGGGCACCGTTTCCCGCGGCGGGTCCTGTTCACAGGGGCGTTCCTGCTGTGCGGACTGCCGCGGTTCGTGGTGGCCGCGCTGGTCGACGGGACCGTGCCGCTCGCCGTGACGATGGCCGTCGGCGGTCTCGGGGCCGGGATGCTCAACCCGATCCTCACCACGGTGATCTACGAGCGGATTCCCGACGAACTGCGCAGCCGGGTCGCGGGCGTGACGACCTCGGGTGTCCTGCTGACCACTCCACTCGGCGGACTGGCCGCGGGCTGGCTCGTCGAACAAACGGGACTGGCAGCCGCGTTGCTGGCGATCGGCTGTGTGTACTTCCTGGCGACGCTGGCACCGGCGGTGTTCCCGAGCTGGCGCGAGATGGACGCGCCGCCCGCAGCGGCGGTCAGCAGCTCGGAACCTTCCCGCCCTTCTCCAGCGCCCGAAGCGACTCCACCGCGCCCTTGAGGGTCGTGACGGGGATCAGCCGCAGCCCCTTGGGGAGCTCGGCCTGCGCGTCGGAGCACTCCCCCTTGGGCACGAGGAAGACACTCGCGCCGTCGCGCTTGGCGGCCCGAGTCTTCAGCGAGACACCCCCGACCGCCCCGACCTCGCCGCTGGGGCTGATCGTCCCCGTACCGGCGACGGTCCGTCCCCCCGTGAGATCGCCGCCCGCGCCGTCGCCGTCGAGCTTGTCGACGATCCCGAGCGAGAACAGGAGCCCGGCGCTGGGCCCGCCGACATCGGCGAGATGAAGGGTGACCTTGACCTTCGCCGGATCCTCGCCGAGGAACGAGAGCGCGGCGGTGGTCGCGACGTCCTGGGACTTCTCCATGTCCTTCAGGTTGTGCTCGGCGACCTCCTCGTCGGACTTGCCCCGCGGATAGACGGAGTCACGGGGCAGCACCGCGCGGTCCGTCCTGAACCAGGCGTCGACCACATCCCCGAGATCGACGTCCGCGGACGGCCCGGTCGCGACGATGGTCGTCATCCGCAGCTCGCCCTTGGGTGTACGGGTCGGGGCGCCGGAGATGGTGATGACCGGGGCGCCCTTGACGTCACCCAGCACATCGGCGGTCGAACCGGGCTGCGCCACGGCGTACGGCAACGGCGCGAGCCCGACGACGGCGAAGAGCGCGACGATGGGGAGGGCGCAGAGGGCGAGGGCGCGGGGGCGCGTGAGGCTGGAGAGCACGGGGTCAATGTATCGGGACGCGGGGGCGGGGCTGCGGGGTCCGGGGTGCGGGGTTCAGGGGGCGCAAGGGCGCAAGGGCGCAAGGGCGCTTGCCGGAGGTTCGGGGGCACGGGCTGGTTCCTCCCCCGCCCCGAACCGCACCGGCACCCCGCCAGGGGACCCGTCAGCGCAGCGCGTCCGCCACTTCCCTCGCCGCGTCGACCACCCTCGGGCCCACCCTCTCCGGGACCGAGTCCGAGAGCATCACCACGCCCACGCTCCCCTCTATCCCCGTCACCCCCACCAGCGCCGCGGCCGCACCGCTCGCGCCCGCCTCGAGTTCGCCGTGGGTGAGCGTGTATCCGGGTTCTTTCCCCTTGTTCTGGCGCGCGGCCAGGATCGCCTTGCCCGCCGCGCCCCGGTCCAGCGGATGACGGAACCCGGCCCGGTAGGCCACGTGATAGTCCGTCCACGTCGGCTCGACGACCGCGACCGCGAGGGCCTCCGCGCCGTCGACGAGGGTGAGATGAGCCGTAGCCCCTATGTCCTCCGCGAGCGAGCGCAGGGCGGGCATCGCGGCCTCCCGCACCAGCGGGTGCACCTGGCGGCCCAGGCGCAATACGCCCAGGCCCACCCGGGCGCGGCCGCCCAGGTCACGGCGGACGAGGGCGTGCTGCTCAAGGGTGGCGAGCAGACGGTAGACGACGGTTCGGTTGACGCCGAGTTTGGTGGACAACTCGGTGACGGTCAGCCCGTGGTCGGTGTCGGCGAGCAGCTTGAGGACACGCAGTCCCCGGTCGAGCGTCTGGGAAGTCTCCGCGGTCACGACGCCCTCTCCTTCGGAGTGAGTGACGGCGGTCCTCGACGGAAGCAGCGACACCGGTCCCATCGGCGACGCACCCCGAGGCCGCCGGCAGGCCCTGGCACACCGGCTGCGCTCCGCGGCGGCGCTGCCACGGGGCGTGTGCAATGCGGGGACAGTAGCGACCTGGTCCGCTCAGCGGAAGACCTCGTCCAGAATCCGGTCACGGGCGGGGTCCGGATCACCGCATTCGCGTCGCCCACTCCTGAACCTTCTTGATCCGCTCCCGGATCTGCCCGGCGGTCGCCTCCGCGCTCGGCGGCCCGCCGCACACCCGGCGCAGCTCGGTGTGGATGACCCCGTGCGGCTTGCCGCTCTGGTGGACGTACGCGCCGACCATCGTGTTGAGCTGCTTCCTCAGCTCCAGCAGCTCCTTGTGGGAGACCACGGGACGCCGCTCGGCCGGCAGCTCCAGCAGATCGGCCTCGTCGTCGGGCTTCTTGCGGCTGTGCGCGATCTGCCGTGCCTGCCGCTTCTGGAGCAGGAGCTGCACCTGGTCGGGTTCCAGGAGCCCCGGGATGCCGAGGTAGTCCTGCTCCTCCTCGCTCCCCGGATGTGCCTGCATGCCGAACTCGGCGCCGTCGTAGAGCACCCGGTCGAAGACCGCGTCGGACTCGAGCGCCTCGAAGGGGAGCATGTCCTGCTCACCGGTGTCCTCGTCCTGCTGCTTCTCCGCCTCCGCCATTTCCTTCTCGGACTCGGCGTACGGGTCGTCCTCCCCGTCCTTCTTCGGCTTGTCGAGGACGTGGTCGCGCTCGACCTCCATCTCGTTGGCGAAGCCGAGGAGGTTGGGGATGGTCGGCAGGAAGACGGACGCGGTCTCGCCGCGTCGGCGGGACCGTACGAACCGCCCCACCGCCTGCGCGAAGAAGAGCGGCGTCGAAATGGTGGTGGCGTACACGCCCACGGCGAGGCGCGGCACGTCGACGCCCTCGGACACCATGCGGACCGCGACCATCCAGCGGTCCTCGTTCTCGCTGAACTCCTCGATCCGCTGGGACGAGGCGGCTTCGTCGGAGAGCACGACGGTCGCCTTGGTGCCGGTGATCTCGCGGATCAGCTTGGCGTACGCACGCGCCGAGTCCTGGTCGGAGGCGATGACGAGACCGCCGGCGTCCGGGATGCTCTTCCTGACCTCCGTCAGCCGCTTGTCGGCGGCGCGCAGCACATTCGGCATCCAGTCGCCGCGCGGGTCGAGCGCGGTGCGCCAGGCCTGCGAGATCGCGTCCTTGGTCATCGGCTCGCCGAGGCGCGCGGCGATCTCGTCGCCCGCCTTGGTGCGCCAGCGCATATTGCCGCTGTAGCTGAGGAAGATGACGGGCCGTACGACCCCGTCCCCCAGAGCGTTCCCGTACCCATAGGTGTAGTCGGCGGAGGACCGCCGGATCCCGTCGTTCCCTTCCTCGTACTGCACGAAGGGAATGGGGTTGGTGTCGGACCGGAAGGGCGTACCGGTCAGCGCGAGCCGCCGGGTCGCCGGGTCGAAGGCCTCCAGGCACGCCTCGCCCCACGACTTCGAGTCACCGGCGTGGTGAATCTCGTCGAGGATCACCAGGGTCTTGCGCTGCTCGCAGCGGTTGCGGTGGAGCATGGGCCGTACGCCGACACCCGCGTAGGTCACCGCGACGCCCTGGTACTCCTTGCTCAGCGGCCCGGCGCTGTACTCCGGATCGAGCTTGATGCCTATCCGCGCGGCGGCCGCGGCCCACTGCTTCTTGAGGTGCTCGGTGGGCGCGACGACGGTGATCTGCTGGACGACGTGATGGTGCAGCAGCCAGGAGGCGAGGGTGAGCGCGAAGGTGGTCTTCCCGGCGCCGGGGGTGGCGACGGCGAGGAAGTCCCGTGGCTGCTCGTGGAGATACCGCTCCATGGCACCCTGCTGCCAGGCACGCAGCTTGCTTGCGGTACCCCAAGGGGCACGCCCGGGGAACGCGGGCGAGAGGTGGTGGGAGGCGGTAGTAGTCACGGTCTCCGGTTCACGGGCTCGGGGGCTCGGGGCGCACGTCGGTACGACAACCGGGCCACCCTACCGGTGAGCGACGGGCGGGCCCGGCCGAACAAGGCCGGGCCCGCCCAGGGTGCGACTCAGCTCACATCTCTTCGTGCAAGGTGCGCAGACGCAGGGCGATCTGACTCACGTCTTCGAGACTGCCCATGGCCACTTCGATGACGAGTTTGTACGCCTCGTCCTGATCGACATCGACCATTTCGGTGCCGTTGAAATCGAGGAACACGACCGTGGACATCCACGCCATCCGCTTGTTTCCGTCCACCAGGGGATGGTTCACGGCCAGCGATTGGAGCAGAGCGGCGGCCTTCTCGAAGAGATCGACATATGCCTCAATGCCGAACATCTGCGACTGTGGGCGATGCACTGCCGAGCTGAGCAGCCCCAGGTCGCGCACCGCTACCTGCTGCCCCTCGCAAGCGAGTTCCGCCAGGTCCAGGACCTCCTGGACGGTCAGATACTTCACCTACTCGCCCAGTCGCTTCAGCAGATCAGCGTGACGCACGGCGTACTTGGCGCCGAGGCGGCGGACGGACTCCCGGTCCGCCTCCTGCGCCAAGTACCGGTCGATCGCCTGAAGCACTATGGCGTGCATGCTCCGGCCCTCTTGGTCAGCCCGGAGCTTGAGAGCCTCTTGCTGGTCGTCGCGGAGACGCAGATTCATAGCCATACCGAAAAGGTACCACCGGTGGGGTCACTTTGATACTGAAACCTCGGTGCCCCGCACCCGCAAGCGCGTCGCCACCCACGCCCCGACGAGCGCCACCCCCGCCATCGGCAGAAACACCGCCGCGAAAGCCACCGGGTGCGAACCCGCCGTCCCCGACGCGGCATGGGTCGCCCCCACCGCTCCCCCGCCCAGCGCGGCGAAGGCCGCGCCCCCGGCCGCCAGGAGCAGTACGTTCGACAGTCCGTCCGAGATCTGGAGCGCCGCCGAGTTCGCGCCCGCCTCCTCCGGTGCCGAGAGCTTCAGCAGCAGCACGCTCGTCGAGGCGAGCACCAGACCCATCCCGAAGCAGCCCACGCCCCACGCGACCCCCACGACCCACACCGGCACCGAGGCGATCAGCACACTCGGAGCCGTCGCGATCGCCGCCGCGACCAGCATCATCCCGGCGACCACCAGCGGCTGCCGGTACGGCTCCAGCCTCGGCCGGGACTGGACGTACGAGCCGAGCGCCCAGGTCGCCCCGCCGACCGCCAGCGAGAGCCCGGCCATCGTCGGCGACAGTCCCCGCTGGGTGACCAGCATCAGCGGTATGAAGGACTCCGCCGCGATGAAGGATCCGGCCGCGATCCCACGCAGCAGTACGACGGAGGGCAGCCCGCGCGCGGCACGGTAGGTCCCGCGGGGCAGCAGTCCGAGGACGGCAGGCACCAGAAGGGCGACCCCCGCCGCGGCCGGGATCACCGACAGCCACCTCAGGTCCTGACCTGCGTACTGCAGCAGCCCGGCCCCCAGCGAGATACCGAGCGCCAGCCGGATCCGCCGCCCGTCGAAGGTCTGCCGCGGCGCGGACGGATCCGCGGGCCCGGACGCCATCCGCCGTATCGCGGGCAGCGCGAGCGCCAGCGGGAAGACGACAAGAAGCGGGATGCCGATGAACACCCAGCGCCAGCCGAGGTGTTCGGTGACGGTCCCGGACGCGAGCGGCCCCACGACCGACGGGACAACCCAACTCGCCGCGAAAGCGGCCATGATCGCGGGCCGCAGCCGCTCCGGGTACGCCCGGCTGACAACCACGTACAGAGCCACGATCACCAGCCCCCCGCCGAGCCCCTGCACGGCCCGCCCGACGATGAACAGCCACATCGCACTCGCGCTCCCGGCAAGCAGCAGCCCAGCCCCGAAGGCAGCGATCCCCGCGGCGAGCGGCCGCAGCGGCCCGTCCCGGTCGGCCCACTGCCCGGAGAGAACCATCGCGAAGAGGCTGGTCGTGAAGTACGCGGAGAAGGCGAAGGCGTACAGCTCAATGCCGCGCAACTCCCGTGCGGCAACGGGCATCGCGGTCCCGACGGCGGTCGCCTCGAAGGCGATCAGCACGACGACGGAGACGATCCCGACACTGAGCGCGCGATGCGCTCTGCCGAGAACGCCCTGCCCCTCGGGCACCACGTCTGCGTCGTCGGTCGGCGGCGTGACATCGGCGTCACGGGGTTCGAGGGCGGTCATGGCCCTCAGAGTAAGGGGCATGGGCGGCGTTGAGCCCTGTCGCTGGACGGGACCCGACTGGTCCCTTGGTCGTACGACCGCGAACCGTGAACGCCGTATGGCAGTCGCATTGCGTCCCGGGCCGAAGCCTTGAGCGGCGTCTTGGCCCCGCCTACGGTCGACGCATTGGAGTCACACGGCCGTGTGCCCGAGTGGTTGAGGGACTCGCCTGCAAAGCGAGTTACGCCGGTTCGATTCCGGTCACGGCCTCTGCAGCCTTGACCAGGCAAAACGAGGCGGCATCCCGGATGGGATGCCGCCTTTCAGCCACGCGCGCCGACCGTCGGCCGGGTGACCTTCAGGCTGTCGCCACTCACGCGCGGTCGGAGCCAGGATCGCGCCCCGGACTTCTCGCCAGGCGCACGTGAGGCACGCTGTCATATGTCTGCGGACACTGGTTCGTTGACGGGCGTCGTGACCGCGACGCGCACCGCGCCGGTGGTCGAGGCTGCGACCTGTGCGATCGTGCCCTCTTCGGGGTGGCGGGCGACGACGGCCGGGATGCCCTCAAGCGTCGGCATGTGGTGTACGTTCCATCCCGCGCTCTGGAAGTACGCCTGCGCGCGTGCCAGAGCCCGTACCGTCTCGTCCTCTGGCAGTGGCTCGGTCGACCAGGTGTGATGGACCGAGGTTCCCGACTCGTCCTGGACCGTGCTGAGGCCTTCCCCGGGCTGCGTGGGCGCCGACCCGACCCGCAGGGCGTCGTAGATCCGGCTGGAGTGGCCGAGGGCCCGGCGCGCGGCGGGATCGTCGGCCTTCGGGGTCTCCAGCGCGGCGGGATCGGCCGCGGTCGCCCCCGAGGCCTTGCCCGGCGGGAGGAAGCAGGGCGATGTCACCTTGAGAGAGGCGACGCCCTCGCCCTTGGCGCGGTCCATGACGCCGGTCACGGCGTCCATCCAGAAGTCGTCGGGCTCCGTACGCATGTAGACCGTCGGAAAGGGGCTGGACCAGTCGACCTCGCCCGAGGTGTTGTACTTGTAGCCCTGCTTCAGCCAGGCATCCCGCGCCTGCCGCACGAGGTTCTGGGCCTCGGACCCCGGAACGCCCGTCAGTTTGTAGATGACGGTGACCTGCACGCGGTCGTCGGGGCCGTGGTCGTCCCTGGCGATGCAGGCGCCGACGGGCGCGTGGCCCATGCGCTCCAGTGTCGGTTGGGGGGACATGCCGTCCACCGCCCGGTGAATGATTTCCTCTGCCCGGTCGATCGCCTGCTGCTCGTTCATCGTGACCTGCTTCGGTGCTTCTCCGCCGGTTTTCTGTCCGTCCCCCTGCGCCCCGCACGCGGTCACCGTGATCGTCATGGCCAGCAGTGCGGCAGCCGGGATTGCTTTGCGTAGATTCACGGTCGTCCTCCGGTAACGATCTTCGCCAGGCTACCGAGAGGCTTTTCGTCCCAGTACTGAGAGTGTGCGGGCATCATTTCCCAGTCCTTGCCCGGCAGCTTCCCGTCGGGGACCTTGAAGACCTGGCCGCCGAAGTCGTCGGAAGTCGGGTCGGTTCCGTGGACGATCGAGTGGTCGTCGAAAAACTCCATGTACGCCTTCGGGTTGAGGGGGGCCAGGGGGCCTGCCGGGGGCGGGGCGGCGTTGATGAGGTCGTTCTGGGCCGTGGCCGCGAAGACATGGTTCGGCGGGATGTTCAGGTCCTTCGCGTGGTCCACGCCCACGCCCGGACTGCCCACCATGATCGCGTTGTCGACCGGCAGGTCTATGTGCATGCTCATCGTCTCGCCCACCACCAGGGACCCGTAGCTGTGACCCATGAGCGTCTGGTTCACACCGCTGTCGCGGTGATTGGCTTCCTCGATCCCCTGGATGAAGTTGCCGAGCGGCTCCTTGGCGTTGTCGGCCCACTTGGTCTCCGTCGCATCGGTCATGATGCCCTGCGGGGCGTCGTAACCGAGCCACACGATCGAAGCCGTCGAGTGGGCGCCATCCTGGCGCTCCGCCTCCGCCTGGAGCGCCACAGCCCTGTCCATCTCTCCGCCGATGGACTCCAGCTTGGCGAACGTCCCGGGCACGTACGTCACCACATTGTCGGCGGTGTCCGGATTTCCGATGGAGACGATGGCGCGGCCCATGTTGTTGCCGTCGAATCCGAGCAGATAGGGGCGATTACTCTCGCTCGTGTAGCTGTCGAAACGCTTCTGGATGGCGTCCATGCCCTTGTAGCCGTTCTCCTGCTGCTTCTTCTTCTCGTTCCATTCCTTCCACGCCACGCTGTCGACCTTGACGCCCTTCATGATGGTGCCGGTCATGGGGTTGATGTAGTCCGTGTACCGCGTGGGCTCCGGATGCTTCTTGAGCCACGTGTCGTATTCGACCTGCGCGGCACCTCGGGCCTCGGCGAGCACCATCCGGTTCGCGTCGTCGCGTACGGCGGAGGGAAGGCCGTCGAGCGCTCCGATGCTCGCGGGGTGCATGGAGACGTAGGCGTCGCGCTGCTCCTGGGAGAGGCCGTTCCACCAGTTGGCGTTGTCCTGGGGCCAGTCGTTCTTGGGCGGTGGCTTGATCGTGTCGAGGTAGGCATCAGCAGCGTCGCGCACGCTAGCAACCCTGCCGCTCGGGACACGGGCCCGGATGAGTATGGATCACCAGCTCCGTGAGCACCCGCACTTATTCCGGTGCTCAGCAGCACTACCCTGCTCGCTGTTTCAGGCCATACGCTTCGGCGGATCCGGGAACGTCAGCCGGTTCTCACACTTCACGCCCTCCGCCACGAACACGGCGGACCTTCCCGGCTCGGTCCCATAGGACTGCACGTGCAATGCGCGTCACACGGCTACGAGTTGGGGACCGCCACCGCCGCCTGAGCCCTGATCGGGAGCCTGTTGATCGGTCGGCCCGTCGCCGCGCGGACCGCTGAAGCCACCGCCGCGGGTGAGGTGACCACCGGAACCGCGCTTGCCGGCTTCGCGCCGAAGGGGGCCACCACGTCGCGTTCCTCGACTAGTTTCACGATGCGAATATCCGGGGCGTCCAGGGATGTCGGGAGTGCGTAGCCCGTCAGGTCCGGGTGGCGGACCAGGCCGCGGGCCGTGCGGAGGTTTTCTGTCAGGGCCGCGCCGACGCCCTGGGTGATGCCCGCTTCGATGCGGGTTGCCAGTTGGGCCGGGTTGAGGACGCGGCCCACGTCCTGGGCGACCGCCATTTCGACCACGCGGATCGAGCCCAGTTCGATGTCGACGTCGACCACCGCGCGGATCGCGCAGAAGGCCATGCCCACGAAGGCGTCGCCCTGGCCGGCCTCGTCGAGGGGTTCGGTGGGGTGGGGGCGGCACTGGGCCGTTGCCCAGAGTTCCTTGCCATCCATCGCCTCGGTGACCGTCGTCGACAGGACACCGTCGTACGACGTGATCTTGCCGTCGGTGATCTGGAGGAGCTCAGTGGACATGCCGAACTTGTGGGCCAGGGGCTGCAGCAGCTGGGTGCGGACCATCTTCGCCGCCCGCTCGACGGCGCCGCCGGAGACCCAGGTGTGGCGGCCGTGGGCGGCCGGGCCCGCCGGGGGCTGGTCCGTGTCGACCGAGGCCACGTGGACCTCTTCGACGCCCAGCGTCTCCTGGACGATCTGGCGGGCGAGGGTGGAGAAGCCCTGGCCGGTCTCGACGGCCGCGCAGATCACCGTCGCGACGCCGTCGTGGACCTTGACCGTCGCTGTGGAGACCTCGTCGGTGCCTTCCGCCCCGAGCATGTGGACCATGCCCAGCGCGTAGCCGACGCCTCGGCGGATCGCGCCGGGCTCGCCCGCGCCCTCCGGGCCGCCGGGCAGGAGCCAGGCCGCTTCCGGGGTGTCCTTCGGGAGGGTCGGGAGGGGGAAGTCTCGTACGGCCTGGAGGAGTTCGGCGACGGGCGCGGGGCAGGTGACCGTCTGGCCGGTGGGGAGGATGTCTCCCGTCGCCAGCGCGTTGCGCAGGCGCAGGTCCACGGGGTCGATGCCGAGCTTCCCCGCCAGCTTGTCCATCTGCGCCTCGTACGCCGCGCACACCTGCATCGCTCCCTCGCCGCGCACATGGCCGGAGGGAGGGTTGTTCGTACGGACCGCCCAGCCCTCGATGAAGGCGTGCGGGACGACGTAGGGACCGCAGGCGAAAGCGACGGCTGCCGCGAGGGACTCGGAGGAGGCGTCGGCGTACGCGCCCGCGTCGAGGAGGAGTTGGGCCTCGACCTTGACCAGGTGGCCCTCGGAGTCCGCGTGGTGGCGGTAGCGCAGCAGCGTCGGGTGGCGGTGGGCGTGGCCGAGGAAGGACTCCTCGCGGGTGGCGGTCAGTTTGACCGGGCAGCCGGTCTTCAACGCCAGCAGTCCCAGCGGGAGTTGGAAGCCGGGGTCCTCGCGGTCGCCCGTCGCGCCCGGGACGCCTGTGACCACGACCTTCACCCGGTCCGGCTCCAGGCCGAAGCACGCGGCCGCCAGATCGCGGTCCGTGTGGGGGTCGGTCGACGCGGCGTACAGCTCGACGCCGCCGTCGGGGCGCGGGACGGCGAGGCCAGCCTCGGCGCCGATGGGCGCAGGGTCCTGGCGGCCGATGCGGTACAGGCCCTCGACGATCACCTCGCCCGTCGCGTCCGGGTCGCCGTAGCGCAGCGGGATGTGGCGGATGAGATTGCCGTCGGGGTGCAGGGGTTCGGCGGCGAAGGCCTTCTCGGGGTCTGTGACCGGGTCGAGTACTTCGTACTCGACGGCGATCGCCGCGGCGGCGAGCCGGGCCGTGTCGGGGTGGTCCGCGGCGACGGCCGCGATCGCCTCGCCGTGGTGGCGGACGAGGTCGGAGGCGAAGACGGGACGGTCGGCGATACGCCTGCCGTACGAAGAATCGCCCGGGATGTCCTCATGGGTCACTACGGCCCGTACGCCTGGCATCTCAAGGGCCGCGGACGTGTCGATCGAGCCGATCCGCGCGTGCGGGTGCGGGGAGCGCAGGATCGCCGCCCACAGCAGGCCCTCGGCCCACAGGTCGGCGGCGTACGGGAACGTGCCCTCGGTCTTGGCGCGGGCATCGGCCGGCGGGAGCGACGCGCCGATGCCGTGGGCCGGCGCCTCGGGCTGCCCGGCGTCGACCGTCCGGGGCGTCGCAGTGGTGGCCGCGTCGTTGCTCACGCCATGCCTCCGTCGTGCGGGTGGGGCTGCACACTACCGGCGCCGGGGGGCGCCTGGTGCGGGATGCGGGCTTCCTCACTCGCCTCGGTGGCGGCCGCGGCACTCGCGGCACGTTCGGCGACCACCTCGCCTACGGCTTCGAGGACGCCCCGGTAGCCGGAGCAGCGGCAGAGGTTGCCGCACAGGGCCTGGCGGGTCTCGAGCTCCGTGGGGGCGTGGTTGCCCTCCAGGAGGTCGTGGACGGTCATGGCCATACCGGGGATGCAGAAGCCGCACTGGACCGCGCCGCAGCCCGCCAGGGCGCGCTGGACGTCGGAGGGCTCGCCGTCGGCGGCGAGGCCCTCGACCGTACGGACCTCGGAGCCGGCGGCCGTCGCGGCGGGGACCAGGCAGGAGGCGACCAGACGGCCGTCGACCTGGACGTTGCACGCGCCGCACTCGCCCTGCGAGCAGCCGTCCTTGGCGCCGGCGAGGCCGAGGCGCTCGCGCAGCACGTAGAGCAGGGATTCGCCGATCCAGGCGTCGGTGACGGGGCGGTCGGTGCCGTTGACGCGCAGGACGTAGGAGGTGGGCGGGTGTTCGTCGCTGTCGATGGAGGAGCTGAGGACAGCGGCCTCCTGCTCGGGCTCCGATACCGCCTCAGGGGACGCGTCCGCGGTTTCCCCGGACGGCTGCCCGGAGGGGTCGCCAGGGGTCTGCCCGGGCAGCGCCGCGGCACTGAGCGGCTCGGGGACGGGCTCCTCGGCCACGGCGGGCTCCGGGGCCGTCGCCCAGGGCGCGGTCGCACCGCCCGGCAGCGTGGCCGGGGCATCGGGGGACGGGGCCCACGGGGCAGCGGCCCCGCCCGGCAGCGTGGCGGGCGCGGTGCCCCACTGGGACCGCAGCGCGGATGTCGTGAACTCGCCGGACTCCTCGGGAAGATCGCCGTCGGCCACGGGGATCGTCCACTGGCCGGTCAGCTCGGAGGCGGACGGGGCCGGAGCCGGGGCGGGCTCCGCCTCGGTGAAGGTCCACTGACCCGTGGCATGCGGGTCGACGCGCTCGGCGTGCGGGGCCTCGGGCTCCGGCCAGCGCACCGCCGCGGGCTCACCCGTCGGCTGGTGCACGGCCCAGCTGCCCGTCGCGCCCGGATCGGCGGCGTCCGGGGCGCGAGGCGGGATCACCGGCGGTACGTAGCCGTGCCCCGGCGCCTCGAGCGGCGCGGCGTCCAGCATGCCCTCGGGCGGCAACTGCAGGAAGGCCGTGGCCTCGGCGTCGTACTCACCGCCGTGCGGAATCGGCTGCCAGCCGCCCTGCTCCGGCGGGAGCTCGTGCGGCATTTCGCGCGAATTCTCCTCATTGCTCACGACAGCGCCCTCCCCAGTGCACGTCGGGCCAGCGCGGCGACGGTGCGCCGCAGATGCAGTACGGCGGGCGGCAGCACGGGCTGTTCCTCGCCCTGCGCAGTCGGCGCCGGATCCGGAATGCACGCCGCCGCGACGTACTCGCCGAAGGCCGCCAGCGCCTCGCTCGCGAGGCCTCGCTCGCCGTCCCAGTCGATCAGAGACGCGATCCACCGCTCGGCCTCCAGCGGCCGCAGCGGCATCGGCGCGATCGCGCCCACCGCGCAGCGCACGCCGCGCCGCGCCGGATCGAGGACGACCGCGACGGACGCGCCCGCGCGGCCGGGCCCGGTGCGCCCGGTGGCCTTCAGGAAGACCTGCGGGGCGTGCAGGAGCGGGACGCGTACGAAGCCGATCAGTTCGGCAGGGGCGAGCATTTCGCGGCCCGCCAGCAGGTGGGACACGGGAATCTCGCGGCGGGTGCCGCCGGGGCCCGCGATGATCAGGTCCGCCTCCAGCGCGGCCAGCACGGGCAGCGTGTCCCCGGTAGGGGACGAGGTGGCGATATTGCCGCCGAGCGTGCCAGCGTTACGGATCTGGGGCGGGCCCGCCGCGCGCGCGGACGCGGCCAGCGCGGGAATGAGGGCGGCGAAGTCGGGCCGCCCCATCCGGGCGTGAGTCAGTCCGGCGCCGAGCAGTGCGTGTCCGTCCTGGTAGCGCCAGCCGCGGATCTCGCTGATACGGCCGAGGCCGACGAGACCGGCCGGACGGAGCTGTCCTTTGTTGACGGCGGCCATGAGGTCGGTGCCGCCCGCGACAGGCACGGCGGCGGGCATGGCGGTGAGCGCCGCCACGGCCTCGTCGAGCGAAGCCGGCAGCGTCACCGACTGCGCCGCCTGCGGTGCGTGCGTGGTCACCCAGCTGCCCCTTCCCGGTGTCCCGGCTGTCCCGCCTTTGTTGCCGTACCGTACGTGCTCACAGCCCGGACGTGGCAACTCTGGCACATCTTCCGAGCCGACCGACGAGAGGGTCCGCGAAGGACATATCCGTACCGGATATACCGTCTCGCGGCGTTGGTCCGTTTTGGAACACCGTCGGCGCCACATGCGGATTGCCACTCTTCGGCGACCGATGTGCGGCTTTT
The DNA here is from genome assembly GCF_026339995.1 of Streptomyces sp. NBC_01481. Taxonomy (GTDB): domain Bacteria; phylum Actinomycetota; class Actinomycetes; order Streptomycetales; family Streptomycetaceae; genus Streptomyces. The sequence continues at coordinate 400,466 of NZ_JAPEPT010000001.1, read as the reverse complement.
TCCTTACACGGTTCAACCGTCCCAGGGCAGCGGGCGCCGGATATGCGAGTTCCGGCCGGGCTCACACGTTTGGGGGCGCACCCTCGATCGGGCGTCCGATGCTGCCTTTCATTCCTTTGGGGGCGGGACGCTTCTGCCACGGCAACGGGCCCCCGGGCGGCCGGTAGTCGACGCCGAGCGCGTCAAGGCGCCTGTAGTGGACCGTCATTCGCCGTTCGAAATCCACGAAGTCACGCTCGACGGGTGCGGGCAGCGCGGACCAGGCGACCTCGGCGAAGGCGGCGAGCCTCGGAAAGACCTGGTAGTCGACCCGGGAGCGGTCCTGCATCACCTCGGTCCAGACATTGGCCTGGGTACCGAGGACGTGCGCGGCGGCCTCGGGCGACAGGGCAGAGGGAACGGGCTCGAAGCGATAGACGTCCTCAAGGGTGCGTACGTATCCGATGGGCATCGGCTCGTCCGGGCCGCCGTGCTGGCGGTGGTCCAAGTACACGTGCTGCTCGGGGCACATGACGACGTCGTGACCGGCCTCGGCGGCGGCGATACCGCCGGCGTATCCACGCCAGGAGGAGACGGCGGCGCCGGGCGCGAGCCCGCCCTGAAGGATCTCGTCCCAGCCGATGAGGCGGCGGCCGCGCTCGGTGAGCCAGGTGTCGAAATGCCGGATGAACCAGGACTGGAGTTCGTCCTCGCCCTTCAGCCCCAGCTCCGTGATGCGGGCCTGGGCGGCCGGGGACGCCTTCCACTGGTCCTTGGGGCACTCGTCGCCGCCGACGTGGACGAAGGTGGACGGGAAGAGGTCGAGGAGCTCCTCGAAGACGCCCTCGTAGAAGCGCAGGGTGTTGTCAGTGGGGGCGAGTACGTTCGGATTGACGCCCCAGTTGTCCCACACGGAGAGGGAGGTCGTATCGATGACGTCGGTGTTGCCGAGTTCCGGATATGCGGCGATGGCCGCCTGCGAGTGGCCGGGGATGTCGATCTCGGGGACGACGGTGATATGCCGCTCGGCGGCGTACGCCACGATCTCGCGGATGTCGTCCTGCGTGTAGTAACCGCCGTGCGGTCGCTCGTCCCAGAGTTCGGAGGCGCGATGGCCGTATTTGGTGCGTGGGCGCCAGGCTCCGACCTCGGTGAGCCTCGGGTGGCGCTTGATCTCGACGCGCCAGCCCTGGTCGTCGGTGAGGTGGAAGTGGAAGACGTTGAGCTTGTGTGCGGCGAGCAGATCGAGATAGCGCAGGACGTCGGCCTTGGGCATGAAGTGCCGTGAGACATCGAGCATGAGGCCGCGCCAGGGAAAGCGCGGACTGTCCTCGATGACCTGGTCCGGCAGGGCCGCTGTGGCCCTGGTGACGGGCGCTTGGCGAAATGCCTCCGTGCCCAGGAGTTGACGCAGCGTCTGGGCGCCCCAGAAGACACCCGCCGCGTCGCCGCCGGCGATCTCCACACCCACCGTCGAGGCCACCGTCAGCCGGTATGCCTCGGGCCGCAGCGAGTTGTCGATGCGCAGGGTGAGCCTGTTGCCCGTGGCCTGCGGCGCGGGTGGGAGCGGCAGGCCGAAGGCCGCGCCGAGTGCGGAGCGCAGCCACCGCTCCGTCCGCTCGGTACCGGGTCCGGCGGTAATGGACGTACGGGCATCCATGACGAAGCCGCAGCGGTACGGGCCTTCGATGTACGAAGGGGCCGGAATCAGGTCCATCACTCACTCCTTGATGGCGCCGCCCAGGCCGGAGACCAGGCGTCGCTGTACGAGTACGAAGAAGACGAGCACCGGGACGGTCATCACGGTGGACGCCGCCATGATCCCGCCCCAGTCGTTCTCGTCCGGCTTGAAGAAGACGAGCAGTGCCATCGGCAGCGTCGACTGCGAGGTGTCGCTGATGATGAAGGACTTGGCGAACAGGAAGTCGTTCCATGTCGAGATGAACGAGAACACGCTCGTCGCCACGAGGCCCGGGAAGACGAGCGGGAAGAGGATCTGCCACAGGAACCGGGTCCGGCTCGCGCCGTCGATGTACGCCGCCTCCTCAAGCGCCTCAGGGACCGCCTTCACGAAGCCCCGCAGCATCCAGATCGCGAACGGCAACGAGAAGGCGATGTGCGGCAGGATCAGCGAGCCGAGGGTGTTCAGCCGGCCGAAGTCCCGCATCAGGAAGAACAGCGGGATCGTCAGCGCCTCGACCGGCACCATCTGTGCGACGAGAAACATGATCAGCAGGGTTGTGCGGAACCGGAAACGGAACCGGGTGACCGCCGTCGCCGCCAGGAAGGCGATCAGCGCGGAGGCGAGGACGACCACGCCCGCGACGAACAAGCTGTTGAGGAAATACCGGCCGAATTCCTGCTGTTCGAAGACGCGGCGGAAGGAGTCGAGCGAGGGGGAAAGCGTCCAGGGACGCGCCTTCGTCGACTGGATCTCGCCCGCCGGTTTGAACGCGGAGAGCGCCATCCAGTACAGCGGGAAAGCGACGACGACCGCGATGAGGAGGGCGGATGCCTCGGCGGCGAGGCGCCAGGGGTGCCGGGGGCGGCGCATTGGGCGCATGGGGCGCACGGGGCGGTGAATGCGGGGCAGGCTCACAGCTCTTCTCCCTGGCGTCGCAGCAGGCGCAGATATACGAGGGTGACGGCGAGCAGAATCAGCAGCATCACCACGCCGATGGCCGAGCCCAGGCTGTACTGGGACGAGGCGAAAGCCTTCTGATAGGCGTACACATTGAGCACGAGATTCTGTCCGGCGATGCCGCCGCCGTTCGTCATCACATAAATCTGGGTGAAGACCTTGAAGTCCCAGATGATCGACTGGATGGTCACAACGACGAGAATGGGACGCAGCATCGGTGCCGTGACGGAGCGCCAGATCCGCCACTGCGAGGCGCCGTCGAGGGAGGCGGCCTCCAGGACTTCGGAGGGGATCGCCTTGATGCCCGCGTAGACGGTGACCATCACGAACGGGAACGAGCACCAGACGACTTCGAGGAGCACGAGCGCGAAGGCGCTGTAGCGCCCGTACGTCCAGGAGAAGTCGCCGAGGCCGAGGAGCCGGTTGACCGGTCCGTAGTCCGGGTCGAAGAGGAAGACCCAGACGGTGGAGCCGGTGATGGCGGGGGTCGCCCAGGCGCCGAGGGCGGCGAGCATGAGGGCGAGGCGGGGGACGGCGCGTACGCGCGTGAGCAGGACGGCGAGGGCGCAGCCGACGGCGAGCGTGGCGAGCACGCAGGCGGCGGCGAAGGCGAGCGTGGCGAGCAGGACCTGCCAGAACTGGCTGTCGGCGAAGAGGGTGCGGTAGTTGCCGAGCCCCTGGAAGGTGGTGGGCTTGCCGCCGCTGACCTGGGCCTGGGTGTACTCGAGGAAGGAGATCAGGCCGAGCTGGTAGATGGGGTAGACAAGGAGCGCGCCGAGAACGACGAGAGCGGGCGCGAGGTAGAGCCACGGGGTCCAGCCCCCGCGCCCCCGCCGCGGGGTGAGCGAACTCCTGGCGGCCTTGGGCCCGCGGGCCGATCCCGCTCCGGCTGCGCGGCCCGCCCCCAGGCCGCGGGTGGCGCCCGCCGCCGCAGGTGCCCCGCGGCGCGGGGGGCCGTCCAGGGCGCCGGGCCCAACCGCCTCGCCGCCCTGCACCGGGACCCCCGCACCTGGGCGGTCCGGGCTGCCCGTGACGCCGACCGACCCAGAACCGTCGGCCGAGGCGTCGATCCCGACGACGTGCGCACCCGCCCCGACGCGCGAGCCCGGGCCGTCCGGGGCGCCCGTCGCACCAGCCGTCGCAACGGCGCCAGTTGACGCATCCCCCTCGCCGACAGGCGAACCAGCCCGGCTGTACAGGCCCTCGCCGCCGGGCGACAAGATCCCCGCGCCCGGGCCGCCCGAGGCGCCCGTCGCGCCAGCCGCCTCGCCGCCCTGCACCGGGAACCCCGCACCCTGGCGGCCCGGGCCGCCCGTCGCACCAGCGGGCGCAGCCGCGCCCTCCTGGGGCTTTCGCTCCGCGTTCGCGTCGTTCGTCATCGCGTTCAGCCCGCGGCAGCGAACGCCGCGTCCATCTTCTTTGCCGCGTCGTCCGACGCCCGCGCCACGTCCTTCTTGCCGCTCACGATCTCCTGGAACATCGTCGGCAGCACCAGCGACGCGTCGATCTGGCCCCAGCCCGGCGACGCCGGCACGAACTTCGTGCCCGCACCCAGCGTCCGTACGAACGGCTCGACGAAAGGCTCCTTCGTCGCCACCTCCCCGCGGACGTCCGTGTACGTCGGCAGGAAGCCCATCGCCTCGAACAGCTTGCGCTGCGTCTCCTTGCCCGCGAACTGCTTCATCAGGTCCACCGCCAGCGTGCGGTGCGAACTGCTCTTCAGGACACCGATGTTGTTGCCGCCTGCGAACGCCGGCGCGATCGAGCCCGCCTGCCTGCCCGGCAGCGGCAGGACCGCGTACTTGCCCTTCACCGCGCCCGCCTCCACCGCCTGGTGGCTGAAGTCGCCGCCGATCGCCATCGCCGCCTTGCCGGACGCGAACGCCGTCACCGTCGCATTGCCGCCCATCGAGGCGCACTTCGCGGCCGGGCAGTTGTCCTCGCCGAAGAGCGAGGTGTACGCCGTGATGCCCTTCCGCGCGGCCGGGCTGTTGATCGCCGCCTTGTACGCACCGCCGCTCTCCTCCGCGAGCTCGCCGCCCTGCGCCCAGATGAACGGCATCGCCCCATACGTGTACGCGCCGCCGACCGCGAGCCCGTACAGCTCCGGCTTCGCCTTGTGGATCTTCCTGGAGGTGGCGATCAGCTCGTCCTGGGTCTTGGGGGCCGCGATCCCCAACTCCTTGAAGACATCGGTGCGGTAGTACAGCGCCCGTACGCCGACGAACAGCGGCGCGCCGTAGATCTTGCCGCCGACCGTGACCGAGGTCCGCGCCGTCGGGTCGGTGTCGTTCGCCTCGGCCCAGGCGGCGAACTCCGCGCTGACGTCGGCGAGTCCGCCGTCCTTCACGTATCCCGCCGTGTCCGTGTTGCCGTACTCGATCAGGTCCGGCGCGCTCTTCGGGTCGTTGAACGCGGCCTTGACGCGCTGGGCCCGCGTCTCGACCGGTATGTACTCGACCTCGACCTTCGCGTCCTTGTGCGCCGCGCGAAAGGCGGCGACGGCGTCGCCGACGACCTTCTCCTTGGGCTTGTTGTTGACCTCCTGGAAGAGCCAGACGCGCAGGGTGCCGCTCTTGTCGTCCTTCTGGGCGCTGTTGTCGGAGGTCTGGGGTGCGCAGGCGGTGCCGGTGAGACCTGCGAGCACAAGTGCCGCGGCGGGGGCGGCGATTCGGGCGATCAGCTTCATGCGTGGTCCCCTACGAGTAGGCGTTGCACAGAATGCAACGCGCGTTTCGTGCTGCACAACACGCAGGAGGCTAAAGCCACGGCCGACAACCGGACAAGAGGTCTCGACCACTCTGTGACCGGCAGAAGCACCCCGTGCAACGGGGACGGAACGCGAACGGCCCCCGGGACGCGCGTGCATGCGCGTCCCGGGGGCCGTCCCCTGCGGCAGGACTGCCGCCGTCAGACCTGTTTCAGACCTGTCGGACTACTTCTTGTCCTTGCCGCCCTTGCCCTTGTCCTTGTCCTTGTCGCCACCAGGGCCCATGGACTCGTAGATCTCCTTGCACATCGGGCAGACCGGGTACTTCTTGGGGTCGCGCCCCGGCACCCAGACCTTCCCGCACAGTGCCACCACGGGAGTGCCCTCGAGGGCACTCGCCATGATCTTGTCCTTCTGGACGTAATGGGCGAAGCGCTCGTGGTCGCCGTCGCCGTGCGACAACTGCGGCGTCGGCTCTACGAGGGTCCCCGCGCCTGTCCCGCGCTCGGGCTCAAGAGTGCTCATAACCGCCAAGGGTACTGAACGCCGCACCGCTCAGTTCAGCGACGGGTCGTCCGGATAGGTGGCGAACATCGCGAGTTCGCTGCGCTGCCTGCGCAGGACCGCCCGCCACAGGCTCTCCGGCCTGGGCGAGGACACGTCACCCGGCTCCGATTCGACGACGTACCAGGCGCCGTCGTTCAGCTCCTCCTCCAGCTGGCCGGGGCCCCATCCGGCGTACCCCGCGAAGATCCGCAGGGAACCGAGCGCCCCGCCGAGCAGCTCCGGCGGCGCCTCGAGATCGACCAGGCCGATCGCGCCGTACACCCGCCGCCAGCCGAGCGGGCCCTCGTCGCCCGGTATCACGGCGACACCGAGAGCCGAGTCGAGGGAGACCGGGCCGCCCTGGAAAACCACCCCAGGCTCACCGGCGAGCGCGGCCCATCCCTCCAGGATGTCGCCGACCACGACAGGGGTCGGCCGGTTGAGAACCACGCCGAGCGAGCCTTCGTCGTCGTGGTCGAGCAGCAGGACCACCGCCCTGTCGAAGTTGGGATCGGCGAGGACGGGGGTGGCGACGAGCAGCCGCCCTGTGAGCGAGGACACCTCGGTCATGCGAGACATGATCCCGCATCTTCGCCCTCCGCGGGGAGCGGGCGGCACAGTGTGAGCCCACGCAGCTCAGGGCGCGACACGGGCTCCGGCAGCCCGGAGCCCGAGCGGTGACGCTGCGCAAGGTGGAGTGAACCGAGCGTGTTGTGCCCAATTCATTACGCTCCCGGAGCGTCCTTGGCCTTACGGGACAGGGGTGGACGCCCCTTACCCTTTTCACTTGGCCCCTGTCCGACCACTCCGGAACGCGAGATTCATGACCGGCACCGACGATGTACTGCTTGTCCACGGCGGAACCCCGCTGGAGGGCGAGATCCGCGTCCGCGGCGCGAAGAACCTCGTGCCCAAGGCTATGGTCGCCGCCCTGCTCGGCAGCGAGCCGAGCCGACTGCGCAATGTGCCCGACATCCGTGACGTGCGCGTCGTGCGCGGACTGCTGCAGCTGCACGGTGTGACGGTGCGCCCCGGCGACGAGCCGGGGGAGCTGGTGCTCGACCCCTCGCACGTCGAGAGCGCGAACGTCGCCGACATCGATGCCCACGCGGGCTCTTCGCGTATCCCGATCCTCTTCTGCGGTCCGCTGCTGCACCGGCTCGGACATGCGTTCATTCCGGGCCTGGGCGGCTGTGACATCGGCGGCCGGCCCATCGACTTCCACTTCGAGGTGCTGCGCCAGTTCGGCGCGACGATCGAGAAGCGGGCGGACGGACAGTACCTGGAGGCCCCGCAGCGCCTGCGCGGCACCAAGATCCGGCTGCCGTACCCCTCGGTCGGCTCGACCGAGCAGGTGCTGCTGACGGCCGTACTGGCCGAGGGCGTCACGGAGCTGTCGAACGCGGCCGTCGAGCCCGAGATCGAGGACCTCATCTGCGTACTGCAGAAGATGGGCGCGATCATCTCGATGGACACCGACCGGACGATCCGGATCACCGGTGTCGACAAACTCGGCGGCTACACCCACCGGGCGATCCCGGACCGCCTGGAGGCGGCCTCCTGGGCGTCGGCGGCACTGGCGACCGAGGGCAACATCTATGTGCGCGGGGCGCAGCAGCGCTCGATGATGACGTTCCTGAACACCTTCCGGAGGGTAGGTGGCGCGTTCGAGATCGACGACGAGGGCATCCGCTTCTGGCACCCGGGCGGCGCGCTGAAGGCCATCGCCCTGGAGACGGACGTGCACCCCGGTTTCCAGACCGACTGGCAGCAGCCGCTGGTGGTGGCCCTGACGCAGGCGGCGGGCCTGTCCATCATCCACGAGACGGTGTACGAGTCGAGGCTCGGCTTCACCTCCGCGCTCAACCAGATGGGTGCGCACATCCAGCTGTACCGCGAGTGCCTGGGCGGCTCGGACTGCCGCTTCGGCCAGCGCAACTTCCTGCACTCGGCGGTCGTGTCGGGCCCGACGAAGCTGCAGGGCGCGGACCTGGTCATCCCGGACCTGCGCGGCGGCTTCTCGTACCTGATCGCGGCGCTGGCGGCGCAGGGGACGTCGCGGGTGCACGGCATCGACCTGATCAACCGTGGCTACGAGAACTTCATGGAGAAGCTCGAGAAGCTCGGCGCGAAGGTGGAGCTGCCGGGCGGCAAGCTCGTCTGAGGCGGGGACGGGGGCGCCCGCGGCGGGCCTTGTCCCCGCCCCGCCCTCCCCCAGACTCCGTCCGGGGGGGACCCCCAACCTCCCCGTATGCGACCTTCGGCCGCATGTCCGCAAACGCCGGCGGGGCTGAATATGCGGCTCGGCCGCACATCCAGCCCCGCCGGCGTTTGAGGCGTGGTCCCGGACGCGAAATTCAGCCCCGCCGGCCTTTGAGGCGCGGGGTTCGGGGCCGGAGCCCCGCGCTTGGCCCCACGGCCCTGTACAGGCCCCTCACGGCCCCTGCACAGCAAAGGGCGGCCACCCCCAGCCGGGGTGGCCGCCTTTGCTGTTGCCTCGGGGCTTACTTGCCCTTGGCGGCTTCCTTGAGCTTGGAGCCCGCGGAGACCTTCACGCTGTAACCGGCCGGGATCTGGATCGGGTCGCCGGTCTGCGGGTTACGAGCGGTCCGAGCGGCACGGTGGGTGCGCTCGAAGGTCAGGAAGCCGGGGATGGTGACCTTCTCGTCGCCCTTGGCGACGACCTCGCCGACCGTCTCGGCGAGAGCGGCCAGCACGGCGTCGGCGTCCTTGCGGGTCACCTCGGCGCGGTCGGCCAGCGCGGCCACCAGCTCACTGCGGTTCATGTTGTTACTCCCGTGTTCTTCTTGCCTGTGAGGCGTGAGATCGAAGCCGATGCTGCCAGGGCCCTCGGACAGTCCCCGGACCCGGGTCTGCTGTCAGACCCTCGCGCCCGATTACGCATCCTGCCCCCACCAGCGGCGGGAAAGCCAATCCGGCACCCTCCGGAGTCACACGAAAAGCGCCACTGCCTCGTCGTGGTGACGTTCCGTCGACTCGGTGGAGACTCGTTGTGGAGACTCCGCGGAGCCTCGGGGCTCATGGTCCGCCACCCTAGAGCGGCAGTCACGGCCCCGCGACTCGCGACGCGCCGTGTGTCAGCCCGACGTGGGGCCTGTCACAGAGGTGCCGACCGCCTTGGCGGCGTTGCGGACGGCTCCCGCGACCGCTCCGGCGACCTTCTCGTTGAAGACCGACGGAATGATGTAGTTCGGGTTGAGCTCGTCCTCGGTGACGGTCTCCGCGAGGGCGGCCGCCGCCGCGAGCATCATCTCCGTGTTGACGGTACGCGACTGGGCGTCGAGCAGGCCACGGAAGACACCCGGGAAGACGAGCACATTGTTGATCTGGTTCGGGAAGTCGGAGCGGCCGGTGGCGACAACTGCGGCCGTCTGCCGTGCGATTGCCGGGTCGACTTCGGGGTCCGGGTTCGCGAGCGCGAACACGATCGCGCCGTCGGCCATCGCCGCGACGTCCTGCGCGCCCAGTACATTCGGGGCGGAGACGCCGATGAAGACGTCCGCGCCTGCGACCGCTTCCCTGAGGGTGCCGGTGACGCCCTCGGGGTTGGTGTTGTCGGCGATCCAGCGCAGCGGCGAGCCGGGGGCCGCGTCCACCAGATCCTCGCGGCCGGCGTGCACCACGCCCTGGATGTCGGCGACGACGGCGTGCTTGACACCCGCCGCGATCAGCAGTTTCAGGATGGCCGTACCGGCCGCGCCGGCTCCGGACATGACGACCCGTACGTCCCCGACGGCTTTGCCGACCACGCGCAGCGCGTTGGTCAGCGCGGCGAGGACGACGATCGCCGTGCCGTGCTGGTCGTCGTGGAAGACCGGGATGTCGAGGGCCTCGCGCAGCCGTGCCTCGATCTCGAAGCAGCGGGGCGCGGAGATGTCTTCGAGGTTGATTCCGGCGAAACCGGGGGCGATCGCCTTGACGATCGCGACGATTTCGTCGGTGTCCTGGGTGTCCAGGCACAGCGGCCAGGCGTCGATGCCGGCGAAGCGCTTGAACAGGGCCGCCTTGCCCTCCATGACCGGCAGCGCGGCCATGGGGCCGATGTTGCCGAGGCCGAGGACGGCGGAGCCGTCGGTGACCACGGCGACGGAGTTGCGCTTGATGGTGAGGCGGCGGGCGTCCTCGGGGTTCTCGGCGATCGCCATGCACACCCGCGCCACACCCGGCGTGTAGATCATCGAAAGATCGTCACGGTTGCGGATGGGGTGCTTGGACTGCATCTCGATCTTGCCGCCGAGGTGCATCAGGAACGTACGGTCGGAGACCTTGCCGAGGACGACGCCCTCGATGTTGCGCAGCTCTTCGACGATTTCGTCGGCGTGCACGGTGGAGGCCGCCGCGATCGTGACGTCGATCCGCAGCTTCTCGTGGCCTGAGGCGGTCACGTCCAGGCCGGTCACGGATCCGCCGGAGGACTCCACGGCCGTGGTCAGCTGGGAGACCGCGGTTCCGCTCGCGGGCACCTCCAGCCGGACCGTCATCGAGTACGAGACGCTGGGCGCCGTTGCCATGACCGGGTTCCTCTGCTTTCGCTAGCTTCATTGCCATGCGGCCGCGGCTGCTGCCCGGCGACGCTTTCCGATGGTCGCACCTACCTGCGGGTAGCAGGTAATAGTGGTCATTGAGTTTTCGGAAACAGGATTCCACCATACGAGATACGGCAGCCTGCGTGGAAGCCGGGGTGGCACCAGGGCCCCAAATGAAACAGGTCCACGTCACCCAGGGTGACGCGGACCTGTCCCTACGAAGAAGTGGCACCGACCCGCCATGCTCGCCTCGCGGCAAGTGGTCGCTCTGAGCGACGAAGGTTGGGCCCGGGGGCTTGGATCGAGCCGGTGCCAGCACCCAGGCTAACAAACGACCCCAGAACCTGATTCCCGCATCGCAGGTTGACTCTCCATCAGGCGCCGGCGGGACCCCGATTCAGTCCCGCAGCAAGTCCGGCACACCGTCCGCGTCCGGCTCGTCGCGCCGGCCGGAGACCACCGTGAGCTGCTGGGTCGCCCGGGTCAGCGCCACGTACAGCACGCGCAGCCCGGCCGGGGACTCGTCCGCGATCTCCGCCGGGGAGACGACCACTGTCGCGTCGTACTCGAGGCCCTTCGCCTCCAGGGAGCCGAGCGCGACCACCCGGTCGCCGAGCCCGGCGAGCCAACGCGCCGCCTGCTCGCGCCGGTTCATCGCGACCACGACGCCCACCGTGCCGTCGACGCGGTCGAGCAGCCGCTGCGCCTCGGCCCGTACGGTCCCAGCCAGATCCCCGTCCGGGACCACGGAGAAGCGCGGCCGCACGCCCGTGGAGCGGACCGCGGACGGGGACTGCATCCCGGGCATCGCCAGCGCCAGCACCTTGGCCGCCAGCTCGGCGATCTCGGCCGGGTTGCGGTAGTTGACGGTGAGCTGGAAGCGGCGGCGCGGGCGGGTGCCGAGCGCCTCGTCGCGGGCCTCGGCCGCCTCGTCCGGGGACGACCAGGAGGACTGCGCCGGGTCGCCGACGACCGTCCAGGTGGCGTGCCGGCCGCGGCGGCCGACCATGCGCCACTGCATCGGGGTCAGGTCCTGCGCCTCGTCGACGATGACATGCGCGTACTCGGTACGTTCCTGCGCCAGGCGCTCGGCGCGTTCGCGCTGCGACTCCTCGCGCTGCGGCATCAGCTCCTCCAGACCGGTCAACTGGTCCAGCGGATCGAGCTCGCGCCTGCGCTTGGGGCGGGCCGGGGTGCCGAGCAGCGTCTGCAGCTCGTCCAGCAGCGCCACGTCGTGTACGGAGAGAGCGTCGCGCTTGAGAGAACGGGCGAGGCGGCGCGCCTCTCCCGGGTTGAGGATCCGGCGTGACCAGCGCCCCAGGCGTCTCTCGTCGGCCATGGCTGTGAGCACGCCGCGCGGGGTGAGCTCGGGCCACCAGGCGTCCAGGAAGCCGATGAACGCGTCCTCGGAGGCAACGTCCTCGTCGAAGGAGGAGCGCAGCTCGGCGGCGAGCTCGGGGTCGCCAAGAGAAGAAGATGCAGCCCGCGTTCCGTTGCCCGACTTGGCGTACAGAGCGTCCAGCAGCAGCCTGCGGGCGCGCGGGCGCAACAGATTCACGGGGGCGGTGCCGCCCAGGACGTTGTGGCGGATGCGCTGGAGCTCGTCGGCCTCCAGCTCCAGCCGCCGGCCGAAGGCGACCACACGCAGCCGTGTGGGCGTCCCCGCGGGCCCCTGTGTCCCCCTCTCGTGCTCCTCGCCGAAGGCGAGCTGCGCGGAGGGCGCGGGCGGCGGCATCTCCAGCGCGCCCCGCGCGGCCTTGCGCAGCACCTTCAGCATCCGCGAGGAGCCCTTGACGCGGGCCACGGCCGGATCGTCGTACGCCGTCGCCTCCGCGCCGTCGACAAGACTGCCGACGGCCCGGATCGCGACCTGCCCCTCCTCGCCCAGCGAGGGCAGCACGCCCTCGGTGTACGCGACGAGCAGCGGGGTGGGCGAGACGATCAGGATGCCGCCCGCGTAGCGCCTGCGGTCCTGGTAGAGCAGGTATGCCGCCCGGTGCAGGGCCACCGCGGTCTTGCCGGTGCCCGGCCCGCCCTCCACATACGTGACGGACGCGGCAGGGGCCCGGATCACCAGGTCCTGCTCCGCCTGGATGGAGGCGACGATGTCGCGCATGGTGTGGCTGCGGGCCTGTCCCAGCGCCGCCATCAGCGCGCCGTCGCCAATGACCGGGAGCTCGGCCCCGTCCAGTGTGGCGCTGAGCTCCGGGCGCATCAGGTCGTCCTCCACGCCGAGGACCCTGCGGCCCTTGGAGCGGATGACCCTGCGGCGTACCACCCGGCCCGGATCGACCGGTGTCGAGCGGTAGAACGGGGCGGCTGCCGGGGCGCGCCAGTCGATGACCAGCGGCGCGTAGTCGGAGTCGAGAACCCCGATACGGCCGATGTGCAGGGTCTCCCCGATGTCGGCCGTGTTGTCGGCGCGTACGGCGTCGTCGGCGGGCTCGATCGAGGTGTACGCCCCGTCCGGGCCCTTCTGGCCGTCCTTGCCGCGCAGCAGATCGATGCGGCCGAAGAGGAAGTCCTCGAACTCGTTGTTCAGCCGGTTGAGGTGAATCCCGGCCCGGAAGACCTGGGCGTCCCGCTCCGCGAGCGCGCCCGGCGTACCGACCTGGCCGCGCTTGGCGGCGTCGTGCATCAGGAACTCCGCCTCGTGGATCTTCTCCTCGAGGCGGCGGTAGACCCGATCCAGATGTTCCTGTTCGACGCCGATCTCACGGTCTCGCACCGTGTCGACGGCGGATCCGACCATGGAATCAACAGCGGCATCCTGCGCGGCCACCGAGGCCCCCTTCTGACGTGCACTGGGCAGCCGTCAACCGTACGCGAAGGGGGCGAATCTGTCAGGCGTCAACTTTCAGGCGTCAACCTCCACGAGCCGCTTTCCGTCGAAGGTGCGGACCTCGAAGTGATCGATGTCGTTCCGGTCCATGGCGGCTCCGCCGTGGACGTAGAGCGGGTTCTTTGCCGTCTTGACCGGGCTGTCGGGGATGCCGTAACCCCACTTCGGGACGGCCCAGGAGGTCACGACCTCTTCCTCGCCGGTCTTGGAGACGGCGATCAGACTGCACTTCTGCGGACCCGTGACGTTCTTCAGTTCGAGAACGGTGTGCGTGCCCCAGGCCTTCTTCTCCAGGCCGACGGTCGCGCTGACCTTGGTGCTCGCGTCGGTGGCCTTGACCTTCTCTTCCATGTGGTTGAAGAAGGCGTCCTCGGCGGGACTGGTGGGGTGCGGATCGCTGGTCGCCTGGTTCGTGCCGGTGTCGTTGGCCGTGACCACGACCGCGACGGCGGGACCGCCGATGATCAGGGCCGCGGCGGCCGCGACCAGATACATCCCGCGCCTGCGCTTGGCCGCCCGCTTGGCGGCGACCTCGTCGAGCAGACCGCCGAGCAGCTGCGGGCTGGGGGCGGTGGGGACCACGGGGACCGCTCGCGGCGGCGGGACGTCCGACCAGCCCGGCTCGGACTGCCTGCCGCGCATGTTCAGCACATTCGACTGCTGTGGTGGTGCCGGGGCCTCCGCCAGCATGGCCAGCATCGGCTCCATCCCGGAGAACTCTTCGAGGTGGGCGGCGCAGATGTCACAACCCGCCAGGTGCATCTCGAAGGCGGAGGCGTCCGCGTCGTCGAGAATGCCGAGCACATACGCGCCGACGGCGTCGTGGACGGATTCCTGCTCGTACATGGTCATGCCGTGACCCCCCTCTCCTCCAGAGCGAGCTTCATGGAACGGAGTGCGTAGAACACCCGCGAACGCACCGTCCCGCTGGGTATGCCGAGCGTCTCGGCCGCCTCATTGACCGTTCGGCCCTTGAAATACGTCTCGACAAGAACTTCCCTGTGGGCGGGCGTCAAATCATCGAGTGCATCTGAGAGCGTCATCAGCCACAACGCCTTGTCGATCTCGTCCTCCGCGGGCATGACCTCCAGCGGCGACGGATCGACCTCCTGCGGCCGGGCCTGCCGGCTGCGGTGACCGTCGATGACGATGCGGCGTGCGACCGTCACCAGCCAGGGTCGGACAGAGCCGGTCGCTCGGTTGAGCTGGCCGGCGTTCTTCCAGGCACGGATGAGCGTCTCCTGCACCACGTCCTCGGCTCGCTGGCGATCGCCGGCGACAAGACGGAGTACATAGGCGAGCAGAGGTCCCGCATGTTCGCGATACAGCGCACGCATCAGCTCCTCATCAGGTGCTGAGGAGTCGTTGCGTGGCTTCTCGCTGCGATGCCGGGCCCTCTGCGGACGGTCATCGGCCACGGCGGCATCCTTGCGCACCTGAACCTCCCGGTCGAGACCCTGTTTTTCGGCTGACTGCTTCTCCCCCTTCTCTACGGGGACCACGGGCGCATCACTCAACGTCCGCCGAAAAACTTTCAAGATCTTTTACAGGTGGGTCGCAGCGGTGCGGCGCCGGTGCCTGGCGACGCGTTCGCGGTTCCCGCACACCTCGCTGGAGCACCAGCGGCGCCGCCGTCCGCGGGACGTGTCCAGGTATACGCGGCGGCAGTTGTCGCCCTCGCACTGCCGCAGCCGGGCCCTGGCCGCCGGGTCGGTCAGCAGGTCCACGGCGTCGCGGGCGATCGCCGCCAGCAGCGCCCCGCACTCGGGCGCGGCGCTCAGCGCCCGTACCAGGGAGCCGTCCCCGTCGGGTACGGCTCTGATGGCGGGCGGCGCTCCTGCAGCGAGGGCGTTGACGCGCTCCAGCGCGGACTCGGCGCGCCGGCCGTCGATCTGGGCCCGTACCAACTGGCCCACGCAGTCCCGCAGTTCGACGAAGCGCGCCACCCACCCGATGTCGAAGGCCGGGAGCGCCGTCGCCGCGGGCACCAGGCCCGCCCCGACCAGCCAGCGGCCCAGCCGACCGGCCTGGGCCAGCGCTTCGCGCCCTTCGCCGGCCGATTCCGCGGTCGCCATCAGATCCAGGCAGATCCGCCCGGAGTCGAACCTCCAGTCGTAGGAGGCTGCACCCGTCGCGCCTGCCGTCATGCGCCTGCCACCGCCTAGGGGTCACTGCCGGGTCTCCCCTCCAGAGTGCCCGTCCGAACGTGCGGCCGGAACCCCTTCTCCCCAGGGGTCAGGGGGTGTCTTTCGGATCTTGCCGGGTTCGCGTGCCCTGGCACGCCCGCTCGCTGCGTTGTCGTCAGTCGCCGACGCTCCGCGTCGGCTCCTTCCTCCGCCTTGCGATCGCACGCACCAGACCCCGCTCACTGATCCGGCCTGATCCAAACGACACCCCCTAAGCCGCACCCCCACGCATCAGTCGCGCGAAACGTCCGGTGCGACGTCCTCGTAGCGCTCGGCGGGCGCGGAGCTGCGGGCGCTCGGCGCGGCGGCGGGCTTGCCGCAGAAGGCAGCGTCCAGCGTCTTTGCCATCACGCCGAGCACATCGCTGTTGTTGGAGGTGTTGGCGAGGGCGGTGATGCTGCGGCTGCCGTCCTTGGAGGTGAAGGAGTACGTGTAGTAGCCCTGGACGGTGCCGGTGTGCCCGTACACGGAGACACCGCAGGACAGATCGCGGCGGCGCAGACCGAGACCGTAGCCCTGGGTGCTGTTGATCGGGACCCACTGCCGCATCTGCGTCAGCAGAGGGGCCGGGAGCAGCCTGCCCTTCAGCAGCGCGGAGAAGAAGGTGTCCAGATCGCGGGTGCTGGAGATCATCGCGCCCGCGCTCTGGGCCCAGGAGACGGTCTGCCGGGTGGAGTCGACGAGCGGCGCTCCCGCCTCGTCGGGCCGGAGATAGCCCTTGGTGTAGCGGCCCGGAAGGGCGGTGTCGGGATGCACGTAGAAGGTGTCGCGCAGCTTCAGTGGCTCGATGATGCGCTTGCGGTACTCGGTGCGCAGCGAGTGTCCGGTGAGCTTCTCGATGAGCTGTCCGACGACCACGAAGTTGGTGTTGGAGTAGTCGTAGGCGGTGCCCGGCTGAACCGTCAGGGGCTTGGCGAGGGAGAGGTCGACCAGTTCCTGGAGCGTGAAGACCTTGTTGCGTACGGACTCGAAGCCCGGGACCGTCTTGTCGAACATGTCGTTGGTGTAGTCGTACAAACCGCTGCGGTGGCTGAGCAGATGACGCACCGTGATGCGGTTGTCCGGCAGCAGGCCCGGCAGATAGGTGTTGGCCGAGGTGTCGAGGTCGAGCCTTCCCTCGCCGACGAGTTGCAGCAGGACCACCGAGGAGAAGCTCTTGGTGACGCTGCCGACGCGGAAGCGGTCCTCGGTGCTGATGGCCCGTCCGGTGGCCCGGTCCGCGACACCCTCGCTCGCCTTGTACACCGTGCCGTTGTCGTCGATCCTCGCCATCGCGCCGGGAGCGCCCTTGGCCAGCGCGTCGCGCAACACCGCCTTCAGGCCCGCGAGATCGGGAGCGGGGTCGGTGGCCGCGGCTAAGGGCGCCGCGGAGGGCGCCTGCGCCGACGCGGCCTGCGCGGGGACTGCCAGCAGAGACAGCAGGACGGCGCCGACAGCCGTGCCCCTGCCCACCATGACTGAGACCATCTGGTTGTTCTCCATTCCGGTGCGAGCCGCGCCGCGGATGCGGACGCCGGCACAGTCTGTACGCACCGGACCCCCCGTCAGGTTGCAACGAGCGGACCTACGTCGAGGTCATGCAGAAAACGCTGCCCAACGCCGTGCGCGTCAGGCGTCCGCGTACTTGGTGTCGGCGGCCGGGTCCAGGGCCAGCCGGTAGCCCCGCTTGACGACGGTCTGGATGATCTTGGGCGCACCGAGCGCCGTACGCAGCCGGGCCATGGCCGTCTCGACGGCGTGCTCGTCCCGCCCGGCGCCCGGCAGGACGCCCAGCAGGTCGGAGCGGGAGACGACCCAGCCGGGGCGTCTGGACAGGGCACGCAGCAGGGCCATTCCGGCGGGCGGCACGGGCCGCAGGTCCTCGTCGACCAGGACGGCGTGGCCGCGGATCTCGACACGGCGGCCCGCGACCGGGAGCGTACGGGCCCGGGAGGGCAGCTCCAGGCCTATCAGCTGCACCAGCGGGCCGAGCCGGAAGCGCTCCGGCTGCACCGTGGCGACGCCGTGGGCCTGCAGCGGCAGCGCGGTGACCGGCCCCACGCAGGCGGCCAGCACATCGTGGTCCAGGGCGTGCAGCAGCTCGGGCAGCAGTCCCCGGGTCTCGGCGCGGGAGAGCAGCGAGGCGGCGGCGGGGGCGCTGGTGAAGGCGAGGGCGTCCAGGGCGCGCGCGACGGTCGCGTCCAGGAGCCGGTCGACGGGCCCGAGGTCCTCCGGCGCCATCCACCGGTAGACGGGCACGACGACGACATCGGCGCCCCCGGCCCGTAGCGACTCGACGAATCCGGGCAGCGGCTCGCCGTGCAGCTGGAGCGCGATCCGGCGGCCCGCGACACCCTCGGCGAGCAGTCGGTCGAGGACCTCGGCCATGGACTCGGAGGCCGGGGACCACTCCTCGGTGAGCCCGGCGGCACGGATCGCGCCCTTGACCTTCGGCCCGCGGGCCAGCAGCTCGACCCCGCGCAGCCGTTCCAGGAGCTTTTCGCCGTGTCCCCAGCCGTCGGCGGCCTCCACCCAGCCGCGGAATCCGATGGCGGTGGTGGCGACGACCACGTCGGGCGCGTGGTCGATCAGTTCCTGGGTGGCTGCGAGGAGTTCGGCGTCGTCGGCGAGCGGGACGATGCGCAGGGCGGGGGCGTGCAGGACGCTCGCCCCGCGGCGTCGAAGGAGCGCGCCGAGTTCGTCGGCGCGCCGCGCTGCGGTGACGCCGACGGTGAAGCCGGCGAGCGGCCCGTGCTGATGGTCTTGCATATGGCGTCCCCAGACGTGGTTCCCCAGACGTGCGGATGGGACGACCGAGCCTGCCAACGGTGCGTGACAGGCTCGGTGCGCCGTGATTTCGCTGGTGTTACACCTCTGCGTAGCTGAGCTGCGGCTTCGCCTCCGCGACGGGCTGCGCGGCGACGGCGGGCCGGCGAAGGTATACCGCCCAAGTCACGGTGAAACAGGCCGCGTAGAAGACGAGGAAGGCGACGAAGGCGGAGGTGCCGGTGCCCGCGGTCAGGAAGGACTGGCGGAAGGCGAGGTTGATGCCGAGCCCGCCGAGCGCGCCCACCGCGCCGATGAGTCCCATGGACGCACCGGAGAGCCTGCGCCCGTAGGCGGCGGCCTCCTCGCCGGACATGCCCTTCGCAACCGCCTTTGCATGGAAGATGCCCGGGATCATCTTGTACGTGGAGCCGTTGCCGACCCCGGTCAGCACGAAGAGTGCGATGAAGGCGGTGGTGAACAGCGTCAGCGACTCCTCGACGGAGGCGGCCACGACGGCCGCGGTGGCCAGGCCCATGCCGAGGAAGTTCCACAGGGTGATGCGTGCGCCGCCGTAGCGGTCGGCGAGCCAGCCGCCCACGGGGCGGATCAGCGAGCCGAGGAGCGGGCCGATGAAGGTGATGGACGCGGCCTGCAGCGGCGTACGCCCGAACTGTGTCTGCAGCACCAGACCGAAGGCGAAGCTGTAGCCGATGAAGGATCCGAAGGTGCCGATGTAGAGGAAGGACATGATCCAGGTGTGCGGGTCCTTGACGGCTTCCTTCGATGCGCCGGTGTCGTTCTTGACCGGGGCGAGGTTGTCCATGAAGAGCGCGGCGCAGATCGCGGAGACGGCGATGAACGGGATGTAGATCCCGAGCAGCATGCGCGGTCCGCCGGACGCCCCGATGACGGCGAGCCCGACCAGCTGTACGACGGGCACTCCGATGTTGCCGCCGCCCGCGTTCAGCCCGAGGGCCCAGCCCTTCTTCCGCAGCGGGAAGAAGGAGTTGATGTTGGTCATGGACGAGGCGAAGTTACCGCCGCCGACGCCCGTGAGCATCGCGACCAGCATGAAGGTCGTGTACGAGGTCCCCGGCTCCATCACCACGAAGGCGGCGCCCGTCGGCAGGAGCAGCATCGACGCGGCGACGATGGTCCAGTTACGGCCGCCGAAGCGGGCGACGGCGAAGGTGTACGGGACCCGGATGAACGCCCCCACCAGCGTGGCCATGGCCACCAGGAAGAACTTCCCGGCCGGGTCGATTCCGTACTCCGGCCCCATGAACAGGACCATGACGGACCACAGGGTCCAGATCGAGAACCCGATGTGTTCGGAGAGAATCGAGAAAACCAGATTGCGCCGGGCGATCCGCTCGCCCTTCGCCTCCCAGAACGACTCGTCCTCGGGGTCCCACTGTTCGATCCACCGGCCAGCCATCACGTGCCTCCACGGTCCTCGGGGTGTGAAGGGGACGTTATGGATGGCGCGTTTCGGCCCCGGTGGCGCGAGGTGACCGGGGCGAAACCTTGCTCTCACCCGGCCCTCAGCGCCGGTGTGAGCCGCTCTCCGTCTGCCGCGCCTTCCTGCTGCCGTTGGGCCACAGACGCGGACGGCGCTTGGCCGCCAGATCCTCGATCCAGCCCACGGCCACGATCATCAGCCCGATCAGCGGCCAGACCACGAGGAACATCAGGATCGTGTACGTCGCCTCCAGGATGCTGCCCAGGTGCGCGTCCACGAAGGGGATCTCCCACAGCAGGTCCAGCACGGGGATCGTGGCCATGATCAGGGTGTTGTGCCAGAGGTAGATCGTCACCGCGCGGTTGTTGGACAGCGTGACGTACTTGTCGAAGCGGGCGAGCTTTCCGGGCAGCTCCTGCCAGGACGGGGAGTACTGCAGCAGGATCACCACGAAGCCCAGCGACCAGGTGGCCTGGGCCAGCGGGATGTCGTTGAGGTCCCAGCCGTCCACGGTCTGGTGGCCCGAGGCCCACCACAGGCCGAAGGCCATCAGCAGAGTGGAGCAGGACATCACGGCATAGCGGGGAATCTGTTTCAGCAGGCCCTCGTGGTGGGCGAAGCCGAGCACCCAGCAGGAGCCGAAGACCGCGAAGTCGGAAACGGCATTGCCGGTCTCGCCGGGGATCTTCACCAGGCCGGTGCCGACGATCGCGGTGAGGCCGAGCGGCGCGAGCAGCGTCACCCAGGGCAGCCGGCGGAAGGCCCAGAGCAGCAGCGGCGAGGCGATGACGAACCAGAGGTAGGCGCGCAGATACCAGAGCGGACCCACCGCCTGGACCGCCCAGGTGTCCTCCAGCAGACCGGCCTTGTCACCGATGCTCCAGGGGAATTCGGGAGCGCCGACCGGGACGATGTAGCAGAACAGCCTGACGAACCACCACAGCCCCTCCTCCTTGACCGGCTTCCAGCCGGCCACGAAGAGCATGACGAGCATGACGGCGCTGAACGCCCACAGCGGCGGGAGCAGCCTGCGGATACGGCCGCGGATCACCCCGAGCGCGGGCCGCGACAGCGAACGCGCCATCAGCGAGCCCGCGAGCGCGAACATCACGCCCATGGAGGGGAACAGGATCGTCAGCCACGCCCAGCCGAATATGTGGTAGACGACGACACGGACCAGGGCGACGGAGCGCAGCAGGTCGAGATACCGGTCGCGGCCCGGCCCGGCGGCAGGCGCGGCGGGCTTGAGGTCCGGCGCCGCGGCGGCGGTGGAAGTGTGGCTCACGCGACCGGCCTCCGGTCCTCGTCGCTGCGCCGCGGGCTGGGTATGACGCCGGGCGCCTCCACCGCTCCCGTACGCCGCAGCTTCTGCCAGCGCAGCCGGCCTCCGGTCAGTGCGGTGATCCAGGACTGCAGCAGCACGACGTACATCAACTGCCGGTACAAGAGCTGCTGGAGCGGCAGTGAGATCAGATGGAGCATGCGCTCGCGGTCCAGCCGGAAGGCGTACGCGGCGCACACGGCCTGGACGGCGAGGACGCCCAGCCAGGCGGCGATCGTCTTCTGGGTGGGGCCGAAGACCAGCCCGTACAGCAGGAAGACGTCGATCAGCGGGGCCAGCAGCGGGGCGAGCACCATGAACAGCGAGACCAGCGGCAGGCCCACGCGGCCGAAGCGGCCCGAGGGGCCGCGATCCAGGAGGGCGCCCCGGTGCTTCCAGATGGCCTGCATCGTGCCGTACGACCAGCGGTAGCGCTGCGACCACAGCTGCTGCACGGTCTCGGGGGCCTCGGTCCAGGCGCGGGCCCGCTCGGCGTAGACGACGCGCCAGCCGTCGCGGTGGATGGCCATGGTGATGTCGGTGTCCTCGGCGAGGGTGTCCTCGCTCATGCCGCCGACACGGTCCAGGGCCTGGCGGCGGAAGGCGCCGACCGCGCCGGGGATGGTGGGCATGCAGCCGAGCAGGTCGTACATACGGCGGTCGAGGTTGAAGCCCATGACGTACTCGATGTGCTGCCAGGCACCGATCAGGCTGTCGCGGTTGCCGACCTTGGCATTGCCCGCGACCGCGCCGACGCGCGGGTCGCCGAAGGGCTGGACCAGCTCGCGCACGGTGGACGGCTCGAAGACGGTGTCGCCGTCCATCATCACGACGATGTCGTAGCGGGCGTTCCGGATGCCCCTGTTGAGGGCCGCGGGCTTTCCGGAGTTGGGCTGGCGTACGACGCGGACGCCCGGCAGCCGCAAGGACTCGACGATGCCGGCGGTGCCGTCCGTGGAGCCGTCGTCGATGACGATGACCTCGATGGGGTGGTCGCTCGCCGTCAGCGAGCGGACCGTGTTGGCTATGCATTCGCGTTCGTTGTACGCGGGGACCAGCACGGACACCGGGCGGGTGACCTCCGGGCCCCAGCTGAAGCCGCGCCTGCGCACCTTGCGGGCGTGCGCGAAGGAGAGGATCAGCATCAGCCCGAAGCGCGCGATGACGAGCACGCCGATCACTGCGAGACCGACGACCAGGACCTCGGTGGTGTGCTCGGAGAAGGCGACCGCGGAGACGAATGCCTTGCCCTTCCACAGTTCGGGGCCGGTGACCTTGGTGTGGGCGCTGGGCGCGTCGAGCGCCTCGGTGAGGTTGGTGAAGCGGTAGCCCCGCTCCTTCATCTGCGGCAGGAAGCGGCCGAGCGCCGCGACAGTCTGCGAGCGGTCGCCGCCGGAGTCGTGCATCAGCACGATCGAGCCGCTGGTGCCCTTGGGCGTCGCCCTCTTGATGATCGCGTCGGCGCCGGGGCGCTTCCAGTCCTCGGAGTCGGTGTTGTTGAAGACGGTGATGTAGCCGCGGCTGCCGATGTACTGGGTGACCGGCCAGGACTTGTTGTCCAGGGCGTCGGAGAAGGAGGAGTACGGCGGGCGGAACAGCGAGGTGTGGATGCCGGCCGCGCCCGCGAGCGCCAGCTGGTTCTGCGAGAGCTCCCAGGCGATGCGCGCGGTGGACTGGTAGGACAGGTCGGGGTGGTTGAAGGTGTGCAGTCCGACCTCGTGACCCTCGCGGACCATCCGTTCCACCAGCTCGGGGTGGCGCGAGGACATGGTGCCGGTGACGAAGAAGACGGCGTGCGCGTCGTACTGCTTCAGCTGGTCCAGGACCTTCGGCGTCCAGACGGGATCCGGGCCGTCGTCGAAGGTCAGCACCAGTCTGCGGTCGGGGATGCTCATCGCCTTGGGCGCCGCCTCGTCGCGCGCGTCGATGACCGGTCCGCCGCGCAGGATCTTGTCGGGGACCTGGTCGGTCGGGGCGGGCGGCCGTACGCGGTGGTCGGCCAGGATCTCGCTGTGCACATAGCCGCGCAGCATCAGCATCGCGAGCATGGCGACCAGGATGAGGACGGGCAGGAGATAGCGCATGGGCATTCTGCGCCGTGCGACGCGCCGGGCCCGGCGCCGCGGGCCCCTGCTGTCGGGGAGTGTCATTTAGAGCGCGCCTTCTTGCACGGGTGGATCGGTGGGATTCGTCGACGGTCCCGGATCGGACGGGGTGGGCACCGGGGGACTGACGTCCGGCTCGGGCCCGGGGGAGCTTCCGCCGCCGCCCGGCGTGGCGGACGCGGATGCACCGCCCGGAGCGGGCACTCCCTTGCCGGAGGGCTGGGGAACCGCGGAACCGGAGGTGCCGGGGCCCGGTCCGGCCGGGAGCCCGCCGGCGGCGCCGCTCGACGCGGAGCCGGAGGGCTGGGGCAGTACGGCGCCGGTGGAGTCGGTGGGGGCGGGTGCGCCGGGTACGCCGCCGGGTGGGACCTGCGCGGACGTGCTGTCGCTGGGGGCGGGCTGTATCTCGACCTTGTCGGTCTGCTCCTTGTCGCCCTGGCCGAACCCGGGCAGCAGGGGCGCGGCGGAGTTGCCGCCGAGGAGGGCGACGACGAGCGTCACGGCGTAGCAGGCGCAGGCGATGGCCAGAACCCAGCCGAGTTGGCGAAACTTCTTGCTGCGGCGGCCGCTCTCGTCGACGAAGACCGGCCCGTCGGAGGCGTCTTGGACGGCAGAACCGGCATGCCCCGAAGTCCCGGCCGGCAGATCCCCCAGTATTCGGCCAAGGCCGTCCAGCTGGATCGTCACCTCGTTCGGCTCATGCGTATGACCGATACGGGCATCTTCTTGCCAATTTTCCACTGCTGTACGCACATCCCCCACTGGCTGAAATCGAGCGTGCGCACGACGGCCCGGACACTGCCGGACTGGGTCCCCACCCAACCTGCGCACCCTCTACCACACTCACCCTGACCCAGAATGTAGCGCACGCCGGTGGCATCTCGTGCTCTTGTGTCAGTTGTTGTCACCCATCAGCGACATATCACCTTCGGGCAACCATGCGTTGGCGTCCCGTTCCAGCCAGCCCTCTTGCCCGGCGAGATCGGCGGCTGCTGCCCGCAGCGCGTCCACCCCGGGGTGGACGATGCCTTTTCGCCACACCATCGAGACAGGCGACAGCGGTACGGGGTCGACGATCGGGCGCAGCACGGTGTCGGGCACGGCCGGAAAATCCACCACTGCCAGAACCGGGGTACGCGTCTTCGCCATCACCCGCCGGAACTCCTCGAAGCCGATCGCCACAGGCGCGGGCGGCGCGATCGTGATCCCGCGCCCGGCGAAGAGCCGCCGCGCCAGATCCGTCCACTCCAGGGTCGCCGGATTGCCCGCACCGGCATATACGGTCTCGCCCGCGAGCGCGTTCAACGGGATCCGCTCCCGCCCGGCGAGCGGGTGGTCATGCGGCAGCAGGACGGCCATCGGCTCGAACCGCACGGGCTGATGGGACAGCAGCGCCCGCACCGCGGGTTCCAGTCCCGCAAGGCGCCCGAAGGAGACATCGAGCCGCCCGGCGACAATCTCGGCGGCCGCGCCTGTGAGACCGCTCTGGAAGCGGGCCATCAGCTCACAGTCCGGGGCGAGTTCCCGAGCCCGGGCCAGCACCCGGCCGGATGCCATGCCCTCGGTGTTGAGGTCGACGAGCAGCGGCCGCGAGGCTCCCGACGCGGCCGCGAGCAGCTCGTCCTGCGCCTGGAGCACCCCGCGCGCGTACGGCAGCAGCCGCTCGCCGTCGCCGGTGAGCGTCACCTGCCGGGTGGTCCGTACGAAGAGCTCGGCACCCAACTCCCGCTCCAGCCGCCGTATGTCACGACTGAGGGCCTGCTGGGCGACATACAGCCGGGCGGCGGCACGGGTGAAGTGCAGTTCGTCGGCGACGGCGACGAAGGCACGGAGGAGGCGGGGGTCGAGGTCTCGGGGCACACGGTCGAATTTACAACGGGGGTGTGTCAATGGGGCCTGAGCAGGTGTTGGACGCTGCGAGCGCCTCGCGGCGAGGGTTGCTCCATGCCGCATCCAGTCGACTCCGAGCGCCATCCAGCCCCTCCGGCGATCGAGGAGCGGGCTCCGGGGCGCAGCCCCGGCACAGGCCCCACCCCCTACCGACGGCTCTTCGCGCCGCACGGCGCGCTCGCCTTCACCGCCGGCAATCTCCTGGCCCGCCTCCCCATGGGCATGTTCAGCGTCAGCGCCGTCATCATGATCGCCGGAGCCCGCGGCTCGTACGCCCTCGCGGGAGCCGTCACCGCGACCGGTCTCGCCGCGACCGCGCTGGTCGCGCCATGGACCGCGCGGCTTGTGGACCGGCACGGGCAGGCCCGGGTCGCGGTGCCCGCCACCGCGCTCGCCGTCCTCGGTTCCATCGCCCTGCTGCTGTGCGTACGCCTCGACGCACCCGACTGGACCCTGTTCGCCGCGTACGCCGCGACCGCCACGACCCCCAACACGGGCGGCATGTCCCGCGCCCGCTGGGCCCATCTGCACCGCGGCGACCCGGCAACACTGCACACCGCAAACTCCTTCGAGCAGGCCGCCGACGAGCTGTGCTTCATGCTCGGCCCGGTGCTCGCCGCGTTCCTGTGCTCCGCGCTGTTCCCCGAGGCGGGCACTTTGACGGGCGCGATCCTGCTGCTCACCGGCGTACTGGTCTTCGCGGCCCAGCGCGCCACCGAGCCGCCGGTCGCCGCCCGCCCGGCGCGGACCCGCTCTCCGCTGCGTACGCCGGGCATGGCCCCGCTGCTAGTGGTCTTCCTCGCGACGGGCGCGGTCTTCGGCTCGATGGAGGTCGTCACGATCGCCTTCGCGGACGGGCGGGGGCATGCGAGCGCAGCGGGTGCGGTGCTCGCGCTCCAGGCCGCGGGCTCGTGTGTGGCGGGCCTGGTGTACGGCAGGTTCCGCCCCGCCCGGGGACTTGCCCGGCGCCTCTTGATCTGCCTCGCGGCGATGACGGTCCTGATGTCGCTGCCCCTGCTGGCCGCCATCACGGGTTCGCTTCCGGCCGTCGCCGTGGCCCTTCTTGCGGCGGGCATGGCCACCGCACCGACGATGGTCACAGGGATGACAGTGGTCCAACGCCTTACGCCCGAGAGCCAGTTGAACGAGGGCATGACGCTCGCGGTCACCGCGCTGCTCGGTGGCATAGCGGCCGGTTCGGCGGCGGGCGGCTGGACGGTGGAGCACACGAGCACGGCGTACGGATATCTGGTGCCCGTCGCGGCGGCCGCGACCGCGCTTCTGCTGGCCGCGGCGGGGCGGACCGAACGGTACTGAGCCCCCGGCGGATCCCGGCGGGGACAGGGCGATACGCTGCACCGCCCCCGAAGCGGGGGCATCTGTTCCGCTCAGTGGAGGGGCCCCATGGCCATCAAGAAGGCAACCATCCAGCAGCAGGTGGCTGCCGCCATCGCACAGGCCAACCCGGCCGACCGGCCGATCGTCACCATCCAGGCGATCGCCGGCCCGAGTGTCTGGCTGATGAGCATGCTCGGTCTGATAGGCCAGGCGTTTCTGACGTACTACTTCATCACGGTGACCGAGCAGGCCGTGGTCATCCACAAGGCGGGCCGGATGAGCAACCGTCCGCAGGAGATCGCCTTCGCGCTGACGCCTGCCGAGGTCACGGGAATGGTCGGTGAGATCCAGCGCAACACCCTCTGGAGCTCGTTCCGCTTCCAGCTGCCCGGCCAGCCGAAGCCGACCCGGATGAATGTGCACCGCATCTGGCGCGCCGAGATGGACCAGCTGCTCGGCATGGTGGCCCCCGGACACCAGCCGGCGGTCTGACCTGCGGCACAACACGACGAAGGCCCGGTCTGCCGTAGCAGCCGGGCCTTTGACGCATGGGATGAGTGGAGATGGCGGGAATCGAACCCGCGTCCAACGGTGCAGAATCAGGGCTTCTCCGAGCGCAGTCCGCTTCGATTTTCTCAGCCCCGGAGATCTCGCGGACAAGTCTCCGACGGGCTCAGTCACTGTTTGATTTCCCTCTACGCCCCGTGACCGGGCTTAGAGGTTTAGTTCCCTAGATGATGCCAGGATCCGGGTCGGGAACAGCCCCGGGCTGACACCCGAAGGCCTTCGCTAGCTGCTAATTAGGCAGCGAGCGCGAAGGCGCGGGAATCGCTCTTGGAAGTGGCGATTATTGGTTGCGACATATGGTTAACGAGATCATTGCCGCTTCCTCGGCTCGCTTCCCCTGCTTCGACATCCGCTGTCGAAACCGATCATCCCCATGTTGATTTTTCAAACTGCACTGCGCCCCTTGCTGTGAGGGGCAGGTGCCATCGTACGTGACCAACGCACGACCGTGCCAGCCTATTCCTCCGGGGCGGGTCCCCGCAGGTCAGACCTGCTGGAGCTCAGGCCCGCCGGAGGTCAGGCCCGCTGGCGCTTCTTCGCGGCCGAGACGGCACGGTCCGTCTCGCGCCGGTCCTGCTTCTCGCGCAGCGTCTGCCGCTTGTCGTACTCCTTCTTGCCCTTCGCCAGCGCGATCTCGACCTTCGCCCGGCCGTCCTTGAAATACAGCACCAGCGGCACGATGGTGTGGCCGGTCTCCTGCGACTTCGACTCGAGCTTGTCGATCTCGGCGCGGTGCATCAGCAGCTTCCGCTTGCGCCGCGCGCTGTGGTTGGTCCACGTCCCCTGCGTGTACTCCGGGACGTGCACGTTGTGCAGCCACGCCTCGTGGGCGTCGATCTGGACGAAGCCGTCCACCAGCGAGGCCCGCCCCTGACGCAGCGACTTCACCTCGGTACCTGTCAGCACGAGACCGCACTCGTAGGTGTCGAGGATGGTGTAGTCGTGCCGCGCCTTCTTGTTCTGCGCGATCAGCTTGCGCCCTTTTTCCTTAGCCATAGTGCGGTCATTTTCGCACTAAGACCCGCCCCCGAGGCCACTCAATACCGTCTGGGCCCGATCCTCGGCCCTCTCGCTCGCGGCGAGGTCCGGGGTGATGCCGCGCCCGTCGACGCTGTGACCGGCCGGAGTGCGGTAATGGCCGACAGTCAGCTCGGCGACCGAACCGTCGGGCAGGCGGCTGGGCATCTGGACCGAGCCCTTGCCGAAGGTGCGCGAACCGACCGTGATCGCCCGGCCGCGGTCCTGCAAAGCCCCGGTGACCAGCTCGGCCGCGCTCATCGTGCCGCTGTCGACCAGGGCGACGACGGGTCTGGTGGTGTCGCCGCCAGGGGTCGCGTACAGGGCACGCTGCTCGCCCCTTATGTCGTACGTGGCCACCAGACCGCCGTCCAGGAAGGCGGAGGCGGCACTGACGGCCTCGGCGACCAGTCCCCCGGCGTTGCCCCGCAGATCCAGCAGGACGCCGACGCCCGCGGGGGCGTCCTGCACCGCCTCGCGCACCCGGGCGCCCGACCCCTTGGTGAAGGAGGCGACCTTGATCATTACTGCCCCGCCCTGGAGGCGCTGGACGGTGACCGCCCGGGTGCTCAGCGTGGTGCGCACCAGCTTCTCCGTCCACGCACGGCCGCCCCGCTGGAGGCCGATGACGACGTGCGGTCGCCGCCGCGCAGCAGTGCCACCACCTCGGTGACGGGGCGCTCGGCGACCGGGAGGCCGTCGATCGTACGCAGCAGATCACCGGCCCTGATGCCCGCCTTGGAGGCGGGGCCGCCGGGCTGGACCTCGGCGACCTCGACCTGCCCGCCGGCGGCGCGCCTGGCCGTGAGCCCGACGCCGGTGTACTCGCCGTCGAGGGCCTGCTCGAACTCCTCGTACTCGCTCTTGTCGTAGACCGCGCCCCAGCGGTCCCCGCTGCGGCTGACGGCCGCCTCGGCGGCCTCGGTGCCGGACTTGCCGTCGGCCATCGCCTCGGCGGCGGCACGGGCGACGTCGTCGACGGTCGCGGCGGCCGTATTCGCGACAAGGCGCGGCTCGTTCTCGTCGTCGTGCGGCAGGGAGTTGGTGGCGGCCGCGGTGGCCAGAACACTTGCGAAGACCAATGTCAGGGCCGCCCCGCGGCGGATGCGGCGGGGCCGAGGGCAGAACTCCGGGCCCGGCATGGCGCCCACTCTAGGACAAGCAAACGGCGCCGTACGGCGGTTGGCCGGACGGCGCCAGGGGCGCTTGTCACACCTTGAGATACTTGCGCAATGCGATGAAAGCCGCCATGGCGGGCATCAACAGCCCAATTGCGATCACCAGGGGCAGTTTGGTGACCACGGCGTCCCAGCCGATGAAGTTGACCAACTGCATCTTCTCGGAGAGCGCGAGACCGTGGTCGATCAGGAAGTATCTGCCGACCAGCAGCATCGCGGAGGCGACAACACCGCCCAGCAGACCGGCGAATGCGGCTTCCATGATGAACGGCATCTGGATGTAGAAGCTGGATGCTCCCACCAGCCGCATGATTCCGGTTTCACGCCTGCGGCTGAACGCCGAAACACGCACGGTGTTGACGATCAGCATCAGCGCAATGACCAGCATCAGCGCCATCACGAAGAGCGCGGCGATGTTCATGCCGTTCATCAGGGAGAACAGGTTCTCCAGGATGTTGCGCTGGTCCTGGACGGACTGCACGCCGTCGCGGCCCGCGAAGGCGGTTGCCACGACCTTGTACTTCTCGGGATCGTCCAGCTTCACGCGGAACGACTCCTGCATCTGGTCCGGCGTGATGGTGGACGCGATGGGGGTGTCGCCATACTGGTCCCGGTAGTGCTTGTACGCCTCTTCGGCCGTCTCGTGGTGGACGACGTCGACCACGTCCATCTTCTTGAGATCGGCCTCGATCTGCTGCTTCTGCTGGGCGGTTACGGCTCCCTTGGCGCACTTGGGAGAGGTCGCCGCGTCGTTCTTGTTGCAGAGGAAGATCGAGACGTTGACCTTGTCGTACCAGAAGTCCTTCATCGTGCTGACCTGCTCACGCATGAGCAGCGCACCGCCGAACAGGGCGAGTGAAAGGGCTACGGAGACGATGACGGCGAAGGTCATCGTGAGATTACGGCGGAGACCGACGCCGATCTCCGACAGGACGAACTGGGCGCGCATGGCGTCCTTTCAGTGCTGGTAGCCGTAGACGCCGCGTGCCTGGTCGCGGACGAGACGGCCCTTTTCGAGCTCGATGACGCGCTTGCGCATCTGGTCGACGATGTTCTGGTCGTGGGTCGCCATGATCACGGTGGTACCGGTCCTGTTGATCCGGTCCAGCAGCTTCATGATGCCCACGGAGGTCTGCGGGTCGAGGTTGCCGGTCGGCTCGTCCGCGATCAGCAGCATGGGGCGGTTGACGAAGGCCCGCGCGATCGCGACGCGCTGCTGCTCACCGCCGGAGAGCTCACCGGGCATCCGGTCCTCCTTGCCGCCGAGGCCGACGAGGTCGAGAACCTGGGGCACAGCCTTGCGGATCTCACCGCGCGGCTTGCCGATGACCTCCTGGGCGAAGGCCACGTTCTCGGCGACGGTCTTGTTCGGCAGGAGGCGGAAGTCCTGGAAGACGGTCCCGAGCTGGCGGCGCATGTGCGGCACTTTCCAGTTGGACAGTCTGGCGAGGTCCTTGCCGAGGACGTGGACCAGGCCCTGGCTGGCGCGCTCCTCGCGCAGAACGAGCCGCAGGAAGGTCGACTTGCCGGAACCGGACGAGCCGACGAGGAAGACGAACTCCCCCTTGGCGATGTCGAGAGATACGTCGCGCAGGGCGGGGCGGCTCTGCTTGGGGTAGGTCTTGGAGACGTTGTCGAATCGGATCACGGGTGCACCACGGTCGGCCGGGGGTAGGTGAGCGAGACACTACGCGAAGCGGGCTGCCGCTCGCAGTCGGCGTCACGGGTTGCGCGGTTTGTCCGGTCACGGAATGGGCGTAATCCGGCGGGCCGCGCCGAAAAGCGCGCGAGCTGGCACAGTGGTAGGGGAACAGTCGCGTTTCCCCGAGCGTTGTCGGGAGAGAACTGTGCTTACGGTCCGCGCCTGCGGCTCCGGCGCGCGGGAGGAGGAGAGCGCATGACCTACGACCGATTGGTGTGCGCCAACTGCGCGGCCCCGGTCACAGAGGGTCGCTGCCCGGTCTGCCGGGCGAACCGCGAGCGGCTGCAGCAGGAGGGCCCCCTCGGCGGCCTGAGCCCCGTGGCACTGCTGACCTTGCTGGTGGTGCTGATAGCGGCGGTGGCGCTGCTGGCGGCGCACCAGACCGCCTAGGACATACGCAAAGGAGGGCCCGGGGTGCTGAAGCGCACCCCGGGCCCTCCTTCTGTGTGATGTTTCGACTTGCAGCCGCTTACATCCGCCTATATCCGCTTACACAGCGGTACGGCCACCACCGGCGAGACGCGGCAGCATGCGGAAGCCGATGCCACCGGCGATCATCGTCGCGGCACCGATGAGCAGGAAGGTGGTCTCGGCGGCGCCGGTCTCCGCCAGCTCCTCCTTGGCCTTGCCCTGCTCGACCGGCTGGGAGCCGGCGCTGTCGGTGTCGGTGTTGTCCGAGCCACCGTTGGGGTTGTTGTCGTTACCGGAGCCACCGTTGGCGTTGCCCGGGTCCTCGGAGGGGTCCTCGGACGGGTCACTGGTCGGCTTGCCGGGCTTGTCGGGCTTGCCGGTCGGCTTCCCGGTGGGCTTGTCGGTCGGCTTGCCCGTCGGACCCGGGTCGGTCGGCTCGGTCGGAATCGGGTCGGTGGGGCCCGGGTCGGTCGGCTCGGTCGGAATCGGGTCGGTGGGGCCCGGGTCGGTCGGCTCGGTCGGAACGGGGTCGGTCGGGCTCGGGTCCAGGTCGTCGTCGACACCGATACCGGCGTCGACGCCGTTCTCGTTGGCGTTGACCCGCGCCTCAAGGGGACCCACGTTGATGTCGACACCGACGGCTGAGGCGGCGCCCGCGGCGGTCAGCGACGCACCGGCGGCGATCACCGCGCCGGCGGCTATACGCGCTACACGGATCCGCGTCTTCTTGGTCATCTGGCTGCTACCCCCAGTAGCTAATTGTCAATGGAGCAGCGTCCGGGGCAACTGCCGCTGGGGGCGGTTTCGTTCGGCCCCCAATCACACGCGCCCCAGTAGATACGCATGCCGCGCGTCAGCTTTCCGAGTTTCCGCGGACGCGTCAAGCTCGTTGCGCGTGCGATGTCCGGTATAGGGGCGGTTGCCTGACCTGCGGGGAAGCAACTGTGACATAAAAGGGAACTGCCGCCCTCGGGGCGGCAGTTCCCTTGTCGACAAAGCGAGCTGTTACTTCTCCTGCTGCTTGCGCCAGCGAATCCCGGCCTCGAGGAAGCCGTCGATCTCGCCGTCAAGTACCGCCTGCGGGTTGCCCACTTCGAACTCCGTGCGCAGGTCCTTGACCATCTGGTACGGGTGCAGGACGTACGAACGCATCTGGTTTCCCCAGGAGTTGCCGCCCTCGCTCTTGCCGAGGGAGTCCATGAGTGCCTGCTCCTCCTGGCGGCGGCGCTCAAGGAGCTTGGCCTGAAGGACATTCATCGCGCTCGCCTTGTTCTGGATCTGGGAGCGCTCGTTCTGGCAGGAAACCACGATGCCGGTCGGCACGTGCGTGATCCGCACAGCGGAGTCCGTCGTGTTGACGCCCTGGCCGCCGGGGCCGGACGCGCGGTAGACGTCGATGCGCAGTTCGGACTCGTCGATCTCGACGTGGTCGCTCTGCTCGACGACGGGCAGCACCTCGACGCCCGCGAAGGACGTCTGGCGGCGGCCCTGGTTGTCGAACGGCGAGATGCGCACCAGGCGGTGGGTGCCCTGCTCGACGGAGAGTGTGCCGTAGGCGTACGGGGCCTTCACGACGAAGGTGGTCGACTTGATGCCGGCCTCTTCCGCGTACGACGTCTCGTAGACCTCGGTGGAGTAGCCGTGCCGCTCGGCCCAGCGCAGATACATGCGCTGCAGGCGCTCGGCGAAGTCGGAGGCGTCGACGCCACCGGCCTCGGCGCGGATGTTGACCAGCGCCTCGCGCTCGTCGTACTGACCGGACAGGAGGGTGCGGACTTCCATCTCGTCCAGCGCCTTGCGGACATCCGTCAGCTCGGACTCGGCCTCGGCGAGGGTATCCGCGTCGTCTTCGGCCTCGGCGAGCTCGAAGAGCACGCTCAGGTCGTCGATCCGGCTGCGGAGCGCCTCGGTCTTGCGGAGCTCGGCCTGGAGGTGCGAAAGCTTGCTGGTGATCTTCTGCGCCGCCTCCGGGTCGTCCCAGAGGGACGGGGCCGCGGCCTGCTCCTCGAGCACAGCAATGTCTGCCCTCATTTTTTCGAGGTCCAGGACGGCCTCGATCGACCCCATGGTCGAGGAGAGGGACTTCAGCTCTTCGGATACATCGACGACTGCCACGGGTCCAGCGTAACGGCTGGCCGCGGGAGCCAGACCCCTCAGGCCCGGCCTAGGGTTCCGCCGGGCTCGACTGCTTCGAGTCCCGCGGGGGCGCGTCCCCGCCGTCGTCGCTCGTGGCGAGCCAGCCGCCGACGCCCACCGCGGCCGCCACGGCGAGTGCCGCGACGCCCAGGGTGATACGGCGCTTACGGACCGCGTCCGACTTGTGGCGGGCCGAGCCGGGGCGGCGCTGGCCAGGGGTGCGAGGGGCGCGGGCCGTGCCGCGGGCGCCGCCCGCGAGCTCGTCCGGGGCCGGGACGCGCATCGAGGTGTGGGTGTCGCGGTTGGAGTCCGCGGGGGCCGCGCCGGGGACCAGGGGGACGGCGCCACGGCGGCGGGGTTCGCCGTGGGTGGCGGGGGCGGGGTCCTCGTACGACTCCGGCGCGGGCTCGCCGTCCGGCTCGTCGACGTCCAGCGGCGGCATCCCCGCCAGCAGCGGGAGCAGCTCGTGCAGACGGCTGGCCAGCTCGGACGCGCGCAGCCGGGAGGCGGGGGCCTTGGCCAGGCACTGGACCACGAGCTGCCACAGCTCGT
Source organism: Streptomyces sp. NBC_01481 (assembly GCF_026339995.1). Taxonomy (GTDB): domain Bacteria; phylum Actinomycetota; class Actinomycetes; order Streptomycetales; family Streptomycetaceae; genus Streptomyces. The sequence continues at coordinate 366,588 of NZ_JAPEPT010000001.1, read as the reverse complement.
CGGGGATGCCGGGCAGCGGGACCACGGTCTCGGTGACATGGCGCCGCAGGACCGCGCCGGGGTGGCCGCCGCCGAAGGGTGTGAAGCCCGCGAGGAGCTCGTAGAGAACGGTCGCCAGGGCGTAGATGTCGACCGCTGCCCGGGGCGGCAGGCCCTCGACGATCTCGGGGGCGAGATAGTCCGGGGTTCCGATGATCCGGGTCGCCTTCGTACGGCGCGGGGTGTCGATCAACTTGGCGACGCCGAAGTCGGTGAGCAGCGCGGGGTGGGATCCGGCCGGGCCGAGGGGGCCCTCCATGTCGAGGAGGATGTTCTCCGGCTTGACGTCGCGGTGGACGATTCCGGCGGCATGGGCCGCGGCGAGGCCTTCGGCTACGTCCGCGATGATCGCGACCGCCGCTTCGGGGGCGAGGCGGCGCTCCCGGTCGAGACGGGTGCGCAGATCCGTGCCGCGCACGAGGTCCATGACGAGCGCGAGGTCGTTGCCGTCGACGACCAGGTCGCGGACTCCGACGACCTTGGGGTGGTCGAGTGCGAGCAGGGCGGTGCGCTCCTGTACGAAGCGTCCGACCAGCTCCTGGTCCGACGCCAGGTCCTCGCGCAACAGCTTGATGGCGACGGGCCCTTCGGGTCCCTCGCCGAGCCACACCGTGCCGGCGCTGCCCCGCCCCAGGATCTGGTGGGCGGTGTAGCGGCTGCCGATATTCCGTGCCAAGACTGCTCCCTCAGCGGCTGGCGTTGCCCACAAGGTACGCGGGCATCCGGGGGCTGTGTGCCCCGGATGGCGCCAACTGTCACTTCTGCGGGAGAAATCACGCCGCAGAAGTCGACAAATCCGCAGAGTCGTTACTACTGCCCCGTGTTGGGGGTGTCCGAACTGCCGCCGAGCTCCGAGATCAGGTCCGACAGCTTCGAGATGCCGTCACCGATCGCCTCCCAGTAGCTCTTGCCCTGGGCGACCCATCCCTGGAGCGGCGTCAGCTCCCAGATCAGCCAGCCCGCGACGAAGAGCAGGACCAGCGTGAAAAGGCAGCCCTTGAGGCAGCCGAGGCCCGGGATCCGCATCGGGTTGGAGCTGCGCTGGCGCGGCGGCCTCGGCTGACGCGGTGCCGGCTGCTGGGGCGGCGCTTGCGGAGGCGCGTACTGCTGTTGTTGCGGCGGCGGGGCGTACTGCTGCCGCTGAGGCTGGGGGCGCGGGGGCTGAGGACGCTGAGGCTGGGCCTGAGGCGCGTACTGCTGCTGTTGCGGGTGCATCGGCGGCTGCTGGGGCCGCTGCTGCTGGCGCTGCGGGCGGCGGCGCAGCGGGTCCTGGCTCGGGTCGAGGTACCGGACCTGCGTCTGCTCGTTGCGGTCGCGCGCCGCCTGCAGCTGGGACTGCCAGGGGTGCGGGTCCTCCGGACGCGGCTGGCCCGGCGGGACGGGCGGCATGACCGCGGTCGGGTCGGCGCCCTGCTGCGGGTTGCCGGACTGCGCGTTGCCGGTCTGCTGCATGACGCTGGTCGCCGCGTTGGGGTCGTACGAACCGGCATTGCCCGGCAGGACCTGCGTCGCGTCGGAGGCGCCCGGAACCTGCGGGACCTGGGCGGGCGCGGGGTCCGGGGCGAGCAGCGCGGCGACACCGAGCGCGGCCTCGACCTGCGCGGCGGACGAGTGCACTCCGATACCGGCCGCGACCGTGCGCAGCCCGCGGGCCAGGTTCTCGGCGCTGGGCCGCTCGGTGGGCTCCTTGCGCAGACAGCGCTCTATGACCGTCCACAGCGGCTCGGGGACGGTGGTGGGGCGGCGGGGCTCCTCGCTCAGGTGGCGGTGGAGCACTTCGAGCGCGGTGCCGCCCGCGAACGGGGGCCTGCCGGTGACCAGTTCGTACAGCAGAATGCCCGCGCCGTAGATGTCGACGGCGGACGTCTGCGGGCGGCCCTCGGCGGACTCCGGCGCGACGTACGCGGGTGTGCCGACGAATTCGTGCGTACGGGTCAGGCCCGGGGAGTCCGCGAGGCGCGCGATGCCGAAGTCGGTCAGCATCGGGTGCATCTGGCCGTCGGCGTCGGTCTTGAGCAGGACGTTCGCAGGCTTGAGGTCGCGGTGGACGACGCCGTCGGCGTGGCTGGCGGCCAGCGCGTCCGCGATCTGGGCGGTCAGCAGGGAGGCGGCGACCGGTGTGAGGGGGCCGTTCTCGCGGATGTAGCGGTGCAGGTCGGGTCCGTCGACAAGGTCCATGACCAGCGCGAGGAGATCGCCCTCGACGACCAGGTCGCGGGTGCGCACGATGTTCGGGTGGGTCAGGCGGAGCAGGACGGAGCGCTCGCGCAGGAAGCGCATCACCACGTCCGCGTCGTTCGCCAGCTCCTCCTTGAGGACCTTGATCGCGACGGTCTCGCCGGGCTGGCCGGCCACGGCCGCCTCGGCGCCTGCGGTCTCGCGCTGGCTCGCTCGCCAGACGGTACCCGTGGCGCCGCGCCCGAGGGGCTCCTCGAGCAGGTACTTGCTGCCTACCGGCCGCACGTCATGTGCTCCCTGCTGATCGTGGTCCTTGCGTGGTCCCGTGGCACTGTGCCCGGCCATGGGTGTCCGACCCACTTTAGTGCCGCCGGACGACGCACCGGCCGGTCGTCACCATCTCCCTCTTGCCGTTCCTGTTTCAGTGCCTCTTACGGTTCCGATTCCGGCGCTGTTCGAAAGAAAGACGTCGGCATCGTACGGATGGTTGCCGAACGTCCGTGCCGCAGACATCACTGTCGTTCCGGAGCATGCCCCAACCAGGCATTTTTGCGGCCAGAGCCGACCATTCAAGATCACTTAACGGTGACCCCCGGGCGTGTTGTCAGTGGCAGGTGCGAGGATGCCCTCAGCACGGAGTCGTGAGGGAGGTGGCCTCGCGGCGCGTGCCGACCTGCCGGGTGGGGGATCACAGGGCGGCTCCCCTGCCGGGCACCCCGCGCAGAAGGGATTGCTGACGGCGATGCAGATCCGGCTGACTGTCCTCGCGCCGCGCTGCGGGCAATCCGCGGCCGCGGGACACTCCCCTGCGGGCCAGTCCTCTGCGGGGCGCTCCTGCGACGTGCTGATCACCGCGCCTGCCGGGACGGCGCTGGCCGCCGTAGCCTCCGGTCTGGCCGCGGCCGTCTCGGGACCCGACGCCTCGGGCTCTGTCGTGCTGTACGCGGGGCAGGAACGGCTCGACGCGCAGCGCCGCACGCTGGGCGAGCCGCCGCTCGTCGACGGCGCGGTGCTCTCCCTCCAGGTCCCGGGCGAGGCCGATGCGCCGGGTACGGACGCCTCGGCGCAGCTCCATGTGGTCGCGGGTCCCGACGCGGGCGGAGTCCATCTGCTGCACGGCGGCCAGATCAGGATCGGCCGCTCCGCGGACGCGGACGTGCCGCTGGACGACCCGGACGTCTCGCGCCTGCACTGCGCGGTCACGGTCGCCGAGGACGGCCGCGTCACGGTCGCGGACCTCGACTCGACGAACGGCACGACGCTGGACGGCACGAGTGTGGGCACGCACCCGGTGCGGCTGCCCGCGGGGGCGCTGTTGCGCCTGGGCGAGTCGACTCTCCGGGTCACCCAGGGCGACCGCGCGCAGTCACTCGCGACGGCGCCGGACGGCGAGGGCCACCTGCGGGTGACGCGACCGGATGCTGCGGACGCGGGGCCCGACGACGGCGGTGGATCCGGCGGTACGGCTCCGGGTGACTCCGGCTCTCGCGGGTCTTCGGCCGGTTTCTCCGGTACGGGCGGCCCCGGGCCGGGCAGGTCGGCCGGGTACGCCGTGGGTTCCGACAACCGACCGGGCAGGTCCGGCGGCTCAGCCTCCAGCCGGTCCGGCGCAGGCGCCGCGGCACCCGACGGGTTCGCTCCGGGGACCCATGCATCCGGCGGTACGTCTCCGGACGGCTCCGGGTCGGGCGGGTCCGACCGCTCGCCCTCCACCTGGTCCGGCACGGGCGGTCCCGCGTCCGGCGGTCCCGGACCGGGCCGACGGGCCCCCAGCTGGGCCCGCCAGGACGGCACCGGCACGGACACCGGTCCCGCCGGCCACCCCGACCCGCGCCGCGTGCCCCCGCAGTACGACCCCGCCTCCCCCGTCGCACCGACCGGCGCGGCCCGTGGCGACGCCGGGACGCTCTATACGTACAACCCGGAAAGCACCCACTCCAGGGCAACTGATGCCCCGGACGAGGCTCCCTCAGCCCACAGCCGTACCACCGGGACGACGCCCCCGCGCGGCACGCGGCTGCCCGACAGCACTCCCCGAAAGCGCGGCATAGGCGCCTGGGCGCGGCGGCTGGCCGGTGGGCGGGAGGAGCCCGTCGCAGAGGTGCCTCCGCAGCCCGGACCGCCCGTCGCCGAGGTGCCCCTCGTCGAGAGCTGGCCGGACCCCGCCGCAGTTCTGCTCACCGCGCTCGGCCCCGGCCCCCGGCTCTGGGAGCGCGGACCCGCGCACCCCGAATCGCTCGTCCTGCGGCTCGGCACCGCCGACCGGGCCGAGCTGCCCTCCGTGCCGGTGACCGTCGCCCTGCGTGAGGCCGGTTCGCTCGGGCTCGCCGGACCGAGGGCGCGACTGGCCGGACTGGCCCGGTCCGCCGTGGCCCAGCTCGCCGCGCTCCACTCGCCCGTGGATCTGGAGATCGTGCTGATCAGCACGGACCGGGCGCGGAGCCTGGAGGAGCGCAGGGCGGAGTGGGCGTGGCTCGGCTGGCTGCCGCATCTGCGGCCCGCGCACGGCCAGGACTGCCGTCTGCTGCTCGCGTACGACCGGGACCAGGCCACCGCCCGCACCGCCGAGCTCACCCGCAGGCTGGACGACGGCCCGCTCGGCCCCGGCTGGCCGAGCGCCGATCGCAGGTCGCTCGCGGATGCCGCCGAGCGGTACGACGGCGCCCGGACGGTCGTCATAGTCGACGGCGACCCGGGATCGGCCGTGCTGCGCGAGACGACGGCCCGGCTGGCCGGAGCGGGCTGGGCCTCGGGGATCCATCTGATCTGTCTGGCCGAGACTCCGGCCGCCTCGCCCCTCTCCCCGGTCGCCGCGACCTACGAGTCGGCGTGCACCGCCTCGCTCGCTTTCCGCGAGTGCGGGGCGGTCGCCCTGCTCAGCGGCGATGTGGCGACGGCGCTGCGGCTGATGCGTACGGCAGAGGGCCGGCCCGTGGGCCATGGCACGGTCGGCGCGGTGGACGCGGTGTCGGCGGCCTGGGCCGAGCGTTTCGGCCGGGCGCTCGCGCCGCTGCGCGCCGAGGGCAGCGGCACGCACCCCGGCAGTGCCACCGCGCTGCCCCGTGCCTCGCGGCTGCTCGACGAGCTGGAGCTGGCCCGCGCCACCCCCGCCTCACTGATGGCGCGCTGGGGCACGGCGGGCGACGGCACCGTGGTGCTCGGCGCCGGCCCGCGCGGCCCGCTCGCCGTCGATCTGACCGAGGAGGGCCCGCATCTGCTGATAGAAGGCCCCGCGGGCAGCGGCCGTACGGAGCTGCTGCGCTCCGTGGCCGCCTCGCTCGCCGCCGCGGGCCGCCCCGACCGGCTCGGCCTGCTGCTCGTCGACGGAGCGGGCGGCGAGCGCGGCGAAGGACTCGCGGCCTGTACGGAACTGCCGCATGTCACCGAGCACTTGGTGGCCTCGGACCCTGTCCGTATGCGGGTCTTCGCCCAGGCACTGGGTGCCGAGCTGAAGCGCCGCTCCGAGCTGCTGGGAAGCGTGGGCTTCGCCGAGTGGCACACCCAGCGCGAGCTCTCGGACCGCATGGTGGGCCAGCGCCCGGCGAGCGCCGCCGAGCAGCGCGGTGACCTGGACTCCCCCGCCAGTGGGACGCTGCGCCTGCGCCCCGGTGCTCGTACGAAGGCGGAGGGCCCGGCCCCGCTGCCCCGGCTGGTCGTCCTGGTGGACGACTTCGACGCGCTGGTCGCCCCGGCGCTCGGCAGTACGGGACGGCCCGCGGCGGGCTCCGTCGTACGGGCGCTGGAGGCCGTGGCCCGTGACGGCGAGCGGCTCGGCATACATCTGGTGGCGACGTCCGCGCGCCCGGACCGCACGGTCGACACGGATCTGGCGCAGGGCGCGCGACTGCGCGTCGTGCTGGACGCGCCGCCTGCCGCTCCGGGGCCGGAGGATCCCGCTCCCGGGCGGGGCAGGCTCGGACATCCGGACGGCCGGGTCACGCCGTTCCAGAGCGGCCGGGTGACGGGACGCATTCCGCGTACGGCGACCTCGCGCCCCACTGTCGTACCGCTCGATTGGGAGCGGATGGGTGATCCGCCCGCTCGCCGCCCTGTGCGTGAACTGGGCAACGGTCCAACGGACCTGGCGCTGCTGGCCAGTGCGCTGGAGCGTGCCGCGCGCTCGGTGGACGCCGCGCCGGTGCCTCCGCTCTCGCCGGCCCGCCCCTGACCGATGGCGTACTCACGCCATGTGATGTGACATCACGTCACAAGGCCATCACAAAAGCCCTATTGACACCTGACGCGGTATTGCGACGCCCTCATACCGGGCGTACACCTGTCGGCACGGGAAGGCGTTTCGGAAGGGGTTCGGGGCAGCGCTCGGGCGGGCACCGGCAAGGCGTTCGGGGCAGCGCACGGATCGCGCACGGAAGAGACGGGGCAGTGATGCGCACAACTCTTCGTACCGGCAGGGCCGCAGTGATATTCGCCGCCATCGGCGCTCTCGCCATCGCCGGCTGCGGCGACAACAAAGACGACGACAAGACGAAACCGGGCGAGAGCGGCGGCAAGGAACCCGCGGCAAGCGTCCAACTGCCCAAGCTGAACGGCGAGAAGGTGCAGGTCGCCGCGGTCTGGAGCGGACCCGAGCAGGAGAACTTCACCAAGGTCCTCAAGGAGTTCGAGAAGCGCACCGGAGCAACGGTCACGTTTGTGCCCGCGCAGGACCCGATCGTCAACTTCCTCGGTACGAAGATCGCGGGCGGCGCTCCCCCCGATGTGGCGATGCTCCCCCAGGTCGGCGCGATCCAGCAGGCCGTGCAGCGCAAGTGGGCCAAGCCTGTCGGCCCCGAGGCGAAGGCGCAGCTGGCGAAGAACTACTCCAAGGGCTGGCAGGATCTCGGCGCCGTGGACGGCACGCAGTACGGCGTGTACTACAAGGCCGCCAACAAGTCCCTGGTCTGGTACAACAACGCGGTCTTCGAGAACGCGGGCGCGAAGGAGCCGAAGACCTGGAAGGACTTCCTGGCGACGGCCGAGACGATCTCCGCGTCGGGCGTCACGCCCGTCTCGGTGGCGGGCGCGGACGGCTGGACGCTCACCGACTGGTTCGAGAACATCTACCTCTCCCAGGCGGGCCCGGAGAAGTACGACCAGCTCGCCCAGCACAAGATCAAGTGGACCGACGCCTCGGTGAAGACCGCGCTGACCACGCTCGGCGAGCTCTTCGGCAAGCCCGCCCTGATCGCGGGCGGCGCGGACGGCGCGCTGCAGACGGAGTTCCCGGCCTCGGTCACCCAGACCTTCAGCGGTGGCGACCAGCCCAAGGGGGCGATGGTCTTCGAGGGCGACTTCGTGACCGTCAACATCGCGCAGACCGAGGCAAAGATCGGTACGGACGCGAAGGTGTTCCCCTTCCCGGCGGTCGGCGCGCTGGCTCCCGTGGTGACGGGCGGCGACGCGGCGGTGGCGCTGAAGGACAGCAAGGGCGCCCAGGCGCTGCTGACCTTCCTGGCCTCGCCGGACGCGGCCAGGATCTCGGCCTCCGCCGGCGGTTTCCTCTCCCCGAACAAGTCGCTGGACCTGTCCGCGTACCCGAACAATGTGCAGCGCGACATCGCCAAGGCGCTGATCGCGGCGGGCGACGACTTCCGCTTCGACATGTCGGACCAGATGCCGCAGTCGTTCGGCGGCACGCCGGGCAAGGGTGAGTGGAAGGCTCTGCAGGACTTCCTGAAGAACCCGAAGGACGTGGCCGGGGCCCAGCAGAAGCTGGAGTCGGACGCCGCCAAGGCGTACAAGAGCTGACGGGTGAAAACCGCGGCGACCGCGGGGGGTCCGGCGCGTCCGGCTCCCCCCGCCGACAAGCGCAAGAGCGTGACAGGCACACGTAAAATCGTCGCGGCCGGCTTTCTGCTGCCCGCGCTGGTGCTGCTGGGCGCGCTCGTCGTCTACCCCATCGGGTACTCCCTCTACCGGTCCTTCTTCGACCAGTCCGGCAGCTCGTTCGCCGGGCTCGACAACTACAAGGAGATCTTCACCGAGGACAGCATCCTGACCGCGGTCAAGAACAACGCGATCTGGGTGGTCGTCGCGCCGACCGTCTCGACGGCACTCGGTCTGATCTTCGCCGTACTCACCGAACGGGTGCGCTGGGGCACGGCGTTCAAGCTGATCGTCTTCATGCCGATGGCGATCTCGATGCTCGCGGCGGGCATCATCTTCCGGCTTGTGTACGAGCAGGATCCGGACCGCGGGGTCGCCAACGCGGTCTGGGTGGGCGTGCATGACACCTTCGCCGAGTCGGCCGGATTCCCCAAGGCGCATCCGCTGGCGCTCGCCCCGCTCAAAGGGGGCGGAGGCGGGTCGTTCGTCACCAAGGAGCCGGTGACCGCGGGCCAACAGGTCCAGCTCCCGCTGGTGGGTATCGCGGCCGAGAAGATGCCGTCCGGCGCGAAGTCCGCGAAGGCGGCCCAGCCGGACGACGGGAAGATCACCGGCACCGCGTGGCTGGACTTCACCAAGGGCGGCGGCGGCAGGGCGAATGCCATCGACGCGAAGGAGCTCGGCCTCAAGGGCATCAAGGTCGAGGCGGTCAAGGACGGCAAGGTGGTCGCCTCGGCACGGGCGGGCGCGGACGGTACGTTCACGCTGCCCGCGTCCGCGGACGGGGCCCATCTGCGGCTGCCCGCCGACAACTTCCGCGAGCCGTACAACGGCGTCAACTGGCTCGGACCCTCGCTCGTCACTCCGGCGATCATCGGCAGCTACGTATGGATGTGGGCGGGCTTCGCGATGGTGCTGATCGCGGCGGGGCTCGCGAGCGTGCCGCGTGAACTGCTCGAAGCGGCGCGGGTGGACGGCGCGAACGAATGGCAGGTCTTCCGCAGGGTCACGGTCCCGCTGCTGGCGCCTGTGCTCGCGGTGGTGCTGGTCACCCTGATGATCAATGTGCTGAAGATCTTCGACCTGGTCTTCATCATCGCGCCCGGGTCCGCGCAGGACGACGCGAATGTCCTGGCGCTCCAGCTCTATCGCTCCTCCTTCGGCACGGACTCGAATCTGGGGCTGGGCAGCGCGATTGCCGTGCTCCTGTTGCTGCTGGTGGTCCCGGTGATGCTGTTCAACATCCGGCGCATGCGAAGGGAGGCCCGCCGATGACCACGACCGACGGCGTGGTGAAGGCGAAGCAGTCCCTCCCGGCACGGATCGCGGCGCGCGCGGGCGGTGGCGTGATGCGCGTCTTTCTCGTCCTGGTGGGCCTGTTCTGGCTGCTGCCGACGTTCGGGCTGCTGCTGTCCTCGCTGCGGGGGCCCGCGGACATCAGCGCGAGCGGCTGGTGGAAGGTGTTCAGCGCGCCCGCACAGCTCACCTTCGACAACTACTCACGGCTGCTGGACAACGAGGCGATCACCGACTCCCTGCTGTCCAGCGTCCTGATCACCGTCCCCGCGACGCTGCTGGTGGTGGTGATCGGCTCGCTGGCCGGTTACGCCTTCGCCTGGATGGACTTCCCCGGCCGCGACTGGTGGTTCATCGCGGTCGTCGCCCTCCTGGTGGTCCCGGTCCAGGTGGCGCTGGTGCCGGTCTCCAAACTGTTCGGCTGGGTCGGCATCTTCGAGACGACGATCGGCGTGATCGTCTTCCATGTGGCGTTCGGGCTTCCCTTCGCGATCTTCCTGCTGAGGAACTTCTTCGCGGAGATCCCGAGGGAACTGCTGGAGGCGGCGAGGCTGGACGGCGCGGGCGAGATTCGCCTGTTCACCCGCGTGGTGATGCCCCTGGGCGGCCCGGCGATCGCATCGCTGGGCATCTTCCAGTTCCTGTGGGTCTGGAACGACATGCTGGTCGCCCTGATCTTCGCGGACTCGGAGAGCGCGCCGATCACGGTGGCGCTGCAGCGCCAGGTGAGGCAGTTCGGCAACAACATCGACGTGCTGGCGCCGGGGGCGTTCGTCTCGATGATCATCCCGCTTGCGGTGTTCTTCGCGTTCCAGCGGCAGTTCGTGACGGGGGTGATGGCTGGGGCGGTGAAGTGACGTACGGGCTGAACATTCAGCCCCTCCGGCGAGTGATGAGCGGGGTCCGGGGCGGCCGAACCGCCGTCAGGCCTGAAGCCCCGCCACCGCCGACCTCGCCAGCTCGTCCAGGTACCCCTTCGGCAGCCCGCCCCGCACCACCACCAGCCGCCAGTACAGCGGCCCCACGATCAGGTCCAGCGCCCGGTCCGGATCCGTTCCTTCCGGGAGTTCGCCGCGGGACACCGCCTCGCGGACCACCACCGCCGCCACGCCCTGCTGGCTGTCCAGCAGGGCCGCCTTGATCGCGTCCGAGATTTCCGGATGGCGCGCCGCCTCGACCAGCAGGTCCGGGATCACCTGGGAGGCGACCGGGTGGCGCAGGGCGTGCGAGGCCACTTCCAGCAGGGCCCTTACGTCTCCGTACAGCGACCCCGTCGCCGGCGCCGGCAGCCCCTGCGAGGCGAAGGCCGAGACCAGGTCGAGCACGAGCGACAGCTTCGACTTCCAGCGCCGGTAGACCGCGGTCTTGCCGACGCCCGCGCGCCGCGCGATCCCTTCGATCGACATCCGGGCGAAGCCGACCGCCGCCAGCTCCTCGAAGACGGCGGCACGAATCGCATCGGTCACGTCCTCCCGGAGCACTGCGGCTCCCGCGGGGGCGCGACGTGGGGTTCCAGGGTCCGTGGTCATGCCCGGATCCTACCGTCACGACGACACGGTTGCGTTGCGACGCTGGACCGTCCTACTCTCACCGTAGCGACGATACGGGTCCGTCCCATCGCCAGCGTCCACCCTGCCCCCGTCGAAAGTGGCCGCCCCTGTGAGCACGCAGACGATTGCCCCTCCCCCCTTCGTGGAGGATTTCGGTGAGCTCGCCCTCAGGCACGGGCTGACCGTCAGCGGTGCCCGGCCGACGCTGCCCGACTACGTCCGGCAGCTCTGGTCACGACGCCACTTCATCGGCGCCTTCGCCACCGCCCGCCTCACCGCGCAGTACAGCCGCGCCAAGCTCGGCCAGGTCTGGCAGATCATGACCCCGCTGCTGAACGCGGCGGTCTACTACTTCATCTTCGGCATCCTGCTCCAGACCAGCCGCGGCGTCCCCGACTTCGTCCCGTTCCTGGTCACGGGCGTCTTCATCTGGACCTTCACCTCCAGCTCGATCATGACCGGCAGCGGCGCCATCCGCGGCAACATGGGCCTGGTGCAGGCGCTGCACTTCCCGCGCGCCACCCTGCCCATCTCCTACGTCCTGCTCCAGCTCCAGCAGCTGCTGTTCTCCATGGGCGCACTGGTCATGATCCTGATGTGCTTCGGAGAGTTCCCCAAGCTCACCTGGCTGCTGGCCGTCCCCGCCCTGATCCTGCAGGCAGTCTTCAACACCGGCGTCTCGATGATCATGGCGCGGCTGTGCGCCAGGACCCCCGACATCGCCCAGCTGATGCCCTTCGTCCTGCGCACCTGGATGTATGCCTCCGGCGTGATGTGGAGCATCGAAAAGGTCCTCAAGGGCGCGCACCTGCCGCATCTCGTGATGGTCGCCCTGGAGTGCAATCCCGCCGCCGTCTTCATCGACCTGATGCGTTTCGCGCTCATCGAGAGCTACACCTCCGCCCAACTGCCCCCGCACGTCTGGGCCGTCGCCCTCGGCTGGGCGCTCCTGTTCGGAGTGGGCGGGTTCATCTACTTCTGGAAGGCAGAGGAGGAGTACGGCCGTGTCTGACTCCCAGGTAATCCCCGCACCCGAGGACATGCGGACGACCGACGAACGCGTCCCTACCGTCGTCGTCGACAACGTCCACATCACGTACACGGTCCACGGCGCCCGCGGCGGCAAAGGCAGCGCCACCGCCGCCCTCAGCCGGATCGCCTCCCGCAAGAAATCCCGGGGCGTCCGCGTGGTGCGTGCCGTCAAGGGCGTCAGCTTCGCGGCGTACAAGGGCGAGGCCATCGGCCTGATCGGCTCCAACGGCTCCGGCAAGTCGACCCTGCTGAAAGCGATCGCGGGCCTGCTGCCGGCCACCGAGGGCAGGGTCTTCACCCAGGGCCAGCCCTCCCTCCTCGGCGTGAACGCCGCACTGATGGGCGATCTGACCGGCGAGCGCAACGTCATCCTCGGCGGTCTGGCGATGGGCATGACCCGCGAGCAGATCCAGGAGCGGTACGAACAGATCGTGGACTTCTCGGGGATCAACGAGAAGGGCGACTTCATCTCGCTCCCCATGCGTACGTACTCTTCCGGCATGGGCGCCCGGCTCCGCTTCTCGATCGCCGCGGCCAAGAGCCATGACGTGCTTCTGATCGACGAGGCCCTGTCCACCGGCGACGCGAAGTTCCAGCGCCGCAGCCAGGAGCGCATTACCGAGCTGCGCCAGGAGGCCGGCACGGTCTTTCTGGTGAGCCACAGCAACGGGGCGATCACCCAGACCTGTGACCGGGCAATCTGGCTGGAGGCGGGTCGGATGCTGATGGACGGCCCGGCGCCGGAAGTCGTCGCCGCGTACGAGAAGTACAACAACACCAAATAGCCAGAAATAGCCCAATACGCCCTAAACTGCCGGTCGATGACGACCCATCGGATCGGTCCGCCCCTGTCCTCCTTCGGCCACTCCCCGGTGCCGGGGATCGCCCTCCTCGGCACCTCCCGCTCCCGTTTCCGCCGCAGGCGGGCCGCCGCGCTCGCCGCGGTCTGGGCGGCCACCCGCGTCGGCATGCTCGGGCTGCTCGTCGTCGACGAGGTCGGCGACAGCGGTGTCGCGGGCGAGGTGCACATCCTCTACCGGCGCTGGTACGAGCAGCTCGTCCAGGGAGCGTTCCCCCTGGACGACGCCACCTGGCAGTACCCGCCGGGCGCCGCCCTCGTCTTCCTCGCCCCCGGCGCGCTGCCCTTTCTGACCTACTTCCAGGCCTTCGTCGCCCTCACCCTCGCCGCCGACGGGGTCATCACGCTCGCCCTCTCCCGCGCAGGGCTGCCCGGCGCCTGGCTGTGGGTGTGCGGACTGCCGCTCCTGCTGCACCTCCCGTACGCGCGCTACGACGTGCAGGTCACCGCCGTCGCCGTACTCGCCCTGCTGGCCGTGCGCAGGCGCCCGCACATCGCGGGCGGGCTCGCCGGGCTGGGCGCGATGATCAAGGTGTGGCCGCTGCTCACCGTCCTGGGCACGCCCCCGGGCCGTACCACTCGCGCGGCCTGGCTCTCGGCCGCCGCCTCCATGACCGCGCTGCTCGCCGTCTTCGCGCTCGGCTTCAGCCACACCCCGGACTTTCTGCGGCAGCAGGGCGCCAGGGGCGTCCAGATCGAGTCCCTCGGCGGGACCGCGCTCCAGCTCGCGCGGAAGGCGGGCTGGCCGGGCACGGTCCGCTACCAGTACGGAGCCTTCGAACTCGTCGGCCCGTACGTGTCGGGCATCGCGCGGCTCAGTCTGCTGCTGAGCGTCGCGGCGGTGTGCTGGCTGCTGCTGTGGCGGGCCAGGTCGTGGCGCCGGCCACCCGCCACGCCGTTCGACGCCGCGTTCGCCGCCGTACTGCTCTTCACGGTCACCAGCCGGGTCATCAGCCCGCAGTATCTGGTCGGGCTGCTGGGTCTGGCCGCGGTCTGCCTGACCTCGCGGCACACCACCCAGCGCCCGGTCGCGCTCCTGATGCTGCCGGCCGCCGCCGCGAGCGCGCTCGCCCACCCCGTGCTGTACGACGACGTGCTGGCGGGCACCCCGGCCGGCCTGCTCCTCATGGCCGTACGCAACGGGCTGCTGCTGGTCGCCGCCCTGCTGTCCTGCCGTCGGCTGTGGGCCGCCACGGCCGCGCGATAGGCCCCCGACTTTCGCGAACCACCTGAAGTGGAACCACCCGAAGACGAAGGCGCCCGGCACCGATTCGGTGCCGGGCGCCCCCTTACCGCCGTATCAGCTGTGCGTCCGCAGCAGCTGGCGCATCGTCCGCATCGCGACCGACAGATTCGCCAGGTCGAACGTGTCCGAGCCCTGGATCTCCTCCAGCGTCGTACGCGCCCGGCTCAGGATCGCCGCGTTCTTCTGCTCCCACGCCTTGAACCGCTCCTCCGGCGTCGAGGTGCCATTGCCGACGGTGAGCACGTCCGCCGTCAGAGCGGCATGCGCCGCGTACAGGTCCTCGCGGATGGATGCGCGGGCCATCGACTGCCAGCGGTCGGCCCGCGGCAGCTCTATGATCCGGTCCATCAGCTGGGTGATACGCAGCCGGTCCGCGAGGTCGTAGTACACCTCGGCGACCGCCATCGGCTCCTTCTTGGTGCGGTCCGCGATCGCGACGATGTCGAGCGTCGGGAAGGCGGAGGAGAACCCGGCGACCCGCAGCGCGAGCTCCTCCGGGACGCCCTCCTCGGTGAGCTCTTCGAGGATGCTCTGGTACCACTCCAGGTCCGCGCCGCGCAGCATCTTCGCCAGCTCGGCCCAGACCTGCTCCACGCGCTCGGCGAAGAAGCCGATGGTCTCGGCGAGCTCCAGCGGCTGCGGCCGGTTGCCGAGCAGCCAGCGCGTGCCGCGCTCTACGAGTCGGCGCGAGTGCAGCCGGATACGGGTCTGGACGGCGGCCGGGACCGTGTTGTCCAGCGCCTCGACCGCGTCCCACACGGCGCTGAGCCCGAAGATCTCGCGTGCCGCGGTCTGCGCCCGCACGACCTCCTCGATCGACGCGCCCGTCTCTTCGCGCAGCCGGTGCAGGAAGGTCGAACCACCAGTGTTCACCGTGTCGTTGACCAGCACCGTCGTGACGATCTCCCGGCACAGCGCGTGCCCGTCGATCGCGTCGGGGAACCTGTCGCGCAAGGCCTGCGGGAAGTACGCGTGCAGCAGCCGGCGCAGATACGGGTCGTCCGGCAGCTCGGTCCCGATCAGCTCGTCCGCCACCGTGATCTTGGTGTAGGCGAGCAGCACGGCCAGCTCGGGCTGGCTGAGCCCCTTGCCGGAGTTGAGCAGCTCACGGATCTGCCGGTCGTTCGGCAGGAACTCCAGTGCCCTGTCCAGGTGCCCGTCCCTGCCGAGGCGCCGCATGAAGCGCTGGTGGGCGTGGAGCAGCGAGGGCGACTGGGCGACGGCGTTGCCGAGGGCGACGTTCTGCGCGTAGTTGTTGCGCAGGACCAGCGCGCCGACCTCGTCGGTCATCTCGGCGAGCAGCTTGTTGCGCTGCTTGACGGTCATGTCGCCGTCCGACACCAGGCCGTTGAGCAGGATCTTGATGTTCACCTCGTGGTCGGAGGTGTCCACGCCCGCGCTGTTGTCGATGGCGTCGGTGTTGATCTTGCCGCCGCTGCGGTCGAACTCGATCCGGCCCAGCTGGGTCAGACCCAGGTTGCCGCCCTCGCCGACGGCCTTGACCCGCAGGTCCTCACCATTGACGCGGATCGCGTCGTTGGCCTTGTCGCCGACGTCCGCGTTGGACTCGGAGGAGGCCTTGACGTACGTACCGATGCCGCCGTTCCACAACAGGTCCACCGGGGCCTTGAGGATCGTCTTCATCAGCTCGGCGGGCGTCATCTTGGAGATGCCCGCCTCGATGCCGAGGGCAGCGCGCATGTGCGCGTTGACCGGGATCGACTTGGCCGCGCGCGGGTGGATGCCGCCACCGGCCGACAGCAGTTCCTTGTCGTAGTCGGCCCAGGAGGAGCGGGGCAGCTCGAAGAGGCGGCGGCGCTCGGCGTACGAGGTGGCCGCGTCCGGGTTCGGGTCGATGAAAATGTGCCGGTGGTCGAAGGCCGCGACGAGGCGGATGTGCTCGGAGAGCAGCATGCCGTTGCCGAACACGTCACCGGACATGTCGCCGACACCGACGACCGTGAAGTCCTGGGTCTGGGTGTCGTGGCCGAGCTCGCGGAAGTGCCGCTTGACGGACTCCCAGGCGCCGCGGGCGGTGATGCCCATGGCCTTGTGGTCGTATCCGGCGGAGCCGCCCGAAGCGAAGGCGTCACCGAGCCAGAAGTTGTACGCGACCGCGACCTCGTTGGCGATGTCGGAGAAGGTCGCGGTGCCCTTGTCCGCGGCAACGACGAGGTAGGTGTCGTCCTCGTCGTGGCGTACGACATCGGCGGGCGGCACGACCTCGCCGGCCACCAGGTTGTCCGTGATGTCGAGCAGTGCCGAGATGAACACCTTGTAGCTGGCGATGCCCTCGGCCAGCCACGCGTCCCGGTCCGCCGACGGGTCGGGCAGCTGCTTGGCGACGAAGCCGCCCTTGGCGCCGACCGGCACGATCACGGTGTTCTTGACCATCTGGGCCTTGACCAGGCCCAGGATCTCCGTACGGAAGTCCTCACGCCGGTCGGACCAGCGCAGACCGCCGCGCGCGACCTTGCCGAAGCGCAGGTGCACACCCTCGACCCGCGGGGAGTAGACCCAGATCTCGTACGCCGGGCGGGGCGCGGGCAGATCCGGGATGGCCTGCGGGTCGAACTTCATCGACACATAGCTGTGGTACTTGGCGCCCGCCGCCTCCTGGAAGAAGTTCGTGCGGAGCGTCGCCTTGATGAGGGTGAGGAACGACCGCAGGATGCGGTCCTCGTCCAGGCTCGCGACCTGGTCGAGCGCGCCGTCGAGCTCCTCCAGCAGGGCGTCGGTCAGCTCGGTGCCGCCGCGCTGGCGCTCGGGGGACATCCGGGCCTCGAAGAGGGAGACCAGCAGCCGGGTGGTGTGGACGTTGGTACTGAGGGTGTCCTCCATGTAGTCCTGGCTGAAGGTCGCTCCGGCCTGACGCAGGTACTTGGCGTACGCGCGCAGCACCATCGCCTGCCGCCAGTCCAGACCGGCGCGCAGCACGAGGGAGTTGAAGCCGTCGTTCTCCGCCTCGCCGGTCCAGACTGCCGAGAAGGCCTCCTGGAAGCGTTCGCGGGCATCGTCGGCCAGGTAGTCGCCGTTGCCGGTGGCCAGCGGCATGCGCATACCGAAGTCGTAGATCCACGCGGTCGTACGGTCCGAGCAGCGCAGCTCGTAGGGACGCTCGTCGACGACTTCGACGCCGAGCCGGTTGAGGACCGGCAGAACGGCGGAGAGCGAGACCTGGTCACCCGTGCGGTAGATCTTGAAGCGGCGCTCGCCGGGGCCCGCGCCGACCGGCTCGTACAGGGAGAGCGCGAAGTCCTTGTCCAGGTGGGCCAGTTGCTCGACGTGGACCAGGTCGGCGACGGCGGCGCGCGGCGAGTGGTCGGCCTTGTAGCCCTCGGGGAAGGCGTGGCCGTAACGGCGCAGCAGCTCGGCTGCGCGCTCCTCGCCGCACTCGGCGTTGAGCGCCTCGGCGAAGCCGTCGGCCCAGGAGCGGGCGGCCTCGACGAGCCGGGACTCGATGCGGTCCTTGTCGGCGTCGGTGAGGTCCGGGAGCTCGGTGCCGGGCTGGACACGGATGACGAAGTGCAGCCGGGACAGCACCGATTCGGTGTGCAGGGCGGTGAAGTCGACCGGCGCGCGGCCGTTCAGCTCCTCCAGCAGGATGTCGGTCAGGCGCAGCCGTACATCGGTGGTGAAGCGGTCCCGCGGCAGGTAGACGAGGGCGGAGTAGTAGCGGCCGTACTCGTCCTGGCGCAGGTACAGCCGCAGCCTGCGGCGCTCCTGGAGGTAGAGGACGGATGTGACGATGGAGCGCAGCTGGTCGGCCGGCGTCTGGAACAGCTCGTCGCGCGGGTAGGTCTCCAGGATCTGCAGCAGGTCGCGGCCGTCGTGGCTGTTGGGCGCGAAGCCCGCGCCTTCGAGGACCTCCTGGACCTTGCGGCGGATGACCGGGACGCGGCGCACGGACTCGGTGTACGCGGCCGAGGAGAACAGGCCGAGGAATCGGCGCTCACCGATGACATTGCCGTTGGCGTCGAACCTCTTCACCCCGATGTAGTCGAGGTAGGAGGGCCGGTGCACGGTCGAGCGGCTGTTGGCCTTCGTCAGCACGAGCAGCTTGTGCTCGCGGGCCTTGGCACGGGCGTCGGCGGGCAGGCGGCTGAAGGAGGGGCTGACGGGATGCGCCTCGTCGGTGCTGTGCTGGGGGTCGGAGCGCAGAATGCCGAGGCCGGTGCCGGGCACGGCGGCCAGGGCGTCGGTCTCGGTGAGCTCGTACTCCCGGTAGCCGAGGAAGGTGAAGTGGTCGGCGGAGAGCCAGCGCAGCAGTTCGCGCGCCTCCTCGACCTCCTGGTCACGCAGATCGTCGGCGGTCGGCTCACTGGGCAGCTCTTCGGCGATGCGCAGCGCGGCGTCGCGCATCTTCTCCCAGTCCTCGACGGCCTCGCGGACGTCCGAGAGGACCCGCAGCAGATCGGCGCTGATCTGCTTGAGGTCGGACCGGTCGGTCTCACGGTCGATCTCGACATGGATCCAGGATTCGAGGACCGCGTCGTGCGGCAGGTCCTTGCCGTTCGCCTCGAGAGGCAGAACTTCGATCAGCTTGCCCGTGAGGTCGCGGCGAACCGTGACCTGCGGGTGGATCACAACATGGATGCCGCGGCCCTGGCGGGATAGCTCGTTGGTGACCGAGTCGACGAGGAAGGGCATGTCGTCGGTGACCACCTCGACCACGGAGTGGCTGCAGGTCCAGCCGTTCTCCTCGACGG
The DNA here is from genome assembly GCF_026339995.1 of Streptomyces sp. NBC_01481. Taxonomy (GTDB): domain Bacteria; phylum Actinomycetota; class Actinomycetes; order Streptomycetales; family Streptomycetaceae; genus Streptomyces. Next base: position 347,853 of record NZ_JAPEPT010000001.1, on the reverse strand, counting down.
TCGGGGTGTGGACCCGCACGTTGGCCGTCCCCTGGGGGCGGTTCTCGGCGAGCCGGAAGTGGGAAAGGGCCGCGCCGAAGACGTCGACCGGGTCCCGGTCGGTCAGGTCCTCCGGAGCGGTGTGCAGGTAGTAGCGCTGGAGGTACCGGAGCACGGTGTCCTGGTCAGGGCTCTTGCCGTGCTCGGCCCCGGTCGGAAGGTGCCCCCCGACCGGGCTGTTCTCAGCAACCCGGGCTGCCCGTGCGAGCAGCTCGGCCTTGGCTTCGTCCAGCTTGGTCTGCATGTCCTCTGGCTCCTGTCGCGCGCCGTTGCGTGACGTAGGGGAAAGAAGCGACGCAACGCCATGACGCGGGGTGTCCGGTCGGAGTCGACGTTATGCCGCGATGAGAGATGTCCGAGCCGATATTGGCCAATGTTGGCAGCGGGGCCGGAACGGGGTGATCAACGATCGCCCGGGCGCTGTGGCGCTCCGGGCGCTGGCCGGGGGCTTCGCTGCCCCCACGGCATATAGCGCTGATCACGGGTCAAGGCTATCGCCCCGCCCCCCCGACCCGTCATGAGCCGTATGTGTACAAAAGCAGGGCCGGAAGTTTGACAGTCTGGACAGCGACACAGGGCCACTCTTGGCAAACAGTCCCCCGCGGTGCAAGTTGGCGGTGACGACACGGCATACCGTCGACGCCCTGCACCGACGGCAGGGACACCGTCGACAGCCCGACACCGGGAGCAGCCATGACACCGAAGATCCTGATCGTCACCGGCGATGCGGCCGAGTCCCTCGAAGTCCTCTACCCGTATCAGCGGCTGCGGGAAGAGGGGTACGAGGTCGACATCGCGGCCCCCGCCCGCAAAAAACTGCAATTCGTCGTGCACGACTTCGAGCCGGGCTTCGACACCTACACCGAAAAGCCGGGCTACACCTGGCCGGCGGACCTGGCCTTCTCGGAGGTCGAGCCCGGACAGTACGCAGCGGTGGTGATCCCGGGCGGCCGCGCCCCGGAGTACCTGCGCAACGATCCCGAGCTACGCAAGATTCTGAAGTCGTTCTTCGACGCCGACAAGCCCGTGGCGCAGATCTGCCACGGCCCGCTGCTGACGGCGGCGATCGGCAGCCTGGAGGGCCGCCGGGTCACGGCCTATCCCGCCCTGGAACTGGACATGCAGGCGGCGGGCGCGAGCTTCCAGGACGTGGAGGCGGTCGTCGACGGCACGCTGGTGTCGTCGAGGGCCTGGCCGGACCACTCGGCGTGGATGCGGGAGTTCCTCACGGTGCTTCGGGCGAAGGCACCGGTGGCGTAGGGCGTGTGGCGGGGCAGCCCGGGCCCCTCGGGGTCCGGGCCGAGCCCGGTTCGGACTCCGCGGGGTGGGCTCCGCGGGGAGCAGCCCGTCCTGGGGCGAACCGCCCCGTTACGCCGCCAGCCGTGTCGCCACCTCCACCGCCTCCGCGAGGCTGTCCACCACTGGCACCCCCACCGACTCCAGGCTCGCCCTGCTGTGCGACCCCCCGGTGTACAGCACCGCCCGCGCCCCCACATGCGCCGCCGCCACCGCGTCGTCGACCGCGTCACCGATCACCACCGTGCGCTCCGGCGCCGCGACGCCGCCGAGCGCCGCGAGGTGGCGCTCCATGTGCAGCGCCTTCGTGCCGCCGGACGGCCCGGTCCGCCCGTCCACGCGTATGAAGTGGCCCTCGATGCCATAGCCCCGTACGACCGGGACCAGCTCCTCGTGCCCGTACATGCTCAGCAGCGACTGGCTGCGCCCGGCCAGCCGCCACTCCTGGAGCAGCTCCTCGACGCCCTCGGTCAGCCCGCACCCGATCCGGTGCTCGCTGTAGTGCCGGTGGAAGGCCTCGTCCATGACCTCCCACTCCGCGTCCGAGGGCAGCCGTCCCATGAGCCGCTCGTAGAACCGGGGAATCGGTACGCAGTACATCTCGCGGTAGCTCTCGAGCGTGATCGGCTCCAGGCCGATCTCCTCGAAGGCGGCGTTGGTCGCCCCGATGACTGCGGTGATGTCGTCGAGCAGTGTGCCGTTCCAGTCCCAGACCAGATGTGTGCTGTGCTTCCCCATGCGAAAACGGTACCGGCCGGGTCTGACAACCGGCCGCCGAGCCGCCTTCGCAGCCTCAGCCGACGAGGTTTTGGATCTCCTGCACCCCGTACCAGAGCAGCTCGTGGTCCTCCGCCCCGTCCACCGTGAACTGCGCGTCGTCGTCGCCCTGGTCCGCGGCCCCCAGCGCGTCCGCCGCGGCCGCCACGTCACCGATCGCGTCGTCCGCGTCCACGTGCACCGCCGCCGCCTTGGACAGCGGAACCGCGGTGGCGACCCGCACCTCGCCGAGCGCGCTCACGACGAGCACTCCGTCGGGATCGGCGACCGCGTCCTGGTCCCGTACGTCGACCGCGACGACCACCCGGCGCCTGGCCGCGTCCGGGTCACCGGCGATCAGTCGCAGCGAGGCGGCGGCGGCGCGGTTCAGCGCGGCGTACTCCAGTTCCTCGATGTCGTCGGAGACGTACCACTCGCGCAGTCCCGGCGTGACGGCATACGCGGTCAGCGGCCCGGGGCCGAGCTCGCCCGTCTTGTGCGCCTCTGCGAGTCCGGGGAGGGTCAGGGGGACGTAGACGCGCATGGCTGACCGCTTTCGTAGTCGGAAACGCCCTCAGGATACGTGTGAGGTCCGCCCGAGGTCCCCCTTCGGGCTGCCGCCCCCGGCCTCGCGCGCCGTCCACCGCAGACCTGCCTCGCACTGGCTCAGGACGGCCCGTGTCGGGCCCCCGTCACCCTGATAGGTGAACTGTGGCGCCTGCCCCCGCAAGGGACACCGCGCATTGCGGTTCGACAAGCCCGCCCCGTAGAAGATCACCAACGAAGTTACCGCCCGGTATCGCACCGGGCCCGGCATATCGGGGGCGATCTGCATGAGCATGAACAGGACCCGGCCCGCAGGGCGGCAGGACCAGCGCCGTCCCGCCGCGGTGGCGGCAACCGCGATGGCACGCGCACGACGGCAGCACAAGCCGCACTACTGGTTCGCCGACCGCCTGCTCGCGGTGCTCAGCGGCCGGCGCCCGGTTCATTGGATGCTCGGGCACACCATCGGGGAGGCGTACGAACAGCTCGTGCGGCTCGCCCCGGGAGCTCCGCTGCGTCCGGCGGAGCGGGTCACACCCGTCGTACGGCACTGCGGGGAGTACCACCCCGGCCCCGGCGTGATCGAGGCCTTCGCCAGGATCGGCTCCGGCGACCGGGTCAGCGCGATGGCCTTCCGCCTGGAACAGGGCGCGGACCAGCGCTGGCGCTGTGCCGCTGTGGAACTCGGCGGAGAACGCGTCGGCACGTCCGCCGGGAACTAGCCGCCGCCCTGGGCTCGCCCGGCCAGCAGGAAGCCGCAGGCGGTCCGCTCAGCCGCCGCCCGCGCCGAGCCGGGCCGCCTGCCGCTCCTGCACCTGCCGAGCCGTCTGGAGGAAGTCCAGGATCGTGGGGAGCTGCTCCTCGTCGTAGCGACTCAGAGCCTCGGCCCCGGCGGCGCCGACGGGTACGTCGAACGCGAGCCCTGAAGCGAAACGGCCGGGGCCGGACACCGCAATCGGTGTCCGGCCCCGGCCGTTCGCAACAGGCAGGCGCAGAGAATTACTTCTTGCGGCGGCGCCCGGCGCCCTTCTGCGCCTTGCGGCGCTCCGCCCGCGTCAGGCCGTCCCCGTCCGAAGGGGCCTGCCCGTCGTCGCTGATGAATTCGCCCTCGACGATGCCGCCCTCGCCGTCCACCTTCGGCGCCGAGAAGTGCAGCCGGTCCCGCCGCTGCGGGGCGTCGAGCCCCTTCGCGCGGATCTCCGGACGGGAGGCTCCCGCCGCAACCGCGTCCTCCTTGGCGAGCGAAGGAGCCGCGTCCTGCACCGGGACCTCCTCGACCTGCTGCTCGACCTGAACCTCCAGGTTGAACAGATAGCCGACGGACTCCTCCTTGATGCCCTCCATCATGGCGGTGAACATGTCGAAGCCCTCGCGCTGGTACTCCACGAGCGGGTCCTTCTGGGCCATCGCGCGCAGGCCGATGCCCTCCTGGAGGTAGTCCATCTCGTAGAGGTGCTCCCGCCACTTGCGGTCCAGTACGGACAGCACCACGCGCCGCTCCAGCTCACGCATGATGTCCGAGCCGAGCTGCTTCTCACGCTCGTCGTACTGCTCGTGGACGTCGTCCTTGATGGACTCGGCGATGAACTCGGCGGTGATCCCGGCACGGTCGCCGGCCGCGTCCTCCAGCTCCTCGACGGTGATCTTCACCGGGTAGAGCTGCTTGAACGCGCCCCACAGCCGGTCCAGGTCCCACTCCTCGGCGAAGCCCTCGACCGTCTCCGCCTGGATGTACGCGTCGATGGTGTCGTCCATGAAGTGGCGCACCTGCTCGTGCAGGTCCTCGCCCTCCAGAACGCGGCGGCGCTCGCCGTAGATGACCTCACGCTGGCGGTTGAGCACCTCGTCGTACTTCAGGACGTTCTTACGCGTCTCGAAGTTCTGCTGCTCCACCTGCGACTGCGCCGACGCGATCGCGCGCGTGACCATCTTGTTCTCGATCGGGACGTCGTCGGGGACGTTCGCCATCGACATCACGCGCTCGACCATCTGCGCCTTGAACAGACGCATCAGGTCGTCACCCAGGGACAGGTAGAAACGGGACTCGCCCGGGTCGCCCTGACGGCCGGAACGACCGCGCAGCTGGTTGTCGATACGCCGCGACTCGTGCCGCTCGGTGCCCAGCACATAGAGCCCGCCGATGTCGGTGACCTCGTCGTGCTCGGCCTTGACGGCCGCCTCGGCGCGCTCCAGCGCGGCGGGCAGGGCCGCGGCCCACTCCTCGACGTGCTCGACCGGGTCCAGGCCGCGCTGGCGCAGCTCCGCCTCGGCGAGGTCGTCGGGGTTACCGCCGAGCTTGATGTCCGTACCACGGCCGGCCATGTTCGTCGCGACCGTGACCGCGCCCTTGCGCCCGGCCTGGGCGACGATCGTCGCCTCCCGGTCGTGCTGCTTGGCGTTGAGGACCTCGTGCTGGATGCCGCGCTTGTTGAGCTGCTGCGAGAGGTACTCGGACTTCTCGACCGAGGTCGTGCCGACCAGGATCGGCTGGCCCTTCTCGTGCTTCTCGGCGATGTCGTCGACGACCGCGGCGAACTTGGCGACCTCGGTCCGGTAGATCAGGTCGGACTGGTCCATGCGGACCATCGGCATGTTCGTCGGGATCGGCACGACGCCCAGCTTGTAGATCTGGTGGAACTCGGCGGCCTCGGTCATGGCCGTACCGGTCATGCCGGAGAGCTTGCCGTAGAGGCGGAAGAAGTTCTGCAGGGTGATCGTGGCAAGGGTCTGGTTCTCGTCCTTGATGTCCACCCCTTCCTTCGCCTCGATCGCCTGGTGCATGCCCTCGTTGTAGCGGCGGCCGGCGAGGATACGGCCGGTGTGCTCGTCGACGATCATGACTTCGCCGTCGATGACGACGTAGTCCTTGTCCTTCTTGAACAGTTCCTTGGCCTTGATGGCGTTGTTCAGATAACCGACGAGCGGGGTGTTCACCGACTCGTAGAGGTTGTCGATGCCCAGCCAGTCCTCGACCTTGGCGACACCCGGTTCATGGATGGCGACTGTCCGCTTCTTCTCGTCGACCTCGTAGTCGCCGGTCTCCTCGATGCCCTTGAGGGGGTTGCCCGCCTCGCCCTTGGCCAGGCGGGTCACGAGCTTGGCGAAGTCGCCGTACCACTTGGTGGCCTGGTCGGCCGGGCCGGAGATGATCAGCGGCGTACGGGCCTCGTCGACGAGGATCGAGTCGACCTCGTCGACGATGGCGTAGTTGTGGCCGCGCTGGACCAGCTCGTCCTTGGACCACGCCATGTTGTCGCGGAGGTAGTCGAAGCCGAACTCGTTGTTCGTTCCGTACGTAATGTCACAGTTGTACTGCTCGCGACGCTGAGCCGGCGTCATGTTGGCGAGGATGCAGCCGACATCCAGGCCCAGGAACTTGTGGACCCGGCCCATCATCTCGGAGTCACGCTCGGCCAGGTAGTCGTTCACCGTGATCAGGTGGACGCCCTTGCCCGCGAGCGCATTGAGATAGGCGGGGAGCGTGCCGACGAGGGTCTTGCCCTCACCGGTCTTCATCTCGGCGACATACCCGAGGTGCAGCGCTGCGCCGCCCATCATCTGTACGTCGTAATGGCGCTGACCGAGGACGCGCTTGGCGGCCTCACGGACGGTCGCGAACGCCTCGGGGAGCAGGTCGTCCAGGCTCTCACCGTCGGCGTACCGCTCCTTGTACTCATCGGTGAGCGCCCGCAACTCGGCGTCGGAGAGGTTGACGAAGTCCTCTTCGATGGAGTTGACCTGGTCCGCGATGCGGTGCAGTTTGCGCAGGATCTTGCCTTCGCCTGCACGCATGAGCTTGTTGAAGACGGACACTGAGGTTGGTCTCCTTGCCGATCGGGCCTGGCACTGGGTCTTGTTATGGACACTGGCGCGGGCACGGCAGGTGGGCCCCACCGCAACGGCCATCGTAAGCGAGGACCCGGCCGGGTCGGGAGGTCCGCCGTCAGCCAGGCCTGCTGTCACCCTCAAAGAGAACGCACGGGACGCACGGAAGGTGCCGGTGAGGTACGAAAAGTGCTCGCATCCCTTCGCGGACATGACCAGAATCCGGTCATGGAGCCCATCACCCTCACCACGGAACGCCTGCTGCTGCGCACCTTCACGAGCGACGACACGGACGCGGTCTATCAGGCGTGCCAGGATCCCGACATCCAGCGTTGGACGACGGTCCCTTCGCCCTACGAGCGCCGGCATGCGGCCGAATTCACCGGACAGATGGTCCCGGAGGGCTGGCGCTCCGGCACGATGTGCACCTTCGCGGTGCTGCCGCGCGCGGGCGGTGCGCTGATGGCATCGGTCGCGGTCAGCCTGCGGACTTTCTCGGGCACCTGGGAGATCGGTTTCTGGACGGACAAGGAGCACCGGGGGCGCGGGATCATGGCGGAGACCGTGGGAGCCGTGGCGCACTGGGCCTTCACCAGGCTCGGGGCGACGCGCCTGGAGTGGCGGGCGGAGGTCGGCAACGAGGGCTCGCGGGCCGTCGCCGAGAAGGCGGGCTTCATGATCGAGGGGTCGCTGCGCGCGGCGCTGCTGAACAAGGACACTCTCAGGGATGTGTGGGTGGGGGCGCTGCTCCCGTCGGACCTGGGACTGTCGAGCACCCATCCGTATCTGCCGCCCCGGGGCTGACGCCGGCGGGGTGGGACGGCATGCCGTGTGCGGCGGCCCGCGGGGTGCGGGCATGCGGGTGCGGCGGCCGGGACCTGCGGCCCGGACCGATTGTCAGTGCCGCCGTCTAGGGTGCGGACCATGACCAGTGTGCCGCCACCCACCGCCGAACTGTCCGCCGACGAAGCGCGCCGCATAGCCCTGCGCGCCCAAGGGTTCCTGGGCGCGCCCGACCGGCGCGGCGGGGTACGGGGTGTGCTGCGTCACCTCGGCGCCGTCCAGCTGGACACGATCTCGGTACTGGCGCGCTCGCACGAGCTGATTCCGTACGCCCGCCTTGGCGCGGTGGGCCGCAAGACGGTCGAGGACGCGTACTGGACCGAGGGCCACAGCTTCGAGTACTGGTCGCACGCCGCCTGCATTCTGCCCGTCGAGGAGTGGCCCCACTTCGCCTTCCGCCGCCGCAGCTACCGCGCCCGCCCGCACTGGGGCCATGACCTTCCGGACGGCGCCTACGACACGGTGATCAAGCAGCTGCGCGCCGAAGGCCCGCTCACCGCGACGGAGTTGGGCGGCGCGAAGAACGGCGGCGAGTGGTGGGACTGGTCGGAGTCTAAGGTCGCCGTCGAGCGCGCGCTGATGTACGGCGAGGTGGTGTGCACCGAGCGGCGCAGCTGGAAGCGGGTGTACGACCTCGCCGAGCGAGCCATCCCCGATGATCTTCTCCACGACGAGCTGGGCGACACGGAGTGCCTGCGCCGGCTCGTCCGGCTCGCAGGAGAGTCGCTCGGTGTCGGCACCCGCGCGGACATCGCGGACTACCACCGCCTCAAGGGCGAGCAGTTCGATGCCGTGGTGGCGGACTCGGGGCTGGTCCCGGTCACGGTCGAGGGCTGGTCCAAGCCCGCCTGGGCGGACCCGCAGGCGCTCGCCTCCGAGCCGCGCGGCCGACATCGTACGACCCTGCTCTCACCGTTCGACTCTCTCATCTGGGAACGGGCACGCACCGAGCGGATCTTCGGCTTCTCCCACCGCCTCGAGGCGTATGTCCCCAAGCCGAAGCGGGTGTACGGCTACTTCGCGATGCCGTTGCTGTCGGGCGGAAAGCTGCTGGGGCGCGTCGACCCGGCCCGCGAGGGCACGACGCTGGTGGCACGCCAGGTGTCGCTGGACGGCGCGAAGGCGGTGGCACCCATGGCCCAGGCGCTGCGCGAGGCCGCTCAGTGGGTCGGCTGCGATGCGGTACGCATCGAACGGGTCGACCGTGCCGAGCTGACCGCGGACCTGGTCAAGGCTGTCTCGTGAGCGCCACCGGTGATCACTACCGGCCATCCGTACCGGTGATCGCCGTCGGTGATCATTACCGAATCTCGAGGATCTTCTCCCGCATCGCGTAGACCACGGCCTCCATCCTGGAGTGCAGCTGCAGCTTCTCCAGGATGTTGCGGACGTGGTTCTTCACCGTGTTCTCGGAAATGAACAACTCCTTGGCGATATCCCGGTTGTTCATCCCCGTGGCAACCAGCTTGAGCACTTCCAGCTCCCGCTCGGTCAGCCGGGGCGCGGGCACCAGCCTGCGCTCGTCGGTGCGCTGGATCATCGACTTGAACTCGGTCAGCAGCTTGGACGCCATGGACGGGCTGATCTGCGACTGCCCGTCGGCCACCGCGCGGATCGCCGTGGCCACCTCGTCGGTGGAGATCTCCTTGAGGAGATAGCCGGTGGCGCCCGCCTTGATCGCGTCGTAGAGATCGGCCTCCTCGTCGCTGATCGTCAGCATGATGATCTTCGCGCTGGGAGCCACCTCCTTGATGGACGTACAGGCTTCGATGCCGCCGCGCTTGGGCATCCGCACATCCATCAGCACGATGTCGGGCAGGAGGTCAGCGGCCTTGTCGACCGCCTCGGCGCCGTCGCCCGCCTCGCCCACGACCTGGATGTCCTCCTCCTGCGCGAGGACGATCTCCAGCCCCCGCCGGAACAGGGCGTGATCGTCCACCACAAGAACCCGGATGGGCTCCTTGCGGGAACCACCCTGGTCCGCGCCGCCTTCGGCGACTGTGGAGCCGTCGTCACCCGCGTCGCCCGAGTCGTCATGAACCGGCCCGAAGCTGTCCGCCATCGTTCCTCCCCCTGAAGGCCGCGGCCTGAAGATCATGTCTGGTCCGCCAACGTCATTGCGGAGTGCATCGGTTGGCCTGGGACGCCATGCTTTCATGCCCGGACGACAGAGCGGTGATCCTGTGGTCGCACGGTGGTGCCCCTGGGGGCGCACGTTGCACTCCAGGGGCACCACCGACCTGCCTGACGGCTCTCAGCCGCCGAGCGCACCTCCGGCACCGCCCGCCTCGGATCCGGCCAGCGGGTCGGTCTCCAGGTGGATGACGCCATAGTCATAGGCGTGCCGTCGGTAGACGACACTGGGCTGCTTCGTCTCGGAGTCGACGAAGAGGTAGAAGTCGTGCCCGACCAGTTCCATCTCGTAGAGAGCCTGGTCGAGCGTCATCGGTGCTGCGGTGTGGACCTTCTCGCGGACCACCAGCGGTCCCTCGCCCTGGATTTCGAGCGAGCCGATCCTGGTGGTGGGAATGGACGGGGGCGTCTCTTCGCCGAGGGGCCGGCCATTGGCGTTCAACTCGGCGACGCCGGGGACGACGTCGGCCACCTCGGAGGCCGAAATCCGGCCGTTTCCACGGCGGTTGTGGCGCTTCTCGTGCTGCTTGCGCAGCCGGGCCTCCAACTTGCCGGTGGCGAGGTCGAGCGCTGCGTACGGGTCGCCGGCTGCGGCCTCCGCCCGGATCACCGGGCCTCGGGAGTGGAGAGTGATCTCCACACGGTCGGAACGGTCGGCCTGCCGCGGGTTGTGCTCCTTGGACACCTCGACGTCCAGGCTGATCACCTTGCCGTCGAGCTTCTGGATCTTCTCCAGCTTCAGCTTCTCGGCCACGTGCTTGCGGAACCGCTCGGGCACCTCGGTCTTGCGGCCCTTGACGACGATGTCCACGCAGAACTCCGTTCCCGGATAGCTCCGTCCGCTCGCTGGCTGCGGAGCCTCTCCCTCTTGCACCAGACTCCGGTGATCACCGAAGTCTCGGACTTGGCGACTTTCACCTCCTCCTCCCCAGTCGACAAGATCCCAACCCCACCCACCTTCGAGGTATTGGCTTCCTCGAATCCCTGGCCCGAAGCGCGGCCCATCATTCGGTGCGGTACGGCAATCGCCATTCCTCACAACCGAACATAGCTCGCTCGGACGGGTGTCGGCACCCGCTACCAGCGCGTACCTCCATTCAGGAGCTTTTCGTCTCTCACTACCTGCAACGATGCAAGTTCTCGGTCAGTTCCGGTTTTTTTCGAAAGACAGCGGTGGGACTGCGACCACCGCAGCGCTCAGCTGCAGAAGTCCGGGAAATCGCATCCCGGAGGCCGCCCGCAGCGCCCGCGCCGCCTCGGTCAGCGAAGCCCCGGTGGTCATGAGGTCGTCCACCAGAACCACCCTGCCGCCCTCCAGAAGCCGTCCGCCTCCGGCGGCGACCGCCAGGGCCCCCGCCAGATTCTCCACCCGCATACGGGCCGTGAGACCCGACTGGTCGGCCACTTCCCGCCGCTGCCGCAGCACGGGGAGCACCCTGGCCTCCGTCCCCGTCCGCCGCAGCTCGCCCGCGGCGGCCAGCGCCATCCGCCGCGCCGCGTCGTGCCCCCGCGCCCGGACCGCACGCCGCGCCGACGGCACCGGTACGAGCAGCAGGGGACCAGTCCCCCGATCGGCCGACGCCACCGCGCCCCGCACCGCCCCGGCGAGCGCGACACCCAGCGGCCGGGCCAGCCCCAGCGCACCCCGCTCCTTGTGCGCCAGCAGCACGGCACGCACCGCATCGGCATACGGAGCGGCGGCATGCACCACCGGCAGGCCCGCGGGCTCGGGCACGGGCCTCGCCCTGCGCGCCGCGGTGCCGTACAGCGCCAGGGCGCACTCCTCGCACAGCGGCGTACGAGGACTACCGCAGCCGCCGCAGGCGACCGGCAGCACCAGACCGGAGATCTCCCGCCACCAGCCCCGCATGGCAACCACTGTGCCCACGGCTGGAGCGCCGTGCCACCCCTGTGGACAACTCTGTCCGGGACAGCCCGGCAGGCCCTCCGCAGGCCCGCCGGGGCGTCTCAGAGGCCCTTTCCGGCCGCTGCGGCCGGTCCCGACGCCGTCTTTCGCCCGGCTACCCCGGGTAGACCGGCGACGAGCCCTTCTTGACGAGCGTCTGCCAGTTCGCGCCCGGCGGCAGCTTCACGATGCCGTCGTCCTCCGAGTACGCCACCAGCGGGGCGCTCTCGTCGTCGGACGCGGCGACCGCCTTCACGCGGTTCAGACCCGGCAGCACGCTCGTGTCCGAACTCGAGCCGTCCGTCTGCATGTACCGCACCTGCTGGACTCCGCCGGACTCCTTGCCGACCACCACGAGCCTGCTGGGCCCCGCCCAGGAAACGGCCGTGACCGTCTCCATCTGTGGTGCGGCGGGCCGCAGTTCCGCGACGGAGACCACCGGGTTGGCCGTGGGGCCGTGGCGCTCCACACGCCCGATCTTCAGCGTGGTCCTGCCGTCCTTGGTCAGCAGCAGCGCGATGCGCACACCGTCGGCCGAGACCCTGACCGCCTCGATCCGTGCGCCGTCCAGCCCTGGGACGATCTTGACGTTCTGCGGAGCACCCGCGCCGCGCGCCAGGCGCATGAGCGCCGGATGACGAGGATCGCGGTCGGCGACCCACAGATCGTTCCGGCCGTCCCAGCTGGGCGCCGAAAGACGGTTCGCGGGGCTGTCGCCGTGGCTCCGGAGCAGCGGCTGGCCCAGCGCGCTGTCCGCCATGAGGGACGACACGTAAAGGCTGCTGTAGTCCTTCGAGACGGCCGCCGCGGTGCGCTCGTCGCGAGCCACACCGACCAGGCTCATCTGCAGCCGGCCGTTGCCGAACGGGCCGAGCACATTCTCCGGCTCGCTTATGTCCCTGGCGGAGCCCGACAGCAGCGCCAGCTGGTTCTTGCTGTCGACGAAGTACTGGTTCATCGACTGGCCCGAGACATGGTCCCGTGCGTACCCCTCGGCCTGGCTGCTGTTGACCACGCACAACTGCGAGCCGTCCGCACGCTGCAGCTCCACCTGCTCGACCCTGGTGGACGTCAGATCCTTCAGGGTGAACAGAATCTGCGCCGCCATCCTCGAACACTGCAGGCGGCCCACATTGGACGCCTTCTCGTTGAGTGGCACCTTCAGCGCATTCCGGTCGTCGAACGCCAGCGACTTGGTGCCCTTCTTCAGCGTCGTACCGGTCGGGAAGGGCGACTCGACCACAGGCTTCAGCCAGTTCGTCGGACCGTCGAGCAGCGCCTTGACCGACTGGGTTACCGGGTCCATCCGGGTCACCGGATCGAGCCGCTGGCGGATGTAGACCGGGTCGGCCACCGGCGTGGAGGCCTGCCCCGAGGCGAAGTAGTACTTGTTGACCGAGATGTAGTTGCGCCGGAAGTCGGACGCGCCGAGCACCAGCCCCGGCGGCAGACTGTCGATCCGCCACTCCTTGCCTTCCGGCCCGGCCTGCAGGGACAGGTGAATCGTCCGGCTGTACGGCGTGGGAGAAACCGCCTGATAGGCATGCTGCGGGTCCACCGCGGCGATCTGCGTGCCCAAGAGCGGATAGTCGACGCCCGGGTTGTCCCGGCCACCGGTGATGGCCTGCCCGTAGCCGGGCGCGGCGGACAGCACCGTGGTGCCCGCGTCCGGCCGCCACTTTTTGGAGGTCTCCGGCATCAGATACGTCCGGGCGATGGCGAAGTCCGTGTCGTCGCTGGTCATCGCCTCCAGGAAGCCCGTGACGACCTCGATCGGACTGGCGCCCTTCCGCGGCGGCACCGCGTACACGCGCACCTGCGAATCCGCACGCTGGGACGCCTTCACCGCATGGATGTCACCGCTGTCGGGCATCGAGGCGCACCCCGCCAGCAGCACACCGCTGCAGCCGAGCAGAGCGGAAGCCTTGAGCGCGCCTCGGCGGCTGTCGCGTCGGGGGTCAGCGCCCACGGGTCGTGTCCTCCCGGTCCGAAGAAACCTGTGCTGCCGCGTCACCACGCCGCTCCCCCGCCGGTCGTGCCACCACCCGCGCACCGTTGCCCGGCAGCGCCGCCGGGTCCACACCCGCCGGGGCCGAAGGGGGCGGCACCGGAGCACGCGGCGGCACGGGCAGGGCCGAGCGGTCGGTCACGGGCTGCGTGGGCACGGCCGACAACCGGTGCCCGTTCGTCTGAGGGGCAGTGGAATCGCCGCGCTCGCGGTTCTGCCGCGAATCCTCCGGCTCCAGGGGTATCGGCGAACCGCGCAGCGGCTCGTCCGCCGTACGCGGCAGGGTCAGCCGGAACTGCGAGCCCCCACCGGGCTCGCCCCACGCCTGCAGCCAGCCGCCGTGCAGCCGGGCGTCCTCGACGGCGATGGACAGACCGAGGCCTGTGCCGCCCGTCGTACGGGCCCGCGCCGGATCGGCCCGCCAGAAGCGGTTGAAGACCCGGGTCGCCTCCCCCGGCTTCAGCCCCACTCCGTAGTCGCGCACGGCAACCGCTACGGCCCCGCCTGCGACCGCCATCCGCACCACCACGTCCCGGCCCTCCCCGTGCTCCACGGCGTTAACGACCAGGTTGCGCAGCACACGCTCCACACGCCGGGCATCGGCCTCGGCCACCACCGGCTGCTCGTCGCCGATCACGCGTATCCGGGTGCCCTTGCGCTCGGCCAGCGGCTCGGCGCCGCCGATCACCCGCCGTACCACCTCGCGCAGATCTATCGGCTCCGCCTCCAGCGCCGCCGCACCCGCGTCGAAGCGGCTGATCTCCAGCAGATCGGAGAGCAGCGACTCGAAACGGTCGAGCTGATCCCCGAGAAGCTCCGCCGAACGCGCCGTCACCGGATCGAAGTCGGCCCGCGCCTCATGAATGACATCGGCCGCCATCCGTACGGTCGTCAGCGGCGTACGCAGCTCGTGCGACACATCCGACACGAAGCGGCGCTGCATCCGGGACAGCTCCTCCAGCTGCTGGATCTTGAGCTGGAGGTTCTGCGCCATCTTGTTGAACGCCTCGCCCAGGCGGGCGATGTCGTCCTCGCCTGTGACCTTCATCCGCTCCTGGAGGCGGCCGGCGGAAAGCCGCTCGGCGATCCCCGCGGCCATCCGCACAGGCGTCACGATCTGCCGCACCACCAGCCAGGCGATGGCTCCCAGCAGGACGACGACGAACAGCCCGGCCGTGGCGAGGGTTCCTCTGACGAGGTTGAGCGACTGCTCCTCCTGCGCCAGCGGGAAGAGGTAGTAGAGCTCGTACGGATTGCCCTCGATGTCGTTGAGTCGCGTACCGACGACCAGGCCGGGCTCGGGCTCGTGCTCGTTGTTGTACTTGATCTGCATGTACGTCTCGTACGTACCGGTCCCCTGGTCGACCGCGTTCCGCAGGTCTTCGGGAATGCTCTCGAAAGCTACGCTCCCCGAGGTCCGCGGCCCGCGGCCCGCGTCCTCGGAGTCGGCGCTGAGCGCCACCACGTGGAACGCGCCCTGCCCGCCGCTGGAGAGCTGCTGCACCAGATCGGACCGCCAGGAGCTCCCCGCGGTCCTGCCGTCCGCGGCGGCGCCGTTGCGCCCGCTTCCCGGACCGTTGAGCAGGTTCGCCTTCTCGCGCGCCACGGCGAAGCCGCCGGCCGCCTGGCTCTGGGCAGCCTTGTCCTTGGCGTCCAGCAGACCGTTGCGCACCTGGCCGATGACGACGAAGCCCAGCAGCACCACCACGCCGAGCGACATCAGCAGCGTGCTCGCAACCACCCTGAGCTGGATGTTCCGCCGCCACAGCCGCACAGCGGGCAGTAGCGGACGGCGCACCCAGCGCATCAAGAGCCGAAGAACCGGGCCCCCCGGCGCGCTGCCCGAGGGCAGCCGTCCCCCCTGGAGCAGACGGCCGAATCGCGAGGGCTCATTCCCCGGTCCGGCAGCCCGCCCCGTACGGACTCCCGGCTCACCGGGCTTCGGAGCAACGCTGCCTCGGGACATGTCAGCTCGGCCCGGCCTTGTAACCGACACCACGGACGGTCACGACGATCTCCGGACGCTCAGGGTCCTTCTCGACCTTTGAGCGCAACCGCTGTACGTGCACATTGACCAGCCTGGTGTCGGCGGCATGGCGATAGCCCCACACCTGCTCCAGCAGCACCTCGCGGGTGAACACCTGCCACGGCTTGCGTGCGAGTGCCACCAGCAGATCGAACTCGAGCGGAGTCAGGGCGATCGACTGCCCCTCCCGCTTCACGGAGTGTCCGGCCACATCAATGACCAGATCCCCGATCGTCAGCTGCTCCGGCGCAGGCTCCTCCGACCTCCTCAGACGCGCCCGGATCCGGGCGACCAGCTCCTTCGGCTTGAACGGTTTGACGATGTAGTCATCGGCCCCGGATTCCAGGCCCACCACCACATCCACGGTGTCGCTCTTGGCCGTGAGCATCACGATCGGCACGCCGGACTCTGCCCTGATCAGCCTGCACACCTCGATGCCGTCCCGTCCGGGCAGCATGAGATCCAGCAGTACAAGATCGGGTTTGGCCTCACGGAAAGCGGCAAGTGCCTTGTCACCGTCCGCTACGAACGACGGCTCGAAACCTTCACCACGCAGCACAATCCCGAGCATCTCGGCCAGTGCGGTGTCGTCGTCGACGACAAGGACTCGTCCCTTCATAATCGACATCATCCCATTAGCTAATCGTTACCTGGCGTGACCTGGCCCACAGCTCCGCAATTCCGCCCCCGGTGACCGGGGACAATGTTCCCTGCTCGGTGACGATCGCCGTCACCAGATCCGGCGGTGTGACATCAAACGCCGGGTTGTACGCCTGGGTTCCCAGCGGCGCCACCGACAGCCCGCCACCTACTCCCCCAGCCACCGCGATCTGCGGCGCTGTGACCTCGGTCACCTCCTGCCCAGGCCGTTGCTCCACCTCTATCGAGGCCCCGTCCGGCGTGCTCCGATCGATCGTCGTCGTCGGCGCGACCACGATGAACGGCACATGGTGGTACTTCGCCAGCACCGCCAGCGGATAGCTCCCCACCTTGTTCGCCACCGCTCCGTCGGCGGCGATCCTGTCGGCTCCGATCAATACCGCATCAACCTCCCCCGCCGCGAACAGCGACCCTGCGGCATTGTCCGTGAGCAATGTGTACGGCATTCCGGTCCGCGCCGCCTCATAGGCGGTCAGCCGGGCCCCCTGCAGCAGCGGTCGCGTCTCGTCGACCCACAGCCTCCGCAGCCGTCCCGCGCGGTGCGCCCTGAGCGCCACGGCGAACGCGGTGCCCTCCCCGCCGGAGACCAGCGCCCCGGTATTGCAGTGGGTCAGGATCCGGTGACCGCCGCCCGGCAGCAGCTCGTCGAGCAGCACCAGGCCGTGCTCAGCCATCCGGCCACTGGCCTCGGCATCCTCCTGATGGAGCGCCTTGGCAGTGGAGAGCGCCGCCTGCGCGGCCTGCTCGGCGTCCGCCCCCTTGTCCACCGCCATGCGGTATGCGGCCACTGCACGCCGTACGCCGTACCCGAGATTCACCGCGGTGGGCCGCGCCCGTTCCAGCAGCTCAGCCGACTCTTCCACGTCGTAGCCCCGCACGGCCGCGAGGGCCACCCCATAGGCCCCGGCGATACCCAGCAGCGGTGCCCCGCGCACGGCGAGCGTCTGGATCGCCAGCACCAGGGCCGGCACATCGGTACAGACGAGCTCGACCTCGTCGGCGGGCAGCCGGGTCTGGTCGAGCAGTACCAGTACAGGCCCTTCCGGCGGCTCGTCCCACCGCAGCGCCGGAAGCGGGGGCGGCTCGGTACCAGCCGGGTTTTGTACGTACTGATCAGCCATCCGCCCAGTCTGCCCGGTGAGCCACCGACAATGAAGGTGCGCAGGAGATACGGGCCCCCGCCCACCCGCGGGCGACGCGTGGCACGATGGCCACCAACCTGCCGTCCCGCCAAGGGGACAGGCACCGTGAACGCACCGGCTCGGCGAGCCGGTCCCGCGACCAATCCATGAGGTGGACGACCGTGAACGACACTCCGGGCTGGGCCTCGCCCGGATCTGCTCCCTCCGACGGGCACGCCGGCGTTCCGCGGCCTGCCGAGCCTGCCGGAGAGAGCGGCCCCGCCTCGAAGTGGTCCACCGAGCAGCCGCCTCCGGGCCGGTGGTCCGCGCCGACCGCCCCGGGTGCCGACCGCATCCCCGTACCCCCGCCCGCCCCGGGCTGGGGCGAACAGCCGCGCGGCAGCTGGGGCAGGCCACCGGCCGCGGCCAAGCCCGGTGTCATCCCGCTGCGCCCCCTGGGGGTCGGCGAGATCCTCGACGGCGCTGTTTCCACGCTGCGCGCCCACTGGCGCACGGTGCTGGGCATCACGATCACCGTCTCGGTGGTCTCCCAGATCTGCAACATCCTCGTCGAGCGCTACCTGCTGCCCGACCCGCCCGAGGTCAATCCGGACGCGACGCCCTCGGAGGCCCTGAGGCAGTCCGTGGACTCGCTCCAGGCCAGTCTGCTCGCCATGGGCCCGGCGCTGATCATCACCATGATCGCGACCCTCTTCACCACGGCACTTCTCACCATAGTGATCAGCCGCTCCGTGCTCGGCCGCCCGGTGACGCTCTCCGAGGCCTGGCAGGAGGCACGGCCCCGGCTTCCTCAACTGCTGGGCCTGACCCTGCTGTTGCCCCTGATGGGCGCAGCAATCATGACCGTGGCGATTCTGCCCGGACTGCTGCTCGGGGGCGGAGGTGGAATCGCGCTCGCCGTGCTCGCAGGCCTCGGGGCCTGCGGGGTCGTCCTCTGGCTGATGATCCGGTTCGCCCTCGCTTCTCCCGCGCTGATGCTTGAGCGCCAGGGCGTCATCGCCTCCCTGCGCCGCTCGGCCAAACTGGTGCAGGGCGCCTGGTGGCGGACCTTCGGCATCGTCGTACTCACGCTGCTGCTGACACTGCTGGTTTCGATGATCATCGCTGTGCCGTTCACGGTGATCGCGTTCGCCGTGGACGGCAGCGGGTTCAGCGACCTCTTCGCCGGAAACAGCCCCGACTTCGGATGGCCGTTCCTGATCATCACCGGCATCGGCTCGGTGATCGCATCCTCCATCACCTACCCGATCTCCGCCGGCGTGACGGTCCTCCTCTACGTCGACCAGCGCATCCGCCGCGAAGCTCTCGACCTGGAACTCGCACGGGCCGCAGGCGTCCCCGGCTACGGCTCCGAGCCGTCGGGCCACAACGCCTCCAGGAGCTGATGCGGTGTCCACCACGGGGGGCGTGATGAGGGCGCGGCTACTGATCCGCGCGAGCGACGACGTACCGGTGGACACTCCGCGTATCCCCGCGCGGGAGGCGGCGGAGCGGGAACTGTCCAAGCCGATGTACCACGAGAACGACCCGAGCCTGCTCCAGCGCGCCCTCGACCGCTTCTGGGACTGGGTCGGCGGTCTCTTCGACTCCGCCTCCGGCGCCACTCCCGGCGGCCCGCTCGGACTCCTCGTGGTCGTCCTGGTCGTGGTCGTCCTGATTGCCGCCCTCTGGTGGCGTCTGGGCACGCCCCGGCGCACCCACGGCTCCGCGGACTCCCTCTTCGACGACAGCCCACGCAGCGCGTCCGAGCACCGCACAGCCGCCGAGGCCCACGCAGCCGCCGGACGCTGGAACCAGGCCGTCCAGGAACGCATGCGGGCCATCGTCCGTTCCCTGGAGGAACGAACCCTCCTCGACCCGCGCCCCGGCCGCACCGCGGACGAGGCCGCCGCCGAGGCCGGACGTTCCCTCCCCGCCCAGTCCGACGGACTCCGCGCCGCCGCCAGGGAGTTCGACGACGTCACATACGGCGGCCGGACCGCCGACCGGCAGGCATATCTGCGTCTGCGTGATCTCGACCTTGAACTGGAGCGCACAAAGCCCCAACTGAGCGGCGCGGCCCAGGGAGCAGCCGAATGACCGCGGCTTCCGTCAGCTCCACCTCCATGGCCCCGACGAAGCGCCAGGTGTGGTCCCGAACTCGTGGTCTCCTGCTCGCACTTGTCATCCTCGTCGCAGCCGGGATCGCCATGGCCGCCCTGCGCTCCGGGGACCAGCACGGCCGTCTCGACCCCCGATCCGCCGACCGCTACGGCAGCCGCGCCGTCGCCGAACTCCTCAAGGACCGCGGCGTCTCCACCCGCGTGGTCACCACCCTCGACGAGGCGGCCACTGCCGGCGGACCCGACACCACTCTTCTCGTCACCGTCCCCGACCTGCTGACGGAACCTCAGCAAGCAACGCTCCACGCCGCGATGGCCGACTCCGGCGGGCGCACGGTTCTCCTCGCCGCCGGACCCGCGTCGCTCGGCACCCTGGCCCCCGGCGTCCACAGCGAGGCCACGGCCTCCGTCTCGGCACGCACCCCCCAGTGTTCCCTCCCCGCTGCCCGCAGCGCGGGCAACGCAGAGCTCGGCGGTGAGCGGTACGCCACCGAGAGGCCCGGCGCCGACAGCTGCTACCCGAGCGACGGCCTGCCCACACTCCTCAGGATCGACGAAACCGGCAACGGCGACACCGTCCTGCTCGGCTCCCCCGACATCCTCTACAACCACCGTCTGGACAAGCACGGCAACGCCTCCCTCGCCCTGCAACTCCTCGGCTCGCGAAGCCATTTGGTCTGGTACCTCCCTTCGCTCGGCGACACCTCCGCCGCACAAGACAGCACCGACGGCGACACCGACAGCACGTTCCTCGACCTGATTCCCTCCGGCTGGCTCTGGGGGACACTCCAGCTCGCCGTCGCCGCCGTCCTGGCGGCGATCTGGCGCGCCCGCCGGCTGGGCCCCCTCGTCACCGAACGGCTTCCCGTCGCCATCCGCGCCTCCGAGTCCACCGAGGGCCGCGCCCGCCTCTACCGCAAGGTGAACGCCCGCGACCGCGCGGCCGCGGCCCTGCGCTCGGCCACCCGTACGCGCATCGCTCCGCTGCTCGGCGTCCCCCCTGCCGGCGCCCACTCCCCCGACGTCCTGCTCCCAGCTGCCTCGGCCCATCTCCGGACCGGCGAACGAGACCTCAACGGCCTGCTCTTCGGCCCGGCTCCGGCCGACGACACCGCTCTCATCCATCTGGCTGACCAACTCGACGCCCTCGAAAGAGAGGTACGCACTTCATGAGCGCCCCGACCCCCGAGACAGCTGAGAACTCGGACCGCGCCCGCACCTCCCTGGAGGCCCTGCGCACCGAGATCGCCAAGGCCGTTGTCGGCCAGGATCCCGCTGTCACCGGACTCGTCGTGGCCCTGCTCTGCCGCGGCCATGTCCTCCTCGAAGGAGTACCGGGCGTCGCCAAGACTCTGCTGGTCCGCACCCTCGCCGCATCCCTCGAACTCGACACCAAGCGTGTCCAGTTCACTCCCGACCTGATGCCCAGCGACGTGACTGGCTCTCTTGTCTACGACGCACGCACCGCCGAGTTCTCCTTCCAGCCCGGCCCCGTCTTCACCAACCTCCTCCTCGCCGACGAGATCAACCGCACGCCGCCCAAGACGCAGTCCTCGCTCCTGGAGGCGATGGAGGAGCGCCAGGTCACCGTCGACGGCGCACCCCGCCCGCTGCCCGACCCCTTCCTCGTCGCCGCGACCCAGAACCCCGTTGAGTACGAGGGCACTTACCCTCTTCCGGAAGCCCAACTGGACCGCTTCCTCCTCAAGCTCACGGTCCCGCTGCCCAGCCGCGAGGACGAGATCAACGTCCTGACCCGTCACGCGGAAGGCTTCAACCCCCGCGACCTGGAAGCTGCAGGCGTACGCCCCGTCGCCGGGCCGGCTGACCTGGAAGCCGCCAGGGCCGCCGTCGCCAAGACCTCGGTCTCCGCCGAAATCGCGGGCTATGTCGTCGATATCTGCCGCGCCACCCGTGAGTCCCCCTCACTCACTCTCGGTGTGTCCCCCCGAGGCGCCACTGCGCTACTCTCCACCGCCCGCGCATGGGCCTGGCTCACCGGCCGCGACTACGTCATCCCCGACGATGTCAAAGCCCTGGCCCTGCCCACCCTGCGCCACCGGATCCAGCTGCGGCCCGAAGCGGAAATGGAAGGAGTCACCACTGACTCCGTCATCACCGCGATCCTCAGCCACGTCCCCGTCCCCCGCTGAGGAGCTGCCCCATGGCCCTCACCGGACGAACCGCGCTCCTCGCCGCTCTCGGCTCTCTCCCCGTGGGCATCCTGGCCCCGAGCTGGACCGGGATGCTTGCTGTGAATGCGCCTCTTTCCCTGGCAATCTTGTGCGACTACGCCCTCGCCGCGCCAGTGCGAACGCTCCGATTCACCCGAAGTGGTGATACATCAGTTCGACTGGGTGACGGCGCCGAGGTCCACCTCACGGTCACCAACCCCTCCGGTCGCCCCCTGCGCGCCCACCTCCGCGACGCCTGGCCCCCGAGCAGCTGGATCACCGGCACCGAACAGGCCGCATCGCGCCACAAGTTGACCGTCCCCGCCGGCGAACGCCGCCGTATCACCACGATCCTTCGCCCCACCCGCCGCGGCGACCGCCAGGCGGAGCGCGTCACCGTCCGCTCGTACGGACCACTGGGCCTGGCCGCCCGCCAGAGCAATCACCAAGTCCCCTGGACCGTGCGCGTCCTGCCGCCCTTCACCAGCCGCAAACACCTGCCCTCCAGACTGGCCAGGCTGCGCGAGCTGGACGGACGCACCAGCGTCCTCATCCGCGGCCAGGGCACCGAGTTCGACAGCCTTCGCGACTACGTCCCCGGCGACGACACCCGTTCCATCGACTGGCGAGCAACCGCCCGCCAGACCACCGTCGCCGTGCGCACTTGGCGTCCCGAACGCGACCGCCACATCCTCGTCGTCCTCGACACCGGCCGCACATCTGCCGGTCGAGTCGGAGATGTCCCGCGCCTCGACGCGGCCATGGACGCGGCAATGCTTCTCACCGCGCTGGCCTCACGCGCCGGCGACCGGGTGGACCTCCTGGCCTACGACCGCCGTGTCCGAGCCCAGGTCCAGGGACGCTCCGCAGGTGATCTCCTGCCCGCCCTGGTCAACGCGCTTGCTCCTCTGGAACCGGAACTCGTCGAGACAGATGCCCGCGGCCTCAGCGCCACCGCCCTGAGCTGCGCCCCGCGCCGCTCCTTGATCGTCCTGCTCACGAGCCTCGACGCCGCACCCATCGAAGAAGGCCTGCTTCCGGTTCTCCCGCAGCTCACACAACGGCACACCGTGCTCGTCGCCTCGGTCGCCGACCCTCATGTCCAGCAGATGTCCACTTCCCGAGGAACGATCGAGGCGGTGTACGACGCCGCAGCTGCCACCCAGGCTCAAGCTCAGCGCCGCCGTACGGCAGAACAGCTCCAGCGCCATGGCGTCAACGTTGTCGATGCGACCCCTGACAATCTTGCACCTGCCCTTGCAGATGCCTACCTCGCGCTGAAAGCCGCCGGTCGACTCTGACGGGGGGTAGGAGGGCGGTATTGGCCCCTGAACGCAGAAAAGCCCCGCACCAGAAGGTGCGGGGCTCTCCCACAATAATTGTTCGGCGGCGTCCTACTCTCCCACAGGGTCCCCCCTGCAGTACCATCGGCGCTGAAAGGCTTAGCTTCCGGGTTCGGAATGTAACCGGGCGTTTCCCTAACGCAATGACCACCGAAACACTGTGAAGCATATCGATTCCGGAATCCCCCGGTGCCATGGGGGACTCGACAGTTCGTTACTTCAGAACTGACACAGTGGACGCGAGCAACTGAGGACAAGCCCTCGGCCTATTAGTACCAGTCAGCTCCACCCCTTGCGGGGCTTCCACATCTGGCCTATCAACCCAGTCGTCTACTGGGAGCCTTAACCCCTCGAAGGGGGTGGGAGTCCTCATCTCGAAGCAGGCTTCCCGCTTAGATGCTTTCAGCGGTTATCCTTTCCGAACGTAGCCAACCAGCCATGCCCTTGGCAGGACAACTGGCACACCAGAGGTTCGTCCG
Organism: Streptomyces sp. NBC_01481; assembly: GCF_026339995.1. Taxonomy (GTDB): domain Bacteria; phylum Actinomycetota; class Actinomycetes; order Streptomycetales; family Streptomycetaceae; genus Streptomyces. The sequence goes on along the minus strand of NZ_JAPEPT010000001.1, from coordinate 324,575 downwards.
TCCCGGTCCTCTCGTACTAGGGACAGCCCTTCTCAAGACTCCTACGCGCACAGCGGATAGGGACCGAACTGTCTCACGACGTTCTAAACCCAGCTCGCGTACCGCTTTAATGGGCGAACAGCCCAACCCTTGGGACCGACTCCAGCCCCAGGATGCGACGAGCCGACATCGAGGTGCCAAACCATCCCGTCGATATGGACTCTTGGGGAAGATCAGCCTGTTATCCCCGGGGTACCTTTTATCCGTTGAGCGACGGCGCTTCCACAAGCCACCGCCGGATCACTAGTCCCGACTTTCGTCCCTGCTCGACCCGTCGGTCTCACAGTCAAGCTCCCTTGTGCACTTACACTCAACACCTGATTGCCAACCAGGCTGAGGGAACCTTTGGGCGCCTCCGTTACTCTTTGGGAGGCAACCGCCCCAGTTAAACTACCCATCAGACACTGTCCCTGATCCGGATCACGGACCCAGGTTAGACATCCAGCACGACCAGAGTGGTATTTCAACGACGACTCCACCTGAACTGGCGTCCAAGCTTCACAGTCTCCCACCTATCCTACACAAGCCGAACCGAACACCAATATCAAACTGTAGTAAAGGTCCCGGGGTCTTTCCGTCCTGCTGCGCGAAACGAGCATCTTTACTCGTAGTGCAATTTCACCGGGCCTATGGTTGAGACAGTCGAGAAGTCGTTACGCCATTCGTGCAGGTCGGAACTTACCCGACAAGGAATTTCGCTACCTTAGGATGGTTATAGTTACCACCGCCGTTTACTGGCGCTTAAGTTCTCAGCTTCGCCACACCGAAATGTGACTAACCGGTCCCCTTAACGTTCCAGCACCGGGCAGGCGTCAGTCCGTATACATCGCCTTACGGCTTCGCACGGACCTGTGTTTTTAGTAAACAGTCGCTTCTCGCTGGTCTCTGCGGCCACCCCCAGCTCAAGGAGCAAGTCCTCTCACCAGTGATGGCCCCCCTTCTCCCGAAGTTACGGGGGCATTTTGCCGAGTTCCTTAACCATAGTTCACCCGAACGCCTCGGTATTCTCTACCTGACCACCTGAGTCGGTTTAGGGTACGGGCCGCCATGAAACTCGCTAGAGGCTTTTCTCGACAGCATAGGATCATCCACTTCACCACAATCGGCTCGGCATCAGGTCTCAGCCTCAATGTGTGACGGATTTGCCTGCCACACGGCCTACACCCTTACCCCGGGACAACCACCGCCCGGGCTGGACTACCTTCCTGCGTCACCCCATCGCTTACCTACTACCACCTTGGGCCGGCGGCTCCACCACTCCCCTTTGCCCGAAGGCTCCAGGACGGCTTCACGGCCTTAGCATTAATGGGTTCAGTACTGGGCGTTTCAAAGCGGGTACCGGAATATCAACCGGTTGTCCATCGACTACGCCTGTCGGCCTCGCCTTAGGTCCCGACTTACCCTGGGCAGATCAGCTTGACCCAGGAACCCTTAGTCAATCGGCGCACACGTTTCTCACGTGTGTATCGCTACTCATGCCTGCATTCTCACTCGTGTACCGTCCACCACTCGCTTACGCGGCGGCTTCACCCGGCACACGACGCTCCCCTACCCATCCCAGCGGGCGTTGGCCCTCATGCTGGAATGACACGACTTCGGCGGTACGCTTGAGCCCCGCTACATTGTCGGCGCGGAATCACTTGACCAGTGAGCTATTACGCACTCTTTCAAGGGTGGCTGCTTCTAAGCCAACCTCCTGGTTGTCTCTGCGACTCCACATCCTTTCCCACTTAGCGTACGCTTAGGGGCCTTAGTCGATGCTCTGGGCTGTTTCCCTCTCGACCATGGAGCTTATCCCCCACAGTCTCACTGCCGCGCTCTCACTTACCGGCATTCGGAGTTTGGCTAAGGTCAGTAACCCGGTAGGGCCCATCGCCTATCCAGTGCTCTACCTCCGGCAAGAAACACACGACGCTGCACCTAAATGCATTTCGGGGAGAACCAGCTATCACGGAGTTTGATTGGCCTTTCACCCCTAACCACAGGTCATCCCCCAGGTTTTCAACCCTGGTGGGTTCGGTCCTCCACGAAGTCTT
>NZ_JAPEPT010000001.1:0-320000 GCF_026339995.1 Streptomyces sp. NBC_01481 | reverse complement strand
CCAGGGCTTGTCCCAGAGTGAAGGGCAGATTGCCCACGTGTTACTCACCCGTTCGCCACTAATCCACCCCGAAGGGCTTCATCGTTCGACTTGCATGTGTTAAGCACGCCGCCAGCGTTCGTCCTGAGCCAGGATCAAACTCTCCATGAATGTTTACCCGTAATCGGGTCGAACACCACAAGAGCGGGACAACCGGTCGGAATAAGACCAGTCATCCACAGCGTCCTCGCTGTGTCATTTGCCTGCCCGCCACATGGGCCGACAGGACTTTCAAAGGAACCTCAACCCACCGAAATGGGCCGGGGTTGTCAATCTGGCGTTGACTTTTGGCACGCTGTTGAGTTCTCAAGGAACGGACGCTTCCTTCGTACTCACCCTCACGGGCTTTCCTCCGGGCGCTTCCCTTCGGTCTTGCGTTTCCAACCCTACCAGACTCTTTTTCCGTTCCGTTTCCGGTGAGGAATTCGATTCCAGTGGCCGTTGGAAGGCCTTCGTCTTTCGACTGACCCGACTTTATCAGAAGCAATTCGGTCGAGCTAATCGACCTTGCAATCTGGATTCACATCGGAAGGCTCTGCGGAAATTACATTTCCGTTGAGAGCGAGAGAGACACTAGCGGTCGCACTGAAACTTGTCCAGTTCCAGGCAACCGTTTGAATCTACCTCCCCACTCATGCCGTGTCAACGGTTTTGTGGGCGGAGAGGAGACTAGCAGGTCAGAAGGGGTGCTTGCACATCAGGCGGCAGCCGGGAGTTCGGCGCTGCGGTCGGCTGCGTCCAGGTCGCCCGTGTAACCCTCTCGGGCTGCTCGGCCGCCCAGGATGTAGACGTACGCCAGAAAGGCCAGCTCAGCAGCGATACCGATGGCGATACGCGCCCAGGTCGGCAGGCCCGAAGGCGTGACGAAGCCTTCGATCACCCCGGACACGAACAGGACAAGCGCGAGGCCGATGGCCATGCCGATCGCCGCGCGGCCCTGTTGGGCGAGGGCTGTACGGCGGGATTGAGGGCCCGGGTCGATGACCGTCCAGCCGAGGCGCAGGCCCGTGCCCGCGGCGACGAAGACCGCCGTCAGTTCCAGCAGGCCGTGCGGGAGGACAAGGCCGAGGAAGGTGTCGAGGCGGCCCGCCGACGACATGAGGCCGATGCCGACGCCCAGGTTCAGCACATTGAGGAAGAGGATCCAGATCACCGGAACGCACAGGAACGCGCCCAGCGTCAGGCACATGGCCGCGGCCTGGGCGTTGTTCGTCCAGACCTGGGCGGCGAAGGAGGCCGCGGGGTGGCTGGAGTAGTACGTCTCGTACTCGCCACCCGGACGTGTGAGCTGGCGGAGTTCGTCCGGGGCGGCGATCGTCGCCTGGACTTCGGGGTGCGTGCCGATCCACCAGCCGATGATCGCGGCGAGGACCGTGGAGAGGACGGCGGTGGGTATCCACCAGTGCCGTGAGCGGTAGACGGCCGCGGGGAAACCGGCGGTGAGGAAGCGGACCGCGTCGCGCCAGGTGGCTCGGCGCGTGCCGGTCACGGTGGAGCGGGCGCGAGCGACGAGCTGGGTGAGCCTGCCCGTCAGCATCGGGTCCGGGGCGCTGGACTGGATGAGGGAGAGATGGGTCGCCGTGCGCTGGTAGAGGGCGACCAGTTCGTCGGCCTCGGCGCCGGTCAGGTGGCGTCCCCGGCGCAGGAGGTGGTCCAGGCGGTCCCACTCGGCACGGTGGGCGGTCACGAAGACGTCGAGGTCCATGGTCGGCTGCTGCTCCAGGCAATGGTTGCGTACGGTCCGTACTACTGCGGCGCGCTGCGGGTCAGCTTGGCAGACTGAGGAATCAAGGGGCGGGGAAGGTCGATGGCGAAGGGCGGGCAACAGTGAGTGCGCTTGTGACAGGGGATGCGGTCGTACTGGGGCTGCGGCCGGCGAAACTGCCGAGCCGGGCACTCGCTGTCGCGATCGATCTTGTGGTCGTGTTCGCCGTCTATCTCATGGTGTCGATCGGGCTCGCGGTGGCGACGGCCTCGCTGGACGAGGCGGCGGTGATGGCCGTGTCGATCGCGACGTTTCTGCTCGTACTGGTCGGGGCGCCGATAGCCGTGGAGACGCTGAGTCATGGGCGCTCGCTGGGGAAGCTCGCCTGTGGGCTGCGGGTGGTGCGTGACGACGGAGGGCCGATCCGCTTCCGGCACGCGCTGGTGCGCGGGGCGATGGGGGTGGTGGAGATCCTGATGTCGTTCGGGGTCATCGCCTGTATCGCCTCGCTGGTGTCGGCCAGGGGGCGGCGGATCGGGGATGTGTTCGCGGGCACGCTGGTAATAAGGGAGCGGGTGCCTGCCTCGCGGGGGATGGTGATGCCGCCTCCGCCGCCGTGGCTGGTGGGGCGATTCTCCGAGCTGGATCTGTCGGCGGTGCCGGACGATCTGTGGCTGGCGATACGTCAGTACCTGACGCGGATGAGGCAGCTGGACCCGGCCGTGAAGTGGTCGATGGCGGTGCGGCTGGCCGGCGATCTCGTGGCGTGCACGGGGGCTCCGGCGCCGGAGGGGGTGCCGCCGGCGGCGTTCCTGGCGGCCGTGGTGAACGAGCGGCAGGCGCGCGATGCGCGGCGTGCTTTCCGGGCGGGGGCGAATACGCGGGCAGCAGCCGGTGGCAGCTCCCAGGGGGCGGGGCTGCCGGGTGCGGTCGGTCCGGACGCGATCGCGGCGGGCGCTGCGGCGGCAGAGGCGGCGCTCTCCGGCCGGGTGGGCGCCGGGACTCTGGGGTTTGCGGCACCGGGCGCGGTGGGGTCGGCGCCTGCCGCCGAGCGGGACGCGACTGCAGGAGCTGGTTGGGCGGCTGGGCCGCTTGGGGTGACAAGCGCGGGCGAACCGGCGCCGGGGCCGTCGTCCCGTGCTGCGGCAGAGGCCCCGCAGCCGCGACCGCAGGGCACGGGGTTCGCGCCGCCTGCGTAGGTCGCCGGGCCCATAGACACAGTCCCCCTTCCCGCGCAGGCCGCCGCCGTCAGGGGAAGACCGAGGGCGGGCTCGCCAGGTCTTCGAGTTCGATGCCGGGGGCTGCGAGCACCACGTCCCCGGCGATGTGAACGACGTGCTGTTCCCCCGTGTCCAGGGCGCTGACCTGGTATTCGTCCACGGTCAGGAGGCCATTGTCAGTGGCATGCGCTTCACTCTTCATCAGGGCCCAGGACTGATCGAGTGTGCGGGGGGCGAGGACAGGATCCGTGAAGGCGACGAGGCGTACGCGCGTCGCCGGGGAGTCGGGGGTGAGGCGCAGGAGACGTGCGGTGGCGACGAGGAAAGCGGGGGAACTGCCGGTGAAGGCATGGGCGCGGACGTTGCCTTCGGTGGCATGAGTGCCGGTGGGGTCGGTACGGACCCAGGTGACGCCGTCGATGGCGGCACCGCGGACCTGCCAGCTCCCGGCGTGAAGTTCGAGACGGATGGGACGGCCGAGTTCGTCGAGGGCGAGATCGACGGAGCCGGCGTGGTCGCCCGAGGGGGTGGTGATCTGGGAGACGTAACGCCAGCCGGAGGGGCCGGGGGCGCATTGGAAGTGTTCGTCGCCGAGGGAGGTGTGATCGTGCGGATCGTGGAGCGAATAGCGGCCGCGGGGCATGGGGGCGTAGGTGTCCTTGTGCGGTGAGGCTCGTGCGGTGGAGCCGGAGCCGTTCGGGGAGCGTATGGGGCAGGCCCCCGACACGGGGGTGCGGGGGCCTGCCTGGTACCGCTGGTGCCTGACGCCGAGGGCTGCCGAGGTATGTCAGCAGCCGATCACGGGCGCTGACCAATCAGAAGCACTGACCGATCAGCAGCGGCCGATCAGTAGCGGTAGTGGTCGGACTTGTACGGGCCGTCGACCTCGACGCCGATGTAGGAGGCCTGCTCAGGGCGGAGCGTCGTCAGCTTGACGCCGAGCGCGTCCAGGTGGAGCCGGGCGACCTTCTCGTCGAGGTGCTTGGGCAGCACGTAGACGTCGGTCGGGTACTCCTCGGGCTTGGTGAACAGCTCGATCTGGGCCAGCGTCTGGTCCGCGAAGCTGTTGGACATCACGAACGAGGGGTGACCGGTCGCGTTGCCCAGGTTCAGCAGGCGGCCCTCGGACAGCACGATCAGCACCTTGCCGTCCGCGAAGGTCCAGGTGTGCACCTGGGGCTTGACCTCGTCCTTGACGATGCCCGGGATCTGCGCCAGGCCGGCCATGTCGATCTCGTTGTCGAAGTGGCCGATGTTGCCCACGATCGCCTGGTGCTTCATCTTGGCCATGTCCGCGGCCATGATGATGTCCTTGTTGCCAGTGGTCGTGACGAAGATGTCGGCCTTGTCGACGACCTCGTCGAGCGTGGCGACCTGGTAGCCGTCCATGGCCGCCTGCAGCGCGCAGATCGGGTCGATCTCCGTGACGATCACCCGGGCGCCCTGCCCGCGCAGCGACTCCGCGCAGCCCTTGCCCACGTCGCCGTACCCGCACACGACGGCGGTCTTGCCGCCGATCAGGACGTCGGTGGCGCGGTTGATGCCGTCGATCAGGGAGTGGCGGCAGCCGTACTTGTTGTCGAACTTCGACTTGGTGACGGCGTCGTTGACGTTGATCGCCGGGAACAGGAGGTTGCCGTCACGGTGCATCTCGTACAGGCGGTGCACGCCGGTCGTGGTCTCCTCGGTGACGCCGCGGATCTCCGACGCCAGCTGGGTCCACTTCTGCGGGGACTCGCCGATGGTGCGGTTCAGCACGGTGAGGACGTGGAAGTACTCATCGCTGTCCGCGGTCGAGGGGTCCGGGGCCGCGCCCGCCTTCTCGAACTCCACGCCCTTGTGGACGAGGAGGGTGGCGTCGCCACCGTCGTCGAGGATCATGTTCGGGCCGGCGGTGGGGGTGTTCGGCCAGGTCAGCGCCTGCTCCGTGCACCACCAGTACTCTTCGAGCGTCTCGCCCTTCCAGGCGAAGACCGGGATGCCCTGGGGGGCCTCCGGGGTGCCGTTCGGGCCGATCGCGACGGCCGCGGCCGCGTGGTCCTGGGTGGAGAAGATGTTGCACGACGCCCAGCGGACCTCGGCGCCGAGGGCGACCAGGGTCTCGATCAGTACGGCGGTCTGCACGGTCATGTGCAGGGAGCCGGTGATGCGGGCACCCGCCAGCGGCCGGCTGGCGGCGTACTCCTTGCGGATCGACATCAGGCCGGGCATTTCGTGCTCGGCGAGAGTGATCTCCTTGCGGCCGAAAGCGGCGAGGGAAAGGTCGGCGACCTTGAAGTCCTGGCCAGTGGCGACAGTCGACATGCGAGCTGCTCCTCGTGGTGTGGGTCGAGGGTGTGGGTACGGCTGGCTCTGCGGCGGCGGACACAGGAATGCCCGGGCGCTCGCATTGCAGTCCGTCGGAGGCCCTCTCTCCCTCGGCCGGTCCCGGCTAGGGGACCGCCCGACCGCCATCAGCAGCGACGTCTGACTCTGGTCACGAATCTACACCGATCGACGCGGCGTACCCCAGCCCGCCCGGGGCCGGGATCCGGTCACATCGCTTTCTCACCGAGCCGATCGTCGGGTCCGCGCGGTCCCACGAGGCTCAGTGGGCGGCGTCCGGGGTGGGGCCGCCGGGGGACTTGGCCGGGTTGATGCCCGCCGCGGCGGCGGACTCGCTGTAGATGTCGGGCTCCAGGTAGATCACGCGCGCGATGGGTACGGCGGCGCGGATACGGTCCTCGGCGGCGTTGATCGCGTTGGCGACCTGGGCGGCCGTGTCGTCGTGCTGTACCGCGATCTTCGCGGCGACCAGCAGTTCCTCCGGGCCGAGGTGGAGCGTACGCATGTGGATGATGCCGGTGACGCCTTCACCGTCCACGGCCGCCGCCTTGATCTTCTCGATGTCGTCGATGCCCGCGGCCTCGCCCAGCAGCAGCGACTTCGTCTCGGCCGCCAGGACGAGCGCGATCACGATCAGCAGGATGCCGATGCAGAGCGTGCCGATGCCGTCCCAGACGCCGTTGCCCGTGGCCAGGGCGATGCCGACGCCGCCGAGCGCCAGGACCAGACCGACCAGCGCGCCCAGGTCCTCGAGCAGGACGACGGGCAGTTCCGGGGCCTTCGCCCGGCGGACGAACTCCGTCCAGGAGAGCGCGCCGCGCGTCTCGTTGGACTCCTTGATGGCCGTACGGAAGGAGAAGGACTCGGCGATGATCGCGAAGATGAGTACGCCGACCGGCCAGTACCAGGCCTCGATCTCGTGCGGGTGCTTGATCTTCTCGTAGCCCTCGTAGATCGCGAACATGCCGCCGACCGAGAAGAGCACGATGGAGACGAGGAAGGCGTAGATGTAGCGCTCGCGCCCGTAGCCGAAGGGGTGCTGCGGGGTGGCCTCGCGCTGGGCCTTCTTGCCGCCGAGCAGCAGGAGGCCCTGGTTTCCGGAGTCGGCGACCGAGTGAACGGATTCGGCGAGCATCGATGACGAGCCACTGAAGAGGAACGCCACGAACTTCGCCACCGCGATCGCGAGGTTGGCGGCAAGTGCCGCCACGATCGCCCTTGTTCCGCCTGAAGCGCTCATCTGTTCCTGCAGTCCCTTCGTATGCCCCGTGCCGTACGCCGCGCGCCGTACGCCGTTTCGGGCTTTGCCCGTCCTTTACGGTGCGCCATTGTTGCAGCCCGGGGCCGCGAGGGCGCGTCAGGCCATCACGGTGGCGCGGAAGACCGTGCCGACTCCGGACACTTCGGACTTTTCGCCCGCCGGCGCGAAGGCGGACTGCCCCGGGGAGAGGGCGAGTTCACCGGCGCGGACCGTGCCCGCTGTGCAGAGCAGGATCTGCGGGGTGCGGGTCGTCAGATCGCGGGGCGCGGCTCCGGGCGCGAGGACGAAGCGGGAGAGCCGGAACTCGTCGATCGGCGTTTCGTAGACCTCCTCGCCCTCGGGCGAGGCCTCGGGGCGCAGGACGCCCGGGTCGCCCGCCTCGAAGCGCACGACACGCAGCAGCTCAGGGACGTCCACGTGCTTCGGCGTCAGTCCGCAGCGCAGCACGTTGTCGGAGTTGGCCATGATCTCCACGCCGAGGCCTTCGATGTAGGCGTGAGGGACTCCGGCGCCGAGGAACAGGGCCTCGCCGGGCTGCAGTTGGACATGGTTGAGCAGCATGGCGGCGATCACGCCCGGGTCCCCGGGGAAGTGGTGTGCGACGGCTGCGTACGGGGCGTAGTCGCCGCCGAGCTCCTCGCAGGCGGCAGCGGCTTCGGTGACGGTGGCAGCCATCTCGTCGGGGTCGGCGCTCAGCACCGCGGTCAGGACCTCGCGCAGTGCGGCCTCCTCCGGGTGGGCGTGCAGGAGGTCGACGTACGGCTTGAGCGAGTCCACGTCGAGACCGGCGAGCACGTCGGCGGCTTCTAGGGGCGGGCGGAAACCGCACAGGCCCTCGAAGGGGGTGAGCGCGCAGATCAGTTCGGGCTTGTGGTTGGCGTCCTTGTAATTGCGGTGCGGGGCGTCGATCGGGACGCCCCCGCTCTCCTCGGCGGCGTAACCCTCCTTGGCCTGGGCGAGGTTCGGGTGGACCTGGAGGGAGAGGGGGGCGCCGGCCGCGAGGATCTTGAGCAGGAAGGGCAGACGGGGGCCGAACTTCTCGACGGCCGCGGCGCCCAGTTCGCGTACGGGGTCGGCGGCGATGAGCTCCGAGAGCGGCCGCTCCTCGTGGTCACGGGTGACGCGCGAGGGCGCTCCGGGATGGGCGCCCATCCACATCTCGGCCTGAGGCTCGCCGGTGGGGGCGATGCCGAGCAGCTCCGGGATGGCGGTCGTGGATCCCCAGGCGTAGGGGCGCACGGTGTTGGAGAGGCGGTCCATGGTCTGTGTTCCCGGTTCTCGTGGTGACGTCTTACGCGTGGTGAACGGCTACGCGGGACGCTTGCGCGTGGTGACGGCTGCGGCGTGGCGCTGTCGTGTCGCTGCTGCGGCGCGACGGTTACGCGTTGGCGCCGTTGGCGCCGTTGCCCGCCAGGGCCAGGTAGACGGCGGCGAAGTCGGTGATCGCGAGGAGTTCGGCGATCGACTCCAGCTCGGTGCCGTCCTCCGGCTCCAGCTCGCTGATCGGGGTGTCGTGGCTGAGCGCGAGCTCGCGGGCTGCCGGGGCTGCGGTGAGGCCGCCGATGGGGCGGTCCCGCAGCAGTACGACCCGGGCGCGCAGGGCCTGCGGCTCGTCGACACGGTCGCGGAAGAAGTCCTCAGGGTCGGCGCCCAGGGCGAAGTCGCCCACGAGGAGCCCACCGTGCGAGGGGAGCGCCTCGGGCAGCTCGGCGACGAGGGCGGGGCAGCCGGCCAGCTCGGCCAGTTCAGCGGCGAAGCGGCGGCCGGCGGGGCCGGCGCCCACGCCCTCCGTCCAGATCAGCGGAAGGCTGTCGGCGAGTTCCGCGGCGAGGGTCTTCGCCGGATTGCTGTACGTGGCGATGGCCGGGCCGCAGCGTTCGGCGGTCTTGTCCAGGCGGTCGGCCACCTTCGCCAGGGTCTCCTGGGACGCCTCGAGCAGGCCGACCCTGTCGAGGAGGGCCAGGAGCGGGGTGAACAGCGCCCACAGGGCGCCCGGGCTCGCGGCCTGCGTCTCCTCGTACAACTCGTGCGGCGCCTTGGCCATCGGGACGACCATGCCGTGCGTGCCGTCGACGGCCTCCGCGAGCGGGGAGCCCTGCGGGGCCACGGCGACGACGGTGGAACCGCGGCGGTACGCCTGCTCGGCGAGGAGCGCGAGGCCGGGTTCGCTGCCGTCGGTGGTCGCGATGAGCAGCAGGTCCAGGGAGCCCGCCCAGCCCGGGAGCGACCAGCGCAGGGCGCCGGCGGCGGGTGCGACGCCGGTGGGGTGCAGACGGGTGACAGGGGCGGAGGCGCCGGCCAGAGCGCCGATCAGATCCGCCACTCCGGTGGCGGCGTGGCCGGGGCCGGCGACGAGGACGTGGCGGGGGCGGCCCTCGGGCGTCAGCTCGGCGATACCCGCCTCGGCGGCGTGCCGGGCCGCGGTGCGTACACGCGCCCCGGCCTCGGCTGCGCCACGGAGCAGTCCGCGGCGATCGGCGCGGGCGAGGGCTTCCGGGGCGTCGAGGAGTGACTCGTCGAGCATGGGATGGGGCCTCCGATCGCCGTGCGGTTGTGGGTCAGGCGGGGCGGCGTGCCTCGTCGACGAGGAGGACGGGGATTCCGTCCCGTACGGGATAGGCCAGGCCGCAGTCCTTGCCGGTGCAGATCAGCTCGGGGGTCTCGGCTGCGGAGCTGTCGCTGAGGGGGGCGTGGCAGGCGGGGCAGGCGAGGATCTCGAGAAGGCCGGCTTCGAGCGGCATGTGCGGGGGTGTCCCTTCGGGTGGGGCGGCGCGGTCGCTTGCGTGCGGGTCGCTTGCGGGTCGCGGGGTGCGGCCGCGGGTCGGACGGGCGGCCGCGGGTCTGCGGATCGGCCACGTCAGCCTACCGCTGGGGGGAGGGGTGCGGCGCGTTCTGGGGGTACGGGGGGCGGTTCTCCCCACACCCGCCCCTTCCCGAAACCGGGGCGAGCCCCGGGCCCCTGGGGCGGCACCTTCGCGCCGCCGGGACGCAGGCGGCCGGGTGAGCCGTGGGCTTACGCCACGGGGAGGGTGGGCAGCGGCACCGGGGGTGAGCCGCAGGGCGGGCGGCCTGCGGGCCCGGCGGCCGCCCGGGCCGGGCCGGTCTGGGGCCCCTCGCGCTGCGGGCGGGGGCGCCCCTCCCTCGGCGGAACGGATCGGAAGACCGGGACCTGGCCGAGGCGCGGGCGTATGCCGCAGACGCGCGCCTGGTCCGGACAGGCCGCAGACCGCAGAGCCACATACGGCCGCTTCACGCCGTGGGCGGGTCACGCTCCCTCGCCGGGGCGGGCCAAGCGGCGTCCGTACGCCGCAGACGTGAGCCTGCTCCGGGCAGGCCGCAGACCCACATACGGCCACACTTCACGCGGGGCTGCCGCTCCTCAGCAGAAGGGACCAGAAGACCGGGGGCCAGGCCGGGGTGCGGCCGTGCGCCGCAGACGCGAGCCCAGTCCGGCTTCACGTCGTGGATGGGCGCCCCTCCCTAGGCGGAAGGGACCAGACCGGCCGACGGGGCTCAGCCGAGCGGCGGGCAGCCGATCGCACCGCAACGCCACGGACGGGCCGCCCCGGGGGCGCCACTCCGTGGGCTGCGAGCTGCCGCTCACTCGGCGGAACGGACCGCCGCAAAGGCGGGCCTGGTTCGGGCGGGCAGCCGCCCGGACCGCAGATACCCGACAGCCGCTTCGCGCCATGGGCGGGGCACCGTTAAAGACCGGGCGGCGGGGCACAGCCGCCGCGCCGCAGCACCGCCGACGACCGCTTCACGCCGTCGGCGGGCGGGCCGCGAACGCCGCGCCGCCCCCGCCGGGTCTCACGCCCCCCGGACCAGCCCCAGCACCTCGTCCCTCACCTTTGCCATCGTCTGGTCGTCCCGTGCCTCCACGTTCAGCCGCAGCAGCGGTTCCGTGTTCGACGGGCGGAGGTTGAACCACCAGTCCTCCGTCGAGACCGTCAGGCCGTCCAGCTCGTCGATCGTCACGTCGTCGCGCGACCCGTACGCCGCCTTCACCGCCGCCGTGCGGCCCGCCTGGTCGTCGACCGTGGAGTTGATCTCGCCCGAGCCCCTGTAGCGGTCGAACTGCGCGACCAGCTCCGACAGCGGGCCCTCCTGCGAGCCCAGTGCCGCCAGGACGTGGAGGGCCGCCAGCATGCCCGTGTCCGCGTTCCAGAAGTCGCGGAAGTAGTAGTGCGCGGAGTGCTCGCCGCCGAAGATCGCTCCCGTACGGGCCATCTCCTCCTTGATGAAGGAGTGGCCGACCCGCGTGCGCTGCGGCGTTCCGCCGTTCTCGCGGACGACCTCCGGGACCGACCACGACGTGATCAGGTTGTGGATCACCGTGCCGCCGGGGTGCTTCGCCAGTTCGCGTGCCGCGACCAGTGCCGTGATCGCCGACGGCGAGATGCCCTCGCCGCGCTCGTCGACGACGAAGCAGCGGTCCGCGTCCCCGTCGAAGGCGAGGCCCAGGTCCGCGCCCTCGGACCGGACGCGGGCCTGCAGGTCGACGATGTTCGCCGGGTCCAGTGGGTTCGCCTCGTGGTTGGGGAAGGTGCCGTCGAGCTCGAAGTACATCGGTACGAGGGTGACAGGCAGGGCGTCGAAGACCGTGGGGACCGTGTGGCCGCCCATGCCGTTGCCCGCGTCCACGACCACCTTGAGCGGGCGCATCGCGGACAGGTCCACCAGCGAGAGCAGATGCGCCGCGTAGTCGGTGAGCGTGTCGCGCTCGGTCACCTTGCCCAGCTCTGCCACCGGCTCCGGCGCGCCCTGTTCGGACCAGGACTCGACCAGTCGGCGGATGTCCGTCAGGCCCGTGTCCTGGCCGACCGGCGCGGCGCCCGCGCGGCACATCTTGATGCCGTTGTACTGCGCCGGGTTGTGCGAGGCCGTGAACATCGCACCCGGCAGCCCGAAGTGCCCCGAAGCGAAGTACAGCTGGTCGGTCGAGCAGAGCCCGATCAGTGTGACGTCCGCTCCCCTGGCCGCAGCCCCCCGCGCGAACGCACCCGAGAGCCCCGGCGACGACGGCCGCATGTCATGGCCGACGACGATCGCTTCCGCGCCCGTCACCTGGACGAAGGCCGCCCCGAACAGTTCGGCCAGCGCCTCGTCCCACTGATCCGGCACCACCCCGCGGACGTCGTACGCCTTCACGATCTGCGACAGATCAGCAGTCACGGGCCCAACCCTCCTGAAAGTCCCTGAAGTCTCTGCGGTCACCTCAAAGCCTCAACGTACCCGCACAGGCTGGGGGAGAGTTCAGCCCAGTGCCGCGTGCGCACGGGACGGGAGCCGAAAAGGCTCGCTCAGGAGTCGGGGGAACGCAGCACCCGCAGATGGCCGCGGCGCGCGACCTCCCTCGGATCCGCCGTCCGGCGGCCGTTCTGCGCGCCCGCCTCGGCCGTACGCCCCTGGGGGCGCGCCGCTTCCCGTACCGCATTGGCGAGCGCTTCGAGATCGTCGCCGCTGGGGCGGGCGGGGGCGGAGCCGTCGGTGAGCCGCACGACCTCCCAGCCGCGCGGGGCGGTCAGGCGCTCACTGTGCTCGGCGCACAGGTCGTAGCAGTGGGGCTCGGCATAGGTGGCGAGCGGGCCGAGGACCGCGGTCGAATCGGCATAGACGTACGTCAGTGTCGCGACGGCGGGGCGGCCGCACGCGGTGCGCGAACAGCGACGTACAGGGCTCACGACGTTGGACGGTACCGCACTCTTGAGCGGGCTGCGACGACTCTCCACCAGGTCACTCCACCGTGTCGTGGTGTGACACCCGACATATCGGCTCCCCGAGCAACTGGCCTGACCTGCACGGAAAGAGAAGCTCACGCGCAGCCACCGCTGGTGATCCGGTCATGACTTGGCGTAAATGAGGTCAATCACGATGAGATCCGCGATCGCGAGGAGATATTCAATCGGACGCAAGCTTGGCCGGAATGTTCAATTAGCGACAGGCTTTCGACCCGGCGCGCGCACGCGATCGCCGCGCGCCCCGGAGAGCTACGCTGCGTCAGTGATGGACAGTCCCGTACCGCCCCGCCCGACCGAGCCGGGGCCGCGCCGTCGCGACCGCCACGGCCGCGGCATGCGAGGGCCGGTCGCCCCTCCTCAGGTACCCCTGGCCGCGAGCCGTGCCGAGTCCTTCCGTGACCTCGTGCAGGACTCGGTGGAGCGGCTGGAACGGCGCTGGCCGCAGCTGGCCGACGTCGACTTTCTCGTGCTGGATGTGCCGGGCGCGCCGGAGGATTCCGTGCCGCTGGGCAGCTCGGCCCCCGCGGACAAGGGACACCCGGCACGGATCGTGGTCTACCGGCGGCCCGTCGAGATCCGTACGAAGAACCGCGACGAGCGGGCCCTGCTGGTGCACGAGGTGGTCGTGGAGCAGGTGGCGGAGCTGCTGGGTCTGTCGCCGGAGTCGGTGGACCCGCGGTACGGGCAGGACTGACGGGCCTCAGCCCTCTCAGCCCTCCTGGCCCCTCAGTCGTCCAGAACCGACAGGTCCTGCTCCGCCTCCGGCACCGCCACCATCCCCCGGTCGTCCGGCAGCGTCTGCACGGTGAACATCGGGATCCCGTCCTTCGGCAGCGCCAGCGTGCGCGACGCGTGCACCGGGCCGCCCGAGACCGTCTCTACAGTCAGCGCGTACGAGCCCTTCAGCCCGGCGGGCACCGGCGGGACGACCGCGAGGGTCGTGCCCGCCTTGACCTTGTACGTCTTGACGACCTGGGTACCGCCCTCGGTGCCCGCCGAAGCGGTGACCTTGACCTCGGCTGCCGCGCCCGGGGCGGTCAGCGAGAGCGTCGAGCCCTTGGCGCGGTTGTCGGCGACGCTCGCCCGCTCCCCCACCGGCGCGGCCGCCGGAATGAAGGCGACCTCCTGCTTGTCGCCCTTGCCGCGTACGACGCGCAGCGCCGCCACCACAGGGGTCGCCCGGCCGCTCTGGGACGGGCTGAGGATCAGGGACCCGGCCTCGCCCTTGGTCACGTCCTGAAGGTCCACGCTCGCGGTCATGCCCGACTTGATGTGCAGCGTCTCGTGTCCGGCCGGGACGATCTTCCCGCCCGGGCCCGCGAGTTGCACCGTGAGGTCGGCGTCGTCCTCGCCGGGCGCGAAGGCCACCAGGCGTACCGAGGTGGCGTCCGCGGGGATGCCGGGCAGCACGGCGGTGCCGGACGGGTCGGCCGAAGCGGTGAGCCAGTCGCTGCCCGCCCTGTCGTCGGCGACGCGCAGCACGGCGCCCACGCGGCCCGTACGGGTGGTGACATGGACGGTCAGATCGGCGGCCGGGTCGGAGGTCAGGGTGGACAGCAGGACGGGGACGCTCGACCCGGCCGGGACCGGGATGCCTTCGGTCAGCGTGGTCTTGAGCGCACCGTCCTTGCCGAACAGCTCGATGTCGGCGACGGCCGGGGTGTCGTCCGGGTTGGTGAGGTGGACGTAGTCGTGGCGTTCCTTGGCCGTGGACGCGCCCGGGAACCAGAAGTCGGTGTCGGGCCCGGTGCAGCTGACGCCGAGCAGGCCGCGCGCGTCGCCCGCGGTCTCCGTGGTGGTCTGCTGGGCGCTCCAGCCGGGCGCGAGGCGGCCAGTGGCGGTGCCCACGAGCGCGGGGGCCTCGCCGCCGCTCGCCTTGGCGGCGACGGGCTTGCCGGGCTCCTTCAGCGCGAGGACCGCCTTGTCGGGCGTCGGCTTCTTCGCGTCCTTGGCCCCCTTCGCGCCCTTCGCCGCGTCGCCCTTCTTGGTCTTGTCCTTGGCCGGGGCGGCGTCCGTCTCGGCCAGTACGGCGGCGGACGGCTTCAGTTCGGCCGTGCCGTCCTTGGCCGTGCCGTCCTTCGCCGCGCCCTCCTTGGCGTCACCGCTCTTGCCCGCCGGCGTGAACGAGGTGTACGCGGTCTCGGCGAGCTCGGAGGTGCTGGGCGCGGGACACAGCAGGCTGGAGCGTTCCACGGGCAGCCGCGCCGGGGCCTGCGCCTCGGTCTCGGCGCCGCTGCTGGGCGCGGTGAGCGCGGCCAGGCCGGTGATCGCGGCGAGTGCGGTGGCGGTCGCGAGCAGGGAGATGGTTGTGCGGTTCACTCTGACTCGCCTCGCGTCGCGTTGCCGGTGGTGCCGTTCGTGCCGTTCGGGCCGGGCTGCTGGTCACTCTCGCCGCCGTAGGCGTAGGGGTCGTACTGCTGCCCCTCCTGGTACTGCCCTTCGGCGTAGCCCGTGTTCTGGTACGGGTCCTGGTACTGATCGGCCTGGTACGGCTGTTGCTGGTACTGCTCACCGCCGTACTGCTGCTCGCCGCCGTACTGAGCGCCCTGGTACTGGTCGTTGCCGTACGGGGCGGTGTATCCGCCGTCCGCGTACGACTGCGCGTCCCACTCGCCGTACTGCTGCTGCTGAGGCACAGCCGCGTACGGCGCCTGCTCGTCGAAGGACCGCGGTTCCTCGAAGGACTGCGGCTCGTACGCCTGTTGCCCGTGCTGCGCGAAGGCGTCCTGGCCGGCGGGGAGTTGGGCGTACGGATCCGCTTCGGTCTCCTCCTGCGAGGACTCCGCCTCCGCCTGGGCGCGCAGCCTGCGTGCCCTGCGTCCTTCGCCCTCCACCGCCTGCGCGGGTACGGCGATCTCCTCCTCGGGCAGATCGTCGTCGATCTCCCGGCGCCTGCCCGGCAGCGCGAGCACCAGCAGCACCAGCGCGAGCGCGCCCTGCGCCCAGATCCAGCCCGTGTGCGTGACGGGGTCGTCGTAGGACAGGTCGAGCCGGCCGCCCTCGGCGGGGAGTTCGAAGCCCTGGGCCCAGCCGTCGACGACCGTCTTGTTCAGTACGCGTCCGTCGAGGGTGGCCTGCCAGCCCTCGTCCGCGCGGTCCGCGATGCGCAGCACCCGGCCCGCCGCCCCCGAGGGGATCTTGGCGTGGGCCCCGACGGCGTCGGACGCGACGGGCAGCGGGTCGCCCTTGCCGCTGACGATGGTGGCCCGCGCGACCTGGCGGTCGACGCGCCACAGTGCGCTGCCGTCGAGCTGGCTGAGCCGGCTCAAGCCGGGCGTCGCGTCGAGGACGCGGCCGGTCTGGCGTGGTGCTCCGTCGCGTACGAGGACGTAACGGATGGCGAAGCCGCTCAGCTCGCTGGTCTGGTCGGCGCCAGAGCCCGCCACCAGGTTTGCGACGATATTGTCGAGCCGGGCGTCGCTGCCGCCCGCCCGCGCCAGTTCCGCGTCGCCGAGGCGCCCGCCGGAGCCGCGTACGAGGCTGTACGAGACCTTGGCGGCGGATGTTCCGCCGAGGACGAGGGTGCGCGGCTGGTCGCGGGTGTCGCTCTCCTCGGCCACGAAGGCGGGGACCTGGACGGGGTCGCGCCGCTCCAGCGGGTGTGCGGCCCCGCCGATCATCCAGTTGAACGCGGCGAGCAGGGGCGCGATACCCGCGGCGAGTGCGATGAGGGCCGCGACCGGCTGGCGCCAGCCGAAGTTCTGGGCGGCGACGCGGGTACGGCCGCCTTCCGCGCCCAGGACGGCGGCGGCCAGCAGGGCGATGCCGTAGACGAGGGTGGCAGGCCCGGCCCAGCCGCTGCCGTTGGCGATCACCGCGAAGATCAGTCCGGTCAGCGCGACGGCCCAGGAGGCCCGGATCGCGAACTGCCGCTCGCCGCGCAGCAGGGCGGCCAGCGCCGCGAGCACGATGCCGATGAGCAAGATCCCGCCCGCGGCTTTGGGGCCGCCGGGGCTGATGCCGAGAAGGTCGAGGGCGGAGGCCGATCCGGTGCCGAATTCGAGCCCCGCTTCGCGGAGGAAGGCCGACGGCCCTGTCAGCAGGGTGAGCGACCAGGGCGCCAGGACGAGCAGCGGGGTGCCGACGGCGGCGAGGAAGCGCAGCCCGTACGCCGTGATGTCGTCGCGGCGCAGTACGAGTACGGCGATGCCCAGGACGAGCGCGAGCGTCCACACGATGGGGGTGAACGCCATCGCGAGGGTGAGCAGGAGCGCGTAGGCCCAGGTGGCGCGCCAGCTGCCGCGCCCGCTGCCGCTGATGCGCAGTCCGTGGGCCGCGACGCCCGCGCGGGCGATGAGCGGCAGCAGGATCGCGAGGACCGCGGTGCCCACGCGTCCGGTCGCCAGTGCGCCGGTGGCGGCGGGCAGGAAGGCATACGCGATGCTCGCCCAGGCCCGCAGCAGCCGGGATTCGACGATGGGGCGCGAGGCGAAGTACGCGCTGAGTCCGGCGAGCGGGACCGAGCAGACGAGCAGCACGGTCAGGGCGAAGCCCGTGGAGCCGAGGAAGAGGGTGGACAGGGCCGCGAGCACCGCGAGGTAGGGGGGCGCGGTCTGGGTGCCGCCGGTGCCGAGGGGGTGCCAGTTGTCCGCGTAGCGGGACCAGAGGTCGGAGACATCGGAGGGCGCGGGCAGCAGGGCGCCGCCCGCGAGAGATCCGCCCCCGAACAGGTCGCGGCAGGCGATGACGGAGACGAGCAGCAACAGGGCGAAGAGGACAGGAGCGGGCTTGCGGGCGATCTTCTTCAGGCGCGCGAACTGCTCGATCTCCAGGAAGTCGGCGTCGTCGCCGCCGGGTCCTGATTCGACGGCGCCGTGGCGTGAGCCGCCGGAGTCGGCGTCGGAGCCGCCGCCGAGGTGGCCGGCGACCTGTTCGACGGTGGCGCGGACGGTCGCGCCGGGCGGCGGGAAGAGGGGGCGCAGTTCGCCTGCTTCCACCGAACCGCCCTGCCTGGCTCTTCTGCGGCGTCCGGCGATGATCCGTTCGGGCCGCAGCAGGGTGCCGAAGAGTCCCATGACCTCGTCGACGGCCTGGCCGGGCACCTTGCCGACGAGGTAGGCGAGGGTGCGCAGCAGGGTGCCGAAGACGATGCGCAGCAGGACATAGGGGAGGGCGACGGTGCGTGCGTTCGTCAGCAGGGTGTAGACGGCGCCGGCCTTGTCGACGCGGTGCGGGCTGGCGACGGAGCGGCCCGCGCAGTCGACGGTCCGTCGCTCGCGGGCGGCGGCTTCGGCGTGCCGCATGACGGCGTCGGGTGCGATGAGGACGCGGTGACCGGCGGCGTGGGCGCGCCAGCACAGGTCGACGTCGTCGCGCATGAGGGGCAGTCGCCGGTCGAAGCCGCCGAGCTGTTCGAAGACGTCGCGGCGGATGAGCATGCCGGCGGAGGAGACGGACAGGACGGTGCGGATCTGGTCGTGCTGTCCCTGGTCCTGCTCGCGGCGGTCGAGTCCGGTCCAGCGGCGTCCGCTGTTGGCGATGGAGACGCCTGCTTCGAGCAGTTGCTTGCGGTCGTACCAGCCGCGGAGTTTGGGGCCGATGATCGCGGCGTGTTCGTCGGAGTCGGCCACGCGCAGGAGTTCGGCCAGGGCGTCGGGGGCCGGCGCGCAGTCGTCGTGGAGCAGCCACAGCCACTGGACGGGTTCCCCGTAGGGGAGTTCGGGCATGTCGTACGCGTCGTCGCGCCAGGTCCTGCTGACGGGGTCCCAACCGCTGGGCCGCTTCAGGTAGGGCAGGTCGTCGGGGGTGAGGACGCCCGCGGTGCGGGCGGCTTCCTCGACGGCGGTGCCGAATCCGGTGCGGCGTGCCAGGTGCAGTACGCGTTCGGCGCCGAGTGCCTCGGTGATCAGCCGCGCGGAGTCGTCGGCGCTGCCGGTGTCGGCGGCGATGACGTTCTGTACGGGGCGTTCCTGGCCGATGAGTCCGGCGAGGGCGTCGGGAAGCCAGCGCGCGCCGTCGTGGGAGACGAGCACGGCGGTGACGACATGCCGCGGGAACTCTGGCGGATGCTCTGGTGCGAACGCGGCTGTGGTGGCGGACATTGAGGTACGGGCCCTCCGGCCGGGGGGTCGCCCCGTAGGGGCGTTGGAGCGTCTCGGACGGGGCCCCACACTAACGGTATGAAAAAGCGCTGTGGCGCGAAGCGCCTCGGTGGGGGGTGGTGGTCGGGCGACGGGTGGGACAGAGCGGTCCGCCGACTGCTGAGACTGCGCAGTCGGCGGACCGTGGTTTACGTACTGACTTGTGGTGTTCTGTCGGGCTTCGGTGGAGGTCTGGGCGTTGGTCTCGGTCTCGGGTATCCGCGCGGTGTTCAGACGGCGGCCTTCTTGAGCCGGCGGCGTTCACGCTCGGACAGGCCGCCCCAGATACCGAATCGCTCGTCGTTGGCGAGGGCGTACTCGAGGCATTCGGAGCGGACCTCGCAGGCGAGGCAGACCTTCTTGGCCTCGCGGGTGGAGCCGCCCTTCTCGGGGAAGAAGGACTCGGGATCGGTCTGGGCGCACAACGCGCGCTCCTGCCAGCCGAGTTCCTCGTCCGCGTCCTCGACCAGCAGTTGTTCGAACAGCTCGGTCATGTGCGCCCCTCGTCTGTTTTTGCGTCCCCGTGGTGTTGCCGTTATCGATTTCGGCCGAACGACACGAGTGAAATTACAAGTGCGGTGCTCCGGGCCAGTCAAGCCGAGATCTGCTATTGGGCCCGGTATTCACTCTGCGGAACCAAAGCTATGCGGAAAGTGTGCAAATCACCAAAAACCTGGCACTTGCCGGCGGCGCCTGCCCGCGACCCCCTCTCACGGGAGAGGACGCCACAGGGTTCGATCATGTTGCGATCCAGCCATTTAAGCGATCCGGATCACAGTCCGATCACGGGACCCGTAGTGGTGTTTGCGAGCGCGGTTGCTGCGCCATGTCTCCCGGGTCGCGAGTGCACAAACCTTTCTCCGGGCGGAGTAACCGGATGAGGTGAAACATTGCCACCAAATCGGGCATTGGGTTGACAAGCAAAGAACCCACACGTCACCTTTGATCCCATGCCAGCAACCTCAGCGCACCTCGCGACCCCGCTCCGTGGGTTCCGCAGCGCTGTCCAGGCCCGCTGTTGCTGTTCCAGCTGTTGATGCGCCCGTAGCGCTCCGGCTTCTTCTCCGCATGTAGCTCAGCCCGCATGTCCTGCGACCCCCTGCACTTCTCTGCCGAGGAACCACCGCACCCATGAACAGCGACAGCGACCTCCAGATCGCCGGCGACATCCTCGCCGTACAGCACCTTCTCCAGCCCGCCCGGGAGCACCCGGCCACCGTCGCCGACTTCGTCGGTCTTGCCCGCTCCATCGCCGACGACCGCGCGCAGTGGGCCCATCTCGTCGAGTACGACACCACGACCCGCTGGTACCACCGGCTGCGTACCGGCCCCGGCTACGAGGTGTGGCTGCTGTCCTGGGTCCCCGGTCAGGGCAGCGGACTGCACGACCACGGCCCGTCCTCCGGCGTGCTGACCGTCCTCGACGGCGAGCTCACCGAGCACACCGAGCAGACGTCCCGCCCGCTGGCCGC
The DNA here is from genome assembly GCF_026339995.1 of Streptomyces sp. NBC_01481. GTDB lineage: Bacteria > Actinomycetota > Actinomycetes > Streptomycetales > Streptomycetaceae > Streptomyces. Next base: position 300,157 of record NZ_JAPEPT010000001.1, on the reverse strand, counting down.
GGGCGCGCAGCGGGTGTTCGCGCCCGGATATGTGCACGAGGTGGTCAATGACTCGCTCGAGCCTGCCGTCAGCCTGCACGTCTACTACCCGGGCCTGACCGATATGCCGATGCACGGCTCCCAGTGCTCCCCGGCCGACCGGGATGCCGTACCCGCCTGACAAACTGCTGTCCATGCGCATTGTGGTTCTGGCCGGCGGCATCGGCGGCGCCCGTTTCCTCCGCGGTCTGAAGCAGGCCGCGCCCGAGGCGGACGTCACGGTGATCGGCAACACCGGTGACGACATCCATCTGTTCGGGCTGAAGGTCTGCCCCGACCTCGACACCGTGATGTACACCCTCGGCGGTGGCATCAACGAAGAGCAGGGCTGGGGGCGTACGGACGAGAGCTTCCGGGTCAAGGAGGAGCTCGCGGCGTACGGCGTGGGCCCCGAGTGGTTCGGTCTCGGCGACCGTGACTTCGCCACGCACATCGTCCGTACGCAGATGCTCGCCGCGGGCTATCCGCTCAGCGCCGTCACCGAGGCGCTGTGCGCCCGCTGGAATCCGGGCGTGCGGCTGCTGCCGATGTCCGACGACCGCGTCGAGACGCATGTCGCCGTCGAGGTGGACGGCGAGAAGAAGGTCATCCACTTCCAGGAGTACTGGGTGAAGCTGCGGGCGTCCGTGGCCGCGGAGGCGGTCGTGCCCGTCGGCGCGGACCAGGCGAAGCCCGCGCCGGGCGTGCTCGAGGCGATCGCCGCGGCCGACGTCATCGTCTTCCCGCCGTCCAACCCCGTCGTCAGCGTCGGCACGATCCTGGCGGTGCCGGGGATCCGCGAGGCCATCGCCGAGGCGGGCGTTCCGGTGGTGGGCCTGTCCCCCATCGTCGGGGACGCGCCCGTGCGCGGGATGGCCGACAAGGTGCTCGCCGCGGTGGGCGTCGAGGCGACCGCCGCGGCCGTCGCCCGGCACTACGGCTCCGGACTGCTCGACGGCTGGCTCGTCGACACCGTCGACGCGGGCGCGGTGGCGGAGGTCGAGGAGGCGGGGATCCGCTGCCGGGCCGTGCCGCTGCTGATGACGGACACGGACGCGGCCGCCGAGATGGCGCGCCAGGCGCTGGCGCTCGCCGAGGAGGTACGGGCGTGAGCTCGCCGTCGTACCGCGTCTGGGCGCTGCCCGGTCTCGGCGAGGTACGGCCGGGCGACGACCTCGCCAAGCTGATCTCCGCGACCGAGCCGGGTCTCGTGGACGGCGATGTCCTGCTGGTCACGTCCAAGATCGTGAGCAAGGCGGAGGGGCGGGTCGTCGCGGCGGACGACCGCGAGTCCGCCATCGACGCGGAGACGGTACGGGTGGTGGCGCGCCGCGGCACCCTTCGCATCGTCGAGAACCGGCAGGGCCTGGTAATGGCCGCGGCCGGGGTCGATGCCTCCAACACCCCTGCCGGGACCGTGCTGTTGCTGCCCGCCGATCCCGACGCGTCGGCGCGGGCGATCCGCGGGGGGCTGCGGGAGACGCTCGGCGTGGACGTCGGCGTGATCGTCACGGACACGTTCGGGCGGCCCTGGCGCAACGGTCTGACCGATGTCGCGATCGGCGCGGCGGGCGTGCGGGTCCTGGACGATCTGCGCGGCGGCAGCGACGCGCACGGCAATCCGCTGAACGCGACCGTCGTCGCCACCGCGGACGAACTGGCCGCGGCGGGCGACCTGGTCAAGGGCAAGGCGGAGGGGCTGCCGGTCGCTGTGGTGAGGGGCCTGGCCCATCTGGTGGGCGGCGAGGACGGCGCACGCGCGATGGTGCGAGTTGCCGCGGACGACATGTTCCGGCTCGGGACGTCCGAGGCGGTACGGGAGGCGGTGACCCTGCGGCGTACAGTCCGCGAGTTCACCGACGAGCCGGTGGACGGGGGCGCGGTCCGGCGGGCCGTCGCCGCGGCCGTCACGGCACCCGCGCCGCACCACACGACGCCCTGGCGCTTCGTCCTGCTCGAATCTGCCTCGGCGCGCACGGAGTTGCTCGACGCGATGCGGGACGCGTGGATCGCAGACCTGCGGCGTGACGGCAAGTCTGAGGAGTCCATCGCGAAGCGGGTCCGCCGCGGCGAGGTGCTGCGACGCGCGCCGTATCTGGTGGTGCCGTGCCTGGTGATGGACGGCTCGCACCACTACGGCGACGAACGCAGGGACGCCGCCGAACGCGAGATGTTCGTGGTCGCGGCCGGCGCGGGGGTCCAGAACTTCCTGGTGGCGCTGGCGGGCGAGCGGCTCGGCTCGGCGTGGGTGTCGTCGACGATGTTCTGCCGCGAGGTCGTACGGGACGTGCTGGGGCTTCCGGAGGGGTGGGACCCGATGGGGGCGGTGGCGGTGGGACACGCGGCCGCACCGGCGAAGGAGCGGCCGGTGCGGGACGCGGGGGACTTCATCGAGGTGCGCTGAGTTTCTCCTGAGCGTCCGTCATGAACGTGCTGTGCGTAGAGCTCCGCCCTCGTCCTCGACCAGGCGGTACACACATCCGGCGGCCTTCTACAGGCTCGCGATGTCGCCGCGGGGCATCTTCGGGGTGCGGCGGGCCGGGGTGCGGCCGCTCAGGAGGATCAGGCGGGCGGCGCGGTGGCGCTGGCCCGCATAAGGGGCCAGGAGTTCGAGCATCGCCGCGTCGTCGGCGTGGCGGTCGCCCGCGAGCGCGTAGCCGACGATGCCCGGCAGGTGCAGATCGCCGACGGTCACCGCGTCGGGGGCGCCGTTGCTGCGCTGGATGGTTTCAGCGGAGGTCCAGGGGCCGATGCCGGGGATCAACTCCAGCCGTTCCTGGGCCTGTTGGGGCTCCATCGCCGCGGCCTCCTCCAGTCGGCGGGCGACGCGGACGGCGCGCAGGATCGTGGAGGCGCGCTTGTTGTCGACGCCCGCGCGGTGCCACTCCCAGGACGGGATCAGCGCCCAGGTGCGGGGGTCCGGCATGACATGCAGCCGGTCGTCCGGGCCCGGAGCGGGCTCGCCGTGCTTGCGGACGAGCAGCCGCCAGGCCCGGTACGCCTCGTCCGTCGTGACCTTCTGCTCCAGGATCGACGGGATCAGGGCTTCCAGAACGAGCGAGGTACGGGTCAGCCGCAGGCCCGGGCGGCGGTGCTGGGACACGGCGACGAGGCGGTGGCGGGGGGTGAAGGCGGCGGGATCGTCCCCTTCGCCGAGCATCGCGGGCAGCTGGTCGAGCAGCCACTCCGCGCCGGGTCCCCATGCCTCGGCCTCGGCGGTGCCGCTGTCCGCCCGCAGCGCGACCCTGAGCGTGCCGGGCCCGGCGGGCGTACGGCTGGCGCGCCAGACGGAGCCGTCGGGGGACGTACGGAAGGTGGGATCGGCGGGACCGCGACGCAGGGGCCCGAGGACGAGACCCAGGTCAAGGGGGCCGGGGGGTGTCCAGCGGCGGGTGCGGGAGGCGGTGACCTGGCGCGGGACGCCTTGGGGCAGGGGGGTGTGACCGCCGCGCACGGTCGTGCGGGTGGGTCGGTTCGGTGCGAAGCGTCCTGCCACGGTGTATGAGCGTACGGGCCGGTCGCCCGCGGCGCTGCGACTACTTGTCCGAGGAGAAGCGGACCGACGACGCCGGGAGGACCGCGCCGCACCACACCCTCGCGCCGTCGCGGAGTTCGTTGTCCGGGCCGACCACCGCGCCGTCGCCGATGACCACGTCCGACAGGACCGTACGGGCGCCGATGCGCGCGCCCGCGCCGATCAGGGAGGCGGTGACGACCGCGCCCTCCTCCACGATCGCGCCGTCGAGGACCGCGCTGCCGTCGATACGGGCGCCCTCGGCGATCACCGCGTTCGCGCCGATGACCGTGCCGCCCGTCAGTTTCGCGTCGGGGGCCACCGTGGCCGTCGGCAGGACCAGGCGGTCGCCGCAGCGGCCCTGGACCGCCGGGGACGGGGCGCGGCCCATCACCAGGTCCGCCGAGCCGCGGACGAAGGCCTGGGGGGTTCCGAGGTCGAGCCAGTAGGTGGAGTCCACCATGCCCTGCAGGTGCGCTCCGGAGGAGAGCAGGTCGGGGAAGGTCTCGCGTTCCACGGAGACGGGTCGGCCGACCGGGATCGTGTCGATGACGGAGCGGCGGAAGACGTACGCCCCCGCGTTGATCTGGTCGGTGACGATCTCCTCGGGCGTCTGGGGCTTTTCCAGGAAGGCAAGGACGCGCCCGTCCGCGTCCGTCGGGACCAGACCGAACGCCCGCGGGTCCTCGACCCGCGTCAGGTGCAGCGAGACGTCCGCGCCGGATGACCGGTGCGTGGCGACCAGTGCCTCGATGTCCAGGCCCGTCAGGATGTCGCCGTTGAAGATCAGCACCGGCTCGTCGGGGCCCGACCGCAGCCGGGAGGCGACATTGCGGATCGCCCCGCCCGTGCCGAGCGGTTCCTCCTCGGTGACGTACTCCAGGTGGAGCCCGAGCGCCGAGCCGTCGCCGAAGTACGGCTCGAAGACCTCCGCCAGATACGACGTCGCCAGCACGATGTGCTCGACCCCCGCCGCCCTTGCCCGCGCCAGTTGGTGCGTCAGGAACGGTACGCCCGCCGCCGGGACCATCGGCTTGGGAGTGTTGACGGTGAGCGGACGCAGCCGGGTGCCTTTGCCGCCGACCAGGAGGATCGCTTCTGTCACCTTGTCGTCTCTGCTTCCTGCTGGGGCCGGCATGGTCAATCGTTGGAGACCGGCAGTGTATGCAGTTGGTGTGGCGCACTCCCGTCAGCGGCCCTGGTACGCGGCCGAGGCGCTCCGCGCAGCGCCGAGCTTGCCGTAGAGCTGGGCTCCGGGGCACTCCGTCAGGAATCCGTCCCGGTGCCCGGAAATGACGTTGAAGGTGACCTTCGCGCCCTTCTCGTACTTGCCGCTCCCCCCGGACGTCAGCAGCACCTTGCCGAGCGGATTGCCTCCGAACAACCCGAGCTTCCAGGCCGTCAGTTTGGCGACTGCGGTGACCGCGGCCGCCGGCGGAGTGGAGGAACTGTACGTGCCGAGCACGGCGATTCCCATGCTGTCGGTGTTGAAACCGAGGGTGTGTGCGCCGAGGACGGCCTTGGCCACGCCTCCCGCCCGTCCTTCGTAGATGTTTCCGCACTTGTCGACGGCGAAGTTGTAGCCGATGTCCCGCCAGCCGCTGCTCACTACGTGGTAGCGGTAGATACCGCGAAGGACGGAGGGCGCCTCCGCGCAGGTGTAGCTGTTGCCGGTCGCGGTGTGGTGCACAAATGCCGCTTTGACCGTGTTCGTGTAGACGAAGTCCGGCTCACGCAGCGACTCGTCGGCGCCCCATCCCTTGCGCGTGATGATGGCGGGGCGCGGTCCGATGTACGGCTTCGCTCCCACTACCTGCTCCAAGCCCGCCTCGGCCTCCGTCTCTTCCTGAGAGAGGGCCGGGAGTTCGTCCGGTGCCGTCTCCGGTACGTCCGCGGCCGCGCGGAAGGGCATTCCCGGTACGGGCCCGAAGCCCACCGGGTCCGCGGGCTCCTCCGCCGCGCGCTCCTCCGCCGCCGGTTGCTCCGGGGCCGGTTGCTCCGGCGCCGGTACCTTGCCCGGGTCCACGAGTTCGAGGCGCAGCCCCTCGGGCAGCCGGGCCGGTTCGGACGGCTCCACCCGAACGCGTACCGCCACGCCGTCCGACTCCCCCACCCACAGCGGAGCCGTTGAACCGCGCACCTTCCCCGAGCCGCGCTCCTCGCTGTCGGGATCCGCGCCGTGGTCGTCGTTGTGGGTCTCCACGTCCAGCCAGCCCGACCACTGGCCGGAACCCACGGCCCGCGTGCGGACCTGGACCGTGCCGTGCAGCTCGGCGTTCGCGTCGTCCCAGACGACACCCAGGAGGGAGAAGGGTCTGACGTCACGCTGGGTCAATCCCTGTTCCACCACCGGGCCGAGAGACCGGTCCGATGCCCTCATCGCCGCCAGTGGCAACGACTGGGTGGAGCCGGGCAGATCCGGCGACGGTGGCGCAGCGGCCACCGTTCCGGAGGACAGCCAGAGGGGAAGCACCAGTGCGGCTGAGCACGTGACGCCGATCGAAGAAGCCAGGAATCCACGCATGAAATCGATCCTGAGCCGGGGCCGCCCACTCCGCCTTTCGGGAAACCGGCGGCCCATCCGTCCGACCGGTGGACCCCGCCACCCTTACGGCGCCACGGTCCCGCCCCCGCCGCGTACCCTTGCGCGGGTGAACGCCAGCGACCGTACCCCCGCCGACCTGCTGCGATCCGCGCTCGCCGCGGACCCGGCACGCCCCTTGGTCACTTTCTACGACGACGCCACCGGTGAGCGTGTCGAATTGTCCGTGGCCACCTTCGCCAATTGGGTGGCAAAGACCGCGAATCTGCTCCAGGGCGACCTCGCCGCCGCGCCCGGCGACCGGCTCGCGCTGCTGCTTCCCGCGCACTGGCAGAGCGCGGTCTGGCTGCTCGCCTGTTCGTCGGTCGGCGTATGCGTCGAGGTGGGCGGCGATCCGGCCGACGCGGATCTCGTCGTCAGCGGTCCCGACACCCTGGAGGAGGCCCGCGCCTGCTCCGGCGAGCGGGTGGCGCTCGCGCTGCGCCCGCTGGGCGGACGTTTCCCGCAGCCCCCGGCGGGCTTCGCCGACTACGCGGTGGAGGTGCCCGGGCAGGGCGACCGCTTCGCGCCGTACGCGCCGGTGGACCCGGCCGCGCCCGCGCTCGTCGTCGGCGATACGGAACTGAGCGGCGCGGACCTGGTCGAGCGGGCTCGTACGGACGCGGCCGAGCTGGGCCTCGGGCCCGGCTCGCGCTTGCTGACCGGGCGCTCGTACGGCACCTGGCAGGGGCTGTCCGCCGGGCTGTACGCACCGCTCGCCGCCGGCGGGTCCGTGGTGCTGTGCCGAAACCTCGGCAAACTGCCCCAAGAGGGCCTCGAAAAGAGGATCGCGGACGAGCGCGTCACCACCACCGCTGTATGACAACCCTCTGAGGTCCACCCGTGTGGCGCACACCCGGGCCGAGCCCCCGGGATCCTGCGTCACCTCCGGTGGATGATCGGCGATACGCGTGCTTCAACGCACAACCACGCGCGAGGTTCTGCCGTCTAGTCCTGCGATCGGCGACCTAGCGCGCCGCCGACGCCATGAAGGATGGACGCAGACGTGACGGACACTGCTGGCACGCCCTCCGAACCGGACGGCCCGGCCGGGGCCGGCGAAGCCGGCAAGGACGCGGGCGGGGAGGCCAGTGGATCCGCCCCCGATACGGAGCCGGGCACGGAACCGGGAACGGACGCCGGTACGGAAGGGGACGCAACGGACACCGGCGCGGGCGCCGACAGCGGTGCGGACTCGGACGCCGGTACGGACGCCGACCCCGGTGACGGTGCCGACGGCGGTACGGACGCCGACGCCGAAACCCCCAAGCACAAGCGCCACTGGCTCCGTTGGGCCGCCCTCGGCACCTCCGTCGTCGTTCTCGCCGCGGCCGGCGTCGGCTGGTGGTTCTACCGCAAGCTCGACGCCAACATCACCACGGACACCACCGCGGCCGCCGAGCTGCAGACGTACGAGAAGGAACGCCCCAGGCCCGTCTCGCTGGAGGCGCAGAACATCCTTCTCCTCGGCTCGGACACCCGCTCCGGCGCGGGCAACAGCAAGTACGGCCGCGACGACGGCGGCAGCCAGCGCTCCGACACCACGATCCTGCTGCACGTCGCCGCGGACCGGCAGAGCGCGACGGCGATGTCCGTCCCGCGCGATCTCATGGTCGACATCCCCAGCTGCCGCAAGCCCGACGGCACCCGCACAAAGCCTCAGTTCGCGCAGTTCAACTGGGCGTTCGAGTTCGGCGGCGCCGCCTGCACCATCCGTACCGTCGAGGGGTTCACCGGCATCCGGATCGATCACCACATGGTGGTGGACTTCCGGGGCTTCAAGGCCATGGTCGACGCGGTGCACGGCGTCGAGGTCTGTCTCAAGGAGCCGATCGACGACACCGACGCGCATCTGAGGCTGCGCGCGGGCAAGCAGAAGCTGAACGGCGAGCAGGCCCTCGGTTTCGTACGCGCCCGCAAGTCCATCGGCAACGGCAGTGACACCGAACGTATGGAACGCCAGCAGCAGTTTCTCGGCGCGCTGGTCAAGAAGGTGCAGAGCAATGGCGTACTGCTCAATCCGATCCGGCTCTACCCGGTGCTCGACGCGGCGACGAAGTCGCTGACGACGGACCCGGGGCTGGACTCGCTGAGGGATCTGTACGACCTGACCCGCTCAATTCGCAACGTACCGACCGAAAAGGTGCAATTCCTTACGGTTCCACGCCAGCCGTACTCCGCCGACCCGAACCGTGACGAACTGGTCGAGCCGGAGGCGGGCGAGCTTTTCAAGCGGCTGCGCGAGGACAGGCTCGTCCGCGTCGTCCCGGACAAGGACAAGAAGAACAAAAAAGCGGAGGACAAAAACGCGGAAACACCGGCCGACGAGAAGCCCGACGGCACCGGTTCCGCGAGCCCGACTCCGGCGCCGACATTCTCCGGGACGAACGCCGCCGTGGGCATGTGTGAGTAAAGCGATGACCAAGCCGGTGTCGGAAGTCCATGAAGATTGGGCGGATTGCCCGGTTGTAAGGGACGTGGAATTTGTCACGGACGTCGCTTCCCGTTGAACTGGGCGGATAGTGTGACGCGATCCGGTGCTTCCGACCTCGGGTCGCGCACTGCTGGATCGAAAGACCGAGCGCCCTTCGGGGGAGGCGCCTCGCGTGGCACCGACGGAGGACTCAAGCAACCGTGGATGCGCAAAGCCGTGGACGGGCGGACGAGATCGACCCCGCCGACCAGTGGGTACTTAACCCGCACACCGGCAATTACGAATTGCGACTGGACCAATCCGCACCGCAGTCGTCCCCGTCGAGAAGCGCCGGTTCGGGCGGCGGCGGATCAAGGCGCGCCGGTGCGAGGACCCCGGCCCCGAGAAGCCCCCAGGACGATCGCGGGACAGCGACGCCGGGCCGGGACGTACCCGGTCAGCGCTCGCGCCGTACGGGCAATGCCTCGGGCGGTACGAATCCCCCCACCGTCGGCCGCCGCAAGCGCAAGCAGCCCAAGTCGCGCAAGAAGAAGGCGCTGCTGTGGACGGGCGGCGTGATGGCCTTCGTCGTGGTCGCCGGAGCCGTCGGCACGTATCTCGTCTACCGGCACTTCGACTCGAACCTGAACACGGTCGATGTCACGGGCGCGGGCAGCGACGGCTTCAAGAAGGACCAGGCCGTCAACATCCTGATCATCGGCACGGACAAGCGCTCCGGCGCGGGCAATGACGGCTACGGCGACAAGAACAGCGTCGGGCACGCCGACACCACGATCCTCTTCCATGTCTCCAAGGACCGGACGAACGCGACCGCGCTGTCCATCCCCCGTGACCTGATCACCGACATCCCGGACTGCCAGACCAAGACGACCGAGGGCACCAAGGTCATAGGCGGCACGACCAAGACGCGGTTCAACGAGAGCCTCGGCCAGGAGGGCCGCGACCCGGGCTGCACCATGCGTACGGTCAAGGCGCTCACCGGCGTCACCGTCGACCACTTCATGATGGCCGACTTCAACGCGGTCAAGACGATGACCTCGGCGGTCGGCGGTGTCGAGGTCTGCCTCGCCAAGGACATCAAGGACAAGGACTCCAAGCTCAACCTCCCGGCGGGCAAGCACGTCGTCGAGGGTGAGCAGGCGCTGGCGTTCGTGCGCACGCGTCACTCGGTGGGCTTCGGCGGCGACCTCAGCCGGATCGAGATCCAGCAGCAGTTCCTGAGTTCGCTGATCCGGAAGATGAAGTCGAGCGACACCCTCTCCAGCCCCACCAAGATGTGGGACCTGGCCGAGGCCGCGACCAAGGCGCTCACCGTCGACACCGGGATAGGCAAGATCTCCCGGCTCCGCGATCTCGGTCTGGAGCTCAAGAAGGTCAACCCGAAGAACATCACCTTCGCTACGGTGCCGGTGGTCGACAACACCGACGGCGCCACCGTGCTGCTCAACGAGAGCAAGGCCAAGCCGCTGTTCTCGATGATCCAGAACGACACCTCGCTCACCGAGGTGAAGCAGAAGGAGCAGGACGCCAAGAACCAGCAGGCGAATCTGCTCAAGGGGCCGAGGGCACAGGCGTCCAAGGTCCGCGTCGCGGTCTTCAACGGCAGCGACACACAAGGGGCGGCGCTGGCCACACTGACCTGGCTGCAGAACGAGGAAGGCGTACTGAAGTCGAGCAATGAGGGCAACGCCCCGCAGAAGCTCGCCACGACGACGCTGGTGTACGCGCCGAACCAGGCCGACCAGGCCCGCAAACTCGCGGACCTGATGGGTCTGCCCGCCACGGCGCTGAAGCCGGGCACGAAGAACGCCGTGGGTCTTGAGGCCATGACCCTGACCCTCGGCGCCGATTTCAAGGGGGCAGGGGTGCCCCTCACCGGTCCGGCGAAAGCGCCGGAGGGTGTGCAGAAGGTCGAAGCGGACAAACAGGTGTGCGCCAAGTGACCCCGGAACACCGGGTCATGCGGCGAGCCTGAACGACAGGGGGGACCCGGGGTGGGACAGAAAAGCGTGCAGGGGGAGGGGACGCGGGAGCGCGTCCCGCACGCCCGTGACCTGGGCTGGGACGACAGCCTGTACGGAGAGCGGGGCGGGGCCGGCAAGGGCCGCCGCGCCCGGATCGGCCGTCAGGCCCGGTCCGACGAGCAGGACGCCGAGGCCGGGGACACCGCGACCGCGGAGGACTCCGGCGACGATCCGGGCTCGGGTCACCGGCTCGGCGGCCCGCGCCGCGGGAAACGCGGCAAGCGCCGCGTACTGCGCTGGGTCGCGTCCGTGCTGTCGCTGCTGATACTTGGCACGGCCGGCGCCGGATACCTCTATTACGAACACCTCAACAGCAAGCTCAAGAAGGACGATCTGACGCTCGGCGACAAGATGCGCGAGCACCAGGCGAACGCGGCGGGCCAGACGCCGTTGAACATCCTGCTGATCGGCTCGGACGCGCGGGACTCCAAGAAGAACCAGGAACTCGGCGGCGCCAAGGACACCTTCGGCGGGACACCGCTCGCGGATGTGCAGATGCTGCTGCACCTCTCGGCGGACCGCAGCAACATCTCGGTGATCAGCATGCCGCGGGACACCGTGGTCAAGATCCCCGAGTGCAAGGACCCGGACACCGGCAAGACCTTCGCCGCGACCGGATGGACGCTGACCAATGAGTCACTCGGCCGCGGCGGGCCCGGCTGCACGGTGGCCACCTGGTACGAACTCACCGGCATCACCATCGACCACTTCATGATGATCGACTTCGCCGGTGTGGTCTCCATGGCCGACGCCATCGGCGGCGTTCCGGTCTGTGTCGAGAAGAACGTCTACTCGCGCAACCGCCAGGGCCAGGGCTCGGGCCTCAAGCTGGAGGCGGGCACCCACCCGGTCAAGGGCGAACAGGCCCTGCAGTGGCTGCGTACGCGGTACGGCTTCGACGACGGCACCGACCTCGCCCGCACCCGTGCGCAGCACATGTACATGAACTCGATGGTCCGTGAGCTGCGCAGGAACACCAAGCTCACCGACCCGGCCAAGCTGCGCAACCTCGCCGAGGCCGCGATCGGCGCGCTCACCGTCGACAAGGGCATCGGCTCGGTCAAGGAGCTCTATGACCTGGGCGAGGAGCTCAAGAGCGTCCCGACCGGCCGGATCACCATGACGACCATGCCGAACTTCTACTCCCAGCGGCCGGGCTTCAGCGGCAAGGTCGAGCCCCAGCCGGGCGACGCCGAGCAACTGTTCCGGCTGGTCCGCGAGGACATTCCGCTGGACGGCAAGGCGCCGACGAAGAAGAAGCCGACCACCGCCCCGGCCGCCTCCAAGGACGCGGCCGCGGCGCCCGGAGAGATCGCGGTGATGGTGCAGAACGGCACATCGGCCGACGGCCGGTTCGCCGAGAAGGGCCGGGCGACGGCGGTGGCCGGGATCCTGGCGGACAAGGGCTTCACCCGGGCCCAGGCCGACGCCTCGACCAATCCGCAGGCGAACACGGTCATCCGGTACTCCAACGCCGAACTCGAGGGCGATGCCCAGGCGATCGCCAAGTCCCTCGGGATTCCGCTGACTTCGGTGAAGAAGTCGACGGACGTCACCGGCATCACGCTGATCGTGGGCGCGGACTGGCGGCAGGGTGACACCTACCCGAAGACGGCGCCGAAGGACGACAACAAGACGCCGACGTCGGCGAAGCCTCTGAACGGTGAGAACGACAAGGCGTGCATGCCGGTGCAGGACGGCTTCACCTGGTAGCTCGTACGCGTCATGAGAGGGGCCCCGGGCGATCGCCCGGGGCCCCTCTCATATACGTACCCGTGTCAGGCGGAAGCGGTCCGCACGGCCGGGCGGCGGCTGGCGATGACCTTCTTCGCCAGCGCGCGCGGGCTGGTCAGGAAGCCGTATCCCCACGACATGTGCATCGTGGCGAGCGCCACAGGGATCTGCAGGCGCGCCTTGAGCGGCAGGCCCTTGCCCGCGGGGACGGACCCGGCGGTTATCCCCGCGAGGTAGCCGGCCGGGACGACGAAGCCGAGGGGTGTGAGGGCCGCGCCGACGACGATGCCCGCGGCGACCGCGCACAGGGCGGTCGGCGGCGCGAGGTAGCGCAGATTGATGGAGCCCTGGTGGTAGCGGGCGACGACATGCCGCCAGCGGCCGTAGTCCTTGTACTGCTTGGCGAGCGCCTTGACGGAAGGCCGCGGGCGGTACTGGACCTTGAGCTCCGGCGAGAACCAGATCAGGCCGCCCGCCTCACGGATGCGGAAGTTCAGCTCCCAGTCCTGGGCGCGGATGAACTCCTCGTTGTAGCCGCCCTGCTGCTCCAGCGCCTCGCGGCGGAAAACACCCAGATACACGGTTTCGGCCGGGCCCGCCTCGCCGCCGGTGTGGAAGGAGGCATTGCCCACGCCGACCTTCGACGTCATCGCGGCGGCGACGGCGTGCTCCCAGTCGTTCTCGCCCTCGGCGTGCATGATGCCGCCGACGTTCTGCGCGCCGGTCTCTTCGAGGAGGCGCACGGCGGTGGCGATGTAGTTCGCCGACAGCATGCCGTGGCCGTCGACGCGCACCACGATCGGGTGACGCGATGCCTTGATGGCAGCGTTCAGGGCGGCCGGGGTGCGGCCGGTCGGGTTCGGCACCGTGTGGACCCTGGGGTCCTCCGATACGAGCTCGGCGGCGATCTCGTCGGTACGGTCCGTCGAGGGCCCGAGCGCGATCACCACCTCCATCTCGCCGTCGTACTCCTGCTCGAGGATGTGACGGACGGAGTTGCGCAGATGCCGCTCCTCATTGAGGACCGGCATGATCACGGAGACAGGGGGCGTGGCGGCGGGTGTGGCGTTCATCGGTCGCCACGTTACCGCGAACGGGGGACACGAACGCGCGGCGGCCGGGTCGGTGCCGGTGGTCGCAGATCGTATCGGCCTACGGTGTGCGGGATTCCCCCCTGTCGCTCGCGGAGGTGTCCCCCGGTGCCAACGCCGCCCCGCTCCCGCCGTCCCCGGCCGAGTGCCCAGTCCAGGACCGGACGGCGCCTCGCGCGGCCGCGCTGGGGCTTGCGGGTGGGGACGTCGCTCTCGGTCCTGGTGCTCGGGGTTGGCGGCATCGGGCACGCGGTGGTGACCAGCCTGGACACCGGTATCGCCAGGGTGGACCCCTTCAAGGACATGAAGAACCGGCCCGAGCCGGGCCACGGCATGAATCTCCTGCTCGTCGGCACCGACGGCCGCGACAAGATCACCCGGGAGGAGAAGCGGAAGTACCGGCTCGGCGGCGCGCCCTGCCGCTGCACCGACACGATCATGCTGGTCCACATCTCGCGGGAGCGGCAGCGGGCGACTGTGGTGAGCCTGCCCCGGGACACGTACACGGAGATCCCCGCACACGTCGACCGGACGACAGGCAAGCGCCACGGGGCGCACGCGGTGAAACTGAACGCGGCCTACGCCGAAGGCGGGCCGGGTCTGACCGTGCGGACCGTCGAGAAGATGACCAGGGTGAAGATCGACCACTATCTGGAGGTCGACTTCACCAGCTTCATGAAGACGGTGGACGCGCTCGGTGGGGTGGAGGTCTGCACGCCCCGGCCGATGAAGGACACGTACACCGGTCTTGATCTCGCGGCGGGCACACACAGGCTGAACGGCGGGCAGGCATTGCAGTACGTGCGCTCGCGCTATGTCGACGGCGCGGCCGACCTGGGCCGGATGCAGCGCCAGCAGCGTTTCCTCGCTGCCCTCATCCATCAGGGGACCAGCAGCGGGGTGCTGCTGAACCCGGCGAAGTTCCGTCGGGTCAGCTCGATGATGCTCGGCTCCGTGCGAGCCGACGAGGGCTTCGGGCCGCAGGAGATGCTCGCTCTGGGCAGGGCGATGCGGGGCTTCACGGCGGCCTCGTCGGAGTTCACGACCGTGCCGGTCCGCGGCGGCTACCACGTCAAGGGCATCGGCTCCACGGTGAAGTGGGACGAGGCGAAGTCGAAGAAGCTCTTCCAGATGATGCGCGAGGACAAGCCGCTGGCGCCGCACCGGCCGGCGGGGCCGAAGGCGAGGTTGGTCGACGTGCCGCCGCAGCAGATCCGGGTGCAGGTCTACAACGGGACACGGACGGACGGCATGGGGCGGAAGCTCGACGATGCGCTGAGGGCCACGGGCTTCAACACGACGCGCACGCCGCTGAACCGGGCCGGCGCGGAGGTGCGGCGCACGTATGTGAGATACGACTCCCGCTGGGACCGCTCGGCGAAGTCGCTGGCGGCGGCTCTGCCGGGCTGCGAACTGCTCAAGGTGAGGGGCCAGGGCCCGACGCTGAAGGTGACGGCCGGAACGGACTACAAGGGCGTGACACCGGTCCGGGCGGAGGAAAAGCACCACGGCGAGTTCGGCGCGGTGACGGGAGACCAGGCGGTCTGCCCGTAACCGGGCGAACCTGCACGAAGTGATGTCCGGCGCGGGGTTGGGGGAGGAGGCCCGGCGCGCGCTTCGCGGCAGAGGCCCGGCGCGGGGTCCGGGTCGGAGGCGCGTTCGCGGCAGAGACCCGGCGCGGGGGTCCGGCGCACAGGCCCGGCGCGGGGGTCCGGCGCACAGGCCCGGCACGGGGGTCCGGCGCACATGCCCGGCACGGGGGTCCGGCGCACAGGCCCGGTCAGTCCTCCAGGCCCTCCGACGCGCGCTTCTCGCGCAGCTCCTTGATCGCGCGGCGCCGCGCCAGCCGGTGCGTGCGCCGGATCTGCGCCTCCTGATAGCGCCGCTGGTCCCGCTCGGTCTCGGCAATCACCGCCGGTACGGGGCGCGGCTTGCCGTCCCCGTCGACTGCGGCGAAGACGAGATAGGCGCTGCCGACCTGTGTCGCGGGGGTCGACTCGTTCCAGCGCTCGGCGAGCACCCGCACGCCGACCTCCATCGAGGACCGCCCGGTCCAGTTGACCTGGGCCTTCACATGAACCAGATCGCCGACGCGTACCGGCACGAGGAAGACCATCTCGTCCATGGAGGCCGTGACCGCGGGCCCGCCCGAGTGGCGGCCCGCGACCGCGCCCGCCGCGTCGTCCACCAGCTTCATGATCACGCCGCCGTGCACCGTGCCGAGAAGGTTGGTGTCACTGCCGGTCATGATGTGACTCAAGGTGGTACGGGACGCCGAGGTGGGCTTACCCGGAATCTCTGATTCCGGGCGCTGGGCCAGATCTGTCATGCCCTCCACCATATGCCGGGCCAGTTTGCATCAGCTTGGCAACAGCCCTGGCCCTATTTCCCACCCGCCCTGTGAGGCGGAAGCCCCGGCCTGCACACTGGTCCGCATGAACGAATGGCCCGATGGATACGGACGCGGCAGCCAGGGCGCCCAGCCCGAAGGCGCTCGCGCGATGCGCCATGTGCAGCGACGACCGGTCCCGCAGCAGCAGTCGCAGGGGTACGACGACGGTTACGACACCCCCTATGACAGCGGCTACAACACGGGCCAGGTCTACGGAGGCCAGGGCGGAGGCAATGGCGGCGGCAACGGCGGACCCCCGCAGGGCTACCCGCCGCACACCGGCCCCGACTGGCGCCGACGGCTCAAGATCGGTTCGCTGACGCTGGTCGTCCTGCTGCTCGCGGTGTCCATAGGCACGTACTTCTGGGCCGACTCCAAGCTCAAGCGCGAGGTCGACCTCTCGAAGGTCATCGAGCGCCCGGGCGGGGGCGAGGGCACGAACTATCTGATCGTGGGCTCCGACAGCCGTGAGGGCATGTCGGACGAGGAGAAGAAGAAGCTCCACACGGGCTCGGCCGAGGGCAAGCGGACCGACTCGATGATGATCCTGCACGACGGCTCCAACGGCCCGACGCTGATCTCGCTGCCGCGCGACTCGGACGTGGAGATCCCCTCCTTCAAGGGCTCCCAGTCCGGCAAGGTATTCCCGGCGAAGGGCCGCCACACCAAGCTGAACGCGGCCTACGCGGAGGACGGACCGGAGCTGCTGGTCCGCACCGTCGAGCACAACACCGGCCTGCACATCGACCACTACGTCGAGATCGGCTTCGCGGGCTTCGCGAACATCGTGGACGCGATCGGCGGTGTCGAGATCGACATCCCGAAGGCCTTCAAGGACAAGAACTCGGGCGCGGACTTCCAGGCGGGCAAGCAGACGCTGGACGGCGAGCAGTCGCTGGCGTTCGTACGGACGCGGTACGCCTTCGCGAACAGCGACCTGGACCGTACGAAGAACCAGCAGAAGTTCCTCGCGGCCCTGGCCAGCCAGACGGCGACGCCGGGCACGATCCTCAACCCGTTCAAGTTCTATCCGACGGCGGGCGCGGGCCTGGACACGCTGATCGTGGACAAGGACATGTCCCTGTGGTCGCTGGGCCAGATGTTCTTCGCGATGAAGGGCGTCACGGGCGGCGACGGCACGTCGATGAACATGCCGATCTCGGGCAGCAGGGGCGGCAACCTGGTCTGGGACAAGGCCAAGGTGAAGCAGCTCGTCGAGCAGCTGAAGAACGACGAGAAGGTCACGGTCACCTCGGACCGCTGACGCACCCGGGCAGCGGGCCCGGCCGAAGGCTCCGGACCTCACGGGTCCGGAGCCTTTGTCGTGCCTCATCCGGCCGGCGGCGCTGCGATCGCGCACCCGAGGGGCCGGCCCTAGGCTGACGAGCACCGCGATCAAGGAACGAGGGGTGCGCGCATGGTTGAGGAGACCAAGTACTGGGCCTCGGGGAGCTGGCATGTCGCCGAGGGCAAGGCCGAGGAGTTCGTCGAGCGATGGACCGGATTTCTGACCTGGACCAGGGAAGCGAACGAGGGCTTCGTGACGGCTCGGCTCATCCATGATCTGAATGACCCGGATCACTTCCTGTCGTTTGCGGCGTGGCGGGATGTCGACTCCCTCAACGCATGGAAGAACAAGCCCGAGTTCGCCGAACACTTCGGAGGCTGCCGGGCCCTCTGCTCGCAGATGCATGCCGGCAACTACGAGTCGGCCGTGGTGATCTGAGGGCGAGGAGCCCGGCGAGCCCTTCCCTGTCCGCCGTCACTCGCCAACGGAGGGACAGCCAAGCCCGCTGACGAGGAGCAGATCAGCTTCTTCTGACAGCACTGCGCCCGATACCCGGATCAACCGGGCTCGGGGCACCAGTGCTCTTAGGTCAGCTCCCAGACGCGTACGTCACGAAGTCCGCCCACGCGTTGGGCGTGACGCAGAGCTGCGGTCCTGGAACGTTCTTGGAGTCGCGGACGTGCACCGTGCTGACGGCCGCCGCGACCTCGACGCACTCGGGGCCGTCGGCTGTGCTGTAGCTGCTCTTGAACCACGTCAGCCCGGAAGGGTCTCCGGCCGAGGGCTTGACACTCATGTCTCTCCCGCCAGTTTCTCGATGAAGGTCCGCGACAACCGCGGCGTGAGCGCCTGCGACCTGGTCAGGCCGTACCGCATCTCAAGGATCTGAACCTCCTTGGGGTCGCTGATCAGACGACTGGTGAGCTGGACCTCGTTGTGCCCCACAGCCGTGCCGTCGCTCAGCTTAAGCACCTGGTGTGAGCCGTCCAGACCCGCGTGCTCCTCCGTCTCCGTAGGCATGACCTGGATCTCGACGTGCCTCAACGCGCTGATTTCCAGCAGGTGTTCGAGCTGTCGGCGTAACACCATTCTGCCCCCGGTCGGCCGCCTCAGCGTCGCCTCTTCCTGGACGAACGTCAGAAGGGGCGCGGGCTGCCGCTCGAAAACCGACTGCCGGGCCATCCGCGAAGCCACCAGGCGTTCGACCTGGTCCTCGGAGAAGGCGGGCCGCCGGCCCCCGTACAGCGCACGGGCGTACTCCTCGGTCTGCAGCAACCCGTGCACCACGGCACTGGCATACGCGCCGAGCTCGACCGCGTCCGCCTCCAGCTTCGCCAAGTCCCGGACCTTCTTGGGATATCTGGCCTCCGCCACGTCCTTCTTCATCGCGGCGAGCTTGCCGCCCGCGCTCAGGACCTCGTCCGCCCGGTCCAGGAACTCCGGTTTCGGGATGCGCTTGCCGGTCTCCACCTTGTAGACCTGGTTCTCGCCGTACCCGATCGCCGCACCCAGCTCCGCCGCGCGCATCCCGGCCGCCTCGCGCCAGAGCCGGACCTGTCGGCCGACCGCCGCGATCACTGCTCCTGAGTCGTCATCCAGGTCCACGTCCCGGTCCGGCTCGTCCGTGCCGATCTCGTCCGCCATACGACACCCGCCTTCATCCGTGTCGACGTCGTACCGGATGGACAGGGCCGTACGCCACCTGGACAGTCACTGTCCGTACACGCGTCGCTCTGTTCAGCGTAAGCATGGACGGGCCACGCTGAGTCACGTGAATCTGGAAATCACCCGAACCGAATCTTCCGCTCCTGCCCGGCAGTTCACCGTGCTGCTCTCCCCCACGCGCCGAGGAGCCCGGCTCGCCCGCCTGTTGACCACGGCTCAACTGGCCTCCTGGGGACTGCCGTCGGAGTCGGCGGCGCACATCGTCGCCGAACTGGCCACCAACGCCACCGTCCACGGCCGCGTACCGGGCAGGGACTTCAGGCTGGATCTCGCCGTCCAGGACGACGACAAGCGGCTGCGGATCGAGATCACCGACACCCGTGGCGACCGCCTTCCGCCCGGTCCCGGCACCCCCGCCGCCCCGGCCGCCGACTCCGAGTCCGGGCGCGGTCTGCTGATCGTTGAAGCGCTCGCCGACCGCTGGGGCGTCGCCTCAGGACCCGTGCCCCGTAAGACCATTTGGGCCGAACTCGACCTCGTACCGTGACTGGTCGCACCGGGTCGCGGATTCCTGCGACCCGGCTGTCCGCGACGCGCTGCCGCACGACGCAAAAAGCTCTTAAGAACGTTAGAAAGAACCAGGGAAAGTACCCACCCAACCCACCCCACGCCCGTCACCCTCACGGGTGACCTTGGCCAATCGGGCTGGATTTCGGGCGGGTTGGCGGGCATATGCTCGCCGCGACAACCACAGACATGCGTCGGCCCCCGGCCGGGAGTGCAATCCCGATCGAGGGCCTGACCACCAAGGAAGCTAGGCCCTTCCCGATGGATACCCAGCAGGTTAGCGCGCCCTCGCGCACCTCGTCCCGTGTACCCGCACGCGTCACCCCTTTCGGTGTGATCCACATGAACGCGGTCCACACCAGCCGCTTCACGATCGTCGGCAACCACCTCGCCCAGCACGGCGAGTTGTCTCTGACCGCGATCGGGCTCGCCGTGCACATCCAGTCGCTGCCCGACGGAGCGAAGGTCGGCATCAAGGTGCTCACCGACCGCTTCCCGGAGAGCGAGTCCCGCATCGCCGCCGCCCTGCGCGAACTGGAGGAACACAGCTACCTGGCACGCACCCTGGAACGCCTCCCCGGCGGCAAGCTCGTCACGCGCACGATCTCGTACAACCAGCCCGGTGCCGCCCCGGTTCGCGCCGCAGGGCCTGAGCCAGGGACCGCTCCCAGCCTCCCGACCTCGGTCCCGGCCACGCCACCGCCGCTCCCAGCGGAACCCGAGCCCCCGGCCCAGGAGCCCGCCCTGTCGGCAACCCCCGCCGCGGAGGCCGCACCCGCCCCTCTGCCGCCGCCCGCGCGCCCGCGCGCGCCGCTCCCCCAGCCGCGGACACCCGACCTGGAGCGCCACCGTGCGGCCACCGACCTCCTCGCCGACCTGCGCCGCCACGAGCCCCGGCTTCTCCTGGGCGAGCACGACGTCCGCCGCCTGGCCCCCGCCGTCGCCGCCTGGCTCGAACGGGACGCCCACCCCGACGCCGTACGCCACGCACTCACCGCCGACCTGCCCGACCGGCTGAAACAGCCCGCAGGACTCCTCGCCCACCGGCTCACAGCGCTCCTGCCGCCCCCGCTACCCGCCGCACCCACGCCTGCGAGACCCCGCAACCCGCTCCAGAACTGCGATAGGTGCGACCGCGCCTTCCGCGCCCCGGAACCAGGCCGCTGCCGCGACTGCAGAACCGACCTCGCCGAGGCCGCCTAGCGTGAAGGGGACGACCCCTGCCGCCGGGTACGGACGACGAGGAGCAAGCACCATGACCATCGCCCCGGACGACGCGCAGCACCACGCCCGCCAGTACCGGGCCATGCGCGAGTTCGTGTCGTTGATGGACGACACCCTTCCCGGCAAGTTCGAGATCACCAAGGAAGGAATCGTCCACGACATGCTGTCGCCCGCCAGACCGCACGAACTCACCGTGCTGCGGGTACGCAAACGCCTCGAAAAGATCCTGCTGGACGAACTGGTGGCCCACACCGGCACCCCGGACGTGGAGCACCTGCCCGAGGGCATCATGCGGCACCCCGACGTGATGGTGATCGCCGAGTCCGACATGGAGGGCGAGGGTTCCTTCGATCCCCGCACGCTCCTCGCTGCGATCGAGGTCGTCTCGCGGTCGAACCCGGACAACGACTGGGTGGGCAAGATGCGGGACTACCCCCTCCTCGGCGTCCCGGTCTACGCGGTCTTCGATCCGCGCACCGGCTCGGGCGCGGTGTTCTGCGACATCCACTCGACCCCGGCGGGTCCTCGCTACGCCACGCGCAAGGAGTTCGTGTACGGCGAGGACGTCACCATCGGCGACTGGACCATCCCGACCGGGGACCTCCCCCGGTACCCATAGCCCGTCGCCCGGACCGTCGGCGTACGGACCTCACTGCTCCAGCAACCAGCCCTGTGCGTTCAGTACCGCCCGCCGCCAGCTCCTCACCCGGCGAGCCCACTCCGGCTGCGTACCGACAAGACGCGCATCGTCCCGCCCGGCGCCCCCGCAGGGCGCGTGCGCCGCGGACGCTGGACGCGTCCGAGACCTCCGCCGCTGATCCAACAAAAGAACGCCCCTGCCGATCGCGGCAGAGGCGTTCTGAGCTGCAAAAAGCTGCTACGGCAGGTTGCGGGCCATGACGATCCGCTGGACCTGGTTCGTGCCCTCGTAGATCTGGGTGATCTTGGCGTCGCGCATCATGCGCTCCACCGGGTAGTCGCGCGTGTAGCCGTAGCCGCCGAGGAGTTGGACCGCGTCCGTCGTGACCTCCATCGCGACGTCGGAGGCGAAGCACTTGGCCGCCGCGCCGAAGAAGGTCAGGTCCCCGTCGCCGCGCTCCGACTTGGCGGCCGCGGAGTAGGTGAGCTGGCGGGCGGCCTCGAGCTTCATGGCCATGTCGGCGAGCATGAACTGAATGCCCTGGAAGTCGGCGATCGGCTTGCCGAACTGCTTGCGCTCCTGGACGTAGCCCTTGGCGTAGTCCAGCGCGCCCTGGGCGATACCCAGAGCCTGGGCCGCGATCGTGATCCGGGTGTGGTCCAGAGTCTTCATCGCGGTGGCGAAGCCGGTGCCCTCCGCGCCGATCATGCGGTCGGCGGGGATGCGGACGTTGTCGAGGTAGACCTCGCGGGTCGGGGAGCCCTTGATGCCGAGCTTCTTCTCCGGGGCGCCGAAGGAGACGCCCTCGTCGGACTTCTCGACGACGAAGGCCGAGATGCCCTTGGAGCGCTTCTCGGGGTCGGTGACGGCCATCACCGTGTAGTACTCGGAGACGCCGGCGTTGGTGATCCAGCGCTTCACGCCGTTGAGCACCCAGAAGTCGCCGTCGCGGACGGCCTTGGTCTTCATGCCCGCCGCGTCGGAACCCGCGTCCGGCTCGGAGAGGCAGTACGAGAACATCCCGTCGCCGTTGGCGAGCGGGCCCAGGTACTTCTTCTTCAGGTCCTCGGAGCCGGAGAGGATCACCGGGAGCGAGCCCAGCTTGTTCACGGCCGGGATAAGAGAGGAGGAGGCGCAGACGCGCGCGACCTCCTCGATGACGATCACGGTCGCCAGCGCGTCGGCACCGGCGCCGCCGTACTCCTCGGGAACGTGAACGGCGTGCAGGTCGGCGGAGACGAGCGCGTCCAGCGCCTCCTGCGGGAAGCGGGCCTCCTCGTCGACCGCGGCCGCGAACGGAGCGATCTTCGCCTCGGCGAGCGAGCGGATGGCGTCCCGGAGCATGTCGTGCTCTTCGGACGGGCGGTACAGGTCGAAATCAGCCGATCCGGCCACTGTCTCTCACTCCCCAGGGAACGCTAACTACCGTTAAGTAACCTAATTTTAAAGGTCCAGCAGCCCCAAGGCATACGTGACCTTGGCGACAGCGGAAAAGGGCTCTGCTCGCCGGGCTCGCGA
The DNA here is from genome assembly GCF_026339995.1 of Streptomyces sp. NBC_01481. GTDB lineage: Bacteria > Actinomycetota > Actinomycetes > Streptomycetales > Streptomycetaceae > Streptomyces. The sequence goes on along the minus strand of NZ_JAPEPT010000001.1, from coordinate 277,467 downwards.
CCCCGGTGCGGGGCGCGGCTATGCTCGGGCAGGCATTCCCAGCCCGCGATTCACTGGAGCACCGCATGGCCCTCAAGATCACCGTGATCGGCACCGGATATCTCGGCGCCACCCACGCCGCGGCCATGGCTGAATTGGGCTTCGAGGTCCTCGGGCTCGATGTCGTGCCCGAGAAGATCGAGATGCTCTCCGCGGGCAAGGTCCCCATGTACGAGCCGGGGCTGGAGGAGCTGCTTGCCAAGCATGTCGCCGGGATCGAGGGATCGAGCGGGCGGCTGCGCTTCACGACCTCCTGGGAGGAGATCGGGGAGTTCGGCGACGTCCACTTCGTCTGCGTGAACACCCCCCAGAAGCACGGGGAGTACGCCTGTGACATGTCGTACGTCGACCGCGCCTTCGCCTCGCTCGCGCCGCAGCTGAAGCGGCCCGCCCTGGTCGTCGGCAAGTCGACCGTCCCGGTCGGCAGCGCGGCCCGGCTGGCGGCTCTGCTCACCGAACTCGCCCCGGTGGGCACGGACGCCGAGCTGGCGTGGAACCCCGAGTTCCTGCGCGAGGGCTTCGCCGTCCAGGACACGCTGCACCCCGACCGGATCGTGGTGGGTGTGGAGAGCGAGCGTGCGGAGAAGCTGCTGCGCGAGGTGTACGCGACGCCGGTCGGCGAGGGCTCGCCGTTCGTGGTGACCGACTTCCCCACCGCCGAGCTGGTGAAGACCTCCGCGAATTCCTTCCTCGCGACGAAGATTTCCTTCATCAACGCGATGGCCGAGGTGTGCGAGGCCGCCGACGGCGATGTCGTGAAGCTCGCCGAGGCCATCGGATACGACGAGCGCATCGGCTCCAAATTCCTGCGCGCGGGCATCGGCTTCGGCGGCGGCTGTCTGCCGAAGGACATCCGCGCGTTCATGGCCCGCGCCGGCGAGCTGGGCGCCGACCAGGCGCTGACCTTCCTGCGCGAGGTCGACTCGATCAATATGCGGCGCCGCGGCCACATGGTGGAGCTGGCGCGGGAGGCCGTGGGCGGCGGATCGTTCCTGGGCAAGCGGGTGGCCGTGCTGGGGGCGTCCTTCAAGCCCGACTCGGACGATGTGCGGGACTCGCCCGCGCTGAATGTCGCCGGGCAGATCCATCTGCAGGGCGGTCAGGTCACGGTGTACGACCCCAAGGGCATGGACAACGCGCGCCGGCTGTTCCCGACCCTCGGGTACGCGGACACGGCGCTGGAGACGGTCCGGGGGGCGGACGTGGTGCTGCACCTGACGGAGTGGCGCGAGTTCCGCGAACTGGACCCGGCGGCGCTGGGCCGGGTCACGTCGAGCCGGATCGTCCTGGACGGGCGGAATGCGCTGGACCCGGTGAAGTGGCGCGAGGCGGGCTGGACGTATCGGGCGATGGGCCGGCCGCGGGCGTAGGGCTCGGCCCGGGGGCCTTTTCCCCTACCCGCCCCTGCCCGAACTGGGGGCTTGGGCGCCGGGCACCAACCGGGGCTTCGCCCCAGACCCCGGATGCGACCTTCGGCCGCATGTCCTCAAACGCCCGGACGGGCTGATATTCAGCCCCCGGCAGACGCCTTGCCCCTGGCCCGGTAGGTCCGCATCTTGGCGCGGGCGCCGCAGACCGACATCGAGCACCAGCGGCGCCGGCCGCCCGGGCTGCGGTCGTAGTACACCCACCGGCAGTCCTCCGCCTCGCACGCCTTCAGCCGCGCCCATGTCCCGTCGGCGGACGCCGCGGCGAGCGCCTGCGCGATGCGGGAGACGAGCGCGTCGGGGTCCGCCGGGCGGAGTGCGGCGGTGCCGTCTTCCGCGACGGTGACGTACAGCGGCGCCCCGGCCAGCAGGTCGTCCAGCGCGGCGGGCGAACGGTCCGACCGGTGGCCCGCGTGCGCGAGGCAGGCGGCGCGCAGGGCCTCACGCAGTTCGCGCGCGGGCGGCACGTCCTGCTCGGCGAGACCGAAGACGGCGCGGCCGTCCTCCGTGTCGAGGGAGTCGGTGCCGGTCTCGACATCGAGCGTGTTCACCAGGGCCTCGACCAGCGCGAGGGCTCCGGGCGCGGTTTCCCTCTCATTCATGGTTGCGACGTTACCTCCGATGCGGGAGCATGAAGTAACCGTTACCGGTTGAGCCATTTCAACGGTAACTCTTACCCGAGGAGGAGTCATGCCCATCGCCACCCTGGGGACCGTCGTGCTGGACTGTCCCGACCCCGTCGCACTCGGCCGCTTCTACGCAGGCGTGCTCGGCGGTGAGATCGAGGACGACGGCGACGGCTGGGTGTCCCTCAGGGGAGCCGCCGGGACGCCGCTCTCGTTCCAGGTCTCGCCCGGCTTCGTACCTCCGAAGTGGCCCGCGCCGGACGCCTCCCAGCAGTTCCATCTGGACCTGACGGTCGACGACCTGGACGCGGCGGAGAAGGACGTACTGGCACTGGGCGCGAAGGCGCTCGATGTGGATGACAGGGCGCGGTCGTGGCGGGTGTACGCGGACCCGGCCGGGCACCCGTTCTGCCTCTGCGCCTCCTGAGGCAGAAGCTCCGGCCCCGCGGCTCAGCCGTCCTGCGGGGTCGGTCTCGCCGTCGACGGGGGCCGGCGAGCCTGGATCGCGCGGGAGACGAATTCCGCGTCCCTGAGGACCCTGGACACGTTCGTCCAGGTCAGGGCCTCGATATCGGGCTGCGGCCAGTCGCGGTCCAGGAGTTCGGCGATCAGGCGCGGGAAACAGGACACATCCGCCAGGCCGGGGGCGTGCGGGGAGCCCGTGTCGTAGGCGCCGGTCAGGGCCACCGACTGCGGGCCCGCCGTCTCGCGGACATGGTCCAGGCGGTCCGCCGTCTCCCGGATCGAGGCACCCGTGCAGGCGACCATGCACACACCGCAGTTGGCGCGCAGCTGGCGCAGCACGTCGTCCGGGACCGGCTCCGGGTGGTGCGAGATGACGACCGGGGCCTTGGCCACGACGAGCGCGCGGCGCATCGTTTCCAGCGTGCAGCCGGAGAGGTCGACGAGGATGCCCAGACGGTTCATCTCACGGACGACCTCCTGGCCGAAGGGGGTCAGTCCGGCGCGCTGTGTCCAGCGGGCGCCCGCGAGGGTGACACTGCGGACGCCGAGGGCGTGATACGCGCGCAGTGTGGCGAGCGAATCGCCGAGGGCCGGGCCCGCCACCGGGCCGAGCAGGGCGGCTATGCGGCCGCAGTTGCGTGCGTCGGCCAGGTCGCCCGCGCTCAGGGCCAGGCGCAGGCCGTCGGGGCACTCGGCCACCAGGGCGCGGACCAGGTCGAGTTGTTCCAGTGTCGCCGTCACCGCACGGTCCCCCGTGGGCTCGCCGCGCACGTGCAGGGACCAGAACTGCGCGCCCACCCCGCCGTCCCGCAGCCGCGGGATGTCCGTCTCCAGCATGCGCTCGCCGTCCTCGATGTCGTACGAGGGGAGCTCCCGCAGCGCCAGGCCGAGCCCGCTGCAGCCGTCGGCTATCGGGTGCGCGGCGAGGAGTTCGCGGGCGCGCTCCAGGCTTCCGGCGGCCGGGCTTGCGGCGGCCGGGCTTCCGGCGGCCGGGCTTGCGGCGGCCGGGTCGGCAGGCTCGGTGGACGGCTCTCTGCGCGGCGGCGCCACATCGTCGAGGTTGCCGACGGCTATGGTCTCGGCCGGGGGGTCGTTCTGCAGATCTGCCATGGGTGCTCCGAGCGTCGACGGCGGTGCCGTGGATCAACCGTGGCACGGGAGCGGCGAGGCTTCACGGCAGGTGGTGCGTTCGGGGGTACGGGCCCGTATGCGGGGCGTGTCCCGCAGGCGCCCCGTACCCCCGTCGGCCCGTCTCAGCCGTCGAGCTGCTCGATCGTCGCATTCGAGGGGCCGCGCTCCGCCTGGAGGCCGCGGGCGACATCCTCCGCCGCGCGCAGCGTACGGACCGCGTTCTGCCAGGTCAGCTTGGCGAGGTCCGAGGCGGACCAGCCGCGGCCGAGCAGTTCCGCTATCAGGTTCGGATAGCCCGCGACATCTTCGAGACCGGCCGGTGTGAAGGCCGTCCCGTCGAAGTCGCCGCCGATGCCGATGTGGTCGACGCCGGCCACCTCGCGCATGTGGTCCAGGTGATCGGCGACGGTCGCGACGGTGGCCACCGGCCGCGGGTTCGCCGCCTCGAACGCGGCGTGGACCTTCATCGCCCCGGGCGTGGTGTCCAGGGGGTGCAGGCCGTGCGCCTCCATGTTCTCGTCGGCGGCGCGGGTCCAGTCGACCGCCGCGGGCAGGATGAACTTGGGCACGAACGTCGCCATCGCGACGCCGCCGTTCGCGGGCAGCCGCTCCAGCACGTCGTCGGGGATGTTGCGAACGTGGTCGCAGATCGCCCGGGCCGATGAGTGCGAGAAGACGACCGGTGCGACCGAGGTACCGAGCGCGTCGCGCATCGTCGAGGGGGCGACGTGCGAGAGGTCGACGAGCATGCCGATACGGTTCATCTCCCGTACGACCTCGTGGCCGAAGGCCGACAGGCCGCCGACACCGACCTCGTCGGTCGCCGAGTCCGCCCACGCGATGTTGTCGTTGTGGGTCAGGGTCATGTAGCGCACGCCCAGCGCGTACAACGCCCGCAGCGTGGCCAGGGAGTTGTTGATGGAGTGGCCACCCTCGGCACCCATGAGGGAGGCGATACGGCCCTCGCCGCGCACCTTCTCGATGTCGTCCGCACTCAGCGCGGCGGCGAGGTCCGCCGGATAGCGCTCGAGCAGCTGGCGCACCCCGTCGATCTGCTCCAGGGTCGCGCTGACCGCGTCGTCGCCCGCCATGTCGCTGCGTACGTACACGGACCAGAACTGCGCGCCGACGCCGCCCTTGCGCAGCCGCGGGATGTCGGTGTGCAGCTCGCCGGTCCGGTCACCGGCGATGTCCATGCGGTTCAGGTCGTAGCGCACGTGCTGGCGCAGCGCCCAGGGCAGGTCGTTGTGGCCGTCGACGACCGGGTGGGACGCGAGCAGCTCGCGCGCCTGGCTCAGGTGGTCCGTGGGGGATTCCATGCGCTGTTACTTCCCGAAGCCGAAGGAATCCGCACCTGCGACCTTGGTACGCAGCCGCTTGCCCTTCTCGGTCGCCTGGTCGTTCAGCTCCTGCTGGAACTCCCGCATACGGGCGAGGAGTTCATCGTCGTGCGTGGCCAGGATCCGGGCCGCGAGCAGGCCCGCGTTACGGGCGCCGGCGACCGAGACCGTGGCGACGGGCACACCCGCGGGCATCTGCACGATCGACAGCAGCGAGTCCATGCCGTCGAGGTACTTCAGCGGTACGGGGACGCCGATCACCGGGAGCGGGGTGACGGAGGCGAGCATGCCCGGAAGATGGGCCGCTCCCCCGGCGCCCGCGATGATCGCCTTGAGGCCGCGGTCGGCGGCCTGCTCTCCGTAGGCGATCATTTCGCGCGGCATCCGGTGCGCGGAGACGACGTCGACCTCGTACTCGATCTCGAACTCGTCCAGGGCCTGCGCGGCGGCCTCCATGACGGGCCAGTCGGAGTCGGACCCCATGACAATGCCAACGACAGGGCTCATTCGTTGATCGTTCCTCTGAGATAGCCGGCTGCGTGACGGGCGCGCTCCAGCGCGTCGTCCAGATCGTCGCCGTAGGTGTTGACGTGACCCACCTTGCGGCCGGGCTTGACGTCCTTGCCATACATATGGATCTTCAGCTGCGGATCGCGGGCCATGCAGTGCAGATACGCCTGGTACATGTCCGGGTAGTCGCCGCCGAGGACGTTGGCCATCACGGTCCACCTGGCCCGCGGGCGCGGGTCGCCCAGCGGCAGGTCGAGCACCGCGCGGACATGGTTGGCGAACTGCGAGGTGATCGCGCCGTCCTGGGTCCAGTGGCCGGAGTTGTGCGGGCGCATCGCCAGCTCGTTGACCAGGATGCGGCCGTCGGTCGTCTCGAACAGCTCGACCGCGAGATGGCCGACGACGCCGAGCGCGGCGGCGATCCGCAGGGCGAGCTCCTGTGCCTGGCCCGCCAGCTGCGGGTCCAGGCCGGGCGCCGGTGCGATCACCGTGTCGCAGACGCCGTCGACCTGCCGGGACTCGACCACGGGATAGGCGACGGCCTGGCCGTGCGGGGAGCGGACGATGTTCGCCGCCAGCTCGCGGGTGAAGTCGACCTTCTCCTCGGCGAGGACGGGGACGCCCGCCTTGAAGGGGGCCTCGGCGTCGGCCTGCGTACGCACGAACCAGACGCCCTTGCCGTCGTAGCCGCCGCGCACGGTCTTGAGGATGACGGGGAAGCCGTCGCCCTCCTCGGCGAAGGCCGTCACATCGGCGGGGTCCGTGACGATGCGGTGGCGCGGGCAGGGCGCGCCGAGCTCGTCGAGCTTCGCGCGCATCACGCCCTTGTCCTGCGCGTGCACCAGGGCGTCGGGCCCCGGGCGGACGGGGATGCCGTCCGCCTCCAGGGCGCGCAGGTGCTCGATCGGGACATGCTCATGATCGAACGTGAGCACGTCGCACTCCCGCGCGAACTCACGCAGCGTGTCCAGATCGCGATAGTCGCCGATGACGACATCGCTGACCACCTGGGCCGCGGAGTCCTGCGGGGTGTCACTGAGGAGCTTGAATCTGATGCCGAGGGGGATGCCCGCCTCGTGGGTCATACGGGCGAGCTGGCCGCCGCCGACCATGCCGACTACCGGGAACGTCACCCTCTTAGGGTATCCGCCGCCCCGGCGCCCCCTGCCGCCCGCGGCGCCCGGCCGGGGTCGGGCTTGTCACAGCCTCGCCACATGGTTGGGTACGTCCCCGGGCGGGGGCGGGAGCGGGTGGTTAGCATGGCTGCGTTGACGCTGCCGAAACGATGGGGCTGAACTCTCACTATGAGTGAACGAGGCAGTGCGCTGCGCGGGCAGCTCGATCAGCTCTCCCGCGAAGTCGCCAAGTTCGGAGCGGTGGGCGGTGCGGGGCTGCTGGTCAACCTCGCCGTCTTCAACCTCGTACGCCACACCACCGAGATCCCCGTGGTGCGGGCGTCGATTCTGGCGACCGTCGTCGCGATCGCCTTCAACTACGTGGGCTTTCGGTACTTCACCTACCGGGACCGCGACAAGAGCGGGCGCACCAAGGAGCTCACGCTCTTTCTGCTGTTCAGCGTGGTCGGCCTGGTGATCGAGAACGGCATTCTGTACGCGGCGACGTACGGCTTCGACTGGGACAGCCCGCTGCAGAGCAACATCTTCAAGTTCCTCGGCATCGGTCTCGCGACGCTGTTCCGCTTCTGGTCCTACCGCACCTGGGTCTTCCGGGCGCTGCCCGCACGCGAGGCCGTGCACACGGCGGAATCGTTCCTGGGGCAGCGGCGGCCGGAGCCGGACCGCGTCGGGCGCTGAGCGTCTGGCGACGGGCGTCCTGGGCTGAGCGTCGGGCTTCGAGCGGCCTGGGCTGAGCGTCGGGCTCGGCCTGAGCGTCTGGCCGTCCGCTTCAGCGGACCGTGGGCGGGCCGTTCTTGCGGCTGCGCGCCACCCGGCTCAGGAACAGCGCGAAGACCGGCGGATGCTGCTGGAGCAGCTCCAGCCGGCCACCGTCCGCCTCCGCCAGATCGCGGGCCACGGCCAGTCCGATGCCGGTGGAATTGCGGCCGCTGATGGTCCGCTCGAAGATCCGCGCGCCGAGGTCGGCCGGGACGCCCGGGCCCTCGTCGGTCACCTCGACCACGGCCTGGTTTCCCGTGACACGGGTCCGCAGCGCGACCGTTCCGCCTCCGTGCATGAGCGAGTTCTCGATCAGTGCGGCAAGCACCTGGGCGACCGCGCCCGGGGTGCCGACGGCCTGCATGCCCTGCTTTCCCGAGCAGACGATGGCGCGGCCCGCACTGCGGTAGGCCGGGCGCCACTCCTCCAGCTGCTGCTTGACCACCTCGTCGAGGTCGAAGACGACGGCGGAGCCGGTGCGGGGGTCGCGGGAGTTCGTGAGCAGCCGGTCCACGACGTCGGTGAGCCGCTCCACCTGCGCGAGCGCGATGCTCGCCTCCTCCTTCACGGTGTCCGGGTCGTCGGTGAGGGTGATCTCCTCCAGCCGCATGGAGAGCGCGGTCAGCGGCGTACGGAGCTGATGCGAGGCGTCCGCGGCGAGCCGGCGCTCGGCGGTGAGCATGCGCGCGATGCGCTCGGCACTGGAGTCGAGGACATCAGCGACGCGGTCCAGCTCGGGGACGCCGTAGCGCTTGTGCCGGGGGCGCGGGTCGCCGGAGCCGAGGCGCTCGGCGGTCTCGGCGAGATCGGTGAGCGGGGAGCCGAGGCGGTTCGCCTGGCGTACGGCGAGCAGCACGGCGGCGACGACGGCGAGCAGCGCGACCCCGGCGATGATCAACAAGGTCCGCCCGACCTCGCGCGTCACGGACGAGCGGGACTCCTCGACGGTGACGCTCTCGTTGCGCTCACCGTGCGCGACCCCGCGGATGACGCTGCCGGTGGGGCGCTCGCCGATCTCGATCGGCTCGCGGCCGGGGATCGTGATGAGGGCGTACCGCTTGGCACCGCTCTGCTCGGAGAGGATGTCGGGGTTTACGGGCTCACCGCCGATGAGCCGGCTGTCGACGATGCTGACGAGGCGGAGGGCCTCGGAGTCGACGCTTTCCTGGGCGCTGCTGGAGATGGTGCGGGTCTCGACGAGGACGAGGGAGACACCGAAGACGGCGATGACGACGAGGACGACGGCGAGGGTTGAGGTGATGAGTCGTCGTCGCATGGTGCTCTCCGGCGGTGTCCGTTTGGTCGTTTCCAGGGGTCGTGGCTGCCGTGGGCCAGGGGCGTTGGAGGTTGCTGCCCGGTGGGTGGCTTCGCGGGCGAACCCGGAGGGCCGGCCCGGACAGGGTCACTCCCCACCGGAACGGTGTGAGCGCGGGGGGCCGTCCCGGGGGGCTCAGCTCTTTTCGAAGCGGAAACCCACACCCCGCACCGTCGCGATGTACCTCGGGTTCGCCGCGTCGTCGCCCAGTTTCTTGCGCAGCCAGGAGATGTGCATGTCCAGCGTCTTCGTCGAGGACCACCACGTCGTGTCCCAGACCTCGCGCATCAGCTGGTCGCGCGTGACCACCCGGCCCGCGTCCCGGACCAGGACGCGCAGCAGGTCGAACTCCTTCGCCGTGAGCTGCAGTTCCTCGTCGCCCATCCAGGCGCGGTGCGACTCGACGTCGATCCGCACGCCGTGCGTCGACGGCGCGGGAGAGGGTTCAGAGGCGCCGCGGCGCAGCAGGGCCCGGACTCGGGCGAGCAGTTCGGCGAGGCGGAACGGCTTGGTGACGTAGTCGTCGGCGCCGGCGTCCAGGCCGACCACGGTGTCGACCTCGTCCGCACGGGCCGTCAGCACCAGGATCGGCACCGTGTGGCCCTCGGCGCGCAGTCGTCTCGCGACCTCCAGGCCGTCCATGCCGGGCAGCCCCAGGTCGAGCACGACGAGGTCGACACCGCCTGCCAGTCCGGCGTCCAGCGCCGTCGGACCGTCCTCGCGGACCTCGACCTCGTAACCCTCCCGGCGCAGGGCGCGGGCCAGCGGCTCCGAGATGGAAGCGTCGTCCTCGGCGAGCAGTACACGGGTCATGGGGTGATGGTAGTCCGCGTGACGTACGCGTCGTTGCGTGATCGGCAAGACCTGCGGGTTAAGGATGCAATCATGATGACGACCTTCGATTCAGGGCCCCCGGTTCCAGGTATGCCTGTGATCCATCTCTCAAGTCCTTCCATATGCTGCCGTGTCGTGTCGTAAGGTGGCATGACGCCTGTAGCACGACACGGGACCTTTGGCCTGCCAGACCGGTCAAGGGTCTCTTTGCTGCGCGAGGTTGGGTTGCCGGCCTCGAGACAGTGAATGACCTGTGGGCCGGGCCCCGAGCGCGACACAGCGCGCGGGGCGTGGATCCCGGTGCGGACTGTCCCCCGTCTTCGCCTTCCGCGGAGTGAGCCCCCAAGGCGTGGGGTGGGACACCTCCCTTGCCGGTGCCGGCCGCCCCCCACCGGGCGCGTACCGCTCACGAAGCGCCGCGTCCCGAGCTAGCAAGGATCGATCCATGGCGTCCAGCCTGACGAAGGACTCGGTTGTCTCCGAGAAGACCTTCATCGGCCACCCCCGCGGCCTGGCCACACTCTTCATGACCGAGATGTGGGAGCGCTTCTCCTACTACGGCATGCGCGCCCTTCTCGTGTACTACCTGGTCTCCGGTGGTGCCGACGCGGCAACCGGCAGCCAGGGCGGCGGCCTCGCGATGACCGGGGCCACGGCCACGGCGATCTACTCCGTCTACGTCTCGATGGTCTACCTGATGGCCATGCCGGGCGGTTGGTTCGGTGACCGCGTATGGGGCGCTCGCAAGACCGTCACCGTCGCCGGCTTCGTGATCATGGCGGGCCACCTGTCGCTGGCCGTCCCCGGCCAGGCGATGTTCTTCGCCGGTCTCGTGCTCGTCGCCGTCGGCTCCGGTCTGCTGAAGGCCAACATCTCCACGATGGTGGGTCACCTCTACGACGGCCCGGACGACCCGCGCCGTGACGGTGGCTTCACGATCTTCTACATGGGCATCAACCTCGGCGCCTTTGCCGCCCCGCTGATCATCGGCACGGTCGGCAAGGAGTACAACTGGCACCTCGGATTCGCCCTCGCCGCCGTAGGCATGGCGCTGGGCCTGGCCCAACTGCTGATCGGTACGCGCCACCTGAGCGAGAAGAGCAGCGTCGTCCCCAACCCGCTGTCCGCCGATGAGCGCAGGGCTGTTCTCACCAAGGTCGTCGCCGTCGTCGCCGTCATCGCCGTCTTCTACGGCGCTGTTGTCGCCCTGGGTGCGTACACGCTGAACTGGGCCCTCGTCCCGCTGACCCTGGCGGGCCTGATCATCCCGATTGCCGTGCTGGTCCGCATCAAGCGCGACAAGGACCTCAGCACCGCCGAGCAGTCGAAGATGAGCGGCTACATCTGGTTCTTCGTCGCGGCCGCGGTCTTCTGGATGATCTACGACCAGGGTGGCTCCACCCTGTCGCTGTTCGCGGACAGCAAGACAGCGGGCACCTTGTTCGGCTTCGACTTCTCGGCCACCTGGTACCAGTCGCTGAATCCGCTGTTCGTCATGGCGCTGGCCCCGGTCTTCGCCTGGCTGTGGCTGTGGCTGGCCCGTAGGAACCAGGAGCCCAGCACCATCGTGAAGTTCGCGATGGGCCTGGTCGTCGTGGGCGCCTCGTTCTTCGTCTTCATCGTGCCGATGGGTATGGCCGCAGACGGCAAGGTGAGCCCGATGTGGCTGGTCTCGATCTACATGATCCAGACCATCGCCGAGCTGTGCCTGTCCCCGGTCGGCCTCTCGGTCACGACGAAGATGGCGCCGCAGAAGTACGCCAGCCAGATGATGGGTGTGTGGTTCCTCGCCGTCACCGCAGGTGACTGCACCACTGGTCTGCTCTCCCTCGCGGGCGTCGACCTCAACGGGACCTCGATCATCGCCATGCAGGCGCTGCTCGCCGTCGCGGCCGGTATTGCGATCTTCATGTACCGCAAGAAGGTCAAGACGCTGATGGGCGACGTCCACTGACGTAGCTCGTACGCGTAGAGCAGGGGCCGCCGCACCGGGTTCGGTGCGGCGGCCCTTCGCCGTGCCGAGCCGGTCTATCGCGTACCGCGCAGCCTGTGCCACGGGGTGAACGTGAAGACCGCGCCGCCCAGCAGGATCACCGTGCCCGCGACCAGGGCCAGGGCGCGCAGGGCGCCGTCGTTGTCGGAGCCCGTCTGGGCCAGGCCGCCGCTCGTGCTCGTGCCGCCGCTCGATGCGCCCCCACCCGAGCTGCCGCTGCCGTTGCTGGAGCTGCCCGACGCGCCGCCCGCCTGGGCCGACGTGTCGAGTTCGAGGGAGGCCTCCGCCGTGCCCTTGACCGTGCACGGGATGCTGATCTTCTGGCCGCCCAGGGTGACGTCGATCGTCAGGGTGCCGGGGCTGAGTGTGGACTTGCCGTTGGCGCCCGGCTTGTAGGTGCCGGTCATGTCGGGCAGGTCGACCGGTTTGCCCTGTTCCAGGGGGTCGGGGTTGGCGGGGCCGGTGACCGGGACGGTGCCCTTGTCGGCTCCGCCGAGAAGGACCGCCATGGAGGGCTTGAGTGCGCCCGCGGGGAGCGCCGCCGGGCTGTTCATGACGCCCTTGGCCGTCTTGACGACCAGGTCGTAACTGCCGCCGTTCTTCTTGGCGTTGATGGTCACCTTGGAGTTGATGCTCGCCGGTCCCGGCGACTTGCACGCGAAGGCGACGGTGACTTCCTTGCCGGGGAAGTCGGTCTGGCCGCCGCCCCCGCCGGAGGTGGATCCACCTGAGGTCGAACCGCCGGTAGTCGAGCCGCCGTTCGTGGTGCCGCCCGACGTGGTTCCGCCCGAGGTCGACCCGCCGCTCGTCGTGCCGCCCGTCGTACCGCCCCCGCCGTCCGTCACCTTGATCGTCGCCGCCGCCTTGACCGTCTCCTTCGGCGTGCACTTGGTGTCGGTCGACATCGGCTTGGAGACGTTGATGTTGTACGCGTCCGGCGTCAGCGTGACCTCGCCCGCCGTGGTCAGCTTGATCTTGCCCTTCATGTCGGACAGCTTCATCGGGCTGTTCTTGGGGATCGGCGGGTTCGAACGCGGCCCCTCCATCGCGATGTTCACGGTCTGCGCCCCGGCCGCCTTCAGCGTGCCCGTCGGCTTCACCGTGTCCTTCTCCAGGTCGAGGATGTCGGGGTTCTTCGAGGCCGCCTCGACGAACTTCCACACCACTTCGACCTCGTCGCCGACCTTCGCCTCGGCGGGCGCGGTTATCTGCACCTTCGTCGTGCCCTGCACGGGTGGCAGCCCCGAGATGGGTGGTGGGATGCACTCCGTCTTGTAGGCGACCTCGGCTGCCTGGGCGGGGCTTGCGGCCAGCAGGATCCCCGCGCCGCCGAGCATCAGCGCGACCCCGGCCGCGCTCATCCTCCGTTGCGTGCTCACGAATGTCCCTTCGTCGTGGACCGGTTGTCTGACGGTGCGGAGTCAGGTGTGAACCACGGCAGAGCCGCCGTGGTGGTCGTGGTGCTCCTCGGCCCGGGGTCCGGTGGCCTGCGGCGCAGCCGTACGGTGCGGTGGCGGCCATTGCTGTGGGCGCGGGGGCGGACGCGGTCGACGACCGCCATGCCGATACGGAAGACGGCGGCGGGCACGACCACGGCGAGCAGGATCCAGAAGATCGTCACGCCCCAGGGACGGCCCACGCCCCACGGCTGTTCGGCGAGCACCTTCGTGCCGTACTTGACCGAGATCTGGTAGTCGCCGTGCGCTCCGGCGGAGAGCTGGACGGGCAGCTTGACCAGTACCTTCTGGCCGGGCGCGATGGTGCCGCGCCACTGCTGCTCCTCCCATTGCGGGGCGAAGACGCCGTGCGCGGTGCCGATCTGGAAGACGGGGTCCTTCACCGGCTCGGAACCCAGGTTGCCGACGGTGAATTCGAGCCGGCGGGACGGCGGGGCTCCGAAGAAGACGAGGATGCCGGAGTCGCCTTCGAGCCGGGTGGCGGCGAGCACGGCGAGCCTTCCGCCGCCGGTGGGCCCGGGCAGCGGGGCGGTGGGGTGGCCCGCGACGACGAACGGGGCGTCCACGAGGGCCTGTTCACCGGTGACCGTCGCCACGTGCACCACGCAGGGGCAGGGTTTGGGCGGCTCGGCGACCGGCATCTTCTTGCTGAAGGCGCCCTTGGTGTCGGTGGTGACGGCGCGGCCGTCGGCGTTGGCGCAGGCGTTGGTGCCGCCGATGACGCCTTTACCGGGCGCGGCCTGCCCGCAGATGAGCATCATCAGCAGGGTGTTCGGCCGCCATCCGCTGCCGCTGACGGTGATGTCCCCGCCCGCGCCCGCCTGTTGCCGGGAGAGCTTGACCTCGGGTTGCGCGTCGGCCGCGGCGGCGCGGGGTGCCAGGGGGAACAGCAGGAACGGGAGCAGGGCGAGCAGGACGGCGAAGGTCTGCGCGGGACCGGCTTCGCGACGCGGCACGTCGACTTCGTACATCCTCATGCTCCTGACCTCGCCAAGTGCCGTTCGCTGCCGTTCTGTTCAGGGGCCGGCTCAGGGTCCGCAGGGCGTCGGCGGCGCAGGAACCACACCGTGCCGCCCGCCGCCGCGAGCAGCCCCGCTGCGGAACCCGCCACCGTCGCCCAGGGCACGAACGTCGCCGACGCCGACCCCTTCGCCCGGGCGTCGCCGGGCGCCGTCGACTCGACATGGACCGTCACCGAGTCCAGGGACGGATGATCGGGCCATTTCTCGGTGAGGGTGACGCGCTGGGCGGGGAGGAGTTCCACCGGGAGCGTGCGCGGCGCGCGGCGCAGCACCTCGCCGAAGAGGCCGTCCGCGCGGATCGTCACACGCGGGGTCAGGGCGGTGTTGCCGCGGTTGACGAGGCTGTAGTGGATCACGCCGCCGGAGACGCTCACCTGCTCGACCGTGAAGGCGGCCAGGGTCGGGCCGCTGACGCGCAGATGGATCCGTACGCCCGCCTCCCGCCCGCCGGAGGCCGCCACGATCGCGCCGGGGTGGTCGCCGGGGAGCGCGCCCGGGGGGACCGTGACCGAGAAGGGGATCTGTGCGCGCGTGCGCGGCGGAACTCTCACGCTCTCGGAGGCGAGCGTGATCCAGGTGCCCTCAGCGTGGGACATTCGCGCACCGCGTACAGCGAGCGCCCCGGTCTCCGTGTTGTACGCGTCGGCCGGGCGCAGCCGTACAGTGAGCGGCTTCGTGCCCGGGTTGGTCACGGACAGCGTGTCCTCCAGCACCGTTCCGGGCACGCCCTCCAGATAGACGTACGGCCGGTCGCCGCCCGGCCGCACCGTCCATGCCGCGTCCGCCGCCCGCGCCACGGGGGCGCACAGCGCGCACAGCAGCGCGGCAAGGGTGACGGCGAGGCGCGGCAGCACGGGTCAGCTCGCGGTCCGCTGACCGCGCCTGGTCAGCCAGAGCACTCCGGCAGCCCCGGACAGCAGCACGGTGCCGCCGAGCGTGCCGAGCGCGAGGGCCGAGTCGAGCGGGCCGGTCCTCGGCAGTTCGCCGCCGCCGGAGGGCGCGGACTGGGAGCCGGTCGCCGCGGCGACGTCCAGTTCGAGGGAGGGCTTCGGATTGTTCTTGGGCGTGCAGGTCGTCGTCGTACCAAGGGCCTTGATGGTCAGCACCCCGGCGGTGAAGGTGACCTTGCCACTCTTCTTGGGCGTGTACGTGCCCGACAAGTCACTGATTTTGATGGGGGTGTTGGCGGGGATCGCGGCCGCGTTCGGCGGCCCGGACACCGCGACCGTGCCCTCGTCGGCCCCGCCCAGCTTGATGAGGGCACTCGGCTTCATCGCGCCCTTGCCGAGCTCCACCGGGCTGGAGGAGACACCCTTCTGGAAGGTCATGGTCAGCTGGTAGCCGCTGCCGCTCTTGACGGCCTTGATGTCGATCGGCGAGACCGCGCCTTTCGGCCCGATCGGCGTCTGACACTGGTAGTCGACGTCCTGGACACTGGCATGGGCGGCGGGGGCGGCCATCAGCACCACCGAGCCCGCCACCGCTGCTGCCAGCGAGAGAGCTGTCCGCTTCTGGTACGACACCTCGAGTTCCCCTCATGCCGGAAGTTACCGCCGAGTGTCGCCGAAGTTACTGACGACACATCAGATCGGGCGCTCAAGGTACGCCTGGGACCTTGGGGAGGGAAGACAAAGAGCACGCCCTATTGACGTGCTCCACAAGAGTTTCAAAACCTGTCGTACACCACCCCGAGCGGCTACGACGGAGCGGCGAGGTCTGCCCAGACCGTCTTGCCCGGGGCGCCGGGGACCCGGACAACTCCCCAGTCCAGACAGAGCCGTTGGACGATGAACATGCCGTGCCCGCCGGGCCGGCCCGCCCGGTGCGGGGTGCGCGGCGCGGGCTGGCCGGTGCCGCGGTCCGTGACCTCGAGGCGCAGCACCTTGCCGTCGCAGCCGACCCGCAGTTCCTCCGGGCCCTCCGCGTGCAGGCAGGCGTTGGTGACCAGTTCGGAGACGACGAGCAGCACATCCTCGGCGGCCGCCCGGCGGTCGGCCGAGGCGGCGGGCAGCCAGCCCCAGTCGTAGAGCGCCTGGCGCGTGAAGTCGCGCGCGAGCGGCACGATGCCGCTCGCGCTGCCCAGGGCAAGCCTGCGCACCCTGGTGCCGGACACCCCGGAGGAGTCGGCGGCGCCGGCGCCGTTCGGCTCGGGACCGAGGTCGCCCGGCGGTTGCTGCCGGGTGGTGCTCATCAGCGCTTCACCTCACCGATTCACCGGTTCGCCATCTACTTCAGTACTCAGAGTGCTGGGCCATCAACGTTCTGCAGGGTTCTCCTGCCCTGCCGGATCGTGACAACACCCACGACGCCTGCGCGGTGCGCGTGACGCGGACTACAGGAAGGTGGGCCGTCAGTCGGAGAGGGCCTCTTCCAGCGAGTCGTGCAAGGTGAAGACCGCCTCCGCCCCGGTGATCTCGAAAACCCTCGCCACTACGGGCAGCATCCCGGCCAAATGGACCCCTCCCCCGGCCGCTTCCGCCTTCAGCCTGGCACCGAGCAGCACATTGAGTCCGGTGGAATCGCAGAATTCGAGCTGTGAGCAGTCGATGACAAGGCGCGCACGGCCCTGAGCGAGTGCTTCCTCCAAGGGCGCGCGGAGCAGATCGGCGGTGTGGTGATCCAACTCACCCGCCGGTTTCACAACCTCGCTGTGGCCCTCGGTCCGAACCTCGACCTGAAGCCGGCCCCGGTTCGCGCTGCCGACCGTCCCGCGGTCCATTGCCCGTCCCTCTTCGCCGTGTCGTTCGCTGCGTCATCACTGCGTATACACCGATGGTGCGCCGGATCGTCCACCGTGCCGCTCTGCGCGCACAGCGCCGCCGATGACGGCGCTGACGTCCGACGAACATTACGCCTTCCGTACGCCGGGGGGCCAGCCGAACTCCCCATCAAAACGGGCATATGGCGCATATGACACTTGCACCGGTCCACCCGGAGCGGGTAGGGCTAGTAGGGACACAAACAACCACGACCGGCTTTGGAGGCGCCGCTCACCGCAGCGCATGTATTGGCATCGGCAGCCATATGCCGAGAACGATGGAGGAGACCATGTCACCCCGGCTCGACGAAACGCGCACCCCCACCGCGCCGTCGGCACTGCCCGCCCCCGGCACCCCCCCGTCCGCGAGCCCCGACGGCCTCGAACTCGTCGAGGCACTCCCGGAGATCCCGCCGTACGACGAGATGGGAGCGCTGGACGCGCGAGCCCTGTCCAAGACGCTCTTCGGACGGCTCGACTCCCTCGAAGAGGGCACCCACGAGCACGCGTATGTGCGCAACACGCTCGTCGAACTCAACCTGGCGCTCGTGAAGTTCGCCGCCTCCCGCTTCCGCACCCGCAGCGAGCCCATGGAGGACATCATCCAGGTCGGCACGATCGGCCTGATCAAGGCGATCGACCGCTTCGAGCTCAGCCGGGGCGTGGAGTTCCCGACCTTCGCGATGCCGACCATCGTCGGTGAGATCAAGCGCTTCTTCCGCGACACCTCGTGGTCGGTGCGGGTACCGCGCCGCCTTCAGGAGCTGCGCCTCGACCTCGCCAAAGCGGGCGACGAACTCTCCCAGCGGCTCGACCGCGCACCCACCGTGGACGAGCTGGCCCAGCGGCTGGGCCTCAGCAACGACCAGGTCGTCGAGGGCATGGCGGCGAGCAACGCGTACACCGCGAGCTCCCTCGACGCCCAGCCCGAGGAGGACGACAGCGAGGGCGCGCTGGCCGACCGCATCGGCTACGAGGACCACGGTCTCGAAGGCATCGAGTACGTCGAGTCGCTGAAGCCGCTGATCGCAAGCCTTCCGCCCCGGGACCGCAAAATCCTCTCCCTGCGCTTCGTCGCGAACATGACGCAGTCGGAGATCGGTGAGGAGCTCGGCATCTCACAGATGCACGTGTCCCGGCTGCTGTCGCGCACTCTGGTCAGGCTCAGGGACGCCCTGACGCTGGAGGAATAGCCGCACGCACCGCGGGGACGCGCCGCACAGGCTGTCGGAAGGGTCCATTCCATGAGGGAATGGGCCCTTCCCCGTTATTGACGGGGCAGTCCCGATTGGTCCACATTGAGCGCGGGGTGAGTGGGGGGACAACATGGCCTCAGGGGAGGGCTGCCCGGCGGCGTTCGCAGCACTGGAAGAGCTGATGCGACAGCGCCTGGGCAGGGAATGTCTGTATGTGCCGTCATGCCGTCTAGGGCTGTATGTGGCGCTGCGCCACTGGTGCCCGCCCGGCGGGCGGGTTCTCATGTCTCCGGTCAACGACGACGTCATCTTCTTCGTGGTGCTGGCCGCGGGACTGCGTCCCGTCCAGGCGCCGCTGAGGGCCGAGGACGGTTCCCTCGACCTGGCGGCCGTGCCCGGGTCCGTGTGGCGCGGCGTTTCCGCCGTGCTCACCACCAATCTGTACGGAAATCCCGATCCGGCTCCCGAACTGCGCGCCCGCTGCGACGCGTTGGGGATCCCGCTCATCGAGGATGCCGCGCACGCGATCGGCAGCGAGGTGGCCGGGCAGCCGGTGGGGAGCTTCGGCGAGGCGTCCGTCTTCAGCCTCTCCAAGCACACCGGGGCCAAGACGGGCGGATTCCTCACTGTCGCCGACCCGGCGCTGCGGGCAACACTGGAGCGGGCCAGGGACGAACTCCTGCAGCCGAAGCGGCTCGCCGCCGAGCTCGCCTACGGCCTGCGCCCGTACGCCGAGGCCCGTGTGCGGGGACTGCGGCTGGTGGGGGCGGCCCGCGCCACTCTGCGGCTGCTCGGTCTCGAGGAGCGCGAGGACATCCGGATGGAGCTGCGGCCCGGCGAGCTGAAGCAGGCGATGTCGGCGGCGCCCGCGGCCCTGGAGCACTTCCACTCGTGGATACGGGTGGACATGCACGACTACCGCCTGAGACCGGGCAGGCTGCGGCTGCGGCGCACCGAGCGGCTGCTGACCCGCCTCGACAGCCGGCTGGCCGGCCACCGCGCCGGTACGCGGCTGCTCTCGGCCACCGAGTGGGCCCTGCCCCGGCCGGGACCCGCGCTGCCGCTGTTCCGGGTGCCGCTGCTGGTGCAGGACCGCGACGCCGCGATCGCCGCGCTCGCCCGGCGCCGGATCACCACCGGCTATCTCTACGATCCGCCGCTGGACGCGTACGCGGGTGACGTCTTCACCGATCCGTCGCCCGCGCCGGAAGCGGCCGCCTGGTTCGCCCGGCACGCGCTGCCCGTCGACCCGCTCCGGGCCGAGGCGGCGATATCGGTCCTCACCGAACTGGGCGCCCGGCCGGCCGAGCTCCCGGCGGTCTTCGGCGCCGGGCGAGAAGCCGGTACGGCCGGTACCGCCACCGGCGCAGCCGCAGGCCGGGCCACCCCGCCCGACAGCGACAACGACCGGCCCGCGGGCCCGCACCGCCCGCACAGCGACCGTGGAGACCCGGGCGCAGACCCGCCCGGGAAGGCCAACGACGACACAGACCGGCCCGCGGGCTCGCTCACCCCGCCCGCCGACCGCAGGGACCCCGGCGCGGACCCGCGCGGGCGGGGCGGCAGCGACAGGGACCCGGCCACCGGCCCGCGGGACCGGGACCGTGGCTGATACGACCCGGCTGCGTCGGCCGGACGCCTCCTACGCCGCGCCACCACCCGGCACCGAGCCGGACGCCGGCGCCGGGGACACCGAGCGGCCCAGCGGCGACTCGATGTTCCGCAATGCCTACGCCCTCATGCTCTCCACCGGCGTCTCCGCCGCCCTGGGCCTCGGTTTCTGGCTGGTCGCCGCCCGCTACTACACCAAGGACGCGGTCGGCGAGGGCTCCGCCGCCATCGCCGCGATGCGGCTGCTGGCCTCCATCACCGCCACCACCATGATCGGCGCGGTGGTGCGGTACGTGCCGCGGGCCGGACGGGCCACCGGGCCGCTGGTGTGGCGGGCGTACGCCGCCAGCTCCCTGGTGGTGTTCCTCGCCTCCGTCGGCTTCCTCTTCACGCTCGACCTGTGGGGCCCCTCGTACGCGCCGCTCGGCGGCGTCGGTCCCGGGCTGCTGTTCATCGCCTCCTGCATCGCCTGGGCGCTGCTGACGCTGCAGGACGGGGTGCTGACCGGGCTGCGCAAGGCCGTGTGGGTGCCCGTCGGCAACGCGGTCTTCTCCATCGGCAAGCTGCTGCTGCTCGCCGTCTTCGCCACCGCCCTGCCCGTGCTGGGCATCTTCGTCTCCTGGGCCGCGGCGATCGCCCTGTCCGTGCTGCCGCTCGGCTGGCTGATCTTCCGCCGCCTCATCCCCCGGCAGGCCGCGGCCGACCGCGACCGCGAGCCGCCCGCGCTGCGCGAGATCGGGCGCTTCCTCGCGGGTGACTCGGTCGGCTCGCTGTTCTCGCTGGCGATGATCAATCTGCTGCCGGTGATGGTCGCCGTCCGCTTCGACGCCGCGATCAACGGCTTCTTCTACATCGCGTACACCGTCGGCGGAACGATGGAGTTCATGGCCATCAACATGGCCTCCTCCCTGACCGCCCACGCCTCCCACAGCCCGGAGACGCTGGCCGCGGGGGTGCGCGGAGCACTGCGCAGGATGGCCGTGCTGCTGGTGCCCGTCGTGCTGTTCCTGGTCGCCTTCGCCCCGCAGATCCTCGCCCCGTTCGGTGACGCCTACGCCGAGCACGGCACGACGGTGCTGCGGCTGCTGGCCGCCGCCTCGCTGCCGCGCGTTGTGGTCGAGCTCTACATCGGGGTGCTGCGCGTCCAGGGGCGTACGGGCATGCTCGCAGCGCTCCAGGGCACGATGTGCGCGCTGGTGCTGGGCAGTGCGGCCGTGCTGCTCGGGGTGACCGGGATCGCCGGTGCGGGCTGGGCGGTGCTGCTGTCGATGACGCTGATGGCCGCGGTGTCCGCGCCCGGGCTGCGCGCCGCGCTGTCGGGCCGCGAGCCCCGGCCCGCCTGGTTCGCCCGGCTGGTGCGGCGCGGTCGCGTCGAGGAGGAGGTGTACGGCACGACGTGGGCGCGCCGGGCCGCCGAGCGCCGTGCGGAGGCGGTGGCCGAGTACGCCCGCGAGCACGGGTCGGACTGGGCGCGGCAGACCGCCTATCTGCGCGGTGCGCACGACGACACGGCCACGCCCGCTTTCGGTTTCCCCGTCTACGTCACCGATCCGGCCGGCAACGGGAGGGCGCGGCAGTCCGGGCTCCCGCAGACCGCGCAGGTGCCCGACGCGGGCGAGCGGCGGCTGGCTCTCGCGCTCTGGCTGATGCTCGGGCTCGCGGCCGTGCTGTTCTGGGCCCCGCTCTTCCGCGCCCCGGACATCACCATGGACCAGCTCTCCGGCACCCAGCTGCTCAGGGCGCTGCCGCCGGTCACCCTCACCGCGGGTGTGCTGCTCATCGTCGTCCACAGTGCCGCGATCTCGCTGCTGCGGCCACGCCCCGCGCTGCTCGGCGCCGGGCTGCTGGTCACGTTCGCCGCCCTGCACAGCGCGCCCGCGGTGCTCGGCTGGGAACCGGAGCCGGTGGACGGCGCGTGGTACGAGACACTGGCCGGCTTCCTCGCGTCGGCGGCCGGTCTGTCCGGCCCCGAACCGCTGCTGCGCTGGCTGCCGACATGCTGCCAACTGCTCTGTCTGGTCGCGGTGTTGGCCATTGCGCGGGCGATCAGGCTGCCGGTGGCGGCGCAGTGGGGAGCACTGTGGCTGCTCGCGGTGTGCGGCTGGGCGCTGCAGAGACCTTTCGCGCCCCTCGCGCTGCCGCTCCTGCTGCTTCTGACCTGCGCGGCACTCGCACTCGTCTGGATACGCGCGGCGCGTTCGGCGCCGAAACGGAACTGAACCACCGGGGGGACAAGCGTGCACCAGCCAGCAACCGAAGCCGGGAGACCTGTGGCCGCCTCCGATCAGCGCGCCCAGAGCGATCCCGCGATGGATCTCGCCGACCTGCCCGCGGGCGACCACACACGCTGGGCGGTGCCGCTGGGACTGGCCGCACCGCTCGCGGCCGCGCCGGCTCTGTGGGCGTACGCCGTGGTGCGCACCGACACCTCGCGGCTCGGCGAGTTCGGTCTCGTCGGGGCGCTGCCCGTCGCCTTCTGGATCGCGCTGGCGCTGCTGACCGCCGGCTTCTGGGTGTGCGTACGGGATCCGCTGCGCGCCGGGGGATGGCCGCTGGCGTACACCGTGGGCCTGATCGTGATGGAGCGTGCCACCCAGGCACTCGTCTATCCGACGCCGCTGTACTCCTGGGCGTGGAAGCACGACGCCGTGATCGAGCATCTGCTCACCGCCGGCGGCCTGCAACGCGGGGACCGGCTCGGTGACATGGCGGTGTACGACCAGTGGCCCGGCTTCTTCGCCGCGCAGGCCGCGCTGGTGCGGCTCACCGGCGTCGAGAACGCCGCGATGTACATGGCCTGGTGGCCGCTGGTCTCCAGCCTGCTGCTGCTCGCGCCGCTGCTGCTGATCTACCGCACCTTCACCCAGGACCGGCGGCTGATCTGGACCGCGGTCTGGCTGTTCTACGTCGCCAACTGGGTGGGGCAGGACTACTTCTCGCCACAGTCACTGGCCCTCGCCCTGTATCTCGGCGTGATCGCGATCGTGCTGCGCCGCGGACAGCGGCCCGGGCCCGGCCGCAGGTCCCGGCAGGCGGTGTGGACCGTCCTGCTGATCCCGCTGATCACCGCCATCGTCATCTCCCACCAGCTCACTCCGGTGATGCTGGTGGCGGCCCTGGCCGCGCTGTGCCTGACCCGGCGCTACCGGGACTGGACGCTGCTCGTGACGCTGCTGCTGGTGTTCCTGGCCTGGAATCTCACCGCCTCGCTGCCGTTCCTGCGCGACGCGGTGCCCGAGATGGTGAGCTCCTTCGGCGATGTGGGCCACAACCTGGAGACGGGGTACGGCTCGACGCCGACCGGGACCGGCCCGGTGATCGTCTCCTGGGTCTCCCGGCTGCTCTCGGCCTGCGTACTGCTGCTCGCGCTGACCGGCGTGCTGCGCCGCCGGGTGCTGCGCCACCGCGCCAGGCCGCTGCTGCTGATCGGCGCGGTCCCGCTGCTGATGCTGGTCGCCAATGACTACGGCAGCGAAATGATCTTCCGGGTGCTGCTGTTCATGCTGCCCGGCGCGTGCTTCTTCGCGGCCGCGGCTCTGCTGCCCGACGTACGGCCGCTGGCCGCCGAGCCCGGCGGGCACGGGTCGCCGCGGTCCGTGACGGGGATGCGCGCGGTGCTGCCGGGCATCGCGCTGCTCGCGCTCACGGCGGCGTTCGTGCCGAGCTACTCGGGCAAGGACCGGCTCAGTTACTTCCCGCCGCAGGAGGTCGCGCTGGTCCGGCAGGTCCTCGACCGGGCGCCCGAGGGCTCTCTTGTCGTTGCCGCCCATCGCAACTACCCGCTCGCGTACGCTTCGTACTGGAATGTGCAGCATTACTGGTTCCTCGACGACGCGAAGAGCCACGTCGAGGAGATCCTGAAGAACCCGGCCGACAGGCTCGCCCGCGACATGGCGTCGGTGGAGCCGCCCGGACGGGCGTACTTCCTGCTCACCCAGGGCCAGATCGCCAACTCCGAGATGAACGGCATGCTCACCGGCGACCAGCTGGCGAGCATCGAGAAGTCCCTCGCGGCCTCGCCGCTCTTCGAGCAGGTCGGCCGCAACAGCGCGGGTGTCGTCTACGAACTGAAGCGCACCGACAGCATCGACAGCTCTGCGGGGAGGACCCCATGAGACCCCAGTCGCTCGCGATCCGGCTGCTGCCGCCGTTCATCGGCTGGTGCGCCATCGGCGCCACCGCGCTGCCCGCCGCCTCTGCGCTGCGGGCCGCGCCCGTAGCCGTGTTCCTGCTCGCCGGACCCGGCGCCGCCTTCCTGCGCTTGTGCGGCCCTGCCCTGGCACGCCATCAGGCCGTGGGCCCGGTCGAGAGCTGGGACCGCGGCTTCGAGAAGAACTCCGACCGCCTGGAGCAGCTCGTCCTGACGGCCTTTTTGAGCGTGAGCGCGACGGTCATCTGCGCCACGGCGCTGATGGCCGCGCACGCGTTCAGCGGTCTGCGGGTCCTGGTGCTGCTCACCCTGCTGACGATGCTCGCCGCCTGCTGTCCGCAGCTGCCCGGCCGGACACCGACCGCGCGCGCGTCCTCGCCGCCACAGAAAGGTTCACCTCTGTGAGGTTTCCGAGACGCCCCGATCTCGGGGCGCCAGGCATCCATCGCAGGCCGCACGACCGACGAAGGCTGTGGGCCGTGTCGACGGCTCTCGTGAGTCTGCTGCTCGTGGGCATACTCGCCCTGCAGACTTCTTCCGACGGGTCCTCCGCCCCCTCGGCGCACAGCGCCGAATGCCGCGCCACCAAGCTTCTGGTGCCGCGCTGCGGCGCCTGGTTCGGCGCGTATGTACGGCACGGCAAGCCCGACCTCGAAGAGAAGGTCCTCGCCTACGAGAAGCGAATCGGCCGCACGCTGGACATCGTCTACGCGTACCACGACATGTCCCTGGACGGCCTGGAGGGACAGCTGCTGACCGAGCAGGAGCAACGCGTCGGCAGGACCCGGTTGCTGCTGCTGTCCTGGGAGAGCAAGTGGTGGAACGGCACCCCCGCGCAGCAGCCGAGCTGGCGGCAGATCGCCGCCGGGGCGCTCGACAAGAGCGTGATCGACGTCCAGGCGAAGCGGATCAAGGCGTACGGCAAGCCGCTCTTCCTCTCCTTCGACCTGGAGATGGACACCCGCACACCCGCCGGCGGCACACCCGCCGAGTACGTCGCCGCCTACCGGCACATCCATGACCGGTTCCGCGAGCTGGGTGTGACCAATGTGGTGTGGACCTGGATCATCACCGGCTACAGCGGCCACAACGACCTCTTCCGCGCGCTGTATCCGGGCGATGCCCACGTCGACTGGATCGGCTACAACCAGTACAACTACTACCGCTGCCACAACGCGGACTGGCAGACCTTCGAGCAGACGCAGAAGGATTCGCACGACTGGATCCGCGAGCACATCTCCGCCGACAAGCCGCTGATGCTCTCGGAGTTCGGCACGGCCGACGATCCCTCGAAGCAGTCCGCGCAGGCCGAATGGTACGAGCAGGTGCCGCGCGTGGTCAGGAAACTGGACGGGGTGCGGGCCGCCCTCCAGTGGAACTACCGTGATCCCGGGCCCGGTTGTGATCTCTCGCTGGCCAGGGACGAGTCGTGGAAGAGCCTGCGCAAGGCGGCCGCGGACCCGTACTTCAACCAGGTCAGACCCTGAACGCGGGGCGTCAGCCCGCGAAGACCGGGCCCTTGAGCCTGGCGCGGGCGCGCCGGTAGAGCCGCCACCCTACCGTCGGCAGCGAGTCGGGGAACGGCGCGACGGGCGCGCCCCGTCCGTCCATCCACGCTTCGATGTCCGCCACCGTGTGGCTGCGGCGCAGGATCAGGCGGGCGATGCGGTAGCTCTCGTCGGTCCCGGAGCTCAGCGCGTGGCGGACGGCGACCGCGGAGGCGTAGCCCGCGCGGAGGGCGGCCCTGCGGACGGCGGGGCTGTTGTAGCCGTGCGGATAGGCGAGATGCGCCACCTCGTGGCCGAGGACGTCCTCGAGCACCGCCTTGGGCTCGGTCAGTTCACGGCGCAGCGCCTTGGCCGGGAGCGTGTCCAGCTGCGGGTGCGTGATGGTGTGGGCGCCGACCTCCATGCCGTACCGCTCCAGGAGCGGCGCCTGGGAGAGCTTCATCATCGGCGCGGGCGGCAGCAGGCTGCGCCGCCCCGGTGTGACGGCGCCGGTGGTGAGATACGCGGTGGCGGGCAGGGCGCGGGCGGCCAGCGCGTCGGCGGTGGGGCCAGGCAGATCGGCGAACCCGTCGTCGAAGGTCAGGACGACGGGCCGGTCCGGCAGCGGTGAGCGGCCCCCGAAGTGGCCGGCCAGCGCGCTGATCGTGACGGGCGTGCGGCCGCTGGCCACGATCACGTCCAGCTGTGCGCGGAAGTCCCGTGGTGTGACCGTGAATTCGGCGATCCAGTCGGGCGGGTCGTCCATCACGGCGTGATAGAGCAGTACGGGAATCGGGGGCGTCGTCATGTCTCCACCCGTGGTTTCTGCCGCTGGTCCCACGGAAGCGGTACACCGCGGACCCGCAGGCGTGCCTTCGCGTAGCCGATCGGTCCCGCCAGCATGCCGCGGCGTTCGAGCCGGGAGAGATGGCGCGGCCAGGGATAGTCCTGCGCGCCGTGATCCCCCGGCACGGCCGCCCCCGCGGCATCGCGGTGCGCGGTGATGGTGCGGGCGTGGGCCAGGCCGCGGGGCAGCTTGCGCAGCAGGGCGGGCAACAGGGCGGGGTGGCGGGCGAGGACGGCGGTGAGATACGCGGTGAGGCCCGCGCCGTACCCGTACGCCTGGTTCTGCAGGTCCTGCCAGGTCTCGCGGTGGTGGTGCCAGACCAGGGCGTCGGGCGTGTAGCGCAGGCGGTGCCCGGCGGCGAGGACGCTCACGAAGGCGTACAGGTCGTCGCCGCCCCTGGCGGGGGTGCCGGTGCCGGTGGCGGGGTCGAAGCCGCCGATCTCCCGCAGGGCGGCGGCCCGGAAGGCCATGTTGGCGCCGGAGCCGAAGCTGCCCGCGGTGAACGGGAAGAGCGGTTCACCGGCGGGCGGGTGGGCCGGGTCGTACTCACGCGGCTCGAAGCCCTTGGCGAAACCGCCGTGGCTCTCCAGAAGGATCTGCGCGGGCGTGCGCAGCCTGGCGGGCAGGATGAGCCCGGTCGTACAGCCCAGGCCCGGATCGGCGACGAAGGGCGCGGTCAGCGCCGTCAGCCAGTGCGGATCGGCGACGACGTCGTCGTCGGTGAAGGCGATGACCGTGCCGTCGGCGACCGCGACCCCGCGGTTGTGGGCGATGGCGAGACCGGGCACCGACTCGCGTACGTACCGGACCCGCTCACCGTACTTGTGCTCGACGAGATCCTGGGTGGCGCCGGTGGCGGGCGCGTTGTCGACGACGACGACCTCGAAGTCGGGGTGGTCCTGGGCAAGCAGCGAGTCGAGCGCGCGGGCCAGCTGGTCGGCACGCTCGCGGGTGGCGACGACGACGCTCGTACGCGGCGTGCGCCGGCCGCCCGGGGCTAGGTCCTGTCCGGCCGATCTTGCCGGGCTCGCGTGCCCTGGCACGCACTCCCCCGTAGCCCTTCGGGCACGGGAGGTGCCCCCATGCTGCGTTGTCGTCAGTCGCCGACGCTCCGCGTCGGCTCTCCCCCTGCCTTCGGCGGGGGGACCCCCATCCTCCGGCCTGCGATCGCACGCACCAGACCCCGCTCCCTGATCCGGCCTGATCGACCGGACAGGACCTGGACGGCCGGGCGGCTCGCGGCCGGCGAGTGCGGCGCGTGCGGTCGCGGCGACGGCGTCGGCGGGGTCCTTGCCCGGCGGGATACGGCAGACGACCGTGGCGACGGGCCGTCCGCGCAGCCGGACCAGGGTGTAGACGGTGCCGCCACGCACGGGCGTGCCGCCGGGCAGCGCGGGGCCGAAGCTCAGGACGGCTCCGTCGGGCCCGTCCAGGTCGAGCTCGGTGACCTGGAGCTCTGCCAGGTGCGGTCTGTGTGCGGTGCTGTCCATGGCTCTCCCCCGTCAGTGGCCACGCAGGCTGCCGACCCGCTTCAGCGTCCGCTGCGCGTAGCCGGCGAGCCGCGGCCTGTTGCGTACGAAGCTGTGGGCCTGGCGCGAGGGCTCGCGGCTCAGCCAGTACAGGGCGGCCCCGGCCCCCGGCCGGGTCGACGCGCCCTCGAAGACCCGCAGCTCACCGGTCTTCAGCGAGTCCTTGTACTCCGAGGGACCACGCCCCAGGTCGAGCAGCCCGATTCCGTCGGCCGCGGCGGACTCGGCCATCCGCAGATGCAGGATCAGACCCGGGGAGTACTTGGCGAACTGCGGGTCGTACGCCGGGAACCAGCAGGACAGAACCGTGCGCGAACGCAGTCCGAAGTGCGCGGCGACCGGCCTGTCCGCGACGTACAGCACGGAGAGCACCCCGGAGCAGCCCGGCGTGCGTGTCTCGTGCAGCTGCCGGACCAGGGTGTTGATCCACTCCTTGGCGAAGCGGTCCCTGCGGCCCGTCCTGCGGTACTGCGCGGACTTCCACTCCATGAGCGTACGCAGCGCGCCCGGGTCGCGCTCGTCGAAGACGAACCGCACCTCGCCCGCCTGCCGCCCCAGCCTGCGCTCCTTGGCAAGGGTGGTCTTGAGGAACTTGGGCGACTGGGCACGCAGCAGCTGTTCGTACGCGGCGTAGCCCGCACCGACGTCGATGACCGGGGAGGCGAACTCCTCGGCCGCGTCCGGCTGGAACACGCCCTGACCTGCTTCGAGATTGTCGAACTCCCAGGCCGAGAGCGCGCAGGCACTGAGCAGCTCGCGCGACGCGATCGTCAGCCCGGAACGCAGCAGGGCGCCCTGGCTGTCGGAGACTCCGAGGCCGATCGCCCGGCCGTGGCCGAGCGGCCCGCGCTCGAAGGGGAAGAAACCGGCCGGTTCTCCGTCCTCCCACAGCACCGCGACCCTGGCCGCGGGCCGCACCCGGCCGACGGCGAGGGTGAACTCGGGCTCCATGAACGGATTGGCGGGCGAACCGCTCTTGGTGCGCAGAGCGCGCCAGGCGTCGATCTCCGTCTCGTCCAGTTCGTCCGGTTTTACGACACGTATATGCAGACCGCTCAACTCGACCCCCCAGTCGTGCCCCATGAGCCTTTTTCCCCGAGACAGGACGGTACCGGCCGAAATCTCCACAGGATAGGGAGCGTCGCCCTTCTTGTGACGGATCCGTGAAGGAGCCGGAAGGGGGCGGGGTCAGCAAAGTGACGAGAGTTGCACAACTGGCGTTCGGGCATGACCTGTTGCTCATAAGATCTGATTGCTCCCGATCCCCCGCGGGAGCTCGGCGTGTCCGGGAAGGGCTCAGTCTCCGTGGTCGTGGTCTGCAAGAACGTCGTGTCGAGGTCGTCGTGGTGAGGTTGTCGTGGTGAGCCGGCAGATATTGGCGGGTGGCTGCGTGGCCGCGGCGGTGCTGCTGCTCGCCTGGGCGCTCCTGCTGCTGCGGCAGCTGCGGGCCGAGCGGGCGTTGCGGGTCCGCGAGCAGGCCGTCACCGCCGCCCGGGGGGCCGAAGTGGCGCATCTGGCCTCGGTACGGATTCCGGCCATCACCGAACGGATGCGTACGGGACAGCGGCTCGACGGCGTTCCCGGACCGCTCGCCCCCGAGGCCGACACCGGCCACGAGTTCGCCCGGGCACTGGACGCGGTGGTCGTGGCCCTCGGCTCCGACGAGGCGGTACGCCGCGAACGGGCACTGCGGGACTCCGTGCAGGCGGCCTTCGAATCGGTGGCCCGCACCATGCACGCGATGGCCACGGTGCAGCAGCAGGTGCTCGACCATGTCGAGCAGTCCATCGACGACTCCCGGCTGATGGCCGAGGTGATGAAGGCCGACCACGCGGCCGCGCAGATGACCCGCAAGGCCCAGACCCTGCTGGTGATGTGCGGTATCTGGCCCGCCCGCCGGGAGACCCGGCCGGTCTCGCTCTACGACTGTGTACGCGGCGCCCAGTCCCGGATCGTGGAGTTCGGGCGCATCGACGTGCACGGCGGGCAGACGCTCTATGTGGTGCCGCCCGCGGTGGAGGGCCTGATGCACGCCATCGCCGAACTGCTCGAGAACGCCACAGTGTTCTCCCCCTCCCGCACCCAGGTCGTCGTCACGATCCGGGAGGTGGGCGCGGGCGCGGTCGTGGAGATCGACGACGCGGGTCTCGGCATGCCCCCGGACGTGCTCCAGCAGGCGACCGGACAACTGCGGCAGGAACTGGACCTGGCCCGGCTGGGCGCGGTGCCGCGGCTCGGGCTCGCCTGTGTCGGGCGGTGGAGCCGGGAGCTCGGCTTCAACGTGGAGTTGACGGGCACATCGGCGTACGGGGGCACACGGGCGGTGACGTTCGTGCCGTACCGGCTGCTGACCGAACCGCTGTCGCACTTCACGGCCTTGCACCAGGCGCCCGCGGTGACAACGCCCGCCGGGAGCCCGGCCGCCGAACCCGCCTCCGACGTGCCCTCCGACGTGCCCGCGCCCGGCGCGCTGCCCCGGCGCCGCAGCCGCCGCGGCAGCGCCGTGGAGGCCGCGGCCCAGAGCGCCCTGCACGCGCCGCCCCCGGCCCCGGCTCCCGAACCCGCCTCCCCCTGGACTCCGGAGGCCGCGCGCGCGTCCATCGCCAGCGTGGTGTCCGGCTCCCGCCGCGGACGCGCGGCCCTGGAGAACGACGAGGACGACACCGACGTACCCGACGAGCACGATGGAGGCCGGCCGTGACCGGGACCATTACCAGACTTCCCGACCTGGGCTGGATGCTGCGCCCGCTGACCGAGATCCCGGGCGTCCGCCATGCCGTCGTCGTCTCCGAGGACGGGCTGCGCCTCGGGCACGCCTCCGCCGAGAACCTCTCGGGAGCGGTCGCCTCCCTGAGCGTGGCCGAGGCCGAATCGCTCTCCGCGGCCTGTGCCGCGATGACCATGACCGGCCGCTCCACCGCCACGCTGCTGTTCGGCGCCGGCGCGGGGGTGCGCCAGCTGATGCTGGAGTCCGAGCACGGCTTTGTGCTGTTCACGCACGCCGGAGTCGGTGCGCATCTGGGGGTGGCCACCGACACGGGGGCCGATGTGGGCCTGGTCGCCCAGCAGATGCAGCTGCTGGTCGCCAAGATCGGCGCGCACCTGAGCAGTCAGCCACGTGATCCGGTGACGCCTTCCTCATGACGGACCGCCCGGAGGTACGGACCACGTCGGCGGTCCGTCCGTATGTCATCACCGGCGGACGCTCGGACACCGGCGGCGAGCCTTTGTCCTGGGAGACGCTGGTGATGGCCAGGGACGCCGCCTTCCCGGCGTCCCTCCAGCCGGAACACCACACGATCCTGTCGCACTGTCAGGGTCTGCTGTCGGTCGCCGAGGTGGCCGCCCACCTGGGCCAGCCGCCCTCGGTGGTGCAGGTGCTGCTGTCCGACCTCCTCGAGTGGGGCCTGATCGTGACCCGCCCGCCCATACCGCCGGCCGAACGCGCCGATGTGACCATGCTCAGAAAGGTCCTCCATGGCCTCGAAAGCCGCCTCTGACGCCCTTGGCCGGGCGCCGGGCGCCGAGTCGGGACAGTCGGGAAAGTACGTCACGTCCAGCGTCGCCGGCGCGGCGAAGATCCTGGTCGTCGGCCCGCTGGGGGTCGGCAAGACCACGCTGATCGGTACGGTCTCGGAGATCAGGCCGCTGTCCACCGAGGCGGTGATGACGCAGGCGGGCGCCCGCGTCGACACCGGCGGCGAGCGGTCCAAGAAGACCACCACCGTCGCCCTGGACTTCGGCCGGATGACGATCGACGGCGAACTGGTGCTCTATCTGTTCGGCACCCCCGGCCAGCAGCGCTTCCTGCCCGCCTGGCGGGATCTGGCCAAGGGCGCGCTGGGTGCGCTGGCCCTGATCGACACCCGCGATCTGTCCGCGTCCTTCGACGCCCTGGGCAATCTGGAGGATCTCGATCTGCCCTTCGCCGTGGCTGTGAACGTCTTCCCGGGCAGCCCGCTGCACCGCGAGGAGGAGCTGCGCACAGCCCTCGACCTGCTCCCCAGCACCCCGCTGGTCTCCTGCGACGCGCGCGACCCCCGCTCCTCGGTACGGGCACTGATCGCCCTCGTCAGCCATCTCATCCACGCAGCCACGGAGTCCGCATGAGCACGCCGCCTGCCGTCCCCCCGCACCCGCCCGCCGTCCCCACGCACTCGCCCGGGGGCCGCTGCCCGGTCGCGACCCCGCTCTACGGACCCGATCTCGACGGCGACGCCATGCCCGCCCTGTACGAGGAACTGCGCCGCGAACACGGCCCGGTGGCACCGGTGACCATCGCGCCCGGCATCGAGGCCTGGCTCGTACTCGGCCATCGCGAACTGCTCCGGCTGACTCGTGAGGAGCAGGACTTCTCGCACGACCCGCGCCGCTGGACCCTGCTGCGCGAGGGCCGGGTCCCCGCCGACTCGCCGATCCTGCCGATCGTGGGCTGGCGGCCCGCGCTGCTGTACACCGACGGACAGCAGCACCGCCGTATGCGGGCCGCCGTGTCCGACGCGCTGGCCAGGATCAACGGGCACGAGCTGCGCCGCAGCGTACGGGCCACGGCAGAGCGGCTGATCGCGTCCTTCGCCGCACGGCGCGAGGCCGACCTGGTCCCGCACTACGCGCGCAAGCTTCCGATGATGGTCATCACCGGGCTGCTCGGTCTGGACGAGCGGACCGGCCAGCAACTGGTGCAGGCGATCGCGGGCATGGCCGCCGCCAACGCGGACTCGGTCAACGCGGGCAAGCGGATGGGCGTGATCCTGCAGGCGCTGATCGAGGAGAAGCGGCGGACACCGGGAAATGACGTGCCATCGGCGCTGCTGCACCATCCGGCGCGGCTCACCGACGAGGAGGTGCTGCACAACCTGGTGGTGATGCTCGTGGCGGGGAATCAGACCACCGTGAACTGGATTGCCACCACCCTGCGGATCCTGCTCTGCGACCCGGCGTTCCGGTCCTCGCTGACGGGCGGGCATCTGAGCGTGGACGACGCGCTCGATCTCGTACTGTGGCGCTTCCCGCCCACGCAGAACTTCCCCGCGCGCTACGCCACCCGCGATCTGACCTTCGCCGGACAGGAGATCCGCGCCGGGGACATGCTGCTCCTGGGCCTCGCGGGGGCCAACCAGGACCCGGAGATCCTGCCCGCGGACGGGGTTCCGGTGAGCGGCAACCGTTCGCATCTGGCGTTCGGCGCGGGCCCGCACACCTGCCCGGCGCAGGACCCGGCCCGGCTGATCACCCGTACCGCGGTGGACACCATCCGGCACCGGCTGCCCGATCTGGAACTGGCCGTGCCGGAGACCGAGCTCGCCTGGGTCAAGTCGCCCTGGAGCAAAGGGCTCGCGGCGCTTCCGGTGCGTTTCACGGACCCTCAGCTGCCGTCCGCAACGTCAGCCCCATCGTCCATCTCGCAGTCAGGAGAGCCCAGTTGACCACCTCGCACGAGAGTCCGCACAGGATGGACCCGGCCGGCGGCTGCCCGCACGCGGACAATGCCCGCCTCCTCGCCGAGGGCGCGGTCGCGTCCGTCGTGCTCCCCGGCGATGTGGCGGGCATGGCGGTGCTCGGCCACGACGCGCTCAAGGAGTTCCTGGCCCACCCCGATGTCGCCAAGGGGGCCGAGCATTTCACCGCGCTGCGGGACGGGGAGATACCCGACGGCTGGCCGCTGAAGACCTTCGCGACCGTGCAGGGCATGACGACCGCCGACGACGCGAACCACCGGCGGCTGCGCTCGCTGGTGAGCAAGGCGTTCACGGCCCGCCGGGTCGAGGAGCTGCGGCCGCGGATCGAGACGGTGACGGCGCAGCTGCTCGACGGCCTGGACGAGGCGGCGCGGGCGGGCGACGGCGTCGCCGATCTGCGCAGGCACTTCGCGCTGCCGCTGCCGATGGGGGTGATCTGCGAACTCCTCGGGGTCGACGCCGAGCACCAGGACCGGCTGCACCATCTGTCGAACCAGGTGGTGAGCACGTCCATCGGGCCCGAGGAGGCGGTGGCCGCGAACCGTGAGCTGGTGGCCGTGCTCGGGACGGTCGCCGCGACCCGTATGGAGAGCCCCGGCGACGATCTGACCAGCGCGCTGATCGCGGCCCGCGAGGAGGACGGCGACCGGCTCAGCCAGCACGAGCTCATCGGCACCCTGCTGCTGATGATCATCGCCGGCCACGAGACGACGCTGAACCTCATCACCAACGCGGTACGCGCCCTGTGCGCCCACCGGGACCAGCTGGAGCTCGTGCAGTCCGGCAAGGCTTCCTGGTCGGACGTGGTCGAGGAGACGCTGCGCTGGGACAGCCCGGTCAGCTTCTTCCCGTTCCGCTACCCGACCCGGGACCTCACGCTCGACGGCACGGTGATCCCCAAGGGCACGCCGGTGCTTGCCGGTTACTCCGCAGCAGGGCGCGACAAGGCGGCGCACGGCCCGGACGCGGACCGCTTCGACATCACCCGAAGCGGCGGCGCCCGGCATCTGTCGCTGGGCCACGGGCCGCACTACTGCCTGGGCTCACCGCTGGCGCGGATGGAGGCGACGATCGCGCTGGACCGGCTGTTCACGCGCTTCCCCGAGCTGGATCTGGCGATGGCCGAGTCCGATCTGCCGCGCCACGCGAGCTTTGTGGGCAACAGCGTGCAGGAGCTGCCGGTACGCCCGCGGGCCTGAGGAGACTGTTCTGGGCGGGCGTCAGCGCCCGCCCAGGGCGGCGTCCACCGCCGCCTCCGCGTGCAGCCGGGTCGTCGGGAAGACCGGCACGGGACTGTCCTTCTCCCCGATCAGCAGCTCGATCTCGGTGCACCCGAGTACGACACCTTCCGCCCCGGCCGCGACGAGCTCGGCGATGACGTCCTGGTAGGCGGCACGGGACTCCTCCCGTACGACACCGAGGCACAGCTCCTCGTAGATCACCCGGTGCACCAGCGCACGCCCCTCGGCGTCGGGCGTGAGCACATCGAGCCCGTGTCCGGCCAGCCGGTCGCGGTAGAAGTCCTGCTCCATAGTGAACGCGGTCCCGAGCAGCCCGACGCGGGTGATCCCCTGGGCCCGTACGGCATCCGCGGTGGCGTCCGCGAGATGCAGCAGCGGCACGGAGACGGCGGCCTCCACCTGGCCCGCCACCTTGTGCATGGTGTTGGTGCAGATGAGCAGCACATCCGCGCCGGCGGCCGTCAGCCCCCGGGCGGCATCCGCGAGGATCTCACCGGCGCGCTCCCAGTCGCCCGCAACCTGGAGCTCCTCGATCTCGGCAAAATCCACCGAGTGCAGAACGCACTTGGCGGAGTGCAGCCCGCCCAGACGCTCGCGTACGAGCTCATTGAGCAGCCGGTAGTACTCCGCGCTGGATTCCCAGCTCATGCCGCCGATCAGCCCGATGGTCTTCACCGGTCCACTGTGCCACGCCGTGCCGACTCGGCCGTGAGTGAGAAAATGGGGCAAGGACCTTTGCTCGGGGCTGCTCCCGTGGGAGGCACGATGATGGCGTCGCAGAACGCAGAACCCGTCCGGCCCGACCAGGCAGAACCCGTCCAGGCCGCCCAGCACAGAGACCTGTGGCCCGGAATCGCCGGGCTGGCGGCCGGAGGGCTGCTGATCGCCGGGTACGTGCTGTGGACGTTCACACCCGACGTCTCGGGGAGGGGCGCACTCAGGACAGTCGGGCTCTGGTACCTCAAAGAGAGCAACCAGGACCAGTCGGAAGCCTTGGCACTGATCCTGCTCGCGGCGGGCCTGCTGTTCCTGTTCTTCCTGGTCGCGCTGTCGAGACTGGCCGGGAACCGCTCGCATCTGGTGATGGTGGGCGGCACGGTCTTCACGGCGTTCCTGCTGGTCGCGGCGCTCGCCGGGAACATCTTCGCGATCACGGTGCGTACCTCCGACGTGTTCCCGGTGGTCCCGGAGACCGCGCTCATCGCGATCCTGCTGCTGAACACGGCGTACGGCGCGATCATCGCGGCGATGGTGGGTGCGGCGGTGATGCTGTTCGCCCTCTGGCGCGCTGCCCAGGAGACGCACGCGATCCCGGCATGGCTCGGCTGGGCCGGCCTTGTCGTGGCGGTGCTGTCCCTGGCGGGCCCGTGGAGCGCGTGGCTGACGCCGATTCTGCTGGCGGCGTGGGTGCTGGCCGCGAGCGTGGTCCTGATCCTCAACGCCCTGACGGGAAAGGAGGAAGCCGCGGCGCTGAACCCGCAGCCGCTGCCCCCGCAGCCCGAGCGTTAGCCTCGGTCCGGAGACGGATCCCAGTTACGGATCCCCGGTATCGAGGAGCGCGCTCATGGTCAGTGTCAGCGTCGAGACCGCCCAGCAGACCGAGGAGCGCCTCCAACGCGTGCTCGCGGAGGCCGAGTTCGTGATCCAGGAGGGCATCTGGTCGTTCGAGGAGTTCCCCGCCGACCGGCCGCCGGCGCTCACCGCCGACACGCTGGCGGTCGTCCGCGACGCGGACAGCTGGTGCCGACTGGTCCCCGCGACCGGAGACGGCGGCGATGCCGAACGGTTCGGGATCTTCTCGTTCCACTTCCCCGACGGCGCGGACAACAGCGGCTTCGTCGGCTGGCTGGCCACCCACCTCAAGGCGCGGCTGGGCACGGGCGTCTTCGTCGTCTGCGGAAGCAACCGCGGGCGCGGCGGTATCTACGACTACTGGGGCTGCCCGGCCGATCTCACGGCGGAGGCGATCAGGGTGGTGGCCGAACTGCGGGAGGCGTGAGGCGCGTACGTCCGTTCCGCGGCCGGAGCCTGGCTGACCGGATCCGGGTCGTCCCGGTCGTAGCCTCGGAGCACGCACCACGACTCGGACCAGGCAGTACGAGAGGACGCGCCCATGCCTCCAGTCATCGCCGTCACCGGCGCGAGCGGCCACCTCGGCAGCCGGGTCGCCCACCGTCTCGCCGAACAGGGGGCCGAGCCCCGGCTGCTCGTACGGGATCCGGCGCGGGTGCCGCCGATCGTCGGGACCACCATCGCGCCGCACGCTTCGTACGGGGACGGCGAGGCCATGCGGCAGGTCTGTGACGGCGCCCAGACGCTGTTCCTCGTCTCCGCGCGCGAGAGCGCCGACCGGGTGCGGGAGCACACCACCGCCGTCGACGCGGCCGTGGCGGCGGGTGTCGGGCGGATCGTGTACGTGTCCTTCATCGGGGCCGCCGCGGACGCGACGTTCACCTTCGCCCGGGACCACTGGCACACGGAGGAGCACATCCGCGCGACAGGGCTCGCGTACACCTTCCTGCGCGACAGCCTCTACTGCTCCGGGCTGGCCGCGATGGCCGGAGCCGACGGGGTGATCCGCGGACCGGCGGGCAACGGGCAGGTCTCGGCCGTCGCACACGACGACGTCGCGGACGCCGCGGCCGCCGTGCTGCTGGGCGCCGGCCATGACGGGGCGACGTACGACATCACCGGGCCTTCCTCGCTCTCCCTCGACGAAGTGGCCGCCGAGCTGAGCAGGTTCAGCGGGCGCACGGTCACTTATATGCCCGAGACGCGCGAGGAGGCCTTCGCGTCACGGGCCGGGTACGGGGCCGAGCCATGGGAAGTGGCGGGCTGGGTCTCCTCCTACGAGGCGATCGCGGCAGGCGAGATGGCCACGGTCTCCGACGCGGTACCGCGGCTGACGGGCCACCGGGCGCGGTCCTTCGCCGACTTTCTGAAGGAGCACCCGGGCACCTACAGGCACCTCTTGCCCTGACGCCACACCTCCGAGACGAGCGGCACGCCCGGCCGGTAGGC
Organism: Streptomyces sp. NBC_01481; assembly: GCF_026339995.1. Lineage (GTDB taxonomy): Bacteria > Actinomycetota > Actinomycetes > Streptomycetales > Streptomycetaceae > Streptomyces. The sequence continues at coordinate 240,114 of NZ_JAPEPT010000001.1, read as the reverse complement.
CAGATGCACATGGCTCGGCGCGTCCAGGAACACGAGGTCCGCGCGGGCGCCGGGCGTGATACGGCCGATGTCCGTACGCCGCAGGGCAGCCGCGCCGCCCGCCGTCGCCGACCAGACCGCCTCGTCCGGGGTCATCCCCATGTCCCGTACCGCCAGCGCGATACAGAACGGGACGGAGGAAGTGAAGGACGAACCCGGGTTGCAGTCCGTCGACAGGGCGACCGTCGCACCCGCGTCCAGAAGGCGGCGGGCGTCCGGCCACTCGGCGCGCGTCGAGAACTCCGCGCCGGGGAGGAGGGTGGCGACGGTGGCGCTGTTGGCGAGAGCGTCGACGTCCGCGTCCGTGAGGTGCGTGCAGTGGTCGGCAGACGCGGCGTCGAGCTCGACGGCGAGTTGCACGCCGGGTCCGTGGCCGAGCTGGTTTGCGTGGACGCGGGGGTGCAGGCCCTTGGCCTTGCCGGCGGTGAGGATCGCACGCGCCTGGTCGCCGTCGAAGGCGCCCTTCTCGCAGAAGACATCGACCCAACGGGCGTACGGAGCACAGGCGTCGAGCATCTCACCGGTGACGAGGGCAACGTATGCGGCGGGGTCGTCGGCGTAGTCGGGCGGGACGATGTGGGCGCCGAGGTAGGTGACCTCCTCGGTGTGCCGCGCCGCGATACGCAGGGCGCGCGCCTCGTCCTCGACGGTCAGCCCGTAGCCGGACTTGGTCTCGAAGGTCGTGGTGCCCTGGCGCAGTGCCTCGTCGAGGTAGCGCGTGAGGTTCGCTTCGAGCGCCTCGTCGGTGGCGGCGCGGGTGGCGGCGACGGTGGTCCGGATGCCGCCGGCGGAGTAGGCGCGGCCCGACATGCGGGCGTTGAACTCCTGGGTGCGGTCGCCCGCGAAGACAAGGTGCGAGTGGGAGTCGACGAACCCGGGGATGGCGGCGCGGCCGGCCGCGTCGTACGCCTCGTCGGCGGCGGGCGCGCTTGCGGCGGGGCCGGCCCAGGCAACGGTTTCGCCGTCGAGGACCAGCGCGGCGTTCTCGATCAGGCCGAGGGGACCTTCGCCGGTGGTGGGGTCGTTGGTGACGAGGCTGCCGATGTTGGTGATGAGGGTGGTGCTCATGAGTTCCTCTCCGTGGGGTTCCGACCCCATACGGCCAGGGGCAGACCTTGACGCTCCCATGCTTTCACAGGGGTATCCCCCGGCCGTCTTCCCGCCCTCTCAGCACGCGAATATAGGGTCGTGCGCATGCCAGGACCGCGATCGGCAGTACGTCTGCGTCAGGCCCTGCGATGGTCGCGCCGGATCATCGCCTGTGCCGTCAGCCTCTGCGCGCTGGTGGGTGTGGTGCGCCTGGTCGCTCCCGCCACCGCGGGTACGAACGGTGAACCGCCCGGGGTCCAGCGTCAGTTGACGTTCCTGCGCGCCGCCCTGGACGACGGCGCCGGTGACGAGGCTCAGCAGCTGTTCCCCGAGGGGTACTTCTTCCTGCACGCGCTGTACGGCCTGACCTGGGTCGAGATCGGGATGCGCGAACCGGCCGGCGAGCGCGCCGAGGCGCTGCGGGAGGCGCGGTGGGCGCTGGAGCGGCTGGCCTCGCCTGCGGGCCGCGCCCCGTTCAGCGCGGACCTCGTCCCGTCGTACGGGGTCTTCTACCGCGGCTGGGGCAACTGGCTGCGCGGCGGAGTGCTCAGCCTGCAGCCGGCCGCGGACCGCGACCCGGCCGAGCTGCGCCGGTTCGCCGACGACTCCACGGCGCTGGGTGCGGCGTTCGACGCGTCGGCCTCGAAGACGCCGTACCTGGCCGCGTACCCCGGCCAGGCGTGGCCGGTGGACTCCACGGTGGCGATGGCGTCGCTGCGGCTGCACGACAAGCTGCTGCCGCCTCGCTTCGCCGGGACGGCCGACCGCTGGCTCCGGGGCGTACGCGAACGGCTCGATCCGCGTACGGGGCTGCTCCCGCATCGTGTCGACGCCGCCACCGGCGCACCGGCCGAGGTGGCCAGGGCCACCTCACAGAGCATGATCCAGCGCTTCCTCGTCGACATCGACCCGGTCTTCGCGCGTGAGCAGTACCTGCGCTTCCGCGACCGGTACGTCGTCGCGCCGCTCGGCCTCGGGCCCGCCGTGCGGGAGTACCCGAACGGTACGGACGGCCCGGCCGATGTCGACTCCGGCCCGCTCCCGCTGGGCGTCAGCCTGTCGGCGTCCGTGGTCACCGCGGGCGCGGCCCAGGTGCACGGCGACGCCCCGCTGGCCGAGGGGCTGACGAACTTCAGCGAGCTGCTGGGCGTGCCGGTCGGCACCCCGTGGACCAAGCGGTACGCCTTCGGGCTGATGCCGATCGGTGACGCGTTCCTGGCGTGGTCGAAGACCGCGCGGCCATGGGTGACGGACACGCCGTCCCCGCCACCGGCGAGTATCTCGTGGTGGTGGCGGCTGCCCCTGTTGTCGGTGCTGGTCGTTCTGGGCGCGGCACCGTGGGTGCGGGCGCTGGTGCGTCGCTACCGGGGGCGGCGCGATGAGGTGGCGTACGACAGGAAGCCGGACCAGGCGGCGGAGCCGAAGTCGAGCTGAGGGCCGCCCGTCACAACCGCGGGCTCGTCACAACCGCGGGCCGTCACAACCGCGGGCCCGGCAGGCCCCCAGGCCCGTCAGCCCCGCAGCGCCGCAATCGCCTCCGCCAGCGCCGACGGGACGTCCGGGACCGACGCATGCGCGCCGTCCCGCACCACATGGCGCCCGGCCACCACCGTGTGCCGTACGTCCGCCGCCGTCCCCGCGAACACCACCGCCTCCGCCGCCAGCCGCCCCACCGGACCCGCCGTGCGGACCGTGTCCAGCGCCACCGTGGTGAAGTCCGCGAGCGCGCCCGGCTCGATGGTGCCCGCGTCCGGGCGGCCCAGGGCGGCGTGGCCGTCCGCGGTGGCCGCGCGGAGCAGGGCCGCCGTCGTCCAGTGGCCGCGGGTCCGCGTGCGCAGGCGTTCGTCGAGTTCCATCGCGCGGGCCTCTTCCAGGAGGTCGATGACCGCGTGGCTGTCGCTGCCCAGCGAGAGCGGGGAGCCCGCCCGCTGGAGCGCGGCCGCCGGGCCGATGCCGTCCGCCAGGTCGCGTTCCGTCGTCGGGCACATGCATGTGCCGGTCGTCGTACCGCCGAGCAGCGCGATGTCCTCGTCCGTCAGATGCGTGTTGTGGACGCCGGTCGTGCGCGGGCCCAGGACGCCGTGGTCGGCGAGCAGGCGCGTGGGCGTGCGGCCGTGGGCCGCCCGGCACGCGTCGTTCTCGGCCGTCTGCTCGGAGAGGTGGACGTGAAGGGGTGCGTTCCTGGACGACGCCCACTCCGCGACGGTCGAGAGCTGGTCCGCGGGCACGGCCCGTACGGAGTGGATCGCCGCACCGATCAGCGCGTGTTCGCTGTCCTTGAGGGCGGAGGCCCGCTCGGCCCACGCATCCGCCGTGCCGTCGGAGAAGCGCAGCTGGTGCTGGTTGGGTGGCTCGCCGAAGCCGGCGGACAGATACGCCGTGTCCAGCAGCGTGATCCGGATGCCCGCGTCCGCAGCCGCGGCGATGAGCGCCTCGCCCATCGCGTTCGGGTCGGCGTACGCGGCTCCCCCGGGGGCGTGGTGCAGATAGTGGAACTCGCCCACCGCCGTGATCCCCGCCAGCGCCATCTCCGCGTACACGGCTCTGGCTAGCGAGAAGTACGACTCGGGTGTCAGCCGGGACGCGACCTGGTACATGACCTCGCGCCAGGTCCAGAAGGTCCCGGAGCCCACCTGCACCGTCCCGCGCAGGGCTCGGTGGAAGGCGTGCGAGTGCGCGTTCGCGAGGCCCGGGATCGTCAGTCCGCGCAGTACGGTCGCGCCCTGCGGCGGGGCCTCGACGCCCGTGCGTACGGCTGTGAACCGGCCGTCCGACCCCGCGGCGGAGCCGCTGATGGACACAGTCAGCGCGACGCCCGGCTCGACATGCGTGTCCAGCCAGACGTGTTCCGCCCAGTACGTCACCTGCACGCCAGGCCCTCCAGTACATCGGCGAGTGCGAGCACCCCGGCCACGCAGTCGTCCTCGGCGGCGAACTCCGCCGGAGAGTGCGAGACGCCGGTGGGATTGCGTACGAACAGCATGGCGGTCGGGATCGATCCGGACAAAATACCCGCGTCATGGCCCGCGCCCGTGCCGAGCACGGGGATGGCACCGCCGAGGATCTTGTTCATCTCGTCGCGCAGGGCGTGCTCGAACTCGACCACGGGGGTGAAGGACTCCCGTGCGACGGTCAGGTCCACCCCGTGCCGGTCGGCGTACTCGCGCGCGGCCTGCTGGATCGCGGCGACGACCGTGTCGAGCGTGGACTGGTCGGCGGCGCGCGAGTCCAGCCAGCCGCGGACCAGGGAGGGGATCGCGTTGACGCCGTTCGGCTCGACGGAAATCTTGCCGAAGGTGGCGACCGCGCCCGCGAGTTCGGCCTCGCGGCGGGCGGCGAGCACGGTCTCCGCGTACGTCAGCATCGGGTCGCGGCGGTCGACGAGACGGGTCGTCCCGGCGTGGTTGGCCTCGCCGTGGAAGTCGAACCGCCAGCGGCCGTGCGGCCAGATCGCGGACGCGATGCCGACGCGGTCGCCGGACAGGTCGAGCGCCCGGCCCTGCTCGACATGGAGTTCGACGAACGCGCCGATGCGGGCGAGGCGTTCGGGGTCGGGGCCGATGGCGGAGGGGTCGTAGCCGGCCGCCTCCATGGCCTGCGGCAGGGTGATGCCGTCGCCGTCCCGCAGCCGGTGCGCGGCCTCGGGCGCCAGCTGCCCGGAGGCGAGGCGGGAGCCGACGCAGGCGAGCCCGAAGCGGGCGCCCTCCTCGTCACCGAAGTTGGTGAGGGCGAGGGGCCGGGTGAACTCCGCGCCCCGGTTGCGCAGTTCGTCGAGCGCGGCGAAGGAGGAGACGACGCCGAGGGGACCGTCGAAGGCGCCACCGTCGGGAACGGAGTCGAGGTGCGACCCCGTGACGACGGCGTCCCCGGCGGTGGGGTCACCGAGCCAGGCCCACTGGTTGCCGTTCCGGTCGACTTCGTAGGCGAGGCCGCGGGATTCGGCCTGCGCCCGGAACCAGGCACGGCAGTCGGTGTCGGCGGCGGTCCAGGCGTAGCGGCGGTAGCCGCGGGTGGTGGCGTCGCGCCCGATGGGCGCGAGCTCGCGCCACATCGCGTGGAACGAGGGAGCTGCCCCCACCCCGCCCTTTCCCGACACTGGGTGCTGCGCCCCCGGCCCCCCGGGCACGTCGGCTCCGCCGCGTGCCGAACTGCCTTCAGGCCGGCCCGCGCCCGGCCCCACAGGTTGTGGGCACTCGTTCCGCGGGGCGGAACGGGTGGGCACAACCCGGCCCGCACCCGGCGACGAGTCCTCGGCCCCGGCCGGGGCGTCGCCGCCCGGCGTGGACGGGCTGTTCAGCCCGCCCGGCGTTTGAGGACCCGGGAGGTCGGGGGTCCCCCCGGACGGAGTCCGGGGGAGGGCGGGGTGGGGGAAAGTCTCCTCGGTCACGCCGGCCCGCCCTCCTGCATCGGAACCCGCACGCCCCGCTCGTCCGCGACCGACTCCGCGATGTCGTACCCGGCGTCCACATGCCGGATGACGCCCATCCCCGGGTCGTTCGTCAGAACCCGGCGGATCTTCTCGCCCGCCAGCTTCGTGCCGTCCGCCACCGACACCTGGCCCGCGTGGATCGAGCGGCCCATGCCGACGCCGCCGCCGTGGTGGATGGAGACCCACGACGCACCGGAAGCCACGTTCACCATCGCGTTCAGCAGCGGCCAGTCCGCGATCGCGTCGGAGCCGTCCAGCATCGCCTCGGTCTCACGGTACGGGGACGCCACGGAGCCGCAGTCCAGGTGGTCGCGGCCGATCGCCAGCGGGGCCGCCAGTTCACCGGACGCCACCATGTCGTTGAAGCGCTCGCCCGCCTTGTCCCGCTCGCCGTAGCCGAGCCAGCAGATACGTGCCGGGAGACCCTGGAAGTGGACCCTTTCGCCCGCCATCTTGATCCAGCGGTGCAGGGACTCGTTCTCGGGGAAGAGCTCCAGCATGGCCTTGTCGGTCTTGTGGATGTCCGAGGCCTCGCCCGAGAGCGCCGCCCAGCGGAACGGGCCCTTGCCCTCGCAGAAGAGCGGCCGGATGTAGGCGGGCACGAAGCCGGGGAAGGCGAACGCCCGGTCGTATCCGGCCAGTTGAGCCTCGCCGCGGATCGAGTTGCCGTAGTCGAAGACCTCCGCGCCCGCGTCCATGAAGCCGACCATCGCCTCCACGTGGCGCGCCATCGACTCGCGTGCGCGCTGTGTGAAGTCCGCGGGCTTCTCCGCGGCGTACGAGGCCATGTCGTCGAAGTCGATCCCGAGCGGCAGGTACGCGAGCGGGTCGTGGGCCGAGGTCTGGTCGGTCACGATGTCGATCGGCGCGCTCTCGGCGAGCATCCGCGGCAGCAGCTCCGCCGCGTTGCCGAGGAGGCCGATGGAGAGCGGCTTGCGGGCGTCGCGCGCCTCGACGGCCAGCTGGAGCGCGTGCTCCAGGGAGTTGGCGCGCACGTCCAGGTAGCGGTGCTCGATGCGGCGCTCGATCGCGCGCGGGTCGACGTCGATACAGATCGCGACGCCGTCGTTCATGGTCACGGCCAGCGGCTGCGCGCCGCCCATGCCGCCGAGGCCGGCGGTGAGCGTGATCGTCCCGGCGAGCGTGCCGCCGAACTTCTTCGCGGCGACGGCGGCGAAGGTCTCGTAGGTGCCCTGGAGGATGCCCTGCGTGCCGATGTAGATCCAGGAGCCGGCCGTCATCTGGCCGTACATGGTGAGGCCGAGGGCCTCCAGACGCCGGAACTCCTCCCAGTTCGCCCAGTCGCCGACCAGGTTGGAGTTGGCGATGAGCACGCGCGGCGCCCACTCGTGGGTCTGCATCACGCCGACGGGACGGCCGGACTGGACGAGCATCGTCTCGTCCTGCTTCAGGGTCCGCAGCGTGCGCACCATCGCGTCGAAGGAGCGCCAGTCACGCGCGGCCTTGCCCGTGCCGCCGTAGACGACGAGCTTGTCGGGGTGCTCGGCGACCTCGGGGTCGAGGTTGTTCTGGAGCATGCGCAGGGCGGCTTCCTGCTGCCATCCCAGGGCGCTCAGTTCCGTACCGCGCGGTGCCCGTACGGGGCGGGGTCCTGACATGGCAATGCCTCCTCGCGACTGCGACCATCACTGTTGGCTGTTCTATTCACATCCTGAGGCTCTGAATAGTCTCAGTCAACAGCTGCGGTACCGCGTCCCGGATGATTGGCTGGCAGATATGGCTTTCGACCGCCGGGATCAGGCCGTACGAGCAGCGGTGGAGCAGGGACTCCTCCGTGCGGAGCAGCCCGTCGCGGCCCTCCTCGACGTGACCGGTATCCGGGCCTCCGCGACCGCCCTGCGGGACGCCTTCGCCGCCGTCACCGCCGCGCCCGTGCTGCACGCCTTCGCAGTGAAGGCCGCGCCTCTGGTCCCCGTACTGGCCCTGCTGCGGGACGAGGACATCGGCGCGGAGGTCGCGAGCCCGGGCGAGCTGGCCCTGGCACGGGCGGCAGGCCTGCGCCCCGACCGCACGGTCCTCGACTCCCCCGCCAAGACGCCCGCCGAACTGCGCGAGGCACTGGAGCTGGGCATCGCGGTCAATGCCGACAATCCGCAGGAGCTGGCACGGATCGACGCCCTCATCGGGGCGTCGCCGACCCGCTCCCCGCTCGGACTGCGGGTGAATCCGCAGGTCGGCGGCGGTGCGATCGAAGCCCTGTCCACGGCAACGGCAACCTCGAAATTCGGTGTCGCGCTGCGCGACGAGGGTGCCCGCGACTGGGTCGTACGCGCGTATCTCGACCGCCCCTGGCTGACCCGGCTGCACACCCACTCGGGCTCGCAGGGCATGCCGCCCGCCCTCATGACCCGGGCCGTCGGCGCGGTGTACGAGCTCGCCGAGGAGATCAACGCCGCGGCCGGGCGGCAGCAGATCGACACCGTCGACATCGGGGGCGGCCTGCCGGTCAACTTCGCGTCCGACGAGCAGACGCCGACCTTCGCGGCGTACGCCCGGCTGCTGAAGGAGCAGGTGCCCGGCCTGCTGGACGGGCGCTACGGCCTGGTCACCGAGTTCGGCCGCTCCCTGCTCGCCAAACACGGCACGATCCTGGCCCGCGTCGAGTACACCAAGACGGCGGGCGGCCGCCCCATCGCGGTGACCCACGCGGGGGTCCAGGTAGCCACCCGTACCGTCTACGACCCGGCCTCCTGGCCGCTGCGCATCGCCGCGTACGACTCCAAGGGCCGCCCCAAGAGCGGTGCGGCCGTCGTGCAGGACGTCGCGGGACCCGCCTGCTTCGCCGGCGACCTGCTCGCCGAGGCCCGTCCGCTGCCCCTGCTGGAGCCGGGCGACGTGATCGCGGTGCTGGACACGGGCGCGTACTACTTCTCCAACCACTACGGCTACAACAGCCTTCCGCGGCCAGGAATCTACGGCTTCACCACCGGCCCCGAGGGCGACAGCGCGACGCGGTTCGCGACCGTACGGGCCGCGCAGAGCCTGGCCGAGATCGTCGCCGAGTCGGGCGGCGGGCAGCCGGACGCACTGCTCACCCGCTGAGCCGCACGCAGGCACGCACCTGAGCACCAGACCCTACCGGGACGGGGGCATGTTCCACTGGAAAATGCCCCAACTCCCCCCACCCGTGGCCACGTTGCGTAGTCTCCCCGTCACCGCCGCACAACAGTGCGCGGAACGCCGTGGCGGGAAAGGGAGTCGGCGTGCCCGGAATCGACGAGTGTCTGCTGGCGGCCATGACGGTACCGGGCGCGCGCGGGGCGTCCCTCGTGGACTGGATCAGCGGACTCGCGCTCGGCGCACTCGGTGAGTCCGCCGGCGACGACCACGAGGCCACCGCCGCGGAGACCGCCGAACTGGCCAGGATGGCCACCGAATACGCCACCGAGAAGGGCCCCTCGGTCGAGGACCTCATCCTCACCACCCAGAGCTCCTACCACCTGGTGCATTTCGTTCAGACCGGCTTCGACAGCACCGTGTTCCTGCATCTGTGGCTCGACCGGGACCAGGGCAATCTCGCACTGGCCCGAATACGGCTGCGCAGTCTCGCCGAGGGGCTGGTGCTCGCATGAGAGCGGCCGTCTCCCCCATGCTCGTCAGACTCGCCGACGAACGCGCCACGGGCGTGCTGGTACGCGACCACGGCGCCCTGTATCTCGCCGACGGCCAGGTCGTGCACGCCGAGAGCCCCCGAGCGCCCGGACTCGACGTCCTGCTCACCGCGAGCGGCCTGCTGAGACCCGACAGCTGGGCGGACGCGGTCGCGCAGGCGGGCGCGCGCTGCGAGGTCGCCCGCTTCCTCGTCGACAGCGGCCAGGTCGCCGGGGGCAAGCTGGAGATCTGCCATCTGGGCGCGCTGTTCGACGCGGCCTTCTTCGCGCTCGCGCCGACCGGCGGGCCGACCCGCTTCCGCTACGGGGTCGTCCACTGGATCGGCCGGGTACGGCCGGTGCCCACCGAGATCGTGGAACGCGAGGCCAGGCGGCGCGGCCGACTGCTGGACTCCGTGTGGCCCCACCCCACGGTCGACACCGCTCCGGTGGAGCGCCGCGCGCACCCCGCGGCGCGGGCGGTCAGCCCGCTCAGGCAGTCCCTGCTCGACCTCGCCGACGGCGTACGCACCCCGGCCGCCATCGCCAGAGCACTCGGGCGCCCCGCCTTCAACACCCTCATCGAGGTACGGAGGCTGGCCGCCGACGGGCTCATCGAGACGCCCGAGAAGTCGACGCTGCCCAGCCGGCCCGCCACCACCGCCGCCGACGCCACCGAGCCCCCGTCGGTCCTGGACTCCGCCATGCTCCGACGGCTGCGCGACGCACTGGAGGCAACCCTGTGAGGCACCGCTCCGTCCACCTGGTCCTTTCCCCACCGCCATGAGGCGCGCGTTGAGGCTGCGCGCCGAGAGGAGAGCACTCATGAGGGCCGAGGCAGACCTGCTCGCAGAACTGAAACGCCTGCGCATACGCGTACCGCAGCTCACGGGCGCACTCGCCGCCAGCCCGGAGGGACTCGTACTGGCGGCCGACACCGAGGAGGCGGAGAGCGTCGCCTCGCTGGCCGCCGCGGCGCTCGGCGTCGCGCTGCGGCTCACCGAGGCGACCGGACAAGGGGGCTTCCGCGAGTTGCTGGTCCAGAGCGAGCGGGGATACGTCGCGACCTACGCGGCGGGTTCCTCGGCCCTCCTCACCCTCCTGGCCGAGCCACGCATCAACGTGGGCCGGCTCCACCTCGAGGCCCGACGCTCCGGCGCCCGTATCGGCGAGCTGGTGGACGGCGCCCTCGACCGACCGGAGAACACCTGACCCATGACCGACACACCATCACGATCAACCAGCAGACGGAAAGGAAGTGCGCATCCCATGGCCAACACCGAACGCGCCCTCAAGGAAGCCACCACTGTCATCGAGGGTGCCATCGGCGCCGCACTCGTCGACTACACCAGCGGAATGGCTCTCGGCACCATCGGCGGCGGAAAGGATCTGGACCTGTCCGTGGCGGCGGCGGGCAACACCGATGTGGTGCGCGCCAAGGTGCGCACCATGGAACAGCTCGGGCTCAAGGACGGCATCGAGGACATCCTGATCACGCTCGGCACGCAGTACCACCTGATCCGGCTGATGAAGGGCCGGGGGGCCAGTGGCCTGTTCCTCTACCTGGCACTCGACAAGGACCGGGCGAATCTCGCCATGGCCCGGCACCAGCTGAAGAAGATCGAGGCCGAGCTGGAGGTCTGACCGCTCGCGGCCGGCCGGAGAGGTTTCCGGCCGGCCCCGCTACTCCACGAACAGCCCCCGCGCGGCCGCCTTCGCGTCGAACTCCTCCAGCCGCGCCTGCGCGTCCGGCAGGTCGTCGCACATCGCCTCCAGCAGCACCCGCCCCAGCAGCATCGGCGCGCACGCCGTGTCGAAGGCCAGGCCCGTGCCGACCGCCGCCGGGATCAGCAGATCGCTGTGGCCGGCGACCGGGGCGAAGGCCGAGTCGGCGACGGTCACCACCTTCAGGCCCGCCGAGCGCGTGTGCGCCAGCGCCTCCACGACCTCCTTGGGATGGCGGGGCAGCGCGAAGCACAGCAGGGCGCTCGCACCGGCCAGGCGGGCGGCGTCGATGCGGTCGGTGAGCATCGTGCCGCCCTCGTCGAGGAGGCGTACGTCGGGGTGCACCTTGGCGGCGAAGTACGCGAACCCGCGGGCCTGCGAGGACGCGGCGCGCAGGCCGAGTACCGGCAGCGGACGGGAGGCGGCGAGGAGACGGCCCGCGCGTTCGACCGGCGACGGGTCGGCGAGCAGGTCGGCGAGATGGCGCAGGTTCTCGATCTCGGCCTGCACGGCCTGCTGGTACTCGTTGATCCCGTTGTGGCCCGCCTCGCTCTCCGCGGGGGCGACCTCCCGCAGATGCTTGCGCAGCGCCGGGTAGCCGTCGAAGCCGAGGGCGACGGCGAAGCGGGTGACGGAGGGCTGGCTGACTCCGGCGACCTCGGCGAGTTCCACGCTGGACAGGAACGGGACGTCGGCCGCCCGGCGCACCATGCTGTGGGCGATCCGGCGCTGGGTGGGGGTGAGCCGGTGGCCCTCGAAGAGCTGTTGGAGCCGTGCGGCAGGGCTGTCGCTCATGCCATCCCCCTCGTCAGGTCGTTCATCACGTCCTATTCAGACACCGACAACTCTGCATGACGATATGCAGACCCGGCAAGGGATCACTGCAGGTAGCCCAGGGGAAAAGAGTGGGGCTAGCCCCACTGACGCGGCAGCCGCCCGACCTTAGCGTGAACGGTTATGGAAGCCCGCGACCCTGAGCTCAAAAAGGAGCTCGACGCCACCCTGCACGCCCGCCGCGAGTTGGGCGAGGAGTACGACGCCGCGCTCGTCGAATCGTTTCTGGAGAAAGTCGAGCAGCGGCTCGACGGCACGGTGGACCGCCGTGTACGCCGCCAGCTCGCCGAGCAGCAGATGGTGGTGGCCCGCGGCGCCCGCCCGCCGCAGTCCGCCGAGGCGAACTTCGGGGAACGCTTCGGCTTCGCGATCGTCTCGCTGATCCTCGCGATCCCGCTGTCGGCGATCGCCGTGGTCAACGCGAACCTGGAGGGCCTGATCGTGGCCTGGTTCGGAATCGTCGGCGTGAACGCGGTGCATGCGGCGCGGGGGTGGCCGTGGTTGAGGAGCCGCCGCGAGAAGTCCGACTGGGAGACCTGACCGGTCCCAGCACGCTGCGGGTGCGTCCGGTGTCTGAAACGACGATCACCGCAGCCATCCATTGAGGAACCCCGACGGTGGGCAACCAACTCCGCGAGAGCGGCGCCGGTTCAGGCGCAAAAAACGCGGGGACCGCCGCACCCCCGGCGAACCGGGGGGCGGGACGACGGCGGTCCCCGCGTGGGACACGGTCCCGGGTCAGGGCCGGTCTCCGCGTCCAGGGCGTCTTGGGAGGTCCGGGAGCCGCTCCGAAAATCCTAGACGCCGCTGTGGGTGCCGGCCGGGATCCCTGCCCGGTCCCCCTGCCGACATCCACCACTGTGCAGGACGCGTGTTAAGCGGGTGCTGCGCCAACGTGTCGCGCGCGTACCGATTGTGCGAAACCGCGTTCGTACAGTGCTACTTACCGCCCTTGGCGAGGAACGACAGCAGGTCCTGACGGCTCACCACACCCGTCGGCTTGCCCTCCACCAGCACGATCGCCGCATCCGCAACACCGAGCACCGACATCAGGTCCCCGACCGGCTCGCCCGAGCCCACCTGCGGGAGCGGCGCGCTCATGTGCTTCTCCAGCGGGTCGCCGAGCGAGGCGCGCTGGGTGAACAGCGCGTCCAGAAGCTCGCGTTCGACGACCGAGCCGATGACCTCCGCAGCCATCACGTCCGGGTGGCCCGCGCCCGGCTTCACGATCGGCATCTGGGACACGCCGTACTCACGGAGCACCTCGATCGCCTCGCCGACCGTCTCCTCCGGGTGCATGTGCACCAGGCTGGGGATCTTGCCGCCCTCCTTGTCGCGCAGCACGTCGGCAACGCTCGCGGACGGACCGGAGTCCTCCAGGAAGCCGTAGTCCGCCATCCACTCGTCGTTGAAGATCTTGGAGAGGTAGCCGCGGCCGCTGTCCGGCAGCAGTACGACGACCACGTCGTCCGGGCCGAGTCCTTCGGCCACCTTCAGCGCCGCGACCACGGCCATGCCGCAGGAGCCGCCGACGAGCAGGCCCTCCTCCTTGGCGAGACGACGCGTCATCTGGAAGGAGTCCTTGTCGGACACGGCGACGATCTCGTCGGTCACCGTCCGGTCGTACGCGGTCGGCCAGAAGTCCTCGCCGACGCCCTCGACGAGGTAGGGACGGCCGGAGCCGCCGGAGTACACGGAGCCCTCCGGGTCAGCACCGATGATCTTGACCTTGCCGTCGCTGACCTCCTTGAGGTAGTTGCCGGTCCCGGAGATCGTGCCGCCGGTGCCGACGCCCGCGACGAAATGGGTGATCTTCCCGTCCGTCTGGTCCCACAGCTCGGGACCGGTGGTCTCGTAGTGCGAACGCGGGTTGTTCGGGTTGGAGTACTGGTCGGGCTTCCAGGCGCCGGGCGTCTCGCGGACCAGCCGGTCGGAGACGTTGTAGTACGAGTCGGGGTGCTCGGGGTCGACGGCCGTGGGGCACACGACGACCTCGGCGCCGTACGCCCGGAGCACATTGATCTTGTCCGTGGACACCTTGTCCGGGCAGACGAAGATGCACTTGTAGCCCTTCTGCTGGGCCACGATCGCCAGGCCGACGCCGGTGTTGCCGCTGGTCGGCTCCACGATCGTGCCGCCGGGCTGGAGCGCCCCGCTCTCCTCGGCCGCCTCGATCATCCGCAGCGCGATCCGGTCCTTCACCGACCCGCCGGGGTTGAAGTACTCGACCTTGGCCAGGACGGTCGCCTGAATGCCTGTGGTGACGCTGTTCAGCTTCAGCAGCGGGGTATTGCCGACGAGACTGATCATCGAGTGGTGGATACGCACAATGTTCTCCGGGATCTCCGTAGGTATGCGGCCAGCCTAAGCGGAGCAGCGTGTGATTGGGCGACGGTTGTCACGGGGCAGTTAGCTGGTGACTGAAGCTGAGCTACGAGGAGGTGGCTGGGACTGTGTCGAGGGCGAGGGTGGCACGGCGCATCGCGGCGGGCGCGGCCTACGGGGGCGGCAGTATCGGCCTGCTCGGAGCGGCGGCAGTGGGACTTGTACTGGCGGAGGTCCAGCTGGCGAAGCGCTCCGTGGGCGGGGGCACGGCCCCCCTTCCACCCCGCGGCGACGGGCTGTACGGGCTGGCCTTCGGGCGCAGCAATCCGCTGGTCCTCGGCGTACTGGGGGACTCGACGGCGGCGGGGCAGGGCGTACGGCGGGCCGGCCAGACACCGGGGGCTCTGCTGGCGTCCGGGCTGGCGGCGGTGGCCGAGCGGGCGGTGGAGGTCCGCAACGTGGCGCTGCCGGGGGCGCAGTCGGACGACCTGGAGCGACAGGTGACGGGGCTGCTCGCGGACCGGACGCGGACACCGGACGTCTGCGTGATCATGATCGGCGCGAACGACGTCACGCACCGGATGCCGCCCACGCAGTCCGTCCGTCATCTCGCGGCCGCGGTGCGCAGGCTGCGTACGGCGGGCGCGGAGGTGGTGGTCGGCACGTGCCCTGATCTCGGCACGATCGAGCCGGTGTACCAGCCGCTGCGGTTTTTGGCGCGAAGAGTCTCACGGCAGCTGGCGGCGGCGCAGACGATCGTGGTCGTCGAGCAGGGCGGCCGCACGGTGTCGCTGGGCGACCTGCTGGGGCCGGAGTTCGCGGCGAACCCGCGGGAGATGTTCGGCGCGGACAACTACCACCCGTCGGCGGAGGGCTACGCGACGGCGGCGATGGCGATGCTGCCGACGCTGTGCGCGGTGCTCGGCGTCTGGCCGGAGTCGGACCGCCTGGAGGCGGACCGCCACGAGGACATGCTCCCGGTGGCGAAGGCGGCGGCGACGGCGGCGAAGGAGGCGGGCACGGAGGTCACGGCGGCGAGGGCGCCCTGGGCCCTGCTGAAACACCGCCGACGCCGCCGCCTCCCGACCCCGGCACCGACCCCGGAACCGTCTCCGGCACCGGAGGCGAGGCGGGGCTAGGGGGTGTCCGGCGGATCAGGCTGGATCAGGGAGCGGCGTCATGCGGCTTCGGATCCAAGGCGGAGGAGGGAGGCATGGCGGAGCCATGCCGACCGACGACAACGCAGGAGACGGAGTCGCAGGGCGTCGCGAGCCCAGCCTGATCCGCCGGACACCCCCTAGGGGCAGCGACCTGCCCGATGCCGTGCGGCGCGGTGCGGACGTTCGTGGCGCGGGTCCGGTGTGCCCGGCGCCGTGCGGTGCGGGCGTTCATGGTCCTGCTCCGGGGTGCGCCGGTGCCGTGTGGTGCGGGTTCCGGGGCCCCTACGGGCTCGACTCCTCGGCGTCGGCGGCGATGAGGGGTCCGTAAGGGCACCCGGTGTTGGCCGCCAATCGCCTGCGGGGACGACCCTTCACGGCCCCTCCCCACCGGTCGGGCTGCGGTGCGCGTGGTCCGCCCGCGCAACCTGAAATGAGGGGATGCCCGTACGCGGCCCCTCCCCACCGGAACGGCGCGAGCCCTGGCCCGTCAGGCACGATGGCCACGCCTCCTGGTCCGCGGCGAAGCCGCCGGGGGGAGGGGGTGCCGACCCCACCGTCCCGGTGCGGCGGGAAGCCGCAAGGGTCGAGGTGCAGGGCGTAGCCCTCGCGTTTCTCACTCCGCGGCGAAGCCGCCCGGGGTCTGAGGCGCAGCTCAGGCATCTCGCTCCTCGGCGGAGCCGCAGGCGCGAAGCCGACGGGCAGCGGGTCTGGGGCGCAGCCCCGCGTTTTTCGCTTCGCGGCGGAGCCGCAGGAGTATGGGGTGTGGGGCGCCGTCCCACCACCCCGGGGGTCTGGGGGCGCAGCCCCCAGTTTCGGGATGGGGCGGGGTGGGGGACAAACCCCGCCCACCAACTGAGCGCTCGCTTAGAAAAGAGGCCCGCATCACACGCCCCGCCCCGTGACCACAGCCATACGTACCGGTAACTTCCCAGACAGCGCCCCCTACCCGCCCCGCTCACCTCCTGGAGCCGTGATGCCCGAAGCCGTGATCGTCAGTGCCGCCCGCTCCCCCATCGGCCGGGCCTTCAAGGGCTCCCTGAAGGACCTGCGTGCCGACGATCTGACCGCCACCATCATTCAGACCGCCCTCGCCAAGGTCCCCGAGCTCGACCCCAAGGACATCGACGACCTGATGCTCGGCTGCGGCCTGCCCGGTGGCGAGCAGGGGCACAATCTCGGTCGCATCGTCGCCGTGCAGATGGGGATGGACCACCTTCCCGGCTGTACGGTCACCCGCTACTGCTCCTCCTCCCTGCAGACCAGCCGCATGGCGCTGCACGCCATCAAGGCCGGCGAGGGCGACGTCTTCATCTCCGCCGGTGTCGAGATGGTGTCCCGGTTCGTGAAGGGCAACTCCGACAGCCTTCCGGAGACGCACAACCCGCTCTTCGCCGAGGCCGAGGCCCGTACCGCCTCCGTCGCCGAGAACGGCGCCGCCGACTGGCACGACCCCCGCGAGGACGGCCTGGTCCCCGACGCGTACATCACCATGGGTCAGACCGCCGAGAACCTGGCCCGCCTCAAGGGCGTGACCCGCCAGGACATGGACGAGTTCGGCGTACGGTCGCAGAACCTCGCCGAGGAAGCCCTCAAGAACGGCTTCTGGGAGCGCGAGATCACCCCTGTGACGACCCCGGACGGCACGGTCGTCTCCAAGGACGACGGCCCCCGCGCGGGCGTCACCCTGGAGGCCGTGCAGGGCCTGAAGCCGGTCTTCCGTCCCGACGGCTTCGTCACCGCCGGAAACTGCTGCCCGCTCAACGACGGCGCCGCCGCCCTGGTGATCATGTCCGACACCAAGGCGCGCGAGCTGGGTCTGACCCCGCTCGCCCGGATCGTCTCCACCGGCGTCTCCGGCCTGTCCCCCGAGATCATGGGCTACGGCCCGGTCGAGGCCTCCAAGCAGGCGCTGAAGCGGGCGGGCCTGACCGTCGGCGACATCGACCTCGCCGAGATCAACGAGGCCTTCGCCGCCCAGGTCATCCCCTCCTACCGGGACCTCGGCCTGGACCTGGAGAAGGTCAACGTCAACGGTGGCGCCATCGCCGTCGGCCACCCCTTCGGCATGACCGGCGCGCGGATCACCGGCACGCTGATCAACAGCCTCCAGTTCCACGACAAGCAGTTCGGTCTGGAGACCATGTGCGTCGGTGGCGGCCAGGGCATGGCGATGGTCATCGAGCGGCTGAGCTGAGCGGCAGCGGAGGGTAAGGGTCGCCTGAGGAACGAAGGCGGCACTTGCCCGAGGCGGAGGCGAAGCGGAACGCGACCAATGGAGCGAGCGGCTGAGCTGAGCGACAGCGCAGAGCCGTTTCGGCCCCGCGTGGAACTCAACTCGTGACTGAATCTCCCCCAGGATGTGACCTATCTCCTGGGGGAGAGCCATTCCCCCAGGTCAGGGCAGCTTTCTGCTTAAACACCAGGCACAAAGTCCTGTCCAATTCGTGACGTAATGCACTGACAGGGGGCGCGGGCTCCCCGCAAGCTGATGTAGGAAGTCGGGGGATCGATTGAAACCGGGAGTACGTCAGTGAGCGCCATGTCTATTGCCCTGCTGCTGACCACGGCCGCCGCCACCGCCGTGGGCGCCGCTGCCCTGCACGCCGCCCACGGGCTCCGTAAGCAGGTCACGGCCCTGCGCAGCGAGCTGGCCGTGCACGGTCCCGGCCGTATCGCGACCGTGCCGCAGGCCCGTGCCACCCCCGCCGCCGAGATACGCGCCGCGGTCGCCGAGGCGCTGGCCGAGGAGCGCGAGCGCGAGCTGGCCGAGGCCCGCGCCTTCTGGGCCGCGCAGGAGTCGCGCGACGCCGCGGACGCGCCGTCGCTGCTGGGCGGTCTGGCCGCGCCGGGCGACGAGCTGCCCCCGTTCTACGTACCCCGCCAGGCCGACTTCGTGGGCCTTGAGGCGATGGACTTCGAGGCGGTCGAGGCGCTGGACGACCTGGCGGATCTGCCCGAGGTGACGGAGTTCGCCGAGGACTCCCCCGAACTGGCCGCGGCCCGCCGCCGCCACCCCTCGCACCCGGACTTCGTCCCGGTCCAGACCCCGGTCGTCACCGACCACGAGCGCACCGTTGCCCGCCTGGAGGAGCTCGCCGAGACGCGCACGGAGCTCGCGGACGTACGTCCCGGGCCGCTGGGCACGCTCGACGTGTACGTCTTCGCGGACGGCACGACACTGTGTATGACCCCCGGCCACCGCGAGACCGCCGAGAGGCTCGCCGAGGCGCTGCGGGTGGGCGAGGCCCCGGTGCTGCTGGGCGGCTCCGGCGTCTCGGGCGCGTACGCCCTGACGTTCGCGTGCGGCGAGGAGAGCGTCTACATCCTCGCTGACCGCGTCATCGCCTCGATGTAACCCCGTCCCTGCCCGCGGCGGCCGATTCCGCGGGCTCCACGCCCCCACAGAGCCCCCTACGGGCCCTTCGGCCCCCGGGCTACAGCCCCGCCCGCCCCACCGCCTCACGCACCAGATTCACGGCCTCGTCAACCTCCGCCACGGAACCGGACGGGGCCATTCTCAATGCCTCGGCCAAATCTCGCCCGGCCACCATCAGCTGATCCGCGACCGCGAACAGGCCCGCCTCCGGCATGATCCTCGGCTCGCTTCCGGGAGTCTCGACGCGCTGGGCACGCAGTGCCAACTCCCTGGCCAGCGCGAGGCCTTCGGCCGCCGCACCACGCTGCAGCCGGCTCTGGGGAGCGGCCCTCAAACGGTCGGCGAAGCGGTCGACCGCGGCCGTCAGCTCACTCGTATCAAGCACCCCGCGACCCTATGCGCCGAGACCGCACTGTTGCCAATACGCGAACGCTCAGGCACGGTGGCGTGAAGGAGCACACGCGCAACGCGTCCGGAGGCGCCGATGTCCCAAGTCTTCTCCGAAGAGACCCATCGAAATCTGCTCTCCCGAATCCCTCACTGCACCGGTCGTGAAATCTCCGACTGGCTTCGCACCGTCGAGGAGGGCCCATCCCTCTTCCGCTTCGAGGAGAAGGTCAGCTGGCTCCGGAGCGAGCACAATCTCGCTTACGGACATGCCAAAGCGATCATCCATGAGTACGACCTGAGGCGCGCAGCGCGCAAACTGCTCTAGGTCTCGAGACGCCGAAGGGCCCGCTCGGCTCTCGCCGTACGGGCCCTTCGTCACGCCTGTGGCAACCGGTCCTGCTAGTCGTCGCCGCTGAAGATCGCGACCAGTCGCAGCATCTCCAGGTAGATCCAGACCAGCGACATCGTCAGACCGAAGGCCGCCAGCCAGGACTCCTCACGGGGAGCTCCGTAGGCGATGCCGTCCTCGATCTGCTTGAAGTCCAGCGTCAGGAAGAAGCAGCCGATCAGGATCGCAAGGATGCCCACGATCGCGCCGAGCGGGCCGAAGCTGCGCAGACCGCCGTCCTCGGCGACGCCGAAGACCACCAGCAGGAGGTTCACGGCCATCACGACGATGAAGGCGATCGCGATGGTCATGCCGATGCGGGCATACCGGGCGGTGACCCGGATCCAGCGCTGCTTGTACATGAAGAGCGTGGCGCCGCTGACCGCCATGGTGCCCAGCACGGCCTGGAAGGGCGCACCCGACCAGACGCTGTTGTACATCTCGCTGATCACGCCGAGGAAAATGCCCTCGAACGCGGCATAGCCGATGATCAGCGCGGGCGAGGCCGTCCGCTTGAAGGACTGGACGATCGCGAGAACGAACGCCACCAGTGCGGCGCCGAAGGCGAGCGCATAGCTGGTGGACGAGACCGGCAGCAGCGTCCAGGCCAGGATCGCGCCGACGGTGACGGTGCCCAGGGTCATGGCGGTACGCGAGACGACGTCGTCCATCGTCATGGCGTTGGTGCGCGCGGGCGCCGGGGCGCCGTACTGCGTGTCCGCCGGAGCGTAGGGGTTGGTGGCGTACGGGTTGCCCGCGCCCTGTGCGTAGGGGTTGGTTCCTACGGCGGGGCCCCCGGCCTGCGGCTGCTGCGCGTTGAATCCCGCGTAGCCGTTGTCGCGGCTGAACCCCCGTCGCGAGAAGACCGGGTTGCTGCTCCTCATCTCACTCCTCCATGGCCACCCTGCGCGGCCTTGGAGCCAGAGTAATGGGCAAGCAAAAGGAACGCCCTAGTGCTCGGGGAGGATCTTTCCGCGATCGCGACCGGGATCGCCTGAAATCAAGATCGGTACCGGCGCCGCCCGGGCGATTCGACCGGGCGGCGGGGCCGTGGGAACGCCGCAGGTCACACGCATGCGTCCGGCCGTGGCGGTATGCCGCCACCCGGGTCAACCTCGGCGACGGCAACGACTCGAGGCCGCCCGTCCGGCTCGAGGCGATCGAGCAGGCCGCGGGCATTGCACTTGCGGATCCGTACGTGTCGGCCGTGCGGGGAGTTCCTGTCCCGGCGTGCGGGCGATGCGGTCCTCGATCCCGGTCCGGTTGTCGATGACCCGGGCCGCGAAGTCACGGAAGCGGTACGCGGCATCGCCGGCGCCGCGATGAGTGTGAGGCCAGACCCGGGTGTTCCCGCCGTGTTCCCGTGCAGGGAAAGGATCCAGGCGGGAACCCGCCATCCATACAGGTGAGACGGGGGCAGAAGCAGTGCCCGGAGCCGGACTTGAACCGGCACGCCCCCGAGGGGCAGCGAGGTTTAAGCTCGCCGTGTCTGCATTCCACCATCCGGGCATGGCGTGCGGTCCGCGTTGGCACCCGAGCCTATCCGGGTAGATCGCCCGGCCTACGGGCCCGTGGCCCGAAGTTGTCTTATTTTACTGGCGCCTGAGGGTGCGTCAGTGCAGGTAACAGGGGATTCATGGCCGCCCTGCCGGGCCCGCTGACGCTGTCTCACGTACACCGGAATGACGGAAATTCGCCGCCCTTCCCCCTCCTCGCGTCTCAGGGACGCCGTCATACCAAAGGAGGATGGTCGAGCCCTGCGGTCCGACCCAAGTGGCCCCCGGGAACGGGCATCGGGACTGACGATCCGGCGCCCAACGGCGGACACGATGGGGTGGTCCCCACGACACACCTCGACAGGAGCCCTCCTCGTGACCACCACTCCCATCGCTCACCGCGCCACCGCAGTGGCCGCCCGCGCCACGGATCTGTCCAAGGTGTACGGACAGGGCGAGACCCAGGTGGTCGCGCTGGACCGGGTGACCGTCGACTTCCGGCAGGCGGAGTTCACCGCGATCATGGGGCCCTCGGGCTCCGGCAAGTCCACGCTGATGCACTGCGTGGCCGGCCTCGACAGCTTCAGCTCCGGATCCGTACGGATCGGCGAGACCGAGCTCGGCTCGCTCAAGGACAAGCAGCTGACCCAGCTGCGCCGGGACAAGATCGGCTTCATCTTCCAGGCGTTCAACCTGCTGCCGACGCTCACCGCACTGGAGAACATCACGCTCCCGATGGACATCGCGGGCCGCAAGCCGGACAAGCAGTGGCTGGAGCAGGTCATCGAGATGGTGGGCCTGCGGGACCGGCTCCGCCACCGTCCCACGGAGCTCTCCGGCGGCCAGCAGCAGCGCGTCGCCGTCGCCCGCGCCCTCGCCTCGCAGCCGGACATCATCTTCGGTGACGAGCCGACCGGAAACCTGGACTCGCGCTCGGGCGCCGAGGTGCTGGGCTTCCTGCGCAATTCGGTACGGGAGCTGGGCCAGACCGTCGTCATGGTCACCCACGACCCGGTGGCCGCCTCCTATGCCGACCGGGTGATCTTCCTGGCGGACGGCCGGATCGTCGACGAGATGCTCAGCCCCACCGCCGACGGCGTCCTCGACCGGATGAAGGAGTTCGACTCCAAGGGCCGGACCAGCTGAACGGCCGACGCTGCTCCTCCCCCCAGGACCTAGAACTCCGGCTCTCACCTCAGGACTGACACAGACATGTTCCGTACCGCCCTGCGCAATGTGCTCGCGCACAAAGCCAGGCTGCTGATGACCGTCCTCGCCGTGATGCTCGGCGTGGCCTTCGTCTCCGGCACCCTGGTCTTCACCGACACCCTCGGCAACGCCTACCGCAAGCAGTCGGCCAAGAGCTACGACAACGTCGCGGTCGCCGTCACGACGCACGCCGACCAGAGCGACGGCAGGCCCGGGATCGACACCAAGACGCTGGAGAAGATCCGGGGTCTGGACGGGGTCGCCGGTGCCACCGGACGGGTCTCCGGCTTCGCCGGGGTCGCCGACCAGGACGGCAAGCTGATCGGCAACGGCTGGTCCAACACCGGCGCGAACTTCGCCCCCGGCAAGGACGGCAAGGACGCCGCCTACACCTTCACCGACGGTTCGGGGCCGGTGCAGGACTCCCAGATCGCCCTCGACGAGGACTCCGCCGACAAGGGCAAGTACCGGGTCGGCGACACCGTGCGGGTCGCCACCAACGGCCCGGCGAAGGATTACACCCTCTCCGGTGTCTTCACCACCGAGGACGGCGCCGTCAACGCGGGCGGCAGCCTCGTCCTCTTCGACACCACCGTCGCGCAGAAGCTCTATCTGAAGCCCGGCCACTTCAAGGACGTCACGATCGCAGCCGCGGCCGGGGCCTCCGCCCAGAAGATCCTGGACGCGGTCAAGCCGCTGCTGCCCAAGGACGCCCAGGCGCAGACCGGCAAGGAGCTCGCCGACGAGCAGGCCCGGGAGATCGAGCAGGGCCTGTCCAACCTCAACACGATGCTCCTCGCCTTCGCGGCCATCGCCCTCTTCGTCGGCACCTTCCTGATCGCCAACACCTTCACCATGCTGGTCGCCCAGCGCACCAGGGAGCTGGCGCTGATGCGCGCCGTCGGTGCCTCGCGCCGGCAGGTCAAGCGCTCCGTGATGCTGGAGGCGCTGGTCGTCGGCACCCTCGCCTCGGTGATCGGCTTCGTCCTCGGTATCGGTCTCGCGACCGCGCTGCGCTCGGCGATGACCTCGTTCGGCGCGAAGGTGCCGGCCGGTCCGCTGGTGATCTCGCCCACCGCGGTCATCGCCGCGCTCGCGGTCGGCGTCCTCGTCACCGTGCTCGCCGCGTGGCTGCCCGCCCGCCGGGCCGCCAAGATCCCACCGGTGGCCGCGATGGGCAGCGCACATCTGCCCGCGACGACCAAGTCCCTGGTCGTACGCAACAGCATCGGCAGCGTCATCATGCTGGCCGGCACAGGGGCGATCCTCGCCGGTGCGGCGATCGGCAAGGACGACGGCCGGATGATGATCGGCGGCGGCGCGTTCCTGGCGCTGATCGGCATCATCGTGCTCATCCCGCTGCTGTCCCGTCCGGTCATTGCCCTGGCGCGGCCGCTGCTGCACCGGGTCTTCGGGGTCTCGGGCAAGCTGGCCGGGCAGAACGCGGTCCGCAACCCCCGCCGTACCGGAGCCACCGCATCGGCGCTGTCGATCGGCCTCACCCTGGTCACCGGTCTCACGGTCATCGGCGTCACGCTGGGCCAGGCCATCGACAAGACGACCACGGACAACATCCGCGCCGACTACATGGTCACGATGGCCGGAGGCGGCGGCCTCGACAAGTCGGCGCTCACCGCGCTGGAGAAGGCGAAGGGTGTCAGCGCGGTCTCCCCGCAGCAGGCCACCTCGCTGCAGATCAAGGACGAGTACCACTCCGTCTCCGCGGTCACCCCCGGGGACGTGGAGAAGGTCTTCGCCCTGCAGCCCGTCAGCGGCTCGATGTCGACGCTCGGCAAGGGTCAGATCGCGGTCGCCGAGAAGACCGCCAAGTCCAACGGCTGGAAGGCCGGGGACACCCTGCCGGTGAAGTTCGATGCCCGCAGCGAGGGCGGCAAGACCGAGACCAGGAACCTGACGGTCGGAGCGGTCTACAAGGACAACGAGTTCCTCTCGCCGGTCCTGGTGTCGACGTCGCTGATCGCGCCCTTCGAGACGAAGCCGTACATCCTCGAGATCTGGGTGAAGACGGACGGCGGCGCGAGCAAGGCGAACGAGCAGGCGCTGGTGGACGCGCTGGGGAACAACCCGGCGATGAGCATCATGGACCGCCAGGACATCCGGAACATGTTCGGCGGCATGATCAACACGATGCTGAACATCATGTACGGACTGCTGGCGATGGCCCTGATCATCGCGGTGCTCGGCGTCATCAACACGCTCGCGATGTCCGTCTTCGAGCGTCAGCAGGAGATCGGCATGCTGCGGGCGATCGGCCTCGACCGCCGCAAGGTCAAGCGCATGATCCGCCTGGAGGCGGTGGTGATCTCGCTCTTCGGCGCGGTGATCGGCATCGGGCTCGGGGCCTTCCTGGCCTGGGCGCTGGGCGAAACGCTCAAGTCGGAGATCCCCGAATACTCGCTGGTCGTGCCGTGGGACCGGATCGGGATCTTCCTGCTGCTGGCCGGAGTGGTCGGGGTGCTGGCCGCGATGTGGCCGGCGCGCAGCGCCGCGAAGCTGAACATGCTGACGGCGATCAAGACAGAGTAGCGATGACGGAGTAGCGATACGGATGTCGAGGGCCCCGCGACCGGTGTGGTCGCGGGGCTCTCGCATGTTCTCAAGTCCAGGTGCGGGTGCGCAGCGGCAGCCCTGAGGCACCGCTCCCGGGTGTCTTCACGGCGAGGATCTGGTTGACACCGATCTTGTTGCGCTCGAAGGAGATCGCGCAGGCGGCCATGTAGAGCCGCCAGACGCGAGCGCGTCCGGGAGAACTGTGGCGCACGGCCTGGTCCCAGTCGGCCTCGAGGTTGGCGACCCAGCGACGCAGGGTGAGGGCGTAGTGCTCGCGGATCGCCTCGACGTCACGCACCTCGAAGCCGGCCGCCTCAAGGCTGGTGACGGTACGGCCGAGGGGCGCGAGTTCGCCGTCGGGGAAGACGTAGCGGTCGATGAACTCGTCCACGTGGTAGGCGGATTCGTTCTCCTCCGGGGGGCGGGAAATCTGGTGGTTGAGGAGCCGGCCGCCGGGCTCCAGCAGCGAGAAGAGCTGTTCGGCGTACTGGTGGTAGCGGACCTGGCCGACGTGTTCGGCCATGCCGATGGACGAAATGGCGTCGTACGGACCGTCCCTGACGTCCCGGTAGTCCTGGACGCGGATCTCGATCCGGTCGGTGAGTCCCTCTTCGGCGATGCACTTACGGGCGTACGCGGCCTGCTCACGGGAGAGGGTGATGCCGGTGACCTGGACGCCGTACTCGCGGGCGGCGTGCATGGCCATCGAGCCCCAGCCGCAGCCGACGTCGAGCAGCCGGTCGCCCTCCTTGAGGCCGAGCTTGCGGCAGACGAGGTCGAGCTTGTCGCGCTGGGCGTCCTCAAGGGTGCCACCGTCCTGCCAGTAGGCGCAGGAGTAGACCATGGACGGCCCGAGGACGAGCTCGTAGAAGGCGTTGCCGACGTCGTAGTGGTGGCTGATGGCCCTCTTGTCGCGGCGCTTGGTGTGCAACGGCCCGGCGCGGCGGCGGACCTCCTCCGCGGGCGGAGGCGGGGGCGGCAGCGCGCCGCCGATCTTCAGCAGGCCGAGGGCGGCGGCTCGCAGGCGGGGGTCGCGCAGGGGGTGGCCTGACGTGGGTCTCTCGTCGCCGCGCTCCCAGATGATCCCGGAGAGCAGATCAAGGGCGGCGTACAGATCACCTTCGACGTCGATCTCCCCGGCCACCCAGGCCCGCGCGAGCCCGAGCTCACCGGGCCGCCACAGCAGCCGGCGCAGGGCGCGGCGGTGCCGGACGACGAGTACGGGAGCGCCTGGAGGCCCGGACTCACTACCGTCCCAGGCCCGGATACGAACCGGGAGCGGGGCCCCCAGCAACTCCTCGGCAAGAGTGGTCAGCCGCATCGCGGCGTCGCCCATGGCGCACACCTCCGTGACGATGGATCCCAGAAATGCTCCGGCATCGTGCCGCGCATGTGGCAGCGCGATGCACTCCTGGGAACAATCCGACCACCCTGCGTGCTTCCCGGGCACGCGCAATGCCCAAGCAATTTATCTGCACCCCACACTTACCCGGCGCGGTGTGCCCGGCTGCGCCCGCGCACACGGCGCACGCGCCTGAGTCGGCGCGGTTGCCGTGAGCCGAGACATCGCCGCCCCCACCGGGAGCCCGGCGCACACGAACGCGGCTGGCGGCGCGAAGCTGCCACGCCGTGGGCGTGCGGGTACCTCGTCCCCCGGCACCTCAAGGGCAGGCGGGAAGCCGCCCCCGCACAGGGTGAAGCACAGCCACCCCGCCGCGCGAAACTGCCGCCCGCGGCGTGCAGGCACCGCACCGGTGACACCGCCCGCGGCGCAAAGCTGCCGCGGACCGCAGGGGGCGTAGGGGTGGTACCCCGTACCCCCGCCAACCAAGGGCGGGCGGGTGGGAAAAGACCCCCGGGCACAGCAAAGGGGCCGCCCGCACCACGGATGGCGGGCGGCCCCTCGCTGAAACGCCCGGGCTAGGAGGCCTTCGCCTTCTCCGGGGCCGGCACGGACGCCGACGGCGCCGGCTTGGCCGCCTCGTAGAACTCCTCGCGCGGCGACTCCATCGCGCCGAGCGAGACCACCTCACGCTTGAGGAACATCGCCAGCGTCCAGTCCGCGAAGACCCGGATCTTACGGTTCCACGTCGGCATCGCCAGACCGTGGTAGCCGCGGTGCATGTACCACGCCAGACGGCCCTTGAGCTTGATCTTCATCTTGCCCATGACGATCATCGCGACGCCCTTGTGCAGGCCGAGCCCGGCCACCGCACCCTTGTTGGCGTGGCTGTACTCCTTCTGCGGGAAGCCCCGCATGCCGGAGATGACGTTGTCGCCGAGGAGCTTCGCCTGCCGCAGCGCGTGCTGCGCGTTCGGCGGGCACCAGGCGTTCTCGACGCCGGCCTTGCGCGCCGCCACGTCCGGGACCTGCGCGTTGTCGCCCGCGGCCCAGATGTAGTCGGTGCCCTGGACCTGCAGTGTCGTCTGCGTGTCGACGTGACCGCGCGGGCCGAGCGGCAGGCCGTAGCGGACCAGCGCCGGGTTCGGCTTGACGCCTGCCGTCCAGACGACGGTGTTGGAGTCGGCCTCCAGGCCGTTCTTCAGCACCACGTGACCGTCCACGCAGGATTCCATCGAGGTCGACAGGTAGATCTCGATGCCGCGGCCCTCGAGGTGCTCCTTGCCGTACTTGCCCAGCTTCGGGCCGACCTCGGGAAGGATCTTGTCGGCCGCGTCAACCAGGATGAAGCGCATGTCCTCGCGCTTGACGCTGGTGTAGTACTTGGCCGCGTCGCGCGCCAGGTCCTCCACCTCACCGATGGTCTCCGCACCGGCGAAGCCGCCACCCACGAAGACGAAGGTCAGCGCCTTGCGGCGGACTTCCTCGTCCGTCGTCGAGTCGGCCTTGTCGAGCTGCTCGAGTACGTGGTTGCGCAGCCCGATGGCCTCCTCGATGCCCTTCATACCGATGCCCTGCTCGGCGAGGCCGGGGATCGGGAAGGTGCGGGAGACCGCGCCGAGCGCGATGATCAAGTAGTCGAACGGCAGCTCGTACGCCTCGCCGACCAGCGGCGAGATCGTCGCGACCTTGCGGTCCTGATCGATGGTGGTGACTCGGCCGGTGAGCACCTCAGCCTTGGGCAGCACGCGTCGCAGCGGGACGACGACATGCCGAGGCGAGATGCTGCCGGCGGCAGCTTCGGGGAGGAACGGCTGGTACGTCATGTACGAGCGCGGGTCGACGACCGTGACGGTCGCCTCGCCGTAGCGCATCTTCTTCAGAATGCGTCGAGCTGCGTACAGGCCTACGTACCCACCGCCTACAACGAGGATCCTGGGACGCTCCGTGGTGCTCATGGCATCGAGTATCCACCCCCCTTGGAGGGGTCGCTCGTGAGCCCCTTCACAAGCTGTGGACCCACCTCTGCTACACTGCGCGGCCCACGTGATCGAGGTCATGGCACGGGCATGGAACCACGGTGCAGTGGCGAACGTTGTTCACCCCTCGTGAGCTGGCCCCTAAGCGGCGGTCCCAGGGTGAAGCAACGCCTGGATCACACCCGCCTGAGGGACCCCGCAGCACCGGGAATCCGCGCCCCCCGGGGTCGACGGTCAGGCCGGAGGGGCCTTTCGGCCCCTCACAGCCCCCATCAGGGGACTTTTCCTTGTGAAGAAGTTCACGAAGTTCCTTTACCGGCGACCGACCAGGCGATCCCGTCCAGGATGTCGTGCTCGCTGACGACCACTTCCCGCGCCCCGATCCGCTCCATGATCGCGAGCAGTACGAGCGCTCCGGCACCGATGACGTCCACGCGTCCGGGGTGCATCACGGGGATCGCCGCGCGCTCGTCGTGGGTGGACTTCAGCAGCGATTCGGTGATCGCGCGGACCTCCTCGTAGGAGATCACCGAGTGGTGGATCGCCTCCGACTCGTACTCCTCCAGGCCCAGCGCGATCCCCGCGATCGTGGTGACGGAACCGGCGAGACCGACCAGCGTGCGGGCCTCGCGCAGCGGGACGGTCTCCTCCGCCAGGTCGAGCGCCGCCTCGATGTCCGCGCGGACGGCGGCGATCTGCTCCGGCGTCGCCGGGTCGCTCAGCGCGTGCCGCTCGGTCAGCCGTACGCAGCCGATGTCGACGGACCGGGCCGCACGCACATGACCGGCACCGACGACGAACTCCGTCGAACCGCCGCCGATGTCCACGACCAGCCGCTCCTCGTGGCCGGGCAGGCCGCCGGTCGCTCCGGTGAAGGAGAACTCCGCCTCCTGGTCGCCGGTGATCACCTCGGGCTCCACGCCCAGGATGTCGAGCACCCCGCGCACGAAGTCGTCCCGGTTCTCGGCGTCGCGCGACGCGGAGGTGGCCACGAAGCGGAGCTTCTCGGCGCCGTACTGCTTGATCAGCGCGGCGTACTCGCGGCACGCGGCGAAGGTGCGCTCCAGCGCGTCCGGCGCCAGCCGGCCGGTCTTGTCGACGCCCTGACCGAGCCGGACGATGATCATCCGCCGGTCCAGGTCGACGAGTTCACCCGTCTCACGGTCGACGTCGGCGACGAGCAGGCGGATGGAGTTGGTACCGCAGTCGACGGCCGCGACCCGGGTCACTGCTTGTCCCCTTCTTCACAAGGGGTCACACACGGCCCCTTGCGCCACCACTCGGGCAGCATCGCGATGGCCTCGTCCCCCAGCGGATTGACGCCGGGCCCGGCCGCGAGCGAGTGGCCGACCAGCACGTGCAGACACTTCACCCGGTCCGGCATACCGCCGGCGCTCGGGAAGCCCTTCAGCTCCTCGATCGCGTCGCGGCGCGCGATGTAGTCCTCGTGCGCGGCCCGGTACGCGGCGGCCAGCTCGGGATCGGCCGCCAGGCGCTCGGTCATCTCCTTCATCACGCCGTTTGCCTCCAGCGTGCCGATCGCCGAAGCGGCCCGCGGGCAGGTCAGGTAGTACAGCGTCGGGAAGGGTGTGCCGTCGGGGAGCCGGGGCGCGGTCTCGACGACGTCCGGCTGTCCGCAGGGGCAGCGGTGCGCGATCGCGCGCAGCCCGCGCGGCGGCCGGCCGAGCTGCTCCTTGAACGCGGCGATGTCCGCGTCGGTCGGCTCGGTCGGTGCGGTGGTGGGAGGAGGGGTTTCCATGCCTGCCTTGGCTCTAACAGTTCTACGGTTCTACTTGCGGCGGTCGGCGTTGTCGACGCCGTCCCAGACGTTGGAGTACCAGGGGCGGTCGGCCGCCCCCTCTTCCGTACGGCGCTGCTCCGCCGCCTCGGGGTCGATCATGGTGTAGCCGGTCTCGCCCGGAAGCACGAGATGCAGGTGCTCGCGGGCCAGGCGCTTGACGTACTGGTCGTCCTGGAGGCGCGCCTTCTCGTCCCGGAGCCGTTCCACCTGCTCCCGGGCGTCCGCCATCCGGCGCTGCTCGTCGGCGATGTCGGCGCGCTGCGACACGTACTGCCGCATCGGATAGGCGAGCGCGACGACCAGCGAGCAGACCACCAGCGTCAGGAAGGCCGCGCGTCCGGTCAGCCGGGAGCGGCGGGCCTGGCGGCGGCTCTGGGAGCGGTAGACGCGAGCGGCGGTCTGCTCACCGAGCAGCCGAATCCTGGTCGCGGTGGAGAACCGATCGCGGTCCTTCCCGGCCATGTCCCGCCTCCCCATTACGTACGTACGTCCCCGGACACGGTACGGGACCGCGGCCGGGGACGTACGGACGACGGGCTGGTCAGCCCTTGAAGCGCGGGAACGCCGAGCGGCCCGCGTACACCGCGGCGTCGTCGAGGATCTCCTCGATGCGCAGCAGCTGGTTGTACTTGGCGACGCGCTCGGAGCGTGCCGGGGCGCCGGTCTTGATCTGGCCGCAGTTGGTGGCGACGGCCAGGTCGGCGATGGTGACGTCCTCGGTCTCGCCGGAGCGGTGGGACATCATGCACTTGAACCCGCTGCGCTGGGCGAGCTCCACGGCGTCCAGGGTCTCGGTCAGCGAACCGATCTGGTTGACCTTGACGAGCAGGGCGTTGGCCGCGCCGTCCTCGATGCCGCGGGCCAGGCGCTCCGGGTTGGTGACGAAGAGGTCGTCGCCGACGATCTGGACCTTGGTGCCCAGCTTGTCGGTGAGGACCTTCCAGCCGGCCCAGTCGTCCTCGAACAGCGGGTCCTCGATGGAGACCAGCGGGTAGGAGGCGACGAGCTCCTCGTAGTACTCGGTCATCTCGGCGGCCGAGCGGGACTTGCCCTCGAACTCGTACTTTCCGTCCTTGTAGAACTCGGACGCGGCGACGTCGAGCGCGAGCGCGATGTCCTTGCCGGGGGCGTAACCGGCTTCCTTGATGGCCTCGAGGATCAGGTCCAGCGCGGCGCGGTTCGACTCGAGGTTCGGCGCGAAGCCGCCCTCGTCGCCGAGACCGGTGGACAGGCCCTTGGTCTTCAGGACCTTCTTCAGCGTGTGGTAGACCTCGGCGCCCCAGCGCAGGGCCTCGGAGAAGGACTCCGCGCCGATCGGGGCGATCATGAACTCCTGGATGTCCACATTGGAGTCGGCGTGCGAGCCGCCGTTCAGGATGTTCATCATCGGAACGGGCAGCAGGTGCGCGTTCGGGCCGCCCAGGTAGCGGAAGAGCGGCAGGTCGGAGGCCTCGGAGGCCGCGTGCGCCACGGCGAGCGAGACACCGAGGATGGCGTTGGCGCCGAGCGAGGACTTGTCCGGGGTGGCGTCCAGGTCGAACATCGCCTGGTCGATCAGGCGCTGCTCGGTGGCGTCGTAGCCGACGAGCTCCGGGCCGATCTGCTCGATGACGGCGAGGACGGCCTTCTCGACACCCTTGCCCTGGTAGCGGTTCTGGTCACCGTCGCGGAGCTCAAGAGCTTCGAACGCACCGGTGGAGGCGCCGGACGGAACAGCAGCACGGCCCGTGCTGCCGTCGTCGAGGCCAACCTCGACCTCGACCGTGGGATTGCCTCGGGAGTCCAGGATTTCCCGGGCTACGACGACGTCGATGGACGGCACGAGCATCTCCTTCTGGGATGTGACGCTGAAAGTGCAGGGTCTCTTTGGCCTTGCGGCAAGAGCCTAACCGGCGCGGGAGCATCGGTCGGCAGATGCCCGCCCGCTGGGACGAAAAAGGGCATGAAGAGACTCGACGCAGGACAAACAGCGCGTGAACTACCTGGGGGTAACAGACAGAACCCCGGCCCGGCGCGCTCGGGGGAAAGCGCGCGGGGCCGGGGTGGCTTTGGGGGAGGCCCGCAGGGTCCGGTGGTCCGCCGGGTCCACCGGAGTCCCAGGGCTCCTCGGGTCAGCTCAGGTGGAGCTGCTGGCCCGGGAAGATGACGTCGGCGTCGCTGATGATGTCCTTGTTCAGCTCGAACAGCTTCTTCCAGCCGCCCTTGACCTTCTCGGCCTTCGCGATCTTGCCGAGGGTGTCACCGGCCTTGACCTTGTACTCGCCGTCGCCCTTCTTCACTGCCTTCTTCGGGGCGGCGGGGCGCTCGGAGCGGGTGGTGGGAGCCTCGGCGCGCTTCTGGACCGGCTTCGCGGCCGGCTTCGCCTGCTGCGCGGTGGCGGAGCCGCCGGTGTACGGCGTGTTGGACAGGTTCACGCCACAGCTCGGCCAGGCGCCCTTGCCCTGACCCGCGAGGACCTTCTCGGCCACGGCTATCTGCTGGTCCTTGGAGGCCAGGTCGGCGCGGGAGGCGTAGGCGGTGCCACCGTAGGCGGCCCAGGTGGAGTTGGTGAACTGCAGGCCGCCGTAGAAGCCGTTGCCCGTGTTGATGGACCAGTTGCCGCCGGACTCGCACTGGGCGACGGCGTCCCACTCGGACGCGGTCGCGGCGGAGGCCGAGGTGGCACCCATCAGCGGGACGGCGACAGCGGCGCCGGTGACACCGGCGAGCGTGGCGATGCGGGTGAGCTTGGACGGGCGACGGTGCTTGGCTTTGCCGGAAAACAGCATGGAGCTTCTCCTCACCGACGCCTACGAGGTGAGCTGTCGGGTTCGGGCCAAGTGAGTTGCCCGGTCGCACGGTCTTGCATGCGACTTCACCCCAAGCCGGTCTCCGCCGTCGATCTCTCAACGGCCGGGCCCGGCACTTACCTTGGGTCCCCCGCTCCTGCCTTCGGCGCTCTGCGCGACGAGTACTCCCCCCGACCGACGGCAGGATTCGGCGTGACGGTCAGTGGTGCCCGCGGTGGCGAGCGGTTCAGACCGTAGACACACGACTCCCCGATGTTCAAAGACGAACATCGGGGAGAAATCGCCCATTTCACCGGGTAGGACATATACGTTTCCGCAGGTGACGGGCGGAATGGGCGATTCCGCCGGGGCAGATGCGTCAGTTGGGACAAAGAGACCCTTGTCTCACTTGCACAGAACCGGACATAAAGCAGCGAACTACTCCTGATTCAGGCCCAGATCGAGGCTCTGGCCAGGAAGGATGAGGTCGGGGTTGCCGCCGACGGTCTCGCGGTTCTTCTCGTAGAGCTCGGTCCAGCCGCCGGAGAGCTTCTCCTTGTCGACGATCGCGGAGAGGCTGTCGCCCGGCAGGACGGTGTACTCGCCCGGCGCGGCGTCCGCACTGTCGACCTTGTCCGACTTGTCCGCTTCAGTGCGCGCCGACTCGTCACCCCGGGAAGCGTGGCGCCCCGTTTCGCGCTCGCTGTCCACATTGTCCGGCTCGGTCTCCTCGGGGGCCGCGTCGCCGCGGTGCTTGCCATCGCCCGCCGCCGCATCGGGGGCCGCGGTCGCCGGCCCGGTCGCGTCCGCGGGCGTCGTGGTGGACGGCTCGTCGGACGGCTCGTCGGGCTTGGCGGTCGGCTTCGTGGACGCGGCCGGCGCCGGAACCGTGCTCTGCGAGGGCGAGGGTGCGGTGCCCGGGTCGACACCGGTCGCGGCGCCGTCGTTCTGCAGCCCGGCCATCGCCGCACAGCCGGCCCACGCGGCCGGACCTTGCGCGTCGAGGACCCTCTCGGCGACCGCGATCTGCTGCGAGCGGCTGGCGAGGTCGGCGGTGGGCGCGTACGCCGTGCCGCCGAAGACCTGCCATGTCTCCTGGGACATCTGGAGTCCGCCGTAGTACCCGTTGCCGAGGTCGGCGCTCCACATGCCCCCGCTCTCGCACTCGGCGACGCGGTCCCACGTGGAGGCGTCGGCGGCGGAGGCCGAACCGGCTCCGAGAAGGGGGATCGCGATGGCCGATCCCGTCACCCCTGCCGCGACAACAATGGCCGGAGCCTGGCGGGGACGACGGTGGCGACCATGGCCGGAGAGCATGCGTTTGCCTTTCGCGTGACTGCTGAGACGGCAGTGAAAGTAGTCGCATTCGAGCGCACATCACAAGTCGATGCAGCGGAGATCACGTGAAAGTCACAGAATTGACAGCCCGTCAGATTTGCCGAGGCGCGAACTCAACGGGCAGAGTACGCAATCCACGCATAATCAGGCCCCCACGCCACCGCAAATCGGCCGGATCACCCGCAAGCCGCAAGTCCGGCAATCTTCTGAGCAGCGTCGCGAGCGCGGTCTGCCCCTCCAGCCGGGCGAGCGGAGCGCCGAGGCAGTAGTGGATGCCGTGGCCGTACCCGAGATGCTGGTTGTCACGCCGGGAGAGATCGAGGGTGTCCGGCTCGTCGAAGCGCTCCGGGTCCCGGTTGGCGGCAGCGAGTACGACGAGTACGGGATCGCCCGCCGCGATCCGCTGTCCGCCGATGGTCAGCGGCTCGGTGGCGAACCGCCAGGTCGCGAGCTCCACGGGGCCGTCGTAGCGCAGCAGTTCCTCGACGGCCGTCGCCAGAAGGGGGTTTCCTGCCTCGCTCTCCCCCGCGGCCAGGGACTGCTGCAGACGCTCGCGCTGTTCCGGGTTGCGCAGCAGCGCGTACACCCCGTTGCCGATGAGATTGACCGTCGTCTCGAAGCCCGCGAAGAGAAGGATGAAGGCCATCGCCGCGGCCTCGTTCTCGGTGAGGTGCTCGCCGTGGTCGCTCGCGCGGATCAGCCCGGAGATCAGGTCGTCGCCGGGTTCTTCCCTCTTACGGTGGATGAGTTCGGCGAGATAGCTCCGCATCTTCTTCACAGAGCGGGCGACTCCGCCGCGCGGGCCGCCACCGTGGCGGATCATCATCCCCGCCCAGTCACGGAAGTCGTCCTGGTCCTCGCGCGGGACGCCGAGCATGTCGCAGATGGCATAGATGGGCAGCGGGAACGCGAACTCGTGAATGAGGTCCGCCTCCCCCTTCTCCGCGAAGCCGTCGATGAGCCGGTCGGTCAACTCCTGTACCCGCGGGGCGAATTCGGCGACGACTCGCGGGGTGAACGCCTTCGACACCAGCCGCCGCAGCCGGGTGTGGTCCGGCGGGTCGATGTTCAGGAGATGCGTCATCAGCTCGGCCTTGCGCTCGCCGGGAATGCCCGTCTTCCCCTTGGCGTGCGCGGGCTCGTCATGGTGCGCGGGATTCTTCGACAGCCGCTGGTCGGCGAGCGCCTGCCGGGCATCGGTGTACCGCGTCACCAGCCATGCCTCGACCCCGCTGGGGAGCCGGGTGCGGTGAACGGGCGCGTGCTCGCGCAACCAGGCGTATGCGGGATACGGATCGGTGGCGAACTCCCAGGTGAAGAGCTCGGGCTGGGTGCTCACACCTGGCCCTCGACGGCACGGATCGCGTCCCGGTAGGCGCGGGCGGCGGCCCGCAGCGCGGCTTCCGGGTCGGCGCCCTGGGCCTCCGCGCGGATGGCGAGGCCGAGCAGTTCGTAGCCGATGCCGTCGCCGGCGGGCAGCGCCACGTCCAGTGAGGCGGTACGGACCCGGCTCGCGAGCTTCGCCGCCAGCGCGAGACCGGGCTGGCCCAGCGGAACACCGTCGGTCACCGAGTCGCGCTGCTTCTCGATCGCCTTCGTGCGCAGCCAGTGCGCCTTCACCTCCTCCGGAGTCTCGGCACTCTCCTCGCCGAAGACATGCGGGTGGCGGTGGATCAGCTTCTCGACGATCGTCGCGGCCACATCGTCGATGGAGAAGGGCTCGTCCTCATCCTCCTGCGCAATACGCGCATGGAAGACGACCTGGAGCAGTACGTCACCGAGCTCCTCGCGCAGCTCGTCGCGGTCGCCGTCCTCGATCGCCTCGACGAGTTCGTACGCCTCCTCGATGCCGTACTTGGCCAGACCCTTGTGGGTCTGCTGCGAGGACCACGGGCATTCGCGCCGGATCCGGTCCATGACCTGGACGAGATCGAGTAGGCGCGCGCCGGGCAGATCGTACGAGCCGGGGAGCAGCTCCAGGTCCGGCATCTGCACCCGTCCCGATCCGGCGAGCCGGGCGAGACCGTCGGTCAGTGCCTGGTCGCCCTCGCCGGAGGGCAGCACCACGACGGTGCGGTCCCCGGCGCAGGCGTCGAGAAGCTCCTGCGCGGTGGGCGCGGCGATCTCGACCCCGATGCCCGCCTCGCGCAGATACGGCAGTTGCGGGTGGGCGTCGTCGGAGCACAGCACCTGGTCGGCGGCGTGCAGCGTCTGCCACGCGGGCCAGGACAGCAGCCCGGGCGCGACGCGGTGGCTCGCGGTGAGCAGGACGATACGGCCGGGAGCGACGGGTGCTTCTGTGGTCACCCGTCGAACCTACCTCGCGGGCCAGGGGGTGTCTTTCGGGTCAGGCCGGATCAGCTAGCGGGGTCTGGTGCGTGCAGGTGCAAGGCGGAGGAAGGAGCCCACGCGGAGCGTCGGCGACTGACGCAACGCGGCATGGGGGCACCTCCCGTGCCCGATGGGCTACGGGGGAGTGCGTGCCACGGCACGCGAGCCCGGCAAGACCCGAAAGACACCCCCTAGGCGCCGGTCTCCGGCTCCTTGGTGACCTGGGTGATCCAGGGGGCCTTGTAGGTGCCGAGCTCCAGTTTCTGGTTGTCCCAGGCGCCGAAGCGGGGGTTCACATCGATGTGCAGTGACTTGGCGGCGGCGGTGAAGGCCTGGTTCAGCTTCTGCTGGCCCTCGGGGGTGTTGGTCGCGCCGAGGGCGGTGGCGAGCTTGCTGACCAGGATGTCCCGGCGTACGACATCGTTGAGCTGGTCGGGAGCGACGCCGCGCTGCTGCAGATACATGGCGGCGAGCTGCTCCTCACCGCCGGACTGCAGCACCAGCTGGGCCCGCCCGTCCTGGATCTCCTTGCGGCTGACCTTGACCCCGGCATCGTCGGCGGCGCGCTGGACGACCTGGTCGACGATGAGGTCGTACAGCTTGGCCCGGCTGAGCTGACCGCTGTCCTTGATGAGCTGCGCGGACTCGGGCGAGCGCTGCTGGGCGGCGCGCACGTCCTTCACCTTCTCCTGCACGGTCGCCACCTCGATCCGCTCCCCGCCGACGACGGCGGCGGCCCCCGGGTGAGCGTCATTGCCGCAGGCGGCGAGGAGGGGCGCGGCGATCAGAAGCGCGGCGGAGACGGTGAGCGCGGTGCGACGGCGGCGGTGCAAAGGAGCCTCCCGGCGTGATTGTGCTTCGGTGCACAAGACCCTGCGGTGATCGATGGTAGGCAGTCCCGGGGGTCTGGGCCACTGATTCGACCAACGATTCGCCCGCAGGTGCGGATGCGAGCGGTACGCGTCAGCCGGCCGACCGGACCGGCTCCGGCTCCCGCTCCTGCATCCGCGCGGCCGGATCAGGCCGCAGCATGATCATCCGGGAGACGACGAACGTGATGGGGATCGCCGACGCCTGCGCGATCAGCGGGGAATAGCGGCTGCTGAGGTGCAGCACATCCACCAGCAGATAGACGCCGCACGTGGTGACCACGAAGTTCGCGGCGTTGGTGAGCGGGAAGAGCAGGAACTTCCGCCAGGTCGGCCGGGTCCGGTACGTGAAGTACGAGGTCAGGAAGAAGGACCCGACCATGCTGAGCAGGAAGGCGAGGACATGCGCGGCGACATACGGCAGCCAGGTCAGCAGAGCCAGATACAGACCGAAGTACGTCCCGGTGTTCACCGCTCCCACCAGGGCGAATCTGACCATCTGGACCTGGACTGTCATCGTCTTACGAGCTCCCCCGTGCGTTCACGCCGCTCCCCTTCCCGCTGCTGCGGAAGGCCGGCGTTGGTGGCCTTCACCAGGAAGTGCGGTCGCCGCTTCACCTCGTAGTAGATACGGCCGACGTACTCGCCGACCACCCCCAGCATCAGCATCTGTACGCCGGCGAGTGCGGTGACCGCCACGAGAAGGGTGACATACCCGGGGGTGTCCACGCCGTTCACCAGGGCGACACCGACAATCCAGGCCGCATACGCCATGGCGAGCGTAACCAGGAGAAGACCGAGATAGACCGCCGCCCGCAACGGCTTGTTGTTGAAGGAGAGCAGCCCGTCGAGACCGTAGTTGAGCAGTTTGCCGAAACTCCACTTGGAGCGGCCCTGCTCGCGTACCGCATTCTCGTACTCGAAGGTCGTGGTGCGGAATCCGACCCAGGCGAACAGGCCCTTGGAGAAGCGGTTGTACTCGGTGAGTTCGAGGATCGCGTCGACGGTACGGCGCGAGAGCAGCCGGAAATCGCCCACGCCGTCGACGAGTTCCACGTCGACGAGGCGGTTGATCAGCCAGTAGTAGGCACGGGCCGTGAGGGTGCGGGTGACCCGGTCGCCCTTGCGGGTGCGCCGGGCGATGACCTGGTCGAAGCCCTCGTCGTGGAGTTGGAGCATGCGCCTGACCAGCTCCGGAGGGTGCTGGAGGTCGGCGTCCATGATGACCACGGCGTCGCCGTCGGCATGCTGGAGTCCGGCCAGCATGGCTGCCTCCTTGCCGAAGTTACGGCTGAAGGACACATAGCGGGTACGAGGGTCGGCCTCGGCGATCTCCTCGAGGAGAGGGAGCGTCCGGTCCTGGCTTCCGTCGTCCACATAGACCAGCTCGAATTCCTGCCCGAGCAGCGAGAGTTCCGCGGTCACGTGTTCATGGAAGCGGCCGATGATCTCCTCTTCGTTGAAGCACGGGACGACTATCGAGATCAGCACGGAAGAACAACATCCCACCCGAATGTCGCAGGTGGATTCCTCACATGACGCCTGGGCGACCATCCAGTGAACTGGGCTTCCCGCGCGATGATTTCACGATCGGCGCTGGCATATTCGAGGAATCATGTCGACTCTGCATTCCGTGCGAGGCCGCGCCGCCGCCCTCGCCGCGCTGATCACCGTGACAGCCGTGTGCGCCGGTGACGCCGTCGCGCGCTGCTTCCCCTTCGGCCCGCACACCCGCAGCGTGAACGACCTCGGCAATCAATTCGTGCCGTTTCACGCACATCTGTGGGATCTGCTGCACGGCCGGGCCGGCGGCGGGCTGCTGCTGAACTGGCAGTCCGGATACGGCACCAGCTTTCTGCCGGACCTCGGGACCTATCTGACCAGCCCGTACTCGGTGCTCGTCGGACTCTTCCCGCGGGATCAGATCGATCTCGCCGTCTATGTCGTCACGCTGCTGAAGATGGCGACGGCTGCCGCGGCGATGACCTGGCTGCTGCTGTCGCTGCGCGCAGGCGAGGGCGAGGGCGGACGCTGGTGGATGGCGGGGGTGCTCGGCGCCTCGTACGCGCTGTGCGGCTGGTCGGTCGTCGAGGCTTCCTACAACCCGATGTGGATGGACGGCCTGGTCGCCTTCCCGATGCTGTGCCTGGTCGGCGAGTGGGCGCGTACGGCCCGCAGGCCGGTCCTCGGCCCGCTGGTCGTCGCGGTGGCATGGATCGCCAACTTCTACACCGCCTATATGGCGACCATCGGGGCCGCGCTGGTGCTCGTGGTGCGCCTGGCCCTTGAGGAGACCGATCTGCGGCAGCGGATGCGGGCCCTGCTGCGGGCCACCTGGACCGTGCTGCTGGGGATCGCGCTGGCCACCCCCGTCCTGATCCCGGTCTTCATGGGCTCGAAGCACGCCTACCCGGGGTGGACGAAGGAGTTCGCGCCCGCGGGCTGGGCCGATGTGTTCGCCCGCACCCTGCCCGCGACGTACAGCTTCTTCACACCCGCCCTCTTCCTGGGCGGCGGAGCCCTGCTGCTGGCCTGCACGCTCGCCTTCAACGGCGCGGTGCCGCGGCGTGAGCGATTGCTGTGGACGGGGCTCGCGGCGGCGACCCTGGTGTCCCTGCAGTGGGCGCCCACCCATCTGGTGTGGCATGTCTTCGCGACGCCCAACGGCAGCCCGTACCGGCAGACCTTCGTCTTCGCCGGGATACTCGTGATCGCCGCCTGGACCGGCCTCTCGTACGAATGGCCGGGCCGGCGTGCCCTGCTCGGCGGCGGCGCCGTGGTCGCCGCCCTCGCGCTCACGGCCTCGACCAGCGAGCTGGTCACCGGCTGGACCTTCCCCCTCTTCGCGGCCGGGACCGCGGCGGTCCTCGCCGGTCTGGTGCTGGCCAGGCGGGGCACGTACGCCGCGCTGGCCGCGCTGCTGCTCTCCGGCGCGCTGGTCGGGCAGGCCGCCGCCACCACCGCGTACGCCGACCGGCAGCGGCTCGGCAGGCTGGACGACTACCCGGCCTGGGGCCGGGCGCACAGCGAGCGCGCGGCGGCCGCGGCGAAGGCCGACGGCTGGCCGGAGTACCGCACCGATGTGGGCCGTGACCAGATCACCGGCAACGATCCGATCCTGCTGGGCGGGCAGGGCGGCGGGTACTACAGCAGCCACACACCCGATGTCTTCACGCGCACGATGGCCGCGCTCGGCGCGGGCTGGACCTCCAACGGCCGCAGTGTGCAGTCGCTCGACAACCCGGTCACCGACGCGATCTTCTCCGTCGGCGCGCGAGTGCGCACCCGGCAGGGGCAGCATCCGGAGGTGACGCGCGCGGCGACGCCGCCACTGCTGACCGTACGGCCTGCGGGTCCCGAGCCCCGCTACGACTGGAACCCGTTCCGCAACCAGGAGAAACTCCTCGGCGCGCAGGTCTACGGCTCGCCCGTGAACGGCTCCTGCCCGGTCGGCACCGAGGTCTTCCTCTGGGCGCCGAACTACACCGGCAAGGCCCGGCTCGGCGATGCGCCGTGGGTGTCGCTGCGCGGCGGACAGCCCAAGCGGCGTGCCGCGCTCACCTCGCTGGGCACGGTGAACTCCCCCGGCGAGAAGGTCGGTTACAGCAAGGACCCCCGTCGCACGACCCTCGGCTGCCTTGACCGGGCCGAGCTCACCGCCGCCGTGGCGAAGCTGAAGGCGACCGGCGCGGTGTCGATCGAGGTCACGGACAGCGGGATACGGGCCGAGCTGCCGCCCGGCACCAAGGGGACCGCGGTTCTCGCCGCGCCCCGGATCGCGGGCTGGAGCTGCAACGGCGAACCGGCCGGCTCCTACCTCGGGCTCGTCGCCGTGGAGCTGGACGGCACATCGACGACGGTGAACTGTTCCTTCCGCCCGCCCGGTCTGAAGGCCGGAGCGGCGATCGGGGCCGCGGGGCTGCTGACGCTCCTCGTGATCGCCCTGCTGCCAAGGATCCGGCGGCGGACACGTCCCACGGCCGGGACGGCGAGCAGCAGCGGACCCTCAGCAGATGCACTGACTGTTCGTCAACTCGTGCGCGCGGAAGACGCGGGGACGCGGAACCAGCCGTAGGGCGTGTTTCAGAAGTCCCGTCTGCCCTACGAGGGCACGGAAACCGGTGCGGACCTCCACAAGAGGGACGCGACATTCCGTCGCGACTCCTTCATGGTTCCGCCCCCGCGCAGTCATCAGGACTTCATCTGCAAAGCATCCGGCCTTGGCCCGCGCGGTCGTGCTGCGGCGTAGCGTCCCCGCATGCCCCCTCTCCTTCGCAATCGGCTGGCGAAGCGCGTCCTGAGCCCAGCCCTCACCGTGATCGACCGGCGCATCGAACAGCAGGTGAAGCGTGCCACGCATGCTCTGCGGACCGATGTGGACGCTTTGACCGCACAAGTGGCCGCGCTGCAGAGTCCGCAGTACGGACTGGGCCTGCTCGTCGACGGGACGGGTCGAAGCGGCCACCGGACGCCCACCGCAGCCCAGTTCGACACCCTCGCGCGTCAGATCCAGGGCGTGGCGGACGGCACTGAACACGCTCTCCGCAATGTGACCGTCGCCTATCGCACGGTGATCGCCCTGGAGTCACTCGGCGTGGGCCGGCTGGCCGGCTCCACCTCCAATGTGTGCGGAAAGCTCGCCACGGTGCCGCTGCTCTCCCCGCCGAACGGCAATGTCCTCGAAATCGGCACCCTGTACGGGATGTTCGCCGCAGGCCTGATGCGGATGCTGCACCGGTCCGGGGCGCAGCCGCATCTGACGATCGTCGATCCGCTGGCGGGAGCGCAGCTGCAGCCGGGCGCCGCGCCGCAGGGCGCTGATCCCACCGGCACGCCGGTGCGCGAGGACGTCGTACGGGCCAACCTGGCGCTCGGCGGCGTCGGTTCGGTGATCGACGCGCGGATCCAGCAGGGCTTCTCGGGCGATCCGGATGTGCGGGCCGCCGTCTCCGACCGGGAGTACGGGGTGATCGTGGTGGACGGCGATCACTCCATGGACGGGGTGCGGGCCGATCTGGAATGGGTCGAGCAGATCGTGGCGCCGGGCGGGATCGTGGTGCTCGACGACTACGGCGACAAGGCCTGGCCCGGAGTCCAGGACGCGCTGGACAAGCATCTGGCGAGCGGGACGTCGCGGCTGAAGCTGCTGGGGCGGGTGTCCACCTCGGCGTATCTGCGCGCGAGCTGACCGACGCTCCCTGGCAGTCACCCTCTGTGGAACTGCCCCTGCCGGTCGAGCGCACGACGCAGCTCGACCGGCAGGGCGTGGTACGGCCCGTACGCACGCTCCGTGTCGTAGAGCAGTCCCTGCAGCTGCAGCCGCGCAGCCGTGTGGTCGCCCACCGCGAGCAGCAGATTCCCGATGCGGTGGCGCACGTCGAAGGCGCGGCCCGCATCGGCGCCGCCCGACCGGTGGTTCTCGTAGTGCGGCAGGACGGCGCGGTACTCCGCGAGCGCGGCTGCCGCATCGCCCAGCTGCTCCAGGCACTGCGCCGCCTCGTAGCGGAACTGCAGCGTCTGCGGATCGGCCGGGCCCGCCTCGGCGGCCCGGTCCTCCGCGAGGCGGCGCAGCTCCGGCAGCGCGCGGCGGTACTGGCCGTCGTCCATCAGCGTCGTGGCGTACTGCTTGCGCAGGATCCGCACGACCGGGGAGTGCTCGCCGTGCTCGGCGGCGGCGGCCGGGAGGATCCCGCCGAGGATGTCGACGGCCCGGGTGATGCTGCCTTCGCCGAGCAGCCGCTTGACCTCGTCGACGGCGGCGGCGACATCGGGCCGGGGCGTCGGCGGCGCGGGTGGTGCGACGGGCGGCGGGGGCGCCACGCGGTCGGGCCAGGGGGCGTGCGGGCGCAGGAAGGGGCGGGTCGGGTCGAGCGGCCCCTGGGGCGTGCCCCGGCCGGGCAGCAGCGGCATCAGCGCCTCGTACACGTCCTGTGCGCCGGCCGGCCGGTGCTGCGGGTCCTTGGCGAGCAGCCGCAGAACCAGCGCTTCGAGCGGCTCGGGTATCTCGGGGCGGAGCCGGCGGACCGGGAGCGGCGGCTCGTAGAGATGGCGGTGCAGTACGCCCAGCGCGGTGGAGCCGGCGAACGGGACGTTCCCGCTGAGCAGTTCGTGGAGCAGCACTCCGAGGGCGTAGAGATCGGTGTACGGGCCGACCGCGCCGCCCATCGCCTGCTCGGGCGCCATATAGGCGGGGCTGCCGATGGGCGAACCGGTGTGGGTCAGGCGCGTGGTGTCCACGTCGATGACGGAGGCGACGCCGAGGTCGAGCACGGTGACGGTGCCGTCGGGCTTCACCATCACATTGCGCGGCTTGAGGTCGCGGTGGACGATCGGCACGGCGTGCACCGCGGCGAGCACGGCGCACAGCTGCGCGGCGACACAGACGGCCCAGGGCCAGGGGTAGGGCTCGTGCTCGGCGAGATGGTCGGCGAGGTCCGCGCCCTCGACGTACTGCATGACGAGAAAGAGGTCGTCCTCGTCGCTGCCCGCGTCATGGACGGTCACCAGGCCCGGGTGCGAGACCTGGGCGGTGACCCGGCACTCGCGCACGAAGCGGCGGCGCATCTCGTCGGCGCCGCTGGCGGCGGCCATCCGGTCGGGGCGCAGCAGCTTGACGGCGACGCGGCGGTCCAGACGCCGGTCGTACGCCGTCCAGACCTGTCCCATACCGCCCTGGCCGATGACGGTCGACAGCTCGTAACGGCTCGCGATGACACGTCCGTTCACGGGCCGGGCTCCTTGCGGTCCTTACGGAGGTAGTCGCTGAGTTCGTCGAGCTCGGCGCGGACCTGGTCGATGCGCGGCTTGTCGGACGAGGTCTGCGAGGCGGGTGTCTGATGCGGCAGGGGCTGCGGCGGCACGGGCTGGGCGGGAGGGAAGCCGTACCCCGGCGTCGGCGTGTGCGGTGCCTGCGGGATCTGCTGTGCCACTGCCGGCGGTCCGTACGGCACGGTCGTCCCGTAGTACGGGGACTGCGACGGCGGCATCCGGCGGATCGCGTCATGCCTGGTGTCCGCGTACAGGAACCAGCCCACCACGACCAGGGCCACAGCCAGCATGGTTCCGATCGCGATGTCCGAGCGGAGCATCCGCAGGTCTTCGGTGGGGTCCGACAGGACCGCGCCGAAGCAGACGACGAAGGAAGCCAGCACGACACCGAACAGCACCCAGTCCCGGGGGCGCTTGGTGACCAGCGCGAGCCGCAGCATGGTGCCCCACGAAAGCATTCCGCAGCTGAAGAGCGGCAGGATCGCGAAGAGCACCCGCAGCACGATCACCGACGCCGGTATGTCGCGCGGAGGCTGCGTCGGCACGTAGCCGTGGCCATGCATGGGTGCTCCTGAGTGCCTGGGAACGAGGCGGTCTGAGAGGACGAGCGTATACACCGACACCGACATCGGCTCCGGGGATGTACTGAACCGTAGTGGAACCGATCAGGCAGTGACGGTGCCGTCCGTCAGTCCGTCGTACAGCCCTTGGACCAGCTGCTCGCCGAGCCGGCCGGCCGTCCGCAGCGCGTCCTCGAAGTCGGCGAGCGCGCGGAAGCGATCCCCGTACCGCCGCTGGTCGGTGAGCGGCAGCCGCGGCAGCTGAAGACGGCGCACGTCGAGGCGGGTCGCGGTCGAGGCGTAACTGCTGGCCTGGCGGTTGTTGGCGGTGCCGCGCAGGAAACCGGCGAGGAACCACGGGTCGAGCGCGGCCGGATCGGGGTGCAGCAGCTGGAGGTTGCGGCCGAGGGCCGCGCCCGCCGTGGCCTCGTCGACGACGCGTACGACGGATCCGCCGCCCAGCACGGGCACGACGACATCTCCCTGCTCGACGCGTACGGGCTCCTCGTACGGCCCCTCCGGG
The DNA here is from genome assembly GCF_026339995.1 of Streptomyces sp. NBC_01481. Classification (GTDB taxonomy): domain Bacteria; phylum Actinomycetota; class Actinomycetes; order Streptomycetales; family Streptomycetaceae; genus Streptomyces. The sequence goes on along the minus strand of NZ_JAPEPT010000001.1, from coordinate 195,193 downwards.
AGCCTGCCGGACGGCGCCGTCCCGGCGAGGACGTCCTGTTCGGTGAGTACGGGCACGGGCGCATGGCCTGCCGGAGCGGTGCCGGAGCCGCCCGCGCTCAGCACGAGCGCGCCCGCGCGGGCCAGTTCACCGACGGTGGTGGCGGGCCAGGGCGCGGGCTCCGTGGGCTCGGCGGGCGCCGGGGTGAGCTCGCCGGTCAGCCGGAGGGTGTCGGTGAGCCGGTCCCGTACGCGCAGCAGCTCGTCCGCGCCGCCGCCCGCCGCCGGGGGCGGCAGATGCCGGGCGGGGGCCAGATCCACGTCGTCGTCGAGGAGTTCGATGACCGGCACCGAACGGCTGACGCCCGGCCGCTCCTCGGCCGTGCCGTGCCGGTCGAACGGCGCCCAGGCGTCGAGGACCGCGCTCTGGACGGCCTGCCAGTCGAGCTTGTCACGGCCGGCGCCCGCCCCGGCCGGCTCGGCGGTGTCGACGAACAGCAGCTCCGGGGCCGGGGCCTGGCCCGCCTCGGGCTTGCGCAGCACCCAGAGGTGGAGCGGGATGCCGTACGGCGGCGCGGCACCGGCGGGCAGTGCGACGACGGCACGCAGGGCGCCGCGGCGCAGCAGCCCGGCGCGGATCCGGCGGCCGGAGCGGCGGGAGGCGGCGGCCGGGGGCATCAGCAGGACGGCCGTGCCGCCGGGGCGCAGCCGGGCCAGCGCGTGCTGGACCCAGGCCAGTTCGGACTCGGTGCGCGCCGGGAAGCCGTACTCCCAGCGCGGGTCGTAGCCGAGTTCTTCGTGGCCCCAGTTGCGCTCGTTGAAGGGCGGGTGGCACAGCACGGCGTCGGCAGTCAGCTCGGGGTACGCGTCGGCACGCAGGCTGTCGCCGGCCGCGGCCCGCACGTCGGCGTCGGTGTGCAGAGCCAGCCGGAGCGCGGTCAGCGCGGCCAGGTCGGGGTCGGCCTCCTGCGCGTACAGCGCGGCCGGGCGGTCGACGGCACGCAGCAGGGTGCCGGTGCCGGATGCGGGGTCGAGCACGGTGCCGGCCGGTCCGGTGAGGGCCGCCATCAGCGCGGCGGGCCCGGGCGGCGTGAGGGTGTACTGGCGCGGGTTGGCGTCGAGGTGACGGCCCAGCAGAAACTCGAACGCCTGACGGGCGCCGATCCCGGCGGCGAGCTCCCCGGCGGAGTGGAGGAGGCGAATGTAGGCTCCGCCGGCGTAGGAGGCGCGGGGTTCGGGGCGCAGCCCCGGCGGGGTCCGGGTCGGCGCGGGGAACAGACCCACCCGGGCCTCCCCGAAGCGCGCCGCCAGGACCTGCTCCAGCGCCGTCGGCAGCAACTCGGCCATCCGCTCGTCCGCGACTGCGGTCAGCTCCTGCCACGTCGTCGGCCGCTCCCGTACGAGCAGCAGCGCGCACCCCACGTGGACCAGGGCGGGCACGGCGCCCGCCGGATGGTCGGTGACCTGCTGCCAGACCCGTTCGCGCAGCGGGACTTCGGCCAGTTTGCCCTGGTCGCGCAGCCAGCGCTCGACGTCGGCGAGCGCGAAGGACGGACTGGTCTCGCTGCCGCCGACGGGCTTGGGGAAGTCGGCGTGTCTGCGCCGCCAGTTGCTGACGGCGGCCCGGCCGACCCCCGCGAGCCGTGCGATTCCGGCAGCGGTCACCTCTGCTGCGTTCTCCGGCACCCGGCTGACTCCCCTCGTCCATACCGCTGCTGAGACGCCGATTCTAGCGGGTGAACCGAAGAGCCCACTTCACACCTGGTCGTCGAGTTGTTCAAGAAATGCTGGTTGACTCGGTTCACAGGCTCTGCTGTGATGTGACCTGTCGCCACACGAGCTCTCGACGAGCCCGCCACGCACTACCGGGGGGACACACCCATGTCGCACTACGCGCAGCAGCCTCAGCCCGGCCAGCAGCAGCCCTACGGTGGCCCCGGGCAGTACGCGACCGGCAACCCCGCGCGCAACGGCCTCGGGACGGCCGCCCTGGTGCTCGGCATCATCGGCACCATCACCGGCCTCATCCCCTTCCTGTTCTGGCTGGGCTGCATCCTGGGCCTGCTCGCCCTGATCCTCGGCCTGTTGGGCCGTGGCCGTGCCAAGCGCCACGAGGCCACCAACAAGGGCTCGGCCACCGCCGGAGCCGTACTGGGTCTCGTCGCGATGATCGTCGGCGTGGGCGTCGGCGTGGTGACGGTCAAGGCCGTGGACGACGCGGTCGACGAAATCAACAAGGTCACGGAGAACACCGCCCCGAAGGATGCGTCGCCCGGGAACAAGGGCGGCGCAGGCGGCAAGGGCGGCGCAGGCGACAAGGGCGCCGGCGAGGCCACGGCCAAGAAGGGCGAGAGCCTCGCGGCCGGTGACACGTCGCTCTACGACGACGACGTGATGGTCACCGTGTCGGCGGCCACGTCCTTCTCGCCGGGCGAGTTCGCGATCGGCCACACCGCGGGCAACAAGGCCTACCGGGTCACGATCGTCATCGAGAACGGCGGCAAGAAGAAGTTCGACGCCAACCTCGTCGGCGCCGACGCCCGCGCCGGCAAGGACGGTGTGACCGCCGAGCAGATCTTCGACGACAAGGTCGGCAGCGGCTTCAGCGGCACGATCCTGCCCGGCAAGAAGGCCACGGTGCAGTACGCGTTCGACGCCCCGGCCGACGCCAATTCCCTCACGGTCGAGGTCACGCCCGGCATCTCGTACAACCCGTCCCACTGGGAGCTCACGCTCTGACCCGCGGGTCCAGCCCTCCTGGCGGCCCCTGACCGCCTGGGCCCCGCGCCCCCACCCCCTCCCTCCCCAACACCTCTTCCTTCTCGGAGAACCCACATGTCTGTCACCACTCCGCGCCGCCTCAGGCGCATCGCTCTGGCCACCCTGTGCACCACCCTCACGCTCGCCGCCGCGGCGTGCGGTCCCTCCGACGGCGACAGTCGGGACACCAAGGGCGCGCCGGCCAAAAGCACGAAGGCCAAGGAAGGCGCGTTCGGGGGGCTGTCCGGCCCGCAGATCGCCAACAAGGCCTTCAAGGCGACCAAGGCGGCCACCTCGGTGACCGTCGACTTCGCCGCCCGGACGACGGACGGCAACATGAAGGCTTACATGTCCATCGACTCCAAGGGCGACTGCAAGGGGACGCTCTCCACGGGCGACACCGGCACGGCAGAGCTCATGAGAGTCGGCGACAACGCCTACATGCGCTTCGACGAGGCATTCCTGCGCAGCCAGAACGAGGGCGGCTCGGCCGAGGAGACCGCGGCGGTGCTGAAGATGCTCAAGGGGCGCTGGGTGAAGTCGGACGCGTCGTCGCCGGAGGACAAGGAGCAGCTGGAGTTCTGCGAACTGAAGACGTTCCTCGGGCAGTTCGAGGAAGGCTTCAACCTGATGCGCCGGGGCGAGGAGACAACCGTGAACGGCCAGAAGGTGCTGACCCTGACCGAGAAGGACGGCGACACGAGCTACAAGGTGTACGTCGCGACGGAGGGCGAGCCCTACGTGCTGAAGGTGGACCAGAAGGGCGGCGAGGAGCCGGGCACGATCACCTTCTCGGCGTTCAACAAGCCCGTGGGCGCGAAGAAGCCCGCGGCCAAGGACATCGTGGACCTCGACGAGGAGGGCGCGGCCCAGTAAGCCCGTCCGTCCCGGCAGACTGACCACCGCGGCGTGCCGGCACAGCAGTACGGTGCTCATCGGTCACAGGGGGTTCCATGCAACCGGCAGCGCAATCCGTACGTGCCGTGAACCGGCTCACCGCGCTGGGTGGGCGAGCCGACGCCGTACACCGACTTTCCCGACTGACTTGCTGCTGCCGCCGATTGCTGTACGGAGCGTCACCTACGGAAGCCCCCTGCTGCCGTCATCCGCCGCACTGCGTGAGCATCGTCCTCTTGTCCGCCGCGGTCACCGGCAGTTCGTACTTGATCGCCACCTGCGCGACCCGTACGGCATACGCGCAGCGGATCCGCTTGTTCGGGGGCAGCCAGGACGCCGGGCCCGAGTCGCTCTTCGAGCTGTTGGCGCGGCCCTCCACCGGCAGGAGATTCAGCGGGTCGTTCGCGAGTTGCTGACGCTTGGCCCTGTCCCAGCGGGCCGCGCCCATCTGCCAGCCGTACGAGAGCGGAATGACGTGGTCGATCTGTACGGCGGCGGCCTTCTGCTTGCGCCAGTCGATGACCGTGCCGGTGTACGGGTCGTCGAGGGTCATCGCGATGACGACGCAGTCGGAGCCGGAGCGGTAGCGCAGAGCCTTGCCGTCGCGGGCGAGCAAGTCGTTCCTCGTGTCGCAGCCGTTCCGTGCCAGCGGGACGCCGTCGGCCGTGTCCATCCACGCGTAGCCGAAGCGGTCGCGGGCGTACCCGGTCTTGGGGCCGCGGCCCTTGGTCCTCACCTTCCCGATCAGGGCGCGGGCAGCAGCCCGGTCCTGTTCGGAGGCGAGGGGGGCGAGGCCGGGCCTGGTGCCGTCGGGGTTGGCGAGGGGGCTGGTACCGGCGCCGGTGGCCGCCGTGGCGTTCGTGGGTTCGGCGGCGCCGGGCAGCCCGGTCCCGTCGCAGGAGGAGAGCAGCGTGGTGGCGGCGACGGCCGCCAGGCCGCCGGTGAGTGCGCGCGATATTCGGACCCCGAGTCTGTTCACGCCCGTAGGTTACTGACACCGGCCCCAAGTCCCTTACGAAATAGCCGCTTTCGTGCCGCTATCGCCCGCACCGAAAGATCCGGAGGTTCCGGCTCGCGGAAGGCGATGGGGGCGCGTAGCGTCGAAAGCACCCTGGTCCTCTGCGGAAGGACGTACATATGGGGACGCCGACACAGCGATAGATCAAAGACACAGACACATACGCACCGCCCGCGGAGCCGAGCCGGCCCCCGCGGGCGGTGTGGCGTATCCGGGCAGCGCCACTGTCCTCACACCTTGCCGATGCCGAGGGTCGTCAAGAGATGTCCCGCTCCGGGGATTCGAAGAACGCGGCCTGGTTCTTGCCCGCGGTTTTGGCCTTGTACAGGGCCGTATCGGCGTCCCGCATCGCTTCTGAAGGCGCGGTCGGCCTGGTGATGCTCCGTGCTCCGATGCTTGTTGTCACGTGGGCCGCATGGCCATGGGCGAGGGTGAACGGGTCCTTGAAGGCGTCGAGGATCCGCCTGGTGTAGTGATGCAGTGTGCTCGCGTCCACCTCGTCCACGAGGAGCGCGAACTCGTCTCCGCCGAGCCTGGCCACCATGTCCTGCTTGCGGACCCTGGCTGTCAGCCGCTGTGCGACGTCGACCAGCAGTTCGTCACCGGCCGGGTGCCCCAGCGTGTCGTTGACGTCCTTGAAGCCGTCGAGATCGAGCATCAGCAGTCCGCTGGGGGAAGCGGCGGAGCACCGGCCGAGAACGGACTCCATTCGCTCGTTCAGCAGTGCCCGATTGGCCAGACCTGTCAACGGGTCGTGGGTCGCCTGATAGCTCAGCTGCTTCTGGAGCTCTGCCTGCTCCTGCAGTGATGTCGACAGGGCCTCGGCGTGCGTCCGTGCTTCGGTGGCCCTGCCCTGGGCGTACTGGGCCAGGAACGCGATGCGCAGCAACAGCAGCAGCGACAGGCTCGCCATCAGGCCGACGACCACGGTGATGTTCAGGGGCTGGTCCCGGATGCCATCGACATTGACCAGCACGATCAATGGCCCCATCAGGATGAGCGCGATCAGGATCGACAGCCGCCGCCGGGGCAGCTTCTCCTGGTCTTCCGCCACCTGTGTCGACCGGGCAACGGACGAGTGCAGCGCCGCTGCCCCCAGCAGGAGGGAGGAGACCATCCACCCCACTTCGGCCACGTCCTCCGGGATCACGGTCTCGGTGGCCAGCGTTCCGTAGTAGAGGCCGTCGGCGGCGAGCAGGACCAGCAGCCAACCGATGACCAGAAGAAGCGACGGTGTCCGCGTGCCAGTGGTGAACATCAGCCGCGCGGCAATGGACAACAGCACCAGGTCGGTGACGGGATAGACGATGGTCATCGCGAGCGGCCAGGCGGACATCTCACTGCGCAGGTAGGGGGCGATGATGAACGCCCATGACAGAGTCCCTGCCCCCAGCGTGACGATTCCCGCGTCCAGCAGCCCCGCCCAGTGCAGGCGGCCTGCCTGCTGCCTGGCCAGCGTCACCAGGCCCGCCGTGAACAACAGGTAGGTGCCCAGGTAAAGCCAGTCGGCCACGCCCGGGAAGGGAACCTCGACCCCACGGACCTGATACAGGCCCCAGATCGTGTCTGCCGCCGCGAACGGTGCCATTGCCGCCGCGAACAGGTACCACGGAAGGACCGAGGGCGGCTTGTTCCTGATCACTCCCACCACGATCGCGAAGACGACCGACGCGGATATCACCACGGGCAGCATGTAACGCGCGGCGGAGGAGGTGACCAGATAGGTGACGATCACCGCGGTCCCGGCTGCTGCGTACGCCCAGGCCGCCGCTTCGCGCCGGGAGGGCAACGGGACGTGAACCTTGTCCACAGGTCCTCCTTCTCCGCTCCCGCCGGCACCCGCCCGGGCGGCGGCACGCGGGCGGGTCCTCATCCAGATCCCTGGCCGGGGAGGTGGGAGCGGAGCGTCTCGAGGATGCGACAGGTGCGGTCGAGTTCGTCCTGGAGGCGCGGAGCGGTCTGGGCCAGTGAGGCCGGGGCTCCGGCCTCGGCATACTGCTCCAGCTCCAGGCAGCAGGCGGCGAGGCTGTGGGCGCCCATGTTGCCGGCAGCGCCTTTGAGGCCGTGTGCCTGCACGGCGATCTCGGAGGTGTCGTGACGGTCCAGCGCGTGGAAGAGTGCGCTGGTCATCTCGGGGGCCCGGATGAGGAAGTGGTCCACCAGCCGGCTCACCAGTTCGTTCTCGGCCGGGGTGCCGGCGCCGCGCAGTTCGTTCAGCCGCTGCTCGATGGAGAGGCGCAGGCCCTCGTTGTCGGACGGTGGCTGGGTGGGGTGGACCCAGTGGGTGAGGGTGTGTTCGAGCTCGTCGGCGGTGACGGGTTTGGAGATGTAGTCGTCCATGCCCGCGGCCCGGCAGCGGTCCCGATCCTCGGTGAGGGCGCCGGCGGTCATGGCGATCACCGGCAGACGACGGCCGTTGTCCCGTTCCCGGCGGCGTAGTTCCTGGGTGGCGCTGTAGCCGTCCATCTGGGGCATCTGGCAGTCCATCAGCACGGCCTGATAGCTGTGCTCCTCGGTCATACGCAGGGCCTGGATGCCGTCGGCGGCGGTATCCGCGCTGTAGCCGAGCCGGGTGAGCATGCCCAGGGCCACCATCTGGTTGATCTCGTTGTCCTCGACCAGCAGGACATGGCCGCGGTGGGCGTGCCGGACCGGGGCGGGTGCCGGCGCCGCTGCCAGGGCGACCGGCGATGTCGTGGCCACCGGCGATGTCAGGGTGGTGAGTTCGACCAGGGCGTCCATGAGCTGGGACTGCTGGATGGGCTTGGACAGGCTGAGCGGGATCCCGGCCGCCTGGAGCTCGGCCGCCGGCAGCGTGGTGCCGGAGGTGAGCATCAGCAGCCCCAGCCCGCCGATGGTCTGGTCTGTGGTGATGCGGCGGGCGAGTTCCAGGCCGTCCATGTCGGGCATCTGCATGTCGAGGAGGGCCATGTCGTAGGGGCGGCCCGCGGCCGCCGCCTCGTGCAGGGCCACCAGGGCGTGGGGGCCACTGGCGACCGAGGTCGGCTGCATGTGCCACCTGTGCAGCTGAGCGTCGAGGATCAGCCGGTTGGTCTCGTTGTCGTCGACGACCAGGACCCGCAGTCCGCGAAGGGTGTCGGGGTGCGGTGGGGCCGGGGGCTGTTCGGGGGTGTCGGGGGCGCGCACGGGTACGGTGAAGAAGAAGGTGCTGCCCTGGCCGGTCCGGCTGGTGACGCCGATGGAGCCGCCCATGGCCTCGGTGAGCCTGCGGCAGATGGCCAGGCCGAGGCCGGTGCCTGCGTAGCGGCGGGTGGTGGAGGCGTCCGCCTGGGAGAAGGCGTCGAACATCCGCTCCTGGTCGGCCTCGGCGATGCCGATACCGGTGTCGGCCACCTCGAAGTGCAGCCAGGGCACTTGCGGTGCGGGTGCCTGGGACGGCGCCGGGCGGGCGCGCAGCACGACCTCGCCGGACATGGTGAACTTCACCGCGTTGGAGGCCAGGTTGAGCAGGATCTGCCGTAGCCGGCCCGCGTCCCCGAGCACCATCGCGGGCAGGTCGGGATGGCAGTCGCTGAGCAGTTCCAGGCCCTCGGCCTGGTTGGTCTGCGCCACCAGCGAGACAACCTCCTCCACCAGCAGCTGGGGACTGAAGGCGACCTCTTCCAGTTCGAGCCTGCCCGCCTCCAGTTTGGAGAAGTCCAGGATGTCGTTGATCAGCGACAGCAGTGCCGTCCCGGCGGCCTGGATGCCCTCCGCGTAGCGCCGCTGTTCGGTGTCGAGCTCAGTGCCCAGCAGCAGGTTGCTCAGCCCGATGACACCGTTCATGGGGGTACGGATCTCATGGCTCATGGAGGCGACGAACTGCGACTTCGCCTGGGATGCGGCAATCGCCTCGTCGCGGGCCTCTGCCAGGGCGGCTTCGGCCTGCTTGCGCTCGGTGATGTCGCGGATGAAGGCGTTGAAGCAGCGCGCCTTCGCCGACTTCAGCCGCCACAACGCCAGTTCGACCGGTATCTCGTGGCCGTCGCGGTGCAGCGCGGTGAGCTCCCGCTGACTGCCCAGTACATGAGCCTCCCCGCCGGACAGAATCCGCTGCAGACCGGCCGTGTGCGCGGCGCGGTACCGCTCGGGAATGATCGTCTCCGTCAGCGGACGGCCCATCACCTCGTGGTGGCTGAACCCGAACAGCCGCTCGGCGCTCGCGTTCCAGTCGATGACCAGGCCGTCCTCGTCGATGGAGACGAAAGCGTCCCGGGCGGTCTCGATCACCGAACGTGCCTGTCCCTGCAACAGGAGCAGCGCTTCCTCCCTGCGCCGCTGGCCCTCCGCCTCGCGGATGAACCCGCGCACTTCAAGGGGGTCGCCCGCGTCGTCCCGTACCACCCAGGACGTCGCCTCGATCCATACCGAGTGCCTGTCGGCGTGCCGCAGACGCAGACAGACCGCCACCCGGCCCTCGCGGAGCAGATCCCGCTCCGCCCACTCGTACTCCTCCACATCTCCCGGGTGCACCCAGGAGACCATCGACGTCCCCTCGATCTCCTCGGCCGGGCGCCCGAGCAATGCCTGCGCCGGCGGGGACACCTCCTGGTAGACGCCGTCGACCGTCCGGCGGAAGACCATGTCCGGAGAGTTCTTCACCAGCAGCCGGAACCGCTCCTCGTCGTCCGCCGCGTACTGCCTGGGCGGTGGTGTGGGCTCCCGGTCCATTCCGCCTCCACATGTCATGTACGGCCACGGTGCGCGGCCGGGCCTGCCGGCTGACCGGCCGCGACGGCTTCGGGTGCGGCGCGGCGCCTTCGAACGACGGGTGATCAGCGGCGTCCGGCCGCGGGTGCGCCACCTCGGACACCGAGGCCGCAACCACGCAGCGGTTGCCGGGACCGGCACCGTGCGCACCGGGTGGGAAACGGGAGCAGACGTCCACCCGGGTGACGATCACCGCAACCGGTGCGGGTGACCGGCACCCAACCGGCCACCATCTGACGTCTTCACACCCACGAGCCATGGGTGCGGACGGAGGTCAAGCGATCCTCTCCAGGTGCCAAACGGACACCTCCAGCGAAGAACGAACCACTGAAGATCGCAAGCCGAGCCACTGGCCGCGGCCTCAGGACGACGCGGTGCGGCGGGACGTGAGTCATCCACGAATGCCGGGAAGCGGGCAGCCGAATCGCCACCCGCCGACCTCGGGCGACCTGCACCGGGTCGACGCCGGCGATCGGCGACGGGTCGACCCGGTTCAGCCCGCCTTCGCCGGCTTGCGCGCCTGCGCCCGGCGGCCGAGATCATACGTCCGCAGGGTCCAGGTCACGAACCGAGAATCGTCGTCAGGAACTCTCCCGTCCACCCCAGCAGTTCCCGCCCCACCACCGGCTTCCCGCCGATCTTGCCCGCCGTCGGGCGGGGCACCAGGATCTGGCGGGTCGGGGCCTTGATGACCGTCCGCGGGTAGAGGCGCTTGAGGCGCAGCTCCTGCGACTCGCGCAACTCCACCGGCGCGAAGCGGATGTTCGTGCCCTGGAGCACGATCTCGCCGACCCCGCAGGCCCGCGCCAGCATGCGCAGGCCCGCCACCAGGAGCAGGTTCTCGACCGGCTCGGGGAGTTTGCCGTAGCGGTCGGTGAGTTCTTCGCGGACGGACTTGATGTCCTCCTCGGTGTTCGCCGAGGCGATCGCGCGGTAGGCCTGGAGGCGCAGCCGCTCGCCCGGGGCGTAGTCGTGCGGGACATGCGCGTCGACCGGGAGCTCGATCTTGACCTCGAGTGCGGGTTCCTCCTCCACGCCGCCGTCGACCGCGGCGCGGTAGTCCGCCACCGCCTCGCCCACCATGCGGATGTACAGGTCGAAGCCGACGCCCGCGATATGGCCGGACTGTTCGCCGCCGAGGAGGTTGCCCGCGCCCCGGATCTCCAGGTCCTTCATCGCGACGTACATGCCCGCGCCCATCTCGGTGTGCTGGGCGATCGTCGCCAGGCGCTCGTGGGCGGTCTCGGTGAGCGGCTTCTCCGGCGGGTAGAGGAAGTAGGCGTAGCCGCGCTCGCGGCCCCGGCCCACGCGGCCGCGCAGCTGATGCAGCTGCGAGAGACCGAAGTTGTCGCCGCGCTCGACGATCAGAGTGTTCGCGTTGGAGATGTCGATGCCGGACTCGACAATCGTCGTGGAGACCAGCACGTCGAACTTCTTCTCCCAGAAGTCCACCACGACCTGCTCGAGCGCCGACTCGGGCATCTGGCCGTGGGCGGTCGCGATACGGGCCTCGGGCACGATGTCGCGCAGCCGGGCCGCTGCACGGTCGATCGACTCCACGCGGTTGTGGATGTAGAAGACCTGGCCCTCGCGCAGCAGTTCACGGCGGATGGCCGCGCCGAGCTGCTTCTCCTCGTACGGGCCGACGAAGGTCAGCACCGGGTGCCGCTCCTCCGGCGGGGTGGTGATCGTCGACATCTCGCGGATGCCGGTGACCGCCATTTCGAGCGTACGGGGAATGGGGGTGGCCGACATCGTCAGGACGTCGACGTTGGCGCGGAGCTTCTTCAGCTGCTCCTTGTGCTCGACGCCGAAGCGCTGCTCCTCGTCGACGACGACCAGTCCCAGGTCCTTGAACTTCGTGTCGGACGAGAACAGCCGGTGCGTGCCGATCACGATGTCCACCGCGCCGTCCCGCAGCCCCTCCAGGGTCGCCTTCGCCTCCGTGTCCGACTGGAAGCGGCTCAACGCCCGTACGTTCACAGGGAATTGGGAGTAGCGCTCGGAGAAGGTGCCGAAGTGCTGCTGTACGAGAAGGGTCGTCGGGACCAGGACCGCGACCTGTTTGCCGTCCTGGACGGCCTTGAACGCGGCCCGTACCGCGATCTCCGTCTTGCCGTAGCCGACGTCGCCGCAGATCAGCCGGTCCATCGGGACCGTCTTCTCCATGTCCTCCTTGACCTCGGCGATGGTGCTCAGCTGGTCGGGGGTCTCCACATAGGGGAAGGCGTCCTCCAGCTCGCGCTGCCAGGGGGTGTCCGCGCCGAACGCGTGGCCGGGGGCCGCCATGCGGGCGGAGTAGAGCTTGATGAGGTCGGCCGCGATCTCCTTCACGGCCTTCTTGGCGCGTGCCTTCGTCTTCGTCCAGTCCGCGCCGCCGAGCCGGTGCAGGGTCGGGGCCTCGCCGCCGACGTACTTGGTGACCTGCTCCAGCTGATCGGTGGGGATGTACAGCCGGTCGCCGGGCTGGCCGCGCTTGGCGGGGGCGTACTCGACGAGCAGATACTCGCGGGTCGCGTTCTGCACCGTACGCTGCACCATCTCGATGTAGCGGCCCACGCCGTGCTGCTCGTGGACGATGTAGTCGCCCGCCTCCAGGGTGAGCGGGTCGATCGTCTTGCGGCGCTTGGCGGGCATCCGCTGGCCGTCCTTGCCGGCCGCCTTCTGGCCGGAGAGGTCGGTCTCGGTGAGGACGGCGATCCTGAGGCCGGGGTCGACGAAGCCGTAGTCGATCGAGCCGCACGCCACATGCACCAGGGACGGGGAGATCTCGGCGAGGTCGGCGTCGAGACGGGCGGCGATGCCCTCGCCGCCCAGCACCTCGACGGTGCGGGCCGCGGGACCGTGGGCCTCGGTCACGAACACCGTGCGCCAGCCGTCCGCCAGCCAGCCCTTGGTGTCGACGAGCGCGCGGGCGGTGTCGCCGCGGTAGCTCTCCGGGGCGTGCATGCCCAGCTTGACAGTGTCGTCGGACAGTTCTTCGTCGGCGGCGAAGGGCGATACGGACCACCACATCAGCCCGAGCTCGCGCGCCCGGTCCCGTACGTCCGCGATCCCCCACAGCGAGGCCGCGTCGACGTCGATCGGCGCCTCGCCGCCGCCCGCGGTCGCCGCCCAGGACGCCTGCAGGAACTCCTGGCTGGTCGCCACCAGGTCCGCGGCCCGGGTGCGTACCCGCTCGGGGTCGCAGACCACGGCCATCGAGCCCTGCGGCAGCACGTCGAGCAGCAGCTCCATGTCGTCGACCAGGACCGGAGCCAGGGACTCCATGCCCTCGACCGCGATGCCCTCGGCGATCTTGCCGAGCAGTTCGCCCAGCTCGGGGTGCTCCTCGGCGAGAGCCGCCGCCCGCTGCCGTACGTCGTCGGTCAGCAGCAGCTCACGGCAGGGCGGCGCCCACAGCCCGTGCTCCGCCACCTCCAGCGAGCGCTGGTCGGCGACCTTGAAGTACCGGATCTCCTCGACGTCGTCGCCCCAGAACTCCACCCGCAGGGGGTGCTCCTCGGTCGGCGGGAACACATCGAGGATGCCGCCGCGCACGGCGAACTCGCCGCGCTTCTCGACCAGTTCGACCCGGGAGTACGCGGCTGCCGCGAGGCCGTCCACGATCTCGTTCAGGTCGGCCTGCCCCCCCGTGCGCAGAGCCACCGGCTCCAGGTCTCCGAGCCCCTTGACCTGCGGCTGCAGTACGGAACGGATCGGCGCGACCACGACGGAGACCGGCCCGGCGCTCGGGTCGTCCTTCGAGGGATGGGCCAGCCTGCGCAGCACCGCGAGCCTGCGCCCGACGGTGTCCGAGCGGGGCGAGAGCCGCTCGTGCGGCAGGGTCTCCCAGGACGGGTACTCGGCGACGCCCTCCTCGGGCAGCAGCGAACGCAGCGCCGCCGCGAGGTCCTCGGCCTCCCTCCCGGTCGCGGTGACGGCCAGTACCGTCCGCCCGGTCTCCCGGGCGAGCGCGGCCACGGCGAAGGGGCGCGCGGCGGGCGGCCCCACCAGGTCGACATGCATACGGTGGCCGTCGCCGGCAGCCTTCACCGCTTCGGCGAGCGCCGGGTCACGTACGACGGCATCGAGCAGACCGTGCAGGCTCATGAAGGGCTTCCATCCGGGGCGAGGCTGGGCGGGGGTGGGCAACGCGAACCGCCCGACACGTGGAACGGGCCGGGGGTCTCCAGCCTACGACGACCGCGCGCCCCCCGCCGTCCGGTTCCGTTAGGCCCTGTCCGGTCGATCAGGCCGGATCAGTGAGCGGGGTCTGGCGTGGTGCATCGCAAGGCGGAGGATGGAGCCCACGCGGAGCGTAGGCGACTGACGACAACGCAGCCAGGTGCCGTGCCAGGGCACGCGAGCCCGGCAAGATCGGCCGGACAGGGCCTGCAGGGCAAAGGACCCACCGGAGCGCAAAGGCCCGGCCCCGGGGTGTTTGGAGGAACACCCCGGGGCCGGGCCCCTTACCGTAGCGCCCCCGTCGCTACTCCCCCGTTATCCCCCGCTACTCCGTGGCGATCGCGTTCAGCACATTCATCCGGCCCGCCCGGAACGCCGGCACCAGGGCCGCGAACAGGCCGACGAACGCCGACGCCACGAAGACTGTGATGATCGTCGGCCAGGGAATCTCCAGGACTCCCAGGCCCTCCAGCGCCAGCAGCTTCTGGGCCGCCGTGCCCCAGCCCATGCCCAGGCCGAGGCCCAGCAGGGCACCGAAGAGGGCGATGACCACGGATTCCAGGCGGATCATGCGGCGCAGCTGGCGGCGGGAGAGGCCGATGGCCCGCATCAGGCCGATCTCCCGGGTCCGCTCGACCACCGACAGGGCCAGGGTGTTCACCACACCCAGCACCGCGACGATGATCGCGAGCGCCAGCAGGCCGTAGACGATGTTCAGCAGCTGACCGATCTGATCCTTCAGGTCCTGCTTGAAGTCGGTCTGGTTCTGCACCTTGTACTGCGGGTACTTGGCCAGCGACGTCTTCAGGGCCGCGTACGCCTCTTTCTCCTTGCCGTCCTCCGCCGTCGCGAACATGCCCATGTTCTGGGGCAACCGGTCGGCGGGGAGGTGCTGCGCCGCGGTCGTGATGTTGGTGTACATCGCGCCCTTGTCAAGGCTCGTGTCGTCGGAGGTGATCGCCGCGATCTTCAACTGTGTGCTCTCACCGTTCCTGAAGGCCACCTTGATCCTGTCGCCGACCTTGACGCCGTGCTCCTTGGCGTACGCGTCGCCGACCGACATCGCATCCTTGCCGTACGCCGCCAGGAGCTCGCCCGCGACAGTCTCGCGGCGCACATCCTGGGTGTACGTCGGGTCCGCCGCGATCAGAGACTCTTCTTCGGTCTTGCCGTCGGAGGCGGTCAGCTTGACCGGCACGTCCTTGACGTCCGTGACGTGATCGATGTACTTCGCCGACTTCAGCGCCTTCTCGACCTTCGGCACGAGCGGGTGGCCCTTGCCGGAGAGCACGATGAAGTCGGCTCCGACCGACTTGTCGAGCTGGTCATTGGCCGAGGCGACCATCGAGGAGCCGACCACCGAAAGGCACGCCACCAGCGCGAGGCCGATCATCAGGGCGGCGCCCGTCGCTCCGGTGCGGCGCGGGTTGCGCAGCGCGTTGCGCTCCGCGAGGCGGCCGACCGGGCCGAACATCCGCAGGACGAGCGCGCTGATCACCCGCACCACGACTCCCGCGAGCAGCGGGCCGATGACCACGAAGCCGATGAGCGAGAGGACCACGCCCAGCCCGAGGAACATCGAGCCCTCGCTCGCCTTGTCGGCCCGGGTGGCGACCAGGAGCGCGGCCGCGCCGCCGCCGGTGAGCAGCAGGCCCATCGCGGCCCGGAGGAGGCTCGCCTTGCCGTCGGCCGGCGTACCGGCGTCGCGCAGGGCGGCCATCGGGGAGACCTTGCCGGCCCGCCGCGCCGGGACATAGGCGGCGACGACGGTCACGACGATGCCGAGGACGAGCCCGACGACCGGAGTCGTCCACTTCACAGTCAGGTCCCTGGTGGACAGCTCCATACCCAGGGAGCCCATGAGTTTCATCAGCCCGACGGCCAGGCCGACACCGGCGGCGACGCCCGCGAGGGAACCGACGACGCCGAGCAGCAGCGCCTCGACCAGCACGGAGCGGTTGACCTGCTTGCGGCTGGAGCCGATGGCCCGCATCAGGCCGATCTCGCGGGTGCGCTGGGCGACCAGCATCGAGAAGGTGTTGACGATCAGGAAGATGCCGACGAGGAGGGCGATCCCGGCGAAGCCGAGCATCGCGTACTTCATCACGTCGAGGAAGGAGCCGACGTCCTCGCGGTCGGCGTCCGCGGCTTCCTTGGCGGTCTGCAGCTTGAAGGGGGCATCCAGCGTCTTGGCGACGTTCTGCTTGAGCTGTTCGTCGCTGACGCCGTCGGCGCCGGTGACGGAGATCTGGGTGAACAGGCCTTCCTTGCCGAGCAGTTCACGCTGGGCGGTGGCGGTGTCGAAGTAGACGACGGCCGCACCGGGGTTGGTGACCTTGAAGGAGGCGATGCCGGAGATCTTGGCGGTGAAGTCGCCGGTGACGGCAATGGTGCGCAGTTGCTCACCGAGCTTGAGGTGGTGCTTGTCGGCTGTGTCGGCGTCGACCATCACCTCGGTGGGGCCGCGCGGTGCGTGGCCGGAGGTGATCTCCATCGCCTTGAGGGCGTTCGAGGTCCAGTTGCCGGCGATCGTGGGAGCGCCGTTGCTGGAACCCATGTCCTTGTTGGCGGAGTTGACGACGGTCACGCTCATGGAGGAGACGCCGCCCTCGGCGGACTTCACTCCGTCCGCCTTCGCCACCGTCTGCACCAGCGAGGCGGGCAGCGACTCCGGCTTGCCGGTCCGCGGGTTCTCCTCGTCGTCGCCTGAGCCCTTGGGGCTGACGGTGACGTCGGACGCGGTCGCGGCGAAGAGCTTGTCGAAGGTGGTGTTCATCGTGTCGGTGAACACGAGCGTGCCCGAGACGAAGGCCACCGACAGCAGCACGGCCACCGCCGAGAGCGCCATTCGCCCCTTGTGCGCGAAGAAGTTGCGCAGGGAGGTCTTGAGTACGGTCACGACGTCCGCCCCCGAGCGTCGAAGTCCTTCATGCGGTCCAGTACGGCTTCGGCGGTGGGCCGGAACATCTCGTCCACGATCCGCCCGTCGGCGAGGTAGAGGACACGGTCCGCGTACGAGGCGGCCACGGGGTCGTGCGTGACCATCACGATGGTCTGGCCGAGCTCGTCCACGGACCTCCTCAGGAAGCCCAACACCTCTGCCCCCGCACGGGAGTCGAGATTCCCGGTCGGCTCGTCGCCGAAGACGATCTCGGGACGGGCGGCGAGCGCACGAGCCACGGCGACGCGCTGCTGCTGGCCGCCGGAGAGCTGAGTGGGCCGGTGCTTGAGACGGTCGGACAGGCCCACCGTCTCGACGACCCGGTTCAGCCACCCCGCGTCCGGCTTGCGGCCGGCGATGTCCATGGGGAGCGTGATGTTCTCCAGGGCATTGAGCGTGGGCAGCAGGTTGAAGGCCTGGAAGATGAAGCCGATCCGGTCCCGGCGCAGCTGCGTGAGCTTCTTGTCCTTGAGCTTGGTTATCTCGGTCGCGTCGAGGTAGATCTCGCCCGAGGTGACGGTGTCGAGACCGGCCAGGCAGTGCATGAGCGTCGACTTGCCGGAGCCGGAGGGGCCCATGATCGCGGTGAACTGCCCGCGGGCGATGTCGACGTCGACACGGTCGAGCGCGACGACACGGGTCTCCCCGGAGCCGTAGGCCTTGACGACCTGCCGCCCTCGTGCGGCGACGGCCGTACGCCCTGCGGTGTCCCCGTGCCGGGAAGTGGTCAAAGCCGTTGTCACGGTATTTCTCCTATGTCGGTGATCAGTGGGTGTCGCCGCGTACGGATATGAGTCTGTCGGCGGAAGCGGTCCGGCGCGCTGGTGCGCAGCGCAGTCTTCAACCGGGGGTTTTCCCCACCCCCCGGTGGTGCGGGCCCCAGGTGCGGCCGTAAGACCAAGCTAAGGAGTCGGCCGCGCTCTCCTCGTCGTCCCCCGGGACGAACGTCCCCTGGCCATCAGTAAGGAGGAGCCCCTAGGGGGTGTACACCCCCGGGTGGAGCCGCACAGCCCGAGCCTGCACCCTCCCCCTGCGTGAGGCTCAAGTGAGAAGGTGTTCCAGGAGATAGATGCAGGGGGAAAGGATTTCGGGTGAGCGCGGAATGTTCTGACGATCCGGAGGGGATACGGGCGGCGGGGTCCGCGGGGCGGGCGGCCGCCCCTGGCGCGGCCCCTCGGCTCACCGGGGCGGGCGCGGACGGGGCACGGGGGCGCGGGCCGGTCGTGGCCGCGCTCATGCTCGGGATGGCGCTCGCCGCGCTCGACGGCACCATCGTCTCCACCGCCGTGCCCCAGATCGTCGGCGACCTCGGAGGCTTCTCCGTCTTCTCCTGGCTCTTCTCCGGCTATCTGCTCGCCGTCACCGTCACCCTCCCCGTGTACGGGAAACTCTCCGACACCTTCGGCCGCAAGCCGGTCCTGCTCGCCGGCATCGTCCTCTTCCTCCTCGGCTCACTGCTGTGCGCGGGCGCCTGGAACATGGCCGCGCTGATCGCGTTCCGGGTGGTGCAGGGACTGGGCGGCGGAGCCCTCCAGGGCACCGTGCAGACCATCGCCGCCGACCTCTACCCGCTCAAGGAACGCCCCAGGATCCAGGCTCGGTTGTCCACGGTGTGGGCCGTCTCGGCGGTGGCCGGGCCCGCGATCGGCGGGCTGCTCGCCTCGTACGCGCACTGGCGCTGGATCTTCCTGATCAACCTGCCGGTCGGCGCGGTCGCCCTCTGGCTGATCGCCCGCCATCTGCGCGAACCGTCCCGTACCCGACCGGCCGCCCGCCCCCGGGTCGACTGGCCCGGCGCGCTGGCCATCTTCGCCACGGGCACGCTCCTGCTCACCGCGCTCGTCCAGGGCGGCATCGCCTGGCCCTGGCTGTCTTCGCCCTCGCTCGCCCTGTTCGGCGGAAGCGCGGTCCTTCTCGCCGTGGTCGTGGTCGTCGAACGACGGGCCGCCGAGCCGATCATCCCCGGCTGGGTCTGGCGCCGCCGCACCATCGCCGCCGTCAATCTGGCACTCGGCGCGCTGGGCCTTGTCATGGTCGCCCCCACCGTCTTCCTCCCCACGTACGCCCAGTCGGTCCTCGGCCTCGGCCCGATCACCGCGGGCTTCGTGCTCTCCGTGATGACACTGAGCTGGCCGGTCAGCGCCGCCCTGTCCAACCACGTCTACAACCGCATCGGCTTCCGCCTCACCGCGATCACCGGCATCTCCCTGTCCGCCCTGATCCTGCTGGCCTTCCCGCTCCTCCCCTTCCCGGGCGAGCCCTGGCAGCCGGCCCTGATCATGCTGCTGCTCGGCGCGGCGCTCGGCCTCTTCCAACTCCCGCTGATCGTCGGCGTCCAGTCGACGGTGGGCTGGTCGGAGCGCGGCACGACGACGGCGTCCGTGCTCTTCTGCCGCCAGGTGGGCCAGAGCATCGGCGCGGCCCTGTTCGGCGCGGTGGCCAACGGCGTCCTCGCCTCGCGCCTGGGCAGCTCGGGCGACCTCGACTCGGTGGCGCACGCGCTGGCGGATCCGTCATCGCTGACGGCGGGGGCCGCGGAACAGCTGCGCCGCGCTGTGGATGCGGCGGTGGACTACGTGTACATGGGCGCGGCCGCGGCGGCCGGAGTCGCCCTGCTGGTCCTGGTGTTCGTCGCACCCCGCCGCTTCCCGGTCATCGCCGACAAGCCGGAGGACTAGGGCCTGTCGTTCGGATCTTGCCGGGTTCGCGTGCCCTGGCACGCACGCTCGCCGCGTTGTCGTCAGTCGCCGACGCTCCGCGTCGGCTCCTTCCTCCGCCTTGCGATCGCACGCACCAGACCCCGCTCACTGATCCGGCCTGATCCAAACGACAGGCCCTAGCACGATCCGCGGAGGAGGCCAGGCCGGGGTGAACTCCCGTCAGCCCTCCGCCGCCGCGCGCCCCGTGAGCGTCGTCAGGCTGTTGCGGACGTGCGCCATGTGCGCCTGCATCTCCTCGCGGGACTCCTCGTGCTCCCGCACCATCCGCTCCGTCTCCCGCGCGATCCGCTCCACGCGACCCTCTGCCTCGGCGATCACCTCCGCGGCCCGCGCCTCCGCGTCCTCCTGGCCGTGGCGGGCGTACTCCTCCGCCTCGGCGAAGGTGCGCTCGGCCTCCGCGAGCGCGGACTCGGCATAGGCGGCGAGCTCGGCAAGGCCGGTGTCCAACTCCCCCTGCCGGTCGGCGAGTTCACGTTCCATGGCCTCCCAGCGCTCGACCTGCTCCCGCTCCAGGTCGGCCAGCAGGGAGTCGGCCCTCCGGCGCATCTCCTTCCACGCGGCCACAACCTCCCCGCGCTGCTCCTTCACCTCGCGGCGGGCCTCCACGCGCATCTCGTCGGCCTGCGCCTGCGCGGCGCGCAGAATCTGCTGGGCGCGAGCGTCGGCGTCCGCCCGTACCGAATCGGCCTCCTCGCGCGCCGAGTCACGCCTCTGCCGAGCCGCCTCTTCAGCCGCGTCGACCTGCGCCTGCGCCTCGTTCCGCGTCCCTGTCACCAGCTCGTCGGACTCCTCGACGGCGAGGGTGAACAGATGCTGCGCGCGACTGCCGAGCGTCTCGTACGACTGCGGGGCAAGGCCCGACACCACCTCGCGCAGGCCGGCCGCCTTCGCCTCCATCTCCTTGGCAAGCACGGTGAGCCGCGCGGCCCGTTCCCAGGCGCGGTCGCGGTCCTGGGAGAGGGCGGCGACATAGGCGTCGGCCTCCGCCGCCGGATAGCCACGGCCGCGTACGGCGACGAAGCCGTGAGGTGACACCGATGCAGCACTCATCCTTCAGCCCTCTCCGACATACAACGCGATTGGCGCATATCTTGCTGGATCGGAGGTAATCGCTCATAACACGACACTCCCCCCAATCAGACCGGTCAAGGTTGGACCGTTCAGCGAAGGAAGCCGGAATCAAGGTTCGAGGAGCGTCCCTCTGCCAGCCGCAGCAGGCGGAGCCGCCCCCGAGATCGGGCATTGATCACTTGTTAGGCTGGCACAAGTGATCGACGAGTTGGACCACAACAACCGCCGGGTCACCGGCGAGCGGCCGCCCGACTGTGCGTCCGGGCTTTTCGATGAGTGCCGCACTTTTCTTCTTCTCGTGCGGCGCGTGCACGAGGAATGGGTCGATGATGTGCTGTCGGCCATCCAAGGCCCGAGTGGTGCCGAGCATGTCGGAATTGACCCGGCCACGATGTTCGAGACAGTCACCGCCGCCGACCTGCGGCAAAGCCTCCTGCCCGTGACCCGCCGTGGTGCCGAGGACTTGGTGAAGCTCCTTGCGGCCGGCTCCTTCTCCTCGGGTCCCGACGCGTCACTTCGCGAGTCGGACGAGGCCAGGGACGGCTGCGTGCGGGACATTCTCCACTCGGTGGGCGAGGAAGCGGAGTTCTTCACGAATCACGGTCACGCCGAGGACGGGAGGGAAGCGGACTTTCTCGCAGCCTCTTTCCATTTCAATTCGCTCGCGGTGACGCTCTACGACATATGCCTGATCGCGGTCTCGCCGGAGCATCTCCTCGTCGCCTGGAGATGTGAGGATGCGTGAGGAGAGTCGGTAGGCCGCGCCGACTTCAGCTCATCCACTCGTCAACAAGGACGCCCGGGGCCTGTATCGCACAGGCCCCGGGCGCCCCACTCGTACGGACAGCGCTACAGCAGTCCGTCCCACATCTGCTCAAGCAGCACCGACCACCAGCTCTCCGGTGACGCGAGCGCCGCCGGGTCGAGGGCGGCGAGCTGGGCCTGGAAGTCGACCGTCCAGCGGCCCGCCTGTTCCGGGTTGAGGTTGAAGCGCAGGCGCCACATCCGGCCGAGCAGGGCCAGACAGCGTACGAACTCCGGCAGGCCGCTGTTCACGAACTGCGGCGCCACCGGCTGACCGCCCGGGCCCGCCTCCACCGGGACCGCGACGATGTGCGCCGTGCCGTACTGGACGCAGATCGCACGGCCGAAGTCGCTGCCCACCACCAGATACGAACCCGCGTCGGCAGCGGGCTGCACCTGACGCTGGGCCGCGAGCTCGGCCAGCGTCGGGACAACCGGCTGGGCGGGCTGGGCCCAGAAGAACGGGTTGAAGTCGCCCGGCAGACCCGCCCACACCAGCGTGGCCGCCACGATCTCCGGCACACCCTGACGCGAGACCGCCCGCTGGTCGAACCGGCAGATGCCCTGCGGCCCGAACGCCGCCACCAGCTCCTGCGCGATGCCCTCCGGAGGGATCGGCGGGGCCGGCGGCATCTGCGGCAGCGGGGCACGCACCGGCGCGGGGCGCGCCGGACCGTCGGCGACCTGGTGCAACTCGCCCTGGTGCGCCAGCAGTTGCCGCATGCCCTGCTGGCGGGACGCGTGGTCCCTGCCGTACGGGGCGATCGAGGTGATACGCGCCTGCGGCCACGTCTCCCGGATCATCCGCGCGCAGTACGCACCGGGCAGCTCGCACGACTCCAGCTCGGTGTGCAGCTCAAGCACCTGCTGCGGCGGCACGTTCATGGCCCGCAGCTCGTGCAGGATCTGCCACTCCGGGTGCGGAGTTCCGGGCGCCGAGCGGCGGATCAGCTGGGCCTCGGAGCCGTCGGGCGCGCGGTAGCGGAGCACGGCCTGGTAGCCGGGGCCGACGGTGGGCATGCCGGTCGGCTGCGGCGGATAGCCGTACGCGGGCGGCTGACCGCCGTGCGGCGGCTGCGGCGCATGCGGTACGGCACCGGGCGGCGGGCCGGGAGGAGCACCGGGCGGACCGGGCGGCTGGGGCGCGCCGGGGCCCGCCTGGGCGGGACCGGCGAGCATCGTCGCGGCATGGTGGACGCCACCACCCGGCGGCGGAGTCGAACCGGGAGGTCCGGGCGGACCGGGCGGACCGGGAGGCTGCGGCGCGCCGGGACCCATCTGGCTCGGGTCCGCCAGCATCGTCGCGGCATGGTGGACGCCACCACCCGGCGGCGGAGTCGAACCGGGAGGTCCGGGCGGACCGGGCGGACCGGGAGGACCGGGAGGCTGGGGCCCATCCGGGCCGACCTGCGAGACAAGCTGCGTCGGCAGGTAGCCGCCCGCCGGAGCACCGGGAGCACCCGGCCCCGACGGCGGCGGCGTCGCGCCGGGCCGCGCCCCCGGAGTGCCGGGCGCGCCGGGCGGCGGCGGAGTCGTCGAACCACTGCCTCGCGCTGCGCCGCGGGCGGCACGCGGCGGCAGGACCGCCTTGCTCGTCGCCGCGTCCGCGATGTCGGCGGCGCCGGGGCCGACGGGTGCGGCAGGCGCCGCGGGTCCGGCAGGCGCACCGGCTCCCGGCTGGTCGAGGGCCGGGGCGACCGTGGTCCGCGGAAGCTGGCTGCCGCCCGACATCAGCGCGGTCGGCGCATCGGCGCCCGAAGCCGGAGGCGGGGTGTCGTCGTCGTCCGACCCGGAGATCGGCGGCGCGAAAACGGTGGCGGGCAGCGGTACGGACGCGTCGTCCGACCCGGCCCCGCTGGTGTCCGTCCACGGGGTGGCCGCGGGTGGCGTGGCGGGCACGCCCTCGGAGGCCGTGGGCTCGTAGCCACCGCCACCGGCGCTGGGCCAACCGGCGCCGCCCTGCGAGGCGTTGGCGCCGGACGACCCCACCGGAGACGCCTGCGAACCCGCCGAAGCCCCGGGCGAGGACCCGGCCGCGGGCCACGCCGAACCGGACGCGGACGACGAACTCCCGCCCGCCTGCGAGGCGTTGGGGCCCGTCGCAGCCGAAGCCGCGGCGGGCGCCGACCAGTCCGCCCCCGACGACGGCACACCCGCACCCGCACCCGCACCCGCCGGCTCGGCCGCACCCGAAGTCGACGCGCCCGCACCCGCAGGCGACGCACCCGAAGGCGCCGCCCGCTCCGGCGACCGCCGGTCCGGGATCCCGATCTTGTCCGCCGCCTCCTGGAGCCACTCCGGCGGACTCAACAGGAACGACGTCTGGTTCAGGTCGATCCGCTGCGGCGGCTCAGGCGCGGCCGCGGCCACCTCCTGAACCCCGTACTCCTCCTCGTACCGGCGGATCACCTCACCCACCGGCAGTCCGGGCCACAGCGTCGCCTCACCGCTGTCCCGCGCGATCACCAGCCGCTGCTCCCCGCCGTCCGAGCGCGCACCGCCCTCGCGGTCCTCCGCCCACACCACGAAGCCCAGCTCGAACTCCCGCACCCGCACCTCGCGGTGCTGATACGCGGCCACGTCGCCGTTGACCCACTCTTCCGCGCGCTCCTGCGCCTGCGCGAAGGTCACCATCGGACCGTCACCCCTCGTCCGGGATCGGGACGGCGCGCGCGAAGCCGCCGTCCACCATCAGGTTCGCCACCGTCTCCAGCTCCGGCGGATTTCCCGCCAGGCGGCGCAGAAAACCGTCGAAGTCGTCGCCGCACGGCAACAGCAGCCGCTCCACGCGCTGCTGCACGTTCCAGCCGTCCTGGTCCCGGGCGTCGTCGTACGCGCAGAACCACACCGAGCCGATCGCCGAGCCCCTCGCCTTCACGGCCAGGATGCCGCCCTGGACGAACGCGACGCCCAGATAGTCCTTCGTCAGATGGTCCCGCAGGCACTTGTTGACGTACACCAGGTCATTGACCGCCGCCTCGTCCCGCACCGTGAAGAACGGCTGGTCGACAAGGAGCCCCAACTCGGCGTCGAGCGCAGCCCCGACCGGGGCACAGCCGCCCGCCGCCTTCAGGAAGGTGCGGTACGCGCCCGGAAGCCGGTAGCCCAGGTCCTCCTCGACGCCGAGCAGCTGCTGCTCCGTCACCGAGACCACACCCTTGGGCAGCCCGAAATGCGCGGGCCGGGTCTCCTGGAGCGGTCGCGTGCCCCGCTTGCCGTGGTCCACGGGCGCCGTCGCCAGACCGCCGTGGTGGCGCAGAAGCGCCTTCACCTCGACGGGGACCAGTTCGAGACGGCGCGTGCCCGGCACGTGGTGCCAGGTCCAGCCGTGCGGCGTCGCCACCGCGGGAATCGTGTCCCACAGCGCATGGCCGTCGGCGTGCAGAGCCGCGTTCGCCGATACGTAGTCGGTGAGCCGCAGTTCGTCGACGCCGAAGCCCTCCGGGGGCTCGGCGATCTCCGCGGCGGCACGCGCGTACGGCGAAAAGTCCGGATAGCCGTTCTCGTCCATCCGCACACCTCTAGGGTGGCGGGAGGCCCGGACCGGGTCCGGGAAGTTCACGAGCTGCCCGGCATAGGCGGCGTTCGGTGGCGCGGCCCTGTGCCCGAGCCGACCTGTCGTCATGGCGGTTGCCCCCTGCTGCGTTCCGGCTGGTTCAGGACAGCCTATGCGGTGGTGCAACAGGGAGATCCGACGCTCCACCTCCATCACCAACAGTCACAATCGTGTGACCGAATGCCGACGGGTCGACACGTTTCAGTGCCCCCGCTTCCGCACCACGCGCCCCATTTGGCAGGCTGTCCCAGCAACTCGGGGGAGTGCAGGGAGGGGACGAACAACCATGCACACAGCGCAACCGAATACATCGGGTGATCCACGCCTCAGTTGGAGCAGCACCGAGGCCCTCCAGCCGCCCGCCCTGGGCCACCGTCGCGACGGCATCCTGCCGGCCGTCGCCGCCGCACTCTCCGTACGCGGCGAGACCCTCACGTGCACCGCCGGAAAGGCCGACCAACCGCCCGCACTCCACCCACTCGTACAGGACTTCCTCGACACCCTCACCAGCGGCCAGCGCGAACGCTTCACCGGCCGCTGCCCCGAGGCGATCCTGCTCTCTCGCCACCTCACAGCAGCCGAGTCGCAGCGCTCCAAACGCGCACAGCGCAAGCCAATGACGCACAGCGAGGCCAAACGGTCCTTCAAACAGGCCAAGTTGACGGCACGTAGGATCCGAGAGGACGGCGACCCGCTGCACGGCAGCTACGCACCACCCTGCCGGTCCTGTACCGCCATGCTCGACCACTTCGGAGTACGCCCCGTCGATCCGACCGCACCCGAGAACGGCTGATCCCCCACCGATGCCCGACCACCTGAGCACCACCCGGTTCCCCGTCGCCGTGGACGCCGCCCTGCGCGAGGCCGGATGGCAGCCCGGCCGCTGGGACATAAAGCTCGCCGAGCACTGGGCGGACACGCTGCGCTCGTACGTCTCACCGGGCGGCCACCGGCACACCGTCTTCCCGGCAGCCGTCGAAGCCTGGGCGGAATTCGGAGGACTGCGGGTCACGGCACCGGGCCCGGGACGGCAGACGGCCCCGACACCCCTGCGCTTCGACCCCCTGGCCGGGCTGCACCTGGCGCGTACGCTCGCCGACCTGGGGCGAGCCCTGGACACCGAGGTTGCACCCCTCGGCGACGAAGGCGACAGCCAGGCCGTGCTCGCCATCGACACCGAAGGCCGCGTCTACAGCCTCGACCACACCGGCGACTGGTACCTCGGCCCGGACATCGAACGAGCTCTCGCCACCCTGATCACCGGCATCCAGCCCACCCGCCTGGCCCTCGGCTGAAACACCCCTCAAGCGGACTCGGAAAACCCGTCCCGGTCCGGCAGCACCGCCGACACCCGGAAGCCGCCCGCATCCGTCGGCCCCGACACGAACACCCCGCCCAGCGCCAGCACCCGCTCCCGCATCCCCACCAGGCCGTTGCCGCCACTGGGCAGCCCCGCGTCCGCCGCCGAGCCGCTGACATCCGGAGCGCCGTTCTCCACCTGCATGGCCACCTCGGCGTCACGATGCGCGAGACGCACCAAGACCTTGGCCCCGGCCGCGTGCTTGTGGACATTCGTCAAGGCTTCCTGCACCACGCGGTACGCGGTCTGCTCAACCTCCGGCGCGTACCCCCGCACCTCGCCCTGCACCGCGAGCTCGACCACCATCCCCGCCTGCCGGGACTCGCCCACCAGACCCTCCAGATCCGCCAGACTCGGCCCGTCGTCGGCCGCCGCGGCAGCAGCCGCAGCAGCCGCCACCCGGACGGCAGCCAGCGGCACCGGAGCCACCGCGCGATCCTTCTCCCCCGCGCGCAGCACCCCGAGCATCTCCCGCAACTCGGTCAGCGCCTGACGGCCCATGTCCCCCACCAGCGCGGCATTCTTCACAGCCTTCTGCGGGTCCTTCAACGCGACCGCCTGCAGCGCCGCCGCATGCACCACCATCAGGGACACCCGGTGCGCCACAACGTCGTGCATCTCCCGCGCGATCCGGGTCCGCTCCTCCGTCCGCGCCCACTCGGCCCGCTGCTCGGCCCGGTCGGCCAGCAGCGACAGCTCCTGCTCCAGCGAGTCCGCGCGCTCGCGCAAGCTCTCCATGAGCCTGCGTCTCGCCCCTATGTAGAGCCCGAACAACAGCGGCGGCGCGGTCAGGCCGAGCGCCATGAAGCCGGCCATCGTCGGGACGTACCAGGCGCCGGGATCGAAATCCGCCGACGCCACGTCCTGGTGCACCCGTACAAATGTCACGATCAGCGTCGCGGCCAGCGACATCCCCGCGAGCATCGCCGTGATCCTGCGCGGCACATCGGAAGCCGCGAGTGTGTACAGCCCGACGACGGCCATGAGATAGCCCATCTCGGCCGGCGTGGTCGCGATCGACACCAGCACCACGGCGATCGGCCATCGCCGCCGCAGCACCAGCACGGATCCGACGACCAGCCCGAAGAGCACCCCGACGGGCACGGGAATCGCGGCCTTGTCCGCGAAGCCCACACCCTCCAGAGCGCACTCGAAGGCGGAGACGAGCCCGAGCCCCACGTCCAGTGCGACACTGCGCCGTCGTCCCCACCACAGCCAGGTACGGGCGGGCCTGCCCGTGGGTTCCTGGTGTGCCCCCGTTGTGGTCATGCATCAAGCGTACGGGCGGGCGCGAGTCAATTTCCGGGGAGTGGGACAGCACGGAACGAGTTCGAACAGGAACGAAACAGGCGTAGATCGCACGATCCGGTGAATCGAGCGGACTTTCGACCCGGACGTCCGCATTCCGGACGACGCTCACCGTATGACAGAGATCCACGGCAAGTACGCCGACCGACGCCTACAGAGGCTGCCTGGTCATCTACGTCACGAAGAGCGCCGATCTCTACCGTCGCATGGAAGGCGCTTGGTACGGCATAGTGTTGGGTGCCGATCCGGCGGCCTGACCTAATGTCCGGTTTCGTCGCATTTCATCCCCCGTGGTGTAATTGGCAGCACTGTGGCTTTTGGTGCCATCTGTCCGGGTTCAAGTCCTGGCGGGGGAGCTTCTCAGTTCGGGTCCTGACCTCCACGGTCAGGACCCGCCCTTATTTGCCCCCCGAAACCCCCCGGTATCCTTCGGATGTCCACCACCCGAAGCCGAAGGGCATTCCCGTGAGCGCCAACCGCCCGGCAGCCGTCGTCGTCCTCGCAGCGGGTGAGGGCACCCGCATGAAGTCGAAGACCCCCAAGGTCCTGCACGAGATCTGCGGGCGCTCGCTCGTCGGACATGTCGTCTCCGCGGCACGCGAGCTGGACCCCGAGCACCTCGTCGTCGTTGTCGGCCACGCGAGTGAGCAGGTCAAGGAGCATCTCGCCGAGCAGTACGCCGGTACCCGCACCGCCTACCAGGCCGAGCAGAACGGCACCGGCCACGCCGTGCGGATGGCGCTCGAAGAGCTCGGTCAAACCCCCGAGGGGACCGTCGTCGTCGTGTGCGGCGACACCCCCCTGCTGTCCGGCGAGACGCTGACCGCGCTCGCCGCGACGCACACCGCCGACGGCAACGCCGTGACCGTGCTGACCGCCGAGGTGCCCGACTCCACCGGCTACGGCCGGATCGTGCGGGACGGCGTCACGGGTGCCGTCACCGCAATCGTCGAGCACAAGGACGCCACCGACGAGCAGCGGGCCATCCGGGAGATCAACTCCGGTGTCTTCGCCTTCGACGGGCAGCTGCTCGCGGACGCGCTGGGCAAGGTGCGTACGGACAACAGTCAGGGCGAGGAGTACCTGACCGACGTCCTGGGCATCCTGCGCGAGGCCGGTCACCGGGTCGGTGCCTCGGTCGCGGGCGACCACTGCGAGATCCTCGGCATCAACAACCGTGTGCAGCTCGCCGAGGCGCGCAGGCTGCTCAACGAGCGTCTGCTGGAGCGGGCGATGATGGCCGGAGTGACGGTCGTCGACCCGGCGTCGGTGTTCCTCGATGTGACGGTGACGTTCGAGCGGGACTCGATCGTGCACCCGGGCACTCAGCTGCTGGGTGCGACGCATCTGGCTGAGGGTGCCGAGGTGGGCCCCAATTCGCGTCTGAAGGACACGCAGGTGGGCGCGGGGGCCCGGGTGGACAACACGGTGGCGGACTCCGCGGTGGTCGGCGAGTTGGCTTCGGTCGGTCCGTACGCGTATCTGCGCCCCGGGACGAACCTCGGTCTCAAGGCCAAGGCCGGTACGTATGTGGAGATGAAGAACGCCACGATCGGCGAGGGCACCAAGGTGCCGCATCTTTCCTATGTGGGCGACGCGACGATCGGCGAGTACTCGAACATCGGCGCGGCGAGTGTGTTCGTGAATTACGACGGTGAGACGAAGCACCACACGACGATCGGCTCACACTGCAAGACGGGCTCGGACAACATGTTTGTGGCGCCTGTCACGGTCGGGGACGGTGCCTACACGGCGGCCGGCTCGGTCATCACGAAGGACGTGCCCGCCGGTTCGCTGGCCGTCGCGCGGGGCCAGCAGCGGAATATCGAGGGCTGGGTGGCTCGCAAGCGTCCGGGCAGCGCGGCGGCGCAGGCGGCCCAGGCGGCAACGGAAGCGGTCGCCGAGGAGAACTGACCGGAAACGGGTGCGCCGATCTCGGCGTACCGTGATACGTGCACGCAATTTCGGCTGGCTCGCGCTCAGTACACCCGCGGCCAGAGAACACGTCTGAGGAGACTGTGCTGTGACCGGGATCAAGACGACCGGCGAGAAGAAGCTGATGCTCTTCTCCGGCCGCGCCCACCCCGAGCTGGCCGAGGAGGTCGCGCACCAGTTGGGTGTCGGCCTGGTGCCGACGAAGGCTTTCGACTTCGCGAACGGCGAGATCTATGTCCGTTTCCAGGAGTCGGCTCGTGGTGCGGACTGCTTCCTGATCCAGAGCCACACGGCTCCCATCAATAAGTGGATCATGGAGCAGCTGATCATGATCGATGCTCTCAAGCGGGCCTCCGCCCGGAGCACCACCGTGATCATCCCGTCGTACGGCTATGCGCGGCAGGACAAGAAGCACCGCGGTCGCGAGCCGATCTCGGCCCGTCTGATCGCCGATCTGCTGAAGACTGCGGGTGCGGACCGCATTCTTACGGTCGATCTGCACACCGACCAGATCCAGGGCTTCTTCGACGGCCCGGTCGATCATCTGTCGGCGCTGCCGGTCCTTGCGGACTACGTGGGCGCGAAGGTCGACCGCAATAAGCTCACTGTCGTCTCTCCCGACGCGGGCCGTGTGCGCGTCGCCGACCGCTGGTGCGACCGTCTGGACGCCCCGCTGGCGATCGTCCACAAGCGCCGGGACAAGGACGTCGCCAACCAGGTGACGGTGCACGAGGTCGTGGGTGAGGTCGAGGGGCGCGTCTGTGTCCTGGTCGACGACATGATCGACACCGGTGGCACGATCTGCGCTGCGGCGGACGCGTTGTTCGCGCACGGTGCGGAGGACGTGATCGTGACGGCGACGCACGGCATCCTGTCCGGCCCGGCCGCGGACCGTCTGAAGAACTCGAAGGTGAGCGAGTTCGTGTTCACGAACACGCTGCCCGACCCGGGCGATCTGGAGCTCGACAAGATCACGGTGCTGTCGATCGCGCCGACGATCGCGCGCGCGGTGCGTGAGGTGTTCGAGGACGGTTCGGTGACGAGCCTCTTCGAGGAGCAGGGTTAAGCGCCTCAGTCGTGCATGAGGAGGGGCCGCACCCGGTGGGTGCGGCCCTTCCTCGTTGATCGATTGGGTGGCTCGGGGGGCTCCGGGTAGACTGGCGCAGTTGCTCGGCGAGGGAGGCCGTACCCACAGGTACGGCGGTCCGTTATCGACGCGCTCTTCGTAGCAGGCCTGTCGTGGCCGGGTGACCGCCACCAGTTTTTTTCTGCCATACGAGGAGTGCACATGTCCGAGGTGAAGCTCGCCGCCGAGATCCGTACCGAGTTCGGCAAGGGTGCGGCCCGTCGCGTCCGCCGTGAGAACAAGGTTCCCGGTGTTCTGTACGGTCACGGTTCCGACCCGGTCCACATCACGCTGCCGGGCCACGCGCTGCTGCTCGCCTTGCGTACCTCCAACGTGCTGCTTGCCGTGGACGTCGAGGGCAAGACCGAGCTGGCCATCCCGAAGGCCGTTCAGCGTGACGCGATCAGGGGCTCCCTGGAGCACGTCGACCTGCTCATCGTGAAGCGCGGCGAGAAGGTCAACGTCGAGATCCCCGTCCACACCGAGGGCGAGCTGGCCCCGGGTGCGTACCTGGTCGAGCACGTGCTGAACGCCCTGCCGGTCGAGGCCGAGGCCACGCACATCCCCGAGTCCGTCACGGTCTCCATCGCGGGCCTGGCTGCCGGCGACTCCATCCTCGCCAAGGACGTGCCGCTGCCGTCCGGCACGACCCTGGCCGTCGAGGACGACACCGTCGTCCTGCAGGTCCTGGCCGCGCAGGCGGAGGAGCCGTCCGCCGAGGCCGAGGCCGAGGGCGAAGCGGGCGCCGAGGCCTGATCCGAAAGACACCCCCTAAGCTCTGCCTGAGCTTGGCTTGACGGGGTGGCGGGCTGCGGCCCGCCACCCCGTTTCCCTGTCTGTCCGTACGCAACCGCACGCGAGGAGACGCAGCGCAGATGTCCGACGCGAACGCCCCTTGGCTTGTCGTGGGCCTCGGCAATCCCGGGCCCGACTATGCCGCGAACCGGCACAACGTCGGGTTCATGGTCGCCGACCTCCTCGCGGAGCGCATCGGCGGCACGTTCAAGCGCGCGCAGAAGGCGCAGGCGCAGGTCTTGGAAGGCCGGATCGGCCCTCCGGGGCTCGGCAGCCGCCGGGTGATCCTCGCCAAGCCTATGTCGTACATGAATCTTTCCGGCGGCCCGGTCACCTCGCTGCGCGATTTCTACAAGGTGCCGCTCGCCAACATCGTGGCGGTCCATGACGAACTGGACATCGACTACGGCATGTTGCGGCTGAAGCTGGGTGGCGGCGACAACGGGCACAACGGTCTGAAGTCCATGACGAAGGCGATGGGCCCGGACTATCACCGGGTGCGGTTCGGGATCGGCCGTCCGCCGGGCCGGATGCAGGTCGCGGACTTTGTGCTGAAGGATTTCTCGTCGGCGGAGCGCAAGGAACTGGGCTACTTCGTGGACCGCGCGGCGGACGCGGTGGAGTGTCTGGTGATCGACGGCCTGGAGCGGGCGCAAAGTACGTACAACTCCTGATAAGCCCGGGCCCCAGGTTGACCGGGCGCGCGCCCATGGCCAAGGATCGCGCCCCATGAGCTCGAACCGGACCCGCATGCTCCTCTACGGTCGTCGTGCCGCGATGGCCGGTGTTGCCTTGCTGCTCCTCGTCGCGGGCTTCTGGTCGTCGTGGGGCGACGCGCAGCACGTACTGCTCGCCAAGGGCCGCGAGCACGGCACGCTCACGGTCGCCGACTGCGGCGAGAAGACCTGCACCGGTCCGTACGACCCGGAGGGCTCGGCCGCGCCCCGCGAGGGCATGACGATCGAGAAGTCGGTCGCTGTGAAGAAGGGCGCGAAGCTCCCTGTGGTCCTGAAGCCGGACAGCGACGTGTTGGTCCACACCGGTACGGCGGGCGCGCTCTATGCCTGGCACCCGATGGGGGGCGCCTTGCTGCTCGCGGCTCTGGTCATCGGGGGCGGGCTGCGATTGACCCGGATCGCCTGGGCGACCGCGGCGGCGGGCGGGGCGCTGCTGGTGGGAGCCTTCCTCGCGCTCTGAGTCCGCACCTGACGCGGGGACCCGAGAGCCCCAACCGCCTTACCGGAACGTCGCATTCACCTGATCGTTATCCAGGACTATTGGGGCAATCAGCAACTCATGGTGCGGATGCGACACCAAGTGTCTTGACGGACGCCCGGGTTCACAGGACGCTGAGCCGCCACCCCCACGGCACCCGTCCCTTCTCCCGTTGGATTGCCCATGCGCACCCTCAGGTCCTCCGGCGCCCTGGTGGCTGCAGCGGCGCTCTCGCTGCTGGCCGCTCCCGCCGCGCACGCCACCCCTCCCGGCGACAACGGCACCGTGAAAATCCACGACGCCAAGACCGGCGAAGAACTCCGTAAGAACGAGCCGCACGTCTGCTCGTTCTATCTCGACGCCTTTGGCTTCGACGGCGCCCAGGAAGTCGACTGGAAGATCGTCGAGATGCCGCCCACGGGCACCAAGGGCAAGCTCGCGGACAGCGGTTCGCTGACGCTCGACGCCGAGGGTCACGGCCGTACGGACGACAAGACCCTGCCCGACGGGCACTACAAGCTCGTCTGGAACTTCGACGGCGAGCACGGCAAGGCCAAGCACAAGGTCTTCTGGACCGACTGCGAGGACGACAGCGAGCCGAGCGAGCAGCCCTCCGGCACCCCTTCCGAGGAGCCTTCCGGGAAGCCCTCCGAGGAGCCGACGACCGAGCCCACCTCGTCCGACTCCGCGGCCCCGACGGCCGCCCCGTCCCCGTCCGCCAACGGCGGCGGTGACCTGGCGGAGACCGGTTCGAGCGCCCCGGTCGGAGCCATTTCGGCGGTCGCCGCGGCGCTGGTCGGCGCGGGCGGCTACCTTCTCGCGCGACGCCGCAAGGTCCAGCAGCACTGACGCGTCAGTATGAGGAACGGCCCCTCCCCGTGCGGGGAGGGGCCGTTCCTCGTGCCGTGAGCCGTGCCGTGAGCCGTGCCGTCAGCCGGTGTTGCGCAGGCCCGCCGCCACTCCGTTGACCGTCAGCAGCAGCGCACGCGCCAGCAGCGGGTCCGGCTCCTCGCCCTTCTCCGCGGCCTGGCGCTGGCGCGCCAGCAGCGAGACCTGGAGGTAGGAGATCGGGTCCAGATAGGCGTCACGGATCGCGAAGGTCTGCTGCAGCGCCGGGTTGGAGTCGAGCAGCCGCTCACCGCCCGAGATCCGCAGCACCTCACGCACCGTCAGCTCGTGCTCCGCCTCGATCACGCCGAAGACATGCTTCAGGTGCTCGGGGACGAGTGTGTCGACGTAGTGGCGGGCGATTCGCAGGTCCGTCTTGGCCAGCGTCATCTCGACGTTCGCGATGAAGTTCCGGAAGAAGTGCCACTGTTCGCGCATCTCGTCCAGGACCGTGTCCAGGCCCGCCTCGCGCAGCGCCTTGAGGCCCGAGCCGACGCCGAACCAGCCGGGCACGATCTGCCGCGACTGTGTCCAGCCGAAGACCCAGGGGATGGCCCGCAGTCCGTCGAGTCCGGCCCCGCTGTCCGGGCGGCGTGACGGGCGCGAGCCGAGGTGGAGGTCCGCGAGCTGGTCCACGGGCGTGGCCGCGAAGAAGTACGCGGGCAGATCCGGGTCCTCGACCAGCTTCCGGTAGGCGTCGTGCGCCGCGTCCGAGACCGTGTCCATCGCCGCGTCCCAGCGCGCCAGCGCCTCGTCGGACTGGCGCGGCGAGGTGTGCAGCGCCGAGGCCTGCAGCGTCGCCGCGACCGTCAGCTCCAGGTTCTCCCTGGCCAGCGACGGGATCAGGTACTTGTCGGAGATGACCTCGCCCTGCTCGGTCACCTTGATCTCGCCCTCGAGCGTGCCCCACGGCTGCGCGAGGATCGCGTCGTGCGAGGGGCCGCCGCCGCGGCCGACAGTGCCGCCGCGGCCGTGGAAGAGCCGCAGCCGTACGCCGTGGCGGTGCGCGACGTCGCGCAGCCTGCGCTGCGCGCGGTGGATCTCCCACTGCGAGGTGGTGATGCCGCCGAACTTCGACGAGTCGGAGTACCCGAGCATGACCTCCTGGACGTCTCCGCGCAGGGAGACCAGGCGCCGGTAGGAGGGGTCCGCCAGCATGCCGTCGAGGATGACGTCGGCGGCCTTCAGCTCGTCCGTCGTCTCGAGGAGCGGCACGATGCCGATGTTCGCCCAGCCCGCGTGCAGATCGATCAGTCCGGCCTCGCGTGCGAGCACCGCCGCCGCGAAGACGTCGTCCGCGCCCTGGCACATCGAGATGATGTACGACTCGATGACCTCGTGCCCGAAGCGCTCGAAGGCTTCCTTGACGGTGTGGAAGACCCCCAGGGTCTTCTCTCCCGCCGCGTCCAGCGGAGCGGGCGTGGGCGCCAGCGGTCGCCGCGAGCGGAGCTCCTTGGCGAGCAGCTTCTGCCGGTAGTCGCGCGGCATGTCGGCGTAGCGCCAGGATTCCTCGCCGAGGCGGTCGAAGAGCTGCCCGAGCGCGTGGTGGTGGGCGTCCGCGTGTTCACGTACGTCCATCGTCGCCAGCTGCAGTCCGAAGGCCGCGAGCGTGCGGATCGTGCGGTCCAGGCGGCCGTCGGCGAAGAGTCCGCCGCGGTGGGCGCGCAGCGAGGTCTGGATCAGGGTGAGGTCGTGCAGCAGCTCGGCCGTGCCGAGGTAGTCGCGGCCCTCGGCGTGCGGTGTGCCCTTGGCGAGGCGTTCGCGGGTGTTGACGAGCTTCTGCCGGATGCAGGTGGCCTTGAGGCGGTACGGCTCCTCGGCGTTGAGGCGCTTGTAGCGGGGGCTGATCTCCGGCAGCAGCTCCAGGTCCTGCCGGAGCGAGCTCAGCAGTTCCTCGGTCGCGCCGGTGTAGCGGATGGAGTTGGAGAGCAGTCCGCGCAGGCCGTCGATGGCGTCGAGCGCGTCGGTGATGCCGTGCTCGTGCTGGAGGATCAGCACCTCCCAGGTCACCGCGGGGGTGACATTGGGGTTGCCGTCGCGGTCGCCGCCGATCCAGGTGCCGAAGGTCAGCGGCCGGGTGCCCGGGGGCAGTTCGACGCCGACCCTCTCCAGCTCGGCGGCGAGGTCCTCCAGGACGTCGCCGACGGCACCGGCGTGCAGCTCGTCGAGGTAGTAGATCGCGTTGCGCGCCTCGTCGGCCGGCTCGGGCCGTACCACCCGCAGCTCGTCGGTCTGCCAGATGAGATCGATGTTCTCGGCGAGCCGCAGATCGTGCCGGCGCCGGTCGGCGGGGCTGACGGGGGTCTCCAGCAGCTCGGCGATGCGGCGCAGCTTGTTCAGTACGGAGCGCCGGGCGGCCTCGGTCGGGTGGGCGGTGAACACGGGCCGGACGTTAAGGTTTCTGACCGTCTCGCGCAGATGCTCGGGGTCGGCGTCCTTGAGCCGGTCCGCGGTGCGGGCCAGCAGTCCGCCCTCGGCCGCACGCCGCTCGCGCATCTCGTGGCCGCGGTGCACCTGCTCGGTGACATTGGCCAGATGGAAGTACGTGGAGAAGGCCCGCACCAGCTTCGCTGCGGTCTCCAGGTCGGTGTCGCCCAGCAGCTCGGCGGCGGCCTCACCGTCGCTGCGCGTCAGGGCCCGGACCCGCTCGACGAGCTCCAGGAGCTCCGGGCCCTCCTGGCGGACGAGGGTCTCGCCCAGGAGGTCGCCCAGTCGGCGGATGTCGGCGCGCAGCTCGGTACTGGCGGTGGGGGTCTGGTCGGCACTGCTCACAGGTGCGGCTCCTTGCAGTGTTTGAGCACGTCTGGAGGGGTCTGGAGGCTGCGGACCGCGCTGTCCGACGACACCCAGGATAGGTGGCCTTTCCTTTGACGTTCGCCGCCGTTCTCCACAGGTCTCTTGCCGCGAGGCTGGGCACTGCCATACTTACGTTGCCGTAGGTTACGCATCCGTAACGCGGTACCTGTTGTGATCTCTCACCCCACAGGGGACCCCCATGACGACAAGCCCCGATCTGCTGAACGACGCCCCCGAGACCCCCTCGGCCGACCTCCCCTATGCCACGCTCAGCGGGGACAGCAAGCGGTCGATCGAGCAGATCGCCCTGCTGCTCTTCATCACGGTGCCCTTCGTCGCCCTGCTCGCGGCCGTGCCGCTGGCCTGGGGATGGGGGGTGAGCTGGCTGGATCTCGGCCTGCTCGTGGCCATGTACTACATCGGCTGCCACGGCATCACGATCGGCTTCCACCGCTATTTCACCCACGGCTCCTTCAAGGCGAAGCGCCCGCTGCGGATCGCGCTCGCGGTCATGGGTTCGCTGGCCGTCGAGGGCCCACTGGTGCGCTGGGTGGCCGACCACCGCAAGCACCACAAGTTCTCCGACGCCGAGGGCGACCCGCACTCGCCCTGGCGTTTCGGCGAGAGTGTCCCCGCGCTGATGAGGGGCCTGTGGTGGGCACACATCGCCTGGATGTTCGACGAGGAGCGCACTCCGCAGCACAAGTACGCACCGGACCTGATCAAGGACCCGGCGCTGGTCCGGATCTCCCGTGACTTCATCTACTGGACGATCCTCTCGCTCGCGATCCCGCCGCTGGTCGGCGGACTGGTGACGATGTCGTGGTGGGGCGCCTTCACCGCGTTCTTCTGGGGCTCGCTCGTCCGGGTCGCGCTGCTGCACCACGTCACCTGGTCGATCAACTCGATCTGCCACGCGGTCGGCAAGCGCCCCTTCAAGTCCCGAGACCGCTCGGGCAATGTCTGGTGGCTGGCGGTGCTGTCCTGCGGCGAGTCCTGGCACAACCTCCACCACGCCGAGCCGACGAGCGCGCGCCACGGCGTGCTGCGCGGCCAGGTCGACTCCAGTGCCCGGCTGATCCGCTGGTTCGAAAAGCTGGGCTGGGCGTACGACGTGCGCTGGCCGAGCGCGTCCCGTATCGACGCCCGGCGCCAGAGCGAGGCAGCCGACCCGGCATGATTGACGACGTGGCGATCGACGGCAGTAGCAGCGGTACGGACAAGAAGCGGCCCTCCGGAAGCCGGCGGGCCCGTCGGGTCCGGATGACCGGGGCGGAGCGCCGGGAGCAGCTGCTGGACATCGGCCGCACCTTGTTCGCCGAGAAGGGCTTCGAGGGCACATCGGTCGAGGAGATCGCCGCGAAGGCGGGTGTCTCCAAGCCGGTGGTGTACGAGCACTTCGGCGGCAAGGAGGGGCTGTACGCCGTCGTGGTCGACCGCGAGATGCGCCAGCTGCTCGACATGGTGACCGGAGCGCTGACCGCGGGGCATCCGCGGGAGCTGCTCGAACAGGCGGCGTTCGCGCTGCTCGACTACATCGAGATGTATACGGACGGTTTCCGCATCCTCGTCCGTGATTCGCCCGTGGCCCAGTCGACGGGCACGTTCGCCTCGCTGATCAGTGATATCGCGACCCAGGTCGAGGACATCCTCGGCCTGGAGTTCAAGGCGCGCGGCTTCGATCCGAAGCTGGCTCCGCTGTACGCCCAGGCGCTGGTCGGCATGGTCGCGCTGACGGGCCAGTGGTGGGTGGACGCCCGCCGCCCCAAGAAGGCCGAGGTCGCGGCGCATCTGGTGAATCTGGCGTGGCACGGACTGGACGGTCTGGAGCAGAAGCCGCGGCTGATAGGGCACCGCAAGAGCTGACCGGGCTCACGGCGTATCCGATGGCCCCGGATCCCGTACGCAGAGCGCCCCGTCACGCCGGATCGCCGGTGGGCGGGGCGCTCCCGCGCATTCAGAGGGCCCCCGTCCCCGTCGGCTCCAGGAACTCCGGCCGGTTGCCGACCGGGTCCTCGGAGTAGAAGCGACGGTGGCCGTGGAGGTTGTCGTCCCAGACCACCATCGCGCCGCGCTCCTCCAGCCGCGCCGCATATGCCTCGATCCGGGTGACCCGCAGGCCGGGGTGCGCCTTCTTGGCCGGCCGGAAGTGACACTCTCCGCCTCCGGCGGGGGCGGCCTCGATGCCCAGGTGGAGCTGGACGGTTCCTTCCCCCACAGCCTTCGGCGTGGGAGGTGCCCCCAGGAACCAGACGCCCCCACGGGCTGCAAGGACCGGCGGCTTGGGGATCTCCGTCATGCCGAGCACATCGGTGCAGTACGCGCGCAGGGCGTCCTCCGCCCCCGGGGGCGCGGCGAGCTGGACATGGTCAATGCAGACCAGCATCACGACCCCTTTCGTGCGACGGCGAAGACGCGGCGGAACGGGAACACGGTGCCGTGCGGGCCCGGCGGGTAGGCCTTGCGGAGCAGGTCGCGGTACTGGCCGAGGAATTCGTGCTCCGCGTCGGGATCGTCCGCGAGTTGGGTCAGGACCGGGCGCAGGGCCGTGCCCTTGACCCAGTCGAGGACCGGGTCCTCCCCCGTGAGCAGCTGGAGATAGGTGGTTTCCCAGGTGTCCGTCTCGCAGCCGAGATTCACCAGGCGTTCGAGGTAGTCGGCCGGTTCCAGGATGTGCACGTAGCGGCGGCCGTGGTCGCCCAGGCGCTCGCGCCACTGCGGGGTGCCGCAGAGTTCGGCGAGCAGGGCGTGGCTGGGGGAGGTGAAGTTGCCGGGTACCTGGAAGGCGAGGGTGCCACCTGGGTTGAGGCCGTCGACCCAGAGGGGAAAGGACTCGGGATGGTTGGGCACCCATTGCAGTGCGGCGTTGGAGACGATCAGGTCGTACGGCGCCTCGGGTGTCCAGTGCGCGGCGTCGGCGGGCCTGAAGTCGAGCCAGCCGCCGCCGGCCGTGGTGCCCGCGTGCTCCTTCTCCGCGATCGCGAGCATCTCGGGAGAGAGGTCGAAGCCGGTGATGTGGGCGTCGGGCCAGCGGTCGGCGAGCAGTGCGGTGACATTGCCGGGGCCGCAGCCGATGTCCGCGATACGGGCGGGCCGGCCGCGGTCCGGCAGCTGCGGTATTCGGTTGAGCAGGTCGAGGAACGGCCGGGTCCGGTGCCCTGCATGGCGCAGGTACTGATGCGGATCCCAGGTTGGTTGGCCGGAATGCATGTTCGAGCCCCCTTGAGTGGAACGGTGTGCCGAAGCGGAACGAGGTTCCGGCCCGACCATGCCCAAGGTTGAGCCCTAATATATCTTGACGTCAAGAGACTTCACATCGACAGACCCTCTACACTGATCGACATGGAGGACGAGGTCGATCGACTGGTCGCAGCATGGCGCCGTGAGCGCCCCGACCTCGACGTGGAGCCGCTCGAGGTGCTCAGCCGCGTCTCCCGGCTCGCCCGCCATCTCGACCGGGCCCGCAGGCTCGCCTTCTCCGAGCACAATCTGGAGCCGTGGGAGTTCGACGTGCTCACCTCGCTGCGGCGCGCGGGGGCTCCGTATCAGCTCTCGCCCGGCCAGCTGCTGACCCAGACCCTGGTCACCTCCGGCACGATGACCAATCGTATCGACCGGCTCGCCAAGAAGGACCTGGTGGAGCGACTGCCGGACCCCAGTGACCGGCGGGGGGTACTGGTGCGCCTCACCCCCGAGGGGCGGGACCGCGCGGACCAGGCACTGGCAGGGCTGCTCGCGCAGGAGCGCGCGATCCTCGCCGAACTGTCGCGGGCACAGCGGGGCGAACTGGCTGCGTTGCTACGCCAGTTGACCGCCCCGTTCGACAACGTCCCCGGCTAGGTCGACCGGGCCGACACCTGCGCGGCGCGCGAGAGCGACCGCGGCGAGGGTGGAATGGACGCCCAGCTTCCCCAAAACGTTCTGCATATGCGTGCGGA
This sequence comes from Streptomyces sp. NBC_01481, assembly GCF_026339995.1. Lineage (GTDB taxonomy): Bacteria > Actinomycetota > Actinomycetes > Streptomycetales > Streptomycetaceae > Streptomyces. The sequence goes on along the minus strand of NZ_JAPEPT010000001.1, from coordinate 155,210 downwards.
CGGTGTGCGGAGACAGAAACAGGCGCTCGGCGACGGCCTTGCGCCCCAGGCCCGCGACCATACAGCGCAGTACCTCCCGCTCGCGCGGGGTCAGCGACTCCACGAGCCGTTCGCTCTCGGTGCGGTGCTTGCGGGCCGCGGTCAACTCCCGCAGTACGCCCGTGAGCAGGGCGGGCGGCAGATGCGTCTCGTCCCGCAGCACGCCCCGTATCACCGCGAGCAGGCGCTGCAGCGAACAGTCCTTGGCGACCCAGCCGGAGGCACCGGCCTGGAGCGCGAGGGCGGCACGGCGCGGGTCGTCCTTCTCGGCGAGCACGACGGTACGGACCGCGGGCTGGCCTGAACGGACGCCGGCGACCAGGGAGATGCCGTCGACGAGGCTCTCCTCGCCGTTGTCCGGCACGGCACGGGCGACCACGGCGCGGGCGCCGGGCACCGGCTGGGTACCGAGGTCGGCGTCGACGAGCATGACATCGAATCTGCGCCCCTCGACGGCCGCACGCTCCAGACACCGCAGCGCGGCCGGACCGCTGCCGGCCGCGGCGACATCGACGTCGGGCTCGGCGGCGAGCGCGGCAGCGAGCGACTCGGCGAAGATGCGGTGGTCGTCCACCACCAGGACCCGGATACGAACCACAGACACCCCCAGTGTCGGAGGACGGACCGGCGCGGGTACGGCGCCCGGAGAATGGGGTACTACAGCGGTCGCTCGGCCGCCGCCGTGCTGTGACTGATACCCCGCCCCGGGCGTCGTACCCGACTGTCTCGCCCCCTGATCAACACCGGCCCCCACCGGTGCTGAGCATCAGCGTACGGCTGGGTGGCCGGAGCGGAAGGCTATTTACAGAACTGATTGGCCAGGCTGTTCAGGGTGTGCCTCGTGTTTCGTATTGAGACAGAAGTCGACAAAGATCGGCGCAGGCGGGGTCGCTCCCCAGCCCCATCCCGGCTGTGACATATGCGGCAGAACCGCATATCCGGCCCGTCCGGCGCGGCACGTCCCGCTCAGGACACGCGCGTCGCGCCCGGGGACGGGATCGCCGTGAAGATCCGCGGCTCCGTGCGGCCCTTCGTCGCGAAGGACTCCAGGAGCGACGTGCGCACTGTCGCCGACATCGACGTCTCCGTGAGGACGATCGCCGACCCCCCGAAGCCGCCCCCCGTCATCCGCGCCCCCAGCGCGCCCGACGCCAGGGCCGTGTCGACCACCAGGTCCAGCTCCGGGCAGGAGACGCGGAAGTCGTCGCGCAGTGAGACATGGCCCTCGGTGAGAACCGGGCCGATCGCGCGGACCTCGCCGGACTCCAGGAGCGCGATCACCCGCTCGACCCGGCGGTTCTCGGTCACGATGTGCCGTACCAGGGGGCGTACTTCGGGGTTCTCCAGCCGGGCCAGTGCCCTCTCCAGACCGGCGTATGGGACGTCCCGCAGCGCGGGGACACCGAGTGCCGCCGCGGCCGATTCGCAGCCCGCGCGGCGCTTGCCGTACTCGCCCTCGCTGTGGGCGTGCTTCACGCGGGTGTCGACCACCAGGAGTTCGAGGCCGAGCGCCGCCAGGTCGAGGGGGATCTGGCGCTGCGAGAGGTCCCGGGTGTCCAGGTGCAGGGCGTGGCCCGCGGTGCAGCAGGCCGAGGCCGTCTGGTCCATGATTCCGGTGGGCGCGCCGACGTAGACGTTCTCGGCGCGCCGGCACAGCCGGGCCGTGTGCCACCGCTCCAGGCCCAGTTCGTACAGGTCGTTCAGGGCCAGCGCCGTGACGACCTCCAGCGCCGCCGACGAGGACAGGCCCGCGCCGGTCGGGACCGTCGACTCGTAGTGGATGTCCGCACCGCCCACCGCGTGGCCCGCGTCCCGCAGCGCCCAGACCACGCCTGCCGGGTAGTCGGTCCAGCTGCCCGGGCCGCGCCCGGGCGCCAGGTCGTCGACGCGCAGTTCCACCGCGTCGCCCCTGGCGTCCGCCGAGTGCAGCCGCAGCACCCCGTCGTCGCGTCGCGAAACCGTCGCGACGGTGGTGTGGGGCAGCGCGAAGGGCATCACGAAACCCTCGTTGTAATCGGTGTGTTCACCGATCAGATTCACCCGTCCGGGCGCCGCCCACACACCGTCGCTCATGACCCGCCGGCCCTCCCCCGGGCGAAGTCCCAGGCGTCCGACACGATTCCCGCCAGATCCGCACGGCTCGGCTGCCAGCCCAGGCGTTCCTGCGCGGTGGCCGCGGAGGCGACGAGCACCGCCGGGTCGCCGCCGCGGCGCGCCGCCACGACCTCCGGGACGGGATGCCCGGTGACCTTCCGTACGGTCTCGATGACCTCGCGGACCGAGAAGCCGTTGCCGTTGCCGAGGTTGCAGATCAGGTGCTCGCCGGACTTCGCCGCGTCCAGGGCGAGCAGATGCGCGTCGGCGAGGTCGGCGACATGGATGTAGTCGCGTACGCACGTGCCGTCCGGCGTCGGGTAGTCGTCCCCGAAGACGGAGATCGACTGCCGCTTTCCGAGCGCGACCTGGAGTACGAGCGGGATCAGGTGCGACTCTGGGTCGTGGCGCTCACCGTAACTGCCGTACGCGCCTGCCACGTTGAAGTACCTCAGCGACACCGCAGCGAGGCCGTGCGCCACCGCCTCGCCCGTGATCATGTGGTCGACGGCCAGCTTGGACGCGCCGTACGGGCTGGTGGGGGCCGTCGGGTCGGTCTCCGTGATGGGCGTGGACACGGGTTCGCCGTACGTCGCCGCGGTGGAGGAGAAGACCAGCTTGCGCACTCCTGCGGACCGCATCGCCGCGAGCAGTTCCATCGTCCCGCCGACGTTGTTCGCCCAGTACTTCTCGGGCTTGATCACGGACTCGCCGACCTGCGAGCAGGCCGCGAAGTGCAGCACCGCGTCGTAGGAAGAGTCCAGCCACCTGGCGGCATCGCGGATGTCGCCCTCGACGAAGTCCGCGCCCGCGGGGACGCCCTCGCGGAAGCCGGTGGAGAGGTTGTCGAGAACGGTGACCTCGTGCCCCGCCTCCAGCAGGTGCTGCGCCACCACGCTGCCGACATACCCCGCACCGCCTGTGACCAGGCATTTCGGGGGTCCGGGGGTCGCCCCCCGGGTAGATACAGACTTGCTCACGCGCTCGCTACCTCTCGCAGTCGCTCGGCCGCGGTCTCCGGCGGCACATCGTTGATGAACACGCTCATACCGGACTCGGAACCCGCGAGGAACTTCAGCTTGCCGGAAGTGCGGCGGATGGTGAAAAGCTCAAGATGCAGCCCGAAATCACTCCGGTTGACGTCGCGGAAGGGCGCCTGGTGCCAGGCCGCGATGTACGGCGTCGGCGGTTCGGCCTCCCCGAAGATCCGGTCGAACCGCCTCAACAGTTCCAGATAGACCTGTGGGAACTCTGTGCGCGCCGCCTCGTCCAGCGCCCGCAGGTCCGGGACCCGCCGGCGCGGGTAGAGATGCACCTCGTACGGCCAGTGCGCCGCGTACGGCACGAAGGCGACCCAGTGCCCGCCCTCCAGCACCACCCGTACGCCCTGCGCGCGCTCCCGCTCCACGACCTCGTCGAAGAGATTGCGCCCGGTTCTGGCCCGGTGCTCGGCGGCCGAGCGCAGCATGAGCGAGGTCCGGGGCGTCACAAAGGGGTACGCGTAGATCTGCCCGTGCGGATGCCCCAGCGTGACGCCGATCTCCGCACCCCGGTTCTCGAAGCAGAAGACCTGCTCCACCTGCGGGAGTTCGGCCAGGTCGGCGGTGCGGTCGGTCCAGGCGTCGAGGACCAGGGCGGCCTGCGCCTCGCTGAGGTCGGCGAAGGAGGCGTCGTGGTCGGAGGTGAAGCAGACGACCTCGCAGCGGCCGGAGTCACCGGCCAGGGACGGAAAGCGGTTCTCGAAGACGGCGACGTCGTAGTCGGCGGCGGGGATCTCACTGAGGCGGCCGTCCCGGGACGGACAGAGGGGGCATTCGTCGGCCGGCGGGTGGTAGGTGCGGGCCTGGCGGTGCGAGGCGATGGCGACACAGTCGCCGAGGAGCGGGTCGTGGCGGATCTCTGAGGTGGTGGAGATGGGATCGAGCGGCCGCCGGTCGACGGCATCGCGTACGGCGTCGTCGCGGGAGTCGTAGTAGAGCAGCTCACGACCGTCGGCGAGCCGGGTCGACGTCTTCTTCACCTGGGCTCCCTCAGCCTCCCAACACACAGAAACGAACATAACAAATCACAAGCCAACAGGCCGCGTCAATGGGTGGTCAGGCGTAAGAGAGCGCTTGCACGCAGATGTGTCGACACGTTTCGGATGACAGCTACGGGTGGACGCAGCGCGGCCGCACAGAGAGCGGGGCACCGTCAGCGGGCGCAGCTGCGCCCGCGGTGGCGTGGCCGGGTCAGCTGTGATCCGCGCCCGGTCCGGGCGACGGCGGCGAGAAGATCGCCGCCCGGTCGAGGAGCCCGGTGCGGGCGGCCAGGGCCGCCGCCTCCAGGCGGGAGCCGACCCCGAGTTTCATCAGCACCCGCTGTACGTGCGTACGAGCCGTGCTCGGCGCGATCCCCATGCCCGCCGCGATCAGCCGGGTGTCCTCGCCCTCCGTGACCCGCACCAGCACCTCGACCTCGCGCGGGGTGAGCAGCTGGAGCAGCCGCTGCCCCTCGTCGTCCGGCTGGGCGGCCGGGTTGAGCAGTTCGGCGAACGCGCCCTGCAGCAGCTGCGGAGCCACCACCGCCTCGCCCGCCCGGGCCTTGACCATGGCGCGTTCGACACCCTCGATGCGCTCGTCGTGGCGTACGTAACCGGAGGCGCCGGCCGCGAAGGCCGCGGCGATCCCGCGCGGGCTGGGCACCGGGCCGAGGACCACCACGGCCACCTGCGGGCGTTCCCGCTTGATCTTGACGATGGGGTCGAAGGCACCCGGTTCCGCGGGGGTCGCGGTGCCCAGCAGGCACACCTCGGGCGCCCTGCTGACCACCAGGTCGGCCGCGCCGGCCGCGGGGGCCGCCGCCGCGAGCACCCGGTGCCCGCGCAGCTTCAGGGCCGAGGCGAGCGCCTCGGCGAGCAGTCGGTGATCATCGAGCACCATGAGCCGCACGCCCATCGAGCAACCCCCATCCCCGCGAGCTGGCCCCCCGGCCCTCTGACCCGGCAAGCTACACGCTTGTTCGAGATCGCGCGCCCCCAACGTGGCAGAAGCCCCCCAGAGTGCCGAATTCTTCGCCAAACAGGGCTACTTATGACCGAGGCCCGGCACATCGGTGATCCAATGTGCCGGGCCGGGGGGCGAATCGCGCCGCCTGTGGGGTGTCAGTCCGCCGTACTGAAGGCCACCGTCAGGTACTTCTTCCCGAACGAGGACGCGGACGCGGACCGCTTGCTCATCAGGGTGGCTCCGATATACAGCCGCCCGTTCGCATACCGGTACTCGGCGCCGTCCGAGGAATAGCTGGTCTCCGCCTCCCGTACCGACTTGTCGGCCGGATTGTCCATCAGCACCGTCTGCTTGAAGGTGGCACCGTCGATGCTGACAACCTGGCCGCCCTTGTCGTAGGGGGGCCACTTGTACGCGATGACGTTGCCGCCGTCCATCCGGATCGGGAACATCGTGAACCGGTCGCCCGCGTCCGCGCGGTCTCTGGTGGGCTTTCCGGTGGCGAGATCGTACGAGACGATCTCGTTGGTCCGGCCGTACTCCCCGCTGCCCTCGTGCTCGGTCGTCGGCAGATACAGCCTGCCGTTGCCGACGACGACCTTCTGGCAGGTCTCCACCTCGGTGGAGCCGCACCTGGCCGTGAACTTGTCGCCCGTCGCCGAGATCTTGGCGCGCAGGGCGCCCTTGTCGTCGATCGAGAAGAAGTCCGAGATGCCGCCCGAGCCGGTGTCGCCGACATCGGCGGCGACAACCAGCGGCTTGGTCGAGACGATGCTCGCGTAGTCGACGCCGGGCGGCAGCTTGTACGAGAAGGCGGGGGTGCCGTTGTCCGGGTTCAGGCTCTGGATGACGACCTGAGGGTTGTCGTACGTACCGCATTTGCGGGCGGCGACGAGCGCCGGGCCGCCGCCGTAGCCCATGTCGTAGCAGCCCTCGGCGTCGGTTTTGGGCTTCCAGCGGACGGCACCGCTGTTGAGGTCGAAGGCCGCGCCGCCGTCGGTGCCGCCCGCGGCGACCGTGGTGCCGCTCTGGGTGACCTCGCTGAACTTGACCTTGCCGTCACCGCTGGAGGTGCCGGTGACGGACTTGCTCCACAGCAGCTTGCCGGTGCCCAGGTCGACGACGCCGACCTCGGTGCAGGGCTGGTAGTTCTTCGGCGGCTTCCGCTTGGCGGCCTCGAAGACGATCGCGGCCTTGTTGTCCTCGGAGAGGTGGCGGGAAGCCGCGCAGATCTGGCCGGGGAGCGGAAGGGTCCACAGCGGGCTGCCCTTGGCCGCGTCGTACGCGACAAGGGAGTTGATGCCCGGCTTGACGTAGGCCTTGTCGGTGACCCAGGAGCCCTTGACGCTGGTGATGTCGGTAACCGCGGGCTCCGGCAGCTGGAAGGCCACCTTGGAGTGGACGTTGGCGGGCGCCTTCTCCTTGCCGGGGCCGTCGGCGGCCTTGCCGCCACCGCTGCCGCCGCCGTCGGAGCCGCCGGTTGTGCCGCCGGTTGTGCCGCCGGCGCTGTTCTTGGCCTCGTCCTTCTTGCCCTCACCCCCGTCGTCCTTGGAGGCGAACCAGATGCCGCCCGCGACGATCAGCACGACGGCGACGGACGCCGCGATGATGATCTGCATCTGGGTGCTCAGCTTCTTGCCGCCGCCGCTGCCGCCGGGCTGGGGCGGCATGTACTGCGGCTGCATCGGCTGCGTCGGGTACCCGTAGCCGGGCTGGCCCTGGGGTTGGCCCTGCGGATATCCGTAGCCCGGCACCTGCCCGGGCGCCTGCGGGTAGCCGTAACCGGGCTGCCCCTGCGGCGGCTGGGCGGGCGGCGGGGTCTGCGGATAGCCGTACGAAGGATCCTGCGGGGGCGGCGTCGGCGCTCCGAAGCCTCCCGGGGGAGGGTCCTGGGGCGCGCCGAAGCCACCCTGTGGTGGCTGGCCCGGTGGCTGGTTGGGCGGCGGGGGCGGCTGCGTCATGGCGTACTACCTCGGAAGGATGCTGGAGCGGGGACGTGGGTCAAAAGGACTCAGAACGCGGTCACTTGCCGAAGGCGATCATGGTCTTCGTCTCCTTCTCCTCCGCGTCGTTGCTGGCGCTGACACGGCCGCTGGCGAGGAAGAACCGGCCGTCCGCGTAGACCATCTTCGACGAGAAGAAGGAGCTCTCGATCTCGGCGGTCGATGCGGGGTGCTGCAGCAGCACCTTCGGCGCGCCGCCCGTCGGCGCGATCGTGGCGACCGCGCCGCCCGCGTCGTACGACGCGTCCATGTAGACGAGGACGCTCCCGTTCTCCATGCGCAGCGGGGTCATCTTGCGCTTGCCGTCGGCGGGCGAACGCCACTTCTCCTTGCCGGTGTCGAGGCTGAACGCGACGACGTCGTTGGCGGTGCCGTAGGCGGTCTCGGTCGCCATGTAGAAGGTGGAGGCATCGGCGGCCACGCCGGTGCAGCCCTCCAGGTTCTGGCCGAAGACCACGAACGCCCCGCCGCAGCGCGGCGCGAACTTGTCCTTGCCGCCCTGGATCTGCGAGCGCGGCTTGCCGTTGTCGGTCAGCGCGACGATCGACCACTTCTTCGGCTCACGCTGGTTCAGCGAGATGACGACAGGGCTGACCGAGTAGACCTTGCCGATCTCCCAGCCGACCGGGGCGTTGTACGTCCACTTGGCCTTGCCGGTGGCCGGATCGACCTCCGACAGCTGATGCTTGGGCTTGTTGTAGTCCGACGTGGGGCAGCTCGCGGCGGCGAGCAGCTTGACGCCGCCCGCGAAGGCGAACGGCTTGCAGCCCTCGCTCGGGCCCTTGAAGAGCTGCTTGCCGTCGGTCATCGAGAAGCCGTACGAGTTGCCGCTGCCGCCCGCGGCGAGGGTGTTGCCGCTGATCGACAGGGTGAAGTCGGAGAGGGAGAAGAAGCCGGTGCTCTTAGGAATCGACTTCTTCCAGCCTGCCTTGCCGGTCTTCAGGTCGATCATCTGCAGATCGAGGCACTTGGCCTTCTCGGTGAGGCCGTCCTTGACGCCCACGACGATCTTGCCGTCGGTGGAGGTCTGCACGGGTGCGGAGCACACCTCGGCGCTGAGCGGGACGCTCCACTTCTTCTTGCCGTCGGTCACCGAGTAGCCGACGACCTCCTTGTACATCGCCTTGGCGACGGTGTCGCCGGCCACCCAGGGGCCGAAGACCTCGGCGCCGTTGCGCGGCAGGTCGACATCGTTCTTCGACAGGAAGAGAACCTTCGCCTCGCCCGGCTTGCGCCCGGCGTTGAGGTCGTCGTTGCCCTCGCGGCCGTCGCCGCTGCCGTCGCCCTGGTCGACGGACTCCGAGCCGGTGGGCTTGGGGTCGTCGCTCTTGCTGACGTTCTTCTCGTCCTTCTTGTCGTCACCACCGCTGAGGGCGAGGTAGGTTCCGCCGCCGATCACCAGCAGACCGGCCACGGCCGCGCCGATGATGACGCCGGGCTTGCCCTTGAAGAAGCTGCCGCCGCCGCTGCCGGGTGGAGTGGGCGCGCCCGGGTACTGCGGCTGCGTGGGGTACCCGCCGTAGGGACCGGACTGCTGGCTGTACGGTCCGGGCTGCTGGTTGTACGGACCCGGCTGGCCGGGGGCCTGCTGCGGGTAGCCGTATCCGGGCTGGGCGGGCTGCTGCTGCTGCTGCGGATAGCCGTAGCCGGGCGCGCCGGGCGGCGGCCCCTGCGGCGGGGCGGGCGGCATCTGCGGCGGCTGCGCGGGCTGCTGAGGAGCGCCGAAGCCGCCCTGCGGGGGCTGGTTCGGCGGCTGGTTCGGCGGCTGCGGGGGCTGGTTCGGCGGCTGTGTCATGGGTGATTACCTCTGGAATGGGGAGATGGGAGAAGGAGTGGGGACGTCCGAGTGCCTCGGAACACGGTCACTTGCCGAAGGCCATCAATGTCTTGGTCTCCTTCTCCCTCGCGTCGTCGAGACCGGTGATCTGGGTAGTGGTGAGGAAGATCCGGCCGTCCGCATACGCCGTCCGCGGGTCCTGGAAGCCGCTTTCGATCTCGGCGGTCGACAGCGGGTGCTTCAGCAGGACCTTCGGCGTGCCGCCCGTGGGAGCGATGGTCGCGACCACGCCACCCTGGCTGAACGTCGGGGCGATGTAGACCACGGCGCTGCCGTTCTCCACGGTCAACGGCATCATCGTGCGGTCGAGTCCCACCGATGAACGCCACTTGGCCTTGCCGGTATCCAAGTTGAAGGCGACAACCTCGTTGGTGCCGGTCGGCTCGGTGGCCAGGTAGAGGGTGGACGCATCGGCGGCGACACCGGTGCACCACCCCTGGATGTCGCCGCGGTAGTCGATGGCCGTACTGCTGCAGCGCGGCTTGAACTTGTCCTTGCCGACCTGGAGCTGCGAGCGCAGCTTTCCGCTGTCCGTCAGGGCGATGACCCGCCGCTTGGTGTGATCGTCGTTGTCGTCGGCCTCCAGCTTGATGGAGACGACGACCGGGCTGACCGAGTAGACCTTGTCGACCTGCCAGTTGGCGGGGAGCGCGTACGTCCACCTGGTCTTGCCGCCGGCCGGATCGATCTCCTGGATCTGCCCCTTGAAAATATCCGCCTCGCTGCTGCTCGTGGGGCAACTCACGGCGGCGATCAGCCTGGCGCCGCCCGCGAAACCGTAAGGCAGGCAGCGGGACGACGGCTTGCCGAAGAGCTGCTTGCCGTCGCTCAGGCTGTAGCCGGAGGAGTGGTCCAGCCCTGTCAGGGCGACCGTGTTCCCGCTGACGGCGAGGATGTAGTCGGTGAAGCCGACGACGCCCTTGGGCTTGGGGATGGGCTTTTTCCAACCCGCCTTGCCGGTCTTCGCATCGATCATCTGGAAATCGCTGCAGTCGGACTGCTCCGTAATGCCGTTCTTGACACCGATGACGATCTTTCCGTCGGTCGAAGCCTGCGGGGCGCCGAGGCACACAGGCGTGCCGAGCTTCAGGCTCCACTTCTTCTTGCCGTCGGTCACGGAGTAGGCGGCGACCTCCCGGTACATGGCCTTGACGATCGTGTCGCCGACCACCCAGGGGCCGAAGACCTCGGCACCGTTGCCGGGCACGTCGACGTCGTTCTGCGCCAGGAACAGCACCCTTGCCTCGCCGGGGCTGCGCCGGGCGTTGACGTCCTCGACGCCGATGGTGTCGTCGGTGGCGCCCTGGTCGGCGGAGGCTGAACCGGACGGCTTGGGAGTGCCACTGCCCTTGCTGACGGCGGGCTTGCCGTCCTTGCCGTCACCACTGAGCGCGAACCAGGTACCGCCGCCGATGACCAGGAGGCCTGCGACCACCGCGCCGACGACTGCTCCGCGCCTGCCCTTGAAGAAGCCACCGCCGCCACCGCTGTTGGGCGGAGTGGTCCCACCGGAGTGCTGCGACGGGACCGGGTGGCCGGCGTACGGTCCGGGCGGCTGGTTGTACGGGCCCGGCTGCTGACCGTACGGTCCGGGCGGCTGCGCGGGCGGCGGAGGAAACCCCTGCTGCGAACCCTGAGAAACGCCAAACCCACCCCGCGGCGGCTGCTGTTGGCCGGGCGGCTGAGTCATCGGCACTTCCCCCTTGGTGCGGCCCGCTGTCCGAGCCGGTCTCCCCCGCTGATCCGCCGAGCCTTCGCTCCGGAAGGGAGCGATTCGGACACGGCTCCCGCTGTTTCACGTCAGTCGAACAGGGCTTCTTTCTATCACTCGGATAGGCTCGAACGCGGGGCCGGTCTCCCCTGTTCCCAAGGGAGGACCGGCCCGTGATGGGGTTGTTACGTGCTCTCCACGGCTTCTCTACGCCACAGCTGCCACGCCGAGTTGGCTACGCGTCCTCACGCGTCCTCGGCCAGCTCCAGCCAGCGCATCTCCAACTCGTCCCGCTCGCCGATCAGTTCACGCAGCTCGGTGTCCAGCTTCGCCACCTTCTCGAAGTCCGTGGCGTTATCGGCGATTTGGGCGTGCAGGTTGGTCTCCCGGTCGGAGATCTTGTTCAGCTGCCGCTCGATCTTCTGCAGTTCCTTCTTCGCCGCCCGCACGTCCGCCGCCGACTTCTCGGTCGTCGGGGCGGCGGGCGCCGCGGCCGCCGCCGCGGCCGCCGCCGGAGCCGCGGTCTCGATCATCCGCTGCCTGCGCTCCAGGTACTCGTCGATGCCGCGCGGCAGCATCCGCAGGGCCGCGTCGCCCAGCAGCGCGTACGTCTTGTCCGTCGTCCGCTCGATGAAGAAGCGGTCGTGGGAGATGACGACCATCGAGCCCGGCCAGCCGTCGAGCAGGTCCTCCAGCTGGGTCAGCGTCTCGATGTCGAGGTCGTTGGTGGGCTCGTCGAGGAAGAGGACGTTCGGCTCGTCCATCAGCAGGCGCAGCAGCTGCAGCCGGCGGCGCTCACCGCCGGACAGATCGCCGACCGGCGTCCACTGCTTCTCCTTGGTGAAGCCGAACTGCTCGCACAGCTGACCCGCGGTCATCTCCCGGCCCTTGCCGAGGTCGACCCGGTCGCGCACCCGCTGCACGGCCTCCAGCACCCGCAGGTTCGGGTCGAGCTCGGCGACCTCCTGCGAGAGATACGCCAGCTTCACGGTCCTGCCGACGGTGATCTTCCCGGCCGCGGGCTGCTGCTCGCCCTGCGTACGCGCGGCCTCGGTGAGCGCACGCAGCAGCGAGGTCTTGCCCGCGCCGTTCACGCCGACCAGGCCGATACGGTCGCCGGGGCCGAGCTGCCAGGTCAGATGCTTCAGCAGCACCTTCGGTCCGGCGGTGACGGTCACGTCCTCCAGGTCGAAGACGGTTTTGCCCAGGCGGGCGTTGGCGAACTTCATCAGCTCGCTGGTGTCCCGCGGCGGCGGCACATCGGCGATCAGTTCGTTGGCTGCCTCGATGCGGTAGCGCGGCTTGGAGGTACGGGCGGGGGCGCCGCGCCGCAGCCAGGCCAGCTCCTTGCGCATCAGGTTCTGCCGCTTGGTCTCTTCGGTGGCCGCGATGCGCTCGCGCTCGGCGCGCGCGAAGACGTAGTCGCTGTAGCCGCCCTCGTACTCGAAGACCGAGCCGCGCTGGACGTCCCACATCCGGGTGCAGACCTGGTCGAGGAACCAGCGGTCGTGGGTGACGCAGACGAGCGCCGAGCGGCGGGCCTTCAGATGCTTCGCCAGCCAGGCGATGCCTTCCACGTCGAGGTGGTTGGTGGGCTCGTCGAGAACGATCAGGTCCTGGTCGGCGATGAGCAGCTTGGCGAGCGCGATCCGGCGGCGCTCACCGCCGGAGAGCGGGCCGATGACGGTGTCCAGGCCCTGCTCGAAGCCCGGCAGATGCAAATCGCCGAAGAGCCCGGTGATGATGTCGCGGATCCGTGCGTTGCCGGCCCACTCGTGGTCGGCCATGTCGCCGATGACCTCGTGCCGGACGGTCGCCTCGGGATCGAGGGAATCGTGCTGCGTGAGCACGCCGAGCCGCAGACCGCCGCTCTGGGTGACCCGCCCGGTGTCGGGCCCCTCCAGCTTGGCGAGCATGCGGATGAGGGTCGTCTTGCCGTCGCCGTTACGGCCGACGACACCGATGCGGTCCCCTTCGGAGACGCCGAGGGAGACTCCGTCGAGCAGGGCACGGGTTCCGTACACCTTGCTGACTGCCTCGACATTGACCAGGTTGACGGCCATTAACACTCCAGATGAGGGGATCGATCGATCCTCCAGCCTAGTCGCCGCGGGGAGTGCGATAACGTGCGGCGGCCTATCGGACAGCGTGGGGGGCGCGGAGTCACGCCGCGGCGTCCGCCCGGCGCCCGCCCGCGCGCTCGACGAGCAGCCAGCCGACGAGAGCCATGGCGACGGCGGCAGGCGCGGTGACGCGTACGGCGACGAGCATCGCGGTCCTGCCCTCCAGCAGCCCGCCGAAGCCGACCATCGACAGGCCGAGCACGCCGAAGAGGCAGAGCGTGATGCCGAGCGCGGCGACGGGTCCGCCGGAGCCTGAACCGGGCCTCGCGGATGCGGGGCGTTCGAAGGAGCGGAAGGCGGCGACGAGGACTGCCGTGAGGACGAGTGCGGCCGCCATGCGCAGCGGCATCTGCGTCCACCAGGCCGCCGAGGCGGGCGCGGGCAGTGCGACGTCGAGGGCGAGCAGCGCGCCGTACACCCCGAGCATGGCCGTGAGGTGCCACAGGAACGCGGTCATCGCGATCCCGTTGGCGGCGACGACGCCGCGCCAGATCCGCGGGCGGGCGACCAGCCGTGCGCCGGGCGTCCGCAGCAGCTCCACCGCGCCGACGAGCCACAGCCCGTGGCACAGGAGCGCAAGGGTGGGCGGGGCCATGTTGGAGACCTTCTCGCCGGGCATCCCGACCATGGACAGCGGATACGGCCCGAACGCGACGAGCGCGGCGGCCCCGGTCAGCCCGGCCGCGGCGAGGGCCGCGGGCATCCGTATGCGGCCGTCGGCGCGGAGGAAACCGAGCTGGTGGACGGCGAGCCAGACGAAGGCGAAGTTCAGGAACTCCACGAAGGGCACGTGCCCGGCGAACCGCGCCACGTCGACGGCGACCGCGCCCGCGACGAGGGCGCCGAAGGCCCCCCATCCGTAGCGCTCGTGCAGCTTCAGCAGCGGCGGGGTGAAGGCGACCATGGCGAGATAGATCCCGATGAACCACAAGGGCTGCGCAACGAGCCGCAGCGCCACCCCGGTCAACCCGCCGTCACCGCCGAGCAGTTGCAGCAGCAGGGCGGCCGTGCCCCAGACGAGGATGAACACGATCGTCGGCCGCAGGAGCCGCTGGAGGCGGGCCCGCAGAAAGACGGAGTAGACGGATCCGTCGGGCTGCTTGCGGCGCAGGGAGCGGTAGGAGAGCGCGTGCGAGAAGCCGCCCACGAAGAAGAACACCGGCATGACCTGCAGCACCCAGGTCAGGACCTGCAGCCCGGGCACGACGGCGAGGAGATTGCCGACCTCGTCCCCGGTGACGACGGCCATCAGCCAGTGCCCGAACACGACCGTGCCGAGCGAGGCGACCCGCAACAGGTCCACATACCGGTCCCGCGCCGAGGGTGTGGCGGCGGCGAGCTCACGAACGCTTGATCCCATGGGGGTACGGTGCCGCGGCGGTCGGGGGCGGCGTGAGGGCTCACGTACTCAGACGGAATCTGAGTACGTCGGGACTGGGGGCTCTCCCCGGGGGCTCCGCCCCCAAGCCCCCATACGCCCTTCTGGGGGTCCCCCCACGCCCGCAGGGCGTAGGGGGAGTGTCCTCAATCGCCGGACGGCTGACATGTGCGGCCGGGCCGCACATTCAGCCCCTCCGGCGATTGAGGAGCGGGATGGTTGGGGGTCCCCCGGACGGAGTCTGGGGGAGGGCGGGGTGGGGGAAGGAACCCTCAGGCCCCGACCACCCTCGCGCCGCCCGTCGGCGACGACGCCACCCTCGCCTCGCGGCACGTCCCCGACGCGAGCAGCGCCTCCGCCACCGACCGCGCCGACTCCTCGTCCTTCGTCAGGAACGCCGTCGTCGGGCCCGAGCCGGAGACCAGCGCCGCCAGCGCGCCCGCCGATGTACCCGTCTGCAGCGTGTCCGCCAGGGACGGCCGCAGGGAGAGGGCCGCGGGCTGCAGGTCGTTGGCGAGGGCGCCCGCCAGGGACGGCGCGTCGCCCGTGCGCAGCGCGTCGAGCAGGGCCGCGGACGCCGCCGGGGCCGGGACCGCGAGGCCCTCCGTCAGGCGGTCGAACTCGCCGTAGACCGCCGGTGTCGACAGGCCGCCGTCCGCCACCGCGAACACCCAGTGGAACTCGCCGCCGACCTCCAGCTCGGTCAGCCGCTCGCCGCGGCCCGTGCCCAGTGCCGCCCCGCCCACCAGGCTGAAGGGGACGTCGCTGCCCAACTCGGCGCAGATGGATAGCAGTTGGGCGCGGGTGGAGTGAAGGCCCCACAGGGTGTCGCAGGCCAGCAGGGCCGCCGCGCCGTCCGCGCTGCCGCCCGCCATGCCGCCCGCGACCGGGATGTCCTTCGCGATGTGGATGTGGACGTCGGGGGACAGTCCGTGCCGCGCGGCGAGCAGTTCGGCCGCCCGCGCCGCCAGGTTCGTACGGTCCAGGGGGACCTGGCCCGCGTCCGGACCCGAGCAGGTGATCGTCAGGGAGGACGCGGGGCTCACCGTCACCTCGTCGTACAGCGAGACGGCGAGGAAGACATTGGCGAGGTCGTGGAAGCCGTCGGGCCTTGCACCCCCCACCGCCAGCTGGACGTTGACCTTGGCGGGGACTCGTACGGTGACGCTCACGCCTTCGCCTCCGCGATCCGTGCGAACTCCTCGACCGTCAGGGACTCGCCCCGGGCCTGCGGGGAGACACCGGCGGCCACCAGGGCCTTCTCCGCCGCCGCGGGTGATCCGGCCCAGCCCGCGAGCGCAGCCCGAAGCGTCTTCCGCCGCTGCGCGAAGGCCGCGTCGACCACCGCGAAGACCTCCGCCTTGGTGGCGGTGGTGTCCACCGGCTCGGACCGGCGCACCAGGGACACCAGACCGCTGTCCACGTTCGGCGCCGGCCAGAAGACGTTCCGGCCGATCGACCCCGCCCGCTTCACCTGCGCGTACCAGTTCGCCTTCACCGAGGGGACGCCGTAGACCTTGTTGCCGGGCGATGCCGCCAGCCGGTCCGCGACCTCCGCCTGGACCATCACCAGCGTCCGCTCGATCGTCGGGAAGCGGTCCAGCATGTGCAGGAGGACGGGCACGGCGACGTTGTACGGGAGGTTCGCGACCAGCGCCGTCGGCTCGAGCCCCGGCAGTTCGTCGACGAGCATCGCGTCGGAGTGGACCAGCGAGAAGCGCGTCGCGCGCTCCGGCATCCGGGCCAGGATCGTCGAGGGCAGCGCGCCCGCGAGCACATCGTCGATCTCGACGGCGACGACCCGGTCCGCCGCCTCCAGCAGGGCGAGGGTCAGCGACCCGAGCCCCGGGCCGACCTCGACGACCACGTCGTCCTCGCGCACCTCTGCGGTGCGGACGATCCTGCGGACCGTGTTGGCGTCGATGACGAAGTTCTGGCCGCGCTGCTTGGTGGGGCGTACGCCCAGCGCTGCGGCCAGTTCACGGATGTCGGCGGGGCCGAGGAGTGCGTCGGGCTCAGTGGTGCTCACCGATACAGCCTACGGCCGCAGTGCGGCCACGGACTCGCCCCCCGTTGCACGAAGAGCTTCTTCGCCCGGTACGTCTGTTCTGCCGCGGACGCGTCCTGCGGCCGCCCGGTGCCGCCCAGCGCGTGCCAGGTCTCGGTGTCGAACTGGTACAGCCCGCCGTAGTTCCCCGACGGATCGACCGCGCCCGCCCGCCCGCCCGACTCGCAGAGCGCGAGAGAGCCCCAGTCCAGGCCGTCCGCGCCCCGCACGGAACTCGGCAGCGGCCTCGTGCCCACCATCACCAGCTGGGTGACCGGCTCCCTTACGACCTCCTCGGCGACCTTCCTCGGCCGCTGCCGCACCCCGTTGACCGTGCGCAGCGCGTAGGTGACGCGCCGGGCGCCCGGCCTGCCCTGCTGCACGACGACCTCCGTGCCCGTGAAGAGCGAGGAGTCCCAGGTCTTCTCGGTGTCGTACGCGATCGGCTCCTCGCGCACCTCCCGGGTGGAGGTGATCCGCATGACGGTGACGGTCTGGCCGTCGCGCGGGAAGCTGCCGGGCGGCACGGACGTGGTGTCCAGGCCGTGCAGGGCGATCCCGGCCTCGCCCAGTGCCTCGCGGACGGTGGCCGCGTTCGTACGGATGGTCCGCTCGCGCCCGTCGGCCATGAAGGTCACGGTCCGCTCGGTCCGTACGTCCAGGACGAGGCCCGTGCGGGAGATCACCTGGGAGCGGGACGCGGACAGATACGCGCCCTCGGCCCGCACCCCGAGCTGGCGCAGCGCGCCGTCGACGGTGCGGGCGGTGGTCCACACGCGGCGGGGCTGCCCGTCCAGGGTGAGCATGACGGGCCGGCCGTAGCGGACGACGACGTCGTCGCCGCTGGCGAGAGCCGAGCCGGGGGCGGGGGCGACGATGTCGTGCGCGCCCACCTGGACCCCCTCGTCCTCCAGGAGTTCATCCACGTCGTCGGCGAAGGTGTGCATGGTGCGCGGCACGCCGTCGACGGTGAGCCGCACGGCCTTGTCGTTGGCGACGAAGGCGGAGGTGCCGCCCGCCAGGAAGGCGACGACGAGGGCCTGCGGGACGAGGCGACGCAGCGTGTCGGGCTTCTCTTCCGCCCTGCGGCGGCGTGCGGCCCGCCGGGCCTCGGCGCGTCCGCCCGGTCCCTCGGCGTCGCGGGCGGGGCTCTGCCGCGGCAGCGTCGGGGACGGCGGCGCCGGAAGCGAGACGTACGTCGGCGTGTAGCCCTCCGCGTAGGTGTCGATGTCGCTCTCGTACGACGAGAGAGCGTGGCGGGCGCCACGCGCGGCACGGTGACTGCCCTGCGAATTGTTCACGACGCTCCGTAAGGTCCGGTCCGGTCCGCCCGATGGCGTTGCGGGCCGGGACGATAGCGGAGTCCGGTCACTCTCCCAAGCGATTCGACTACGCAGTGTCGCGACGCTACCCTGTGTGCCGTTATCCCTCAGTAATCAAAGGCGCGGGCCGTGTTGGCCGCGATCGCCGCGGCCAGCGTGTCCTCGTCGAGCCCCCTGACGGCCGCCATCGCACGCAGCGTGACCGGAATGAGATACGGCGCGTTAGGCCGTCCGCGGTACGGCGCGGGCGTGAGGAAAGGCGCGTCCGTCTCGACGAGCACGAGTTCGAGCGGGGCGACGGCGAGCGCATCGCGCAGCGGCTGGGCGTTCTTGAAGGTCACATTGCCCGCGAAGGACATGAAATAGCCTGCGGCCGCGCACACTTCGGCCATTTCCGCGTCACCGGAATAGCAGTGGAAGACGGTCCGCTCGGGGGCGCCCTCCTCGGCGAGGATCCGTAGCACATCGGCGTGCGCGTCGCGATCGTGGATGACGAGGGCTTTGCCGTGCCGCTTCGCGATCTCGATATGAGCCCGGAACGAGCGCTCCTGGGCGGCGATTCCGTCGGCTCCCGTACGGAAGTAGTCCAGGCCGGTCTCGCCGACGGCCTTCACCTGGTTCAGGGAGGCGAGCCGGTCGATCTCGGCGAGCGCGTCGTCGAGGGCACTGTCGCCGCCGCCCTCGCGGGCGCCCTGGCGGGACCAGCCGTCAGGGTCGCCGAGCACGATCCGCGGCGCCTCGTTGGGGTGCAGCGCGACCGCGGCATGCACGCTGTCGTGCGCCGCGGCCGTCTCCGCCGCCCAGCGCGAGCCCTTGATGTCGCAGCCCACCTGCACGACGGTACTCACTCCGACCGCCGCGGCCCTGGCCAGGGCCTCTTCGACCGTGCCCTCCTGCATGTCCAGGTGGGTGTGCGAATCGGCGACCGGAATCCCGAGGGGTTCGGGCAGCGGCGGCGGGCTTGACTTCGAGCTCATGGGCGCGATCCTACGAGGCTCGCGCCCGGGGCCTCACTTGCGGTGGAAGGGGTGCCGGAGATCGGAGAGTTGCCAGTGATGGGGCTCGCCCGGCTCGGACTGGCCGGCGTCGGACTGCGCGGTCTCTGGCGGCGCCGTCTCGGCCGGCGGCTCGGCGGTCTTGTCCCGCTTCTTGGGCTTCTTGGCCGCCTGCTCGTGCGGTCGGGGCGGCTCGGCCGGGAAGGGCCCCGTGATCGAGACGGACGACCCGATCAGGTTGTGCATCGACGAGAACTGTCCCGCCCGCATGATCCGTACGACATGCCCGCCGCAGTTCATGCAGGTCGGGCTCGAGAGCGGAGACGGCACCCGCAGACCGTTGGCCTTGTAGACGACGTATTCCTGGCCCGCGCCGTCGATGTGATGCTCTATCTCGTACTCCTGCTCCCAGCCGTGCCCGCAGCGCATACAGGCGAAGGCGTATGCCTCGTGGACCCTGGGGGTGCCCGTGATCTCACTCATGCCAGCTCCTCTCCACCGATCCAGTGGACGCCTATTACGGCGGGAGCGCATCAACGCCTGTCGATTAATGGTGTGGTCTTTGGGATTCCCATGCAGTAAAGGTCAGGACGCGGTCTGCGCTTTGCCTTTTACGATAGTCCTTTACCGTCCGCGGGGACCGTTCGATCCGCATTCTTTGCCGCCACCACGGCATCGAACACCTCCCGTTTGGGAAGTCCCGCTTCGGCGGCGACCGCTGCGATGGCCTCCTTGCGCCGCTCCCCCGCCTCCTCGCGCACCTGCACCCTGCGCACCAGCTCAGCGGGGTCGAGCTCACCCGGACCGGCCTCCGGCGCTCCCTCGACGACGACGGTGATCTCGCCGCGTACGCCCTCGGCGGCCCAGGCCGCGAGCTCGCCGAGGCCGCCGCGCTTGACCTCCTCGTACGTCTTGGTCAGCTCGCGGCACACGGCTGCCCGGCGCTCGGCGCCGAACACGTCGGCCATCGCGGCGAGGGTGTCGTCGAGCCGGTGCGGGGCCTCGAAATAGACCAGGGTGCGCCGCTCGTCCGCGACCTCGCGCAGCCTGCCGAGCCGTTCGCCGGCCTTGCGGGGCAAAAAGCCCTCGAAGCAGAAACGGTCCACGGGCAGCCCCGACAGGGCGAGCGCGGTCAGCACGGCGGACGGTCCCGGTACGGCCGTGACCTTGATGTCCTTCTCGACCGCGGCGGCCACGAGCCGGTAGCCGGGGTCCGAGACGGACGGCATCCCGGCGTCGGTGACAAGCAGCACCCGGGCGCCGCCCGCGAGCGCCTCGACGAGCTCCGGCGTACGGGCGGACTCGTTGCCCTCGAAGTACGAAACCACCCTCCCTGTGGTGTGCACACCGAGCGCCTGGGTCAGCCTCCGCAGCCGCCTGGTGTCCTCGGCGGCGACGATGTCGGCGCCCTCCAGCTCGGCGGCGAGCCGGGGCGGCGCGTCCGCGACATCACCGATGGGGGTCCCTGCGAGTACCAGCGTTCCTGTCACATACGCCATCCTCGCAGGACCGGACGCACGACTCCCACAGTCACGTTCCCTACGATGGCGCGGTGACCAGTACCGCGCCACAGACCCTTCAGGGCAAGGACGCCGATCAGCAGCCCCCCGGCTGGCAGCAGCGGCTGCGCAGATTCGGCTACGCGCCCAGGCCGGTGATCGGGCTGCGCGAGCGCCTGGTGCCGCCGTACACCCGCCCCTCCGAGCGGCTGTGGCAGGTGTTCGCCATCCGCCCGGGAGACGTGACGCGGCTGCTGCAGATCACCGCCTGGCTCGGCCCCCTGATGGTGGCCCTCTTCGCGGGCGTGCTGCGGTTCTGGAACCTGGGCAAGCCCGATGCCGTGATATTCGACGAGACGTACTACGCCAAGGACGCCTGGGCCCTGATCAACCAGGGATACGAGGGCAGTTGGCCCAAGGACATCGACAAGGCGATCCTGGACAACCCGGACGCGGTGACGATCCCGTCGAACCCCGGCTATGTGGTGCACCCGCCGGTCGGCAAGTGGGTCATCGGCCTCGGCGAGAAGATCATCGACTTCACGCCCTTCGGCTGGCGCTTCATGGTCGCCGTGCTCGGCACGCTGTCGGTGCTGATGCTCTGCCGGATCGGCAGGCGCCTGTTCCGCTCGACGTTCCTGGGCTGCCTGGCCGGCACGCTGCTCGCCGTGGACGGGCTGCACTTCGTGATGAGCCGCACGGCGCTGCTCGACCTGGTGCTGATGTTCTTCGTGCTCGCGGCCTTCGGGTGCCTTGTCATCGACCGGGACTGGGCACGCGGAAAGCTGGCGGCGGCGCTGCCGACGGACGAGGAAGGGATCCTGCGGCCGGACGCCACGGTCGCGGAGACCCTGCGCCTGGGCTGGCGACCCTGGCGCCTGGCGGCCGGCCTGATGCTCGGCCTGGCCGCGGGCACCAAGTGGAACGGCCTGTATGTGATGGTCGCGTTCTGCCTGATGACCGTCCTGTGGGACGTGGGCGCACGCCGGACGGCGGGCGCGGTACAGCCGTACAAGGCGGTGCTCAGGAAGGACGTCGTACCGGCCTTCGTCTCGACGGTGCCGGTCGCGATCGTCACGTACATCGCGACCTGGACCGGCTGGATCGTCACCGACAAGGGCTACTTCAGGGACTGGGCCCAGAAGGACGGCAGGGGCGGCAACTGGACGTGGCTGCCCGACTGGCTGCGCAGCCTGTGGCACTACGAGAACGAGGTCTACGAGTTCCACGTCAATCTGACCTCCGGCCACACCTACCAGTCCAACCCCTGGAGCTGGATCGTGCTGGGCCGCCCGGTCTCGTACTACTACGAGGACCCGAAGGCGGGCACGCAGGGCTGCCCGGCGGACGCGGCGGACAAGTGCGCAGCTGAGGTCCTGGCGCTGGGCACACCGCTGCTGTGGTGGGCGGCCTGTTTCGCGATCTGCTACATCCTGTGGCGCTGGTTCTTCCGCCGCGACTGGCGCGCGGGCGCCATCGCATGCGGGATCGCGGCGGGCTGGGTGCCCTGGTTCTTCTACCAGGAGCGCACGATCTTCCTGTTCTACGCGGTCGTGTTCGTGCCGTTCCTGTGCCTGGCGGTGGCGATGATGATCGGCGCGATGCTGGGCCCACCGGGCTCGGACGAACGCAGACGGGCGATCGGGGCGATCGGCGCGGGGGTGCTGGTGCTGCTGATCATCTGGAACTTCATCTACTTCTATCCGCTGTACACGGGGACGCCGATTCCGGTGGAGGACTGGCGGAACAGGATGTGGCTGGACAGCTGGGTCTAGGGGGTGTCCCTGCACATGCAAGGGCGGGGTGCTCACTCCCTGCCGGTGAGTGAGCACCCCGCCCTTGTGTGTTCCCGGTCAGCGCGTGGTGCTGCCGTTGAAGAGCGACCGCGACCAGACGTAGCCGACCAGGGCGATACCGGCGCACCAGGCGAGCGAAATCCAGCCGTTGCTGCCGATCTCCGAGCCGGAGAGCAGGCCGCGCAGTGTCTCGGTCATCGGCGTGAACGGCTGGTACTCGGCGAACCAGCGCAGGCCCGGCGACATCGACTCGGCCGGCACGAACGCCGAGCCGAGGAACGGCAGGAACTGGACGAGCAACGGCTTGTTGCTCGCCGACTCGACGGTCTTGGAGATCAGGCCGAGCGCCGTGGACAGCCAGGTCACCGCGAAGGCGATGGCCACGAGGAGGCCGGCCGCGGCCAGCCACTCCAGCGGGGTCGCCCCGGACCGGAAGCCGACGGCGAGCGCGACGCCGACGACGAGCACGGCGCTCACCATCGTCTGGATGACGCTGCCGATGACATGCCCCGTCATGAACGACGAGCGCGTGATGTTCATGGTGCGGAAGCGGTTGATGATGCCCTCGGTCATGTCGGAGCAGACCGCGATCGAGGTCGACATCGAGCCGGCGGCCACCCCCATGATGATGATGCCTGGCGTCAGGTAGTTCAGATACGCGTCCCGGCCGCCGCCCATCCCGGCGCCGATCGAGTCGCCGAAGGCGTACACGAACAGCAGCAGCATCAGGATCGGCGTCATGGCGCTGCCGAACCCCACGGACGGATAGCGGATCGCGTGCTTCAGATTCCGCCGCAGCATCGTCATCGAGTCGTGCACGGCGTAGGTGAGGCTGCTCATCGCAGGGTCTCCTTCACGTGAAGCGGGGTGGCGGCGGTGCCTTCGCCGGTCAGGGCGAGGAACACGTCGTCGAGGTCGGGGGTGTGCACGGAGAAGTCGGCGGCGCGGACACCGATGGCGTCGAGCCGGTCGAGCAGGGCGCGCAGCGCGTCGAGCCCGCCGTCGCCCGCCACGCGCAGGGCGAGCTCCTCGTCGTCGCGGGCCGCGCCGGGGAAGGCGGCGGCCGCGCGCTCGTACTCGTCGGGGTCGGTGAACCGCAGGCGTACATGGCTGCCGGGGATCTGTGCCTTGAGCTCGTCGGCGGTGCCCTCGGCGACGATCCGCCCGCCGTCGAGCACCGCGATCCGGTCCGCCAACTGGTCGGCCTCCTCCAGGTATTGCGTGGTAAGGAAGACGGTGACGCCGTCGGCGACCAGCGAACGCACGGTCTCCCACATGGTGCGGCGGCTGCGCGGGTCCAGCCCGGTCGTCGGCTCGTCGAGGAAGATCACCTGCGGGTCGCCGACCAGCGTCATGGCGAGGTCAAGCCGGCGCCGCATACCACCGGAGAAGAACGCGGCGCGCTTGTGCGCGACGTCCGCGATCTCGAACCGCTCCAGCAACTCCTTGGCTCGCCTGCGTCCTTCACGCTTGCCGAGGCGCAGCAGGTCGGCCATGAGGAGCAGGTTCTCCTCGGCGGTGAGCAGGTCGTCGAGCGCGGCGAATTGCCCGGTGACGCCGATCGCGGCGCGCACGCCGTCCGGCGCTGTGGCGACGTCGTGGCCCGCGACCTGGGCCTGCCCGCCGTCGGCGGAGATGAGCGTGGACAGGATCTGCACGGTGGTGGTCTTGCCGGCGCCGTTCGGCCCAAGCAGCGCGAACACGGTGCCGGACGGGATCCGCAGATCGATGCCGTCGAGGACGGTCTTGTCGCCGTACGACTTGCGCAGATCGGCGGTGGAGACGGCGGCGGACGGCTGCCGGCCGTCCCCCTGCCTGGGCATGGGCATGACAGAAGAAGACACGGGGCCCTCCCATTCGAAGGTGTGGTGAGCGGTGAAGTGGCCTTGCTTATAAGGAGATGGGGCGGGTCAGGCCCGGGCGCGGCGGATGTCGATGTTGCCGTAGCGGGTACGGGCCCTGACCTCGACCGTGTCCTCGCTCTTCTCCGGGCTCTCGGACGCGGTGAGCGCGTTGTGCACCTGGCCGGAGCCCGAGCTGACGTCGAGCCAGGCGGCCGCGCCCTCGCGGATGCCGACCTCGATGGAGCCGTAGGAGGTCTCCAGCTGGACGGTGCCGCGGGCGACGTCGGCGACGCGCAGGGTGCCGTGTGCGGTGGTCGCGGCGACCGAGCCCTCGGCGCGTTCGATGAGGATGTCGCCGTTGGCGCCACTCACCCGCAGATCGCCCCTGGCGTCGCCGACGGTCGTGGTGCCGTGCGAGTTCTTCAGGACGGCGGTGCCGTCGACGGCACCGACGCGCATGCTGCCGGAGCTGCTGGTGATCTCGGCGGGGCCCTCGACGCGGTCCACTGTGATGCTGCCGTGGGACGCGGTCAGGTGCAGCGGCCCGGTGGTGTCGAGGCGGACGTCGCCCGACGAGGTCTTCACACGGACCTCGCCGAGCCGGCCCTCGCCGTGCACCTGCGCCCAGGCGCCGGTCATCTCCACCTGCGAGCCCGTGGGCAGTTCGACCGTCACGTCGACGGTGCCGGTGCGCCCAATGAGATAGCGCTGCTTGGGTGTCCTGATGGTCAGCTGGCCGCTCGCGTACGTGACCTCGGTCTGCTCGGCCGCCCGCACGTCCTGGTCCTTCTTCGGGTCGCGGGGCTGCACCTCGACGAGGGTGTCGAGCCGGTCGGCGGCGATGAACCAGATGGATCCGGCTTCCACGTGGGCGGTGGCCGAGATGGTCGCGGGGGTGTCGAAAGAAGGCATGGCTGTCCCGTCCTCTTGGGTCTTCGTGGCGTCCCTGCTGGTGGGACGTGGTGTGGGTGAAGTGGGGTGGGCGGGGTGCGGCTAGGGCGTGTTTTAGAAGTCGCGCCTGCCCCGCGACGCCTGGCACGCGCACTCGCGGTGTTGTCGGAGTCGCCCAAGTACGTCCAGTACGAGGGCGATCCTCCGCCTTGCGACTGCACGCACCAGACGCCGCGGGGCCCGCCCTTCGGGCGGACGGCGCTACTTCTAAAACACGCCCTAGCGCACCCAGCCCGTGAAGCTCTGTCCGACGGTGCGGGTGGTGCGGGTCTTCTCCGTCGTACGTGACTGGCCGCCGCCGTCGACCGCGGCCGACACGGCTCGTACCAGCCACGCGTTGACCGACAGGCCCTCGCGGCTCGCGGCCTCCTCGGCGCGCGCCTTGAGGTGGGCGGGCAGGCGCAGATTGACGCGGGCGGTGACGCCGTCGTCGCCGTCGGCGGGTGCCGGGGCCGACGCCTTGAGCGGCGCGGCGGGCCCGTTGTTGTCCTCGTACGCCTCGTCGCCCGCCGGCCGCGTCACCACGAAGTCGGGGTCGAGCCCGCGCAGCCGTACGTCGACCGACCCGGGGGCGAGTTCACGGGTGATCTCGTCCATCGCGGCGGAGAGCACATTGAGCATCGTCAGGCGGGTCGCCGACTCCAGGGGAGCGGTGAGCCGCTCGGCCAGCTCGCGGGCTTCTTCGCCGCCGGCTTCGGCGGCCACCGCGAGTTCGCGGCGGAGGTTGTCGACATACGGCGTGAGGTCCATGACGCCATAGTGGCACCACCGTGGCGCCACACGCAAGCCCGCGAGGGGAGCGGCTGTGGGTCGACGCCAATCCGGCGGCTCTGACCTGCGAAATCTTGCCGACATTGAGTTGCGCCAATGCGGCGCCACGTGGAGTCTCGGCCACTCTGGCACCTTGAGTGGCACCACGTGATGCCACTAGGGCTGAACGGAGCGCCGGACAGGCCCTATGCGCTCTTCGGCTTCCGGCCGGTGGCTTTCTTCGGGGCCGCCTTCTTGGTCGCGGTCTTCTTGGCTGCTGCCGTGGTCTTCTTGGCCGCGGCCGCCGTCTTCTTCGCCGCTCGTTTCTTCGGCATGTCGTGCACGGTGGCGTGCTCGCCGCTCTCGCCCCGCGATTCCTTCGCCGCCTGTACGGATGCGTTCAGCGCGGCCATCAGGTCCACGACCTGACCTGCCGGCTCCGGCTCGCCCTCCGGCTTGGGCGGCTGCTTCCCGGCGGCCTTGGCGGCGATGACCTCTTCGAGCGCTTCGCGGTAGCGGTCGGTGTACCCGGAGATGTCGTCGGTCGCCATCGTCTCCATCAGCTGGATCGCGGCGTCGATCTCGGAGTCGTCCAGGTCGACCGTCTTCGGCGTCAGCTCTGCGGGGTCGCGGATCTCGTCGGGCCAGCGCATCGCGTGCAGGACGAGCGCGTTCTCCTTGACCCGCAGGAGGCCGAGGCGCTCCCGGTTGTGCCAGGCGAACTTGGCGATGGCGACCTTCGCACTGCGCCCCAGGGCCTGGCGCAGCAGCACGTAGGGCTTGGCGGCGACTGCCCCGTCCGCGGCCAGGTAGTACGAGTCGCCGATGCGCACCGGGTCGATGCTGTCGGCGGGCACGAACGCGACGATCTCGATCGCCTTGGCCGTCGGCAGCGGCATGCTGTCCAGGTCCTCATCGGTGACCTCGACGACGGTGTCCTTCGCGACCTCGTAACCCCGGCCGATCTCGTCGCCGCGCAGCTGCTTGCCGTCGATCTCGCACACCTTGCGGGTACGGATCCGGCCGCCGTCCTCCAGGTGGAACTGGTGGAAGCTGATGGAGCGGTTCTCGGTGGCGGGCAGCACCTTGATGGGGATCGTGACCAGGCCAAACGAGATGGCGCCGCTCCATACGGGCCTCGGCATGAGCGACCTCCTCAGCAACCGGGACACCAGCCTAAGACGCCTCAGATGCATCAGCACGCGCAGACGTAACCGGCAGCCGGCGGCCGATGCGGCTGGAGTCTCAGGGCGTCCCGCTGCTGCCCGTCCCAGGTGGTGGGCTCCACGGACCAGAGCACAGATGCCGCAGGCCCGGCCCGTGCACCGGGCGCGCGCCTCAGCTCACTGCCTGCTTCACGAGCGCACCGATTCGCGCCTCCACCTCGGGCGTCAGCTCGGTCAGGGCGAAAGCGACCGCCCACATCGTTCCGTCGTCCAGCTTCGCCTGGTCGCTGAACCCGAGCGTCGCGTAGCGCGACTTGAACTTCTCCGCGCTCTGGAAGAAGCAGACGACCTTGCCGTCCAGCGCGTAGGCGGGCATCCCGTACCAGAGCTTCGGCGCGAGGACCGGGGCGCCGGCTGTGATGACGGCATGGACGCGCTCGGCCATGATCCGGTCGGATTCCTGCATCTCGTCGATCTTCGCGAGCACGTCCCGCTCCGCCTCGGCCGCCTTGTCCGCGCGCGAGCTGCGGCGCGCTTCCTTCTTCAGCTCCTGGGCGTGGTCCTTCATCGCGGCCCGCTCCTCGGCCGTGAATCCCTCGTGCTGACCGCTTCCGGTGCTGCTCATGGCAGATCTCCCCCTTGAGGATCTGAATGTGCGGGATCTTGAGAGGGGACCTTATCCCCGCACACTGACAGCGGGCTCACCATCCCTACGGCAGCTCGACGGCACCGAGCACAGCTCCGGGCGGCCCGCCTGGCCATATCCCAGCATGCGCCCGCCGGGCCCCCGGCGCCCCGGGCTGACAGGCGGGGCCGCGGTCACGTGCCGCGGCGCTGCTCCTGGACGGCCTTCATGAGGTCCTCGATGGCGGACTGGGTGTCGCGCTCACGCGCGTCATCGATCGCTTCGAGGGCGGCGGCCGCGGCCTCACGAACGTGGTGGGGAAGCCCCTCCGCGGCCGTGAGGCGGTAAGCGGCCTTACGGCGCGCCAGGCGCTCGGCGGGGTCCACTGCGAGGGGACCGGACAGCGGAAAGACTGCGGTCCTGTACGCGGATATCTCCAGCACCACCATGTCCGCGACTCCGTCGGCGTACCCGAGCGCGGCGGCCTTCCCCTGTCCTTCCCGAATGGTTGCGATCATTCGGCGGCGGGACAGGACCGTGCCCATGGCGGCGCCGCCTCCCAGGGAAAGGGCGCAGGCGACGGCGAGGAACGGCCCGTCCCAGACGAAGCCGGTGACTGCTCCGAGGCCCGCGAGCGCGACGGTCCATGCGGCCGCTGTCCGGGAGCTCATCTGCTCGGGTGTGCTGTCCATGGGGGGAGTCTCCCAGCCGGTACCAACAGCCCGGCCCCCGGCCTCAGTTCCGGGGCTCCGCTGCCCGTCGTGCCCGGCCCCCGCGCCGCGGCGGACGCGGGGCTCAGGCAGCCCGGGGGGCGAAGAATGCCTGTTCAGTCGATGACGGCGGTGGCTTCGATCTCGACCAGGTGGTCGGGTACGTCCAGTGCCGCAACGCCCAGCAACGAGGCGGGGGGTGTCGCGGTGACCCCCAGCTTCGCGGCCGCCCGGCCGAGCCCCTCCATGAGCAGGGGCATCTTGTCGGGGGTCCAGTCGACGACGTAGACGGTCAACTTCGCCACGTCGTCGAAGGAGGCGCCTGCCGCGGCCAGGGCGGTGCCGATATTGACGTAGCACTGCTCGACCTGAGCGGCGAGGTCGCCTTCGCCGACGTTGACTCCATCGGCATCCCAGGCGACCTGCCCGGCGATGAAGACCAGCTTCGACCCGGTCGCGATCGACACCTGCCGGTAGGCGTCGATTTCCGGCAATCCGTTGGGGTTCACCAGGGTGATGGCCATGCTGCCTGCCTCCATTGCGATAAGAACCGCTCTCTTGTGGTTACTGGGAAACCGTAGGAGAGTGGCCGCTGACATGGAAGAACGCACTTTTCGGTGACTGGGGAACCTGATGGTGACCAAGCAGTTCAGCGGCTCGGCCGACGAAGCGGACGTGCGGCGCGCGGACTCTCTGGCGCGGGAGATCTTCTCGGACGTCGCCAACAAGTGGGCGCTCCTGATCATCGAGGCCCTGGGGGAGAACACCCTGCGCTTCAGCGAGTTGCGCAACGAGATCGAGGGCGTCAGCCACAAGATGCTCACCCAGAACCTGCGCATGCTGGAGCGCAACGGTCTGATCGAGCGGACGGTGCACCCTGTCGTACCGCCACGGGTCGAGTACACCCTCACCGAGCCGGGCCAGGCCCTGCGGGTGACGATCGACGGACTCTGCGACTGGACCCACCAGTTCCTCGGTCACATCGAGGCCTCCCGCCACCGCTTCGACGCCTGACGGGTTGAGGAACCAGTCCGTCGAGCGCTTGCGGCTCCGCACGGTCGACGGAAGCAACCCTTCCGGGTGTGCGGAGGTCTTACCAGGCGTCGTACTCAGAGGGCTACCTCTGGCCGATTGGTACTGGTAAACCGACTGGAAGGGCGCACTTCATGGTGCTCGATCCCACCTTCTGCCTGGACGTCCCGGAGGGTTTCGACGACTCGGACGCCGAGACCGGGGTGCATCCCATTGCCAGGAAGCTGTTCCCCGCCACCACTGCCGCGGAAGCCTTCAAGAAGGCCCATGAGTGGGTGCGGGAACAAAGAATCCGCCTGTCGGACGTGTCGTGGGATTACTTCCACGACGAGGACGAGCCCTACTGCCTAAGCATCTATTTCATCTTCGAGCTGGATCCCGAAGACACCTGACCACGACTGTGAAGTATCGAGCCGTTGCTCCCGGCCCTCGGGCGGTGGGCCGTCGGGCGCCAGTTCCCCAGGGCGTCGCGGTGGAGGAGGAGGACCTCGGTCTCGTCGAGCGGCGCATACTCGCGCGCTTCCCGCTCCGGGAGGGAATGGGCCAACCGTGCCGCAAGCCGCCGGGCGTCGTGCTCGTCCTTGGCGTCCCGGACGACGTAGAAGTGCCTGACGGTCCGGTCCTCTGCCGTGGCGGCCGACGCCGCCCGCCTGATGGTGATGCCGTTGGAGCGGGAGGGCGGTCAGGCCCAGTTCATCGTCCACCAGCAGCCCCCGGTGCCTCAGGGTTCGGTGATCGAACCAGTTCTCACGTGGATCGAGGAACACCTGGGCCAGGACCTTTCCCTGGAGAGCATGGCGGCCCGATCAGGGCTGAGCGAGCGGACCTTCAGCAGGCGGTTCCACGAACAGACCGGCACCACGCCCCTGCAGTGGCTGCTGCGCGCACGGGTCCGCCGGGCCCAGTACCTGCTGGAGACCACCGACGACCCGGTCGAGCGCGTCGCGGACCAGGCCGGGTTCGGCTCACCCACCGCATTCCGCGAGCGCTTCAAGCGAGTGACCGGAACCACGCCGCACGGCTACCGCGCCACGTTCCGCGGTCAGCGGCCGACCGCCCGGACCTGAGCGTCGCGGTCCGATAACGGCCAACCCTGCTGTCACTCCTGTCCCGTAGAGTGCGTGGACTCCTGGGGAGGGGACTGCAGCCATGCGCAGTGGAGCGAAAGTCGCCGTCGTCGGCGGCGTATTCCTGGTGGTCGCCAGTGGCGTGGGCTACGGCGGCTACAACCTGTACAACGGGCTGACCGGCAACGGCGGTGGCGGGGCCGACACCAAGTCCGCGGCCTCGCCCAAGAAGAGCGGGCCGCTCAGTCCCGAGGAGATCGACAAGGCCGCGAAGGACTTCCTCGCGGCCTGGGCCGGCGGGAACGCGCCGGAGGCCGCGCAGCTCACCAACAATGCCGCCGAGGCCGAGCCGTTGATCGCCGGGTATCGCGATCAGGCGCATGTCTCCGCGGCAGTGATCACGCCGGGCGCGGCCGTCGGCGCGAAGGTGCCGTTCACGGTCAGGGCGACGGTGACGTACGCGGGGCAGAGCAAGCCCTGGTCGTACGCCTCCGAACTGACCGTCGTGCGCGGGCTGACCACCGGGCGGGCGCTGATCGACTGGGCGCCTGCCGTCGTCCACCCCAAGCTGACGAAGGACACCGCGCTCAAGACGGACCAGGCCGCGGCCCCGCCGATCAAGGCCGTGGACCGCAAGGGCCGGGAGCTGACGAAGGAGAAGTACCCCTCGCTCGGGCCCGTCCTGGACTCGCTGCGCAAGAAGTACGGCGAGAGCGCGGGCGGGACGGCCGGTGTCGAGCTGGTCATCGCGGCCGGCAACGAGTCCGCGCCCGACCAGACCCTGCTGACCCTCACCAAGGGCAAGGAGGGCACGCTGACGACCACTCTGGACGCGGATGTGCAGGCCGCCGCGGAGAAGGCCGTGAAGCAGTACGGGCATGCGTCGGTCGTGGCGGTCAAGCCCAGTACGGGCGAGATCCGCGCCGTCGCCAACAGCCCCGCCGGCGGCTACAACACCGCGATGATGGGCGCCCAGGCGCCCGGCTCCACGATGAAGATCGTGTCCGCGACGATGATGATGGACAACGGTGTCGTGGACGGACCGGGTACGAAGGTGGAGTGCCCCCCGACCGTCACGTGGGAGGGCGTCACCTTCCACAACCTCGACGACTTCAAGATTCCGGGCGGCACGTTCAAGGACAGCTTCCGCCGGTCCTGCAACACCGCCTTCATCAAGGCCGTCAAGCCGCTGAACAAGAGCGGCATCGCCGGCCGCGCACTGGGCGAGACCGCCCGTAAGTACTTCGGCATCGGTCTCGACTGGCAGACGGGCGTCGTCTCCGTCGACGGCAGCGTGCCGGAGTCCTCGGGCGCGGAGACCGCCGCCTCGTACATCGGGCAGGGCAAGGTCGCCATGAACGCGCTCAACATGGCCTCCATCACCGCCACCGCCAAGAGCGGCGCGTTCCACCAGCCGGTGATCGTCCCGCAGTCCCTCGACGACCGCGAACTGGCCACGGCTCAGCCGCTTCCGGGCTCCATCGCCCAGGCGCTGCGCGAGATGATGCGCGCCACCGCGCAGTACGGCACGGGCGCGGCCGCCATGTCCGGCGTCGGCGGCGACAAGGGCGCGAAGACCGGTTCGGCGGAGGTCGACGGACAGGGCAAGTCCAACAGCTGGTTCACCGGGTACGCCGACGATCTCGCGGCCGCGGCGGTGGTGCAGTCGGGCGGGCACGGCGGCGATGCGGCGGGCCCGGTGGTCGCGCAGGTGCTGCGGGCCCGCTGAACCCGGGGATGCCCGGACCCGCCGAACCCCGGCGGAAAGCAGCTCGCGTGGCCCGTACAACGACCGCTAGCGTGCGGGCCATGAGCACACACGACACCGACGCCGAGCTGGGCGCCGAGTCCGTCAAGCGCGCGAACGCCGATCTGGTCCGGGAGACGACCGGTTACGCGATCGGTGGCGTCCCGCCGTTCGGGCATGCCACCAGGACCCGCGTGCTGGCCGACCGGGGACTGCTGGACCACGACGTGGTGTGGGCGGCGGCCGGGACCCCGCACACGGTCTTCCCGCTCGACCCCAAGACCCTGATCGCGCACGCGGGCGGCACGCCGGTGGACGTCCGCGAGCGTACGGCGTGACTCTTCTCGTTGCCGTCGCGGTCCTCGTAGCCGCCGTCACGCACGCCAGTTGGAACGCCATCGCGCACACCATCAAGGACCAGTTGGTCGCGTTCACGCTGATCGCCGGTGGCGGCACGGTGATCGGGGCGGCGCTCGCCTGCTTCTCGCCGCTGCCCGAGGCTGCCGCCTGGCCGTATCTCGTCGCCTCCGCGCTGCTCCACATCGGCTATCAGGCGCTGCTGATGCGCTCGTTCAGCCTCGGCGACTTCGGCCAGATGTATCCGATCGCACGCGGTACGGCGCCGCTGGTGGTGACCGTGCTCGCGGCGCTGTTCGTCGGCGAGAGCCTCAACGCCTGGCAGCTGGCGGGCGTCGTCATCGCGTCGGCGGGCCTGGTGGGCGTCGCCCTGTGGGGCATCAAGGGCTCCGGTGCCCATCCGCACTGGCCGGCGCTGCTGGCCACGCTGGCGACCGGTCTGTCCATCGCCGCGTACACCGTTGTGGACGGTGTCGGTGTACGCGCCTCGGGGACGCCGCTCGGCTATATCGCCTGGCTGATGATCCTGGAGGGGACGCTGATCCCCGCGTACACGTTCAACGTCCACCGGGGCGCGCTGCTCGCCCAGCTGCGTCCTTACGCGGCCCGCGGACTGCTCGGCGCGGCCCTGTCGATCGTGGCGTACGGGCTGGTCCTGTGGGCCCAGACCAAGGCACCGCTGGCGCCGATCGCGGCGCTGCGCGAGTCGTCGATCATCGTGGGCGCGGCGATCGGAGCGCTGTTCTTCAAGGAACGCTTCGGCGGGCCCAGGATCGCGGCGGCGGGGCTGATGGTGGTGGGCATCGGGCTGATGCTGCGGGCGAGCTGACCGTCACCGAACCGCGCGGGGCGTTCGAGGCGTCCCTATCGGCATGGGGATGATCTCGCACCGGGCACATCAGCTGCTCCGCTTCGGCTGGCTGAATGCCCGCAGCTGCGCCTTCGCGGTCGCGCTCGTCGGCGGCATAGCGCTCTCGGGCCTGCTGCCGGACGACCTGCCGATCGCCCGCTACGACCTGCTGCTCGTGTACGGGGTCCTGCTCGCGGTGCTGGCCAGGAAGCTCGGGTGGGACAGTGCCCGCGACACCGCGGTCATCGCCGGATGCCATCTGATCGGGCTGTTCTTCGAGCTGGTCAAGGTACGGATGGGCTCCTGGAGTTACCCGGAGGAGGCCCTGACGAAGGTCGCGGGCGTGCCGCTGTACGGCGGGTTTCTGTACGCGGCCGTGGGCAGTTATGTCTGCCGTGCCTGGCACCTGTTCGACCTGCGCCTGGACGGCTACCGGCCGCGGATCATGGCGGCCCTCGCCGGTGCGGTCTATCTGAACTTCTTCAGCCACCACTGGCTGCCCGATCTCCGCTGGGCGCTGGCCGCGCTGCTGCTCTGCGCCACCGCCGGGACATCGGTGCGCTACCGCGTGGGGGCGCACAGCTACCGCATGCCGCTCGCCCTGTCGTTCGTGCTCATCGGGTTCTTCCTCTGGGTCGCGGAGAACATCTCCACGTACGCGGGCGCATGGAGCTATCCGGACCAGCTCGGCGGCTGGCAGCCGGTGTCGGTGGCCAAGTTCGGGGCGTGGGCGCTGCTGATCTCCGTCACCTTCGTCCTGGCGGCCGGGCAGCGCCGCCGGACGCCTCAACCGGCGTAGGCGGACTGTCGGAGCCGGCTGTCAGAGGCGGGGCGTACGGTCGATTCATGGCAGCCAGAATCGATTTGACGCTCGACTGCACGGACGCCCAGCTGCTCGCGGAGTTCTGGAAGCAGGCGCTGGGGTACATCGACGAGCCCCCGCCCGCTCCCTTCAAGACCCGTGAGGAGTGGCTCGCGCAGTTCGACCTGCCCGAGGACGACTCCAAGGACGACGGGGCATGGCTCTGCGATCCCGACGGCGTGGGCCCCCGGCTCTCCATCCTCAAGGTCCCCGAGCCGAAGTCCGCGAAGAACCGGCTCCATATCGACATCAGGGTGCCGGGCCACGGCAGCCCCGAGGAGAAGTGGGCGCGGATCCGGGCGGAGTCCGAGCGGCTGGTGAAGGCGGGCGGGACTGTTCTGGAGGAGGTCGACGAGCATCACGTGGTCATGGCCGACCCCGAGGGCAACGAGTTCTGCGTAGCGGCCGGTTCGGCCTAACCCGCGCGCCCGCTCACGCGCCCTCCATCACCCCGGCGAACGCCGTGTTCACCGCCATCAGCCCCCCGTCGACCCGCAGCGTCGTCCCCGTGATCCAGCCCGCGTCCCGCGAAGCCAGAAACGCCACCGCCGCCGCGATGTCGTCCGGCTCGCCCACCCGGCCCAGCGGGTAGACGAGGCTCAGCGCGTCGAGTTGAGCCTCGCGACCGGACCAGGACGGCGTACGGATCGTGCCGGGATTGACCTGGTTGACCCGGACGCCGCGGGACGCCGCGTCGCCCGCCAGGGTGCGGGTCAGGGAGGCGAGGCCCGCCTTGGCCGCGCTGTACGCGTGGTTGCCGAAGTCCTGCTCGGCGTTGACCGAGCCGATGTTGACGATCGCGCCGCGGCCGGACGCCGCGAGTTGCGGCAGCGCGGCGCGGGCGCACCGGAAGGCGCCGGTCAGCGTGATGTCCAGGTCCCGCTGCCAGACGTCGTCCGGCTCGTCCTCGAAGAGCGGGGCGTCCGCTCCGCAGGAGAACGCGTTGTTGACGAGCACGTCCAGCGTGCCGAAGCGTTCGACGGCGTACGCGACGGCCGCTTCGACCGTCGTACGGTCCCCCACGTCGCAGCCGCAGGACTCGGCCCCCGCGATGCCACCCGCGGTCGTCGCGGCGCGTTCCGCGTCGATGTCGGTGACCAGGACGCGGGCTCCTTCGGCGGCCAGCCGTCGCGCGGTCGCCTCTCCGATGCCGCGCGCCGCGCCCGTGATCAGTACCCCGTACCCCTCGAAACGTCTCATCGCGCTGCTCATAGCGCCGAACGTACCGCCCTGATCAGCGCCTGGGAGCGCGGATCGGCCGTAACCCCCTTGCGCAGCCCGTTGGTTACGTAGCCGAGCGCGACGCCCGACTCGGGGTCGGCGAAGCCGAGCGAGCCGCCGCGGCCGGGGTGGCCGAAGGAGCCGGGGCCGAGCAGCGGGCAGGCGGGGCCGTGGAGCATGAAGCCGAGGCCGAGGCGGGTGGGAACGATCAGGACGCGGTCGGGGCCGGCCGATTCCTCGGTGCGGGCGAGGGTGAGGGTGGCCGGGGCGAACAGCCGGGGAACACCGCCCTCGACCTCGCCGATCGTGGCGGCGTAGAAGCGGGCGAGGGCGCGGGCGGTGGATATGCCGTTGGAGGCGGGGAGTTCGGCGGCACGGTAGGCGGGGTCGTTCTCCTCGGGCAGCGGGTCGATCGCCCCGAAGGCGCGGCGGGTGAGGGATTCGGGGTTGCGGTAGGCCTCGGAGACGGCGGGCTTGGCGCGCAGTTTGAGCCCGCCTCCGTCCGCCGCGGCCGGCTCGTCGACCGGGCCGATCCGGCCCACCCGGTGTGCCTCGTCCTGCGGCAGGCCGATCCAGAAGTCCAGGCCGAGCGGGCGGGCGATCTCCTCGGCGACCCAGCGCCCGATGGTGCGGCCGGTGACACGGCGGACGAGTTCGCCGAGCAGCCAGCTGTAGGTCTGGGCGTGGTAGCCGTGGTCGGTGCCGGGCTCCCAGGCGGGGCGCTGCACGGTGAGCGCGGCCGGTCCGCTCACCCCGTCGGCCGCCTGGTCCGGGGTGAGCGGGCGGTCGAGGACGGGCAGCCCGGCGCGGTGCGAGAGCAGCTGGCGTACGACGACGCGCTCCTTGCCCGCGTCCTTGAACTCGGGCCAGTACGTGCCGACCGGGGCGTCCAGGTCGATCTGCCCGCGCTGGTGGAGCAGGAGCACGACGGCCGCGGCGACGCCCTTGGTCGCGGAGCGGACGATCTGGGCGGTGTCGAGGGCCCAGGGTTCGTGGCCGTCCACGTCCCGGGTCCCGGCCCACAGGTCGACGACCTTGCGCCCGTCCCGGTAGACGGCGACGGCCGCGCCGCGCTCGCCGCGCTGCTCGAAGTTGCGCACAAAGGCGTCCCTGACCGGCTCGAAGCCTTCCGCCACCGTGCCCCGGACGTCCACCGCGCCTGTTCTGCCGCTCCCGCTCATGCCCCCCATGGTGCAACGTGGTCCCCACGAGGTGACTGGCGGGTCAGCTCAGCGGAATCGAGACCGCGCGGAGCAGATCCGGGGCGGCGTCAGAGGGACACAGACTGCGGGTTGAAGCCGAACGGCAGCTCCAGGCGGTGCGCGCGCATCAGCTCCTCGTCGCTCAGCAGCTCCTGCGTGGGCCCGTCCGCCGCGATCACGCCCTCGCTGAGGATCACCGCGCGCGGGCACAGCTCCAGCGCGTACGGAAGGTCGTGCGTGACCATCAGCACCGTGACGTCCAACGACCGCAGGATGTCGGCCAGTTCGCGCCTGGACGCCGGGTCGAGGTTGGACGAGGGCTCGTCCAGTACGAGGATCTCCGGCTCCATCGCGAGCACCGTGGCGACCGCGACGCGGCGCCGCTGCCCGAAGGAGAGATGGTGCGGGGGCCGGTCCGCGAACTTCGCCATGCCGACCTGGTTCAGCGCCGAGACGACGCGCGCCTCCAGCTCCGGTCCGCGCATGCCCGCCGCCGCGGGGCCGAAGGCCACGTCCTCGCGGACCGTCGGCATGAACAGCTGGTCGTCCGGGTCCTGGAAGACGATGCCGACCCGGCGGCGGATCTCCGCGAGATTCGCCCGGGCGACCGGCAGGCCCGCGACCGTCACCGAGCCGACGCCGCCGGTCAGGATGCCGTTGAGGTGCAGCACGAGCGTGGTCTTGCCCGCGCCGTTGGGCCCGAGCAGGGCGACCCGCTCGCCGCGGTCCACGGTCAGGTCGACGCCGAACAGGGCCTGGTGGCCGTCGGGGTAGGCGTAGGCGAGGCCACTGACCTCAAGCGATGCGGTGGTCATAGGCTCCAGCCAAGCAGACAGACCGCGAGGGCGGTGAACGGGAGTGCGGCGGCGTAGGTCCACTGCGCGCGGCTCGCGGTCACCTCGTCGATGACCGGCATCGTGCCGGTGTATCCCCGGCTCACCATCGCCAGATGCACGCGCTCGCCGCGCTCGTAGGAGCGGATGAACAGGGCACCCGCGGACTTGCCGAGGACGCCCCAGTGACGGATGCCCCGCGCCTCGAAGCCGCGCGACCTGCGGGCGATCGACATACGGCGCATCTCGTCGGTGATGACATCCCCGTAACGGATCATGAAGGACGCGATCTGGACGAGCATCGGCGGCAGTTTGAGCCGTTGCAGACCCAGCAGCAGGGAGCGCAGCTCGGTCGTCGAGGCGAGGATCACCGAGGCGGCGACGCCGAGCGTGCCCTTGGCCAGAACGTTCCAGGCGCCCCAGAGTCCGGGGACGCTCACCGACAGGCCGAGCACCCGCACCTGCTCGCCCGGGACGACGAAGGGCATGAGGACCGCGAAGGCCACGAACGGGATCTCGATCAGCAGGCGCCGCAGCAGAAACCCGGCGGGGATACGGGCCAGGGCCGCGACCGCCGCGAGCAGCACCGCGTACAGGGCGAAGGCCCAGACCGCCTCGCGCGGAGTGGAGACCACGACCAGGACGAACCCGAAGACGGCGGCGAGCTTGCAGTGCGGGGGCAGCGCGTGGATCGGTGAGTGGCCGTGCCGGTAGAGCTTGTGGGTGTGGCCCGCGCCCATGTCAGACGGCTTCCGGTACGCGGGTGGGCTCGGCGTCCGGCGTACGGCGGCGGCGCAGCGACCAGAAGATCCCGGTGCCCGCGACGACGGTGACGCCGACGCCGATCACGCCCGCCAGGCCGCCGGAGAGCCGGGCGTCGGCGATGTCCTTGACGCCGTAGTCGGCGAGCGGTGAGTCCTTGGCCGCGTGCTCCTCGACGTGCTTGTCGATGCCCTTGTCGGCGGCGACCTTCTCCAGGCCGTCGGGGCTGGCGGAGGCGTAGAAGGAGACGAAGCCCGCGAGGACGAGGGCGCCGGCCAGGCCGGTGGCCCAGACCGCGCGGGGGTGGGGGTACCTCCCACGCCGAAGGCTGTGGGGGAGGGCGGCGACGGGCACGGGCCGTGCGGCGGCCGGGGCGTCGACCAACTCGCCGCCGACGCGCAGCTTGAGGGGGGCGGTCAGGCCCCGGGCACCGTGGACGAGGTCGGGCCGGACGGCGACGACCGCGCCGACGGTCAGCATGGTGATCACGGCCTCGCCGATACCGATCAGGGCATGAACGCCGACCATCGCGGTCAGCACCTTGCCGACGGGGACATCGGTGGTCCCCCCGACGGCGTAGATCGCGGTGAAGACGGCGGCGGCGACCGGTACGGAGAGCAGTGCGGCGACAAAGGACGCGACGGCGATCGCACGGCGCACCCGGGGCAGCACCGTGACCAGGCCGCGGAAGAGCGCGTACGCGACGACGACGGTGACCACACCCATGACCGTGATGTTCACGCCGAGCGCGGTGAGGCCGCCGTCCGCGAAGAGGATGCCCTGCATCAGGAGCACAACGGATATGCAGAGCACGCCGGTGTAGGGACCGACGAGGATCGCGGCGAGTGCCCCGCCCAGCAGATGTCCGCTGGTGCCGGCGGCGACGGGGAAGTTCAGCATCTGTACGGCAAAGATGAACGCGGCGACCAGACCGGCCAGCGGCGCGGTGCGTTCGTCCAGCTCACGGCGGGCGCCGCGCAGGCTGACGGCGACCGCGCCGGCGGCAACGACTCCGGCCCCCACCGAGACCGGGGCGTTGATGAATCCGTCGGGGACATGCATGTCGGGCTCCGCTTCGGACAGATGAATAACTGTTCAATGATAGAGCCTTGTTGCAAACGACTTGCAAGAGCGTGTCTGTCACAAATGGAGGTCGAGTTTCAGGTCCAAAATATGGGACATTAGATGACAAAGAGGACGAGCGTGAGGAGCCGGCCGATGTCCGCAGTCGTCGAAGATCACGCGTTGGCCCGGATCGTCACTGACGCTCCGCAGAACCGCTCCGTCGACGTCGTGCTGGGCTACGACCCCGACGAGGACCCGCAGGCAGTGTGCTTCGCGTTCCCCAGCGGCCGCGCCTGGAGCTTCCCGCGCGAACTGCTGGAAACGGGGCTGCGTGCCCCCACGCGCAAGGGCGACATCGAAGTCTGGCCCTGCGGCCGTGTCCAGACGGTGGTGGAGTTCCATACCCCGGATGGCGTAGCGGTCGTGCAGTTCGATTCGAAGGTGCTGATCCGCTTCCTGCGCCACACATACGCGATGGCCGCACCCGCCACCCAAGGGTGATGAGTACGGCCACCGAGTGCCGCGACGGACCCCGTCCCCACGGTGCCGTCGCGCCGCCGGGGACGTACGCCCCGGTGCAAGCACCGGCTCCACTGGAGCGGCTACGCCGCGCCCCTTGGTTGGCGACGTCCCCGGAGCCCTGCAGCTAAACGCGTACCAGCTCGCGCTCCTCGTCCGGGTCCTCGGGACTGCCGGCGAGTTCCTTGTGCAGCTTCTCGCCCTCGACGTCCACATTCGGCAGCGCCCGGTCCAGCCAGCGCGGCAGCCACCACGCCTTGTGGCCGAGCAGCGCGAGGACCGCCGGCACGATCGCCATCCGGACCACGAAGGCGTCGAAGAAGACCGCGATCGCGAGGCCGAAGCCGATCATCTTGATCATCTGGTCGCTGGAGCCGATGAAGCCGGAGAAGACCGCGATCATGATGACGGCCGCCGCCGTGACCACACGCGCCCCGTGATTGAAGCCGGTGACGATCGCCTCGCCGGGCCGCTGGCCGTGGACGAACGCCTCACGCATGCGCGTGACCAGGAAGACCTCGTAGTCCATGGCGAGACCGAAGACGACGCCCACCATGAAGATCGGCATCATCGACATGATCGGGCCGGTCTGCTCCACGCCGAACAGCGAGCCGAGCCAGCCCCACTGGAAGACGGCGACGACCGCGCCAAGTGCCGCGACGACCGAGAGCAGGAAGCCGAGGGCCGCCTTCAGCGGGACCAGGACCGAGCGGAAGACCACCATCAGCAGCAGGAAGGCGAGTCCGACGACGAGCGCGAGATAGGGCAGCAGCGCGTCGTTCATCCTCTGCGAGAAGTCGATGTTCATCGCCGTCGCGCCGGTGACCAGCACGTCGTCGCCACTCCCGTCCCGGATCGAGTGGACGAGGTCCTCGGTCTCGGCCGAGGACGGCCTGTCCTTCGGAATGACCGTGATCATCGACGTGTCGCCGGACTTGTTGAGGGTCGGCGGGGTGACGGCCACGACGCCGTCGAGGCCCTTGATGTCCTTGACCGTGCGGTCGGCCGCGCTCTTGTCGCCGTCGACGACGACCAGCAGCGGGCCGTTGAAACCAGGACCGAAGCTGTCGGACAGCAGGTCGTACGCCTTGCGCTGCGTGGTGCTGACCGGCTGCGAGCCGTCGTCGGGCAGGCCCAACTCCAGCGAGGATGCCGGTATGGCCATCGCGCCCAGGCCCACCACACCGGCGAGCAGCACGGTGACCGGGCGGCGCAGGACGAAGCGGGACCAGCGGGTGCCCATGTTCGGCTTGTCGCTCGTCTCCTTGCCCTTGCGGACCTTGCGGCCGAGCACCCGCCTGCCGGCGAAGCCGAGCAGCGCGGGTATCAGGGTGAGTGCGATCAGGACCGCGATCACGACCGTGCCGGCGGCCGCGAAGCCCATCTTGGTGAGCATCGGGATGTTGACGACGGCGAGGCCGACGAGCGCGATGACCACGGTCAGGCCCGCGAAGACGACCGCGGAACCCGCCGTGCCGACGGCCCGCCCTGCCGCGTCCTCGCGTTCGCGGCCCTCGGCGAGCTCCGCGCGGTAGCGGGAGACGATGAAGAGCGCGTAGTCGATGCCGACCGCGAGGCCGATCATCGTCGCGAGCGTCGAGGTGGTGGAGCCCAGGTCGAGGACGTTCGCCAGCGCGGTGATCGTGGAGATCCCGATGCCGACGCCGATGATCGCGGTGAGCAGCGGCAGTCCGGCGGCGACCAGTGAGCCGAAGGTGATGACGAGGACGACTGCGGCGATGGAGACACCGATGATCTCGCCCGACCCGGTCTCCGGGGCGGCCTGCAGCGCGTCGCCGCCGATCTCCACGGTCAGCCCGCTCTCGCGCGCCTGGGTGCCGGTCTCCTTCAGCGCCTCGCGGGTCTTGTCGCTGAGCTCCATCCCGCTGACCTTGTACGTGACCGATATGTAGGCCGTATCGCCGTCCTTGGAGACGGCCTTCGCGGCGAACGGGTCGGTGACGGAGGCGACCTGGTCGGAACCGGCCTTCAGCGCGGAGACCGCCTTGTTCACCACGGCCTTGTTGGCCGGTTCGGTCATCTTGCGGCCGTCGGGCGCCTTGAAGACGACCCGCGCGGTCGCGCCGTCGGGGCTGGCCCCGGGGAAGCGCTCCTCCAGCAGGTCGAAGGCCTTTTGCGCCTCCGTTCCCGGCATCGAGAAGGACGACGAGGCAGCGGTGGACGCGGAGGCCGCGCCGACCCCGGCGAGCACCAGAAGCGCCACCCACAGCAGGGCGACGAGGCGGCGGCGCCGGAAGGCGGACCGCCCGAGTTTGTAGAGGAACGTGGCCACGAGGGCGTACTCCCGTGTGTGAGGTGAACAGGGCATGGGGAGCCGGCCCGACGACGAGAGCGGCGCGCGTCAGGGTGCTGCTGGGTGGTGCGGGGTCGTGCGGGGAGGTCGGTGCGTCAGACGCCGAGGGCGGGGAGGACCACAGCGTCGACATATTGCTTGAGGAAGGCCGGATCGGGAGTCCGGTCCTCGATCAGCTGCCGGCCGACGAAGGCGCCGATCAGCATGTGCGGGACGAAGTCGATCGCGCGGTTGTCCACGCTGACCTCACCCCTTTCCACGGCCCGCCGCAGCAGCGTGTCGAGTCCGGTGATCTCGGGCTCGATCAGCAGCTCGCGCAGGGCGCGGTGGAGATCCGGGTTGCCATGAACGGCCTGGGCCAGACCCCGCATCAGCGCGGAGTCCTTCTCCATCTGACAGTCGTCGGTGCGCTCCAGCATGGCGTGGAAGTCGCCACGCAGCGTGCCGGTGTCGATGTCGGCGACGCTCACCGGCTGGTTGTGCCGCAGCGC
Organism: Streptomyces sp. NBC_01481; assembly: GCF_026339995.1. Classification (GTDB taxonomy): domain Bacteria; phylum Actinomycetota; class Actinomycetes; order Streptomycetales; family Streptomycetaceae; genus Streptomyces. The sequence goes on along the minus strand of NZ_JAPEPT010000001.1, from coordinate 113,011 downwards.
CTTGACGACCAGTTCCGGCTTGCTCCGCCACTGGCGGTAGAGCGTGGCTTTGCTGGACCGGGTACGGGCGGCGACGGCGTCCATCGTCAGGGCGTCGTAGCCGACCTCCCGCAGCAGGTCGAGCACGGCTTCGTACAGCTCTGCCTCGCGCTCGGGCGTGAGCCGGCTGCGCTGTGTCATGTCGACCTCCTTTCCCATCCGAACTGTCACATCCGAACTGTCACATCCGAACTGTCACATCCGAACTGTCACATCCGAACGAAACGGTTTCGTACACCACGACCGTAACCCAGACCGTCCGCGAAACGAAACCGTTTCGCTTGTGTCCTGGGTCACCACGCGGATTCACCCCGCCCCACAAGTTGCCCCACCTCCATGGCGCGGAAAGCATTGGGGGGTGAGTGACGACCTCGCGTATCTCCGTTTCCCGCATCTGCACGACGACTTGCTGTGCTTCGCCGCCGAGGACGATCTCTGGATCGCCCCCCTGGTACCGGCCGGGCACAGGCCCGGACGCGGCTGGCGCCTCACCGTCGACCGGACGCGGGTCGGCCATCCACGCTTCTCCCCCGACGGCAGCCAGATCGCGTACACGACCTGGCGCAGCCTCGACCCGGAGATCCATCTGGTACCGGTCTCCGGCGGGCCCGCGCGGCGGCTCAGCTACTGGGGCTCGACCGACACCCGGGTCTGCGGCTGGGACCCGGACGGCAACATCCTCGCCGTCTCCTCCCACGGCCAGCCCTTCTCGTACTTCTCCTGGGGCTACAAGGTGGCCACCGACGGCTCCCCCGGCAAGCGGCTGCCCTGGGGCCCGGCCTCCGACATCCAGGTCGCCGACATCGACGGTGAGCACCGCACACTGCTGCTCACCGGCAAGCCGCCGCACGAACCGGCCGCGTGGAAGCGCTACCGGGGCGGGGCCACGGGACGGCTCTGGCTGCACGGGGAGCGGCTGCTCGCCGATCTGGAGGGGCATCTGGACTGCCCGATGTTCGTCTCGGGACGTATCGCGTTCCTCTCCGACCACGAGGGCGTGGGCAATCTGTACTCCTGTCTGCCCGACGGGACCGGTCTCCAGCGCCACAGCGACCATGACGCCTTCTATGCCAGGCACGCCTCGAGCGACGGTCGCAGGGTGGTCTACCAGTGCGCGGGCGACCTGTGGATCGTCGACGATCTGACCGTGCCGGACGCCCGGCCGCGCAAGCTGGAGGTACGGCTCGGCGGACCGCGCGCCGGACGGCGGACCTATCAGGTCCCGGCCGCCAGCCACGTCGACTCGATCTCGGTGGACACGACGGGACGGGCGAGCGCCGTCACCGTGCGCGGCAGTCTGTACTGGCTCACGCACCGCGACGGGCCCGCGCGCGCGATCACGGACACCGCGGGCGTACGGGTCCGGATGCCGGAGATGCTCGGCACCGGCGGCCAGGTCGCCTATGTCACGGACGCGGAGGGCGAGGACGCCGTCGAGATCGCGTACCTGCCGAGGGCGAGCGGCGACCGGGAGCCCCGGCGGCTGGCCGCCGGGGAACTGGGCCGCGTCCAGGAGATGGTGTCGGACCCTGATGGGGAACGGCTCGCGATCGCCTCGCACGACGGGCGCCTGCTGCTGATCGACGCGGCCGAGGAGGCTGAGGGCACCTCCCGGGCCGAAGGCTCTGACGGAGGGGAAGTGACCGAACTGATCCGCTCCATCAACGGACCGGTCCGCGATCTCGCCTTCTCGCCCGACGGGCACTGGCTGACCTGGTCCCAGCCGGGCATCGGCCGCTCGCTGCGGCAGATCAAGATGGCCCGGATCAAGGACCGCACGATCATCGATGTCACCAACGGCCGCTTCGAGGACGAGAATCCGGTCTTCACGCGGGACGGCCGCTATCTCGCCTTCCTCTCCTGGCGGGGCTTCGACCCGGTGTACGACGTGCACACCGGCGACCTGTCCTTCCCGCTGGGCTGCCGCCCCTATCTCGTACCGCTGTCGTCGGCGACTCCCTCGCCGTTCGCGCTGCTGCCGGACGGGCGGCCCGCGGCGGGCGGGCTCGATCCGCTGGACGAGCCGGGGGAAGGGGTCGCGGAAGGGACGGTGACGGTCGAGGTGGAGGGCCTTGAGAGCCGGGTGACACCGTTCCCCGTGGCGGCCTCCAAGTACTCGGCTCTGCACCCCGTGAGCGGCGGCGGACTCGTCTGGCTGCGCTGGCCGATCTCCGGGGCGCTCGGCGAGACTTTCGCCAATCCGGCGGACCCCTCGCACCGCCCCACGCTGGAGCACTTCGACATCACCAAGGCCCGCAAGACCGAACTGGTCGGCCATCTCGACTGGTTCGCGGTCAGCGGCGACGGCAGCCGGCTGGTGGTCATGGACGACGGGGAGCTGCGCGCGGTCCCGGCGACCGAGTCCGGCGACAGCGACTCGACGGTCTATCTGGACCTGCGCCGGATCATGCACGAGGTGGATCCGGCGTCCCAGTGGCGCCAGGCGTACGGGGAGGCGGGCCGTATCGTCCGCGCGTTCTTCTGGGAGCCGGGGATGTGCGGCATCGACTGGGACGCGGTGCTCGACCAGTACCGCCCGCTGGTCGAACGGGTCGCGTCGCCGGACGAGTTCGCGGACCTGCTGCGCGAGGTGATGGGCGAGCTGGGCACCTCGCACGCGTACGTGACGGCCGCGCGGCGCAACGAAGGGCCGCCGCACTACCAGCGGGCGATGGGGCTGCTGGGCGCGAACCTGGTCTGCCGGGACGGCAGTTGGGTGGTCAAACGCATCCTCCCCGGCGACTCCTCGGACTCCAAGGCCCGCTCGCCCCTGGCCGGTACGGGCATCCGCGAAGGCGCGGTCCTCACCCATGTCGACGGCCGCCCGGTCGATCCGGTGACGGGCCCCTACCCGATGCTCTCGGCGGCGGGCGGCACAACGGTCGAGCTGACCTTCCGTCCCCCGGAGGGCGAGGGTCCCCCGCGGCGGGTGGCGATCGTCCCGCTGGTGGACGAGCGGCCGCTGCGATACCAGGACTGGGTGGCCAAACGCCGCGAGGTGGTCCTGGAGTTGAGCGGCGGGAAATGCGGCTACCTCCACATCCCGGACATGGGCGGCTCGGGCTGGGCGCAGTTCAACCGCGATCTGCGCAGGGAGATGTCACGCCCGGCGCTGATCGTCGACGTACGGGGCAACGCGGGCGGCCACATCAGCGAGCTGGTGGTGGAGAGCCTGACCCGGAAGATCATCGGCTGGGACCTGACACGGAACGCCCAGCCCGTCTCGTACGCCTCGAACGCGCCACGCGGTCCGGTGGTCGCACTGGCGGACGAGGCGACGTCGTCGGACGGCGACATGATCACGGCGGCGTTCAAACTGCTGGGCCTGGGCCCGGTGGTGGGCAGCCGGACCTGGGGCGGGGTGGTGGGCATGACGGGCCGCCACCGGCTCGGCGACGGCACGGTGATCACGGTCCCGATGAACGCGGCCTGGTTCGACGCGTACGGCTGGGGCATCGAGAACCACGGCGTCGACCCGGACCTGGATGCCCTGCGCACCCCTCTGGACTGGGCGGAGGGCCGCCACGTCCAGCTGGACGACGCGATCCAACTGGCCCTGGACCTGCTGAAGACCCACCCGGCGGCGATGCCCCCGGACTACTCCGACGCCCCGGACCTGCGCAGGCCGAAGCTTCCGCCGCGGGGGCCTTGAAGGGGCGCGGGCTTGAGAGGCGCGGGCCGGAGGGGCGCGGGCTGGAGGGGCCGCCACCGGCTCACCTACGCAGTCGCCGGTCCAGCGCCATCGACAGTTCCGCCTCGACCACGCTCTTCGCCAGCGGGCGCAGTCGCTCCACCTCGCCCTCCGGGGTGTGGGCGCTCAGCACCTCGACGAACAGGTCCGCCAGCGCGTCCGCGTGGGAGCGGACCCGGCGGGCGGCGTCCAGGACCGCCGCGAGCGGAACTCCCTCGCGTACCAGCGCGGCCGAGACATCCAGCAGACGGCGGCTGATGTGGACGATCTCGTCGCCGTCGGTCGCCAGATAGCCGAGGTCCAGCGCGGCGGCCAGATTCTCGGGAGTGACCTCGCCCTCGAAGTAGTCGGCCAGTTCCTCCGGGCTGAGCCGGACCGGGGTCTCCTCGGTCGGCTCGCCCAGGCCGAGCACCTCGCCGACGTCCCGGCCGCTCTCGAACGCCGTGGCCAGGTCCGCGATGCCGTTCAGCGTGTGGCCGCGCTCCAGCAGCGCCGCGATCGTACGGAGCCTGGCGAGGTGGTGCTCGTCGTACCAGGCGATGCGGCCCTCGCGGCGGGGCGGCTGTATCAGCCCCCGTTCGCGGTAGAAGCGCAACGTGCGCACCGTGATGCCGGCCTCCTTGGCCAGCTCCTCCATGCGGTACTCGCGTACGTCAGCCACAGGGGAAGCCTATGTTGTACCGCCGGTAACTTGTCGGGTCCCACCCCTACCGCGAGATATGCCGCTGCCTTACCCTCCCAACTGTGCCAGTGATTGCTGGCAGGGTGGTGACCTTCAGCGGGAGGCGGCGGCATGGGCCAGCGCGAGCACGTACGGGTGGCGGTGATCGGATCCGGATTCGGTGGCCTGGGGGCGGCGGTCCGGCTGCGCCGCGAAGGGATCACCGACTTCGTCGTCCTGGAACGGGCGGGCTCGGTCGGCGGGACCTGGCGGGACAACAGCTATCCCGGGTGCGCCTGCGACGTGCCCTCGCACCTCTACTCCTTCTCCTTCGCGCCCAACCCCGACTGGCCGCGCACCTTCTCCGGGCAGGAGCACATCCGCGCGTACCTGGAGCGTGTCGCCGACACCTTCCGGCTGCGCTCCCACATCCGCCTCGACCATGAGGTGCTGATGATGCGCTGGGACGGCGACGAGCTCCGCTGGGAGATCGAGACCTCCAAGGGGACGATGACCGCCGATGTGGTCGTCTCGGCGACCGGGCCCCTCTCCGACCCGAAGACGCCCGAGATTCCGGGTCTGGCCGACTTCGCCGGCAAGGTCTTCCACTCCTCCCGCTGGGACCACGACTACGACCTGCGCGGCAAGCGCGTCGCGATGATCGGGACCGGGGCGTCCGCGATCCAGATCGTGCCCGCGATCCAGCCGCAGGCCGCGAAGCTGACGCTGTTCCAGCGGACGCCGCCGTGGGTGCTGCCGCGGATGGACCGGAAGATCACCGGGGTCGAGCGCTGGCTGCACCGGCAGCTGCCCTTCACCGGGAGCGCGCGCCGAGGGCTGCTGTGGGGAATCAGGGAGCTGCAGGTCAGCGCCTTCACCAAGCGGCCGAACGAGCTCGGGCTCATCGAGTCGCTCGCCAAGGCCAATATCGCCAAGTCCATCAAGGACCCCGCGCTGCGGGCCCGGTTGACCCCCTCGTACCGCATCGGCTGCAAGCGGATCCTGCTGTCGAGCGACTACTACCCGGCGCTCGCGCAGCCCAATGTGGACATCGTCGCCTCGGGGCTGAGCGAGGTACGCGGATCGACGGTTGTCGCGGCCGACGGTACGGAGACAGAGGTCGACGCGATCATCTTCGGTACGGGATTCCATGTGACCGACCTGCCGATCGCCGAGCGCGTGGTCGGCGCCGACGGGATCACGCTGGCCGAGTCCTGGAAGGACGGGATGCAGTCGCTCCGCGGCGCCACCGCCGCCGGTTTCCCCAATTGGATGACGATCATCGGCGCCAACACGGGCCTCGGGAACTCCTCGATGATCCTTATGATCGAGTCGCAGCTGAACTACATGGCCGACTACATGCGCCGGCTCACGGTGCTCGGCGGGCGCGCGGCGCTGGCGGCCCGGCCGTCCGCGGTGGGTGCGTGGAACCGGCGGGTGCAGGAGCGGATGGAGCGGACGGTGTGGAAGTCCGGCGGCTGCAACAGCTGGTACCTGGACGCGAACGGGCGTAACACCACGCTGTGGCCGGGGACGACGGGCGAGTTCCGGCGGGAGACGCGGCGGGTGGATCTGACGGAGTACGAGGTCGTACGGGTGCTCGCCAAGTCCGCCGCGGCCGCCGAATCCGTGGACGTCGCGTCATGAACCGGACCGTCATGAGCCGGACACTCACCGCCGTCTCCGCGGACGGATCGCCGGTCCATGTCGAGGTGCACGGCCCAGACGGTGCGCCCGCCGTCGTGCTGGCGCACGGCTGGACCTGCTCGACGGAGTTCTGGGCCGCCCAGATACGGGAGTTGGCCACCGATCACCGCGTCGTCGTCTACGACCAGCGCGGTCACGGGCACACCGCGGCCGCCGGAGCCGGTACCGGCGTACTCGCCGACGACCTGGTGGCCGTGCTCGGGGCGGTCCTGGCTCCGGGCGAGAAGGCCGTACTCGCCGGGCACTCCATGGGCGGGATGACACTCATGGCCGCGTCCGGGCGAGCCGCCTTCGCCGAGCACGCGGCCGCGGTACTGCTGTGCAGCACGGGCAGTTCGCGACTGATCGACGAGTCGCTGGTGCTGCCGATGCGCGCCGGACGGCTGCGGAGCCGGATCACCCGTGCGGTGCTCGGGTCACGGGCGCCGCTCGGGCCGGTGACGCCGGTCTCCAAACGGATCCTCAAGTACGCGACGATGGGCCCCGGTTCGGCGCCGGAACGGGTCGCGGAGTGCGCCCGTATCGTGCACGCCTGCCCGAGGGCGTCCCGGGTGGCCTGGGCACGTGTGCTCGCGGAGCTCGATCTCGACGCGGGCGTACGGGAGTTGATGGTGCCCACGATCGTGGTGGCGGGCACGGCCGACCGGCTGACCCCCCTGGTGCACGCCCGGCGAATCGCCGACGCCCTGCCCCGGTGCCTGGAGCTCGTGGAGCTCGCCGGGATGGGCCATATGACACCGGTGGAGGCTCCCGAGGCCGTCACCGCGAAGATCCGCGAACTGGCGGACACGTATCTGAACGCGAAGGAGGAGGCCGCATGAGCAGGACCAGCCTGGAGGGACAGGTCGCGGTCGTCACCGGCGCGGCACGAGGCGTGGGCGAGCTGCTGGCCCGCAAACTGTCGGCGCGCGGCGCGAAGGTGGCGCTCGTGGGCCTGGAGCCGGACGAACTGAAGAAGGTCTCGGAGCGGCTGCACACCGAGAGCGACCACTGGTACGCGGACGTCACCGACCACGAGGCGATGGCGCGGGTCGCGCAAGAGGTCAAGGAGCGCTTCGGCAAGGTCGACATCGTCGTCGCGAACGCGGGCGTGGCGTCGGGCGGTCCCTTCATGGACTCGGATCCGGTGTCGTGGCGCCGGGTGATCGAGGTCAACCTGATCGGCAGCGCGGTGACCGGGCGGGCGTTCCTGCCGGTCCTGGTGGAGAGCCGGGGGTACTTCCTGCAGATCGCGTCGCTGGCCGCGATCACCCCGGCGCCGATGATGACGGCGTACTGCGCGTCCAAGTCGGGCGTCGAGGCCTTCGCGCACAGCCTGCGGGCGGAGGTCGGCTACCGGGGCGTCGGGGTCGGTGTCGGCTATCTGTCCTGGACGGACACGGATCTGGTGCGGGGCGCGGACCAGGACGACGTGATGCGGGAGCTGCGGCAGCGGCTGCCGTGGCCGTCGAACAAGACGTATCCGCTCGGCCCGGCGGTGGACCGCCTGGTGGCCGGGGTCGAACGGCGGTCCTCGCATGTGTACGGGCAGTGGTGGCTGCGCGGGATGCAGTCGGTGCGGGGGTATCTGCCGTCGCTCATCGGGATCGTGGGACAGCGGGAGATGCGGCGTTTCGCGCCGCGACTCGAGGGGGTCCCGAAGGGGCTTGTCGGGGCGGGCGGCGCGGCGGACGAGGCGGCGCGCACGGAGCGTAATTGATCAAAATGCGCGGTATGTCGGCGCATGCCAGTCTGGTCGAGGCCCACATCTCTACACCCCGCTAGGAGTGAAACACATGGGCATCAGGGACCAGTTCGCGTACAAGGCTCAGCAGCTCAAGGAGCGGGCGGAGCAGGCCGCGAGCGGCGCGCGGGACGAGGCGCCGGAGCGGGCTTCGAAGGCGCGGAAGCCGGGCCGGGAGCAGGACAAGTCCGACGACGAAGCCATGCAGGAAGCGCAGGACAGGTTCAACCTGGACTACGACGCCTGACGCTGCGCTGTGCGAGGGCGTGAACGAGGCGCACCCGGGACGCCGGGTGCGCCTTTCGCGCGTGGGGCCCTCACTTGAGGTCGTAGACCGCCGTCACCGGCGCATGGTCGCTCCACCGCTCCCCGTGCGTCGCGGCCCGCTCCACCCACGCCTTCACCGCGCGCCGCGCCAGACCCGCCGTCGCGACCTGGTAATCGATGCGCCATCCGCTGTCGTTGTCGAAGGCCCGCCCGCGGTACGACCACCACGAGTACGGCCCCTCCGCCTCCGGGTGCAGCGCCCGCATCACATCCACGTACTCCTCGAAGACCTGGCCGAGCCACTCCCGCTCCTCGGGCAGGAAGCCGGAGTTCTTCCTGTTGCCCTTCCAGTTCTTGAGGTCCGCCTCGCGGTGCGCGATGTTCCAGTCGCCGCACACCACCACCTCGCGCCCGTCCGCCGCGGACTTCGCCTTGAGCTCGCGCAGATACGGCAGGAACTCGCCCATGAACCGCATCTTCTCGTCCTGCTTGTCCGTGCCCACGTCGCCCGACGGCAGATACAGGCTCGCGACCGTGACACCGGGCAGGTCCGCCTCGACGTACCGCCCGCTCGCGTCGAACTCGCTCGACCCGAAGCCGATCCGCACCCGGTCGGGTTCGCGCCGCGTGTAGAGGGAGACGCCCGCGCGGCCCTTCGCCAGGGCGGGGGCGTGCACCGTGTGCCAGCCCTCGGGCTCGCGGACCTCGTCCGGGAGCTGGTGCGCCTCGGCCCGTACCTCCTGCAGGCAGATGACGTCGGCGGCGGTGCCGGCCAGCCACGGAACAAAGCCCTTCTTGGCGGCGGCGCGCAGCCCGTTCACATTCACGCTAGTCACGGTGAGCATCCCGGCACCCTACCGAGCGACCACCGCGGCATCCCGGTGTGGCCTACACGTACGCTCGTGGGCATGGATGTGAGACCCATGCCTTTCGACCACCCCGATGCCGTCAAGCTCAATGACCAGGTGCAGCTCGAGTACGCCGAGCGCTACAGCGACGACGGCGATGTCACGCCGCTCGACGCATCGATGTTCGAGCCGCCGAACGGTCTCTACCTCCTCGTGTACGACGACGGTCACCCGGTCGCCTCCGGCGGCTGGCGTTCGCACGAGGAGAACGATGAGGGCTACAGCGACGGAGACGCCGAGCTCAAGCGCATGTACGTGATCCGCGAGGCGCGCGGCCAGGGTCTCGCCCGGCGCATCCTCGCGGCCCTGGAGGACGACGCCCGCGCGGCCGGCCGGACCCGGATGGTTCTGGAGACCGGCACGAAGCAGCCCGAGGCGATCGCCCTCTACCTGTCCAGCGGTTATGAGCTCTGTGCGCGGAAATTCGGCCACTACCGCGAGTTCGACGACAGCCGCTGCTTCGCCAAGCTCTTGTCGCGCCCCTGACATAACCAAGATTCCCGTGGCACTCTGCCTCACGCACGTGCAAGCCGATCCGCACCGCCTCATCCCCCACCCTGCCCGCGCGACACCACGCGCGGGCACGGCAGAAGGAGACATGCGTGAGACGCCATCGCACCGCCGCAGGAATCCTGTTGGCTGTCGGTACCCTGCTCGCCGGCGCACCGTCGGCCACCGCCGCAAGCGCCGCCCCGGCCCCCTCCCCCACCCCGACGGTCTTCAAGCAGCAGCACACGAAGGGCTTCTGGACCGCTGAACGGATGCGCAGCGCCACCCCGCTCGATGTGCTCCGGGTCGCCCCCGGCTCCGTCAAGGCACCGAGCCCGGGCGGCAAGGAGACGGTTGTCGCCCCGACCGTGGCATCCTCAACTGCCGTAGGGCCGATGGCCTTTCCGCAGCCGGGCGGCCCCTGGACGGGCGGCGGCGCGGTGGTCAAAACCTCCGGCCGGGTGTTCTTCACCTTCCAGGGACGTACGGCTTCCTGCTCCGGCGACTCGGTCACCAGCCAGAACGGCAGCACGGTGATCACCGCGGGCCACTGCGTGAAGTACCAGGGCAGCTGGCACACCAACTGGGTCTTCGTGCCCGGCTACAACAACGGCCAGGCCCCGTACGGGCAGTGGTCCGCCACCAAGACCTTCTCGACCACCCAGTGGGTGGCGAGTGAGGACATCAATTACGACGTCGGCGCCGCGGTCGTCGCCCCGCTGGGCGGCAAGACCCTCGCCGCGACCGTCGGCGGGCAGGGCCTGAGCTTCAACGGCGGCTACAACAAGCCGATGTACGCCTTCGGCTTCCCCGCGGCCTCTCCGTACGACGGCACCAAGCTCATCTACTGCAGCGGGAACTCCTCCAAGGACTTCCTCTTCTCGCAGGACCACAGCCTGGGCTGCAACATGACGGGCGGCTCCAGCGGTGGCCCCTGGTTCACCTCGTTCAGTGAGACCACCGGAATGGGTCTTCAGGCTTCGGTGAACAGCTTCGGCTACGTCTTCCTGCCGAACCGGATGTTCGGCCCGTACTTCGGCAATGACGCCAAGTCGGTGTACGACAAGGCGCAGGTGTCCTGAGCCCGGACGGCCGGCGGGGGCGCTCAGCTCCCGCCGGTCCCGGCGCCCGCCGCGGCCGCCTCCGGCTCGTTTTCGCCCTCCGCGTCCACATGCGGCAGGATCCGGTCCAGCCACCGCGGCATCCACCACGCCGCCGGCCCGAGCAGCGTCATCACCGCCGGGACCAGGAGCAGCCGCACCACGGTCGCGTCGATCAGCACACTCACCGCGAGGCCCAGACCCAGCATCTTCACCACGATGTTGTCGCTGATGAGGAACGCGGCGAAGACGCTGACCATGATCAGCGCGGCGCAGGTGATGACCCGCGCGGTGATCTCCAGCGCGTGCGCGACGCTTGCCTTGGAGTCGCCCGTGCGCAGCCACGCCTCACGGACGCGGGAGAGCAGGAAGATCTCGTAGTCCATGCTCAGACCGAAGACGATCGCGAACATCATCATCGGCACATAGCTCTCGATCGGCACGTCCCCCGACACCCCCAGCGCCGGGCCTCCCCAGCCCCACTGGAAGACGGCGACCACGACTCCGTACGAGGCCGCGATGGAAAGGACGTTCAACACGGCCGCCTTGACCGCGACCAGCACTCCGCGGAAGACGATCAGGATGATGATGAAGGCGAGGCCGACCACGACCAGGATGATCAGGGGCAGCCGCTCGGAGACGATGTCCAGGAAGTCGACCTGCGCGGCCGTCGTGCCCGTGACGTAGCCCTTCGCGGCGGTGCCCGATACGGCGTCCGGCAGGGTGGTGTCCACCAGCCGGTTCACCAGCTGCGTGGTGTCCTCGTCCTGCGGCGCCTGCTTCGAGTACGCGGTCGCGACCAGGACATCGCCGTCCTGGGTCGGCTTCAGCGGAGTGATCACGGCGGCCCCGGGCACATTGGTGAGCGCCTTCTGGGCCTGCGAGGAGAGCGCCGCCCGGTCGGCCGACGGCACCGAGGTCTGGTCGATGACAAGGGTCAACGGGCCGTTGGATCCGGGTCCGAACGCGCTGGACATCAGATCGAAGGCACGCCGGTCCGTGAAGGACTTCGGGTCCGCACCGTCCCCGATATGGCCGAGCTGGATGGAGAAGAGTGGAATGGCAAGCACGGCCAGGACCACCACCCCGCCGGTCAGGAACCACCACGGGCGGCGCTCGACACGCATCGCGTACCGGTGCCAGGTTCCGTGCGCCTCGGCGCCGGGCTCCGCGTCCGTCTCCGCGATCGGCTTTCGCACGTGGTACTTGTCGATGTGCCTGCCGGCCAGCCCCAGCATCGCGGGCACCAGCGTGAGCGCGCCGATGACCGCCGTGACCACGGTGACGGCGGCGGCCACGCCGAGTTTGCCGATGAAACTGATCCCGGAGACCCAGAGGCCGCACAGGGCGATGATGACCGTGCAGCCGGAGACGAGCACCGCCCGGCCGCTGGTGGCCACCGCCCGGCCGGCCCCGCTCACCGGGTCGGCGCGGTCGATGAGGTTCTGCCGGTGCCGGGTGATCAGGAACAGCGCGTAGTCGATGCCCACGCCGAGGCCGATCATGGTGGCCAGCGTCGGCGAGACCGTGGCGAAGGTGAAGGCGGCGGCGATCAGCCCGAGGACGGCGAGCCCGCAGATCACGCTGATCAGCGCGGTCAGCAGCGGCAGTCCGGCCGCGATCACACTGCCGAAGCCGATCAGCAGCACCACGATCGCCACCGCGAAACCGATCAGCTCACTGACCCGGTCGTCGGCCTCGGGACGGGCAAGCTCACCCAGTGAACCGCCGTACTCCACATCCACTCCGGCGGACCGCAGCGGCTGGACGGCCGTGTCCACCCCGTCGAGATACGAGTCCTCCAGGAGGGAGGGCTGCTTGTCGAAAGTGATGGTGATGTACGCGGTCTTGCCGTCCGAGGAGAGCGGACCGACGTCCTGCCCGGACGGCTGCGCCGGTGGAGTGGATCCGGGGGGAGGCAGCGGATTCTGCACCGAGATCACATCCGGCAGCTTCTGCAGATTCGCGACCACCGTGGACACCTGCGAGCTGAGGTCGGTGAGCGGCTTGGCGGTGTCGTTCAGCACGATCTGGCTGCTGTAGCCGCCCGCGGACGGCTCGTGCTCCTTCAGTACGTCAAGCCCCTCGGTCGACTGCACGTCGGACAGCGAGAAGTTGTCGGAGTACTCGCCGCCATATGTGCGATGCAGCACCTGAAGACCGGCAAGCGCGACCAGCCAGATGACGATGACGATCACGCAGTGGCGGGCGCACCATTCACCGAGCCTGCGCAGCAGCCCTTTGCGGGGCACGGGTTCGGACGCACGGGAGGTCTGCGGGGGTGGCTCGACCATCGACATGCGTCTCTCCCGACAGGAGCTGGAATCGGACATTCAGCATTAAAAGCCCGGCCGGTCGGAACGGCATGCGCAAAACGACGAAGTCCCGCCCGGTCGTGATGACCGGACGGGACTTCGTCAGTTGTTGTGGACCTGTGGGGATTTGAACCCCAGACCCCCTCGATGCGAACGAGGTGCGCTACCAGACTGCGCCACAGGCCCTTGCAACGAGTGAAACTCTAGCATCCCCCTCGGGGTGCTTGGAAATCCGTTCCCGCGCTGGAAACGCGCCGGTCACAGGCTCACTCGTTGGCGGCGCGGGGCCGGTCCTCGTCCGCGTACTGGTCGAACAGCGGGGTGCGGCCGCGCTCCCGCGAACGCCGGGGCTGCGGTGTACGCCGACCGGGCGACGGCTCGGCCGTCTCCGCGTGCGGTGCCGGGGTCGGCTCGGCCGTCGAGGAGCGGGCCGCGCTCCAGGTCTCCGGATCGCTGACGTCGACGCCGCTCGTCGCCCGCGGGGCCACCGGCGCGGTGACATACGTCGGCAGGGGGACCGGGACCGGCTCCCAGCTGTCGCCGCGGGCCGGACCGCGCTCGCGCTGCTGGTCGACCCACTCCGCGTGGTCCGTCTGCTCGACGAGCGCACGCCGGCCCGCCTCCTGCGGGGAGAGCGCGGCGGCGGACGCGGGCTCGGGGCCGGCTTCGGGCTCCTCGTCCGGCTCGGCGGCGGACGCAGCCGCGGCCTGGTGCCGGCGCGGACGGTTCTCGCGCAGCCGCTGCGCCGCGGCCTCGGCCCGGCGCCGGTCCATGGTGAACACGAAGCGGCGCCGCTCCTGGTTGCGCAGATGCACGATGTATGCGCTCAGGAGAACGGCCGGGGCCGCCGGGGCCCACAGGAAGCCGAGCCCGCCGACCGCCGCGACGATCGCGCCGAGCGTGAAGGCGAGGAAGAGGACGACGGTGGTCCGTCTGCGGCGGGCCAGAACCCTGGTGCGGCGGGCGCGCTCGGCCGCGGAGCCGTTCGGGCGGGGACGCCGCGGGGCGGGGGCCGGGACCTTGGCCGCCTGCTCCGGCGCCTTGCGGGACGCCGGGACATCCATCCGGGCTTCGGTACGGGCCGGGGGCGCGGCGAAGGCCCGGACGTCCACGGAACTCAAACGGTCCGTGGGGGCATCCGGGTCCACGTCGGGAACGGCCTGCTCCGCGTCGCGCTCCCGCAGCTCCCTGGCGTATCGGCGCTCCATCGCACCGCGTCCGGACAGCAGCCGGATGGCGGTGGAGAAGCGTTCCGTCGGACGGGCTTCATTGAGCTCGTCCTGCCTGCGGAGCCACATCGGCACCAAGTAGGCGGCCCAGGCCCCGACGATGACTGCGTAGATGAGGCCGCTGCTGCTCACGCATCACACCGTAGAGGGGTTTACGCAAGGGCATCCGCCAATTGGCCCGGTGTGTCGCACGATCTGGCTGATATCACGGACTTTTTTTGCGATTGTTCAGATCACATCATGGTCGGCCGCGATCGATTTCGAACGTTTATTTTATTTCCCGTGGCCTTCCGGGCCGTGCCTGGTGCCAGCGGCGGAGCAGTCCTTCGGGCACCTCGTCGGCCGTCAGCGCGAACACCAGATGGTCCCGCCACGCACCGTCGATGTGGAGATAACGCGGGCGCAGCCCCTCTTCACGGAATCCGAGTTTCTCCACCACCCGCCGGCTGGGGCCGTTCTCGGGCCGAATGCAGACTTCGATGCGATGCAGCCCCACCGAACGGAAACAGTGGTCGACGGCGAGCGCGACAGCGGTCGGCATCACCCCGCGGCCCGCCACGTCCCGGTCCACCCAGTAGCCGACATGGCCCGAGCACATCGAGCCCCAGGTGATCCCGGCGACCGTCAACTGGCCCACCAGATGGCCCTGGTACTCGATGACGAAGGGCAGCATCCGCCCCGCGTTGGCCTCGGTGCGCAGATGACGGACCATCTGCCGGTAGGTGGGGCGCTGGGCGTGCGGGGCGCCGGGGGCGGGCGGCGGAATGGTCGCCTCCCAGGGCCTGAGCCAGTCGCGGTTGCGCCGGTTGACCTCGCGCCAGCTCCGCTGGTCACGCACCTTTATGGGACGGAGGACCACATCGCCGTCCGCCAGGATCACCGGCCAGGAGAGGGCGTTCAGCTTGAGCTCCCGGCAGGTCTGGGGTGGTCGCCGCCGCGGATCTGGTCGACGGCGTGGATCAGCAGCGGCTCCAGTACGGCCATACCGTCATGTACCCCGCCGGTGGACCCCGGCAGGTTGACGATCAGGGTGTGGCCGGCGACCCCGGCAAGCCCACGGGACAGCGCCGCGGTGGGCACCTTCTCGCGTCCGTACGCGCGGATCGCCTCGGGGATGCCGGGGATCTCGTGGTCGAGGACGCGGCGGGTGACCTCGGGAGTCTCGTCGGTCGGCGAGATGCCCGTGCCGCCGGTGGTGAGGATGACGTCGTACGCGGCGGCCACCCCCTCGCGCAGGGCCTGCTCGACGGGGTCACCGTCGGGGACGACCCGGGGGCCGTCGACCGCGAAGCCCAGTTTCGTCAGCCCCTCGGCGAGGACCGGGCCGCCCTTGTCCTCGTACACCCCGGCCGCGGCGCGGTTGGATGCGGTGACGACCAGGGCCCGCCGGACCGCTCCCGATTCCGCCCCCGCTTCCGGGCCGTGACTGTGGCTGTAGACCTCTCCGGCGCGCGGGCTCATGGCCGGCTCCAGTCGCCGGACTTGCCGCCCGTCTTCTCCTCGACCCGGACATCGGTGATCACCGCGCCCTTGTCGACTGCCTTGACCATGTCGACGACGGTCAGCGCGGCGACCGAGACCGCCGTCAGCGCCTCCATCTCGACACCCGTACGGTCGGTCGTCTTCACCGTGGCGGTGATCTCCACCGCGTCGTCGGCGACCGACAGATCCAGCGTGACGCCGGAGACGGCCAGCGGATGGCAGAGCGGGATCAGATCGGGGGTGCGCTTGGCGCCCATGATGCCCGCGATACGGGCCGTGGCCAGGGCATCTCCCTTGGGGACGCCCTCACCCCGCAGCAGCTCCACCACCTGCGGTGAGACCAGAACCCGGCCACTGGCGCGGGCGGTGCGCGCGGTGACGTCCTTTCCGGAGACGTCGACCATACGGGCCGCCCCCGCCTCGTCGATGTGCGTCAGCCTGCCTTGCGTACTCATTCGGTGCGGCGCTCCCGGTCAGGGCCCTGGGGGGCCTGTGTGGGCAGACACGGTACCGCCACCGTAGGCAGGTCAGCCGATGAGGACCACTTCCACATCCGCGCCGGGCTCCACCGAGGTGTCCGCTTCCGGAACGACGATCAGGCAGTCGGCATGGGCGAGGGCCGCGATCAGATGGGAGCCGGAACCGCCGACCGGGGAGACCGTGCCCGACTCGGCGTCGTACCTGCCCCGCAGGAACTGCCGCTTGCCGTCGGGCGAGGTGAGCGCCTTGTCGGCCTTCAGTACGGCACGCGCCTTCGGGCGCTGCACGTCCTTGAGGCCCATCAGCGCCCGGATCGCGGGTCGTACGAACAGCTCGAAGGAGACGTACGAGGAGACGGGATTGCCCGGCAGCGCAAGCAGCGGGGTGTGCTCGGGGCCGATCGAACCGAAGCCCTGCGGCTTGCCGGGCTGCATGGCGAGCTTGCGGAAGTCGACACCGCTGCCCGGCACGTCCTCGTCGCCCACCGAGGAGAGTGCTTCCTTCACCACGTCGTACGCACCGACGCTCACGCCGCCGGTGGTAACCAGCAGATCGGCGCGGATCAGCTGGTCCTCGATGGTGGCGCGCAGCGTCTCCGCGTCGTCGGTGACCGCGCCGACCCGGTAGGAGAGGGCGCCCGCGTCGCGAGCGGCGGCGCACAGGGCGAAGCTGTTCGAGTCGTAGATCTGGCCCTCGCCCAACTTCTCACCCGGCTGGACCAGTTCGCTGCCGGTGGAGAGCACGACCACGCGCGGGCGGGGCCGTACCCGCACGGTGCCACGGCCGATCGCGGCGAGCAGGCCGATCTGCGGCGGCCCCAGGACCGTGCCCGCCTCCAGGGCCAGATCACCCACCTGGACGTCGCTGCCGCGCGAGCGGACATGGGCACCGGCCTCGGCCGGACGGTGGACGCGGACCTCACCGCTCGCGCCCTCGGGGGCCTCGCCCGCCGGGCGCATCGTGGTGGCCACTCCCCCGCCCGTACCGCCGTCGGTCCATTCGACCGGGACGACCGTCTCGGCGCCGGGCGGCAGCGGGGCACCAGTCATGATCCGGGCGGCCTCGCCGGGCCCGACGGTGGGCAGTGGGCCGCCGCCGGCCGCCACATCGCCGATCACCGTGAGGACCGCGGGGAACTCCTCGCTCGCGCCGGCGACATCGGCGGTGCGGACCGCGTAGCCGTCCATGGAGCTGTTGTCGAAGGGTGGCAGCGCGACCGGCACGGTGACGTCCTCCACCAGGACGCAGCCCTGGGCGTCCGGCAGCTGCAGCTCGATCGGGTCGAGCGGCCGGATCGCGCCGAGGATGTCATCCAGGTGGTCGTCCACCGACCAGATCGTGCTGCTCACGGTGTTACATCTCCTCGGTCACATAACTGCGAAGCCAGGTCCGGAACTCCGGGCCCAGGTCTTCACGTTCGCACGCGAGTCGGACAATCGCCCGCAGATAGTCACCGCGATCGCCGGTGTCGTAGCGGCGGCCCTTGAAGATCACGCCGTGCACCGGGCCGCCGACCTTCTCGTCCTCGACGAGCTTCTCCAGGGCGTCGGTGAGCTGGATCTCGTTGCCGCGGCCCGGCTCGGTCTCCCGGAGTATGCCGAAGACGGCGGGGTCGAGGACATAGCGGCCGATGATGGCGAGATTGCTCGGGGCCTCGGACGCGGCGGGCTTCTCGACCAGCTCGGTGACCTTGACGACGTCACCCTCGGCGGTCGGCTCGACGGCCGCGCAGCCGTACAGGTGGATCATCGCGGGGTCGACCTCCATCAGCGCGATGACGCTGCCGCCCTCACGCTCCTGGATCTCGACCATCCGGGCGAGCAGCGGATCGCGCGGGTCGATCAGGTCGTCGCCGAGGAGGACCGCGAAGGGCTGATCGCCGACGTGCGGTTCGGCGCACAGGACGGCGTGGCCGAGGCCGCGCGGATCGCCCTGGCGGACATAGTGCATGGTGGCGAGGTCGCTCGACTCCTGGACCTTGGCGAGCCGGCCGGCGTCGCCCTTGCTCTTGAGCGCCTCCTCCAGCTCGTAATTACGGTCGAAGTGGTCCTCGAGCGGGCGCTTGTTGCGGCCCGTGATCATGAGCACGTCGGAGAGGCCGGCCGAGACCGCCTCCTCGACGACGTACTGGATCGCAGGCTTGTCGACGACAGGCAGCATCTCTTTGGGAGTGGCCTTCGTGGCAGGCAGGAACCGGGTGCCGAGGCCTGCGGCTGGGATGACAGCCTTGCTGATCCTGGGGTGCGACTGAGTCATGAGGATCACCCTATCCGGTGACTATGGGCTGAAGATGAGCCTCCGGTTAACTTCCTTCTCATAAAGGCGTATACGAGAGGTTTGTGAAGTACCGATGAGCGGTGACTTGTCCGGAAAGAGTGCGGTAAGGCGTGAACTCCTGGACGCCCGGAGCCTTCTGTCCAGTGAGGACGTCGAGCGGGCCGCCGCGGTTCTCGCGCGACTGGCCCTGGATCTCCCGGAATTGACCGAAGCACACACCGTCGCCGCATATGTCTCCGTCGGGCGCGAGCCCGGAACGCGCACGCTGCTCGACGCGCTGCGCGCGCGGGGCGTACGCGTCCTGCTCCCGGTCCTCAGGGCGGACAACGATCTGGACTGGGGAGTGTACGAGGGCGCGGAGCATCTGGTGCGCGCGGGGCGCGGACTGCTGGAGCCGGACGGGGAGCGGCTCGGCGTGGACGCCGTGCTCGACGCGGATGCCGTGCTCCTTCCCGGGCTCGCGGTGGACGCCCGCGGTATGCGGCTCGGCCGCGGCGGCGGCTCGTACGACCGGGTCCTCGGCCGCCTCTCGGCCGCCGGTGCCGACCCGGCGCTGGTGGTGCTGCTGTACGCGAACGAGGTGGTCGCACGGGTCCCTGAGGAGCCGCACGACCACCCCGTGCACGCGGTGGTCACACCCGAGGCCGTCATCCGCTTCAAGGACCGTGACGTCAGGCGCCCCGGTCGGTGAGCGTCAGGGAGTGAGCTTGAGGGTGTCGACGGTCCTGGCCTGGACCGCCTGCTTGCCGTAGGCCCAGTCGAGGAGCTCGCCGTCGGCCCACTTGTCGGTCTGGTCGATGTAGTGCGCGCTGTACGCGTGTCCTGAAGCGCCGGTCAGATTGATCCAGCGGGACTTGTCCCAGTCGCCGACGTTGACGACCATCCGCATCGAGGGCGCCCAGATCACGCTGTAGTCGCCCGCCGCGTTCCAGCCGGTGGCGTTGGCGGCCGCCTCGCCGCCGCCCAGGTTCCACGGGCCGCGGTTGAGCACGAACTGCAGGAAGCCGGGCCCCTCGGTGCCGAGCGTCTGGTTCTTCAGCGTCAACTGGTGCAGCCTGCCCCAGCTCCAGCTGGTGGCGTCCTTGCCGAGCTTGGCCGTCAGCTCCCAGCGGGCGTCCTCCATGGCCCGGGCCAGCAGCTGGTCACGGGTGACGGTGGCGGCGTCCGTACGGCTGGCCGGGGACTGCCACCACTCGTTCTTCTCGTCCTTGAGGATCCTGCGTACGACCTCGAACCAGCGGTCGCCGCCGTCCGGCTGCGCCGAATCGGTGTCGCGCTGGCCGCACTCGCGCACCCGCTTGGTGAGCTCGTCGTCCGGGGCCGTGCTGTCGGCGGGGCGGACATTGAGGCACTCGTCCTCGACCCGCAGCTCCTTGGGCAGCTTGTTGCCGAAGGCGAGCTTGAGGACATTGCGCCAGACCACGTTGAAGTAGGCGGCGGCACCGGAGTCCGGCTCCTGGGTGTAGCGCCAGCCCTCCAGCAGCTTTTGCGCCTCACGGACGTACGGGTCCGAGATGTCGATCTTCAGCAGGTAGGGGGTCAGCAGCTTGGCGATCTCGCTGCTGTTGTCCATCTGCATGGTGCGCATGTCTTCGGTCGAGATCTTCCCGCCGCCCTGGATCTTCAACTCGATGAGGTCGTTGATCCGCTGGCTGCGGGTGCCGTAGCCGTAGTCCTTGGTGATCAGATGCGGATACTTCTTGGCGTCGGTCACGGCTTGGTTGGCGGTGACGATGTAGCCGCGCTCCGGGTCCAGTTCGTACGGCAGCTCGTCGAAGGGGATGTAGCCCTTCCACTTGTACTTGGGGTTCCAGCCGGGCGCCGGCGTCGTGCCGTCGCCCTCCGCACGCACCGGGATCTTGCCGGGTGCCTGGTAGCCGATATGGCCCTTGGTGTCGGCGTAGACGAGGTTCTGCGAGGGGACCTCGAAGTTCTTGGCCGCCGCGCGGAAGGTGGCGAAGTCCTTGGCGCGGTTGAGCGCGAAGACGGCGTCCATGGACTTGCCGGCCTGCAGGGCGGTCCACTGCAGCGCAACCCCGTAGCCGGCACCGCGGTCCGGGGCGGAGTTGGAGACGGGGGCCTTCTGGCCGACCTTCTCCAGCTCGTCGCTGCGGTCGGAGACCAGCGGGCCGTGCTCGGTGGAGCGGACCGTGATCTTCCTGTCGGAGCCGCCCGCGACCTTGATGACCTCCTCGCGGGTCGTCAGCCGCCTCTCCTCGCTGCCCACCTGGTAGCTGTAGCCGCTGAGCTTCTCCAGGTAGAGGTCGGTGACGTCCGCGCCGAGGTTGGTGAAGCCCCAGGCGATGTCCTGGTTGTGACCGATGATCACGCCCGGCATGCCGGAGAAGGTGTAGCCGGCGACGTCGTACTGGCAGGAGGCCGAGACGCTGCGGCAGTGCAGGCCCATCTGGTACCAGAGGGAGGGCAGCTGCGGCGCGAGGTGCGGGTCGTTGGCCAGCATCGGCTTGTTGGTCGTCGTGTACCGGCCGGAGACGACCCAGGAGTTGGAGCCGATGCCGTTGCCGCTGGGACCCAGCAGGGCCGGGATCGTGTCCAGGGTCTCGGAGAGCGCGGCCAGCTGCGAGTTGAGGCCCTGCGCGGCGCCCTGCGCGCTGTTGCCGCCACGGTTGCCGCCGCTGTTGCCGGAATTGTCCGACGGCTTGGCGTCCGGGTCGAACTTGCCGGTGGCCGGATTGACCCCGCCCTCGGCGACGATCGGCTTGTTCCTGTCGTACGGATAGGCCGGATACAGATCCTTGATCTGCTTCTCGCTCAGCCTGCTGGTCAGCAGGGAGCGGTCGATCTCCTCCTGCATGTTGCCGCGCAGGTCCCAGGCCATCGCCTTGAGCCAGGCCACCGAGTCGACGGGCGTCCACTTCTCGGGCTTGTAGTCGTTCTCGAACTCGAGCGCGGCGTACTCGACGGAAAGGTCCCTGCCCTCGCGACCCTTGAGATAGGCGTTGACGCCGTCCGCGTACGCCTGGAGGTACTTCTTGGTGGCCTGCGAGAGCTTGGTGTCGTACTCCTGCTGTGCCACCCGGCGCCAGCCCAGCGTGCGGAGAAAGGAATCGGTCTCGACCTGACCGGAACCGAACATCTCGGAGAGCCGGCCGGCCGTCATATGACGGCGTACGTCCATCTCCCAGAAGCGGTCCTGCGCCTGGACGAACCCCTGGGCGCGGAACAGGTCTTCGTCACTGTCCGCGTAGATCTGCGGGATTCCGTAGTCGTCGCGCTTGACCTCGACCTGACCCTTGAGGCCTTCGAGCTTGATGGTCCCGGTGGTCTGCGGGAACGAGGCGCGCACCGTAGTGATGCTCCACCACGTGCCGTATCCGACACCCGCGACAAGCGCCAGCACCAGGACGATCACGAGCAGGCGGGCGCGTCGCCCCTTCTTCTTCTTGGGGGAAGAGGCGGTTGTGTTGGCGGGCATCGCTGTCCTTCGAGGCGCAGTCTGGTCCTGGAGTGCTGGAGCAACCATAGGCGCAGCGTCCGACGGGCCCGGACGCGGTATCCGAAAGGCAGCACCCGGCCCCCGAACAAACGATCTCCCAAGTAAAGGAAACGTTAAAGATTAGGTAAGGTAACGAAGTGTCGCCGGCCGGTGGAACGATCCGGCATGTACGCGCGAGGGGAAGGATCGGCCACTGACTGTCCACCAGCTCAACGAACTCCTGCTCATCTGCTCGCTGGTCCTGCTCATCGCCGTGGCGGCGGTCCGCATCTCCTCCCGCAGCGGGCTCCCCAGCCTGCTCCTGTATCTCGGGATCGGGATCGCCATCGGGCAGGACGGCATCTTCGACGTCAAGTTCGACGACGCCCGACTGACGCAGGTGATCGGCTATGCCGCGCTTGTGGTGATCCTGGCCGAGGGTGGCCTGGGCACCAAGTGGAAGGAGATCAAACCCGCGTTGCCCGCGGCGGTCGTGCTGTCGACCGTCGGCGTCGCGGTGAGCGTGGGCGTCACGGCCGCGGGAGCGCACTATCTGGTCGGGCTCGACTGGCGGCAGGCGCTGATCATCGGTGCGGTCGTGTCATCGACTGATGCCGCGGCGGTCTTCTCCGTACTGCGCAGGGTGCCGCTGCCGTCCCGGGTGACCGGTGTGCTGGAGGCCGAGTCGGGCTTCAACGACGCCCCTGTGGTCATCCTGGTGGTGGCCTTCTCCACGGCCGGACCGATCGACGACTGGTACGTCCTGGTCGGCAAGATCGCGCTGGAGCTGGCGATCGGCGCGAGCATCGGACTCGCGGCGGGCTGGCTGGGCGCCTTCGGGCTGCGGCATGTGGCGCTGCCCGCGTCGGGTCTCTACCCGATCGCCGTGATGGCGATCGCGGTGGTGGCGTACGCCGCCGGCGCCATGGCACACGGCAGTGGCTTCCTCGCCGTCTATCTCGCCGCCGTGGTGCTCGGGAACTCCCGGCTGCCGCACGCGCCCGCGAACCGTGGCTTCGCGGAGGGCCTCGGCTGGATCGCCCAGATCGGCATGTTCGTCCTGCTCGGCCTGCTGGTGACCCCGCACGAGCTGACCGAGGACTTCTGGACCGCGGTGGTCGTGGGCCTCGTGCTGACCATGGTCGCTCGACCGCTGGAGGTCTTCGTCAGCCTGCTGCCCTTCCGTATTCCATGGCGCGAGCAGGTCCTGATGTCCTGGGCGGGGCTGCGCGGAGCCGTGCCGATTATTCTCGCGACCATCCCGACGGTGGCCGGCATCGAGGGCAGCGACCGGATCTTCAACATCGTCTTCGTCCTGGTCGTCGTCTACACCCTGGTCCAGGGACCGACGCTGCCGTGGCTGGCGCAGGCGCTGGGCCTCGGCCGCTCGGACGACGCCTCCGACCTGGGCATCGAGTCCGCTCCCCTGGAGCGGCTGCGCGGGCATCTGCTGTCGGTGGCGATCCCGGAGGAGTCGCGCATGCACGGCGTGGAGGTCGCGGAGCTGCGGCTGCCCGCCGGGGCGGCGGTCACCCTGGTCGTACGCGACGGGAAGAGCTTCGTACCGCTGCCGTCCACTGTGCTGCGGCGGGGCGACGAGCTACTGGTGGTGGCGACCGATCCGGTACGGGACGCGGCCGAGCGGCGGCTGCGGGCGGTCGGACAGGGCGGAAAGCTGGCCGACTGGCTGGGGACGGGAGGAAACACCGAGGGAAGACCCGGTTAATCGCAGGCGGACCTTCGAGAATGTGAGCCATTTCCCAGGAACGATCCCGAGATCCCCTGTACGATGAAGGCACACTGATCGACCAACTCTGCCTGACGCAGAGCTGGCGCGACCGTATGGCGGCCGCGGAGCCCTCGCAGCGGCCCCGGTATCTACCGCAGTTCAGCGCAAGAGGACAGCTCTCGGCGGCTCGGGTGCGTCTCGTACCACAAGTACGACGCGTACTTCAGGAGCGCTACCAGGCGGCAGAAAGGCACGGACCGTGGCATCCACGGTCAAGAACCGTCCTGGATACGGGCAGCTTCTGCGCACCCCCGGCGCCTGGACATTCCTGCTCCCCGGCTTTCTGGCGCGCCAGCCCTTCGCGATGCTGACCATCGGCATCGTCCTGCTGGTGCAGCACACCACCGGCTCGTACAGCAGCGCCGGCGTGGTGGCCGCCGTCACCGGCGTCTCCATGGCGCTGTTCGCACCGCAGAGCGGCAAGCTCGCGGACCGCTTCGGGCAGCGGGCGGTCCTGGTGCCCGGCGTCCTGCTGCACACCGCTTCCGTCTCCGCGCTCACCGCGCTCGCGCTGTCGGGCGCTCCCCTGTGGGCCCTGTTCGCGGCGGCTGTTCCGACGGGTGCCTCCGTACCCCAGATCGGCCCGATGGTGCGGGCCCGCTGGGCCGCCAAGCTTGGTGGGGGTACCTCCCAGGCCGAAGGCTCTGGGGGAGGCTCGCCGCTGATGACGACCGCGGCCGCCTTCGAGTCCGTGACGGACGAGTTCACCTTCGTCGTCGGACCGGTGCTGGCGACCGCGCTCAGCACGGGTGTGCACCCGGCCGGCGGACTGATCGCGGAGGCGATGCTGACGCTCACCGGCGGTCTGTTCTTCGCGGCCCAGAGCCGTACGCAGCCCCAGCCGAGCCGTGCCGCGGGGCACGCGCGCGTGGAGCACGCGTCCGCCCTGTCCATCCCCGGCGTACGCGTCCTGGCCGTGGCCTTCCTCGGCATCGGCTCGGTCTTCGGCGGAATGCAGGTCGCACTGACCGCCTTCTCCGAGGAGATCGGCAACCCCGGGGCCAACGGTCTGCTCTACGGGATCTTCGCGGCCGGCAACATGCTCGCGGGCATCGCCTGCGGCGCGATCGCCTGGAAGAGCGGGCCGCGGCGCCGGATGGTGCTCGGTTACGCCGGGCTGACGCTGGCCGCATCCGCGCTGTGGGCCGTGCACTCCGTGGCACTGCTGGCAGGGCTCGGGCTGCTGGTCGGCCTCTGCATCGCTCCGGCCCTGATCGGCGGCTACACCCTGGTCGAGTCGCTGGTGCCCGCATCGGCCCGTACGGAGGCCTTCACCTGGCTGACGGGCGCCGTCGCGCTCGGTCAGGCGGCGGCCGTGACGGTGGCCGGACGGCTGGCCGACGAGCACGGCGCAAGCGCCGCATTCGTGGTCCCGCTGGTGGGCACCGCACTGGCTCTGGTCACCCTCCTGGCCCTTCGCTCGCGGCTCTCACCGAGGGCCCCCGGGCGGATCGCGGCGCGTGGGATGGGTCACCGAGTGCCGGTGACGGTGGACTGATCCAGCGGAATACGTCACTATGGACCGTCGTTAGCACTCATTGAGTGAGAGTGCCAGGAGGAAGACACAGTGCCGACCTACCAGTACCAGTGCACCGAATGCGGCGAGGGCCTCGAGGCGGTGCAGAAGTTCACCGATGATGCCCTGACCGTATGCCCCAACTGCGAGGGACGCCTGAAGAAGGTGTTCTCGGCAGTCGGCATTGTCTTCAAGGGATCCGGCTTCTACCGCAACGACAGCCGTGGCTCGTCGTCGAGCAGCTCGCCCGCGTCGTCGGGCGCGTCGACGCCTTCCACGGGTGCGAAGTCGTCCGACGCGAAGCCCGCGGCTTCCCCGTCGACGAACGGCTCCGGCTCGTCCTCGGGCTCCGCCTCTTCCTCGTCGAGCACCAGCGGCAGCTCCGCCGCCTGACGCCCGCTTTCCCAGGACCCTGCCGTTGTGTACGGCGGGGTCCTCGGCGTGTACGGCGGCTTCCCCGGGCGGCGCCCCCTGCGTTTTCGCGTACGGATAATGTGGCGGCCATGGCGACCAACGCGAGCGAACTCTCCGGCACCCCTTCCGCGGAGATCGGTGTCATTGGCGGCTCGGGGTTCTACTCCTTCCTGGAGGACGTGACGGAGGTCCAGGTGGACACTCCGTACGGCAGCCCGAGCGACTCCTTGTTCTTCGGCGAGATCGCGGGGCGGAAGGTCGTCTTCCTTCCCCGGCACGGACGCGGCCACCATCTGCCGCCGAACCGCATCAACTACCGCGCCAACCTGTGGGCGCTGCGCTCGGTCGGCGTACGACAGGTGCTCGGGCCGTGCGCGGTGGGCGGACTGCGGCCGGAGTACGGGCCGGGGACGCTGCTCGTACCGGACCAGTTCGTGGACCGTACGCAGGCGCGCGTGCAGACCTTCTACGACGGCTATCCGCTGCCGGACGGGTCCATGCCCAACGTGGTGCATGTGTCGACGGCCGACCCGTACTGCCCCGAGGGGCGCAAGGCCGCGCTGGCGGCGGCGCGCGGGCAGGACTGGGAGCCGGTGGACGGCGGGGCGCTGGTGGTGGTCGAGGGGCCGCGCTTCTCCACCCGGGCCGAGTCGCTGTGGTACCGGTCGATGGGCTGGTCGGTGGTCG
This sequence comes from Streptomyces sp. NBC_01481, assembly GCF_026339995.1. Taxonomy (GTDB): domain Bacteria; phylum Actinomycetota; class Actinomycetes; order Streptomycetales; family Streptomycetaceae; genus Streptomyces. The sequence continues at coordinate 86,801 of NZ_JAPEPT010000001.1, read as the reverse complement.
GCATGACCGGACACCCGGAGGCGGTGCTCGCCCGTGAACTGGCGCTCTGCTACACGTCGATGACCCTGGTGACGGACCTGGACGCGGGAGCCGAGTCGGGCGAGGGCGTCTCCCACGGGGAGGTGCTGAAGGTCTTCGCCGCCAATGTGGAGCGGCTGCGGACGGTGCTGTTCGACGCGGTGGCGGGGCTGCCGGTTGACGGGGAGCGGAACTGTGAGTGCATGCGGGCGCTGGACGGCCTCGATCCGGGGATACAGCTGCCGTAGACCACGCGCGGGTGAGGGAGTTGTCCACAGCGCCGGGGTTGTCCACAGGCGCCTGCGGGATGCGGGCGGACGGTGGATCGTGAGGAGCGGTCGGTCCAACTCCCTTCTCACTGCAGGCGGTGCGTGTCATGTCGTTTCTTCCTCCCGCGTCAGTTCCTCCGTCGTCCCTTCCCCCTTCTTCGGCCCCTTCTTCGGGTCTCCCGCCTTCTTCGGGTCTCCCGCCTTCTTCGGGTCTCCCGCCTTCCTCGGCTCCGGAGCCTGTCGGTGTGCCGCCGTTCGCGCCGCTGCGGGTGCGCGGTGGAGCCCACCGGCTGCGGCGGGCGATGCGGCGGCGACGGCGTGCGCTGGCGGCCGGGCTCGCCATGACGGCGGCCGCACTCGCCGCTTCGGGCGCGCGTGGTGCGGACGCTCTGGGGCCGGACAAGCCGGACAGTCCGGGGGCCGGTGCGCCGGCGGCCGCTCATCGTGAACCGCGGCCCGCCGCCGAGATGGTGTCGGCTCCGGTGCGTATCGCCGATGCGGCGACCGTGCGTCTGCTGCGCCCGGGAGACCGGGTCGATGTGATCGCCGCCGCCAACTCCCCTGCGGGTGAAGCATCTGAGGCGCGGGTGGTGGCATCGGGGGCCCGGGTGACCGACGTTCCCCGGCCTTCGGAGGCTGTCGGGGATGGCGGCGCGCTGGTGGTGCTGACCGTTCCACGCGCCACCGCGGCTGCGCTGGCGGGCGCGAGCACGACGTCGAGGCTGGCGGTGACGGTGTGCTGACCTGTCGGACAGCGCGGTCACGTCGTGCCGTAGGTTGCGGAGAGTTTGGCTCCATGACCTGCACGTGCGTAGAGAGGCTCAGCGGTGAGCGAGAAGAAGGTCAGCGTCCTGGAGGGCTTCAAAGCCTTCCTGATGCGCGGCAATGTGATCGACCTGGCCGTCGCCGTCGTCATCGGCGCGGCGTTCACCCAGATCGTGAATTCTGTGGTGAAGGGCGTGATCAACCCGGTGGTCGGAGCGTTCGGCACGCAGGAGCTGGATGCGTACACCTACTGCCTGAAGGGCACCTGCAAGGTGGTGAACGGCGAGGTCGACGGCATCAAGATCCTGTGGGGCTCGGTGCTCAGCGCCACGCTGACCTTCGTGATCACAGCGGCCGTCGTCTACTTCCTGATGGTGCTGCCCATGTCGAAGTACCTGGCCAGGCGGGCCGCCCGGGACGCGGCCAAGGAAGGCGCGAAGGAAGTGGTCGAGCTGACCGAGCTCGAAGTTCTGAAGGAGATCCGGGACGCCGTTGTGGCCCAGCGGGGTTCAGGGCACGACCAGCAGTAGCGAAAGCTCAGTGGTGGGGCGGCTTCTCGTCGAGGAAGCGCGCCAGATCGGCCGCACTGTCGCCGCCCGCGAGAGGCCGCTCGCCCCACCCCCGGTCCGTATCGTCCGAGGATTGCTGGTCCAGTGGATCGTCGAAGATCAGTTGCGGTCGTGGGGACTGCTGCCGCGGCTGCTCCGCATCACGCGGTCCGGGGGCGGGGGCGGTGCTCATACGTCCAGGGTACGGCGGCGGGCGAGGTCCGTCGGCGCGGTCGAGGCGATCCGGCGGTCCCGCCCGAGCGTGGGCGAAGCGCCCTGGCGCTTCCGCCCGGCCCGTCCCGGTTCTTCGCGCGTCTCCGGGGTCCCTCGCTCACCCTCTGCTGTGCTTGGCGCATGACTCACACGCCCGGCGCCGACCGGCCACCGACGTCGTCGAACCCGTCGAGCCCCCTGCGGCCGCTCGTCGCCAGGCGGCGTGACGAGGAACACCGGGCCGCCACGCCTCTTGAGCTGTTCTTCGACCTCTGTTTCGTCGTCGCGATCGCCCAGGCCGGTGTGCAGCTGGTGCATGCCCTCGCCGAGGACCACGTGGGGGACGGCGTTTTCAGTTACGTGATGGTGTTCTTCGCCGTCTGGTGGGCGTGGATGAACTTCACCTGGTTCTCGTCGGCGTACGACAACGACGACGCCCTCTACCGTGTGGTCACCCTCGTACAGATCGCCGGAGTCCTGATCCTCTCCGCCGGAGTCACGCGCGCCTTCGAGGACCATGACTTCCTGGTCGTCTGGCTGGGCTACATCGTGATGCGCATCGCGCTGACCTCGCAGTGGCTGAGGGCCGCGCGGTCCGCTTCAGGCGCCGAGCGGACCATGGCACTGCGGTACGCGGGCGGCGTGATCCTCTGCCAGATCGGCTGGAGCGCCCTGCTGTTCGCGCCCGAGTCGGCCCGGGGCTGGATCTTCCTGGTGATGGCGATCGCCGAGATGTGCGTACCGGCGTACGCGGAGAAGGACTTCCACACCAATTGGCACCCGCACCACATCGCCGAGCGCTACGGCCTGTTCACCATCATCGTGCTCGGCGAGACGATCGCCGCGGCCACCGTCGCAGTGAAGTCCGGCGTCGACGAGAACGAGGCGCTGGGCGATCTGCTGCCGATCGCCGGGGGCGGACTCCTCATCGTCTTCGCCGCCTGGTGGATCTACTTCGTCGTTCCGGCCCATGACCGTCTCACTTCCAGCAAGGAGGGATTCCTGTGGGGTTACGGCCACTACGGGATCTTCGCGTCGGCCGCGGCGATCGGCGCGGGCATCGAGGTGGCGGTCGAGCAGGCCGTGGGCACGGCGCATATCTCCACCATCGCCGCGTCGGCTGCCGTCACCGTCCCGTCCGCCGTGTTCATGCTGCTGGTGTGGGCCCTGCACGCGCGTTATTTCAAGGAGGGCGCCGCGCAGCAGCTGATCCTTCCCGTCACCGCGGCGGCGATCCTCGCCTGTACGTTCGCGGGCGACTGGGCAGTCCTGGCAGCCGGTTTCGTGGCGGCGGCAGCGGTCGCGGTCGGCGTCACGCTCACCGCCCGGACGGCGGCCGCGGCGTGACCGACGCCACGGGCGGGACCGTCCCGCCCCCGGGCGTCACGCCAAGTCCCGTGGTACGCATGGTTCTCATGGCAGCACATGACACACCGACAGACGGCCCGGCGGACGGGCCGACGAACGGCCGGGCGGGTGGGCTGACGGATGTGGCCGGGCTCCACGTCGGCCACGCGCGCGTGCCCGGCGAGCGCGCGCTCAGCGGCACCACCGTCGTCCTCGCCCCCGCGGGCGGCGCGATCGCCGCCGTGGATGTACGGGGCGGCGGCCCCGGCACCCGCGAGACCGACGCCCTCGACCCGCGCAATCTCGTCCAGCGCGTCGAAGCGGTCGTCCTGACCGGCGGCAGCGCGTACGGCCTCGAATCGGCCGCCGGTGTGATGGCGTGGCTGGAGGAGCACGGCCGCGGCGTCCGCGTCGGCCCCGACCCCTCGCAGGTGGTGCCGGTCGTCCCCGCGGCATGCGTGTTCGACCTGGGCCGCGGCGGCGACTGGCGGGCCAGACCGGACGCCACGACGGGACGGGCCGCTGTCGAGGCGGCAGCCCGTACGGACGAGGGCGCGCCGGTCGAGGAGGGTGGCGTCGGCGCGGGCACCGGTGCCGTGGTCGGGCAGTTCAAGGGCGGGGTCGGCACGGCGAGCGCGGTCCTGGACTCCGGGATCACCGTTGCCGCGCTGGTCGTGGCCAACGCCGCCGGCTCGGCGGTGGATCCGCTGACGGGTGCGCTGTACGGGTCGTACTTCGCGGGCCGCGTCGCCTATCCCTCCCCCGACGTGCACGCGGCGGCCCAGCTCCGCCTCACCGAGGCACGCGAGCAGAATGCCCCTCCCCCGCTCAACACCACCCTCGCCGTGGTCGCCACTGACGCCGTTCTCACCCGCGCGCAGGCGCAGAAGCTCGCGGGCACGGCACACGACGGCATCGCGCGCGCCGTACGCCCGGTCCATCTCCTCAACGACGGGGACACGGTCTTCGCCCTGGCCACGGGCGCCGTACCGCTCGACGAGGCCAGTCCGCTCGCCCTCAACGAGGTACTGGCAGCGGGCGCAGACGTGGTGACCCGGGCGATCGTCCGCGCGGTCCTCGCGGCCCGGGGTGTGGAGGGTCCGGGCGGGGTCTTCCCTTCGTACCGGGACCTGTACGACATCGACTGACGTAGGGGACAAGCCAGTTGCCCAAAGGCGCGGGAACTTCGCCCAGTTCCCCTTCGTTTTCCTGAACCCCGGACGCGTTGTCAGACCCAGGGGCTACGTTTAGCAACCACCAAGTGACTTGCGGCGACGGCCTGGAGACCCATCTTGAACGATCCGTACGAGACAACCGAGACGCACCTCGAGCGACTCCTGGGGCGGGCGCTCAACTCGTTCGACCTGCCCGACTCGACGGTCGAACGGCTCGATTCGGCGCTGGCGCACGCCAGTTCGCTGCACTCCTCGCACCACAGCGCCGCGCTGCACCGCGCGACATACCGGCACGCCTATCTCCTCAGAGACGGCAGCTCACTCGTGCTGTGGGAGCTGGTGCACAACACCGGACGCGACGGCTCCGAGCAGCACGAGCTGTACAACGAGGAGTCGGAGGTCCGTCTCGCCGCCTCGCGGCTGCCCGCCGGTTTCCCGGGCTTCGCCGGGCACGGGGGCGACGGTGCGGGCGGCGCGGACGCGGGGCTCGACGTGGATCTGGACGCGGACTGGGAACTCCTGTCCAGCCTGATGGCGCCGCCCGCGACCCCGCTCCCGAGGATGTACGTCCCGGAGGACTCCGCGGACCACGCCCGCCGCGTGCTGCGCCGCGCGGAGAACGCCGACCGGCCGGGCGAGGAGACCGCGAGCCTGCTGCGGGCGGCGTTCGCCCACCACATCACGCAGGTCTTCGGCCGCCAGTGCCAGGTGGCGGGCAAGGACGCGGGCTTCACGCTCTACGAGCACGCGTTCCTGCTCCTCGACGGCACCGAGACGAGCCTGTGGGAGGTGGAGCACACGGCGACGCCGGACGGCCGCCACATGTGCGAGGTCTACGACGCGGAGCGCACCGCGCGCGACGCGATGGAACTGCGCGCGCGGGTGCGCTGACCTCGCCGCGGTCCGGCGCCGGGTTCAGACGCGTACGACGGCCGTCCCAGCGGCCTCGATCGCCCCGGCGTCCTCGGGGCTGAGCCCGCTGTCGGTGATGAGCAGGTCGACGTCGGTGAGGTCACCGAAGCGGGCGAAGTGCGACTGCCCGTGCTTGGCCGAGTCGGCGAGCAGCACCACACGCCGGGCCGCCGAGACGATCGCGCGTCTGACGGCGGCCTCGGAGAGGTCGGGTGTGGTGAGTCCGCCGACGACAGAAAAGCCGTCGGTGCCGAGGAAGACGACGTCCGCGTGGATCTCTCGGTAGGCCCGCAGCGCCCACGCGTCGACGGCGGCGCGCGTACGGTGCCTGACCCGGCCGCCGACCAGGTGGAGGTCGATGCCGGGATGGTCGGCGAGGCGCACCGCGACGGGCAGGGCGTGGGTGACGACGGTGAGCGAGCACTCCAGTGGGAGGGCCGCGGCGAGGCGGGCCACGGTGGACCCAGCGTCGAGGATCACGCTGCCGCCGGTGGGCAGTTCGGCGAGTGCCGCATGTGCGATGCGGTCCCGCTCGTCCGCCGCGGTGGAATCGCGCTCGGCGAGAGCGGGTTCGAAGTCGAGCCGCCCGGCCGGGATGGCGCCTCCGTGCACGCGCTTGACGAGCCCGGCCCGGTCCAGGGCCTCGAGGTCACGCCGGATGGTCTCGGCGGTGACCTGGAACTCCTTGGCGAGGGAAAGCACGTCGACGCGGCCGCCGTCGCGGGCCAGGCGCAGGATCTCCTGCTGGCGCTCCGGTGCGTACATGTGGGTTTACATCCGCTCCATGCCCGAACCTGTGGTTTCGCCAGCAGAGTACGTCCGTTGCGCGGCCTGAACAGATACGGCACGGAACGGGGCCCGGCCCGGAACGCATCCACGCGTCCCGGGCCGGGCCCGTATCCGGGTAATCCGGGTACCCGAGTCCTTCGACCGCCTCAGTGAGCGAGCGCGGGCTCCGCCTCCGCGGAGTCCTCCGGAAGCTCCGACTCGGCTCCCTCCACATGCTGCTTCGGCCGCGCCGGCAGCGCGAACATCACCACGAAGATCACGGCCAGCACCGCCACGACCCACCACAGCGAGTTCTGGAACGCGTCCCCGAACGCCTTCCCGACCGCACTCGGCGCCATCCGGTCGTCGATCGACCCGAAGAAGACGACCGACACCAGACCGAGCCCGAGCGCGTTGCCCATCTGCATCGTCGTGTTGATCAGCCCGGACGCCGAGCCCGAGTGCTCGCGCGGTACGTCCGAGAGGACCGCGTCCGTCAGCGGCGCCACGATCAGCCCCATCCCGGCACCCATGACCGCCAGGGGCAGCACCATCTGCCAGGAGTGGATCGCCGTGCCGTACCGCCCGGCCTCCCAGATGTAGAGGACCAGACCCGTGGCCATCGTCAGCGCGCCCGCCTGGAGGACCTTGCGGCCGAAGCGCGGCACCAGCTTCTGGACGGACAGCCCAGCCGCCGTGGACACGGCGATGGAGAACGGCACCCCGGTGAGCCCGGCCCGCAGCGGCGACCAGCCGAGACCTATCTGCATGTAGAGCGTCCAGACCAGGAAGAAGATCCCGCAGGCGATGCCGAACGTGAGTTGCACGGCGATGCCCGCGGCGAAACTCTTCACCTTGAACAGCGACAGCTCGACCAGCGGCGAACCGTCCTTGCGGGTCTTCCTCTTCTCGTACGCCACGAAGACGGCGAAGACGAGCAGGCTGCCGGCCATGCACAGATGACCCCACAGCGGCCAGCCCAGCTCACGGCCGCGCGTCAGCGGATAGATCAGCATCAGCAGTCCGGTTGTGGCCAGCGCGACGCCGACCAGGTCGAGCCGGAGCGCCTTCGGGGCGCGGGACTCGATGATGTACTTGCGGCCCAGGATGACGCCCGCGATACCGACGGGCAGGTTGATGAGGAAGATCGGCCGCCATTCGAGGCCGAAGAGGTTCCACTGAGTCAGCAGCGCGCCGAGCAGCGGCCCGGACACCGCGCCGAGCCCGATGACCGCGCCGAACATTCCGAAGACCTTGCCGCGTTCGTGCGCCGGGAAGGTGACATGGATGATCGCGAGCACCTGAGGCACCATCATCGCGGCCGTCGCGCCCTGGAGCAGACGGGAGGCGACCAGCATGTTCTCGTCCGCCGCGAAGCCGCAGAGCGCGGAGGCGAGCGTGAAGCCGGTGATGCCGATCAGGAAGAGCCGCTTGCGGCCGTAGATGTCTCCGAGTCGTCCGCCCGTGATCAGACCGGCGGCGAAGGCGAGCGCGTATCCGGCGGTGATCCACTGGATCGCGCCGAACGACGCGCCCAGGTCCCGCTCCATGCTCGGGATCGCGATATTGACGATGGTGACGTCGACCAGATCCATGAAGGCCGCGGTCATGACGATGGCGAGAGCGATCCAGCGACGACGGTCTGAAGCCGTATCCGGTACGGCGGACTGTGAACTCATAGGAGGAAAGTAGAGTAGATATAGGTCGGACCATGTCCTAGATGGCGGGCATCCTGGAAAACATGACGGACACTCCGGCACGACTCCTCAATCTGCTCTCCCTCCTCCAGACTCCGCGCGAGTGGCCGGGCAGCGAGCTGGCCGAGCGCCTCGAAGTGAGCCCGCGCACCATCCGGCGCGACATCGACCGGCTGCGCGACCTCGGCTATCCGGTCGAGGCGACCAAGGGGGCGATCGGCGGCTACCGCCTGGTCGCAGGCGCCGCGATGCCGCCGCTGCTCCTCGACGACGAGGAGGCCGTCGCGATCGCGGTCGGCCTGCGGGCGGGCGCGGGCCATGCCATCGAAGGCATCGAGGAGGCCTCCGTACGGGCCCTCGCCAAACTGGAACAGGTGCTGCCGTCCCGGCTGCGCCACCGGGTCACCACCCTCCAGGCGGCGACGATTCCGCTGACCCGCGGCGACGGCGCGACCATCGACCCGCACACGCTGACGGTCATCGCGGGCGCTGCGACGGGGCGTGAACGCCTTCGCTTCGGCTACCGCGCGGGCGACGGGACTCAGACCAAACGGCAGGCCGAGCCGTATCGCCTCGTGTCGACGGGCCGCCGGTGGTATCTCGTCGCGTACGACCTCGGGCGCGAGGACTGGCGTACGTTCCGTGTCGACCGGGTCTCGGAGGCCTTCGCCACGGGGGCGCGCTTCGTTCCGCGGGAGCTGCCGACGGGCAGCGCCGCGGAACTGCTGGGGCACACGATGTCCCGGCAGCCGGAGCTCGACATCGACGTGAGCTTCGAGGCTCCGGCGTCGTTCGTCGCCGCGCGTCTGCCGGACACCCTGGGCGTACCGGTGGCGACTGGCGAGGAGACCTGCCGCCTGCGCACGAGGGCGGCGGACTCACTGGAGTGGCTGGCGCTCCGACTGGCGCTGGTGGACTGCGAGTTCACGGTCCACGGCCCGAGGAGCCTCGCGGAGTACATGACGGACCTGGGCGCGCGCCTGACCCGCGCCACGACGGCGCGCTGACCGTCGGTCCGGACAGGGAAGGACCCCAGCACCGGGGGGGAGGGTACTGGGGTCCGCTTCAGGGGGCCATTCGCGGGGCGCTTACGCCGCCGCGTCGAAGCCCGTGTCCCGCGCCATCCGCTTCAGCTCCAGCAGCGCGTGCTTCTCGATCTGCCGGATCCGCTCCCGCGTCAGGCCGTGCTGCTTGCCGACCTCCGTCAGCGTGCGCTCCCGGCCGTCCTCGATGCCGTACCGCATGCGGATGATCGAGGCCGTACGGTGATCGAGCTTGCCGATCAGGTCCTCCAGCCCCTCGCTGCGCAGCAGCGACAGCACCGACTGCTCCGGCGAGATGGCCGACGTGTCCTCGAGCAGATCGCCGAACTGCGTCTCGCCCGCGTCGTCCACCGCCATGTTCAGGCTGACGGGGTCGCGTGCCCAGTCGAGCACATCGATGACGCGCTCGGGCGTCGAGCCGAGCTCCTTGGCGACCTCGGCCGGCTCCGGCTCGCGGCCCTTTTCCCTGTTGAACTCGCGCTGGACACGTCGGATGCGTCCGAGCTCCTCCACCAGGTGGACGGGGAGCCGGATGGTCCGGGACTGGTCCGCTATGGAGCGGGTGATCGCCTGGCGGATCCACCACGTGGCGTACGTGGAGAACTTGAAGCCCTTGGCGTAGTCGAACTTCTCGACCGCGCGCACCAGGCCGGCATTGCCCTCCTGGATCAGGTCGAGGAGGGGCAGCCCGCTGCGCGGATAGCGCCTGGCCACGGCCACCACGAGCCGGAGGTTGGAGCGGATGAAGACGTCCTTGGCGCGCTCGCCCTCTGTGACCAGCGCCTCGAGCTCTTCGCGCGTGGCACCGCCCGCATCGCTCTCGACCTCTTTGTCGAGGATCTGCCGGGCGTACACACCCGCCTCGATGGTCTGGGACAGCTCGACTTCCTTGGCGGCATCGAGCAGCGGCGTACGCGCGATCTCATCGAGGTACATGCCGACCAGGTCGCGGTCGGCGATCTCCCCGCCCACGGCGCGAACGCTGCTTGCCCTGCCAGTCCCACTGGAGTCGGACTGACGGCGGGCAACGGCACGGGTTGCCATGCGAGCTCCCTTGCTGAGTAGGTCGCGACACCCTTCCGGGTGCCCTGCATCCGATGGAAACAACGACTGGAATCGGGACAGAATTCCCACGCCGTGGATCGATTTTCGTGATCTTGCAGTACCCTGTCGCGCCACGAGGGGGGAAGCGTGCCGCAGGATCACTCAGAGGTGCAGGTCAGGGCGGGCACGGAGGCGGATCTCGAAGCCCTCACAGAGCCCAAGAACCACTACCTGCGTGAGACGTCCGTCACATTCGACACGTCCGTCTTCATGACCGATCAGCGCCGCCCATGGCTGCACTCCTACCCCGAAGACGGCTCCCACCGCGTTTTGGTTGCTCGGGATGTCCGTTCTGCCCTACTTCTTGGATACGCGACGAGCAGCTGGGACCGACCGGCCTCAGCCGAACTGGACCGACCGCTTCGCCAGGCCCATCCAGAAGCCGTCGATCACGCTCCGCCCGCTCTTGAGCTCACCTTCGGACGCCCCGAGGGTGACGAACAGTGGCGCGAAGTGCTCCGTCCGCGGGTGGGCCAGCCGCCCGGCCGGTGACTTGTTCTCGAAGTCCAGCAGCGCGTCCACGTCCGCCGCCGCGAGCGCCCGCTGCCCCCAGTCGTCGAACTCCACCGACCAGCCGGGAATTCCGCCCTGGCGCAGGGCCGCCAGATTGTGGGTGAAGAATCCACTGCCGACGATCAGCACGCCCTCGTCCCGCAGCGGCGCGAGCCTGCGGCCGATCTCCATCAGCTTCTGCGGGTCGAGCGTGGGCATGGAGATCTGCAGTACAGGAATGTCGGCGTCCGGGAACATCTCCACCAGCGGGACGTACACGCCGTGGTCGAGCCCGCGGTCCGTGATGTCCTGCACCGGCGTACCGGCGCCGCGCAGCAACTTCCGTACCGAATCGGCGAGTTCGGGCGCGCCGGGCGCGGCATAACGCACCCGGTAGTAGTGCTCGGGGAAGCCCCAGAAGTCGTACACCAGCGGTACGGTCTCGACCGCGCCGAGCGCGAGCGGAGCCTCCTCCCAGTGGGCGGAGACCATCAGGATCGCCCTGGGCCGCGGCAACGACGCGGACCAGGAGGCGAGCTGGCCGGGCCAGAGGGCATCGTCGGCGAGCGGCGGGGCGCCGTGGGAGAGATAGAGGGCGGGCATGCGCTCCGCGGCTGGGGTGGCACTCATGACAGCGGCTCCCGGATTGCTTCCGGCCTCGTGCGGCCTACTTGAACTTTCAAGCTGGCCCCACCGTAACTCCAGTTAGTTAAACTTTCAAGAATGTAGTCGTAGAGTGGGATGTATGAATACGGCATCCACGGGCGGGGGCGGCCTCGAACCGCGTTGGCTCACCGAGGACGAACAGCGCGTCTGGCGGGCCTATCTGCATGCCACCACCCTCTTCGAAGACCACCTCGACCGCCAGCTGCAGCGCGACGCGGGCATGCCGCACATCTACTACGGCCTGCTCGTCCAGCTCTCCCAGGCCCCGCGCCGCCGCATGCGGATGACGGAACTGGCCGTCGACGCCAAGATCACCCGCTCCCGGCTCTCGCACGCGATCGCGCGCCTGGAGAAGAACGGCTGGGTCCGCCGCGAGAACTGCCCCTCCGACAAGCGCGGGCAGAACGCGGTCCTGACGGACGAGGGCTTCAAGATCCTGCAGAAAACCGCGCCCGGACATGTCGAGGCCGTACGGCAGGCCATGTTCGACCGGCTCACGCCCGAGCAGGTGGAACAGCTGGGCGCGATCATGCGGATCCTGGCTGAAGGGCTCCAGCCGCAGGACTCGGGCGCGGACCTGCCCTGGCTGCGCTGACCCGCACGCGCATCGGTACCGACGGCACGCGAAGGGCCCCGCCCGGGTTCACCCCGGGCGGGGCCCTGTCCGCTCAATGACCTCTCAGCACGCCTCAGTGCGCGACGACGGGAACCTTGATCTCGTCCTCGACACCGTCACCCGAGGCCGCGGTGACCGAACCGGCCCCCGGGCGCCCGGTGTTGATCAGCGTGAAGGCGATCGCGGCGGCGGCCGCGAGAATGCCGACCGCCCACCAGATGGCGTTCGAGTAGCCGTGCACCATGGCCTGCGCCTGCAGCAGCTGCTGGTTGGTGGCACCCGCCGCGTGAGAGGCGACGTACGCGGTCGTGGCCGAGGCCGCGATCGTGTTCAGCAGCGCCGTACCGATGGCGCCGCCGACCTGCTGCGAGGTGTTCACCATCGCGGAGGCGACACCGGCGTCCTCCGGACGCACCCCGTGCGTGGCCAGGGACATGGCCGGCATGAAGGCCGTACCCATGCCCAGACCCAGCAGCAGCTGCGCGGGCAGGATCAGACCGGCGTACGAGGAGCCGACCTCCAGCTGCGTGAGCATCAGCATGCCGGCACCGGCGACCAGGAAGCCCGGGCCCATCAGCAGCCGCGGCGCGACCCGGGTCATCAGCCGGGCACCGATCTGCGTGGAGCCTGTGATCATGCCCGCGATCATCGGGAGGAAGGCGAAGCCGGTCATGACCGGCGAGTAGTCCTTCACGATCTGCAGGTAGAAGGTCAGGAAGAGGAAGAGCCCGAACATCGCGATGATCGCGAGGCCCAGCGAGAGGTAGACACCGCCGCGGTTGCGCTCGGTGATGACGCGCAGGGGCAGCAGCGGCGCCTTGACCTTGGACTCGGTGAAGACGAACCCGGCGAGCAGCACGGCGGATGCGACGAACATGCTCACGGTCAGGCCGTCGGACCAGCCGGCGGACTCGGCGCGCGTGAAGCCGTAGACGAGGGTGACCAGGCCCAGGGTGGACAGGACGACGCCGGGGATGTCGAGGGTGGAGCGGTTGCGGGTGCCTGCCGGCTCACGGATGACGAAGTACGCGCCCGCGGCGGCGATGACCGCGAACGGGATGTTGACGAAGAACGTCCAGCGCCAGTTGAGGTACTCGGTCAGCACACCACCGAGGATCAGACCGACGGCGCCGCCGCCACCGGCGATCGCACCGTAGATACCGAAGGCCTTGGCGCGCTCCTTGGCGTCGGTGAACATCACCGCGAGCAGGGAGAGCGCGGCCGGAGCGAGCAGCGCGCCGAAGGCACCCTGCAGCGCACGGGAGCCGAACATCATCGCCTCACCGGTGGCCGCGCCACCGAGCGCGGATGCCGCCGCGAAGCCGAGCAGCCCGACCACGAAGGTCCGCTTACGGCCCCACAGGTCGGCGATGCGCCCGCCGAAGAGCAGCAGTCCGCCGAAGGCCAGGGCATAGGCCGTGATGACCCACTGCTTGTTGCCGTCCGAGATACCGAGGTCCAACTGCGCGTGCGGGAGCGCGATGTTCACAATCGTCGCGTCCAGCACCACCATCAGCTGGGCCAGGGCGATGAACACCAGGGCTTTCCAGCGGCTGGGGTCCGGAAGCGATATATCGGGAATAGCGGCTGTTTTTGACATGGCTGTAGCCACCTAAGGGTGCGGAGAGGTCAAAACGGACGTGGTCAGAGAGACGTGATCAAGAGTTGTAGGGAGGACCTGCGAAGCCAACTGAATTAATCGGCGCGCAGGTCCTCCAAGGTCGCTGCCGTGCCCGGCAGTTCGGAGCGCGCCGGCGCTTCGAGTCCGTCGAGGAACAGCGCCAGATGGCGATGGGCGAACCGGTCGATGTTCAGGCACGGGGTGCCCGGCAGCGGCCGGGTGAGCTGGGAGAGAGCGACGAGCAGATCTCCGACGGCGACATCGGCGCGGAGTCGGCCCTGCTCATGGGCGCGGTCGAAGAGAGCCTCGACGACCTCTTCGAGGCGCGCGCTCTCACGGGTCAGATCGGGATGGGACTTGTCGAAGGCGCCCGAGAGCAGCGGGCACAGCGCCCCGATCCGTTCGTCGGCGGCCGCGTGGGTGAAGCGCCGCAGCGCCTCGAACGCGTCCGTCTCCTCGGCGGCGGCATCGAGCGCCTGCTGCTTCGTGCGGGTGAGGACAGAAAGGACCACCTCGTGGATGAGGGCGTCCCGGTCCGGGAAGTGGCGGTAGAGCGTGGCGTTGCCGACGCCGGCGCGGCGGGCGATCTCGTCGAGCGGGACGTCCGGTCCGAACTCCACGAAGGTCTCGCGTGCCGCCGTGACGATCCGCTCCCGGTTCCGCAGGGCGTCGGCCCGCGGCCGGGTGACGCGGCGCGCTTCGGTGTCGGCGGCGGGGCTCACGGCTCCACTCCCTTTCGTGTCTGCCTCGTATCTCTACGTAAGCGGGGATCGTTTCCCCGTTTCCCGGGGACACGAGGTCAAACGGGGAAACCATCCCCGGTTATTTCCCGCATTCGATGTGACCTGCATCACACACCTCTCGCGGGAAATACCCACGATCGGACCAGCCCCGCGCGCGTCCCGCCACGGCCCGTCACAGGCTGATCGCACAAGCGCAGCCAGGGTCCGGCCTGCTGCCGCGGAGCCGAAGGGCGTTTGCATGAAGCCGACGCGCCACCGGATACGCAGAACCAGCAGAACCGGCAGAAGCAGTACGCGCAGGACACGCGGCACAGACGGCAGGGGCGAACGCGGCAGATCCCGCCGTGTCGGCACCCTCGGTGCCCTCGCCTCCCTCGCGCTCGCCGCCCTCACCACGGCGAGCGCCACACTCCCGGCCCCCACCCGCGCCTCCGCCGGCCCGGTGGCCACCGCCGACGAGTCGGCGCTCGGGCCGTGCCGCATCGGCTCCACGCTGGGCGTCCAGATGTCGGAGGGCATGCCGACCCCGCCCGGCTACTCCCGCTCCACAGGCGAGGTCCACGCCCTCAACCTGATGATCGACTTCCCGGACGCGCAGGGTCCCGGGCGGGCGCTGGACCGGCTCGCGGAGTTCTTCCCGCAGACCACGGACTGGTTCCGGACCAGTTCGTACGGACGCCTCACCTACCGTCCGGCCGCCCCGATCACCGAGTGGCTGCGGATGCCGATGCCGTTCGCCGCGTACGGGATACAGCGCGGCTCCCCCTATGAGCCGGGCTACCGCCAGCTGGTCCAGGACATCGCGGCCGGGGCCGATCCGGTGGTGGACTTCAGCGCGTACGACCTGGTCAACATACTGGTCACGCCGAATGCCGGGCCCTCGGCGCTGGACACGGTGCTGTCCGTGACCTTCTCCGGCAACGACGAGGCACCCATGGCGGACGGTGTGCCGCTGGCCAACACGTCCTTCGTCTACAGCCGCCAGGACGACGGCTCCGGGTCGTACGCCGAGACGGGCTATCGCGTCCTTCCCCATGAGAACGGCCATGTCTTCGGACTGCCCGACCTCTACACCGCCGACGGCGGGGGCTCCGTCGGCCACTGGGACATCATGTCCGAGGACTGGGGGGCGAACAACGACCTGCTCGGCTGGCACAAGTGGAAGCTGGGCTGGCTGGACGCCGACCAGATCGGCTGCGCGTCGGCGCCCGGCACGACGGAGTACGAGCTGACACCGCTGGCCACCTCGGGCGGCAAGAAGATGGCGATCGTCCCGCTGAGCGAGGACTCGGGGTACGCGGTGGAGGTGCGCACCCGGGCGGGCAACGACGAGGCCGTGTGCGAGCCGGGCGTACTGATCTACAGCGTGAAGTCCGACGTGGACACCGGGCAGGGACCGGTGACGGTCGCGGACAGCAAACAGAACAGCGGCGGCTGTACGCGCCGCCCCAATGTGCACGCGGAGCTGTCGGACGCGCCGTACCAGCCGGGCCAGACATTCGCCGACCGGAAGCACGGCGTCCGCATCGCTGTGCTCGGGGAGAAGGACGGCACCTACCGGGTGCGCGTCACCCGTTCCTAGGGAGTGTCCGCAAAGTACCGCCGTCCGCCCGAAGGGCGGGGCTCGCGTCCGGTGCGTCCGATCGCAAGGCGCCGGTGCGCCCTCGTAGCGGAGCTACTTGGGCGTACCGGCAACGCAGCGAGCGTGCGTGCAGGGCGTCGCGAGCCAGGCGAGAACGCGGAGCGTCGGCGACTGACGACAACGCGGCATGGGGGCACCTCCCGTGCCCGAAGGGCTACGGGGGAGTGCGTGCCAGGGCACGCGAACCCGGCAAGATCCGAACGACAGGCCCTAGACCCGCTGCTCGCCCAGGAGGCCGCGCAGCTCCCGCTTGAGGATCTTCCCGGTCGGATTCCGGGGCATCGGCTCGTCCCGTACGAAGACATGCGCCGGCACCTTGAAGGCGGCGAGCGTGCGGCCGACATGCGCGCGCAGCCCGTCCACGGTGACCGCGGCCCCGGGACGCAGCTGAACGACAGCCGCGACCTCCTCGCCGAGCTCGGGGTGCGGAACGCCGAACACGGCTGCGTCGGCGACCTCCGAGTGGTCGTGCAGGGCCGCCTCGACCTCGACGCAGTACACGTTCTCGCCGCCCCGGATCACCATGTCCTTGAGCCGGTCGACGATGCTGACCCGCCCCTCGCACACGGTCGCCAGGTCGCCGGTCCTGAACCAGCCGTCCTGGAAGGCCGCGGCGGTCGCGGCCGGGTCCATCCAGTACCCGCGCACCAACGCCTGCCCGCGCAGCCACAGTTCACCGACCTCGCCCTCGGGCAGCGGCTGCCCGCCCGGTCCGGCGACGCGCACCTCGGTGGCGGGGGTCGGCCGCCCCACGCTGCCCGGGTGCTCGCGGTATCCGGCACCGAAGTTGGCGAGTACGCCGCCGCTGGTCTCGGTGAGTCCGTAGCCGTTGCGCGGCTCGATCCGCTGCCCGTAGCGGGCCGTCAGCCGGGCCACGAGACCGGGCGGGGCCGCGGCACCGCCGGTGTTGAGATGCGTGAGCGTCTCCAGCTGCGACCCGGTCCGCTCGGCCGCGTCCAGCAGCTGAAGCGCGGTGGCCGGCACCCCGGAATAGTGCGTGACGCGGTGCCGCTCGATGAGCGCGAGGGCCTGCTCGGCGTCCCACTTCCTCATCAGTACGAGGGCCCCGCCGACCGCCATCGTCGAATACAGCGTGGTGAACGCGGCCACATGGAAGAACGGGAACGTCATCAGCGCCACCGGCGCGGGTCCCTGCCCGGGCATCACCCCGCGCGCGAGGGACGCGGCGGCGGCGTAGTACCGCGGATTGAGCGCGGCCCCCGCCTGTGCGAGCTGCGTGGCGACGGCGCCCTTGGGCCGCCCGGTCGTCCCGGACGTATAGATGATCGTGGCGTCGTCCTCGGCCCGCACCTCGACCTCGGGCGGCGCGAGAGTGGGGTCGTCCACCGGCGCGTACGCCTCGAAGCCTTCCTCCGCCGCACCGTGCTCCGCCGCACCGTGGAAGACGACCCCAGGCACCTCGTGCCGCAGCGCCCAGGCCCGCACGCGCGGCAGCCGCTCGCCGTCCACGAGGAGCACCGCGGGCGAGCAGTCGTCGAGCGCGTACGTGAACTCGTCCTCGGTCCACCAGGCATTGAGCGGCACGGCAACGAGCCCCGCCAACTGGGCGGCCCAGAAGGCGACTTGCCACTCGGGGTGATTACGCATGGCGACGACGGCCCGGTCGCCGGGACGCAGTCCGTACACGTCGACGAGCCGCCGCGCGAGCGCGCACGCCTCGGCGAAGAACTCCCCGTAGGTCAGACTCCGGCTCTCCGCCACGAGAAAGGGCCGGTCGCCGTACGCCCAGGTGGCCTCGACGAACTCCCGCAGGGTCCGCGGCCCGTCGGCGTAAAGCAGCCCGCCGTCCTCACCCCGTACGACGGCGAAGGGCGCGCCGGGGGCGGTGAGTATCGCTTCGGGGACGGCGGGGGAATCGGAGTACGGCACGGGCGAGACGGTATGACGCGGTGCGGGCGGCGTCAAGGTCGGTGTATTGGCCAACGAGCTGGGGAGGCGGGCGACGGCCAGCCGGTCAGCCCGTGCCGGTCACATGGGCCGTCAGACGGCGCAGCAGACGCATCGCTTCCTGCACCTCGTCGGGCGCCAGTCCCATCGCGTCGCCGATGGCGGCGGGAACCGTCCTGGCCCGCCCGCGCAGTGCCAGCCCTTCACCGGTAGGGCTGACCACGACCACCCGCTCGTCGTCCGCGCGACGCTCGCGCTTGAGCAGTCCGTTCGCCTCCAGGCGCTTGAGCAGCGGCGTCAGGGTCCCGTAGTCCAGGTGAAGGGAGGCGCCCAGCTCCTTGACGGGCACTCCGTCCGTCTCCGAGCCGTGTTCCCACAGGACGAGCATCACCAAGTACTGGGGATAGGTCAGCCCGAGCGCCTCCAGCAGCGGGCGGTACCGGCCGGTGACCGCGCGCGAAGCCGCGTACAGGGCGAAACACAGCTGGTCGTCCAGGAGCAGGGAGGCATCACCCCCGAGCTCGGCGGACGGGGCGGCCTGGGCCGACCGGGCGGCGTTCATCCGGGCCTCCTGCTTCCTTCTCTTGCTGCTTCTTGCTGCTTCTTGCTGCTTCTTCCTGACGTGCAACACCTCAGCCTACCTTCCCCTATCGCCAAAGTTACTTGTGAACGTTTAGCTTGTGCACAAGGAAATCGTGCGCTAGCTTTCTGGTCACACGCCACCACGAGGAGTGCGACATGAGCGCGAACACCGTCCGTCCCGTCCTCGAACCGGCCGCCGCCGCGTTCGCCGAAGCCACCGCCAACCCGCCGTTCCTCTTCGAACTCGCCCCCGGCGAGGGGCGCAAGGCGGTGGACGAGGTGCAGTCGGCCAAGATCGCGAAGCCGGACGTGGACGAGGAGTGGGTGACCGTCCAGGGCGGGCCCACCGGCACGGTCCGGGCCCGCATCGTCCGGCCCACGGATGCCACGGGCACCCTGCCGGTGATCCTCTACATCCACGGCGCCGGCTGGGTCTTCGGCAATGCCCACACCCATGACCGGCTCGTACGCGAACTCGCCGTAGGCGCCCGCGCGGCCGTGGTGTTCCCGGAGTACGACCTCTCCCCCGAAGCCCGCTACCCGGTCGCGATCGAGCAGAACTACGCCGTGGCCCGCTGGGTCGTGACCGAGGGAGCGGCGAAGAGCCTGGACGCCGGGCGGATGGCCGTGGCCGGCGACTCGGTGGGGGGCAACATGGCCGCCGCGCTGACCCTGATGGCCAAGGAACGGGGCGATGTCCCGCTGGTTCAGCAGGTGCTCTTCTACCCGGTCACCGACGCCGCCTTCGACACGGGCTCGTACCGCCAGTTCGCCGAGGGCCACTTCCTGCGGCGCGACGCCATGCAGTGGTTCTGGGACCAGTACACGACCGACCCCGCCCAGCGCGCCGAGATCACCGCCTCACCATTGCGCGCCACCACGGAGCAGCTCCGTGATCTGCCCCCGGCCCTGGTCATCACCGCCGAGGCCGATGTCCTGCGCGACGAGGGCGAGGCGTACGCGAACAGGCTGCGCACCGCCGGTGTCCCCGTGGTGGCCACCCGCTACCAGGGCATCATCCACGACTTCGTCATGCTCAACGCGCTGCGCGAGACCCATGCCGCCGGTGCCGCGATCGGCCAGGCCGTCTCCACACTGCACACCGTGCTGCACACCGCCCACTGACAGCAGCGACCACAACCGCACCTACAGGAGGAACCACCGCCATGTCCCGCATTTCCTCGGCCCGGTCCCGTCGCAGTCTGCTCTCCGCCGGCGGCGCACTCCTCGCCGGCGTCACCGTGCTGGCCACGCAGGCTGCCGGATCCGTCTCGGCCGCTCCGTCCCAGGAACACCGGCACCACGGCTCCGAGCCGAAGCCGACCGTGGTGCTTGTGCACGGCGCGTTCGCGGACGCGTCCAGCTGGAACGGTGTGATCAAGCAGCTGAAGCGGGAGGGCTATCCGGTCATCGCCCCGGCGAACCCGCTGCGCGGCCTCGGCAGTGACGCCGACTATCTGGCCGGCGTACTCAAGACCGTCAAAGGCCCGATCGTTCTGGCCGGCCACTCCTACGGCGGCAGCGTGATCAGCGAGGCCGCGGAGGGGAACCAGAACGTCAAGGCGCTGGTCTACGTAGCCGCCTTCATACCCGAGAAGGGCGAGAGCGCCCTGGAACTGACGAACAAGTTCCCCGGCTCGACCCTGCCGCCCACCACCAGCCCGTCCCAGTACCCGCTGCCCGGCGGAGGTACAGGCACCGAACTGACCATCAAGCAGGACAAGTTCCGCGCCCAGTTCGCCGCCGACGTCCCGGCGCAGACCGCCGAGCTGATGGCCGTGACCCAACGGCCGGTCGCAGTCTCCGCGCTCGAGGAGAGGGCAACCAGGGTGGCCTGGAAGGCCATTCCCTCGTACGCCCTCGTCACCACCGAGGACAAGAACATTCCCGCGGCCGCTCTCCGCTTCATGGCCGAGCGGGCCCACGCCGGCACCGTCGAGACGAGGGCCTCGCACGCCGTGACCGTCTCCCGGCCTCAGACCGTCAGCGACCTCATCACCAGGGCGGCGAAGGCCACTTCGCACTGACCCGTACGACCATCGGCCGACACCGGTCTCCCCGGTGCCGGCCGACCCGTGCCTACCGCCCCTGCTCAGCCGTTCGTTTGAGCTCGTCCAGCCAGGCGACCAGGGACTGCTCCAGGGCCGCGAGCATCCCGGCCGGGTCCGCGTCCACCGGCGCCCCCGCCCAGGACTCCTCGGTAACGACCCGCGTCTGACCGTCGCCGTACGGCTCGAACGTCCAGCAGTGGATTCCGTCGATGCCCGCTGCGGGTCCGCCCCAGGCGACGGACCGGCCCGGAACCAT
The DNA here is from genome assembly GCF_026339995.1 of Streptomyces sp. NBC_01481. Lineage (GTDB taxonomy): Bacteria > Actinomycetota > Actinomycetes > Streptomycetales > Streptomycetaceae > Streptomyces. The sequence continues at coordinate 66,365 of NZ_JAPEPT010000001.1, read as the reverse complement.
GTCCGTCACCGTCGAGGTGATGTCCAGGCCATGGGTGAGCCAGCGGAAGCTCGCGCCCACCTTCAGCTCGCCGTCGAGCGCGGCCAGGTCGATGCCGGAGTTCCAGGTCGGCCAGGCGGCGACGTCGGTGTGCAGCTGCCAGACGGTCTCGACGGGAGCCGCGATCGTGATCTCGTGACGCGTAGTGATCATGCCGCACCATCCTCGGTGTTGTTGTTGTCGATCTCGATGTCGGCGTCGATGTCGGCGTCGGCGTCGGCGTCGGCGATCCAGGAGCCGTGGATCCCGGACGGCACCCGGCGCGGCAGTTCGACCGTGGCGACGGGCTGCCCGGTGGGCGCGGAAGCGTCGAGGATCAGCAGCTGCGAGGCGTCCCGGTCCAGATCGCTGACGACGGTGAGCAGATAGCCGTCGTCCTCGCGGGTGCCGCCTTCGGCCGGTACGAACACGGCCTCGCCGGGCATCCGGCCGCGGCCCATGGGCACCAGCTGCCGTGCGCCGGTGGTGTGGTCGTGCTTGGCGATGGCGTACTCGCTCAGATCCGGCCCGGGGAAGGCGACGGAGTAGCTGAAGCGGTTCGGCAGGCCGGTCAAGTCCTCGTTGATGGTGGGGAATTCGGTCACCAGGTCGTCCACCGCCTCCTCACTCGCGGTGCCGGTCGCCGGGTCGAGGATCCAGCGGTGGCCGGTGGCGCCGACCATGGGCTGGGGCGCGTAACCGGGCGCGCCGATCCACCACTTCCAGGTCTGCTCCCAGGAGCCGCGGTCGTAGCGCGGCCCGCTCAGCACGATCCGGCCACGCTCGTCCTCGTACGCGTTTGCCACATGCAGCAGCGCGCCGGGCTCGACCTCGAACCACTGCACCTTGGCGGGCCCGGTGCGCGGCATGACGCCGATGCGCGGGGTGTAGGTGTCGCTCCAGCGGTACGGGATCCCTGACTGCTCGGCCGGGTTGAAGACGATGGGCAGGTCGAGCCAGATCACATGCCGGGCCGTGATCCCGAAGTCGTGCATCAGCGAGGGGCCCGCGCCGTCGACGACCTCCGAGCGCACGATGTCGCCCTTGGCGTCGGCGACGTAGTACGTCAGATACGGCGGGAAGGGCCCGTAGCCGAAGAAGTGCAGTTCGCCGGTGACCGGGTCGGTCTTGGGGTGCGCGGTCATGGCGGTCTTCAGCCTGCCGCCGAAGTCGTACGCGCCGACGGTGTCCAGCTCGGGCGTCATCTCGTAGGGCAGGTTCACCTCCTGCAGCGCCAGGATCCGGCCCGCGTGCTCGATGACATGGGTGGCGGCGTCGCTGGCCTTGAGATTGGGGATCCCGTCGGCGCCCATGTAGGGGACACCGTCGAGCGCGGGGGTGTGGACCCAGCGGTTGCGGTACCACTCGGCGCGGCCGCCGCGCAGCCGCAGCCCGTGGATCATGCCGCTGCCCTTGAACCAGTGGGTGGGCGTGTGGCCGGGCTTGGGGTTGTGGCCGTTGCGGAAGTAGCGGCCGCTCAGCTCGGGCGGGATGGCCCCGTGGACGGTCAGCTCGTGCGCGGTGATCTCGTCGACGACGGGCGTGTAGTGCCCGGAGACGTACGGCTTGGTGGTCATGACTGCTTCCTCCTGGTGATGGTGAAGGTGGTGCAGGTGGTGAGCGCGGCGAGGACCGCCGCGGTGACGAATGCGGCGCTGTGGCCGGCCGCTGTCGGGGCGATGGCCGTCATCAGGGCGAGGCCGAGTGCTCCGCCGAGCTGGCGCGTGGTGTTGATCAGGCCCCCGGCCAGACCGGAGTCGGCGGGCGGCACGTCTTCGGTGGACAGGGCGGTGAGCCGTACGAACGCGGCTCCGAGTCCCGCGCCGATGAGGAGCGAGGGGCCGAGCAGATCGACGGCGAACGCTGCGTCGTCGGTCGCACGGGACAGCCACAGGAGTCCGAGGGTGAGGACCGCGAGGGCCGCGGGCGTCCCGGCGCGGGCGGGCAGCCGGGGTGCGAGCACCGACCCGACGACGACGCTCAGAGCCAGCGGGAGTTGGGTGAGCCCCGCCGCCAACGGCCCGTATCCGAGGACCTGTTGCTGGTAGAGCGGCAGGAAGTAGAACAGCCCTACCCAGACCGCGCCGAGCAGCGTCATGGCGGCATTGGCGACGGTGACCTTGCCCGTACGCAGCAGCCGCGGCGGTACGAGGGGAGTCCTGGCCCGCTTCTGCCGTACGGCGAAGACGGCGAGGAGGACCAGGCCCGCGGCTCCCGCGAGGGGGTTCTTGGCGGTGAGTGCGTAGACGAGCGCGGTCAGCCCGGCGGCCGACGTGAGGGCGCCCAGGATGTCGACCTCGCCGCCCGCGGGCTGGTCGGCGGGGACGAGGACGAGCGTGGCTGCGAGAGAAACGGCGGCGACCGGTACGGAGACGAGAAACACCGCGGGCCAGCCGTACAGCTCGGTGAGCACCCCGCTGAGCAGCACCCCCGCCGCCCCACCCGCCCCCGAGACCGCACCCCACGCACCGAGCGCCCTGCCCCGGCCGGGCCCGGGCGGGAAGACGCCCAGTACAAGCGCGAGCGCGGCGGGCGCGAGGAGAGCCGCACCCGCGCCCTGTACGGCACGGGCCGCGATGAGGACGGGGGCGGACGGGGCGAGACCGGCGGCGAGCGAGGCGAGCGCGAAGACGGACATGCCCACGGTGAACACCCGGCGCCGGCCGAGCAGATCGGCGAGCCGTCCGCCGAGCAGGAGGAGTGCGCCGAAGGCGAGGACGTAGGCGTTGACGACCCAGGACAGGGCGGCGGGTGACATGGACAGCCCGTCCGCGAGGGCGGGGAGCGCGACATTCACGATCGAGGTGCTGAGCACAACGAGGAACTGCGCGGTCGCGAGAGCGGCGAGGGCGGGACCCTGCCGTATGTCCGGTGGCGCTTCCGTCATGGTTGCCGTGTCCCCTCCGAAGGAAAGAGTGGTCGATCACTCACTCATTGACTGAAAGAAAAGGCCGCGGAGCGTGCGGCCGTGCCCTGCTCAGTAGTGGCGGACACCCGCGAGCAGGGTCCTGGTCCAGGGCGCATCGACGTCCGTCGCACCGATGGACACGACGACATTGCACAGGAACCCGGTGGCGAAGAACCCCTGAATCAACTCGTCGGGCGCACCGGACGCCGACCGCACGTACTCGACGAGCCGTGCGTACATCCCCTGCACGGCCGCCTTGATCGCGGGCTCGCTCGCCGCGCAGTTCGCATGCATCAGCACCCTGAGCAGGTCGTCCCGGTCCGCGATGAGATGCGCGTACGCATCCCCCATCGCATACAGCACATCCGCCGGCTCGGCACTCCCCACCTCGACGACGGCCCCGGCGAGCCGCTCCCGGATCAGCCGCCCGCAGTCCTCGACGACGGCGACGAACAGCGCCTCCTTGTCGGGGAAGAGCCGGTAGAGATACGACTGCGAGATCCCGGCACCCTTGGCCACCTCGGTGGTGGAGGTGCCGTAGTAGCCCCGCGCCGCGAAGACCCTGGCAGCGGTGGCCAGAACTTCCGCGCGCCGGGCGTCGGCAGTGGAGAGCTGTCGCGTCCTTGTCGAACCCATGTGAGTAATAGACCACTCACACTTCCCTGGCGTCAACCCCCCAGAGACCCCACACTCCGGCAGGGCCCGTCCCCGTCGGCCGGTCAGTATCCGCTACCCTGTCCTGGGCTGCTTTCAGCGGCAGCTCAAACCCGCCTCCGTGCCTCCGTGCCTCCGTGCCTCCGTGCCTCCGTGGGGCTTGCGGGAAACCTCAAAAGCCCAGGTCAGAGCCATCCTGCGCAGGCAGCCGAAAACGCTCCTCCCTCTTTCTCGGAACGCTCAGCGCATCATTGCAGCTCAGAGCTTTACCGACGGCCAGGTCGACCTCCCCTAATCGCAGCGTGCGACGGTCACGTCAGCTCGCCTCGCGCATGCGCCGACCGAAGCAACGTCAATGCTGCAAGTCGGCCCACGTCAAACTCCTCACCTGCGACGGTGCGCAGGCGTTCCTAACCGCCGCCCGTCGGGGGTGCGTCCCGGCGGCACGTAGTAGGCGTCACCGGTCTGGAAGGCTTCCTCGCCGTCGGCGGTCTTGAACACCACCTTCCCTTTGAGTACGTAGCCCCAGTGGGAGCACTGGCATCGATCGTCGGGCAGGCCCTTGAACAGCGGGGCCAGGTCTGCGGTCTGGGCCACCAGCTACCTGGGGGGTAAGTCCTACTCCAGCTCTTCCAAGAACGCCGCCCTCACCTGGTCCTTCACCGGAAAGTCAGTGGCCTGGGTGGTCTCGCTCGCCTCGTCTTCCGGGCAGGCGTACGTCTACGTGGACGGTACGAAGGTGGCGACTCTCGACCTCAAGTCGTCCACCACCAAGTACCGGGACGCGATCTGGACGAAGACCTGGTCGACCAGCGCCAAGCACACCGTGAAGATCGTGGTCGTCGGCACCTCGGGCCGCCCGACCGTCACCATGGACGGCATCGTCTACCTCAAGTAGGCACCATGCCCAATCGTGCCCGGCCAGCAGTCCCTCTGCGGGCCGGGCACAGCTGTGCCATAGCGCGCAGCTGCCGCCCGGCCTGCCTCCGCCAAGGCGTACTCGACCAAGCGCCGTGTCGCGCTGAGCGCCGTGAGGCAGACGAGCTGGTGCGGGCAGCCGAGGCGTACCGGGCAGACCTGATCGTTGTGGGGGATGACAGTCACACCGTTCGGGGTCTTAGGTCCCTGGCCGGCCAGTCGAGCAGACGGGCACCGATGACCGCGGTCTGCAGGGTGTAGCGGTGCATGGGGTCCGCTGGATTGGAGCCGGTGAGGCTGTGGATGCGGGTGAGCCGGTACGTCAACGCCCTGACGCTGAGATTGAGTTGGCGCGCTGCTTCGGCCGCGACGCAGCCTGCGTCGAAGTAGGCGGTGAGAGTGTCGAGCAGAGAGTGGGGGCCGCCGCGTGCTTTCTGGAGTGGCCCAAGGACATTGCCTACGAGATCGGCCATCGCTGCCCGGTCGCGGGTCAGGACGGGGAAGACGAGGAGATCGACGGCGCGCAGGACCGGGCCTTCCAGGTGCATACGCTCTGCCAGGTCAAGGGCGTTGAGGGCTTCCTCATACGAGTGGACCACGCCGCCGGGGCCTGGGTGGGGGCGTCCGATGGCGACCTGGCCGCCGTCCGTGGCGGCGTGCGCGTGCTTGGCGAAGAAGGCCAGGATGTCGTCCTGGTCGCCGGGTGCGATGCAGACCAGCCTGCCGTCTTTGGTGGTGAGCAGGATGCGGCGGTCTCCGAAACGGGTGAAGACGGCCTGTTCCACCTGGCGCAGTACGGAGCCGGTCTCGTCGTACGAGGCCGGATCGCCGGCTACCGCGACGGCGTGCGCGTGGGAGAGCCGAAGGCCGAAGCGTTCGGCTCGCTCGGCGAGTCGTCCAAGATCGCTGCGGCCGTAGAGCAGGTCGTCGATGAACTCGCGGCGTGCGGCTTCTTCTTGGCGTACGGCAAGGTGCTGGGCGCCTTCGTAACCTTCGGCGAAGGCGTCGATGGCTTGCTCGACAGCCGCGAGCACGCCGACGGCTGCGGTGCCGGGCCACGATGCCCGTGTCACGGCGAGGTGTTTGACGACGAGGGCTCGCAGACCGTGCCCCGCCTCCGCGGCCTGTTCACCGAGCGCCCGTCGGGACTGCAGCTCGTCCCGGGTGAGCCGACGGCCGGTCGCGGCGACCTCGGCCAGGATCTGGGTGTATCCCGCCAGGTACTCCTCCGGAATTGTCCGCCGATTCACGCAGCCCCCTGATCCTTGATGCGCTGATGACGCGTTCCTGACGCGACCAGGACCAGGGTGGCATGACGCACCCGGCCGTCTCCGGTCGGGGCACGGCATCAAGGGCGTGTAAAGATTGCCGGGTTCCGGCAGTGAACTCATGTGCGGTTCCGTGGAAGCATCGACGTACGGCGGGTACTTGCGAACAGGAAGGGGTGGCGCTCATGGGCTGGTTTCTTGGTCTCGGCATCGCCGGTCTCGTTCTGCTCGTGCTGTCCCTGGTCTTCGACGGGCTGCTGGAAGGGGTCCTCGAGGGGCTGAGCGGCGGCCTGGAAGGGATCATGTCGCTGCCGGTGATCGCCGGGTTCGTGTCGATGCTCGGCTTCGCCGGAGCGATCACGCTCGGGACCACCGGTCTTGGAGCGGCGGCCGCCACCAGTGTGGGCACGGTGGCGGGGGTCAGCGCGGGTTGGCTGACCTGGAAGCTGAGCCGGGCTCTGATGGATGACGGTGTCTCGGTCCCGCCGCGCGGTGAGGATCTCGTGGGCAGTTCGGGCTCCGTGGTGACTGGGATTCCGGCGGACGGTTACGGCGAGGTGCTGCTGTATCTGGCCGGGCAGCCACTGAAGTTCGCGGCGAAGAGTTCTGCTCCGGTCGCTCGTGGCACCGAGGTCTGGGTTGAGTCGGTGCTCACCACGACGTCCGTCGCGGTGCGTCCCGTCGAGCGTTGACCGCCTTACTGCCACGGCGGTCCGTGCTGGTTGTTCTGTCTGTTCCAACCCAAGAGGATTTGTCATGAGCCCTGTTCTCACCGCTGTGGTGGGCATTGTCGTTCTCGTCGTACTGCTCGCCCTCGTCGTCATCACCCGCTACAAGGTCGCAGGGCCCAGCGAGGCGTTCATCATCACCGGCCGGCGCGGTAAGAAGGCCACCGATCCGGCCACCGGCCGGGTGTTCACCGACAACAGCGGCCAGAAGGTGGTCGTTGGCGGAGGCGTCTTCGTCGTCCCGTTCGTCCAGCAGAAGTTCACCCTGGACCTGTCCAGTCGGCACATTCCGGTCGCGGTGCGCGGCGCGGTCACCCTTCGCGGAGTGAAGGCCAACCTCGAGGGCGTCGCGATCGTCAAGGTCGGCGGGACGGAAGATTCCATCCGGGCCGCGGCGCAGCGTTTCCTGATGCAGCAGGACGGCATCGTCGGCTTCACCCAGGAGGTGCTCTCGGGTGCGCTGCGCTCGATTGTCGGCCGGATGTCGGTGGAGGACATCATCCGGGACCGGGCCGCGTTCGCCGGGCAGGTCGCGGAGGAGGCGGAGGCGAGCCTGTCCGGGCAGGGCCTGGTGCTGGACGCCTTCCAGATCCAGGACATCACCACCGAGGGCTCCTACCTGGAGGACCTGGGACGGCCCGAGGCCGCCCGCGCCAAGCAGGAGGCGGACATCGCCGAGGCCGTGGCACGGCGTGCATCGGAGCAGGCGCGGCTGAAGGCCGAGGAGGAAATCGCGATCGCCCAGCGGACGTTCGCGCTCAAGCAGGCCGAGATCAAGGCGGAGACGGACGAGGCCGCCGCCAAGGCTGCCGCCGCCGGTCCGCTCGCCGAGGCCGACCGTCAGCAGGAGATTCTGAGCGAGCAGGAGAAGGTCGCCGAGCGACAGGCCGCCCTGACCGACCGTGAGCTGGACACCCAGGTCCGCAAGCCCGCCGACGCCGCCCGCTACCAGGCCGAGCAGGAGGCAGAGGCGCGGCGTATCGCCCAGGTCAAGGAGGCCGAGGCGGACGCCCAGCGCGCCCGCCTGACCGGTGAAGGCGAAAAGGCACATCGCGCAGCACTCGCCGACGCCGTACGCATCGAGGGCGAGGCACAGGCCGCGGCCATCGCCGCCAAGGGATCGGCCGAGGCCGAGGCCATGCGCAAGAAGGCCGACGCCTTCGCCCAGTACGGCGACGCGGCCGTGCTGCAGATGCTGGTCGAGGTGCTGCCGCAGGTCGTCGCCAAGGCATCCGAGCCGCTGTCCGCCATCGACAAGATGACCATCATCTCCACCGACGGAGCGAGCCAGTTGTCCCGTACGGTCGCCGACAACGTCGCCCAGGGCATGGAACTCCTCAGCTCCACCACCGGGGTCGACCTCGCCCAACTACTCCAGGGCATCACGCAGAAGAAGGTCTCGAGCGCACCCGCCGACAACGGGGCGATCGAGATCACCGACTAGCGCGCCACGGGGGACACGGGGGCGGTTGCCATGAAGACGAGCTAAAGGTCCAGGCCGGTCTGGCGCTGGCCGTGAGCGTATACGCGCTTTCGGCATCCGCCTTCGCTCTCCTCCCCGGTGAACCGATGCTGGACAACACCGGCTCTTTCGCGGGCATCGGTGTCGCGCTGCTGCTCCCTCTCCGAGCCGATGGGGTGATCCCGGCGATGCGGCGCACCACTTCTACGGCGTGCCCGACGGTTCGCAGCTCAGAGCTGAACTCTGCCATGATCTTCCGCGTAGGCCTGGTAGATGTCGCGCGGTGTGCCACCGGTATGGAGAAAACGCTGGTCGAGGATCGTGGAAAGGTCCTCCAGTGCGGTGCTGAGCAGAGCGGCGGCGAACCGCACCTCGGCGTGCTGTGCGTCGCCGGCACGGTCGGCGAGGTCGGCGGCGTAGCGGACTCTGGCAGCCAGTGAGGTGTGGTCCTCACCTTCGTGGAAGTAGTACGACTCGGCGAACTGGAGAAAGTCCACCGAGATACGCGCCACTTCCCCGGCAAGGCTGTCCATGACGGCTGCTCCCAGAGGGGAGCCGAGCTGCGGCGGCGAGGGATCGTTCCGCTGCAACTGGGACAGCCGCAGAGCCAGTGTGCGTCTGCGGCTGAGTGCTGGATAGATCTCCAGCACCCAGGAGACCGTGGCCGTGAGCAGGGCGAATCCGACGAGGGCCTCCAGGGGCGCGACGATGCGCAGCCACGGCTCGGCCGGGGCGATGTCGCCGAGCCCGAGAGTCGCCACGGTGACCAGCGAGATATACAGCGAATCCACCGGCCCGCCGTGCTCGGCCGGCTTCAGGCCCGCGGCGAACGAAAAGGCGTCCGGCAGGTGCAGCCAGTAGATCAGTGCCCATCCCACGACGACAGTGCCCGCCCACATGGCCACCACCGTCACCATGGCGAGCGGACCGGCCAGCCCTGCCGCCCGTCTGCGAAGAGGGAGCCGCTGGGACAGTCTCCACAGCGCCGCCATGACGTGCCGGCTCAGCCCTCCGTGACGGGTGGGGTGCCACAGAGTGTGGAACACGTCCCGCAACGCGACCATGACGAGTGCTGCTCCGACCAATGAGACCAGCCATTTCACACGCGTCTCCCAGAACGTGGCGTATGCGTGCCCAGCATGCACGGCAGCCCGCTCGGAGCTGTGCAGGCCACGCCTCAGAGGGTGAGGCCTTGACGAGGTGTCTTCATTTCTTCCCCAGCAGGCACAACACGCCACGTCGGCAGGGCAGATGATTGTCTGCGGCGACGACGCGCCGACCGGCCCACTCGCCGCCGAGCTGCACGATGTCTACGGGAGCGGGTGACGCTTCTCGGTCGCGGTCGGCCACGCTGGCGGCGCGTGGCGGAGGCCGAGCTGCGCTTCGGGCTCGGGTTCAGTGCCTGAGCCCGACACCGTTGTCCGCGACGACCAGTCCTACCGGTGACGTCGCCCACCCCGCCTGGCGCGCGCCGTCGGCGTCTACCGGCTGTGGCGCGACGGCGGATTCGCCATCGGCGCGCTGCCTGCCGGGCGCTCGCCGGCGCGTACGGGCTCACCACCGCCATCTGGGCCGTCGCCGCCCTCACCGGGGCGTCCAGCCCTCTGGTGGCGGTCCGCATGAAACCCACCCACGGCCCTGACCGTGCGCCGAGCCCCGCCTCACGGCGCGGTTCGGTGACGTCAGCCCGCGTGGTCGGTCAGCCGTTCCGGGTCGAGGACGGTGATGCGGCCCCGGGCGAGGCGGATCAGGTGCTGGTCGGCGAAGTCGCGCAGCACCTTGGTGGTGGTTTCCCGGGAGGTGCCGGCCAGGGCGGCGATCTGCTGGTGGGTGAGCGCGATCTGCGGGCCGCGGGCACCTAGCACTCGGGGCCGGGTTTCGGCGGCGAGAGTGAGCAGGGTGGTGGCGATGCGCTGGGGGACGGATTTGAAGACGCTGTCGGAGAGGCGTTGTTCGAGGTCGGTCAGGCGGCGGCCGAGGATCTCGGTGATGCGTGCGGAGATCCGGGCGTCGGCCAGCAGGAAGCGGTGGACGTCGGCGCGGCTCATCACGCAGACGGTGACGTCGTCGAGGGCCTCGGCGAAGTTGTCGTGCATCCGCTGGCCGAGCAGCACCATCTCGCCGAAGATGGTGCCCGGGCTGATGATCGCGCAGGTCAGGGCGCGGCCGTCGGCGGAGACCCGGAAGATGCGGATGCGGCCTTTCTTGAGGATGAACAGCACCTCGGAGGGCTGGGACGGTGAGTACAGCAGCTCGCCGGCGCTGTAGGTCTTCATCGGGGCCGCGGCGGCGATGGCGTCCATCTCCGCATCGCTCAGGTCGCGGAAGATGTCGACCTCGGAGATGCACCACGTCTTCTCGGCGTCGTCACCGGTCTGGTTCATTTGATGTGATTCCTCGCGTCGTCCCGGCGCCCACGGCGGGGGCGCCGGGCCCCACGCTGGCGTGGCCAGCGCGCCCGCGCTGCTGGCCAGACAGTAGTCGTCCGGGGCACCCAGGAGAGGTTCGGTACTCCGGAGCGGTGAGCCGGGACCAGGTGTTGAGGCCGGCGATATCGGTGTCATCCCGCGGCCCGGCCGGTCCGCTTCCCCGCCATCTGGGCGATGCTCGAGAAGGTGATTCCCGCCAGGATGCCGAAGACGAGGTGGGCGCCGAGGCTGGATGAGGTGACGTCGTTCCAGTCGAAGACAGGCATGCCCATGTTGGCGGGCATGATCCACAGGGCGCCGACGGTCCACCACACGGCGCCGTAGACGAGACCGAGGGCGACGGCGGGCGCGAGGCGCTGCGCGAACTGTCCGAACAGGGCACCGAAGGTGATGCCGGCGAAGAGTGCGATGGACAGGTGGATCAGCCAGCCGGCGAAGGTGTTGGTGGTGCCGAGGAGACCGGCGACCATTGTGATCATCGCGGTGTCCGTCATCGGGCGGGACACCGACATCCAGATGCCCATTCCGATGCCGCCGAAAAGTCCGGCCGCGGCGCCCCAGGCGGCATGGAGGGGAATGGCCGCAGCCTTGGGTGATACATGCGCTGCAGTGGTCATGGTGATTGTCCCATCCGTGCTTCCGGTTTCTGCTTACCCGGTTGACGCTAGGACGGGTGGCATGGGCAGGTATGTGACCGCCCTTACCGACGCGCCGGTAGCCGTCGGCGGTAACCGGGCGGGCACGGTAGCGGTCGCAGCAGTGACCGCTGCTCTCTAGGGTGAGATATGGGGGCAACCGATCGGCTGGGCAGAGAGGAGTGGTCATCATGGCCGGCCGAAGCCGAAGCGAAGTTGAGTCGGAGATCAAGGAAACGCTGGGACTGGTTCCGCATTTCTTCTCCCGGATCCCCGACGACTTGCTGGACTACGAGTGGGAGATCTTCAAGAAGATCGAGCTCGGCGAGACACTCATTCCGAACAAGTACAAGGAACTGATCGGGATCGCTCTGCACTCCGAGACGAAGTGCCGTTACTGCACGCTCTTCCACACGGAGGCCGCGAAGCTGTTCGGGGCCACGGACGAAGAGATCCAGGAAGCCGTCCACTACGCGAAGAACAGCCTCGGCTGGAGCGCCTACCTCAACGGTGTCCGTGAGGACTACGACGACTTCGCGCAGGAACTGGGGCAGATCAAGGACTACCTGGCGTCGAAGGGCTGATCATGCAACTTGAGTGGGCTCGGCCGGGTGTTGTGCGTGCGACTGCTCACGCCTTCGAATTCGCGGCGCTTGTGGCCGCAGCCCGATTCGTAGCCGAGTCCACCCCCTCCGAAATCCCCGGGGAGGCCCTGGACGAACTTCGGCGGATTCTGGACGAATACGATGCGCAGACAGCGCGTCTACGCGAAAAGGCGCCTCCCGCGGACGTCGGGTGATTCGGCGATCAGCAGCGCGTATCCGAGCACGCCATCGGCCACGGCCGTCCGAGCCGCGCCCAGGGCCGTGGGGGCGGCGTCGAGGTCGATGTCGGCCGCGGTGAGCTTGTCCAGGGACGTCATGCGCAGGAGGTTCAGCCGCGCCTCGATCTGGTCGATCATCCGGAGCATCGTTGTGTCGTGCCGTTCGGTAAGTACCGTGCGCAAGCCGGCTGCCTCGAGGATCTGCGCGTACTCGTCCAGCGGCCGGGCGTCGGCGATGCAGGCGATGCGGGCGCCGAGCCCGGTGAGTTCGGGCGGGAGCCGGGCGGGGTCGATGGTGACGTCGGTGATGCCGAGCCTGCCACCGGGCTTCAGGACGCGGGCGAACTCGGCGGCGGCCCGGGTCTTGTCGGGGAAGGTGCACAGCGCGCACTCGCAGACCACGGCGTCGAAGACGGCGTCGGGGTAGGGCAGATGCTCGGCGTCCCCGGTGGTGAAGCGTGCTCTGTCGGCGAGTCCTGCGGCCTGGACCGCCCCTTGGGCGAGCGCGGTGTTGGCGGCGGAGTAGTCCACGCCGTCGACCACGGCGCCGTAAGCGTCGGCGAGGAGCAGGGCGGTGGTTCCGCGTCCGGAGGCGACGTCGAGGACCCGGTGCCCGGGCGCGAGCCTGAGAGCGTCGGCGAGACGTCGGGTGAGCGCGTTGCCGCCGGGGTGGTAGGAGCCGCCGAGGAGGAGGGCGACGATGTCGGAGGAGTACGCGGCGGCGCAGCACGTTTTCAGCTCCTCGCCCGTGGGGGGCTGGGTCATGACGAGGTCTCCCCTCCTGTGGCGGCGCGTGCGGTCTTCGATCCGTACGGGGTCGTGGTGAGGCGGTCAGCGAGGGGCAGGGCGTTGGGGACGACCGGGGCGATGGGCACGCCGGACATGTGGGCGCGGATCTGTTCGCGGTAGCCGACGGAGTTGTATGCGCAGAAGGGGATGAGGCGTCCGTCGGGGGTGATCTCCTCGACGCAGCACTTCATCAGCTGCTTGACGTTGAGGGTGTAGGGGTCCTGGAAGTCCTGCACCACGATCATGAACGTCTTGTCGTTCAGGTCCTTCACGGCCTGCGGCAGGTCAATGCCGCACGCGTCGGCGCAGTCCATCGCCTCGGCGGTCGCCCGCAGCTTCTCCTGTGTCGTCTCGGTGCCCATGAACGCGGACGCCGACCAGAGCTTCTCCAGGGCATTGCGGATACCGGCGTCCGGCATGACGCGGTTGGTCACGTAGTCGAGGTAGTCCTCGATCTGAAGCAGCCGCGGAATCGGCACCACGGTCCGATTCCCCGGCTCGCCATCCACCAGCAGATACGTGACGGAGCGGCAGGTCGGGAAGCAGCAGGGCACCGGGAAGAAATCGCCCCTCCGGAACCAGTCCGGCCGCTGCGCGCCGATCAGCTTGATCACGTCGGGGTTGGTCAGCCGGTTCAGCGGATCGAACTCAACATGCCGCCCCGAGTGGGTAACCGGCTGGAAGGCGACCGAGCGGACGGCGGGATGGTCGATTCCGTATTCGATGATCGCACCGAGTTCGTGCTCGTTCAGACCACGTTCGACGGCGGCGACCAGGGTGACGGTCAGTCCGGCCTCGGCACAGTTGTCGAGCGCCCGCTGCTTGAACGTCCGCAGGTCGCGGCCGCGGATCTCCAGGTGGGTGCGTTTGTCGAAGCCGTCGAACTGTAGGTAGATGTTCACCGAGCGGCCCGGCACCTGGTTGCGTTTGCCCAGCTCGGTGACGAAGTTCCGGTCGGTGGCCAGGCGGATGCCGTTGGTGTTGAGGGTGACGTTCTTGATGGGTCGCTGTTGGGCGAGGCCGATGAAGTCGAGGATGTGCTTGTGGATGGTGGGCTCTCCGCCGGAGAACATCACCACCTCCACCTCACCCTCGCTCTCGACGAAGACGTCCAGCATCCTGGCGCACTGCTCGTGGGTGATGGAGTAGCCATCACTCTGGTGGCCGGAGTCGGCGAAGCAGATCGGGCAGTCCAGATTGCAGCCGGTGTTGACCTCAATGATGCCCAGGCAGGCATGCTGCTTGTGCTCCGGACACAGCCCGCAGTCGCTCGGGCAGCCGTCTTTCACTTCTGTCTGGAAGGTGAGCGGGATGGTGCCGGGCTTGTTGAACCGGGCCGAGGCCAGGTACTCCTCCGCATCCCCATAGACCAGGGCCTCGAACTCTCCGTGCTCGCGACAGCGTTTACGCAGGTAGACCTTGTTCTCACGAATGTTCACCTGGGCGTCGACCGGCGTCTTGCACATCGGGCAGATCGACTTCGTGAACTCCACGAACACCTCGTCCCGGTCCACTTTGCGCCTGGGCGCTGGTGCCTGGGTCATCGAAGAACTCCTCTCCCCTTGGGGGCCTCTGCTGTTCACCGGACGTCACGGCCCGGGGCGTCTTCTTGGTGGGAGGCGGACCGGGGACGATGGGGCAGCAGTCCTCCGGGCGGGCGCCGCGGCGACGGGCGCGGCAGCGCAGGGCGTAAGCGGCACCGGTGAGGAGCACGACCGCGCCGACCGTGATCAGCCACGGGTTGTCGAGCCAGCCGCCGACGCCGCCCAGCGCCCCGCCGGTCACCAGAAGCGGGGCCGCGCAGCACACCACCATCAGCAGCCCGGCGCCCACGACGGCCGCCACACCGCCGAGACCTGAGCCTTCACGGGATGCGGACATCACGACCCGCCTCTACTCCATCGGCATGCCGGGCGGGAGCCTGGCGGGCTGCGCGCAGCATCAGCCCGGCGTAGAGCAGCGTCAGCGAGTCCTGAAGCAGGACGAACCAGCTCAGCCGCTGGGCCAGGTAGATCCCGAAGCAGCCGCAGTTGGCCACCGCGAGGCCGCGCGCATACGCCTGCACAGCCAGCAGCGACCACACCACCGACACCGCTGTGAATGCCCACACCGGCGGCAGGGCTTTCGAGCGCGGTCGGGCCAGGAACCAGACGCCGCACACCAGCTCTCCGGTGATCAGTGCCACGGCCAGCGCGGTCGCGGCGGCCTCGGTCACCAGCCCGTACGCGGACAGGATGGCGGGCATGTGCCCGAGGGAGGCGAGCTGACCGATGGCCATCGCCGTGTACACCGCGCCCAGCGCGATCCTCAGCACCATGATCCGAACGTAGGCCCCTGGGCAAGGCGAGAACTGTAAGCGCGCTCACCGAACCACCACCTCGCTCGCGGGACGATCAGCAGCATCAAGCGGTGTCCTTCACCGCGCGAGCCGGTGTCCCGAGGATTCGGGAGGTGCCAGGTGACCGGTCAGCAGTCCCCCCGCCCGCGTCGAAGGCAGGCAATCAAGGGCGCGGGCGTGATCGGGGCGGCCACGTTCCTGCTCGTGGGCGGGGTCGTCATCGGCTGGCAGGCCCTCTCCGATCGCCCATCCGAGCCGGTGACGGCCGTGCAGACTGGCGAGAACCCGTCGCTGGAGGCGCTGGCCGCTGCCGCAGTCTCCGGCGGGCCGGGCAAGGACGGGATCCCGTCCGTCGACCGGCCACGGTTCGTCCAGGCGCGCGACGCGGACTTCCTCGCCGACGACGAGCCGGTGTTCGGGCTGGAGTACCGCGGCGAGGTAAGGGCGTAACCCACAGCTCGTGCTGGTGTGGCACGAGATCGTCAACGACACCGCCGGCGGCCGGCCGATCGCTGTCACCTACTGCCCGCTGACCGGCACGGTCATCGGGTTCAAGGCACCGCCCGGCGTCCAGCAGCTGACGTTCGGCACCACCGGCCGCCTGATCAACTCCAACCTGCTGATGTACGACCGGCAGACCGGATCCGAGTGGCCCCAGCTGCTCGGCACCGCGGTCAGCGGCCCACTCAAGGGCACCCGACTGGACACCGTCCCCCTGGTGTGGACCACCTGGAAGCAGTGGAGGACCGCGCACCCCGACACCCAGGTGCTCTCGCCCGACACTGGGGCACTGCGCAGCTACGGCAGCGACCCGTACGGCTCCTACGACTCGTATCCGGACCGCAGCGGCTACGCGCAAGGAAGGTCGCCCACCAGGGCGCATACCGTGGGGTCAGCCGTGCGGAGGCGGCAGCCAGCAGAACCCCGCACGCCGTAGCGCCCTGACCAGCCATTCGCTCACGCGATCGCGCAGCCGCACCGGGCCCGGGACAGCCGGGGATTCCGGCAGGACGCGATCACCGGCCACGCGCCGTTCAGTGCGTCCGATCCGTCTTGGTGCCATTGGCCCGCACCTTTTTCCATCAGCTGCCGCACGAACACGGCAAGCCCGCCGTTCCGTAACCCCGCATCGGCCGACACAGGGCACTCGGGCTCACGGCAGGGCCGAGCGCCTCTCCGCCTCCTGCCTGACCGCTGCCAGGGACGCTGCGACGGTCGCCTCCCAGCGCGGAGCGACCATGCCGCCCCACCACTGACCCGCCCGCCACAAGTCCGTGGAGAGTTCACCCTCGTACACCAGCCGGGTCCCCGGCCCCCGCTCGCTGAGCGTGAACGACTCCGTGACGGCGGGCACGGGCCCTCTCACCAGCCGGAAGTCGACCCGCTCCGGGCGGCTGAACTTCACCGTCTCCACCGTCGTCGTCGTCAGCCGCCCACCCGCAACCGGCGTGTGATGCGCTGCCAGCACCATGTCGGCGCCACGCTCCACCACCTGCACCTTCTCCCGCATCGCGCGCGTAGCCCGCCCGAGATAGGGCTGGGCGATCACCTCGAACACCACCTCGCGGGGCGCCGCGATGTCGACCGTCTGCGGCCCCAGCGGGCGCGTCCGCCGGCCAATCCCCACATCCAAGGGCAGCGCCCCCGTCACCAGCCCCACATACCCGGCCACCGCACCACCTGCGACCCCCACGACCACCAACCCGCCGACCCATGCCATGCCCTCGCCCTTCCTGCTGGGCCTGTTCCTCTCAGAATGAGGCTAGGGCGGATGCCCCAGCTGATCGGTGAGCGCGCTCACCTTCAACCACCGTCCAGCCGCCTACCGTGAGCGCAACCCAGCACCCACCCATAACCCCAGGAAAGGACACGGGCGTGGAGTCCGCAGTGAAGTCCGTATCCGAGTTCGCCGACAGCCGCGCTGCCACCAACGCCCTCCTGAACATCCTGCGGGGAGGGCGCCTCTCCCCGCCCGCCGTCGCACGCTTCCTGGCGCAAGCCGCCCACAGATCACTGCGGCAAGCGGCCAACCGCCCACGAGCCCTGGCCGAGCTCACCGCCTTGCACAGTCTGCTGCTCGCCCTGGCCGCGGGCAGGCGCCCGGGACGCCGCTGGGTGGCAACCAGCTGGGCCCTCGCCGTGCTGCACCTGGGCCTGCTGGAGCGGCGCGAACAGCTCACCGCCGCCGACACGCTCACTCTGATCCGCGCCAACCTGCCGGCCCTGCCCGGCGGGGCGAGTCGCTGGTCCGGGCCGCTGGCGATTGTCCTCGACCTCGCCGACGGCCGCCTGGCCCGCCGCCGCGGCACCGTCTCCCCGTTCGGCGACTACGCCGACACCTTCGCCGACGCCGCGTACTGGACCTGGCTCACCCTGCGCCACGAACCCAGCCGCGCCGTACGGACCGCCGCCGTCGCAGCATGGGCGCTTCCCGTAGTCACCGTCACGGCGATGGCGCTGCGCCGTGGCACCATGCCCGAGCGGCCCCGCCCCACGCTGCTGCGGCCGGCCGCCGTCATGCAGGGCCTCGTCGCACTACGCCACCTCACCCGCCGCTGACCCCTCACTCAGACGCCGTCGGCGCCCGACCGCGACGGCTCCTGCGCGCCCTCGACGGTGACGCCCTGCCAGAACGCCACGTGATCCTTGATCTTCCGGGCCAGGGGGCTGGGCTTCGGGTAATACCAGGCGGCATCCGGATTCGGCCGACCTTCGACCTCAAGGCCGTAGTAGCGGGCCACTCCCTTACAGAAGCACAGGGACCAGGTCGTGCTCCGCTCGGCGTGAAGTGCTGACGGTGCAGCGTCTCGGGCGGGAAGCAGTGGTTGCCCTCGACGATCACCATGCGCGGGACCTCCGCGATCACCGTGCCGTTCCATACCGCGCGCAGCATGGCCTGCTCCTCATCCACGGAAGCGCAGGTGGCTCTCACCCTCCGACTGCTCGGCGGCCTGTCGACCGCGGAGGTCGCACGATCCTTCCTCCTGACTGAACCGACGATGGCGCAACGCCTCGTGCGTGCCAAGCACAAGATCAAGGCCGCCCGGATCCCCTACCGCGTACCGGAGGATCACGAGCTGCCCGACCGCCTGCCCCTGGTGCTGGCCGTCGTCTACCTCGTCTACAACGCCGGACTGACCGGACAGGCCGAACAGGGTCTGTGCCCCGAGGCGATCCGGCTGGCACGGATCCTGACGACGCTCATGCCCGACGAGCCGGAGGTGGCCGGCCTGCTCGCACTGTTGCTCCTGACCGAGTCCCGTCGCGCGTCACGACTGCGGCCCGACGGCTCCCTGGTGCTGCTCGGCGAGCAGGACCGCGGCCGATGGGATCGGGCCTTGATCGAGGAGGGCCAGGCGATCGTCCGCAAGTGCCTTCACCGGGACCACCCCGGTGTCTATCAGCTCCAGGCCGCCATCAATGCCGTACATGGGGACACCGCGACATTCGAGCAGACCGACTGGTCGCAGATCGTCGCCCTGTACGATCAGTTGCTCGCGATCGCTCCCACGCCGGTCGTGGCTCTCAACCGTGCCATCGCCATCGGCGAGGTGCACGGCCCCACCGCCGCACTGGCTCTGGTGGACGAGCTGGACTTGGACAACTACCACCCCTTCCACGCCACGCGAGCCGATCTGCTTCAACAACTGGGCCGGAACAGCGAGGCCGCGGCCGCCTATGAGCGTGCGGCCGCCATGGCGCCGACGGACGCAGAGCGGGACTTCCTCAGGCTCGGCGGCCGAGCTGCGCGCTGAGCGAACCGGCTTGCAGCGCGCGGGCATCGCGCGCGTAGCCGCCCGCCGTCAGGGCGTGGCTCAGTGCCCCGTGCTCCAGAGGGCGGAACCATGGGCATGGTTTCGAGTAGGAGTTGGCGCGGGATCGCCCCTCATTTTTTTTGTCCGCTACTGCTCGCTGACAAAAACCCGGGCTTCGTCGATCAGTTCAGCCCAACGGGCCGCATCGCGGTCGCCGATCACGACCCACTCTCGGAAGGTCCGCCCAGCCGGCGTGAACGGCTGGCCAGCACCGTCCGCAATGAGCTGTTCGACGCGCTCGTGGGGGAGTTTGACTACAAGGTCGCCCGACCGGGGATCGCAGGAGGCAAAGAAGGCGCCGGAGACCCGCAGGCAGGGGAACCCCATCATCGTGCCGGTCGCCACATCCGGGTGGGCGAGAGCTGGTGTGCTGACATCTGTGAAGAAGTCGGTAGGGCAGTCAGACATCGGTGGCCTCCCAGCGTGGTGGATTTCAGTGGCGAAGACGGAAGACCGAAAGCGATGCTTCCACCGGCCCGCCAGCCAAGGAACGCGGACACAGGCTCCGGTCGTTGCCCGCGCGCGCCGGCCCAAGTAGTCCTTTCCCCCGTCGGGGCTCCGGCATCAGCACGGCCGCCGACATCACCGACCGCCTGCCTGCGGCAACCTCTGCGCCGCCCGCGGTCCACGATGCCGCTCGGGCAAGGCGGCGGCCGGTCACGGTGCGGTCTCCGGCTCGCCCTCGACCCGCACGCCCTGCCAGAACGCGACATGGTTCTTGATCCGGCGTGCGAGGGGGCTGGGGTGTGGGTAGTACCAGGCCGCGTTCGGGTTCGACCGCCCGTCGACAGTGATGGTGTAATACCGGGCGAGCCCCTTCCAGAAGCACAACGACCGAGAGCGGCTCTCGGTGAAGTACTGGCGGTTCAGCGCCTCGGGTGGGAAGTAGTGGTTGCCGTCCACCACGACCGTGCGCGGTGCCTCCGCGATGGCAGTTCCGTTCCATACAGCGCGAAGCATGGCCATGCTCCTCCTCGTGCGCCAACCCGGGACGTTCCCCGGTCCTGATCACGCTATGCGCGGCCGGTGCGTGGTTCAGTGACGGCGCTCACCGTTCGCCGCGTCGTCTGTCCCGATGAGGATGCGGCAGATGTCGGCGTCGGTGCAGTCGGCCGGATCGGTCGCGGCTGCCCGCGAGGCGAGGGCGCGCAGGGCCGTTCGGGTGGCGCGGAGTTCGGCCACGCGTCGGTCGATGTCGGCGAGATGCTGGTCGATGAGTGCCGTGACGTGCGCGCAGGGGGATGCTCCGGCATCGCGCAGGGCGAGCACCGAGCGGATCTCGGCGAGGGTGAGCCCGGCTCCTTGGGCGTCGCGGATGAACGCCAGCCGCCTCGTGGTCTGCTTCGGATAGTCGCGGTAGCCGCCCGGGGTGCGGGGCGGGGCGGGCAGGAGCCCGGCCTGCTCGTAGAAGCGGATGGCCTTCGTGGTCAGCCCGCTGGAGGCGGCGAGGTCACCGATGCGCATGTCTCCAGGCTAGCCCTTGACCTTCCACTGCACTGGAAGGTCTACGGTCCGGACAGAGCTGATGAGCCGGGAGGACACGCCATGAACGAACGGGATACCAAGGTGCGGATCACGGTGCTGGCGGTTCCGGACTGCCCGAACGCCCCTGTCGTACGCGACAGGATCGAGGCCGCTCTGGCCGGCAGGGCCGCGCAGGTGGACCTGATCGAGGTGTCCGACGAGGCCGGAGCCGTCCGGTGGGGGCTGACCGGCTCACCCACCGTCCTGCTCGACGGCGCCGATCCGTTCGCCGCTGCCCGGGGCGACCGGCCCAGCGTCTCCTGCCGCCTCTACCGCCATGCGGACGGCACCACTGACGGGGCACCGAGCGTGGCGGAACTGCGACGCGCGCTCGCGGAGGCCGGTCTGCCCGAGGCCGCGGGGTAGCAGTGCTGCGAGGCGGACATCCTCGATCCTCTGGGCCGGGCAGGCCGGGGCGGGCCGAGACCGGTACTCGGCCCGCCCCCGACTCACTGGAGCCGATCGCCGAGTCGTACTACCGCACGGCCCGTGACGTGCGACGAGGCCGCGCGGCTGCTGGCTCAGTCACCGCCCGGACTTACGCTGGAACGGAGACCAGAGGGAGAGGGCAGCAATGTGCATGGAGAGGGGCTTGGGCAGTGCCACGACCCGTGATGCCCTGACGAGGCAAGCCAGGCAGTTCGAAGATCGTGCGGTCGAGGCGAAGGCCAGGGGGCAGGTTGGGAAAGCGGAGAGGCTGTGGGCCAAAGCCGAACGCTGCCGGGCGGCCACAGCGCGGCTCGATGAGGTTGAGACCCGCCGCATCGTCCGGGTTACGTGATCAGCCGTAGCCTGTGATCAGGCGGCTGACCTGTGAAGAGGCCGTGCGGCTCCACCCTCGGGCGAAGAGGGCGGGGCCTTTTCGCCGGTAAGGCTCTCCGCTGCGCAGAGATTTGCAGTCCACGCCCCGACGTGGAGTTACCGGTCAACCGTGCTTGGGCACACGCCCCCTGGGGGACCTCCAGGGGACGGTGAGGGGGCGTAACGATCTGCACGGATCGACGAGCACCACGCTGTGAGATCGGCGAGGCGGCGGCCGGGGATCGCCGTGATACGCGCGGCGATACGGGCGTCGGAGAGCAGAAAACGGTGCACGTCCCGTCCCACTGGTGTGGACGACGTGGAAGCAGTGGCGTACCGCGCACCCAGACACGGACGTGCTCTCCACCGACACCGGCGCCCTGCGCAGCTGCGGCAGCGACCCGTACCGCTCCTACGACGGGTACCCGGATCGCGGCGGCTACGCCACGAGTGACCCTTCCCCGACAAGGACATCGTGATCGGCGTACGCGTCGGTGAGGAACGGCTGGCCCATCCACAAGGATCTCGTCCGTACCACCGGACGCACGGCTGCTCAGAGTCCTGCCCGCGTTCCTGCTCGGATTCGCCTGCCGCGTACCGACGTTCCTGCTCGTCCTGGGGACCAGCACGGCAGCGGCGCTCCTGCCGGTGCTGATGCCCTTGCGTCCGGTTTTCTATCCGCTCTAGACCGTGGCACCCCGGCTCCGCTGCACCCGCTCGCGCAGCGTGCGCGCGAACTCCTCGGCCCGCGCCAGCTGGACGCGCAGCTTGGCCACCTGCTCCGCAGTGCCTTGCTCGTATTCGCGGACACGCTTCAGCAGGGCCTCGCGCTCATCCGGCGTCAGCTGCTCACCATCAAGGCGGTCGGTGGCGTCCAGCAGGTCACGCATCTGATCCAGGGTGAAGCCGAGTGGTTTCATCCGGCGGATCACCATCAGGCCGACATCGGCCTCGGTGTAGAGGCGGAAGCCGAGACCGCCACCATCTTCAAAGCCGGCCTCCACATCGCGGGCATCTTCATCTGGTCAGCGAGATGATCCGGGGGAATCGGCTTCGGGCCTTTCCGCAGAATCGGCGCGCCGGGCGCTTTAAACGCAGGGGCCGGGCGGCCGAGGGCTCGAGGTGGAGCTGCTCGATCGCCTCGATCACGAACCAGGCGAGGTGGTCCTCGGGCAGCCAGTCGCGCAGGTCAGGGGGCTGCAGGGGGGCAGCAGCGCGTGGTCTCGATCGCATGTGAGGATGTTCTGTGGCATGCCCCGATGGTTCAAAACGGCCTGGACAGCAAAGGTTTGTGCGACAGCCTCCTTGAGAATCAGGTGCCAGAGTTATCGACGAACCCCACGATATCGAGATATTCGATTTTGGGCGGGACGCCATAAATCCCCGTCACCTTGTCGACGAGCTCCTCCGTGAAGAAGGCGCGGCCTTTCTCCTCGTCATCCCACACGTAGAAGTTCCTTGCCTGAACGCCGTCTTCGTCGAGCATGAAGCTCTTGAAGCGAAGGCCGGCCATGCCTTCGAACGGTCCTCGGAGTTCGCCGGCAATCTTTGCGATAGTTGAACGATCGAACTTGTCGGTCTGCGCGAAAGTCACGAGCACGCCGATCATCGGGCCTCCTATCGATCGAGTGATGCTAGCGGCGGATCCTAGTACACGCGGCCGGAAATTCTGGTCGTCAGGCCGCGAGTCGGAGGTGCGGCTCGCGGTCGGCGATGCGGGCCAGGAGCGCGTCGAGCTTTGCGTGCGTGAACACCTGCTCGAACGGGCGGGCGATTTGGCGGTGCAAGGACACCTGTCTTCCCCCGCGCCCCGGCGGCCGGGCAATAGCCCTGCCTCCCGAGGGCTTGCTGATCCGGAAGAAGCGGCCTAGGAACCTGTCAAGATTCCGTAAGGAACGGGTATGGTTCCCAGCGGTGTGCCGGGAAGCCTGGTCGGCGAATTCGAGAGAGCTCTCTTTGCCGATCGGGGGACACCGTCATGGTGCTCGTTGCTGTCTTCGGAGTCGCACTGCTCATCGCGGTGCTGCTCTCCGGGCTTGCCGCCCGTACGGTCCTGTCCACCTCGTTCCTCTTCCTCGTCGGCGGGGTGCTGGTCAGTGACGGCTTCCTCGGCCTGATCCACATCACGCCGGACAGCGAGATAGTCGCGGTCACTGCGGACCTCGCTCTGTTCGCGGTGCTGTTCACGGACGGCATGCACGTCGCCTTCCCGAAGCTGCGCGCCAACTGGAAGAACCCGGCCCGGGCTCTGGGCCTGGGCATGCCTCTCGCCTTCGCCGGCATGGCCCTGATCACGCACTATGTGGTGGGCCTCGACTGGACGACGTCGTTCCTTGTCGGTGCGGTGCTCGCGCCCACCGACCCCGTGTTCGCCTCGGCGATCGTGGGGCGCAAGGAAGTCCCGGCCAAGCTGCGGCAGTTGCTGAATGTGGAAAGCGGCATCAACGACGGCCTCGCCCTGCCGATCGTCCTGATCCTCATCGCCGCGGCCGGCCCCACGGCCAGCCACGCCGAGGCATCGCTCGCGAAGATCGGGCTGGAGCTGGGTCTCGGACTGGCCCTTGGCATCGTGCTGCCTCTGTTCGTCACCAGCCTCGTGCGGTTCCGGCTGCTGGGCGCGGAGCCGAAGCTGCAGCCGTTGTTGCCGCTCGCCATCGGGATCATCCTGTACGGGCTGTGCCACCTCACCCACGCCAACCCCTACCTCGCGGCCTTCTCCGCGGGCGCGGTGCTCACCGCGGCGTCTCCTGAGGCGAAGGCGGCGT
This sequence comes from Streptomyces sp. NBC_01481, assembly GCF_026339995.1. Lineage (GTDB taxonomy): Bacteria > Actinomycetota > Actinomycetes > Streptomycetales > Streptomycetaceae > Streptomyces. Next base: position 42,490 of record NZ_JAPEPT010000001.1, on the reverse strand, counting down.
TCGAGCCGCTCGGTGAGGCACTGGCCGAGCTGGCAAAGTTCGCCGCGCTGCTGGTCTTCGGCGCGCTGCTCACGCCACAGCTGTTCGGTGACCTGTCCTTCGGCGGGTACGTCGCTGTGGTCCTGGCGATCGTGTTGATCCGTCCGGCGTCCCTGCTGATCTCTCTCATCGGTACGCGGTTCGACCGACGGGAGAAGCTGGTCGCGGCCTGGTTCGGGCCGAAGGGCTTCGCCTCGGTGGTGTACGGGCTGCTGGTGCTGCAGGCAGGGATCCCGCACGGCCAGGAGGCGTACACCCTGATCGCGGTCTGCATCGCGGCCTCGATCATCGCCCACAGCAGCACGGACGTGCCGATCGCCCGGCTCTTCCACGTCGAGGACCTGACGGGCATCCCCGCCAACAACGACGCAGCGGAAGTTCACCACGGCGAGGAGGCCGGCCATGCTCGCGCGTGACCTCGCAGAACCCTACCCCTCTGTCTCGACGGACATCAGCGCGGTGGATGCGGCACGGCTGCTCACCGAGCACGAGCTGCCCGCGCTGCTCGTGCTCGATACCGCCCAGCGACCGTACGCCATCGTGCAGGGCTCCCAGCTCATCAAGCAGCTGGTACCCGAGTACGTACTGGAAGACCCGCGGCGGGCAGCCGCAATCGACGACCGGCACCTCGCCGAGGTCACTGAGAAGATCGCGGGTCTGGCGGTCACCGCGTGGCTTCCTCCGCGGACGTACACGCCGCCGGTGGTCGGGCCCGACGCGGGAGCCCTGCAGGTGACAGCACTCATGGCACGGACCCACACCCCACTGGTCGCCGTCATCGAACGCGACGGGAACCAGGTCCGGCTGGTGGGCGCCATCACGGCCGCCCGCCTGTTGGAACGACTCATCGGAGGATCGTGAACGACTGGCAGAGCTGGGCCGCGATCGTCGTCTTCGCCGGCACGTACGCCCTGATCATCAGCGAGAAGATCCACCGGGTGGCGGCCGCTCTCGGTGGCGCCGGGCTGATGCTGGCGATCAGGGCGACCGACGACACGTCCGCCTTCTACTCCGAGCACAGCGGCATCGACTGGAACGTCATCTTCCTGCTGATGGGCATGATGATGATCGTCGGCGTGCTGAAGAAGACCGGCATGTTCGAGTACCTGGCCATCTGGTCCGTGAAGAGAGCCAAGGCCAGGCCCTTCCGGGTGATGACCATGCTGGTCGTCATCACCGCGGTGGCCTCGGCGCTGCTCGACAACGTCACCACCGTGCTGCTGGTCGCGCCGGTGACCCTGCTGGTGTGCGAACGGCTCGCCCTGCCGGTCGCCCCGTTCCTGATCGCCGAGGTCCTGGCCTCCAACATCGGCGGTATGTCGACCCTCGTCGGTGATCCGCCGAACATCATCATCGCCAGCCGGGCCGGCCTCACCTTCAATGACTTCCTCGTCCACCTCGCGCCGCTGTCCGCTCTGCTGATCGTGGTCCTGATCGCCATGTGCCGCTGGCTGTTCCGTAAGTCCTTCGTCTACGACGAGGACCGCGCGGCCGAGGTGATGGAGCTGGAGGAGCGCGAAGCCATCCGTGACCCCCGGCTCCTGGTTCAGGGCCTGATCGTCCTGGCTCTGGTCGTCGCCGGATTCGTCCTGCACCCGGTGCTCCACTACGAGCCCAGCGTCGTCGCGCTGTTGGGCGCCGGTCTGCTGATCGCCCTGTCCACTGCGGAGACCGGGGAGGTGCTGGCCGAGGTCGAGTGGCCGACGCTCGCCTTCTTCGCCGGGCTGTTCATCATGATCGGCGGCTTGATCGAGACCGGCGTGATCGGCGAGGTGTCCAAGGCCCTCGCCGACGCCATCGGCGACAACGAGCTTGGCGGCTCCATGCTGATGCTCGGCGCCTCCGCCGTACTGTCCGGCATCATCGACAACATCCCGTACGTCGCCACCATGGCGCCCATCACGAGCGACCTGGTCGAGGCGATGGGCGGCGACACGAACCATGTCATGTGGTGGGCCCTGGCCATCGGCGCGGACCTCGGCGGCAACGCCACCGCGATCGGCGCCAGCGCCAACGTCGTTGTCCTCGGCATCGCCGAACGCAACCGCACCCCCATCTCCTTCTGGCAGTTCACCAAGTACGGGCTCGTCGTCACCGCCGTCACCGTGGCGATGTCGGCGGGGTATGTGTGGCTGCGCTACTTCGCCCTGGCCTGACCGATGACCACATGGACCCAGGCCGCACTCGGATGCAGCATTGTCGCGGCCGCACTCGTCATCCGCACCGCGCTGGGCGAACTGCGCCGGCCGGGCACCGCTCGAGAGCAGTGGCGGTTCCTGACGAACAGAACGGCGGTGATGGCGGGTACCGCATCTGCGGCCGCCTTGGGTGCGGCGCTCGCATTCGGCGGAACCGATCCCGGCCATGCCATATGGGCGCTGCTGAGTGGGATCCTGACCGCGTTCATCGTCGACCGGCTCATGGACCAAGCCAGCAAGGGGCGGGAATGAACGGGGACCGAATCGCGGACTGTATGTGTCGCGTCAAGGTCATCGCCGGGAGCCCCAGTGATGACCGACGCTGGGAACAGGGACATGACGAGCAGACGAGGAGCCGGCCGTGCGCGCACGAGACCTGGCAGTCGAGTACGAATCGGTGAGCGTCGGCAGCGACGCGCTGGAGGCGGCCCGGCTCATGGCCGAGCACAAACTTCCCGGGCTCTTGGTGCTGGATGAGCACGGCGAGCCCAAGGCGATTCTGCCCGCCTCCCAGATGGTCAAAGTTCTGGTGCCCGAGTACGTGATCGAGGACCCGACTCTGGCCGCGGTCGTCGACGAGAAGCACGCCGACCGCCTGTGCCAGTACCTGGTCGGACGCAGTGTCGGCGACTGCCTCCCCAGCACCCCGTCCCCGCCGCCCATCGCGGATCCCGACGACACCGCGCTGGAAGTGGCGGCGCTCATGGCACGGGTCCGCAGCCCGCTGGTGGCCGTGGCCGAGAAGGCCAAGGACGGCACCCATCTGCTTGGGGTGATCACAGCCGCCCATCTTCTGCATGAGCTCCTCGCAGCGTCGGGCGGCTACGGCGGCACGACTCGGCCGTGACCGGCCGGAGCTTCCCCATGGATCTGTTCCAGGCGGGGGCGCCGCTGTCGCCGGGCACAGGCGCGCCCTAGGATCACGGCAGGTGAGCCGGGAAGTCTGGTCGGCATGAAATTCCTTCTGCTCTGGAGATCCGCCGATGCCCTTGTCCCTGGTCGTGCTTGCCGCCTGGGCCGTGGCTTTCCTGACGCTCAATGTGATCCTGTGCGTACGCGTGTGGCGCATACGGGACCTGCCCACGCGGCGCCGGTTGCTGCCCGCCGCGCTGCTGTGCGCGGCGCTGGCCGCCAGCCTCACCCGGGCCGCCGGAATCACGGTGATCGCATCAACCGTCGCCTTCCCATTGAATATGGCGACGCTGTTGGTCGCGTACGGCGAGATCCGGGCGCATCGGCGCCCGGCCAGTGCGGACATCGGTGCCAGGGAATTGGCGCCGTGACCCCGCCTCATTGCGGCGCACCACCTCTACGGCGATCCGGACGGTTCGGCGAGCTGACCTGCGTCGTGATCTTCCGCGTCGCCGCCCTGTGGTCGGGGCGTCTTCGGCGTGACTGCAAGCGAACGGGGGCCCGCATCTGACACGAGCCCGCAATATGGCTCAACTGCCCTGCGGCGCAGCCATGTCCGTCCAGCCCAACGGATACAAGCCACCGTCCTCCGCAGCCGGTACGGCCGGTTCTCCGCCGGCCTCGGTGAACGCGGTCAGCGCACCGATCAGCGCGGAGCGCTGTTCCGGGGCGAGACGCTCCACGATCGACGCGATCTCCTGTCGGCGCCTGGCGGTGACGTCCTCGACGAGCCTGCGGCCCTCGATCGTCAACTGCAACACGGTTTCACGGCGGTTGTCGGGGTTAGTCTGCCGGTCTGTCAGGCCAGCCGAGATAAGCCGGTCGACCATGCGCATCGCGGTCGACGGCTTGACGCCGAGGCGCTCGGCGAGCACCACGAGCTTGGCCGGACCATGGGTGGACAGCACCACCAGCAGCCGGAACTGGGGCAGCGTCACCCGGTCCTCGACTGCAGCCAGGGAGCGCGCGGAGACGGCGACCAGCAGCCGGGACGCCGTCAGCACCGCACGGGTCACCGCGTCGACGTCATCCATGCCCTGTGAAGGCTGCGCTTTCTCGGCCATGCCCCCTTTCTACCGTGCTCCGGCCATACCTCGGCCTCCACCCCGATGTCCCGACCAGAACCGTCCGTCACCACCTGTGGTATCTGAGCAGGAGCATGGCCGCATCATCGTGGAGGGGTCCTTCGACGTGCTGGACGAGGTCGCGGCGCAGCGTCTGAAGAGCTGTCTCGGGGTCTGGGTCCTTGAGCAGGACGGCTCGCTCGCCGGGGGTGAAATCCGTCTCGTACGGCCGCGGTGCGTCTGTGCCGCGGATGCCGAGGCCGAGCGGCAGGGCATTGCGGGGTGGTGCGGCGAAGTGGACCGTGCCGTCGGGGCGTACGACCACAGTCGCGGGGTGGCCGTAGTTGAGCAGGGTGACGCTTCGGTCGCCGCTCACCTCGGCCGGCACAGCGGTGACGAACTTCTCGCCCTGCAGCTCCCTGTCCCACCGTGTTCGCCGCCACCTCCGGCACCCCCCTCACGGCCGCGGCGCTCCTGTTCGAACTCACCAGCCAGTTCTCGATCGTGCCGCCGCTGGCTGCGGGCATCGCCCTCGCCCTGCTCACCGCCCGGCTGCTGTCACGGGACACGATCTATACCCTCAAACTGCGTCGGCAAGGTGTCGACTTCACGACGCGGTCACGGCGGTGCGCATCTGGAGTGGCGAATCCGCCACGACACCGCCGGTGCTGACACTGCCCGCCTCCACCGAAGTCATCGAAGCCGCACGGCTGTTGAGACTCTCCCCGCACGGCGCACTGCCCGTGCTGGACGCTCACGGGCGCTGCCTCGGCATGCTGACCATCCGCGCGGCGGCCGAGGCCCTTACACGCCTCGACAGCACCACGGACACGGCACCGGTCGCGGCAGGCGACCTGGCCCAAGCGAATTCGAGTCCGCTGGCTAGCTGTACCGGCTCGCAAGGGTGCTGTCATGACTGATCGGGACAGGTTGCCTGCCAGGGTGCGGAATCGGATTGCCCTGACTCGCTTTGGGCACATCAAGGAGACGCATCACAGCGGTGCCGAGCCGGACGAGCGCCCATTTCAAAGCCCGTTGAACATCTCCGTGCTCGCCTGCGTACCTACTCCTGCGTGCCGTGCCAGCCGCCACAACGAGCTCCCGACGACATGAAGGAACAGTCCTCAATGCCGAACCGGGAGGCATCATGTGTCCGAACCGACGCGCAACACCGCCCAAGACTTCGATGCGGACGATCGCGATCATCGCTGCTGCCTGTGCCGCCGTCGCCACCGTCCTGATCGCGATACGGGGCATCAGCGGCGAAGCATCGGCTGACCCGACGACAGCCGGTGTCGCTCAGCACGGCAGCGGCCACACCACCACCTCCGGCGCCCTCGGCCAGTCCCAGGCGGGCCCGCAGCCGGTGACGGAGGTGGACAAGACCTTCCTCATCAAGGTGCGGCAGGCCGGGCTGTGGGAGATACCCGCCGGCCGGCTCGCACAGACGCACGCCTCCAGCGATGCCGTGAGGCGAGCAGGACTGCACCTGATCGACGGCCACAGCAAGCTCGACCAACTGGTACGCGAGGACGCCCAGATCCTCGGAGTCGCGCTCCCGAACCAGGCCACACCAGAACAGCAAGGCTGGGTCACCCAGTTGGACAACGCCCACGGCGACGAATTCGACCGCCTCTTCGCCAACCTGCTGCGCGCCTCGCACGGAAAGATCTTCGCCACCATCGGCGAAGTCAGGGCCGCCACCCAGAACGACCTCATCCGCCGTCACGCACGCCAGGCCAACCAGACCGTCCTGGACCACCTCGAAGTCCTGGAAGACACAGGGCTTGTCGAAACCAAGACCTTCCAGGAGGTCGAGGCCGCCGTCAAACCACGGTAGGCACAACGGCGACCGGGCTGGGGGCGTACGAACACGTGGACTCACGTTTGCACTGTGCAATGATTCATGATGGGGCCCGGCTGATGGACGACCTCTGCCCGGGAGCTCGGCACTGGCACGGTGACTCAGCTCAACAACGCACGCCGTTCATCGGCCCGGGCCCTCCCTTCCCTGTCATCCTGACCAGCAACGTCAGGGAAGATGGGCGAGCGACGGCCCGCCCGGAGGCGGCCAGAGCCGATGGCGCTTAACATGCCGACAGGTGCGCCGGGAATTCTGGTCGGCAAGCAGGCGCTCGCTTTCCGCAGAGCCATCCGATGCCGCATCCCCGGGACAAGCCCCCTCGCCGGTGGGGCAGGTTCCTCCACCGGACATTCCTTGCGCAGAGGAAGATCATTCCCTCGCGCCGAGGATGTTCCTGCTGTACCGAAGCCTCCTTGCTACCGCCTCAACGGTCAGGCGGTAGCAAGGACGTCAGCGCCGAAGATCTGCAGTAAGTGTGATCCATCCGTCCGGGATCCAGCCTTCGAGGTAGCCCTCCACAAATTCCGCAAGCTCCGAAGTGCCGAGCGAGGGCAGCCTCAGGACGGCCTGACGCCATGGCATCCACAGCCACGATGCGGAGCAGGAACGCTCAGCGTGCGCCGTGAACAGGCGCACCTTGCGATGCGCGGCTGCTCCGTGGGGATAGACATCCAGCCGTGCCACAACCCCACCGAAGCGAAGTGCTGCCGCCCCGTCCACGAGGCGGCACACCGCTTCGCGGTAGGACTCCTGTGGTGCGCAGGCGGCCGTCGGGAGACTCAAGGAGTCCCGAGCGTGCCGAACGAGGCCGATCCTCTGGCGACCGTCGAAGCGCAGCAGGTGGACCTCACGCTGGCCCTTCGGTGCATACATGCCCATAGAAAAAGAATGCGGCACAGCGCTCAGGATGCACGCCGGGCGGGCTGAACGGCGGACGAAGCAGCGACTCAGGGCTTTGGCGGACTCGGCGGCAGAGCCGCCGGCCCGGGCCAGAGCTGAAAGCCGAAAGCCGCCTCGAGGCGGGCCAGCGTGCCCAGGTCCGGCATGACCTTGCCGTTGAGAACCCGGCTGACCGTCGAGTGGGTAAGGCCTGTCGCCTCGGCAAGGCTACGCAACGTATGCCCGGTGGACGCCATGGCTCGCTCCAGGTTCCTGGAGAGGGACTGGCCGTAGTAGGCGCTGACCGGCGCACCAGGAGCCAGGACAGCATGGGGCCAAGTGCCGTCTGCGACGTAGTCGCGCGGCTGCTTGTCATTGCTGCTCCGGGGCACGCCGAGATCATCCCACGCACCCATGGGCCCGACCCTTCCCCGTAGGGAATCCCATCAGGGATTCCAATCGAGTGTTGCAAGTACGGAACAGCATAGAGCTTCAGAGCCGACTGCCCGGGTGTTTTGCGGCCATCGCGCCCCGTCGGATGTCATGGATGGGGGCGAGGCCCGACACAGCACCCGGGGAACCAACGCGACCGCCAGGAGGGCCGACCGGGGTGCCGGTCGGGCGCAGCTGGATCCGGCAGGCACTGGGCATCCTCGGATGAGGTCACCGGAGGCGAGCCAGCTTCTCTGATGCCCGCATTGGCCGCATGCTCTGCCTAGCCCGCTCTGGGGCGAAGTAGCCTTCGACTGATGCACCCCGCAGGAACGCAACCCAGGGCCTTCAACTGGGGTTTGACCATTTTGATTTGACGTGTCGCCAGGTGCGGGCGAGAAGAAGTGCTTCGAGTGTCGCCATTCCCCTGCGGTGCGAGCTTCGGATCGCTAGCTTGTGCGTGGATCACTCAGGGGGGAGGCGGAGCGTGCACACGAGGGCAAGCAATGCAGAGGGCTCCTTTGTCGCCCATCTGCGCCAGATCGAGGCCGCCGAGCGAGACAAGTGGGTCTCCGCCGACGAGGCGTGTACCAAGGCTGCGTATTACGTGAACGAACTGCGCCAGCGCCTCATCGAGGCCGAGCGGGAGCTCGCGGCCGCGGAACAGGAGCACACAGTGGCCTCGGAGCGGCTCGCGGTGGTGCGCGAGATCATCGCCGATGCTGAGCAACTTCTCACTCAGCCTGACCGCGACACCGCCGGCGGGGCTGAAGCCGAACAGCCGGACCAGCCCAAACCGCGGGCCAGCAGCCCGGGCCGCTCGACACATGACGCCGGCCCAGCTGCACCCACGGTGAGGGCACTCGTTCTTGAAGCCCTGTCCGACGGACAGGCGACCCAGCTCTCCTCAATCCGAGCTCACGTCCAGCGCGGCCGCCCTCAAACACCGCCGAATTCGGTCCGCTCGACGATCAGAACGTTGTGCGACCGCGGACAGGTTGCACTCCTCGGCCGCGCGACCTATCGACTGGTGCCATTGGAGGCGCATACGTAGCGGCCGCACTTCATCACGCAGACGAAGAGGCGCCGCCAGGGGGACTAGACCCTGGCGGCGCCGATGACACGTCAGCTGAGGGCCCACGCATCGCCCCCAGGCTAGGGCATACGTCCATCGCGCATTGGGTCCTCGGCGAATAACGCCACGACATCCTTGATCAAACTGAGGGCCCATCATGACTTTCTGTGCAAGAATGCACCAATCTGCGTGGCTTCAACCTCTCGCTCACGACCCTTCCCGCACTCTCCTGCGGGCGGACCGATGAGCGGCAGGACGTCCAACGGGTCGACCCGTGCCAGGATCCTGCCGACCGAGGCGATGGAGCCCCGCCGACAGCTTGAACTGCTGGACGTCACCGCACGCCTGCAGCACAAGGAACGGGACGGCGCCCCTGTCGGCGCAGTGAGCGCGGCCATGGGAATCAGCGAGAAGACCGTCGCCGGAGCGCACGGCTTTCTGAGGCAGAACGGGCTCCTTGAGCCCGGTTGCCAGAAGTTCGCTCTCACCCTCGCCGGCCAACGGCTGGCGGAGCTGCGGTCTGCGGACTCCGCCCGGGCCCGGCTCCACCTCGGCGAGCTGTGGTCGTCGACATGGTTCACCACGGCCGCCAACCGGCTGCTCGAGCACGGTCCGCAGGAAGCCGCCGTGCTGGCCCAGCACTTGGCCCGTGGATTGAGCAAGCGGATCGAGCGTGGGCTTCATCTCGTGCACTGGCTGGAGTACGCCCTGGTCATCCGCAAGGGCGAAGACGGGCAGATGGAACTGGCGAGCGAGGCAGCCCGCGCCCCGGCTCCCCCGTTCCTGGGCTCCAGCGAGGCAATCACGGCGCTTCCGCGCGAGCGCTTCCTCGCGGTCATGGACGGCTACCGGACGATCATCGCCGCTCTGGCCTCGACGCCTGAGCCTGCCAACAGCCCTCCCGACAGCCCGCCGCGCACCCAGTAAGCGGGCTACGCCCCGTCGACGGCAGCCTGGACAGGCTTCGCCGCGCCCCGCTCACCCATTCGCACACTCCATGTTGCCGCGGAGATCAACCATGCCCAATGTGTTGCATGTATGGAACACAGCAGATCGTTCGCCTCACCCTGCGCCGGATCGGGGCGGAGCAACCGGTCTGCCCGGTACCGCCCATCGGAGGACGCTCATCGTGGGAACCGACCTCTCCCTCACGCACGGCATCGACCGTGTACTCCAGGTCTGGCAGGACATGGCCGCTCATGACGAAATGTCCGTCCAGACCTTCGACAAGTTCGGCCTGCTGTTCAGGCGACTCGGCCGGTACGCCACCGTGCGAGGCGCGCTGTTGATCAGCGACGTCCGGCCCGGGCTGGTCGAGGACTTCGTCAACGCCAAGGGCCACAGCCGCCACGGTCACGTCTCCGATGCCGCCGTCGCCACGCGGCTGCTGCGGCGCAGCGTCGTACGGGCTGCCTTCCGCACCTTGCGTGAGCTCGGTCTGAGCGACCAGGACCCGACCAGGGACATCGTTCTCCCCGCTCGTACCCATGAGGGCGTCCGCGCCCTGACCGAGGACGAGGTCGTGGACCTTCGCCACCACGCCTCCTTCACCACCCGCCCCACCCGGCATGCCGCAGCCGCCGCGCTGGCCCTCGCAGGCGGGCACAGCGGCGAGATCGGCCACACCGTCGTCGCGGACCTGGACATGGCCTACAGCAGGGTGTGGATACACGGCTCCGGCAAGTACGAGCCACGGTGGTGCCGACTCGATGCCTGGGGGCGGCACGTTCTGGCCGAACGCGCCCGGTACGTCAGCGCCCAGCACCCCGAGCCCTCAACGGCGCGCCTCGCAGTCTCGAGCCGTCCCACGTCCGACGCAGCCCTTCAAGCCCGCGCCTGCGTCGCCCTCGGGGACCTCCTGCGCCGCGCAGGGCTCGGCGATGAGCACGACGTCAAGCCCGCCTCCATCACCGTCACCGCCGCCATCGCCGCTTTCGAGGCGACCGGCCGCATCGAGGAGGTGGCCCGGAGTCTCGGCCTTCGCTCCCTCGACCGCGCTGCCGCCATCATCGGCTACGACTGGCGCTGCGATCCCGCCTACACCGACGGAGTACCGCCCCGTGCCTGACGACATCTTCGGTGACCCACTGCCCGAGCAGGGCCGGCCCAACCGCAAGCGCCAGCTCGCCGACCACCACCAGCGCACCGTCGCCCAGCGCGTTCAGGACTGCCTCGACTACCCCCTGCTGTACGAGATGGCCGAGCTCCTCCCGCCGCCGGCCACCGTCGGCTGTCCACGCGAGTACCCAGCGATCGTGTACATGTTCCTCGCTGCCTTGACCCCGGTGACGAAATCGAAACGGTCGGCCGTCGGCCTGCTGGCGTCACCGCGGGAATGGCGCAGCGTGCGTGCGCACATCCGACGCCATCTGGGCCGCAGAACCGCCGCCGCACTTCCCCTGAACGCACCGTCACGCCACCAGTTCCAGGACGCCGTGGACAAGCTTCTGGTACCGAGCAGCGACGCACTCGAAGAAGCATTCCGCAGCTACGCCGCCAGGCAGGCACTGGAACAGGGGCTCTTCCCGTCCGGCGTTCCCAAGGTCTGGAGCCGCCCGGAGCGCCGACAGCTCCTCGTGGGCGACGCCACGGTCCCGCGGGCGATCTCGAAAGCAAGGAAGAGTGAAAGCGTCGACGAGAGCACGGGCGTGCTCCGCAATCACCGCGTGGACCCCGCCGCCCGCGTCTACTACGAGAACGGCGAGAAGGCCAAACGGGAGGTCCGAGGCACCAAGTGGTTCTTCGCTTCGGGCCGGTCCGATGGCTACTGGACCCGCGTCATCCTCTCCTTCGCCTACGTCTCCGGCGGCGAGTACGAGGACGAAGCAGCGGTGGCCGTACGCCAGTTCACCATGCTCAAGGATGTCCTGCCGGACTGTATGGGCATCGTCTACGACGGCGCCTTGCGCGGTATCCACCGCGACGGCCTGGCTCGCCGGGGAATGCTGGCCATCAACAAGCAGCACGGCTCGGTGACTCCCGTGTTCTACGAACACATCAAGCCCTGCCGGAGCGGCCACGAGCTCTGGTGCAACGAAGGACGCATCGCCGAAAGCATCTCCCTCGACGACGGCACCCGCACCCTTGCGCCAGTCCCGATCACCAAGCTGAAGCCCCGCCTCGGTATCGCCAAGAGCCGCTGGTACCACGTCCTGCGCATCGCCTGCCGTCACGGGGACCACACACACCGCGTCCCCGTCGGCATCACCACCACCCCTGCGGATCGCGCTTTGCGTCAAGCCGACAGTGGCAAACGCCTCAAGAGCGACCGTGAGCGCGGATTCCATCGCGCCGAACTACTCCAGCAGATCCCCCAGTCCACACTCGCACACCAGCTCGTCTACCCCTACCGCGCGGACTCCGAGTCCGTACACGCCCAGTTCGACCAGAGTCTCTGGAACCGCCGCATGGTCGCCTATGGGATGGAACGGCAGAAGGTGTTCGTCCTCGGCTTCTCCCTCGCTCAGAACGCGACGAGCCACCAGATCCACCTGGAAGGGCGGAGCATCGCCCAGACTGTGTCTGGGCTGGCCTGCCCCTGATCCGCCCATGTCCACACGACGGCTGCGGCCTGTAAGGGCCCAGCCGTCGTGTTCATCGAGCCTGAAAGGCTGCAGGACGGGCGTCGTCAGTTCACCAGGGACAGCGCGCGCCGTGGTTCGCGCTCGGTCTGCTCGCCGCCGCCCTCGACCATGGTGATGGTCAGGCCGAAGAGCATCTTGTTCATCTCGTCCACGGTCAGGCCGAGCTCGCCGGCCACGGCGGCAGGCCGCACGCCGTTTGCCCTCAGCCCCTGTGAGGAGCCCCTGGTACTTCGCGGCGGTCTTCCCGCCCAGGTGCGGCAGGCGCTGCCGCGTCACAGTCCGGGCAGTTGTGACGTTCTACCGCCAGTGCAACCTGATCGGGCGTCAAATCCATGGCTGAAGTCTCACAGAACCCCGTCGCACAACATGTCGGTTCCGAGAGGACTTTTGCGAGCGGCGACTTGCCGGAACCTCGGTTCCAGTTGGCGCTTGTGCGCGCTACATGCGGGAGGCGGCGAAGCCGATGAGGACGACCGCAGTGACCACGATGCCGGTCAGCCCGGCCCAGCCACCCAGCAGTGCGCATGCCGCTACGACTACGAAGGCGCCCAGCATGAGTGCAGTGAACGCCCACCCCGACAATCCACGGTCATCACTGTCTTCCGCCTGCGTCTTCGTTTTCCTGGTCACCGTGCGACACGGTATCGAGTCTGGCTGGTGGGTCTCACGTCGGGGAGGGCTCATGGGGGATGCGCCGCAGTGCCATGGCCAGTGCAGGTACGCGGACGGCCCGGCTCGCGGTGACGGCCGGGTCGTTCGGGGTGGTGCGTCAGGCGAGGGCGAGGAAGAGTTTTTCGAGTTCTTCCTCGGTCATGGGGGCCTGGTTCTGATCGGCGTTGGTCATGCACTGGCGCATGCCGCTGGCGACGATTTTGAAGCCGGCGCGGTCCAGGGCTTTGGATACGGCGGCGAGCTGGGTGACGACGTCTTTGCAGTCGCGGCCGGCTTCGATCATGGCGATGACGCCGGCGAGTTGGCCTTGGGCGCGGCGCAGGCGGTTGAGGACTGCGTTGACTGAGTCGTCGTCGACTTTCACCGGTGCCTCCTGGCCTTGTGTTCTCACCCCATGGTACCCCAGGGGGTATCCCGGCGGGTGGGGTCAGTGGTCGCGGAGGGCGGCGAGCGCGGCTGCGAGGTCGCCCTGGTGGGGGCGGTTGTGGGGAAGTTTGGCGAGGAGGGCGGCCATGCCGCAGGTGTTGGTGAGGGCGGAGAAGACCAGGCCGCCGGCGGTGCCCGCTGAGGCGAGGCGGAAGGCGGGGCGCAGACGGCCGAGGGCGAGGCCGGCCAGGACGACGGCGCCGGCGGTGAGGCGGACCTGGCGTTCCATGCTCCACGCGGTACGCCGGGCGCCGTCGGGGTGGTGGAGGGCATTGCCGTCCGCTGCCCAGGCTCCGGTGCCGCCGGTGAGGGTGGCGGTGGTGATGCCGTTGTCGGCAAGGGTTTTGCAGGCGTTCTCGGAGCGGGCGCCGGAGGCGCAGACGACGAGGATGTCTCCGCGCTGGGCTGCGTGGCGGATGTCGGGGAGGGCCCGGTCGAGGTGGTCGAGGGGGATGTTGAGGGCGCCGGGGAGGTGGCCGGTGGCGTACTCGCCGGGGGTGCGGACGTCCAGGACGATCAGTTCGTGCAGGCGGGTGCGGGCCTGGTCGGTGTCGAGGGCGCGGGGGGTGGTCATGAGGCGGTGTTCCGTCCTTGTTGTCGGCGGTGCCCGGTTATGGACAACCAAGTTACCCGGGGGGTATTGGCGGGAGAGTGGCGGCGGAGCGCCGTACGGGCGGGAAGGTCAGTGGAGGGCGTCGGTGAACATGAGGGCGGCGACGGCCAGGAGCATGATCGCGAAGATCCGCTGGAGGGCGGGGCCGGAGACTTTGGAGGCGAGGCGTTTGCCGTCCCAGGCTCCGAGGATCGCGGCGCCGGTGAAGGGGGCGATGACCGCCCAGTGCAGGGGCGTGCTGGTGCCGGCGCGGGCGGCGAGCGCGGCGAGGGAGTTGACGGTGATAACCAGGAGGCTGGTGCCGACCGCGGCGCGCATACGCAGTCCGAGGACGGAGACGAGGGCGGGGACGGCGAGGAAGCCGCCGCCAACGCCGAGGAAGCCGGTGACGGCGCCTAGTCCGGCGCCCGCACCGGCGGCCCGCGCCGGTCTGACGGGCCTGGGCTGCTGGTCGGGGTCGGGGGGCTTGAGCATCCTGAGGGCGGCGAGGGCCGCTATCGCGGCGAACGCGGCGGTCAGCACCGCCTCGGGCAGGCGGGCGGCGAGGGTGGCCGCGACGATTGCGGGCACCACCCCGGCGGCCGCGAACAGGGCGCCGGTCTTCCAGCGGACGTTGCCGGAGGTGGCGTGGGTGTAGAGGGCGGTCGCGGAGGTGGCGGTGACGATGATCAGCGAGGCGGTGGCGGCGGCGGCCGGGGTGAAGCCGAGGAGGTAGATCAGGGCGGGAACGGCCAGGACGCTGCCGCCGCCGCCGAGCGCCCCGAGGGCCAGGCCGATGACGGCTCCGGCGATGAGGGCGAGGAGGAGGACACTCACGCTATCCGGCCGCTGCTTCCTCGTTCGTCGACGACCGGCAGCCCGGACGACGCCCAGGCGTGCATACCGCCCTTGACGTCGACGGCCTCGGCTCCGCGCCCGGCCAGGAGTTTGGCGGCCTGCTGGGAGCGGTGCCCGGAGCGGCAGATCACCACCAGCGGCCGGCCCTCGGCCGTGGCGGGCAGGCCGGAGCCGGTGACCAGCCGGGAGAGCGGGACGTGGACGGCGCCGGGGGCGTGGCCGGCGTTCCACTCGACCTGCTCGCGGACGTCGAGGAGGACGGCGTCGCCGTCGGTGGTGCGCCGACGGGCCTGGTCGGGGGTGACGCGGGCGATGCCGCGGCGGAAGAGGAACATCCGCGTTCCTTCCAATTCTCGGGTGGCAGAGGGCAAGGGGGCAGCAGTTCAGCTGCCGGTGCAGGTGGTGAGGGGCAGGCCGGCGTCGGTTGCGGCGTCGAAGGAGTCGTCGACGGCGACGACGTCGCGGTCTGCAGCGTCCAGCAGGGAGGCGGCGATGCCCGCGCGCATCCCGCCCGCGCAGTGCACCCACACCGTCCCGGCCGGTACGTCGGCCAAGCGGCGGTGGAGATGTTGGATCGGGATGTGCACGGAGCCTTCGATCCAGCCCGTGGCGCGTTCGGAGTTCCGGCGCACATCGAGGACCACGTCAGGGCTGGGGTCCTGGGCGGCGAGGTCGGCGAAGGTGGCGCGGGGGAAGGAGCGCGGGGTGTGGCCGTCGGGTATCCAGTCGCGGACGGTGCCAGTGGCGGCGGCGGCTGGGCGGTCGATGCCGACGCGGACCAGTTCGCGCTGGGCAGCGGCGAGCTGGGCGGGCGACTGGGCGAGGAGGGTGACGGGCTTGCCCCAGGGGATCATCCAGGCGAGGTAGGTGGCGATCTTCCCCTCCGCCTCGAAGTTGAACGATCCCGCGACGTGGCCCTCGGCAAACGCGATCCGGTTGCGCAGGTCCACCACCCACTCCCCGGCGGCCAGGCGTTCGGCGATGTCGGCGGCGTCGGCCAGCGGGGGTGCGGTCAGGTCCACCGGCGCGGGGCCGTCGGAGTTGGCCGGGCCCATGTGGGCGTAGTAGGCGGGCACGTCCTCCAGGCCGGCCAGCAGGGCGGCGACGAAGGAGTCAACGTCCTTGACCAGGGCGTCGTTGGTCGTCTTCTCCTTGCCGATGGTGGTGGCGTCGCCCTCGGACTGAGAGGAGGAGCAGAAGCTCCCGAACCCGTGGGTGGGCAGCACCGGCGTCTCGTCGGGGAGCTCGGCGGCGAGCCGGCGGGCGGAGGCGTGCTGGGCGCGGGCCAGCTGGTCGGTCAGCCGCGGCTCGACCAGGTCGGGGCGGCCGACCGAGCCGATCAGCAGCGACCCGCCGGTGAACACCGCGGCCACCGTCCCCTGCTCTTGCAGGACGTAGGAGGTGTGGTGCGGGGTGTGTCCGGGCGTGGCCATCGCCCGCAGGGTGATCCCCCCGTCCACGCTCACCGTGTCACCGTCGGCGACGGGTGTGCGGGCGAAGCCGACCCGGGCGGCGGCGGGCACGAGGTAGGCGGCGCCGGTAATGCGGGCCAGGTCCAGGCCGCCAGTGACGTAGTCGTTGTGGATATGGGTCTCCACCACGTGAGATATCCGCACCCCCCGCGCGGCGGCCGCCTCCAGAACCCGTTCGACGTCGCGGGGCGGGTCCACCACCACCGCGGTGTGCGCGCCGCCCGCCAGGTAGCTGCGGTTTCCGAGGCCCTCGGTCTCGATGGTGTCGATGAAGAACACGCGGTTGCTCCCTTCAGCTGACATTTACCCCCGGGGGTATATTTTCGAGCCTAGCACGGGTACCCCCGGGGGTATTTTTGACGAGGAAGAGAACCCGCTCACAAAGGGCGGCTACCCGCCGCCCGCCCACGCACCCCGGAAAGGATGACCCCATGCGCTACGACCGGACCGTCCACCTCGATGCCGACTTCGCCACCACCGTCGCCGCCATCCGCGAGGCCCTCGCCGCACGGGCTTCGGCATCCTCACCGAGATCGATCTCACCTCCACCGTGACGGCCAAGCTCGGCCACGACATAGAGGACTACCTGAACCTCGGCCCTGCAACCCACCGCTCGCCCGGCCCTGGACGCCGACCGCACCATCGGCCTCCTCCTGGCCTGCAACGTCGTGGTCCGCACCGACGGCGAGCACACCGCCGTCGCCGATCCACTGCGGGGGCGCTGGCGCCCGCCACGCCGAACCGCTGGGACAGAACGGACACCCGAGGGGGCCGAGCAGCCGGCCAGTGGGACCGGCCCGCCGCACGCCTAACAGCCCCGCCGCAGGTCAGCGGCCTTCTGCAACCTCCATGGAACCGCTGTGGCTTATGGGGGCGCATCCGCGGAGCACGATCCGCTAGGCTGTCCGCGGTCGGTCGGCTACTCGGCACGTGCGGGAGAAAATGTCCACTCGGACATCCCACCCGCCGCGCGGGGGCGCGAGCTGACCAGGGCGTTTGACTCGCCGGGATGGCGAACCCCACTGGGGTTTCCTCCACGGTTTCCATCAAGCCCCGGCCTCCGTAGCTCAGGGGATAGAGCACCGCTCTCCTAAAGCGGGTGTCGCAGGTTCGAATCCTGCCGGGGGCACAGAGAAACACCTAGTCAGAGGCCCTTCCGTCCGGCGGACGGGAGGGCCTTCGTACTCGCAGCACACATTTGGCACACATGCGGCTGCGGGCAGCGGTGGGGAGCTGTGCGAGATGCCCGCGAATGACGAGCTGGCCCGGCGCCGCTACGAGAAGCTGGTCGACCGGCTTGAGTCGCTGATGCGGGCCACCCTGAAGCCGGAGTACGAGGGCTACTACGGGCAGCTGATCCTCGGCGCTGACGATCTTGCGGAGATGGGCGAGCTCAAGGACGTCCTGCGTGCCGCCAGGGAGGCGGGAGGGCGTCTCGGCTGGAAGACGACCACGCACCTCGTCGGCGGGAGGCTCTTCGTCCTCGACGAGCGCGAGGTGCCCGAGGGGATCGAGCGGTTGGCTGGGGATGCGGCCGCTGCTGCAATTGACCGGGCTCGGGAGGAAGGCGGTCGGCCGCGACTGACCTGATCCGAGGGAGACGCAAGGGGCTACCCCACCGCGTCAGTGCGCTGGGGTAGCCCCCTTCCGTTGCGACTCCCCGGCACGGATCAAGCACACATCACGCGGCGTCTTCCTCCAGAGTGGCCACCGCCTCGGCGGCCTCACGGGCCTTCCGCTCCGCCTTCTCCAGATTGGCCTTCGCCTTGGCCAGCTGCTTGGCACGGCGCTTGTGCATCTTCTTCGAGACCTCGTCCAGGCGGTCCGGGAAGAGGTGCCCGTACGTGTCCAGGGTCAGCGTCGCGGACTTGTGGCCCAGCATCGTCTGTACGACGTTGACGTCCGCGCCGCTGGCGATGGCGAGCGAGGCCGCCGCATGGCGCAGCTTGTGAGGGGTGACCTTGAGGTGTCCCAGCCCGGCCTTCACGACCGCTGGCGCGAAGAACCGCTGACGGAAGTTGCGGGCCCGTAGCGGTCCGCCCTGCGGAGCAGTGAAGAGCAACTCCTCATCTCCCCGCCCCTGGACGTGGGGCTTCAACTCCTCTGCCAGGAACCGCGGGATCGGTACCGACCGGCGCTCGTGGTTCTTGGGGGTGTCGAGGTAGAGCTTGCCGTTGTCCTCGGCGTACGCCTCGACGATGTGCGCCCGGCAGGCATCCAGGTCCACGCGGCCCACCTTCAGTGCGGATGCCTCGCCCCAGCGCAGGCCGGTGTAGGCCAGCAGGAGGATGAACACACGGTAGGCGCCGGACGCGTTGGCCAGCGCGTCGACCTGCATGTCGTCGAGGTACACGTGGTCAGCCGGCATCGCCTTGGGCAGGGGCACGCCGACAGCCGGATTGACGGCCAGCCGACGAGCCTTGACCGCGTAGCCGAGAACGCGGCTGAGGACGACGTACGCCTTGCGGACAGACCGAGGGCTCAGCTTCCTGCCGCCATTCGCCTCGCCGGAGAGCAGGTCCGCGAGCCACTCGGCGATGTCCTCGAATTGGATGCGGTCCAGTGGGGTGGTGCCCCACTTGGGGATCACGTGGACGTCGAGAACACCGCGATAGCGGCCTCGGGTTGAACGCTTGAGATGGAGCTGCGCGGCCAGCCAGGACTCCGCTACCTCTGCGAACTTCGCCCGCGCGGCAGCCGGATCACGGTAGGAGCCGTCGTTAAGGCGGGACTCCATCTTCGTCCGATCCGCCTCGGCGTCGACCTTGCGGGCGAAGGTCTTCATCTTCGGCTTACCGTCGGGGCCATACCAGCGCACGCGGTAGCGCCCCGGTGGCGTACGGCCCGCCCGCTTGGCTTCCGCCGCGGCCCGCACATACGCCGCGTGCCCTATGCGGTCCTCAATCCAGACCCGCGCCAACTAGCACCCCCTCCGGTCGTCACCGGACACCGACGGGAGCGGCAGGAGCAGGGTCGCGGGAGGAACGCCGAGCGCGGTAGCGAGGGCGACGAGGTCATCTACGTCGCAGCGACGGCGGGCGCGCTCGGTGCGGCTGAGGGCGGTGTTGGCCATCGGGCGGCCCAGTGCGGTGCAGTGGGCGGCGAGTTGGTGCTGGGTCAGGCCGCGCACGAGGCGTAGGTACTCGATGGCGCGGGCGGTGTGGAGGCCGACGGGGCCTATTTCGATAGGTCGGGTTGCCATGACAGATATCTGTAACTTGCATCCGGGCACCATGGCAAGAGTTAGTTCTTAAACTCTACAAAAGCCTTTCCGGGGCGAAGTGGTGTTCGTCTCATCGAATTCCGGGACATCGCGAGTCTTTTCACTGAGAAGGCCGTGCTACCTTCCCTCCACACCCCAGAGCTGGGCGATTTGAGTAGCTATTGGGTGCGATGTCCGGTTGATTGGCCGCGTCACTCCTGGCTGCCAGGCGACACCTCTGAGCTGCGGAGGTACCGGATTCCGACCCCTCTGCCGGTCGCTTCGCCGCAGAATATTTCGGCATCCGCGGGAGCGATTTCGGCAACCGGGGATCCGCCCTTACTGTTTTGGTCTTCCCCGGCCACGCCGAGAGAAGTAGCCCAGACATTCAAAACCAGCCTTGCACCTTTCCCTGGATGGTGTGGCCGTGTTGCCCAAGCCTGCCATCCAAAACCCCGATCCCGATATGGAAACCTCATTGCCAAACCACTCCCCGCGCCTTGCTGGCGCCGAGCGTGACCAGCTCGCCACCCCCGCCGACGTGGCCGCGTACCTCGGGGTGCCGGTGAAGACGCTCTACCAATGGAAGTACCGGGGCACCGGCCCCAGCGTCCACAAGGTCGGCCGTCACCTGCGCTACCGCTGGCACGAGGTGGACGCGTGGCTGGACGCCCAGACGTCGTACGACCTCACGGCCTGACCCGCGCCTGACGCGGACAGCGAAACGGCCCCCGGCGAGCCAACACCGAGGGCCAAAGACTCCCCCTGCCGAGTGCCCATCCCTGAACGAACGAGCTGGTGAGGGGCGGGACCTTGCCCGTCCTGCCTCTCACCGGAGAGGAACGCCTATGGAGGACTCTACGTCCCCCACCACGAACACATCTCCCATCGGCTGGCCCACTCCCGCGGTCCCCGGCGAAGGCATCCCCTGGCACCGCGGGAACCTGACGGACACGCAGTCCCCCGCATCGGGGACCGCCGAGCAATCGGCTGATGCGGACGCACACGGTCCCCAGCCTCCCGCTGACACGGCTGCGGTTGGGGACCGTCCCCGCGACGTGCCCAGTGCTCGATCCCCGCAGGTCACGGTCCCCAAATCCACATCCCGTGGAAACCCGCAGGCCAACGCCGTGGAAGCTGGGACCGGTCCCCAAGAGGAGTCCGTTACACCAGGGGACCGCAATGGGGACCGTGGTCACGGTCCCCACCGACCGCTGGGGACCGGCAATCCCGTGACGGGGACCGCCCAGCAGAACGGGACCGGTCCCGTCGACTCACGGGGACCGGATCACGGGACCGGCTCCCGGCCTCCTCGGGGACCGGCTGACCGCATGGAGGGTTCCGGTGAGGGTGCGGAATTGCTGGATGAGTTGCGGGCTGCGATCGGCAAGTACGTGGTGCTGCCAAGCGAGGAGGCACTGACCGCAGTCACGCTGTGGGTGGCGGCCACGCACATCCAGACAGCTCTGCAGCACGCGCCCCGCCTGGCGGTGGTGAGCCCGACGAAGGGCTGCGGCAAGTCCCGCGTCTTGGACGTGCTGCACGAGACGGTGCACAAGCCGATGATGACGGTGAACACCTCCCCGGCGGTCATCTTCCGCGTCATCGGCAAGAACCCGCCCACCCTGCTGGTGGACGAGGCCGACACCATCTTCGGCCCCAAGGCGGGCGACAAGGAGGACCTGCGCGGCCTGCTGAACGCCGGACACCAGCGCAACCGGCCCGCCTGGCGTATCTCCGGACCCGAGCACAAGCCCACCCCATACCCCACCTTCGCCATGGCCGCGCTCGCGGGCATTGGCGACCTGCCAGACACGATCATGGACCGGGCGGTCGTGCTGCGGATGCAGAAGCGCAAGCCCGGCGAGAAGGTCGCCCCGTTCCGTTCGCGGTACTCGGTGCCCGAACTCAATGCGCTGCGTGACCGGCTGGCCGCCTGGCTGGGACCGCTGCGCGGCACCGCTGCCCGTATGGTGCCGGCGATGCCGGTGGAGGACCGGGCGGCGGACACCTGGGAACCGCTGGTGATCATCGCCGACCTGGCCGGAGGCTACTGGCCCGCGCACGCCCGTGCGGCCTGCGTGGCCATGACCCGGCACGAGGCTGTCCAGGACGAGCAGACCAGCCTGAAGACACGACTGCTGCGCGACATCCACCGCGTCTTCGAGGCACACGGCAACCTCGAGGCCCTGTCCACCCAGGACCTGGTCGCCGCCCTGCTCCAGGACGCCGATGCCCCGTGGGCGGAGTACGGCACCAAGGGGCTCAACGCCTACCACCTGGGCAACATGCTCCGGGACTTCGGCATCGGCTCCGCCAACTACCGTTTCAACAAGGGCAGGCAGGCCAAGGCGTACGCCCGTAACCGGTTCCTCGACGCCTGGGCCCGCCACTGCCCCGGCCTCGCCGAGGCGGCGCACGACGCCACGCCCGCACGCCCAGCCCAGGGCAAGCCACCGACCACTCCGGCGGGTTCGTTGCCCATCGGCCCGCCCGGCGGCCCCGCCGGACCCAATCACGCCCGCTAACCCGCCTCCCCCTCTGGATCCGTATCACTGCGTCGCGTCCATCCCCGCGCAGGTCAGCGCGGGGACGGACGTTCTCACCGGGACGCACTTCTCCGTACCTGCCCATGTGTCCGTACCTGTGCTGACCAGGCATGCGACGGACGCAACGGACGTGACACAGCGCCGCCCCCTGACCGCCGGAGAAACACCCCATGCACGAACAGCACCAAGAGCTCCCCGCAGCTCAGCAGCAGATGCCCTTCACCTCAGCCCCAGACAGCGCAGCAAGGTATCCCGTTGGACCGTCCAAGGGCCGGTCCAACGCGGAAGCCTCCGCCCCGGGGGTGGCAGAGGCGCTCGGGCACCAGGGGGTGCCCGAGCAAGAGAAGCCAGGCACTGCCGCCGAGCTGCCGTTGCCGCGCGCCGCCGACGAAGCCGCCTTCCACCGCGTCGCCCGCCGCCGCAAGCGCAAAGAGAAGCAGCGCAAAGACCGCGTCGACGCACGCTACAGCGCCGACGAGAAGACCAAGATCCTCACCCAGGCCCGCTCGCTGAACGTCGCCGGCGCCCACCTCGTCGGCACCGCAGTCATGGCCTACGTCGACGGCGACCTCACCCTCGCCGACCAGCGAACCCCCATCGACGACTACATCGACGAACTCAACGCGCTGCGCTCCCAGGTCGCCCACATCGGCCGCAACGTCAACCAGATCGCCAAGAAACTCAACTCCGGCGGCCAACCACACCCTGGGGACACCGCCCTCCTCGCCCAGGCCGACCACACCCTGGACACCGTCCGCGCAGCCGTCCAAGACATCGCGCAAGCCGCGAACCAGGCCGCCACCAAGAAGGCAGCCCGATGATCGCCAAGATCAGCAGCGGCAAGGACACCGCGGGCCTGATCCGCTACCTGTTCGACACGAAGAAGGCCAAGGACCACACCGACCCCCACCTGGTCGCCTCCTGGGACGGCTTCGCCCCCGACCCCGGCCGCACAGGCGACCTCGACGCCACCAAGAAGCTCCTCGTGGCCGACCTCGACCTGCACGTCAAGCAGGCCAGGCGGCTCGGCCGCGCCCCCGAGAAGCACGTGTGGCACTGCTCGATCCGCGCCGCCGAGACCGACCGCATCCTCAGCGACGAGGAATGGGCAGACATCGCCCGCCGCATCGTCGTGGCCACCGGCATCGCGCCCGAAGGCGACCCGGACGGCTGCCGCTGGGTCGCCGTGCGCCACGCGCCGGACCACATCCACATCGCCGCCACAAAAGTCCGGGGCGACCTACGAAGCGCTCGCCACTGGAACGACTACCTGACCGCCGACCGCGAACTCGCCACCATCGAGAAGGAATACGGCCTCCGCCAAGTGGTACGTGGCGACCGCACCGCCGCCAAGCGCCCGACCCGCGCCGAACAAGAAAAGGCCCGCCGCGCCGGCCACGACCGGACCGCCCGCGAGCGCCTGCGCGCCACCGTCCGCACCGCCGTGGCCGCCGCCACCAGCACCCAGGAGTTCATCCGCCTGCTGACCGACACCGACGGCGTCCTCGTCGACGTCAAGCACTTCCCATCCGGCGACGTACGCGGCTACACGGTCGCCCTCGAAGGCGATACCAACTGGGCAGTCGAGCCGATCTGGTACTCCGGCTCCGAACTCGCCCCGGACCTGTCCTTCCCCAAGATCCGAGAGCGCCTCGAAGCCACCGACTCCCAGCCCGACGACTGGCCGGGCCAGCGCAGGCCCAGCCCATGGCACCAGGCCATCGCCGCCGTTGAACGCATCCCCCACCACCTCGACCAAACGGACGACGAGGCCGCCCAGGCCCACCTCGCCGCCTTCGGCGAGGCCCTCGACGCGCTCCCCCTCCTCGCGCCCCAGGCCCTCCGGACCCAACTCCGAAAGGCAGCAACCACGTTTGAACGCGCCACCCGCTCCCGCATCCAGGCCGAACACCGCCACGCCCGCGCCCTGCGCGGCGCCGTACGGGCCATGCTCCGCGAACCCCTCCCCAAGGACGGCACCCTCCTCGCGATGTTCCTCGACTCGGCCCTCCTCACCGTCATCGCCGCCGCACGCTGGCACGACGTACGACGCCACGAGCAGCAGATCATCGCCTCCCGCCAGACCGTGATCAACCTCCAAGCCGCCTACGAACAAGCCGCGGCCGAGCCTCTGGCCGCGCTCGCCCAGCGCCGACCGCCCCAGCACAAAGTCGACCGGCACATCCGCCACATACAGCAGACCGTGCCCGAACACGCGGAGCAGGTCCTGGACGACCCCGCCTTCGACGCCCTCGCCGCCGCCCTCACCGACGCCGAGACTGCCGGCCACAACCCCCAACAACTCCTCCAGCAAGCCGCCAACCAGCGCACCCTGGACGACGCCCGCTCCCTGGCAAAAACGCTGACCTGGCGCATCAACCGCCTCGCCCAGAGGCCAGCGCCCAGCGCCCGCGCCCGCGCCGCCCAAGCCCGCAGTACCGCCAGGCCCTTGGCGACGCAGCCCCGCCAGCCAGCGGCAGAGCGCCCGCACCCCCGCAGCCCCGAGGTATCCGGGCGGCGTCGCTGACCGCTGAGCCGCAGGCGTGGCCTCCCCCTGCCCCTTGCCCACCGCGTCAAGTTGGGCTGACCAATCGACCAGGATCGCCCGCTTAGCCGAGTAGGTGCCGGCGTCGCCCGCCGAGCCTGTGGGGACAGCGCTGGCGGGCCGGAAAAGTGGCTGAGCGTCCAAGGGCGCTCATACGGGCAGGAGCCAGCTAGGCCCGTCCGGGGTGCCGAGCCAGACGCGTTGGGCGTCGGGAGTGATGGTCAGACCGAATTCCGACAGGTGCGGCGAGCCGGCGTTCTGCCACGCCTCGACGGCGTCCTCGACCGCGTCCCACAGCTTGAGCGGGCCGCGCTGCACCACAGTCCACCCCTCGCCGTTCTCCGCCGGTCGCGTGCGCGCCTGTGAGCCGGTCGCGACGTCGAGCAGGATCTGCTCGGCGCCCAGGCCGAGCCGTTCGGCCGAGGGGGCGGCGAGCTGAGCGACGAATCGGCCGGACCAGTCGTCCAGAGCGGCGGGGTCGATCCGGCTCGACCGTTGCTCGCCTGGCAGAAGCTCGAAGGGGCCGTGCGGTGGCCGGTCGTGCGTGCGGGCCATCATGAACGAGGTGTATCCGGGCAGGAAGCGGCCGGACGCTCCGCCCTGGTCGTCGACGGTGAGGCGCACGAGGCCGTGCCCGAATCCCCAGCCGGCGAGTGTGACAACGACGGTGCCGCCTTCCTTGACCTGCCGTAGCAGGCCGTAAGGGATGTGCCGCATGGAGCAGAACGCGATCACGATGTCGTACGGGGCCCGTTCGGGGTGACCGCGCAGCCCGTCGCCTGTGATGAGGGTGGGGGCGTATCCGGCTTCGGCCAGGGCCTTGCGGGCGCGTTCGGCTGCGGCGGGGTTGGTCTCGATCGCGGTCGTGTTGTCCTCGCCGAGCACCTCGCAGACGTACGCGGTTGACAGACCGGTGCCGGCGCCGATGATCAGGGCGCGTTTACCTCGGGCGGTTCCGGCCTGCTCGATCATCCAAAGGATGACCCCGGGGAGGGTTGAGGACGATGTCGGGGTGCCACCGGTGACCGAGTCGGTAGCGTCCTCGGCGAGCACCCCGTCGATCTGAGTTACCCACGTCGTGTTCTGGTAGGTGAGACGCAGCCATTCGTCGGCGGGGACGTCGTCGCGGCGTGTAGGAGTCCACACCGTGACACCCGGCGGGTCGCTCGGCTTGTAGATCGCGCTGCCGAGGAACGTCTCGCGCGGAACGGTTTCGGCGGCGCGGCGCAACTCTGGATCGTGCAGCAGGTCTTCCTCGACGAGTTGCTCAACGAGGTGCCGGCGCAGGGCGGCGGCGGTTTCGGTGGTCATGCGGGTACGCCCTTCTCAAGGGTGTTGGCCAGAGCACATGCGATTGCGCGAGTGGTGGACTCGTCGACGAACGCCCACTGCCCATTCGGGTTGCATTCGAGGAACCACCATTGATCGCTGGCGTCGAGAGCAAAGTCGAAAGCGCCGAAGGTCAGCCCGAACGTACGAAGGTAGGAGAGCACAGCCTCGCGGACGGGGCCGGGCACCGTCACCGCGGAGCAGGTGATCAACCTTTGGTCCTGGCGCCAGTCGAGGTGATCGCCGTCGGTGTCGATGCGGGTTGCGAACAACTCGTCGCCAACGGCGGCGAGGCGTATGTCGGCAATCTTCGGCACACAGGCTTGGAACAGGTGAGGGCACAGCGCGATCGAATCGTCGAGCTCGTCGGCTTCGACTGCGCGAACCCAGATGGTTCGGTTCCGTCCGTCCTCGCTGGCCAGGTGCACGCCGTGAACCGGCTTGTAGATCACGGGTCCATGGTTGGCCGCGAACGTGCGGGCGTCCTCCGGAACGTTCGTGAACAAGGTAGCGGGAACGGGCAGACCGAGGCGTGCGGCCGTGGCGAGTTGTCCGGGCTTGTAGTCGGCGGCACGATTCCGCATGGGGTGGTTGACGTGCAGTGCCCCGGGGAGTGCGGTCAGCATCCCGGTGTAGCCGGCCCGGGACTGCTCGATGCCGAATCGCTGCGCGGGAGTCTCGGCTGTCCGAGGATCGCCCCACGAGGTGGGACGCCGCCAGTAGACCGAACGAACGGCAGACAAGTCGACGTGGCGGGTTGCCGTTTCGAGATCGCCGGTGAACGCGCCCTGCTCGATCCGAGCGCTCATGCGCGCGGGTTGTGGGAAGTCGATGCCCGGATCGAGCCGTACGGCCGGGACACCCCGGCCGTACAGCTCGTCGAGCACCAGATCCGCCGTCACGTCACCGAGCGCGGTGACGACGAGAACCGGTGAGTTATCCATGTCAGTCGGGCACGTTGTCTTCGAGCGAGTCCGCGTCGGCCGGCGCGGGCGGCTGCGCGCCCCCGCCGTCGGCGCCGGTCGCGGTCGGGGAGGCGGTCGACTGGCTGGTGCCGTGCCCGCCCATCTCGACGGGCTGGCCGCTCCTGTCGAAGTACCGCGTCGTCTGGCTCGCGGCGTCGAGCTCGGTCCGGGTGTACGGCAGTTCAACGGTGTTCGGGTAGAGGGCTAAACGGCTCGTGCCCCAGGGCTGTACTGCGGTGGCCATCCGATCTCCTTCTGTGGTTGACGGTCACGTGCCTTGAGTTGCATACGGTGCGCTTTGCCTCGGATCAGCGACAAGGCCGCACCGAGGCGGTGCCCGCATCGGGGCGGCGAGGTGAACGAGTCGCCTCTGCCCGACGCGGGAGTGTTGGTGCGACCCTGACCCGGATGGTCGCCATGGGCGCCGCGAACGCGGCGAAGGATGGAGCGTTGCCCGGACGGCGGGTGTTCGCTTGACCGACGGCTGTCCGGGAGGCGGTTCACTCGGGGAGCTCCGGCCGGTACGGGTAGAGCATCTGTCGGTCGTAACAGGCGTCCTCATCCGCGCAGACCACGGAGGAGTACCAGACATCATCGATGTCATCGAGGACGCGGGCGATGTCGAGATCGTCCACTCGCGCCGCGATGTCGCAGACGGTGCACTTGGCCACTGGGGCGTCAGGGGCAGGCTCTACCCCTACGGGGAGCGTGGCCCCGAGGCGCTGCCAGGTGCGAGGGTTGTCAGTCCGGAGGCAGCATGCGGCGCCGTCACTGCAAGATCGCCGTTTGGCGGTTCGCTCTCGACCGTCACCATCGCGCCAGATGAACGATCCGGTTTCCACGCTGTCGAGTGGTACGAGCGACTCACAGATCCCGCAGCGCACGAGTACGGCGGCGCTACCCACGATGCACCGCCGGGGCGTAGGGCGGCACGTACGGCCGTACGTGGAAGGCGTGACCGTCGATCGGCAGAAGTCGGGCTCGTACGTGCGCGGGAAGCGGTCGGCGGGCGTAGGGCGGGGCCGGGGGAATGGCCGAAGTAGGCCGAATCGAGGGTGCGGGCCGCCTGCAGCGCTTCGATAACCGCCGGTGCGTGGCGCGTAGCGTCCGGGCGATGCCTGGCCCTAACCAGATCCAGAGGCAGGCGATAAGGTCGCGCATGTCGTCATCAGCTCCTAGCAATGTGTCAGCTGTTGGCGTCGCTGCCCGGCGGCCGTGTCCGCGGCCGTCGGGTCTTTGGGAGTAGTGGTGCGAGAGTCGGTTCGCGGTGGTCAGACGGGCGGGCCGCCTTCTCCGATGAACCTTCGGGCAGGCTCAGCCCGGGTCTTGCCGAGGAACAGCCGGCCGCGCTGCGCACCTTCCGATACGTACGGCCTGACGTCGGCGAACGGCGTCCTCGGTTTCAGGGGATCGAGGCCGACCGCGACCGCCACTGGTGCGCCGGCGGAGACGAACCCTGACCACTCGGCGCTAACGGGCACGTGGAGTGCAGCCTGGCAACCGTCGAGGCTCAGGAGCGCGGAACGCCCGTGAACGACGAGTCGGGGACCGATGTCGGGAAGTCGGGCCGATGGATCGGCGAGATTCAGAGCCGCAGCGAGACCCCGCATGTCGCCCTCAATGGATTCGGGCGACTCACCTTCCCGACGGGCAGGAGGGTGGGCGAGCAGCACGAAGGCAACGTGACCGGCCTCGGTGAGGTCGATCCAGAACCAGACACCGAGCGATGCCAGCAATCCGGCGGTCGGCGGGGTCGCGGTCGCCATCAGCATGGGATCACACCGACTTGAATCCCGCCCTCGGTCGTTTTGAACTCCGTCCATACGGTCTTGCCGCACGAGTCGTGCGGCGTCACCCCCCATCCGTCCGCCACTGACGTCACGATGAGCAGCCCCCGCCCATCGGTGTCGTCTTCACTCGGCTTCCCGACACGGGGGGCACCCGTCCCCGTGTCGTGCACCTCGACGCGCAGGCACCCCTCGTCGAGGGAGACCTCGACAAGGAAGTCAGCGTGCGCGCCATGGCGTACCGCATTGGTCGCAAGCTCGGAGAGGCAGAGCACCGCATCTTCGGAGCGGTCGTTAACCTCCCACTCCTCCAATACGCTGCCTAAGAAGGAACGCGCCTCGGGCACCGCGCCACCTGCTCGCGGGAACCGCTGCGCCACCGATCTCGGCATGAGTGCAACCCCCTTGCCTGCGCCCTTGGTTCGAGCAACTAGGCAACCGCGGAGCCGAGAGCAGGGGTACCGTCGGAGAGGGTGTCAAAGGGTGTTACTTCCACTACCGCCCGTGGCTGAGGGGTAAGGGTTCAACATGAAGACGCCGAACAGTGATCTCGCAACATGGCTTGCGCGGTCGGGCCTCAGCCGGACGGAGTTGGCCCGTCGCGTCAAAGCCGCAGCTCAGACGTGGGGGCAGCCTCGCATTTCGCCGAACGCGTCGACCGTGCGGCGGTGGTTGGAGGGCGACACGCCTCGCTCACCACTGCCTGAGATTCTCGCCGACGTGATCTCGGCGGGAGTCGGCTATCGGGTCACGACCTACGACCTTGGGCTCGGTGAGAGCGGTTCCGCCGAACGCTCGCTCGTCTACAACGCGTCCTTCGCCGTTACCGTGGAAGCTGTCGCCGACTTGGGGAGAGCGGACGTGGACCGTCGAGCATTCTTGGCAGCGGCACCCTTTGCTGCGGTGGCAGCAGTGGGTCCGTCGCGTGACTGGCTTCTCAACACCCTTGATCAGCAGCCCGAAGCGGGCCCTCGCGTCCGTCTTGAAGACGTGACCGCAGTGCGGAACATGTTCGGCGAATTCCAGAAGATGGACGTACTACAGGGCGGCGGCTCGGGTCGGCTCATCCTCGCCGAGTACATGAATCAGCACGTGTTTCCGTTGCTGCGCCGGACGCACACCGAGGATGTGCGACACGCACTTTGCGAGGCTGCCGCCGAGCAGACCTACTTGCTCGGATGGATGGCCTACGACAACGGCGAGCACGGAACCGCGCAGCGGTATTTGATCCAGTCGCTGCGCCTGGCCGAGGAGTCCAAGAACCGGGCGCTCGGGGCGCATGTGCTCGCGGGCATGGCTGACCAAGCGACCCTGCTTGGCAACCCCACCGAGGGGCGCAGGCTCGCGCAGGCCGGCCGCGCAGGGCTCGGCGCGAACACGTCGCCGGCGTGTCTCGCGGACCTGTGGGCACTTGAAGCTCGCGCCTTGGCCAAGCTCGGCGAGAAGTCCGAAGCGGCACGCGCCGTTGCGCAGTCCGAGACGGCGTACGGTCGTGTTCAGCTGGAAGATGAGCAGGAGTGGGCAGCCTTCATCGACCCCGCCTATCTGCATGGTGAACACGCCAACACCTTCCGAGACCTGGGGCAGGCGGACGCGGCGGAGGAGCACGCGCGGCAGTCGATCGGCCACGCGCGCAAGCAGCGCCGCGCGCGGCGCGGCGCGATGTCGCAGGCGGCGCTCGCCGTCTCGCACTTGCAGCGCAGGGACTTGGAGGCGGCACACGCCGCCGGGCTCCGTACGCTCTCCCTGTCGCGACAGGTGAAGAGTTCTCGGTGCGTCGAGGCTGTACAGGACCTGCAACGGCGGATGCAGCCGTTCGGGAATCACCGACTCGTCGCTGATTTCAGCGAGCGGGCGCGCGATCTGGTCGCCGCTGCGTAACGCCCAAATGCGCCCCCGCCACCGGCACGAAGCCGGCGACGGGGGCGCGTTGCGTTATGGGTTGGCGAGCTGCCACAGGGTGAGGGCGAGGCCGGCGACGGCGAAAGCGACGAGGGCGAGTCCGACGCGGGCCGCGGTCTGCGGAATGCCGACGGCGTCGATGATGAGCGGAAGTCCGGCGGCGAGGGCGAGCACCGTCTGCACGACGGTGCGGATCGTGCGGCGGGTGGGCTGACTGAGATTCATGGGTAGGGGCTCCACACTGTGAGTGAAGGGCGCACGTGATTTTGGGATCGCTTAGGGGGACGATCGAGCTTCAGGAGCAGTAGGAGCCGCGTCGTACCAGGCCGACAACCCACCAACGCCAGCCACCACAGCCCCAACTCACAATGTCCGCGGCGGCGGCCAGGACAGCCCTGCCGTGGCTCGATGACGGAAACCGCTCAATGATGGCGATTGAGGGGATGGCGACCGAAGGACAAGATCCTTCAGACCTGGGACGGTTTCCATGACGATCGATCGAACTACGCCTGGGAGCAGCACAGCCCGTTCGAGGAACCCCGGACGAGAACAGTGCCGAAGGCCGACGGTCGCAGTGCCTGGGCCGCTGAATGGGACAGTGCAGCGGTGGGACGCATTCTCGGCGCCTGAGCCTGGGGCGCGTTCGTCTTCACGGTTGCGGCCGGATCCGCCGTGTTCATCATTCTGGCAGCTACCTGCCGCATGTGAACTCCCGCCCCTGCCGGACGCAGCCGAATCCTCTTCGATCCGGAATCCCGGCGGGGGCGGGACTCCGCTCACGTGCGGTGCGGCGGAAGAGAAGGGGGGTCAGATGACAGAGGAGTACGCTCAGTTGTCCCTGAAGGGCATTCTCGCTCTGTTCGAACCCTACGAAGCCAGACTCCTCACCCCTGAGCCGCAGGCCGACGTCCAGGTGACCGCACACGCGGTCCTGGATCTAACGGAGCAAGCCGGGCCCCTGCACCGGGGCGCTCTTCTGATCGCGGTCGGAATCTCTCCCGCCGACACCGCACTGCTCGACGCACTGCCCGCTCTCGCCGACGCGGGTGTTGCGGCGATCGCGCTGAAAACACGTGGTTCACGGGCCGAGCCGCTGGTCGAGACCGCCACCGCGGCGGGAGTCGCCGTGGTGGACCTCGCCGAGGAGATCCCCTGGCGGCATGTCGACGCGCTGCTGGGCGCCGCCATGGGCGAGGTCCGGCATGGCACACCCAGCTCCTCCCCGGTTGACGCGGTCGGTGACCTCGCGGCGCTGGCCGATGCCGTGGCGGCGAGGGTGGGCGGTGCCGTCACGATAGAGGACCCGCAGAGGCGCGTGCTCGCCTACTCCAGTCTCCCCGGCCAGCCGATCGACGACCTGCGCCGCGAAGCCATCCTCAGGCGGCAGGCTTCCGATGACTTTCTGCAGGCGTGGCGACGAGTCCAGGTCACTCAGGGCGTGATCCGGATCGACGACCTCTCCCCTTTGCCCCGCCTCGCGGTGGCCGTGCGGGCGGGAACGGATCTGCTCGGTTCCATCTGGGCGCTCCAGTCCCCGGGTACACGGTTCAGTCCCGAGACGGAGCGAGTTCTGTGCGGGGCCGCCCAGAGTGCGGCACTGCAGCTGCTCAGGCTCCGCCGTGCCACGCACCGGGAACGCCAGGCACGCGGTGAACTGCTGCGCGCCCTGATGGCCGGTGAGCTCGACTCCTCGCCGCCGGCCAGGCTCGGCATCGAGCGCGGCCGCATAACCGTACTCGCCTTCTGGCTGCCGTCCTCGCCGGAGACCCCCGCCGATGTCGTCGGCCTTCAGGCGGCCGACCTGGTTGCCGCCTGTGCCGAGACGATGGCACCCCGCTCCTCCTGTGTGGTGGAGGGCGACGTCGTCTACGCCCTGCTTCCGCTGCCGGGCGAGCTGCCCGAAGCGCACGGGGCGGTTGCGCTGGCCAGGACCGTCCTGGGCCGGGCAGAGGCGTCCTTGCGTATCCGGTTGCGCGCGGGCATCGGCTCGGCCGTGGCCCACCTCACGGAGGTACCGCGCTCACGTCAGGATGCCGACCGGGTGCTGTCCGTGCTCGCAACAGGGCATCACGGCTGCCGGATCGCGTCCATCGAGGACGTACGCTGCCAGGCGATCCTGCTGGAGCTCGGCGACACCGCCGTCCACGACCCGCGGTTGCGGCTGGTCTCGGTGGCCGCGATTCTGCGCCACGACACGGATAAGCAGGCAGAGTACGCCAAGTCCCTGCTGACGTACCTCGAGGCGTTCGGTGACATCGCCGTCGCCGCGGACCGGCTCCATGTGCACCAGAACACCCTCCGGTATCGCCTGCGCCGGATCACCGAACTGTTCGCCGTGAATCTCTCTGACGCCGACGAACGCCTCGTGCTCTGGCTGCAACTGCGGCACCTGTGCCGGGCCCGGCATCAGAAGAAGCGCCATGCCTGCTGAGGAACTCCGCTGCACGTCCGCATCTCGATCGGTGTTCCGTTCGCGGTCTCAGGACCTCTCACGTCCAGGCACATGCCCTGGTACCCGACGAGTCTGCTGTCGGACGTGAGACTCCACTGCTGGGCCGGAGTGTCCGCGCAGGACCAGAGCTGCACCGGGGTACCAGCTTCTTCCGTTCGCGGGCCGCGTCGCACCTCGAGACACCTGCCGGCCAATCCCTTGATGTGCCCATCACCGGTCAACACCCATCGTTCTTCGGGGACGTTGATGCAATCCCACAGCTGGAACCCCGTCCCGTTGTCGAACGACGGACCGTGGACGGTCATGCACTTGCTCGCATAGAGACTTTGTAGTTGAGATGTGACCGTGGCGGTCGCGGACGAAGCCGGTGTGGTGGCTGTTCGTGTCGTCGACGGAACGGGGGAGCTGGAGTTCGCGGGCGAACTCGCCCGAATCGTCGGGGACTTCGTGCCGCCTCCCGCGCTGGCGTTCTGGTTGTCCAGCCTGGATTCCAGAAAGGCCATGGATCCGGCCGCGGCCGCGATCACCACGAGCATCATGAGTGCGCGACGGACCGAACGCGGGGGAGAGCTGTCGCCTGGGCGGTGCTCCCACGGACTGGTGAGTGGCTCGGTGGTGGATGTGTCGACCTCGGTCGGTTTCGCCCCGCGGTCGCCGTGATCTCCGGGCCGAGGGGCGGTGTCCTCCGCGGCGGGGGCGGCAAACTTGGCGCGCGCCGCCTGGAGGCGATCCAGGAAGACACCGGCGTCCGGGGGCCGGTCCGCGGGTTCGCTGGAGGTGGCACGCGTCAGCAGACGTTCGACGCCATCTGGTGGGTTCTCGCCGAAGATTCCGTAAAGGGTGACCGCCGCCGAGTAGACGTCACTTCGGGGGTCGGGTTGCCGACCCCGGCCCAATTCCGGGGCGAGGTAGCCCGGTGACCCCGCCGGCGCGTTGAGCGTGTGCCGGTCGACAGGTTTGGCAATTCCCATGTCGCACAGGACGGCCCTTCCTTGCCGCAGGAGAATGTTGCCGGGCTTGATGTCGCGGTGAATGTGACCCTGCCGGTGGATCTCGGCCAGGCCCGACAGCACGTCCTCGGCGAGTTCGAATGCGTCCTCGCCCGACAGGGGAGGGCTGCGGTGCAGTCGATCGTCGAGCGACTCGTCGCACAATTCTGTTGCGATCCACGCCGAACCATCGGCCGGTGCATCAGCCCACAGAAGGCGAACGATGTTCGGATGGCCTGACAGCCTATGGTGCAGGGAGCATTCTTGCCGAAATCTGATGCGCTCGTCCTCGGTGAGCGACCGCTGCCAGACCTTGAGCGCGACGACATCGTCGAATGTTGTGCTTTTTGCCCGGTGGACGACCGAGGAAGAGCCCCTGCCCAAAACGCCCAGACTCACGAAATTGGCGGGCCACAGGGGCACATGACGATCCTGCCCTGGTATGGCACGCTCAGTCATCCCTGAACTCCTCCGCGGGGAGCCGTTCCACATCGGCGGCCGTGATCCGGAAGTGCGAGACGAGTATCTGCGCGACCTCGTAGTAGTCAGGCAGAGCAAGTGCCCGCCGCCGGTTGCCCTCCTCCGCGCCCCGGTCTTCGGTGGTTCCCGCCCGGGCCTGTCCGAACGTCCACAGCCCGCGGCGCAACTGCGGATCCGAGGGTATGCCGAGTTGTTCCTGCTCCCGGACCAGTCGCACCAGCAAACGGTCCTTCAGCTCGGGAGAGGCGTCGGTATAGTGCGTGCACAGCTCGCCGACCAGCATGCGGACCTTCTTGAGGCTCGGTTCACCGATGCGTGACATCACTTCGCGGTACGAAGCCGGCAAATACCCCCCGGCAAGGAGCGGCTCGCACAGAGCCGCGGCTATGTGCCGCAGATGGCTAGGGACTTCGGGGATCCTGGAGAGGGTGGGGTTGTCCAGGCCGTAGGTGAGCATCTCCGGTTCCGGCTGGTTCACCTGGAGTACCTGAAGTTCGCAACCGTCCGGACCCAGCACGGTGCACACGGGCCTGGGAATGCTGCGGGCGTCTCCGCGTGCCAGCTCGTCACGGCGGCGTCGCAGTGGCTGTTCCGGCGGCATATGAGGTATCCGCAGGTGGAGCTCGTGAGTCGTGGACAGGTTCCGCAACCACAACTCGCCCTCCATCCGCCAGATTCTTCCGGCGACCCGGGAGAGCTCGCGGCCGTTGAGCGCTGACCAGATCACTATGTCGCACGAGGTGTCGTCCCTGCCGAACAAACGGGAATCGCCCTCCTTGGCGAACTCGAATACGATGTCGGGTTCACCTGTGTAAGTCACTGTCAAGAACGGCTCAGTCATGGACCTGTTCCCCTCGTGCAACAGTGCGCCAAGCCTAGCCCAAAGGTTGCCTTGGTCTGTCGTTGTCGGAGAGCAGGACGCCGCTCACCTGAGAGGCTCTGAACGGGCAGTTGGCACCATTTCTGAACGTTCCCCAGGTATGGCCGTACCGGTCCCGTCGCCGGCGACGGGACGCGTGCCACACCGGCCCCTGGGGGCGCCCCTATGGGTTTCGTCAACCCATGGGGGCGGGTTGGGGGCCGTAAAGGTGCCGTCGCGGAGCATCGCGAAGAGCACGTCGGCTCGTCGTCTCGCGAGGCAGAGGAGGGATTGGGTGTGGTGCTTTCCCTGGGCGATCTTCTTGTCGCAGTAGGGCCTTGACCCAAGGCCCGGGTAGTTAAGGCATTCGTGCTGGTGGCAAGCGAGTTGATGGGAGTTCGGCGCCGGGGCGAACATGGGCAAGGGAGCCCCGTTGGAGCAGGTAGTCCGCCAGGGCCATCTGCTGTTACGGAGCTCCGTTGCCTGCACGTCATTGTGCCCTGACGACTGTCTTCCACGAGTTCACGGTGGCCGGGGGCCGGTTCGCTCCCGACCATCTGGGGGAGCTGACCCGGGTCGTGCCGTTCGATCTCGTCGACGCGGTGCTGGAAGAGACCGTGCAGCGCCGACTGCGCGACCTGCCCTCACGGGTCGGGGTCTACTTCCTACTTGCGATGTGCCTGTTCCCGGAGGTCTGCTACCGGCTGGTCTGGCAGAAGCTGACCGCGGGACTGGCCGGGCTGAACGTGGCACAGGCAGCCGCCAGATCGGCGACTTGAGGCCCGATGATGTCGACGTCCGAAGAGGTCCCGGGCAAGGAAGGCAGTTCGAAGGCGAGCACGGTCATCCGGCCACGCTCGATGGCCAGCCCGGCTGCCGGGGAAACGGGCTCACCGGCCAGCAGGGAGTGCAACAGTTCGCTGCGGGCGCGGCGTTCCAGGCCTGCGGCACGGCGGACCCTGAGCAGGTGAAGCGCGGCACTCGTGGCGGCCGCTGTAAGGGCTCGTTCCGCTTCGGGACCGAGCGTCTCATCGGAGGATCCAACCGCCCAGATTGAGCCGAGCAGGTCTGCTCCGGCTCGCACTGCCACCGCGATGCGGGGCAGGGGCGCGCAGTCGAACCGGGGCATTGGGTCCTGACCGAACGCCAGAAGAACAGCGTCGCCATCGCCTCGAATTAATCATCCAGCGGCTGGACCAGGACCTTCACCGACCCGCGCCTTTGCGCCGCCATCGTCGACCGCCTCACCTTCGGCGGCAACATCATCGAAACCGGCACCGGCTCCTACCGCCTCGCCACCACTCGCGCCCGCACCGAACAACAGCAAGCGGCTGGCTGACTTGGCCTCGTGCTCAAGCGCGATCGGCCGGTACTTCAGGGCCTCATCAACGATCTCCTCCGCAGATGCATCCTGGAGGTCTTCCGGGGGATGAAAGATCAGACCGCTGACCCCAGGGTGCAGCACGTTCGCTTCGAGGAGCCGCAGGTAGTAGTCGCTCTCCGGGGAGGCAACGAGGAGTCTGCGGACAATCTCGACGAGTTCGTCCCGCGTGATGCCTGCAACCGGGAGGCAAGCCGGCCGGGCCGCCTCCCTGGCGAACTCCTCAACGCTGCTGCTTCCGTAGTACTCGATGAAGTCGAAGGCTTCGTAATCGTGGCCGGTCATAGCATTGAACGCCCGGATCGCGTCGTCGGCGTCCTCAGAACGGTCGGCCACCAGGGCAGCGATCCGATCGATCTCGCAACTCAACTCATCCAGCCGTTGTCTGCTCACAGGCGGGGGCAGCAGCTCCGGTCTCAGGTCCACAGCCCGCACTATGTCCACCGGCTCCGACATGCCGGACCACTAGCCCTCTGGGTGCTGCCAGTTCTCATCAACATTTCTGAGCATCTCGATCAAGAAACGATGCCAGGACCCACCAACATCCGCTCTCCGTTCTCACCTACGAAGCCACCCAGTCCTGGTCGTCCCTGCCCGGTTCGGGGCCGAAGAGGGTCAGGGAGCCGCCGCCGTAGTTCTTGTCCTTGAAGAACGTGCCCACGACGACGCGGCTGCTCGCGCCGGAGTCCGACATGAGCCGTAGTGTCTCCTCCCGGAGCCCTTGGAGCCCCGAGTCCTGGGAGGCCGCCTTCGGGTTGTCCGGCGCGTCTGTGATCTGTCCGTCCGATGCCGCGGCGAACGCGGCCGAGAACTCGCCGTAGCAGGTCTGGCAGCCTGTATCGAGGTCCAGTACGCAGTGTTCGAGGGCGGGTTGATCCGCCGGGGCGGGCGGCGCCGCGGCCATGGAGCCCAGGCCCCTGGCCACGACCGCCGCCGCGGCCAGGGGACGCCGCGGGAGATTTCTGATCATTGCAGACTCTCTTTCCGTGGGTTCGCTTGCGGTCTGATCAAGCGCTTTCCGTGTGGTCCGCGATGCTAGTGAGCTGCCTGCAGAAGCCTGCAATGATCAGGGGGTTCAAGTCTTTGTCGTCCGCCATCAGATGACCGCCGCACATTCGTGGCCGATCCCAAGCACCCAGCGTCTGCCGATCGAACGTCTCTGCCAAGTCGGGCCCTTAGCCCGAATCCTGGACACGGGCTATGCGGCTCGGGCCAGATAGTTGATGGTTCCTCGAGCGCCGTTTCGAAGGCGATCTGGCTGCGCTGCCCGAGCCGGGAGTGACGGCGCCCGGTGTTGTAGCGGTGCAGCCAGCGGAAGGCGTCGAGACGAGCCTCGCGCTCGCTGGACTGGCTCTTTCGGCCCTAGAGCGTTTCCCGTTTGAAGGTCGCGTTGCACGACTCGGCCAGCGCGTTGTCCGCCGAACTACCCACCGTGCTCATGGACTGGCGGACGCTGGCTTTCACACAGGCTGCGGCGAACGCAGCGGAGGTGTGCTGGGCGCAGTGGTCGGTGTGGATGATTGCGCCGGTGAGGCTGCCCCGGGTCCGCTCGGCCGCCGCCAGGGCATCGACGACCAGCTCGGCCCGCAATTGGTCGGCGAGCGCCCAGCCGGCCAGACGCCGCGAGGTGACGTCGATGGCCGTAGCCAGGTAGAGGAACGTCCCGTTCGCGAGCGGAAGACACGTGATGTCGCCGACGTGCTTCGTGTTCACCGCCTCGGCAGTGAAGTCGCGTCCGATCAGGTCGGGAGCCTTCGCCGCGGCCGGGCCCGGGATAGTTTCACGCGTTCGCCGTCCTCGCGGAGCTCGGCCGTGGCCCTGGGGACTCCGGACGTCCTGTCGGATTCCTGGTGCACGTTGCGTATCTTCGCGGTGAGCTTGGCATCGGCGGCCTGCCGGGTCGCCCGGGCCGGAGCGGTCTTGCCCCAGTAGCAAAAGCTGGAGCGGGCGATGCCCAGGACCTGGCACAACCGCTTGACGCCGAAGCGGCGCTGGTGGTCAGCGACGAACTGGAAGCGGTTCACCAGCGCGTCTCACCCGGCGGAATACTCGGTGGCGGAGAAGGGGAACGCCGGCGCGTCCGGCCAATCGGCAGCCGCCGTGTCGGCCTCGGCAGCCTCCGTGGCGGCGGAGGTTGGACAGCCACTGCCCTACTGGCCGGTTCAGCACGGTCACCGAACGCGGTGTCACTCCGGACAGGCTCAACCCCGACACCGGGCGTTGGGAATGCCAACCGGCCTGTGTCAGGGTCGGACCGACCCGGACCATGGGCTCATAGAGCTCGCCGACCTCACCGACCGACGAGGGGGCTGCCTATTGCACACGCATGAGCAGCCCCGTCGTCCGGCGCTGGTCCTGGGGTGGCGGTGGCCCGGCCGGACAGCACCGCGAGGGCGGCCGTGCGGCGCATCGAGTGAGGCCGCCTCACACCGTTTCAGCCGAGGTGTCAGTCATCATGGTTCATGGTGAAGACGAAGCTTTCCGAGTTGTAGTAATCGGGCAGGTGCGCGAGGTAAGAGCCTTTGCGGGGCGGACTCTCGTTCGGCCAGTCCTCCGGGCCCAGCAGGTGCAAGGAGTAGTCACTCGATGCCACGGGAGGTACGAACTGCAGGCGGAACGCGCCTGAGTCTGCCACGGGGCTGATCGTCCACAGCTGTACGGTGGAGTGGGCTGAAGAGTGATCATCGCAATCGCTCAGGACGGCCCGCACAACGTTTCCGCCGCCGTCCGTACCGTCGAGGCACTTGCTGCTGCCCGAGTTGCGGAGCCGGTACGCGCCGGATGCGTCCTTGACCGTCTCCCAACGCTGCAACGCCGTGGTCCGGCACTCCTCGAGGCGCAGCCAGGCCCCTGCGGCGGGGCTCTGCGCGCCGACGCACAGTCCGGTCCTTCTGTTGACGAGTTGGAAGCCGACGGGAGGGTCGTCCGGTGAGCGGGACGGGGCCAGGGAACGTTTCGCCGGGGCGGAGGTTATGACAACGGGAGCAGGGGGCTCCGTGGTGCCAGCGGGTGCGGATATGGGGGGCGTGAGGGTGACGCGGTCCTGGGGCGGACGGGTGGTGCTGGACGGGCCGTCCGTCACTGTGCTGGCGGCGACGACGGCCGCCAGCACGATGACGGACGCCGCGACGACGACCGCGGCACGGGACTGCAGGACCCTCACGCCCCGGCTGCGGGGGTGCAGCCCAGGAGATGGGGAGCCTGGGCCAGCAGCAGCGGTCATATCGGGCGCCGCCGGCCTCGGTCCCTCCGGGCCGGTGTCGGCGGTGCCGGTGCGGGGAGTGACTTGGTTCTCTGCCGCGTCCAGGAGAAGGCCGGTGAGGACTGCGTGGCTTCCGCTGCGAAGGATGGCGAGGTCAGCCCGGATGCCTGAGCAGCCCCGGCAGGCTGCGGTGTGGCGGTCGAGGACGCTCGACTGGTCGGAGACACTGCCCTGGACCGTGTCATCCATGACGGCCATCAGATGCCGGCAGGTCCGGCTCGGAGCCTGTGCGGTATAGGCACGCAGGTAGGCCTCGCACAGCTGGGTTCGGGCCGACCGGACGAAGGCGGCGTCCCGGCCAGGTTGCTCCGCGTGGAGGGGCCCGGATGGTCCGGAGACTTCGGCCAGTTCGGGGCACAGGGCCTGTTGCGATGCCGGGGACAATGTACGGAAGGCGCTCAGGACCAGGGGGTCGTCGTCGGCAGCGGTCGGGATCACGATGCTCCTTGTCCAAGTACGCACGAAAGCCGCGATGTTCGGAGAGGGAGCCAATGAACCGGCTTGCCGAGGCGGGGCCCGGACGAAGCCATCCCCACGAGGGGACCGCAGTCCGGGAACACGGACGGTATCTCTCCTGGGCCTCTACAGTGCAGGCGAGTGAGGCATGTGGCGTCAAGTGCGGAATTTTGTACCGGGGTTGGCCCGCGCCCCCTCTTCGACACTTTGATCCGGTTCGGCGCAAGGGCCCCCGGGAGGCTGTCCCTCCGCCCTTACGGTCGTGCGGTCGTGGGGATGCACTGGGCAGCCGGAATTCGCGGGCGAGTCTACGGCCGCCGCGCAGCGGCTGGGCCGGGCTGCACGCTTCCGCAGTGCAGCCCGGTCCAGACTCAGCTCCCTAGCTTCCGCAGTGGGCCAGGCTCTAGCAGGCGCCGAGGTCCTGCCAGACGCCCCATTCGCCGGTGGTGCCGGGCTCTTGGCCCTGGGTCCACCACTTGGCCTTCCAGGTGTGGCCGTTGCGGGAGACCTGCTTGTCGGCGGTGTACGTGGCGGCCCGGTCCCAAGCGGCGGCCGAGCAACCAGCCGGCGGCGGAGTCGCCGGAGGCGTGGTGGGCGGGGTGGTCGGCGGCGGAGTCGCCCGCGGCGGGGCCTTAAGCACCTCGGACGCAATCAGCGAGGCCGTGTCGGCCAGCGAGGGCGTGGCGGCCTGTGAGGGTGTGTTGGCCAGCGAGGCCGTGGCGGCCTGCGTGTCGCCGCAGTGGGCCTTGGCCTCGTCAGGGGTCATCGGCCGGGTGCGCTGGGTCACGCTGCCGGCGTCCCCCTTGGGCTCGGTTGCCGTGAAGGGCAGGTACCAGTAGTAGTGGTCGTAGTACCGCTTCCCGAAGTGGAGTTCGTACCGGCCCGAGACCTCCAGCAGGGTCGGCTGGCGGTTGATCCAGCCGACCTTGCCCGCGGGCACGTTGATGGCGGTGGTCTGCGACTCCGTGTGCGCCTTTGCCCAGCTGTGCGAATACGATACCTGGAGAGAAGCCTTGAAGACTTCGGCGAAGCCGCCCTCGATGCCCATGGAGACACCGATCGTGTTGGTCTCGGTGTCGGTGTCCGACCAGCTGACGTTCATCGTCTGCGGACCATCCGTGCAGTTGAAGACACTCGTTCCGACCTGATGACTCTCGCCCTTGACCTCCTTCGGCGGGCCATCAGGGTGGAACCAGCACCAGTCGCTGCCGTCCTCGCACTCCTCCAGCAGCTCACGCGGGGACGGGACGTCTTCGGCCTGTGCGGAGGGCGCGAGCAGGATCCCGCATATGGGGACGAGAGCCGCCGCGAGGATCGCGGTGCGGATTGATGTACGCATGAAGCCTGTTCTCCTCTTGGGTCGATCAGGTCCGATCCGGGCGCTGAGGTGTGATGCGGACCGGATCACCGGTAGGCGATGGAGCTGGTGCGGTCGTTCATGTACGAGCCGATGTCGGGCGTGTTGGTCCGGTACGCGCCGTCGCGGTCACCGCCGAAGTTGTCGTCGGAGTAGAGCTCGATCCAGCAGTTCGCCCATGGCTGCAGCGAGGTGATGATGTCGTTCCAGCCCGGCGGCATGGTGGGCCCCCAGTGATCCTGGGCATTGTTGTTCCTGCACGGCCTGTCGGCCTCGATGGTCAAAATTGCACCCACCATAATCGCAATACTCGAAACATTGCCTATGACATTGCCATTCGCACCGCCGGCAGCAGCATCGCCCATAATCGTAACATCTGCAAACTCCTGTAACCTCAAACTCCCTCAAGTACCAGCATCAGTAATCCAGCACCAATGCCACAACAAACACAGCCGTAAAACCCATCATGCCGTCACAACGCCCATATCAAGTCAATACACAAATATTCAAAAACTGAGTAATCCACCAGCAAGCAGCACAGCAAACCGCCTTGCCGCTTACGCTACCGCAGCGCGCTCTCGCATTTTCAATCCTGCGGTTTCTCTCTGTTCACTGCGGCATACCGCTGGCAATGGTAGTAAACGGCAGAGCGCGACGTCAGGCTCAATCTGCAATAATCATATCAGTTGTGGTCGTCATGGTCCCTGAGCCGTTATCGACTGAACGTGATACGTTTGTTATAGTGAATAATGATTCAATTTAAAGTGAAGTTTTGCCGTCACCCACCTATAGCCATCAATACATAACGCGTATTACTGCAACCTCTGCGATGACGCACGGCATGATACCATCATAGCCGAATGCAAGCAGCAGCAGCATGCAACGCATGAAAATGGCGGAAACCGAGC
>NZ_JAPEPT010000006.1:0-460000 GCF_026339995.1 Streptomyces sp. NBC_01481 | reverse complement strand
AGCACGGGGCCCGAGAAATCCCGTGTGAATCTGGCGGGACCACCCGTTAAGCCTAAATATTCCCTGGTGACCGATAGCGGATAGTACCGTGAGGGAATGGTGAAAAGTACCGCGGGAGCGGAGTGAAATAGTACCTGAAACCGTGTGCCTACAAGCCGTGGGAGCGTCGCGTGCAGAGTTTACTCTGTGCGTCGTGACTGCGTGCCTTTTGAAGAATGAGCCTGCGAGTTTGCGGTGTGTTGCGAGGTTAACCCG
The DNA here is from genome assembly GCF_026339995.1 of Streptomyces sp. NBC_01481. Lineage (GTDB taxonomy): Bacteria > Actinomycetota > Actinomycetes > Streptomycetales > Streptomycetaceae > Streptomyces. The sequence continues at coordinate 459,745 of NZ_JAPEPT010000006.1, read as the reverse complement.
TGTGGGGAAGCCGTAGCGAAAGCGAGTCCGAACAGGGCGATATAGTAGCGCGCTCAAGACCCGAAGCGGAGTGATCTAGCCATGGGCAGGTTGAAGCGGAGGTAAGACTTCGTGGAGGACCGAACCCACCAGGGTTGAAAACCTGGGGGATGACCTGTGGTTAGGGGTGAAAGGCCAATCAAACTCCGTGATAGCTGGTTCTCCCCGAAATGCATTTAGGTGCAGCGTCGTGTGTTTCTTGCCGGAGGTAGAGCACTGGATAGGCGATGGGCCCTACCGGGTTACTGACCTTAGCCAAACTCCGAATGCCGGTAAGTGAGAGCGCGGCAGTGAGACTGTGGGGGATAAGCTCCATGGTCGAGAGGGAAACAGCCCAGAGCATCGACTAAGGCCCCTAAGCGTACGCTAAGTGGGAAAGGATGTGGAGTCGCAGAGACAACCAGGAGGTTGGCTTAGAAGCAGCCACCCTTGAAAGAGTGCGTAATAGCTCACTGGTCAAGTGATTCCGCGCCGACAATGTAGCGGGGCTCAAGCGTACCGCCGAAGTCGTGTCATTCCAGCATGAGGGCCAACGCCCGCTGGGATGGGTAGGGGAGCGTCGTGTGCCGGGTGAAGCCGCCGCGTAAGCGAGTGGTGGACGGTACACGAGTGAGAATGCAGGCATGAGTAGCGATACACACGTGAGAAACGTGTGCGCCGATTGACTAAGGGTTCCTGGGTCAAGCTGATCTGCCCAGGGTAAGTCGGGACCTAAGGCGAGGCCGACAGGCGTAGTCGATGGACAACCGGTTGATATTCCGGTACCCGCTTTGAAACGCCCAGTACTGAACCCATTAATGCTAAGGCCGTGAAGCCGTCCTGGAGCCTTCGGGCAAAGGGGAGTGGTGGAGCCGCTGGCCCAAGGTGGTAGTAGGTAAGCGATGGGGTGACGCAGGAAGGTAGTCCAGCCCGGGCGGTGGTTGTCCCGGGGTAAGGGTGTAGGCCGTGTGGCAGGCAAATCCGTCACACATTGAGGCTGAGACCTGATGCCGAGCCGATTGTGGTGAAGTGGATGATCCTATGCTGTCGAGAAAAGCCTCTAGCGAGTTTCATGGCGGCCCGTACCCTAAACCGACTCAGGTGGTCAGGTAGAGAATACCGAGGCGTTCGGGTGAACTATGGTTAAGGAACTCGGCAAAATGCCCCCGTAACTTCGGGAGAAGGGGGGCCATCACTGGTGAGAGGACTTGCTCCTTGAGCTGGGGGTGGCCGCAGAGACCAGCGAGAAGCGACTGTTTACTAAAAACACAGGTCCGTGCGAAGCCGTAAGGCGATGTATACGGACTGACGCCTGCCCGGTGCTGGAACGTTAAGGGGACCGGTTAGTCACATTTCGGTGTGGCGAAGCTGAGAACTTAAGCGCCAGTAAACGGCGGTGGTAACTATAACCATCCTAAGGTAGCGAAATTCCTTGTCGGGTAAGTTCCGACCTGCACGAATGGCGTAACGACTTCTCGACTGTCTCAACCATAGGCCCGGTGAAATTGCACTACGAGTAAAGATGCTCGTTTCGCGCAGCAGGACGGAAAGACCCCGGGACCTTTACTACAGTTTGATATTGGTGTTCGGTTCGGCTTGTGTAGGATAGGTGGGAGACTGTGAAGCTTGGACGCCAGTTCAGGTGGAGTCGTCGTTGAAATACCACTCTGGTCGTGCTGGATGTCTAACCTGGGTCCGTGATCCGGATCAGGGACAGTGTCTGATGGGTAGTTTAACTGGGGCGGTTGCCTCCCAAAGAGTAACGGAGGCGCCCAAAGGTTCCCTCAGCCTGGTTGGCAATCAGGTGTTGAGTGTAAGTGCACAAGGGAGCTTGACTGTGAGACCGACGGGTCGAGCAGGGACGAAAGTCGGGACTAGTGATCCGGCGGTGGCTTGTGGAAGCGCCGTCGCTCAACGGATAAAAGGTACCCCGGGGATAACAGGCTGATCTTCCCCAAGAGTCCATATCGACGGGATGGTTTGGCACCTCGATGTCGGCTCGTCGCATCCTGGGGCTGGAGTCGGTCCCAAGGGTTGGGCTGTTCGCCCATTAAAGCGGTACGCGAGCTGGGTTTAGAACGTCGTGAGACAGTTCGGTCCCTATCCGCTGTGCGCGTAGGAGTCTTGAGAAGGGCTGTCCCTAGTACGAGAGGACCGGGACGGACGAACCTCTGGTGTGCCAGTTGTCCTGCCAAGGGCATGGCTGGTTGGCTACGTTCGGAAAGGATAACCGCTGAAAGCATCTAAGCGGGAAGCCTGCTTCGAGATGAGGACTCCCACCCCCTTCGAGGGGTTAAGGCTCCCAGTAGACGACTGGGTTGATAGGCCAGATGTGGAAGCCCCGCAAGGGGTGGAGCTGACTGGTACTAATAGGCCGAGGGCTTGTCCTCAGTTGCTCGCGTCCACTGTGTCAGTTCTGAAGTAACGAACTGTCGAGTCCCCCCATTGGCCGGGGGATTCCGGAATCGATAACTTCACAGTGTTTCGGTGGTCATTGCGTTAGGGAAACGCCCGGTTACATTCCGAACCCGGAAGCTAAGCCTTTCAGCGCCGATGGTACTGCAGGGGGGACCCTGTGGGAGAGTAGGACGCCGCCGAACAATTATTGTGGGAGAGCCCCGCACCTTCTGGTGCGGGGCTTTTCTGCGTTCAGGGGGCAATACCGCCGTTCTACCCCTGTGCATCCCGCGGCTGCGGCTGAGGGGTAGGGTCAGGGAGCATCATTGGAACGTTCCGCACAGGAGGCCCCCGGGTGGAGGTCCAGGAGACCCGCGTCCAGACGGACCGGGTGCTCACCATCCCCAACATCCTCAGCATGGCGCGTCTCGCCGGTGTGCCGCTCTTCCTGTGGCTGATTCTCCGTCCCGAGTTCGGGGGGCCCAACAGCGATGGCTGGGCCTTGCTCGTACTGATGCTGAGCGGCGTCAGTGACTATCTCGACGGCAAGCTTGCGCGGCGCTGGAACCAGATCAGCAGTCTGGGGCGGCTCCTCGACCCGGCTGCCGACCGGCTGTACATCCTCTCCACCCTCGTCGGGCTGACCTGGCGCGAGATTCTGCCCATCTGGCTCACCGCCGCCCTATTGGCGCGCGAACTGATGCTGCTGGTGATGGTGGGAATCCTCCGCCGTCACGGCTATCCGCCGCCCCAGGTCAACTTCCTGGGCAAGGCGGCCACGTTCAACCTCATGTACGCGTTCCCCCTCCTGCTCCTGAGTGACGGAAACGGGTGGCTTGCGTCACTCGCTGCTATTTTCGGATGGGCGTTCGCAGTATGGGGTACAACTCTGTATTGGTGGGCAGGGATCCTCTACGTGGTCCAGGTCCGCCGCCTCGTCAAGGCGGATGCAGTGGCCGATTGACCTCGTCGATGCCGTGCCGAGCAGTGTTGCCGGCCGTGCATGACGCCAAAGGGGCCTCATTGACGGGTCCAGTCGGCTAGACCGTCGTCTCTTCAAGGAGGACGCTTCCGACATGAAGGCCGTCGTGATGGCCGGTGGCGAAGGTACCCGACTTCGCCCAATGACCTCGAGCATGCCCAAGCCGCTCCTGCCAGTGGCCAACCGGCCGATCATGGAGCATGTGCTGCGCCTGCTCAAGCGGCATGGGCTCAATGAGACCGTCGTAACCGTGCAGTTTCTCGCCTCACTCGTCAAGAACTACTTCGGTGACGGCGAAGAGCTCGGGATGGAGCTCACCTATGCCAATGAGGAGAAGCCACTCGGCACTGCGGGGAGCGTGAAGAATGCCGAGGAAGCGCTGAAGGACGACGCGTTTCTCGTCATCTCAGGTGATGCGCTCACCGACTTTGACCTGAGCGACCTGATCTCCTTCCACAAGGAGAAGGGCGCACTGGTCACGGTGTGCCTGACGCGAGTGCCGAACCCTCTCGAATTCGGTATCACCATCGTGGACGAAGAAGGAAAGGTCGAGCGCTTCCTCGAGAAGCCGACCTGGGGACAGGTTTTCTCGGACACGGTGAATACGGGCATCTATGTGATGGAGCCGGAGGTCTTCGACTATGTCGAGGCCGATGTTCCCGTGGACTGGTCCGGAGATGTGTTCCCGCAGCTCATGAAGGAAGGCAAGCCGATCTACGGCTATATCGCCGAGGGCTACTGGGAGGACGTGGGCACCCACGAGAGCTATGTGAAGGCCCAGGCCGATGTCCTCGAGGGCAAGGTCGATGTGGAACTCGACGGGTTCGAGATCTCTCCCGGTGTGTGGGTGGCCGAAGGTGCGGAAGTCCATCCGGACGCCGTGCTGCGCGGTCCGCTGTATATCGGCGACTACGCCAAGGTCGAGGCCGATGTCGAGATCCGCGAGCACACCGTCGTCGGGTCCAATGTCGTCGTCAAGAGCGGTGCCTTTCTCCATAAGGCCGTGATCCACGACAACGTGTACATCGGTGAGCACTGCAACCTCCGCGGCTGCGTGATCGGTAAGAACACCGACATCATGCGTGCCGCACGTATCGAGGACGGCGCGGTCATCGGCGACGAGTGCCTTGTCGGCGAAGAATCGATTATCCAGGGCAATGTCCGGGTCTACCCGTTCAAGACCATCGAGGCCGGCGCCTTCGTCAACACCTCGGTCATCTGGGAGTCGCGGGGCCAGGCGCATCTCTTCGGGGCCCGCGGAGTGTCCGGAATCCTCAACGTCGAGATCACGCCCGAACTGGCCGTGCGGCTGGCCGGTGCGTATGCCACCACCCTCAAGAAGGGGGCGACGGTCACCACGGCGCGTGACCACTCCCGGGGCGCCCGTGCGCTCAAGCGGGCCGTCATCTCCGCCCTGCAGGCCAGCGCCATCGACGTACGCGACCTGGAGAACGTGCCGCTGCCCGTGGCGCGGCAGCAGACCGCCCGCGGCAGTGCCGGCGGCATCATGATCCGTACGTCTCCCGGTGTGCCGGACTCCGTCGACATCATGTTCTTCGACGAGCGCGGCGCGGACCTCTCGCAGGCCGGTCAGCGGAAGCTGGACCGGGTGTACGCGCGCCAGGAGTACCGGCGGGCGTTCCCCGGCGAGATCGGGGATCTGCACTTCCCGTCCAGCGTCTTCGACTCGTACACCGGATCCCTGCTGCGCAATGTCGACACCTCCGGCATCGCCGAGTCGGGTCTCAAGGTCGTCATCGACGCGTCCAACGGCAGCGCCGGGCTGGTTCTGCCGAGCCTTCTCGGACGGCTCGGCGTGGACGCCCTGGTCATCAACCCCGGGCTGGACGAATCGAGGCCGACGGAGTCAGCGGACACCCGACGGTCCGGACTGGTGCGGCTGGGCGAGATCGTGGCCTCGGCCCGGGCGGCCTTCGGGGTGCGTTTCGACCCCGTCGGTGAGCGGCTGTCGCTGGTCGACGAACGCGGGCGCATCATCGAGGACGACCGCGCGCTGCTTGTGCTGCTCGACCTGGTGGCGGCGGAGCGGCGCAGTGGGCGGGTGGCGCTTCCCGTGACCACCACGCGGATCGCCGAGCAGGTCGCCGCGTATCACGGCACGCAGGTGGAGTGGACGACCACCTCGCCCGACGATCTGACGCGTGTCGGGCGCGAGGAGACCACGATCTTCGGTGGTGACGGCCGGGGCGCCTTCATCATTCCGGAGTTCAGCAGCGTCTTCGACGGCTCTGCGGCTCTGGTACGGCTGGTCGGGCTCGTGGCCCGTACGCAGCTCACGCTGAGCCAGATCGATGCCCGCATCCCGCGGGCGCATGTGCTGCGGCGCGATCTGGCGACTCCTTGGGCGGTCAAGGGGCTGGTGATGCGACGCGTCGTGGAGGCTGCCGGTGACCGGCATGTCGACACGACCGACGGGGTACGTGTGGTTGAGGCCGACGGCCGTTGGGTGATGGTCCTTCCCGACCCCGCGGAGGCCGTCACTCATTTGTGGGCAGAGGGGCCGGACGACGCTTCGGCGCAGGCGCTCCTCGACGAATGGTCCGCCGTTGTGGACAGCGCAGGTCACTGACGTGTGACGGGTGTGCCGGGAGTTGTCCGCGGACGGCTTCCGGCGCACCGGTGGGGCCATTCGGCGGTAACACCTGCGACGTGCGACGATGTGCGACATGTCGCAGCAGCCCCCCGTTCGGAGCACCGGCTCTCCACCCGCACGTCCCGATGCGTCCATGTCGCTGCTGACGAACGTCATGGAGCACAGCCTCGACGACGGATACGCGGAGGCGGCGGCCCGCAGGGAGGCCGAGGGCGGGGGTCTTCCCCGTACGCTGCGTGCCAAGCTCGGACTCGCGGCCGGCCTGGTGCTGGCCGCGCTCGTCGTGACCGTGGGAGCGGCCGAGGCGCGGATATCGGCACCGGTGGTGGCGAAGGAGCGCGAGGAGCTCATCGACCGGATCGACGCGGAGACCGCGGACGCCGACGCGCTGGAGCGGAGTGTCGACACGCTCCGCGACGAGGTGGGGAACCGGCAGCGCAAGGCCCTCAAGACGCAGGGCGGGGAACAGGCAGAACTCGTCGCACTGCTCTCCGGTGCCACAGAGGTGGAGGGGCCGGGGGTCAAGCTCGTCGTCGACGACGCGAAAGACACCGATCAGGGTGGCGGCGGGCCGCGGGAGAGCAGCGGCTTCAACGACACGGGCCGGGTGCGTGACCGGGACATGCAGCGGATCGTCAACGGGCTCTGGGAGTCGGGCGCTGAGGCCGTCGCGATCAACGGGCAGCGGCTGACGGCCCTGTCGGCGATCCGCGCGGCGGGCGACGCCATACTGGTCGACAACAAGCCGCTGGTGCCGCCGTACACGGTGCTCGCGGTGGGGGACGGGAAGAAGTTGAGCACCGCGTTCCAGGACAGTGCCGACGGGCAGTATCTGCACGCGTTGCAGGAGAACTTCGGTATCCGCACCAGCATCTCCACCGAGGAGAAGGTGCGCCTGCCGGCGGCGCCGAGCTTGATCGTACGTACAGCAGAGCCGAAGACCGCCGACGCCGGGAAGGGCAACGGGCAGGGCACGGCTGACACAGGGAAGGGCACATCGTGATCGCCGTACTGGGCCTCGTCGTCGGAGTCGTGGTCGGACTGTTGGTCCGGCCCGAAGTGCCGGCGGTGGTCGAGCCCTATCTGCCGATCGCCGTCGTCGCGGCTCTCGACGCGGTCTTCGGTGGCCTGCGGGCCATGCTCGACGGAATTTTCGTCGACAAGGTCTTCGTCGTCTCCTTCCTGTCGAACGTGGTGGTGGCAGCGCTGATCGTGTTCCTGGGCGACAAGTTGGGCGTGGGCGCCCAGCTGTCGACGGGTGTGGTGGTCGTGCTCGGTATCCGGATCTTCTCCAACGCTGCCGCGATCCGCCGGCACGTGTTCCGGGCGTGAGGCCGATGAAAAGCGAAGAGAATCCCCACGGCGAAGAGCACCCCAAGGGCGAGGTGCCGGAGTCGGTGACGCCGCCGGCCGCCGACACCGGTTCCGGGAACGCTGAGCCGGAACAGACCCGGCCGCAGCAGCCGGAACAGCCCGAGCCGGAACAGCCCGAGCCGGATCAGCCCCGCCCAGAACAGGCCCACCCGGAGCAGCCCGAGGTCGAAGAGCCCGAGCCCGCGCAGCAGACCGGTCGGCAGCGGCTTGTCGCGGTGCTGTGGCCCCCGCGGGTCAGCCGCGCTCAACTCATCGTCGCCCTCCTGCTGTTCGTCCTCGGTCTGGGCCTCGCCATCCAGGTCCGCTCCAACAGCGACAACAGCGCGCTGCGCGGTGCGCGCCAGGAGGACCTGGTGCGCATCCTCGACGAGCTCGACAACCGCACGCAGCGGCTCGAGGACGAGAAACAGCGTCTGGAGGACCAGCGCACCGAGCTGGAAAACAGCTCCGACCAGGCCGAAGAGGCTCGCAAACAGACCGTGCAGAAGGAGCAGCAACTCGGCATCCTCGCCGGTACGGTCGCCGCGCAGGGTCCGGGCATCACGCTCACCGTCCAGGACCCGTCCGGCACGGTGGAGTCGGACATGCTGCTCGACGCGATCCAGGAACTGCGCGCGGCGGGCGCGGAAGCGATCCAGGTCAACGACATCCGGGTCGTCGCGGACACCTACTTCACGGGAACCGGCGCCGACATCGAGGTGGACGGCAAACCGGTCAAGGCCCCGTACCGGTTCGAGGTCATCGGCAAGCCGCAGGATCTGGAGCCCGCCCTGAACATCCCGGGCGGCGTGGTCCAGACACTGGAGAAGGAGCAGGCCACCGCCACGGTGGCGCGCTCGCAGAAGATCGTCGTGGATGCCTTGCGACCCGCGAAGCGGCCTGACTACGCTCGGTCGTCGGCGCAGTGAGGCGGGGGTGCATGGGGTCCGGCGGACCAGGGCATGAGCTTGCGGGGGGTCGGCACATCACAAGCGTGCCGCGTGGTGGAAACTGTCTGGTGGTCACGGACGTTGTGAGGATGTCCGGGTCGGCAGGTCTGATCATTGAGGGTTCGTCCTGCCCCACGGGCGGGTCTATTTCGGTCAAGGGGAATCGCCCGTGAAGTTGTTTGGGAAGTTGTTCGGCAAGAGCGCACGCGAGGACGGTGGCAACGCCCGGCATCGCGCGCCGCGCCATGGCCAGAGTGAGGAGCAGGGCGCTGAGAGGCCGCTCTTCCGGGATGAGGTCGCTGGTCCGGGCGGTGACATTTCGGGCGGTCAGGGCGCGTCGTCTGTTGACCCTGCCGGTTCCGGCCGCATAGGTTTCGGGGAACCATCAACCTCAAGTACGGGTGGAGGGTTTGCCACGGACCCGTACTCAACCAATCCCCACGCGGGGCAGCCGCGGCAGGAGGATCCGTCCATGTCGGCCTTGGTTTGTACGAGGTGCGGGCACCGCAATGCCGAGGCCAGCCGGTTCTGCTCCAACTGCGGTGCGCCGCTGCGTGGCGGGGCGCCCGCCGAGCGTGCTTCGGAGACGACCTCGACGATCTCCATCTCCGGCCTTGAGGCGTACGACTCGGAGGTGACGGGGCAGACGCAGATTCCGTCGCTCTCTCCCGAGGCCCAGGCCGCCGTCGACGCGCTGCCGCTCGGCTCGGCGCTCCTGGTGGTGCGCCGCGGTCCGAACTCCGGAAGCCGCTTCCTGCTGGACGGCGAGCTGACCACGGCCGGCCGTCACCCGCAGAGCGACATCTTCCTCGACGACGTGACCGTCTCGCGGCGTCATGTGGAGTTCCGCCGGGGACCGGACGGCCGCTTCAGCGTCGCGGACGTCGGCAGCCTCAACGGCACGTACGTCAACCGCGAGCGGATCGACTCCGTCGTCCTGTCGAGCGGTGACGAGGTCCAGATCGGCAAGTACCGGCTGGTCTTCTACGCGAGCCAGCGGGGCGTGTAACCCTCCCCCGGACTCCGTCCGGGGGGACCACAGGGAAGGTACATGCTGCGAACACCGACGGGCGGTGCCGGGCACGGCACCGCCACCGCGGGCGAGAGGCTGATGAGCATCGGTACGGTGCTCAGCCGGCTGCGCGACGAGTTTCCCGAAGTGACCATCTCCAAGATCCGTTTTCTGGAGTCCGAAGGGCTGGTCGAGCCGCGGCGGACACCGTCCGGGTACCGCAAGTTCAGCCCCGAGGACCTGGAGCGGCTGGCGCAGGTGCTGCGGATGCAGCGGGATCACTACCTTCCGCTGAAGGTCATCCGTGAGCATCTCGACGCCCTGGGGCGCGGTGAGCACGTTCAGCTGCCCGCGCAGGGCCCGCAGCGGGAACTGTTCGACGGCCCGTGGGAAGCCGTCGCCGACCGGCCGACGGCCGCGCGGCTGGGGCGTGCCGAGCTCCTCGCGGCCGCTGACGTGGGCGAGGCGGACCTGGCCGAGTGGGAGTCGTACGGCCTGCTGGCGCAGGGCGATGACGGCGCTTACGACGCCGAGTCGGTGACCGTGGCCAAGCTGGTCGCGGACCTGGGGAGATTCGGGCTGGAGCCGCGTCATCTGCGGGCGATGAAAGCCGCCGCGGACCGTGAGGCGAGCCTGGTCGAGCAGGTCGTTGCACCCTTGCGGCGGCACCGTAATCCGCAGACCAGGGCGCATGCCGAGGCGACCATAAAAGAGCTCGCTGCCCTGTCTGTACGGCTGCATGCGGCCCTCGTACAGACGGCTCTCGGGGTCCGGCTGCACTGATCATGGGAGAGCCCGACTACCCAAACCGGTCGGGCACGTCCTAGGGTTGCTGTGTGAACGAGCTCGACGTTGTGGGTGTCCGGGTCGAAATGCCCTCGAACCAACCGATCGTGCTCCTGCGTGAAGTGGGAGGCGACCGGTACCTCCCCATCTGGATCGGTCCCGGGGAGGCCACCGCCATTGCCTTTGCCCAGCAGGGCATGGCTCCGGCGAGGCCGCTGACGCATGACCTCTTCAAGGATGTGCTGGAGGCGGTGGGCCAGGAGCTCACCGAGGTGCGCATCACTGACCTGCGCGAAGGGGTCTTCTACGCGGAGCTGGTCTTCGCCAGTGGAGTCGAGGTGAGCGCGAGACCGTCCGACGCCATAGCGCTGGCCCTGCGCACGGGTACGCCGATCTACGGCAGCGACGGGGTCCTCGACGACGCGGGAATTGCCATCCCGGACGAGCAGGAGGACGAGGTGGAGAAGTTCCGCGAGTTCCTCGATCAGATCTCGCCCGAGGACTTCGGCACCAACAGCCAGTGACCGTCCGAACGGTTGTCGTCAGCGCATTCGAGTAGCCTTTCCCCGAAAACGGGCACGAGAAACCACTCTCAGGGTGATTATCACTCGGCGTGGCGATCGTTGACGCACCCCTGGTGACTGCCTACCGTCGAGTCGGCAGGTCAAGGACGGAGGTCGGCGTGAGAAGCAGCGGCGACGGTACGGCTGGGGGCGGCGCCCCCGGACGGAGTCTGGGGGAGGGCGGGCTGCATCCGCTTCACGAAAGTGCGGCCGAGGCCGGGGAGACGATCGGCTACCGCGGTCCGACCGCGTGTGCGGCGGCGGGTATCACCTACCGCCAACTCGACTACTGGGCGCGCACCGGGCTGGTCGAGCCCAGTGTGCGGCCGGCGTACGGATCGGGGACGCAGCGGCTCTACAGCTTCCGCGATGTGGTTGTCCTCAAGATCGTCAAGCGTTTCCTGGACACCGGCGTAGCACTGCAGAACATCCGCACCGCGGTGCAGCATCTGCGGGCGCGTGGCGTTTCGGACCTGGAGCGCATGACGCTGATGAGCGACGGTGCCACCGTCTACGAGTGCTCGTCGCCGGACGAGGTCGTGGATCTGCTCCAGGGCGGCCAGGGGATCTTCGGGATCGCCGTCGGTGTGGTCTGGCGTGATGTCGAGGCGGCGCTGTCGCAGCTCCACGGCGAGCGGGTCGACACCGGCGAGACGCTCGTTGGCAACAACCCCGCGGACGAGCTGGCCAGGCGCAGACGCGACCGGGCCGTCTGAGCGGCGCGGCGGAGGGGCCACGCTCTGCCGGGGCCATTGTCAGTGGCGTGGGGCAGCATCGGAGTTGTGAGATCCGCGCCGACGATTCTGCATCTGGACATGGATGCCTTCTTCGCCGCCGCCGAGCAGGCGGCGAAGCCGAGTCTGCGCGGAAAGCCGGTGGTGGTCGGCGGGCTCGGGCCGCGCGGGGTCGTCGCGACCGCTTCGTACGAGGCACGGCGCTTCGGGGTCCACTCCGCGATGCCGATGGCGCAGGCGAGACGTCTCGCGCCCAATGCCGCCTATCTCGTCCCGCGCTTCTCGCTCTACCGCACGGTCAGCGAGCAGGTGATGGAGCTGCTGGGCAGGCTCTCGCCGCTGGTGGAGCCGCTGAGCCTGGACGAGGCGTTCGTGGACCTGGAGGCGGGCGGGGTCGCCGACGACTCCGCGTCCGCCAGGGCGACGGGGGAGCGGCTGCGTGCGGAGATCCGCACGGTCACGGGTCTCACCGGGTCCGTCGGTCTCGCCGGATCCAAGATGCTGGCCAAGATCGCCTCGGAGCAGGCGAAACCCGACGGTCTGGTGCTCATCGAGCCGGGTACGGAACGTGAGCTGCTGGGGCCGATGTCAGTGCGGACGCTGCCCGGGGTTGGCCCGGCGACGGGGGAGCATCTGCGCCGCGCGGGTATGACGACTGTCGCCGAGCTCGCGGAGGCGGGCGAGGACGAGCTCGTACGGCTGCTGGGCAGGGCGCACGGGACCTCGCTGTTCCGGATGGCCATGGGGTACGACGACCGGCCCGTGGTGGCTGAGCGGGACACGAAGTCGGTGTCCGTTGAGGACACCTTCGATGTGGATCTGCACGACCGGGTGCGGGTGCGGATAGAGGTGGAGCGGCTCGCCGACCGGTGTGTGCAGAGGCTGCGGGCCTCCGGGCACTCCGGGCGGACCATCGTGCTGAAGGTGCGGCGATACGACTTCTCGACGCTCACGCGCTCCGAGACGCTGCGCGGGCCGACCGACGATCCCTCGGTGGTGCGGGAGGCCGCCGGGCGGCTCCTGGAGGCCGTGGACACCACAGGCGGGGTACGGCTGCTCGGCGTGGGCGTCACCGGGCTCACCGACTACACCCAGGAAGACCTCTTCGCCCAGGCCGCCGCGGACGATCATGGCGGACCGGCGAACGAGGGGGCTTCGGAGGCGGAGGGCGACCACGGGGCCCATGGGGGCGACGAGGCGGCCGGGGCGGTCGTCGCGGAGCCCGTGGCACATCCGGAGCGGCGCTGGGCGGCCGGGCACGACGTACGGCATGCCCAGTACGGGGCGGGCTGGGTGCAGGGCAGCGGCGTCGGACGGGTCACGGTGCGGTTCGAGGAGCCGGGGTCGCCGCCGGGACGCGTCCGTACCTTCCTTATCGACGACCCCGATCTCGAGCCCTCCGACCCCCTGCCGCTGGTGCCGCTGCCCGAGAAGGAGCAGGGCCCGGGTCAGTCCTCCTGGCCCGCGACGCGGCCGAAGGAGGTGTCCCCCGACGGCGTGGGCGTCTCAGGGGCCTCGGACAGATCGAGGCCGTAGTGGTGGTAGAGCTGCAGTTCCTGCTCCGGGGAGAGATGACGGCCGACACCGAAGTCCGGCGCGTCCTTGATCAGCGAGCGTTCGTACGGGACGTGCAGGGTGTCGTCGACCACCTTGCTGGGCTCCAGCGGGACGAAAGCGTCCCTGCTGAACAGGCCGGTGCGCACAGCAGCCCACTCGGGCACGCCGGTCGCATCGTCGAGATACACCTCGTCCACAGTCCCGATCTTGGTGCCGTTGCGGTCGAACGCCTTGCGGCCGATCAGGCTGCGCGGATCGATGTCGGTCTGCACGGTCCCTCCAATTGGTCGCAACTGCTGTTTAAATACTACAAAAGTGCACATCGTGACTGTCGGCCACTTGAGCGATCGAAGCGGGAGGGCGCTGGTACGCTGGCAGACGGCTGCTGACCCCGTGCGGGAGAGTCCACCGGTGACACACCGGCGGCGCCGAAGGAGCAAATCCTCCCCGGAATCTCTCAGGCCCCTGTACCGCACGGATGAGGTCACTCTGGAAAGCAGAGCGGGCGTCGGACGGCGTCCGCTCTCACCGACGGTGAAAGCCGGCGCGCCTGCGTGCGCGCCGGTGAAGCTCTCAGGTTGAGATGACAGAGGGGGAGGCCGTCCGGGCATCCGCGCCGCGATGCCCCTCGCCGGTCGTGTCAGACCAGGAGGCCTCCTAAATGACCGCCAACCGCATTCCGCTCTCCCAGCTGGAGCAGGGCATCCCCTTCGAGCAGCGCCACATCGGGCCCGACGCCGAGGCCCAGGCCAAGATGCTGGCGCAGGTGGGGTACGGCTCGCTGGACGAGCTGACCGCCGCCGCGGTGCCCGCTGTGATCAAGAGCGCGGAGGCGCTGAACCTCCCGGGCGCGCGCACCGAGGCCGATGTCCTCGCCGAGCTGCGCACGCTGGCCGACCGCAATCAGGTGCTGGCGCCGATGATCGGCCTCGGCTACTACGGCACCTTCACGCCGCCGGTCATCCTGCGCAATGTCATGGAGAACCCTGCCTGGTACACGGCGTACACGCCCTACCAGCCGGAGATCTCCCAGGGCCGCCTCGAGGCGCTGCTCAACTTCCAGACGATGGTCGCCGATCTGACCGGCCTGCCCACCTCGGGCGCGTCGCTGCTCGACGAGGCCACCGCCGCGGCCGAGGCCATGTCGCTCGCCCGCCGCGTCGGCAAGGTCAAGAACGGCGTCTTCCTGGTCGACGCCGATGCCCTGCCGCAGACCCTCGCGGTGATCGAGACGCGCGCCGAGCCGACCGGTGTCGAGGTCGTCACCGCCGACCTGAGCGAGGGCATCCCCGCCGAGATCGCCGAGCGCGGCGTCTTCGGCGTACTGCTCCAGTACCCGGGCGCCTCCGGCGCCGTCCGTGACCTCAAGCCCGTCATCGAGGAGGCGCACGAGCTCGGCGCGATCGTCACCGTCGCCGCCGATCTGCTGGCGCTGACCCTGCTCACCTCGCCCGGCGAGCTGGGCGCCGACATCGCGGTCGGCACGACGCAGCGGTTCGGCGTCCCGATGGGCTTCGGCGGACCGCACGCCGGCTACATGGCCGTCCGCGAGAAGTTCGCGCGCAGCCTGCCCGGCCGGCTCGTCGGCGTCTCCGTCGACGCGGACGGGAACAGGGCTTACCGCCTCGCGCTGCAGACCCGTGAGCAGCACATCCGCCGCGAGAAGGCCACCAGCAACATCTGCACCGCCCAGGTGCTGCTCGCCGTCATGGCCGGGATGTACGCGGTCTACCACGGCCCCCAGGGCCTGCGGTCGATCGCGCAGCGCACCCACCGCTTCGCGACCCTGCTCGCCGAGGGCCTGCGGGCCGGTGGCGTCGAGGTCGTGCACGGCTCGTACTTCGACACCCTCACCGCGCGGGTGCCCGGCAAGGCCGCCGACGTGCTCGCCGCCGCACGCGAGGGCGGGGTCAACCTCCACCTCGTCGACGCCGACACCGTCTCCATCTCCTGCGACGAGACCACGGGACGCACGGAGCTGAACGTGGTCTGGGCGGCCTTCGGCCTCGAGGGCGACATCGAGGCGCTGGACGCGGCGACCGAGGACGCTCTGCCGCAGTCGCTGCTGCGGACGGACGACTACCTCACGCACCCCGTCTTCCACCAGCACCGTTCCGAGACGGCGATGCTGCGCTACCTGCGCAAGCTCGCCGACCGGGACTACGCGCTGGACCGCGGCATGATCCCGCTCGGCTCCTGCACCATGAAGCTGAACGCGACCACCGAGATGGAGCCGGTCACCTGGCCGGAGTTCGGCCAGATCCACCCCTTCGCCCCCGTCGAGCAGGCCGCCGGATACCTCACGCTCATCCATGAGCTGGAGGAGCGCCTCGCCGAGGTCACCGGGTACGACGCGGTCTCCATCCAGCCCAACGCCGGTTCGCAGGGGGAGCTCGCTGGCCTGCTGGCCGTGCGCGCTTACCACCGCGCCAACGGCGACGAGCAGCGCACCATCTGCCTCATCCCCTCCTCCGCGCACGGCACCAACGCCGCCAGCGCGGTGATGGCGGGCATGAAGGTCGTCGTGGTGAAGACCGCCGACGACGGCGAGGTGGACATCGAGGACCTGCGCGCCAAGATCGAGCAGTACCGCGACGAGCTCTCGGTCCTGATGATCACCTACCCGTCCACGCACGGTGTGTTCGAGGAGCACGTCGCCGACATCTGCGCCCAGGTCCACGAGGCCGGCGGCCAGGTGTACGTCGACGGCGCCAACCTCAACGCGCTGGTGGGTCTCGCCAAGCCGGGCAAGTTCGGCGGCGACGTCTCGCACCTCAACCTGCACAAGACCTTCTGCATCCCGCACGGCGGCGGCGGTCCGGGCGTCGGTCCGGTGGGTGTCCGCGCACACCTCGCGCCGTACCTCCCCAACCACCCGCTCCAGCCGACCGCGGGACCCGAGACGGGTGTGGGTCCGATTTCGGCCGCTCCCTGGGGCTCGGCGGGCATCCTGCCCATCTCCTGGGCGTACGTGCGGCTCATGGGCGGCGAGGGCCTCAAGCGCGCGACGCAGGTCGCCGTGCTCGCGGCCAACTACATCGCCAAGCGCCTGGAGCCGCACTACCCGGTGCTCTACACGGGCCCGGCGGGCCTCGTCGCCCACGAGTGCATCGTGGACCTGCGGCCGCTGTCGAAGGCGACCGGTGTCAGTGTCGACGACATCGCCAAGCGGCTGATCGACTACGGCTTCCACGCGCCGACGATGTCCTTCCCGGTGGCCGGCACGCTGATGATCGAGCCCACCGAGAGTGAGGACCTGACCGAGATCGACCGCTTCTGCGACACCATGATCGCGATCCGGGGCGAGATCGAGAGGGTCGCCTCGGGCGAGTGGCCCGCGCAGGACAACCCGCTCAGCAACGCCCCGCACACGGCGGCCGCGCTCGGCGGGGAGTGGGGGCACCCCTACAGCCGCGAGGAGGCGGTCTTCCCGGCCGGGGTGAGCGCCGCGGACAAGTACTGGCCGCCGGTGCGCCGGATCGACGGTGCGTTCGGCGACCGTAACCTCGTCTGCTCCTGCCCGCCGATGGACGAGTACGAGAACTGACGGGGACGGCGACCGGCGAACGGGGCCGGAGCGGCGGCGCGCATGCGTCAGGGCCGGTGCGGAGATCAGTCTCCGTGCCGGCCCCTCGTCGTAACGGACGGCTCTCGTCGCCCTACGGACATCCCCTAGGCGGCCGTCATCACCTGCCGGTGCGGCGCGATGATCTGCCCGTCCGGCAGCAGCTCGCCGGTGTCCTCGAAGAGCAGGATGCCGTTGCACAGCAGGCTCCAGCCCTGCTCCGGGTGGTGTGCCACGAGACGCGCGGCTTCCCGGTCGGCTGAGTCGGATGTCGGGCAGGCTGGCTGGTGCTGGCACATGGCTGGGTTCTTTCGCTGCGTTGTGTCGACTGTGACTGTCCTGCGGCTCGATGAGGAGTTCATGGCCGCCCCCCCCGTATCTCTCGGTCCGATCCCAGTGTTGCCCCACGGGCGTAAATCCGCAGGGATTTCGCGGCAGCTCTTCTTACTGGTTAATGACGTATCACCCGGGCGGACGGTTCAGTTCAACTCCATTGTCCTTTCGGGTGGTTCGGGGGGGCCGGTATGGGCTAGTCCACCCGGGGCAGAAGTGCGCCCCGCGACCGGATGGTCACGGGGCGCGAAGACGGTGTGAGCAGGGCACCTGTGGGGGCGCTCCTCAAGCCGCGGCGGTCAGGCGGGGGAGCCGAGCAGCGGGGCTGGAGTGAGGCGCAGGGTCATGACCGGGAGCAGATCGGAGACCTGGTGCGGCCGGTGCGCGGTGATGCCCGGAGGCGCCGGAGCCAGCGGTACCAGTACGTCGGTGGGGCGGGGTGTGCCGGTCCCGGCGTCGGCGTCGGTGTCGCCGTGCAGCCAGAGGGTCAGCATGTAGAGCTCGGGGATGGAGAGCAGCCGCGGCTGGAAGTGGGTCCTCATCGACTCGGCCTGCCGCAGTGCCCGCTCGGTGGAGCTCAGATAGGGGCCTTCGAAGAAATGCGAGAAGGTCCAGCCGTCGGGGGTGAGCATCGTCTCCGCCGCGGCCACGGAGCGTTCGCCGCTGCGGATGAGGAAGCGCCAGCCCGTGAGGCGGGTGTAGGGGGCACTGCTGCTCGGGACGATCTGATCCAGTACATGGACGGGAAGCGGCAGTTCGGGGCTCACAGATCCCTGGACGGACCTCAGAGCGGGTGTGCGGGCCTCGCGGACGGCGGTCGGGGAACCGAGTGCTGCGAGGACGCTGCGGAGGGCAGGCGCGGGGGCCGGGGGGACATGCAGCGGCATGATGGGTCGCCTCTCACTTCGGAGACACGTTTGAGCAGGGGCAGGTGCGGACGGCACTGTCAGCGTGGCGGGGTCAGAGGGGGCCGGAAACCCCACCGGGCGCCAACTCTCTGCCTCGTTCGCGAAGTTTATACGACACGTGTTCTCGCCATGTTTCTGCTAGCGTTCCCGCGTATTTCCGGCAAGGCGGAATCAGGTCTATTTGCTGCGAAGTATCTGCCGATTCCTTGAGAGTGCAGGGCCACGGCCTGGGGCTTTACTGTCGGCACGGTAGGCTGAAACCAGTCGGTGTTTTTCACCAGGCGTCGGGCAGCGGAAACTGCAAACTGCATCATGCCGAGGGAATGTGCCGCTCGGCCACTTCGCACACACTACCGGCAGCGGACCGCGCATGGGGCGTTATGGATCAGTCAGTGTGGGCATTATCGACCGTGACGTGATCGGCTGGTGCTGCGTGGTGCCCACTCGAGGAGGGACGCTTCGATGGGGGAGAAGGTCGTGGCAGGCGGGTTCCACCTGTCCGATCGGCAAAAGTACCGGAGGAAGTTGCAGCAGTGCCTCGCGGGACTGGGGAGGCTGCTGGCCGAGAAGAGGTTCGACCGGCCCAAGAATCTCATGGGCCTTGAGATCGAGCTCAATCTCGCGGGTGCCGACGGGCTGCCACGGATGATGAATGCGGAAGTACTCGAGCGCATCGCAAGCCATGATTTCCAGACCGAGCTCGGAATGTTCAACCTGGAAGTAAATATTGTTCCGCACCGGCTGAGCGGGCGGGTTCTCGACCAGCTGGCAGAGGAGTTGCGCACCGGCCTCGGATACGCGCACCGAAAGGCCGTAGAACTCGGCTCCGGGATCGTCATGATCGGAATTCTTCCGACGCTCGCCCAGGACGACCTGGTCTCCGCGAACCTCTCGGACGTCGACCGGTACACACTTCTCAACGACCAGATCGTCGCGGCTCGCGGCGAGGAATTCGCGCTCGACATCGAAGGCGTGGAGCGGCTGACCTGCACCTCGGCGTCCATAGCGCCCGAAGCCGCCTGTACGTCCGTGCAATTGCACCTCCAGGTGACGCCCGCGAGATTCGCGGATGTGTGGAACGCCGCGCAGGCGGTGGCCGCCGTCCAGGTCGCCGTCGGCGCCAACTCCCCCTTCCTGTTCGGCAGGGAACTGTGGCGCGAGTCGCGGCCGCCCCTGTTCCAGCAGGCCACCGACACGCGACCGCCCGAACTGCAGGCTCAGGGGGTCAGGCCGCGTACCTGGTTCGGCGAACGCTGGGTGAGCTCGGCGTACGACCTCTTCGAGGAGAATCTGCGCTACTTCCCCGCCCTGCTGCCGATCTGTGACGAGGACGAGGACCCGCTGCGGGTGCTCGAGGAAGGCGGGGTCCCCAAGCTCCAGGAGCTCGTGCTGCACAACGGAACCGTCTACCGATGGAACCGCCCGGTGTACGCGGCCGTCGACGGCGTACCCCATCTGCGGGTCGAGAACCGCGTGCTCCCGGCCGGCCCCACGGTCACCGACGTGATCGCCAATGTCGCCTTCTACTACGGGCTGGTGCGCGCGCTCGCCGAGGAGGCAAGGCCGGTGTGGAGCAAACTGCCCTTCTCGGCCGCGGCCGAGAATTTCGACACCGCGTGCCGCCACGGCATCGAGGCGGAGCTCCAGTGGCCGCGTCCGGGCCGGGCGGGCGGCATCACCACGGTGCCGGCCGTCAAGCTCGTACGGGACGAACTGCTGCCGCTCGCCGCGGCGGGGCTCGACGCGTGGAACGTCGAGCCCGCCGACCGCGACTTCTATCTCGGCGTCATCGAGGAGCGGTGCAAGCGGCGTGTGAACGGGGCCACCTGGCAGGCAGACACCTATCACCGTGCTCTGGAGGCCGGCCTCGAACGGGATGCCGCGCTGGCGGCCACCACCCGTCGCTACTGCGAGCTGATGCACCTGGGCGAGCCGGTGCACACCTGGCCGGTCGGCTTCCCCGGATCCCGCTCCTGAGCTGGTCCCGTCCATGAGCGGGCCCCGTCCTGGGCTGCGCCTCACTCCTGCGCCTCACTCCTGGGCGGGACTCACTGGGCTGGACTCATTCCTGAGCCGCGGTCCGCCCTGTCTGCCCGACCGCCATGATCGCCTTCAGGATCACGCCCTGGATCTCCGCGGGATCGCTGACCTGGTAGCCGGCACCGCCCGTCGCCTTGGCGATCTCGTCGACCTCCGCCTGATCGGCGTCGGGGCCGACCGCGATCGCGATCAGGGGCACCGGACGATCGGGGTCGGTGAGCTCTTTCAGCCGGGAGATCAGCTCGCTGCGGGAGATGCTGAACCGGTCCTGGTTGGAGCCGTCCGTGAGCAGGACGAGGGCGTTGAACTTGCCCTTCACATACGTCGCCCGAGCCTCCTTGTAGGCGGCGAGCGTCGTGTCGTACAGACCGGTCGCGCCGTCCCGGACGGGAGCGAGCGCCTTGAATGCCTTGGAGAGCCGGGCCCGCTGGGTGCCCCCGCCCTCGGCGGGGGCACCCAGCCGGGCCGTCGGCACGAGCTTGCGGTAGTCATTCGGTCCGTCGAGGCCGGTCGCGAATTCCCACAGCCCGATCTCGTCCTGCGGTGTGAACTGGCCGAGGGCCTGCAGCAGCGACGCCTTGGTGACATCGAGCCTGCTCTCCGGTTCACGGCCCGGCACAGGCTGCTGCATGGATCCCGAGACATCGACGACCGTGGTGAGACGGGCGCTCTGCACGGTGATGGTCCATGTGCCCAGCGTCTCCTGCAGGGCGTCCGTCGGCAGCGGCTGGGCCGTGGCCGCGGAAGGAGCGTAGGGCTGGGGCGCACGGCCGCCGGCGGTGCGTACGACCGATTGCTCGACCGTGCCCTCGGCAGCGCGGAAGCCGTGCGCCGCGAGCGTCCGCCGGGACTCCGTCTCACCCAGCAGCCCCAGGAAGCGCGTCGCGGCCCGGCCCTCGTCGGTGCTCAGCCCGCTCTCGTCGACCAGGTTGTACGGATAGTCCAGCTGGGGCGCGCCGTCCTTGGGATAGAAGAGGTCGAGGTCGCGTGCGCTGTCGCGGGTGGCTGAGTTGTACGCGAAGGCGGCCTGCTCGGAGAGATACACGGCCTGGTTGCTCCGGGGGTCGCCGCCACCCTTGCCGGATTCGCCGGGCGCCAGGGTGCCCACCACCTTGGCGTCCGCGTCCGAGACACGCTGCGACAGGAGTTTGGCGGTGGCGGCGACCATGGTGTCGGCATCCTGGCCGCCTGCCTTCCCGACGGACTGGGCGACGCTGGTGAGCGCCAGCAGCCCGGTCGCGCTGCGATCCGGGTCGGCGGAGCCGAGGCGCACCCTGTCCGTCGTGGTGGCGGCCTGCGTCAGCTGTGCCCAGGTGTACGTCTTCCTGGGCCAGCCGAGGGCGGAGCCCGCCGAGTGGACCGTGGCCAGGGCGACGGGGGAGACGGCGACATTGCCGGCCGGTGTGAGCGGGACTTTCTCCGCGAGCGCCTTGGCGCGCTCGGCCCAGACGCTGGAGTCGGGCAGCCACACCTCGTAGCCGGGCTCGGCCCTGCGCGCGGCGAGTTCCTGCGCGACCTGGTAGTTCTCGCGCGGGGTGACGCGTACGTCCATGCACTGGCCGTCGGATCTGATCCGCTTCTCGCGGGCGCGGTCGGCGACATCGCGCACGGCGGGCGCGATATCGGGCGAGGCGACGACGTCCAGGCGTACCGCGGAGTCCTCGCACGACGTGGCGAAGGAGAGCAGGCCGCTCTGTGCTGCGATGCCCGTCCCCGCCGCCACGGCGAGAACGAGCATCGTGGCGATGGCGATCGTGCGCCTGCGTACGCGTGGACGGGACCTGCCTCCGTCCCTCGCCTCGTCGTCGGGCAAGCTGTGACGTCCCATGCGGTGGTGCCCCTCTTCGAGCGATGAGCAAGGAAAAGGGGACCGCCTCATCGCGATGACGCTCGTCCCCCGGCCTGTCGCGCGCGATCTTCGTACCTGTATTCGAGACCCTAGCGGGGCGAGGATGGGGATGAGACGGGATTACTCAACTGGAGGCAGGTGTGCAGGCGGAGGCGGGACGCGTGGCTGATTCTCTTCCTCAAGAGGGCATGTCGCGAAGGATCTTGCGGTCCGAGACACTGCTCGTGCTGGCGCTCTCACTGGGTGCGAGCGCGGTGTCGGCGCTGATCAGCTTTGTCGGATCGCTGACGAAACCGGGCAGCCTGAAGCAGCAGGCGGCGACGTTGAACGGGTCGTTCGCCCCCGGGCGGCCATGGCTCGATCTCGCCTGGCAGCTCTTCGACATCGCGACGGCTCTGGTGCCTGTTCTGCTCGTCGCGCACTTCCTGTTCCGGGAGGGCGCCGGGCTGCGGTCGATCGGCTTCGACCGGAGCAGGCCATGGAGCGATCTCGGGCGCGGCGCACTTGTCGCGGCGGGGATCGGGGGCGCCGGGCTGGCCTTCTATCTGGCGACGCGCGCCCTCGGGTTCAACCTCACGGTGGTGCCCGAGTCGCTGCCGGACGTCTGGTGGAAGTACCCGGTACTGATTCTCTCGGCGATCCAGAACTCCGTACTGGAGGAAGTGATCGTCGTCGGATATCTGCTCCGCAGGCTGGGGCAGTTGGGCTGGAGCCCGATGGCCGCGCTGGTGGCGAGCTCGGTGCTGCGCGGCTCGTACCACCTCTATCAGGGCGTCGGCGGGTTCGTCGGCAACATGGTGATGGGCGTGCTGTTCGTGCTGCTCTACCGGCGGTGGGGGCGGGTCGGGCCGCTGGTGGCGGCGCATGCGCTGCTCGACATCGTGGCCTTCGTCGGATACGGACTGCTGGCGGGCAAGGTGGGGTGGCTGCCCACGCCTTGAGCGGGGTGCGGAGAGGGGGTGTACGGGCGATCCGTACGCCCCCTTGGCATGTCCGGCAGTGGATCAGGGTGCGGAGAGCAGCTCGCCGTCGATGACGGTGACGGCATGGCCGGTCAGCCGGGTGCGCTCGCCGCGCACGGAGGTGCGGACCAGACCGGTACGGGCGGAGGCCTGCAGCCCGGTCAGCTCGGTGCGCCCCAGCCGGGCGGACCAGAACGGCGCGAGCGCCGTGTGGGCGCTGCCCGTCACCGGGTCCTCGTCGATGCCGACCCGCGGGAAGAAACAGCGCGAGGCGAAGTGATAGCCGTTCGCCGGGTCTGCTGCGGCCGCCGTGGCGATGATGCCGCGCTCCGAGTGGTCGACCAGGGCACGGATGTCCGGGGTCAGTGAGCGTACGGCCTGCTCGTCGGCCAGCTCGACGAGCAGATCACCGATGTGCGGGCCCGTGTCGTGCGCCGAGAGCACGTCGGCGCCGAGCGCCTCGGCGACTCCGTCCGGGATCTTCAGCTGCGTGAGCGTCGCGGTGGGGAAGTCGAGCGTGATCGTGCCGCTCGGGTCGGCGGTGGCGGCCAGGATGCCGCACCGTGCCGCGAAGCGCACCGTGCCCGTGGCCACCCCGGTGGTGTGCAGCACATGGGCCGTGGCCAGCGTGGCGTGGCCGCACATGTCGACCTCGGTGGCCGGGGTGAACCAGCGCAGCGCCCAGTCGGCATCGCCGCCCGCCGGGAGCGGGTGGGCGAAGGCGGTCTCGGCGTGGTTCACCTCCCTGGCCACGTGCTGAAGCCAGGTGTCCTCGGGGAAGTGGTCGGAGTCCAGCAGGAGGACTCCGGCGGGGTTGCCGGTGAAGGGACGGTCGGTGAAGGCGTCGACGATTCGAATCCGCATCCCGCGACCGTAGAGGTGCCACGAAGCCGCAGGCCAAGGCCAATTCGAGGTTGCTGGACCGATTGAGGATTGCCAGCCGACACATTCCGATATATCGTTGACGCATCGCGACAGATCAACGATGGAAGGAGCGTAGCGATGCGTTCACATGGACAGGGACACGATCACGGTCAGGGACATGGGCACTGCGGGCCCGGCCATCAGGGTCGGGGCGACTTCGAGGGGCGGCGCGCGGCGTTCGGCCCGTTCGGGCCGCCGTTCGGCGGACCCTTCGGGGGCGGACGCGGTCGTGGCGGCGGTCGGGGAAGGGCGCGGCGCGGAGATGTGCGTGCCTCGATCCTGGCGCTGCTGAAGGACCGGCCGATGCACGGTTACGAGATGATCCAGGAGATCGGCGAGCGCAGCGGAGGGGCCTGGCGGCCCAGCCCGGGCTCGGTCTACCCGACGCTCCAGCTGCTCGAGGACGAAGGCCTGATCACCAACGAGACCGAGGGCGGCAAGAAGCTGTTCACGCTCACCGACGCCGGGCGCACCGAGGCCGAGTCGGGGCCGGAGGCCCCGTGGGAAGAGGCCGGGCGCGGCGTCGACTGGGACACGGTCAACGAGATCCGTCAGGCCGGTTTCGGTCTGATGGAGGCCTTCGGCCAGGTCTGGAAGACCGGCAGCACCGAGCAGCGGCAGAAGGCCGTGGCCGTCATCAACGAAGCCCGCAAGAAGCTCTATCTGATCCTTGCCGACGAGCACTGACTCACGGCGCGAGAAGGGCCCCGTGCGTGAGCGCGGGGCCCTTCCCGTGTGTCCTGTGGTCCTTCCCGTGTTCCGCGGGCGTCAGGTGACCAGTCCCCCCAGCTTGCGCAGCGACTCGTTGAGTGCGGCGGTCGCCGAGTCCTTCAGCTTGCCCGCCATCAGCGACACGGCGGCGCCGGTGAACTCGCCGTCGATGCGCACCTGTGTGGCGTTCCCGTCCGGCGTGAGCGTGTAGCGGTTGCCGACGCTGACGCCCATCGGTCCCTTGCCCTTGATTCCCAGCACCCGGCCGGCCTCGAACTCGTCCACGGTCCAGGCGACTTCGGCCGGGAATCCCATGAGCTTCATGTTCTCGTCGTAGGTGGCTCCCAGCTCCAGCGTCTGCGGCCCGCCCTTGGGGAAGCTGGTGTGGGTGGCGTTCCACTGGCCGTAGCTGGTGAAGTCGGTCAGCTGGGCCCAGACCTTCTCGGCCGGCGCCTCGATCCGGGCTTCGGCACTGACTTCGGCCATACGACCACCCCTCCATGTCGGGTTACGGTGTCGCGGAACGTAGCCGGACCTGCCCGAACATTCAATACTGATGAACAGTCAGATCTGGATCGAGCAAGGCGGCGCGCGCCCTTGGGGGAGAAGTGTCTCGATCTCATCCGTAAGGAGGAGAAACCGGCCGCGCGTGCCCAACCTCCGTGGGATGGGCAAATGGGCCCCGGCGAGGACGCCCGTGCCCTCGGGAGCTGATGGGGTGGGAGGTGTGCACAGCCCTACCCCGCGGGTGCCTCGGCAGCCCGCCCCCATCCGTACGGGCATCGATTCCCGGCTCACCGCGGAGCTGGTTTCGGTGGTCGCCGGTGCGCGCCGCAGGGCGCTGCGTGACGGCGACCGGCAGATCGACACGGCGCACCTGCTGCACTCACTGATCGAGTCGGACCCCGAGGTGCGGACGGCACTTGGCGGCGGGCCGCAGGTCGCGCGCGTCCTCGGCTATCTCGTACAGCGGAGCATCGGATACGGCCTGCGCTGGCAGGGCTCGGTGGAGGACTCGGGCACCCTTGCCGTCGTACGCGAGACGGACGGCGAACTGTCGGGGTGGTCGCCCGCGGCCGCCGCCGCGATGGAGGGCGCGCAGGAGCGCGCCGGACTGCGCGGCCGGGCGCGGGCCGCGGGCATCGATCTTCTCGCCTGCCTCGCCGCGGATCCGGAGTGCCGGGCCGTGGAGGTGCTCGGGCGGGCCGGGGTGGACGCGGCGGTCCTGAGCGGGCGGATAGCGGCCGGCTGACCGCCGGACGCAGGCTCCGGGGCGCGGCTTCTCGACAGCGTCTCGACATGTGTCACGGGGGTGACGGTCCTGTCGTGCGCTGTCATGATGTGCCGATGCAGGCGTCTGAGGGAAGAAACGCCGGCCTGGGACTCGCCCTGGGCTCGGCGTTCGCGTTCGGTGGATCGGGTGTAGCGGCGAAGCCGCTGATCGAAGCGGGTCTCGACCCGCTGCATGTGGTGTGGCTGCGCGTGGCCGGATCCGCGCTTGTCATGCTGCCGGTGGCCTGGCGCCACCGTGACCTGGTGCTGCGCAGGCCCGCGCTGCTCGTCGGCTTCGGGCTGCTCGCCGTCGCGGGCGTACAGGCCTGCTACTTCGCGGCGATCTCCCGGATCCCGGTCGGTGTCGCGCTCCTCATCGAATATCTCGCGCCCGCGCTCGTCCTGGGATGGGTGCGCTTTGTCCAGCGCAGGCCGGTCACCAGGGCCGCCGCCCTCGGCGTGGTTCTCGCCGTCGCCGGCCTCGCCTGCGTCGTCGAGGTGTGGTCGGGAGTCGGCTTCGACGTGGTCGGTCTGCTGCTGGCGCTCGCCGCCGCGTGCTGCCAGGTCGGCTACTTCGTCCTGTCCGACCACGGCGGCGACGGTGACGACGCGGCGGACCCGATGGGTGTCATCGCGTACGGACTGCTCATCGGCGCGGCTGTGCTGACGCTGGTGGCCCGGCCGTGGGGGATGGACTTCTCGCTCCTCGGCGGGAGCGCGGACATGGGCGGCACGCAGGTGCCCGCGGCGCTGCTCCTCGGCTGGATCGTCCTGATCGCCACGGTGCTCGCGTATGTCACCGGGGTCGTCTCGGTGCGCAGGCTCTCGCCGCAGGTGGCGGGCGTCGTGGCCTGCCTGGAGGCGGTCATCGCGACAGTGCTGGCATGGGTGCTGCTGCGGGAGCATCTCTCGGCGCCGCAGATCTTCGGCGGTGCGGTGGTGCTGGTCGGGGCGTTCATCGCGCAGTCACAGGCTCCGAAGGCACCGTCGGGGCCGGTCGCGGGGGGTGGGCCCACCGAGTCCGCCGTCCCCGGGGGACAGTTGTCGGCCCCGCATGCCGCACCGTAGGGTGCCGGTCATGCATTCGACCGTACTTCCGCCGCCTGCCGCTTAGCGCGGGCGGCAAGCCATTGACGAAGACCGGGCTCGGGGTGTCCCCGAGCGGTTCGTCGCTGCCCGCGTGACGGAGCCGAGCGACCAGCCATCCCGTTCTTCACACGGAGAAGTCACGTGTCGAAAATTTCCTCAACTCCTGCTGTCGGCGTGCCCGCACAAGTGCCGGTGCCGACGCCGCTCCCGACTCCGGTGCCCGTCGGGCGGAGCCTCCTCTATCTGATCTTCGCCGGGGTCGCGTGGGGGACCGCGGGCGCGGCTGCCTCGCTGGTCTTCCAGGTGAGCGATCTCGGTCCTCTCGCGCTGTCGTTCTGGCGCTGCGCCGGGGGCTTGGTGCTGCTGCTGGGCGCGCTGGCGCTGCGTACGCGGCGTACGGCTGCCGTGCGCCGTGCCGCGGCCGGTGAGCCGCGTCGTCGTCGGCTGCTGCGGATTGTGGCCACGGGCATCGGCCTCACCGTCTTCCAGAGCGCCTACTTCGCGGCCGTCGACGCGACTGGGCTCGCTGTCGGCACGGTCGTCACGCTGGGCGCGGGTCCCGTGCTGATCGCGGTGGGTGCGCGGTTGACGATGGGCGAGCGGCTCGGGCGCGGCGGTGTCATGGCGGTCACGGGGGCACTGGCCGGCCTGCTCGTGCTCGTGCTCGGCGGCGAGGGCGGGACGGTACGGCCGGTGGGTGTGGCCCTCGCGCTGCTCTCCGCCGCCGGATACGCGGCGATCACCCTGCTGACACGTTGGCTCGGACGCGGCGGGGGCGGTGGCGACTCGCTGTCGACGACGGCCTGGGCGTTCGCGATCGGTGCGGTCGGGCTGCTGCCGATGGCGCTGGGGGAGGGGCTGCTGCCGCACACCGAGGAACTGGGGCGTGTTCTCTGGCTGCTGGCCTATGTGGCGGCGGTGCCGACGGCGCTGGCGTACGCCCTCTACTTCGCCGGTGCGGCGGTGGTGCGGGCCGCGACGGTCTCGGTGATCATGCTGCTCGAGCCGGTGAGCGCGGCGGTCATCGCGGTGACGGTGCTGGACGAGCGGCTGACGGGGGCGACGGTGGCCGGGACCTCGCTGCTGCTGGCGGCGGTGGCTGGGCTGGCGGTGGCGGAGACGCGGGTGGGGCGGCGTTAGGGGTGCGGGGTGGGGGCGCCTCCCCCGCCCCGCGGGCTGAGGGTCAGCTCCGCGTCAGGTAGGCCGGTACGCGGATCGACTCGTCCAGGTCCGCCGCCGGGATCGGGGTTCCCTGGTGCGTGGTCACGGGCACCACACCCGTCCAGTACGGGAGCGTCGCGTCCTCCGGGTCGTCGTTCGGGCCGCCCGTGCGGAGTTTGGCCGAGACCTCCGTCAGGTCCAGGCGCAGGACCGCCGTCGCCGCCAGTTCCTTCGGGTTGGCGGGCCGCGAGTCGAGCGAGCGGCCCGGGACCACGTGGTCCACCAGGGCGTCCAGGGCCGTGCGCTTCTCGTCGGGGTCCGTGACCGGGTGGGCCGTGCCGTGGACGACGACCGAGCGGTAGTTGATCGAGTGGTGGAAGGCCGAGCGGGCCAGGACCAGGCCGTCGACATGGGTGACTGTCAGGCATACGGCGAGGCCCGGGTCCGGCTCGCCCGCCATGCGGAGGGGGCGTGAGCCCGTCGAGCCGTGGAGGTAGAGGTGGTCGTCGACGCGGGCGTACAGCGTCGGCAGAACCACCGGCGCGCCGTCACGGACGAAACCGAGGTGGCAGACATACGCCTCGTCCAGTATCGAGTGGACCTGCTCGCGGTCGTACGCCGCGCGCTCCTTGGCGCGCGTCGGGACGGTGCGGTCGGTCGGCTCGTATGCGTCCGGCATTGCCTTCTCCATTGCACTAGTGCATAATCTCGTTTGTGCTAGGAGAGTATCGGATCGTAGGGCGCCGCGCATCGGAGATTGCCGCCAGCGTCGAGCGCGGGGTCGGCACGGGTGACCTGGAGCCGGGGCAACTGCTGCCGCCCATGCGGGAGTTGGCGACCGAGCTCGGCGTCAACCCGAACACCGTCGCGTCCGCGTACCGGACCCTGCGCGAGCGCGGGGTGATCGAGACGGCCGGACGCAAGGGCAGCCGGGTGCGGCCCCGCCCGGCCAGCACCGCCCGCGGCACCATCGGGGTCGAAGCGCCCCCCGGCGTGCGGGACCTCGGCGAGGGGAACCCGGACCCCGCGCTGCTGCCTCCGCTGCACGAGGCGCTGGCCGCCGCGGCCCGGCGCAATGCCCAGGAGCCGGGCCTGTACGGACAGGCCCCTGTCGACGCGGAGTTCGGGCGTCTCGCCCGTGCCGCGATGGATGCCGACGGGGTGCCCGACGGGCCGGTCGCCGTCACATCGGGGTCGCTGGACGCCATCGAGCGCGTACTCGCCGCCCACCTCAAGCCCGGTGACGCCGTCGCCGTCGAGGACCCCGGCTGGGGAAGCCTGCTGGATCTGGTCTCGGCGCTGGGGCTGAAGCCCGTGCCGGTGGCGCTCGACGACGACGGGCCCCTGCCGGGCGAGGTGCGCAAGGCGCTCGCCGGAGGAGCCAGGGCGCTCATCGTCACCGACCGCGCCCAGAACCCCACCGGCGCCGCCGTGAGCAAGGCACGCGCGCGTGAACTGCGCGCGGTACTCGCCCAGTTCCCCCACACCCTGCTCATCGAGGACGACCACGGGCACGCCATCGTCGATCTGCCGCTGCACCCCCTCGCGGGGCCGACGGACAGCTGGGCGCTCGTACGCTCCACGGCCAAGGCGTACGGCCCGGATCTTCGCGTCGCCGTGCTCACCGGCGACGCGGTCACCGTCGACCGTGTGATGGGCCGGCAGGGGCTCGGGCCCGGCTGGGTCAGCAGGCTGCTGCAGCGTGCTGTCGTCCAGCTGTGGAGGTCCGGCGCGGTGGATCCCCGAGAGGTCGCCCGCTCCTACGGGCAGCGCCGCGACGCGCTCGTCCAGGCCCTCGCCGAGCGCGGTATCGAGGCCCACGGCCGCAGCGGGATGAATGTCTGGGTGCCCGTGCCAGACGAGACCGGAGCCGTGACCCGGTTGCTGCGCGCGGGCTGGGCGGTCGCGCCGGGAGCGCGCTTCCGGATGTCCTCGGTGCCCGGCGTGCGGCTCACCGTCTCGGGCCTGGCGATGGACGAGATCGGGCAGGTCGCCGACGCGGTCGCCGCGGCGGCCGGCCCGGCACCCGCGCGCAGCTACGGCTGAGCCGCGGCGCGCGCCTTCGGCCTGCTCTGGCTCAGCGCCGCGCCGGCCAGGACGATCAGCGCGCCGACCGGGGTGTTCCAGCCGAGCTGCTCGTCCAGCACCGCGACGCCCGCCGCTGTCGCGATGACCGGAATGAAGTACGTGACCATCTGCGCGGTCGTCGGGCCGACCTCCGCGACCAGGCCGTACTGCAGCAGCAGCGCGAAGCCCGTTCCCAGCGCGCCGAGCGCGATCACCGCCAGCAGGGGGACGAGCGGGAACGAGGCGGGCAGTGTGGTGAACAGCGGTGTGACGACGGCGAGTTGAATTGTCGCGAGCAGCAGCTGTGCCCCGGTCAGCGAGAGATTGGAGTCGCTGCTCCCGGCCAGTGTGCGGCGGACATAGATCCAGCCGATCGGATAGCTGAGCGAGGCGAGAAGCGCCATCGCCGTGCCGCCGAAGTCGAGACCCGAGAAGCCCTGCCAGGCGCCGAGCACCGTCAGCACGCCGAGGAAGCCGATACCGAGCCCGGCGACCCGGCGGCGGGTCGGCCGGTCCTCGGAGAGGGCGACCATCGACAGGGCCATGCCCCACAGCGGCGAGGTGGCGTTGCAGATCCCGGCGAGCGTCGAGGGGATCGTCAGCTCGGAGTAGGCGAAGAGTGAGAACGGCAGCGCGTTGAGCAGGAAGGCGGCCACCGTCAGGTGCATCCAGGTGCGGATTCCGCGCGGCAGCCGGTCCCGCCGGACTGCCATCGCGACGGCCAGCACCGCCGTACCGAAGAAGAGCCGCCCCAAGGTCACTTGAAAGGGGGCGTACGCGCCGGTGCCGACCTTGATGAGGAGAAAGCTGAAGCCCCAGACGGTGGAGAGCACCGCGAACCGGATGCGCCAGTCGAGGCCGCGGCGGCGTACGGAGCCGGTCGGGGTGTGGGTGGGTGCCGAAGAGGTTCTGGAGGGGGCAGCGGTGCTCATGGTGTCAACGATCCCGTTTCCGATCTCGTAGGACAAGCGAGAATTTTTTGCGGCCTTCGCTTAGCATTGCTTACATGTTGAATCTGGAGCGCCTGCGAACCCTGGACGCGCTGGCCCGCCACGGCTCGGTCAGTGGAGCAGCCGACGGGCTGCATGTGACGACCTCGGCCGTCTCCCAGCAGATGGCGAAGCTGGAGCGGGAGGTGGGCCAGCAGCTGCTGGCGAAGAACGGACGCGGAGTCCGGCTGACTGACGCCGGTCAGCTGCTCGCCGACCATGCCGCGCGCATCCTGTCCCAGGTCGAGCTCGCCCAGTCCGACATCGAGGCACAGCGCGGACAGGTTGTCGGCGAGGTGCGGATCGGGGCGTTTCCGACGGCCGCCCGCGGGCTCTTCCCCGCCGCCTTGACCGCACTGCGCTCGGCCCACCCCGAACTGCGCGTGCGCTCACGCGAGGTGGAGCCCGAGCAGGGGATCAGGGAGGTGGTCAGGGGCGACCTCGACCTCGCCGTGGTCCTCGACTGGAGCAACAAACGACTGCCCATGCCCGGCGGGCTCGCCCAGGCTCATCTGCTCGACGACATCCCCGATGTGGCCATGCCCGCGGATCATCCGCTGGCGGACCGGACCGAGGTGGATCTGGAGGAGTTCGCGGAGGACGAGTGGGTGTCCTGGCCGGAAGGCGAATTCTGTTACGAGTGGCTGATGTTCACGCTGCGCTCGAAGGGCTTCGAGCCGCGGATCGGGCACATGGCGGAGGAGCACCACACGCAGCTGGCGCTCATCGAGGCGGGGCTCGGGGTGTGCGTGACGCCGAGGCTGGGGCGGGGCTGGGTGCCCGAGGGGGTGCGGCTGGTACCCGTACGGCAGCGGATGCTCAGGCACATCTACGCGGTGTGGCGGACGGACGCCGACCGCCGACCGTCGATCAGGGCGGCGGTCGCGGCGCTGCGCGAGGCGGCCGGCCGGGAGGGCGCGGACGGCTCGGCGGCCTGACAGCGTCTCGACGGCCGGCAGCAGCTCTGACCGGCCGAGCGGCGCGACCGGCTCAGAGGTCCGACAGCTTTCTGAAGTCCCATGACGCGATCGCGTCGGGAGTCAGCCGCAGCCAGGCATGCCTGCCGTCGTGCGGCATCTCGTCGAGGCCGAAGTTCTTCCGCGCGAACAGGCTTTCCGGTACGTCCAGTTCGGGGCACGGCTCACCGGTGCGCGGCTCCTCGCCGACGAAGACGGCCGTACCGGAAAGCTCGACGCCGCGCAGCTCCCCGTACTCCTCGCCGTCGTCGATCACGACCGCGATCCGTGGATCGGCCCGCAGTTCGGTCCAGCGGCGGCTGCGGGTGAGGGAGTACAACCACAGCGAGCTCCCGTCCCAGGCGAACCACAGGGCACTGACATGCGGACGGCCGTCCGCGGACACGGTGGCCACCCGGCAGGTGCGCTGCCCGGCCAGGAACTCGTCCAGCTCGCCGGGCGTCATCATGATGCGACGGCCCCGGCGCTGTGTGACGGCCATGCGCGGCCCCTCCCTCGTAGCTGACCCATGTAACTGACTGTGTGTCAGAAATCATGGGGGCTCTTCCGCCCTCGCGCAATGGCGGTTACTGTCGCGCGCCCAGTCCCAGCCGCATGAGGGGGAAGCCGTGCCGTCCATCGAACAGCTCGCGGACCAGCTCGACCGGGCCACCACCGTGCTGCTCACCGTCGAGTGCCAGCAAGGTGTCGTCGGCATGGACAGCGCGCTGCCCGAACTCGCCGAGCAGGCCAGGTCGTCCGGCGCGCTCCACCGGGTCGCCCGGCTGGTCGCCGCGGCTCATGAGACGGGCGTGCAGGTGCTCCACGCGGTCGCCGAGCGGCGTCCCGACGGGCGCGGCGCCGGCAACAACGCCCGGCTGTTCCGTGCGGCTGCCCGGCTGCCCGTCCAGCAGCACCCCGGTACGACGGCCGTCCGTATCGCACCTCCGATCGAGGTGGCGGAGGAGGATCTCGTCGTACGGCGGCTGCACGGCCTGTCACCGATCGCGGGCACGGACGCCGACG
Source organism: Streptomyces sp. NBC_01481 (assembly GCF_026339995.1). GTDB lineage: Bacteria > Actinomycetota > Actinomycetes > Streptomycetales > Streptomycetaceae > Streptomyces. Next base: position 426,927 of record NZ_JAPEPT010000006.1, on the reverse strand, counting down.
CACTGCTGCGCAATCTCGGCTGCCGCACGCTGGTCGTCACCGGGGTCTCGGCGAATATCGCCATCCCCAACGCCGTCTTCGACGCGGTCAACCTCGGCTATACGGCGGTGGTTCCGCAGGATGCCATCGCGGGGGTGCCCGCCGACTACATCCCCGCGATGGTCCGCAACACGCTCGCGCTCGTCGCCACGATCACCACGACCGAGGATGTCCTGTCCTGCTGGAAACGGCCCCGGCGCGCTACGCGATCTTGATCGAGCCGCCGTCCACGGTGATCGAGGCCGCGGGCAGCGGTTTGGTGGCGGGCCCCTTGGTGACGCTGCCGTCCTCCGCGCTGAACTGGCTTCCGTGACAGGGGCAGTTGATGGTGCCGTTCGAGATGTCTTTCACCGCGCAGCCCGCGTGGGTGCACTTGGACGAGAACGCCTTGAACTCTCCGGGCTTCGGCTGGGTGACGACCACATCGCCGATGACCTTGCCCCCGCCCTCGGGAATGTCCGTGATCTTGGCGATCTCCTTGCCGCCGCCCCCGGCGCCCGCTCCGTCCGCCCCGCCCGTCGGCTTGTCGGCCACCGACGTACTGCCGTCGTCCGAGCTGCCGCACGCGGTCAGCGCGACGGCGAGACCGGCCCCGCCCGCCGCGGCGACGACGGCACGGCGTGTCATGTTCCGCGCAGAACCCTGCGATCCGGTCATGATGGCTCCCTCTCAACGGTCCCTGTCCGGCCCCGCGCAACGGCCGGTTCTTGATGGTGTACGAGTGGGCGGCGCGGCACGTTCAGATACTCGGGGAATTCAAGGATTTCTTCAGAAAGGCCGTCTCGAGCACCATCAGGTTGGCGGCCTGGTCCTCCTGAGTGGCCAGGTGGGTGGCCCCCGAGAGCGGCCTGGGCGTCCATGAGGTCTTGTGTGTCTTCGGCCATGGGGCATCGTTGGCATGTCCGCACAGGTCATGACAAGCGAAAATCCGAGCGATCACCCGACCCGCCCCGAAGTACTGTGGGGCAATGCTCTCCGAAGTCACAGCGACCCGCTATGTCACGCCCTTGCGTGAAGGCGGCTCGCTCCCCGGCATCGTCGAGGCCGACGATCTCGGCACGTACGTCATGTAGGCCCTGGGGCTCGGTCAGTGACCGGGGCTTTCCGTCGACTATGTGGGGCTGACCTGCGGGGATTCTTCTTTCGGAGCTTTTCACGAGCTTACTTGCTTAGGTGGTTTGAACTCCTCAGGGACTCCCCGAGCGGTGATGGAACTCCCCAGTTGCTCCCCAACGGGGCGGCTGGGGAGAGCCGAGTTGGACGCTGTTTGGCGGACACGGCTGCCGAGGCGCAGGGACGGTGTCCTTCGCGCGCGGATGTGTTCAGACGACCGAGAGGTCCATACGGAGGTGTTCGGCGGTGTGGGAGCCGGTCGTCTTGAGGAGTTCGGCCGGGGTTCCCTCGAACAGGATCCGCCCGCCTCCGCTGCCGCCCTCGGGGCCGAGGTCGATGATCCAGTCAGCGCTCTTGACGACGTCGAGGTTGTGCTCGATGACGATGACGGTGTTGCCCTGGTCGACGAGGCGCTCGACGATGCCGAGGAGGCGGTGGGTGTCGGACATGTGCAGGCCGGTGGTGGGCTCGTCCATCACGTAAATGCTGCCGACCCGGTGCAGGTCGGCCGCGAGTTTGATGCGCTGGCACTCGCCGCCGGACAGGGTGCTGAGCGGCTGGCCGAGGCGCAGGTAGTCCAGACCCACCTCGTTCAGTGCGTGCAGGACCGGGCGGAGTTTGGGTTCGGTGAAGAAGTCCGCCGCCTCGGCCGTCGTCATCTCCAGGACGTCGCTGATCGAGCGGCCGCGCAGGCGGTGGCCGAGGACGTCGTGGGAGAAGCGGCGGCCCCGGCAGACCTCGCAGGCGGACTTCAGCGTCTCCATGAACGCCAGGTCGGTGTAGAGCACGCCGAGCCCCTGGCAGTTGGGGCAGGCGCCCTTGGAGTTGGCGCTGAACAGCGAGGCGCTGACCCCGTTGGTCTTGGCGAACAGTTTGCGGATCGGGTCCATGAGCCCGGTGTAGGTGGCGGTGTTGGACCGCCGGCTACCCGTCACTGTGGACTGGTCGATCACGATCGCGTCTGGGTGCTGGCTCAGGAACTCGTCGTTGACCAGCGAGGTCTTGCCCGATCCGGCCACTCCGGTGACCACGGTCAGGACGCCGGTGGGGAAGCCGACCGTGACGTCTTTGAGGTTGTGGCTGTTCGCGCCGGAGACGGTGAGCGCTCCGGTGGGGCGGCGGGGCTCGGCTTTGATGGGCAGGCGGTGCCGGAGGTGGCGGCCGGTGAGGGTGTCGGAGTCGGCGAGGCCCGCCAAACTCCCCTCGTAGACCACTTCGCCACCCAGCGTCCCGGCCTTCGGGCCCATGTCGACGAGGTTGTCCGCGATGGCCATGACGTCCGGATCGTGCTCGACCACCAGCACGGTGTTGCCCTTGTCCCGCAGCGCGACCAGGAGTTCCTTGAGCCGGTGGACATCCCGTGCGTGCAGGCCGACGCTCGGTTCGTCGAACACGTACAGCATCTCGGTCAGGCTGTTGGACAGATGACGCACCATCTTGATCCGCTGCGACTCGCCGCCTGAGAGGGTGCGGGTCTCCCGCTCCAGGCTCAGGTACCCGAGACCGATGTCGACCAGGTGCCGCAGGCGGGCCATCAGGTCGTCGAGGACCGGTTTCACATGGGGCAGGTCCAACTGCACCAGGAACGCCACGAGGTTCCCCGCCTCCATCGCGGTGAGGTCCGCGATGTGGTGGCCGGCGATCCGGCTGGTACGGGCGGCGGGGGCGAGGCGGGTGCCGTCGCAGTCCGGGCAGGGAGTCGAACGCACGAACCGCTGGAAGACCTGGCGGTTGCGTTCGGACATGACCTCCTTCTTGATGTACAGCCTGGCGAACTTGTCCGCCAAGCCCTCGTACTTGACGTTCAGTGTGTTGCCCTGCCACACCAGGCGGAGCTTCTGCGGCATCTCACCGTGCAGCAGCAGGTGCCACTCCTGCTCGGTGAAGTCGGCCAGCGGCTTGTCGTTGTCGAAGAAGCCGGACTCCACGCAACTCAGCCAGTACCAGCTGTCGGTGGAGAAGTCGGGGTGCAGCAGCGCGCCCTGGTTGAGGGACTTGGTGCGGTTGACGAACGCGTCGAGGTTGAGCCGCACGACTGTGCCAAGGCCCTCGCAGGTCGGGCACATGCCCTGAGGGTCGTTGAACGAGAAGGCGCTGGGCGGCAGGCCGGCAGGGTCGCCCGCGCGTGAGAACAGCAGCCGAAGAAGCGGGGCGATGTCGGTGATCGTGCCCACCGTGGAGCGCGGGTTGCCGCCCAGGCGTTTCTGGTCAATGACGACCGCGGCAGAGATGTTCTCGATGGTGTCCATGTCCGGACGGCCGTGGTCGGGCAGAAAGTTGCGGACGAACGCTGTGAAGGTCTCGTTGAGCTGGCGCTGCGCCTCGGCCGCGATGGTGTCGAACACCAGGGAGGACTTGCCCGAGCCGGAGACGCCGGTGAAGACCGTTAGGCGCTGTCTCGGGATCTGCACCGAGACGTTCTTGAGGTTGTTCTCCCTCGCACCGGTCACCCTGATGGCGTCGGTACTCACATGTGCTCCTTGGGCGGTACGGGTGGGGCTCCTGGGGAGCCCCGGTCGCTTTCGGGCAGGTGGACGTCGCCCTCAGGCGTTTTCCTTCTGGAACGTCCGCGTGCCCCACAGCAGGGCCAACGCAGACATGCACAACAGGACGAGGGAACCGGTCAGCAGCTCCGTCGAGCTCCAGTCCCCCCGGAACGCCGCGCGTTCGGCGTCGACCACGTGGGTCAGCGGGTTGATCCGGGCCAGGTTGTAGAGCCAGCCGGGGGCCATCTGCTCGGTGACCGGCAGCAGGACGCCGGACAGCAGGAGCAGCGGCAGGAGCACGGCGTTCATCAGCGAGGGGAACGCGGCCTCGCTCTTGAGGACCATGGCCAGCGCATACGATCCCGAGGACAGCGTGATGGCCAGTACCGCGGCGATCGCGAGGCTCAGCAGCATCCCGGACGGCGGCGCGTCCAGGTCGAAGACGAGCAGTGTCACGAGCACGATCAGCACCGACTGCGCGGTGGCCTGGACGGCCTGGGCCAGGACCTTGCCGAACAGCAGGGCGGACCGGCTGGCCGGGGTCCCGCGGAAGCGGTCGACCACGCCGACCCGGTATTCGGTGAGCAGCCCGACCCCGGCGAAGGAGCCGCTGAACAGCGCCGTCTGCACGATGAGGGCCGGGGTGAGCACTTTCCAGGCGTCGTCGGACGGGAAGCCGGGGGTGTGGTCGACCACCGTCACCATGAGCGGCCCGAAGAGGAACAGGTACAGCAGCGGCTGCATGATCCCGATGATCAGCCAGGTGGGATTGCGCAGCGAGAGCTTCATGTCCCGCAGGAAGATCAGACGGGTGTCACGCAGCATGGGTGGCCTCCATGACCGGGGTCGCGGCCTCGCCGTCGCGCAGGGAGCGCCCGGTCAGGCTGAGGAACACGTCGTCGAGGGTGGGTCGGGTGATCTTGACCGAGCTCATGGTGATCCGGTGACTGTCGAGCGTGCGCAGCAGCTCCGGCAGCGCCGCATCACCACGGGGGACCCTGAACCGCACGGTGTCGGCGACGACGGTGACCTCCTGCACGCCGGGCAGCCGGTGGACGAGTTCGGCGGCCTCCGTGGCCCGGTCGCCGACGTCGACGGTGATCGCGTCGCCGGCGACGTGGGCCTTGAGCTCGTCCGGGGTGCCCTCCGCGACGATCGTGCCGTGGTCCGTCACCAGGATCCGGTCGCACAGGGTGTCGGCCTCGTCGAGGTAGTGGGTGGTGAGGAAGACGGTCATGCCCTGCTCGGCGCGCATCCGGCGGACGTGGTCCCACAGGTTGGCGCGGCTCTGCGGGTCCAGTCCGGTGGTGGGCTCGTCCAGGAAGACCAGCGACGGCTCGTGCACCAGCCCGAGCGCGATGTCGAGTCGGCGCCGCTGGCCGCCGGAGAGCGTCTTGGAGGGGCGCTGGTCCAGGCCGGCCAGGTCGAGCCGCTCCGCCAGCAGCGCCCCGCGGCGCCGAGCCTCGGCCCGGGACAGGCCGTAGAGCCGGGCTTGCAGCTCGATCTCCTCCGCGACCTTGGACTCTGGCCAGGTGGAACCGCCCTGAGCCACGTAGCCGATCCTGCGCCGGACTCCCTGCGGGTCCGTCAGCAGATCGCAGCCGGCCACGGTGCCCGTTCCGCCGGTGGGGCGCAGCAAGGTGGTCAGCATCCGCAGGGTCGTGGTCTTGCCGGCCCCGTTGGGGCCGAGGAACCCGACCAGTTCCCCGGCCGCCACATCGAAGTCGATGCCCTTCACAGCGTCGACGGTTCGCCCCCGGAGGGCGAACTGCCGGGCAAGACCTCGCACTGTGATCATGAGATCCTTCTCTCGTGTGCTCGCTGTTCGGTCAGGTCGCGGAAGGGCACGGCCGAGTGACAGGCCCTTCCGCGCGGCTCATTCCGAGCCGACCTCGGCGGCTGCCTGGGCCTCGGCGAGGCGCTCCTGAGCCTCGGCCATGTCCTGCGCAGTCGGGGCGTCGTCCTGGGTCAGCTTGAGCCGCCAGTACCCGCTGAAGTCGATCGACCGCTTGTCCAGCCCGCGGTCGTCGACCAGGTGGCGGCGGAGGGCCCGGACGGTGCCCGACTCGCCTGCCAGCCAGGCGAACGGGCGGCCGGGGAGGAACTCGGCCTTGAGCACAGTGCGGATCAGGACGTCGCTCTGGCCGGCTTGAGGTCCGTCGCGGTACAGCCAGTGGACGGTGACGTCGCCGCGGGTCTCGAAGTCCTGCCGCTCGGCGGCGTCGGCGACTTCGACGTAGGCCACGGCACGGGCTCCCTCGGGCAGTGCCTCGAGCAGGGTGCAGATGGCCGGCAGAGCGGTCTCGTCACCGGCCAGGAAGAGCCAGTCGGAGTGCGTGATCGAGTCCGTCAGCGAGACCGGCCGGGAGTAGACCGCCGACGGTCCGACCATGCCGAGCTGGTCACCGGCCTGGGCGGAGCCGGCCCAGCGGGTGGCTGGGCCGGTCTCCCCGTGCAGGACGAAGTCGATCTCGATCGTGTTGGTACCCGGCTGGCGCCGGCGGATGGTGAAGCTGCGCATCCACGGGCGCTCGTCTTCCGGAATGGCGAGAAATGCCTGGTACCAGCTCGTCGCGTCCTCGCCCGGCTCCGGCAGGACGGGGAGGCGCTGACCGGGCCGGGGAAAGCAGAGCTTGACCTGCTGGTCGGGCGCCTGCCCGACGAGGTCGTCAAGTTGGTCGGCGTCGAATGTCACGCGGGCCATACGCGGTGTGAGGTGTGTGATGTCGGTGACCTGGATGAATGAGACAGGCAGCTCTGCCATCGAAAACCTTCCAAGAACGTCGGGCATCCCGAGGTGGACCCCGTGTCCACCTGATATCCTTACGCTGTAAGGAGATGCCTCGGCGAGGTTACTTTATGCAGTAAGGAGTTGCAAGGTGGTTGTTTTTGCCGGACAGGGCGATGCCCGCCGCTCGATGGCTCTGCTCTGGCGCGTGGCCGATCCCGGGGGCGTCAGAGCCGTGCCCGGGCCCAAGCCTGGACTCGACGTCGACACGATCGTGGCTGCGGGCATCGCGGTGGCCGACGAGCAGGGGATGGCAGCCCTGTCGATGCGGGCGGTGGGGGCGTGGCTCGGGCGGACCGCCATGGCGCTCTACACCTATGTGCCGAGCAAGAGCGAACTGGTCGACCTTATGCACGACCGGGTGCTGGCCGAGCTGCCCACCGAGTACGACACCGGCGCCGGGTGGCGCCCGGCGATCGCCGCCTGGGCCGAGGGCACGTGGGCGTTCTACCTGCGGCATCCGTGGGTGCTGCAGGTCTCCCAGGCCAGGCCGGTGCTCGGGCCGGGAGAGTACGCGCAGTTGGAGACCGTGGTGCGGATCCTGGGCGGAATCGGCCTGGAGCCATTGAAGGTCCGTCGTGTCATCGCCGTGCTGTTCCAGTTCGTCCGCGGCATGGCTCGGGTCGCCGCTGAGCACCGGCAGGCGGCGCCGGCGACCGGGGTGTCCGACGACGAGTGGTGGTCGGTCCGATCCGCGCTGCTCGCGGAGGTGGTGCCGGACTTCGCCGAGCGCTTCCCGTCGCTGGCGGCACTGGAGGCGCGGGCGACTCCTGCAGCCGCCGAGGAGGAAGCCGATGACGCCATACCGTACTTGGAGCGCGAGGCCAAGAATGCCTTCCGGGCTGGATTGGAGCTGATCCTTGACGGCATCGACGCGGCCGTGCGGTCCACCTCTGGCAGCCCGGTTCGCGCTTCCTCGCCCACGCTCTGACAGGCCGGACGGGGCGGGCTGTGCGGGGTTCCGGAACAATTGTGTCAGTCGGTGACCAACTTACGTCAGAACCGGTCGCACTCCGACTAGAAATGATCGTTGACTGCATCTCGAACGGTGATCTACCGTTACTTTCAGCTTGAACCTTCCATGGCTCTCAGCCGCCGATGACCTACGAGAATTGTCAGTGCGTCAAATGCGGGGGAATGCTCGTGAAGCGATTCACCAACGACTACCAGCGTGACAGCCAATTACCAGTCGGTCGCAGGGCGGGCGACGCGGCCGTTCGCCGCAGTAACAGCGGCCAGGAGCGGATCCTGACCACCCGGGTCGGCCTGAAGATCCCGGCCACCCTGTCGTACAACCGGTGGGAGAAGGCCGGACTGCACATCTTCCAGATCGCGGACTCCTCCGCCTGGTGTCTGGGGGACTGGCTGGTGTACGGCCAGGAGAGGTACGCCGACCGCTACCAGACCGGAGTGCAGGCCGCCGGGCTCGACTACCAGACGCTGCGCAACTACGCGTGGGTGGCTCGGCACTTCGAACTCTGGCGCCGGCGTGAGAACCTCAGCTTCGGCCACCATGCCGAGGTCGCCTCCCTGCCTGCTGTGGAGGCGGACGGGTGGCTCGACCGCGCTGAGCAGCAAGGCTGGTCCAGGAACCAGCTCAGGGTTCATCTGCGGGAGAGCCGTCAGGGCAATCTGGCGGCTACGCCCGCACGCGCCAGCCTGCCCCGGATCAGCGCGCCAGGCGACCGCGTGGAGCGCTGGCGCGAGGCCGCGTCGAAGGTCGAACGGGACTTCGAGGAATGGATACTCGTATCACTCGACCGCGCCGCCGCGCACGAGCTCGATCGCTGACGGTCTTTGCTCGCCTCACCACCGGAGACGGCATCTCATGCAGATTCGTATCGACCACAACACCTGTATCGGGTCCGGGCAGTGCTTCCTGACGGCGCCCGGTCTCTTCATTCAGGACGACGACGGTTACTCGGTGCTGGTGCCCGGAGGCACTGAGACGGCGACGCGGCAGCAGATAACCGAGGCGGCGCTGTCCTGCCCGGTGCAGGCCATCGTAGTGGCGGACGGCCCGCAAGCCGACTGAGCATGCTGCCAGGACACTTCTATGACAGGGGGCCTCCCTACGCCGGGCGGCCCCCTGTCATGGAAGCGCGGTCAGGGCCGCAGCCGAAGGCGCAGCGAATTCAGCCGCCAACTGCCCGGAAGCCGGGCGCGGTCCAGCTCCGGGTCGCCCTCCGCCAGTGCCAAGTCCGGGTAGCGCTTCAGCAGTTGGGCGAGCGCTACCTCGCCTTCCTGCCGAGCCAGCGTGGCGCCCAGGCAGTAGTGGATGCCGTGGCCGAAGCCGACATGGTTCTCCGCCTGCCCGTCCTGCTGGCGGGTGATGTCCAGCCGGTCCGGGTCGGTGTAGTGCCGCGGGTCGAAGTTGGCCGACACCAGCACCAGTTGGACCGCGTCGCCGCGGGCGATGGGCTTGCCGGCGAGCTCCAGGTCCTCGGTGGCGTAGCGCAGCCGCGCCACGTGCACCGACCCGCACCAGCGCATCAGCTCGTGCACCGCGCGCGGCAGCAGCGCCGGGTCATTGCGCAGCAGCGCCAGCTGGTCGGGATGGGTGAGCAACGCGGCGGTGCTGTTGCCGATCAGATGCGCGCTCGTCTCGTGGCCTGCGAGCACCAGGGTGAGGACCATGGTGACCATCTCGATGTCGCTGAGCCGTCCGCCGTCGTCGTCCTGGGCCCGGATCAGCTCGCTCAGCAGATCGCCCCTGAGCGCGGTGCGGCGCTGTTCGATCAGTTCGTGGCAGTAGTCGATCATCACGGGAAAGGAGTGCTGCAGCCGTTCGGGCCGCATCGACACAAGGTCGCCGCCCCATTCCCGCCACCGGTCTAGGTCGGCCGCCGGTATCCCGACGAGCTCGCAGATCACCGTGATCGACAGCGGATACGCGAAGTGCTCCAGGAGATCGACCGCCCCGTCCTCCGCCCGGTGCGGCAGTTCGACCAGCAGCCGGTCGGCGATCCGCTCGATGTCCGGCCGCAGATCGAGAATCCGGCGGGCCGCGAACGCTCGGGTCACCAGGCGGCGCAGCCTGGTGTGGTCCGGCGGGTCGCTGTCCAGGATGGAGCCGAGCAGGTAGACGCGCAGGTGCTCGGGGACCTTGAGCAGCTCCATCATGCCCTCGCGCGGATCCGCGCCCCCCTCGCCCGGCACGTTGGAGGGGGTGTTGACGAACCGGGGGTCGCGCAGTGTCGCGCGGACGTCGTCGTAACGGGTCACGAACCATACCGGTGTGCCGTCGACGAACCTGCCGCGGACCGCCGGCCCCTGCTCGCGCAGCCGGCCGTAGCCGCCGAAGGGGTCCGCGAGCAGATCCGGATCCATCATGTGCGGACCGGCGGGGCACACGGCACCCCCGCCGGTCAATAAGGCGTCGCGGGACGTGAGGGACATGGTCGGCTCCGGTTCTCGCTCGGGCGTCACTTGACCGCGCTGATCACGCCGTGCGGCGTCCACCGGCCGCCCGGCAGCCGGTCGGAGTTCACGAAGCCGGCCGCGGCGAACCACTCCTCGTACTGCCCCCACCGGTAGATGGTGCTGCTCGCGGCGGGCAGGGTCGCGAAGTACACGTTGTCGAGCGCCGCGTACAGCGGACCGTCGCCGCTGTCGTCGGACATGGCGTTGAACACCAGCACCCGCCCGCCGTCCGGCAAAGCCGCGTGGGCCTTGCGCAGCAGGCGTACGTTCTCCTGCGGCGACCAGATCACCAACTGGTTGGCGAACAGCACGCAGTCGTGCCCCGACGGGTAGGCATCGGCGAAGATGTCGGCCGCCCGGACGGAGATCCGGTCGTCCAGGCCGTGCTCGGCGATCTTGCGGCGGGCGATCTCCACCGTGCCGGGGAGGTCGAGGACGGTGAACTCGACCCCAGGGTTCGCCCGTGCGAGGGCGATGGCGTTCACGCCGTCGCCGCCGCCGACGTCGAGCACCCGGCGCACCCCGGTCAGGTCCGCCTTCTCGACCAGCACGGGATTCGACAGCCGGGACCAGGACCGCATGCAGCGGTAGAACAGCTGCTCAAGGTCTGGGTCAGCAGACAGCCGGTGGTACAGGTCCGTGCCGCTGCCCCTGATCCGCCGCAGGCCGACGTTGGTGTTTTCGCGCAGCGACTCTGTGAAGTCCACCTCGGCGGGGCGGACGATCCGCTCCTCGTACTCGATCAGGTCCTCGATGATCTCCCACGTTCCGTCCGCGAACATGCCGTTCATAAGGTCGGCGTTGCCGTAACCATCGCCCTGATGGATCGTCAGTCCCAGGGCAGTGGTGCCCAGGAGCAGGATCTGCACCGGGCGCTCCTCCAGGCCGAGTTCCCGCCCGATCTCCTGCGGAGTCAATCCAGGGTGCCGGTGGAGCAACGGGAACAGGCCCAGATTGCGGCCCGCGTTGAGCATCTGGAAGGCCGAGGAGCCGAACAGTATCTGTACCAGGCCGTCGGTGGTGAGAGGGGATGCGTCTGCCATGGGCACTCCGTATCGGGTGGGGTGGTGAGGGTTCGGGCAGGGGGTGTGCCGTGCCGGGCAGGCGGTCATGTCACCCGGGCCAGGTCGGCGGGCCAAGATGCATAGCTGCGCCCGGCGGCGACCTCACGGAGGCGGGCCAGCGCGTCCCAGACCTCCGTGAACCGGGTGTAGAGCGGGGACGGGCCGATCCGCAGCCGGTCCGGGACCCGGAAGTCGCAGACGACCTTCGCGTCCGCAGCGAGCGTCTGGCAGATCCGCCAGGCGTCGGGGTGGTACAGCGACACATGCGAACCGCGCCGCTCCGGCGGTCGGGGCGAGGCCGGCCGGAAGCCCAGCGGGGTGAGCCAGGCGTCCGCCATGTCGTCGGCCAGCCGGCCCAGCAGCAGCCCCTTCGCCCGGATCCGCGCCACGCCCGCCTCTTCGACGAGGGCGAGGGCCGGATCGATCGCCGCCAGCGACAGCAGCGGCGGGGTGCTCACCAGGAACCGTTCGATCCCCGGCACCGGATCGTAGTCGGGCCCCATCCGGAACTGCTCCCGCTGCCCGAACCAGCCCCACACCGGCTGCCGCAGCCCGGCCTGCAGCTCGCGGCGAACATAGAGGAAGGCAGGCGAACCCGGGCCGCCGTTGAGGTACTTGTACGTGCACCCCACGGCGAGTTCCGCGCCGGTCGCGGCGAGGTCGACGGGGACGGCTCCGGCCGCGTGCGACAGGTCCCACAGGACCCGGGCGCCGACCGCGCGGGCCAATTCGTTCACCTTCGCCATGTCCAGCAGCGCGCCGCTGCGGTACGACACCAGCGACAGCACCACCAGCGCGACGTCCCGGTCCAGGGCGGAGCGCAGCAGGTCGAGATCGAGGCCGCCGTCGAGATCGGAGGCGAGCCGGCGCAGGCTCAGCCCGCGCTGGTCGGCGAGGCCCTGCAGGACGTACCGGTTGGTCGGGAAGTCCTCGGCGTCCATCAGGACGGTGCCCCTCCGCGGCGCCGCGTCCAGCGCGGCGGCGGCCAGCTTGTACAGGTTGACCGAGGTCGAGTCCGAGACCACCACCTCGCCGGGCCGGGCACCGAGCACGTGCTCCGCGAGGCGGTCGCCGAGCCGGGCGCCCCAGTCGATCCAGCCCTGCCACGACCGCACCAGCCCGCCGCCCCAGCCCTCCTCGACCACCTCGCGCAGCCGGTCCGGGGTGGCCGCGGGCAGCCGACCCAGCGAGTTGCCGTCCAGATAGATCAACTCCGGATCGGTGATGACGAACCGCTCCCGGAACTCGGCCAGCGGATCGGCCGCGTCCAGCTCCTCGGCTGCCGCGCGCGGGATCCCGCCCTCCATCGGCCCTCCTTCTGCTTCGTGTGGTCGGCGTCTGCGTGTCCCCGGCGTCCTCCACGCCGCCGGCCCTCGGCCGGAAGGACGTCATCTGCCGGGCGGGTCAGAGCGTCGAGCGCACCGACCACAGCTCCGGGAAGAAGCGGTGCTCGCTGATCCGGGCGAGCCAGGCCACGCCCTCGGTGCCGCCGGTGCCCGGCTTGGCGCCCAGCATCCGCTGCACGGTGACAAGATGCGTGTAGCGCCAGCGGGCGAACTGGTCCGCGGTGTCCATCAGCGCCTCGGCGAGCAGATGCAGGTCGTGGTGGCGGACCGGATCCCGGTAGACCGTCCGCCAGGCCTCCTCGACCTCCGCGCCGGTCCGGTACGGTCGTGTGGCGTCCCGGGCCGGGGAGTCGTCCGGAGTGAGCAGCCCGCGGCGGGCCAGCAGCGCGAGCGCCGCGTCGTACAGGCTCGGCTCGTGCAGTTGGTTCACCACCGCGTCGTAGCCGGCCGTGTCTCGGTGCGGCTGTGCCATCGCCGGGTTCTTGTTGCCGAGCAGGAACTCCAGCCGCCGGTAGCCGGCCGACTGGAAGCCGGAGGCCGACCCGAGGACGTCCCGGAATTCGGCGAACTCCACGGGCGACAGCACGGAGAAAGTCTCCCAGGACACGAGCAGGACCTGCTGCACCCGCGCCGAGCGGCGCAGCGTCCACAGCGCGTCTCCGAGCCGATCCTTGCCCAACTGGTCGCGGGCGGTGGTGAGTTCAGTGTGCAGCAGCTTGAACAGCAGCTCCTTGACCTGGCTCATGATGATGAAGCCCGGCTCGGTGTCCGCCGCGCTGAGCGGATGCTGCAGCGTCAGCAACTCGTCCATTCGCGCATAGTGCGCGTACGGGGTGGTGCCCGGCGGGAAGCCGGCGGACAGAGGACACCCGGGGCTCGGCTCGGAGCCCTGGGCGGTTTGCTCGGTGGTCATGTGATTGTCCTTCCTAGTCGCATCTGCCCGAGGACCGCATCGCCCAGCTCGGTGCCCCTCACGCCCAGGTCGTGGGGGAGATCGAAGTGGTTGCGCTGTGCGGCAACGACCTCCGTCACCGCAGCCCGGGTGCGCAGCGCCGTTACCATCCGTTCGTGCTGGCGGACGTACTCCTCGGTTTCGTTGCCGCCGCGGGCGACCACCACCTCGGGCAGCCGCGCCGGCAACAGGCTGAGCGGGCTGTTGCGGCGCGCCCCGGCCTCGTCCAGCCGCAGCGCCTCGTTGACGTACGACAGCCGGACCGGCTCCAGGTCGTACATGCCGCTGAGCAGCACCGCCCCGGCGATCCGGGCTGACATGTCGGGGCCGTCCGGCGGACCGGGCAGCAGGGCCATCGAGGCCAGATGGGCGCCGGCCGAGGTGCCGCACAGATGGAGTCGGTCCGGTGCGAAGCCGAGCCGGCTCGCGTGCCGCAGCAGCCAGTCGACGCCGCGCCGCACCATCCCCGCCATGGCGTCCAGCCCGACGTCCGGTGCCAGCCCGTACTCGACCACCGCGAACGCCGCACCGGCGGCCAGCAACGGCGGTGCCGGGAAGGCCGATTCGGCCCGGCCGAGCGCCTGCCAGTTGCCGCCGTGCACGAACACCAGCAGCGGCGGACGATCGGGACCCGTGCCGGGGAAGTAGTCGAGCACTTCGGACGGGTGCGGGCCGTAGGCGAGACCGGTCCGCACCGGGTGGTCCCGGCGGGCGGCCGTGCTCAGCCGCTCGTATTCGCGGAGGTAGGCCCCGAGGCTCGGCACGCGGGAACTCGGCGAGTACTGCTGGTCCAGCGTGGCCTGATCCATTCCCCGGTACACGGCGGCGCCAGTCATCGGGCGCCCCGAGGACGTGGTTTTTCGCGCACCGGCTCAGCCCCCAACCCGTAGGCGTCACGAGCCCGTTCGTACGTCTCGGTCAGCAACGGGTCAATGCCTTGCGCCGAGTTGAGGTAGCGGGCCCCGAAGCGGCTTGCGTACTCCTCGAACCACTCCCGCCGGTCCGCCAGGAACAGCACATCGTGGATCGCCATGGAACGCACCGCCATCATCGGCACGGGGGCGTAGCTCACCTCGAACTCCGGGTTGCGGATCGCCTTCTCCCGGCACCTCTCGTGGAACTGGGCGATCATCAGCCCGCGGCGCACGCTCTCGGGCTTGAGCGCGGTGTGCGCCGCGTCCAGCAGGTGCAGATGCTCGGGCGGCAGGTCCGGCAGGACGAGCAGCAGCGAGCGCAGATTCGGGTTGCCGGCCTTCCAGTCGACCTCGCTGAACTCGTCCAGGCCGCAGCGGACGATCTCGTCGATGAGGGTCTGGCTCGGGGTGGGGCCCACCAGCCTGACCCGGATCTCGAGCGCATCGGCGCGTTGGGCCGGTTCGACGAACGGGCACACCGGACCGGGGCGTCCGAGTCCGCTGTGCGGTTGGCGGATGTAGTCGCTCAGCCAGCCGTCGACGGCCGCTAAGGCTTTGGCCAGGTCGACGGAGAGCACGTCGGTCAGCATCGTTGTCAGTCCTCGGGTGTCGGTCCTCGCAGATAACGGACGGTGGGTGCCTCGTAGGCGGCCTGCGAACGTCACTCGTCGCCGGTGAGCTCGTGGAGCTTGGCCGACAGGATCCGTCCGATCTCCGCCAGCGTGTCCGGCCGGGTCAGCATCGTCCCGTGCTCGCCGGGCACCACATGGGCCTCGACAGTGCCGCGGACGTACGGCTGCCAGGCCGCGGCGGTGACCGGCGGGTCCTGCTGCTGCGAGCAGGCGATCAGCAGCACGTCGCCGTCGATCGGGCCGGGCCGGTAGTCGACGGTCAGGTGGGTGTTGTTCGCGGAGATTTCGGTGATCGTGGCGAGCCGGTCCTCTTCCAGGTTGGCCAGCACGCTGCCCTGGCGGCGCAGGATCTCCCGCGCCTTGGCGAAGGTCATCTCCTCGTCGTCCTGTCGGTGGGTGCCGTCGTCGACGAGACCCACGTGGTAGAGCAGCATCACCCGGTCGTCGGGAGCGGGGACGTCGGCGTGGGTCAGCCCCTGCCAGTTGGGGATCACGTCGAGCACCGCGACCAGCGCCACCGGTTCGCCGCGCCGCTCGAATTCCGCCGCCAGCGCGTGGGCGCACAGCCCGCCGAACGACCAGCCGGCCAAGTGGTACGGCCCGTGCGGCTGCACCGTCTGGATCTGGTCGGCGTAGTCCACCGCCATCTCCTCGACGCTGCCCGGCCGGGGCTCTGAACGGGCCAGGCTGCGCGCCTGGATCCCGTACAGCGGGTACTGCGGACCGAGGTGTTTGATGAGCGCGCTGTACGACCAGCTGATGCCGCCGCCCGGGTGGATGCAGAACAGCGGTGGTCGGCTGCCCCCGGTGCGCAGCGGCAGCACCACCTCGTACGAGCCGTCCGCGTCGTCGACATCGAACCGCGCCGCGATCCCGCCCGGGGTCGGCGCCTCGAACAGGCTCCGCAGACCCAGCTCGACACCGAAGGCGGCCCGCAGCCGGGCCATCAGCCGGGTGGCCAGCAGGGAGTGCCCGCCCAGGTCGAAGAAGTCCTCGTCCACACCGACCACGGGTCGCCCGAGCACCTCCGCGAACAGCTCGCAGACGACCTGCTCCTGCGGCGTGGCGGGTGCCCGGCCGATGTCGGCGCGCTCCAGGTCGAACGCTGGGAGCGCGGCACTGTCGAGCTTGCCGTTGGCGGTGAGGGGGAGCCGGTCGAGGGGGACGATGGCGGCGGGGCGCATGTACTCGGGCAGATGACGGCGGGTGTGCTCCCGCAGGGCCGTGAGCAGGGCGCCGGTGCCCCGGCCGGTAACCGGGCTGGTGGTCCATGAGGACAGCGGGGTGGCGGGGCCAGGTGCCGCCATGGGCGAGTAGGCACCGACGGGGGCACCCTCGCCGAGGAGCCCGCGCCTGACGTAGGTGACGTCGACGGCGGCCGGATCGTGGGCGTTCCAGCTGATCGCGGTCCAGTAGCCGTGCTCCTCGCCCAGGCGGTGGAAGTCCTCCAGATCCACGCCGGGAGTCAGTCGATCGGGTGGCGGTGTCCCGGTTTCGAGGGTGTGCTGTACGGCGAGATCCTGCGCGATGCGCGAGTTCGGGACGCCCCTCACCCTCAGCCGTTCGGGCCGCGTGGTGCGCAGATGATCGGCGAGGGTGCCCATGTCCCGGGCCCAGGGCCGGGCGGGTACGTCGGCGAGGGGGTGGGGTGTGACACCGGCCTTGTAGAGGGTGGCGTCGTAGCGGTAGCGGGTGAGCTCGTTGTGGGTGGTGCCGCGTTTGAGCTGAATGTCGGTGCCGGCGAGTTCGGGGATGTGGTGCGCGAGGGCGGTGAAGTACTCGGGGTCGACGAGGAGTTCCTTCTCCAGCACGAGGCTGTGCTCGACGGCGCGGCGGATGGCGGTGGTGTCGCCGGGGTCGTCGGCACGGGCCGCCTGGACCGCACTCGTGAACGTGCGCAGCAGCCGCGGGTTGCGGATGTCACCCATGAACACGGATCCGCCGGGAGCGAGCAGACGGAAAGCCTGCCCGATGACCTGTTCCAGGTAGTCGGCGTTCGGGAAGTACTGGACGACCGAGTTGAGGACGATCGTGTCGAAGTGGCCCTGCGGAAGCTCTCCGTGCTCGTGTGCGGCCTGAACGCGCAACGTGACACGCCGGGCGAGCTCGGGGTCGGCGTCGACGTGGCGCCGCAACGCCTCTACCACGGTGGGGGAGAAGTCTGTCCCCCAGTACTCCTCGCACTCGGGCGCCAGCCTGGCGAGGAGTAGACCGGTGCCCACACCGATCTCCAGGACCCGGCCGGGTTTGAGCGCCCTGATTCGCTCGACCGTGGCTTCACGCCACTCCCGCATCTCGGGCAGCGGGATCGGCTCGCTGTCGTAACTGCTGTTCCAGCCGGAGAAGTCCTCGCCGAACTCGGAACCGGGATCGGAGTACAGCGAGTTGTAGAGATCCTGCCACTCGCCGATCTGGCTCCGCTCCTCCTCGTCGCTCGTCGGTGCGGCGGTGTCGGCGACGACGTAGGCGATGAGGCGGGTGTTGCCGGGTTGGTCTTGGTGGATGGTGACGGTGGCTTGGGTGATGTCGGGGTGGTCGGTGAGGATGTTTTCGATTTCGCCGGGTTCGATGCGGAAGCCGCGGATCTTGATCTGTTGGTCGGCGCGGCCGGTGAATTCGAGGTTGCCGTCGGGGTTGTGGCGTACGAGGTCGCCGGTGCGGTACATGCGGGTGCCGGGTTCTGGGGCGTAGGGGTCGGCAATGAAGCGTTCGGCGGTGAGGTCGGGTCGGCCGAGGTAGCCGCGGGCGAGGCCGGCGCCTGCGATGTAGAGCTCGCCCACTGCGCCGGGAGGGACGGGTTGGAGGCCGTGGTCGAGGATGTAGGTGCGGGTGTTGGCCATGGGGCGGCCGATGGGGACGACGTGGGTGCCGGTGTAGGGGTTGGTGGTGGGGTGGCAGGTGGCGAAGGTGGTGGTTTCGGTGGGTCCGTAGCCGTCCACGATGGTGAGGGAGGGGCAGGTGTTTTGGACGCGTCGGACGGAGGTGGCGGAGACGGCTTCGCCGCCGGTCCATATCTCGTGGACGTCGGTGAGGCATTGGGGTGCGTGGTCGGCGACGACGTTGAACAGGGAGCTGGTGAGCCACAGGGCGGTGACGCGCTGTTGGGTGATTACTTGTTGGAGGGTGGGGACGTCGAGGTCGCCGGTGGGGGCGATGATGACGGTTCCGCCGTTGAGGAGGGGGACCCACAGTTCGTAGGTGGAGGCGTCGAAGGCGGCGGGGGAGTGGAGGAGGACGCGTTGGTGTGCTTGGGGGTTGAAGCGGGGGTCGAGGGCGAGGGCGGTGACGTTGCGGTGGGTGACCGCGATGCCCTTGGGGATGCCGGTCGACCCGGAGGTGTACATCACATACGCCGCAGCGTCCGGAGCCACGACCACGTTCGGCGCTTCGTGCTCCTGCTCGTCCCGGCCGGCGGAGTCGATGACGAGCAGGCCCGTTGTCAGCGGCGGCAGTTCGGACTGGGAGACCTCGTCGGTCACGATGAGTGAGACGCCGGTGTCGGCGAGGATCTGGCGGATGCGCTCGGCCGGGTAGCGGGTGTCGAGGGGGACGTAGA
This sequence comes from Streptomyces sp. NBC_01481, assembly GCF_026339995.1. GTDB lineage: Bacteria > Actinomycetota > Actinomycetes > Streptomycetales > Streptomycetaceae > Streptomyces. The sequence continues at coordinate 408,614 of NZ_JAPEPT010000006.1, read as the reverse complement.
GGGCGCCGGCCTTCATCAGCCCGAGGACGGTGGTGACCGTCGTGATGGAGCGTTGCAAGAGGACGGCGACGGCGTCGCCGGGGCGGACTCCGCGGGTGATCAGCTTGTGGGCGAGCTGGTTGGCGCGGTTGTCGAGCTGTGCGTAGGTCAGGGAGGTCTCCCCGTCTGTGACGGCGGGGGCGCCCGGGGTCTTGGCCGCCTGCCGTGTGAAGAGCTCGGCGAGGGAGGCCTCTGGCAAGGGCAGGGCCGTGTCGTTGAAGTCGACGACGGTCTGTTGGTGTTCTTGGGGGGTGAGGAGGTCGATGTGGCTGAGGGGCTGGTCGGGGTGGGTGGTGGCGGTGTCGAGGAGGTGTATCCAGCGGTTGAAGAGGGTTTGGACGGTGGGGGTGTCGTAGATGTCGCTGGAGTATTCGATGGCGCCGGTGATGCCGTGGGGTTGGCCGTGGGGGCCGCGTTGTTCGGCGAGGCTGATGAAGAGGTCGAATTTGGCGGTGCCGGTGCGTCCGGGGGCGACGTCGATGTGGAGGCCGGGGAGTTGGAATGTTGCTTCGGGGGCGTTTTGGAGGGCGAGCATGATTTGGAAGAGGGGGTGGTGGGCGAGGGTGCGGGTGGGGTTGAGGTGTTCGACGAGGTATTCGAAGGGGACGTCTTGGTGGGCGTAGGCGGCGAGGCTGGTTTCGCGGACGCGGGTGATGAGTTGGGTGAAGGTGGGGTTGGCGGTGGTGTCGGTGCGTAGGACGAGGGTGTTGACGAAGAAGCCGATGAGGTGGTCGAGGGCTTGGTCGGTGCGGCCGGCGATGGGGCTGCCGAGGGGGATGTCTTCTCCGGCGCCGAGGCGGGTGAGGAGGGCGGCGAGGCCTGCTTGCAGCACCATGAAGAGGCTGGCGCCGGTGGTGCGTGCGAGGTCGGTGAGGCGTTGGTGGAGGTCGGGGTCGATGTCGACGGTGAGGTAGTCGCCGCGGTAGGTCATCACTGCGGGGCGGGGGCGGTCGGTGGGGAGGGTGAGTTGGTCGGGGAGGTTGGCGAGGGTGTTGGTCCAGTAGTTGATCTGGGTGGCGAAGAGGCTGTCGGGGTCGTTCTGGTCGCCGAGGAGTTCGTTCTGCCACAGGGTGTAGTCGGTGTACTGGACGGGCAGTGCAGGCCAGTCGGGGGCCTGTCCCTGGGTGCGTGCGGTGTAGGCGCGGGTGAGGTCGGAGGCGAGCGGGCCCAGTGACCAGCCGTCACCCGCGATGTGATGCACGACCAGCAGCAGGACGTACTCCTGTGCCGACAGCTCGAACAGGTTGGCGCGCAGTGGCGGTTCGACGGCCAGGTCGAAGGCGTGGCGGGCCGCTGACGTCAGTACGTCCGGCAGTTCGGTCTCGGTCGTCGGAGTGACGGTCAGGCGCGGTACGGCCGCCTCGGGGGCCAGTACCTGCTGGCACGGCACGCCTTCGGCCTCCGGGAACACCGTGCGCAGGCTCTCGTGTCGAGCCACTACGTCACCGAGGGCGGCGCGCAGCGCGTCGCGGTCCAGCTCGCCGGTGAGCCGCAGTGCCAGCGGAATGTTGTAAGTGGCGCTCGGCCCTTCCATCTTGTGGATGAACCACAGTCGGCGCTGGGCGAACGACAGCGGCATGACCTCGGGCCGCTGCCGCACCGTGAGCGCCAGGCGCCCGGGGCCGGCGGTGTCCAGGAGGGCCGCCGCCGCGGCCGGGGTCGGGCCCTCGAACAGCGAGCGCAGTTCCAGCTCGACCCCGAACGCGGCTCGGATCTGGGCGATCAGGCGAGTGGCGAGCAGGGAGTGCCCGCCCAGGTCGAAGAAGTCGTCGTCGACCCCGACCCGCGGCAGCCCGAGGACCTGCGCGAACAGGTCGCACACGATCTGCTCCTGCGGCGTACGCGCCTCCCGCCCGGTCCCTGCCGACGTGAACTCCGGCACCGGGAGTGCGGCCCGGTCCAGCTTGCCGTTGGCCGTCAGGGGGAGCCGGTCCAGGGGGACGACAGCAGTCGGGACCATGTAGTCGGGCAGATGATGACGGCTGTGTTCGCGGAGCTTGGTGACGAGGGCACCGGTGCCGCGGCGGGAGGCGGGGTTGGTCGTCCATGTCGACAGGGGCGGCGCGGAGGCGCCCGTATGGACGGGGGCATAGGCGCCGATGGGTGCACCGTCGGCCAGCCGGATCCGGTCGACGAAGACGACGTCGACGGTGTCGGAGTCGTGGGTGTTCCAGGTGATGCCGGTCCAATAGCCGTGCTCGTCGCCCAGGTCGTGGAAGAGTTCGAGGGCGACGTGGTAGTCGGCGGCGTCGGGGGTCAGGCGCGTGCCGTCGTCGAGGGCTTGCCGCGCGGCGAGTTCGTGGGTGAGGCGGGGGTTGGGGATTCCAGTGACGCGGAGCTCCGCGGGCCGCTCGACTTCCAGCTGGCGCCTCAGGTCGGCGACGTTGGCGCCGGGGCCTGTGTGACTGGTCCAGGGCCGCGTGGGGGCGTCGGCGAGGGGGCGGGGGGTGATGCCGGTCTTGTAGAGGGTGGCGTCGTAGCGGTAGCGGGTGAGCTCGTTGTGGCTGGTGCCGCGTTTGATCTGGATGTCGGTGCCGGCGAGTTCGGGGATGTGGTGCGCGAGGGCGGTGAAGTACTCGGGGTCGACGAGGAGTTCCTTCTCCAGGACGAGGCTGTGTTCGACGGCGTGACGGATGGCGGCCATGTCCGTCGGGTCGTCGGCACGCGCGGTGTGGACGGCGGCGGCGAAGGTGCGCAGGAGCCGCGGGTTGCGGACGTCGCCGATAAAGAGGGCCCCGCCCGGGGTGAGAGCACGGACTGCGTTGTGGATGACCTGTTCCAGGTAGTCGGCGTTCGGGAAGTACTGGACGACCGAGTTGAGCACGATGGTGTTGAAGTGGCCCGCGGGGAGGTTGCCGAAGTCGTGGGCGGGCTGGGTCCGGAGGTGGACCCGGGAGGCAAGGGCGGGATCCCCGTCGACGTGACGCTGAAGGTCCTCAATGGCGGTGGGGGAGAAGTCTGTGCCCCAGTACTCGTCGCACTCGGGCGCCAGCCTGGCGAGGAGTAGACCGGTGCCCACGCCGATTTCGAGGATGCGGCGCGGGCGGAGGGACTTGATGCGGTCGACGGTCATATCGCGCCACTCGCGCATCTCGGGCAGCGGGATCGGCTGTCCGTCGTAACTGCTGTTCCAGCTGGCGAAGTTCTCGCCGAACGCTGTCTCCGGCGCCGTGGTGTAGACGGAGTCGTACAGATCCTGCCACTCGCTCAGCTGGTCCTGTTCGACCTCCTCGTCGCCCGCTCGAGCGGCGGTGTCGGCGACGACGTAGGCGACGAGGCGGGCGTCGCCGGGCTGGTCCTCACGGACGACGACCGCGGCCTGGGCGATGTCGATGTGATCGGTGAGGATCTTCTCGATCTCGCCGGGTTCGATGCGGAAGCCGCGGATCTTGACCTGGTGGTCGGCGCGGCCGATGAACTCCAGGTCGCCGTCCGGGTTCCAGCGCACCAGGTCGCCGGTGCGGTACATGCGAGCGCCGGGCTCGGGGGCGTAGGGATCCGCGACGAAGCGCTCGGCAGTCAGGCCCGGTCGGCCCAGGTAGCCGCGGGCCACACCGGCCCCAGCCACGTACAGTTCACCCACCACGCCCGGTGCCACCAACTGCAGCCCGCTGTCCAGGACGTACACGCGGGTGTTGGCGATCGGACGGCCGATCGGCGGGGCCCCCGTGGCGCCGGCGATGTCCGCGGCGGTCGACCAGATGGTGGTCTCGGTCGGCCCGTACAGGTTGGACAGGTCCTCCGTGAGCGTCCGCATCGACTCGGCGAGCGTGACGGGCAGCGCCTCGCCGCCGACCAGCATGCGCAGACCACGCAGGGCCTCCGGCTCGTGCGCGACCAGCAGCTGCCACAGTGACGGTGTCCCCTGCAGGACCGTGACGCCGTGCCGGGCGATCAGGTTGAGCACGGCGGATGGCTGGGGGACGGCCTCCTTGGGCGCGAGGACGACCGCGGCACCCGAGAGCAGCGGGTGGTACAGCTCCAGCGCGGCAATGTCGAAGGCGATCGTGGTGACCGCGAGCAGCCGCTCCTCGGGCCGGAGCGGGACCTTCTGCCGCATGGCCTCCAGGAAGTTCAGCAGCGCCGCGTGCGGCACGACCACGCCCTTGGGACGGCCGGTCGAGCCGGACGTGTAGATCACGTACGCGGCGTCGGCGGCCAGCAGCGCCGCGGCACGGTCGGCGTCGGCCGGGTCGGTGTCGGGGCAGTCGGCCAGCAGTGCCTGCACCTCCGCGGAGTCCAGCACCAGCCGCTGCGGCGAGCCGCCGCCCGGTATCGGTGAGTCCGTCGCCAGGGTGGTGAGCAGCAGGGCGGGCCGCGCGTCATTCAGCACGTACTCGATGCGCCCGGCGGGGTGGTCCGGATCCAGCGGCAAGTACGCGGCGCCGGACTTGAGCACAGCCAGGAGGGCCACCATCAGGTCGGCGGAGCGCGGCAGGGCGAGCGCGATCACCCGGTCCGGTCCGGCGCCCAGGCGCAGCAGGGCGTGAGCCAGCCGGTTGGCGCGGCTGTTCAGTTCCGCGTACGTCAGGGTGGTGTCGCCGGCGATCAGGGCCACGGCGTCCGGCGTGGCCTCCGCCTGTGCGGCGAAGCGGACCGGCAACAGGTCCTCGCCGACTTCGGCCTCGGTGTCCAGCCAGGTGTCGAGCACCTGTTGGTGTTCTTGGGGGGTGAGGAGGTCGATGTGGCTGAGGGGCTGGTCGGGGTGGGTGGTGGCGGTGTCGAGGAGGTGTATCCAGCGGTTGAAGAGGGTTTGGACGGTGGGGGTGTCGTAGATGTCGCTGGAGTATTCGATGGCGCCGGTGATGCCGTGGGGTTGGCCGTGGGGGCCGCGTTGTTCGGCGAGGCTGATGAAGAGGTCGAATTTGGCGGTGCCGGTGCGTCCGGGGGCGACGTCGATGTGGAGGCCGGGGAGTTGGAATGTTGCTTCGGGGGCGTTTTGGAGGGCGAGCATGATTTGGAAGAGGGGGTGGTGGGCGAGGGTGCGGGTGGGGTTGAGGTGTTCGACGAGGTATTCGAAGGGGACGTCTTGGTGGGCGTAGGCGGCGAGGCTGGTTTCGCGGACGCGGGTGATGAGTTGGGTGAAGGTGGGGTTGGCGGTGGTGTCGGTGCGTAGGACGAGGGTGTTGACGAAGAAGCCGATGAGGTGGTCGAGGGCTTGGTCGGTGCGGCCGGCGATGGGGCTGCCGAGGGGGATGTCTTCTCCGGCGCCGAGGCGGGTGAGGAGGGCGGCGAGGCCTGCTTGCAGCACCATGAAGAGGCTGGCGCCGGTGGTGCGTGCGAGGTCGGTGAGGCGTTGGTGGAGGTCGGGGTCGATGTCGACGGTGAGGTAGTCGCCGCGGTAGGTCATCACTGCGGGGCGGGGGCGGTCGGTGGGGAGGGTGAGTTGGTCGGGGAGGTTGGCGAGGGTGTTGGTCCAGTAGTTGATCTGGGTGGCGAAGAGGCTGTCGGGGTCGTTCTGGTCGCCGAGGAGTTCGTTCTGCCACAGGGTGTAGTCGGTGTACTGGACGGGCAGTGCAGGCCAGTCGGGGGCCTGTCCCTGGGTGCGTGCGGTGTAGGCGCGGGTGAGGTCGGAGGCGAGCGGGCCCAGTGACCAGCCGTCACCCGCGATGTGATGCAGGACGAGGAGAAGGACGTGCCGGTCGGGTGCGAGGCGGAACAGTTCGGCCCGCAGTGGCGGTTCCGTCGCCAGGTCGAAGGCGTGGCGGGCCGCTGTCGCCAGTGCGTCCGGCAGCTCGGTCTCGGTGGTGTCGCTGGTCGGCAGCTCGACCGTCACGGCGTCGATTACGTGCTGATGTGGGCTGCTGTGGACTTCGGGGAACACCGTGCGCAGGGTCTCGTGCCGGGCCACCACATCGGCCACGGCGGCGCGAACCGCGTCGTGGTTCAGCTCGCCGGTGAGCCGCAGTGCCAGCGGAATGTTGTAAGTGGCGCTCGGCCCTTCCATCTTGTGCAGGAACCACAGCCGCCGCTGGGCGAACGACAGCGGCACCACGTCGGGTAGCTGCTGCTTGGTCAGGGCGAGCCGCGCAGGCCCTGCTGTGTCGAGGCGGGCCGCCACCGCGCCGGCGGTCCGGGCCTCGAAGAGCGTGCGCAGGCCGATCTCGACGCTGAAGGCGGCCCGGATGCGGGCGATCAGGCGGGTGGCCAGCAGGGAGTGCCCGCCCAGGTCGAAGAAGTCGTCGTCGACCCCGACCCGCGGCAGCCCGAGGACCTGCGCGAACAGGTCGCACACGATCTCCTCCTGCGGCGTACGCGCCTCCCGCCCCGACGCCGGCACTGTGAAGCCCGGCGTAGGCAGTGCGGCGCGGTCCAGCTTGCCGTTGGCTGTCAGAGGGAGGTGTTCAAGGAGCAAGACGGCCGAAGGCACCATGTGCTCGGGCAGCCGCTCGCGCGCGAACTCCCTTACGTCCTTGGGCCGAAGAGCCCCCCGCACCACCACGTAGGCCACCAGACGGGTCTTGCCGGGCTGGTCCTCGCCGGCGATGACGGCGGCCTGGGCAATGTCGGGGTGGTCGGTGAGGGTCTTCTCGATCTCGCCGGGTTCGATGCGGAAGCCGCGGATCTTGACCTGGTGGTCGGCGCGGCCGATGAACTCCAGTTCTCCGTCCAGGTTCCAGCGCACCAGATCGCCGGTGCGATACATGCGGCCGCCGGGCTCGGGGGCGTACGGGTCCGCGACGAAGCGCTCGGCCGTCAGGCCCGGTCGGCCCAGATAGCCCCGGGCGACACCCGCTCCCGCGACGTACAGCTCACCCACCACACCGGGCGCCACCAACTGCAGCCCGGTGCCAAGCACATAGGCACGGGTGTTGGCGATCGGCCGGCCGATGGGCGCGGTCAGCGGCCAGCCGTCGGGGTCCTCGCCCAGGGTGTGGGCCGTGACCACGTGCGTCTCGGTGGGCCCGTAGTGGTTGTGCAGCGCGCGGCCCGGTGCCGACCGGTGGAACTCACGGACCAGGCGGCTCAGCGTCAACGCCTCACCGGCCTGCGCGACTGTACGCAGCCGCGGCAGCGTACGACTCTGTTCGGCGGCGGCCTCGGCGAGCGCCTCCAGCACCAGGTTCGGGGCGAACAGCTCCTCCACCCGGTGCTCGTCCAGCCACTCGGTGAACCGGGCCGCGTCACGCCGGACGTCCTCGTCGGGGATCACCAGCGTCTTGCCGAAGGCGAGGACCGACAGCACCTCCTGCGCGGACACGTCGAAGCTGATCGCTGTGAACTGCGCGGTCCTGATGCCCGGTTCGCCGCCGACCGCCCCGTGGTGCCACTCCAAGAGGTTCAGCAGTGCGCCCGCAGGCATGACGACGCCTTTGGGTTGTCCGGTGGAGCCGGAGGTGTAGATGACGTAGGCGGGGTGATCAGGTGCGAGTTCGGTGGCGGGGTTGTGGGTGGGTTGGTCGGTGAGGTCGGTGGCGACGTCTGGTGTGTCCAGGACGAGGACGGGGGTGTCGTGCGTGGCGGGCAGGCTGGGCTCGGTGGCGGTGCTGGTGAGGAGGAGGGTGGGGTGGGCGTCGGTGACCATGTGGGTCAGGCGGGCGGGTGGGTATGCGGGGTCGAGGGGGAGGTAGGCGGCGCCGGCTTTGAGGACGGCGAGGATGGTGACGACGAGGTCGGTGGAGCGGGGCAGGGCGAGGGCGACGATGTGTTCGGGGCCGATGCCGTGGGCTGCGAGCAGGTGGGCCAGCCGGTTCGCCCGCTCGTTGAGCTCCTGGTACGTCAGGGTGGTCTTGCCGCAGACCACGGCGGCCGCGTCCGGGGTCTCGACGGCCCGTGCCTCGAACAACCCCGGCAGCGTCGTCCCGCTGGTCGCCGTGACTGTGTCGTTGCGGGCGACGAGCAGGTCCCGGCGCTCCTCGTCGGTGAGCAGGTCGATCCGGCCGATCGGCCGATCGGCATCGGTGACGACAAGGTCGAGCACCCGGATCAGCCGGTCGAGGAACCCGGTGGCCGTGGCCCGGTCGAAGAGGTCGTCCCGGTAGTCGAGGCGGAGGTAAAGACGGCGCCCCGGGGCGGCGATCAATGTGAGCGGATAGTGGGTCGCGTCCCGCCCGCGGCCGAGATCCGGGGTGATCCGCAGCCCGGTGTCCGGCAGCCCGGCTGGGTCGTCCCAGGGATAGTTCTCGAACACCAGGGACGTGTCGAAGAGGTCGCCCGGCCCGGCCAACTGCTGGATGCGGGCCAGCCCGAGGTGGTGGTGCGCGGTCAGCCGCGACTGTTCGTCCTGGAGCCGCACGACGGCGGACAACAGCGACTGCCCCGGATCCAGCGCGACCCGGACGGGCACCATGTTGATGAGCAGGCCCACCATGGCCTCGACGCCGGGCAGTTTCGGGTCGCGTCCCGCCACGACGGCCCCGAACACCACGTCGTCATGTCCCGTGCGCCGGCTCAGCACCAGCCCCCAGGCGGCCTGCAGAACGGTGTTCAGGGTCACGCCCTGCCGGCGCGCCCAGTCGGCGAGCGCCGCCGTACGGTCCTCGTCCAGCTCAACGGTGATCCGCTCCGGCATCAGCGCGGGGCGCGCCGGATCCACAGGAGTGACCAGGGTCGGCTGCTCCAGGCCGGCGAGCGTCTCGCGCCAGGCGGCCTCCGACGCCGGCCGGTCCTGCTGCGCGAGCCAGCTCAGGTACTGCCGGTAGGGGGTCACCCGGGGTAGCGCGGCGACGTCGCCATGGCTGCCGTACAGCGTGATCAGCTCGCGGACCAGGATGGGCGTCGACCAGCCGTCGAGCAGGATGTGATGGGTGGTCATCATCAGGCGGTGGTGTTTCCCGGCCAGCCGCACGAGGGAGAAGCGCAGCAGCGGCGGCTCGGCGAGGTCGAAGCGGCGGCTGTGCTCCTTGGTGGCGAGCCGGGCCAACTCCTCCTCCGCCTCGGCGCCGGGCAGTGACGAGAGGTCGAACTCCTCCCAAGGCACATCGACCTGATGTGGGATCAGCTGAACGGTCTGTCCCGAATCCACCTGTCGGAATCCGGCGCGCAGGTTCGGGTGCCGCTGCACGAGGGCGCGGACCGCCGTCCGCAGGCGCGCCCCGTCGAGGGCGCCCTCGATGTCGAAGACGTGCTGGACCGCGTAGACGTCCGCGCCGTCCTGCTCGTAGCGGGAGTGGAACAGCAGCCCTTCCTGCATCGGGGAGAGGGGAAGGATGTCTTCCAGGCCGGACGACGTCATTTCTGAATCCTCCACGCAGCTTCGAGCTGTTCGATGTCGTGCTGGCTGAGTTCGGTCAGGGGGAAGTCCGAGGGGGTGTGGCCGCCCGTGCCGGACCGGCCGCCGTGCCGGACCAGGCCCCGGATCGCCTGGAACCACTGCTCGGCGAGGACACGGACGTGCTTCTCGGGCCAGAGATCGGGGGCCCACGTCCAGACGGCCTCCAACCACAGTCCGTCCGGGGCGTCTCGGACCATGGAGTTGACCTCCAGCCCGTGGGCCAGGGCTGTCGCCGGATCGGCGCCGCTCAGCAGGCCCGTCTCGGACGCCACCCTCCAGGCCGGATTGCCGGGAACCACCGGTGTGCCCGCTGAGGGGAACCGGCCGAGGTAGTTGAACCCGAGTTGGGGCACGGCGCGCCCCGCCAGCTGCTGCCCGGTCTCGGGATTGAGGTGGCGCAGCAGACCGAAGCCCATGCCCCGGTCGGGCAGCGACCGCAGCTGCTCCTTTACTCGCTTCAGCGCCTGCCCGAGAGCCGGCCCGCCATCGACGACCTCTTCCCAGACCAGCGGGCCAGGATCGACGCGGACGGGATACAGCGAGGTGAACCAGCCCACGGTGCGCGACAGGTCTGTGCCCTCGACGATCTCCTCGCGCCCGTGTCCTTCCACGTCCACCAGCAGCGCCGTGTGCCGTCCGCGGGCATGGCCACGGCGCCACTGGGCGACCGCCAGGGCCAGCGCAGTCAGCAGGACGTCGTTCACCCCCGCGTGGAAGGCCGTCGGCACCGTGGTGAGGAGCGGGGTGGTGACCTCGGGCGGGAGGGAGAGCGTGAGTTCGCGGGCCCGGCCCACGGTGTCCCGTACGGGATCCAGCCGGCCGGCGGCCAGCGAGGGGTCGGCCGCGGCGAGCAAGTCGGCCCACAGCGTCGCCTCCGCGGCGCGGGCCGGTTGCTGGGCCTCCGCCGCCAGCAGCCGCGACCAGCGGCGCAGCGATGTGCCTACCGGTTCCAGGCGCGGGGGGCGGCTGAGCACGACCGCCTCCCACGCGGCGATGAGATCCGGAAGCAGGATCCGCCAGGAGACCCCGTCCACCACGAGATGGTTGACGAGGAACAGCAGCCTGCCTGGACGAGCCGTTCCGGCGTCGAACCAGACCGCCTGGAGCAGCAGCCCTCGCTCGGCCGACAGGCGGGCGGCCACCGCCTTCACCTGGCCGCGGAGCAGAGCCTCGTCGACGTCAGCGCCACCCAGTTCGACGCGGTGCACCAGGTCGGTCGCCGACACGGCGCCCACCGGCCCGACCTCCAGCGACCACGACCGGCCGTCGGAGCCACCCGGCGTCCGGGTCAGCCGCAGCGCGTCATGGTGGTCCACGAGCGCCTGGACGGCCGCGGTAAGGCGGTCCTCGCCAAGATCGGCGGGCACCTCCAGCAGCATCGCCTGGTGGAACTCGTCGATTGCACCGCCGCGATCGTCGAACCAGCGCATTATCGGGGTCGGTTCCACCATTCCGATGCCGGAGTCGTCGGCCTCCGGGGCCGACATGACCAGTTCCTCGGCGAACTCGGCGAGTCCGGCTACCGTCCGCTGCTCGAAGACGTCCCGGACCGCGAATCCCACACCCGCCGAACGCGCCAGGCTGACCAGGCGGATCGAGACGATGCTGTCCCCACCGAGCGCGAAGAAGTCGTCGTCGGGCCCGACCCGGTTCACTCCCAGCGCCTGCGCGAACAATTCTCCGAGCAGCCGCTCGCGCGGGGTGCGCGGCTCACGACTCGGCAGATCCGCCCGCGCGGCCGGGACGGGAGCGGGCAACGCGGCCCGGTCCAGCTTGCCGTTGGCCGTCAACGGCAGACGGTCGAGCGCAACGAACGCGGACGGCAGCATGTAGTCCGGCAGTCGTCGTCGCGCGAACTCAGGCAGGTCTTCCGGCGTTACGGCGGTGTCGGCGACGACGTAGGCGATGAGGCGGGTGTTGCCGGGTTGGTCTTGGTGGATGGTGACGGTGGCTTGGGTGATGTCGGGGTGGTCGGTGAGGATGTTTTCGATTTCGCCGGGTTCGATGCGGAAGCCGCGGATCTTGATCTGTTGGTCGGCGCGGCCGGTGAATTCGAGGTTGCCGTCGGGGTTGTGGCGTACGAGGTCGCCGGTGCGGTACATGCGGGTGCCGGGTTCTGGGGCGTAGGGGTCGGCAATGAAGCGTTCGGCGGTGAGGTCGGGTCGGCCGAGGTAGCCGCGGGCGAGGCCGGCGCCTGCGATGTAGAGCTCGCCCACTGCGCCGGGAGGGACGGGTTGGAGGCCGTGGTCGAGGATGTAGGTGCGGGTGTTGGCCATGGGGCGGCCGATGGGGACGACGTGGGTGCCGGTGTAGGGGTTGGTGGTGGGGTGGCAGGTGGCGAAGGTGGTGGTTTCGGTGGGTCCGTAGCCGTCCACGATGGTGAGGGAGGGGCAGGTGTTTTGGACGCGTCGGACGGAGGTGGCGGAGACGGCTTCGCCGCCGGTCCATATCTCGTGGACGTCGGTGAGGCATTGGGGTGCGTGGTCGGCGACGACGTTGAACAGGGAGCTGGTGAGCCACAGGGCGGTGACGCGCTGTTGGGTGATTACTTGTTGGAGGGTGGGGACGTCGAGGTCGCCGGTGGGGGCGATGATGACGGTTCCGCCGTTGAGGAGGGGGACCCACAGTTCGTAGGTGGAGGCGTCGAAGGCGGCGGGGGAGTGGAGGAGGACGCGTTGGTGTGCTTGGGGGTTGAAGCGGGGGTCGAGGGCGAGGGCGGTGACGTTGCGGTGGGTGACCGCGATGCCCTTGGGGATGCCGGTCGACCCGGATGTGTACATCACATACGCCGCAGCGTCCGGAGCCACGACCACGTTCGGCGCTTCGTGCTCCTGCTCGTCCCGGCCGGCGGAGTCGATGACGAGCAGGCCCGTTGTCAGCGGCGGCAGTTCGGACTGGGAGACCTCGTCGGTCACGATGAGTGAGACGCCGGTGTCGGCGAGGATCTGGCGGATGCGCTCGGCCGGGTAGCGGGTGTCGAGGGGGACGTAGAGGGCGCCGGCCTTCATCAGCCCGAGGACGGTGGTGACCGTCGTGATGGAGCGTTGCAAGAGGACGGCGACGGCGTTGCCGGGGCGGACTCCGCGGGTGATCAGCTTGTGGGCGAGCTGGTTGGCGCGGTTGTCGAGCTGTGCGTAGGTCAGCGTGGAGTTGCCGTCTGTGACGGCGGGGGCGCCCGGGGTCTTGGCCGCCTGCCGTGTGAAGAGCTCGGCGAGGGAGGCCTCTGGCAAGGGCAGGGCCGTGTCGTTGAAGTCGACGACGGTCTGTTGGTGTTCCTCGGCGGACAGGAGGTCGATCGTGCTGAACGGGCGGTCGGGGTCGGAAGTGGCCGCCTCCAGCAGGCGTATCCAGCGGTCGAAGAGGGCGCGGACCGTGGGGGCGTCGTAGATGTCACTGGAGTACTCGACGGCGCCGGTGATGCCGTGGGGTTGGCCGCCTTCACCGCGCCGCTCGGCGAGGCTGAAGAACAGGTCGAACTTCGCCGTGCCCGTCCTGCCCAACTCGACACCGGCTCGCAGGCCCGGGAGCTCGAATCCGCTCTCCGGGGCGTTTTGGAGGGCGAGCATGATTTGGAAGAGGGGGTGGTGGGCGAGGGTGCGGGTGGGGTTGAGGTGTTCGACGAGGTATTCGAAGGGGACGTCTTGGTGGGCGTAGGCGGCGAGGCTGGTTTCGCGGACGCGGGTGATGAGTTGGGTGAAGGTGGGGTTGGCGGTGGTGTCGGTGCGTAGGACGAGGGTGTTGACGAAGAAGCCGATGAGGTGGTCGAGGGCTTGGTCGGTGCGGCCGGCGATGGGGCTGCCGAGGGGGATGTCTTCTCCGGCGCCGAGGCGGGTGAGGAGGGCGGCGAGGCCTGCTTGCAGCACCATGAAGAGGCTGGCGCCGGTGGTGCGTGCGAGGTCGGTGAGGCGTTGGTGGAGGTCGGGGTCGATGTCGACGGTGAGGTAGTCGCCGCGGTAGGTCATCACTGCGGGGCGGGGGCGGTCGGTGGGGAGGGTGAGTTGGTCGGGGAGGTTGGCGAGGGTGTTGGTCCAGTAGTTGATCTGGGTGGCGAAGAGGCTGTCGGGGTCGTTCTGGTCGCCGAGGAGTTCGTTCTGCCACAGGGTGTAGTCGGTGTACTGGACGGGCAGTGCAGACCAGTCGGGGGCCTGTCCCTGGGTGCGTGCGGTGTACGCCTCCGTCAGCTCCCGTGACAGGGGTCCCATCGACCAGCCGTCACCGGCGATGTGGTGGACCACGATCAGAAGAGCGTGCACCTGCGCCGACAGCGTGAACAGCTCGGCCCGCAGCGGAGGTTCGGTCGTCAGGTCGAAGGCGTACCGAGTGCCCGCTTCGAGCACGGCCGGCAGCTCGGTCTCGGTCGTCGGCGTGACGGTCAGGCGCGGTACGGCCGCCTCGGGAGCCAGCACCTGCTGGCACGGCACGCCCTCGGCCTCCGGGAACACCGTGCGCAGACTCTCGTGCCGGGCCACCACATCACCCAGGGCGGCGCGCAACGCGTCACGGTCCAGCTCGCCGGACAGCCGTACGACCAGTGGGATGTTGTAGGTGGCGCTCGGGCCTTCCATCCGTTGCAGGAACCAGAGCCGCCGCTGGGCCGAGGAGAGTGGAACGACCTCGGGCCGCTGCCGCACCGTGAGCGCCAGGCGCCCGGGGCCGGCGGTGTCCAGGAGGGCCGCCGCCGCGGCCGGGGTCGGGCCCTCGAACAGCGAGCGCAGTTCCAGCTCGACCCCGAAGGCGGCTCGGATCTGGGCGATCAGGCGGGTGGCGAGCAGGGAGTGCCCGCCCAGGTCGAAGAAGTCGTCGTCGACCCCGACCCGCGGCAGGCCGAGGACCTGCGCGAACAGGTCGCACACGATCTGCTCCTGCGGCGTACGCGCCTCCCGCCCCGACGCCAGCACCATGGAGTCCGGCTCCGGGAGCGCCGCCTTGTCCAGCTTGCCGTTGGCCGTCAGCGGCATGCGGTCCAGGGGGACGACGGCAGTCGGCACCATGTACTTGGGCAGCCGGTCCCGCGCGAACTTCCGAACCTCCTCGGGTCGAAGAGCCTCCCGCCCGACCACGTAGGCCACCAGGCGAGAGTCACCGGACTGCTGCTGGCGGACCACGACCGTGGCCTCGGCAACGTCCGCGTGGTTGGTCAACACGGCTTCGATCTCGCCGGGTTCGATGCGGAAGCCGCGGATCTTGACCTGGTGGTCGGCGCGGCCGATGAACTCCAGTTCTCCGTCCAGGTTCCAGCGCACCAGATCGCCGGTGCGATACATGCGGCCGCCGGGCTCGGGGGCGTGCGGATCCGCGACGAAGCGCTCGGCCGTCAGGCCCGGTCGGCCCAGGTAGCCGCGGGCCACGCCGGCCCCCGCCACGTACAGCTCACCCACCACCCCCGGCGCCACTAATTGCAGTCCGCCGTCCAGTACATAGGTGCGCAGATCAGGGATGCCGAGACCGATCACGCTGGCCGCCGCGGCGGTGGCTCGGTCACGGGTCAGCGGCTGGTACGTCACATGCACCGTGGTCTCGGTGATGCCGTACATGTTGACCAGCACCGGCGCGTCATCGGGATGCCGCTCGTACCAGTCGGCGAGGCGGGACGGCTGCAGCGCTTCACCGCCGAACACCACGGTACGCAGGCCGAGCCGGCGAGCGGGCCGGGAGGCGTCGGCATCGGCCTGCGCCAACTGGTAGAAGGCCGACGGGGTTTGGTTGAGGACGGTGACGCCCTCGTCGGCCAGCAGGTCCAGGAAGGCGCCCGGCGTCCGGCTGATCTCGTAGGGAACCACGACCAGCCGCCCGCCGTGCAGCAGCGCTCCCCACAGCTCCCAGGCGGAGAAGTCGAAGGCGTACGAGTGGAACAGCGTCCAGACGTCGTCCGGGCCGAAGTCGAACCACTTCCGTGTGGCGTCGAACAGCCGCACCACGTTCCGGTGGGTGTTGACGACGCCTTTGGGTTGTCCGGTGGAGCCGGAGGTGTAGATGACGTAGGCGGGGTGATCAGGTGCGAGTTCGGTGGCGGGGTTGTGGGTGGGTTGGTCGGTGAGGTCGGTGGCGACGTCTGGTGTGTCCAGGACGAGGACGGGGGTGTCGTGCGTGGCGGGCAGGCTGGGCTCGGTGGCGGTGCTGGTGAGGAGGAGGGTGGGGTGGGCGTCGGTGACCATGTGGGTCAGGCGGGCGGGTGGGTATGCGGGGTCGAGGGGGAGGTAGGCGGCGCCGGCTTTGAGGACGGCGAGGATGGTGACGACGAGGTCGGTGGAGCGGGGCAGGGCGAGGGCGACGATGTGTTCGGGGCCGATGCCGTGGGCTGCGAGCAGGTGGGCCAGCCGGTTCGCCCGCTCGTTGAGCTCCTGGTACGTCAGGGTGGTCTTGCCGCAGACCACGGCGGCCGCGTCCGGGGTCTCGACGGCCCGTGCCTCGAACAACCCCGGGAGGTTGGTCTCCGTCGCCGGAGGAACATCGTCGGGGATGGCGAGCAGCGCGGCGCGCTCCTCCTCGGTGAGCAGGTCGATCTGGCCGATCGGCCGGGAATGCGCCGTCGCTGTGACGGTCCGCAGCATGGTGAGCAGACGTCGATGGTGAGCGGCCAGTTCACGGTCCGGGCAGATTTCGGGGTGGGCGTTGAGGTCGACGGTCAGCCCGGTGCCGTCGCGTCGGTCCCACATGGCGAGCGTGAGGTCGCCCACCAGGCCCGATGAGAGGTTGTGCGCGGTGGCCGACAGGCCGGCGAAGGTCACCGCATAGTCGAAGGACATGACGTTGACGACCGGTGCGTACCAAGTCCCCACATGGCCGGGCAGGTCGAGGTCGCGCTGGAGGTCCTCGGCCCGGTACCGCTGGTGGCTGCCCAGTTCGAACACCCGCTGCCCGATCTGGCCGAGGAGCTCGCCGAGCGTTGTGTCCGGCCGGAGCGAGAGCCTGAGCGGGAGGACGTTGGATGCCGTGCCGGGCGTCCGACGCTGGACCTGGTTCAGGCGTGCCGTCACCGGTAGACCGAGCACCACGGTCGATGCGCCGGTCATCCGGTGGAGATAGACAGCTGTGGCGGCGATGACCAGGTGCGACCAGGGGGCCCGCGCACGGCGGGCCGCGTTGCGCAGTTCCGTCAGCTCGGCGGGGTCCAGGCCGGCGGTGTGCCGGAGGTATCGCTCCGGGGTGGTGGTCGGGCGGCCGACGAGCCCGGCCGGCTCGGGGCGGTCGGCGAAGCGTTCCGTCCAGTAGGCCCGGTCATCGGCGAATTGGTCGGAAATGCGGTAGTTCTGGTCGGCGGCCAGCAGGTCGGACAGGGATCCGAACGGGCTCGGCCCCACCGGGCGCCCCTGGGCGAGCGCGGTGTAGACGTCGGCGACCCGGCGTGTGATCAGCAGTGAGCCGAAGGCGTCCATCACGGCGTGGTGGTAGCCCTGGTACCAATAAAACCGGTCGGCGTCCACCCGCAGGAGTGCGTACTCGAACAGCCGGTCCTCGGCGAGGTCCATCGGCCGGGCGACCGCGGCGTCCAGCCAGTCGCGGGCGGCCCGTTCGGGGTCCGGCTCCTCGCTGAGATCGACCAACGAGGGTGACCAGTCGCCGAGCTCGTGGACGACCTGCCGGACCTCGCCGCGTTCCTCGACAAAGCGGACGTGCAGGGCGCCGGCCTCGGCGACGACCAGCAGCAGGGCCTGCTCGAACAGCACCGGATCCACCTGTCCGTGGATCTCCAGATATTCGCCGACCCGGAAAACCCGATTCGCTTTCCCCAGCCGCTGCTCGGCGATCCATATCTCGCGTTGCGCAGCCGTGAGGGGCAGGGTGGCGCGATCACTGACGGACAAGTCTCCACCTCCGAAATTTCCCCCGCGCGGATGGCCGGAGAGACATGAATGAAAAACTCGCAACGGCCCGGAAAGCGAGTCGAAAATTCGACCGGGCATCAGAGGAATGGCGGCCGGGGGACAATCGGAGTGACGGAGGCCGCCTACGCATCGGAATCGGGCGCAATGGCCCGGAAACACAATCAAGGGCAACCTAACCCGGGAGCTCTGGAGGGTCAAGGAGATCAATCGCCTATGCCGCGTGCATGTCCCGCCGGCGGGACAACCGGATGGACCGGCGACGCCCGAGATTCGCGTGACGCGTGAGCCCGTGGCACGCCACTTCGGTGATCGGTGCAGGCAGCAGCCCTGAACTCCCTTGTGGACGGGGCGTGGACCGCCTGTGGCGCGGGATGGAACGCCCCGGCCGCGGGGACGTACGGCCGGGACGTCGCCTTTTGCCGGGGCGGGCGGAATTGATCACTGGGGCGCTTGCCCGACGTTTCACGGCGGTGTTAGTTTCGCCCTCACCAAATGCCGATCGAACGTTTCGCGTATCTGTCTTCGCAAAGGAAGCGTGTATGGCAAATACATGGTGGGGAAGCCATCTGCTGAGCCAGGGCACGGACGACGACCTGTGGGCCATTTCCAGCGCACCGGTCACTCGGGGGCAGTTACGTACGGCGGTCGCTGATCTTGGGAGGCGTTTTCGGGAGCAGGGTATTGCGGAGGGCAGCTCGGTTCTCCTGCGGATGAAGCCGAGTTTCACCTATCTGCAAGTGCTGATGGCCCTGTGGAGCCGCGGCGCGCAAGTGGTTCTGGTCGACTTCCGGCTGAAACCGGCCGAATACGAGCCGCTCGTCAACCTGGTGCGTCCTCAGTACCTCGTCGTCGCGACCGGGGCCTGCGGCCCGGTGGCCGGATTCCGGCAGGAGTCCGACTTCTCGGTCCAGCGGCTGCCGAGCGGCCGGCCGGCCGTCGACGGCATCCGCCTGGTGCAGTTCAGCTCGGGCTCGACGGGTCGGCCCAAGGTGATCGGCAGGCCGGCCGACTCTGTGCTGGCCGAACTCGACCGGCACACCGCACTCCCCGGAGTCCCCGGCAGGGGCGACCGGGTGATGCTGCTGAACTCGGTCATGCACAACATGGGCTTGGTCAGCGGCGTGCTGCACGCCCTCGCGGCCGGGGCGACCCTGATCGTCCCGCCGACGCTCCGCCCGGCCGAGGTGGTGCGGTTGATGGCGCGTGCCGAGGTGTCCGCCGCGTACGGAACCCCCGTGCACTTCGACCTGCTGGCCCGGATCGGGGGCCGGCCCGAACTGCCCGCGCTGCGGCTCGCGGTGTCCGGCGGCGAACGGGTGCCGCAGGACACCTACGAGCGGTTCCGCGCGCACTTCGGCCTGCCGATCAGTCCGGTCTACGGCCTGACCGAGATTGGGCTGATCGCGGGCGACCTGTCCGGCACGTCAGTGCCTCCGCAGCTGGGGCGCCCGGTGCCGGGGGCCGAGGTGAAGGTGCTCGGCGAGGAGCTCTTCGTCCGGATGGACCGTTCGCCGTACCTGTACGGCGAGCACGCCGACCGTTTCACGGACGGCTGGCTGCGGACCTACGACCGGGTCCACCAGGACCCGGCGACCGGGGTTCTCAGCATGCTCGGCCGGGCGGACTCGCTGGTCGTCGTCGGCGGGCTGAAGGTCGATCTCACGGAAGTGGAGACCGTCCTGCTGGGACATCCCCGGGTCACCGAGGTGGTGGTGACCCAAGGGGAGGTCATCGAGGCGTTCGTGGGCGCCGACCAGGCAGTCACCGCGGATGAGCTCACCGCCTGGTGCCGGGAGCGGCTGAGCCCGGTCAAGATTCCCAAGCGGTTCTCCGTCACGCGGCAGCTGCCGCGGAACTCGATGGGAAAGCTGGTCCGCGACCTTGTGCTGATGCACGGGCGCGTCACGTCGGAATCGTCGTCGCAGGCGTAGGGGGAATGGTGATCTCGAAAGACGACATCAGAGCGATCCTGAGCGAGAGCGCGGGGCTCGGACCGCCCGAGGAGCTGTCGGATGACGCCGAGCTGGTGATCGACTCGTTCACCCTGGTCGTCCTCCAGCACGGGCTGGAGGAGCGGCACGGCGCGGTTATCGACCCGCAGTTCGAAGACATGGCGCTGTTCACCTCGATCAACGGCATCCACAAGTACGTGACGAAGGTTCTGGAAGAGAAGTGACGAACCCGTCCCCCACCTCGACCCTTTTGCGCAGGGAGTAATGATGAGCAACCCCTTCGAGACCCCCGACGGCACGTTCCTTGTGCTCGTCAACGACGAGGGCCAGCACTCGCTGTGGCCCGCTTTCGTCGAGGTACCCGCGGGCTGGACGGTCGCTCTCGCCGAGACCGACCGCCAGACCTGCCTTGCCTACGTCGAGGAGCACTGGACCGACATGCGCCCGCTGAGCCTCGTACGACGATAGGGAGACTGCGATGGACGACGCCGCTTTCCAGCAGTTGCTACTGAGGGAGGAGGATCTCGAGGAGTCCTTCTTCGGTGAGGAGCCGAGCGCCGCCTACGATCCCGCCTTCGTTTCCGGCGACGAGTCGGGGCGGGCCATCGTCGACCTGACGAACATGCTCACGCACGGCACGCACCCCGAGACGACGCACCACGCCTCCGCGCTGTTCACGAACATCGTGGGGTCGGTGGTCTTCCACCACGTCGCGCAGTTCGGCAACGGAGCCTGTCGGCAGGTGTTCCAGGAGCTCTTCGACGCGGTGCGCGACTGCGCGCACTACCGGATGGAGCTGAACGACGGGGTGCAGCTCGACATCACGAGGGTGGAACTGGGGCCGGTCGAGGTGGGGGACAGCGGTTTTTTGGTGCGCTGGCTGTCCACCGTCGACCACTTCCGCATCGAGACCGCCTGGGTGATATTTCCCAAGGACGACATCCTCAACTTCATCAACATCCGTATCCCGGACGAGTCCGAGATCCATCGGCTCGCAGGCATCGCCGTCGACCGCGTCGCCGACCTGACGGGTATGTCATGACGCCCACGGCATCTGTCGTCGACTTCGAGTCCGCGCTGGAGTCGGTCGACTCGTGGCTGTCCGAGTACATATCGGCGAACCATCCGGAGATCGGCCGCACGGGTCCGATCTGCCCGTTCGTGTCACCCTCCCGCAAGAACCGGACGTTGGAGATCCGCTTACGTCTGGTCGGGCACGCGCCGAGCCTCGAACTGGTCGAGGAGATCGCGCGCAGCAGTCTGCGCGAGTACGAGCTGACCACCTGGCAGGGCCGAAATCCCATGCTGCAGGCCATGGTGGTCGTCCTCCCCGATCTGCGCAGCGAGGACACGGGACTGCTCGACCAGGCCCAGGCGCGTGTGAAGGACGACTTCGTGGCGCAGGGGCTCATGATCGGCCAGTTCCACGAGAACTGCACGGTGACCGCGGCGCGCAACCCCCGCTTCGTGGTGAGCAGGGCGCCGGTGCCCGTCCTCGCGATCCGCGCCATCGCCCTGCACGACATCTTCTTCCTGTCCGACCGGCCCCTCTGGTTCCGGAAATACCGGGAGAAGTTCGGCAAGTTCTTCGGACCGGATTCCACGGTGATGGATCCGCTCTTGGTGCAGCACTTTCGGGAGAGCGAGCAGGCCTACGGCTTCTCGTCCTGACTTGATCTTCGGCGTCGAATGGTGCGTCGAACTTGATCACGCGGGTCGGTGAACGGCATACGCCACAGCGGCCTTCGCCTGAACAAGTGATCCGACCAAGGAACACACACGTCCAGCGCGAAGGCCGTCCGGCGGGCCGGTTGTCGGCTGCGGACGGGGCTCCAGCGATCGTGATGGCCTCGATGGAGAGTGAGGTTCGGAGCTGAACTCCCCAGATTCTTCCCACTGCTCATCCCGGGTTCTGGGGAAGGAGTGGCTTCGGCCGGCATCGTTACTCGTGAGGTCCGGACGTTGGGCCCCGATAACCTGGGAAAATGCTTACGGAAGTAACCGCGACCCGCTACGTCACACCCCTACGGGAGGGCGGATCACTGCCTGGAATCGTCGAGGCCGACGATTTCGGTACCTACGTCATGAAGTTCACCGGAGCGGGACAGGGCCGTAAGACCCTGGTCGCCGAAGTCATCTGCGGACAGCTCGGCAGGCGGCTCGGCCTGCGGGTCCCCGAGCTGGTCGCCATCCAGCTCGACCCCGTCATCGGTCTCGGCGAGCCCGATCAGGAGGTGCAGGAGCTGCTGAAGGCGAGCGGCGGGCTGAACCTCGGGATGGACTTCCTGCCCGGTTCGCTCGGCTTCGACCCGCTCGCCTACGAGGTGGACGCGGCCGAGGCCGGCAAGGTCGTCTGGTTCGACGCGCTGATCAACAATGTCGACCGCTCCTGGCGCAACCCCAACATGCTGGTGTGGCACGGCGACCTGTGGCTCATCGACCATGGAGCCACCATGATCTGGCACCACAACTGGCCGGGCGCCGCGGTCTCGGCGGCCAAGCCGTACGACGCATCCGACCATGCCCTCGCGCCCTTCAAGCCCGACATCGCCGCGGCCGCCGCCGAACTCGCGCCGCTGGTCACCGAGGAGCTGCTGACCGAGGTCGCCGCCGACGTCCCGGACGAGTGGCTGGTCGACGAGCCGGGTTTCGGGACCACCGACGCGCTGCGCAGGGCTTATGTCGAGGCGCTGCTGCCCCGTGCGGCCACGATCCATGAGCGGATCTCGCTGAGCGCGCCCTCCAAGCCCCGGCCCTCGCAGGCGCCCGGCTGGCTGACCGAGCATCTCACCCCCTGGCCGCACCCGACCAAGAGCACGAAGGACGCGGGCCAGTGAGCGAGCGTGATGTCTTCGAGTACGCGCTGCTGCGTGTGGTGCCGCGGGTCGAGCGCGGTGAGTGTTTCAACGCCGGCGTGGTGGTCTATTGCCGTGCCAAGTCCTTCGTCGCCGCCCGTACGTATCTCGACGAGGGGAAACTCAAGGCCCTCGACCCGCGCGCCGATGTGACGGGGGTACGCGCCGCCCTGCGGGCCGTCGAGGGCGTCTGCCGAGGCGGCGAGGACGCAGGCCAGGCGGCGCGCGACGACGCTGGACGCCGCTTCCGCTGGCTGATCGCGCCGCGCTCGACCGTCGTACAGCCGGGCCCCGTGCACACGGGACTGACCTCCGATCCACAGGCTGAGGTGGAGCGGCTGCTCGACCTGCTCGTCCGGTGAGTGATTCCGTGAGTGACGGGGCGCACCCGGTGGGCCGTTGACACCGGGTGCCAGGGCTTCTAGCGTCACGTCTGCTGAAGGTACTAAGCGGTCGCTCATCCCTGGACGTGGGACGTACCGGATGAGCCGCATCCAAGGGCGAGGAGAACCAGCATGTCCACCACCGAGCAGCGCGTCGCCGTCGTGACCGGGGCTGCGCGCGGTATTGGCGCAGCCACCGCGGTACGACTGGCGGCCGAGGGCCGCGCCGTAGCCGTACTCGACCTCGACGAGGCGGCCTGCAAGGACACCGTCGAGAAGATCACCGCGGCGGGCGGCAAGGCCCTCGCCGTGGGCTGCGACGTCTCCGACAGCGCCCAGGTGGAGGCCGCCGTCGCGCGCGTCGCCGCCGAGCTCGGCGCGCCGACGATCCTCGTCAACAACGCGGGCGTGCTCCGCGACAACCTGCTCTTCAAGATGAGCGAGTCCGACTGGGACACCGTGATGAACGTGCATCTCAAGGGTGCGTTCCTGATGGCCAAGGCCTGCCAGAAATACATGGTGGACGCCGGATTCGGACGTATCGTCTCGCTCTCCTCCAGCTCGGCGCTCGGCAACCGCGGCCAGGCCAACTACTCCGCCGTCAAGGCCGGTCTGCAGGGCTTCACCAAGACCCTCGCCAAGGAGCTCGGCAAGTTCGGCATCACCGCCAACGCCGTCGCCCCCGGCTTCATCGTCACCGAGATGACGGCCCAGACGGCCGCCCGCGTCGGCATGGGCTTCGAGGAGTTCCAGGCCGCTGCCGCCACCCAGATCCCGGTCGCGCGCGTCGGGTTCCCCGAGGACATCGCCAACGCCATCGCCTTCTTCACGGGCGACGAGGCCGGCTTTGTGTCCGGCCAGGTCATGTACGTGGCCGGCGGACCGCTCAACTGAATCGGGAGACGACGGACATGAGCGCAGAGGTACAGGACAGCGGAAAGGTCGCGCTGATCACCGGCGCGAGCCGTGGCATCGGCTACGGCGTCGCCGAGGCGCTCGTCGCCCGCGGCGACCGGGTGTGCATCACCGGACGTGGTGAGGACGCGCTCAAGGAGGCCGTGGAGAAGCTCGGCGCCGACCGGGTGATCGCCATCGCGGGCAAGGCCCACGACGAAGCCCACCAGGCGGCCGCCGTGGAGCGGGTCATGGAGGCCTTCGGCCGCGTCGACTTCCTGATCAACAACGCCGGTACGAACCCGGTCTACTCGCCGATGGCCGAGCTCGACCTGAACGTGGCGCGCAAGGTGTACGAGACCAACGTGATCTCGGCGCTCGGCTTCGCCCAGCAGACCTGGAAGGCCTGGCAGAAGGAGAACGGCGGTGCGATCGTGAACATCGCGTCCGTCGCCGGTCTCGCTCCCTCGCCCTTCATCGGTTCCTACGGCATGAGCAAGGCGGCGATGATCAACCTGACCCTGCAGCTGGCGCACGAGTTCGCGCCGGGTGTCAGGGTCAACGCGATCGCACCGGCCGTGGTCAAGACCAAGTTCGCCCAGGCCCTGTACGAGGGCAGGGAGGAGGAGGCGGCCGCGGGCTACCCGCTCGCGCGCCTCGGTGTGCCCGAGGACATCGGCGGAGCGGCGGCTTTTTTGACTTCTGAGCAATCCGACTGGATCACGGGGCAGACGCTGGTCGTCGACGGGGGTATCTTCCTCAATGCCGGGGTGCACTGAGCCCCCTGGACCCTTTTGTTCCTGAATGTGTCAAGTGCCCTGCCGGGCCATCAGATTGACCCGGCAGGGCGCTGCGGTATGGTCGGCCGACCCATGGCTGAACGAGGAGCGTGCACGTGTTCTACCGGACCTGCCTGCAGGCCACTGCAGCCCTAGCGTCCATATCTCTGCTGGCCGGATGCAGCCTGTTTTCGGGTGAGAGCACCGAGCGCGAGCAGAAGATTACGGTCGGTACGATGAGTGAGCCCACCACCCTCGATCCGGCCGCAGCCTGGGACGGCTCATGGGAATTGCTGAGTAATGTCTTCCAGACGCTGGTGAGCTTCCCGTCCGGCAGCGCAGCGCCGCAGCCCGACGCCGCGAAATCCTGCCGCTTCACCGATTCCAGCAACAAGCTCTTCGAGTGCGAGCTGAAGCCTGGCCTTACCTTCTCCAACGGCGACAAGCTCGACGCCGCGGCGGTCAAGTACTCCATCGAGCGGATCCGGAAGATCGACGCGAAGGGTGGCCCCAACGGTCTGCTCGGCTCGCTCGACAAGGTCGAGGTCGCCGGGGACCGCATCGTGAGGTTCAGCCTCAAGACGGCTGACGCCACGTTCCCGTTCATCCTGGCCACGCCCGCCATGGCTGTCGTCCCGCCCAAGGAGTACCCGGCGGACGAGCTCCGCGAGGACGGCGGGCTGACAGGTTCGGGGCCGTACGTCCTGAGTTCGTACAAGAAGGGCGAACGGGCCGAGCTGACCAAGAACTCCAAGTACGAGGGGTTCGCGAAGCTCAAGAACGAAGCCGTCACCATCCGCTACTTCCAGGACTCCGACGTGATGGTCGGAGAGCTCAAGAAGAAGAAGATCGACACGATCTACCGCGGTCTCACCGCGCAGGAGGTCGTCAAGCTTCAGTCGAAGCAGCCGGAGTACGACGGCCTCCAGCTCGTCGAGACGGTCGGCGCCGACATCCGCTACCTCGTCTTCAACTCCAAGGACCCCATGGCGGGCAAGCTCGCCGTACGCCGTGCGATCGCTCAGGTCGTCGACCGCGGCGCGCTGGTCGGCAAGGTCTACCAGGGCACGGCCGAGCCGCTGTACTCCATGGTCCCCAAGGGCATTTCCGGCCACACCACCGAGTTCTTCGACCGCTATGGCGAGCCGGACGTGGACAAGGCGCGGGCCATCCTCAAGGACGCCGGTATCACCAAGCCGGTGCCGCTGATGTTCGGGTACTCCTCCGACCGTTACGGCTCCGCCTCCAAGGCCGAGTTCGACGAGCTCAAGCGGCAGCTCGACGCCACCGGCCTGTTCAAGATCACGGTGGAGGGCAAGCCGGAGAAGGACTTCAGGAAGGCCTACCAGGCCGGCGAGTACCCCGTCTTCGGACGCGGCTGGTTCCCCGACTTCCCGGACCCGGACAACTTTGTGGCGCCGTTCGTCGGCAAGAACAACGCGCTCAGCATGCCGTACGAAAGCCCCGAGATCACTGACCAGCTGCTGCCCGCGTCCCGGCGCGAGAGCGACCGCGGTGCGGTCACCGAGCAGTTCGAGCGGGCACAGGAGATCCTCGGTGACGACGTTCGGCTGCTGCCGCTGTGGCAGGGCAAGATGTTCGTCGCCTCCAGCGAGGAGATCGGCGGCGGCGAACTCGCGATCAACCCGCAGACGTTCATGCAGATGTGGCAGCTGTACCGCAAGGCCAGCTGGTAGACCGCCGGCAGACCCCGTTGTCAGTGGCCCCCGGTAGGTTCTTTCTCGAGAACTGGTCCCATTCCGGAGGTTGTTGACGTGACCGACACCGACATGCTGCCCGAGTCCTGGCGCGGCGTCCTCGGCGACGAGCTGCAGAAGCCCTACTTCAAGGAGCTCACCGAGTTCGTCGAGGAGGAGCGGGCCAGGGGGCCGGTCTATCCGCCGCGCGAGGAGGTCTTCGCCGCCCTCGACGCGACACCGTACGAACGCGTCAAGGTCCTGATTCTCGGCCAGGACCCGTACCACGGAGAGGGGCAGGGGCACGGCCTCTGCTTCTCCGTGCGGCCGGGCGTCAGGACCCCGCCCTCCCTGCGGAACATCTACAAGGAGATGCAGGCGGAGCTGGGCCACCCCGTCCCGGACAACGGCTATCTGATGCCGTGGGCCGAGCAGGGTGTCCTGCTGCTCAACGCCGTGCTGACGGTGCGGGCCGGCGAGGCCAACTCCCACAAGGGCAAGGGGTGGGAGAAGGTGACGGACGCGGTGATCAGCGCCGTGGCCTCGCGGCCCGACCCCGCGGTGTTCGTGCTCTGGGGCGCCTACGCGCAGAAGAAGCTGCCCCTGATCGACGAGACGCGGCATGTGGTGGTGAAGGGCGCCCACCCCTCGCCCCTGTCCGCGAAGAAGTTCTTCGGCTCGCACCCCTTCACGCAGATCAACGAGGCGGTCGCCGCCCAGGGCCACGAGCCCATCGACTGGCGGATCCCGAACCTCGGCTAGGTCCTGTCCGGTCGATGAGGCCGGATCAGCGAGCGGCCCGCCGCGGAGCGGCTGATGTCACTGTGGTGCGTGCGATCGCAGGCCGGAGGATGGGGGTCCTTCCGCCGAAGGCAGGGGGAGAGCCGACGCGGAGCGTCGGCGACTGACGACAACGCAGCGTGCGTGCCAGGGCACGCGAGCCCGGCAAGATCGACCGGACAGGACCTAAGCGTTCGCGCACCCGGCTGACAGGCTCGGGCCCGTGCCCGAGCCTGTGCGGCATTGTCAAGGGCGGCGGCTAGCGTCGTGATCCGTGACTCGTCGCATTTCGCGCAATCGCCGCACGGACGTGGGAGGCCGCAGTGAGGGAGCAGCCGGAGGCGTCGGGGGACGCCGTCGTGACCCGGATCGGGCAGGCGATCATGCTGCTGCACGGCGGAGACCGCGAGGAGGCACGCAATCGCTTCGGCGCCCTCTGGTCGGAGATCGGCGAGGCCGGTGACGCACTTCACCGCTGCACCCTGGCGCACTACATGGCGGACACCCAGGACGACCCCGGGGACGAGCTCGCCTGGGATCTGCGGGCGCTGGCCGCGGCGGACGGGCTGAGCGAGGAGCGGCCGGCCCGGCACGAGGCGGCGCTCGAGGTGCGTGCCTTCTACCCCTCGCTCCACCTCAACCTCGCCGCCGACTATGTGAAGCTCCAGCGCCCCGAGGCCGCGCGGGTCCATCTCGACCGGGCTCGCGCGGCGACGGACGCCCTGGGGGACGACGGATACGGCAACGGCGTCAGGGCCGCGATCGAGCGGCTGGAGGGGCGGCTGCGGGGGGAGTGAGGCCAGGGCCTGTCGTTCGGATCAGGCCGGATCAGTGAGCGGCCCGCCGCGGAGCGGCTGATGTCACTGTGGTGCGTGCGATCGCAAGGCGGAGGATGGAGCCGATGCGGAGCGTCGGCGACTGACGCAACGCGGCATGGGGGCACCTCCCGTGCCCGAAGGGCTACGGGGGAGTGCGTGCCAGGGCACGCGAACCCGGCAAGATCCGAACGACAGGCCCTAGTGCTGGATTCCTCTTTCGGTGGGTATAGCTGCTGGTAGCGGGGCAGTTGCAGGTGCTCGGGGGCGGGTGCTGGGTAGTGGTGCTGAGGGCACGGCCGGGCCGTGACGAGGGTGAGAAAGCGGTGGTCCACCGCCTGGCGTCGGCCAGAAAGGCGCCGAAGGTTGTGGTGGAGCGCTGCCGGATGGTGGAGCTGAGCTGGGGCGGCTGGCTGGTCCCGCAGATAGCCGACGAGCTGCGGTGCGGTCAGAAGACGGTGCGCCGCTGGCTGCACCGCTTCAACCGCTGCGGGCTGGAGGGACTGGAGGATCTGGGCGGGCAGGGACGCAAGCGAAGGATCACCGAGGCCGAGCGCTCGAGGATCATCGGCCTGGTCAGGCTGACGCCGCCGGGTCGGCTGGAGGTGCAGCCGTCGAACGAGATGTGGGCCGCGGACGAGTTGGGGCCCTCGGAGTGGACTTTGGACGCGCTGGCCGCCACGGCCCGGGACCTGGGCATCGAGGTCAGCCGCTCCCAGGTACGTCGGATCCTGCTGGCCGAGGGGGTGCGCTGGCGGCGCACGCGCTCGTGGACCCGCTCGAGAGATGTGGACTTCGAGGGAAAAGGACGCGGATCGTCGAGCTCTACACCAGCCCTCCCGACGGCGCGACGGTGGTCTGCGCCGACGAACTCGGCCCGGTGATCCCACGCACCTTCCCGCCGGCACCGGGCTGGTCGCCGGACGGACACCGCATCAAAAACGAGCTCGACTACTCCCGCGGACCGGAGAAAACCTGGGTCTACGGCGCCTTACGCGTCCGGGACGGCCACGAGGTCACGATGACGGCCACCTCCCGTAACAGTGCCTTCTACCAGCAGTTCCTTCAGTTGGTCGAGGACGCCAACCCCGTCGGGGACATCTACGTGATCACCGACAATCTGTCCTCCCACAACAGCGTGTCCACCCGAACCTGGCTCGAGGAACATCCCCGCATCAGGCATGTGTTCATCCCAGTCGGCGCCTGCTGGCTCAACCTTCAAGAGGGCTGGTGGCGCATCTTCCGCAAGACCGCCCTGGCCGGACGCTCCTTCGGCGACCGCGACCACATCACCCACGCCACCGAAGTGGCCACGGCCCAGCTCAACGCCCGCGCCCGACCCTGGATCTGGGGCAGACCCGCACCGCCCACCAGGCGTTTACGCCGCCGCTATGTGTACTTCCTTTGAGGAATCCAGCACTAGTGCTGGATTCCTCTTTCGGTGGGTATAGCTGCTGGTAGCGGGGCAGTTGCAGGTGCTCGGGGGCGGGTGCTGGGTAGTGGTGCTGAGGGCACGGCCGGGCCGTGACGAGGGTGAGAAAGCGGTGGTCCACCGCCTGGCGTCGGCCAGAAAGGCGCCGAAGGTTGTGGTGGAGCGCTGCCGGATGGTGGAGCTGAGCTGGGGCGGCTGGCTGGTCCCGCAGATAGCCGACGAGCTGCGGTGCGGTCAGAAGACGGTGCGCCGCTGGCTGCACCGCTTCAACCGCTGCGGGCTGGAGGGACTGGAGGATCTGGGCGGGCAGGGACGCAAGCGAAGGATCACCGAGGCCGAGCGCTCGAGGATCATCGGCCTGGTCAGGCTGACGCCGCCGGGTCGGCTGGAGGTGCAGCCGTCGAACGAGATGTGGGCCGCGGACGAGTTGGGGCCCTCGGAGTGGACTTTGGACGCGCTGGCCGCCACGGCCCGGGACCTGGGCATCGAGGTCAGCCGCTCCCAGGTACGTCGGATCCTGCTGGCCGAGGGGGTGCGCTGGCGGCGCACGCGCTCGTGGACCCGCTCGAGAGATGTGGACTTCGAGGGAAAAGGACGCGGATCGTCGAGCTCTACACCAGCCCTCCCGACGGCGCGACGGTGGTCTGCGCCGACGAACTCGGCCCGGTGATCCCACGCACCTTCCCGCCGGCACCGGGCTGGTCGCCGGACGGACACCGCATCAAAAACGAGCTCGACTACTCCCGCGGACCGGAGAAAACCTGGGTCTACGGCGCCTTACGCGTCCGGGACGGCCACGAGGTCACGATGACGGCCACCTCCCGTAACAGTGCCTTCTACCAGCAGTTCCTTCAGTTGGTCGAGGACGCCAACCCCGTCGGGGACATCTACGTGATCACCGACAATCTGTCCTCCCACAACAGCGTGTCCACCCGAACCTGGCTCGAGGAACATCCCCGCATCAGGCATGTGTTCATCCCAGTCGGCGCCTGCTGGCTCAACCTTCAAGAGGGCTGGTGGCGCATCTTCCGCAAGACCGCCCTGGCCGGACGCTCCTTCGGCGACCGCGACCACATCACCCACGCCACCGAAGTGGCCACGGCCCAGCTCAACGCCCGCGCCCGACCCTGGATCTGGGGCAGACCCGCACCGCCCACCAGGCGTTTACGCCGCCGCTATGTGTACTTCCTTTGAGGAATCCAGCACTAGTTCCCGTAGACCTCCCGGCAGATCCGGGCTTCGGTGCTGCCGGGGCGCCAGCGGCCGTAGTCCTCGCTCAGCGCACAGATGCCGGCGGGGACTTCGACGGGCACCGGCGCCACGGGCTTTGTGGGCCGTGCAGGGCGCGCGGGCATTTCGCGCGGCCGGGAAGCCGGGCCCGAGGTGCCCGGCTGGGCGGGCCTCGGTCTCGACGGCTCGCGCGGGGCGTCCTCGATGGCGGCGGGCGGCATGGTCTTCTCGGACGCCGGGGGCGCAAGGGCCTCCCGCGCCGGGTCCTGCATGTTCTGCGGCTCCACGACCTGCGCCGGACGGCCGCTCCCCGGCGGCGGGGGCAGCCGTGGTGCGGGCGCGGTCCGCGGCTCCACGGCCACGCATCCGGTCAGGACGACGCAGCCGGACAGGGCGAAGGCGGCCATCCCGGCCAGGACGGTTGTTCTCGTTCGGTGCACCTGCCCAACTCTGCTGTGCGCGGCACGCGTTCACCGTCGTACGAGCAGACAATGGCCCACAAGGGTGACGACGGGAGCCGTCGGTCACTCGCCGGTCGCGCCGTCGATCCGCTCACGGAGAAGGTCGGCATGGCCGTTGTGCCGCGCGTACTCCTCGATCATGTGCGTATAGATCCAGCGCAGATTGAACAGCTCTCCGGTGCGGCGGTCCTTCTTCACCGAGAGCTCGTCCAGCGATCGTCCCGCGACGGCTTGCCTGGCTCGCGCGATCTCGGCCTGCCAGGTGGCGTACCCCTCGGCCCAGGTGTCGGCCTCGGTGACATTGATGTCGCCGTCGGGGTCGTCCTTGGAGTAGTAGATCGGCGTGTGCTCCTCGCCGGCCATGGCCACCGGGAACCAGTGCCGCTCGACCTCGGCCATGTGCCGCACCAGGCCGAGCAGGGAGAGCGTGGAGGGTGCTGCCGATGCCGTGCGCAGCTGCTCGTCGTCGAGCCCCGCGCATTTCAGTTCCAACGTGGCCCGGTGGTAGTCGAGCCAGCCGTCCAACATGGTGCGTTCATCTGCGGCGGTGGCCGGTTCGATGCGCTCAGGTGTCGTCATGCCGATCATCCTGGAGCACGGACCCACCTGCCGCCAGGCCTTATTCGCCGAGCATTCCGCGCAGCAAGCTCGGGCCCCCGCAGCGCACGTATGCTGCCGGAGCACACGACGCACACGAATGAACCGGCACAGCGCCAAGGGAGGCCCCTGTGAAGGTCGGCTGCATCGGGCTCGGCGACATCGCGCGGAAGGCCTATCTGCCCGTGCTCACCACGCTCCCCGGGGTCGAACTGCATCTGCATACCCGGACCCCCGCCACCCTCGCGCGGATCGCCGAGACCCACCACATCCCGGCCGGGCGCCGCCACACCGACCTCGACTCGCTGCTCGCCCAGGGCCTCGACGCCGCCTTCGTCCACGCGCCGACGTCCGTGCACGCCGAGATCGTGACGCGGCTGCTGGAAGCGGGTGTGGCGACGTATGTCGACAAGCCGCTCGCGTACGAACTGGCCGACTCCGAGCGGCTGGTGGCCCTCGGCGAAGCGCGTGGCACCAGCCTGGCAGTCGGCTTCAACCGCCGTCTCGCGCCGGGCTACGCCCAGTGCCTGGAGCACCCGCGCGAGCTGATCCTGATGCAGAAGAACCGCCTCGGCCTCGCCGAGGATCCGCGCACCCTCGTACTCGACGACTTCATCCATGTCGTCGACACCCTGCGCTTTCTCGTCCCCGGACCGATCGACCACACCGATGTACGGGCCCGGATCGTCGACGGCCTGATGCACCATGTCGTGCTGCAGCTGTCCGGCGACGGCTTCACCGCCATCGGGACGATGAACCGGATGAGCGGCTCCACGGAGGAGATCCTCGAGGTGTCTGGGCAGGACACCAAGCGCGAGGTCCGCAATCTCGCGGAGGTCGTCGACCACAAGGGGCAGCCGAGCGTACGGCGGCGGGGCGACTGGGTGCCCGTCGCGCGCCAGCGCGGTATCGAGCAGTCGGTGCTGGCCTTCCTGGACGCCGTACGGGCCGGGAAACTCCTCAGCGCACAGGACGCGCTGCGGACTCATCAGCTGTGCGAACAGGTGGTGCTGCGAGCCCTGGAGCAGGCTTCCTGAGCGAGCGCACACCCTCCGCGGCGCAGAGCGCGGCGAGGACCGCCAGTGCTCCGTAGACCGGCCACTCGCCGAACCTGACGAACGGGGTGGTGCCGCGGGCCAGCGGGACGTCGTAGACGGCGGCGGTACTTCTGTCCGTACCGAGCAGGCGGCCGACCCGGCTGCCGTCGGGTCCGTACACCGCGCTGACGCCGGTGAGCGTGGCGTGCACCATCGGCCGGCCGCTCTCGGCCGCCCGCAGCGCCGCCAGCGAGGCATGCTGCTCGGGCGCCCAGCTCCCCTGGAACGACGAGGTCGCCGACTGGGCGATCAGCAGCTGTGCGCCGTCCCTGGTCAGCCTCCTGCCCATGTCGGGGAACGCCGACTCGAAGCAGACCAGCGGCCCCAGACGCAGTCCGCCCGCACCCTCGCCGGGCAGCACCATCACCACCGGACGGCTGCCGCGCAGCCGGTCCTCGCCGGCCGCCTTGCCCACCGAGGTCGCCCAGCCCAGCAGCCCGCGCGCCGGTATGTACTCACCGAAGGGGACGAGCCGCATCTTGTCGTAGCGATCACCGGTCGGACCCTGCGGGCCCACCAGGACCGAACTCTTGAAGATCCCCGCCCGGCCGGCGCCGTCCTGGCTCCGGGCGTCCACATTGACCAGCAGATCCGCGCCGACCGCGCGCGAGAGCACCGCGATACGGGCCGCCAGATCCGGGCGTTCGCGCAGATCCGCGCCGACGCTGCTCTCGCCCCAGACCACCAGATCGATGTCCTGACCGGCCAGTTGACGGGTCAGCTCCTCACTGCGGGCGAAGCGCCGCTCGACGCTCTCGACACCGTCGACGACGCCCGGCTGTACGACAGCGATACGGGCCCGCCCCGACGGCTCCGGCTGCGGAAGCCAGAGCCATACCGCGGTCGTGGTGAGCGCACAGATGACCCCGCCCCCCACCGCGGCCGTCCGGGCGCGCGGCACCGCGATCAGCACCGTCACCGCGGTGTTCACCGCCACCACGAGCAGACTCACCAGCCAGACGCCGCCCACCGAGGCGAGCCGCAGGGCGGGGGAGACCTGCCACTGGCTCGCCCCCAGCAACCCCCAGGGACCGCCCAATCCCTCCCACGACCTGACCAGTTCGATCATCAGCCAGCCCGAGGGCACCACCGCGAGAGCGGCGACCGCTCTGGCCGCCCTCGGCCGCCTCCCGGACAGCAGCGACCACACCAGCCACCCCCAGGGCGCCCACAGCAGCCCCAGCAGCGCGGCGATCAGCACGATGAACACATGCAGGCTCGGGATCAGCCAGTGATGCACGGCGATCATGAAGCCGATGCCGCCCAGCCAGCCCTCGACCGCCGCCCGTCGGCCCGTCGGCGCGTCCCGGACCAGCAGCATCCATGGCACCAGCGCGACATACGCGAACCACCACAGCGAGGGTTCGGGAAAGGCCAGCGCGGGAAGCGCACCGGCGGCCACCGCGGCGACGGCCCGCCAGCGCCCAGACGCCGCGAGCTCTCGCGCGCGGCCCCAGCCAGGCCGGCCGACCGGAATCCGCATACCGCGCCTCCTCGTCCGCCTCGCGGCGACCGCGAGCGGTGTCGTCTCCAGTGTGCGCGAGCAGGACCTGCAAGAACAGTGCGCCCAGGTCGGTCAGGCGCCGCCGGGGGCGTCCGGAGCCCGCCTCCACTTCTCGTGGATCACCACCGTGCGCAGCCGCCAGCCCGCGTCCGTACGCAGCAGGCCGAAGGTGTACCGGCCGCCGGAGACGAAGTCGTCCCCCGACTCCAGACGCATCGGGTTCACATAGTCGGCCTGCAGCTCGGCCCGGTCGCCCGGATAGCCGCCCAGGTCCTGGATGTGCAGCCGCCGGTTGACGATGAGGTGCTGGCGTACCGGAAAGAGACGCATCGTCTCCGCCAGCCAGTCGGCGACCTCGGCGGCCGGACCCTCGATCCCGCCCGAGCTGCGGTAGTCCGCGCGCCCCTCGGGGGTGAACAGGGCGCGGTAGGCGTCCCAGTCGCCGTCGTCCACCGCCACCGCATAACTGGTGATCAATTCATCGATGGTCAGCCGGTCCATCACGGTCGCGAGATCCACGCGCTGCGTCATCGGGTCAGTTTCGGGCAGTAAGGGCCCAAGGCCAAGAGCTGTGCACGCCAGTCACCTGCTCTTCACCCGCTCTTGTTCAGCAAACGGTCGATCTGCGCCAGTTCGGCGTCAGGCGCCATACTTCCCCCATGCGCATCGACTACGACCCGGCCCAGTGCGACCGCGACAGCTTCTACCGGCTGCTGACCGCCACCGTCGTCCCGAGGCCCATCGCCTGGGTCTCGACAACATCGGCCGACGGCACGGACAATCTCGCCCCGCACTCGTTCTTCACGATCTCGTGCGTGGCTCCGCCCGTCGTGCAGTTCACCTCGGTCGGCCGCAAGGACTCGCTGCGCAACATCGAGGACACCGGGGCTTTCGTGGTCAACTTCGCACCCGAGCCGCTCTTCGAGCAGATCAACGCCACCGCCACCGATTTTCCGCGTGGCATCAGCGAGTTCGACGCGGTGGGCATCGCCCGCGAGACGAGCCTGCGCGTGAAGCCTCCGCGCGTCGCGGCCTCCCCGGTGGCCCTCGAATGCGAACTGCACAGCACCGTACGACTCGGCGACTCGACGGTCGTCTTCGGCCGCGTCGTCCATGCCGTCGTCAGCAAGGAAGTGATGGCCGGCGGGCACCCCGAGGTGACGAAGCTGGCGCCGCTCACCCGGCTCGGCAAGGACGAATGGGGCACGCTCGGAGGCGTACGCGAGATCTCCCGTGTTCCCTACGCCGAGTGGCAGGACGGCGCCGACGGCCTGGGCCGCTGAGCCCGGCGGTTAGGTCCTGTCCGGCCGATCTTGCCGGGCTCGCGTGCCCTGGCACGGCACCTCGCCGCGTTGTCGTCAGTCGCCTACGCTCCGCGTGGGCTCCATCCTCCGCCTTGCGATGCACCGCACCAGACCCCGCTCACTGATCCGGCCTGATCGACCGGACAGGACCTACTTCCTGACGGCCCGCAGCACCACGAACTTCGGGTCGCCGGCGACGACTTCGCAGTTCCCGAAGAGGCGGCGCAGTCTCAGGTGATAGCCGAGGTGGCGGTTTCCGACGACCCAGAGCTCGCCCCCGGGCCGCAGGGCACGGCGCGACTCGCCGAACATCCGGCGGGCGGCCGTGTCCGTCGTCGCCCGGTGCGAGTGGAACGGCGGATTGTTCAGCACCAGATCGACGGACGCGTCCGGCACACCCGACAGACCGTCGCCCACCAGGAACTCCGCCTTCGTGTCCGACGGGACGTTCTCGCGGTACGTCGCCTCGGCCGAGGCGACCGCCGAGAACGACTCGTCGATGAAGGTCACCGAGGCCGCCGGATTGGCCAGCGCGGCCGCCGCGCCCACCACGCCGTTGCCGCAGCCCAGGTCGACGACCCGCTCCGGACCGTGCCGCTCCGGCAGGCTCCGCAGAAAGAAACGGGTGCCGATGTCGAGGCGCTCGGCGCAGAAGATGCCCGCGTGATTGGTGACGGTCCGGCCCGCGAGCACGCCCACGTCGTCGGGCAGCGCATAGCGCAGCGGCCAGGGGCTCGGGGTGCGGGCGAGTCTGGGGTCGGGCGTACAGAAGATGAGCCGCGCCTTCTTCACCGCGAGCGAGGTCCTGGTCGGACCGAGGATCCGCTCGAACAGCTTCAGCGTCGAGGTGTGGATCTCGCTGACCATCCCGGCGCCCACGACGACCGTGTCCGCGTGCACGGCGGGCGCGAGGCGGTGCAGCTGGTCCTCCAGCAGCGCGAGGCTCTTGGGCACCCGGATCAGCAGTACGTCGATACGCTCCGGCGGCAGGTCCCTGACCGACTGGAGGCGTACCGCGTCCACGTCGATGCCGTTGCGGGCCAGATTCGCCCGGGTCGCTTCCTGGCCGAGGAAGGAGTCCGTGATCTGTACGGGCCGGTGGGCTGCGAGCGAGGTGGCGAGGGCGCCCCAGCGGTCCCCGACGACGGCCGGCGTGCCGGTCAGATCCGTGGGCGCGGCGTCGTCGATCCCCTTGAGCTGCCCCAGAAGGTACTCGTCGGCGGCGTCCCAGGCGCGGAGCGTGTCGCGGGGGTCCTCGGGGAAGCGGGCGAGCTCGAAGCCGCCCCATGACGTGGTCAAACGATTCATTGTGGCACTCAGGCTAGCCGAGCCCGCGATCACGCCGAGCGCTCCCGGCCTGCCCGCCCCGCGCTCAGGCGGCGTGCTGCACGTCCCCGAGCGCGGCCGCGGCCCACTCCACCACCAGTGCCTCGTACTCCGGGCGCCGGTCGTCGGGCAGCTCGCCGTCCGCCCACAGCTCTCGGATCCGGGCATTGAGCTCGGCGGCGGACAACGCGGTTTCTGACTCGCGGGACAAGGGGGACATGCAGACAGGCTAAGGCCTGGGTACGACAGCCGTCAGTCCCGCGTCAACGCGCCTCAGCCGCCCGACTCACCCGCGTGGGGGCTCAGCGCATCCGTTCCGACCAGGATGAACAGCAGGATTCCCAGCAGAATGCGGTAGATCACGAAGGGCATGAAGCTCTTCGTAGTGATGAACTTCATGAACCAGGCGATCACCGCGTAGCCCACGGCGAAGGCGATGATCGTCGCGAAGAAGGTCTGCGGCCAGTCCACATGCCCGCCCTCGCTCGCGTCCTTCAGCTCGAAGGCGCCCGAGGCCAGCACTGCCGGGATGGCCAGCAGGAACGAGTAGCGAGCCGCCGCCTCACGCGTATAGCCCATCAGCAGACCGCCGCTGATGGTCGCGCCCGAGCGTGAGACGCCCGGAATCAGGGCCATCGCCTGGCAGGCACCGTAGATCAGACCGTCCTTGACACCCAGCTCCTGCAGCGTCTTGCGCTGCTTGATGGCCCGGTGCTTGCCGCCCTGCTCGTCACGGGCGGCGAGACGGTCGGCGATGCCGAGGACTATGCCCATCACGATCAGGGTCGTGGCGATCAGCCGCAGATCCCGGAACGGGCCCTCGATCTGGTCCTTGAACGTGACGCCGAGCACACCGATCGGAATCGAACCCACGATGACCAGCCAGCCCATCTGGGCGTCGTGGTCACTGCGCAGCTCCTTGTTCGTCAGGGAACGGAACCAGGCGGAGACGATGCGTGCGATGTCCTTGCGGAAGTAGATGAGGACGGCCGTCTCGGTGCCGATCTGGGTGATCGCGGTGAAGGCGGCGCCCGGGTCCTCCCAGCCGGCGAATGCGGCGGTGAGCCGCAGATGCGCGCTGGAGGAGATCGGCAGGAACTCGGTCAGTCCCTGGACGAGCCCGAGGATGAATGATTCGAACCAAGACATCGAAAACTACGCCACCCAAGAAATGATCACGGTCTGACGGCGCGTAGCGTTCCCGATCATGCGCCAGGTCTCAGGAAGCCTAGCGTCCCCCGATCGGCGGGAATCTCGCAGCCCCTGTGAGCGCCCGCGCCGGGCGCCCGCCCCCTCGCGGGGCGGGCCGGACGGCGCCCATGGAGCCGCATGCCACCGTCCCCCGCTCAACGCCCGGACGCGGCCCACGCCTTGGTGCGCAGGCCCGGGGTGCGCTCCACTCCTCCCACGCCAACTGGGCAGTGGTGGCGAGCAGATGAGGCAGCGGGGCGCCCTGGGCCCCTGGTCTAACGCCCCCGCAGCCGGTGCCGCTTGCACCAGGCGACCCAGGCCGCGGCCAGCCCCGTCACCACGATGAAGCCCATCGCGATCAGGAACGCCGGGGACGTCGGCGAGCCCGCCCGGCTGCCCGCGACCACATACGCCGCCGTGTTCGGGATCGAGCCGATCGCCGTCGCCAGCAGAAAAGGGACATAGCGCATACGGGAGACGGCGGCGCAGTAGTTCGCCGCGGCGAAGGGCACGCCGGGGAAGAGCCGCACAGACAGCATCGAGCGGAAGCCGTGCCTGCTCAGCTGGGCGTCGGCCGCCTTCAGCCAACGCCCCCGCAGCAGTGGCCGCAGCGCGTCCTGCCCGAGCAGTCGCCCCAGCGTGAACGAGATACCCGCACCCAGCACCGTCCCGGCGAGCGCCGAGACGAACCCGGCCTGCGAGCCGAAGAGCGCGCCCGCCGCCAGATTGAGCAGCGGGCGCGGCACGAAGGCCGCGGTGCACGCCCCGTACGCGACGCCGAACAGCACCACCGCGGCAGCCCCGCTCAGTTGCGGCGGCCAGCCCGCGGAGAGCATCCGCTGCGGCTCGTACAACACCACCGTCACCGCGGCGGCGGCCAGCATCGCCACGAGCAGCGACAGCCGCGACCACGGCGAGAACAGCGCCCTCGTGCAGCGCACGGCGAGGCCCGATGCGGGCCGGGGGACGGGGTCGAGCATCCGGGGAGACTAACCGACAGGGGGATGTGATCGCCGTAATGTGAGCCGCATGACCCCGGTCCACCCGCCCGCCGTCCCGCACAGCGAGCTCGCCGACACCGTCCTTGCGCGCCTCACCGCCATGTACCCGACCGGCGCCGATGCGGTCAGGGCCGAGTCGGCCGCCGCGTACATGAAGGGCATCGCGCCCTTCCTCGGGCTCTATACCGGCGCCCGCCGCGAGCTCTCCCGCACCGTTCTCGACGGCACCGCCGTCCCCGACGAGGCCGACTGCACGGCGATCGCCCTGCGCTGCTGGGAGCTGCCCGAGCGCGAGTACCAGTACTTCGCGGTCGACTATCTGCGCCGCCATGTGAAGCGCTGCTCCTCCGGCTTGCTGCCGGTCGTACGCCATCTCGTCGTCACCGTCTCCTGGTGGGACACCGTCGACGCCCTCGCCTCACATGTCGCCGGACCGCTCGTGAGCGCCGATCCCGGGCTGAAGTCCGTCATGGACAGCTGGATCGAGGACGACGACCTGTGGGTCGCGCGCACCGCGCTGCTCCATCAGCTCGGCTACAAGGACGCGACGGATACGGAACGGCTCTTCGCCTACTGCCTGCGCCGTGCCGACCACCCCGACTTCTTCATCCGCAAGGCGATCGGCTGGTGCCTGCGCGAGTACGCCAAGACAGATGCCGACGCGGTACGCGACTTCGTCGAGCGGCACCGGGACCGGCTCGCGCCGCTGTCCGTACGCGAGGCTCTGAAGAACCTGTGAGCTGCTGAGCTCCCGTACAACATCCGCCCGGCTCCCGCACAACTCCCGCGCGGGGAAAACCATTCGACGCGGCGAAGCGCCCTGAGCGATCATCGTCGACATGTTCCGGTACGCCTTCCTCGCAGCGCCGTCCGCAGTCGCGGACGCGCCGAAGGCTGCCGCATTCCCCGCAGCCGCCGCTGCCGCAGCGCCCCTCGACGGCGCCCGAAGCTGACCCTTCCCGGATCGTCCGGCGGACCCCACAGGGGGAGGGTCGGCAAGGCCCAGGGGTCCCATCACGCTTCGAGTTCCGAGGAAACCGAGGAAAACAGCCATGCCCAAGACGGCATACGTGCGCACCAAGCCGCACCTCAACATCGGCACCATGGGCCACGTCGACCACGGCAAGACCACACTGACCGCCGCCATCACCAAGGTCCTCAGTGAGCGCGGGACCGGCACCTTCGTGCCGTTCGACCGGATCGACCGGGCGCCCGAGGAGGCGCAGCGCGGCATCACTATCAACATCGCGCACGTCGAGTACGAGACCGACACCAGGCATTACGCGCACGTGGACATGCCGGGCCACGCCGACTACGTCAAGAACATGGTCACCGGAGCCGCGCAACTGGACGGGGCGATTCTCGTCGTCTCGGCGCTCGACGGGGTCATGCCGCAGACCGCCGAGCACGTCCTGCTCGCCCGCCAGGTGGGCGTCGACCACATCGTCGTCGCCCTCAACAAGGCGGACGCAAGCGACGACGAGCTCACCGACCTGGTGGAGCTGGAGGTCCGCGAGCTGCTGACGGCCCATGGGTACGGCGGGGATGCCGCGCCGGTGGTACGGGTCTCCGGGCTCAGGGCGCTGGAGGGCGACCCACGCTGGACGGCCGCCGTCGATGCGCTGCTCGACGCCGTCGACACGTATGTGCCGATGCCCGTCAGGTACACGGACGCGCCGTTCCTGCTCCCGGTGGAGAACGTCCTCACCATCACCGGGCGCGGCACGGTCGTCACCGGCGCCGTCGAGCGGGGCACGGTCCGCGTCGGCGACCGCGTCCAGGTCCTCGGCGCGGACACCGGGACGGTCGTCACGGGACTGGAGACCTTCGGCAAGCCGATGGAGTCCGCGGAGGCCGGTGACAACGTCGCCCTGCTGCTGCGCGGCATGGCGCGTGACGCGGTCCGGCGCGGCGATGTGGTCGCGGCGCCCGGCAGCGTCGTGCCGAGTCGGCGCTTCACGGCGCAGGTGTACGTGCTGTCCACCAGGGAGGGCGGCCGTACGACACCGGTCTCCACCGGCTACCGGCCGCAGTTCTACATCCGGACGGCGGACGTCGTCGGCGACATCGACCTCGGCGAGGCGGCGGTCGCCCGGCCCGGCGACACGGTCACGATGACCGTGGAGCTGGGCCGCGACATCCCACTGGAGCCGGGCCTCGGCTTCGCCATCCGCGAGGGCGGCCGCACGGTGGGCGCCGGGACGGTGACGGAACTGGTGTAACTGCGGTGCGCGCCGCGCCGGTTGCGCCGGGCGGCAGGGTTTCGCCGGCTGCCGCGTCCCGCCTCCTGCACCTGCGGGAGGCGGCGCCGATTCGGCGGGTGGTGGCGCGGCGGGGTGCGGTCGGTTTCGCCGCGCGAGTCGGCTCGTGCCGCGCGGCGAAGCCGGCGGCGGGGGTGCGTGGGGGCGTCAGCCCCCGCGTTCCTTCCGGCCGGTATCCCACGCGAGGCGCTGCCTGTTCGCCGCGAAGCTGGCGTCCCCGGGCGGGTGGCTGCGCTTCCCCCACCCGAACCCGCGGGAGGCGGCGCCCGGTTCCGCCGGGGGGTGCGAGGTGCGCCGCGCAGTCGGCGCCTCGGGGGTGGGGCGTCGGCCCCTACGGCCGACTCTTGCACCCTGCGGGAGCGATCGGCTTCGCCGCGGCGCGTGCGAGACGCGCCGTGAAGGTGGCGTCCCCGGGCGGGCGGGCTGCGCTTCCCCCCAACCGCACCCGCGGGAGGCGGTGCCACCATTGCCGCGAAGCCGGCG
Organism: Streptomyces sp. NBC_01481; assembly: GCF_026339995.1. Taxonomy (GTDB): domain Bacteria; phylum Actinomycetota; class Actinomycetes; order Streptomycetales; family Streptomycetaceae; genus Streptomyces. The sequence continues at coordinate 367,493 of NZ_JAPEPT010000006.1, read as the reverse complement.
CACCGGAGGCGTGGGGGCGTCAGCCCCCGCGTCCCAGCCCCGCCGCACCCCGCCGGACGCGGTCGCGCCAGACTGACTCCCATGGCTGACACGGCAGTTGTACTCGGCGCCGGCGGAATCACAGGTGTGGGCTGGGAGATCGGCATCCTCCACGGACTCGCACGCGCCGACGTGGATCTGACCACCGCCGACCTCCTCGTCGGCAGCTCCGCCGGCGCGGTCGTCGCCGCCCAGGTCGCATCCGGCAGGCTGGACCTCGCCGATCTGTACGAGCGCCAGCTCGCCCGGCCCGAGGGCGAGAGCGCCGCCCGGTTCGGTCTTGCGATGACGCTGACGTACGCACGGGCGATCCTCACGTCCCGTACACCCGAGGAGTGCGGACGGAAGCTCGGCAGGATGGCACTCGCCCGCGACAACGGCGACGAGGCGTCCCGCCGCGAGGTGATCGCCCGGCGGCTCCTCTCACACACGTGGCCGGAGCGGCGCCTGCTCGTCACCGCCGTCGACGCGCTCACCGGCGCGTTGAAGACGTACGACAAGGACAGCGGCGTACCGCTCGTGGACGCCGTCGCGGCCAGTTGCGCGGTCCCCGGTGTCTGGCCTCCGGTCACCATCGATGGCCGCAGGTGGATCGACGGGGGAGTGCACACCACGGCCAATGCCCATCTCGCCGCCGGTTACGAGCGGGTGGTCGTCCTCGCGCCCATCGCCTCCGGCACCAAGGCGATCGCCTCGCCCCGCGCCCAGGCCGCACAGCTCGCCGCGGCGGGTGCCCGCGTCGCGGTCATCACCCCGGACGCCGCCGCCAGGAAAGCAATCGGCCGCGGCCGCCTGGACCCGGCACTGCGTGCGCCCGCCGCCCGTGCCGGGCTGGCCCAGGCTGCCGCGCACGTCAAAGCCGTCGGCGCGGTGTGGGCACAATGAGACGGTGAACGAGCAGCTACCCGTCATCCGCGAGGTTGACCGCGGCACCGCCAAGCTGATGCCGGACATCGACCGGGACCGGGCCTGGCTGCTGACGGTGGACGGTGCGCCCCAGTCGTATGTCGACCTGGACGCGCCCACCCACCTGGAGTTCGAGTACGCGCAGCGCCTCGGCCATGTCGTCGACTGCGCCGCGGACGAGGGCGCCCCTCTCGACGTGCTGCATCTGGGCGGCGGGGCGCTGACCCTGCCGCGCTATGTGGCCGCGACCCGGCCGGGCTCGCGCCAGGACGTCGTGGAGGCGGACCGCGGACTGCTGGCGCTGGTCGCCGAGCAGTTGCCGCTGCCCGCGCGATCGGGGATCGAGGTGCACGGCGCCGATGCCCGCGCCTGGGTCGAGGCGGCTCCCGCAGACTCCGTGGACATGCTGATCGGCGATGTCTTCGGCGGCTCGCGGGTACCCGCCCATCTCACCTCGGTCGAGTACGCGCGGGCCGCCGAACGCGTCCTGCGGTCCGGCGGAATCTACGCCGCCAATCTGGCCGACGGCGCGCCCTTCGCCTTCCTGCGCTCCCAACTCGCCACATTCGCCTCGGTGTTCACCGAGCTTGCGCTGATCGCGGAACCCTCGGTACTGCGCGGGCGGCGCTTCGGCAACGCGTTGCTGCTCGCCTCGCAGACTCCCATCGACACGGCGCTCCTGGCCCGCCGCACCTCCGCCGACGCGTTTCCGGCGCGGCTGGAGCACGGCACATCGCTGACCCGGTTCATCGGGGACGCGAGGGTCGTACGGGACGCGGACGCGGTGGCTTCACCCGAGCCGCCCGACGGCGCTTTCAGTATCGGCTGAGCCGGCCGGACAGGGCCGGCCCGAAGCCGACCTCTGCCCCCGCAGTTCAGGCACGTGCCTGAGGTGGCTGAAAAGGTCACCTCGAGACCCGCTGCCGGCCGCATTGCCGAACGGATTACTCGGTGGGCGTTCCCGCCAGCCGGACCGTGCTCAGGATCTGCGCGATGGTCGCGTCCGGGACCTCGTCCTTGACGCCGGTGTTGGCGTACAGGACCCAGCTCGCGAAGTCACCCTTGCTGTTCTTGAAGGTGAAAGCGATCGACTTGCCGTCAGTGCTGCACTTGTTGGTCTTCTTCACGCCGAGCGCGGTGGCCGTGGCGACGCTGCCGGTGAGCCCGGACTTGGTGGTGTACGGCTTGGCCTTGGTGATCTTGACCGTGCCCTTGGGCTCCTTCTGTGCGTAACCCGCCCAGACCCAGTTGCCCGCCTCATTGTAGGCGCCGGTGGCGGTGTCGGTCGCGCCCTTGCCGCCCTTGGTGCCGGTCGTGCTCAGGCCCCACTGCTCGGGCTTGCCGTCCTTGTCGGTGTCGAACGTGCACCACTTGGACTTGTAGTGGGCCGGGGCCGACATGACGACGACGGGCGAGCCGTCGTTCTTCTTCTCGTCCTCGAAGAAGGTGCTCACGCCGGAGCCGGCGACCTCCCAGGTGGGCGGGACGTCGAACTGCGTGCCGCGCTTGGGGTTGGTGACGACCTTCCAGCCCGCGATGAGCGGCTTGGCGTCCTCGCCCCCGCGCGGGTTCTCGGTCGGTGAAGCGGGCGCCGTGCTGGGCTTGTTGGGGGTGGGCGTCTTCGAGGCGCCCACCTTGCTGCCCTCGTCACTGGTGCCCTTGTCGTCGTCCTTGAGCACGATGACGCCGGTGACGACCGTGGCCGCGACGACCGCCGTGGCCGCGACGATCGCGACGATGGTCGTCTTCTTCCTGTCGTCCTGCGGTGGCTGCGGCGCACCGGGCGGCTGGCCGGGTACGGCGTACTGCGGCACCGTCGGCTGCTGGTACGGATTGGGCTGCTGGTAACCCGGTTGCTGGTATCCCGGCTGCTGATAGGGATTCGGCTGTTGGTACCCCGGCTGCTGGTACGGGTTCTGGTCCTGCGGGTTCTGCTCGCCCCCGGGCGGCTGCTGTCCTGGCCACATGGCGAGTAACGATAGAGGTGCGGTGCCACGGGTGCCACGTCCGCCCCCGCCCAGGGGATGGCCAAGACTGCTACTCATGGGTAACATCGCGGTCCATGAGCGCTGATCAGATGTCAGTCGGCGAGATGCTCGCCGCCACGGTCCCCATGGCCCGGACCCTCAACCTGGAGTTTCTGGAGACCACCGCCGAGCGGGCCGTCGTCCGCATGCCGGACCAGAGTGACTTCCACAACCACGTCGGGGGACCGCACGCCGGAGCGATGTTCACGCTCGCCGAGACCGCGAGCGGTGCCATCGTCATCGCGGCCTTCGGCGACCAGATGACCCGTGCCGTACCGCTCGCCGTCAAGGCGGAAATCGGCTACAAGAAACTGGCGATGGGCGTCGTCACCGCGACCGCCACGCTCGGCCGCCCCATCGCCGATGTCGTGGCCGAACTGGACGCGGGGGAGCGCCCGGAGTTCCCCGTCGAGATCGCCATCCAGCGCGCGGACGGCGCGGTGACCGGCGAGATGACGATCGTGTGGACGCTGCGCCCCAACGCCTGAGCACACCGGCCGGGCACACCGCGTGAGCGCACTGCCTGAGCGCCCGAGGTAGGCTGCCCGGCGTGCGCCGACGCGGGCGCACGCCGGGCAGTCCGTGCCCGGTGACCTCGGGAGGAACCGGCGTTGCACGTCCAGGAGTGGCTCGAGACCGTCCCTGCGGTCAGCATCTACCTCCTGGTGGGGGTGGTCATCGGCCTTGAGAGCCTCGGCATTCCTCTGCCGGGTGAGATCGTCCTCGTCAGTTCCGCCCTGCTCGCCTCGCAGCACGGCGAGATCAATCCGTACATCCTCGGCGCCTGCGCCTCGGCCGGCGCGATCATCGGCGACTCGATCGGCTACGCCATCGGGCGCAAGGGCGGCAGACCTCTGCTGGCCTGGCTCGGCGGGAAGTTCCCCAAGCACTTCGGTGAGGCGCAGATCGCCATGGCCGAGCGTTCCTTCGAGAAGTGGGGCATGTGGGCCGTCTTCTTCGGCCGCTTCGTCGCCCTGCTGCGTATCTTCGCCGGGCCGCTCGCGGGCGTGCTGCGCATGCCGTACTGGAAGTTCCTCATCGCCAACGTCTTCGGCGGAATCCTCTGGGCCGGCGGCACGACCGCCGTCATCTACTCCGTAGGTGTCGTCGCCGAGGCATGGCTCAAGCGGTTCTCGTGGCTGGGGCTCGTCCTCGCCGTGCTGATCGGCCTCACGTCGATGCTGGTGCTCAAGAGCCGCGCCAAGAAGGCGGCCGCGCAGGCGAAGGCCGAGCCGGAGCCCGTGCCCGCCGCCGACTGACCAACAATCCGCGAAGGCGCGAAGGACTGACGAGCAGAACCGAGGAGAGACGGCGATGGCAGCAGGTCAGGCACTGATCGCGGAAGTGGGCGGCAAGGAGCCGAGCATCTCGCCCGACGCCTTCACCGCTCCCACGTCCGTCGTGATCGGCGAGGTCACCATGGCTCCGGGCTCCAGCGTCTGGTACCACACGGTGCTGCGCGCGGACTGCGGCCCGATCGTCCTGGGCGCCGACACCAACATCCAGGACAACTGCACGGTCCATGTCGACCCCGGCTTCCCGGTCACCGTCGGCGAGCGCGTCTCCGTCGGCCACAATGCCGTGCTGCACGGCTGCACGGTCGAGGACGACGTACTGGTCGGCATGGGCGCGACCGTCCTCAACGGCGCGCACATCGGCGCCGGTTCGCTGATCGCCGCGCAGGCGCTCGTACCGCAGGGGATGCGAGTACCGCCCGGCTCGCTCGTCTCGGGCGTGCCCGCCAGGGTCAAGCGTGAGCTGACCGAGGAGGAGCGGGAGGGCATCAAGCTCAACGCCTCGATGTATCTGCTTCTGGCCAAGGGGCATCGCGAGGCGACGGAAACCGGCTGAAGCCCCGCCGGGTCCCGTCAGCTCGAAGCGGCCGCAGTCCGCTACACCGGGGGTCCGCCGGAAGAGGCGGGCATGACAATCTCGGCCGCAACCACGCTGCCGGCTTCCAGCCTGCGCGTGGTGGTCCGTGTCGCGAACGCGTCGACGAGCCGGAGACCATGACCGAGGTCGGCGTGGGCGTCCAGCGGCTCCTGCCGCCGTACTGAGCGGTGCTTCCAGCTCCCGCCGTCCCTGACCTCGGTCGTCAGGGTGTTCCCGCGGACCCTGATGGCCACTGCGACCCACGGGCTGCCGCTGTGCAGCACCACATTGCTGACCAGCTCGGTGACGATCACCGCAAGTGCCTCGTGGAAGTCGTCGTGCAGTCGCCACCGCTGCGCGACGGCGCGGGCGAAGTGCCTCAGCGTGCGCGCGGCTTCCGGCGTCGCCGACATCGCACACTGGGCCAGTCCCGAAATTCCGCCATACGGCATCCGGCCGGAAGGCGGACGGTGGGGGGACTCCTCTGCTGATGCGATCACTGTCGGCTCCTTTTGCCCAGGTGGTGCCCGGGCGCTGGGTCTAACCTCGTGGGCAGCGCACAGTCGGCGCAATTGGGGAGACTGAAGTACGGATACCTAAAGAAATGAAATGCCCGGAAATGTCGAGGAGGGTGAGCTGGTGAACACACTCGGTGACGAAGCCTGGGAAAGGTGGCTGAAACAGACCCTCGACCGTCCCACCCGCCAGCCGGCCCTGCTGTTGATCGAAGGAAAAGCAGGAACCGGCAAGAGCCGACTGGTCGACCGGCTGCTCGACGCCTCCGAGACGGGACCACGACCACGCGTCGTTCTGACCTTCACCGCTTCCGGCACCGCACTGGCTCATCACCCGGCCCATCCGCCCCGCCCCGAGACGGGCAACGACCGGACCACCGGGCGCACCCGCATCGAACAGCCCCCGCTGCCGCCGCGGATCTACCCGGACGCCGCCGCGCTGGCCGAGGAACTGGCGCCCCTGCTCGAATCCGGCGGCCCCGTACTGCTGATCGCCGAAGACGTGCACCGCGCCGACCCGGGCACCCAGGACCTGCTGCGGCGGCTGCTCGAACGGCCGCCCGCCGGACTCGCGGCCGTGCTGGTCTACCGGTCCGAGGAGCTGACCGAACCCGGTCTGGTGCTGGGCAGACCCGTGAGCTACCCGGCCCGGCTGTCCCTGCTGCGCATACGACGGGAACCACTGGACGCCGAGGAGGTGCGCCGACTGGTCGAGGAGCGGCTGGGCCCCGAGAGCTGCCCGCCGGAACTGGTCGCCCGCATCCACGAGCGCTCCGCGGGAGTCCCGCAGGTCGTCGTCGACCTGGTGCGCCAGCTGGAGGACGTGTGCGGCCCGAAGGAGCGCTACACCGCACGGGACGTGGACGCAACGGGCACTCCCGTACGGCTGGCCGAACTGGTCCTCGGCCGCATGGCCGCGCTGTCACCGGAGCACCGGGCCGTCCCTCACGCGGCGGCGGTACTGGACGAGCCCGGCAGCGCCGAGGACCTGTACGCGGTCGCCGCGCTGCCCGCCGAGACCGGTCGCGAGGCCCTGATGGCCGCCCTGCGCGGGGCCGTGCTCCAGCAGACCGGCAGTGATGTGTACGGATTCCCCTCTCCGCTCGCCGGCGCGGCCGTCTACGAGGAACTCCCCGGGCCGTTGCGCCGGGACATGCACCGCCGGGCGGCCGCCGTCCTCGCCCGCCGCCACCCCGTGCCGTGGGCCCGGCTCGCCACCCACCGGCACCGCGGCGGCCAGCTGCGCGGCTGGCTGAAGGCAGTCGAGCGGGCGGCACAGCAGTGTGCCGAGGCCGGTGACCACCAGACGGCGATGGACCTGCTGGAACACGCCCTGTCCCACCCCTTGGTCCCGCGCGAGGTGCGTGCCAGGCTCGCGCCGCTGCTGGCGCACAGCGCGGTGCTCGGGCTGCACACCGACCAGACCGTTCAGGTGCTGCGCCAGATCCTCGACGACCAGTCCCTGCCCCCGGCCGTACGCGGTCAGATCAGGCTCGACCTGGGACTCGTCCTGTACAACCAGGCCGGTATGGGCCTGCAGGGCTGGCTCGAACTGGAGCAGGCGGCCGACGAGCTGGCGGAACGCCCGGCCCTCGCGGCACGCGCCATGTCGGCGCTCGCCATGCCGGTGATGTCCGCGGTCCCGCTGGAACGCAATCTGCACTGGCTGGAGAAGGTCCAGAAGATGGCGGCCAGCAGCGACGACCCCGAAGTGCGCACGGCTGTCGCCGCCAACTGCATCGCCGTACAGCTGGAGATCGGGGACCCCACGGCCTGGGACGTGCTGGAGCGGCTGCGCGAGGAGACCGATCATCCCGACCGGCTCCCGCACGTGGCGCGCGGGCTGGTGAACGCAGCGGACGCCTCCCTGTGGCTGGGACATCTGCAGCGCGTGGGGGACCTGCTGGAAGAGGGGCTGGATCTGGCGGCCCGCAGCGGAGCCTCGTACGTCGAACAGGACGGGCGGGGCAGCGTCCTCCTGCTGGACTGGATCAACGGCCGGTGGGAGGGGCTCGCCGGCCGGGCGCGGGCCTTCGTCGCCGAGACGGGCGTCATGCCAGGGCCGGCGGCCGACGCCCGGATCGTCCTCGGCATGCTCGCCCTGGCCCAGGGCGAATGGCAGCAGATGGCGGCCTGGCTGTCGGGCGACGGGCATCCGCTGCCCGTCGGCTCACCGCTGCCGCACGTGGCCGCGGCCGCCGGTGCGCTGGTGCGTACAGCCATCGCCCGCGGCGACATCGACACCGCGGCCTCCGAGGCGGCCGACGCCTGGGACCGACTGCGTGACAAGGGGGTCTGGGTGTGGGCCTCGGAGCTCGCGCCCTGGGCCGTCGAGGCGACCGCACGCGCGGGCCGGGCGCAGCTCGCCTCGGACATGGTCGCCGAATTCGAGGCGGGCCTGAAGGGCAATCTCGTACCGGCGGCCGCCGCAGCACTCCAGTGGTGTCGTGGCGTCCTGCTGGAGACGGCGGGCGAACCGGCCCGGGCGGCGCCCCACTTCCGTGAAGCGGCGGCCATGTACACCGAGATGCCCCGCCCGTACGCGGCTATCCTCACCAACGAAGCCGCCGCGCAGTGCGTGCTGGAGGCGGGCCGGGGCACCGAAGCCGCCGCTGCCGTCGAGGAGCTGGCCCTGTGTGTCCAGCAACTGACCGACCTGGGGGCGGGCTGGGACGCGGCACGCGTACGGGCGACGCTCCGTGCCCATCAGCCCGCCGCCGAGCAGCGCCCCCGCGGGCGCCCGAGCTACGGGGACCAGCTCTCCCCGCGTGAGCAGGAGGTCGTGGACCTGGCCTCCGCGGGGCTCACCAACCGTGAGATCGCCGCTACGCTGCATCTGTCGCCGCGTACCGTCGAGCAGCATGTCTCCCGGGCCCGCCGGAAGCTCGAATCGCAGTCCCGGCAGCAGCTCAGCCGGTCAAGGAACAGCCGCCCGCTCTGATTTATTTGCGTATCCGTAGATCGCGTTCACGGATAGGCGCTCGTCGGTCTGCGGCATAGCTTCCAGGCACCGAAATGCGGAACGCACCGTTGCCGTTTCCCGTCGCGGCAGGCAGAGTGCCCGCTTCGGTGCTGTGCCCGGGATGCCGGACGGCCGGGGCGAGCGCGGGCCACGTCCCCACCGCGGTGGCCGCCTCGTCCAGACAGGGGGGTCCGGCCCCGGGCACGGCCTCTCGTCGCTGACGGGTGATCAATATCCTTGTGTGACGCGGCGTGGGGCGAACATCACAGCGCACGGCCGTGATCAGGCCGGGCGGGCCGACTACCGTGTGCGCGTGCCCCGGAACAGAAACACCCAAATGTTCTGTAGAGGGGTACCCTTGCGGATAAGGGGGCAAGTCAAGGAGCCCTCATGACCACACCCGACGCACTCATGATCACCGCCCGCGAGTACCTCCGGGTGAGCGCAGATCACTCCGGCCGGGAGCGGTCTCCCGAGGAGCAGCACGCCGAAAACCGCACGGCCGCCGCCGCCCGTGGATTCGAACTGGGCGATCCATACCGCGACGTCGGCTCGGCCAGCCGCTACGCCACGAAGACCCGCGAGGGGTACAACCTGCTGGTCCAGGATCTTGAGGCCGACCGCTTCGGTGCCGGGGTCCTGATCCTTTGGGAGAGCAGCCGTCTCAGCAGGGATTCGGCGGAGTGGGGCAAGCTGATAAAGCTTTGCGAGCGGCGCGGGGTGAAGATCTTCATCACCACCCACGGTCATCTCTACGACCCCAGCAACGGCCGCGATCGGCGTTCCATGCAGGAGGACGCCACTGACAGCGAATACGAGAGCTGGAAGATCAGCACTCGCGTGCAGCGGGGCCTGGATGCCAACGTTGCCAAGGGGTGGTTTCACGGTCCCTGCCCCTACGGCTACTTGCGGGACTATGACTGGAGAGGACGGCCGGAGTGTCAGTACCCCGACCCCGAAACTGCCCCGCACGTCGTTGAGTTGTTTGGCCGCATCCTCAAGGGCCATTCACTCAAGGCGATTTCGAAGGACTGGGCGGAGCGCGGGATTGTCTCCCGCAACGGCACCCGGTTCAGCCCGACGACGCTGCGGGTCATGGCGCTCAAGGTCTCGTACGTCGGTTTGCGCAGCCACAACAACAGCGGGACGGTGAAAGGTAGTTGGCCCGCCCTGGTCGACGAATCGGTGTTCTGGAGCGTGCAGCGCATCCTTACTGACCCCAAGCGGAAGACGTCAAGATCGGGCGCCGCGAAGCATGCACTCTCGATGATCATCCGCTGCGATGTCTGCTCCGGGCCCCTGGCCGTGACCTCGGCTAGGAAGCGCGGCAAAGAGGCACCCGCCGCCTACCGGTGCCGCGACGGCGGCCACGTCCGCATCAACCAGGCCGAGACCGACGAACAGGTGATCGGGGCCGTGATCGCGTACCTGAGCCGACCCGGGATCTTCGCCGAGCTGGCCAAGGATGACGGCAACGATGCCCAGCTGGAGAATGTCCGGGGAGAGCTGGCCCACGCCCGCGCCGAACTGGACGCGCTCCACGATGCGGGCGCAAAGAGGACACTGTCGGTGGCTGCTGTGGCTCGACTGGAACCACCCTTGGCGACGGCGGTGACGGAGCTGGAGGAACGGGAGATGGAGCTGTCCACTCCCAGCGTGCTGGTCGGGCTGCTGTCCCCGGAGGAGGACGTGGCGGAGTGGTGGGAAGACGCCGAGGTATCCACCAAGCGGGCTGTGGCGGCTCTCTTGCTGGCACCGGGGCTGCTGGGCGAGGTACGGGTGACGCCTTCCCGGGTCCCGAACCGTGCGACACCAGTGGCGGACCGGTTGGTGTGGAGGCGGGAATCATGACGAATTCGTCATTTGGCGGAGCGGCTCGTATTCCCCACGCGGACACGTACTTTACCGTCCCGTGACTATTACGGCCATGGTGGAATTCGGTCCGATCTCCCTATAGCATCGGGGATTGCCGAGTGCCTCGCTGGCTCGGATCTGACTCAGCACAACCCTGGTTCGGCGGGTGCCCGGCTGGAATGACTCAGCTGGGGGTCGGCCGTTCGTTACCCGGATTATGCCGACAGGGAATGGATTCTGAGATCGTAGGAGAAGACAGCGCGTTGAGCCAGGAGCTCCGCCATGTCACTTTCTCCCGATGCCGCCAAGGCGCGCGCGGCCGTCGCCGCAAACGAACGCTGGAACCGTCCCGAACAGGCCGACAACGCCCGCCGTGATCTGCGGGTTGCCAGGCTTTCCGACTCAATCCGTGACCTCGTCGAGACCGCGCCGCTTCCCACTCCCGGGCAACTGGCCAGGCTACGTGCCCTGTTGGGTGGCGGCAATGACTGATAACCCCCTCACCAAGACGCAATGTGACCGGGCTCACACGGGAATGCCTTGTGCGGGCCGTACCATTCTGAATAGCAAGCGCGACGCACTCCCGAGCCGCAGGGGAACACGGCTGGCAAATCCTCGCGAACACATAGGGCTTTCTATGCCCGCACGTTCGTGGGAGTACCCCATGGCATCCAATCGCCGTATCTGCGCCGCACGCATCGCACGCGCCAAGCGTTCCAATCCCGAGGCTGACCTGACCGAGCTTTACCAGGACCTCAAGACGGCCCAGGTCGCCGAAGTAATCGAGCGCGTGGTCTCCAGCGCACCCGTCCCCAGCCCTGAGCAACTGGCCCGGCTGCGTGCCCTGCTGCGCCCTGACGGTGGTGGTGGCAATGGCTGACGACAGCCGCGAGGGCCCCACCGTGGAAAGCGGCAAGGCCCCGACTGAGATCGGCACACCAGGCAGCGGCATCGATCACGCGTCCAGGATAACGCCGACAGCGCCCATGGCCTACGCCCTCCGCTACGCCTCCCGCGGGTTGCGGGTGATGTGGGCACCGCGCGGCATGAAACGCCCGGTCGTCAAGGACTGGCCGAAGGCCGCCACAACAGATCCCGTGATCGTTGGGCAGTGGTGGTCGGAGCACCCCGACGCAAACGTCTGCATCGCCACCGGCCCCGCCTCCGGGATCTGGGTTCTCGATGTCGACGACAAGGACGGCCACACGGGCAGCGCCACCCTCGCCGCGCTCGAACGGCAGCACGGTGGTCTTCCGCTGACTTTCACTGTCGGCACCGGCTCCGGCGGAGTCCACCACTATTTCTCGCACGCGGGCGTGGACTTCCCGCTAGGCAACAGCGCCGGGCGCCTCGGGGACGGGCTCGACACACGCGGCAACGGCGGTCAGGTTGTGGCTCCGCCTTCCCGGGCAGACGACCCGTCACACTTCATGCAGTACGTGGTCCTGCTCGACATCGACCCCGTCCCGGCCCCGGCGTGGCTGCTGGACCTGCTGCGGCCGAAGGCAACGTACCCACACCGGACAACTCCTCCTCCTCCTGCCGACCCCGGTGCCCGTGAACGTCTCGCGGCTGCCCTGAGGGCAAGGAGGGGGGAGTCATGAGCGGCTATAACCAGCCGGACAAGCCGGACCAGTGCAGCGCCGACGTAGCAGACCGTCTTATCGGCTACGTGGAGCAGGCCATCAAAGCGGAGACCGCCAACGCCGAAGGCGGAAACGAAGCCCTCAACAACGCCACATTCGCCCTTGCCACTCTCGGCGCGGCCCTGGACGAACTCGATCCCGAACTGCTGCCGCAGGAACGCATCCGCGACCTTATGAACAGGGTTGTGGACGGCTGGATATTCACGGGCGGAAGCGAGCAGACGCAGCGCGGGACCATCGAGAACGCCCTGAAGGCGGGCTGGGCCAAGCCGCGAGATCTGGACGACATCATCGCCACCGTGACCGCCGAGACACCGCCGGCTCCCCAGTACAACGCGCCGACACAGACGTTCACAATTCCGGTGCCGCCTTTCGTGGCCGGTACGGCCGATCAGAGCCTGGCCGACTATCACAACGCCCTGGACCGCTACATACACCTTGAGGACTACACGCCCTACGACGTGGTGCTTGCTACGGCGGTCGCAGCTTCGGTAATCGAGGGTGACCCGCTATGGCTGATGGTGGTCGGCCCCGCATCGGGAGGCAAGACCGAAGCTGTCGCCTTGGCGGATCACCTTGCCGACGAACGCAAGGACGAACTGACGTCACAAGCCGCACTGCTGGGGTGGATTCCGCCGAAGGGCAACAAACCCGGCAAGGTGATCGGCCTTCTGCCACGCATCCCTAATCCGGCGCTCATCACCATCAAGGACTTCGCTCCGCTGCTGGACGCCACGAATAGGGGAGTACGCGACCAGTTGTACGCCGCGCTTCGGGGAATGTACGACGGCCGGTACAGCCGTGACATTGGCGGTGTGGAGCTGCCTCTCGTCTGGGAAGGCCGCGTGGGTCTGCTCGCAGCGTGCACGAACGCGATCGACCACTTCAGTTCGCACTCGACGGCACTCGGACCGCGCTGGCTGTACTGCCGACTTGCCAGCGGGGACCACGACAAGGCAATGGCGCTGCGACGTAATGGCAGCACTGCCGAGTTCCGTAAGGCGGCGCAGCTCATAGCGACGGGACTCATACGGGACGCGCGCACACGGATTGATGGTGTGGAGCTTTCCACCGGGGCACACGAGCAGATCGAGGCCACCGCGAAGCTCACCGCACTCGGTCGCGGTTCGGTACCGAGGAACGGGTACGGCAAGCGGGAGATCGACGGCATGCCCGACGTGGAGGACCCGTACCGGCTGGCTGGACAGCTCCGGCTGCTGACACGCTCCCTCGTCGCCCTCGGCATGGAGGAGAAGGACGCCGTCTCCGTTGCCCGGCGGTGCTCACTCGACACCATGCCGCGCCCCCGGCTCGCGGTGCTGCGGGCACTCCTCGGCGCAGAGAACACGCTCACAGCCGGGACGGTCGCCAGGTCCACCGGCAACGAGCTGTCCCGTGACACCGCATTGCGGAACCTGGAGGAGCTGGAGTGCATCGGCCTGACCCTGTGCGAGCGGCCTGACGAACCGGAGTACTGGCAACCCACTTCGGCGCTGCGGGGCCTGCGAGCCTCCCAGCCCTGGCGGCTCCGCCCGGATCGCACGTCACTGGTGAGAGGGGTAATCGAATTGTGACTCACCGTAATCCCTTTAGACGAAAAGGACAGACCCATCCCCCCATTCCCCCCAAAGATCAAGAAGATCATCGTGAATGCAAGGGGGCCTATGTGCACTTTTCGCCGGAGCCCGGACCGGCGCGATTACCTGGATCGCTGGCGAGGTTGATGTCCCTGGCCAAGAACAAAGGACCGCATTGCCCACGCACTGAAATCCCTGGCCGAGAGGAAGGACCGCAATGACTGGCAACGACACACCAACGCTGCCCACACTCGACGACTTGATGCGAGAGACGGAGACGGACACCGACTTGTTCTGGACACCGCCCTATTGCCCGTGGTGCTCCGACTACTCCGGCACCGGCAAACACGAGCGGTCGTGCCCTGTCGGTCGGGGAGGTGATCCGGATGGCACAACTGGTCGTGGCACTGGTGCCGGGAACCGATGAAGCAAACCTGCTCGCGTTCGCGATAACAGCCGGTCTGGCCAATCCCACTGCGCAGAAGCACCTGAACGTTGAGCAGCGCCTGGCCTTGCAACGCCTTAAAAATGACCTGTCCGGGCAGGGACAGAAATCACGTCCGAATCCGGACCCCGGCGGAGAATGGATATCGACACAAGAGGCCGCTGACATTCTGTACTGCACAACCCGCACGGTGACGCGCAAGGCTGGGCGACTGGGCGGCACGCAGCGCAACGGCAAAGGGCCCTGGTGGTTCGAGAAAGAGGCAGTACTGCGGTACCTGCGCGAGGAGGAGGAGTGATGGAGAGCAAGCACTCATCGGGGCACGTGGAAATTAAAAGTGCCGTCTCCGGTGAAGTCGAGGCAGTCTTCGCCAGCCTGAACTGTGTTGATCGTGATGACGATGTGACATTGCCCGGGGCATTCAAGAGTGGCGCCAAGGTTGCCATCAGCGCCTTCGGTCACAAGTCATGGGAAGGCGTACTCCCGGTCGGCAAGGGGACGATCCACGAGAATGGCAATGAAGTTGTCCTGCGCGGGCGTTTCTTCCTCCAGACCAGTGGCGGCCGGGACGCATTTCAGACTGTGAAAGAGCTCGCTGACGGGCCGGGTATGGAATGGAGCTACGGCTTTCAAGTCCTGGATTCCGATCGAGGGCAGTTCGAGGGGAGGTCCGTCAGGTTCCTCAAGCGTCTCAAGGTTCATGAGGTCTCGCCGGTCCTGCGGGGCAGCGGCATCAATACGCGTGTGCTGGCCGTTAAAAGCTACAGCAGTGTCAAAGACGAATTGAACTCCATCTATGCCGAATTGCAGCACGACATACTGGACGAGATCGCCAGGACGCTTGACCGCGACATGAAGTGTGCCGCAATACAGTCCGAGTTGGAGGCGGCGGCCCGGACTGTGAGCATCGGCTACTCGAACGACCTCGAATGGGCAGTGCTGTCGGAGACGAAGAACGCGGCCAAGGCTGCTGTCGCTGAGTATGCACCGCGCCTCGGCATTGACCCGTCCAGCATAAAGATCAAGTATTTTTCCGAAGAAGCCGACCCCGAGTTCGTTGATCAGTGGAGTCTCCAGAAACTTCGGGGTTATTGCCGCCCCATCGCCGAGCCCAATGTCGTCTGGATCCATTCCGAGCTGGACGCGTGTGATGCATGGAGCGTTTCGGCGCATGAGATCCGGCATATAGCGGGCGGTTCGGAGGATGACGCCATGGTGTACGAAACCGCAGCACGGCTCGACTGGTTGGAGGAGTCATGATGCGCAGGCCAAGAGAAGACAAGGCCGCCTACGCCGACACCAAGAAGTGCCAGCACCCCCGTTGCGAGCGAGAGCTGACTGAATACGGGTGTCGCGTGGTTCGCTTGGGGCTCTACTGCCAGCAGTACGGCCTTTGGCAGTATCACGAACACATGCTGCGGCATCCCGCGCCTGATCCGATCGGCAAGGCCGAACAGGACGTCATCGACGAATTCGCCCCACAAGTGGAGGAGTTGAGCAAGCTCGCCGACGAGGCAACGAAACGCTTCGACGAGGCACAGAAGTCGCATTTCAAAGTGCTGCTGGAACTAGGCCAGTCCGCACTGGAGCCGTCGTCGCCCGGAGCCCCCGCACTGGTGCACAACGAAGACTTTGACGCATCGATCATTCCTCGGCGTCGTCTCTCCCCGCGTGCCGCACGGAATCTCCAGGACCGCGAGGAAGAACTCCGCCGGGATGTCGACGAGGCGGAGCAGCAACTTCGCAAAAGCCGCGACAAGTTGAGCGCGGCGGAGAACCGTTATGAAAGCCGTCGACGCTGGGCCAAGCGCAAGGACCGGGAGGTCGCTGCGTCATGAACACCGCCGACCTGTTCCAGCTCCAGGCCGCTCTCATCAGCATCCAAGACCAACTCGAAGCCTTGCAGAGCGAACTCCAGGGGGGACGGCGGTGATGGGTAGCCCCTGTTGATCTGGTCCTGGGCGGTACCTACTCCACGTCTGGGACTGGCTGGGCAGGAGGCATCTGCTACTCATCTTCCGGGCGTCTCCTGCCAACAGCCCAACGCCAGGACCTGGCCGGGCCGTCCGTCTTCTGGCCATCGCAGCGCCACCCCGACACCAGACACCACCGACACACTCGCAGCCCCGTTTCACGTCAACACAGAGCCCTGATCCGCATCGGAGACTCGCCACAAGGAAGGCCAGACGATGCGGTACACCAAGCCCTCAGCCCACGCCACACCTGCCCCTGCCCAGTCCCCCATGCCCCATGCCCCTGACCCGTCCTCCCTGCCCATGCCCCTGTCCCACACGCCTGGTCTGCTGCCCTGCTCCACCGACGGTTCGATGTGTCGTCATCTCAAGATCGAGATCACTTCAGTCGAAGGGCGCGTTTGGACTCTCATCAACGGCAGCAACGCTCAGTGGATGGAACATCTGGCCGCCGAGCGGCGCGTTGCTCGCGAACAGGCCCAGGCAGCAGCAGCCGCCCAGCCACCGCCACAACAGGCCGCCGCATGAGCCACCGCCACGCGTGCCACGGCCAGGCCCAGGGCCATCGCCATCGGCTTCGCGGGGGACCGGACTTCCGTCACCGGGGCAGGGGTACCCGGGGCCCCCGGGGGGTGGGGGGTCGCCCCTGCAGAAATGGCTCGGGAGACCCCGCCCTCCTTCCCGCTTCTCTCCCTACTCGGAAACTTCGAATCGATCATGGCTGCTCCATACGGCCCCCACGTGGGTCTTCACAAGGTGCGCCGGTTCAGGGGTTGAGGAATCTTGGAGGGCATGGCTCCTCCACACGATCTTGATGTACGGATCTGTCGCCTACTCGAAGCCGTCCGGGGTGAACGTGGGCATCAGTACGCACGGAATGACGCAATGAACGTTGTGGCGGCCGCCCTCCTGGGTTTCGAAGGTGTATTGATCACTCTCATCCCTGACATGGGGGGAGTGCAAGAGCACTGGAGAGGGGTGACGCTGGGGCTGCTTGGGGCCAGTATCGCTATCCTGCTGTGGTGCCTTATGGATCTTCCCCTTAACCCTTTGAAATGGAACAAACCCACGGCGACGAAGAGTCTCGATGTGAGCGCGTTGGGTAGCTATCTTGCGCAACCAGCCAGATTCATTAGCCAGCAGCTCTACCTCGCTGAGACAAAATTTGTTGTGGAGAACCACGGGGAACTGCTGATTCCGAAGCGACGTAGACTGATGACGGCCACTGGACTGTTCGCTTTGGCCTTCGCCGCTTTGGGTGTAGGTGCTTGGGTCAAGTAAGGATGGGTGCCATGAACCCCGAGCAAGCTCGTACTGAGGGCAGTACCCACGAAGCCGACGAGCCTCGTGAGGTCGACCAGCTGGTCACTGCCGTGATGGAGCGGATCTCGCGCCGGTTGCACATTGAAGAGGGAACAGGGCCCCAGGAGGCTGGTGGCCCTGAGGGTGCTGAGCAGCCGGAGCTAGAAGCCGTCGAGGTGATCACCGATGAACGTGGAGTTCCGACTGGACTGAAGATCACCGATGCATCGGGCAACGTCTCCGAGATCACTGCAGACGACAGCCTGACTGGGGCCCTAGACACAGGGCGGTACAAAGTCGCCGAGGGCAGCGAAGCCAATCAAACTGAGACGACCAGTACCAGGTCCTGACGGTTGGCCAGCGCAGCCCCGGTCGTCGCGACAGCCCTCGCCAAGGCACCGAGCACTGCGGCGAACCCTGCGTCCATGGCGCAGACTCTGGCCGACCGTGCTTACCGGGCGTCGGAGGTTCGGCGAAGATGCGTACGGTCATCGGCTACGCCCTGATCTCGTCCATCAGCATCCGCAGCGTCAGCGAGTGCTTCTCCGGCGGCAGTGCATCCATCGCAGCCTGCGCGTAGGCAGTTCCACCGGCCCGGTCGCCCGCGCGTGCCAGCATCAGCCCACGGTGCAGCTCCAGATGTGTGGCAAACCTGGGCAGGCTGTCCGGCAGTTCACGCCGTGCCTGTTCCTGTGCCTCCACTGCGCCTCGTTCATCGCCAAGGCGTGCCAACAACAGTGACCGGAATACATTCACCCGCCACCACGGGACGGCGTAGTCACTGGTCTGCTCGTACGATCCGGCCTGGTCGAAGATGCGCTGGCCCTGCTCTGCCAGCTCCAGTGCAGTGGCCTGGTCCCCGCGTAGCGCAGCAGCGTGCGCCTTACCGTAGACGGCGTTCAGCAGCCCCAGCGACGGCTTGACGCTGATGGCCATGGCCTGGTCCGCCAGCATGTCAGCAACACCCAGCGACGCACCTTCGTACCCGAGGGCGATAGCGGCACGGCCACGCACCCAGACCCGGGCATCGTCATCGCCGGACTGGTCGGCCGCTTGTGCTGCCATGCGGTACCAGTGGACTGCCTTCGCGCCGTCGCTGCCTGGGAACGTCTTGGCGTACAAGGTCATCAGCCGGCTGGCTACGGACCACAGTCGAGGGTCGTCCAACTGCTGCTGTACCACGACCAGTTCACCTGACACCCGGCGTTGGATGTCAGCCGCGCCCAGCGACATGTACTCGGTTCCGTACGTGGCCAGCTTGGCTTCCCACGCGTCCGCCGAAGGGCCGCCGTTGAGTCGAGCAGCGAAGCCCTCGGACAGTAGGTCTGAGGCAACCACAGGGGCTATGGCGGCACCCGCCGCATCGGTCAGGAAAGTACGTCGGTCCACTTCACCTTCAAGGACAGCCAGCGGGACATCGAGCACGGCGGACAAGCAGCGGAGGTAGTACGCCCCCGGCTTTACCTTGGAACGCTCCCAGTTGCTCACGTACTCCCGCGTGAGGGTCGTACCGAACTGGTCGTTCACTGTCGACGCTAACCGGCCTTGGGACCAGCCGCGTGCCTTGCGCAGCTCCCTGATCAGTTCCCCGATGCCCATGGGTTCCATCTTGCTCCTACAGATGCCACTAGACAGGCAAGTTCCCCTCTGCTCAGATCACTTCACACTACGGATCACACTATTGATCCGTCGCCATAGAGACGACTCTAAGGAGCGCGCTGGTACGACCACCGGAGGGACGAGGCGACCATGGCAGAGACCCAGAAGCCACAGTGCTACACGCTTGCGGAGCTGCCCCCGGAACCGTCGCCCGTGCCTGGCTGCGCCGACTGCCTGTCCATCGGGGTACGGAAGGCCAATGCACGTTCGGGCGGGGACTTCAGCGGCGCTTCCGATGCGAACGTCGCGCTGATGACGCACCTGGCCGAGGAGCACGACGGATGACCCGCGCGACACTCCGCTATGTCCTGCACCGCATCACCGAGCACCCGGACACGGACGTGACATTCGAGGCCGAGTGCCTGTGGTGCGACTGGCAGGCGACGCCCTCAACGGACACCGCTGCTGTCGACGTGGAGTGCATGAGCCACACCGGCCGCAGCGGCCACAAGTCGTTCCGGCGGCTGCGCACGTCGTTCGCCATGGTCGTGCGGGCCGAGTGACACAGCGTTGTCGGTGGTGGCTGTCAGAATGCTCTACATGGGTGAAGAGCTGTCGTTGGGCGACATCATGCAGAACAACCCGATCGACCAGTGCGGGGAACCGTTGCTGGCTGCTGCTGCCACCCTCCTTCATCAGCAGGGTGATACCGAAGCCGCAGTAATCGCCACTGACGTGCTCGCCGTCGACGTGTCCCTGTGGAACTCAGGCGATTACCAAGCGGATGAGTACGAGGTGTACTTCACTGTGGAGCCGCACCTCGTCCCCCAGTTCACTGAGGCGGTGCTGCGACGCATTGAGGGAGGCATGCATGCTGTGATGCCTAGGAGATCCGCGATCATTATCGAGTCCATCGAGGTCTGTCCGGTGGTCCCGCTCCCCAGTGCGGACTGGCGGAAGCCACTGCGGTCGGTCAACGGTCCACAGCCTACGAACCAGGCTCGCCGGGCCCGCCTTGAGCCGGAGCACAAGCACCCGCACGAGGACCAACTGCATTTCACCAACGAGTGGGAGCACGGCGTCTACCGAGTGCTCAAGGCGCGGCAAGCGTCCCTGCCAGACAACGAAACCATCGGGATCATGCCACTGGGCGGGATACGAGTGCTCGGGTCTACGCGAGAGCCCGATTTCTTGATCACCTACAAGGGCCGTGCGGGAGTCATCGAGGTGGACGGTCCGCACCACGAGGGGCCGCGCCGAGCGTCTAACGATCACAGCCGGGACAACCTGCTGATGCATGCCGGGGTCGAGTGGGTGAGTCGCCTCGACGTGCGGGACGTAAAGACGAAAGCCGAAGTCGAGAAGTTCGTCGACAACTTTCTTGCGAGGCTCGGGCGGCGGTAGGCGCGACCTGAGCCGACGTGGCTCAGCCGCGTGCTACAGCTCAGGACACATCCGGGACATATGCCAGCCAGAGACGACTGGAAACAACCATCACTGACCGGTGCCATCTGTGCAGCTCAGAGGCACTTTCCCTGCATCCCCCCAGGTAGCCAGGACACCGGATAAGTACTGGTCCTACTGCTGCCCCGACGCCCGTTGCTGTTCCCGAGGGATGCGCTGGACACTGAGGGGCCCGCGCTGGAGCCTCCGCCCCTGGCGGCCTGGGGCGCGACGGCTCGGGCTAGGCTGCCCCGCATGATCCGAGCGAGGCGGCCAGGGAACCACGGAGCGAACAGCTCTACGTTCTCATCGCTCGCCGCCTGGCGGCGGCGCGTCCTCACGCGCGCCGTCCAGTGCGGCTGGCGCTGGGTGCAGGACACAGGCGCAGTCACGGCGGAGCACCCCGGCCCACTGCGCTTTCGCCGGCTCGGCTCCGGCACCCGGCTCGCCTTCCCGCAGGGCACCGTCTTCGGCGAGGCCTGGATCGAGCTCGGCGACCACTGCATCATCGCCGAACAGGTCACGCTCACAGCGGGGATGATGCCCGGTCTCGACCTGGGCGC
This sequence comes from Streptomyces sp. NBC_01481, assembly GCF_026339995.1. GTDB lineage: Bacteria > Actinomycetota > Actinomycetes > Streptomycetales > Streptomycetaceae > Streptomyces. The sequence continues at coordinate 346,770 of NZ_JAPEPT010000006.1, read as the reverse complement.
CGACCCCATTCTGACGCTCGGCGACGGTGTGGTCCTGGGCCGCGGCAGCCATGTCATCGCCGACACGAAGGTGACCATCGGCTCGGACACGTACTGCGGGCCGTACGTCTACATCACCTCGACCAACCACAGCTACGACGACCCCCATGAGCCGGTCGGCAAGCAGTGGCCCCGCACCGAGCCGGTCGAGATCGGCCCCGGCTGCTGGCTGGGCACGGGTGCGGTGATCCTTCCCGGCGCGCGGCTCGGCCGCAATGTGGTGGTCGCGGCGGGCGCCGTCGTACGCGGCGAGGTCCCCGACCACTCGGTGGTTGCCGGTGCCCCCGCCCGGGTCGTACGCAGCTGGGACCAGGTCCGCGGCTGGCAGCCCCCGCTGCGCACGCCCGCTCCCGTGCCGATCCCGGAAGGCATCACCTCCGAGCAGCTGCTGGCGCTCGCGGAGCTGGAGGAGAGCTGACGGCAGGGGCGGCGATCAGCCCGTGGCCAGCAGGACCGTGCCCACCAGCGCGAGCCCCGCGCCCGTCGCCTGGACCGCACGCAGCCGTTCCTTGAGCAGCAGGAGCGCGGCGAGGACCGTCACCACCGGGTAGAGGTTCGCGAGTACGGCGGCGACGGTGACGGGGCCGTGCTGCGCGGCGAGGGAGTAGGTGCCGTTGGCCGCGACGTCGGCGAGGCCGACGAAGGCGAGCGCCGGGATCGAGGCCCATACGATCCGCATCCCGCCGTCCTCGGGCAGGGCCCGCGCCCCGCGCTTCACCGATACGAACAGGGCCGCGCCGCCGACCGTCACATTGGTGACGCGCTGCACGAACAGGGCCAGGAACAGGCCGGTGATCGTGGTCGAGGCCTCGGAGATCAGGGCCATCACCGCGCCGAAGCCGAAGGCGGCGAGGAGGGTCAGCAGGATGGCCTGACGCTGCACCGGCGCACCGCGCAGCTGGGGTCCGCCCGCCAGCACGATTCCGGCTACGGCGACGGCGATTCCGGCGAACTGCAGCAGCCCGGGCCGCTCGCCGAGGATCAGGCCGATGCCGACGGGCACGGCGACGCCCAGTGAGCCGAGCGGGGAGACCACACCCATCGGGCCGAGGGCGAGCGCCTTGTAGAAGGCGAGCATCGCCACGGGGCCCACGGCACCGGCCGCGACGGCGTACCAGAGCTGCGGACCGGCCTCCGCCCAGCCGCCGGTGGCGATGACGACCGCGCCGAGTACCACCACCGCGATCGCCTGCGAGGCGACGACGACCGTGAGGGCCGGCATACGTCGCGTCAGCAGTCCGCCGCCGAAGTCGGCCAGACCCCACAGGAGGCTGGTGGCCAGGGCGAACAGTGCGGTCATGGCGGGCCTCGCAGTACAGTGCAGTGAACGTTTGGGTGCGCCACACGGTAGTGCAATGTATTGAACTCTGTCATCCAGAATATTGGACGGCCGGACAGTTGGATGGAATGTGTCGGACCTCGATCAGCTCACCCAGTCGCTCGCCCGCAATCTCAAGCGCTGGCGCGGCGAGCGGGGGTTCACACTCGATGCCCTCGCCGCCCGGGCGGGAGTCAGCCGGGGCATGATCATCCAGATCGAGCAGGCACGTACGAATCCGAGCGTCGGGACCACGGTGAAACTCGCGGACGCCCTCGGCGTCAGCATCACCACGCTCCTCGACTACGAGCAGGGCCCGCAGGTCCGCCTCGTACCCCCGGAACAGGCCGTCCGTATGTGGTCCACAACGACCGGCAGCTACACGACCCTGCTGGTCGGCACCGAGGGGAACGGTCCCCTCGAACTCTGGGGCTGGAAGCTGATGCCCGGCGACACCAGCGAGTCCGACCCGCACCCGGACGGCACGGTCGAGCTACTCCACGTCACCGCCGGCGAGCTCACCCTCGTCGTCGACGGCGAGCCCCACGTCGTAGCGGCAGGCACCTCCGCCACCTTCGAGGCGAACACTCCGCACGCCTATCGCAACGAGGGGGACGAGCCGGTGGAGATGACCATGGCCGTCTCGATCCCGCCCGCGCGCTGAGAAGCTCAACCGCCAGTGTGGGAGCGGCTGTTAGCGTGGCCCAATGCGCGCTCCCATCGGCACTTTCGACGACGCCCGGCCCGCCGTCGACTGCCTCGAACTGCTCACTGAGCCTGTTGCCGACGCCGTGCGGGAATGGCACGGCGACATCCCCGTCCAGCAGCTGATCTACGTCGACACCGACCCGGAGATCGCGGACACCGCCGCCTTCGTCGAGCACTACGGGCGGGAGCTGCTCGAACAGTCGGCGAACTGCGTGGTCGTCTCGGGCAAGCGCGGCGGCGAGTCGACGCTCGCGGCGTGTGTGGTCCTGTCCAGCACCCGGGTGGATGTGAATGGGGTCGTCCGCAAACAACTGGGCGCCCGCAAGGCGTCGTTCGCCTCGATGGACACGGCGGTCGGCGAGACGGGGATGGAGTACGGCGGCATCACACCCATCGGGCTGCCCGCCGAATGGCCGCTGCTGGTCGACTCCTCGGTGGTCGACACGGAGTGGGTGCTCATCGGAAGCGGACGCCGGCGCGGGAAGCTGATCGTGCCGGGGAAGACGTTCGTGGAGCTGCCGGGCGCGGTGACTGTCGAAGGACTGGGAACCTAGCTCTTGGCCGTTCGGCGTGGCGCGCACAGGACAGGCGGCCAACGGGGTGACCATGCGGCCTCCTCGCAGGCGCTGCGTATCTGAGGGAGGTACGCCCGGCGAACGAGCCAACGAATCTCGGTCCGCTGCCTCAGTATTGGTTCGGCTATTGCTGACTCCCGCCATCGACCGCGCACAATTCAAGGCTCACGTCTGCCGCATCACGGTGCCCCAGGCCCTCGAGTATCGCCAGCGCGCGCTGCCCGTGGTTTCGGGCCTCGAGGGGCTGGCCCATGTTCTTGAAAGCGTCGGCAAGAACGCGCAAAGTGTTCGCCTCGCCCAGGCGATTTCCGACTTTCGTGTGCAGATCGAGCGCCTGCCGGCCGCAGCCGACCGCCTCATCGAAGCGACCCAGGGACAGATGCGTAGCGGCAAGTTTGTCCAGAACGAGCCCCTCACCGTATGCACGGCCGAGGTTCCGGAAAATCCTCAGAGACTCCTGCAGCGAATCTATCGCTTTGTCATCGCGTCCCAAGGCGCGGTACGCGGGGGCGATGTTCTCCAGAGTGTGAGCGGTAAGGGAGGCATCGCCGTTCCGTTCGGAGGCGGTCAGAGCCTGCCGCAGGCAGTCGATCGCCTCCTCGAAGCGGCCGAGCGACACCAGAGCGTCTCCAACGCTGTTCAGGTACCAGCCCTCGTCCTCGCCGATCTCTCGGCAGACCGCCAGGGCCTCGCAATTGTGCTGCAAGGACTCCTCGTACCGACCGCAGTAGTAGTGCGCGGCCCCCAAGGTCCTTAGGACAGTCGCCTCTGCAGCTCTGTCATCCAGACGCCGAGCGGCAGCCAGACCCTTCTCGGTGGACGTGATCCAGTCAGTGGTCGGACTTCGTAACTGGAAGAAGGATCGAAGCGCGATGGGCAGCTGCCAAGCCACGACGTCCTCGCCCAACTCGGCGGCCTGGCGGCAGGCTGAGAGAAGATTGAGAAACTCCCTCTCACACCAGTCCGTCGCCGCCCTGCTGGAGCGGAACTCGATCGTCAGCGCAGGGTCGGGACGGTCGCCCACCGTCATGTCGAAGGGTGCGGCACCCCGGCGGACGTCGAGCACTGCCGCCGCTGCCTCAGCGGCGAACAGATACCACGTCAGGAGCCGCCGCAGGGCGGCCGCACGATCCTCTTCGGCATCGTCCGCCAAGGTACGCTCGGCGGCGTAGTCGCGAAGCAGATCGTGGATCCGATAGCGATCGGGTCCCACTGTCTCGAGCAGGTGTGAACTGGCGAGCCCGGCCAGGACGCGGGCGGCCTGTGTCGGCGTGAGCCCGGTAAGAGCCGCGGTCGCGGTAACACAGATCTCTGGCCCTGATGGCAGCCCGAGCAGGCGGAACGTCCTTGCGGCTGTCGGGGACAGGTTGCGGTACGACCAGGAGAAGACCTCACGGACCGCCGTTGTCTCGTCGTCATCGTTGGTTGCCAGCGCATCCAGTCGACTGCTTCCGGACTCAACCTCCGCTGCCAGTGCCTCGATGGAGAGATGCGGGCGAGCAACTGCCTGCTCGGCGGCGATGCACAGGGCCAGAGGGAGGTGGACGCAGGAGCCCGCCAGCTGGGCCGAGGCCGCGGGTTCAGCATCTACGCGGGGCCTGCCGATAATTGAGCGGAGCAGTTCGATCGATTCCTCCGGGGCGAGCGAGTCGATGACGATCCGCTGAGCCCCTTCTCGGACGACCAGACCGGACAGCTGGCTGCGGCTGGTCACGAGCACGAAGGACGGCGATGTGCCGGGAAGGAGGGGGCGCACCTGAGCGGCATTGCGCACATTGTCCAGCAGAATGATCAGACGTCGCCTGCTGACGAGCGTACGGTACAGACTTGTCCGGGCGCCCAGGTCCTGAGGGATGCGTTCCGGAGGCACGTCCAGACTCAAGAGGAAATGCTCCAGGGCCTGGAGGGCCGAGAGCGGAGGGCCGACGTCATAGCCCTGGAGATTGATGTACAGATCGCCGTCGGGGAAGCGCTCTCGCAGGGTGTGGGCCCAGTGAACCGCGAGGGCCGTCTTTCCGACTCCGGCAGCGCCGGCGAGTGCCGAGACCACCACGGTCGGCTGCGCACTCGCGTCCGAAGTCGCCAGGATCGCCTCAAGCCGAGCAAGTTCCGCCGCCCTGCCGGTGAAATGGGTCGGCACGGGGGGAAGCTGCCGGAGTACCGTCGCCTGTCTTGCCCGGTCGGAGTGAAAGTGCACGCCACCGAGAATGTGACCCGCCTGGATGATGTTGTCTGCAGAACCGGAAAGATCGTTGTGCGTGCCGCTCAAGGGATGTGGATCATTTCGATCTGTCATGCGCCACAATAATCCTCTGAGTGTGGGGTTTTATGATACCGGGGCGCGTCAAGGCCTGTCCATAACAGTGAAGAAGCGGACGCCTCGGATCCGGAAATGCTCAACGCCGGTGCCATTGACAGGGTTGCGGCGCCGCTGTTGCATGGAAAGGCACCCGTAGGACGGCCCCCAGGAGCGTGCGCGTGCGTTCGGCGTCCGAAGAGGAGAGCGGGGCAACTCTTGGTATGCGGCCGTCCTTGATGGTGATGCAGCCCACGACGTTATGCAATCTCGACTGCAGATACTGCTATCTACCAGATCGGGAAAAGCGCCTGGACATGCCGGCTGCCGTCAACCGTGCCGCCGCAGAGGCGGCAGCACGCTGGAGCGACTCCGGCCATCGCGTGGAAGTCCTCTGGCACGCGGGCGAGCCGCTCACGTTAGGCGTTCGAAAGTTCGAGGAATTGCTTTCCGTGTGGCTCCCCGGCACAGTCCATCGGTTCCAGACGAATGCCACCCTGATCGACGACGCCTGGTGCGACCTGTTCGACCGGTATCGCGTCCAGATATCCGTCAGCGTGGACGGCCCCGAGGCCATGAACCTGGGCCGTGTCACACGAGCGGGTGCACCAGCCGGGCGGAGAATAGCGGCGGGGATCGCGGTGCTGGTGCGCAGAAGGATTCCGTTTGACGTGCTGTCCGTGCTGCGTGATCCCTCGCCGGAGGCTGCTCGATCCATATACGCCCATGCATGCGACCTCGGGGCGGAACAGCTCGGAATCCTTCCTGAGGAGGCGAAGGGCTCGCACCGTGCCCCGTCGCGAGCGACCAGAAGCGAATGGGTGGCGTTCTTCGCTGAACTCTTCGCGCAGTGGCGGGCGAATCCTGTGGTGCGGCTGCGGGAGCTCGAATCGGTGGCGAACTGCTATGACGCGGTGCGATCAGGCATCACTGCAGCAGGAATCCTGGACATTCCTGTAGAGCCCATTCCGACCATCTCTTACGACGGGGAGGTGGCCGTCATGTCTCCGGACCTCGCGGGCTTCGGCCATCCACGGCACGGGTTGTTCACCATTGGCAACGTGCTGAAGCACCCCCTCGAGGATCTGCTCACCCGGGCCGGTGCCGTGGAGTGGGTCCGTGAGGCGCTCGCCGGTGTGGACGCGTGCCGTCGGAAGTGCCGCTACGCCGCGGTCTGCGGCGGAAGTTGGCCGGCGAACAAGTACTTCGAGCTGGGTCGACTCGATGGCACCGAGACGTCCTACTGTCGAAATCTTCATCAGGCGAAGATCGAAGGAGCGCTGTTATGTCGACCATGATCTCTGAACCCGATCCGGACATGAGCCTCGAAGAGACCATCCTGGCCCACGCGGAACGTCTCGAGTGGCTGCTGCGGCCGATATGCAGGAGCGGTGCCAATGCCCTCCCCGTCGGTGGCCTCGTCTTTCACAAGTTCCAGTCGATGAACCAGACCTGGAGCCGGGCAGGTGCCTGATCCTCACATGTCGGAGAATGCGCGACGGGGAAACTTCCCTGCGAAAACAAGGGCACGAGACGTGTCCCGATGCCCTTCCATCGATCCGTCGTGCATTGCGATTCCGGCGGGCAGGACCACGAGTTCTCCGACTTCGATCGTCCAGACGAGGCAAACGATCCTTGACGCCTCGTCCGGGTGCTCGACCAGGAAGTCTCGGAGATTCTTGGAAGTTGGTATGTCCTCGCCGTTGCCAGGACTCACCCGGTCAGACAGATGCAGGCACGACATGTTCAGTGCCACAACAATTGAGCGGGTGCCGGGCCCCATGTTGTGAATGATGCGCCGATCGGCCGATGCGACGCGAACGCTGCGCGCATAACGTTCGCCCTCGCCGCCGCTTGTCCATGCGTTGTCGTAATGCATGCCGACACGGCGGGTCCGGATGGACTCCGAGTACCGTTCGATGCGAGGGTCGGCCACCGTGGTCGTCCGCGTGCCGGGCCGGGCCGTGAGGACATCCACCAGTCGTCCCGAATGCGGCCCCAGTGCATACCGGGAGCCGTGGTGCGGGAGAAAGTCCAGTTGGGCGGCCTCTTCCGCGGCATCTCTCACCAGCCGGTCAGAGCAGGGCAGCCTCCCGAAGCCAAGGCACAAGCCGGCAGGTGTTTCGGGAGCCGCCACGAACTGCATGATGGCCTCGAGGTGCTCGGTTGCCAAAGGGATAGGAGCATCTGGGACGATCGCGTGCTCAGGGAACCCTCCGTGCGCCACCTCCTCAGGAGTCGCCAAATGGATTCCGCATACCGACAGACGGTTCCGGTGCGTCCGCAGCCATTCACTCGTGCAGTCGAGTCTGATCGACCTGTCGTCGACGCATAAATTCGTCAGCCGGGTGTCCATGGAGTCCGTTTCCATACATCGTCCTCGCAGTCGGCAGGGTGGCGATGTGATGAGCATTCTGTCGGATGCGGTGGAAACGCGCCGCCGCATCCGCAAGGCCCGCAACGTTTACGACCGGATGCCACCCAGCCCGAGCGACGACGCCTTCGACATCCGGTGGCGCCGCTTCCTCTGCTCTACCTCAGCGGCACGCACTCTGCCCTCGGCAGGAGCTCGCTCGCCCGCCGGATCCAGGACGAGCACTCGGGATATACCCGCGTGTACCGGCATCGACCCCGCCGTGCGCGCGTTGGAAGCCGGTCGCGATGGTGAGGCGTTCGACAAGCACCGGTCTGACCTTAACCCGTGCAATTCGACGGCCAGATCCCGGCTGTCCTGGGTCCGAAACAGTTACCCCAACTGGTGCCTCCCGGAGATGGATTCCCGTATCGGCGCGTGCCCAGGCTCGGCACATACCCGCACAACCCGTGTGCTCCCAAGAGTCCCCGTGCTTTCCCACGTTCTCCCTTGCCGGGTCCGGTGTCGGGCCGCGCCCTCGTCAGCCCAGCCGGGGGATCTCGATCGCCGGGCAGCGGTCCATCACCATGTCCAGGCCGCTCGCGCGGGTGCGCTCATAGGCGTCCTCGTCGATCACGCCCAGCTGGAACCAGATCGCCTTCGCGCCGATCGCCGCCGCCTCGTCCGCGACCGGTCCCGCGAGGCCCGAATTGACGAAGACATCGACCACGTCGACGTCGAAGGGGATGTCCGCGAGCGTCGCGTACCCCTGCTCGCCGTGCACCGTCTCGGCCTTGGGGTGCACCGGGACGATGCGCTTGCCGTAGCGCTGGAGGACGTCGGCGACCCCGTACGCCGCCCGTGACTGGTTGTTCGACAGGCCGACGACCGCCCAGGTGTCGCCCGTGGAGGTAAGGATCCTGCGGATCGTCTCTGCGTCTGCGTACATGCATCTGACAACGGGCGGCCCGCGCGGAGCATTCCCCTCCGCCTCCCTCGCCTCCGCTTCCCTGCGCGCTCTTGTCCTTCGCAGGCGCATAGGGTGGCCGGATGCAGGAGCAGTACCGGACGGTCGCCCGCGCGGGCGTGCACGAGACCGAGATCAACAGATCGCGCTTCATCTGCGCGCTCGCGCCCGCCGCGACCGAACAGGAGGCGCAGGCCTTCGTCGCACGCATCCGCAAGGAGCACCCGACCGCCACGCACAACTGCTTCGCGTACGTCATCGGCGCCGATGCCTCCGTACAGAAGGCGAGCGACGACGGCGAACCCGGCGGCACGGCGGGTGTGCCCATGCTGCAGATGCTGATGCGGCGTGATGTCCGCTATGCCGTCGCCGTCGTGACCCGGTACTACGGCGGTGTGAAACTCGGCGCGGGCGGGCTGATCAGGGCGTACGGCTCAGTCGTGGGCGAGGCCCTGGACGCGCTGGGCACCATCACCCGGCAGCGGTTCCGGCTGGCCACCGTCACCGTCGACCACCAGCGGGCAGGCAAGCTGGAGAACGATCTGCGGGCGACCGGACGCACGGTGCGCGAGGTGCGGTACGGGGAGGCAGTGACGATCGAGATCGGGCTGCCGGACGCCGATGTGGACGCCTTCCGCGGCTGGCTGGCCGACGCCACGGCGGGGACGGCGGGACTGGAGCTGAGGGGCGAGGCGTATGGAGACGCCTGAAGCCGCCCGTGATGTCAGACCCCACCGATACTCTCGGGGATCATGAGATTCCTGCATACGTCGGACTGGCACCTGGGGCGTTCGCTCCACCGGGTGAGCATGCTCGACGCCCAGGCGGCGTTCCTCGACCACCTGGTGGCGACGGTGCGCGATCGCGACGTGGACGCGGTACTGGTCGCGGGAGATGTGTACGACCGGGCGGTGCCGCCGCTCGCCGCCGTCGAGCTGTTCGACCGCGCGCTGCACCAGCTCTCCGCAGCCGGAGTGCCGACCGTGATGATCTCCGGAAACCACGACTCGGCGCGCCGGCTCGGTGTCGGGGCGGGGCTGATCGAGCGCGCCGGGATCCATCTGCGGACCGACCCGGCCGGGTGCGCGACACCGGTGCTGCTGAGTGACGCGCACGGCGAGGTGGCCTGCTACGGACTGCCGTATCTCGAACCGGCCCTGGTGAAGGACGAGTTCAGGACGGAGAAGGCGGGCCACGAGTCCGTCATCGGCGCGGCCATGGAGCGGGTGCGCGCCGACCTCGCGACCCGGGAGCCGGGGACCAGGTCCGTGGTCCTCGCCCACGCCTTCGTGGCGGGCGGCGAGGAGAGCGACAGCGAGCGGGACATCACCGTGGGAGGCGTATGTGCCGTGCCCGCCGGGGTCTTCGACGGCGTCGACTATGCCGCCCTCGGCCATCTGCACGGCTGCCAGACCATCACCGAGCGCGTGCGCTACTCCGGATCGCCGCTCGCCTACTCCTTCTCGGAGACGAGCCACCGCAAGACGATGTGGCTCATCGATCTCGGCGCGCACGGCGAGATAGAGGCCGAGCGCATCGACTGCCCCGTGCCGCGGCCGCTCGCCCGGCTGCGCGGACCGCTCGGTGAACTGCTCGACGACCCGGCCCTCGCAGCGCACGAGCAGTCGTTCGTCGAGGCCACCATTACCGACGCCGTCCGCCCGGCCGAGCCGATGGCGCGCCTGGCCGAGCGGTTCCCGTACACCCTCAGCCTGGTCTTCGAGCCCGAGCGCTCCGACAAGGAGGAGATCCTCTCGTACGCACAGCGGCTGAAGGGACGCGACGACCAGCAGATCGCCGAGGACTTCGTGGCCCATGTGCGCGGCGGCAGCGGGCCCGACGGACTTGAGCGCACCGTCCTGCGCGGTGCTTTCGACGACGTACGGGTGGACGACGGCGTGCGCGAGGTGGCCAGGTGAGACTGCACAGGCTGAGCCTCACCGCCTTCGGTCCCTTCGCAGCCGCCCAGGAAGTCGACTTCGACGAGCTCTCCGAGGCCGGGATCTTTCTGCTGCACGGCCCGACCGGAGCGGGCAAGACATCCGTCCTCGACGCCGTCTGCTTCGCGCTGTACGGGGCGGTGCCGGGCGCGCGGCAGAGTCCGGGCGCCTCGCTGCGCAGCGACCATGCGACGGCCGGGACCTTCACCGAAGTCTGCCTCGAACTGACCGTGGCGGGACGGCGGTTGGAGATCCGGCGGCGGCCCGCCCAGCCCCGCCCCAAGAAGAACGGGCAGGGCTTCACGACCGAACGGGCCCAGAGCTGGCTGCGCGAATACGACGCCAAGGAAGGCGCGTGGAAGGCGCTGAGCCGTTCCCACCAGGAGATCGGCGAGGAGATCGCGCAGCTTCTGGGGATGAGCCGCGACCAGTTCTGCCAGGTGGTGCTGCTGCCGCAGGGGGACTTCGCCCGCTTCCTGCGCGCCGACGCGGAGGCGCGCGGCAGGCTGCTCGGGCGGCTCTTCGACACCCGCCGCTTCGCCGCGGTCGAGGAGCGCCTGGCCGACAGGCGGCGCGGAGCCGAACAGCAGGTGCGGGCCGGTGACGAGCGGCTGCTCGCGATCGCCCACCGGATGGAGCAGGCCGCGGGCGCGACGGCGGGGGACTGGCCGCCGCCCCGGCAGCAGCCGGGGGATCCCGGACTCGCCACGGCCGTCCTGGAGTGGGCGGCCGTCGCCCGCGCGGGTGCCCGGGAGACTCTGGGCATCGGCGACTGCGCGTTGGCCGCGGCGGAAAGCCGGCAGGCGGCCGCCCGCCACGCCCTGGACGCCGAGCGCGAACTGGCCAGGCTGCAGACGAGATACGCGGACGCACGGCAGCGGCGCGAGGCCGTGGAGGCGCGGCGCCCCGAGCGGGACCAGAACCAGGCCACGCTGGAACGGGCCCGCAAGGCGGAGCTCGTCGAACCCGCGCTGAGGCTGCGGGACGACGCCGAGCGAGAACACCGCGCCGCGCACGCCGACCGCGACCGGGCGCGCGGCGGGCTGCCGCCCGAGCTCAAGGACGCGGGAGCGGAGCAGCTGTCCGCCCTGGAGCGGAAGTTGCGCCAGGACCTGGGCGGCCTGGAAGCCGCCCGGCGCGCGGAGCAGCGCAGCGCGGAGATCACCCGCGAGCGGGCGGACCTCGACCGTCAGGCTCGGGCGGACGAAGACCTGCTCCAGGACGCGGCGAGCTGGCTGGCGGACTGGGACAGGGTCCGGCGGACCGGCCAGGAACGGATCGCGGCCGCGCAGGAAGCGGCGACGCGCGCGGAACACCTGGCGGGGAAGCTCGAACCGGCGCGCCGCAGGGCGCGGGCAGCCCGCGAACGGGACGAACTGGCGGCACGCACCGCGCAGATGAAGGAGCGGCTGCGTACGGCTCGCGAACGCGCGAACGCGGCCCGCGAGAGCTGGCTCGACCTCAAGGAACGCCGGCTGAGGGGCATCGCGGCGGAGTTGGCCACAGGTCTGGTCCCCGGCGAAGCCTGCGCGGTCTGCGGTTCGGCCGACCACCCGGCCCCGGCCCGGGCGGGCGCGGGACACGTCGACCGCGCGGCCGAGGACGCGGCGTACCGGGACTACAGGCGAGCGGACGCCGCCAAGACGGACACGGAACGCGAACTGGCGGTAGTGCGCGAGACGTTCACGACGGCGAGGGACGAGGCGCGGACGCCGGCGCCGGGTTCGGAACCTGCAGGGGGCGAGGGTGCTGCGGCTGGTCGTCCGGGTGAGGCGCCGGACGAGACCGGCACCGGCACTGGCGCCGATCCTGACGCCGCCGAACTGTTCACCCTCGTCGAGGAGTTGGAGCGCGAGTACCGTCACGCGCACCACGTCGCCTCCGGCATGCACGACGCGCGCGAGGCGCTCGACCGCGCCGAGCGCGAGCACGAAGGGCGGCTCGCCGCTCAGCAGCAGGCCGAGCGGCGGGTCGCGGCGCGAACCTCGCAGCGGGAAGGTCTCGACCGGGAACAGGCGGCGCTGGAAAACGAGTTGGTCCGGGCCCGGGGTGGCGCGGCCAGTGTCGCCGAGCATGCCACGCTGCTGGAGCGCAGGGTGCGGCTGCTCGCCGGGGCAGCCGAGTCCGTGCGGTCCTTCGACCTCACCGCGCAGCGGCTGAAGGAGGCCGACGACCGGCTGGCCGACGCCGCGTTCCGGGCCGGGTTCGACACACCGCGCGCCGCTGCCGCCGCGCTGCTCTCAGTTGCTGAGCAGCGCGGCCTGCAGCACCGCATCGACGCCTGGCAGACCGAGGCGGCCGCAGTCGCCGACCGGCTGGCCGAGGCGGACACCCGTAGCGCCGCTGAGCATCCGCCCGCCGATCCGGAAGCCGCCCGCGCCGCCCACGACAACGCCGAGCGGGCACTGCGCGACGCCGCGTCCGCGCTCGCCGCCGCCCGCGACCGGTGCGCCGAGCTCGCGAGACTGTCCCGCCAGGCCGCGGCGGAAGTACTCCGGCTGGGCCCGCTGCGCGAGGAGTACGACCGGATCGCCCGGCTCGCCGCGCTCACCGCAGGCACATCCGCCGACAACGAACGCAAGATGCGTCTCGAGTCGTACGTGCTCGCGGCCCGCCTCGAACAGGTCGCGGCCGCGGCCACCGCCCGGCTGCAGCGCATGTCGTCCGGCCGCTACACCCTGGTGCACAGCGACACCAAAGCGGGTGGCAAGCGCGCCGGGCTCGGTCTGCACGTCGTGGACGCCTGGACGGGAAGCGAACGCGACACCGCGACGCTCTCCGGCGGTGAGACTTTCTTCGCCTCACTCGCCCTCGCGCTCGGCCTCGCCGATGTCGTCACCGACGAGGCCGGGGGCGTACGGCTCGACACCCTCTTCATCGACGAGGGCTTCGGCAGCCTGGACGACCAGACCCTGGACGAGGTACTCGACGTCCTCGACTCGCTGCGCGAACGGGACCGCAGCGTCGGCATCGTCAGCCATGTCGCCGATCTGCGCCGCCGTATCCCCGCCCAGCTGGAGATCGTCAAGGAGCGGCACGGCTCCGTCGTTCGGCTCCGTTCGGCTCCTCTCAGCGGCTGATCGCTCTCGCCGAACTGGGCTACCAGGTCAAGGAGATGACCCCGACGACGACCCGGCGGCCGGGCTCAGCGGGGTGTCTCGCCCCCGAGCCCGGCCGCCGCCTCACCCGCCCATGTGAACGGGTCGTCAGAGCTTGGACAGTTCGTCGACCAGATCGTCCAGCCCCAGCGACCCCTGCGACAGCGCCGCCATGTGCCACGCCTTCGCGTCGAACGCGTCGCCGTGCGCCTTGCGGGCGTTCTCCCGGCCCAGCAGCCAGGCCCGCTCGCCCAGCTTGTAGCCGATCGCCTGCGCCGGCACCGACAAGTAGCGCGTCAGCTCGCTCTCCACGAAGTCGGCCGGCCGCCCGCTGTGACCGCCGAAGAACTCCTGCGCCAGCTCCGGAGTCCAGACCTCGCCCGGGTGGAAGGGCGACTCCGCCGGAATCTCCAGCTCCAGATGCATGCCGATGTCCACGATCACCCGGCACGCCCGCATCATCTGCGCGTCCAGATAGCCGAGCCTGCGCTCCGGGTCGGGCAGGAACCCGAGCTCGTCCATCAGCCGCTCCGCGTACAGCGCCCAGCCCTCGGCGTTGGCGCTGACGCCGCCGATCGTCGCCTGATAGCGGGAGAGCTGGTCCGCGACATGCACCCACTGCGCGATCTGCAGATGGTGGCCGGGCACGCCCTCGTGGTACCAGGTCGACACCAGGTCGTACACCGGGAAGCGCGTCTCGCCCATGGTCGGCAGCCAGGTGCGTCCGGGCCGGGTGAAGTCCTCCGAGGGACCGGTGTAGTAGGGCGCCGCCGCACCGCCCGGGGGAGCGATCCGGGACTCCACCTTCCGTACCCGCTCGGCGAGTTCGAAGTGTGTGCCGTCCAGCGCCTCGATCGCCTCGTCCATCAGCTTCTGCAGCCAGACCCGTACCTCCTCGACGCCTTCGATGTGCTCGCCGTGCACATCGAGGTGCGCGAGCGCCTCCCAGGGGCCCGCGCCCGGAAGGATCTTGTCGGCCTCGGTCTTCATCTCGGCCAGCAGCCGGTGGTATTCGGACCAGCCGTATGCGTACGCCTCGTCGAGATCGAGGTCCGTGCCGTTGAAGTAGCGCGACCAGCGGGCGTAGCGCTCGCGCCCGACCGTGTCGGGCGCGTCCGCCACGGCAGGTGCGTACACATCGCGCATCCAGTCGCGCAGCTCGGTCAGGGCTTCGGTCGCCGAGCGGGCCGCGGCGTCGAGTTCGGTGCGGAGCGTGGCGGGGCCGTCCGCGACGAAGTCGTCGAACCAGCTCCGGTCCGTGCCGATCCACTCCGTGATTTGGCCGATATTCGTCTGCGTGGCACGTGGGCCGCCCAGGAGCTTGCGCTCCAGACCCAGTTCCAGCGAGGCCCGGTAACCCTCCAGCGCGTGCGGCACCGCACGAAGCCGCCGCGCGATTGCTGCCCAGTCCTCATCGGTTTCCGTGGGCGTCACGGTGAACACCTCGCGCACCGTATGCACCGGTGAGCGCAGATTGCTCACCGTACGCAGACCCTCATCAGCCTCGTGAACAGCGAGTTCGGCCGTCAGACGCTCCCGCAGCAGCCGCCCGCAGCGCCGCTCGGCGTCGTTCTCGGCACCCGGCAGCTTCTCCGCCTGGTCGAGCCTGGCCAGCGTCTCGCGTGCGAGCCCGGCGAATGCCTCCTGACCTGCGGGGGAGTAGTCGGGAAGGAGACCCGAGCTCTCCTTGACCCCGAGATATGTGCCAATCGTCGGATCGAGTTCGATGAGTGCGTCGACGTAGGCGTCGGCGACCTGGCGGGGCAGCTGGCTGCTGAGGGTGACTGACATGGGCACATCCTCATACGAGTGGGGCCTCCGCGTCACCATCATCGAGTCCCAGCGGCCTGTCAGCCACCTGTCTGAGGAGGCAGCAGCGGGCCGCAGTCCCACTGCTGGAAGATCAACCGTGTTTCGACCCGGGCGACCTCGCGCCGGGAGGTGAACTCGTCCACCACAAGTCGCTGCAGATCCGCGGTGTCCGCCACGGCCACATGCACCAAGTAGTCGTCCGGGCCCGTGAGATGGAACAGCGCGCGGGACTCGGGCAGAGCCCGGATGCGCTCGACGAACGGACCGATCAGTTCACGCCGGTGCGGACGGACCTGTACGGAGAGCAGCGCCTCCAGTCCCCGCCCCAGCCGGGCCGGGTCCAGGGCCAGCCGGTGCCCGAGGATCACACCGGAGCGGCGCAGCCTCGCCACCCGGTCAAGGCACGTGGAAGGAGCGACTCCGACCTCCGCCGCCAGATCGCGGTAGGTGGTCCGGGCGTCGTTCTGCAGGAGCCGGAGTATGTGAAGATCCACCGGGTCGAGAGCGACAGTTTCAGCCATTTGCCGAACGTAACACGGGCCATGGCCAAGACCTGCCGGTGGGTGTTCACAGTGCGGGCATGGAGAACGCAGCCTTCGCCGCCCACCCACCCCGGGCGCTGGCCACCGAAGCAGTCCACGCCGGACGCGAGGATCTCGCGCAGCTCGGTCTGCATGCCCCGCCGCTGGATCTGTCGACCACCTACCCCTCCTACGACGCCGCAGGCGAAGCGGAACGGATCGACGAGTTCGCCGCCACCGGAGCGCGCCTGGAGGGGCCGCCCGTCTACGCCAGGCTGGACAACCCGACCAACGCCCGCTTCGAGACCGCCCTGGCCAGGCTCGAGGGGACCGAGAGCGCGGTCGCCTTCGCCAGCGGCATGGCGGCCCTCACCGCCGTACTGCTGGTACGGGCGAGCATGGGCCTGCGCCATGTGGTCGCGGTGCGTCCGCTGTACGGCTGCAGCGACCATCTGCTCGGTGCCGGGCTGCTGGGCACCGAGGTGACCTGGACCGACCCGGCGGGCATCGCCGAGGCGATCCGGCCGGACACCGGCCTGGTGATGGTGGAGACGCCCGCGAACCCGACGCTGGCGGAGGTCGATCTGCGGGCCGTGCGCCACGCCTGCGGCTCCGTGCCGCTGCTCGTCGACAACACCTTCGCCACGCCCGTGCTCCAGCGGCCGGTCGAGCACGGCGCCCGGCTCGTGCTGCACAGTGCCACGAAGTATCTGGGCGGGCACGGCGATGTGATGGGCGGAGTGGTGGCCTGCGACGAGGAGTTCGCGGGCAAGCTGCGCCAGGTGCGCTTTGCGACCGGAGGTGTTCTGCACCCGATGGCCGGATATCTGCTGCTTCGGGGACTGTCGACCCTGCCGGTACGGGTGCGGGCCGCCTCCACCACCGCCGCCGACCTGGCCTGCCGCCTGGCGGCCGACCCGCGCGTCGCCCGCGTCCACTATCCGCGGATCGGCGGTGCAATGGTCTCCTTCGAGGTGTACGGCGACCCGCACGCGGTGATCGCGGGCGTACGGCTGATCACCCCGGCCGTCAGTCTCGGCAGCGTCGACACCCTGATCCAGCACCCCGCCTCCATCAGCCACCGCATCGTGGCTGAGGGAGACCGGCGCTCGGCGGGCGTCAGCGACCGGCTGCTGCGGCTGTCGGTCGGGCTCGAGGACGTCGAGGATCTGTGGCGCGATCTGACCGAGGCCCTCAGCGCTCAGCCTGTTCGAAGCGAGCGCGGGGGCGTACGGCAGTCGCGTCCAGTCGGGCGGTGATCACCAGGGTGCCCTCCTCGATCTGGAAGTCGAGCGGCAGCCCGAGGCCGCGCATGGCCGCGACCATGCCGGTGTTGGACGACTGGGTCACGGCGTAGACGCTCTCGCAGCCTGCTTCGACGGCAAGGTCGACCAGTCGGCCGAGCAGCTCCGCGCCGATGCCCCGGCGCTGCCAGGCGTCCTCGACGAGCAGGGCGACCTCGGTCTCGTCGCCGTCCCACAGCAGATGACCGAGGGCGACGAGCTTGCCGGAGGTCGTCTGCACGGCGAGTGTGCGGCCGAAGCGCGGGCTGAGCAGATGGTTGAGATAGCGGTCGGCGTCGCCGATCGGGCCGTGGTAGCGCAGGCTCAGGGTGCGGTCGGAGCAGCGGTCGTGCATGGCCCTCGCTGCCGGGACATCGCCCTGGTCGACGCGGCGCACGGTGATCTCATTGCCCTCGGGGAGGGTGAGGACGTCCTCGCTGCGCGGGACGCGGGGGCCGAGGCGGGCGTCCAGCTCGACCAGGGCCCGCGCCCGGGCGAACTCCGTGGGCGTGAAGGGGAGATAGGGCCGCTCGACGGTGATCGCGCCGCCGTTCGGGTCGCGCAGCCGCATCACCGTCTCCTCCAGCACGCCCTCGACGGGAGGCGTCTCGCCCGTGGGCCGGCCGGACAGGCTGACGGCGGGCAGCGAGTGGATCGTGCAGCGGCCGAGCAACTGGCGCAGCGCAAGCGGCAGTTCGGCCGCGTCCAGAGCGGTACGGGTGGCGAGGCCGAGCACCCGGGTCGGGGTGTCGACGAGATCGTGGGCGTCGGCGCGCTCGATCCAGGTGCTGCTGCCGCCCGCCGCCGAGATCTCCCGGGTCAGCTGCTGGGCCTGGAGGGACGTGGGGGCACGCAGCAGGAACTCGTCCACCGTGCCCTCGGCGAGCGGGTGCGTCTGCAGGGTCAGGATGTCCACCCGGTGCCGGGCGAGGGCGGTGCACAGCGCGGCGAGGCTGCCGGGGGTGTCCCGCACGGTGGTACGCATCCGCCACAGCGAGGTCTCCAGCAGCTCGCCGCCCCGAGCCCCGAGCTCGGTCACGCCGCCTTCCTGCGCCCCTCCGGCGGTATCGGACGTGAGCGCCGGAGGGGCGTGGCTGTGGCGTCGTGCCCACCATGTGTGGAAGGCGGCCGTGGCGATGAGCACCACGGCCGAGGCGATGAGCAGGAACGGGCCGTCGGGCCCGTGCCCGACCATGTTGGCGATGGCATCGGCGACGGCCACGGCGGTGAACATGGCCGCCAACTCGACGAGATCCCGACGCCAGTGGTGTGGACGGCGGGCGGTCTTCGCAGAAGTCACATCAGTCATGGCATCACTGTGACCGAATGGTGTTGCGTGATCACGAACGCTTTGTGACTGATGGGTTAAGCCCGGATCTGGGTCGCTATCGGCTGGTTTTCTCCGTTTCTGGCGTGGACTGTTCGGCTCCCTGATTCAAGGCAGCGCGCGCGTACTACTGCCCCACCCGCCCCGGCTGGAGCACCTTGCTGAACAGAACCGTCCCGCCCTCGGCCCGCAGCCGCACCGTCAGCTCGCCGCTGCCGCCGTCGATGTCGACCTCCCCGAAGTACTGCGGGGACTCCATCGGCGAGACATTGGCGCGCTCCGGCGCCCGCACGAAGACACGCTCGGGCCCGAAGGTGCCGTCGAGGGCGTTGGCCGGGAAGCCGCCCGCGGCCAGCGGACCCGAGACGAACTCCCAGAACGGCGCGAAGTCCTTGAAGGCCGCCCGCTCGGGCGCGTAGTGCTGCGCCGAGGTGTAGTGGACATCCGCCGTGAGCCAGAGCGTGCCCGTGATCCGGCAGTGCTTGATGAAACGAAGCAGCTCGGCGATCTGCAGCTCACGGCCGAGAGGCACGCCGGGATCGCCCTGCGCCACGGCCTCGAAGTCCGTCGCGCCGTCCTGCACGACCAGGCCGAGCGGCATGTCGGCGGCGATCACCTTCCACACCGCACGCGAGCGCGACAGCTCACGCTTCAGCCAGGCGAGCTGCTCGGCGCCGAGGATGCCCTGGGTGTCGTCGGCCTGCCGGCCGGGTGAGTTGGCATTGCGGTACGAACGCATGTCGAGGACGAAGACGTCGAGCAGCGGGCCGTAGCGCACCACTCGGTGGACACGGCCGTCGCGGCCCTGCGAGGGGAGCGTGGAGATCGGGAAGTACTCGCTGAAGGCCTGCATCGAGCGCTCGGCGAGCACATCCACGTTCTTCTCGGTGTAGCGCACATCGTCGAGGATCTGGCCCGGGTACCAGTTGTTGCGCACCTCGTGGTCGTCCCACTGCACGACGGTGGGGACCTGTGCGTTGAAGCGCCGGACGTTCTCGTCGAGCAGGTTGTAGCGGAAGTTGCCGCGGAAGTCGGCCAGCCTCTGCGCCACCTTGGACTTCTCCTCGGTGGTGATGTTGCGCCAGATCCGCCCGTCCGGCAGGGTCACGCTCGGCTGGATCACACCGTCCGCGTAGACCGTGTCACCGCTGCACAGGAAGAAGTCCGGGTCCAGGCGCCGCATTTCCTCGTACGCGCGGAAGCCGCCGACGTCCGGGTTGATGCCCCATCCCTGGCCCGCGATGTCGCCCGACCACAGAAAACGGACACCCTCTCGGCGCTTCGAGGGAGCCGTACGGAACGTTCCGTACACCGGCTCGCCCGTGCGCCGCGGGTCGTCGGGGTCGGCCAGCGTCACCCGGTAGTGCACCTGCTCGCCCGCGGGCAGGCCGCGCAGCGACGTCGTACCGGTGAAGTCCGTGCCGGGCCCGAGCAGGGGGCCGTGCCAGCGGTGCGTGTGCCGGAAGGAGTCCGTGGCCGAGGTCTCGACGATCATCCGGGCGGGCCGGTCCGAGCGGACCCACACCAGGCCGGACGAGGAGGTGACATCGCCGGTCTGCACACCCCAGGCGGCGCCGGGGCGGCCGGAGAGCGCCAGTGCGGGGGCGGCTGCCAGCGTGGGCAGTGCCAGCGCCGCCGACGCGGCGACCGTGCCACGCAGTACGGAACGGCGGTCGGGGGACGAACTCCGCGGGCTGTGCGACATCGCTGGGCCTCCTGGGGCAGGTCGGGCGGGTGTTCCGAGCCATGCCTAGCGCCCGGCCACGGCCGCAACGCGAACCCCGAGTGAACAACGCGCCCTACGGCATTGCCGCTTCGGCCATCAGGCGCACCCCGCGCACGATGTCGGACGGCGACAGTTGCGCGTACCCGATGACCAGACGTACGCCCCTGTCCTCGGCGCTCGCCACCCGGTAGTCGGCCAGCGGGCGCACCGCGACACCGGCCGCGGCCGCGCGATCAACAAACCGGGGGCCGGGGCCATAGCGCTCCGGGAGCGTCGCGATGATGTGCAGCCCGGCCGCGATGCCGCTGACCTCCGAGCCCGCAAACTGCTCCGCGAGCGCCGCGACAAGGGTGTCCCGCCGCTCCCGGTAGGCGCGCTGACAGCGGCGCAACTGCCGGTCGTAGCCGCCGCGGTCGACGAAGTCCGCAAGGAGCGCCTGGTCGAGGGCGGGGTTGCCGAGATCCATGGTGCGTTTGCGCTCGACCACCTCGTCCACCAGGCGGCCGGGCACCACCAGCCAGCCGAGCCGAAGCCCCGGAGCCAGTGACTTGCTGACCGAGCCCGTGTAGGCGACGCGGTCGGGGTCGAGCCCCTGCAGAGCTCCGACAGGTGCGCGGTCGTAGCGGAAGTCGCCGTCGTAGTCGTCCTCGACGATCAGGCCGTCCACCGACCGTGCCCAGTCGAGGAGTTCGGTGCGACGCCTCGCGGAGTAGGCGATTCCGGTCGGGAACTGGTGGGCCGGAGTGGTCACCACGGCACGGACACCGGACCGTTCCAGCGGCCCGGTGGTGAGCCCTTCGCCGTCCAGCGGCAGCGCCGTCGTGCTCAGCCCGGCCGCAGCGAACAGCGACCCGTGGTCGGGACTGCCCGGGTCCTCGACACCCACCGTCCGCAGGCCGTGGCCGTGCAGGACGAATCCGAGCAGCGTCATCGCCTGCGCGACACCCGAACACACCACCAGAGACTCCGGATCGGCCACCACGCCGCGCCGCCGGGTGAGCAACGAGGCCAGCGCGGTGCGCAGTTCAGGCAGTCCGCGCGGATCGGGATAGCCCAGGGCCCGGTGCGGCAGCCGCGCGAGCACCGACTTGTGCGTGGCGGCCCACGCGGCGCGCGGGAAGAGCGAGAGATCCGGCGTCCCTGGACGGAAGTCCACCAGAGCGCCGGGCGCACGCGGTGCCAGGTCCCGCGCCCCGCGCACAGCCGGGCGCGTGGCGTCGCCGACCCAGGTGCCCGAGCCCCGGTCGCTGCGCAGATACCCCTCGGCGGTCAGTTGCTCGTACGCCTCGGTGACCAGGCCACGGGAGACGCCCAGATCCGCGGCGAGCTCGCGGCTCGACGGCAGCCGGGTGCCCGCCGCGAGCCGTCCGGACCGCACGGCGTCGCGCAGCGCCGACTGCAGGGCCCGCCCGCGCTGCCGTGCCGGGGCGGCGGCCGCGGGCAGCAGCAGTTCCCATGCGGTGTTCCAGGCCTCACCGCGTGAAGATCCGCCCGCGGCCGAAGTGGTCCCCGATGACGTCATGGAAGTGGACCTTAACCGGGACCGCCCCGATCCATAGCGTCGCCACATGAACGCGAATTCCCTGCGCGGGGCGCTGCTCGTCAGCTTCGCCTACGTCCTCGTCGGCGCCTCCTTCACCGCCAACAGCGTCCTCGGGGACTATCCGTACGCGGGTGGTCAGGCGCTGCGCTACGCCCTGGCCTGTCTGCTCCTGCTGCCGCTGCTCGGCGGCCGGGCCGCGCTCGCGCCGCTGCGGGCCCTCGGCCGGTCGCAGTGGGTACGTCTGGCCGTGCTCGCCGCCGTCGGCATGGTCGGATTCAATCTGGCGATCCTGGCCGCGGAACGCACCTCGGAGCCTGCTGTGCCGGGCGTGTTCGTCGGCTGCGCGCCCGTCATCGTCGCCGTGCTCGTACCGCTGCTGGACGGCCGACGGCCCGCCCGGCCCGTTCTGTACGGAGCGCTGCTGGTGGCGGCCGGGGCCTTCACCGTCCAGGGGTGGGGCCGTACCGACCTGCTCGGCATGGTGTGGTCGGTGGGGGCGCTGGCGGGTGAGGTCGGCTTCGCCGTACTGGCCACTCCGGTGCTGCGCCCGCTCGGCCCCAAACTGCTCACCGCCACGGTCTGCGGCATCGCCGCCGTCGAATCCACGGTCATCGGCCTCGTCCTCGACGGCGCGGGCTTTGTGCGCGCGCCGGGGCAGACGGAGACGCTCGCACTGCTGTGGCAGGCGGCCGTCGTCACGGTCGTCGGATTCGTCACCTGGTACATGGGTGTTCAGCGCATCGGCGCCGAGCGCGCCACGCTGTTCTCCGGACTGATCCCCGTCGCCGCCGCCCTGAGCGCGCCGCTCGTCGGGACGGGCTCGTTCGGCGCGCCCCAGGCGGCGGGCGGTGTGCTGGTCGGGGTGGGCGCGGCACTCGGCTCGGGCGTGTTCAACAGACGGTCAGCGGCTGCCGTCCAGGATCACGCGGGCGACCAGCGCGGGATCGTCGTTCATGGGGACATGGCCGCAGCCGGGCAGTCGCACCAGCCGGGCAGCGGGGATGACGTGCTTGGCGCGGATGCCCTGGCGGCGCAGCAGCAGCCGGTCCCGCGTGCCCCAGCCGATGGTGACCGGCACATCGGGCACATCATCGGTGAACAGGACGTCGCGGCCGGCGGCGAGCGTCTGGTGGAAACCGGTGGCCTCGCGGAGGGCGAGGGTCTCCGCGACCGCCGCCTCAGGTGATCGCCGCCCGGGCCGGGCGTAGATGCTGCTGGTCAGCGCCGCCCGACCGGCGGTCGACCGGGACAGCCCCTCGATCAGCGGCAGCGGCATCACCTGGGCCGCCCGTCGCATGGTGAGCAGCATCCCGAAGGCGTACTGGCGCTCGCCCGGCGACCAGAAGCCGGCGGGCGACAGGGCCGTGACCGACCGGACGAGCTTTTCCCGGCCCAGCTCCAGGGCGAGCAGTCCTCCCAGGGAGTTCCCCGCGACATGGGGGCGTTCGATCGCCAGCGACTCGCACAGCGCGCCGAGGACCGAGCCGACGGTGGCGAGGTCGTACGAAACACCGTCCGGCAGCGCGGGGGACGTGCCGAAGCCGGGCAGGTCGACGGCGATGACATCGCGCTCCGCCGCCAGGATTCCCATGACCGGCTCCCAGGCCTGCCAGTGGTGCCCGATTCCATGGAGCAGCAGCAGCGGCTCGCCCTTGCCCGCGCGCTCGTAGGTGACGGACAGCGCCCGGCTGCCGCGGGCGGACTCGATGGAGAACGCGATCTTCTCGGCCATTGCTTGCTGCTCCCTGGTGTCGCCCGCGTGAAGACGTTTTAGACGGCTTGTCAGTAACAATTACCGTTCGGTAGCTTCCAGTTCAAGGGGGCGAGCCTACGCGGCCGCACGCTGTGTCGCGCACCGCACCCCGACCGGCTGGACAGGCACTGCGCGGTGGGTTGGGATGGAGGCGTGGCAACCGACACCGTGACAGACGTCTTCGAAGAGCACCGGCCCGTCCTGACCGGCGTGGCCTACCGCATGCTCGGCCGGGTGGCCGACGCCGAGGACGTGGTGCAGGAGGCCTGGCTGCGCTGGTCGGCCGCGGACCGCAGCGAGGTCCGCGAACCGCGCGGCTACCTCGTACGGATCACCACCCGCCTCGCCATCGACCGGCTGCGCCAGGCACAGTCGCGGCGCGAGGCGTATGTCGGCCCCTGGCTGCCCGAACCGCTCGCCACCGACTTCGGTTACACCGTCCCGGACACCGCCGAACAGGCCGTTCTCGCCGAATCCGTCAGCCTCGCCGTCCTGGTCGTGCTGGAGGCGCTGTCGCCGCTGGAGCGCGCGGTGTTCGTGCTGCGCGAGGCTTTCGGATTCCCGTACGCGGAGATCGCAACCACCCTCGACCGGTCCGAGGCGGCCGTTCGGCAGCTCGCGGGCCGGGCCCGCCGCCATATCGAGGAGCGCAAGCCCCGCTACGACGTCGACCCCACCGAACGCCGCGACCTCACCGAGCGTTTCCTGGCCGCCGCCACCGGCGGTGACCTGGAGTCGCTTCTGAACCTGCTGGCGCCGGACGTGCGCCTGGTGGGCGACAGCGGCGGCAAGGCCAAGGCGCCGCTGCGGGTCATGGAGAGCGCGGACAAGGTCGGACGCTTCCTGTTCGCCGTGACGCAGCAGCCGATCCCGGAGATGGACTTCCGCTTCATCGAGCTCAATGGTGCGCCCGCGCTCCTCGTGCTCTCCGCGGGAAAGCCGGACACCGTCTTCCAGGTGGAGGTGCTGGACGGTCGGATTCAGTGCGTCTACATCATCCGCAACCCCGACAAGCTCACTTCGCTGGCCCCGCAGTAGAGCGTCCTTTCGCACGTCAGACCCCGTGTCCAGATCTGGCCACGGGGTCTGTTGCTGCGGGTGTGTCACGCGGTACGAACGTCCTGTGAACGCCCTGCGAATCCAGCTGGTTCCGCTGCGTAACGGCCGCAGGATTGGTCTTGACCAAGTAGTTGTACCGTCCTATGGTCGCAGAGTTAGTGCAGGAACCTTTAATAAACAAGGGCGCGGAATAGCCGCCGCTGGAACGGCGATTGCGGAGGATCAGGGTGGGGACCACGCAGCTCGAATCGGTGCCGGAACCTAAGTACTGGCACCTCAAGACCGTGATCGGCGAAGCACTCGACTCCGATTTCTCGGTGGGGGAGATCCTGCCCAACGAGCGAGATCTCGCCGCTCGCTTCGGAGTCGCCCGCGCCACACTCCGTCAGGCCCTCGAACAGCTGGAGCTGGAAGGCCGGTTGCAGCGCCGTCGCGGCGTCGGCACCACCGTCGCGCCGCCCCGCATGGGCGTCGACGTCTCCACCACCGAGCAGGCCTGGCCGGGCGCCGGGCAGGACTCCTGGCAGTCCGTCGACTGCCAGACGGTCGTCCCGCCGGCCGCGGTCGCGCGACTGCTGGAGACCGAGGCCGACGAACAGACGCACTCCGTCCGCAGGCTGCGCGTCTCCCACGGTCAGCCGGTCGCCGCCGAGCTCCTGTACATCCCGGCCTCCGCCGTGCCCGAACTGTCCGCGATCGACGCTCCGTCCGGCCCCGCGAGGGCCCGCGCCGTACTGCGTGAGCTACAGCACCTCGAGTTCGAGGGGCAGGACCGCGCGGTGGAGCTGGGCTCGGCCCGCGCCGACGATGCCAAGGAGCTCGACCGGCTGCCGGGCGCGCCCGTCCTGGTCGTCACCACGCGCTACTTCTCCGAGGGCAGGACCGCCGCCGTCTCGGTGGCCACCTACCGCGCCGACACCTGCCGGCTGACCTTCGGGGACTCCGGCGATCTGGAGATCAGCCACCACGACCAGGAGCGCCGCGCCTCCTGAGTCTCGCCCTTCGCGCTACGCAGGGCACCTAAGGCCCGTACGGCCCGTCGCACCGAGCTCGCGCTCAGCGGCGGGCCGTCACTGTTCCCTCGACGGCGAAGAGCTGCTCCTCGACATGGTCGAGCGCCAGACGCAGTGCACCGGTGGCCACGGCCGCCTCGCCGAGCAGCGACAGCGCCACCCGCGGCGGGCGCAGACAATACCGGGACAACTCGTCGCGCAGCGGATCGAGTACGCCGTCGAGGCCCGCGGCCCAGCCGCCGATGACCACCAGCTCCGGATCGAGCGCCAGCACCAGCGCCGCCACATCGTGAACCAGTCGCTGGATGAACCGCTCGACGGCCTCCTGCGCTCTCGGATCACCCTGCTTGGCGTGGGTGAAGACATCGGCGACCGCCTGCTCGTCCAGCGGATGCAGCGGCTCGTCGGTCGTCGACAGCAGCTTCTCGGGAGTCACTTCACGGCCGAGCAGATGCAGCGCCCCGATCTCGCCCGCCGCACCCCCGAAACCGCGGTGCAGCCGTCCGCCGATCAGCGAGCCCGCACCCGGGCTGAGCCCGGCCAGTACGAAGACGATGTCGTCGGACTCGGTCGCCGCGCCCTTCCAATGCTCGGCCACCGCTGCGGCGTTGGCATCGTTCTCGACCAGCACGGGGCAGCGGAACGATCTGCGCAGCCGCTCGCCGAGCGCCAGACCGGTCCAGCCGGGCAGCGCGGTCCCGAGCCGTACGGTTCCGTCGGCCTCCACGATGCCGGGGGAGCCGACCCCGACGGCCCGCAGGCTGCTGCGGGCGACGCCGGTCCTGCGCAGGATGTCGGCGACGACCTGCCGCACCCGCTCAAGTCGCTCGTCCGCCGAGGCCGTCTCCGAGACCTCTCTGGATCCGGCGCCGATGATCCGCCCGTCCAGGCCGGACAGCAGGGCGGCGATCCGGTGGGCCCCGATCTCGACACCCAGCAGATGACCGGCCTCGGCACGGAACCTGAACCGCCGGGCGGGGCGCCCCTGACGGCGGGTGCCGCCCTCCTCGGGGATGCTCTCGACGACGAGGCCGCCCTCGATGAGCCCCTCGATCACGCCCTCGACGGTCGGCCGGGACAGACCGGTGATCCGGGTCAGATCTGTGAGCGTGGGGGAGTCAGCGCCCCGCAGTGCATGGAGTACCACCGCGGAGTTGATCCGCCGCAGCAGCGACGGGTCTCCGCCGGTCAGCCGCCCCACCGTGTGTCCTCCCAGCCCGAGCGCGTGTGTGCCCGGATCGTACTCGCTGGCCGCGACGGCGGCGAGCAATCTTGGGGCGCGTGGCGGTGGGCCCTTGCCGCCGGGATGCCTGACGGACAGCCAAATGTCAGTGCGGGCCGGTTTACTGGGGGCATGACCACGGCACAGCACCTCGACACGATCGACTTGCTGCGCTCCCGGGAGTTCCCCGCGGAGCCCGGCCCGTCGGACGTCGGCTCGGAAGGCCCCGGATTTCACATAGCGGAGCTGAACGGGCAGTTCGGCGACGGAGCGGACGATGACGAGGGCGGGGACGCAGCGGCCGACCAGCGTGCCGAGGAGCACGGCGCCCTGCTGAACGTACTCGAACGACGCTGGGGCGAGCCGGACCTGTTCAGCCTCGCCAGTACGCGGCTGCGCGTCGAGAGGGACGAAGAGGTGCCCGACCCGTGGCGCCGGCTCAGCGAGCAGATGGAATGGCTGCATCTGTGGCGGAACGAGGACCGGTGGATAGCGGTGGGACTGTCCAGGTTCCAGCTGCTGGCCGTGGTCACCGAGATAGACCCGCTCTAGAAAGAAGCCGTCCCCGAGCGAACCGGCGTCCGGCGAACTCTCCTGCTACGAACGGTCCGCTTCCGCGGCTTTGCGTAGCCGCCCGAATTCCTCAGCCATCGTCTGCGCGGTCCAGTGTGCGTTGAGCCCGCTCGGATTGGGCAGCGCCCAGATCCTCGTCCCGCCGATCGTGCGCTCCTGAGGCCCGATCCTGGCCTTCTTCTCGCCGAAGGCCGTTCGGTACGCGGTGACACCGACGACCGCCAGCCATCGTGGACGCAGCCGCTCGACCTTGGCCGTCAGGAGCCGTCCGCCCTCGCGGAACTCCTCGTCGCGCAGTTCGTCGGCGCGAGCCGTCGCCCTGGCCACCACATTGGTGATGCCCAGCCGATGCCCGAGCAGTTCTTCCTGCTCGGCGGGCCTGAACTGCCGTGGTGTGAAGCCCGACAGATGCAGCACCGGCCAGAAGCGGTTGCCGGGCCGGGCGAAGTGATGGCCCGTCGCCGCGGTCATCAGGCCCGGGTTGATACCGCAGAACAGTACGGAAAGCCCGCCCGCGACCACATCCGGAACGATGCGATCGCGGGCGGCCTCCAGCTCCTCGGGGGTCAGAGGATCGACCCCGGGGTGTAACCGGCGGCCTCCGGGTGCTGCTTGACGATCTCCTCGATCCGGGAGACCACGGCAGCCACCTGGTCGGCGGCTGCGCCCGTGAACGACAGCTTGTCGGCCATCAGCGCGTCCAACTGCGCCCGGTCCAGCGGAATCCGCTCGTCCGCGGCCAGCTTGTCGAGCAGCTCATTGCGCTCGGCGCCCTGCTCCCGCATCGCCAGCGCCGACGCGACCGCGTTCTCCTTGATGGCCTCGTGCGCGAGCTCACGGCCGACCCCGGCCCGTACGGCACCCATCAGCACCTTGGTGGTGGCGAGGAAGGGGAGGTAGCGGTCCAGCTCGCGGGCGACGACGGCGGGGAAGGCGCCGAACTCGTCGAGCACGGTCAGGAAGGTCTCCAGGAGACCGTCGAAGGCGAAGAACGCGTCCGGCAGCGCGACCCGGCGCACCACGGAGCAGGAGACATCGCCCTCGTTCCACTGGTCGCCCGCCAGCTCGCCGGTCATCGAGGCATAGCCGCGCAGGATGACCATCAGGCCGTTGACGCGCTCGCAGGAGCGGGTGTTCATCTTGTGCGGCATCGCGGAGGAGCCGACCTGGCCGGGCTTGAAGCCCTCGGTGACCAGCTCGTGACCGGCCATCAGCCGGATCGTCTTGGCGACGGAGGACGGCGCGGCGGCCAGCTGCACCAGCGCGGAGACCACGTCGTAGTCGAGCGAACGGGGGTAGACCTGACCGACCGAGGTGAAGGCGTGCGCGAAGCCCAGATGCCCGGCGATGCGCTGCTCGAGCTCGGCGAGCTTCGCGGCGTCGCCGCCGAGGAGGTCGAGCATGTCCTGCGCCGTGCCGACCGGGCCCTTGATGCCGCGCAGTGGGTAGCGGCCCAGCAGATCTTCGAGGCGTCCGTACGCCACGAGCAGCTCGTCGGCCGCGGTGGCGAAACGCTTGCCCAGGGTCGTGGCCTGCGCCGCGACATTGTGCGAGCGTCCGGCCATCACCAGCTCGGCGTACTCACCGGAGAGCTTGCCGAGCCGGGCGAGAACCGCGACCGTGCGGTCGCGCATCAGCTCCAGCGAGAGCCGGATCTGCAGCTGCTCGACGTTCTCGGTCAGATCGCGGGACGTCATGCCCTTGTGGACCTGCTCGTGGCCCGCCAGCGCGTTGAACTCCTCGATGCGCGCTTTCACATCGTGGCGGGTGATCTTCTCGCGTGCGGCGATCGATGCCAGGTCGACCTGGTCGAGCACCCGCTCGTAGTCGGCGATGGCGGCCTCGGGCACCTCGATGCCGAGGTCCTTCTGGGCGCGCAGCACCGCGAGCCAGAGCTGACGCTCCAGCTTCACCTTCTGCTCGGGGGACCACAGGACGGCCAGCTCCGCGGAGGCGTAGCGGCCGGCCAGGACATTGGGGATGCGGGGCTTGGCTGTCACGTGTACGGATTCTACTGGCGGTTTGCGCAGGCCAGCGCCCCGGTCCGGTTTGTGGCTTACTACGAACGCGGATCCTCGTACGGCAGCAGCTCGGGCCGCTTCGCCGGACGGCCGTCGCCCGATGAGCGCCCCGTCAGCCGTCGCGCGACCCACGGGCCCAGATACTGGCGTGCGAACCGCAGGTCGCCGACCCGCCGCACCGCCCAGCCCGGCAGCACCGCGGGCGGCAGCAATGCTCGCCAGTCCTCCTCCGCGGCGTGCCCGAGGGTCTGCCAGACCGCCTCGGCGACGCGCCGGTGCCCCTCGGCCGTCAGATGCAGCCGGTCGACGTCCCACATCCGCTGGTCGCCGAGCACTTCGGAGCCGTACAGGTCCACCACCAGGGCACCGTGCCGG
Organism: Streptomyces sp. NBC_01481; assembly: GCF_026339995.1. GTDB lineage: Bacteria > Actinomycetota > Actinomycetes > Streptomycetales > Streptomycetaceae > Streptomyces. Next base: position 317,248 of record NZ_JAPEPT010000006.1, on the reverse strand, counting down.
GCGGCCAGTTCGTCGACGTAACCGAACAGCTCCTCCATGCGGGGGCGGAAGCGTTCCATCACCGGACCGTTGCGGCCGGGGCTGCGCATCAGGACCAGCTGACGGCAGGACGGCGCCAGTTTTTCCACGGCCTCCTCCAGGAGCCCGCGCACCCTGCCCATGTCGCACTTGGGCCGCAGGGTGTCATTGAGCCCGCCCACCAGCGTGATCACATCGGCCTGCATGGCCGCCGCCACGTGCACCTGCTCGTCGACGATCTGGCCGATGAGCTTTCCGCGGACGGCGAGATTGGCGTAGCGGAATCCCGGAGTGCGCGCGGCCATTCGGCCTGCGAGCAGATCCGCCCAGCCGCGGTAGGAGCCGTCCGGCAGAAGGTCGGACATGCCTTCGGTAAAGGAATCGCCCACCGCGACAAAACTAGTGTAATTAGCATTCATCTCCATGGCGGAGCGATCCTACCGCGCGGTAAGGTCCGTCGGTTCCGTACCGGGAGGGGAGCTCCGTGAGTGACGCGCTGCTGAACGCGCTGGCCGAAACGCTGGCCGATCTGGTGACCACGATCGACACCTGTGACGACGATCTCCTGGACCCCGACACCGCCGTCAAATGGCTGGAGAACACCGGCTATCTGCTCGGGCGCCTCTCGCCCAGGGACCGCCGGGCCCTCTCCGCACTGATCCGCCGGGCGGCCGCCCGCGAGCCCGACGGAGCCTGGCGCGACGATCTGCTGCGGATCCCCGAGAGCTTCGGTCTCGACGACGACGAGCACGAGCTGTACTGCGACTCGGTCGAGCATCTGGAGCGCCGGTTCGTCGAGACCGTACGGGACGTGGACCCGGCCACGCCCGTTCCCAGCTGCCCCGGCTGGACCTTCGCCGATCTCGTCAAGCACCACGGCGCCACGCACCGCTGGATGGAACATCTCGTGCGGACCCGGGCCGCCGAGCGCGTCTGGTCGCGGGACGTCCCCCTCGAACTCCCCGACGACTCCAGGGCGTATCCGCAGTGGCTCGCCCGCAGCGCCGAAACCACGCTGAGGACGCTGCGCGGCGTCGACCCGGATACGCCGATGTGGTCCCACGGAGCCGATCAGCGAGTGCGTTTCTTCCCGCGACGGCTGCTCTTCGAGGCCGTCGTTCATCTCGCCGACGCCGAACTCGCGCTGGGCGTGGAACCGCGTATCGCAGCGGGCACGGCCGCCGACGGCATCGAGGAGTTCCTGGAGAACCTCCCGTACTACTCCTGGATCGCCGAGCCGGTCGCCGCCCTCGCGAGGGGCTCGGTCCGGCTGACGGCCAGGGACACCGGTGCCGCCTGGACGATCAGCTTCGGGGGCGGCGGCTACTCCTGGACGAAGAGCGCCGAGGACGCCGCCGCCGGAGTCGAGGCCACGGCGGGCGATCTGCTGCTGCTCGTGTACGGACGCCACCGAGCGGACGACGCCCGCTTCGGCATCAGCGGCGACCGTGCCGCTCTGGACGCCTGGCTGGCGGCGACGGCGCTCTAGCCCGACGGGCGCTCCAGGTAGGTGGGCGCTCCAGTTCTGCCGCCGGGTCTGTCGCTACGGCGCGTTCCGCAGTATGTCCAGAGCATGTTCACCGCAGACTTCTGGAAAGCCACCGCGGAGCGCGCCGTGCGCACCTTCGCCCAGTCCCTGATCGCCGTCCTGACGGCCGGCGCGACGAACCTCTTCGACGTCGACTGGCAGGCCGCACTCGCCACCGCGGGCATGGCCACCCTCCTCGCCGTACTCACCGCGATCGGCGCGGCCAAAGCCGGACGGCCCGGCCCGGGTCTCACCGAGACCACGGAACGGGCCGCCACGGCGCCAACCACCGCACCGGCCACCGGGACGAGCTAGCCGGGCCTGCCCACCAGCTCCCGCAGGACGTCCTCCATCGTCACCAGGCCCTCCGGTGTGCCGTCCTCGTCCAGCACCGCCGCCAGATGAGTACGGCTGCGCCGCATCGCGGTCAGTACGTCGTCGAGCGGCGTCGCGGCCCGTACCCGCGCAATCGGGCGCAGGGCGGTGACGGGGAACGGCACATCGCGCGGAGCCGCGTCCAGCGCGTCCTTCACATGGAGATAGCCGAGGATCTGGCTGCCCGAGTCCACCACCGGGAAGCGGGAGAACCCGGACTCGGCCGACAGCAGCTCCAGCTGCTCGGGCGTCGTCCCGGCCTGCGCGTACACCACCCGCTCGACCGGCATCACGACATCGCGCACCGGTCGGCGCCCCAGCTCCAGTGCGTCGCGCAGGCGCTCGGCCGAGCGGTCGTCGAGCAGACCGGCGTCACCCGCGTCCCGCACCAGCCGGGCCAGCTCGTCGTCCGAGTAGGTCGCGGCCACCTCGTCCCTGGTCTCCACCCGCAGCAGTTTCAGCAGCCCGTTGGCGAGGGCGTTGACCGTGAAGATCACCGGCCGCAGCGCCCGCGCCAGCGTGACCAGCGGCGGGCCGAGCAGCAGCGCACTGCGCGCGGGGTCGGCCAGCGCGATGTTCTTGGGCACCATCTCGCCGAGCAGCATGTGCAGATACGTCGCGAGCGACAGCGCGATCACGAACGAGATCGGGTGGATCAGGCCGTGCGCGACACCCAGCGCGTCGAACACCGGCTCGAGCAGATGCGCGATGGCGGGCTCGGCGACGATGCCGAGCACCAGAGTGCACAGGGTGATGCCGAGCTGAGCGGCGGCAAGCAGTGCCGAGACGTGTTCCAGGCCCCACAGGACGCTGCGCGCACTGCGGTTCCCGGTTTCCGCCGCCGGCTCGATCTGACTGCGGCGTACGGAGATCATGGCGAACTCCGCGCCGACGAAGAAGGCGTTGACCACCAGGGTCAGCAGGCCGACGAGGAGCTGGATCGCGATCATCGTCCGGCCTCCTCGGCGTCGTCGTCCGAGGGGAGCGGCGCGTGCATCAGCACCCGGGCCGCCCGCCGTCCGGACGCGTCTACGACATCGAGCCGCCAGTCCGCCAGCTCGATCCGGTCGCCTTCGGCGGGGATGCGCCCCAGGGTGGTGGCGATGAGGCCCGCGAGTGTCTCGTAAGGGCCGTCGGGCACCCGCAGTCCGACCCGCTCCAGCTGGTCGGTCCGCGCCGCACCGTCCGCCGACCAGAGCGAGCGCCCGTCGGCGTCCTCGCCCGCCGGGGCCAGGTCCGGGGTCTCGTGCGGATCGTGCTCGTCGCGCACCTCGCCGACGACCTCCTCCACGATGTCCTCCAGCGTCACCACGCCGGCCGTACCGCCGTACTCGTCGATGACGACGGCCATGGTGTTCTTGCCGGACAGCCGGTCGAGCAGCCGGTCCACGGTCAGCGTCTCGGGTACGAGCAGGGGCTCGCGCAGCAGCTCGGAGACGCGGTGGCGGGGACGGCGGGCGGCCGGGACGGCGAGGACGTCCTTGATGTGGGCGATGCCGACGACGGAGTCCAGGCTGCCCTGGTAGACGGGGAAGCGGGACAGGCCGGTCGCGCGCGTGGCGTTGGCGACGTCCTCGGCGGTGGCCAGCACGTCGAGGGCGGTGACCTGGACCCGCGGGGTCATCACGTTCTCCGCGGTGAGCTCGGCCAGCTTGAGGGTGCGGACGAACAGCTCTGCGGTGTCCGCCTCCAGCGCGCCCTCCTTGGCGGAGTGGCGGGCGAGGGCGACGAGTTCCTGGGGGCTGCGGGCGGAGGCCAGCTCCTCGGTCGGCTCCAGGCCGAGCCGGCGCAGGATGCGATTGGCCGTGTTGTTGAGATGGCTGATGAACGGCTTGAAGGCGGCGGTGAAGACCCGCTGAGGGGGCGCCACCACCTTCGCCACGGCCAGCGGCGAGGAGATCGCCCAGTTCTTGGGGACCAGCTCGCCGACGACCATCAGCACGATCGTCGACAGCCCGGTACCGATGACCAGGGCGGCCGAGGAGGCCGCCGAGGGGGAGAGCCCGAGCGCCTCCATCGGGCCGCGGATCAGCTTCGCGATCGACGGTTCGGACAGCATGCCGACCACCAGATTGGTGACGGTGATGCCGAGCTGGGCGCCGGAGAGCTGGAAGGTGAGGCTGCGTACGGCCTTGAGGGCACTCGCCGCCCCGCGCTCACCGCGCTCGACGGCCGCTTCGAGGTCCCCGCGCTCGACGGTGGTGAGGGAGAACTCCGCCGCGACGAAGCCGCCACAAGCGAGCGAGAGCAGCACCGCCACGACGAGCAGGAGCACTTCGGTCATCGGGTCACCTCCGTCCCATGATCGGGCAGGGGCAGGAGGAGTGCTCGATGTCGGCTACTGGGAGGCTCGCCCATGGGCGGACGCTCACACCTTTCGTACGGGGGAGTGAAGGGGTCCACCTATGGTAAAGGACCGGCAAAGGGCTGGGTGCCGCGGCGAATGGAGCCCCTACGCAGGAGGAAAGGGCTTCACCCAGCGGCGCCAGTGGTCCTCGCGGTGGTACCCGGCCGAGGCCCACGCACGCTGGGCCCGCTCGTTGGCCTCCAGCACCATGGCGTCGCCGCGCCGGCCGCCCACGGCCAGGAAGCGTCGCTCGGCCGCGTCGAGCAGCGCCGTCGAGATCCCCTGCCTGCGGTGCGAAGGACGCACGGCGAGACGGTAGAGCGAGCACCGCCACCCGTCGTAGCCCGCGATCACCGAGCCCACCAGCAGCCCGCCGGACTCGGCCAGGATCAGCGCTTCCGGGTCGCGCTCGATCAGGCGGGTCACCCCGTCCACGTCGTCCGTGATGCTCGTACCCTCGGCCGCTTCCTTCCAGAAGGCGAGGATGTCCTCCGCCTCGTCCGCCGTGGCGGGGCGTATGTGCACGTCGATCATGGCCCGGAGCCAAACACGGTCGGGCGTGGGCCCGCCACCGACTTCCCACGTTGCGAGACGGGCCCTACTCGAACAGCTGCGGCTCGGCCATGAAATAGCCTCCCGCGGACGGCTATTCGTGCGCGATGGCGGCCAGCACGTTCATCCGCGAGGCGCGCAGGGCCGGGAGCACCGCTGCCGCCAGCCCCACGATCACCGAGCCCACGACCACCGCGATGACCGTGCCCCACGGCACCGCGAAGGCCTTGAGCCCCTCCAGCGCCAGCACCTGCTGCACCGCCACACCCCAGACCATGCCCAGCGCCAGCCCCAGCAGTGCCCCGAAGACCGCGATCACGACCGACTCCAGCCGGATCATGCGCCGCAGCTGGATCCGCGAGAGGCCGATGGCACGCAGCAGTCCGATTTCCCGGGTCCGCTCGACGACCGACAGGGCAAGGGTGTTGACCACTCCGAGCACCGCGATGACGATCGCGAGCCCCAGCAGCGCGTACACGAGATAGAGCATCACGGCGATCTGCTGGCGGATCAGCTCCTTGTAGTCGGCCTGGTCGCGTACCTGCACCTGCGGATACGGGTCGAGGGTCGTCTCCAGCGCCTTGCGCAGGTCCTTGACGTCGCTGCCGCTCGCGGCGTTGACGTACAGCACGGCCTCCTGCCCGCCCGGCAGATACTTCTCGACGGTGCTCAGCCCCATGAACAGGCCGCCCTGCATTCCGGGCCCGCCGCTCTGGTCCATGTTCGTCAGTGCCCCGACCGTCAGCCGGGTCTTCTGTCCGCCCGCGAACTCGGCCGGCAGGACAGAGCCGATGCGCACCTTGTGGTCCTCGGCGAAACCGCGGTCCATCGCGATGCTGCCCGGCGCCAGCGCGGCCGCCGTGTTCCCGCTCGCGTAGGTGATGTGCGCGGCCTGGTCCAGCTGCGGGTCATAGCCCGAAGCCGTCGACTCCACCCGCTTGCCGTCGGGCATGTTCAGCGCGAGGGGCGCGAAGCGCTGCCGCACGACGGTGCCCGCGCTGTCGACGTCCTTCACCTTCTCGGTGATCTCCTGCGGGAACGGCATGAAGTTGGCGTTCTGGACGACGAAGTCGGCGCCCAGCGTCTTGTCGATCTGGTTGTCGAAGGACTTGGTCATCGAGGCGCTGGCGATCGAAAGACCACCGACCAGTGCCAGGCCCACCATCAGGGCGGCCGCGGTGGCGCCCGTACGCCGCGGATTGCGCAGCGCGTTGCGCTGGCTCATCCGGCCGACCGAGCCGAACAGCTTGGGGAAGGAGCCGCCGAGCACGCGGATCACCGGGCGCACCAGCAGCGGTCCCGCCACCACTGTCGCGATCAGCGTCAGCACCACGCCGAGTCCCAGCAGCGAGGCCGCCGACGAGGTCTTCTCGCTCACCGCGCATCCGGCGAGTGCGGCCGCACCGGCCGCGCCCACGACGGCCCCGGCGATCGCCCGGATCTTCAACGGCCTTCCCACTCCGGCCACTTCCGCATCCGAGAGCGCTGCCATGGGGGACACCCGGGCTGCCCGCCTGGCGGGCAGGTACGCGGCCACGAAGGTGACGCCGAGCCCGACCACATACGCCGATACCGGAGTCGCCACCCCCACCACCATCTCGGCGGCGCTCAGATTCATCCCGAGCAGGCCCATCAGCTCGATCAGCCCGGCCGCGAGCCCGATACCGGCGGCCAGTCCCAGCGTCGAGCCGACCAGACCCAGCAGCAGCGCCTCGGTGAGCACGGAATTGCGCACCTGGCGCCGGTCGGCGCCGAGCGCCCGCAACAGCCCCAGCTCGCGGGTGCGCTGGGCGATCAGCATCGAGAAGGTGTTGACGATCAGGAAGACGCCGACGAGTACGGCGACGCCCGCGAAGCCGAGCATCACGTACTTGATGACATCGAGGAACGGGCCCAGTTGGGCGGCGGCCGACTCGGCCTGCTCGTCCGCGGTCTTCAGTTCGTACGTGTTGCGCAGCTGGGCAGCGATCCGCTGTTTGAGCGCCGTGTCGCTCACGCCTTCGGCCGCGTCGACCGACACCGAGGTGGCCACACCGGTCCGGCCGAGCAGCTTGGTCTGGGCGGTCGGGGTGTCCAGGAAGACCAGCGCGGCACCGGGGTTGGTGGTGGTGAAGGTCGCGATCCCGACGATCCGGACCTTGAAGGAGCCGGGCTGCGCGAGAACCGTGAGCGAGTCCCCGATGCCCAGGTTCTTCTTGTCGGCGGTGTCCTTGTCGAGCAGCGCCTCGCCCGGCCCCTTCGGCTCGTGGCCGCTGGTCAGTTTAACCGGACTGCGGTCGGACAGACGCCAGTCGCGGGCGATGGTGGGTGCGCCGGTCGTCGGCCCGACCGCCTCGTTCTTGTCGTTGACGACCGTGACGTTCTGCACCGCCACGTCGACATGGGCGGCCTTGACGCCGTTGACCGAAGCGACGCGGTCCGCGAGCGAGGCGGGCACCGTCCGTACGACTCCGGTCGGCACGCTCTCGCTGATGCCCTCCTTCGGCGAGATCGTGACATCCGCCGCCGTGGAGGCGAAGAGCCGGTCGAAGGTACGCGAGACGGTGTCCGAGAAGATCAGACTGCCGCTGACGAAGGCCACGGACAGCAGTACGGCGAGCGCCGAGAGCAGCAGTCGGCCCTTGTGTGCGAAGAAGCTCCGCAGCGTTGCCTTGAGCACAGTGTCCTCAGCTCTTGCGCAGGGCGTCGAAACGCTTCATGCGTTCCAGTACCGCCTCTGCTGTCGGGTCCGGCATGACGTCGACGATCCTTCCGTCCGCGAGGAACAGCACCACGTCCGAGTGGGCTGCGGCGCCCGGGTCGTGCGTCACCATCACCACCGTCTGCTCCAGCCGGTCGACGGCCTCGCGCAGAAAGGCGAGCACCTCCGCCCCGGCACGCGAGTCGAGATTTCCGGTCGGCTCGTCCGCGAAGATCAGCTCCGGCCGGGAGGCCAGCGCACGGGCACAGGCCACGCGCTGCTGCTGTCCGCCGGACAGTTCCGACGGCCGGTGCTTCAGGCGGTCGCGCAGTCCGAGCGTGTCGATGACCTGCTCCACCCACTCGCGGTCGGGCTTGCGCCCGGCGATGTCCATCGGCAGCGTGATGTTCTCGGCGGCGGTCAGGGTGGGCAGCAGGTTGAACGCCTGGAACATGAAGCCGATCCGGTCCCGACGCAGCCGGGTCAGCTCGCGTTCCTTGAGTCCGGTGATCTCCGTGTCGCCGAGCCAGACCTGTCCGGCGGAGACCGTGTCGAGACCGGCGAGGCAGTGCATCAGCGTGGACTTGCCCGAGCCGGAGGGCCCCATGACCGCGGTGAACCGCCCCCGCGCGATGTCGACATCGACGGCGTCCAGGGCGCGTACGGTCGTCTCGCCGGTGCCGTATGCCTTGGTCAGAGCCCGCGCCCGGGCCGCGAGCGGCACATCCGCGGCTTGCTCGTAGGTGGGTGCAGTGGCAGGTGTGGACAAGGCCGCCTCCCGGGTCGTGGCCGCTCCGGCTCCGTACAGGAGGCGAGGGTAGAGCGGGCACGGGCGAGTCGGCATCCATCCTAGGTCCGGTCCTCGGGGTTGATGTAAGGGACACGCGACCGCCCCCTTGTCGATGCTAGCGTCGGCGCGCTAGCTTGATGGGGTGGCGAAGACTCAGCTGAACGTGAGAGTGGACGAGACGACTGCGGAGGCCGCCCGCCAGCGGGCGATGCAGCGCGGGATGAGCGTGAACCGCTATATCGAGGAACTCGTCAAGCAGGACGCGGGTGAGGTGGGACGCACCTTCGTCGAGGCGGCGTCGGACTTCATGAAGCAGTACGAGTCAGTGTTCGCCGAGGAGTTCGGCACGGAGCACGGCACCGGCCACGGCAAGGAGCAGGGCAAGGGCCGGCGGTGAACCGGACGACGACACCGGAGCGGCCGCGCACCGTATGAACCTCTCGATCGACCTCGCCTGGCTGCTCATGGTCGCCGAGCACAAGACCCCCGGCGATCCACAGGTCACCGACTGGGGCGCGCTCGTCGCCGCCGTCAGCCGCCACGAGGCGGAGATATTCGGCATCCCCGTCTACAGCGACCCGCACGCCCGCGCCGCCTCCCTGCTTCAGCTGCTCCTCCATGTCCCGGCGCTGGAGCACTCCAACGCGATGTTCGCCTCCGCCGTCGCCTACGGCTATCTCGTCGCCTGCGGACTGAAGGTCGTCACCTCACCCGTGCAGGTACGGGATCTGGCACGGCTGGTCAAGGAGGGCAAGGCCGACGTGCAGACCATCGCCGGCGAACTGCGGCAGTGGACCCACTGATCACCCCTGCGGATCGCTGACGAACGGCCGCCGCGCCACGCCCAGCACACACGACGACGTCGGCAGCCGCAGGCCCCGCTCGGGGACCTGCAGCCTGCGGTACACGCCGAGTTCGAAGCCCGCCGCCTCGATCGCGGCGATCGTGTCCCGCGCGGTGTGACACCCGCCGAACAGCAGCGGCCAGACGGTGCGGTCCAGCGCGCGCTGCGTTCGGGCCATGCCCTTCGTCTCGGCCAGGCCGTGCTCGAAGAACCGGAGCTCTCCGCCCGGCCGCAGGACCCGCTTGATCTCGCCGAGTGCGCGCGGCAGATCCCGTACGGAACACAGCACCAGCGATGCCACGGCCGCGTCGAAAGCCTCACTCTTGACCGGCAGTGCCTCGGCCGCGCCCGGCACCACGTCCACCGGGACCTCGGAGCGCCGAGCCGCCTGTGTCGCCAAGTGCCGCAGCGTGCGCTCGGGTTCCAGTGCCACGACCTCGGAGACGGCCGCCGGATAGTGCGCAAAGTTGAGACCGTTGCCCGCGCCGATCTCGATGACCCGGCCGGAGAGACCGGACAGCAGCTCCTCGCGGAAGGCCACGATCCCCGCGTTCTTGTCGGCCGCCACGCTGAACCTGGCGTAGAAACGGGCGAAAAGAGGATGGTGAACTGCGTCCTGTGGCACTTTGGTGCTGCTCCGGGGCATGGCGGGCCTCCTCGGGACGGCGGGTGCGCTCACCGCCATTGTCCCCCCGGTCAGACGAAGCAGAACTCGTTGCCCTCGGGATCCCTCAGCACCTGGAAGCGACCGTACTCGTCGGTGACGGCCGGTCCCAGCCGTACGGCGCCGAGCGCGACCGCCTCGTCGGCGGCCGCGTCGACATCGCCCGCGTCGAGATCGAGATGGAGCCGGTTCTTGGCCGACTTGCCCTCCGGCACGCGCTGGAAGGCGACGCGTGCGAAGCCGGGCGGATCGATGTACGACCAGTCCTCGCTCCGGTCGACCGGGTCGCCGCCGAGCAGGGCGGCCCAGAAACGCACCAGGCGGGCGGGGTCGTGGCAGTCGAAGACGATCTCCTCGATACGGGCTCGCATGCGGATCAGCGTACGGCCGCGGTGAACGCCTCCGCGTCCCACACGCCGCCGAGCCGGGGCGCGAGCCAACTCCCGGCGCGGGCACGGAAGTCGGCGGGCGCCAGCGCACCCGCTCCCTGAGGCACGGCCCCGAGCAGCGGCGCTCCGGCGGCCTCGGGCAGGTCCGCGAGATTGCACCGCGCGGCCAGATCCGGCTCGTCGGGCCAGCTCCCGACGACCACACCCAGCTGCTCCAACTCCCGTGCGCGCAGGGCCTCCGCAGTCAGCGCGGTCGTGTTGAGGGTGCCGAGCCCGGCCGCCACGACGACGAGCACCGGAGCGGCCAGCAGCCGGGCGACATCGGCGAGAGTCGCCCCGTCCTCGTCGAGACGTACGAGAAGGCCGCCTGCCCCCTCGACGAGCACGAGGTCATGTTCGGCGGCGAGCTTCTCCACGGCCTCGACCACGTCCGCGGGCCGCACGGCCGCCATCTGGGCCCGCCGCGCGGCGGTGGCGGGAGCGAGCGGCTCGGGAAACCGCGCAAGCTCGACCCCGACGACGTCTCCGCCGAGCCGGACCACCTCCGCGACATCACCGTCTTCCCCGACGGCAATCCCGGTCTGCGCGGGCTTCACCACGGCGACGGACCGACCGTGCGCCCGAAACGCCGCGGCGACGGCGGCGGTGACGACGGTCTTCCCGACCTCGGTCCCGGTCCCGGTGACGACGATGACTGCCATGGCTGTGCGCTGCCTTTCTGATTTCGGTTGTACGGCGGGAGGCCCTACCCCGGCCTGCGCCGCGTGCCAGTCTGCCCGCGCCGCCTCGCGCCGCGAGCCAGGCGCTCCGTGCCGCGCTGCGCGAAGCCGCGACCCCGCGCCAGGTTGCGGCGCCCCGCCCACGGTGCGCGTCGCGAAGACCGTACGCCGACGGTGCGGTTCGGACGCCGAAGCGAACCCCGGCGTGCCCGGGGCACAGGCGTCAGCCTCAGCCCGCGGCCGCCGCCGCGATGACCGCGCCGCACACGCGCCCGAGATCCTCGTCGCCCGTCACATAGGGCGGCATCGTGTAGATGAGGTCCCGGAACGGTCTCATCCACACCCCCTGCCGCACCGCCGCCTCCGTCGCCGCCGCCATGTTCACCTCGTGGTCCAGCTGCACGACGCCGATCCCGCCCAGCACGCGGACATCCCGTACACCGGGCAGCCCGGCCGCCGCCGCGAGGCCGTCCCGCAGGCCCGCCTCCAGGCGTTTGACTTCCTGCTGCCAGTCCTGCGCGAGCAGCAGATCGATCGAGGCGCACGCCACCGCCGACGCCAGTGGATTCCCCATGAACGTCGGGCCGTGTGCCAGCACGGGCACCTTGCCGCGCGAGATGCCCTCGGCCACCCGTGTCGTACACAGCGTCGCCGCCATCGACAGGTAGCCGCCGGTCAGCGCCTTGCCCAGGCACATCACATCGGGCGAGACCCCGGCCTGCTCGGCAGCGAACAGACTGCCCGTACGGCCGAATCCCGTCGCGATCTCGTCGAAGACCAGCAGCACCCCGTGCTCGTCGCACGCCTCCCGCAGCACCCGCAGATACGAGGGCGAGTGGAACCGCATCCCGCCCGCACCCTGCACCACCGGCTCCACGATCACCGCGGCCAGCTCGTCCGCGTGCCGCGCGACGGCCTCGCGCAGCTCCTGCGCGTACGACTCCTCGAACTCCATCGGCGGCGCACCCACGAAGATCTGCCGCGGCAGCACCCCCGACCACAGCTCGTGCATCCCGCCCTCGGGGTCGCACACCGACATCGGCTGCCAGGTGTCCCCGTGGTACCCGCCGCGCCAGGTCAGCAGCCGCTGCTTCTGCGGCCGCCCCACCGAGCGCCAGTACTGCAGGCACATCTTCACCGCGACCTCGACCGAAACCGAGCCCGAGTCGCACAGGAAGACGTGCTGCAGCGGCTCGGGCGTGATCTCGACCAGCTTTGCGGCCAGCCGGACGGCGGGCTCGTGGGTGAGCCCGCCGAACATCACATGGCTCATCCGCCCCAGCTGCTCGTGCGCGGCCTCGTTGAGGACCGGGTGGTTGTAGCCGTGGATCGCCGACCACCAGGACGACATGCCGTCGATCAACTCGCGCTGTCCGTGGACCGGTTCGGCGAGCCGCAGCCGTACTCCGGACGCGGACTCCACGATCAGCGGGTCCGTGCGGCCCGGCATCGGGCCGTACGGATGCCAGACGTGTGCCCGGTCCAGGTCGAGCAGCTCGCCGGGGCTGTACACGGACTCAGGCATTGGGCGCGAGATCCGTGCCCGTTCCACGGCGGCGTACGGCCACCAGATCCGTGCGCGCCGCGGGTACCTCGGCGACGGGCGCCTCGGCCGCGGCGGGCTCGCCGTCACCGCACGGTCCGCAGCCCCCGGAGCCGGAGTGCGAACCGCAGCCGCCACCGGCCAAGGCGTCCGCACGGTGCTCCGGCAGCGTCGTCGTGTCCGTGCCCTCCACCTCGAAGCCCGCGTCCGCGATCATGTCGAGGTCGTCCTTGCCCGCCTGGCCCTCGCTGGTCAGGTAGTCGCCGAGGAAGATCGAGTTGGCCAGGTTCAGCGCGAGCGGCTGCATCGAGCGCAGATGCACCTCGCGGCCGCCCGCGATCCGTACCTCCACGTCGGGGCAGACGAACCGCACCATGGCGAGAATCCGCAGGCAGCGCTGAGGGGTGAGGTTCCACTCCTTCGCCAGCGGGGTGCCCTCGAAGGGGATCAGGAAGTTGACCGGCACCGAGTCCGGGTCGAGCTCGCGCAGCGAGAAGACGACATCGACCAGGTCCTCGTCGCTCTCGCCCATGCCCGCGATCAGCCCGGAGCAGGCGGAGAGCCCCGCGGCGTGCGCCTTCTGCACGGTGTCCACGCGATCGGCGTACGTGTGGGTCTTGGTGATCTCCCCGTACGTAGCCTCGGACGTGTTCAGGTTGTGGTTGTACGCGTCGGCGCCCGCGTCCCGCAGCCGCTCCGCCTGGCCGTCCGAAAGCAGCCCGAGGCAGGCGCAGACCTCGACGCCCTCGTTCTGGTCCTTGATCGCCTCGATGGTCTTGCCGACGCGTTCCACGTCCCGGTCCGTCGGACCGCGACCGCTGGCCACCAGGCAGACCCGCTTGGCGCCACCCGCGACACCGGCGGCCGCCGCCTGCGAGGCCTCGTCCGGCTTCAGCCAGGTGTACTTGAGAATCTCGGCCTTGGAGCCGAGCCGCTGCGAGCAGTACGAGCAGTCCTCGGGGCAGAGCCCGGACTTCAGGTTGACGAGATAGTTCAGCTTCACCCGTCGCCCGAACCACTGGCGGCGCACCTTGCCGGCCGCGGCCACCACTTCGAGCACATCGTCGTCGGAGGTCGCCAGCACGGCGAGCGCTTCTTCACGGGTCGGCAGCTCGCGCCGCAGCCCCTTGTCCACCAGCGTGGTCAGCAGGTCCATGGCGCTGATCCTTACGTACGGCATGCGCCAGGGCCAAGGAGGAACTCCACAACAGAGCATGTTTGAGGTGTGTGCATGGCCACATCCGCTCCTCCAGCGACCCCGGTTAGGGTCTGTGCGCTGCCTACAAAAGGACCGGACCACCATGCACCAGGATCCTTTCGCCTGGATCGACGACGAGTCGCGCCGCCGCGAGCGCGCAGGTCTCGTCCGTACGCTCCGGCCGCGCACCGCCGAGTCCGAGCTGCTGGATCTCGCCAGCAACGACTATCTGGGCCTCACCCGCCACCCGGAGATCACCGGCGCCGCGGCCGAGGCGGCCGGCCGCTGGGGCGCGGGGGCCACCGGCTCCCGGCTCGTCACGGGCAGTACCGCCCTCCACGCCGATCTTGAGCGGGAGCTGGCCGCCTTCTGCGGCTTCGAGGCGGCTCTGGTGTTCTCTTCCGGCTATGCCGCGAACCTCGCCGGGGTGACCGCGCTGAGCGGCCTCGGCTCGCTGATCGTCTCCGACGCGGGCAACCACGCCTCGATCGTCGACGGCTGCCGGCTCTCCCGGGCGGAGACCGCGGTCGTCCCGCACGCGGACGTCGACGCCGTACGCAAGACGCTGGAGGCGCACCCGGGGCAGCGGGCACTCGTGGTCAGCGACTCGGTCTTCTCGGTGGACGGCGACGCGGCACCGCTGGCGGGCCTGGCGGAGGCCTGCGGTGAGTACGGAGCTGCCCTGCTCGTCGACGACGCGCACGGGCTCGGCGTACTGGGCGAAGGCGGCCGGGGTGCCCTGAACGCCGCCGGCATCGCGGGCGCCGACGGCGTCGTCGCAACCCTCACGCTCTCCAAGTCCCTGGGCAGCCAGGGCGGAGCGGTCCTTGGCCCGGCCCGGGTGATCGACCACCTGGTCAACGCGGCCCGTACGTTCATCTTCGACACCGGCCTGGCTCCCGCGGCAGCGGGAGCGGCCCTGGCGAGCCTGCGGCTGCTGCGCCGCGAACCGGCTCTGGCGGACCGGGCCCGCACTGTCGCCGCGATGCTGCACCGGCGGCTCACGGACGCGGGACTCACCGCCGCACGCCCCGACGCCGCCGTGGTCTCCGTACAGGCTCCGTCGCCCGAGGCGGCGCTGCGCTGGGCCGCGGACTGCCGCGCCGCTGGGCTTGTGGTCGGCTGCTTCCGCCCTCCGTCGGTGCCGGACGGTATCTCCAGGCTCCGGCTCACGGCGCGCGCAGACCTGACGGATCAGCAGATCGAGCAGGCCACGAAGACCATCATCGAGGTCGCGCCGGCCGGTTGACGGCGTCGCGGCCTCCGGCAGCGGTCAACAGGCGATTGTGCGCCCAAATACGGTCTCGCGTAGCAGAGTTCACCGCTTTGAGCGACAGGTATACGCATATCTTGGTGGATCGCCACCTGGGGAAGCACGTGAGGTGGCACTCTGGCGCGAAGCACAATCCGTGGCCGTCCTTGCAATTCCGCTACGAGTCGGACTGCGGCCACGGTGGGAAAGGGACAGCTCGCCATGGCAGACCATCAGGAAGCCTCCGTAACCCTGCCGAGCGATCCCGCCTCGGTCTCCGCCGCCCGGAGATACGCCGCACGTGTTGTCTCCGAGTGGGGTCTGCCCGTCGAGACCGAAGCCGTCGACACCGTCCGGCTGATCGTCTCCGAACTCGCCACGAACGCCGTTCAGCACACCTTCGGCCAGTCGCCGACATTCACCGTGGACCTGCGTCTCGAGCGAGACGAGGAACTGCGCATCGGCGTCACCGACAGTCATCCCCGCTGGCCCCAGCGGCTGCCTGCCGCGGTCCGGCAGGACAACGGCCGCGGCATGGTCATCATTCGCAGCCTCACCGCGGAGTACGGCGGACAGCTCTCGGTCACACCGACCCCGGAAGGCGGCAAAACGGTCTGGATCGCCCTCCCGTGGACGGCCCCCGTCCAGAACTGACGTCGCCCGGAAGGCCTCGGCCCGACGGCACCTGCCCCTGTCCGCCCTGCACTTCACGCGCGGCCGAACGCGCCCCGTAGCAGCGCCCGAAGAGACTCCGCCGCCGGTCCCGACTCCTCGCCCCGGTGCGCCACCGAGATCGTCCGCCGGAAGTCCGCCGGGTCCAACTGCCGTACGCCGAGCGGCGTCGCCGACATCGCCGCGACCATCTCCGGCACCACCGCGACCCCGATCCCCGCGCTGACCAGTGCGCACACCAGCGCGTAGCCCGGCGACTCGCACACCACCGCAGGCGTCGCCCCGGCCCGGGCGAGCGCCGTCTCGACCCCCTTGCGCGGCGGATGCGAGGGCGCGCTGCTGATCAGCGGCTGTCCGGCGAGAGCGGCCACCGGCAGCCGCCCCGAGCCACCCGCGAGCGCATGGCCGGGCGCCGTCACCAGGACCAACTCCTCCACCAGCAGGGGTTCCAGGACCACACCCGCGGGCGGCGGCGCCGGTTCGGCCGGTTCGTACGTGTGCGTCAGCGCAAGATCCACCTCGCCGGCCGCCACCGCCAGGACCCCGCCGGGCGGCTCGTACTCGGCGACGGTCAGTTCCACGTCCGGATGCGCCCGGCGGAACGAGCTCAGCACCGGCGGCAGCAGATGGACGCCCACCGTGGTGAAGGTCCCCACCCGCAGCCGCCCGCCGGACAGCCCGGACAGCCGCGCCAGCTCGTGCCGCGCCCGGTCCATCTCGTCCAGCACCCGGCGGGCCCGCGCCGCCAGCAGCTCGCCCGCGGCGGTCAGCCGCGCCCCGCGATGGCTCCGCACCAGCAGGGCCGCCCCCGCCTCGCGCTCCAGCTTGGCCAGCTGCTGGGAGAGCGCGGGCGCGGTGTAGCCCAGACGGGCGGCGGCCCGGGTGATCGAACCGGCCTCGGCGACCGCCACGAGCGCCGCCAGCCGTGTCGGGTCGTACATGCCACTTCCCTTAAGCATTTCTTTAGGCAGACCCAGAAGATTACAAGTACACGTTAAGGCCATGGCCGGTCCACGATGGTGGCCATGGACGCACAACTGGTCGCCTTCATCGGGGTCGCCGCGGGCATGGTGGCCATGCCGGGCGCGGACTTCACCGTCGTCGTGCGCAATGCGCTCGCCTCCCGGCGCGCGGGCGTGGCCTGCGCTGTCGGCGTCGCCGGGGGACTGCTCGTGCACACCGCGCTGGCTGTCGCCGGACTCGCGGCCGTCCTGGTCGCCGTGCCGGTGCTGTTCCGCACGCTGCAGATTCTGGGCGGTGCCTATGTGCTCTACCTGGGCGTACGGGCCGTACGCTCCGCCCTGCGCCCGGCTCTCGCGGTGGAGGATCCGCAGGGCCCGGCCACGCAGGGCATCGGCCGCAGCCTGCGCCAGGGCTTCCTCACTAACGTCCTCAACCCGAAGGCTCCCGTCCTCTTCCTCAGCCTGCTCCCGCAGTTCGTCCCGGACGGTGCAGCGGTCCTGCCGCGCACTCTGCTGCTCGCGACGATCGTGGTCGCACTGGCTCTGGTCTGGTTCCCGGCGGTGGCCCTGCTCGTGGACCGTCTCGGGACGTGGCTGCGCAGGCCGCGCACCACGCGGGCCGTCGAAGGCGTCACCGGCGGAGCGCTCACGGCTCTCGGAGTGACCCTGCTTGCCGAGCCGCTGGCGCAATGAACCGGCGCGCCGGAGGGATCCCGCGCACCGATCGCCGCGGCGAAACGCGGCGATCGGCGCGCGATGAGCCACCGCCGTCAGCGCACCCGGCCGTACCAGACTTTCTTGGTCCAGATCTTCTCCAGCTTCACCCAGGAGCCGGTCTTCGGCGAGTGCCAGATCTTGCCGCGGCCGGCGTAGATGCCGACGTGGTAGACCCGGCTGCCGTAGTGGAAGAACACCAGGTCTCCCTTCTGCCGGGAGGAGGCCGGGACATGACGGGTCCTGTTGAACTGCTGCTGGGCGGTACGCGGGAGCTTTTTGCCGGCCTTCTTGTACGAGTAGAGCGTCAGCCCTGAGCAGTCGAACCGGGAGGGACCCGCGGCGCCGAACCTGTAGGGCGCCCCTTTCTTCGAGGCGGCCACCTTGAGTGCCGTTTTCGCGTGGGTCGCTGCCGCGTAGGCCTCGGGAACGGCGCCAGGTGCCAGCAGCGAGCCGCCGACGGCGGCGAGGGTCAGGGCCGACACGGCGCCCGCCCTGGTCATCAAGTACGGGACATGAATCTGCGCAGTCATGCGCAACCCTTCGTCAGCCGCCTGTGAAGGATGACCTGTCGGGTTCGGACGGACGAAGATGCCCGGCCGCGGATGCGGCTTCACCCCGAGGACCGCCGGGCCGTCCGGCTGTCCCGTTCTGCTTGGGTCCTCCACTCCTGCCGATGCACTCCTGTCGACCAGACATCCGGTGCGGCGGCAGGACTCGGCGTCCGCCCGGACCGCCCCGCCGAGGTGGCGGGGGCTTGTCGTCCCAGGGATCTTGACCCACTCTGTGCCGAATTTCCGAGTTGAAACGGCCGTTTGTGAGCTTCGCCACCCCTGACCTGTTCGGGTGGACAGAACGGATTTGCGGACGGGTACGTGACAGTTGAGGAGTCTCGCACCAGCACCGGAACAAGTCATTCCGCCAGATCGGTAGTCATGGCGCGCAAGTTGTCCGTAGTCGCTGAAGGGTCGTCGAGTCCATCGAATGGGGGATGCACCCCGGTACCCTGATGGCGTACGGAAGCCGCTGCTTCGTCAACTCATGGCCGCGGGCGGCATCGTCAGCCGGCGCGCCCGCCGCTCGCCGTCGAGCACTCTGAGTGCTTCTGCGAGCGTCGCCGCATGCACTTCGCTCTCGCCGCGCATATGCATCAGCGTCAGGGCGTCCTTGAGCGCCTCGGCCCGTCCGACCAGCGCCTGTGCCGCGCGGAGTGCGCCATAGGTGTGCGTGCCACGGGCCGGGTTGATCCGCCCCAGCAGGTCGAGGACTTCGAGATAGCTGTCGACGAACTCGCATTCGGCGCGGGTCAGCGCGGGCAGTGGCGGCTGTTCGGGTGGCAGCATCCGGCGCTCACCTCGAACCGGCGGCGGAGAGCGAAGTCTTGCGGTTCTTGATCACATGGTCCACCAGTCCGTATGCCCTGGCGTCCTCGGCATCGAAGATCTTGTCGCGCTCCAGATCGGCGTCGATCCGCTCGGAGGTCTGGCCGGTGTGGCGTACGAGCATTCCGGCGAGTTGGGTCCGCAGCCGCAGCAACTCCTGCGCCTGGATCTCCAGATCGGATGGCTGGCCCTGCAACGGCTCCTCGAACGCGGGCTGCTGAAGGACGATCCGGGCGCCGGGCAGTGCCATCCGCTTGCCGGGGGCTCCGGCGCAGAGCAGCAGCGCGGCGGTGGAGGCGGCCTGCCCCAGGCAGGTCGTCTCCACATCGCACGTGATGACCTGCATCGTGTCGTAGATCGCGGACATGGCGCTGAGCGAGCCGCCGGGGGAGTTGATGTAGAGGGAGATGTCGCGGTCCGGTGCCGCGTACTCGAGGTGCAGGAACTGCGCGATCACATCGTTGGCGGCGGTGTCGTCGACGGCGGTGCCGAGGAAGATGATCCGCTCGTCGAGCAGCTTCGAGTACGGATCGAGAGTGCGGTTGCCCGTGCTGGTGCGCTCGGTGAAATGGGGCAGGACGTAGCGGGCGGCGGGTCGGTTCATGACGTACGTCTCCTCTCGCACGGCCCATCTGTAAAAAATGTACAGGATGTACAGGCCGTTATGATGGGGAGCATGGCCTACGAGATTCCGGTGACGCAAGCCCGCGCAGAGCTCGCCGAACTGATCAACCGCGTCGTCTACGGCGGGGAGCGCGTCGTCGTGACCCGCCACGGAAAGCCGCTCGTGGCGCTGGTGTCCGCCGCTGACCTGCAACGACTTGAGCGGGATCAGGAGGCCGCTGAGGAGCAGGTGATCAGCTCGGTCTCGTCGCTCGGCTCGGCCGCATCCGCTACCGGCGAACGGGGGCGCTTCGGTCTCGCGGCCGAGCACCGGCGCCCCGACGAGCGCCGCTGACCACGAGCCGGCGCACAGAAGGGCCGCGCGCCCCCGGACTGCCCCCGCCCGTATACGACCTCGGTCCTCGTCCTTACGGGCCAATGGGCCGGGTGAAAGCCCAGCAGGTGAGCACTACCGCAGCGGGGCTCATCGCCTCTGCGCAGGCGCTGATGTCCCTACGTGTCCGTGTGCGTCCCGGCGTGAGACCGAGATCAGTTAACGCGCCGGAAAAACTCTCCGCCTAACGTTCAACCGCTCGCCGTGAGACACCCGCGCTTTGGTCAACAGAGTGTTGACGTGGGTCGGCTTCGCGCTGCACCCGGGCGGGCCGGACGACTGTGAGGTGGACGCGTGCAACTCTCCCCGCACGAGCAGGAACGACTGCTCATCCATGTGGCCGCCGACGTGGCGGAGAAGCGCCGAGCGCGCGGGGTGCGGCTCAATCACCCCGAATCGGTCGCCCTGATCACTTCGCACATCCTCGAAGGCGCCAGGGACGGCCGCACCGTCGCCGAACTCATGGCCTCGGGCCGCAAGGTCCTCACCCGCGCCGATGTCATGGAGGGCATCCCCGAGATGATCCATGACGTTCAGGTCGAGGCGACCTTCCCGGACGGCACCAAGCTCGTCACCGTCCACGACCCGATCGTCTGAAGGGAAGGCCGCCGATGATTCCCGGAGAGATCCTGCTCGCCGAGGGCCGCGTGTCCCTCAACCAGGGCCGTGAGGTCACCCGCCTCCCCGTCGTCAACGCCGCCGACCGGCCCGTCCAGGTCGGCTCCCACTACCACTTCGCCGAGGCCAACCCCGGCCTGGAGTTCGACCGTGCCGCCGCGCGCGGCCTGCGGCTGAACATTGCCGCGGGCACCGCCGTGCGCTTCGAGCCCGGCATCCCCGTCGATGTCGAACTCGTCCCCTTCGCCGGCCGACGCGTCATCGCGGGCCTGCGCGGCGAGGTCGGAGGCGCTCTCGATGCCTGAGCTGAATCGCGCCGTCTACGCCGATCTCTTCGGCCCCACCACCGGCGACCGGATCCGGCTCGCCGACACCGACCTTCTCGTGGAGATCGAGCAGGACCGTTGCGGCGGGCCCGGACTCGCGGGCGACGAGGCCGTGTTCGGCGGCGGCAAGGTGATCCGCGAGTCGATGGGCCAGTCCCGTACGACACGTGCCGAAGGCGCACCCGACACCGTCATCACCGGAGCGGTCGTCATCGACCACTGGGGCATCGTCAAGGCCGACATCGGCATCCGCGACGGGCGCATCACCGGCATCGGCAAGGCCGGCAACCCCGACACCATGGACGGCGTGCACCCCGATCTCGTCATCGGGCCCGAGACCGAGATCATCGCGGGCAACGGCAGGATCGTGACCGCGGGCGCCATCGACGCGCACGTCCACTTCATCTCGCCGACCATCATCGACCAGGCCCTCGCGACCGGCGTCACCACGCTCGTCGGCGGCGGCACGGGACCGGCCGAGGGCACCAAGGCCACCACCATCACCCCCGGGCCCTGGCACCTTGCCCGGATGTTCGAGGCGATGGACTCCTTCCCCGTGAACATCGGCCTGCTCGGCAAGGGCAACACGATGTCCCGCGAGGCCATGCACTCCCAACTGCGCGGCGGGGCGCTCGGGTTCAAGATCCATGAGGACTGGGGGGCGACCCCCGCCGTCACCGACGCCTGCTTGAGCGTGTGCGAGGACACAGGCGCCCAGCTCGCCATCCACACGGACACCCTGAACGAGGCGGGCTTCGTCCAGGACACCCTCGCCGCGATCGCGGGCCGCACCATCCACGCGTACCACACCGAGGGCGCCGGGGGCGGGCACGCACCGGACATCATCACGGTCGTCGGCGAGCCGCACATCCTGCCCAGCTCCACCAACCCGACCCGGCCGCACACCGTCAACACCATCGAGGAACACCTCGACATGCTGATGGTCTGCCACCACCTCAACCCGGCCGTGCCCGAGGACCTCGCCTTCGCGGAGTCCCGGATCCGGCCCTCCACGATCGCGGCCGAGGACATCCTGCACGACCTCGGCGCCATCTCGATCATCTCCTCCGACGCCCAGGCCATGGGGCGCGTCGGCGAGGTGATCATGCGTACCTGGCAGACGGCCCATGTGATGAAGAAGCGGCGGGGAGCACTGCCCGGAGACGGCCGCGCCGACAACCACCGGGCACGTCGCTATGTCGCCAAATACACGATCAACCCCGCTGTCGCGCAGGGCCTCGACCACGAGATCGGCTCGGTCGAGACCGGCAAGCTCGCGGACCTGGTGCTCTGGGATCCGGCCTTCTTCGGCGTCAAGCCGCAGCTGGTCATCAAGGGCGGCCAGATCGCGTACGCACAGATGGGCGACGCGAACGCCTCCATCCCCACCCCCCAGCCGGTCATGCCGCGGCCGATGTTCGGCGCTCTCGGCAAGGCGCCCGCGGCGAACTCGTTCAACTTCGTCTCCCGGGCGGCGATCGAGGACGATCTGCCCGAACGCCTCGGCCTGGGCAAGAAATTCGTGCCGATCACCAGCACGCGCCGGGTCACCAAGGCCGATATGCGGGAGAACGACGCGCTCCCGCGCGTCGAGGTCGACGCCGACACGTTCACGGTGACGATCGACGGCGAGCCGGTCGAACCGGCCCCAGCGGCGGAGTTGCCCATGGCCCAGCGCTACTTCCTGTTCTGACCATGGACGATCACTCCCGCGTGCGGGCCTTCGCAGGACCCGGCGCCACGAACACGGCCGACGGCCGCGCTGCCGTCCCGGACCCAGGTCCGATCGGCGGTCCGGCCGCGCCCGCGGCCCGCGCCGCGCTGCTCGTTCTCGCCGACGGCCGGTTCCCCGCCGGTGGGCACGCCCACTCCGGCGGGGCCGAACCGGCCGTCAAGGCGGGCCGCATCCGCGGTGCCCGGGACCTGGAGGCCTTCTGCCGGGGACGGCTGCACACCACCGGTCTCACCTCGGCGGGGCTCGCCGCCGCGGCCGCCCTCGGCCTCGACCCCCTCGCGCTCGATGCCGCCGCCGACGCCCGTACCCCCTCACCCGCCCTGCGGGCCACCGCTCGCAAGCTCGGCCGCCAGATGATGCGCGCCGCCCGCTCCACCTGGCCGAGTCCCGAACTGGACGCGCTCGCCGCGGCGTTCCCGCGCGGCACCCACCAGCCGATCGTCCTCGGGCTCGCCGCACGCTCCGCCGGACTCGGCCCCGAGGACGCCGCGCACTGCGCCGTGTACGAGTCGGTCGGCGGACCGGCCACCGCAGCGGTACGCCTCCTCAGCCTGGACCCCTTCGAGGCCACCGCCGTCCTCGCCCGCCTCGCGCCCGCCATGGACGAAGTCGCCGCACAGGCCGCACGCGCGGCGCGCGAGGGTGTCGACGCGCTGCCCGCCGCGTCCGCCCCGATGCTCGACATCACGGCGGAGGCGCACGCCGCCTGGCCCGTACGCCTCTTCGCCTCGTAAGACATCAAGGAGCCGCACCATGCATCTCGACCACTCGCACTCCGGCCCGGGGGCCGTCAGCGCCGACGCCGTACGCCCCGACGGCACCCGGCGCGCACTGCGCATCGGCCTCGGCGGCCCCGTCGGCTCCGGCAAGACCGCAACCGTCGCCGCACTCTGCGGAGCCCTGCGCGACCAGCTGTCCATCGCCGTCGTCACCAACGACATCTACACCCGCGAAGACGCCGAATTCCTGCTCCGCAACGCCGTACTGCCGCCCGAGCGCATTCAGGCAGTCGAGACCGGAGCCTGCCCGCACACCGCGATCCGCGACGACATCTCCGCCAACCTCGAAGCCGTCGAAGACCTGGAGGAGAGCGTCGGTCCGCTCGATCTGATCCTGGTCGAGTCCGGCGGCGACAATCTCACCGCGACCTTCTCCAAGGGCCTCGTCGACGCACAGATCTTCGTCATCGACGTCGCGGGCGGCGACGACATCCCGCGCAAGGGCGGCCCCGGTGTCACCACCGCCGATCTGCTCGTCGTCAACAAGACCGACCTCGCGCCCCATGTCGGCTCCGACCTCGGCCGGATGGCACGCGACGCCAAGGAACAGCGCGGTGAACTCCCCGTCGCCTTCACCTCGCTGAGGGGCGAGGACGGCGTGCGCCCGGTCGCCGACTGGGTGCGCGCCCAGCTGGCCGCCTGGAACGCATGAGCATCGAGGCCACGGCCCGCATCGTCGCCACCCGCGACGGCCTGCCGGTACTGACGAGCGACGGACCGCTCGCCCTGCGCCGCACGCGCGCCGCCGGCCCCTATATCCGTGTCACCGTCGTCGGCGCGATGAGCGCACCGCTCGGCGGCGACCGGCTGGCCGTCGAGGCGGAGGCGGCCGACGGGGCACGGCTCCGCGTCGACTCCGCCGCCGCGACCATCGCCCTGCCCGGCCGCACCCCCGAACAGGCCCACTACGACGTGTCGTTGACGGTCGGCGAGGACGCCGAACTGCGCTGGCTGCCGGAGCAGCTCATCTCCGCGTCCGGCAGCGATCTGCGGATGCGTACGCGCGTCGAACTGGCGGCGAGCGCACGGCTGGTGCTGCGCGAGGAACAGATCCTCGGCCGCCACGGCGAAGAGCCCGGCACCCTCGCGACCCGCCTCACCGTCCACCGCGCCGGACGTCCGCTGCTGGACCAGGAATTGGCCTACGGTCCCGGCGCGCCTGGTGGCTGGGACGGTGGCGCGGTCCTGGCGGGACACCGCGCCGTGGGCCAACTCCTCGTCGTGGACCCCGAGTTCGATGAGAAGCCCGCCCAGCGGCGGCTGTTGGGCGAGAGCGCGGTGCTCACACCGCTTGCCGGTCCGGCCTACCTGGTCACGGCCGTCGCGCCGGACGCCCGCCAACTCCGGTCCGTACTCGACGAAGTGCTGAGCACGGTGCTGCCCGAGTAGGGCGAACCAGGTGATTTCGCTGTACCGCTGAACGGGACACTACTTACCGGTATTGGTTCGGTAAAGAAACACCAGTACGACCTGTTCCCGGCAGCCCCACAGACGAAAGGATCCCCCGGAGAACTCGACAACAGAAGGGGGAGTTCTACGTGAGACGCACAGCAGTGCTCGGCTCGGCCGGCACTCTGATCGCGGGCACCCTCATCACGGGCGCGATCACCGCTCCGGCAGCCAACGCCACCGGCAGTCACAGCGGTTGGTCCGAGGCACGTGGTGTTCAGGTCGCCGCGGAGCGGGCTGCGAAGAAGGGGATCGACTGGGCGGACTGCCCGGCGGACTGGGGATTTGCCAAACCCATCCAGTGCGGATGGGTGAGCGTGCCGCTCGACTACGCACGCCCCAACGGCAAGCAGATCAAGATTGCCGTCGACCGAATAGGCAACACCGGCACCAAGGCCGAGCGCCAGGGAGCCCTGATCTACAACCCGGGCGGCCCCGGCGGCTCGGGCATGCGCTTCCCGACCCGGGTCACCAACAAGAACCCGCTCTGGGTCAACGCGTCCAAGGCGTACGACTTCGTCGGCTTCGACCCTCGGGGTGTGGGCCACTCGGCCCCCATCTCCTGCGTCGACCCGCAGGAGTTCGTGAAGGCGCCGAAGGCCGACCCGGTGCCCGACAGCGAGGCCGACAAGCGCGCCCAGCGCAAGCTTGCCGCTGAGTACGCGGACGGGTGCGCCGAGCGCAGCGGCTGGATGCTGCCGCACATGACCACGCCGAACACCGCGCGCGACCTGGACGTTGTCCGGGCCGCCCTCGGTGAGAAGAAGCTCAACTTCCTGGGCGTCTCCTACGGCACCTACATCGGCGCGGTCTACGCGACGCTCTTCCCGGGCCATGTGCGCCGGATGATCGTCGACAGCGTCGTCAACCCCTCGCGGGAGAAGATCTGGTACGAGGCCAACCTCGACCAGGACGTCGCCTTCCAGATGCGCTGGAACGACTGGAAGGCCTGGGTCGCCAAGAATGACGCGACCTTCCACATCGGGGACACCCCCGAGAAGGTCGAGCAGCAGTGGCTGAAGCTGCGGGCCACCGCCAAGAAGAGCCCCCTCGGCGGGGTCGTCGGACCGGCGGAGCTCATCAGCTTCTTCCAGAGCGCGCCGTACTACGACTCCTCCTGGGTGCCCGTCACCCAGACCTGGAGCAAGTACCTCGCGGGTGACACCCAGGCACTGGTCGACGCCGCGGCGCCCGACCTGTCCGACACCAAGGGCAACATCGCCTCGGAGAACGGCAACGCCGTCTACACGGCCGTCGAGTGCGCGGACGCCAAGTGGCCGACCAGCTGGAAGAAGTGGGACCGGGACAACACCCGGCTCCACAAGGACTACCCGTTCATGACGTGGGCCAACGCCTGGATGAACCTTCCGTGCGCCACGTGGTCGTCCAAGCAGCAGAACCCGCTGCACGTGAAGACGGGCAAGGGTCTGCCGCCGGTGCTCATCGTGCAGTCGACCCGTGACGCCGCCACTCCCTTCGAGGGCGCCGTCGAGCTGCACAAGCGGCTCAAGGGCTCGCGTCTGATCATCGAGAAGGACGCCGGTTCGCACGGTGTGACCGGTCTGGTCAACCCGTGCATCAACCAGCGGGTGGACGCCTACCTGGTCAGCGGCACGCTGGACAGCAGCGACGTGACGTGCACCCCGCACGCCACGCCGAAGCCGTAGGTCACAGCCGATACGGAGGAGGGGCGGCCGGTTCCGGCCGCCCCTCCTTTCGATCGACCTGCCCAAGGCGTGGTGCTACGCGATCAGTTCGCTCCCCGGCCGTGTTCCCCCAGCCACGCGTCCTCCTCCGCATACGCGAAGAGGTCGCCGTGCGGAGCGTACTGCGCGGCCATCTTCGGGAAGGCGTCCGTCCATTCCCTGCCGCTCAGCTGCCCGGCGAGCCACTCGACGGTCGCGGGCAGGGAGTCTTCGTAGCTCGTCACGGCCCGGTAGCCCAGCTCGAGTTCGGCTGCCGCCATGTCGTACACGACCGAATGCTCTGCCGTCCAGGGCGTCTTGCCGACGGAGTCGCTGGGCGGGCCGCCCTCCAGCAGTACGCTCTCGCTCCGGTGGCCGAGCACCCGGTCGATGGCCGCGCCGATCTCGGCGACCGTCGGCGACTCGGGATCACCGGCGTTGAGCACCCGCGAGCCCGGCGTCCGGGCCGCGAGCCGGATCAGCTCGGCGAGATTGGCGACATGCACCGGATGGAACCGGCTGCGGCCGCCGTACGCCAGCACCCGTACCGGGCGGCCGTCCAGTGCCCGCTTCACGAAGTACAGCTCACGCGGGGTGCGGCAGTACGGTCCATGGATCGCGCCCGCGCGCAGCAGCGTCGTCGGCAGAGCCGCGCCCGCCGCCAGCAGCTCCTGCTCCAGGGCCACCTTGCGGGTGCTGTAACTCGCTTCCCCGGCCGGGACGATGGGCTGGGTCTCCGGGATCGGCACCGGGTAGCGGGGAAAGCCGCCCGGCTCGCCCTGGGTGTCGAAGCTGCGTCCCTCGTCGTCCGCGTACACCGCGCCACTGGAGATCACGACCGCCGAACCGATCCGGTCCGCGAAACCCTTCAACTGCCGTCCGTGGCCGCTCCCGTAGGCGACCATGTCCACCAGCACGTCGCAGCCGTCGCCGAGCGCCGCGGCCAGCGCCGCGTCGTCCTCCCGGTCGGCGCGCACCGCGCGCACCCCCTCCGGCCAGCTCCCGTCCCGGCCGCCGCCGCGCGAGAGCGCCCGTACCTCCCAGCCGTCCGCGGCGAGGGCGCGCACCGCGGCCCGCCCCACCTGTCCTGTCGCTCCCAGTACAACTGCGCTTCCCTTGGTCATACGAGGCACGCTAGGGCCTGTCGTTCGGATCTTGCCGGGTTCGCGTGCCCCTGGCACGCACTCCCCCGTAGCCCTTCGGGCACGGGAGGTGCCCCCATGCTGCGTTGCGTCAGTCGCCGACGCTCCGCGTCGGCTCCTTCCTCCGCCTTGCGATCGCACGCACCACAGTGACATCAGCCGCTCCGCGGCGGGCCGCTCACTGATCCGGCCTGATCCAAACGACAGGCCCTAGGCGCGGGGCGGACACCGGGCCCAGAGCGGTTCACCGAGCGCGGATCCGCTCTCAGCTTCTTCGCCGCGGGAACTTCTTCACCGGCTCCAGCTCCGCCTTGACCTCGGCCGCGTAGCGGTCCACGTACTCCTGGCCGGACAGTTCGAGGATCGCGTACATGATCTCGTCGGTGATCGCGCGGATGGCGGCCTTCTCGTTCTCCATGCCCGCGTACCGGGAGAACTCCAGTGGCTCCCCGAACCGCACGGTGACCCGCTTGATCTTCGGCAGGACCTGCCCGGGCGGCTGGATCTCGAAGGTGCCCACCATGGCGCACGGCACGACCGGTACCCCGGCCCGCAGTGCCATCACGGCGACGCCGACCTTGCCCTTGTAGAGCCTGCCGTCGTGCGAACGCGTGCCCTCGGGGTAGATCCCCAGCAGCTCGCCCTTGCTCAGCACCCCGAGCCCCTCACGGATCGCCGCCTGGCCCGCCTCCTTGCCGGAGCGGTCGACCGGGATCTGCCCGGCGCTGTGGAAGAAGGCGGCGGTCAGCCGGCCCTTCAGGCCCGGCCCGGTGAAGTACTCCGCCTTCGCGAGGAAGGTGATGCGCCGCTTGATGATCGCGGGCATCAGGAAGTGGTCCGAGAACGACAGGTGATTGCCCGCGACGATGGCCGCGCCCTCTGCGGGGATGTGCTCGAGTCCCTCGATCCTGGGCCGGAACAGCAACCGCAACAGCGGCCCCAGAATGACGTATTTGAGCACGTAATAGAACAATTGAGGGTGCTCCTCACTTGGTCCGGATCGGCTTCAGGGCTGCGTTGTGCCAGGTCATCGGGCACGCCGGGGGGTCAGTCTAGGTGCACGTCTTACCGGGCGTAAGCGTCCGGGGCCGGAATGGTGACGACTGGACGCCCACCGCTGTCGCTTGCTCCGCATGGGCGATGTGTTGCGGTCTCGGCCACCCGAGGTCAATCTTGTTGGTGACCCAGAAGCGACACTTGCTCACTCTTCGCACTCGGGGGTCCCTAGCCGAAGAGCTGACCAGGTCGCGGTGAGGAGTAACGGTCATGCATGTCACGGCCGCCTGCCGCTACACCTTGGAAGTGCAGGCATCGACAGAACGGATTCCCCAGATCCGGCGCATTCTCGCAGCGCATCTTCGGTACTGGAGTCTCGAGGACCACATTGCACCGGTATGCCGCGCGGTCGACGAACTCGTCGGCAACGTCGTCCACCATGTGAAGGGCGACAAGACCTGCGTGGTGGAGCTGCGCTGGACGGGCAGGCATCTGATCGCATCCGTCGCGGACAAGGACCGCAGGATGCCGCGGGTGACCAGTTCCTCCCCCAAGAAGGGCGGACTGGCCACGGTCGCCGTGCTCAGCGACAGCTGGGGCACGTGCGGCACAGCCACCGGCAAGGTGATCTGGTTCAGCCGTCGTGTCAAGGAAGTCCAGCGTGTCCTTCGTACCGCGCCGGTCTCGATGCCGCCCGTCCGCGAGTTCAAGCCGCTGCCGAGGAGCCTGGCGTTCCCCGAGGACGAGGTGCCCGCGGTGCCGGCGAAGGTCCGCGAGCCGGACCGCGCCGTCGCGCCCGCCGGGGTCGGATGACGGCAGGGGCCACGCGCGGGAGCCGTACGGGCGATTCGCACCGCCCGTACGCGCGGTCCGGCCGCGCGGCGCCTGGGGCGTGTTTGAGAAGTCGCTCCCCCAGACGCCTGGGAGGTACCCCCACCCCGCGACGCCTGGCATGCGCACTCGCGGTGTTGTCGGAGTCGCCCAAGTACGTCCAGTACGAGGGCGATCTCCCCCAGACTTCGTCCGGGGGTGCCCCCACCGCCTTGCGATTGCACGCACCAGACGCCGCGGGGCCCGCCCTTCGGGCGGACGGCGCTACTTCTCAAACACGCCCCAGCACGCACCGGCACCTGGCGCGGCCGCCCCACTGCCTGGCACAAGACCTTCGCCAACGGCTGCGAATTCGACGCGGCGACCGGGGACGTCCACCGCTTCTGAGCGGCTCCGTCCCCGGTGCTCCCCGTCAGTTGCCGCGCGAAGCGATCACTCCGATCGTCACCAGGCCGAGCACCACCCAGCCGAACCAGAGCCAGCCATTGCTTCCGAGTGCCGCTGTGTACGCCGTCACGACCACCAGGGTCCCGACGGTGAGCACTCCCATCGCCTTCGTGGATCCGGACATGCGCGCCCTCCTCCGACGGCTGCGGCCGTCGACCTCATGGTCACCCGTGAAGTGGGCCTCGCGCTACTGCCCGGTTACCGTCCGCGTGCCTGGAGCGAGGCGAGATACGCGTTGTACGCCGCGAGATCCTTGTCGCCGTCCCGGTCCGCGGCCCGGTCCATGCGCTTGGCCTGGCGTTGTTCGGAGCCGTACCACTGGAAGACCAGCGCGATCAGCACCAGCACGGACGGGATCTCGCTGAAGGCCCAGGCGATACCGCCTGCCGCGTTCTGGTCGGTGAGCGCGTCGATGCCGAGCGAGGCCGGCGGATTCCTGTACGCGCTGATCATCGGCTCGGTCGCCATCATCAGGGCGATGCCGAAGAACGCGTGGAACGGCATGCCCGCGAAGAGCTCCAGCATCCGGATCACATAGCCCGGCCGGTGCGGCCCCGGGTCAATGCCCATGATCGGCCAGAAGAATACGAGGCCGACCGCGAGGAAGTGCACCATCATCGCCACATGCCCCGGCCTGGACTCCATCAGGAAGTCGAAGAGGGGGCTGAAATAGAGCCCGTACAGGCTCGCGATGAACAGCGGGATCGTGAAGGCCGGGTGCGTGACGATCCGCATGTAGCGGCTGTGCAGCAGGGCCAGCAGCAGCTCGCGCGGCCCCTTGCTGCCGCGACGGCTGGCGACCGGCAGCGCGCGCAGCGCCAGCGTCACCGGCGCCCCGAGCAGCAGCACGATGGGGGAGAGCATGCTGATCACCATGTGCTGCACCATGTGCACGCTGAACATGACCATGCCGTAGTCATTGAGCTTGGTGCACATCACCAGGGCCACGCTCAGCACGCCGACCGTGAAGCAGACGGTCCGGCCGACCGGCCAGCTGTCCCCGCGCCTGCGCAGCCGCAGCACGCCCCAGCCGTACAGGCCGAGTGCCAGCAGACAGCCGACGAGAAAGAACGGGTCCGGTGAGAACTCGAGCCCCCGCCCCAGCGTGAACGGCGGCAGATCCATCGTCATGCCGTGCCCGCTGTGATCCATCCGCTCGCTCCCGATTCGCGCTTGTTGTCCGGACCAGACTAGAACCGCCCCCGGCCGTTGCTGCGGCCGGGGGCGGTTCCAGTCGTTTGCTACCGAGTCAGAGCACGCACTCCGCCTCGGCATAACGCTCGGCCGGGACGGTCTTCAGCGTCTCCACGGCCTCGGCCAGCGGCACCATCGTGATGTCCGTGCCGCGCAGCGCCGTCATCATGCCGAACTCACCGCGGTGCGCGGCCTCCACGGCATGCCAGCCGAAGCGCGTGGCGAGCACTCGGTCGTACGCGGTCGGGGTTCCGCCGCGCTGGACATGGCCGAGGATCACCGCACGAGCCTCCTTGCCGAGCCGCTGCTCCAGCTCGACAGCGAGCTGCTGGGCCACGCCTGCGAAGCGCTCGTGCCCGTAGATGTCCTTGCCGCCCTCGTTGAACTTCATCGAGCCCTCGCGCGGCTTGGCGCCCTCCGCCACCACGACGATCGCGAACTTCTTGCCCGCCGAGAAGCGCTCGCCGACCCGCTTGGTCAGCTCATCGATGTCGAAGGGACGCTCGGGCACCACAATGGCGTGCGCGCCCGCGGCCATGCCGGAGTGGAGTGCGATCCAGCCCGTGTGGCGGCCCATGACCTCGACGATCAGCACCCGCTGGTGCGACTCGGCGGTGGTCTTCAGCCGGTCGAGGGCCTCGGTGGCGACGCCGACGGCGGTGTCGAAGCCGAAGGTGACATCGGTCGACGCGATGTCGTTGTCGATCGTCTTCGGGACGCCCACGATCGGCAGCCCGGCCTCGGAGAGGAGGTTGGCGGCCTTGAGGGTGCCTTCGCCGCCGATCGGGATGATCGCGTCGAGACCGAGCTCGGCGACATGGCCCTTGGCCCGCTCCACACCGTCGCGCAGATGCGCGGGCTGGACGCGGGAGGAGCCGAGAATCGTGCCGCCGCGAGCGAGAATGCCGCCGACCGCGTCAAGGTCGAGCTTTCGGTAGTCGCACTCCAGAAGGCCCTTCCAGCCGTCGTGGAAGCCGATGACCTCGTCGCCGTGGTCGACGACGGCGCGGTGTACGACGGAGCGGATGACGGCGTTCAGACCGGGGCAGTCGCCGCCGGAGGTGAGCACACCAATGCGCATAGCCCGAAATACCTTTACAACGTGGGCAGAGTCCCGGACCACGTCGTCCGGTCGGATCCCCGCCACCCTACCGGCGCCGGGTGACGGGGCCGAACCGGATGTCCGACTGATGGACGTCAGCTTTCTGTCAGCCGGGCTGTCAGTCGGACACTCGGGCGGGCAGTCGGGCGGGCTGCTGTCAGGCGGGCTGGGTCGCGGAGGCGATGCGCTCGGCGCGCAGCGCCTCGTACCACCGGTCGTCCGTCGGCGGCAGCGCGTTCACATCGAGGGCCAGCTTGAGCAGCAGATCCGCGATCTGCGGATTGCGCGCCATCACGGGGCCGTGCATGTACGTGCCGAAGACGGTCTCGTTGTACGCGCCCTCGGTGCCGTCGCCGGTGCCGTTGCCGCGGCCCAGGATGGTGCGCGCGAACGGGCGGGCCGACGGGCCGAGGTGCGTGATGCCCTGGTGGTTCTCGAAGCCGGTCAGCTGCGGCAGGCCCAACTGCGGGTCGATGTCCGCCAGTACGTCACCGACGCACCGGCCGCCCTCGCCGCGCGTGGAGATCACATCGATCAGGCCCAGGCCCGCCTCGCGCTCGCCGAGGTCGTTGATGAACTCGTGGCCCAGGATCTGGTAGCCCGCGCAGACCGAGAAGATGATCGCGCCGTTGGACGCGGCCCGGCTCAGCCCGCCGTCGCGGCGCAGCCGCTCGGCCGCGAGCCGCTGCGGCCGGTCCTCGCCGCCGCCGATCAGATAGATGTCGCCGGAGGTGGGGACGGGCTGGTCGCTGCGTACGTCGACGCGCATCACATCCAGGCCACGCTGCCGGGCCCGGCGCTCGACGACCAGCGCGTTGCCCTGGTCGCCGTAGGTGCTGAGCAGGTCCGGGTAGACCCAGACCAGACGCAGGCTGTTGTCGCTCATGCTCATAAGTCCTTTTCGGGGTCCGCGGGTCAGTTGCCGACGCGGCGGCGCACGTCCTGGAAGGCGGTGTAGTTGGCGATCAGCTCGATCCGCCCGGGCGGGGAGAGCTGCACCGCCTCGTCGACGCTCTCGCACACCCGGAAGTCCAGGCCCGCGACTTCGAGCCGTACGGCCAGGTCCAGCCGGCGGTCGCCGATCACGAAGATCGGGTGACCGGCGAGCCGGGTGTAGTCGACGTCCCAGAGCCAGGAGGTGTCCGTGCCGTCGGCGCCGCGGGCGTTGACCGAGAGGATCACCGGGGTCGGCGGCGGGTCGATCAGGGAAAACGTTTCGAGCCAGCCGGCCGGGTTCTTCGCCAGCAGCAGACGCAGATCGCGGCCGAGGAAGGAGACGACGTCATAGCGTCCTGCGACGGCCTGCACGGAGTACATGCGCTCCAGGGCGACCTGCGGCGGTACGCCGAAGCAGGCGGCGACCGCGGCCGAGGTGGCGGCGTTCGCCTTGTTCGCGCGGCCGGGCAGCTGGAGGTGGATCGGCCAGGCCGAGCCGTGCGGGTCGAGGACATGGTCTCCGCTGAGCACCCAGCTGGGGGCGGGACGGCGGAAGCCGCACTCGCCGCAGAACCAGTCGTCGCCCGGGCGCTGCATCACACCGCCGCAGGACGGGCACGACCAGGCGTCGTCCTTCCACTCCTGGCCGGCGGCCACCCACACGACGTTGGGCGAGGAGGAGGCGGCCCACACGATCAGTGGGTCGTCGGCGTTGGCGATGACCATGGCCTTCGTACCGGCCAGACCCTCGCGCCACTTCTCGGCCAGCATCCGGGTCTCGGCGGCGCGGTCCAGCTGGTCGCGCGACAGATTGAGCAGTGCGATCGCCTTGGGTGTCACATCACGGGCCACGCCCGCGAGGTACTTCTCGTCGACCTCGATCACACCGAACTTGGCGTCGGAGCCACCGGCCAGCGCCGAGGTGATGCCCGCGGGCATATTGGCGCCGAGCGCGTTGGAGACGACCGGTCCGCTGGCCCGCAGTGCTTCGGCGATCAACCGGGTCGTCGTGGTCTTGCCGTTGGTCGCCGACACGAGGACAACGTCCAGGTGCTGCGCCAGCCGCCCCAGCAGATCGGGGTCGAGCTTGAGCGCGACCCGGCCGCCGATCACCGATCCGCTGCCGCGTCCGGCGGCGCGCGACACCGCCGCAGCGGCCTTGCCTGCCGTCACGGCCAGCTTGGCGCGCGGCGTCAGGGGCTCCGAGTTGCCTGACATCGTCCTTGATCCTCCTTGCATCGGTCCGGCCCAGCCTATCGAGGTCCGGCCAGGCGCCCGTACGGCGGCACCGCCGGAGAATGTGGAGGTCATCGAGGACCGTACCCTTACGGCCATGCGAAACCGGCCCATCCCCGGCAGTTCTGGACTCGTGAAGGCCATGAGCCTGCTCGGGGATCCGCAGCTGCACGCCCCCTGTGAGCCCGTCACCGACTTCTCGCCCGCGCTGAAGCAGCTGGTCGAGGACATGTTCGCGACGATGTACGCGGCGCAGGGCGTGGGCCTCGCGGCGAACCAGGTGGGCGTCCCGCTGCGGGTGTTCGTCTACGACTGCCCCGACGACGAGGACGTCCGCCATCTCGGACACATCGTCAACCCGCGTCTGGTGGAGGCGGACGGGGTCGCCGTGCGCGGACCGGAGGGCTGTCTCTCGCTGCCCGGCCTCGAAGCCGGGACGGAGCGCTTCGACCACGCGGTGGTGGAGGGTGTGACGGTGGACGGGGAGCCGGTGCGGGTGGCCGGCACCGGGTTCTTTGCGCGGTGCCTGCAGCACGAGTGCGACCACTTGGAGGGGCTGGTCTACACGGACCGGTTGACGGGGTGGCGCCGGGCGAGGGTGCTGCGGGCGGCGCGGCGGGCGAAGTGGGGGTAGGTGCCGCTGCGCGGGGCTGTCTCACCCGCCTCTTGCCTGGCGGCCGTGGGAGGTACCCCCATCCCGTAACTGGGGCTCCGCCCCAGACCCTGCGCCTCAAACTCCCCCAGACTTCGTCCGGGGGGACCCCCACGGGGCTGAAATGTGCGGCTGGGCCGCACATTCAGCCCGTCCGGCGTTTGAGGACACGCGCGAAGCGCGTACGGGGTCTGGGGCGGAGCCCCAGTTCGGGATGGGCGTACCTCCCACGGCCGCCAGGCCGTAGGGGGAGGGCGGGGTGGGGAAACGCCCCGCCACAGGCGCCCAGTCAGAACCCCGGACTCCCCGCGCGGTCCGCCGCCGCCGCCAGCCGGCCCCAGAGCAGGTCCGCCAGGCAGCGCACCAACTCCGCCCGGGAGCAGGGGCGTTCACCCAGCCACCAGTCCCCGGCCGCATACATCATGCCGACGATGCCGTGGCCCCACACCCGGGCCAGCTGTTCGCTGCCCGGACCCAGGTCGACCCGGTCGTGAATGACCTTCGCCAGCTCCTCGCCGAGCCGGCGCAGCAGCGGCGCCGAGTGGCGGCCGACGTCGAAGGCGCCGTCCGAACCCGCGTCCGCGGGCTGCTGGTCCTCGGACGGATGCATCAGGAAGCGGTAGACCTGCGGCCGTGCCTCGATCGCCGCGAGATACGTGTCGAGCGTGGCTTCGACCCGCTCGCGCCGGTCGGCCGGGGCGTCGACAGCGGCCCGCAGCGCGTCGAGCAGCGCGTCGGTGTGGCGCTTGGCGAGGGCCCGGTACAGGCCGCCCTTGTCGCCGAAGTGCCGGTACAGGATGGGCTTGGTGATGCCCGCCTCCGCGGCGATGGCGTTCATCGACGCCTGCGGCCCGTCCCGGAGCACCACCCGGTCGGCCGCCTCCAGCAGCTCCCGTCGCCGCTGGTCGGCAGTCCGCTGCTGGCCCGCCGCCTGCTGTGTGGTCTCCATAGGTGTTTCTCCCCGCCCGAGCGATTGCGCTACGCCTGGGATTGCGCGGCGCCTGCGCAACGTAACACCATGCCTGACCGTCCAGTGGATCGGCCCGTCGCCGGTTGACAGGGGCTACTTGCCGGTAACAGACTCTAGTTACCGCAAGTAACAAGCAAAGCGTCACCGCAGTACTGGAGGGGAACATGGCCGAGTTCACGTTCGAGCTCAACGACGACCAGAAGCAGGTCCGCGACTGGCTGAACGGGTTCGCCAAGGACGTGATGCGCCCGGCCGCCGCAGAATGGGACGAGCGTGAGGAGACCCCCTGGCCGGTGATCCAGGAGGCGGCCAAGGTCGGAATCTACTCCCTCGACTTCTACGCCCAGCAGTTCTTCGACCCCACCGGCCTCGGCGTCCCCGTGGCGATGGAGGAGCTCTTCTGGGGTGACGCGGGCATCGGTCTGTCCATCGTCGGCACCGGACTCGCGGCCGTCGGTGTCCTCGCCAACGGCACCCAGGAGCAGATCGGCACCTGGATCCCGCAGATGTACGGCGACGTCGACGATCTGAAGCTCGCGGCCTTCTGCTCCTCCGAGCCCGACGCGGGCTCCGATGTCGGGTCCATGCGTACCCGCGCCGTCTACGACGAGGCCACGGACGAATGGGTGCTCAACGGCACCAAGACGTGGGCCACCAACGGCGGCATCGCCAACGTCCATGTCGTCGTCGCCGTCGTCGACCCGGAGATCGGTTCCAAGGGCCACGCCTCCTTCATCGTCCCGCCGCAGACACCCGGTCTCTCGCAGGGCCAGAAGTTCAAGAAGCACGGCATCCGCGCCAGCCACACCGCCGAGGTGGTCCTGGAGGACGTCCGTGTCCCCGGCCACTGCCTGCTCGGCGGCAAGGAGAAGCTGGACGAGCGTCTGGCCCGGGCGCGCGAGAGCGTCAAGAAGGGCGGCGAGCGCGTGAAGAACGCGGCGATGGCCACCTTCGAGGCGTCCCGCCCGGCGGTCGGCGCGATGGCGGTCGGCACTGCCCGTGCCGCGTACGAGGTCGCGCTCGACTACGCCATGACCCGCAGCCAGTTCGGCCGCCCGATCATCGACAACCAGGGCATCGCCTTCCAACTGGCCGACATGCGCACCCAGATCGACGCCGCGCGGCTCATGGTGTGGCGCGCCTCGTGGATGGCGGCGGCGGGCAAACCCTTCGAGTCGGCCGAGGGCTCGATGTCGAAGCTGTTCGCCTCCGAGACCGCGAAGAAGGTCACGGCCCAGGCCATCCAGATCCTCGGCGGCAACGGCTTCACCCGGGAATACCCGGTGGAGCGCATGCACCGCGACGCCGCGATCTACACGATCTTCGAGGGCACCAGCGAGATCCAGCGCCTGGTGATCGCCCGCACCCTGTCGGGCATGCCGATCCGCTAGGCCTGATCCAAACGACAGGCCCCGGGCCCCCATCGACAAGCGCCGGACGCGCTCGACCGAGCCCGTCCGGCGCTTGTCGTCGTTACGCGGAGAGCAGCGCCTCGATCGCGGCTATGACCGCCGGGTCCTCCGGCTCCGTGCGCGGGCGGATGCGGGACACGACCTGGCCGTCCTTGCCGATCAGGAACTTCTCGAAGTTCCACTGGATGTCCCCGGCCTCGCCCTCCGCGTCCGCGACCTTCGTCAGCTCCGCGAAGAGCGGGTGCCGGTCGGCCCCGTTCACATCCGTCTTCTCCAGCATGGGGAAGGTCACACCGTACGTCGCCGAGCAGAAGGACTCGATCTCCTCCGCGCTGCCCGGCTCCTGGCCCGCGAACTGGTTGCACGGCACGCCGACGACGCTGAAGCCCTGCTCGCCGAACTGCTTCTGCAGCCGCTCCAGACCTGCGTACTGCGGGGTGAGACCGCACTTGGAGGCCACGTTCACCAGCAGGACGGCCTTGCCCTCGTAGTCGGCCAGGGACGTCGGCTCGCCGTTGAGCGTGCGCAGCGGGATGTCGTACAGGGTCATGGAAATCTCCTCAGGGGCAGGCAATCGACGTTCATTGTGAACCCCAGGGACGGAAGAGACCTTCCTGGACGACCGAAACCAGCAGATTGCCCGCCAGGTCGTAGATACGGCCGCGCGCCAGCCCGCGGCCTCCCGTGGCGATCGGGGACTCCTGGTCGTAGAGGAACCACTCGTCCGCGCGGAAGGGCCGGTGGAACCACATCGCGTGGTCGAGCGAGGCCATGTCGAAGCCGCGCCTGCCCCACAGCGGCTCCACCGGGATACGGACCGCGTCCAGCAGCGTCATGTCGCTCGCGTAGGTGAGCGCGCACGTGTGCACCAGCGGGTCGTCGCCCAGCGGGCCGACCGCGCGCATCCACACCGCGCTGCGCGGGTCCGCCTCCTTGAGCTCCTCCGGCGTCCAGCGCAGCCGGTCGACATAGCGGATGTCGAAGGGCTGGCGCCGCTCCATCCGCTCCAGCGCCTCGGGCAGCGCACCCAGGTGCTCACGGATCTCCGTGGCGACTGTCGGGAGCGTCTCGGGGTCCGGGAAATCCAGCCGCGGCGGCAGCTGGTGCTCGATGCTGCCCGTCTCCGGCCGGTGGAAGGAGGCGGTCAGATTGAAGATCGTCTTGCCCTCCTGGATCGCGGTGACCCGGCGGGTGGTGAAGGAGCGGCCGTCCCTGACCCGTTCGACCTGATAGACGATCGGCACGCCGGGGATGCCCGGCCGCAGGAAGTAGGCGTGCAGCGAGTGGACCGGCCGCTCGCCGTCGGTGGTGCGGCCGGCCGCGACCAGCGCCTGACCCGCCACCTGCCCGCCGAAGACGCGTTGCAGGGATTCGTTCGGGCTGAGTCCGCGGAAGATGTTGACCTCGATCTGCTCCAGGTCGAGCAGATCGACCAGGCGCTCGGCCGGGTTCGTCATCGGGTGTTCTCCTGTGTTCCCAGGGGGCGGGGCAGGTGTCAGAGCTGGCCGACGGACGTGACGCGCACGACCGCCCGGCCTTCCTCGTCGGAGGCTGCCAGATCGACCTCGGCGCTGATACCCCAGTCATGGTCGCCGTTCGGGTCGGCGAAGATCTGCCGGACGCGCCACAGCCCGTGCTCGGCGTCCTCCTCGATCAGCAGCAGCTTGGGCCCGCGGGCGTCGGGCCCGGTGCCCAGCTCCTCGTACTCGTCCCAGTACGCGTCCATCGCCTCGCCCCAGGCGTCCTCGTCCCAGCCGGACTCGGCGTCCAGCTCCCCGAGGTCGTCGACCCTGTCGAGCGCGGCGAGCTCCACCCGGCGGAACATCGCGTTGCGCACCAGCACCCGGAAGGCGCGTGCGTTCGCGGTGACGGGCTTGACCTGGTCGGCCTTCTCCTGGGCCTGCTCGGCGGTCTCGATCTCCGGGTTGGCGAGCTGCTCCCACTCGTCGAGCAGGCTGGAGTCGACCTGCCGCACCATCTCGCCGAGCCAGGCGATCAGGTCTTCGAGGTCCTCGGTCTTGAGGTCGTCGGGGATGGTGTGGTCGAGCGCCTTGTACGCGCTCGCGAGGTAGCGCAGCACGATGCCCTCGGTGCGTGCCAGCTCGTACCAGGAGGTGAACTCCGTGAAGGTCAGGGCCCGTTCGTACATGTCACGGATGACGGACTTGGGCGAGACCGGGTGGTCACCGACCCAGGGGTGCGACTTCTTGTAGACGTTGTACGCGTGCCAGAGCAGCTCTTCCAGCGGCTTGGGGTACGAGATGTCCTGGAGGCGCTCCATGCGCTCCTCATACTCGATGCCGTCCGCCTTCATCTGGCCGACCGCCTCACCGCGCGCCTTGTTCTGCATGGCGGCCAGGATCTGGCGGGGGTCGTCGAGCGTCGACTCGACGACGGAGACCATGTCCAGGGCGTAGGACGGGGACTCCGGGTCGAGCAGGTCGAAGGCGGCCAGCGCGAAGGTCGACAGCGGCTGGTTCAGCGCGAAGTCCTGCTGGAGGTCGACGGTGAGCCGGATGGTGCGGCCCTCGGCGTCGGGCTTGTCCATCTGCTCCACCACTCCGCCGTCGAGCAGCGAGCGGTAGATGGCGATGGCCCTGCGGATGTGGCGCAGCTGCGCCTTGCGCGGCTCGTGATTGTCCTCCAGCAGGTGGCGCATCGCCTTGAAGGCGTTCCCGGGCCGGGCGATCACCGAGAGCAGCATGATGTTGGTGACCCTGAAGCGGGAGGTCAGCGGCTCCGGCTCGGAGGCGATCAGCTTCTCGAACGTGGTGTCCGACCAGGCGACAAAGCCCTCGGGAGCCTTCTTTCTGACCACCTTCCGGCGCTTCTTGGGATCGTCGCCGGCCTTCGCGAGCGCCTTCTCGTTCTCGATGACATGCTCGGGGGCCTGGGCGACCACGAAACCGGCGGTGTCGAAGCCGGCCCGCCCGGCGCGCCCGGCGATCTGATGGAACTCGCGGGCGCGAAGGGTCCGTACCCGACTGCCGTCGTACTTGGTGAGCGCGGTGAACAGCACCGTGCGGATGGGGACGTTGACACCCACCCCGAGAGTGTCGGTACCGCAGATGACCTTCAACAGGCCTGCCTGCGCGAGCTTTTCGACCAGACGGCGGTACTTGGGCAGCATGCCCGCGTGGTGTACACCGATGCCATGGCGTACGTAACGGGACAGGTTCTGCCCGAACTTGGTGGTGAAGCGGAAACTGCCGATCAGATCGGCGATCTTGTCCTTCTCCTCGCGCGTGCACATGTTGATGCTCATCAGCGACTGCGCCCGCTCGACCGCCTGGGCCTGCGTGAAGTGCACGATGTAGACCGGCGACTGCCGGGTTTCGAGCAGCTCGGTCAGCGTTTCCGTGATGGGCGTCGTGACGTACTCGTACGAGAGCGGCACGGGCCGGGTCGCGGACCGCACGACGGCGGTCTCGCGGCCGGTGCGACGGGTCAGATCCTTCTCGAACATGGAGACATCGCCGAGGGTCGCCGACATCAGGATGAACTGCGCCTGCGGCAGCTCCAGAAGCGGGATCTGCCAGGCCCAGCCGCGGTCCGGCTCGGCGTAGAAATGGAATTCATCCATCACGACCTGGCCGATATCGGCGTTTTTGCCGTCGCGCAGGGCGATGGAGGCCAGCACCTCGGCAGTGCAGCAGATGACCGGGGCGTCCGCGTTGACGGACGCGTCGCCCGTCAGCATTCCGACGTTCTCCGTGCCGAAGAGCTTGCACAGGTCGAAGAACTTCTCGGAGACCAGCGCCTTGATCGGCGCGGTGTAGAAGGTCACCTGGTCATGGGCGAGAGCGGCGAAGTGCGCGCCCGCCGCAACGAGGCTCTTTCCGGAGCCGGTGGGGGTCGAAAGGATCACATTCGCCCCGGAAACCACCTCGATCAGCGCCTCCTCCTGAGCCGGATAGAGCGTGATGCCCTGGCCTTCGGCCCATGAGGAGAAGGCTTCGAAGAGAACATCGGGGTCGGTATCCGGCGGCAGCTGATCGATAAGGGTCACGCCCCCCATCTTGCCTGCCTTCACCCCGGATCAGGGAACCGGACGTCGGCGGCAAGATCGCGGGCGATACGCTGCCCTGTCAACTGGGCTTCACCACAAGAACAATGGGGCGGGAAACGCACATGATGGGACCGGCGCACTCACTGTCCGGGGCGGCTGCCTGGCTGGGGGTGGGCGCGGCGACAGCCGCCGCCGGCCATCCGATGCCGTGGCCGGTCCTCGTGGTCGGAGCGCTGATATGCGCCGGTGCGGCGCTGGCGCCGGACCTCGACCACAAGGCGGCGACGATCTCGCGCGCCTTCGGGCCCATATCGCGCGGACTGTGCGAGATCGTCGACAAGCTGTCGTACGCGGTCTACACAGCGACAAAGAAGCAGGGCGACAAGCGCAGGACCGGCGGCCATCGCACGCTCACCCACACCTGGCTGTGGGCAGTCATGATCGGCGCGGGCACCTCGGCGCTGGCCATCTTCGGAGGCCGGTGGGCGGTCCTCGCGATCCTCTTCATCCATCTGGTACTCGCGGTGGAGGGCCTGCTGTGGCGGGCGGCGCGGGTCTCCAGCGACATATTGGTCTGGCTGCTCGGCGCCACGAGCGCATGGATCCTGGCGGGAGTGCTCGACAAGCCGGGCAATGGCGCGGACTGGCTGTTCACGGCCCCCGGCCAGGAGTACCTGTGGCTGGGCCTGCCCATCGTGCTGGGCGCGCTCGTGCACGACATCGGCGACGCGCTGACGGTCTCGGGCTGCCCGATCCTGTGGCCCATCCCGGTCGGCCGCAAGCGCTGGTACGCGCTTGGCCCGCCGAAGGCGATGCGGTTCCGGGCCGGGAGCTGGATCGAGCTGAAGGTGCTGATGCCGGTGTTCATGCTGCTCGGCGGAGTGGGCGGCGCGGCGGCGCTGGGGTACATCTAGGTCCTGTCCGGCCGATCTTGCCGGGCTCGCGTGCCCTGGTGCGGCAC
Source organism: Streptomyces sp. NBC_01481 (assembly GCF_026339995.1). Classification (GTDB taxonomy): domain Bacteria; phylum Actinomycetota; class Actinomycetes; order Streptomycetales; family Streptomycetaceae; genus Streptomyces. The sequence goes on along the minus strand of NZ_JAPEPT010000006.1, from coordinate 275,142 downwards.
CTCGCCGCGTTGTCGTCAGTCGCCTACGCTCCGCGTGGGCTCCCTCCTCCGCCTTGCGATGCACCGCACCAGACCCCGCTCGCTGATCCGGCCTGATCGACCGGACAGGACCTTGAGCCTGCCGTTTGGCTCAGGCCCTGGAGGGCTGGCCGCGATCACCTCACCCGTGCCAGGACCGCCACAGCGCCGCATACGCCCCGTCCGCCGCCACCAGCGCGTCATGGCTGCCCAGCTCGCTGATCCGGCCGTCCTCCACCACCGCGATCACATCCGCGTCGTGCGCGGTGTGCAGGCGGTGGGCGATGGCCACCACCGTGCGGCCGTCCAGCACCCGCGACAGCGAGCGCTCCAGATGACGGGCCGCCCGGGGGTCGAGCAGTGACGTCGCCTCGTCCAGGACCAGCGTGTGCGGGTCCGCGAGCACCAGGCGGGCCAGCGCGATCTGCTGGGCCTGAGCCGGGGTGAGCGCGAAGCCGCCCGAGCCGACCTCGGTGTCCAGGCCGTTGTCCAGTCCCTGTGACCAGGAGTCCGCGTCGACCGCGCCGAGTGCCGCCAGCAGCTCGGCGTCGGACGCGTCGGTACGGGCCAGCAGCAGGTTGTCGCGCAGCGAGCCCACGAAGACGTGGTGCTCCTGGTTGACCAGGGCGACATGCTCGCGGACGCGCTCCGCGGGCATCCGGGACAGCTCGGCGGCGCCGAGCGTGATCTGTCCGGCCCGCGGGGCGTAGATGCCCGCGAGCAGGCGGCCCAGCGTCGACTTGCCCGCGCCGGACGGGCCGACGAGGGCGAGCCGGGTGCCCGGCGCGACCGCCAGGGACACCTGGTGCAGGACGTCCACGCCTTCGCGGTAGCCGAAGTGCACCTCGTCCGCCCGGACATCGCGGCCGTCCGGCACGACGCCCGCGTCGCCCGCGTCCGGCTCGATCTCGCGTACGCCGACGAGCCGCGCGATCGACACCTGGGCGACCTGGAGCTCGTCGTACCAGCGAAGGATCAGATTGACCGGGTCGACCAGCATCTGCGCGAGCAGGGCGCCCGTCGTCAACTGCCCGACGCTGATCCAGTCCTGGAGGACGAAGACGCCGCCGATCAGCAGCACGGAGCAGAGGATCGTCACATGCGTCACGTTGATGACGGGGAAGAGCACCGACCGCAGATAGAGCGTGTAGCGCTCCCAGGCGGTCCACTCCCTGATCCGCTGCTCGGACAGTGCCACCCGGCGTCCGCCGAGGCGGTGCGCCTCGACCGTCCGCCCGGCGTCTACGGTCTCGGCCAGCATCGCGGCCACCGCCGCGTACCCGGCGGCCTCCGAGCGGTACGCCGAGGGCGCACGCCTGAAGTACCAGCGGCAGCCGATCACCAGCACAGGAACGGCGACGAGCACCGCGAGCGCCAGCGGCGGCGCGGTCACGGTGAGCGCGCCGATCAGCAGCGCGGCCCAGACGACGCCGATCGCCAACTGCGGCACGGCTTCGCGCATGGCGTTGGCCAGCCGGTCGATGTCGGTGGTGATACGGGAGAGCAGGTCACCGGTGCCGGCCCGCTCCAGGACACCCGGAGGCAGCCCGACCGACCGCACGAGGAAGTCCTCGCGGAGGTCCGCCAGCATCTGTTCGCCGAGCATCGCACCGCGCAGCCGCATCACCCGTACGAACACGGTCTGGACGACCAGCGCGAGCGCGAACAGCGCGGCGGTGCGCTCCAGATGGAGATCCCGCGCCCCGTCCGCCAGGTCCTGGACGAGCCCGCCCAGCAGATAGGGACCGATCATCGAGGCGATCACCGCGACGGCGTTGGCCGAGACCAGCAGCACAAAGGCCCTGCGGTGCCGCCGCAGCAGTTCGCGGACGTACGCCCGCACGGTCGCCGGTGTGCCGACGGGCAGGGTCGCCGCCGTCTCCGGGGCCGCCGGGTCGTACGCCGGTGGCGCCACGCCGATCATGCCGACTCCTCGATCTCTTCCAGTGCTTCCAGTTCGCCGATGACGGTGATCCCGCCGAGCTGTTCTTCCTCGGTCTCGCGGGTGACCACCGCTCGGTAGCCGGCGGTGGTGTGCAGCAGTTCGCGGTGCACACCGACCGCGGCCACCTTGCCGTCGTGCACGAACACCACCCGGTCCGCGCGGTCCAGCAGCAGCGGTGAGGAAGCGAACACGACCGTGGTGCGGCCGGTCCGCAGCCGTTTGATGCCCTCGGCGATCCGTGCCTCCGTGTGCGAGTCCACGGCGGAGGTGGGCTCGTCGAGGACCAGCACCTCGGGGTCGGTTACCAGGGAGCGCGCCAGGGCAAGCCGCTGGCGTTGCCCGCCGGACAGCGACCGTCCGCGCTCGGTGATCCGCGTGCGCATCGGGTCGCCGTCAGTGTCGAATGACGCCTGGGCGAGCGCGTCCAGCACATCGCCGCACTGCGCGGCCCGCAGGGCGTCCTGTGCGGAGACCTTGCCGGAGGAGGGGACGTCGAGGAGCTCCCGCAGCGTTCCGGAGAGCAGCACCGGATCCTTGTCCTGTACGAGGACGGCGGCACGGGCCTCGTCCAGCGCCAGGTCGTCCAGCGGCACCCCGCCGAGCAGCACGGACGGCGCGCCTGCCACGTCGGCGGCCGGATGCCCGCCCAGCCGTTCCGCGAGCAGTCCCGCCGCGTCCGGGTCGCCGCAGACCACGGCCGTGAACCGGCTCGCGGGCGCGAGGACGCCGGTGGCGGGGTCGTACAGATCGCCGCTCGGGCGCCCGTACTCCACTCCGGAGGGCTCGGTCGCCCGCCGCAGTGACAGCACTCGCGCGGCCCGTTTCGCGGAGGGCCGCGAGAAGGAGTACGCCATGGCGATCTCCTCGAAGTGCCGCAGCGGGTACATCAGCAGCGTCACCGCGCTGAAGGCGGTGACCAGTTCACCGACCTCGATCCGGCCGTCCTGGGCGAGCCCGGCCCCGTACCAGACGACCGCGATCAGCAGCAGGCCCGGCAGCAGCACCTGGATGGCCGAGATGAGCGACCACATACGGGCGCTGCGCACAGCCGCCCTGCGCACCTCCTGGGATGCCTGCCGGTAGCGGCCGAGGAACAGCTCCTCGCCGCCGATGCCCCGCAGCACCCGCAGTCCCGCGACGGTGTCCGAGGCCAGCTCGGTGGCCCTGCCCGCCTTCTCGCGCTGGATGTCGGCGCGCCCGGTGGCGCGCGGAAGCAGCGGCAGCACGGCCAGCGCCAGCACGGGGACGCCGATCGCGACCACCAAGCCCAGCGCCGGTACGTACAGGACGAGGCCGACGCAGACCAGAACCACCGTGATGGCGGCCGCGGCGAAGCGCGAGACCGCCTCGACGAACCAGCCGATCTTCTCCACGTCGCCCGTGGAGACCGCGACCACCTCGCCGGCCGCGACCCGGCGGGTCAGGGCCGAGCCCAGCTCGGCCGCCTTGCGGGCCAGCAGCTGCTGGACACGTGCCGCGGCGGTGATCCAGTTGGTGACGGCGGCGCGGTGCAGCATAGTGTCGCCGAAGGTGATCGCGACGCCGCACAGGACGATCAGCGCGCCGGCGAGTGCCAGGGCGCTGCCGGAACGGTCCACGACCGCCTGTACGGCCCGGCCGACGCCCAGCGGCAGCCCGGCCACACCGCAGAAGTGCAGCAGGCCCCAGGCCAGTGCCTTGCATTGTCCGCCCAGCTGATTCCGCCCGAGCCAGAGCAGGAAACGCGGCCCGGACCTGGCATCGGCCACACCAGGGTCGGGGTAGGGAAGATCGCGAATCTGCATGATGTCCCAGAGCTCGAAAGTGTGGCGGAAACCGTGCAAGGTTCGCCTTTCGGAGCCCCTTCCCGCAATCGAATTTTGTGCGCAGCACACACAACGCGCCAAGGTCGAACACGCGGGTCTGGCGCCCGGCACCCGCCGCACGCTTCACTCCTGACGCATGAGACGACGACAGATCATGTCCATGCTCGCCGGTCTCGCGCTGGCGGCCGGATCGCTGCTCGGTGCCGGGCCCGCCGCCGCGGCCGACGAGCCCCCTGCCGAGTTCGGAACCGACTGGCACGACCCGGTGACCGCCGCGCCGCCCGTCGCCCGCCCGGACACGAAGTCCTGCCATGTGACGCTCGCCGAGGCGCAGTTCCGCGATTTCACGCCGTACAAGGGGAGTTACACGCCCCCGAAGGGCTGCGGCACGAGCTGGAGCCGGGTGGTGCTGCGGCTGGACGGCAGCGTCAAGGGACGTCAGTACGACCGGCTCGGCCATCTCACCGTCGGCGGCGTCGAGATCCTTCGTACGTCCACCCCGCAGCCCTCGCCGGACGGCATCGCCTGGTCGGTCGAGAAGGACATCACGCGCTACAGCGACACCCTGCGCAGCGCCCAGCCGGTCGAGATGCTCATCGGCAACGTGGTCAACGAGACGTACACCGGGGTACTCGACGTCAAGGTGACGCTGACCTTCTACATGGCGGGCGGCACGGCGAAGGCGCCCGCCACGCCCGACAAGGTGCTTGCGCCGGCCGGCACTTCACTCACCACGCCGCGCAACTCCGAGCGGATCCTCGCCGAGGTGTACGCGACCGGGTCGGGCGGCGGCTGCGAGGAGTACTGGTATCTGACCGTCCCGGACTCCGTGCCGTACTCCTGCAAGGCCGCGGGCGGGCCGTACCGCGAGGTGCAGATCAAGGTCGACGGACAACTCGCCGGAATCGCAGCGCCGTTCCCGACGGTCTGGACGGGCGGCTGGTCCAACCCCTTCCTCTGGTACGTGATTCCGGGGCCGCGCGCCTTCGACATCAAGCCCGTCCAGTACGACCTCACTCCCTTCGCCGCCCGGCTCAACGACGGCATGCCCCACCGGATCGAGGTGTCCGTCGTCGGAGTTCCGCAGGGTCAGACCGGCTGGAGCACGCCCACCAATGTGCTGGTCTGGCAGGACGAGGGGAGCGCGGTGGTGACGGGCGCGCTGACCCGGCACGAGGAATCCACGCCGGTCAACTCCGTGACGTACACGCCCGGTTCGGAGCACCGGCTCGACACCGAGGGCGCCCATCGGCTCACCGTCGGCGGCCACCTCGACACCTCGCACGGACGGGTCGCCACGACCGTCAGCCGCGCGCTCACGAACACCTCCGTCCACCGCTGGACCGAGGGCGAGAACATGGACGCACTCAAGGGGACCTGGAGCGACGACGAGCGCGTCACCAGCGGGGGGCAGGTCACGCGCAGCCATCGGACCTACACGATGGACGGTGTCACGACACTGGGCGAAGGTGACCGGCTGCGCACTGTCCTCACCCTGGGGGACAAGGCCGACACCGTCGTGGCGCGGAGCGGGCGGCGCTTGGCATGGTCGCGCCTCGACGACATGTACACCGGCGATGCGACCTACACGGCCAATGTGCCGCGTGATCAGCGGCACGCGGTCGGCACGTCGGCCGAGCGCTACCGGCTCCACGGCTCCGGCGGATGCTACGACCGCGCCCTGCGGACGGTCCAGGGGGTGCTGACCGAGGACCGGCGGTACTGCTGACCTGCTCTGAGGGTCTGCTCGGACGGCGACGGGTCGCCCCGCTTCAGCAGCGTGGCCCCGGCCCGTCGACCAGGGTGGACAGCAGTCCGCCGAGCACCTCGCGCTGGTCGGTGGTCAAGGGAGCCAGGATGTCCTCCGCAGCCGCCCGGCGTGCGCTGCGCAGCGCCCTGAGCGCGGCGCGGCCGGTGTCGGTGAGCTCGATCCGGATCACCCGGCGATTGGTCGGGTCGGGTACGCGGCGGACGCAGTCGCTCGCCTCCAGGCCGTCGACCAGGCTGGTCACGGCGCGCGGGACCACCTCCAGGCGGGCCGCGAGATCGGCCATGCGGGGCGGCTCGTCGTAATGTGCGAGGGTGCGCAGGAGGCGGGACTGGGCGGGCGTGATCGCGATGTCGGCCGACTCCAGCTGGCGCTTCTGGCTGCGGTGCAGCCGTCGGGTCAGCCGCAGGAGCTGCTCGGCCAGCAGGCCGTCGGGGTCGGTGCTCATGCCGGGAACAATATCAGGACCGGGCTCATTGTGAGTATAGGTAACAATGAGCTATGCTCTCAAAATCTTTGCCGCACCACCCTTCCTGTTGCTTCACCGTCCCCGCCGTCTCGCCCCTGGTCGAAGGAGCCCATGCGTATCGACGCCGAGTCCAACTGGACACCACCATCCCGTGATGCGGAGCAACCGCCCGCCGAAGTGCGGCGGATTCTCCGGCTCTTCCACCCCTACCGCGGCCGCCTCGCCGTCGTCGGCCTGCTCGTCGGTGCCGCGTCGCTCGTCTCGGTCGCCTCGCCGTTCCTGCTGCGCGAGATCCTCGACACCGCCATTCCGCAGGGCCGCACCGGGCTGCTCAGCCTGCTCGCTCTCGGCATGATCCTCACCGCGGTGATGACCAGCGTCTTCGGCGTACTCCAGACACTGATCTCCACCACCGTCGGCCAGCGTGTCATGCATGATCTGCGTACCGGCGTCTACGCCCAGCTGCAGCGCATGCCGCTCGCGTTCTTCACCAGAACCCGCACCGGAGAGGTCCAGTCGCGCATCGCCAACGACATCGGCGGGATGCAGGCGACCGTGACCTCGACGGCGACCTCCCTGGTCTCCAACCTCACTGCCGTGGTCGCCACCGTCGTCGCGATGCTGGCGCTCGACTGGCGGCTCACCGCCGTCTCGTTGCTCCTGCTGCCGCTGTTCGTCTGGATCAGCCGCCGCGTCGGCCGCGAGCGCAAGAAGATCACCACGCAGCGCCAGAAGCAGATGGCCGCGATGGCCGCCACCGTCACCGAGTCGCTCTCCGTCAGCGGCATCCTGCTCGGCCGCACCATGGGCCGGGCCGACTCGCTCACCAAGTCCTTCGCCGAGGAGTCCGAGCGGCTCGTCGACCTCGAAGTCCGCTCCAGCATGGCCGGGCGGTGGCGGATGTCGACCATCGGCATCGTCATGGCCGCCATGCCCGCCCTCATCTACTGGGCCGCCGGACTCGCCCTCCAGTCGGGCGGAGCCGCGATATCGATCGGCACGCTCGTCGCCTTCGTCTCGCTCCAGCAGGGCCTGTTCCGCCCCGCGGTGAGCCTGCTCTCCACCGGAGTGCAGATGCAGACCTCGCTCGCCCTGTTCCAGCGGATCTTCGAGTATCTCGATCTGCCGGTGGACATCACCGAGCCCGAGAAGCCGGTCCGGCTGGAGAAGATCCGTGGCGAAGTCCGGTTCGAGGACGTCGACTTCGTGTACGACGACACGCAGAAGCGGCCGACCCTCGACAGGATCGACGTGGCCGTCCCGGCCGGCGGCAGCCTCGCCGTCGTCGGCCCGACCGGCTCCGGCAAGTCCACGCTCAGCTATCTCGTCCCGCGGCTGTACGACGTCACCGGTGGCAGGGTCACGATCGACGGTGTCGATGTCCGGGAGCTGGACTTCGACAGCCTCGCCCGGGCCGTGGGAGTCGTCTCCCAGGAGACGTATCTCTTCCACGCCTCTGTCGCCGAGAACCTGCGCTTCGCCAAGCCGGACGCGACCCAGGCAGAGATGGAGGCGGCCGCGAGGGCGGCACAGATCCACGACCACATCGCAACGCTGCCCGACGGCTACGACACCCTGGTCGGCGAACGTGGCTACCGCTTCTCCGGCGGCGAGAAGCAACGCCTCGCCATCGCCAGGACGATTCTGCGCGACCCGCCGGTCCTCATCCTCGACGAGGCGACCAGCGCGCTCGACACCCGTACGGAGCAGGCGGTGCAGCAGGCGATCGACGCGCTCTCGGCGGGCCGGACCACCATCACCATCGCCCACCGGCTCTCCACGGTCAGGGGCGCCGACCAGATCGTGGTCCTCGACGCGGGGCGCATAGCCGAGCGCGGCAGCCATGAGGAGCTGCTCGACCGGGACGGCCGATATGCCGAACTGGTCCGCAGGGACGCCCGGTTGGCCCCGGTGGCACCCTGACGGACCGTCGCCCGTCCGGGTACGGCATGATCACCGCCCATGAGAGCTCTCCTCGGTGTGGAACTGCCCGGATACCGGCCCGTCGACCAGGACGTCTGGGCCAACGACGAAGGCGATGTGCTGTCGCTGCACTTCTTCGGGCTGCCGCCGGACCTGCCCGCCTCGCTCGACGACGGCCCCTCGCTGCGCGCCGCGCTCACCCGCCTGACCGCCCAGGCAGGTGGTGGCCTGATCGAGGCATCCGTGAAGTCGCTCGGCCCGCTGCCCGCGCTGAAGCAGATACTGAAGCTGCCGCTGCCGGGACAGCCCAGCGGCCAGGCATTCATCGGCAGCTTCACCGTGCCGCGCGCGACTTGCAGCACCGTGGTGAAGATCCAGGCACCCGAGCGGGGCATGACGGGGATGCGGGAGGCCATGGTGATGGCGCAGGTCGGCCACGACAAGTACTTCCGGCCGCACCCCTACGCGCCGGAGGTGCAGGGTGGTCTGCCCTTCCATGCCGCCGACCACGCGCAGTGGGACGCGCAGTTCCCGGACCATCCGCTGAGTCGCGTGCGACGCACACTCGACGCGCTCGCCGGGGCGGTCCAGGTGGTGCCCGAGTTCGCCGCGCTGCCGCCTTTCGCTCCCTGAGCCTCCGGCCGGCCGTCGGCCGCGGCACAGTCATGTGTCGCCCAGCACCGGGTGCGGGGATCGGGGCGAGCCCCGGGTTAGCGTGCCTGTATGAAGAATGAACCGTCGTCGGGACCGCCCGGTCGCAGGTTCGGGCTGACCCGGCGGGGCCGACTGGTGCTGACCGTGACCGCCTTTGTCGTCGCGGCCGTCGCGGCCGTCGCGGCCGTCGCGGTCCTGGTGCCGCTGCTACTGAACGGGGCCCAGGAGGAGAAGAAGTTGCTGCTGGTCCCCGAGGGCTGGCGCGCCACTCAGGTCTACGCGGCGATCGACAAGGCCCTGGACGAGCCGCCGGGCACCACTGCGAAGGCGGTCGGCACGGCGCGGCTGAAACTCCCGGCCGACGCCCGGGGCAATCCCGAGGGCTACCTCTTCCCGGCCACGTATCCCGTCGACTCCACGTCCACTCCTCAGAGTCTGCTCAGTTACATGGTCAACACGGCCCATCAGCGGTTCGGGGCCGATCGCATGAGCAGCGGCGCCGAGCGCAGCGGGCTGACGGCCTATCAGACGGTGAGCATCGCCAGCATCGTTCAGGCCGAGGCCGACACACCGGAGGACATGGGGAAGGTCGCCCGCGTCATCTACAACCGGCTCGCGCAGGGGATGCCGCTGCAGATGGACTCGACCCTGAACTACGCGCTGAACCGCAGCACGCTGGACACCACGGCCGCCGACACCCGCATCGACAGCCCGTACAACAGCTATCAGCGCCGCGGGCTGCCGCCGACCCCCATCGACAATCCGGGGGAGCAGGCCATGCGCGCGGCGATCAGTCCCCCGCCCGGCAACTGGCTCTACTTCGTCACCGTGGCGCCGGGGGACACGCGCTTCACGGCCGGTTACGAAGAGCATCGGCGCAACGTCGCGGAGTTCAACGCCAGGCGCAGAAGCGCGAGCAGTAGCGGCTGACGGGCGTCAGGCCAGGGCCGGTTCGCGCTCCAGCAGCCGCTTGATCTCGCGGACCGCTGCCCGGCCCGCCCGGTTGGCGCCGATCGTCGAGGCCGAAGGCCCGTATCCGACGAGATGGACGCGGGCGTCCCGTACCGCGCGGGTGCCGACCACCTGGATGCCGCCACCTGGCTCGCGCAGTTTCAGCGGCGCGAGATGGTCGATCGCCGCGCGGAATCCGGTCGCCCAGAGGATCACATCCGCCTCCACAGTCCGCCCGTCGTCCCAGGCCACGCCCGTCGGCGTGATCCGGTCGAACATCGGCAGCCGGTCCAGAACGCCCGACTCGCGGGCCCGCAGCACGGCGTCGGTGAGCGGCAGCCCGGTCACCGAGACCACGCTCTGAGGCGGCAGCCCGCGGCGTACGCGCTCCTCGACCATGGCGACGGCCGCCCGCCCGGCGTCCTCGTCGAAGGGGCCCTCGCGGAAGAGGGGCGGCCGCCGCGTCACCCAGGTGGTGTCCGCCGCGTAGTCCGCGATCTCCATCAGATGCTGGGTGCCCGAAGCCCCGCCCCCCACCACGATCACGCTCTGTCCGGCGAACTCCTCGGGTCCCGGATAGTTCACCGTGTGCAACTGCCGCCCCCGGAAGGTCTCCTGACCCGGGTAGCGCGGCCAGAAGGGGCGGTCCCAGGTGCCCGTCGCGTTGATCAGCGCCCGCGCCGCCCAGGTCCCCTCGGAGGTCTCGACGAGCAGCCGACCGCCCTCGCCCTCGCGCACGGCCGTGACATCGACGGGCCGGTGTACGCGCAGATCGAAGCGCCTTTCGTACGCGGTGAAGTACGCGCCGATCACCTCGGAGGAGGGGTGCCCGTCATCCGCACCCGTCAGTTCCATGCCCGGCAGCGCGTGCATGCCGTGCACCTTGCCGTAGGTGAGGGACGGCCAGCGGAACTGCCAGGCACCCCCGGCTCGCGGGGCATGGTCGAGCACCACGAAATCGCGGTCCGGCACCAGTCCGGCGCGCCGCAGATGGTAGGCGCCGGACAGTCCTGCCTGTCCGGCGCCTATGACGACCACGTCCACGTCACGTACCCCGAAGTTGTTCACGTTTCTACCAACCGTGCAGGGTGCGTGGATCTTCCCGGTCCGCTTCCCGGTCCTATTCCTGACCCCGTACGGGGCTACAGGAAGTTCACTCCCTGCGCGAGCGGCAGGCTGTCGGAGTAGTTCACCGTGTTCGTCGCCCGCCTCATGTACGCCCGCCACGCGTCCGAACCCGACTCGCGCCCGCCGCCGGTCTCCTTCTCGCCGCCGAACGCCCCGCCGATCTCGGCGCCCGAGGTACCGATGTTGACGTTGGCGATCCCGCAGTCGGAGCCGTCCGCCGCGAGGAAGCGCTCCGCCTCCCGCTGGTCCTGCGTGAAGATGCTGGAGGACAGGCCTTGCGGGACCCCGTTCTGCAGCGCGACGGCCTCCTGAAGCGTCCGGTAGGTGAGCACATAGAGGATCGGCGCGAAGGTCTCCCGGCGTACGACGTCCGTCTGCGCGGGCATCCGCACCACCGCGGGCCGGACGTATGCCGCGTCCGGCGCCTGCTCGCCCAGCTGCCGGTCGCCGCCGGTGAGGATCTTCCCGCCGTCGGCCTCGGCCGCCGCCAGCGCCTCGGTCATCGCCCGGTGAGCCGCGGGAGAGATCAACGGGCCCACCAGGGTGGCCTCCTGGAACGGGTCGCCCACGGGCAGCTGGCCGTACGCGTGGACGATCTTCTCCACCAGCCGGTCCGCGATGTCCTCGTGGACGATCAGCCGGCGCAGGGTGGTGCAGCGCTGGCCCGCCGTGCCCGCCGCGGAGAACACGATCCCGCGCACCGAGAGGTCGAGATCGGCGGAGGCCGTGACGATCGCCGCGTTGTTGCCGCCCAGTTCGAGCAGACAGCGGCCGAAGCGCGCGGCCACCCGCGGGCCGACCTCCCGCCCCATCCGGACCGACCCCGTCGCGCTCACCAGAGCCACCCGCTCGTCGTCGACCAGCCGCTCGCCCGTCTCGCGGCCGCCCAGCACAAGCCCGTGCACACCGGCCGGCGCACCGGTGTCGGCGGCGGCGCGCGCGAGCAGGGCGTCGCAGGCCACAGCGGTCAGCGGGGTGAGCTCCGAGGGCTTCCAGACCACCGTGTCACCGCAGACCAGAGCGATCGCGGTGTTCCACGCCCAGACCGCCACCGGGAAGTTGAACGCCGAGATCACACCCACCACGCCGAGCGGGTGCCAGCTCTCCGAGAGGCGGTGGCCAGGACGCTCGGATGCCATGGTCCGCCCGTACAGCTGCCGGGAGAGCCCGACCGCGAACTCACAGATGTCGATCATTTCCTGCACTTCGCCGAGCGCCTCGGAGCGGATCTTGCCCGCCTCGATGGTGACGAGGTCGGCCAGCTGCTCCTTGTGCTCGCTCAGCAGTTCACCCAGCCGCTTGACCAGCGCCCCGCGCTGCGGCGCCGGGACCGTGCGCCACTCGCGGAACGCCGCGTCAGCCGCGCCGATCGCCGTGTCGGCCTGCTCGGGTGTCGTCGCGGGCAGGGTGAACAAAGTGGTGCCCGTCAGCGGCGTACGGGCGATGACATCGCCGCCGTCCACGGGCAGTCGGGCGCCGCAGCCGCGCAGGCTCTCGCGGGCCCGGGCGCGCAACGAGTCGTTGTCGGGAAGCGTGGTGCCGGTGCTGGTCACGGTGTGTCCTTGGGGAGTCCGAGGGCCTGACGGGCCTGGCGAATTGAGCTGTCCTGCTGAGCGGCGTAGAGGTCGAAGGGGTCGTGGACGGGGCGCTCCAGTACGCCGGAGAGCCACTGCTGGTCGTAATGGGCGCCCTGGGCCGCGGAGTCCCAGGTGCCCTCGTCGGAGAGGTTCGACTGGAAGATCCCGGCGGCCGACCTGGGGAGGAAGTCCTCGTAGACGATGGGGCGGGCGCGCACCCATCGCCCGTCGAGGAGGCCCGCCAGATCGTCCGGCGGGGTGCGGTCGTCGCGGGGCCGGTCGCCGCCCGGTTCGTAGCGGAAGAACGCTCGCTCCTGGACGGCCAGTTGACGTTCCGTACGCGGGAACCGCTGCTCCCAGACCTCGGCCGGCTCACCCGCCAACTCGTCGTAGAGAGCACGGCCCGCCCTTGTCAGCGCGATTCCGCGGGCCTCGACCTCGCCGAAGCGCACCCGCAGCGATCCCACCGCGACGCTGCCGTCCGGCTCGCGGAAACGGCGCGGTTCGGCCAGCGCGCGGAACGACGTCTGGCGCAGCAGCACATCCGGCCCGTCCCATCGCGGCGGACCCTGGATCCGGTCGATCATCGTGATGCCGCGCTCGCCCATACGCCGGTAGAGCTCGTCGATGTCGAGAACCCGCGGCGTGAGGTGGTTGACATGGGTGCCGGCGACGCCGCCGATGTCGGCGGCGACGGCGGAGATCCGCTCCAGTTCGGTGTACCAGGCGCGGTCCACCGGCTCCCGGGAGAGCTCGAAGGCGGCCACCGCCAGGGTGAGGAAGCGCTCGGCGGACCATTCGTCGAGTCCCTGCTCCCGCTCGGCGCGCGCCGCGAGGTCCAGAAGCTCGGGAGGGAAGAGCTCACGCCGGGCCAGGAACGATTCGAGGCGCGCTTGAAGATCTGCGTCGAAGAACCGCCGGTCGGCGGTGGTGAGCAGGGAGGTGAAGACGCGGAACGGATTGCGCTCCAGCTCCTCGGCGTCGATGGGCCGGAACGCGGTGGAGACGACCGGCACGGAGCTGGCCGCCGCCTCGCGCAGATCGTAGAAGCCCACCGGCCGCATGCCGAACGCGGCGAAGATCTGGGCGACCTGGCGCATCTCGCGCGGCGTACCCACACGGATGGCGCCGTGCCGCTCGGCCGTGACCCGCTCGATGCCGCCGAGCCGTCCCGCGTCACCGCCCTTGCCGATCACCTCGTCGTTGACCTGCACCGACACCTGAAGAAGCGTGGTGTACGCGGGGACCTCCGCCCCGTACATGTCGGAGAGCCGACGGGCGAACGCGGCCCGCAGCCACCAGGTGGGGACCATTGCGTTCTCCTTCCCGTACCGGTCGTGCCGGGGTCAGATGATGTGAGCCTCGGGGCGTACGGCGGCGGCCCGCCCCTCGAAGCGGGCCGCGGACAGCGGGCCCACATCGATGAACGGGGTCCGCTCCAGATACAGATCACGGACGATCTCGCCGACCGCGGGCGCCTGCAGAAACCCGTGCCCGGAGAAACCGGTGGCGTACAGGAAGCCGTCCACGTCGCCCGACCGGCCGATCAGCGCATTGCGGTCGGGCGTCATCTCGTAAAGCCCCGCCCAGCCGCTCCCGGCCGTAATACCGGCGAGCGCCGGAGCCCGCCGCCCGGCCGCCTCACGGAACGGCTCCAGCCACTCCCGGCTGAACTCCCGTCCGAATCCCGGCTTCTGGCGCCGGTCGGACAGGCCGAGGACCAGCCCGTCCGCGCGGTCGTTGTGGAAATAGAGTGTCGATGCGAAGTCGAGGGTGAAGGGGATCCGCGGCGGCGCGGGGGACAGCCGCCCGGTCAGCGCGATCTGCCGACGCAGCGGGGTGACCGGCAGCTTCACCCCGGCCATCGCACCGACGGCGGCGGACCAGGGGCCCGCCGCGCAGATCACGGCCGAGGTACGGATCGTGCCTGCCGTCGTGCGCACCGCCCGCACCCGGCCGCCGACGGTGTCGATGCCAGTGACGCCACAGTGCGTACGGAGTCTCGCGCCGAGGCGCTGGGCCGCGCGCAGATACCCCTCGACCGCCGCCCTCGGAAGCGCGAAGCCGTCGTCGGGGGAGTACGCGGCGGCGACGAAGGAACCCGGATCCACATACGGGCACAGTTCGTGCGCCTCGCGCGGCGTGATGATCCCGCTGCGGACCCCGAGCTCGTTCTGTACGTCCACGGCCTGCTGGAAGGCCGTCACCTCGGCCTCGCTGCCGAGCAGGAAGAGATAGCCGACGCTCTCGACCCCGACATCGGCCCCCGGGCGGGAGGTGAACGCCCGCCACGCCTCCAGGCTGCGCTGCCCCAGCCTGATGTTGAGCGGATCGGAGAACTGGGCGCGAATCCCGCCGATCGGCTTGCCCGACGAGCCCGACGCCGGTTCGTCACGCTCCAGGACCAGGACGTCCTCCACCCCGGCCTCGGCCAGATGGAAGGCAATGCTCGCCCCGACGACACCACCGCCGACGATGACGACCTCAGCACTGTGACCCATGAAAGCCATGGTGGACGGGCCGACTCTTCGCGTCCATTGACAGTTTCAGCAGTCGATCTTTTAGATCCCCTGTATGGAACTGGGTGGAGCACATCTGCGCGCGCTGGTCGAACTCGCCCGCTGCGGCACCATGACGGCCGCCGCCGCGGCCCTCGGCTACACCCCCGGCGCGATCTCCCAGCAGATCGCCCAGCTGGAGCGGACCGCGGGCGCGCAGCTGATCAGGCGCGCGGGACGCCGGGTCGAACTCACCGACGCCGGGCACACGCTGGTCGTCCACGCCGGGCACATCCTGCGGGCGCAGGCCGAGGCGGCGGCCGCCATCGAGCGCACCCGCGCGGAGATCGCGGCGAGGCTGCGGCTCGGGGTGTTCGGCACGGCGGCCGCGGCGTTTCTGCCGCCCGCGCTGCGCTGGCTGGCCGAGCACCACCCCGGCGTGCGCCTGGTCAGCCAGGAGGTGGATGTCGACCAGGCCCACGCGGAGGTCTCCGCGGGCCGGGTCGACCTGGCGCTCGGCCTGGACTACCCGGATGCCCCGCTGCCCCGGGACGAGGCCTCCGAGCTGGTACGGCTCCACTCCGAGCGCTTCTCGCTGGCGGTACCGGCGGCCGGGGCGCCGCCCGCGGGGACGTCGTGGCGGCTGACCGAGCTGGCCGACCGGGACTGGATTCTGCCCGCGGCCCGTACGTACTACGGAAGGGCCATCCGTACGGCCTGCCGCCGGGCAGGATTCGAACCGCGCGTCGTCCACGAGGTCACCGACACCGCCACCTCGCTGGCCATGGTCGGGGCGGGGCTGGGCGTGGCGCCGCTGACCGGCCTGATGCTGCGGCTGCGCTCCGAGGGGATCGCGCCGGTGCCGCTGGACGATCCGGTCGAACGCCATGTCGTGGTGGCGGTGCGGGCTGCCGCGCGGGGGCGGCCGTCGGTGGAGATGCTCATCGAGGCGCTGCGGCAGGGGGCGACGGCCGGGGCCTGAGAGGACTCCGTGCGGCGCGAGCGTGCGCGCGCGATCGTACGGTGCGAACGGGAAGATGGACTCATGCCCGGACCCTTCACCACCAGGACCCTGACCATCTCCAGCGGCTCGACCGAGACGGTGACCGACCTGACCCGCGCCTGCAAGGAGTTCCTCACGGAGGCGGCGGGCGGCAGGGACGGCCTGCTCAATGTCTTCGTCCCGCATGCGACGGCCGGTATCGCCCTCATCGAGACGGGCGCGGGCAGCGACGCCGATCTGCTCGCCGCGCTGCACACCATGCTGCCCGCCGACGACCGCTGGCAGCACCGCCACGGCAGCCCGGGCCACGGCAGGGACCACGTCGTGCCCGCCTTCGTCCCGCCGCACGCCACCCTGCCCGTGATCGGCGGCCGTCTGGAGCTCGGCACGTGGCAGTCCGTGTGCCTGGTCGACACCAACAAAGACAATGCCAACCGTCAGGTTCGGTTGAGCTTCCTTGGGTAGCGGTCGCGAGCGAGACCGTGCCCGGCATCCCCGGCCCCCGGCTGGGGGCGGGAGCCCGGATCAGGCCTGCACCAGCCGGCGTGCAGCGGCCCACCGAGCTCAGAGCCCGGTGACTTTGGCGCTCGCCGACAGCTCGTAGACCAGGGTGACCGTGCGGCGGCCGCCGGGTGGGAGGGTGACGTCCCAGCGGGCGATGCCCTCGGCGTCGACCACGTCGGGCGCAGGGGAGCACGAATCCTTGTGCAGGCGTATCTCCACCGCCGAGATCTCGGAGACCGGGATCCGCTCCCGAAGGACGACCACCCGCTCGCCGTGCTCCCCGGGGGCGGAGAACCGGGACAGGTGCAGCCGGACCGTGCGGGTGACAACGGTCCGCTGGGTGATTCCGGCGGAGTCGCGGGACTCCTCGGCATCCCGGACCACCCTGTAGTCGTCGCAGCTGCCGAAGGCCAGCTCAACGGGGGCGCCGGGGGCGGTGAAGTCCAGCGTGCCGCGGCCGCTGAATCCGCTGCCGCGGACCAGGTCCACGGGCCCGGCGAGCAGCGCGTGGCCGGACAGGTTCTCGAACCGCACCACCTGGGTGACCAGGGGGGACAACTCCGGTGAGCAGGCGTACTCACTGCGCGCGGCCGTGGTGAATGCGGAGAGCGGCACTCGGTGGGCGCGGCCGTCACCGGGCACCGAGACCGGCGCGGGGGATCTCCACACCAGCGCCTCGCCGCCGTCGTCCACCCCCGGCAGGCCGAGCACCGGGGCCGGGCCGAGGGTCCCGATCTCCTCCTCGCGCAGTTCGACATCGACCGTGCGGCGCTCCGCTGCGGAGCGGTCCTTGAGCGTCAGCCGGTCCTCGCCCAGCCGTGGCGGATCGGTGGCCAGCGCCGAGCGGGCCGTCGACAATGTCAGCCGTACGTCCGACCAGTCCTCACCGGTGCGCTGCCAGACCATCGCGTCGGTCTCCAGTGTCAGGGAGTCCCCGTCGAGCACGGCCCGGTAGGCGGGCCGCCACAGCGCACACGGGGTGAGGTGGCTCAGGCGCAGCGCGACCGGCCCGGCGACCGCGGCCTCCACGGTCAACTCGATATGGCCGACCAGCTCGGCGGGCTCCTCCTCGGAGAGATGCATGGTCCGCTGGGCTTCCCCGAGTTCGGCAGCGAGGGCGGCCAGCCGGGCCTCCACGGTGCGGAGTTGCTCGCCGTACGCGTCGCGCTCGTCGTCCACCCGGTCCAGTTCGCGGGCCCAGCGGGACCGTTCGGTCTCCCCGGAGCCGGCGCCTTCGCCGATCTCCCGCAGCAGATCGGCGGCGAGGCGGCCGAGCAGGTCAATGCGGGCATGCAGCCGGTCGCGTCGCTGCCCCAGGGCCAGCCGCTCCTCTTCGAGGGCGTGTACGCGGTGGCGCAGAGCGGAGTCGTCGTCGGTGGACGGCAGCGGCCCGCGCGGCGTCCAGCTGCGGACGATCCGCACGTCGAGCACGGTCGAGGGGTGATCGGCGGTCAGCTCGGCATGGAGGGTCCGGTCGACGGCCAGCGCACTGACCGGCCCGAGACGCAGCCGCTGGACCCCGGCCTCCAGGTCGAGCACGACGGCGCGCTCGATGTGGGCGCGATCCTCGAGGCACGTGACGGCGGTGACGGGGAGGGCGATCGGCTTCGGGGCCGTGGACATGGCGTGTGTCAGCTCCTGCGGTTGCCGCCGACCAGGGCCTTGCCGGTCGGGATGCGGATCTCGTAGCCGCCGTCGAGAGCGGCAGTGGCGCCTGCGGGCAGGTCCAGCCGCCAGACGCGGGTGCCCGGCGCATGGCGATCGGGCCCCGTGCCGTCCTCGGGTGCCGTCCAGTCGGCCCGTTCCTCGATCCGGACGTCCGGTTCGGAGGTGACCGGCACCCGCTCGCGGACTTCGACGGTGACGGGTCTGGCGAGCCGGTTGGCCAGCTCCACGTGGACACGGTGGTCGAGCACGGTGGTGTTGTTGCGCAGGCCCGAGGTCGACTCGTGCAGGTTCGTACGGCGGGTGACCCGGATGCCCTCGGCCGGCCCGAGCCCCACCCGGCGGACACCGCCGGGGGCGAGCGTGGGCAGTGCTGCGGTCAGCAGGAAGTCGTCGTCGACGGTGACCTCCACCGGTCCGGCCAGCAGTGCCTGGTCGGTGGCGTTGGAGAGCACCAACGTCGCGTACACGGTCTGCTCCACGGACGGCACGCAGAGGTACTCGGTGCGCAGGCCGACCGGGATCTCGCCGACGGTGACGGTGTGCCAGGTGCCGTCCGACGGAATGTCGGCGCGGGCGGTGGCATCGAAGCGGTGGTCGAAGGAACCCGCCGACTCGCGGGGCCGCACGGCCTGTCCGGGCAGCGGCAGCGCGGCCACCGCTTCGGCGCGGCGGCGGTACTCGGCCGCCACCGGGTCGAAGGGAGAGTCGGGAAACAGCCGGCCTCTGCGACCGCCCTGCTCGTCAGGGCCGCACAGGACAAGGGCGGCATAGTCGAGCTCGGCGCCGCTCGGCTGCGGCGGAGCGGCTGCCGGTGCCGGAGGGGGTGGCGGCGGCGCGGCCGAACCGGGAGCCACGGGTGCCATGGGAGCGGGGGCCCCGGCGAAGGATCCGCCGCCGGCACCCAGCCTGCCGGCCCCTCGCGACCGAGCCGGCTGCGCAAGGTCGGGCATGCCGCCGCCGAAGGCCTCCGGGGGAGCACCGTACGCGCCGCCGGGCACCGGGAGCGCCGAGGGCGGCCCGCCGTAACTCTGCGGTGCCGGCGGGGGAGGGGGCGGTGGCGGCACGGGACCGGGCGCGGAGCCGGCCCCGACGGCCTCGGGTCCGGGTCCGGCGATCGGGGCGGGGCGAGGGCCTGCCGCGTCGTAGGCAGCGAACAGGTCGGCGAGACCCGCCGGGGGCTCGCGCCAGCCGGACGGCGCGGGGGCGGGCTGACGGCGTCCGATGCGGACCGAGCGGAGCCTCTGGAGGTCGGTGCGGCGCCGAAGATCGGCGGTGGCCAGGGCGATGCGTACGCCGGCCCAGTCCTCGCCGGTCCGCTGGGCGACCGAGGCGCGCAGCACCAGACGGCCGCTGCCGTCGCCCTGACGGTGAGTGAGACGGTACGTCGGTACCCAGACGGCGCCCGGCACCCCGTACTCCAGCTCCACCTCCGTGTCCCCGGTGCCGTCGAGGGTGAGGACCGCGCAGACCGTGGTCTCCACGTGCGCCGGCGGTGCGTCGGTGGATGCGCGGTCGAGCCTGTCGGCGGCGAGGTCGAGCTCGTGCTCGACCTCGCGCAGCGCCTCCTCCAGCTCGACGAGGCGGGTGTGCAGTCCCGTCAGCCGCTCGTCGACGAAGTCGGCGAGCCCCAGCCACGCGTCGACCGGGGTGCGGCGGTGCGGGTCCTCGCGCTTGCGGGCAGGCGGAACCGGGTGGAGAGCCCTGACCTCCTCGATCAGACTCAGCTGCCGGTCCCGGCGCCCCTCGGCCGCCGCGTACTCGTCGCGCAGCCGCTCGACCTCGCGTCGCAACGCGTCGGGCGTCCCCGTCGCGAGCGGCTCGGCCTCGACTTCCACCCGGGCCTCGGTGACGCGCACCCCGGGGGCGCCCACGGCACGGGCCCGCAGCGAACCCGGGTCCAGCGAGCGGGGCAGTCCCGTCACCCGCACCCGGCCGTCGGGCGGCACGCTGCCCCGGGTCAGACGGCGGCAGACCGCGCCTTGCGCGTACACCACGACCGAATCGAGGGTCGACCCCCACCTGTGTGCCGGCTCAGCCGTCATGTACTCCGCCCCCCGCGCCGCGTTCATGCTGAGCGAAGCCTACGCTCGGCCGGTAGGTGCGTCCGCCTAAGCTGCCATTCGGCACCGGCCGCGACCCAGGAGCGCACATCATGTCCGACCCCGCCCAGAAGCCCCCGTATCCCGACGCCCTGGGATTGGGCGAGGCACCCGCACCGCACGCACTGCTCGTGCCGGTGATCGGGCTGCTGGGTACCTGGGTCGGCCGGGGCCGGGGCGGATATCCGACGCTCGACAAGGAGTTCACGTACGCGCAGGAGGTCACCTTCAGCCACGACGGGCGGCCGTTCCTCCACTACGAGGCGCGCGCCTGGCTGCTCGACGCGGACGGTACCCCGCTGCGGCCGTCGGCCCGAGAGGCCGGCTGGTGGCGGCTGCAACCCGATGGACGGGTCGAGGCGTTGATCACCCAGCCCACCGGCATCGCGGAGATCCTGGTCGGCAATGCCGTCGCCGGCACGGTCGACCTCACGAGCCACGAGGTGGCTCTCACTCCCACGGCCAAGGAGGTGAACGCCACCCGCCGCCGCTACACCGTGACGGACGAGGACACGCTCGACTTCGTCCACGACCTCGCGGCGGTCGGTCAGCCCCTGCAGCACCACCTTTCCGCACGGCTTCGACGGAACCTTCCCTGACCAGGCGTCAGAGGTCGGGCGTCAGGCAGGCGGTGCGATCCTGTTCACGGCTTCTGTTCGGTCGGCCTGGCGTAGTCCTCGACCAGGTCGCCGATGAGCGCGAGCAGGGCGTCGACCCGGTGCCGGTCCTCGCGTTGGCTCCGCAGGCTGTGGTCGAGTTCCCGGAGCTTGGCCAGGGCGGCCGGGTCCCGGCTTCTTACCGCGTCGAGCAGCGGCGTGGTGATCAAGTCCATGCATGCGGTGAAGAGAAGCCGGGTCGCCGGGGCGGGGGGAGCCGGGTCCGGGGCGCCGAAGGCGGTGGTCAGGTACCGAGCGGGGTCGGTGAGGCTCCAGCCGACGACGCTGCCGTGCTGGACGAGGAGCGCCACGTCGGGGGCGATGCCGATGCGGGCTTCCAGCGGCTCGTCGAGGACATCGAGGTCGCGCAGACAGGTGAGCACAGTGTCCCCGGGGGCGCGGCAGAGCTCCGTGGTCACCTCCAGGCGGAAGTCCCGGGCCTCGTCCGCGCGAAGGCTGCCCGGGCGGACGGGGGGCGCGGCGGGAACGCGGGAGGAGTCCGCGGCATCGGCGGCCGCTCCGGCCAAATGAAGCTCGGCGCCGACCAGTTCGAGGCTGCCCTGATCGAACCGGAGCTCGTCAGGCGTGTCCCACAGCCACGGCCCGCTGCCGAACGTGTCCAGCAGGAACCGCTGCCATTCCTCCACGTTCGCGTACGCCGCGATGCGCACACGAAAGTCCCGGAAATCGAAGCGCGGCACCACGCGCAGCGGATCGCCCATCACCGTCGCGTTCCAGTCGTCGATGGTGAGTCTCATGCTGGATGCCACCCCATCGAACCTGCACCCGAAGCCCTGGCCTTCGTCCTCGTTCACCAGTTCCCGTAGTCCTCCACGTAAGTGGCGATCAGCTCGAGCAGGGCGTCGGCTCGGTGGCGGTCCTCGCGCTGGGCGCGCAGGGCCTCATCCGCGGCCCGGAGGCGGGCCAGGGCGGCCGGCTCACCGTCCACCACGTCGTCGACCACCGGCGTGGTGACCAGGTCCAGGCATTCGGTGAGCAGGCGACGAGTCGCGGGGGAGGGCGGGTCGGGGTCGGGGTCCGTGAACGTGTTCGCCAGGTACTGTGCGGGATCTGTGAGGGTCCAGCCGACCACTGTGCCGTGCTGGACCACGAGCGCCACGTCGGGGGCGATGCCGATACAGGCTTCCAGCGGCTCGTCGAGGACGTCGAGGTCGCGCAGACAGATCAGCACGGCATCCCCGGGAGCGCGGCACAGCACCGTGCACATCTCCTGCCGGAAGTCCCGGACCTCGTCC
The DNA here is from genome assembly GCF_026339995.1 of Streptomyces sp. NBC_01481. Taxonomy (GTDB): domain Bacteria; phylum Actinomycetota; class Actinomycetes; order Streptomycetales; family Streptomycetaceae; genus Streptomyces. Next base: position 253,220 of record NZ_JAPEPT010000006.1, on the reverse strand, counting down.
GCGCGGAGCCCGCCCTGGCGTACCGCGGGTAGGACGGGAACGCGAACGGAGGTCTCGGCGTACGCGGAGAGGTACGGCATCTGGAGTTCGGCCCCGACCAGCTTCCGGCTGTCCGGGTCGAACCGGAAGACGTCAGGCGTGTCCCACAGCCAGTGCTGGCTACCGAAGGTATCCGCGACGAACCGCTCACGCTCCATCACGTCCGCGTAGCGCGCGACGTCCACAGAGTCGCCCGTCAAGCGGGGGGCGATGGGCAGCGGATCGTCCGTCACCGTCACCGTCGCCGACCAGTCACCGTCGAACGACAGTTTCATGGTCATTCTTGCCTCATCTGATCTGCATTCCCGGAGATGCGCGTTCCAGGTCGGGGTCGCCGCTGTCTGGCGGGAGGGCGAAGGACCTGGTGTCCTCCGCCACGAGCCGCAGGGGTTCGGGGCGGCGTCCGGAGATCGCCAGGAACGGAGGGGGCGTCCACCGGGCGCCTCGACGGCCAGCGATCGAGTCGCCCTGGACGAGGAGTGCCGGGCCCGGGCTTCACGGCTTCTGCTCGGTGGGTCGGTCGGCGTAGTCCTCCACCAGGTCGCCGAGGAGCGCGAGCAGCGCGTCGGCTCGGTGGCGGTCCTCGTGTTGGCTCCGCAGGCTGTGGTCGAGTTCCCGGAGCTTGGCCAGGGCGGCCGGGTTCCGGCTCTTCACCGCGTCGAGGAGCGGCGTGGTGATCATGTCCATGCATGCGGTGAAGAGGCGCCGGGTGGCCGGGGCGGGGGGAGTCGGATCGGGGGCGGCGAAGGCAGTTGTCAGGTACCGCACGGGGTCGGTGAGGCTCCAGCCGACGACGGTGTCGTGCTGGACGAGGAGTGCCACATCGGGGGCGATGCCGATGCGGGCCTCCAGCGGCTCGTCGAGCACGTCGAGATCGCGCAGGCAGGTCAGCACGGTGTCCCCGGGGGCTCGGCACAGCTCAGTGGTCACCTCCAGGCGGAAGTCCCGGGCCTCGTCCGCGCGGAGGCCGCCCGGATGGACGGGGGGTGTGGCGGGAACGCGCGCAGAGTCCTCGGCATCGGCGGACTCATAGGGCAATCGGAACCCGACGCCGACGAGTTCCCGGCCGGCCGGATCGAACCGGAGCTCGTCGGGAGCGTCCCACAGCCACTCCTGGCTGCCGAAAGTCTCCACGAGGAACCGCTGCCATTCCTCCACGTCGGCGTACTCCGCAATGCGCACACATTGGCCCGGGAAGTCGAAACGCGGGGTGCTGCGCAGTGGATCGCCCGTCACCGTTGCATTCCAGTCGCCGTCGAGGGTGAGTCTCATCGTGCTTGCCGCCTCATCGAATCTGCACTCCGGGAGCCATGTAGCCGTTCTTGGCGGGAATCCTGCCCTCCACCACGTCTGCGTGGGTAATCGGCCCACCGGGATCGGTCGGCAAGCCGCCGAGCGCCCTCACGCCGGAGTCGCCCCTGATGCCGGACGGGCCGTATGCCGTGATGACGTTGCCTGCGCCGGCGCCGCCACCCTCCGCCACCACGATGTCCTCACCCTGACGGAAGATCAACCTTCCGCTGCCCGCCGTCGAGTGGTACACCGCGTCCGGGCTCTTGAGGATCTCCAGGACCCGTTCGTCCCTGAAGCCGTGCATGGAGTCCCCGTGGTAGTTGCCTGCCTTGTTCATCCGGTCGCCCTGGGCTCTCTCGACAACCTTGTCTGCGGTCTCGATGGCCTTTTCCCTGGCCTGCTGGGCCTTCTCCTCCTTCGTGTACTTGGGCATGAGGCCCAACGGGTCGCACCCGCTGTGCGGGTTGTCCACGTACGCGAGGGGGTTCGGGGCGGGAGCCAGGCCGAGGGGGTCCGGGGAGGTGTAGCGGCCGCTCTCCGGGTCGTAGTGCCGGAAGTAGTTGTAGTGGAAGCCGGTCTCGGGGTCGAAGTACTGGCCGGGGAAACGCAGCGGGGTGTACGTGCTGCTGTTGCGGGTCCAGGCGGTGGTGCCCCACAGGGTGGACCGGGAGTGCCACGCGATGTCGCCGGACTCGTCGATCAGTTCGGTGGGGGTGCCGATGAGGTCGGTGGCGATGGCGAAGAAGCGGCGGTCGATCTCCTCCTGGCGTCCGTCGGGCGTGAGGATGCGCTCGGTCTGGGCCAGGGGGACGTCGGCACGGTGGTCCCAGGTGAGGGCGACCGTGTGCGGGAGGTCCGGTTGGTGGCTGGTCTGTTCGCACAGGGTCAGGCCGTCCCAGGTGAAGCGGACCTCCTCCACCACGCTCTCGTCGTCGGCCGCCAGCCGCTGCTTCGCGGTGCGGCGGCCCAGGGCGTCGTAGCGGTACCTCCACCGTGTTCCGTCGGGCGTGGTCACGGAGGTGAGGCGGTTCTCCGTGTCCCACGCGTAGCGCCAGGTGTCTGGCTTGCGGGAGAGACGGGTCTTCTGCCGCAGGACGACCCTTCCGAGGGCGTCGTGCTCGAAACGCACGCCTCCGGCTCGGGTGATGGTGGTGCCCGTGTAGGCGCGTGGTCCGATGGCCTCGCTGCCGGGGTGGCCGGACGGCCAGGACGCCGAGGTCTGGTTGCCGGCGTCGTCGTAGGCGTACCGCTCCGTCCAGCCCTGGGCATGGACGGCGGTGACCCGGCCTGCCCGGTCGAGATCGAAGGTGCGGGTGCCCGACAGCCGGTCCGCGACGGAGGTCAGGTGACCGTCCGCGCGGTATGAGTAGGCGCGGCTGTTGACGGCGCGTCCGCCGGCGGTGATGTGCTGCGCGGAGAGCCGTCCGGCCTCGTCCCAGGCGGAGGTCATGGTGATCGCGTCGCCGAAGACACGGGCCAGCTCGCGGCCGGCGGCGTCGTGGGTGAAGTCGACGCGGTGGCCGCCGGCGATGAGGCGGTGGGCCTGCCCGTCGGCGCCGTAGACGTAGGAGGTGACGTGACCCGTGGGTGTGGTGCGGCGCGTACGGCGGCCCAGGACGTCGTACGCGTACATGAGGGGGCGGCCGTCGACCAGCTCCGTCTTGGTGCGTCCGCGACGGTCGTACTGGTACCGCAGCTCGCTGTCCGGTCCGGTCGCCTCCAGGAGGCGACCGGCCCTGTCGTAGGCGTAGGTCGTCACCTGGCCGTCGACGTCCTTGGCGAGCACCTGGCCGAGCTGGTCACGCTCGAACGCGATGGTCCCGCCGAGCGCGTCGACGCGGGCGGCCAGCCGGCCCGCGGCGTCCAGCCGGTAGGTGAGGGTGCGTCCGTCGAAATCGGTCTCGGAGACGATGTTGTCGGCACCGTCGTACTCGTAGGTCCAGGTCAGACCTTGCGGGTTGGTGACGCGGGTGAGGCGCAGCCCGGCGTCGTGCTCGAACTCGTAGCGCGCGCCGTCCGGTCCGGTGCGGGCGACCGGCAGGTCGCAGTGGGTGTACTCGAAGCGGGAGACCCCACCGGAGGCGTCGGTGCGGGTGAGCAGGTTGCCCTCGCCGTCGTAACTCGATGACTCCACCGCGCCGTCGGGGCCGGTGCGCCGGGCGAGCTGTCCGTCGGCGTGCCATTCCAGGCGGGTGACGCCGCCCATCGGATCGGTGATGCGGATCGGCCTGCCGAGGGCGTCGCGCTCCGTGCGGGTGATGGCGCCGGCCGGGTCGGTCACCTCCACGGGCAGCCCCACCGCGTCGCACACCACGCGTGTTGTGGCCCCGAGGGCGTCGGTGACCGAGGTGAGCCGGCCGCCGTGGTCGTAGGTGTAGCGGGTGGTGGTGCCGGCCGGGTCGGTGACCGCCGTGCGGTTGCCGCGTTCGTCGAACTCATGGACCGTACGGGCGCCGTCCGGCCCGAAGACCTCCACCGGCAGGCCGAACAGGCCGCGCACGGTGCGCAGTTCGCTCCCGTCGGGGCGGGTGGCGGAGATGAGCCGATCGTCCTCGTCGTACGCGAAGGCGGTGGTGAGGCCCAGCGGGTCGGTGCGGGTCATGAGGTTGCCGCGCGGGTCGTAGCTGAACCGGGTGGTGTGGCCGAGGGGGTCGGTGATGGCCAGGAGACGGCAGCCGGGGCCGAACAGGTGGCGGGTCGCGTGCCCGTCGGCGGTACTGAGCGTGGTGGTGTGGTGGCCGGTCTCGGGGGCCGGGTCGGTGTAGGCCAGGGTGATCTGGATGTGGCCGGCCTCGCCGCCCTCCGCAACGACGCGGTCGCGGTCGTCGTAGACGTAGTCGTAGCGGCTTCCGTTGGAGTCGATCCAGGCGATGACGCGGCGGCGGTCGTCGTACACGAAGGTGGTGGTGGCGCCGGACGGCTTGGTGGCGGCGGTGAGGTCGCCGTCCTGGTAGCCGTAGCTCATCAGGGGCAGGTCCGCGCCGCCCTCGCCCGCGCCGGCCAAGGACAGGGCGGTGACCAGGCCGTCGGCGACGGACAGCTTCACCTGATGGCCCGCCGAGTGGACCAGGGCCAGCGGCACTCCGTCCTCGGTGCGGTCGACGGTGAGGGAGTGGCCGTTGCGTTCGGTGATTCCGGACAGCCAGGCGTCGCCGTCGCCGCCCGGCTCGCTGCCGGCCGGGGCGGTGAAGTGGAAGGTGAGGCCGCTGTCGGGGTCGGTGACCGTGTAGTCGCCGTCGGCGTCGCGGGCCAGCAGGGTGCGGGCCCTGCCCGTCTCCGGCCGGGTGGGCGCGCCGGGCACCGGGTGCGGGTACGGGATCAGGAGCCCGTCGGCGGTGACGTGGACGACGCCGACGGCGTCGATCTCCAGACGCTCGTCGACGGTGGACGTCCAGGCGGGACCCAGGAAGCGGCCGACCGCGCAACCGGACTCGGTGCGGCGGGTGAAGACCAGCGGCAGGATGCCGGGCAGTTCGATGTCGGTCTGGGGCAGGAACATCCGGCCCGTGGCGAGGTCCACCGGGTCGCCGCCGGCCTTGCGGTCGCCGTCCGGGGTGTTGTGGGTGCCGTCCGGGGCGTTGTCGACCAGCTTGCGGGCCTTCGCGGCGTCAGCCATGTCCGCGGCGATGCGTATGCCCTTCACCGCGGCGCCGCCTCCGCCGGTGGCCACAGTCAGAGCGGCGTCGGGCAGCAGACGGCCCAAGCCCTCGTACGGGTCCTTCATGAAGTCGCTGATCATCTGGCGGCCGGTGCCGATCGGGTCGTTGGCGGCGACCACCAGCCCTGCGGCCAGGCTGTTGAGGGAGGTGGCGTACTCGGCCGGGTGCGTGATGTTGTACGCGTCCAGGGGGTTGATCCCCCGGACGAAGTTCAGGATCCCCGCGGTGCCCTTGATGATGCCGCCGCCGACGTGGTCCCCCATGATCTGCAGTTCCTGGAGCCCGTCGCGCAACTGCTCGGCGTACGACGGCTTCTCCGGGGCCTTGTCACGGGCGGCGCGGACCGCGGTGCGCGCGGTCTCCGCGGCCGTGTTCCGCTGCTTGCGGGCCTCGGCGAGGATCTCCTGCGCTTCCTGCATCAGCTTCTGGCCGGGGTCGGCGAACGTCGGGGCGGGGCAGGGCGGGAGCGTGGACGGGTTGCGCTGGTCGGCGGGCTGGGCGTTGTAGCGGTCGACCGCGCTGTTGTAGTGGTCGATCTTCTTGCGGTGGGCGTCGGCGGCGTCCGTGGAGGCCTTGGTGCCCTCCTTCCACTTGTCGATCGCCGTCTGTGCCTGCCCCTGCGCCCAGGTGACCGTGCCGGCGAACGCCTCCAGCGCGGAAGCCGCCTTCTCGCAGGCGTCGGCACCGGTGAACCACTTGGGCGGCTGGGTGCGCACGGCGGTCCGCAGGGCCTCGGCCGCCTCGCCCTTGAGCTGTGAGGAGTCGAGTCCTTTGAGGCCTTTGCCGGCGTTGTCGAAGGACTTCTGGAAGGTGCGGAGTTTCTTGGCGTTGGAGCGGATCGTGTCCGGGCTGCCGTAGATCAGCTTGGTCTTGTCCTCGGTCTGCCCGAGGTCCATCTCGTCGACCTCGGCGCCCATCCGATTGGCGACCGAACGGGATTGCTCGCGTACCCAGTCCGCACCGGACTCCCAGCCGACGTCGTCCAGCCGGTCGGCGGTCCAGTTCCCGGCGTCCTCGACCCGGTTGCCGACCCACTCGGCGCCGTCCTCGACCGCGTCCTCGACCGAATCGGGCGTGATGTCACTGATGAAGTCGCCGATACCCATGCTCAGTTCCCCCCGGACTCACCCTGCTGCGGTGCCTGCTGGGCGCGTTCCTCCGGCGACGGGCCGAAGGTGTCGTCCAGCGCCTGGTTCCACTGGTCCTCGGAGATGCCGAACTCGTCGTTCAGCAGCTCCGACTGCCGGCCGCCGTAGCCCTCGGTGAGGACGGTGCGGCCGGTGTCCTTCCACGTCTGCTCCATCTCCTGACCGGCCCGGTCCCACGACTCGGCGCTCCAGTCCGGGTCCAGGTAGTCCGGCGTGAACACGTCGCCCCAGTCCTGCTTCGTGATCTCCTCCTCGGTGGCGTGCGGGTTGCCGCCCATCACGGAATTGACGCCCACCTTCAGTGCGCCCTCGACGTATTGGTCGTGCTCCCACTGGGTGCCCGCCGCCAGGCCGAGGCGGTTCGCGATCGCGCTGGCGTCGCTCACCAGGGCGCGCACGCCCCACTCCCAGCGCTCGCAGAAGTCCTCGAAGTCGACCGAGAGGCCGTGGTGCCCGGCCTCCATCCCGGTCATCGACAGCTCCGAGAAGCCCTTGCCCATCACGGAACCGGTGGCGCCGCCGAGTTCACCGAGCTGGTCGATGGTCGCGCCCACGCCCTGCGTGAACTTCGCGACGGACGCCTTGTCGAAGTTCAGATCCGCCCCGTCACCGCCCATGGCTGCGCCCCTCCTCCGCCTCACCGAAGTCGACGGCGGCCGCATCCGGGACGATGCCAACGACCGGTGGGAAGAACATCGACCCGTCCTCGGTGGCGATGTCGACGGCGAGGCCGGCCGGCTCGTCCAGGGACGGCACGACCTCGTCGACGATGCGCGCGCCCAGCAGCGCGGCGTAGTCCATCGGCTGATCACCGGATGCGTGCAGCAGGGCGAACCGGGCCAGTGCGGCCTCGTCGGTGAACCCGCAGATCCACCGCACCCCGCCCGACCGCGCCGACCAGAGGCCTCCGCCGGCCGTCGGCACGAGAAGGACCGAGCGCCGCATCTCACCTACCAGCGCACGAGGGTCACCGACTCCCCTTCTCTGCTCGGCAATTCGCTCGGCGAGCGCTGTCCTTGCCTGCTCCACGGCCCCTCCCCCGTCTTAGGTGACTGATGGACCGTAGATCATGACGCGCGGAATGGCGGGGTCGGTTCTCGTGAGGTCCGCTCGGGGCCGACTGGTCTCAGGGCACGGGAGCCGCAGGCAGGTTCGGTTGAGCTTCCTCGGCTGATTGGCCGACCCGTCCGGCCGTCCTGCTCAGGCGTTCTTGTTGGCCTTGAGCTTCTGCCACACCGTGCTGAGCGCTTCGAGATCCTCCGCGTCGAGGAGGTCGGTGAAGACCGGCGCAAGGCAGGCGCGTCGCGTCGCGTCGGCCTCCTCGAAGAGCCGCCGGCCCTCCGGTGTGAGTGCCACCTCGACGGAGCGCGCGTCCCGCGGGGACGGGGTGCGGGTGACGAGACCGCGGCTCTGCAGGGCGTCGACCACTCGGGAGACCTGGCTGCGGCTGAGCATGGTGCTGTCGGCCTGGCCACCGCCGTCGCCACGGCCAAGGCCGGCTGGCGGACCGTGGCGACCCTGCGCGACACGGGCCGCGCCGACGCGCTGCGCAAGGCGGCCGCGGACGCGGGGGTCGAGCTCGACATCCGGCAGCTGGACGTCACCGACGAGGCTTCCGTCGCCGCCGCGATCGACGGCGTGATCGGCGACCACGGCCGCCTCGACGCCGTGATCAACAACGCGGGTGCCGGACACCTCGGCACGCTCGAGAACGAGACCGTGGCCGACGGGCGTCGGGTCATGGAGGTCAACTTCTTCGGCGTGCTTCACGTCTCCAAGGCCGCCCTGCTCCACCTGCGCGCGTCCGGCGGCCGGCTGATCACCGTCACCAGTGTGGGCGGGGTCGTCGGGCAGCCGTTCAACGAGGCGTACTGCGCTGCGAAGTTCGCCGTCGAGGGCTACATGGAGAGCCTCGCGCCGGTGGCGGCCAAGCTGGGCGTGACCGTCTCCGTCGTCGAACCCGGAGCCGTGGCAACCGAGTTCGTCAACAACCTCGGTGTCGACCCGGAGGCCGCCGTCGCCGCAGCGGGTCCGTACACCGACGCGCTGCGGGCTTACGTGGACCGCACTGTCTCGCAGTTCCTCAGCGGCGCACAGACCCCGGCCGAGGTCGCGGAAAACGTCCTGGAGACGCTTGTGGCGGACCGGCCCGCGTTCCGTGTCCAGACGTCCGACTGGGCCCGCGCCTTCACCGGCACGAAGCTCGCCGACCTGGACGGCTCGGCCGTGCAGGGCCTCACCGGCGGGTGGGTCGGCTGACTCCGCGCGGCGTCAGGCCTGTGCCGACCGCAGCCAGTCGTACGCCGCCCGCGCCGTGAACTCGCCCTGCCCGCCGGCGAAAAGCAGCCCCGCCGCCCCGAAGGCCGGTTCGCCGGCCGTCTCGGGGACGTAGGGAACGGCGATGCAGCGCATGCCCGCCGCATGCGCGGCCGCCGCGCCCGGAGCCGCGTCCTCCAGGACCACGCAGTCGGCGGGAGCGGCACCCAGGCGGCGCGCGGCCTCCACGAATACGTCGGGCTCCGGCTTGCCCCGCGCGACCTCCTCCGCGGAGACGGCCGTGGTGATGAACGCGTCCAGACCGGTGCCCGCCAGGACCGCCTCGATGGCGGCGCGTGAGGAGCCCGAGGCCACCGCCATCGGCACTTCCTCCGTGTGCAGCAGCTCCACGAACTTCCGCATCTCGGGGAACACGTCCGTCGAGGCCCGGGCCAGCTCCAGATAGTTCCGGTTCTTCCCGGCGAGCAGTTCGTCGACCGGAGCGTCGATCCCGTACTCCCCGCGCAGGATCTCCAGGGTCTCCCGCGTCCCGATGCCGATGAATCGCGTGTGGTGCTCCCAGCTGAAGTCCCCCACGCCGTACTGGGCCAGGAGCCTGCGCCCCGCCTCGTAGTAGTTCGGCTCGCTGTCCACAAGTGTTCCGTCGAGATCGAAGATGACCGAAGCGGTGCGCACGATGCCCATGCGCTCCAGGATGCCAAGGCGTGGCTCACCGTGCCGCGCCGGCCGCCCGGCCCACCGCCTCGACCAGCGGCAGCAGCCGGTGCGGCACCCGCTCGCGCAGCGCCATCTCGGTACGCGTGCGCACCACGCCAGGCAGCTGGATGAGCCGCTGGATGACGTCTTCGAGATGACCGTTGTCCCGCGCGGCGACCCTGGTGATCAGATCCCCGCCGCCGGTGATCGAGAAGGCCTCAATGATCTCGGGTACGGCGGCGAGCGCGTCGCCGACGTCGTCCAGATGCCCCTGGGTGACCTCGATATGGACGAACGCGAGCACCGGGTGCCCAAGCGCGGCGGGGGAGAGGTACGGGCCGGTGCCGGTGATCACGCCCTCCCGCTCCATCCGGTCGATCCGGGCCTGGACGGTGCCGCGAGCGATGCCCAGAATCCGGGCGTACTCACGCACGCTGGTGCGCGGCTGCTCCATCAGCAGCCGCAGGATCCGGGTGTCGAGAGCGTCCACCGCCATGGTCCGCTGGTCTCCCTCTGGTACGGATTTGCCGACTGGAACTGTACCAATGGCCCACCCCATGGCGGTCGAGTTGAGCCGGTGTCCTCCGTGATGCTTTCCTCTGGGGAGAGACGGCGCCGCGCAGCGCCGGAACGGCGACGGAGCCGGACCGGACCCGCGGCGCCTTTGCCATGTCCGCGGAGCGTGTCCGCGCAGCAAGTCGAACAGCAAGGGGGCGGGACGGCCGCGGTGAAGAGCCTGACCGGTGTGAAGAGGATGTTCGTCGCCCCCGATCCGGGGCGCGTACGGCTGCGCGTCTCGACACGCGCAGTGCTCGGCGTGAGCCTCGCGGTCGCCGCCGCCGAGCTCGCCGGTCTCTCCCTCGTCGCCTCCATCACCGGCGGTCTGGCAGCGATGCTCGCGCTGTTCACCGTCGCCGACACCAGCGTGCGCGGCCAGGCGGTCACCACCGCCCTGCTGCCCGCCGCCGGTTTCCCCGTACTCGCGCTCGCGACGACCCTGCACGATCAGCCGCTGCTGCGCGCCGCCGCCTGGCTCGCGGTGGTCTTCGGCGGTGTCTACGCCAGGCGATGGGGCCCGCGCGGACATGCGCTGGGGATCTTCGCCTTCATGATGTTCTTCGTCACCCAGTTCCTGCACGCGCTCCCGGCCCAGCTGCCGGAGCTGTACGGAGCGGTCGCGCTGGCCGTCACCGCCTCGTCGGCCGTCCGCTTCGGGCTGTGGTGCATCGAGCGGCGTACGCCTGCGCCCGCCGCACCGGCACCGCTCCCCGGCCGCCGACTCGCCCGCCTCACCACCCGCCAGGCCTTCCAGGCGACCTTCGCGTGCGCCGTCGCGCTGGCCGCCGGGCAGCTGATCTCGCCGGACCGCTGGTACTGGGCCGTCGGCACGGCCTGGTGGATCTTCGTCAACACCGCCTCGCGCGGCGAGACGCTCGTACGGGGCTTCCGCCGCGTCGTCGGGACCGTCACGGGTATCGCCGCCGGTCTGCTGATCGCCATCCCGCTCGCGGGCGCGCCCGCGCCCACCGCCGCCCTGGTCGCGGTGTGCGTCTTCGGCATCTTCTACACGGCCGCGCCCTCGTACAGCTGGATGATGTTCTTCGTCACCGTCATGGCCGGTCTGCTGTACGGACTCCTCGGTGTCCTGCATCCGGGCCTGCTGCTGCTCCGCCTCCAGGAGACGGCGGTCGGCGCCCTCGGCGCGGCACTCGGTGTCGCGCTGATCCTGCCTGTGACCACGCATGCCGCGACCGACGCCTGGATCCGGCGGGCGCTGAGTTGCGTCCACGGCTGCACCACCGAGGCTGCGCGACGGCTGGCGGGGGACGAGCAGGCCGACCCCGCGCCGCTCGCCGCCGAACTGGAGGTGCTGCTGGGGCGCGTACGGCTCTCCCTCGCGCCGCTCGTCCACCCGCTCAGTCCGCTGCGGGCCCGCAAGGCACGTGCCCGCCAGGTGATCGGGCTGCTCGACGACTGCGCGCGCGAGGTGCGCGGCCTGACCGCCGTGGCCGCCGACCCCGACGCGTCCCACGACGCACGGCTCGCCGCCGCGTGCAGCCGCGTCGAAGCAGCCGTGCACGCCCTGGTGCCGCCCGCCACCCGGCAGACGAAGGTCCACGCCCACTCCGTACCGGCGCCGCGGCACCACCCCGGGGCCGAGGCCGCGCTCACGCACCTTGAGGCACTCGAGCAGGCGCTCGGCGAACTCGACGCGCCCCTGCGTACCTCTCCGCGTGCCCCTCTCGTGCCCGCCTGACCTGGGGAACCGCCGCACAGCCCTTGGGCGGGGCACATTCCACCGGCACACACAGGGTAGATCAGTGTGTTCGGGGGGTAACCAGAGCGGCATCCACGTACGTCCTGTGGGACCCAGGGGGTGCGCACCATGCGGAAGTCTCTACTCAGGTATCTGCGCCGGAACGGAGCACGTGACGGAGCAAGTGGCGGAGCACATAGGGAAAGACCGGAGCCGGCTCCGTCTGCCGCGGCGCACTGCCCGGTGAGCCACACCGAGCCGCTCGCGTCCGCCACGGACACCGAACTGCGCAAGGAGGCCGAGGACTTCATCCGGCTCTTCCACCGGGAGGAGGCAGTGGGGGACCCGGAAGCCCGGATCGCCGCCGTACGGGCGGAGATCGACACGACCGGCACCTACCGCCACACCCGGGCCGAACTCGTCTACGGCGCGCGTGTGGCCTGGCGCAACAGCAACCGCTGCATCGGCCGTCTGTACTGGCGCTCGCTGCGCATACGCGACCGCCGGCACATCGACGACGCCGACTCCGTGGCACGTGAGTCCGTGGAGCATCTGCGGGTGGCCACCAACGGCGGCCGCATCCGCCCCCTGATAACCGTGTTCGCCCCGGACGCGCCCGGCAGGCCCGGACCGCGGATCTGGAACGAGCAGCTCGTGCGGTACGCGGGCTACGCCCCCGCACAGGGGCCCGCCGTCGGCGATCCGCGCAATGCCGGGCTCACCGACTTCGCACTCCGGCTCGGCTGGGCCGGCGGGCCCGGCACGCCCTTCGACCTGCTGCCCCTGGTCATCGAGGACGGCGACGGCAAGCCGCGCTTCTTCGAACTGCCGCGCGACGCCGTGCTCGAAGTGGAGCTGCACCACCCGGAGGAGAGCTGGTACGCGGACCTGGGGCTGCGCTGGCACGCAGTGCCCGCGATCGCGAACATGTGCCTGGAGATCGGCGGGATCTGCTACCCGGCGGCTCCCTTCAACGGCTGGTACATGGGCACCGAGATCGGCGCGCGCAATCTCGCCGACACCGACCGCTACGACCAACTGCCCCGTATCGCCGAACGGCTGGGCTTCGACACCGCCGACGACCGTTCCCTGTGGAAGGACCGGGCGCTGGTCGAGCTGAACCGGGCGGTGCTGCACTCCTTCGACCGCGCGGGAGTCACCGTCACCGACCACCACACGGAATCGCGTCGCTTCCTGACCCATGTGGACCGCGAGCAGAGCCGCGGCCGCGGCGTGGGCGCCGACTGGTCGTGGATCGTGCCGCCGATGTCGGGCTCCGCGACGCCCGTGTTCCACCGGACCTACGACCCGACGCAGTGGCGTCCCGCCTACGTGCACCACCCGGAGGCACAGGCGCGCGCCCGCGGCGAAGGGAGCGGGTAGAAGGATTGGTCTAGACCGACTGCTACTGTCGGCCCCGCGGCAAGCAACCAGAGGGCGGAGAGGGGACACGCTGTGGGCGAGGCAAGCGCGGGGCGGGCATTCATCGGGTCGTTCACCTCGGCCGGTGGCCGCGGGATAATCGCGGCCACCGTCGACGGGGAGACCGGCGGGCTGACGGAGACGGGAGTGAGCGACGCCCTCGCCGACCCCTCGTATCTCGCCCTCGCGATCGGGCTCCGCGGTCCGGTCCTCTACGCCGTCTCCGAGACGCAGGAGGGCGCGGTCGCCGCCTTCGACATCGACGGACCCTCGCCGAGGCCCGTCGGCTCCAGGGTCCCGGTGTGCGGCGAGGGGCCAACGCATCTCGCGCTCGCCGAAGGCCACTTGGTGACCGCCAACTACAGCTCGGGCAGCGTCAGCGTGCTCCCGCTCGGGACCGCCGGGGAGCCGGGCGCGGCAACCGGCGTCCTGCAGCACGAGGGCACGGGCCCCGACCCGGAGCGCCAACGCAGCCCGCACGCCCACCAGGTGCTGCCCGACCCGAGCGGGCGATGGGTGCTCGCGGTCGACCTCGGCACCGACAGCGTACGGATCTGCGCACTCGACCCAGTGGCCGGCGAGCTGACGCTCCACGGCGAGACCGCGCTGCGCCCGGGGACGGGGCCGCGCCACCTCGCCTTCCACCCGGCGGGCAGCCACGCCTATGTCCTGAACGAACTGGAGCCGACCCTCACCGTCTGCCGCTGGGACGCGGACGCCGGTGTGCTGGAACCACTCGGCGAGCAGTCCGTGCTGCCGCCCGGCCTGGCGGGGCCCGTCTATCCGTCCGAGGTGGTCGTCTCGCACGACGGACGCCACCTCTGGACCGCCAACCGCGGCCACGACAGCATCGCCGTCCTCACGCTCGACGAGACACGCGAGCAGGCGGAGCTGGTCACCACCGTGCCGTGCGGCGGACACTGGCCGCGCGATCTGGCCCTCGACCCCACGGGACGCAGGCTGTACGCCGCCAATGAGCGCTCCGGGGACGTCACCTGGTTCGACATCGACCCGGACACCGGCGTGCCGCACAGGGCGGGCTCCCTGGCCGCCCCTGCGGCTTCCTGCGTGATCTTCGCCTGAGCGGTACGGACGCCCGCACCCGGCCGCGTCCTGCCGAAGGGCCCGCACCGTTCGATGGTGCGGGCCCTTCCGCGCAGGTACGGCAGACCGCCGGACGGTCAGAGCGAGGGCGAGCCCTGAGGCGGGGCGATGCCCAGCGCGGTCGTGTACTGCGACAGGACCAGCTTGCCGATCGCCGGGTAGGCGCCGAGCGCCTCGGCGGCGGCGCAGCCGGCCTCCTTCGCAGCGGCGTCGAGCAGGCCCTCGGACAGCTCGGGACCGACGAGATACGGGGCAAGCGCGAGCTGCACCGAGCCGGAGCCACGCAGCTGCTCGGCGATCGCGCCGACCGCGCCCTGCTGGTCGAGCGCGGCAGCCATCACCGGCACCGCGAGGCGCGCGGCCAGCAGCATGCCGGTGATCCCGGCGGCCTGGACGGCCTCCTCGCCGCCGACCGTGGCCAGAATGATGCCGTCGGCGGCGGTGGCCACGGTGAACAGCCGGGCACGGTCGGCGCGCGCCAGTCCGGCCTCCGAGAGCCGGACGTGCAGGGCCTCGGCGAGCAGCGGGTGCGGGCCGAGGACATCGGTCAGCTCGGCGGCGGAACGGCTGTCCATGACGGCCTGGCGGATCCGGCGCATCAGGGCGTTGTCGGGACCGGCGAGGAGCGGCACCACCACGGCGGCGGGCCCTTCGGGCGCGGCCACTTCACGGCCGGCGGCCTTCGCGATCTCGTAGCGCTCGGTGCGCCGGGCGGCGTTCTGGGCGAGGACGGTCGCGAGCGTGGGGTACTGGGCGTCGTCGCCGTCCAGGTAGCCGATGCCGACATCGAGGCCGGGCAGCTCGGAACGGGCAATGCTTATGACCTCTTCGGCCAGGCTGCGCGTGGCGGGCGCGGGAGCGCCGGGCACGGCGAGAACCAGCGCGGGCGCACCCTCGGGAGCCGCCACGGGTTCCGGGCGGCGGTGCCGCCCTGACTGGCGGGGTCGCGGCATTCGTACAGGCAGGCCGGATGCCGGCCCAGTGGGGGAGCTCATGGCGCCGCATGCTACTGGTTTTGTGTGCTCCTCCGTTCGGGGAGGGGGCAGTCAAGCGTTATCTGTCCGCATTTATCCGATGAATGCAGTACGCCTCACCTGTGCGGCTCTGCCGGTGCGTGCAACAGCGTGGGATGGCGTGGCAGCAGCAGCGAATCGGTGGCGAGCGCGGCCGCCAGAAGCACCGCGCCGGAGAGCGGATCACCGGCCGCGGACACGAGCCGCGCATGGGGTAGTTGACCAGCCAGTTCTGCCCTCAGCGGCGTCAGGAGCGGCTCGCCCAGTTTCAACAATCCGCCGGTGAGGGCGACTTGGGATCCTTGCGGATCCTCCGACACGGGCGGGCAGGCGGCCGCGGCCGCCTCCGCGATATGCTGTGCGGCCGCCGCGAGGATCCCCGCCGACACCTCGTCACCGGCCGCGGCGCACCCGGCGACCTCCGGCGCGAAGGAGGCGAGCACCGCGGGCCGGTCGGAGCGCGGATACAGCAGTCCCGGCAGCTCCTGTGCCGGACCGAAAACCGACTCCATCCTGGTCAGCAGCCCGGACGAACCGCCACGCCGCCCGTCGTGGGCGCGCAGCGCGGCCTCCAGACCGGCCCGGCCGATCCACGCCCCGCCCCCGCAGTCGCCCAGCAGATGGCCCCAGCCGTCCGCCCGGTGCCACGCCCGAAGATCCGTGCCCGTCGCGATCATGCCGGTGCCCGCGGCGACCACGGCTCCCGGGCGCTGGCCGAGTGCCCCCGCGTACGCGGTGACCGCGTCGGCGGCGAGCGCCAGACGCCGTACGCCCAGCGACCGGTCCAGTGCGGCGGGGAGTTCGGCACGCAGGGGGCCGCCGAGCGTCGCCATCCCGGCGGCGCCGATCGCGACGGCCGACAGGGAGCCACCACCGGTCCGCTCCAGCAGCGCACGAGCCATCGGAAGCAACTGATCCAGCAGATGCTGCGCGTCGATCCCGCCGCTGCCCGTCCGCACGGGTTCGTGGGACTCGGCGGTCTCCAGACGCCCCGGATCGGCCGCGTCGGCAAGCGCCGCGCGCAGCCCGGAGCCGCCGGAGTCCACCCCGAGCACCCACTGGCCGCGGCGAACGGTCACGGAAGCCGCCAGTCGACCGGCCGCGCCCCCTGGCGTTCGAGGAGTTCATTGGCGCGGCTGAAGGGGCGGGAGCCGAAGAAGCCGCGGTCGGCGGACATGGGGGAGGGGTGCGAGGACTCGATCGCCGGGAGATCGCCGAGCAGCGGACGCAGATTGCGGGCATCACGTCCCCACAGCACGGACACCAGCGGCTTGCCGCGCGCGGCAAGCGCCACGATGGCCTGCTCGGTCACCTCTTCCCAGCCCTTGCCGCGGTGGGCGGCGGGCTTGCGGGGCGCGGTGGTGAGCGCCCTGTTGAGCAGCAGCACACCCTGCCGGGTCCAGGGCGTGAGGTCGCCGTTGGCCGGCCGAGGGTGTCCCAGGTCCGCGTGCATCTCCCGGAAGATGTTGTCCAGGCTGCCGGGCACCGGCCGCACATCGGGCGCCACCGAGAAGCTCAGCCCCACGGCATGCCCTGGCGTCGGATACGGATCCTGACCGACGATCAGGACACGCACGTCTTCGAAGGGCTGCTGGAATGCCCGCAGCACATTCGGTCCGGCCGGCAGATAGGTGCGTCCCGCGGCGATCTCCGCGCGCAGGAAGTCGCCCATCCCGGCGATGCGTTCGGCCACCGGCGCGAGGGCGTCCGCCCAGCCCGGCTCGACGATTTCTTTCAACGGTCGTGCTGCCACGGGGCGTCACTCTACTGGTGCGGCGATGCCCGTCTCACGCCATGGCCACCGCCCGAACACAGAGCACATCCGGCAGATGGGAGGCGAGCAGCTGCCAGCTGTCACCGTCGTCCGCGCTGGCGTACACCTCGCCATTGCGATTGCCGAAGTACACCCCGGCCGGATCCGAGTCGTCGGTGCACAGGGCGTCGCGCAGCACGGTGCCGAAATGGTCGCCCTCGGGCAGCCCGGCCGCCAGCGCCTCCCAGCTGCTGCCCGCATCGTTCGTACGGTAGACGCGACAGCGGCGCCCGGCGGGCACGCGGTCCGCGTCGGCCGTGATCGGGAAGACATAGGCCGTGCCGGGGCGGTGCGGATGGGCGGCCACCGCGAATCCGAAGTCGGACGGCAGGCCCTCACCGATGTCGGTCCACTTGGCGCCCCCGTCGTCGCTTCGGTACACGCCCCAGTGGTTCTGCAGATACAGCCGGTCCAGATCGCCCGCGTCCTGCGCGATCTTGTGGACGCACTGGCCGAACTCCGGGTCGGGGTCGGGCAGAAAGACCGCCGACACCCCCTGATTGGACGGGGCCCAGCTCGCGCCGCCGTCCTTGGAGCGGAACACCCCGGCCGTCGACACGGCGACCGTCACCGACTCCGGATCCCTGCGGTCGGTCACCACTGTGTGCACCGCCTCACCGCCGCCGCCCGGCACCCACTGGGAGCGGCTCGGGTGCTCCCACAGCGGCCGTACGAGCTCGAAGGTCTCGCCGCCGTCGTCCGAGCGGAACAGCGCGGCGGGCTCCGTCCCCGCGTACACCACATCCGGCGTGGAAGGACCGGCCGGATGCAGCTGCCAGACCCGCTCCAGCGAGGCTCCCGTGTCCTTGGGGAATTTCACGGCCGGTTTCGGCGGCTCGATCCATGTCGCGCCGAGGTCGTCGGAGTGGAACACCGAGGGGCCCCAGTGCGCGCTGTCGCCCCCGACCAGCAGTCGGGGCACGGAACGGCGGGTGTCGATCCCGATCGAGTACACGGCCTGAGCGTTGAAGTGCGGGCCGTCGAACTCCCATGTGCCGCCGCGCCTGCGGCCGATGAAGAGCCCTTTTCGTGTGCCTACGGTCAGAAGTACATCGGTCATGGCCTACTGCCTCCAGGACGACTCTGTCGCGGATACGGGCCAGTCTGCACCTGCCCACTGACAGTGGCTCGTGGACGGGGCTTCGTGCAGGTCAGCCCGTTGGGGATGTTGGTGAGTGAGGGCTTCAGTCGACGACCGAGCCGCCTGTGATGTTGAGAGCCGTAGCGGTCATCGAGCGGGCCATGTCCGAGGCGGCGAAGACCGCCGCATTGCCCACGTCGTCCAGCGAGGCCGCCCGCCCCAGCATCGTCTGCCCGGCGATCTCGTCGGTGATGGCATCTCGGTAGTCCAAGCCCTCGGGGATCGTCTCGGGCACGCCGCCCGTCTGGAGCGTGAGGACGCGGATGCCGTGCGGCCCCAGTTCGACAGCGAGATTCCGTCGAAGCGACTCCATGGCTCCGAACGCCACCTGGAACCCGCCCATCAGGTGCGCGCGGGGCGGGTCGCCGTAGCCGCCGAACGCAAGGATCACGCCGGACTTCTGCAAGATCATGTGCCGAGCCGCGGACCTTGCGGTCAGGAACATCGCGCGTACGGCGTTGTGCACGGGACGCTCGAAGTCCGCCAGGGAGATCTCGGTGAGCGCGATCCCCTGGACCTCCCCGAACGAGATGAGGCTGAAGGAGACATCGAGGCTCCCGGCCCGCTCGACCACCGCGTCCGTGAACCGGTCCACCGCCGCCTCGTCGAGGGCGTCGACCTGATCCGTGTCGGCCCGGCCGCCGGCGGATCGGATGGACTCGGCCACCTCCTCCAGGCCCTTGCCGGTGCGCCCGGCGAGATGGACCCGGGCTCCCTCGCGGGCGAAGGCGCGGGCGACCGCCCCGCCGATCGCGCCGCCCCCTCCGTAGACGACGGCGTTCCTGTTCTCGAGCAACACGATGTACCTCCTTGGTACGGACGTCCTCAGTGGAGACGTTGCCTGGGTCCGGAACTCATCGGTGCCGCGCGGGTGAGCCTGCCGGAGCGGTTCAGCCTGCGCAGTGCCGCGGCGCAGCCGAGCCCGAGGCTGAGAAGCGCGAGCCACGGCAGCGCCGGGACACCGGCTGCCCGCGAGGCATCCAGCGACGCGCCGGTGAGCAGATTCCCGAGGGTGATGCCGATGCCGCAGACCGTGTTGCAGAGCCCGTAGTGGGTGGCGACAAGGCGGTCTCACGAGAGCCGGACGATGGTGTCCATCTCGAAGGGGTACGTGATCATCGTGCCGAATGCCAGCAGCAGCGCCGAGAGCACCGGTGGCACGCAGGCCGACAGCCACCCACCGGCTCCCCCTGTGGCACAGACAGCGGTGCGGCGGCGAGCAGTGGCTCGAACGCGGCGCCCATCGTGACTAGCCCCCAGGTGAGCGCCCGTCCGGGAGCCATCCTCGCCGCGCACCACGCGGTGACCCGGGTCTGGAACAGGATGGTGCTCAGACCCGACGCCGCGAACAGCAGCGCCGTGGCCGCCGGCCGGCCACCTCGCCGCCGGCCGGCCGGACCTGAAGCGGCAGCGCCAGAAAGAGGTCGGCTACGCACGCGCGCATGCGCGGCTCTACCGAACGGGCGAGGGGCAGCGCGTTCCGGCGATGTGCCGGAACGCGCTGCCCCGTGGCGTGGTGCCTGGCCCCGCCTTAAGGAGGAGTCGAACGCTACCCGCGGAGCTCCTGAGTGCAGCACTTCGCCCCGCCGCCCGCCTTTCGGAACTCCGAGAGATCCACGGGAATGGGCTCGTAACCGTGCGCCGCGACGCTCTCCATGAGGCCCGTCGCGTCCTGCGCCATCACCACATGGCGGCCGTCCGATATGGAGTTGAGCCCAAAGGCCAGCGCGTCATCCCGGGTGGATATGACGGCGTCGGGGAAGAGCTTCTTGAGGACCTTTTGGCTGCCGTTCGAGAAAGCGCCCGGATAGTAGGCGATGTTGCTGTCGTCGAGCCCGAAGAGTGCCGTGTCCAGATGGTAGAAATGCGGATCCACCAGATGCAGGCTCACGGTCGGCGTGCCGAAGAATTCCTGCGCCTCGTGGTGAGCCGCGGGGAGGGTACGAAATCCCGTACCCGCGAGAATGAACCCGCCCACCGGGGTGAAGTCACCTTCCCCTTCGCAGGTGTGGGACGGAACGAGCGTCTCGAAACCGGCGTCTTCGAACCAGGTCCGGTAGTGGCCGGCCTCCGGCTGCCGCTGCGGTGCGTGGAATTGCGCGCCGAATGCCCGGCCGTCCAGAACGAGCGCCGAATTGGCCGCGAACACCATGTCGGGAAGATCCGCGACCGGCTCCACCGTTTCGACGGTGTGCCCCAGCTCGCGATACAGGGATACGAGCGCGTCCCACTGCTTATGGGCCAGCGGGACGTCGACCGGCTCCAGTGAAGTCATCCAGGGGTTGATGGCGTACCGGACGTCGAAGTGCTCCGGAGGGCAGACAAGGTACCGGCGCTGCTTCGCAGTTCGGGTGGGCGGCATCCTCGGCTTCCTTTCCTCGGACGGGGGATGCTCACCACGCTAGAGAGGGTGACGCACAGCAACAAGACGAATGAGTTGCGTGCACTCGCAACTATGTTGCGTCTCCGGGGCCCGGAGCCACCACTTGTTACGTCATCTCCGGCGAGATGCGTCCGGTTCCGGCCTCGGGGCTGCTCGGCAGCAGGTGGTTGAGCACGATGAAGCTGTTGGTGGCCTTCACGAAGGACTCCGACCGGATGCGTTCCAGGACGTCCTCGAAGTGCGCCACATCCAGCGCCCTGATGTGCAGGATCGCGTCCGCCCGGCCCGTCACCGTCACGGCCGACTGGATCTCGGGGTGATTGCGGACCACCTCCGCCAGCCTTCGCGGCGGAGCGGCGTCGTCGCAGAACACCTCCACGTACGCCTCGGTGTGCCAGCCCAGCGCCGAGGGTTTCACCACGGTGGTGAAACCGGCGATCACCTCTTGCTCCCGCAGCCGGTCGACCCGGCGTTTCACGGCGGGCGCCGAGAGGCCGATGGACACACCGATCTCCCGCAGGCTCGCGCGGGCATCGGCCATCAGCGCCGCGATGATCTTACGGTCGAGTTCGTCGAGCTCAGCTCCGCGCCGGGACATGAGGCAGCTCCTTTCGGTCCGCGGTGATCCTGCCACCCGCCACCGCTCGGCGCCCGCGCGGCACTGCCTTCGGGGCACGGCCAAGATGAACGGGCCGCGGCGCGAGGACCTGGACGCACGGTTCCCCGGGCTGCTGGACAGCGCGCTCGCGGCGGCGGAGGACCAGGTCCTGTCCGGCCGATCCTGCCGGGCTCGATCGACCGGACAGGACCAGGCTCTCAAGCCCGTCCGGCGTCCGAGGGCATGCGGCCGAAGGCCGCCCCCGTCGGCTCACCCGCCCCGCACGCCCGCTGCCGTCAACAGCCCCGACCAGTCAGGGATCTTGACGGACCGCCGGCCCAGCGTCCGCCCCAGCGCCGCCTCGGCCACCTCGATCGCCAGCCAGCCCGGCCACTGGACGGGACGGTGCCCGGACTCCCGCAGCACGGCGAGCGGATCCGCCGCGACCGGGAGCAGTGCCAGCGCCGCCGCGTCGTCGAGCAGCGAGTTCACCGTCTCCTTGGCGCACGGCCTGTTCGTGCCGATCACCCCGGTGGGCCCCCGCTTGATCCAGCCCGCGACGTACTCGCCGGGCGAAGCAACCCCGTCCCGCAGCACCCGCCCCGCGGCATGCGGCACCGTGCCGTGCCGCTCGTCGAAGGGCAGCCCGGGCAGCGGCACACCGCGGTAGCCGACCGCCCGCAGCACCAATTGCGCCTCGATCTCCTCGTACGCCCCGGTGCCCCGCACGCCCCCCTCGCCGTCCGGAACAGTGCGCTCGAACCGTACGCCGCCGACCCGCCCCATCCGCTCCAGCAGCTCCACCGGACGCAGGAAGAACCGCAGATGGATGCGCCGCTCCCGGCCCTGGGAGGGCTGTACGGCCCAGCCGCGTACGACATCGAGGTTGCGCCGGTTGACCGCGGGCAGCGCGGCCGCGGCCGGGGCGTCCTCGTACGCCGGATCCAGAGCCAGGTCATCGGGCTCGACCATGACGTCCGCCGAGGGCAGCGTGCCCAGTTCCCGCAGCTCCTTGGTGGTGAACTTCGCCTGCGAGGGTCCGCGCCTGCCCACCATGTGCACCTCGCGCACCTGGCTGAGCGCGAGCGCTCCGAGCGCCGCCTGCGGAACGTCGGTGGGGCGCAGCTCGTCCGCGCCCCGCGCCAGGATCCGGGCCACGTCCACGGCCACGTTCCCGACGCCGATCACGACGGCCGAACGGGCCGCGAGCGCAAAGCCGTTGCCCGCCGCGTCAGGGTGCGCGCTGTACCAGGACACGAAGTCGGTGGCCGAGTGGCTGCCCGGCAGATCCTCGCCGGGAATGCCGAGCCTGCGGTCCCTGGCGGCCCCTACGCAGTACACGACCGCGTGATAGAGCTCCAGGAGCTGCTGCGGCCCGAGCCCGTGCGCCCCGACCTCCACATTGCCGATGAAGTCGATCCGGTCGTGCTCCAGCACGGTGCGGAGATTGTTCTGCAGCGACTTGATCTTCTCGTGGTCGGGCGCGACCCCGTAGCGCACGAGTCCGTAGGGGCAGGGGAGCCGGTCGAGCACGTGGACCCGCACATCCGGCACCCGGCTCTGCTGGACGAGATCCTGCGCGGCGTAGACCCCGCTGGGTCCCGATCCGACAACGGCGACGCGAAGCACAGCTGCGCTCCTTCCCGCAGGGGACTCCAGCATCGCACCGGGGTGCGGGGCTGGGGAGATGAGCTGACGGGGTGCCTTGGTGCGGTGCGGCGTGCGTGCCGCGGCGGAAGCGGACTATTTGGCTGGTTACGTGTTAATTGTGCAAGAAACTACGTTTCTTACCAGTAATGATCAGTATGGCCCGAATGGGGCGCTGCCCTACCCGCCCGTCTGGGAGCTGCAGGGCGCCGGGAGGGTCACCTCGGAACCCGGCGGCCACGCGATCCGGCCGCCCTGGTTCAACGTCCGGCTGGCCTTCGCCGACGGCGCCCGTATCGATGTACTCGCCGTCGTCGACGACGGGCGGATCGCCATCGAGGACCTGCGGGCCGACCCACCGCTGCCCCTGGAGAGCCTTGCGGTGCTCGCCGACCGGATCGAGGAGCCCCTCGAAGACGCCTGCGGGGTCACCGAGCGGCTGCCCGAACCGCCGGTCGAGGCGGCACCCTCGCGCGGCTCCCCGGCCCGCCGTCGCCGACCCGTCGTGGTGCGCGGCAGCGCCGGCCGACGGCTTGCCGCCGACGCCTACCGGGCCGCGCAGCTGGAGGGGCGCGACCCCGTGCTCGCGGTGATGGCCGTGACCGGACGCAGCCGCCGCAAATCGCTCCGGCTCATCGCGGGCGCCCGGGACGAGGGCTATCTCGCGCCCCGCCACAACCGCCGCCGTACCCGCTGAGTCCCTGCCCCTCGCGGCTGTCCGTCACATCGAGCGCATCCGGTTGATCTCGCTGGTCTGCTGGGCGATCACATCGTTGGCCATCTCCTCGATCAGGACGTTGTTGCCGTCCGAGAGGACGTCGGTGGCCATGGTGAGCGCGCCCTGGTGGTGAGTGATCATCAGTTTCAGGAAGAGTTCGTCGAAGGCGGTGCCCTTCGCGGCGCGCAGCTGGGCGAGTTGGGCGGCGGTGGCCATCCCCGGCATCGCCGCGTGAGAGTGGTCGTGGCTGCCCGGTCCCCCCTTGCCCTTGTCCGCTCCGTTGGTTTTCAGCCAGCCCGCCATCGCGGCCATCTCCGGCTTCTGTGCGGCCGCTATGCGCTCCGCCAGTCGCTTGACCTGCGTGGATCCCGCCCGCTCCGGTGCCAGGGCGGTCATCTGCAGTGCCTGGCCGTGGTGCGTGATCATCATCTGCGCGTAGGAGAAGTCCGCCGAGTTGGGGGAGTCGTCGGGGGCGGCCTTCCCGGCCTCTTCGGCGGAGAGTGTCCTGGCCGGTTCGCCCGGCTTGCCGGGCGCCACCACTGATGGTCCGGCACCCCCCTTGGCCTTGTCCGGAGCGCCGGAGTCCGACTCGCAGGCGCCCAGGGCGAGTACGGCGACAGCGACCGCGCCAGCGAGGACCGGTCTGCGGACACGCGCGGTCCTGTGACGGTTCAACACGGTGACCTCCTGTGGCACTTGGGTTGTTCGGGGACGGTCTTAGCACTCTTCCGCACGTGGTTGATCAAGGACTTTCATTAAGTCTCTGTTGCCATCTGTTGAGATGTACATGGAAAGGAAGATACTGCCGGGGTCCGTCAACCGTTCAACTGCGAACGGATACAAGGGAGGACACCTCAGTGACCCTGTTGCACACCACCCGAGTGCGGCGCAGACGGCTGGGCGTGGCGGCAGCCGCGGCCGGGCTCCTCGCCACCCTGCTGACGGCCGGACCCGCGGCCGCCACGCCGGACCCTGGGGACACCCCCGCCCAGGCAGCGATCTCGTCGGAACAGGCCGCCGCCACCAAGTCGGCCATCCAGAGCGGCGAGATACCCCCTGTGGACGCGGTCGTCCACAGCGACAACATCGAACACCTCGTCAACATCCCCAAGGACGCCCTCAAGGGCACCAACTCGGACCTGGCCTTCCAGGGCAAGTACGCCTACGCCGGCAACTACGACGGCTTCCGGATCCTCGACATCAGCAACCCCAAGGCCCCCACGACGGTCGCGCAGGTCCTGTGCCCGGGATCGCAGAACGACGTCTCAGTCTCCGGTGACCTGCTCTTCCTCTCCACCGACTCCTCGCGCAGCGACAACTCCTGCAGCAGCACCTCGCAGCCCGCGACGGAGAAGTCGTCCTGGGAGGGCATGAAGATCTTCGACATCAGCGACAAGCGCAACCCGAAGTACGTCGCGGCCGTCGAGACCGCGTGCGGCTCCCACACGCACACGCTGGTGCCGAAGCGCCGCAACGTCTACATCTACGTGGCCTCGTACTCGCCGAACGCCACCTTCCCGGACTGCCGGCCGCCCCACGACGGAATCTCCGTCATCAAGGTGCCGCGCAGGTCCCCCGAGAAGGCGGCCGTCGTCAACTTCCCGGTGCTCTTCCCGGGTGAGGGCCCCGACGGGGGCGGAAACCCCGGCGGGCCCACCAACCCCGGCGTCTCCAAGACCACCGGCTGCCACGACATCACGGTGCTCCCCTCCAAGGACATGGCCGCCGGTGCCTGCATGGGTGACGGCATCCTGTTCGACATCGAGGATCCGGAGCACCCGAAGGTCATCGACCAGGTCCAGGACAATGTGAACTTCGCGTTCTGGCACTCGGCGACCTTCAACCAGAAGGCCAACAAGGTCATCTTCACCGACGAGCTCGGCGGCGGCGGCGCGGCCACCTGCAACGCCGCGATCGGTCCGAACCGCGGCGCCGACGGCATCTACGACATCGTCGGCAGGGGCGAGAACCGCAAGCTCGTCTTCCGCAGCTACTACAAGATCCCCCGGCACCAGGCGGACACCGAGAACTGCGTGGCCCACAACGGCTCGCTGATCCCGGTCAAGGGCCGCGACATCATGGTCCAGGCCTGGTACCAGGGTGGCGTCTCCGTCTGGGACTTCACCAACTCCAGCAAGCCCAGGGAGATCGCCTACTTCGAGCGTGGCCCGCTCAGCGCGGACACGATGGTGAGCGGCGGCTCCTGGTCGGCGTACTACTACAACGGCTACATCTACTCGAACGACATCGCCAAGGGCTTCGACGTGCTGAAGCTCGACGACCGGCGGACGGATCCGGCGAAGCGGGTGCGGATGGACGAGCTCAATGTCCAGACCCAGCCCGACTACTTCGACGACTTCGACCGCGACTGAGCAAGCGGCTCGAGAACGGTGTCATCAAGGGTTCCGCCGGGCGGCTCGTCGTCCGGCGGAACGCCGAGCTCCCACTCCAGCCCGTATCGCTGGAACAGCTCCGCGCGCAGTCGCGACGGCGGCATCGGCACGCCGGGCAGCAGGATCGCGAAGACCGCTCCCATCAGCAGCGCCCGCAGCAGCGGATAGTCGGCGTCGACGTTCTGCGAGCCGTACCGCTCCACCGTGCCGCGCAACAGCGCCGCCAGACGCTGCTGCTCCGGGCACTGCCTGAACCCGTCGGCCTGCAGCACCCCCGACATGTGCGTACGCATCAGTACGGGATGGTCGACCGCCAGCCCGAGAATCGCGTCGATCGCCCGCGCCAGCCGCTCCCGTCCGTCGTCGGTGCGGGGCTCGCGTTCCAGTGCCGCATCGAGGGTGAGATGCATCAGGCGATGCACGGCCGACTGCAGGAGCTGTCGTTTCCCTGGGAAGTAGTACGAGACCAGGCCGCGCGCCGAGCCCGCTCTGTCGGCGATGTCGCCGAGCGTCGTGGCTTCGTATCCGCGCTCTCCGACCAGCTCCACGGTTGCCTGGAGAAGCCGCTCCCGGGAACGCCGACGAAGCTCTTCATTGACCGATGCGCTCCGCGGGGACATGCTTAACTCCTGCGTTGACTGGCTCCGAGCCAGTATACTCAACGTGTCCCGCTGGGAGGTCTTCAGGGCCTGGTCAGCGGGGGTGCTGCCCGAACCGGGCGACGCGGGGGATCGTCCGGTTTGGGTAGCTTTGGCGTGTCTTGAGCGTGGTCCTGTGCGTCGTTTTGTCGCCTTTCGTAACCCTGTGCCCCTTTCACTCGACGAGTCCGAGTACCGGCAGCAGGCCCGCCGGCCGGTCCGCGACCGGAAGATGGTCCACGAAGTGGACAGCGCATCCCAGATCCGCGGCCCCGCCGTCCGCGCGCCGGTCGTCGCCGACCATCAGGACATCGGCCGGGTCCTGGCCCAGCGCCTCGCAGGCCGCGCGGAAGAGCCGTATGTCCGGCTTCTGCACTCCGTGCTCGTACGACAGCACATACGCGTCCACCCACAGGTCGAGGCCATGGGCACGGAAGACAGGCCGCGGGTCCCAGCCGATGTTGCTGACCACTGCGATGCCCACGCCCCGCTCCCGCAGCGTGCGCAGCACCTCGGCAGCGTCGGGGTAGGGGCGCCAGGCGGCGGGCGTCATATGACGTTCGTAGAGCGCGTCGTACAGACCCGGGTCGGGCAGCTCCACCTGGCGGGCGAGCCCGGTGTAGGCGGCACGGTGCCGCTCCGCGCTCTCGTCGCGGGTCGCCCACAGTTCGGCGAGCCGGGAGGGCATCCGCTGCGGGTACGAACCGCCCGGCAGCGCCCCGGCGGCCGCCAACTGCTCGGCGTACCTGTCCAGTTCGGCCTCGGACTGACGGCTGCCGCGTTCGTCCAGAACCGCCTGCAGCCAGTCCCGCACCGACTCGATGCGGAAGAGGGTTCCGGAGAAGTCGAAGAGCACACCCTTGATCGCCATGACCGCGATCCTTCCGGGATCAGCGTTCCCGGGACAAGACCACACGTTCGTACACCGCGATGGCAAGGGCCACCCAGCAGGCGCCGAGCAGCCAGCCGCCGAGTACGTCGGAGGGCCAGTGCACGCCGAGGTAGAGCCGCGTGAAACCCACCCCTGCGACGGACACGGCTGCGGCCACGACACTCACCTTCCAGAGCAGGCCCCGGCCTCCGTACCGCCTGAGCAGCCACAGCAGCAGCCCGCAGGTGACCATGGCCGTCATCGCATGGCCGGAGGGGAAGGCGGCGTAGTGCGCCGTGGCGACCGGATCGGACCACCGCGGCCGCTCGCGGCCGACGGCGGCCTTGAGCCCCTGCTGGACTTGGGTGCCCACCGCGCTCGTCAGCGCGATCCACGCGGCGAGCAGCCACTGTCTGCGCCACAGCAGCCACAGGACCGCGACGGCGATCAGCGCGCGCATCGTCCACGGGTCCCAGACCCAGTCCGTGAGCACCCGGTTGACCCGGGTCAGCCCTGGCTCGGCCACCGCCGAGCGGTGCAGTGCGTCCGTGATCGTCCGGTCGAAGGAGATGAGGGGAGCCCACGGGATCGCGACCAGGGTCAGCAGCAGCGCCGCGAGGGCGCCGAGCACCGCTGCCACTCGGGCGGCTGCCGAGAACGGGACGGGCGCCGGCGGGGTGGGCTGTGCTGGGCGCGGGAGATGCATGGGGAAGATCTTCGCCGCCGACGGCCGCATACGGCTATCCCAGCGCGCGCAGTCCGGGCACGAAGGCCACCAGCAGCGGGACCACCGGAACCAGTGCGGCGGCCGCCGTCAGCCGCAGCCGCCTGCCCGCGGTCAGCCGCGGCACCGGCATGAGCAGCCGGTTCACCCGCTGCGGCAGCTGGGCGTCGGGGGTGGGGCAGGGCCCGAACACCCCACGGTCCTCGTTGAGTTCGACCAGCGCCAGCGCGATCGTCAGCCGGCCGAAGCGCCGGGAGGCGACATCGTCGGCGGCCAACTCGACCAGGCGGTGCATCTCGTCGCGGAACGCCGCGAACACCGGGATCTGCGGAAAGCCGTAGGCGAGCGCGGCGGAACAGTGCAGCAGCCAGTCGTGCCTGGCTCGCGCGTGCCCCTGCTCGTGCGCCAGTACGGCATCGAGCCGGCGGCCCTTCAGCCGGCGCAACGCGGC
This sequence comes from Streptomyces sp. NBC_01481, assembly GCF_026339995.1. GTDB lineage: Bacteria > Actinomycetota > Actinomycetes > Streptomycetales > Streptomycetaceae > Streptomyces. Next base: position 224,935 of record NZ_JAPEPT010000006.1, on the reverse strand, counting down.
CGTGGTGATGACCAGTTGGGGCGCGGCTCCCGGCAGCCACCAGGCGTCGGGCCGCTCGCCCTCCAGGACGACGAGCGGTTCGCTGCCCGGCTCCTCGCCCGGCATCAGGGGGGAGCGCACGAGCAGTTCCGTGCGCCGCCGCTTGCGCCGGACGTGGGACCGGTAGATCTCCCGGGTGAGCATCGCGCCGGTCCACAACCCGCAGGCGGCCAGGATCACGGCGAGGACGGCGGAGTACGGTTCGCCCGCGCCGAGGGCGTACGCCTCCATCACGCGGTGCGGCGCGGACGCGAAGACCTGGCCGCGTACGAGCTGCCAGGCCGCTGCCGCGCTGAAGGTCATGGAGAGGGCGAAGCAGAGCAGTACGGCCGCCACCACGCACTGCCAGACCCACAGTGCCACCACGGGCTCCCGCTCCGGCCAGTCGGCGCGCGACACGAGTCGCGGGGCCAGGACGGCGGCCAGTGCGCCGAGACCCAGCAGCACGAGGGAGACCAACATGGTGTCAGCCTATGAGCGCGGGGCTACTTGCGGGTATGGCCGCGCGTCCCAAGTGACGTACGACACGGTTTCGGTGTCGTGTGCCCGCGGAGGCTCACAGAGGCGGGACTCAGAGCGTGAGCAGCATCGCCAGCATGGCGAGGCCCATCGCGAGTCTGCAGGCCGGCGCCAGTTCGGGACGGGCGCCCAGGGAGACTGCCGCCGCGCCGCCCGCGGGGGGTGCCGGAGGCACCAGCCGGACGCCCGAGCGCAAGACATACACGGTGTAGTACGCCAGCAGTCCGCCGGTGAGCAGGGGGATTCCGGCGGCCTGATGCCCGGCGTGCGCCCCGGCGCCCGACGGCATGGCCACCGCCATATAGACCATCGCGAGTGAGCCGACGAGATGGTGCAGATGGTGAGTGCTGCGCCGGGAGGGTAAGAGGGCGCGCAGCGCGGCGGCGCCGAACACCGTCGCGTACATCACCCACACCCACCGGGGCAGCGCGAACACGGCAGCAGGCACCGCCATCGCCGCCATCCCCAGCCCCATCATGGCCTCGCCGCAGGCAGCCTCGCGCGCCTGACCGGAACAACTGCGCATCCGCACCAGGCAGTAGGCGCCGGTCGCCCCGCACAGGGTCACGAGCAGCCAGCCGGACACCGCGGGTCCGTGCACGGCGTACCTCCCCCTCAGACTGAGTCAAGGGGGCGATGCCCGGCTCCCGAGAGGCCTACGCGAGCGCACAGGGGTGCGCAGGGAGCACGGACGGTGGTGCGAGCGGGCGCACGCGGCCGTCAGGGCCGATGGCGCAGCGGATGATCGGCGGGGACCTCGACGATCGCGATGCGGTGCCCGTCCGGGTCGGCGATCCACATCTCGATCAGCCCCCACGGCTCACGCACCGGCGGCCGCAGCACCTCGACGCCGAGCCCGGAGAGCTCGGCGTGCACGGCGGCCGCGTCCTCGACCTGGAGCCACAACAGCACGGTCGGCGACGGGGCGTCCGCAGAGCGCCCCGACACCTCCAGAAAACCGCCGCCGAGGAAGTAGACCGTGCCCCGCTCGGGGCCGGTGCCGAACTCGCGGTAGACCGGCAGGCTGAGCGTCTGCCCGTAGAAACGCCGGGACCGCTCGGGGTCGGCGGGACGCAGGAGGATCCGGCTGCTGAGCACATGAACCATGGCCGAACCCTAGGCCGTGTCTGACAAATAGCGGCGTCCGCCCGCAGGGCGGGGTGCGCGGCGTCCGGTGCGTGCAATCGCAAGGCGGAGGATCATCCTCGTACTGGACGTACTTGGATGACTCCGACAACGCAGCGAGTGTGCGTGCCGGACGCCGCGCACCAGGCGAGATTTGTCAGACACGGCCTAGGTCCTTCCGGTCGACGAGCCCGGCAAGATCGGCCGGACAGGGCCTGGATCGGGAGGCCCGGGTTAGTCTCGGGGCACTTGTAGACAGTCGAGAGGGGAGCCCACTTCATGGACACCGCACCACTCCGGGACTCCGGCGAGCTCACCTACCGTGACGCGGTCGAGGCCGATGTGCCGGCGCTCGTCCCGCTGATCGAGTCCGCGTACCGAGGTGACGCGAGCCGGACCGGCTGGACCACCGAGGCGGACATACTCGACGGCCGGCGCACCGACCCGGAAGGCGTCCGCGAGGTCATCACCGCCTCCGGCAGCACCCTGCTCGTCGTGGAGCGCGACGGTGAGCTGATTGCCTGCTGCCAGCTCGAACACCGCGGCGAGGCCGCCTACTTCGGCATGTTCGCCGTCCGCCCCGAGCTGCAGGGCGGGGGCCTCGGCCGGCGGATCATCGCCGAGGCGGAGCGCAGTGCGCGCGAGCGCTGGGGTGTGAGCGAGATGCACATGACCGTGATCTCGGTACGGGACGAGCTGATCGCCTGGTACGAGCGGCGCGGTTACCGCCGTACGGGAAAGCTGAGCCCCTTCCCGTACGGCGACGAGCGCTTCGGTATCCCGCAGCGCGAGGATCTCGCCTTCGAGCTCCTGGTGAAGGACCTGCCGTAGAGGGCTTCAGGCCGTGAAGCGGCCGGTGCGCCGGATCTCGGGGAAGTCGGTGGTCGCGCCGTCGAGTTCGAGCGCGCGCACCAGCCGCAGATGGTCCTGGGTGTTCACGACCCAGCCGATGACCTGAAGTCCTTCGGCGTGCGCGTGCTCGACGGTCTCCAGGGTCAGCCTGCGGATGTTCAGCGCGAGCGCGGCGGCGCCGACGGTCTTCGCGCGGTCAGCGATGTCGGCGCCCCAGCGGCTGGCGACCAGCACGGTCCGTACGCCCGGCACCATGCTCCCGATCTCGGCGATCGCGCCGTCGTGGAAGGACGACACCTCGACACGGTGGACGAGATCGCGGCGGAGCATCACCTCCGCGAGCGCCCGGGCGGCGGCCACGTCCTTGATCTCCACCTGGAGGGGGGCTCGTACGGCGTCGAGGACCTCGTCGAAGACCGGCACCCGCTCGCCGCCGCCCGCGTCGAGCTCCCGCAGCTCGGCGAGGGTCTTGTCGGCGATCGGTCCGTTTCCGTCGGTCGGTCCGTTTCCGTCGGTCGTACGGTCCACGTCCGCGTCGTGCATGACGACGAGCGCGCCGTCCTTGCTGAGATGCAGATCCAGTTCGATGGCGTCCATGCCGGACTGTTCGGCACGGATGAAGGAGCGCAGGGTGTTCTCCGGCTCGACGCCCATGACCCCGCGATGACCGATGGTGAGGAAAGTCAAGATTCTCTCGCTTCCGTCGACTGCGGCTCCCGCGCGGCGCATCCCGGCAGCCGCACGGCAAGCTCGCAGCCTAATGGCCCGCCTCCGCGAAGGGACCGCTCGCGCGCGGGGGAGTGGAGTGCTCCGCTCTGCCCATCGCGACGCCCGCGGGCCCGTCGGCGTCGCAGTGGCGTGAACCGTGTCACCCGCCCGTGGGCGCGTCATGCCCGGGTTGACGGGCGTCGGCCGCAAAACCTCCGGTGATCATGTGGTGGGGCAGGATAATTTCCCAAAGCTTCACTTGTACGGGAGAACCATGCACAGATACGGTGTCTTGACGCGAGGTTCTCCTGTGGAGGAAGTGACATGACGGAAATTCTTGTGCAGGATCCAGCAGTAGGGGGCATACCGAATGCTGCCCCTGCTGCCCCGGTGATTGAGCACCCGGCCTGGCCGAAGCTCAAGAGTGCCGTCGAGGAGATCCGCCCCTGGCAGTCCAAGGACGGCTCGATCGACTTCGACGCCGAGGGCGCCCCCGCCCGTGTCACCGTGGAGGCCGCGCTCGACCGCGTGATCGACGCCGTGGAAGAGCTGTCCCCGCTGCTGCCGCACGATGCCGCCTACCACCGCGCGCTCGTCGCCGATCTGCACAAGTGGGCCGACAGCACCTTCACCGTCCCCGACTTCCTGGACTCGCTGCTCGCCTTCCAGCCTGCCGCGGCGCGAGTCGACGGACTGCAGCATCTGGTCCTCTTCCCCATGTACACGCAGAACGGCAACCCGGACCGCAACTTCGAGGCGGTCGTGCTGCGCATGGTCTGGCCCGAGTGGCTCGCCGAGCTCGAGCGCACCCGCTACGACAACCCCCTCTTCTGCGGCATCACCTTCGAGGACTTCACCGCGGGCTACGACACCAACTCCGCGGTGCTCTTCCCGGAGACGATCGCCGTGCGCGAGGCCCCCGAGCGCTTCACCTGGGGCGGCATTTTCTGCGACCGCGAGGCGGCCCGCTTCCGCGCCGTGACCGAGGAGGCCGTGCACGTCCTCGGTCTCGAACTCCCCGAGGACATCAGCGAGATGGTCGCCGACCAGTCGCGCTGCGAGCAGGCCTTCGTGCTCTGGGACATGGTCCACGACCGCACCCACAGCCATGGCGACCTGCCCTTCGACCCCTTCATGATCAAGCAGCGCCAGCCGTTCTGGATGTACGGCCTGGAGGAGCTGCGCTGCGACCTCACCGCCTTCAAGGAGGCCGTGAAACTGGATGCCGAGGGCAACCGGCACGGCCGCGACGTGCAGTACGCGGTGCTCTTCGACCGGATGTTCCGCTTCCCGGTCTCCGGCGACCGGGTGCGCAACTACGACGGTCTCGGCGGCCAGCTGCTCTTCGCGTACCTCCACAAGCACGAAGTGGTGCGCTGGACCGACAACAAGCTGAAGATCGACTGGGACCGCGCCCCGCAGGTCACCAACGAGCTCTGCGCCGAGATCGAGAAGCTCTACCGCGACGGCATCGACCGTCCCAAGCTCGTGCACTGGTTCGCCGCGTACGACCTGGTCTCGACGTACCTCGCGCCGCACCCCGGCTCCCGCTGGGCCAAGGGTCCCGATGCTCTCGATCTGACGCAGCCGCCGCGCAAACTTGTCGACGACGTGCTTCCTGACGAGTTTCCGCTCAGCATGTTCTATGAGGCGCTCTCCAAGAAGCTGAAGAACGTGATCGCCTCCACCAAGGGGATCACCGCGGCGAGCGTCGAGCAGGCAGCCGCGTGAGCACTCGTACCCAGGAGGCCAGGTCTATGAACACCAACGGCAACGGGGCGCTGGACGGTGCCGTGATCGCGGTGGCCGGAGCGGCCGGTCCTGCGGGCCGCGCCACCCTGCTCAAGCTCGCCGACGCCGGGGCGATCGTCGTGGCCTCCGACGCGGACACGGCCCGCCTCGCCGAGGCGGTCGACGCCGCCCGCTACGCGCACGGCGGAGCGACCGTCACCGGCGACACGGTCGATCTGCTCGACCTGGCCGCGACGCGGGACTGGGTGAACCAGACCGAGAAGGAGTTCGGCCGCATCGACGGCCTGGTCCATCTCGTCGGCGGCTGGCGCGGCAGCGCCACCTTCGCCGAGACCGAACTGGCCGACTGGACCTTCCTGGAGAAGCTGCTGATCCGTACGGTTCAGCACACCTCCCTCGCCTTCCAGGAGCCGCTGCAGCGCAGCGACAGGGGCCGCTTCGTACTGGTCAGCCAGTCCGGGGCGAGCAAGCCCACTGAGGGCAACGCCGCCTACGCCGCATCCAAGGCCGCAGCCGAGGCCTGGACGCTCGCCCTCGGCGACGCCTTCCGCAAGGCGGGGGGCGAGGACGGCCCCAAGGCTGCTGCTGTCATCCTGATCGTCAAGGCACTCGTGCACGACGCCATGCGCGCCGAGCGCCCGAACGCGAAATTCGCGGGCTTCACGGACGTGGCTGAACTGGCCGAGGCCATCGCCGGAGTCTGGGACCGGCCCGCCCGGGAAGCGAATGGACAGCGCCTGTGGCTGACGCCCAAGCCGTGACACCGCCGAAGACCGACGCCCGACGCCATCACGACCCAGCGGTACGGGGCTTCGCCAGCGACAACTACGCCGGCGCCCACCCCGAGATCCTGGCTGCGCTCGCGCTCGCCAACGGCGGTCACCAGGTCGCTTACGGCGAGGACGTGTACACCGAGCACCTCCAGCGGGTCATGCACAGCCACTTCGGCTCGACGGCCGAGGCCTTCCCGGTCTTCAACGGCACCGGCGCGAACGTCACAGCGCTCCAGGCGCTCACGGACCGCTGGGGCGCGGTGATCTGTGCCGAGTCGGCGCACATCAACGTCGACGAGGGCGGGGCGCCGGAGCGGATGGGCGGGCTGAAGCTGCTGACCGTACCGACTCCGGACGGCAAGCTCACGCCCGAGCTCATCGACCGGCAGGCGTGGGGCTGGGACGACGAGCACCGGGCGATGCCGCAGGTCGTGTCGATCACCCAGAACACCGAACTGGGCACGGTCTACACGGTGGAGGAGATCCGGGCGATCGTCGACCACGCCCACGGGCACGGCATGAAGGTCCATCTCGACGGGGCCCGGATAGCCAACGCGGCCGCGTCGCTGGATGTGCCGATGCGCGCCTTCACCAACGCCGTCGGCGTCGACGTCCTGTCCTACGGCGGCACCAAGAACGGCATGCTGTTCGGCGAGGCCGTGGTCGTCCTCAACCCGGACGCCGTGAGTCATATGAAGCATCTGCGCAAGCTGTCGATGCAGCTGGCGTCCAAGATGCGCTTCGTGTCGGTGCAGTTGGAGGCGCTCCTCGCCCGCGATCTGTGGCTGCGCAACGCCCGGCACGCCAATGCCATGGCCCAGCGGCTGGCCGACGGCGTACGCACCCTGGACGGTGTGGAGATCCTTCATCCCGTCCAGGCCAACGCCGTCTTCGCGCGTCTGCCGCACGATGTGAGCGAGCGGCTGCAGAAGCGCTTCCGCTTCTACTTCTGGGACGAGGCGGCCGGCGATGTCCGCTGGATGTGCTCCTTCGACACCACCGAGGACGATGTCGACTCCTTCGTCCAGGCGCTGAAGGAAGAGATGGCGCACTAGCGCGAAGCTTGCACACGTATGTGGCCGGCCGGAAAGTCTTTGACTTCCGGTCGGCCACTTTCTTGGGTTCGACCTGGTCCAATGAGATGGACTGTCTGGTGCTCTATGATGTACCGCATCCGGTCGTGCTCGACGCCCCGAGGTCCGGCGTCCGGGCCAGGACATCCGCCGGAACTTGTACCCAGCCGAACTGTGAGGCACGAAGAATCATGACGCTCACGCTCACCGTGTCCGACGAGGTCCGGGCGATCGCGCCCGGCTTCACCCACGTCGCCGTCGAGGCCCGCGGTCTGGTCAACGGGCCCAGCAGCGCGGACAGTTCGGCGCTCCTGGACGACGCCGCCCGCCGGCTCGCCGAGCGGCTCGGCGCGCGCGCCCCGCACGAGGACCCGCACATCGCCGCCTGGCGCGAGGCGTACGCCGCCTTCGGCGCCAAGCCGTCGCGCACCCGCAACTCCGCCGAGGCGCTCGCCAGGCGGGCGCTCGCGGACGGCGGCCTGCCGCGGATCAATCTGCTGGTCGACGCCTACAACGCGGTCAGCGTCGCGCATCTGATTCCGGTCGGCGGTGAGGACACCGACCACATCAAGGGCGGGATGAGGCTGCTGCGCGCCACGGGCGACGAGCCGTTCGTCACCGTCGCGGGCGGCGAGGAGACCGTGGAGCATCCGGAGGCGGGCGAGGTGGTCTGGTGCGACGACGAGGGCGTCACCTGCCGGCGCTGGAACTGGCGTCAGGGCGTACGGACCCGGCTCACCGAACAGTCCGTGAACGCGCTGTTCCTGCTGGAGTCCATGGCCCCCATGACGATCGGCGAGCTCGGGGCCGCAGCCGCCGAACTCGCCGAGTCGCTGGAGAAGCTGAGTCCCGGGGCGCGGATCACGGTCCACCCGCCCCAGCCCCAGGTGTGACGTCTAGGTCCTGTCCGGCCGATCTTGCCGGGCTCGCGAGCCCTGGCACGGCACCTCGCTGCGTTGTCGTCAGTCGCCTACGCTCCGCGTGGGCTCCATCCTCCGCCTTGCGATGCACCACGCCAGACCCCGCTCCCTGATCCGGCCTGATCGACCGGACAGGACCTAACCGGCCTCGCGGACCTCGGCGGGCGTCGGCGCCGTACCCCCGAGGTGCGCGGGCACCCACCAGGTGTCGCTCGCGTCCTTGGGGCGTACGGGATAGGCGCGCTGCGCCGCTTCCAGAAGCTCCTGCACCCGCTCGCGCAGTCGGCGCGTGATCGCGCCCGCGTACTGGTCGGTGGGAGCCTCCACCGGCTCGCCCACCCGGATCGTCACGGGGATGTGGCTGCGCTTGAAGTTGCGCGGGCGGCCCTTGGTCCAGATCCGCTGCGTACCCCACAGCGCCATCGGGATCAGCGGTACGCCGGCCTCCTGGGCGAGACGGGCCGCACCCGACTTGAAGGACTTGAGGGTGAACGACTGCGAGATCGTGGCCTCGGGGAACACGCCGATGATCTCGCCGGCGCGAAGCGAGGCCAGCGCGTGCGCGTAGGCCTGCTCGCCCTGCTTGCGGTCCACCGGGATGTGCTTCATTCCGCGCATCAGCGGGCCGGAGATCTTGTGCCGGAAGACCGACTCCTTCGCCATGAAGCGCACCACGCGCTTCTGGGGGAGCGCTGCGAGGCCGGTGAAGACGAAGTCCAGGTAGCTGATGTGGTTGCTCACGAGCACAGCGCCGCCCGAGCGCGGGATGTTCTCCGAACCCTGAGTGTCGATCTTCAGGTCCAGCGCCTTGAACATGGTTCGAGCGGCGCCGATGACCGGCCGATAGACGAGCTCTGCCATCTGGAGAAGACCCTTCTGTTGTGCCCGGGGAGGGTTCTCCCGGCGGAAGTTACGCAGCCGTAGGTTTTCGGCATTGGGCAGATCGTGCCCCATGCGCGGCGTGCTGACCAGTCCTGAGGCCTGAGGCGGGCGAGATTCTTCTCACGTCCTTCTTGTCACATCATGACCGGACAGGCGCGGCGCGGCGCAGTAGCAGAAACAGCTCACACCCCAGGCAGTACCCGAATACGGCGTTGAGGAACGCGGCGGCGCAGCCGATCGGCGGGAGCGGTGCGGGGTTCTTTGCAGTCTCGTGAATGCTGGTGTCTGGGATGACAGGACTGGTGGTGCTCGCGGCGGCGAGCGCCTTCGGCGGGTGGCAGCAACGCAGCGGAGGGAGGCTGAAGGTGCGCGGACGGGATGCCGGCAGACGGCTCGGCGCGGACGAACTGGGTGCCGAGCTCGGCGAGCGGGCGACGCTCGTGCAGTTCTCCAGTGCCTTCTGTCAGCCGTGCCGGGCCACCCGGCGCACCCTCGCCGAAGTCACCGGCATGGTCGACGGAGTCACCCATGTCGAGATCGACGCTGAGGAGCGGCTGGCGCTGGTCCGGGAGCTCGGCATTCTCAAGACACCGACCGTGCTGGTGCTCGACGCGGACGGCCGTATCGTCACCCGCGCGTCGGGGCAGCCCCGCACGGCGGATGTCATCGCCGCACTGGGGCAGGCGGTGTGACGCCCCGTGACACGTGTCGCACATCGTGGAACGCGCTTGACTGCACCCGCCATGCATCGTCACGCTGACGCAGTGCCTTCAGAACTCCTTCTCCACGGGCGGGCTCATGTGGACCTCGCCCGGAACGCGAGCGCGCGCTGTCCGGCTGTGTGAACAGCCACCGCCGCCCCGCTCGCATCCCTCCAGAAGGACACCATGACGGCCTCGCCCGAACTCGGCACTCCTCAGCTGGCCTCTCCCGACCTGCTTCGCTCCGTCTTCCGGCAGCATGCCGCGGGCGTCGCGGTGATCACCGCCCAGGGTGAGAACCCCGTCGGATTCACCGCCACGTCTCTGAACTCTGTAGCCGCCGAGCCCCCGTTGATCTCCTTCGGGGTGGGGGCCTCGTCCTCCAGCTGGCCGGTCATCGCCCGGGCCGAGCACATAGGCGTCCACATACTCGGCGAGCACCAGCGCGATCTGGCCGCCACCTTCGCCCGCAGCGGCGCCGACCGCTTCGGTCCGCAGACCTCCTGGCGCACCGGCCCCGAAGGCGTGCCCGTTCTCGACGGCGTACTGGCCTGGCTGGTGTGCCGGATCATCAACCGTGTCCCGGCCGGGGATCATCGCATCGTGATCGCCGAGGCCGTCGTCGGCGACCCCGCGGGAGCCGGCCGTCCGCTGCTCTATCACCAAGGACGTTTCAATGCCCTCAGGGAGTGAGACTTTCCGGTTACGCAGCGTTGGCAAGGTCACAGTACTAAGCGCTTGCATATGGGGAAGGAGCTGGGTGTACTGACGAGTAATATTTCGTTCGGTGCGCGGCCAGCCCCGACCGGGATCCGCCCAGTAAGGCGCCTATGCTGCCAACAGAAGGCAGCTCAATAGAGACGATGCAGTAGGAGAGCCGGCGTGAGCTTGAGGATCGTTGTCTGTGTGAAGTACGTGCCCGACGCCACCGGCGACCGGCACTTCGCCGATGACCTGACCGTCGACCGCGACGACGTCGACGGCCTGCTGTCGGAACTGGATGAGTACGCGGTCGAGCAGGCGCTGCAGATCGCCGACGAGGCGGACGACGCGGAGATCACCGTGCTGACCGTCGGTCCCGAGGACGCCAAGGACGCCCTGCGCAAGGCGCTGTCCATGGGTGCCGACAAGGCCGTCCACGTCGAGGACGACGACCTGCACGGCTCCGACGTCATGGGCACCTCGCTGGTGCTCGCCAAGGCGATCGAGAAGACCGGCTACGACCTGGTCATCGCCGGTATGGCGTCGACGGACGGCACCATGGGTGTCCTCCCGGCGATCCTCGCCGAGCGGCTGGGCGTCCCGCAGGTCACGCTGCTCTCCGAGGTCTCGGTCGAGGACGGCGTAGTCAAGGGCCGTCGTGACGGTGACACCGCGAGCGAGCAGCTCGAGGCGTCCCTGCCGGCCGTCGTGTCCGTGACGGACCAGTCGGGCGAGGCCCGCTACCCGTCCTTCAAGGGCATCATGGCGGCCAAGAAGAAGCCGGTGGAGTCCCTGGACCTGGAGGACCTCGAGCTCGACGCCGACGAGGTCGGCCTCGAGGGCGCCTGGACCTCGGTGGACTCGGCTGCCGAGCGTCCGGCCCGTACCGCCGGCACGATCGTCAAGGACGAGGGCGAGGGCGGCAAGCAGCTCGCAGAGTTCCTCGCGAGCCAGAAGTTCATCTGAGCTTCGGCCACTTCCCCAACCGCCCCCAGACACTTCGCATTCGCAGGAGAGCAATCCCATGGCTGAAGTTCTCGTCTACGTCGACCACGTGGACGGCGCCGTCCGCAAGCCCACCCTGGAGCTGCTGACCCTGGCCCGCCGCATCGGCGAGCCGGTCGCCGTCGCCCTCGGCTCCGGCGCCGAGGCCACCGCCCCCGCCCTCGCCGAGCACGGCGCGGTGAAGGTGCTGACCGCCGACGCCCCCGAGTTCGCCGACTACCTCGTCGTGCCGAAGGTGGACGCGCTGCAGGCCGCGTACGAGGCCGTTTCCCCGGCCGCCGTGCTCGTCCCGTCCTCCGCCGAGGGCAAGGAGATCGCGGCCCGCCTCGCGGTCCGTATCGGCTCCGGCATCATCACCGACGCCGTCGACCTCGAGGCCGGCGACGAGGGCCCGGTGGCCACGCAGTCCGCGTTCGCCGCCTCCTTCACCACCAAGTCCCGTGTCTCCAAGGGCACTCCGGTCATCACGGTCAAGCCGAACTCGGCCGCCGTGGAGGCCGCCCCGGCCGCGGGCACCGTCGAGGCCCTCTCGGTCTCCTTCTCCGAGAAGGCCACCGGTACCAAGGTCGTCTCCCGCACCCCGCGCGAGTCGACCGGCCGCCCCGAGCTGACCGAGGCCGCGATCGTGGTCTCCGGCGGCCGTGGCGTCAACGGTGCCGAGAACTTCCACATCATCGAGGCGCTGGCCGACTCGCTCGGTGCCGCCGTCGGCGCCTCGCGTGCCGCGGTGGACGCCGGCTGGTACCCGCACTCCAACCAGGTCGGCCAGACCGGCAAGTCGGTCTCCCCGCAGCTGTACATCGCCTCGGGCATCTCCGGCGCGATCCAGCACCGGGCCGGTATGCAGACCTCGAAGACCATCGTGGCCGTCAACAAGGACGCCGAGGCCCCGATCTTCGACCTGGTCGACTACGGCGTGGTCGGCGACCTGTTCGAGGTCGTCCCGCAGCTGACCGAAGAGGTCAACACCCGCAAGGGCTGACCTGCGCATGTCTTGAGCGGCCGGGGCCGCGCGGTGTTGGTCACCGCGCGGCCCCGCCGTCATTCGGGCGACCATTGACGCAGGTAGTCACCGCCTATTAACTTCGCTATACGGATTATTGATTCCGTGGAGCGGAAAACAGGAGGGTACGGGATGGGTCAGCAGGAGAAGGTGGCAACGAGCCTCGCCGGCGCGGTCAGCGAGGGCATCAGCGCCTCCCTCGCGCCGGTGGACGCGGAGCTCGCCCGCCGTTACCCGGGAGACCCCGGCACGCGCCAGCCCGTCCACACCGTCTACGTACCCGGCGACGCCTTCGCCGCCGACAGCATCCGCTCCTGGGGCGACCAGGCGCTTGCCGCGCTGGACGAGCACGCCCCGGACGCCGCGTCCTTCGCCGCCGTCCTCGGCCTCTCCGACGAACTCGCCGCCCCTGTTCACGACCGCGTACGGGCCAAGCTGGAGCGCGAGCCCATCGAGGATCTGCGTATCGACTTCGAGGACGGCTACGGCGGCCGTGGCGACGCCGAGGAGGACGCGCACGCCGCCCGCGCCGCCCGGCTGATCAGCGAGGCGTACCGGAACGGCACCGCCGCCCCGTACATGGGTATCCGTATGAAGTGCATGGAGGCCGCCGTACGCGAGCGCGGCATCCGTACCCTCGACATCTTCCTCACCGGTCTGATGGAGGCCGGCGGCCTGCCCGGCGGACTCGTGCTCACGCTGCCCAAGGTGACGTATCCGGAGCAGGTGACCGCGTTCGTCCGGCTGCTCGAAGCCTTCGAGAAGGCCCGCGGCCTGGAGGCGGGCCGCATCGGTTTCGAGATCCAGATCGAGACCAGCCAGTCCATCCTCGCGGCCGACGGGACCGCGGCCGTGGCCCGGATGATCGACGCCGCCGAGGGCCGGGCCACCGGACTGCACTACGGCACCTTCGACTACAGCGCCTGCCTCGGCGTCAGCGCCGCCTACCAGGCCAGCGACCACCCGGCAGCCGACCACGCGAAGGCCGTCATGCAGGTCGCCGCAGCGGGCACCGGCGTACGCGTGTCGGACGGCTCCACCAACGTCCTGCCGGTGGGCAGCACCGAGAAGGTCCACGACGCCTGGCGGCTGCACTACGGCCTGACCCGCCGCGCGCTGGCCCGCGCCTACTACCAGGGCTGGGACATGCACCCCGGCCACCTGCCGACCCGCTACGCCGCCGTGTTCGCCTTCTACCGCGAGGGCTTCGAGCAGGCCGCGGCACGCCTTCGTGCCTACGCCAACCACGCGGGCGGCGACGTCATGGACGAGCCCGCCACCGCCAAGGCGCTGAGCAGCTATCTGCTGCGCGGCATCGACTGCGGCGCCCTCGACACGGCCGAGGTGGCCCGGCTCACCGGTCTGACCCGTGCCGATCTGGACGGATTCGCCGCGCCGCGCCGCGGAGACCTCACTGCCACAGCCAAGTAACAACCGCCCGAAGCTGTCACCGCTGCCCCTTACCCTGTACGCGACCAGAGTCGCAACAGGATCGGGGCAGCGGTGTCTTCGGGGGAGAACGAGCGGATCGCCGGCCGCTACCGGGTGATCGAACAGCTGGGCCGCGGCGGCATGGGCGTCGTGTGGCGGGCCCTCGACGAGGTGCTCGGCCGTGAGGTCGCCGTCAAGGAACTGCGCACCTACACCGACTCCTCGGGCCCCGAACTGGCCGACCTGACGGTGCGTATGCAGCGCGAGGCCCGCGCCGCCGCGCGCGTACGCCACCCCGGGGTCATCGCCGTCCACGACGTCGCCGAGCACCAGGGCCGCCCGGTCATCGTCATGGAGTTCATCGACGGCCCCTCGCTGGACGATGTGCTGAGCGAACGCGGCGTCATCGACGCGCGCGAAGCCGCCGCCATCGGCGCCAGGGTGCTGGGGGCGCTGGGCGCCGCCCATCGCGCCGGCGTGCTGCACCGCGACGTCAAGCCCGGCAATGTGCTGCTCGAAGGTGGGGGTACCTCCCATGCCGAAGGCTATGGGGGAGGCCGGGTGGTGCTCACCGACTTCGGCATCGCCGCGATGGACGACCCGGGCGACGGTTCCACCACCCATCTGACACGCAGCGGCGAACTGGTCGGCTCGCTCGACTACTTGGCGCCCGAACGCGCCCAGGGCCAGGCGCCCGGACCGGCCTCGGACATCTGGGCACTGGGCGCGACTCTGTACGCGGCTGTCGAGGGCTCCGCCCCCTTCCGCCGCACCTCCACCTGGTCGACGCTGAACGCCATCGTCGTGGATCCGCTGCCCGAGCCGCGCCGGGCCGCGGCGCTCGCACCCGTACTGCGGCAGCTGATGCACAAGGACCCGGCGCAGCGACCCGACGCGGACACCGCGGCCCGCCTGCTGACCGCGGTGGCCGAGGGCAAGGACACCGCCACATCGACCGTGTCGCTCGGTTCCGCGGTGCCTCCGGCGCCGGACCCGTCGACCCGGGTGCCGACCGAGCTCAACGAGATGCCGCACCGGCCCGAGGGCTTCGGGCCCGCTGTGCCGCAGGCCCCGCCGGGGCCCGCCGCCGCTCCGGCCGCGCATGCCCCGGCTCCCGCGTCCGGCCGCCCTGGTCGAGCGCGGGCCCTGGTCGCCGCCGGAGTCCTCGCCGTCCTGCTCGCCGGAGGAGGCGTGACGTACGCCCTCGTCGGCCGGGGCGGGGACGGCACCAAGGGCAGCGAGCTCGCGGGCGGCCGGGGCGAGAGCCCGGCCGCCGGTTCCAGCGCACCCGGGGAGCCCGGCGGGAGCCCCACGAACGGGAAGCAGAGCCCGAGCGGCAAGCCCACCGACAAGGGCGCCACCAAGTCGGCCTCGCCGTCAGCGAAGCCGCCGGCGCCGGGCACGGTCTCCGGAGGCTCCGACTCGGGTACCACGGGCGGCAGTTCGGCCACCGGGGGATCCTCGGGCACCACCAATGGGTCGACCGGCGGCTCCAGCACCACGACCACGGGCGGCGGTTCGACGACCGGCGGCGGTCCGGCCCCGACCCCCGCGGCCGCCTGCCACGCGATCGGCGCCGGGAAGTACAACTGCGAGGTCTGGCGCACCGCGAACTCGTACACCGCGTCCGGCACGCGGGTGGGCACGCTGAACGCTGGCACCAACTACTTCTACTGCCAGCAGAATCTGGGCCGCCGCGAGACCTACGGCCAGTGGACGAACGTCTGGTGGGCCAAGACCGACGACGACAGCGGGAACGCCGATGTCCTCGTCAGCGACGTCTACATCAAGGGCGGCGACAACGACGAGCCGGTGCCGGGCCTACCCGTCTGCTGACGGCGGGATCTCGCCCGAACCGCGCGGGATCAGCACTGTGTCCAGCGCCACCTGCGAGGGTGCGTCGTCCGCGCCGTCGAGACGCCGGAACAGCCGCTCGGCCGCGGTACGTCCCAGCGTTGCGGCGTCCTGGGCGATGACCGTGATGCCCAGCAGATCGGCCAGCTCGATGTCGTCGAAGCCGACCAGGGCGACCGGCCGCTCGCGCTCGGCCAGCGCCCGTACCGCCGTCACCGTCACCCGGTTGTTGCCCGCGAAGATCGCGGTGACCGGGTCGGGACCAGTCAGCATCGCGGTTACGGCGGCCCGCACCCGCTCCGGCGCGGTGGAGCCCAGCGACACCCAGGACTCGTCCACCGTGAGCTCGGCGTCCTCCATGGCGGCGCGATAGCCGCGCAGCCGCTCGACGGCCGTGTGGATACGGGGCTGGTCGCCGATGAAGCCGATACGGCGGTGCCCGTGCGCGATCAGATGGGCCACGCCCGCGCGGGCGCCGCCGAAGCTGTCGGAGAGCACCACATCGGCGTCGATCTGACCGGGCGGCCGGTCCACGAACACCGTCGCTATGCCCGCCTTGATCTCGGGCTCCAGATAGCGGTGGTCATGACCTGCGGGAATCACGATCAGCCCGTCGACCCGGCGGGCGCACAGCGCGAGCACCAGCTCCTGCTCGCGGTCCGGGTCCTCGGCGCTGGAACCGTTGATCAACAGCGCGCCGTGCGCGCGGGCGACCTCCTCGACGGCGCGGCTGAGCGGGCCGTAGAAGGGGTCGGCGAGATCTTCGAGGACGAGCCCGATGGAGGCGGTGCGGCCCTTGCGCAGGACGCGCGCGCTGTCGTTACGGCGGAAGCCCAGGGACTCGATGGCCTCCTGCACCCGGCGCTCGGTGTCGGGGGTGACACCCGGTTCGCCGTTGACCACCCGGGAGACGGTCTTGAGGCCTACGCCCGCCCGGGCGGCGACATCCTTCATGGTGGGCCGATTGCCGTAGCGGGGCTCGGGGCCTCTGGGGCGCCCGGGCGAAGCCAGGGGATCGTCGGTCTCGGCCACAGTGCGCTGTCCTGTCGTCGTCGGGTGTGCGAGGGTGTGGCGTCGAGCATAGGCCCTGGACAACGTTGTCAGGGGAATGGAGACTGTTACCGAACCCGCAGGTCCGACAGCTCCCATGGGGGATCCCACACCGATGCATACCGACCTCGTCGCCGCGCTCGACATCGGCGGCACCAAGATCGCCGGCGCGTTGGTGGACGGCAGCGGCACGATCCTGGTGCGGGCCCAGCGCCCGACTCCGGCCAAGGAGGACGGCGACACGGTGATGCGCGCGGTCGAGGCGGTCCTCGGTGAGCTCGCCGCATCCCCGCTCTGGGTGCGGGCCAGCGCCGTCGGCATCGGCAGTGCCGGACCCGTGGACGCATCCGCAGGCACGGTCAGCCCGGTCAACGTCCCCGGCTGGCGCGGGTTCCCCCTGGTCGCGCGGGTGCGCCGGGCCGTGGGCGGGCTCCCCGTGGAGCTGGTCGGGGACGGTGTCGCGATGACGGCGGCCGAGCACTGGCAGGGCGCGGCCCGCGGCTACGACAACGCCCTGTGCATGGTCGTCTCGACCGGCGTCGGCGGCGGACTCGTCCTCGGCGGCAAGCTCCACCCCGGCCCCACCGGCAACGCCGGGCACATCGGCCACATCAGTGTCGACCTCGACGGCGACCTCTGCCCCTGTGGCGCCCGCGGCTGCGTCGAGCGCCTCGCCAGCGGCCCGAACATCGCACGCCGGGCACTGGAGAACGGCTGGCGGCCCGGCCTCGACGGAGACACCTCGGCCGCCGCGGTGGCCGCCGCCGCCCGCGCGGGGAACCCGGTCGCCATCGCCTCCTTCGAGCGCGCGGCCCAGGCGCTCGCCGCTGGTATCGCCGCCACCGCGACTCTCGTGGAGATCGAGATCGCGGTGATCGGCGGGGGAGTGGCGGGCGCGGGCGAGGTGCTGTTCGCTCCGTTGCGCCGCTCGTTGCGCGACTACGCCGCGCTCTCCTTCGTTCAGCGCCTCACGGTGGCCCCGGCGCTGACGGGCACGGACGCCGGTCTGGTGGGTGCGGCGGCTGCCGCCTCGCTCGGCAGGCAGGGCGAGGCGGCAGCCGTCGTAAGCGGCCGGTCCTGAGACCGGCCGCTCAGCAGTGGCCAGTTGGCGTGGTCGGAATCGACGCACTTCCGGCCGTCGGTGACTACCGCGCCGCGGCCAGCGCTCCGACGACTCTGCGACGGGTACTGCGGGTGGGAAGGTGACGCATCGTTACGTTCCTCCGTACTCGCCCATTTTGGGACGGCTGGAGGTGCGTGTCCGTCGCGAGCGTTTACGGTAGGGCGTGTTGGAGTCTGTTGAAGAGAAGCGGTAACGGTTGTTCGATGTCTCGCCAAAACCCTTGACGACACCCCTTTCTGGGAGTGAGATCCAATCCTCGCGTTGGGTTGTGTTGGGTTGCACCCCGGAGGAGGGGACATGGCGCAGTCATCGTTCAACGGTCCTGCCGCGCCCGGGAGCGTGGCAGGACATCGGATGTCCCGGCGGAGCCTGCTGCGCGGTGCAGCGGTGGGTGCAGGTGCGATCGCGCTGCCCTCGCTGCTCGCTGCCTGCGACAGCGGCCCCGGCGGGGACGGCAAGACCATCAAGGTGGGGTCCAACTCGTCCGACCCTGTGCCGAAGAAGGCGTTCGCCGACGCGTTCGCCGCGTACGCGGAGCAGTCGAAGGACGGACGGAAGGTCAAGGTCAACACCGTTGACCACAACACCTTCCAGGAGAACATCAACCGCTATCTGCAGGGCAAGCCGGACTCCGTGTTCATGTGGTTCGCGGGCTACCGCATGCAGTTCTTCGCCAAGAAGGGCCTGCTGCACGACATCAGCGACAACTGGGCGGGCTACCAGGGCTTCTCGGCCGCGCTGAAGGCCCAGTCGACGGGCGAGGACGGCAAGCAGTACCTCACCCCGTACTACTACTACCCCTGGGCCGTCTTCCACCGGAAGAGCGTCTTCCAGCAGTACGGCTACCAGGCCCCCAAGACCCTCGACGAGTACATAGCCCTCGCCAGGCAGATGCAGAAGGACAAGCTTGTCCCGATCGCGTTCTGCGACAAGGACGGCTGGCCCGCGATGGGCACCTTCGACTACATCAACATGCGCAGTAACGGATACGAGTTCCACAAGAACCTCATGGCGGGCAAGGAGGCGTGGACCGACAAGCGCGTCAAGGACGTCTTCGACACCTGGCGCAGCATCCTCCCGTACTGCCAGCCCGGAGCGAACGGCCGCACCTGGCAGGAGGCCGCGACCAGCCTGCAGAAGAAGGAAGCGGGCATGGCCGTCTTCGGACTCCCGCACCCCGGCGCCCAGTTCCCCAAGGGCGAGCAGGCCGACATCGACTTCTTCCCCTTCCCGGAGATCAACCCCGAGCACGGCCAGGACGCGGTCGAGGCTCCCATCGACGGCTTCCTGCTGGCGAAGAAGTCCAAGGAACTGAAGAACAGCAAGAGCATGGAGAGCGCCAAGGACCTGCTCAAGTGGCTGGCCACCGGCAAGGCGGAGGACATCTACCTCGCCAGTGACCCCAACAACATCGCCGTGAGCGACCAGGCCGACACCTCGAAGTACTCCCCGCTGCAGAAGAAGGCGGTCGACCTCGTCTCGGGCGCCAAGCAGATCTCGCAGTTCCTGGACCGCGACACGAGGCCCGACTTCTCGTCGACGGTGATGATTCCGGCCATCCAGACCTTCATCAACAAGCCGAAGGACGTGGATGGGTTGGTCAACAGCATCGAGAGGCAGAAGAAGACCATCTTCGCCGCCGAAGGCTGAACCGACACCGGCCGCAACCGACTTGGAGCCACCAGCCGTGCCGCTGCTGCACTCTTCCGGGGAACACGTCCCCGGCCCGGAACCCCAGGCCGCCGGGGGCACCCTGAAGGACTCCGGGGGGCGATCGGGCGTGAGCATCACAAGGCGCGCCGCACGGCGGGGTCCGCGGCGCTTCACCCGCCGCGACCGCGCCGTTCTCGGCGTGCTGCTGGGCATACCGATCCTGCTCGACCTGGCCATCGTGTGGGGACCGACCCTCGCCTCCGTCGTGCTCTCCTTCACCAGCTGGGACGGCATAGGAGACATCTCCTGGGTCGGTACGAAGAACTACGAGACCCTCTTCACCGACTATCCGCAGTTCTGGCCGGCGGCCCGCCACAACCTGCTCTGGCTGGCCTTCCTCGGACTGGTCGCCACCCCCTTCGGGCTGCTGCTGGCCGTCCTGATCGACAGGGGCGTGCGGTTCAGCCGCTTCTACCAGTCCACGCTGTACATGCCGGTGGTGCTCTCGCTCGCCGTCGTCGGCTTCATCGCCCAACTGGTCTTCTCCCGCGACCAGGGCGCGCTCAACGCGATCCTCGGGGACACCGAGAATCCCACCGACTGGCTCGGCGACCCCGACATCAACCTCTGGATGATCCTGCTGGCCGCTGCCTGGCGGCACACCGGCTATGTGATGATCCTCTACCTGGCCGGGCTCAAGGCCGTCGACCCCTCCCTGAAGGAAGCCGCCGCCATCGACGGGGCCAGTGAGGCACAGACCTTCTTCCGCGTCGTCTTCCCGACCCTGCGGCCCGTCAATGTCATCGTCGGCGTCATCACCGTCATCGAAGCGCTGCGCGCCTTCGACATCGTCTACGCGGTCAACAAGGGCAGAAACGGCCTGGAGCTGCTCTCCGTACTCGTCACCGACAACATCATCGGCGAGGCCAGCCGGATCGGATTCGGCTCCGCCATCGCCGTCGTCCTGCTGCTCGTCTCCATGGGATTCGTCGTGACGTACCTGGTCCAGGAGATCCGTGGGGAGAAGAACCGATGACGCTCGACACCGCCCCGGCGCCCGCTGCCGCCCGGCCCGCCCCGCCCGCGCAGCCCCGAAAGCGCCTCCTGCGCCCCGGACGGCTGGGCCTGCACGCCTTCTTGATGACCGTCTCGCTGGCCTTCCTCGCGCCGCTGCTGCTCGCGGTCTACGCCTCGCTCAGGCCGTACGGCGAGACCTCCGAGCGCGGGTACTTCTCGCTGCCGAAGAAGCTCTCCTTCGACTACTACCAGCAGGCCTTCAGCGACTCGGGGATGACGAAGTACTTCGTCAACACCCTCATCATCGCCGTGCCGGGGGTGCTTCTCGCGCTGTTCTTCGCCTCGTTCGTCGCCTTCGCCGTGGCGCGGCTGAAGATGCGCGGCTCGATCCTGCTCCTGATGCTGTTCACCGCGGGCAATCTGCTGCCCCAGCAGGTGATCGTCACTCCGTTGTACGTCATGTTCAACCGCATCCCGCTGCCCTACTGGATGTCCGACTCGATGACGATGTTCGACTCGTACTGGGCCGTCATCTCCGTCCAGGTCGGGTTCCAGATCGGCTTCTGCGTCTTCGTGCTCGCCAACTTCATGCGCACGCTGCCGCAGGAGATCCTGGAGGCGGCGATCGTGGACGGCGCGAGCGTGTGGACGCAGTACTGGCGCATCACCCTGCCGCTGTGCCGACCGGCCCTCGCGGCGCTCGGTACGCTCCAGTTCACCTGGATGTACAACGACTTCCTGTGGGCGCTCGTCTTCATCTCCGACGGCGACAAGCTCCCCGTCACCTCGGCGCTCAACAATCTCCGCGGCCAGTTCTTCACCGACTACAACCTGCTCGCCGCGGGCTCGGTGATCGTCGCGCTGCCGACGCTGCTGGTCTTCCTGCTGCTGCAGCGGCACTTCATCGCCGGGCTCACGCTCGGCTCAACCAAGGGCTGATCCGAGGAGGCCCCCGTCCCCGTCCGGGCGGGGGCCGGGCCCTAGGGGGTGTCTTTTGGATCAGGCCGGATCAGTGAGCGGGGTCTGGTGCGTGCGATCGCAAGGCGGAGGAAGGAGCCGACGCGGAGCGTCGGCGACTGACGACAACGCAGCGACCGTGCGTGCCAGGGCACGCGAGCCCGGCAAGATCCGAAAGACACCCCCTAGGTGACCGCGTCCGCGGGCTGCTGCGGCACGACGACCAGGAACGCATCCGATTCCAGGTCCATCACGACCTCCGCCGCCAGGCCCTCGTCCCGGCGTGCGCGTGCGAACTCCTCGGCCGGCCAGCTCCCGCGCGGGCCCCCGGCGGGAAACCTCTCCAACACCGTACGGCGCATCCCGCACCCCCTTGTCTCTCCCGCTCCAACGACGCTTCACACGCCCGTGTCACGGTCCGGCGAAGCCGTCTGTTCGTAGGGTGAGACGCACCAGGTTCCCGCACGGTGGTGGTGAACCGGCAACAGCACGGCCACAGTTGGATCCGCGACGCCGACCACGATCAACCGGCGGGTTCCCGACACGGGTTTTCGTGGCAGGGTGTTGCGGGCAATCCACTGTGGGCTACGGAAGAGGGGGAACCGTGATTGTCTGGATCAACGGTGCGTTCGGAGCGGGCAAGACCAGTACCGCGCGCGAACTGATCGATCTGATCCCGAACAGCACGCTGTACGACCCCGAACTCATCGGCGGCCAGCTGCGCCATCTGCTGCCGCAGAAGCGCCTGGCCGAGGTGAGCGACTACCAGGATCTGCCGATCTGGCGGCGCCTCGTGGTGGACACGGCGGCGGCGCTGCTCAGCGAGCTCGGCGGGGTGCTGGTCGTGCCGATGACTCTGCTGCGCCAGGAGTACCGCGACGAGATCTTCGGCGGTCTCGCCTCCCGCCGCATTCCGGTACGGCATGTGCTGCTTCGACCGGATGAAACGATCCTGCGCGAACGGATCGCCACCCGCGAGGAGCCGGACATCCCGGATGCCGACCAGCGCGTGAGGCAATGGGCGTACGACCACATCGAGCCGTACCTCGCCGCCCTCGACTGGATCGGGGGCGACGCGCACGTCATCGACACCAGCCGGCTCGACCCCCTTCAGACGGCGCGGCGCATAGCCACGGCGGTACGCAGCGGGGACGCCGCGGTCTGCGAGATCGTGCAGACCCCCGAGCCGACCGCCGAAACACTGGCCGCCGGAGTACTGCTCTTCGACGAGGAGGACCGGGTGCTCCTCGTCGACCCCACCTACAAGCCCGGCTGGGAGTTCCCGGGCGGAGTGGTGGAGCGAGGCGAGCCACCCGCGCGCGGCGGGATGCGCGAGGTGACCGAGGAGCTGGGCATCGAACTCGCCCAGGTGCCCCGGCTGTTGGTGGTCGACTGGGAGGCGCCGCGGCCACCGGGCTTCGGCGGGCTGCGGCTGCTCTACGACGGCGGCCGGCTGGACAGCGGCGAGGCAGGGCGGGTGCTGCTGCCCGGATCGGAGCTGCGCGGCTGGCGGTTCGTCGCCGAGGAGGAGGCCGCCGAGCTGCTGCCGCCGACGCGCTACGAGCGGCTGCGCTGGGCGCTGAGGGCGCGGGAGCGGGGCTCCGCGCTCTACCTGGAGGCGGGCGTCCCGGTCTGACGGCCCGCCCCCGGCCGGCCCGGTCTACCCGTGGTCGCGCTCGAACGCCTCCCGCAGGCCCGCCGAGGCGTCGCGGGTCACCGGATCGCCGTGGCCGAAGCAGGCGACGTCCGCGTCGAGAGCGGCCAGCTTCCGAAACGACTCCACGGTGCGCGTACGGTCCTGGTTGAACACGCCCATCAGAACGCCGCCGTGCTCCGGTGCCGCGGCGACCGCGTCCCCGGTGAACAGGACGCCGTGCGCCGGGAGATGGAGACCAATGCTGCCCTCCGTGTGCCCGGGCACGGACACCACGCGCGCTCCGCCCCCGAAGTCGAGGAGTTCCCCGTCCTCCAACTCCCGTACGTCCGAGGGCAATACGGGCTCGTCCGACGGCGGCGGCAGCAGCTTCGCCACCTCCGCGAAGATCGGCCGCTCCCAGTCCTCGAACAGGGGCGGCGGACCCGGCTCGTCGCCCCGTACGAACGGCGCGTCCAGCCGGTGCGCCAGCACCGGCGCACCGCTCAGCGCCGCGAACTCGCCCGCCCCGCCCGCATGATCCTCGTGGAAGTGCGTCAGCACGATCCGCCGCACGTCCCGGGGGTGCAGTCCGAGCCCCCTCACGGCGTCCGCGATGAGCGGACCGGCGCCGATCGTGCCCGCGTCGATCAGCGTCAACTCGTCCCCGTCGCGCCATAGATAGGCCTGGCCGACAGGGAAGCGCAGCAGGTGCAGCTCGGAAAGAACCTTGATGACATCCATGCGCCCCACCGTAGAAAGGCCCCCGACGCAAGGCGAGGGCCCGTCACTGTGGGCGTACGGCTTCAGCTTCGCGCGTACGTTCTCTGCTCTGCGCGTACGTTCTCTGCTCTGCGCGTGCGGCTTCGGCTCTACGCGTATGCCTTCGGCTCTACCCCTACGCGCGCTCGACGGTCAGCTCGCGGCGTAGTTCTGCAGGAACAGCGCCTCCGCCACGGACAGCCGCTCCAGTTCCTCGGGGGAGACCGACTCGTTCACCGCGTGGATCTGGGCCTCCGGCTCGCTCAGACCGATGAGCAGGATCTCCGCCTCGGGGTAGAGCGCGGCGAGCGTGTTGCACAGCGGGATCGAGCCGCCCATGCCGGAGGCCTGCATCTCCTCGCCCGGGTAGGCGACACGCATCGCGTCGGCCATCGAGGTGTACGCGGGGCTCGTGACGTCCGCCTGGAAGGCCTGGCCCTGGCCCACCTGCTCCAGCGAGACCCGGGCGTTCCACGGCGTGTGCTTCTCGATGTGGGCGAAGAGCAGCTTGGTCGCCTCGGCCGCGTCCTGGCCGGGCGGCACGCGCAGGCTGATCTGGGCCCGGGCGCTCGCCGGAATGGAGGGGGTCGCGCCCGCCACGGGGTGGCAGTCGATGCCGATCACCGTGACGGCGGGGCGCGCCCAGATACGGTCGGCGACCGTGCCGTTGCCGGTCAGACCGACACCGGCGAGGACCTTGGCGTCCTTGCGGAACTCGTCCTCCGGGTACTGCAGTCCGTCCCACTGGGCCTGCGCGGGGAGCCCGTCGATCACCGTCGAACCGTCCGCGGCACGCAATGAGTCCAGTACGCGGATGAGCGCGGCCAGCGCGTCGGGCGCGGCGCCGCCGAACTGGCCCGAGTGCAGATTGCCTTCAAGGGTGTCGATCTGGACGCGGATCATCGTCATCCCGCGCAGCGTCGCCGTCACCGTCGGCAGACCCACCCGGAAGTTCCCGGTGTCGCCGATCACGATCGCGTCGGCCGTCAGCAGCTCGGGGTGCGCCTCGGCGTACTGCTCCAGGCCGCCCGTGCCCTGCTCCTCCGATCCCTCGACGATCACCTTCACATTGATGGGGACACCGCCGTTCGCCTTGAGGGCGCGCAGCGCGAGCAGATGCATGATGAAGCCGCCCTTGCAGTCGGCGGCACCGCGCCCGTACCAGCGGCCGTCGCGCTCGGTCAGGTCGAAGGGCGGGCTCACCCAGGCGGCCTCGTCCAGCTTCGGCTGGACGTCGTAGTGCGCGTAGAGGAGCACGGTCCGCGCACCCTCCGGGCCGGGCAGCAGCCCGTACACCGACTGCGAGCCGTCAGGGGTGTCGAGCAGCTCGACGTCCTGGAAACCCTCGGCGCGCAGCGCATCGGCGACCCAGTTCGCGGCGGCCTCGCACTCGCTCCTCGGTGCCACGGCCTCGTCCGCCACCGACTGGAAGGCCACCAGTTCCGTCAGCTCCGCCTTGGCGCGGGGCATCAGGGACGCAATGGTCTCGGCGATCGGATCGGCGGTCATGGGCACGCTCCTTGTGGGTGCGACGTTGTGAGATATGTGTACGGCGAATGTGTGGTTGATCCTCCCACGGGCAGGAAGTGACCGCGCCGTAGGATGCCGTCGAGAGCATGATCACGCCTCGGATGGGGAGCAGAAGCACATCGTGAGCAGCGAGAACGCAGACGCCGTGGGTGAGCACGACGAGCCGGGGCACGACCAGCCGGTGTGGGACGTCGTCGTGGTCGGCGCCGGGCCCGCCGGGGCCTCGGCCGCCTACGCCGCGGCGGTGGCCGGCCGTCAGGTGCTCCTGCTGGAGAAGTCCGAACTGCCCCGCTACAAAACCTGCGGCGGAGGGATCATCGGCCCCTCGCGCGACAGTCTGCCGCCGGGCTTCGAGCTGCCGCTGCTCGACCGGGTGCACGCCGTCACCTTCTCGCTGAACGGCAGGTTGACGCGTACGCGCCGCTCCAAGCGGATGCTCTTCGGGCTCATCAACAGGCCGGAGTTCGACGCCGGTCTTGTCGAGCAGGCGCAGAAGGCGGGAGCCGTGCTGCGTACGGGCGCGACCGTCTCCCGGGTCGAGCAGCACGGACCCGCCGTGCCGGACCGGCGCACGGTCGCCGTGGTGCTTGCCGACGGCGAGACCGTGCTTGCCCGCGCCGTCGTCGGCGCCGACGGCAGCGCCAGCCGGATAGGCGCACATGTCGGGGTGAAGCTCGACCAGGTCGACCTGGGCCTGGAGGCCGAGATCCCGGTACCGGCGACCGTGGCCGAGGACTGGGCGGGGCGCGTGCTCATCGACTGGGGGCCGATGCCGGGCAGTTACGGCTGGGTGTTCCCCAAGGGGCGGACCCTGACGGTCGGTGTGATCTCGGCCCGGGGCGAGGGCGCGGCGACCAAGCGCTATCTGGAGGACTTCATCGCACGGCTGGGGCTCGCCGGGTTCGAGCCCGCCATCTCCTCCGGACATCTGACCCGGTGCCGCAGCGACGACTCGCCGCTGTCGCGCGGGCGGGTGCTGGTGTGCGGGGACGCGGCCGGTCTCCTTGAGCCGTGGACCCGGGAGGGGATCTCGTTCGCGCTGCGGTCGGGACGGCTCGCGGGGGAGTGGGCGGTACGGATCTCGGAGGCCCATGACGCTGTGGACGCGAGGCGTCAGGCGCTGAACTACGCGTTCGCGATCAAGGCCGGTCTTGGCGTGGAGATGGGCGTCGGGCGGCGGATGCTGGCGATCTTCGAGCGCCGTCCGGGGCTTTTCCATGCGGCGATCACCGGTCTGCGGCCCGCGTGGCGGGCGTTCGCGGACATCACGCGTGGATCGACGACGCTGGCGGGGCTGGTGCGGACGCACGCGGTGGCGCGGCGGGCACTGGAAGCGCTCGAC
Organism: Streptomyces sp. NBC_01481; assembly: GCF_026339995.1. Classification (GTDB taxonomy): domain Bacteria; phylum Actinomycetota; class Actinomycetes; order Streptomycetales; family Streptomycetaceae; genus Streptomyces. The sequence continues at coordinate 198,529 of NZ_JAPEPT010000006.1, read as the reverse complement.
CGCCGCGCGGAGCCGAGCGAACCGTCGGCCTGAGCGGCCGGGGCGCGGACTTGCTCCGGGAGGGCGTCTCGCCAGTCGCTTCGGCTTGCGCGCCGGGCGTCTCGCCGCTCGCCGTGACCTGCGCGTCGGGCGCCTGGTCGGTCGCTGTGCCTTGCGCGTCGGGCGCATGGTCGGTCGCTTCGGCTGCCGCGTCGGTCGTCTCTCCGGTCGCCGTGACTTGCGCGTCGGCCGCCTCGGCGGTCACTTCGACACGGTGATCCGGAAGACAGGGTGCTTGTGCGCCGCGGCGAGGAGTTCCTCGTCCGTGGACTTGGCGTTGACGTCACCGAAGAAGCGTCCGACCTCCCAGCCCCAGCGCTCCAGGTAGGTGCGCAGCAGCGCGGGCTTCTCCTCGTCGGGCAGCTCGACCGCCGTGAACTGCTGGGTCTTGCGGCCGACTTGGAGCTGTCCGCCGCCGGCCGCCCGCAGATTGCGGACCCACTGGGAGTGGCCACGGGCGGAGATCAGATACGGGCCGCCCTCGTAGGGGAGCGGGTTGACCGGGATGCGCCGCCATTCGCCGCTGGTGCGGCCGCGTACGGAGAGCTCGGCGGTGCCCATGAGGCTGATGCCGTGGCGGGCGAGCCAGGCGACAGCGCCGTTGAGCATGTTGTCGAAGCGGCCGGGCTTGATGTAGTGCACCTGCGACATCGTGGACTCCTATAGTTGAGAGAGCAGTGCTCTCGCTTAAGAGCAGTGTGCACTGGATTGGTGATCCAAAGCAAGAGCAGTGCTCTCATTGTTGGTCACTGCTCCGAAACATGAAAGACTGCGAGCCATGACCACCATCCGAGGTGCCAGGGAACGAGCCCGAGTCGAAGTCACCGCAGCGATCAAGGACGAGGCCCGCAGACAGCTCGCCGCAGAGGGTGCCTCCAAGCTCTCCCTGCGCGCCGTCGCCCGCGAACTGGGCATGGTCTCCTCCGCCCTCTACCGCTACTTCCCCAGCCGCGACGACCTGCTGACCGCCCTCATCGTCGACGCCTACGACGCCGTCGGCGCAGCGGCCGAGACCGCACTGGCCGACGCCCCCGACCCCCAGGATCACCCGGCCCGCTGGGTCGCGCTGTGCTCGGCCGTCCGCGCCTGGGCCCTTGCCCACCCCCATGAGTACGCGCTGATCTACGGCTCCCCGGTCCCCGGCTACTCCGCCCCCATGGACACCGTCGGACCCGCCTCCCGCGTCGGACTCGCGATGATCTCGATCGCCCGTGACGCCCACCGCGCGAACGGCATTGCGCTGCCCCCGCTCGCCGAGGAGCTGCGCCCTGAAGCCCACCGCCTCACCGCCACCGTCGCGCCCGATCTGCCGCCGGCCGTCGTGGTGGCCCTGGTGAGCGCCTGGCCGCAGCTGTTCGGGCTGATCTCCTTCGAGCTCTTCGGCCAGTTCAACCGTGTCGTCGAGCACAGGGACGACTTCTTTGTCCATGCTGTGGCCCGCCTCGCGCACGAGGTCGGTCTGCGGGGTGTGCGGCCCTGAGGCAGGTCGCGTACTGCACGTCGCGTACTGCACAGGGAGTACGTGTGATCGCCACGCCGGGCTGACGCCCGGGCCGCCCGGCCCGGTCTAGCGTGGCCGTATGGATGAGCAGCGCACCCGCTTCTGCGGTGGTCCCCCCTGGGCGCGAGGTGGCGGACCACCGCCGCCGTTGCGTCGCTGGGAAGCCCGGCGCAGCACCGGCAAGGTGCCCTGGCTCTCGACGATCGCCCTGGCCGTGTTCGCGATGGTGGGGTCGAGCTTCGCCGCGCACGGCCAGCCGGACCGTGAACCGATCGACGCCTTCGCGCACGTGCTGCTGCTGGCCGGTCCGGCCATTCTGCTGCTGCGCAACCGCCGGCCCGTCGCCTCCGTATTCGGCGTCTGCGCGATCGCGCTCATCTACATCGGCGCCGGCTACCCCTACGGCCCGGTCTTCCTCAGCGTCGCCGTCGGCGCTTTCGCGGCCGTCATCTCCGGGCACCGTCGTGCCGCCTGGTGGGCCGTCGGCGGGCTCGGGGCAGGACATCTGCTGATCGCGCACTGGCTGTACGAGTATCTGCCACCGAGCAATGACGACGCGGCGCCGTGGGGGCAGGAACTGGTCGTCCTCGCCTGGGTGGTGGCGGTCCTCGCGGCCTCGGAGCTCGTCCGCGTACGGCGTGAGGTGTGGGCCCGTGAGGGCGCCGAGCGCGCCGCCGCCGAGAAGCGCCGCGCCGACGAGGAGCGCCTGCGGATCGCCCGTGAACTCCACGACGTCCTCGCCCACTCCATCTCGGTCATCAACGTGCAGGCGGGCGTGGGCCTCGCGCTGCTCGACACCAATCCGGAGCAGGCCCGTACCGCGCTCACCACCATCAAGGCGGCCAGCAAGGAGGCGCTGGGCGAGGTGCGCCAGGTCCTCGACACGCTCCGTACGCCGGGCGACGCCCCGCGGGCGCCCGCGCCCGGACTCGACCGGCTCCCCGAACTCGTCGAACAGGCCGCCGGCGCCGGACTGAGCGTGGAGATCGAGACGGAGGGGGAGCGCACCGCGCTGTCGCCCGGCACCGATCTCGCCGCCTTCCGTATCGTCCAGGAGGCCCTTACCAATGTCGTACGCCACTCGGGATCACGCACCGCGCGCGTGCGGATCGCGTACGCGCCGGGCCGGCTCGGTCTGCGGATCGACGACGACGGCCCGGCCACCCGTTCGGACGTGGGCGGCAGTGGCAACGGCCTCATCGGAATGCGGGAGCGGGCCGCCGCACTGGGTGGCACGATCGAGGCGGGACCACGGCCGGACGGTGGCTTCCGGGTGCTGGCCGACCTCCCTGTGCAGCCGAAGGAGACGATGTGATCCGCGTACTGCTCGCCGACGACCAGCTGCTCGTGAGGGCAGGCTTCCGCGCGCTGCTCGATGCCCAGCAGGACATCGAGGTGGCGGGCGAGGCGGCCGACGGCGAGGAGGCGGTGAGGCTGGTGCGTGAACTGCGCCCCGACGTCGTGCTGATGGACATCCGGATGCCGGAGCTCGACGGTCTCGCCGCCACTCGGAAAATCACCGAGGACGAGCAGCTCGGGGAGGTGAAGGTGGTGATGCTGACCACCTTCGAGCTCGACGAGTACGTCTTCGATGCGATCCGCTCCGGAGCCTCGGGCTTCCTGGTGAAGGACACGGAGCCCGAGGAACTGTTGCGTGCGGTACGGGCGGTGGTGCAGGGCGACGCTCTGCTCTCCCCGGGCGTGACGCGTCGTCTCATCGCGGAGTTCGCGGCTCGTTCCAAGGCACCCACGGACGCCGAGGTTCTCGGCGAACTCACCGAACGGGAGCGGGAGGTGATGGCCCTCGTCGGCATCGGCCTCTCGAACGAGGAGATCGCCCGCAGACTCGTGGTCAGCCCGCTCACCGCCAAGACGCATGTGAGCCGCACGATGGTCAAGCTCGGCGCCCGCGACCGGGCACAACTGGTCGTGCTGGCCTACGAGTCGGGGTTGGTGCGCCCGGGCTGGCTCGGCTGACGGGTTTTGCCCGGCCCGCCGGGAAAGCGCCACAGGACGTGCACGACGCGTACGACGAAGACGGCCAGGCCGGCCACGGCGGCCGCGAGGACGAGTCGGCGCTCGGTGTCGGACGACATCGGGATCACTATCATCGGTCCGGCGATCGCCAGGAACGTCAGTCCGCCCACCAGGAACCCGGTGACGACAGCAAAGCCGATCTCCACCGTGATCGCGTCCCGCTCCGCCTGTGTCCGTCGCCCCATGCACGGAGTGTCACAGGGCGGCGGCCGACGGGCAAGAACTCCCGTCGGCCGCCGCCCTCTTGAGCACGGTCCCGGTCAGTCGCCGACCGTCACCCGCTCTAGCTCCGTCTCCGGTACGGACTTCGCCACCAGGACGGTCGGTCCGCTGCGGCGCGTACGAAGACCGGTCACCGTGATCAGCAGCCCGGCCGCCGCGATCGCGGTCACCACCACCAGGCCCGGCCGGAAACTGTCGAGCACCGCCTGCGCGGAGCGGTCCGTGCCACCGCCCGCCGTGATCACCGCGGTGACAACGGCAAGGAAGATCGCCCCGCCGACCTGGATCGAGGTGTTCAGCAGGCCGGAGACCATGCCCTGCTCGTGGTCCTCCACGCCGCTGGTGGCCTGGATGTTGAGCGAGGGGAAGACCAGGGCGCAGGCCGCGCCGAGCAGCAGCATCGAGGGCAGGATCACGGCCGCGTAGGTCGGTGTGAGGTCGATCTGGAGGAACAGCGCGTACGCGACGACCAGCAGGCTGAAGCCGGCGGCGATCACACGCGGCGTTCCGAACCGGTCCACGACCGAGCCGATCTTCGTCGAGGAGAGTGCTACCAGGGCGCCTGCCGGAAGGAAGGCGAGTGCCGTCTGGAGCGCCGACCAGCCCAGCAGGGACTGCATGTACTGCGTGACGAGGAACTGGAATCCGACGTACGAGCCGAAGAAGAAGGCCGCGCCGAGGTTGGCCCGGATCTGGCTGCCCGAGCGCAGCACGCCCAGCCGGATCAGCGGGTGCGAGCTGCGCCGTTCGATGATGACGAAGGTGGTGAGCAGCAGGGCCACGGCAAGGAAGGACAGCAGGGTGCGTGCCGACGCCCAGCCCGCTTCGGGGGCCTGGACGACGGTGAAGACGAGCAGCAGCATCGAGGCCGTGCCGGTGACGGCGCCCGGCAGGTCGTATCCCTTTCCGGAGTCTTCGCGGCTGCTCTTCGGGATCAGCTTGATGCCGGCCAGCAGCGCGATCAGGGCGATGGGCGCGGGCAGCAGCATCGTCAGGCGCCAGCTCACCTCGGTGAGCAGCCCGGACAGCACCAGGCCCATGGAGAAGCCGGTTGCCGCGCAGGTGGTGTAGATGGCCAGCGCGCGGTTGCGCTGTGGGCCTTCCTTGAAGGTTGTCGTGATGATGGAGAGTCCGGCGGGCGCGGTGAACGCGGCGCTCAGGCCTTTGATGAAGCGGCTGGCGATGAGCAGCGGCCCGGAGTCGACGAGCCCGCCGAGGAGCGAGGCCAGCGCGAAGACGGCGAGCGCGATCAGGAACACCCGGCGCCGGCCGAGCAGGTCGGCGGCGCGGCCGCCGAGGAGCAGCAGGCCGCCGTATCCGAGGATGTAGCCGCTGACGATCCACTGCAGGGTCGAGGTGGAGAGATCGAGATCGGTCCCGATCGAGGGCAGGGCGACGCCGACCATCGATACGTCGAGGGCGTCGAGGAACATCGCCGCGCAGAGCACGAGCAGAGTGCCCCAGAGTCGCGGGCTCCAGCGCTCCTGCGCTACGGGGACGGTGAGCGGAGAGGTCATGAGCAGGACAGTACATGCGCATGCATTGAATGCAAATGCATTTAATTCCGATGCAACAAAGTCCGTCTTTTCTGCTACCGTGCCGTCATGGCGGCGAAGAAGTCCGAGCGAGCGCTCGTGGACGAGTGGCGGGAGGTCCTCGCGCTGCATGCCCGTACGATCTGCGAGCTCGACCGCGAGCTGCACCGGCACGGGCTCGGCGCCAGCGACTTCGAGGTCCTCGATGTGCTCGCCGAGAAGACCGGGGACGGCGACTGCTCGTTCCGGGTGCAGGAGCTCGCGTCCCGGGTCCATCTGAGCCAGAGCGCCCTGTCACGGTTGGTCGCGCGGCTGGAGAAGGACGGCCTCGTCACCCGCGGGATGTGCAGCGAGGACCGGCGCGGTGTGCGGGTCGCACTCACGGAGGCGGGCCGGGCCCGGCACACCGAGGTGCAGCCGCTGCAGCGTGCCGTGCTCTCCCGGATGCTGGCGAACCCGACAGCCTGATCCGGTCAACGGCAGGCCCTAGGACCAGGTGACCGCGGACATCTCACGCCACAGCTGGGCGAGGTCCGCCTCGCCCGCGACGGACACGGCGGACAGTGGCAGCCGGTTCCACAGCGTCAGATAGAGCTGCTCGGCGATACCACTCAACTCGCAGTCCGCGGGCCCCTCTTCGCTGGGCTCCGTACGGGGCACGTCGGTGGACACCCATACGGTCCACACATCATCCGTGTCGACCGGCCGTACGCGAAGTGAGCGCGGGGCCTCGGAGCGCACTGGGCTGCGGGAGCGGCCGTGAAAGCCGGTCAGCAGCTCGGCGATGCCGTCGGCGGCGAACTCGGCGGCCACGGGGCTCGGTGTGCCGCCCAGCGCCGACTCGGCGTCCGTGCGATGGATCGCCGTCTCGTGCGCCTGCCGCCGGGCCCAGAAGGCGAGCGGCGACGGCGCGGGCAGGAAGGTCCAGCACCGCAGGTCCGCGGGCGCCTCGCTCAGCGCCGCCACCAGCAGCCCGTGTCCCTCCCGGAACCACTCCACCAGCGCCTCGCCGTCGAGGTCGGACCGTTCCTCGGCAGGGTGGTAATCGGTATGGCCCTCGGTGATGAAGGCGGTCGCCCAGCGGTGGACCATCCCGACGTGCCGCAGCAGGTCCCGCACCTGCCAGCCGGGACAGGTCGGCACCATCGCGTCGGGGCCCGCCTCGACGGCAGCCGCCGCCAGCAACTGGCCGTCGTGGACAAGGAACTTGATCAGCCGGGCGGTCTCCATGCTCCAGATTGTGCCACCGCGCTCACGCTCCCTGGGGGTGCGCGGGGTGCGGGTGTCCCCGGAGCAGTCGTACGAACAGTCCGAGCGCGAGCGACTGGATCAGCACGGAGACCACCAGCGCGGTGCAGAGGTACGGCGCGGCCCCGGAAACCGCGTCCCCGGCGTACTCAGCGGCCCTGGGGTACGGACATCCTTCGTGCCGAGTACCCGATCAGGGCCGCGCCACCGGCGAGAGCGGCCACGGTCGTCAGCGCCACGGGCAGCGAGAACCAGTCGGCGAGGAAGCCGATCGCGGGCGGGCCGAGCAGCATCCCGCCGTAGCCCAGCGTCGACGCGGCCGCGACGCCGCCGGGTCCCGCGAGTGCGCCCGCCCTGGCCACGGCCACCGGGAAGATGTTCGCGAGTCCCAGCCCGGTCACCGCGAAGCCGAGCAGAGCGAGCCACACGGTGGGTGCCAGGGCGCCGAGCAGCATGCCGGCAGCCGCCGTGGTGCCGCCCGCGACCAGCGTGCGGGTCTGGCCGAGCCGTTCCAGCAGGGCCGTCCCCGAGAGCCGGCCGGCGGTCATGGCGAGCGCGAAGAGCGAGTATCCGGCGGCGGCGATGCCCGCGTGGGCGTGCAGGTCCTGTTCGAGGTGGAGCGCGCCCCAGTCGGCCATCGCCCCTTCTCCGTACGCCGTGCAGAGCGCGATCACGCCGAAGACGACGACGATCCGGCGCGTACGCCCCTTGAGCCTGCGCGGTGCCGGGTCCTTCCCCGGGCCCTTCGCCGTGTGCTCGGTGACCGGCGCCGGGTGGCGCAGGAGCACGGGTCCTGCGGCGGCGGTGACCAGCAGGCCGATCGCCGTGAGGGCGATGAGATGCGCGGTGGGGGAAAGCCCGCCCGCGACGAGTCCGCCGAGACCCGCGCCGATCATGCCGCCGAGGCTGAATGCCGCATGGAAGCTGGGCATCACCGGCCGCCGCATGGCCGCGACCAGATCGACCGCCGCGCTGTTCATCGCGACATTGACCCCGCCGTACGCGGCCCCGAAGACGAGCAGCACCAGGCCCAGCGCGAGCGGCGAATGCGTCAGCGGCGGGAGGGCGATGCTCAGCGACATCAGGGCACCGCTGACGACGGTCACCGGATGGCTGCCGTAGCGGCGGCAGAGCCGACCGGTCAGCGTCATCGTCACCACCGCACCCGCCGAGACACCGAGCAGGGCGAGCCCCAGATCGCTCGCCGACGACCCGGTCTGTTCCTTGATCGCGGGGATGCGGACGACCCAGCCGGCGAAGAGGAAGCCGTCGAGGGCGAAGAACACGGTCAGCGCGGTACGGAGGCGGGACAGGGAGGGCGAGGCGATGGGTGCGCCGGGCCTCCCGGGAACGGCCGTCCTTGGTTTGTTTAGTAGCGGCACAAAGTCAGGATAGGGGCCGGAGGCCGATCCGGACAAGGCGGCTGCTCAGCCTCCGGATCATGGGAGACTCGCATCCATGAACGGCAAGGCGACAACCATCAAAACGAGGCTGGAGAGGGGCCGCGGCGCCCTCGGCCCCGCGCTGGAACTGGTTCATACGGGCCGCGCCCCCACCCGCGCCGTCCTCACCGCCGAGCTCGGCGTCACCCGCGCCACCGCCGGCGCCGTCGCCGCGGAACTCGAAGCCCTCGGGCTGATCCGGGTCGACTCCCGGCCCGGCGCCGCCGCAGGATCCCAAGGCCGCCCCTCGCACCGGCTCGCCGTCAACGACGCGGGCCCGGTCGTCCTCGCCGCCCAGGTGCACGCCGACGGATTCCGCGCCGCGCTCGTCGCACTCGGCGGCCGCACCGTCGCCACCGCGCCCGGCTGCGTCACCGTCTCCGAGGACCCCGCCCAAGTGCTCGGCGAGGTCGTCGACGCGGGCGCGGCGCTGCTCCGCGCGAGCGGCCGCAGATGCGTGGGCGCGGGCCTCGCCGTGCCCTCCGCGGTCGCCGAACCGGAAGGCACCGCGCTCAATCCGCTCCACCTCGCCTGGCCCGCCGGGGCACCCGTCCGCGACATCTTCGCCGAGCGGGTCCGCGCGGCGGGCATCCAGGGACCCGCGTTCACCGGCAACGATGTCAACCTCGCGGCGCTCGCCGAACACCGCCACGGCGCGGGCCGCGGCGCCCAGCATCTGCTCTGCGTCGCCACCGGCCACCGCGGCGTCGGCGGGGCCCTGGTGCTCGACGGCCGTCTCCACACCGGCAGTTCGGGCCTCGCTCTCGAAGTCGGCCACCTCACCGTCAACCCGGAGGGACGCCCCTGCCACTGCGGCAGCCGCGGCTGCCTCGACGTCGAGGCCGACCCGCTCGCCTTCCTCATCGCCGCGGGACGCGACCCCGGCCCCGAGGTCTCACTGCTCCAGCAGTGCCTCCGGCTGCTGCGTACGGAGTACGACGACCCGGCCGTACGCAACGCGGCCGAGGAACTCATCGACCGCCTCGGCCTCGGGCTCGCCGGTCTGGTCAACATCCTCAACCCCGACCGCATCATCCTCGGCGGGCTGCACCGCGATCTGCTCGAGGCCGACCCCGAGCGGCTGCGCGCCGTGGTCGCCGACCGCAGTCTGTGGGGGCGCAGCGGCGGGGTGCCGATCCTGGCCTGCACGCTGGATCACAACAGCCTGGTCGGAGCCGCCGAGTTGGCCTGGCAGCCGGTTCTCGACGACCCGCTCGCCGCGCTCGGCTGATCGCCGAGGGGGTCCTGAGGTATGTGTACACGGTACGGAGGACGTCGGGGTACACGACCTGGCCCGGCCGGATCGGCAGCCAGTCGGCGGCACGGGCGGGAACACCCGACCGGGGGCACGATGGAAGCGTGGCGACGCACTTCCGGGTAGTCGAGGACCTATGACCCACAAGCCCTCCGGCGCGGCTTCCCACGCGCACCGGCTCCACGACCTGGGCCGCAGGATTGCTGCGTCACCGGTTGGGCTGGCCTGGAACCGCGGCCGCGAGATGGAGCTGATGCACCGTGCCATGGGCTTCGCCGCACTGGGCTTTCTGACGCTGGTTCCGCTGCTCGTCGTCGTCGCGGCGGCCGATCCGGCGAGCGGACAGGGCTTCGCCCGCTGGCTGGGCCAGGCACTGGGGGTGTCCGAAGCCTCCCAGGACGAGGTGCAGCGGCTGTTCGGCCTGCCGGGCGCGACGCTGCAGCGCACGACCGCCTTCGGTCTCGCCGCGCTCACCGTCTTCGGTCTGACCTTCGGCGCTGCCGTACAGACGGGCTACGAGAAGGTCTGGGACCTGCCGACCGCCCGCTGGCACACCATGTGGCGGCACGTCGTCTGGCTCGCCCTGCTGATCTTCGCCCTCCTGGCCTTCGTCAACACACCCCTGTCGGCCCAATCGGTCGCGGTCACGATATTCAACGCCGTGGGTGACCTCATCGGCACCATCCTGTTCTTCTGGGTCTCGCAGCGCGTGCTGCTCGGCGGCCGGGTCCGCTGGCGCGCCCTGCTCCCCGGGTCTGTGGCCACGGCCGTGGGCATGCTGGGTCTGCGGGTCTTCTCACAGCTGGTCTTCTCGCCGCTGATCGCGTCGAACGCCGTCACCTACGGTCCGTTCGGGACCGTGCTCGTCATCCAGTCCTGGCTCGTCGGCGCCGGATTCGTCGTCTACGGCGGAGCGCTTGTGGGACGCCTCTTCCACGAGGAGCGCGTACGGCGGCGGCTGGAACGCGAGTTCGCAGGTCCCGTCTAGGACTGTTCGGACGAGGCTCACCAGTGCCGTCCGCGAGGCAGCTCAGCACGCTGCGGGGCCGACAGATGCAGCACCTGGAAGGGATCGCCGACCTCCTTGGGCGCGTCCTCGGCCCACAGCGCGAAGTACACCAGCTCCCAGTGCCGGGGATCGATGCCGACGGCGACCGCCACCGCGCCGTCCGCGCTCGCGAGACGACGATGCTCTTCCAGCGCCCGCTCCACGGCCGCGGCGGGCGGGTCGTACTCCGGCAGGCGTACCCGACGGCGTGTCGCGGTCCGCGGCACGGCACCGGACGCGGGTCCCTCTTCGTATGCCAGCCCCGTCCAGTGCTGGACGACCGGACGTCCGAAGCCGTTGACGATGCCCTGGAACCCCGGTCCCCACAGGAAGCCGTTCATGCCTTCGGGCGCGGCCCACAGATAGAACGGCGCGTACTGGTTCACCGGGGAGCCGTCGGCGCGCTCGCGCATCAGATACGCCTTGAGCCCCAGCCCCGGGAAGTCGTCCAGGAGATGCCCCCTTGTCGCGACCCGCTCACGGATGATCCCCATGTCGTAGTCGGCCGGCACCCAGCCCCGTCGGGGTGGAGTTGGGGCAGCGTGCGGGAACGGGGCCTACTCGGTGCGGGTCACTCGGGCATGGTCGACGTACTCCCGCCGGAACAGGTCGTGCCCTGTCCGGCCAGCGTGGGCAAGGGCCCAATCCTGAGCGTCGTCGGCATCATCCCGGGATCCGCTGGCCTCACCGCACCCATGCGCCACGCACGTGATCAGCGCGATGAGTCCGCCGTCTGGTACGTGGCTGATCACGTGGTCGACGTACCGCAGTACGGAGCGGGTCACCGGTGCCTCCCGTGGGGATGCCGCTGGATCTCCACGGCCAGATCAGTGGCGTGCGACGGGTCGTAGGCGGGAGACCCGGCCTCCATCGCTTGGCCCCACTGTCCTGCCAGCGCTCGGCAGACGTCGCAGCCGGGCACGGGAATGGGCTTCCCCTGGGAGGGCTCCGTTAACTGGACTGCCGCTGTCATGGTCGTACTGCGCGCCATCGCTTGCACCCTCCGCCGTGTCTCGGATGCGCTGAGGATCTCGCCATGCCGCGAGGGACTACAGGGACGGAACGGCCTACTTTCGCGGCCTAGTTGGCGATGCCCAGGAACTCAGCCAGGCGGCGCAATCCCGGGGGCCTGGAGGGGCCCGACCACAGATCGCTGACTACGGCCACAGCGAGGGTGTGATGACGCATCCACGCTGGGGCAATCTGACACAGCCTCTCCAGCGCACGGACAGCGCCCTCAGCATTCCCCAGGTCCGTATGAGCGCGCGCTACGTCCAGGAGGAGCCATGTCCGCCAAGAAGGAGGCGTGTCAGCACTCAGTCGCAATCCTTGGGCAAGGCTCAGCGCCTCCTCGGGGCGAGCGTGCTGGACAGCGAGGCGGACGCGCTCAATGCGCACTGACGACCGGCTGAATACCGAGACCATCTTGCTGTCCGCCGGAGCGGGCAGCGTGGCCAGACGGCGCGTCGCATTCTCCGCCGTCGTCATGAGCTCATTCGCCTGGTCGTAATCCCCGCTTCGGGCGTAGCTGGTCGCTGCCGACATGAGCAACCCACCCCAGACACGGACTCCCTCCGCCGTGTCGGCGTGATCCCGCTCGACACCATCAGCGGCGTGCACGGCAAGGCGTTCCGCGTCGTCCAATCGGTTCTGCCGCTGGTAGTTCCAGGCCACCGAGTTGGAGACCATGGGAGTCAGCAGTGGGTCGGACGACTGCTCCGCTGCGTTCATGGCGCGTTCCAGCGCTGACAGCGCCAGGTCCGTCTTGCCTAAACGGATGGCCAGGTGTCCGGCGAGTTGCAACGCCTTGCCCAACGCTGCCTGGCCCGCCTCCCTTTCGCCGACAGTGCCCACAGCAGCCGACAGGCGAGCGTCAGAGATGATGCCGGGCAGCACCTCCATGAGGCGGCCGAAATCGGCATCGTGGTACAGCGTCCACCCATCCGCGATCTCCCGGCGGAGGATGCCCAGCGACAGGCGTTCAGCGCTGTTGGGCTCCGGCGGAGGAGCGAACAGGGGCGGCATGATCGCGCGCCGGACAGCGACCAACGCGGGAGGCTCAGGGTCGCCATTGGACGGAACACCCGGCGGGTCTCCCAGCAGTGCCGTCAGCTCCACACCGAGCCCTTTGGACAGCGCGTGAAGGGTGGGCAGTCGGGCGCTGTGCTTGCGCCGTTGCTCAAGCTTGCGGATCACGTCGACGGACACGCCAGATCGCTCGGCGAGACCATCCTGAGTGAGGTCAGCCAGTCGGCGAAGGCGGGCAAGTTTGTCGCCCAGGTGCTCAGCGGCCATGCCCTGAGCGTACGCCGGGGAAGCTGGACCGGACACGGCGAAAGCCGCGCTCTCAACCGAGCATGAGCCCCAGTCATTGCATCTGACGATTAGTCAGAAGCTGGCGCGCCCCGATCCAAGCTCCCGACGCTGTCAGTCAGGTTCCGTGCCCTCGGACTATGGACGCATCCTCCGTCATTGCCCTGGTTGCCCTGGCGATCTCCGTCCCATCGGCGGCCGTGACCTTCATCTACAGCCACAGGCAGACAGCCGCCGCAGCGAGGGCGAACGCACTCACAGAGCGCGCCCAGCGCGAACAGGTGCAGCCTTACGTGATCGCAGACATCAGATCTCGTATTCCCGGATCCATGCTGCTGGTTTTCCTTATCGAGAACATCGGGCCGACGCTGGCACGCGATGTACAACTAACCATCGATCCACCCCTACAAACCACACAAGGCGCGGAGAGAGACGCCATACTGAATAGCTCAGATCTGGTACGGCGCGCACCAGACCCGCAGCCACGCCGCCGTGGACGGCTTCGACATCCTGCCGCGCTTCGCCGGAGTGCTCATCCGCGATGACTGGCACGGCTACCACAAATACAGCGACCCCACCCGTGGCGGGAAGGTCACCCAGGTGCAACTGTGCTGCGCTCACCTGCTGCGCGACCTCAAGGCCGTGTGGGAGTCCGACCCCGAACATCAGGCGTGGGCCGAGCAGATGCGCCAGACCTTGAAGAAGGCACGACGCACCGTCGACACCGCGATCACGCAGGGCGCGGCCGGCCTGTCCACGACCACGAGCCAGAGCCTGCGGGATCTGTATCTCAACACCGCGCAGCAGGGCATCGACGCGAACACCCCCGGGACCGCCGGCCGCAGCCACGACGCCTACAAGCTGGCGAAACGGATGCGTGAGCGAGTCGATCAAGTCCTCAACTTCACCCTGGACTTCCACGTCGAGTGGACCAACAACCCAGCCGAGCAGGCGATCAGGATGGCCAAGCTCCAAGCCAAGATCAGCGGGAGCTGGCGCAGCATGCGAGGACTCACCGCGTTCTGCCGCGTCCGTTCCTACATCGCCACGGCCAAAGCCCACGGCGTCGAGGTCTTCACAGCCCTACGCAACGCCTTTCTGGGCGATCCCTGGAGCATCGCCACACCGGCATGACCATCAGGTCACCGCTGAATGGACCGTGCCCGCGGGTGGCGCGAGCGAAGGATGGTCGGGCGCGGGGCGGGCAGTCACGCCTGCTGCGGCCTGCGGAGTGGCTCGCTGTCGAGGCTGGCTGCCAGGGTCGCCGGTGATGCGATGCGGCGTGGCCAGGTCCAGGCGGAGCGCAGGATGAAGGCCAGGAGCAGCACCTCGAGTCCGATGGAGAGGCCGTAGAAGTAGAAGTAGGTCCAAGACTCCCCTACCGCGTTGAACATCGAGACGGGGATGTAGAGCGTTGCTACGACGAGGTTGATGGTGCGGTTGACACGGGCGGGCAGTGTCGCGGAGAGCAGGATCATGAGGATCGGGATGGCCATGAGCGTGAGCGCAATGGCGACAAAGGTTGGACCGATGTCGAACTCGTGGACGATGCCGGCCAGGATGTCGTCGACGAAGCCGGGCTTGTACAGGGCGAGGTAGTCGACGTAGATGTAGAGGAACATGAAGCTGGTCCATGCTGCTGCGAGCTTGGCCTGCACGGGCATGCGCAGATCTTCCAGCGTGCTCTGGGACGGCGGATTCTCTAGTGCGGTATGGGATTGAGGCGTTCTCATCACAATGCTCCCTGGCTTGATTGGGTGGGTGCTTCCACCTTCACGGATGCCGGCGGCGGGCACATCAGCCGCGGAGCCTGATTCGACCTGGCCGTTGGCACAGCCGAGCTCTTGTACTTTCGGCGGATACACCGAGCACGCGGGCCGCCTAGGCTGATCAGATGGCCACCAACGCACTCCGCTCGCTGTGGGCCGAACCTCGACCCACGAATGCCCCGGACCGGAGGCCGCGGGACTGGGCCTTGGTCGCAGTACTGATCTGCTGGTCCCTGCTGGAAGTGGTGCTTCGCCAGGACCTGGCGCCACGCCCGCTGCTGCTACTCGCGGTGCTCGCGGTCCTCGGCCCCCTGCTGTGGCGACGCACGCACCCGCTCGTCGCGGTTGCGGTCTCCTTCGGCACGTTGACAATCGTCGACATCGTCAGAATCCTCACCGGGTCGCAAGGCGCCCTGCTGAACAGCATCTCCGCGGCGCTGATCCTGGCCTACGCCCTGTTCCGGTGGGGCTCCGGTCGGGAAGCCGCAAGCGGCCTCGGCGTCATCCTGCTCTGGCTGGCCATCACCAACGTCGCCGACAAAACCAGCCTGGCGGATTCGGTCGCAGCATACGGGTTCTTCCTGTTCGCCGCCGCGCTCGGCGCCGCGATCCGCTATCACACGAAGATCCTCATCCGCGACATCGACCAAGCCAAGGCCCGCGAACGCGAACAGCTCGCTCGTGAACTCCACGACACCGTCGCCCACCACGTCTCGGGCATCGCCATCCAGGCCCAAGCAGGACGTGCCATCGCGGCCTCCCACCCCGAGCGTGCCATCGAGGCCCTGGCCATCATCGAGGACGCAGCGACCCGCACCCTCACCGAGCTGCGCGCCATCGTCGGCGTGCTCCGCGCCACACAGGACACCGAGTTCGCGCCGCAGCCCGGCGTGGCCGAGGTCGAGCAGCTCGCCACCGATGGCCAGACGCGTCCCTGCGTCGAGGTGACGCTATTCGGCGAGTTCGACGACCTCAGCCCGGCGGTCGGGGCCGCGATCTACCGCCTAGCCCAGGAGTCCATCACCAACGCTCGACGGCACGCCCGCCACGCGACCCAGGTCACCGTCGCCGTCACAGGCGACGCCGACCAGGTACGGCTGACCATCGACGACGACGGCTCCGCCGCTGGCGGCCGCGCCCCAGCAGGCTACGGCCTGGTGGGGATGCGGGAACGCGCCTCACTGCTCGGCGGCACCTTCCACGCAGGCCCCGCCGCCGAGCGGGGCTGGCGGGTAGAGGCGGTCCTGCCCCGAACCGGGACGCCACGATGAGCATCAGGGTCCTCATCGCCGACGACCAGCCCATCGTGCGCACCGGGCTGACGATGCTGCTCGACGCCCAACCCGACATCGAAGTGGTCGGCGCGGCCGCCGACGGGCGCGAGGCAATCCGCCTGGCGCTCCAGCTGCGCCCCGACGTCGGCCTGTTCGACATCCGAATGCCGCTGATGGACGGCATCGAAGCCACCCGACGCCTCGCCGGCCCCGACGTCACCGATCCCCTGCCGATCGTGGTCATCACCACCTTCGATCTCGACGAGTATGTCCACGGGGCGCTCAAAGCCGGCGCCCGCGGGTTCCTGCTCAAGGACGCCGGACCCGCCCTGCTGACCCAGGCCATCCACGCCGCCGCCGACGGAGACGCACTGATCGCACCCAGCGTGACTGTCCGACTGCTCGCAGCGTTCGCCCACGCACAGACCCCACCACCAAGGCAGCCGATAGAACCGCTCACCGCCCGCGAGGAGGAAGTCCTCGTGCCTGTAGCCCAAGGCCGCACCAACAATGAGATCGCCAACGAGCTCCATATCACCCCAAGCACCGTCAAAGCCCACCTCGCCAGCCTCATGCGAAAGCTCGGCGCCCGAAACCGCGTCGAGGTCGCCATGTGGGCCCACGAGACCGGCCGCATCTGACGCCGCAAAGGCTCCCGCCGCCGTTTGCCGCAACCCCCCACAGCGTCACAAAGCGGCTCGCGCGCATATCGACCAGCCTTGTAGTACGCCACTCCTCCGGTCCGTTGCTATTCGAGAGGCTCGGGCTGGAACACGCTGCAGGTTCGGGACCGTCTAGCATGGGGACACCGCCGGCGTCCCGTCAAAGAGGACGCTGGCATGGGAACTAGCTCCGTGGTGCGTGCCCCGCGCGTCCACCGGACTGTCGACGTAGCTCCTGCGAGACCAGCCGTCAAAGCAGCGGCTAGGCAGCTACCGGTTCGGGGGCAATACTCCGTAGGACGTGGGCTTGGATTCCAAGCGGGTCACCTGCTCGGGAATAGATGCCCTTTCGGCCATACTTTGCCGCGAGTAGTTTCCACATCAGCATTGGCTGTTCCGCATGGACAGTTACGGGCTCGGACTTCCTCCAGCCTCGACAGTTGCTTGAATAGTGACAACTTGCGTCGGTCGTCTATCAAACCCAAATGTGCGCCGCGCATGATAAGAGCCTGAATAGAAACGGTCGAGCCTTGGCGAAAAGCTATGGCTTTAAGGTCTGTAATGGCGTGGGGAAGGGTTACTGAAAGAGTTGACCCGTCGGCCCCGAATCGCCATGAGTCTTGAGTTGGTGACGCACGCGAGCTTCGCTGGCAGAGGGCCGTGCCAGGGATTGGCACGGCCCTATTCGCTGCAGGGTCAGTGGTCAAGTGGGCGGCAGCATTGGCGGATTGATGGGGTTTCCGTCTTCGTCGTGCGGCGTCTGGTCAACGACGAATCGCTGCCCGTCCCGGACAATCGTGGTCACGCCCCGGGGCATTCGGTTCCCGCCGTAACCGGCCAAAGTCTCACCATGTGGACAGGTATTGACGCGTCAGGAGACGCTGAGACGCAGGGCAGGCATGCCAAAGGCCCCCACCCCAAGGATCAGGTGAGGGCCCCATCAGCGAGGCTCAGCGGTTACAGCGGCAGCCCTCCGGCGGGTCGGGTACGAGGGCGTCCGGGTGACCTTGCAAGGCAGCCAGGAGAGCCTCACAGCGCTCCACGCGGCTCCTGGTGACCAGCGACGCGTCTCCCCCGTGCTGGCGTCCCTACAAGTCGTTCAGCCGGGCCATTAGCGCGCGCACCTCAACGCTGCGGAAGTGGGTTTCAAGGACGGAATCGACCGCATCCTGTTCCGGCTGGGTGAGAGTCACGCCGTCACCTCCCCAGCCCACTTGATCGTCACGCGCTCCTCGCCAATGAACGGTGCCCCCCTACGCGTCCCCTGAGTGATCGTCACCTGGTCAATGGCCAGCCGGATGAGGTCACGGCGGAGCGCTCCATCTGCCTTGTCCCAATAGCGATCCAGGACCTCAAAATCATCGAACATCGTCAGGTCCACTCTCGTCCCGCTGAACTCGCTCACCCGCTCCTGGGCCTCCGCCAGGCTGGCCTCCGCCTCCACGACCAGCCTGGGGAAGTGCTTTCCCATAGCCCCCGCGTACAGTCCCGCCGCACGGTCGTTGGCGAGTTGCTCAAGGGCGGCCTCCGCTGCTTTGAGGGCCGCTACGGCAGCCTGTGCCTCGGCCGTCTCCGTGGGCCGTGTCAGCTTCAGCCAGCGTTCCGCAACGGCCATCATCAGCTCGCTGGGGTCGTCCAGTTCGGATGCCAGCACAGCAGCGCGCCACTGACGCCACACGTACTCGTCCAGGTATGCCCGCATGACGCTGGCCGGAGCGGGACAAGGCTTGCCCACCGTGAAGCCGTAGCAGCGGTATGAGCGTCCGTGGATGGCCGTCCCGCCTCCGCATCCGGCGCAGCGCAGCAGACCACTCAGCAAGTGCTTGGGGCGTCCCGTTCCGTCGCCTACGCGGGCATGTCCAGCGACCACTTGCCGTGCCCGCTGGACGACGTCAGGAGGTACAGGGAGGACCCCCTCCGCGAGGATGCTCACCCGCTTGCCCGCAGTGTCCCTGAACGCCACGGAGCGGCCACCCTTGACGCGGGTCACGGCCTGCCAACCCTCGTACACGGGGGAGCTGACCATACGGTGAATCTGCGAGCCTCCCCAGGTCTTCCCCGTTGGGCTCAGGGTGCCCTCGGCGTTGAGGGCGCTGGCGATGGCGCGAGCCGACTTGCCCTCTGCCGTGTCAGCGAAGATGCGGAGCACGACCGGCCAGCGGACAGGGTCGTGGGTGAGCTTGCGCGACGTCGCGTCAGCGATGAGGTAGCCGTACGGCGCGGCTCCCAGCCAAGCTCCTTCCTCGCGCTGGCGCTCCTTGGTGCCACGGACTCGGTAGCTGAGCAGGTCGCTGTACTCCCGTGCCTCCTCCGCCCGGTCGATGATGCGCCGTCGGTCGGGCGGGTCCTGGGAGTCGAGCCGCTCGTAATCGAAGATCAGCCGCTTGCCAGCGGTGAGAAGCGGAGCGACCAGGTCTGATCCCTTGCGAGTGAGCCTGTCTCCCGCGTAGCACCACAGGCCGTCGGTCTCGTCGGCGCGGAGGGCCGTTAGCGCCCGGTCAAAGTCGGGGCGATGGGTGTCGGTCCACGCTGAAAGGTTGTCTCTCCAGACCTGTCGGACCGTGTAGCCGTTCTCAGCGGCCCAGCGTCGGCCACGGTCCTCTTGCGCGCGGAAGGTCAGCGCATGGACGCCCTGTCTGTCCCGCTGGGACTTTCGTAGGTACAGGTCGATCGTGTCGGCCATGCTGTCCGCCCCTCTGAACTGGGCTTCCTTGCCCAACCGCGTAGTGTCTCACCTCCTAATGTGATCTCGTACTGCATGGCAGCATCAATTGCTCCCGTTGGTCCGCAGCAGAGCCAGCAGGCCCCGCACGCCCGCGTCGAACGCGGCCGTCGAGCCCGAGGCCCGGGCCAGCACATAGCCGCCCTGCACGGTCGCGACGATCGTCGCCGCGATCTCGGCGGGCACCAGCGCGGTGCTCAACTCGCCCCGCTCCCGGCCCTCCTGGACGATTGCCGCGAGCCGTCCGCGAAGCCAGCTGAGCGTCTCTTCGACCGGGGCACGCAGCTCGTCGT
The DNA here is from genome assembly GCF_026339995.1 of Streptomyces sp. NBC_01481. GTDB lineage: Bacteria > Actinomycetota > Actinomycetes > Streptomycetales > Streptomycetaceae > Streptomyces. The sequence continues at coordinate 179,169 of NZ_JAPEPT010000006.1, read as the reverse complement.
CGGCGATGACGTCCGGGTCCATCGTCAGCCGTCCGACAGGGCAGCCGCGCAGCACGTCCCGCTCGCGCAGCAGGTACGCGCTGATCCGCTCGTACGCCGTCCCCTCGACGCCCAGCGCCGCCTCGGCACTCGCGCGCAGCTCTTCGGCCGTGCGCCGGATCGCCGCGAGCGCCAGATCGGGCTTGCCAGCGAAGTGGTGGTACATGCTGCCCTGGCCGGCGCCCGCCTGCTGCTGGATCGCCTTGGGGCTGGTGCCCACATAGCCGCGCTCCCACAGCAGCTCACGGGTGGCCTCGATCAACCGTTCAGGGGTGCTCATAGGCCGACTGTACATACTAGTAGGTACAGAATCCAGGATGCTCGGGAGCAGCCGTGAAAGCCCTGCGTACTCCCTGGGTGGTACGCGCAGTGCCGCTGGCCGTACGACGACTTCGACCCCCTCCCGGCGAGAGCCTCGAAGGCGACAACGAACCGCGTACCACCATCGCCACCGAGGAGCTGAACCGAGATGAACACCCTGGCGTACGACGGGCCCGGCCCGTGGATTCTGTTCTTCCCGCTGATCTGGGCGGCCGTCGTCGTCTCCGTCGTCACCGTCCTGCGCCGTACCGGCATCTGGCGCGGCCGCCGCGGCCCGTGGCAGGGCCCCCGCGTGACGTACGGCGAGAACTCGCCGATCGCGATCATCGGGCGCCGTTTCGCCGCCGGTGAGATCGACGAGGACGAGTACTGGCGCCGACTGTCCGTCCTGGACGAGCAGTTCGGCCGCACGGCGGGCAAGGACGGCGCGGCATGACCACCACCGCCACTCTGACCCGGATCGCCGCCCGCGTCGTCGACGCCGTCAAGGTCTACGGCAAGGGCGACACCGAAGTGAGGGCCCTGGACGGGGTGAGCGTCGACTTCCCGGTCGGCCGCTTCACCGCCATCATGGGGCCCTCGGGCTCCGGCAAGTCGACGCTGATGCACTGCGCCGCCGGGCTCGACACCCTCACCTCGGGCTCCGCCCTCATCGGCGACACCGATCTGAGCGCGCTCGACGACCGCAGGCTCACCCTGCTGCGGCGCGAGCGCATCGGCTTCGTCTTCCAGGCCTTCAATCTCATCCCCACACTCACCGTCGCCGAGAACATCACGCTCCCCATGGATCTGGCGGGGGAGCGGGCCGACGGTGAGTGGCTCGACGCCCTCATCGACACCGTCGGACTGGGCGACCGGCTGCACCACCGGCCGAGCGAACTCTCCGGCGGGCAGCAGCAGCGCGTCGCCGTGGCCCGCGCCTTCGCCGGCCGGCCGGACGTGGTCTTCGCCGACGAGCCCACCGGCAATCTCGACTCCCGCTCGGGCGAAGAGGTGCTGCGGCTGCTGGGCCGGGCAGTGCGTCAGACGGACCGTACGGTCGTCATGGTCACCCATGACCCGGTCGCCGCGGCCCACGCCGACGAGGTCGTCTTCCTCGCCGACGGACGGCTCGTCGACCGGATGGAGGCCCCGACCGCCGAGCGCGTCCTGGACCGAATCAAGGCCTTCGACGTCAAGGGGACGAAGACATGAGCGGCAGCCGCGCCTCGCTGCGCATCAGCCTCAACTCCCTGCGCGCCCACAAACGGCGCTTCGCCGGCACCTTCACCGCCGTACTGCTCGGCGTGGCCTTTCTCGCGGGCACGCTCATCATGGGCGACACGCTCCGCGGCAGCTTCGACACCATGTTCGCCAGCGCCAACGGCGGCACCGACGCCGTTGTCCGCAGCTCCAATGTCGTCACGGTCTCCGGCGAGGGCCAGGGCACCCGGCAGCCCGTAGGGACCGACCTCGTGTCGAGGATCGAGAAGACGCCGGGTGTCGCCGCCGCCGTGCCCAGCATCCAGGGCGCGGGACAGCTCGTCGGATCGGGCGGCAAGCCCATCGGCGGACAGGGCCCGCCGACGCTCGCCGGCAACTGGATCACGGACCCGGAGCTCAACCCGTACCAGCTCGCCGAGGGACGGGTCCCCGCCAGGAGCGGCGAGGTCGTGGTCAACCGCGGCACCGCCGACAGGGGCGGGCTGGAGATCGGCGATCGTACCGTGCTGCGCACCCCCGACCCGGTGCAGGTCACGATCGTCGGACTGGCGACCTTCGGCGGCGAGGACGGCATGGCCCAGGTCACCTTCACCGCAATGACCCTCGCCGACGCCGAGAAGTACCTGACCCCCAAGCCCGGTCAGGCCGCGTCCATCCAGGTGCGGGCCGGACCCGGCACCAGTCAGCAGGAACTCGTGGACGCGCTGACGCCCGTACTGCCCCAGGGAGTCGAGGCGGTCACCGGCCAGGAGGTGACGGAAGAGAACCAGGACATGATCTCGGGTCAGTTCCTGAATCTGTTCACCACCCTGCTGCTGGTGTTCTCCGGCATCGTGCTGCTGGTCGCGACCTTCTCCATCTACAACACCTTCGCGATCGTCATCGCCCAGCGCACCCGCGAGAACGCCCTGCTGCGCGCGCTCGGCGCGTCGAGGCGCCAGGTCGTCGGCTCGACGCTCGTCGAGGCGGCCGTCGTCGCGCTGACCGCGTCCGCCGTGGGTCTCATCGGCGGCATCGGGATCGCCGCGGGACTGCGGGCGCTGTTCCCCGTCATCGGCTTCCCCTTCCCGGAGGGCAGCCTGGTCATCAGCGGTCTCTCGCTGCTGCTGCCGCTCACCGTCGGCGTGATCGTGGGCCTCGGCTCCGCGCTGATGCCCGCTCTCCGTGCCGGGCGGACCGCTCCGCTCGCCGCGCTGCGCGAGACGGCCGTGGACCAGTCGGCGGTCTCCCGGAAGCGTGCGTACATCGGAACGGGCGTCGCCCTGGCCGGTATCGGCATCATCCTGTTCGGCGTCGTGGCCTCGCCGTCCCTCTGGCTCGCGGCTGCGGGCGCTGTGCTGGCCCTGGCGGCCTTCGTGGTGCTCGGCCCGGTCGCGTCCTCGTATGCGGTACGGATCCTCGGCGGGCCGCTCGACCGGCTGCGCGGCGTGTCCGGCAGCCTGGCCAAGCGCAACGCCCTGCGCAGCCCCAAGCGGACCGCGGCCACCGCGACCGCGCTGATGATCGGTGTCGCCGTCGTCTCACTGTTCACCGTCTTCGGCGCCTCGCTGAAGGCGACCATGGACCAGACGGTCTCCCGGTCCTTTGCCGGTGATGTGGCCGTCAGCGTGCCGGCCTTCGGCGCGGGCGGCAGCGGGCTCAGCCCGAAGCTGGCCCCCGCCATTGCCGCGCAGCCCGAGGTGGAGACCGCGGTCGGCCTGGGCAAGGGCGTCGCGGAGGTCGACGGCGCGGGACGCCTGCTGACTGTCACCGACCCGGTGGCGCTGGGCAGGTCCTTCGACCTCGGCACCGTGCACGGCTCGCTCGACGGCCTCGGCACCACCGCAATGGCCGTCGCGGACACCGAGGCGGACAAGAAGGGCTGGAAGCCCGGCTCCACCGCTGAGCTCGCCTTCACCGACGGCCAGAAGCAGACCTTCACCGTCCGCGCCGTCTTCGAGCAGTCGGAGCTGGCGGGCGACTATGTCATCACCCGCGAGGCATGGGCCCCGCACCGGGGCCAGGACTCCGACACGCTGATCGCGGTCACTTTCAAGGACGGCGTGTCCACTGCGGACGGCGCGGCTGCGGTCGAGAAGACAGCGGCCGCGTACGGCAACCCCGAGGTGCAGACCCGCGACGAGTACGCGCAGAGCGCGGCCGGAGCCATCGACATGATGCTCACCCTGGTCTATGCCCTGCTCGCGCTCGCCGTGGTGATCGCGCTGCTCGGCATCGCCAACACGCTCACCCTCGCGATTCACGAACGCACCAGGGAACTGGGCCTGTTGCGGGCGGTCGGACAGACCAGGAGGCAGCTGCGCTCGATGGTGCGCTACGAGTCGGTGCTGGTCGCCGCCTTCGGCACGGCAGGCGGACTGGCCCTGGGCGGGCTGCTCGGCTGGGTGCTCGTCAAGGCGTCCGAGGGCGCGGGCGACACCGCCTTCGCGTTCGCCGTACCGCCGCTCCAGCTCCTGGTGGTCGCGCTGGTCGGCCTGGTGGCCGGGGCGGTCGCGGGCTGGCGGCCGGCGCGGCGGGCGGCACGCCTGGACGTGCTGCGCGCCATCGCCACGGAGTAGACGGAGCAGTCCGAGTGTTGTCCTCGAACGCCGGACGGGCTGCGAGCCCGTCCGGCGCCTTCTGCTCACCCGGCGACGGCCGACCGCGCTGTGGCGCGTTTACGCGCACCGTCCTGTGTTTCGGCGAACGGGCCGTCAGGCGTCGCTCCGTACACCATCGGATACGCCGGCAGAGCCACCGCGGACGACGGCGCCGAGAGCGTGAACCACACGATCTTGCCCGTGTCGCCCTTGGGCCGTACGCCCCAGCTCTCGCTCACCGCCGCTATCAGCGCGAGCCCGCGGCCGGAGGTGGCCAGCGCATCGGAGTCGCGCACGGTCGGAAGGCGCGGATCGTGGTCATGGACCGAGACCGTGAGCCGGTCGAGCAGCAACTCGATCTCGACAGTGCACACTTTGTCGGGCTCGGCATGGCGGTGGACATTGGTCAGCAGTTCGGTGACGCCGAGCGCTGCCTGGTCGATCAAGGGATCGAGATGCCAGTAGCGCAGTTGCGCCGAGATGATTCTGCGGACCTGACCGATCCGCGACGGCAGGGCCTGGAGCTCCACCGTGCAGTGCCTGCTTGGCTGGCTGATCACGGCTGCGACTCCCCGAATGAGGTCCGGAAGACGAAGGATCGGATCCAGCAGTTGGCTGGCTGCTGATGTGTCCGGCGGGCTGGATCACAGCGTGACCGCCGGTAAACCCTGAGTGACGTGATACAAGCGTGAACCAGTACAGACGGTTCCGCAACTCACCGCACTCGGGTGGTTACTCTCAGCTCCTGGTGCCGCCTGCGCCGCGCACGGCCTCCAGGAAGCGCCCGGCCAGCGCCCGGCCCTCCGGCCTGCGGCTGCGCTGCCCCATGGTGAGCCGGTACCTCTTGCCGTTGAGCGTCGCGACCGTGCTCGCGTCATCGGCGAACCAGGGCTTACCGGCCCTGACCGCGCGCACCGGCGCGCTCTCGATCACCCGGCCGTAGCTGGTGAGCAGCGCCAGCCTGCCGTCCTTGATCAGCACTTGTCCGGCCCTTGTCAATGATCGCGGCCACCGCTCGATCCGCACGCCCGTAGCACTGAATTCGGGCTCTGCCATCGCCATCGAGTCTCCGCCCCCTTCGCACGTTTCCTCCTTGCAAGTCTGCACAACTCGGGGCGAGTTCACCAGTACGTGCGGAAAGGCAGGGGCGGCTCCTGGCCTGCAAGTGACTCCTATGGATCCCCAAAGTGAACGTTTGTGCAGGTGAGGGGCTTACTGTGGCGAGTGGGGACCGGAGTCGACAAGGCGAGGAACGGCACGCATGAGTACGAGTGGGAAGTCTGTGACGGACGGGGCGATGGTGACCGTCGACGTGGACCGCAGCGATCCGCATTACCGGGCATGGCTGAAGGAAGCGGTCCGCAAGGTCCAGGCCGACGCGAACCGCTCCGCTGACACGCATCTGCTGCGTTTCCCGCTGCCGGAGCAGTGGGGAATCGACCTTTACCTCAAGGACGAGTCCACCCATCCGACTGGCAGCCTCAAGCACCGCCTCGCGCGCTCGCTGTTCCTCTACGGCCTGTGCAATGGCTGGATCCGGCCGGGCAAACCGGTCATCGAGGCGTCCAGCGGCTCGACCGCGGTCTCCGAGGCCTATTTCGCCAAGCTGATCGGTGTCCCCTTCATCGCCGTGATGCCGCGCACGACCAGCCCCGAGAAGATCCGGCTGATCGAATTCCATGGCGGGCAGTGCCACTTCGTGGACGACTCGCGCAAGATGTACGAGGAGTCCGCGTCCCTCGCGGAGCGCACCGGCGGCCACTACATGGACCAGTTCACCTACGCGGAGCGGGCCACCGACTGGCGCGGCAACAACAACATCGCCGAATCGATCTACCAGCAGCTGCGGTTGGAGCGCTATCCCGAGCCGGCGTGGATCGTGGCGACGGCGGGCACCGGCGGAACCTCGGCGACCATCGCCCGCTATGTGCACTACATGCAGCACGACACCCGGGTCTGTGTCCCCGACCCGGAGAACTCCTGTTTCTTCGAGGGCTGGACCAAGGGCGACCCGGGCGCCAGCAATGACTGCGGCTCCCGTATCGAGGGCATCGGGCGGCCGCGCATGGAGCCCAGCTTCGTGCCCGGCGCCATCGACCGGATGATGAAGGTGCCCGACGCGGCGAGTGTCGCCGCCGTACGGGCCCTGGAGAAGGCCATAGGCCGCAAGGCGGGAGGCTCCACCGGCACCGGACTGTGGAGCTCGCTGAAGATCATCGCCGAGATGGTGGCCGACGGCCGCAGAGGCAGTGTGGTCACGCTGCTCTGCGACCCGGGTGACCGCTATCTCGACAAGTACTACTCCGATGCCTGGCTGGGCGAACAGGGCCTGGACATCGCCCCGTACACGGCGACGATCGAGCAGTTCCTGGCCACGGGGGAGTGGCCCCGCTGATCTCTCACTGCGCTGCGGAGCGGGCGAGCTTCCGGTCGAGGTTGCGCACCGCGCCCCTGAAGGACGAGGCGAGTCCCGCCCGGCTCAGCTTCAGTACGCCGCGCATCGGCGCCGGGGCGTCCACCGCGAACGTCCACTGCACCCGGGTGCCGGCCGTGCCGGGCGTGAGCCGCCACTCCTCCAACAGGGCACGCAGCCCAGGGGCGTTGGTACGGTCCACGCGGTACGCGTAGCGTTCGCCGGGGTCGGTGGCGAGGATCGTCTCGGCGAAGAAGATCCCGCCTCTGAGCCTGACCTCGCGGCCGGCGCCCCCGTGTGTCGGAGTGGCGGAGGCGACCGCGTCGAACCAGGTGGGCAGGCCCGCGACATCTTCGGCGAGCGCCTCGTACACCGCCTTCGGCGCGGCCGACACCTCGGCCGAGAAGACCAGGCGCAGGGGAGCGGACTCGACGAAGTCGAGTTCCACGGGGCTCAGTCGGCGTGCCATGGGGACCGTACCTCCGGCGGGAAAAGGGGTGGGGGCGCACACCATAGCTGACAGGCCGTCAATTGTCGGCAGGTGCTTCAGACATGAGACGAGGATCTCCGCAGGAGTCCGTCCAGGGCGCGGCCGAACACCAGCCGCCCCGCCCGGGCGACCAGCGGATCCAGCAGCCGGGGCAGGAAGCGGATACGCAGCTCCTCCACCCAGACCACCACGGCGCCGGGACCCTCCGGAAGCACCTCGATCTCGGCCCAGCCCGTGATGACGGAGCCACGCTTCTCCAGACGGCAGCGCCCCGGCCTGCCGCTCGCGGGCGGCTCCCAGCGGACGACCTCCATCGGATCGTCGAAGCCGACGCGGCCCACTCCGGAGCGTGCGACGAAGCGGGTGCCCACCCGGGTCGGCGGCGGCGTCACGACCCGGACGGCCGTCAGCGGCACTTGGGTCGCGTGCCCGCGCCAGTCGGTGACGCGCGACCAGACCTCGCCGGCCGGCAGCGCGACGGCCCGCGTGAGCCGGAAGGCGCCCACCTGGCGTCAGCCGTCCTGTCCGCCGACGCTCTCGGGACCGCCGGAATTCTCGGGACCGCCCGCCACCACCAGACCCGGCAGATGCTCGGCGATCTCCTCGCGCGCCTCCTCGGACAGCCCCGAGTCCGTCACCAGCGTGTCGACCTCGGCCAGCGCGGCGAAGGAACTCAGGCCCACCGTCCCCCACTTGGTGTGGTCGGCGACCACGACGACCCGCCGCGCCGCCTGGACAAAGCGGCGGTTCGTCTCCGCCTCCGCCAGATTCGGCGTGGACAGCCCGGCCTCGACCGAGATCCCGTGCACGCCGAGAAAGAGCACATCGAAGTGGAGGGAACGGATCGCCTGGTCGGCGACCGGGCCCACGAGTGAGTCGGATGGCGTACGCACACCTCCGGTGAGGACCACCGTGGCCGCGCCGGGCCGCTGGCCGCCGGCGGCACCCGCACGCTGCGCCGCGTGGAACACGTCCGCGACCCGCACCGAGTTGGTGACCACCGTCAGATCGGGCACGTCGAGAAGGTGGTGCGCCAGGGCATAGGTCGTGGTGCCGCCGGACAGCGCGATCGCGGTGCCGGGCACCGCCATCCGGGCCGCCGCCCGCGCGATGTCCTCCTTGGCGCTCAGCTCCAGCGCCGACTTGGCCTCGAACCCGGGCTCGTGCGTGCTCGCCTCGACCACCGGCACCGCGCCGCCGTGGACCTTCTCGATGACCCCCTGCCGGGCCAGAGCGTCCAGATCCCGGCGCACTGTCATGTCGGAGACATTGAGTTTGCGGGTGAGCTCGTTGACCCGCACCCCGCCGCGCCTGCGCACCTCGTCGAGGATCAGGGCGCGCCGCTGCTCCGCGAGCAGGTTCTGGTTGTCGGTCACTGCCGGGGCCGGTCCTTCCATCTCGTCGTACACCGGGTGTCGTACACCGCCTGTGGCCAAGGCTGCTCATCCTCGCACGGCCGGTGCCGCCGGGGCTCGGGGAGATTCCGTAAGTGCCGTGCGGTGAACTGCCATGATCCGGGATGGTGGTCATGAGCCACCGCGCGGCCGCGCACTGATCGATCCTCCCATCGAGAGCCTTACATCGAGAGAGCGAGTCACAGAAGTGTCCTCTGCCACTCCGGTCCCGCCGAACGGAGGGCCCGCGCTGGAACTGCTGGTCCACGGCGTCGGCGGAGCCACCCCGCAGGACATGCTCGGCGACCCCCGCACGATCCGGATCTCCGGTGACGAGAAAGCCGCCGTGTTCCGCCGCACCGACGACGAGAAGGCGGAGAGCCACCCCGAACGGTACGAGGACCGGCCCGTCCCCGAGGCGTACTGCTGGTCCAATCTCACCTCCGGCAACAGCGCACGTGCCCTGTGGCTGCTGCTGCTCCCCTTCATGGTGGCCAACCTCGCGCACTGGATGCGCCCGCGCGCGAAGGGCCGCAGGACCACGACACGGCTGTACGGCGTGCTTGTGCGGCTCGTCGCCCTCAGCCTCACCGTGCTGCTGACGGCCGCCGCCTGCGAGGTCGCGCTCGATCTGCTGGCCTGGCAGTGCGCCGGCTCTGCCGCATGCACTCGGGAAAGGTCCTGGCTGGGATTCGTGTCCGCCGCTCAGGGCGGCTGGTGGTCACAGCCCGGCAGGCGCCTCGCGCTCGCCTCGGTCGTACCGGCCGCGCTGGTCGGACTGCTCTGGTACCTCTCCAACCGCACCTGGAGCGCGTACGAATCACAGCGGCCGCCGACCGGCGAGGACATGGGCGAGGAGGAGGGCCTGCAGGAGATCGAGGAGGACGCCGCCGGGCCGAAGGACCCCGTCGTACGGCCCGCGCTCGGCCGCCCGGGATTCTGGTACGGCCGCCGGCTCGTCGCCAGGCTGCGCGCCGTGCACACCGCCGCGGGCTTCCTCACCGTCGCAGCCGCCGTCGGCGGAGCCGCCGCCCGCCACGACCGGCGCGGCGACGACGCGCTGCTCGAAGTCTGCGGATGGCTGCTGGAAGCGGCCCTCGTCATCGGGCTGCTCGGCGTGCTGTGGGTCGTGGTGCGCAGGGGCCGCAGCGAGAAGCGGTTCGATGTCCGCGTCGACCGCGCCGCCGTGCGCTGGCTGCCGGGTGCCGCACTCGCGCTGTTAGCCCTGTCGCTGCTGTACGCCTCGTGGTCGCGGCCCGGCTGGGCCTCCACCGCCACCCTCCCCGGCGATGTCACCTTCCGCGTCATCGCCCTCGCCCAGGGCGCCCTGGTCATCGCCCTGGGCGTCGTCGCCTGGATCCTGCACCGCCGCGCGCGTCATGCGCGCACCGCCCTGTTCGGACTGGGCGGGCCGGCCGTCGCGATGCTCGCCTGCGCCCTCGGCGGGGTGATGACCGGCGGTGTCGCCCAGCGCGTCGCCGACTGGCTGGACGGCCCCGGCACGCCCGGCATGGACGGCGAAGGCTCCATTCCGGGGCCGCCCGTGCTGCTCAGCTGGCAGGCCTCGGTCATCCCCGTCCTGCTGATCGTCGTGTTCGTCCCCGCCGTCGTCCTGGCCGTACGCACCTGGCGGACGGCCCGCGGTCTCGGGAAAGGAGTGGAGACGGAGTATGAGGTCGGCCGTCCCGACGAGGGCCGCACCCGGCGCATCGCGGGCACCCGCGCGCGGGCCGCCCTCACCGACGCGGCACCTTGGATCGTCGGCATCGTCTCCGGCGCCACCCTGCTCCTGGGCGCTGGCGCGGTCGCCGGCGCGTGGGTGAACGGCGACGTGCCCGGCGAGGCCTTCGGAGACGGCTTTGCCCAGTCCGTTGCCGAGGCCGCACAGTCCGCCGGCTCCTGGCTGATCGGCTTCGGCTTCATACTGTTCGTCACCTGGGGCCGCCGCGCCTACCGTGACGCCTCCGCCCGGCGCACCATCGGCATCCTGTGGGACGTCGGCACCTTCTGGCCGCGCGCCGCCCACCCCTTCGCGCCGCCCTGTTACGCGGAGCGCGCCGTCCCCGACCTCACGTGGCGGATGTGCACCTGGACCGCACGTACCGGCGGGCGGCTCGTCATCTCCGGCCACTCCCAGGGCAGCGTGCTGGCGGCAGCCGCCGTCTGGCAGCTGCCCGCGGCCACCCGGCGCCGGGTGGCGCTGCTGACGTACGGATCGCCGCTCGAGCGCCTGTACGGCCGGTGGTTCCCCGCCTACTTCGGGCCCGTCGCTCTCGCCGAGCTGAGCGGCCAGGTAAGCACCTGGCGCAATCTGTGGCGGCTCACCGACCCGATCGGCGGGCCCGTCCGGGTCCCCGCCGACGGCGCGCGCCCCGGAGTCGACTGCAAGGCGTTCAAGGACCCGCTGGTGTACGGGCGTTCGAACCTGCATCCCCTGCCCGAGCCGATCCTCGGGCACTCCGAGTACCAGGCCGACCCGGAGTTCGAAAGGGAACGGCGCGAGCTGCTCGACCGGCTCACGCCTGTCGTTCCCCGTCAGGCTCAGGGCAGTTCGGGCAGATCGTCCGGGTAGAGGAGGGTCAGGTCGTCGGTGTTCACCTCGGTGAGCTCGGCGACCCGGCCCGCGTGCCGCTCCACCATCGACTCGAAGGTCTGGCGGGCGGTGCGGCCGTTGCCGAAGGCGGGCCCCTTGGGCAGCGCGGTGAAGTACTTCAGCAGTGCTTCACCCGTGCCCGTGCCCAGCCGGTACTCATGGTCCTCGGCCTGCTGCTCCACGATCCTCAGCAGTTCTTCGGGCACGTAGTCGTGGAAGGTGATGGTCCGTGAGAACCGGGATGCCACACCGGGGTTGACGGACAGGAACCGCTCCATCTCCGCGGTGTATCCGGCGACGATCACCACCACCGCCTCGCGATGGTCCTCCATCAGCTTCACCAGGGTGTCGATGGCCTCCTTGCCGAAGTCCCGCCCGGAGTCCTCGGGGGAGAGGGCATAGGCCTCGTCGATGAAGAGCACACCGCCGCGCGCCCGGTCGAACGCCTCCTGCGTACGGATCGCGGTCGAGCCGATGTGCTCGCCGACCAGGTCGACGCGGGAGACCTCGACGAGATGGCCGCGCTCCAGCACTCCGAGCGAGGCCAGGATCTCGCCGTACAACCGTGCCACGGTCGTCTTGCCGGTGCCGGGGGAGCCGGTGAAGACCAGATGGCGGCGGACGGACGCGGCCTTCAGGCCCGCCTCCTGGCGGCGCCTGCCGACCTCGATCATGTTGGTGAGTGTGCGGACTTCACGCTTGACGCTCTCCAGACCCACGAGCGCGTCCAGTTCGCCGAGCACGGCACCCGAGGCCCGTACGGGCTCGGCGGGCACGGCTTCGGGGGCGGGCTGCCCCGGGACCGTGGTGAGCAGCCCGGGGGACTGGGTCGCGGTCAGCACGGCCGTCGTCGGCTCGGCCGCGGTCCGTACGCCGCTCTCGTCGCTCGTGCAGTCCTCGGCGACCACGCCGTCGGACTCGGCGAACTCGTAACCGCCGCGCGCACAGCGCTCGGTGCGGCAGCGGCTCAGGGTCGTACGGCAGCCGTCCATCACATGGAAGCCGTAGCCGCCGCTGCCGGTGACCCGGCAGCCGCGGAAGGTGCCGCGGCCCTCCGCCGACACGTAGAAACCGGCCTCGGCGGGCGAGGTGACCGTGCAGCGCTCGATCACCGGATCCGCGCCCTTGGTGACGATCACGCCGGTCTGCGCCGCATCGATGGTGCAGCCGTTGAGGGTGCCGCCGCTGCCGTGGTCGCGGAACCAGGCGCCGGTGGAGGCCTCTCTGATCCGGCAGTCGTCGAGCTGCGCGGTCGCGCCGTCGCTCACCGACACGGCTGTGTTGCGGATCTGGGAGAGATCGCTGTCGACGACATCGACGCGCGAGCCGCGATCGAGGACGAACAGCGCGTCCGGGACGTCGTGGACACGGCACGAGTCGAGGACGGCACTCGCGCCGTCGCTGACCCAGACGGCCGGATAGTCGCCCGTACTGTCGTGGATCTCGCACTGGTTGGCATCCACCCGCGTGCCCGGATCCCACACCGACAGGCCGTTGCGCCCGAAGCGGCGCACCGTGGAGCGGGTGAGCGTGAGCACCGACCGCGAGCGCAGATCGATCGCGTTCTCCGGAATGTCGTGAATATCGCAGTCGGAGAGTGTGAGCACGGAGTCCGTGTCGAGCGTGATGCCGTCCGCCGAGGTGCGGTGCACGGTGGAGTCCGTCAGATGGGCCGAGGCGCGCGAGGCGATCTGGACGCCGGTGCCCTTGATCTCGTACACCTCGCAGCCGATCGCCTCCAATCCGCTGCCTTCGCCCGTCACGCTCAGGCCCGCGCCCGAGGCGTGATGCACCCGGCAGCGCTCGAAACGCGGATGCGCGCCGCCGCGCACGGAGATGCCCGATTGGCCGGCCGCGACGACCTCGCACTCCTCGAACACCCCGCCCGCGCCGTCCAGAACGCCGATGCCGACGCCCCCCGGATTGTCGACGGTGCAGCGGCGGACGGTCGGCCGGGCCGCGCCACGCACCTCGAGACCGGCCGCGGAACGGGTCACGATCCGCAGATCGATCAGCTCGGGTGTGCCGTCCTCGACGAGCAGCGCGGGGGCCGCCGAGTCCTGCCCCTCCACATGGAGGTCCTGGACGGTGGCCGAGGCACGCACGGTCAGCGCGACCCCGTCGGCGGGCGCGATGCGCACCGAACCGACCGCGCCCTCGGAGCCGCGCAGGGTCACCGCCCGCTGGACGACGAGGTTTTCGCGGTACGTCCCCGGCGCGACGGTGAGAATGTCGCCGTCACCCGCGGCCTCCAGGGCTGCGGCCAGTGAGGGGTACTCGCCCGTGCGGCGCCGCCACCGCGATGTGCCGGTGTGCGTCACCTGGACCGTGCCCTGTGCCATCGTGCTGCTCTGCCCCCACCTCGTGAAACTGCTCAGCCGCGTTTTTGAGGGGACGCCCCCTCACCCCCGAGGGGTCGCACCACCGTAGCGCGCGCGGCGAGCGGGAGTTGACGAGATGTGACCGGTCAGCTGCCCGCGCCGGTGCGGCCCCAGTCGGGGCCCGCCGCGGCCCAGGCCCGGTCCAGGCGCGCGTGTCTGCGTCGTACCAGCCGCCACATGACCAGCCGTCTGGCACCTTCGACGAGCCCCGCGGCGCTCAGGGCGGCTGCGATGCCCGCGAGAACGGCGTGCACCCGCGCGGTCGCCGCGTCCATCGGACGACTGACGATCCGGCCCGTACGGTCGGTCCAGATGGTGAAGGTGTCACCGGCCCGCGCGCTACGCAGCACCGTGGAGACCGTGCCGGTGTGCCGACTGCCGTCCACCGCCGTCCACTTCGCCACGACGGGCCGGCGCTGCTCACGGGCCGCCGCACCCTCGGGGTCGTAGGCCGCGGGCCTGGGCTCCTCGGCCGGTCTCAGCACCGTCGCGGTGACCTGATGACGCTGCTGGCGCTGGATCCGCACCGACTGCCGCAGCGAGTCGTCGGTCAGACTGCCGCAGAGCCAGCCGACGGCCGGAGCGGCGGTGACGAGAAGCACGGCGGCGACGAGCGCCAGCCATGCCTCGACGAGATCGGTCGCACGGCGCAGGGGATTGCGGCGCCAGCGCCAGACTCCTGCGGCTGTTCGCACGGTCCTGCACCCCCTTCCGCATCCGTCGTAGCCCGGTACGGCACGGCACAGGCGCGGGTGGTGCGAAGAGAGAGCAACGTCACCCCTGCCCCCGACACGCTCCGGCCCCCGCCAACCGTCCAACGCGCGCGGCACCACGGAGGGTTCCCCTGGGCGCTCATCGGCGCTCATCGGCCCGGAATGGCCGGATCGTCGCGGATCGGCGCCCATCGGTGGGAATCGGCGCTGAACGGCCGGAATCCGCCGCCCGGCCGGAGGGCTCGAGGGCCCGGACATGCGCCAACGCCGGCAGTCGCTGCCGGCGTTGGTCGGCCACCCTGGCCGAAGGGTCGATCAGTGTCCACCGACGGTCCCCCGGCGAATTCCCGCGGCTGTTCAGCCGTTTCGCCGGTGCGCACCCCGCGTCCGCATCGGACCGGGTGGACAGTCGGTCGGTCAGTACCCCCGGCCGCCCTGGTACGGCCGGTTGTACGGGTCGTCGTAGGGCGTGGGCGCCGGAGCGGGACGGGCGGCCGCGGGCCGCATCGCCTCGTAACCGGTGGCAACCGGACGGGGCTGCTGCTGGGAGTAGCCCTGGGGTCCGGGATACCCGCGCGGCACCTGGGGCTGCTGCGGGATGTACGGAGCAGGTGCGTGCTGCAGCGGCATGGGCTGCTGCATCTGCTGCGGATAGCCGTAGGAGGGAGAGGGAGCCGCCGGGAGGGCGGGCAGGGCCGCGGGGAGCGCCGGCAGGTAGCTGTTGCCGGTGTCGTACGCGGAAGGCACTCGGATCGGCGCGATCTGAGGTGTGCCCCGCTCCGCGACCAGGGAGTCGTAGATGGGGGTGTCGGGGAACGACGGAGCGGAGTAGTAACCGCCGCCGTAGGTGGCGCGGGGGGAGGTCATGGCACATAAGTTAAGCCCACGATGTGCTGGTTGGGGAGTCCGATAAGAGGGTTGTTTCGGGAGATGCGAGTGACCATGGATCCCCAATGTGAGCGAATCTGGGGAAATCGGTCGCAGGCAAGTGCTGAGATCGTGTAAAGGGCAAGCTGAGAGCGGGTTACCCACGGGTCGGCCGGGGTGCTCGGGCCTCTCGGATGATTAGGTGGTCGCCAGATGAACTTTCCGGACACCCCGACTCGCGATGGGGGCGAGCATGTCCATGCTTAAAGGAGCCAATACTCCGGTTTCGGCGCCGCAGGTTCGCGTCGAGTTGGGCTGGCGTTCAGGGCCGGGTGTGCCGGACGTCGACGCCTCGGCGCTCCTCCTGGCGTCGGGAAAGGTCCGTTCCGACGCCGACTTCGTCTTCTACAACCAGCCTTCGCACGCCTCGGGGGCCGTACGCCACGAGGGCAAGCAGACCGCACCGGACGGTGTGAGGGACCAGATGTCGGTCGACCTCGCGCGCGTGGAGCCCGCGATCGAGAAGATCGTGCTGGCCGCCTCGGCCGACAGCGGCAGCTTCGGGCAGGTGCCCGGGCTCTACATCAAGGTGCTCGACGCGGGCTCCGGCGCCGAGATCGCGCGCTACGACAGCCAGGACGCGACCGTGGAGACGGCCTTTGTCCTGGGCGAGCTGTACCGGCGTCAGGGCGCGTGGAAGTTCCGTGCCGTGGGGCAGGGCTACAGCAGCGGACTCGAGGGCCTTGCGACGGACTTCGGCATCACGGTCGACGAGCCGCAGCAGGCGGCACCCGCGCCGGCTGCCCCGGCCGAGCCCGTCATGCCTCCGGCACCACCGGCACCGATGCCGCAGCCCGTGGCGCCTCCGGCTCCGGCGCCGCCTGCGCCCGCTGCCGCGCCCTCCGCTCCCGTACGCCTCACCAAGGTGACGCTCACGAAGGACACCCCGTCCGTCTCCCTCACCAAACAGGGCGGCACGTCGGGCGCGATGCGCGTGAACCTCAGCTGGCAGGTGCGCAAGCAGTTCCAGGGCTGGGGCGCCAAACTCGGCAGAGCAGTCGCCATGCACGGCGACCTCGACCTCGATCTGTGCGCGCTCTTCGAACTCACCGACGGCCGCAAGGGCGTGGTCCAGGCCCTCGGCAACGCCTTCGGCGCGCTGAACCAGCCTCCGTACATCCATCTCGACGGGGACGACCGCACCGGCGGCACCTCCGGCGAGAACCTCACGATCAACCTCGATCACAAGGACCAGCTGCGCCGCGTCGTCATCTTCGTCACCATCTACCAGGGCGCGCGCAGCTTCGCCGATCTGGACGCGACGGTCACACTCCAACCGCAGCACGGCGCCGCGATCGACTTCTCGCTCGGCGAGTGCACCGTGCCGTCGACGGTCTGCGCGCTCGCGCTGATCACCAACACCGGCTCGGATCTCGTCGTCCAGCGAGAGGCCCGCTTCCTGGTCCCGGAGCGTGGCGTGAGCCCGCAGCGCACCATCGACTACACGTACGGCTGGGGCATGAACTGGACGCCCGGCAGGAAGTAGATCCTCAGCGGTCGGGAGCCGTCTCGGGACGTGAGTATGTACGTCCCTTCCAGGCGGCTCCCCGGCCGCGGTAGTGCTGTACCGCCGAATCGACCGTCATCAGCAAGTACAGCAGCGCGGTGAAGGGCAGCAGGGGGGCGAGCAGCGGCGGTTGGCGGTAGTAGCGCAGCATCGGGAGATACGTGCCCGTCATCACTGCCCACGCCAGGCCCCCGGCCCAGCCCGCGGCCGCGTCGTTCCCGAACACTCCGAAGAACAGTGCGACGGGTGGCACGAGATAGACGAGCGCGAGCCCCGCCACCGTTCCGGCCAGCAGCAGGGGACTGTGGAGCAGTTGCGCGTACGCGCTGCGCGACACCATCCGCCACAGGTTCGCCAGCCGCGGATACGGCCGCACGCTCTCCACCCGCTCCGCAAGGCCCAGCCAGATCCGCCCGCCCGCGCTCTGTACCGCCCGAGCCAGCGACACATCGTCGATCACCGCCTGCCGGATCGACTCCGGTACGCCCGCCCGTTCGGCTGCCTCGGTGCGCAGCAGCACGCAGCCACCGGCGGCGGCCGCCGTGCGGGCACCCGGGCGGTTGACCCACCGGAAGGGGTAGAGCTGCGAGAACAAGTAGACGAAGGCGGGCACCACAAGTCGCTCCCAGCCGCTCGCGACCCGCAGCCGGGCCATCTGGGAAACCAGGTCGAGACCCTGCGTGCGGGCGGCGGCCACCAACTCGCGCAGGCTGTCCGGATCATGGGCGATGTCCGCGTCGGTCAGCAGCAGATACTCGGGCTCGCGTGCGGCCCGGGCCACGGCGATGCCGTGCCGCAGCGCCCAGAGCTTGCCGGTCCAGCCGGGCTCCGGCTCACCGGGGGAGACCACCCGAAGGGGCAGCCCGCCGTGCTGCCCGGACAGCGCGTGGGCCACCTCCCCGGTTCCGTCCGTACTGCCGTCGTCGACCAGAACGATCTCCGCGCGGCCGGGATAGTCCTGGGCGAGGAGCGAGGGCAGGCTGACCGGCAGGACCTCCGCCTCGTCGCGCGCGGGCACGACGACGGCCACATCCGGCCAGTCCGCGGGGGCCTCGCGCCGGGGCAGCCGTTGATCGGTACGCCAGAAGAAGCCCTGCCCGAGCAGCAGCCATCCCCAGGTGGCGAGCGATCCGACGGCGATCCAGGCAATGGCGCTCATTTGCCGCAGTCTGCCCCACCACGCCGGTACCGCAAGGGCAGTCGACTAAGGTGACCGGGTGAAGATCGCGCTTATGGACTCCGGAATCGGCCTGCTCGCGGCGGCCACTGCGGTGCGCCGGCTGCGGCCGGACGCGGATCTGGTCCTGTCGTGCGACCCCGACGGCATGCCCTGGGGGCCGCGTACACCCGACGATCTCACCGAGCGTGCGCTCGCCGTGGCCCGTGCGGCCGCCGCGCAACGCCCCGACGCGCTGATCGTCGCCTGCAACACGGCCTCCGTGCACGCCCTGCCCACGCTGCGCGCGGAACTGGAGCCCGCGATCCCGGTCATCGGGACGGTGCCCGCGATCAAGCCGGCGTCGGCTGGCGGCGGCCCCGTCGCGATCTGGGCGACGCCCGCCACGACCGGCAGCCCCTACCAGCGCGGCCTCATCCGGGACTTCGCCGACTCGGTCACCGTGACAGAGGTGCCCTGCCCGGGACTTGCGGACGCTGTGGAGCACGCGGACGAGACGGCCATCGACTCGGCGGTTGCGGCAGCGGCTGCCCTCACTCCCGGCGATGTAAGGGCCGTCGTCCTGGGCTGCACCCATTACGAGCTGGTCGCCGACCGCATCAGGGCAGCTGTCGGCGGGCAGGTTGTCCTGCACGGTTCGGCCGAGGCCGTCGCGGCGCAGGCGCTGCGTCGTATCGGCGAACTGCCCGCCCCTGACGCCACTCCGGGAAACCGGCTCACGGTGCTGCTCAGCGGCCGTGAGTCCGCTCTTCCCGGGCAGTCGATGAGCTATGCCGAAGGCCGTCTGCTTCAGGCAGTGACCCCCGCACACTGACGGTGACCGCCCGTCCGGCCCGCCGCCCTCGCCCGCGAGCCGCCCCCGTCCTTGGCCCGATCTCGATTCCCGAGTCTCTGCCGAGCCGTCGGAAGCTCGGTACTCTGCGTCCATGACGGACCACCCCCACGACTTGTCGCCCACCGTGGAGCCGCGGCCAGCGGTCTGGACCGGGCGTGCCACCAACCGCATTCAGTGGCTGCTCGCCGCGGCGGGCGCGGCCTGCATGGCGCTGGGTGTCGAGCTCGCTGTCGACTCCACATGGACCTCGGGCATCGTCGCCCTGCTGATGTCCGTGATCGGCTGTGTCGCGGCGGGGCTGTTCATCCTGTACGGGACCCTCGCCTTCGTCCATGTGGCCGTACGGGTGGACCGCGATGCCGTCGAGGTGCGCTGCGGCTACATGGGCCTGCCGCGGCGAAGGATCCCGCTCTCCCATGTCGTGTGCGCGGAGTTCGACCCGAAGGTCAATCCGAGGCATTGGGGTGGCTGGGGTTATCGCTGGCGCCCGGAGAAGGGCACGGCCGTGGTCGTACGCCGGGGTGAGGGCATCGTCGTCACGCTGGGTGACGGCAGGACCTTCACCGTGACTGTCGACGACGCGGAAGAGGCCGTCAGGGTGATCCGCCACTGTCTCGGCCTGGCGGGCGCCGGAGCGGGCCGGCCCGCGGAAGCCTGAGCCTCCGGCTGCCGCGAGGGCCCTAGAGCACCGGGCTGTCCGCGTGCCTCTGCCGTGCCGCGTGCCGCTGCGCTCCCGTGCTGCCCTCGCCCGGCATGCGGGCAGTCGCCAGACCTGCGAGCAGCCCCGCACCCGCCGTCACCGGGGTGAAGCTCAGAGCGTTGCCGACACTCGCCAGGAACGCCAGCGCCGTCAACGTGGCGCCCGCGCTCAGCACCACGGGCGTGGACCGGGGCGAGCGCCACAGGCCGTAGAGCAACCAGCCGAAGACGGCCCCCAGCAGAGCCACCCCCACGACACCCTGCTCGGCCGCCTGCTGCAGCGAGGCGGAGTGCGGTTTGCCGTCGGAGCCCAGCGACTGCTGCGCGGTGGTGCTCAGCGTGCCGAAGCGGTCAGGGCCCACGCCCCGTACCGGATCCTCCTTGGCGAGGGTGACCGCGTCCTGCCACAGCGCCACGCGGTTCTGGGTCAGCTGGCCTTCCAGCGAGACCGTGAGTCCCTCCGGCAGGGCGTCCTCGGCCACGCCCCATGTGGTGGCGACGACCAGGGCGGTGGCGACGGCGAGTCCGCCGAGGGCCAGGGTCCGCCAGCGCATCCGGGCCGCCGCGAGCGAGCAGAGCAGCACGCCGATCGCGGCGGCGAAAGCGGTCACGGAACCGAGCGCCAGCGCGGTCGAGGCGACGGCGAGAGCGAGCAGACGCAGTGCGAGACGCAGCACCGGCGGGCGGGCGGCGGAGGCGGCGCAGCAGCCGGCGCCCGCGGCGAGTACCAGCAGGGCGGCGGCCGCCCCGGTGTGACCCGGCTGGATAGGGGCGCCCGCGTTGGCACCGGGTACGCCCTCCCGCGATGCGAGCGCCAGACCGAGCGCGGCGAGCGCCGCCGCGGACGGGGCGGCGACCGGCAGGAGTGTGCCGCAGATACGGCCGCAGGCGTAGCCCGCGGCGACGGCGAACACGGCGAGCAGTACGCCCTCAGGCCGTGCCTCGCGCCCGGCCGCGCTGACGAGCGACCACACGACACATCCGCTGAGGACGACGACGCCGGCGATGTCGGTCGCGCTGCCGCGCTCGCGCGCCGCGGACCGGCTGTCCGGTGCAGCCATCCCGTCGACCCCCCGACCTGTGACGGGCCCTGCCGCAGCAGCCGAACCGGATCGGGTGGCAGGACTGGCGCACACGGTAACGGCAGATGCGGGTGTTTGTGGATGGGTTGCGCAGGAACGTTGCGGCAGCGGGGGCGGAAGGCGGTCCCGGAGTCGCGGCAGCGGTGGGGGCAGGCGGTCCCGGAGTTGCGGCAGCGGCGGCAGGCGGCCCGACCCGCAGACGCGTCAACTGATCCGGTGATCCGGACCGGACTGCCGAGAGCACAGCAACCCGCCGTAGACTCCGCTGGGTGAGCGCCACCGTCACCTCCGTCGACACCCCCCAGCCCGCCACCGCCGCAGGCCACCCGCTGCTGCGCCGGTCCGTACGGCCGGGTGCCGCCGCGCTGTCCGGGGTGATGCTGTTTCTGAGCTTCCCGCCGCGGCCCCTGTGGTGGCTGGCCCTGCCCGCGTTCGCCCTGCTCGCCTGGACCCTGTACGGGCGCAGGCTGCGGCCCGCCTTCGGCCTCGGCTACCTCACCGGCCTCGGCTTTCTGCTGCCCCTGCTCGTCTGGACGGGCGAGGAGGTCGGCGCCCTGCCGTGGGTGGCCCTGACGGCGGCGGAGGCCGTGTTCGTCGCCCTCGCCTGCATGGGCATCGCCGCGGTGTCCCGGCTGCCCCTGTGGCCGGTGTGGGCCGCCGGCGTGTGGATCGTGGGCGAGGCTGCCCGCGCGCGGATGCCGTTCGGCGGCTTCCCCTGGGGCAAGATCGCCTTCGGCCAGGCGGACGGCGTCTTTCTGCCGCTGGCCGCGGTGGGCGGGACACCGCTGCTCAGTTTCGCAGTCGTCCTGTGCGGCTTCGGTCTGTACGAGACCGCCCGCCGCGTTCACGCGTACAGGCGCACCCGCGAACTGCCGCGCGGTGCGGCGCTCGCAGCGGTCCTCACCGTGCTCGTCCCGGTCGCCGGGAGCCTCGCCGCCCTGCCGCTCGTGGACGACACCGCCGAGGACGGCACCGCGACCGTCGCCGCGATCCAGGGCAACGTGCCGCGCCTGGGGCTCGACTTCAACTCCCAGCGCCGCGCCGTCCTCGACAACCACGCCCGCCGCACCCAGCAGCTCGCCGCCGATGTGACGGCGGGCAAGGTGGCGAAACCGGACTTCGTGCTGTGGCCCGAGAACTCCTCGGACCTCGACCCGTACCGCAATCCCGACGCCAAGCTCGTGATCGACCGGGCGGTGAAGGCGATCGGGGTACCGACCGTCGTGGGCGCCGTCGTCACTCCCGACACCGGCAAGCTCCGCAACACCCTGATCGAATGGGACCCGGCGGGCGGGCCCGTCAACACCTACGACAAGCGTCATGTGCAGCCGTTCGGCGAGTACATCCCGATGCGCTCCTTCGTACGGCTCTTCAGCGCCGACGTCGACCGGGTACGGCGCGACTTCGGCCCCGGCCACAAGGTGGGTGTCTTCGATCTGGCGGGCACCAGGGTCGGACTTGTCACCTGCTTCGAGGCGGCGTTCGACGACGCCGCGCGGGACACGGTCACCCACGGCGCGCAGCTGATCTCCGTACCCAGCAACAACGCCACCTTCGGCCGCAGCGAGATGACCTATCAGCAGCTGGCCATGTCGCGGGTGCGGGCCGTCGAGCACGGGCGCTCCGTCGTCGTCCCCGTCACCAGCGGTGTCAGCGCGGTGATCATGCCGGACGGGAAGATCGTCCAGAGGACCGAGATGTTCACGCCGGACGCCCTGGTCGCCAAGGTGCCGCTGCGTTCCTCGCTCACTCCGGCGACCCGGCTCGGTACCTGGCCCGAGCGGATTCTGTTGCTGGTCGCGGCCGGCGGCGTGGGCTGGGCCGTGGCCGGTGCGGCGCAGGCCCGCAGGCTGCGGAAGGCGGGGCAAGGCACGGTCGACGCCGGCTAGGACACCGTGACGTCGGCGAGAACAGGGTGACCCCCGTGAGGACGCCTCCGCCGGTGAGTTCAGCCGGCGCCGGTTAGGGTCGAGTACATGGCAACCCCTGACTTCATCCGCCAGATCCGGGCCGATGCGGGCCATCAGCTGCTCCTCCTGCCCGGCGTCAGCGCGGTCGTCTTCGACGACAAGGGCCGTGTGCTGCTCGGCAGACGTGTCGACACCGGCAAGTGGTCGGTCATCGGCGGGATTCCCGAGCCGGGGGAGCAGCCGGCCGTGACGGCAGTGCGCGAGGTGTACGAGGAGACCGCGGTGCGCTGTGTCGCCGAACGGGTCGTGCTCGTCCAGGGGCTGCCCAAGCCCGTCACTTACCCGAACGGCGACCGGTGCCAGTTCATGGACATCACCTTCCGCTGCCGCGCGGTGGGAGGACAGGCGCGTGTCAACGACGACGAGTCGCTGGAGGTGGGGTGGTTCTCCGCGGACGCCCTGCCGGAGCTCAAGGACTTCGCCCTCTTCCGGATCAAGCAGGCCCTGACCGAGGGTCCTGCATGGTTCCAACCCACCACCCAGCGGTGAAGTATGGGCGCTGACCACATCGGTCGGCTGATCATCACTGCCTAGGGTGCGAAGCATGACCGCCCCCACCACACCAGGTCCCGCACTCCACCTCGCTGCCCCTTCGGTCGCTCTCGACCTCGGCGGCCGTACGGCACTCGTCACCGGCGCGGCCGGCGGTATCGGCCGGGCGTGTGCGCTGCGGCTGGCGGCCGCCGGAGCCAAGGTCACGGCCGTCGACCGGGACGCCGACGGCCTCGACGCCCTAGCCGCGCACGCCGACGGGCTGGCGGGCGCCCTCGAACCGGACGTCCTGGATCTCACCGATCTCGACGCGGCCGAGGCGGCCGCGGCCGGCGCCGACATCCTGGTCAACAACGCGGGGCTGCAACTGGTCCGGCCCATCGAGGAGTTCCCGCCGGACGTCTTCCACACCGTGCTCACCGTGATGCTGGAAGCGCCGTTCCGCCTGATCAGGGGCGCGCTGCCGCACATGTACGCGCAGGGGTGGGGCCGCATCGTCAATATCTCCTCCGTCCATGGGCTGCGCGCCTCTGCCTTCAAGTCCGCCTATGTGGCCGCCAAACACGGTCTTGAGGGGCTTTCCAAGACCGCGGCACTCGAAGGCGCCCCGCACGGGGTGACATCGGTCTGCGTCAATCCGAGCTATGTCCGCACACCCCTGGTGGAGCGGCAGATCGCCGACCAGGCCGCTGCCCACTCCGTGGCCGCGGAGCGTGTCCTCACCGACGTACTGCTCAAGGACTCCGCGATCAAGCGGCTGATCGAGCCGGAGGAGGTCGCCGAAGCGGTGCTGTATCTGTGCACCCCGCAGGCGTCCTTCATCACCGGCACCTCGCTCACCCTCGACGGCGGCTGGACCGCTCATTAGTGGGTGACGAGGTTGTCCACAACGGCTTCGTTGTCCACAGGTCTGGTGCGCCCACCCGTACGGCAGGTAATCCTGTGTCCATGTCCCACGATCAAGCCTCCTACCTGGAGCTCCTCGCCCGCGGTGCCGCCGCCGAAGCGTACGACCGGCCGCTGCTGCTCGCCCGCGCGAGCGGCGCCGGACCGGACGAGCTCGCCGCACTCGACCAGGCCAAGCAGCTCGCGTTGCGGGTCCGGGCCGAGCTGGAGGGGCGGCGACGGCGTGAGGCCGAGCTGTCCGCGCTCTTCGAGACCGCGCACGATCTGGCGGGACTGCGCGATCTCGACGCCGTGCTGCGCGCGATCGTGCAGCGCGCGCGCTCACTGCTCGGCACCGAGGTCGCCTACCTGAGCCTGAACGACCCGTCGGCGGGCGACACCTATATGCGTGTCACCGAAGGCTCGGTCTCGGCACGCTTCCAGCAGCTGCGACTGGGCATGGGGGAGGGGCTCGGCGGGCTCGTCGCCCAGACCGCACGGCCGTATGTCACCGACAGCTATTTCGACGACGCCCGCTTCGAGCACACCAGAACGATCGACACGGCCGTCAGTGACGAGGGCCTGGTCGCGATCCTCGGAGTGCCGCTGATGCTCGGCAGCCAGGTCATCGGCGTGCTCTTCGCGGCGGACCGCCGCGCGAGAGTCTTCGAACGGGAACAGGTCGCGCTGCTCGCCTCGTTCGCCGCGCATGCCGCCGTCGCCATCGACACCGCGAACCTGCTGGCCGAAACCCGCTCCGCCCTCGCCGAGCTGGAGCGGGCCAACGAAATCATCCGGGACCACAGTGGCGTCATCGAGCGGGCGTCGGAGGTCCACGACCGGCTGACCGAGGTCGTCCTGCGCGGTGGCGGCGTCCATGATGTGGCTGCCGCGCTGTCCGAAGTCCTCGACGGCACGGTCGAGTTCACGGACGACGACCTCGAAGCGGCCGGCGCCGACGGGCGCGCCATACGGCACGGGGACGACTGGGTGGCCGCGGTGTCGGCGGGCGGTGAGCTGCTGGGGGCCCTGGTCCTCCGCGGGCACCGCGACCTCGACCCCGTCGACCGGCGCACCCTGGAGCGCGCCGCCATGGTCACCTCACTTCTGCTGCTCGCCCGGCGCTCCGCCCACGAGGCCGAACAGCGGGTACGGGGCGAGCTGCTCGACGACCTGCTCGATGCGGCGGACCGGGACCCGCGGCTGCTGCGCGAACGGGCGGCCCGCCTGCATGCCGATCTCGACGTGCCGCATGTGGTGCTGGCCGCACGGATCGACGCAGCCGGGGCGGACGGCTCAGGCCGGGACACCGGCGGGCGCGGCAGCGACGCGGCGGCCACCGGGGAGCGGGAGACCGCGGACCGGCAGCGGCTGTGGTCGGCCGCCTCGCATCTGGCCGCTACCCGCTCGGGTCTGGCGGCCGCCCGCGACGGCGGCGCCGTCCTGCTGCTGCCGCTCGGCCCCCGCGACAGCGCTTCCGATCTCGCCTGCCAGACAGCCAGACAACTGGGCGGCACGCTCAGGGAGTTGGTCACGGTCGGCGCTTCCTCGCCGGTCGCAGCGCCCGCCGGCGATCCCGGCCCGATAGCGGGGGCGTATGAACAGGCGCGCCGCTGCCTGGACGCTCTGCGTCTGCTCGGCCGCTCCGGACAGGGAGCCGCGGCGCAGGACCTCGGTTTCCTCGGTCTGCTGCTCGCCGACCCCGGCGACATTGAGGGTTTCGTCCGGAGGACGATGGGCGAGGTCGTCGAGTACGACCGCAAGCGCGGCACGGACCTGGTGCGCACGCTCGACGCGTACTTCGCGAGCGGCATGAGCCCTGCCCGTACGAAGGACGATCTGCACGTTCATGTGAACACCGTGGCCCAGCGCCTGGAGCGAATAGGCCGGCTGCTCGGCCCCGACTGGCAGTCACCCGGCCGTGCGCTCGAGATCCAGCTGGCGCTGCGTCTGCACGCCATGTCCGTCCCGGTCGCCCGATGAGCCGGACGCGCCGCCGCGCGGACCCCCTCGGGAGTCCGCGCGGCAGACGGGAGTCCGTGTCCTGCGTCCGTCAGGCGGTGCGCACATCCGCCGGGCGGGCAGCGGGCGTTTCCTCCGCCGGCTCCGCCTCGACAGCGTTCAGGTCCCGCTGCCGGGTCTCGCGGGCACACCCGATGGCCACCACCGTGATCAGCGCCGCGGCGATCACATACAGGGCGATCGGGGTCGACGAGTCGTAGTCGGCGAGCAGCGCGGTGGCGATCAGCGGCGCCGGGGCACCGGCCGCGACCGAGGAGAACTGCGCGCCGATGGAGGCACCGGAGTACCGCATGCGGGTCGCGAACATCTCGGAGAAGAAGGCGGCCTGCGGTGCGTACATCGCTCCGTGGAACACCAGCCCGACCGTGACGGCGAGCAGCAGATTGCCGAAGCTGCCGGTGTCGATGAGCGAGAAGAACGGGAACATCCATGCGCCGACGCCGATCGCGCCGATGAGATACACCGGCCTGCGCCCGATCCGGTCCGAGAGCGCGCCCCACGCCGGGATGACCGCGAAGTGCACGGCTGAGGCGATGAGTACGGCATTGAGCGCGGTCTGCTTGCTCATCTCCACGGCGGTCGTCGTGTACACGAGGATGAAGGCGGTGATGACGTAGTAGCTGATGTTCTCCGCCATGCGGGCGCCCATCGCGACCAGCACATCGCGCCAGTGGTGCCGAAGCACAGCGACGAGCGGCATCTTCTCGGCCTGCCCGGCCACGGCCTTGCGCTCCTCGGCCTGTGCCAGCGCGGCCTTGAAGACCGGTGATTCATCGACAGAGAGACGAATCCACAGACCGACGATCACCAGCACACCGGAGAGGAGGAAGGGTATGCGCCAGCCCCATGAGGTGAACGCGGCGTCCGAGAGCAGCGCAGTGAGCGCCGACAGCACCCCGGTGGCGAGCAACTGCCCGGCCGGAGCGCCGGTCTGCGGCCAGGACGCCCAGAACCCGCGCCGTTTGGCGTCCCCGTGCTCCGACACGAGCAGCACGGCACCGCCCCACTCACCGCCGAGCGCGAATCCCTGCACCAGCCGCAGCGCGGTGAGCAGCACGGGCGCGGCGCTCCCGACGGTGGCATGCGTCGGCAGCAGCCCGATCGCGAAGGTCGCCCCACCCATCAGCAGAAGGCTCAGCACCAGCAGCTTCTTACGGCCGAGCCGGTCGCCGTAGTGCCCGAAGACCAGCGCACCGAGGGGGCGGGCGGCGAACCCGACGGCGTAGGTGAGGAAGGAGAGCAGGGTTCCGACGAGCGGGTCGGAGCCGGGGAAGAACAGCTTGTTGAAGACCAGCGCAGCGGCCGATCCGTAGAGGAAGAAGTCGTACCACTCGATGGTGGTGCCGATGAGGCTCGCGGCGACGATGCGCTTGAGTGAACTGGGAGCTGGTGGAGCGGTTGCGGGGGCGGCCATGGACACCACTTCCGGACAGTTGGCGGGGACGTCTGTTTGTCGCCACACCGTAGGAACGCGCAGGTCAGGGGCACATGTGCTGGGACACCACAGTTCGACGACCGGGTGTGCGTGGCGCAACCATGACGGGCGTGCGTGGGCTGATCCAGGGCCGGACGACACCGCGAAACCCGCTTGCCGGACTTGCGTAGTTCGGCGCAGTTTGACACGCGCCACCGTCGCGGTGTCCCGGCCGGTCGCCGCGAGGCTGCCCTGCCGCACGCGGGCTTTCTGGTTCGCCGGGTCGGTGTGCGGCTCCCCCGGTGCGCTCCGCGACGGGCACAATGTCCGTGCCCGGTAGGCGCGTTGCTGCTGGCGTAGGCGTGACAGCGCAGGAGACAACGGGGACTGAGAGTGGCGAAGGAGTTGCCAGGGGCACCCCTGGGCCACCGCGGCTCCCCGGCAATGGCCCGCACGCCTGCGGCTCATCGGAGGCGGCTGTCCGGTGCTACGGGGAAATGGCAGGCCACGTGGTGCCGCTGGTCGTGATCGACGGGTGTCTGCCCGGGGGCAGCAGTGGCACAGAGCGTCCGCTCGGGCAGTCGGCGGGGCCCGACGGGGCAGCGTGGGTGGAAACGGCATCCGGGTGGAGGAAACAGTGGGTCGGCGGCCCACTGCGGCAGAACCGGCTCGTCCAGGATCCGCCGAGGCCCACGCAGGCACGGCACGGAGGCCAGCAGTGCCTGCGTGTACGGGTGCCGGGGGTGGCGGAGCAGAGTCTCGGTCGGTGCCGTCTCCACGATGCGCCCGAGGTACATCACCGCGATGATGTCCGCCACGCACCGGACGGCGGCGAGGTCGTGACTGATGAAGAGCAGGGACAGGCCGAGCCGGGCGCGCAGACCGCGCAGCAGACCGAGGACCGACGCCTGGGCGGTCGCGTCGAGCGCTGACGTGACCTCGTCGGCGACCACTACCCCGGGCCCGACGGCGAGGGCTCGGGCGATCGCCACACGCTGCCGCTGTCCGCCCGACAGCCGGGACGGCAGACGGTCGGTGAGGTCGGTCGGGAGTCCGACCGTGGTGAGGAGCTCGACGACCTGTTCCATCCGCGGAAGCCCGGACGTCCGTCGGCCGACGGACAGTGCTTCCATCAGGGTCTGACGCACCGTCATTCTCGGGTCCAGTGCCGTGTCCGGGTCCTGGAACACCATCTGGACAAGCTGTCCGAGCCGGCGCCGGTCGCGCAGCGTTCTCGTCCGGACCTCGTGCCCGTCGAGCAGAATGCGCCCGTCGTACGGTGTCAGCCCCACGATCGCGCGGGCCAGACTCGACTTGCCGCAGCCGGACTCGCCCACCAGCCCCACGGCGCCGCCGGAAGGAACCTCCAGCGAGACCCCGTCCACCGCGGTGACCACGGCCCCCGGCTGATGGTGCCGAACGGTGACGTCGTACAGAGACAGCGCCGTCATGGCACCTCCCGGACGGGTTCTGGTGATGCGCCGGGCCAGGGTTTCCAGCACGCGGCCGCGTGGTGGGCGGCGACGGCGGACAGCACGGGGCGCTCCTTGAGGCACTGGTCCTGCCGGAGCACGCAGCGGTTCAGGTACAGACACCCCTGAGCCGACTGCGGTGCCCCGGCCGGCGGATGTTCCGCGTCAGGCAGTGATACGTCGTCGTCCCCGACCAGGTCGGGTACGGACGCGACGAGCGCGCGCGTGTACGGGTGCCGGGCACCGGTTGCGAGGTGCGAGGCCGGCAAGCTTTCCACGACGAGTCCTTCGTGCATCACCAGCACCCGGTCACACAGCTCCGCCACCAGGGCGATGTCATGGCTGACGAACAGGATCGCGGTGCCGGCGTTGTGCCGGATGTCCGAGAGGAGACCGACGATGTGCCGCTGTACGGTGACGTCGAGTGCTGTCGTCGGCTCGTCCGCGATGATCAGATCGGGGTCCGTCATCAACGCGGCCGCGATCAGAATTCGTTGTCGCTGTCCGCCCGACAGTTGGTGAGGGCGGGACCCCAGGAACCTGTGCGTGCATGGCAGCGAGACCCGGCGCAGCATCTCCACGGCGCGATCGAGTGCCTCTGCCCGGGACACACCGAGGTGGGTCCTTACCGCCTCGGTGAGCTGTGTCGAGATGCGCAGTGAAGGGTTGAGGGCGGAGGCAGGGTTCTGGAAGACCACCGCCATGCCGGTGGCCAGCTGCGCGCGACGCTGCTTCTGCGTCAGTGCGGCGACGTCGTCGCCGAGGAACCGGTGGGTGCCCCACGTGGCGTGTGCCTGCGACGGCAGCAGGTCCGCGATCGCCATCGCGGTCAGCGACTTTCCGGAGCCGGACTCTCCGACGATGCCGACGATCTCGCCGCGTCCCAGTGTCAGACTGACATCCTTTACGGGGTGCAGAGCCCCGTCCGCCGTCGGGATGCGGATCCGTAGGTTCTGGACGCGAAGAACCTCGTCGTCGACGGGCGGCACATCCTGTGCGGGCGCCGACTCTTCGGGGGTGCCCGCCGGCATCGGGCCGCCGGGCCGCCGGGCCAGTCGTGCGGCCAGCGCCTCACCGAGCAATTGGAAGGTCAGCCCCGCGTACACGATGGCGACGCCCGGCGCCACCGCCGGCACGGGGTCGACATAGATGCGGTCCAGCCCCTGGCTGAGCAGGAGCCCCCAGTCGTAGGCCGGCGCCTGGACACCGAGCCCCAGGAAGCTCAGCCCGGACAGGGCGACGAGCGCCGCGCCTGCCGCCGTCGTCACGTTGAGTGCCAGTGGTTCGGCCATGTTGGGCAGCACGTGCCGCAGCAGCAACCGGTGGCCGCGCAGGCCCAGCACGCGGGCCGCCGCCAGATGGTCGGTGCCGGCGACCCCGGCCGCCAGTGTCTGTGCGAGCCGGGCGAACCCGGGCACCGAGGCGACAGCCAGGGCGCACACGGCCCCGACCGGCCCCGCCCCGAGGACGACGGCGAGGAAGACCGCGACGAGCAGGGCGGGGAGGGCCAGCAGGAGGCTGATGAGCGCGCCGAGCCGCCGCCGGGCACGGCGGCCGACGACGGCGGTGAAGGCGCCGAGACCGATGCCCGCCACCGCCCCCAGCAGCGTCGCCGCCAGCGCGAGCAGCAGCGAGAGCCGCGTCGCGGCGAGCACCCGGGCGAGCAGGTCGCGCCCCAAGTGGTCGGTGCCGAGGGGATGGGCGGGGGAGGGCCCACGAAGCACGTCCGACGGGTTGACATGTTCCGCCGGGGGCCCCCAGATCATCGGCCCCAGGGCGGCCGCCACGACCAGTGTCCCCAGCATCAACACGGCCAGAAAGGCTGTGGGGGGCAGACGCGGCGACGCATATGAGGCCGGCGGCACGGCCGGGCAACGCGTCCGGGGCGGGGATGTCATGTCTTCAGGTCTCCCGGATGGCGGAGCGGGGATCGAGCAGCGCCAGTAGTACGTCGACCGCGAAGCCGGCGACGAGCACGGACGAACCGAGGATGAGCACGGCCGCTTGTACGACCGCGTAGTCCTGGGCGACGATCGACTGGGCGACCGCTGACCCGATGCCCGGCCACGCGAACACCTTCTCGACGAGGACGGTACCGGCGATCATGGCCGGCAGCAGGCTGCCCGCGACGGTCAGGGTCGCGGTCAGCATGTTCGGCGCCACGTGGCGCACATGAACGTACGCCGCGGGCAGGCGCTTGGCCCGCGCTGTCCGCACATACTCCTCACCCAGCACCTTCAGTGTCTCCGCGCGCACGAGCCGCGTCAGGGCGGCGGCCGGGGCGAGCGCGAGTGCCAGCACGGGGAGGACGTACGAGGCCGCCGTGGCGTCACCAGCGACGGGGAACAGCCGCAGCCCCACCGCGAACGCGGCCGTCAGTCCCGCGGCGAGGACGAAATCGGGCAGTGCCGCCACCAGGCCCGTCGCGGCGGTGAACCCCGTCTCCGCGCGGGGACGCCGACCGTCCCGCGTGAGGACCGCCGCGGCCAGCCCCAACGGCAGAGCGACGGCCAGCGCACAGCCGAACGCCAGGAACGCGATCTCCAGTGTCGCCGGCAGCCGCGACCGGACCAGCTCGGCGACGGGCTCGCCGGTCACCAGTGACACCCCCAGCCGTCCCTGGGCCAGGTCGCTCAGATAGCGGACGTACTGGTTCGTCAGGTCCTGGTCCAGGCCCAGTTCGTGCCGCCGCGCCGCCACGAGGTCAGCTGCCGCGTCCACGCCGAGCGCAGCGCGCACCGGGTCGCCCGGGACCATCCGGATCATCACGAACGACCCGGTGACGACGAGGAAGAGCGAGACGGCCAGTCGCGCTGCGCGCCGGCAGCAGAACACCGGCCAGGGGTGACGCCTCCTCATGGCGGCGAGCCGCCGGGACACGGTGGACATGCGTGAACCTCCGGCTAGCGGTGAAGTCGGATGCTGGTGGGCACGACATCGCCGCCGGAACCCGTGGAGAACGTGGTCCGGTATCCGTACACAGTGCTGGTGCCGTCCGCGACAGGCAGGGCGTCCGCGGCCCGGAACACCTCCGCCGTGGCCCGTTTCCAGGTCGGGCACGAGGCCTCCTCGGGCTCACGGAGGGCCTGCGCCACCAATCGGGCGTAGGTCGGGTTGGCGATGCGGGCGAAGTTCAGCCCGCGCGCCGGGGGAGGGCCGGAGAGGTAGGGGATCAGCCCTGCGGGCAGGGCGGGGCCGGGCGAGGTGCCGACCACCACGTCGAAGTTGCCGTCCTGGTACATCGCGCTCACCAGCGCGTTGAGGCTCTCGCTGACGAGCTCGACGCGCACGCCGAGCCCCTCCCAGGTGGCGGCCATGAGCTCCCCCACCGCCGGCAGTGTGGAGCCGAGGTCGGGGCTGCTGATCACGCGAAGCCGCAGCGGGCGGCCGTCCTTCACGAGCGTGCCGTCTGCGCCCTTCGTCCAGCCCGCGTCGCGCAGTGTCCGCGCGGCAGCGCCCGACGGCAGGTGGGCGGCGGCCAGGTCCGCGTGGCAGACGGCGTCGGCCGCCGTGAGGTCGGCCGCCGGCCGGCCGCTGCCGCCGACGGCCACGTTGGCCAGCCCCTGGCGGTCGAGTGCGGCCACGAGGGCCCGCCGGACCGCCGGATCGCCGAGCGGGCGGCCGCGGCGCTGGTTGAAGAAGGTCAGCCCCACCACGGCGGGCACGTCCGCCGCGGTCAGACCGTGCCCGGCGAGCCGTGCCCGGTCGGGCCCGGTCAACCGTGCGATGTTCACCCCACCGGTGAGGAGCAGGTTCGCCGCGGTGGACTCCTGGGACACCACCGACAGGACGATTCTCTGCGGCTGTCCCCGCACCCCGGTCCGTGCGCCGCCCGGCCCCCACGCGTAGCCCTTCCGCCGCACGAACACGTACGGACCTCCGGACGCGTAGGAGCTGAGAACGTAAGGGCCCGTACCGTTCGTGCCCCGCGCCAGCGAATGAGGGTCCCTGAGCCCTGCGGGACAGACCACGGGAAGCGTCCCGACGCTCCGGACGACGAAGCTGTACGGGGACGACATTCGCACCGACACCGTGCCGGCTCTGTCGTCCGCGGTCACGGTGAACGGCACACTCGGCAGTATTGACCGTGCGCCGACGAACCGGCTGCGGGGGTCGGCCGCGTGGGTCAGCGACCGCGCCACGTCGGACGCCTTCAGCACCGTACCGTCCGAACACGTCACGCCCCGGCGAAGCGTGAAGTCCGCGGTCCGGGAGGTGGCCCGCCAGCTTGTGGCCAGACCCGGCACCACCTCACCGCCCGAGGTCACGTGCACCAGCGGGTCGTACGCGTACTGCGCGGCGCCCGATCCGAACTGGGAGTACGGATGGAAGTCCGGGATCTCGAAGACGGCGGCGACCCTGACCGTTCCGTCCACGACGACGGGGGAGCGCGCTGTCGGCCGGGCGTCGCCACTGCACCCGCTCAGGAGGACCGACGCCGCGGCAAGAAAAGCCAACGTCGGCCTCCGTCTCCTCGGCGGGGGGAACGACGCGGGCCGACGCTGCATGACGCTCATCGTGCCATCGGCTGCCGGTCACCGATCCCCCTCCACGGCGCACACCAGCAGGAAGTCGCCGCCGGTTCACCTCTTTGGGTGGGGGACCGTTCCTCAAAGCCGTCCGTCGTATGGCGGTCGCGCCCTTCGCGCGCGACGATGCCCCTGCCGACGCCGCGTGGTCGTCCGGGCCGCCCGTACGGGCGCCACCCGGAACAGCAACGTGCTGAGGGAGGAACGGATGCGTCCCAGTTCCCGCGCCGTCCATCTGGCGCTCACCTTGCTCAGCCGCGACTGGGCCGGAGTCCTTGTCGTCCTGCCGCTCGCGACGGCCGGGGCGTGGTGCGTCGCCCTCGGCGGGCTTCCCGTGGTGGGAGCCCTCCTTCTTGTCGTCGCCGCCGCGCTCTGCGCGGGATCGGTGCACCACCTCGTGGATGTTGGCAGGGTCGCGAGGCGTTATCCGCCCCCGGGGCGAATGGTCGACGTCGGCGGCCACCGCATGCACGTCCTGGCCGAGGGTGACCGCGCCGCGGGGGCCACGGTGGTGTGGATGCCCGGTGGGCACGTCGGCGGCTACGCCATGCACCACCTGCACGTCCTCATGAAACAGGAGGTACGTTCCGTCCTCGTCGACCGGCCCGGCACCGGGTGGAGCGATCCGGGCCCTTTCCCCCGCACAACGGCGACCGAGGCCGTCGAATTGCTGACCGCCCTGGAGAGGTCCGGTGAGAGGCCCCCGTTCGTGCTCGTGGGGCACTCCTTCGGCGGGCTGCTCGTTGCAAACGCTGCCCGACGCCGGCCGGACCTCGTGGCCGGGCTCGTCCTGCTCGACCCCACGCCCCCCGACGTCATCGCCTTCGGCCCGCCGGTCCCTGCCCTTCGGCGCACCGCGTCCGGTCAATGGTGGAAGGCCGTACGCCATCTGTTCGGCGTCCACGGGAAGAGCCAGGCCCGTGCGACGGCACCCCTCCAGGGGGAAGGCTCGACGGGGACGGACGGCGCAGTCGGTGTGCTGGACGCCATCGAGCGCCGTACCAGGGCGGCGTGCGCCGCTGCGTCCATCTTCCGTGAGCTGTCACCCCAAGGGATGGCCAGGGTGGGCTGGCAGACCGCGCTGCACGACGGGGACCTCGGAACTCTGCCGGTGGTGGTCGTGACTCCCCGTGATCTGACGACGGCCGAGGAGGCGCTCACCGCGACGGGGAACCCCGATGAGTCCATCAGGCTGCGCCGCTTCTACACGACGGTCCGGGGCCGGTATCTCACCACTTCCAGCAGGGCATGGAGGGTCCTGACCCCGGAGGGCACCGGCCACGATTTCCCCGATGAGGTTCCCGAGTTCGTCGTCGACGTGGTGCGCTCCATGGCCGACGGACAGGACGCGGGACCGCCTTCGGCGCGGTGATATGCGCGCCGGGCCCTGGCAAGGAAGTCGCGGAATTCCGCGGCCCGGCTACTCGAAACGGATGAAAGCACCCGCTTCCATTTGGGTTCGGCTGTAACGCCCCGGCTACTGTGTGTGTTCAGCGGTGGTAGCTTTCCGGCGTGGGAAAAGCACAGTCGTGACGTAGTCGACGGTGGTGCCGCGCCGGCCAGGAATCCACAGGGAGAAGCGGTGAGTTCTTCCGTGATCCGTGCCGGTGACAGCCGTCCATCGCACGTGCGGCGCGAATTCCGGCAGGGTGCCCCCTGCCGCTGACCCCTGCGCCTTTTCAGATGCGTACAGCGGTGGGCAGCTGCCCGGCGCACAAAAAGAGAGGTTCACACATGCCGCCTGTAGTACCGCCTTTCCTGATCGGTCTCATCGCAGCCCCCCTGGCCAGGCGCGTTGCCAAGCCGCTGCTGCGAGGGATCGTCAAGACCTCGGTCGGCCTGGTGCTGGAAGTCAAGCGCGCCGCCAGTGAAGCCAATGAGGGCATCCAGGACCTCGCCGCCGAGGTGAGCGCCGAGGTGATCGCCGCGCAGATGGCGAGGGACGCGCGCCTCCACTCCGACGGCGAGGTCGAGGGCCACGATGACGCCGGCGGCGATGGGGACGCCGCGCCCCACGGAGCGCGTGAGGCCAAGGGCAGCGCAAAGCCGCGTGCGGCCACCATCGCCGCCAAGGGGAACTGAGCCGGGTCACCCCGGTGTCGCGGCCGCACCCTCCACGGGCTGCCGGTTGGGGGAACGCCCGGAAGGGGTGCCCCCGCCGTGCAGACGACCGTGGCTGCGGCGGGCTTCTTATGTCGGAGCAGAGCGTTTCTTTTTCAATCTCCCATTTCTCCATGGTTCTCCTCGGTGGCGAAGGCGAACCGCTGACAAACAGGTGACTGTCTCTTATGGCAACTCTCACGGACGCGGTAGTGCGCCCGCCCATTTACGCCGGTGTCAAGGCGCGATCGGTCATTCCCGGCCGTCAGCGCTGGGAGGCCGGGCTGGTCTTGAGGCGACCCCGTCTGGCGAGAATTCTGGAGGCGGCACTCAGCAGAAGCAGGGGCGTTACGAGGGCCCAGGTGAATCCGGTGACCGGGGGAGTCCTCGTCCTCCACGACGCGACGGTGAGTTCGGCGGACGTTGCGCACCTGGTGCGAAGGGCCGTCGCTCTCGTCGCCGAGAGCGTTGGGAAACTCGTGGTCGGCACGGACACTGTGACCGACGGGAGCACGCGTCCTCCCAAGGCCGACGCACCAGCGGTGTCCCGTGGTACAGCTTCAGGGATCGCTGTGGCCGGCGGGGCGGCGGCCGTGCTCGCCGTCGGAGCCAGGACGGTGCTGAACAAGTCGCTGCTGGCCTTCGGGGGCGTGGTCACGGCGACGGCCCTGATCATCCGGCGCGCCTGGCGCCGGTCCGTTCCCGCCAGGGAACACGCCGACGACGGTGAACACGAGCGCGCCTCCCACCCGCTGCTCCGCATCGTGGGACGACACCGACCGCGGCTCGTCCTGGCGTCCGTGCTGTCCGCGGTATGCCAGATCACCGAGATGGCGCTGAGCCTTTTCATCGGCTGGATCGCCGTCGTCCTCATCAAGGGCGAGAGTGCCTTGCTGACGCGGATGGGCCTCGTCGGCGCGGCGACTCAGCTGTGGTTCCTCGCCGGAGTGACGGCCCTCGTCTGCCTCGCCGTGGCCGGCCTGTCGTACGCCTCGGGCATGGAGTGGCGCGGGCTCGGCCAGGCCGTCCAGCACGACTGGCGCAACGAGACCTACGCGCACGTCCAGCACTTGGAACTGCGCCACCTGGAAGGCGAACGGACGACCCGGATCGCCGGCGCGCTGACCGACGACGTCAACCAGCTTGGCAACTTCTTCGCCCACTCGGCGAACGAAGTGGTCCAGATCGTCACCAGCTTCCTGGTCCTGGTACCCGTCTTCCTGACGCTCGCCCCGCAGATCGCCTGGATCGCCTTCCTGCCCGTACCGATCGTGGCCTGGCTCTCCTTCCACTACCACGACCGCGTCGCCGCCGACTACGCCGTCTCCAACGAGAACCGCACGAAGCTGCACAGCCGGCTGGTCAACAGCCTGGAGGCGAGCGCCACGGTCAAGAGCTTCTGCGCGGAGGACTACGAGGCGGAGCGCATCCGGGACCTCAGCGAGACCTACCGGCGCAGCAACCACCGCACCGACCGCAGCACCGTGCAGCACACGGAGAACGTGCGCGTGTGCACCACCGCTTCCATGGCGGGCATGATGCTGCTGGGCGGCCGTGCCGTGCTGAACGGCACACTGTGCTTCGAGGTGTTCAGCCCGCTGATCGGGCTGCCCCAGCAGGTGCTGTGGCGGCTCACCCGGCTCGGGGGCACGGTCGACCAGTACCAGCGCACTCTCGTGGCCTTCGATCGGGTGGAGCGCCTTCGCGGTCTCCCCGTGGAACCGGACGGCAACGGCAAGCGGCTCGACCCCCGCGACGTCTCGGGCGACATCGTCCTCGACCAGGTGACATTCGCCTACCCCGGACGCCCGCCCGCCCTGGAGAACCTCTCCCTGCGCATCGCGCCGGGCAGGGTCACCGGCATCGTGGGCGCCACGGGGTCCGGCAAGACCACCGTCGCCAAGCTGATCATGCGTTTCCAGGACGCAGGATCCGGCCGGGTGCTGATCGACGGGCAGGACATCTGCGATCTGCCTCGCAAGGACGTACGCAGAGCGGTCGGGTTCGTGGCCCAGGACCCGTTCCTCTTCGACGGGACCGTCGAGGAGAACATCCGCTACGGCACCTTCGACGCGACCCACGACCGCGTGGTCGAGGCCGCACGCATGGCCGAGGCCCACGGCTTCATCGAGGCCATGCCGATGCGGTACGACACTCCCATCGGCGAGCGCGGCGCCGCACTGTCCGGCGGGCAGAGGCAACGCATCGCCCTGGCCCGGGCCATCCTCAAGGACTCCCCTGTCGTCATCCTCGACGAGGCCACCTCCGCGGTTGACAACGAGACCGAGGCGGCCATCCAGCGCGCCCTCAAGGTCTTTGCCGCCGACCGCACCCTGGTCGTCATCGCGCACCGTCTGTCCACGATCCGTCAGGCCGACTGGATCCACGTCCTCGACAAGGGCGGTGTGGTGGCGGAGGAGGGCACCCATGCCGATCTCCTTGGACGTGACGGCTTGTATGCATCCCTCTGGCAGCTTCAGGCCGG
Source organism: Streptomyces sp. NBC_01481 (assembly GCF_026339995.1). Taxonomy (GTDB): domain Bacteria; phylum Actinomycetota; class Actinomycetes; order Streptomycetales; family Streptomycetaceae; genus Streptomyces. The sequence continues at coordinate 141,447 of NZ_JAPEPT010000006.1, read as the reverse complement.
CGACAAGGTCGCATAAACGCACCGGGCCGAGCCGCAGTTCACCACATTGCAAGGCACTCCGAGGCGGCCGCGGCCGGGACGTGCAGTGCCCACGGCAGTAATTCTCCGGAAGGTACCCCCATGTCTCGTCGCGACGAGGTCGCACGTCCTCTGACGGCCGCTCAGCGTGAAATCTGGTTCGCTGAACAATGCGCCGGTGGGGATAATGCGGCCTATCGTATCGGCGAGTACCTGGAAATCCACGGACCTGTCGACGTGGATGTCTTCTCCACCGCGCTGCGCGCGGTCGTCGCGCAGGCCGAAGCCCTGCATGTCCGCTTCCCGGACGACCAGGAGGGACGGTTCGGGGAGGACGGGCCGGTGCAGGTCGTCCACTCGCCGGGGGACTGGGAATTCCCGGTCGTCGATGTCAGCGCGGACGACAACCCGGGCGCGGCGGCGCGCCGATGGATGGCCGCCGACATGTCCCGTCCGATGGATCTCGCCCGTGGGCCGTTGTTCCGTCACACACTTCTGAAACTCCGGACGGATCTATATCTGTGGTACCACGCCTATCACCACATCGTGATGGATGGGTACGGCTATTCCCTCATCGCCCGCGCGGTCGCGGACACGTACACGGCGCTGATGGAGGGACGGCCGGCCGAACAGGCCGTATTCGGACCCTTCCGGGACCTGCTGGAAAGCGATTCCGCCTACCGCGCCTCCGAACGGTTCGCAGCCGATCGTTCCTACTGGACGTCGCGTTTCGCCGACCTGCCGGAGGTCACCACGTTTTCGGGCCGGACACCCGAAATGCTGGCCAACGGCACGGTACGCGGGACCGAACCGGTGGCACCGGAGCGGCCGGACAACCTGACGGCGGCGGCCGAGCGGGCCGGGGTGCGCTGGTCCCGGCTCCTCATCGCGGCGACGGCCCTGTACGTGCACCGCCTCACGGGCTCGCCGGACGTTGTGCTGGGACTCGCCGTCTCCGCGCGCCGGGATCCCGTCCTCACCCGCGTGCCCGGTGCGGTCTCCAACGTGGTGCCGCTGCGGCTGTCCGTCCGGCCGGACATGACGGTGGCAGAACTGGTTGCCCACGTCGTCGACGAGGTCCGCGATGCCGTCGCACACCAGCGGTACCGCGGCGAGGACCTCCACCGGGATCTGTCGCTGCCCGGCACCATCGGCACGGCCTTCTCGCCAGTCGTCAACATCATGTCCTTCGACTACGACCTGCGGTTCGCCGGCCACCACGCCACCGCGCACAACCTCTCGGCCCTCGCCGTCTCCGACCTGGCGGTCGTTGCATGGGACAGGCGTGACGGGTCCGCGCCCCGCATCGCACTGAGGGGCGACAGCACCCGGTACGACGACGCGACCCTCAAGGCCCACCAGGAGCGGCTGATGAGGCTCCTCGAGGGTCTCGCGGCTGTCGCCCCGGAGCTGTCGGTCGGCGCGATCGAGGTGCTGTCGGCAGAGGAGAGGCATCGGCTGCTGGAGGAGTACAACGACACGTCGCTGTCCGTGGATGCCGTTCCGTTGCCCGCGCTCTTCGCGGGGCGGGTGCGGGCGGCGCCGGGTGCGGTGGCCCTCGTGGCGGGGGACACGTCGTTGACGTATGCCGAGCTTGACGCTCGGGCGAATCGGTTTGCGCATGTGCTGGTGGAGCGTGGGGTGGGGCCGGAGCGTGTGGTGGCGCTGGTTCTGCCGCGGTCGGTGGAGCTGGTCGTGGCGATGCTGGGCGTGATGAAGGCGGGCGCGGCGTACTTGCCGGTGGACCCGGGGTATCCGGCGTCGCGGATCGCGTTCATGCTGGATGATGCCCGGCCGGTGCTGGTCGTGGAGGATGCGGCTTTCGTGTCGGAGACGGCCGGGTATCCGGAGTCGGATCCGGGGGTGGGGCTGGATCCGCGTCATCCGGCGTATGTGATCTACACGTCGGGTTCGACGGGACGGCCGAAGGGCGTGGTGGTCAGCCACGCCGGTATCGCCGGGCTGGTGGCGGCGCAGGTGGAGCGGTTCGCCGTCGATTCCGACAGCCGGGTGCTGCAGTTCGCGTCGCCGAGCTTCGACGCCTCGGTGTCCGAGCTGTACACCGCGCTGCTGGCCGGCGCCGCGGTGGTACTGCCGCCGCCGGGGTCTCCGCTCGAGGCACTCACCGACCCGTCGGCCGGGATCACGCATGTCACCGTAGTGCCGTCGGTGCTGGCGGCCGTGCCGGAGGGCGGGCTGAACGCACGCACCCTGGTCGTCGCGGGTGAGGCGTGTTCGGCGGAGTTGGTGGATCGTTGGGCGGGGGGCCGTCGGATGATCAATGCGTATGGTCCGACCGAGGCGACGGTGTGCGCGACGATGAGTGATGCGTTGTCGCCGGGGTCGGGGGTGCCGCCGATCGGGCGTCCGGTGGTGAATACGCGGGTGTATGTGCTGGACGGTGGTCTGCGGCTGGTTCCGGCGGGTGTTGCGGGTGAGTTGTACGTTGCCGGTGGGGGTTTGGCGCGTGGGTATCTGAATCGTCCTGGGTTGACGGCGGAGCGGTTCGTGGCGGATCCGTTCGGGCCGGTGGGTTCGCGGATGTACCGCACGGGTGATCTGGTGCGGTGGCGTGGGGACGGTTGTCTGGAGTTCGTGGGGCGTGTCGACGAGCAGGTGAAGGTGCGTGGTTTCCGTATCGAGCCTGGTGAGGTCGAGGCGGTGCTGTGCGCCCATCGGGATGTCGGGCGGTGTGCGGTTGTGGTCCGCGAGGAGCGTCTTGTCGGTTACCTCGTGCCGGCCTGCGTGGGCGCTGCTGTGGATTCGGAGGGGGTGCGGGCACATGTCCGTGAGCGGTTGCCGCAGTACATGGTTCCGGCGGCGTTCGTGGTGCTGGAAGGGCTGCCGCTGACGCCGAGCGGGAAGCTGGACCGGGCGGCGCTGCCGGACCCGGAGTTCGGCACCGGGGAGCGGAGCAGGGTGCCTCGTACCCCGCGCGAGCAGGTGCTGGCGGAGCTGTTCGCCGAGGTGCTGGGGGTGCCCGGCATCGGCATCGACGACAGCTTCTTCGACCTGGGCGGACACTCCCTCCTCGCCACCCGCCTCATCGCCCGCATCCGTACGTCCTTCGGCGTGGAAGTGGGACTACGGACCCTCTTCGAGGCACCGACGGTCGCCTCGCTGACGGCCTGCATGGAAGGTGCCGACACGGCCAGGCCCGCTCTGGCGGTCCGCGAGCGTCCCGACGTCGTTCCGTTGTCGTTCGCGCAGCGGCGGCTGTGGTTCCTGCACCAGCTGGAGGGCCCGAGCGCGACGTACAACATCCCGCTGGCGCTGCGGTTGTCGGGGGAGCTGGACCGGGCGGCGCTGCAGGCGGCGCTGGTGGACGTGGTGGCGCGGCACGAGAGCCTGCGGACGGTGTTCGCCGAGGTGGACGGTGTGCCGTGCCAGTGGGTGCTGGACGCGGAGGCGGCGTGGCCGCGGCTGCGGGTGACCGAGACATGCGAGCGGGAGCTCGATGCTCGGCTGGCGGAGGCGGCGCGGTACGCGTTCGACCTGTCGGCCGAGGCCCCGCTGCGGGCGGAGCTGTTCGCGATCGCCCCGGAGGAGCACGTCCTGCTGGTGGTGGTGCATCACATCGCGGGTGACGGCTGGTCCATGGGTCCGCTCTCCCGTGACCTGACCACTGCCTACGCGGCACGCGCAGGGGGAGGTAAGCCGCAGTGGGCGCCGCTCGCGGTGCAGTACGCCGACTACACCCTCTGGCAGCGTGACCTCCTCGGTGACGCCGACGACCCGGACAGCCTCCTCGTCCGTCAACTCGCCTACTGGACCGAGGCACTGGCCGGGGCGCCGGATCAGCTGGAGCTGCCGTTCGACCGGCCGCGGCCCGCGGTCGCGTCCCACCGCGGTGGCAGGGTGACGGTGCGGATCGAGCCGCGGCTGCAGCAGGCCCTGGGCGCGCTGGCACGGGACACCGGCTCCAGCCTCTTCATGGTGCTCCAGGCGGGACTCGCCACGCTCCTCGGCAAGCACGGTGCCGGCACCGACATCACGGTGGGTACGCCGGTGGCGGGGCGGACCGACGCGGCCGCGGACGACGTCGTCGGTTTCTTCGTCAACACACTCGTGCTGCGGACGGACCTTTCGGGAGATCCGAACTTCCGCGACCTGCTGGAGCGGGTCCGGGAGAACGCGCTCGCCGCCTACGCCCACCAGGACCTGCCGTTCGAGCACCTCGTCGAGGCACTCAGCCCGGTCCGGTCACTGGCCCACCACCCCCTGTTCCAGGTGATGTTCGCCCTGCAGAACGCACCCGCCGGCGACTTCGAACTCCCCGGGCTCCGGTTGTCCTCCGTGCCCGTCTCCACAGGGACCGCCAAGTTCGACCTGTTCTTCGCAGCGACCGAACGGCACACTGCCGACGGCGGCCCGGGCGGCCTCGACTGCATCGTCGACTACGCGGCCGACGTGTTCGACGCCCGGACGGTCGAGTCGCTCGTGGCACGCTGGGTGAGGGTTCTGGAGGCCGTCACGGCCGAACCGGACCGGCCCCTCCGTGAGGTCGCCGTCATGTCCGCGCAGGAGCGGCGGCAGCTCCTGGCCCCCGCCCGCACCGCGCCTGCCGAGGCTGCCGACACCACCGTCACGGCACTGTTCGAGACCCGGGCGGCGGCGACGCCGGACGCCGTGGCCGTCGTCAGCGGCGACACCACCCTCACGTACGCGGAACTCAACAGCCGGGCGAACCGGCTCGCGCACGCCCTGATCGCGCGCGGCGCGGGCCCCGAGAAGCTGGTGGCGCTGGCCCTGCCGCGCTCCGCCGACCTCGTCGTCGCCGTCCTCGGCGTCCTCAAGTCCGGAGCGGCGTACCTGCCGGTGGACCCGGAGTATCCGCCCGCCCGCATCGCAGCCGTGCTCGACGACGCCGGCCCGGCGCTGCTCGTCACCACGTCCTCGACCGCCGATGCCCTGCCCGGCGGGGAAGGAACGGGGCGGCTGCTGCTCGACGACCCCGCGACGGTCACCGCCCTGGCCGCCTGCCCGGACACCGACCCGGTCACCGCCGTTGCGCCGCAGAACACCGCCTACGTCATCTACACCTCCGGCTCGACGGGACAGCCCAAGGGCGTTGTTGTCCCGCACCGGAACGTCGTACGGCTCTTCTCGGCCACCCGTGAGTGGTTCGGGTTCGGCGCCGACGACGTGTGGACGCTGTTCCATTCGTACGCCTTCGACTTCTCCGTCTGGGAACTCTGGGGCGCGCTTCTCCACGGCGGCCGCCTGGTCGTCGTGCCCCACGACGTGAGCCGCTCCCCGCGCGGGTTCCTGGAGCTGCTCGTACGGGAAGGCGTCACCGTGCTCAACCAGACGCCGTCCGCGTTCCACCAGCTGATGCAGGCGGACCGGGAGCAGCCGGAGACAGGGGCCTGCCTGGCCCTGCGCACCGTCGTCTTCGGCGGCGAGGCACTGGACCTCGGACGCCTCGCCGACTGGTACGAGCGCCACGCCGACGACGTGCCGGTCCTGGTGAACATGTACGGCATCACCGAGACGACGGTGCACGTCACCCACGTCTCCCTGGATCGGCGCACCGCCGCCGAAGCCACGGCCAGTGTGATCGGCGAGCCGATCCCCGACCTGCGCACCTACGTTCTCGACGCGGCCCTGCAGCCGGTCCCGCCCTGTGTGCCGGGAGAGCTGTACGTCGCCGGGGCGGGCCTGGCCCGCGGGTATCTGCACCGACCGGGTCTGACCGCTGCGCGGTTCGTGGCCGACCCCCACGGGCCGGCCGGAGAGCGGATGTACCGCACGGGCGACGTGGTGCGTCGGAACGCGGCCGGCGGCCTGGAGTTCGTCGGCCGTGCCGACGACCAGGTCAAGGTCCGCGGTTTCCGCATCGAACCGGGTGAGATCGAGGCCGTGCTCGCGGAGCACCCGGACGTCGCCCAGGCCGCGGTCGTCGCACGCCGGGACCGCGCCGACGACACCCGGCTCGTCGCGTACGTGGTGCCCGCGGCCGGGTGGACCCTCGCGGCGGAGGAGCTACGCGAACGGCTACGCGAAAGGCTGCCGGAGTACATGGTCCCGGCCGCCTTCGTCGTCCTCGGCACGCTGCCGCTCACGACGAACGGCAAGCTGGACAGGCGCGCGCTTCCCGTCCCGGAGTTCACCCCGGGCGGCGGCCGGGAGCCACGGACTCCGCAGGAGGGGGTGCTCGCCGGCCTGTTCGCCGACGTCCTCGGGCTGCCCGCAGTGGGCGTCGACGACAGTTTCTTCGACCTGGGCGGGCACTCTCTGCTGGCCACCCGGCTGGCCGCCCGTGTCCGGGGTCGGCTGGGCGTCGAGATGGAGCTGCGGACCCTGTTCGAGGCGCCAACGGTGGCCTCCCTGGCGGGCCGCCTCGGCGACGCCGCCCGGGCGCAGCGGAAGCTCACCGCCGTGGCACGTCCCGGGCGGGTGCCGCTGTCCTTCGCGCAGCAGCGGCTCTGGTTCCTGGACCAGATGGAGGGCCCCGGCGCGACGTACAACATCCCCTGGGCGCTCAGGCTGTCCGGCCCCCTGGACCGGGCGGCGCTCGCGGCGGCCCTGGGCGACGTCGTCACCCGGCACGAAAGCCTGCGCACGGTCTTCCCCGTCGTCGACGGCATTCCCGAGCAGCACGTCCTCGACCCGGCACAGGCCCGGCCACGGCTCGACGTCACCGAGGCCGCGGAGACGGAACTGCCGGAGCTGCTGGGGGAAGCCTCGCGGTATGCCTTCGATCTGGCGGGCGAACCGCCGATGCGGGCGCGGCTCTTCGCGCTCGCCCCCGACGAGCATGTGCTGCTGCTCCTGGTCCACCACATCGCCGCCGACGGCTGGTCGATGGGTCCGCTCTCCCGTGACCTGGCGGCCGCGTACGCCGCTCGACGCCGGGGTGAGGAGCCCCAGTGGCCGTCGCTGCCGGTGCAGTACGCCGACTACGCGCTGTGGCAGCGTCAGCTGCTGGGCGATGTCTCCGACCCGGACAGCGTCCTCGCGCGACAGAGCGCCTACTGGAGCCGGGCACTGACAGGTGTCCCGGAATCGCTGGAGCTCCCGTTCGACCGGCCGCGGCCCGCCGTGGCCTCCTCCCGCGGGGGCCGGGTGCCTCTGCGGGTCGGCGCGGAGCTGCACACGGCTCTGGCCGAGCTGGCCAACCGCACCGGTACCAGCCTCTTCATGGTCCTGCAGGCGGGACTCGCGGCACTGCTCGGGAAGCTCGGAGCCGGCACGGACATCCCGCTGGGCACGCCGGTGGCGGGGCGTACCGACGAGGCCGCGGACGACCTGGTCGGTTTCTTCGTGAACACGCTGGTGCTGCGGACGGACCTCTCCGGCGACCCCGGCTTCCTCGACCTGCTCGGGCGGGTACGGGAGAACGCACTGGCCGCGTACGCCCACCAGGACGTCCCGTTCGAGCACCTGGTTGAGGTGCTGAAGCCCACCCGCTCCTTGGCACACCACCCGCTCTTCCAGGTCATGCTGGCGATGCAGAACGCCGTCGGCGACGACCTCGTGCTGCCGGAACTGCAGGTGTGCCCCCTTTCCGTCGATCTCGGTACGGCCAAGTGCGACGTGACCTTCAACGTCGTCGAACACCGCACCTCCGACGGTGGCCCGGACGGGCTCGGCGGAAGCGTCGAGTACGCGGCCGACGTGTTCGATCCGTCGACCGTGGAGTCCGTCGTCGCGTGGTGGCTCCGGCTGCTGGAGTCTGTGGCCGCCGACCCGGACAGGCCGATCGGCCGGATCGATGTGCTCTCCCCGCAGGAGCGGCGTGAGCTCACGGCCGCCGGATGCGGACCCGTTGCGGACCGCAGTGATTCCTGCGTGACGCAGCTGTTCGAGGCTCAGGCGGAGGCGACGCCGGATGCCGTGGCCGTCGTCGCCGGGGACGCCAGGCTGAAATACGCCGAACTGGACGTGCGCGCCGACCGCTTCGCCCACTTCCTGATCGAGCGCGGGGCGGGGCCCGGAACCGTGGTGGCGCTGTCGCTGCCCCGGTCGGCGGAGCTCGTGATCGCGATCCTCGGCGTCCTGAAGAGCGGTGCGGCCTACCTTCCGGTGGACCCCGACTACCCCGACGCTCGCAAGGCGTTCATGCTCGACGACGCGCGGCCGGTTCTCGTCGTGGACGACCCGGACACCGTCCGCGGCACGGAGCAGCAGCCCGCTGCACGGCCCACTCATGTTCCGCTGCCTCAGCAGCCGGCCTATGTCGTGTACACCTCCGGCTCAACCGGGCGGTCCAAGGGTGTCGTGGTCGGCCACGGCAGCCTGGTCAACCTCCTCGAACACCACCGCACGACACTGTTCGCCCCCGGCACGGGGACGTCTGCCGGCCGGCCGCTGCGCGTCGCCCTCACCGCGTCAGTATCCTTCGACGCCTCCTGGGACCAGCTGCTGTGCCTGTTCGCCGGCCACGAACTGCACGTCGTGGAAGGCGAGACGTGGACCGACCCCGACGCGCTGGTGGAACACCTGATCCGGGACCGCATCGACGTCGTCGACGTGACCCCGTCCTACCTCCAGGTCCTCGTCTCCCATGGGCTGCTCGACGACCCGAGGTGGCGTCCGGCCCGCATCGTGGTCGGCGGCGAAGCCGTCCCCGAGCCGCTCTGGCGGCGCCTGAGGTCCACGGAGGGGACCGTCGGCTTCAACTTCTACGGACCGACGGAATGCACGGTCGACGCCGTGACCGCACGCACCGACTGGTCACCCCGGCCGGTGATCGGACGGCCGGTCACCAACACCTGTGTCCACGTGCTCGACGCGAACCTGCGACCGGTGCCCCCGGGAGTCACGGGCGAGCTCTACATCTCGGGCGCCGGACTCGCCAACGGATACCTGGGGCGGCCGGGCCTCACCTCCGAACGGTTCACCGCGGACCCCTTCGGCCCGGCCGGCCGCCGCATGTACCGCACCGGCGACCTGGTCCGCCGACCCGCCCACGGATACCTGGAGTTCGTCGGCCGCGCCGACGACCAGGTCAAGGTCCGCGGGTTCCGCATCGAGCCCGGCGAGATCGAGGCCACGCTCTGCGCCCATCCCGATGTCGACCGCAGCGTGGTGACCGTCCGGGACGACCGGCTGGTCGGCTACGTGGTGCCCGTCACCGGTCGTACGCCCCGCCCCGCGGAGCTGCGCCACCACCTCCAGCAGCGGCTCCCCGGGCACATGGTCCCCTCGGTGCTCGTGCCCCTCGACGACCTGCCGGTCACCCCGAACGGCAAGGTGGACCGCGCCGCGCTGCCCGCCCCGCAGCACCTCCCCGCGGAGCCCGGCCGGGCTCCGCGCACACCGCAGGAACAGCTCCTCGCCGAACTGTTCGCCGACGTCCTCGGGCTGCCCGCAATCGCCGCCGACGACAGCTTCTTCGACCTCGGCGGGCACTCCCTCCTCGCCACCCGCCTCGTCGCCCGTATCAGGGCGGCTCTGGGCGTGGAGATCGAACTGCGCGCGCTCTTCGAGACTCCGACCGTCGCCGCCCTCGCGCACCGGCTCGCCGGAGCCGAGCAGGCCAGGCTCGCCCTCACCCCACGGCAGCGCCCCGACCGGGTGCCGCTGTCCCACGCACAGCGCCGCCTGTGGTTCCTGCACCAGCTCGAAGGCCCCAGCGCCACCTACAGCATTCCCGTGGCGCTCCGCCTCTTTGGGGACCTCGACCGCGAGGCGCTCGAGGCGGCCCTCCGCGATGTCACGGAACGGCACGAGACCCTGCGCACGGTGTTCCGAGAGCACGAAGGGACGCCCTACCAGCACATCGCGCACGGCGACGCCCTGCCCGTAGGACTGACGGTCACCCCGGCCGACGAGGACTCCCTGCCCGGCATGCTCGCCGAGGCCGCCGCGTACTGCTTCGACCTCGTCTCCGAGCAGCCGCTGCGCACCGAACTGTTCGCAGTCGGCCCGGAGGAGCACGTACTGCTGCTCCTCCTGCACCACATCGCCGGCGACGGGTGGTCCGCGGGCCCGCTGGCACGCGACGTCGCCACGGCCTACACCGCGCGCCGCCGCGGTGAGAAGCCGTCATGGCGCCCCCTGCCGGTCCAGTACACCGACTACACGCTGTGGCAGCGCGAGCTCCTCGGCGACGAGTCGGACCCGGACAGCGCGTTCGCACGGCAGCTCGCCCACTGGTCGGACAACCTCGCCGGGCTGCCCGAGCGGATCCAGCTGCCCACCGACAGGCCCAGGCCCGCCTTCGCCTCGTACCGGGGCGGCCACGTCGGCGTGGACCTGAGCCCCGAGCTGCACGCGGCGCTGACCGGTCTGGCCCGCCGGCACGGCACCAGTCTGTTCATGGTGCTCCAGGCAGGGCTGGCCGCCCTGCTCAGCCGCCATGGTGCAGGCACCGACATCCCGCTCGGCACGCCCATCGCCGGGCGCACCGACGAGGCCCTCGACGACCTCGTCGGGTTCTTCGTCAACACCCTCGTCCTGCGGACGGACACCTCCGGCGACCCCACCTTCGCCGAACTGCTCGGACGCGTACGGGACAACGCCCTCGCCGCCTACGCCCACCAGGACCTGCCCTTCGAACACCTCGTCGAGGAGCTCAACCCTGCGCGGTCCCTGTCCCACCACCCGCTGTTCCAGGTCATGCTGGCCCTGCAGAACGCGCCGCTGGCCGAGTTCGACCTGCCTGATCTGAGGCTGTCCACGGTCCCGGTCGCCACCGGCACCGCCAAGTTCGACCTGTTCTTCGCCGTGTCCGAACGGCACGGGCCGGACGGCGTCCCGGGCGGTCTCACCGGAGCTGTGGAGTACGCCACCGACCTGTTCGACGCGGCCACCGTCGAGTCACTCGTTGCGCGCTGGGCACGGCTGCTGGAGGCGGCCGCCACGGACCCGGAGCGCCCCATCGGCGCCATCGAGATCCTGACGGCAGCGGAACGGCACGAGCTCCTTCAGGCCCGCAACGACACGACTGTCGAGCTCCCGGACATCAGCGTGCCGGAACTCTTCGAGGCCCGGGTCCGGGCCACACCTGACGCGGTCGCCGTCGTCGCGGAGGACGCCACCCTCACCTATGGCGAGCTCAACGCACACGCCAACAGGCTCGCCCACGCTCTCATCCGGCGGGGCGTCGGGCCCGAGAGCGTCGTGGCACTCGCCCTGCCCCGCTCCGCCCGGTTCGTCACCGCGATGCTCGCCGTACTCAAGACCGGCGCCGCATACCTGCCGGTGGACACCGAGTACCCGAAGGCCCGGATCGCCTTCATGCTCCACGACGCACGGGCGGCGCTGCTGCTGACCACCCCGGACACCGACACCCTGGTCCCCGCGGATCTCGCCACCCCCCGGCTCGAACTGGACCCGGCACGGCCCGCCGGAGTCCCGGACACGTTCCCCACGACCGATCCCGTCGACGCCGACCGCACCACGCCGCTGCTCCCGCAGCACCCGCTCTACGTGATCTACACCTCCGGCTCCACCGGCCGGCCCAAGGCCGTCACCATGCCGGCGCGGGCCGTGCACAACCTGCTGCTGTGGCACCACCATGCCCTCGGCGGCGACGCGACCGCACCGGCCGCCGCGCCCGCTCGCACCGCCCAGTTCACCGCGATCAGCTTCGACGTCTCTGTGCAGGAGATTCTGTCCGCGCTGGCCTTCGGCAAGACCCTCGTCGTACCGACGGAGGACGAGCGGCGCAGCGCCGAACTCCTGGTCTCCTGGCTGGACCGGCACGAGGTGACGGAACTGTTCGCACCGAACCTGGTCGTCGAGGCGGTCGCCGAGGCGGCGCTCGAGAGCGGACGTACCCTTCCGTCGCTGCGGTCCGTTGCCCAGGCAGGCGAGGCACTGCGGCTCGGCGGGCAGGTCCGCGCGTTCCACACGAGCAGCCCTGGAAGGGTGCTGCACAACCACTACGGGCCTGCCGAGACCCATGTCGTCACCGCCTGCACCCTCCCCGCCGACCTCGCCGGCTGCCCCAGGACCCCACCGATCGGCCGCCCCGTCGCGAACACCCGGGTCTACGTCCTGGACGCCGCGCTGCGCCCCGTGCCCGCCGGTGTGCCGGGCGAGCTGTACATCGCCGGCGTCGCCCTGGCACGCGGCTATCTGCATCGGCCGGGCCTCACCGGCGTACGGTTCGTGGCCGACCCGTACGGCCCGGCCGGGACCCGGATGTACCGCACGGGCGACCTCGTGCGGTGGACCGCCGACGGCCCCCTGGAGTTCCTGGGCCGCGTCGACCACCAAGTCAAGGTCCGTGGCTTCCGCGTCGAACTGGGCGAGATCGAGGCCGCGCTCAGCGAAGGCCCCGAAGTGGCGCAGTGTGCCGTGCTCGCCCACGAGTTCCGCCCCGGCGAGAGGCAGATCGTCGCCTACGTCGTGCCCACCGGTGACGGTCCCGTGGACCGTGCCGACGGCGCACCCGACGGGGAGTGGTACCGCCGGCTGCGCGCCCACCTCGGTGACCGCATCCCCGAGTACATGGTGCCCGCAGCCTTCGTGACCCTCGACGCACTGCCGCTGACCTCCAACGGCAAACTCGACCGCGGCGCCCTGCCCGCCCCCGACCTCGCACCCGCCGCCTCCGGCCGGGCACCGCGCACCCCGCACGAGCACGTGCTGTGCGAACTGTTCGCCGAAGTCCTCGGGGTGGAGCGGGTCGGCATCGACGACAGCTTCTTCGACCTCGGCGGACACTCACTCCTCGCCACGCGTCTCGTCTCCCGGGCCCGCGCCACGCTCGGCGTGGAGCTCGACCTGCGCAGCCTCTTCGAGACGCCCACCGTCGGCGGACTCGCCGCCCGGCTCGGTGAGGCGGAACAGGCCCGCCCGGCCCTGGCCCGCCTCCCGCGCCCCGAGCGCGTGCCGCTGTCGTACGCCCAGCGCCGCCTGTGGTTCCTGCACCGGCTGGAGGGCCCCAGCGCCACCTACAACATGCCCCTGGCCCTCCGATTGTCGGGCTCACTGGACCAGGAGGCGCTTCGGTCCGCGCTGCGCGATGTCGTGCACCGGCACGAGAGCCTGCGCACGCTCATCGGCGACACCGACGACGGCGAGCCGTACCAGCGGATCGTCACCGCGGTGGAGGCCTGCCCGGGGCTGGCCGTGACACGGGTCGCCGAAGAGAACCTCGCCGACCGGCTGGCTGCGACGGCCGCACACCGCTTCGACCTGGCCGCCGAAGCGCCGTTGCGGGCCGAGCTCCTCGCTGTCTCACCCGAGGAACACGTGCTGCTGGTGGTCGTCCACCACATCGCCGGCGACGGCTGGTCCCTCGAACCCCTCGCCCGCGACCTGACGACGGCCTACGCCGCCCGCCGTCGCGGCGACGAGCCGTCCTGGACCGCGCTGCCCGTGCAGTACGCCGACTACGCGCTGTGGCAACGCGAGCTCCTCGGCGACGCCTCTGACCCGGGCAGTCTCTTCGCGCGGCAGCTCGCCCACTGGACCGAGCGGCTGGCCGGCCTGCCCGAGCGGATCCAGCTGCCGGCCGACCGGCCCAGGCCCCCGGCCATGTCCCACCGGGGTGCCCTGCTCACCGTGGACATGGGAGCCGAGCTGCACGCCCGTCTGACGGGCCTGGCCCGGAGCACCGGCAGCAGTCTGTTCATGGTCATGCAGGCGGGGCTGGCCGCGCTGTTCACCCGGCTCGGCGCGGGCACCGACATTGCCGTCGGCGCCCCGGTCGCCGGGCGCACCGATCAGGCGCTCGACGACCTCGTGGGTTTCTTCGTCAACACCCTCGTCCTGCGGACGGACACCTCCGGCGATCCGACGTTCGCCGAGCTGCTCGGGCGTGTGCGGGACGGCGCGCTGGCCGCGTACGTCCACCAGGACGTGCCGTTCGAGCACCTGGTGGAGGATCTCAACCCGGCGCGGTCGTTGTCCCACCACCCGCTGTTCCAGGTGATGCTCGCCTTGCAGAACGCGCCCACCGGCGACTTCGAGCTGCCCGGCCTGCGTGTCTCGGGACTGACGGTGCCCACCGGCACCTCGCGGGTGGATCTGACGTTCAGCCTCGCCGAGCGGCGCGGCGACGACGGCACCCCGGGCGGACTCCATGGCGTCGTCGAGTACAGCACGGACCTGTACGACCCGGCCACGGTCAAGTCGCTCGTCGCACGGTGGACACGGCTCCTGGACGCGATGGCCGCCGACCCGCGACAGCGGATCGGGCACATCGACATCCTTTCCGCCGAGGAACACCGCCGCCTGCTCGCCGACCACGACGACACCTCCCTTCCCGTCTCCGAGGCGAACTTCCCCGCGCTCTTCGCGGGGCGGGTGCGGGCGGCGCCGGGTGCGGTGGCCCTCGTGGCGGGGGACACGTCGTTGACGTATGCCGAGCTTGACGCTCGGGCGAATCGGTTTGCGCATGTGCTGGTGGAGCGTGGGGTGGGGCCGGAGCGTGTGGTGGCGCTGGTTCTGCCGCGGTCGGTGGAGCTGGTCGTGGCGATGCTGGGCGTGATGAAGGCGGGCGCGGCGTACTTGCCGGTGGACCCGGGGTATCCGGCGTCGCGGATCGCGTTCATGCTGGATGATGCCCGGCCGGTGCTGGTCGTGGAGGATGCGGCTTTCGTGTCGGAGACGGCCGGGTATCCGGAGTCGGATCCGGGGGTGGGGCTGGATCCGCGTCATCCGGCGTATGTGATCTACACGTCGGGTTCGACGGGACGGCCGAAGGGCGTGGTGGTCAGCCACGCCGGTATCGCCGGGCTCCACGCCGCGACCGTCGAGCGCTTCGGGATCGGCACCGGCAGCCGCATTCTGCAGTTCACGTCGCCGAGCTTCGACGCCTCCTTCTGGGATCTGTCGAACGCGCTGCTCTCGGGAGCCGCCCTCGTCCTGGCCCCGGCCGACGAGCCGCTGTCCGGCCTGGCCGACTGCCGCAACGGCGTGACCCACGCGGTGCTCCCGCCGTCCGCCCTGGCGGCGTTGGCAGCAAGCGAAGTGCCGTCGGCGACCACCCTCGTGGTCGGCGGTGAGGCGTGTTCGGCGGAGTTGGTGGATCGTTGGGCGGGGGGCCGTCGGATGATCAATGCGTATGGTCCGACCGAGGCGACGGTGTGCGCGACGATGAGTGATGCGTTGTCGCCGGGGTCGGGGGTGCCGCCGATCGGGCGTCCGGTGGTGAATACGCGGGTGTATGTGCTGGACGGTGGTCTGCGGCTGGTTCCGGCGGGTGTTGCGGGTGAGTTGTACGTTGCCGGTGGGGGTTTGGCGCGTGGGTATCTGAATCGTCCTGGGTTGACGGCGGAGCGGTTCGTGGCGGATCCGTTCGGGCCGGTGGGTTCGCGGATGTACCGCACGGGTGATCTGGTGCGGTGGCGTGGGGACGGTTGTCTGGAGTTCGTGGGGCGTGTCGACGAGCAGGTGAAGGTGCGTGGTTTCCGTATCGAGCCTGGTGAGGTCGAGGCGGTGCTGTGCGCCCATCGGGATGTCGGGCGGTGTGCGGTTGTGGTCCGCGAGGAGCGTCTTGTCGGTTACCTCGTGCCGGCCTGCGTGGGCGCTGCTGTGGATTCGGAGGGGGTGCGGGCACATGTCCGTGAGCGGTTGCCGCAGTACATGGTTCCGGCGGCGTTCGTGGTGCTGGAAGGGCTGCCGCTGACGCCGAGCGGGAAGCTGGACCGGGCGGCGCTGCCGGACCCGGAGTTCGGCACCGGGGAGCGGAGCAGGGTGCCTCGTACCCCGCGCGAGCAGGTGCTGGCGGAGCTGTTCGCCGAGGTGCTGGGGGTGCCCGGCATCGGCATCGACGACAGCTTCTTCGACCTGGGCGGACACTCCCTCCTCGCCACCCGCCTCATCGCCCGCATCCGTACGTCCTTCGGCGTGGAAGTGGGACTACGGACCCTCTTCGAGGCACCGACCGTCGCCGGACTCGCCGCGAGGCTCGACGGCCTCGGACGCCCACGCCGCGCGCTCCGGGCGTACCCGCGTCCCGACGTCGTTCCGTTGTCGTTCGCGCAGCGGCGGCTGTGGTTCCTGCACCAGCTGGAGGGCCCGAGCGCGACGTACAACATCCCGCTGGCGCTGCGGTTGTCGGGGGAGCTGGACGGTACGGCCCTCCGGTCGGCGCTCGTCGACGTGGTGGCGCGGCACGAGAGCCTGCGGACGGTCTTCACCGACGTCGACGGTGTGCCCTGCCAGAGCGTTCTCGACCCCGAGGAGGCGTGCCCCCGGCTGCGGGTGACCGACACGGAGGAGGCGGAACTGCCGCAACGGCTGGCGGAGGCGGCGCGGTACGCGTTCGACCTGTCGGCCGAGGCCCCGCTGCGGGCGGAGCTCTTCGCCCTCACTCCCACCGAGCACGTCCTGCTGGTGGTGGTGCATCACATCGCGGGTGACGGCTGGTCCATGGGTCCGCTCTCCCGTGACCTGACCACTGCCTACGCGGCGCGCGCAGGGGGAGGTAAGCCGGAGTTGTCGCCGCTCGTGGTGCAGTACGCCGACTACACCCTCTGGCAGCGTGACCTCCTCGGTGACGCCGACGACCCGGACAGCCTCTTCACCCGTCAACTCGCGTACTGGGCAGAGCGGCTGGCGGACCTGCCCGAGCAGGTCCAGCTGCCGACGGACAGGCCACGTCCGGCCGTGGCCTCGTACCGGGGCGAGCGCCTCATCGCGGAACTGAGCCCCGAGCTGCACGCCGGACTGGCGGCACTGGCCCGCCGGTGCGGTGCCAGCCTTTTCATGGTGCTCCAGGCCGGGCTGGCCGCCCTGTTCACGCGGCTCGGCGCGGGCACCGACATCGCCGTAGGCAGCCCCATCGCCGGGCGCACCGACGACGCGCTCGACGACCTCGTGGGCTTCTTCGTCAATACGCTGGTCCTGCGCACCGACACCTCCGGTGACCCCACCTTCGACGAGCTAGTGCGGAGGGTGCGGGAGAACGCCCTGACCGCCTACGCCCACCAGGACCTGCCGTTCGAGCACCTGGTGGAGGAGCTCAACCCGGCGCGGTCGCTGTCCCACCACCCGCTGTTCCAGGTGATGTTCGCCCTGCAGAACGCACCCGCCGGTGACTTCGAGCTCCCCGGGCTGCGTGTGTCGCCCGCCCCGGCCCCCACCGGCACCGCCAAGTTCGACCTGGGCTTCAGCCTGTCCGAGCGGTACGGCGAGGACGGCACGCCACAGGGGGTCATCGGTACCGTCGAGTACGCCACCGACCTCTACGACCGTGCCACGGTCGAAACCCTCGTCGCCCGCTGGACACGGCTACTGCAGGCCGTCGTCGCCGACCCCGGACGGCCGGTCGGCCAGGCCGACGTGCTGTCCGCCGATGAGCAGAACCGCCTGCTGGCCACCTACAACGACACCGACGTCCCCGTGGACGCCGTCCCGCTCCCCGTCTCCTTTGCCGCGCAGGTGCGGGCGACGCCGGACGCTGTGGCCCTCGTCTGCGGCGGCACCACCCTCACCTACGCGGAACTCGACGCGCGTGCCAACCGGTTTGCGCACGCCCTGATCGGGCGCGGAGTGGGCGGCGAGCAGATCGTGGCCCTCGCCCTGCCCCGCTCGGTGGAGCTGGTCGTGGCGGTCCTCGGGACGATGAAGGCGGGCGCGGCCTACCTCCCCGTCGACCCGGAGTACCCGCAGTCCCGGATCGCGTTCATGCTCGACGACGCCCGGCCGGTCCTCGTGGTCGACGACCCGGCGATGGTCACAGGGACGGACGGTTTCCCGGAGACCGATCCGGTCGTCGCGACCGACGTGCGCAACCCCGCGTACGTCATCTACACCTCGGGCTCGACCGGACGGCCCAAGGGCGTGGTGGTGAGCCACGCCGGGATCGCCGGTCTGGTGGCCGCCCAGGTCGACCGGTTCGCGATCGACTGCCGCAGCCGAGTCCTGCAGTTCGCCTCACCGAGCTTCGACGCCTCCGTCTCCGAGCTGTACACGGCACTGCTGACAGGCGCGACGCTGGTGCTGCCGCCCCCCGGACCGCCGCTCGACGCCCTGAGGGGCGACGCCCTCGGCGTGACCCATGTGACGCTGGTTCCGTCGGTGCTGGCGGCCCTGCCGGACGACGCCGGACTGTCGGTGTCGACGCTGGTGGTGGCGGGCGAGGCGTGTCCGCCCGAGCTGGTGGCACGGTGGGCGCCCGGGCGGCGGATGATCAACGCCTACGGTCCCACCGAAACCACGGTCTGCGCGACCATGAGCGACCCGCTCACTTCCGGCGCCGGAGTCCCGCCGATCGGCCGCCCCATCGCCAACACCCGCGTGTACGTGCTGGACAGTGCCCTGCGCCCGGTGCCGGAAGGCGTGAGCGGGGAACTGTACGTCGCCGGCGGCGGCCTCGCCCGCGGCTACCTGAACCGGCCCGGTCTGACCGCCGAGCGTTTCGTGGCGAATCCGTACGGGCCCGCCGGTGCGCGGATGTACCGCACCGGCGACCTGGTGCGGTGGAACGCGAACGGGTGCCTGGAGTACGTCGGCCGGGCCGACGACCAGGTGAAGGTGCGCGGC
The DNA here is from genome assembly GCF_026339995.1 of Streptomyces sp. NBC_01481. Classification (GTDB taxonomy): domain Bacteria; phylum Actinomycetota; class Actinomycetes; order Streptomycetales; family Streptomycetaceae; genus Streptomyces. The sequence continues at coordinate 123,036 of NZ_JAPEPT010000006.1, read as the reverse complement.
TTCCGCATCGAACCCGGCGAGATCGAGGCGGTCCTCGCCACCCACCCGGGGGTGGGCCAGGCCGCGGTGGTCGCCCGGCAGGACCGTACCGACACGCCCGAAGGCCGGCAGCTCGTCGCGTACGTCGTCGCGAGCAACGACGCCGGGACCGGACGGGACCACCGGCTCGAAGAGGATCACGTCGGGGAGTGGCGGGAGATCTATGACGCGCTGCCCATCACGGCGTCCCCGGCCGGTTTCGGCCAGAACTTCACCGGCTGGAACAGCAGTTACGACGGCGAGCCCATCCCCGTGGAGCAGATGCGGGAGTGGCGCGACGCGACCGTGGACCGCATCCTGTCACTGCGTCCCCGGCGGGTGCTGGAGGTCGGCGTCGGCACCGGACTGCTGCTCTCCCGGGTCGCGCCCCACTGCGAGACCTACTGGGCGACCGACTTCTCCGCCACGGCCATCGACGCGCTGGCGGAACGGCTCGGCGACCGACCGGACCTCGGCGGAAGGGTCGTCCTGCGGAACCAGCCCGCGCACGACACCGACGGGCTGCCCGCCGGCACTTTCGACACGGTCGTCGTGAACTCGGTCGTCCAGTACTTCCCGGGCGCCGACTACCTCGCCGACGTCGTGGGACGGCTCATGGCCCTGCTTGCGCCCGGCGGCACCCTCTTCCTCGGCGACGTACGCAACCTGCGGCTGCTGCGCCCGTTCGCCACCGCGGTACAGCTGCACAAGGCGGGCGAGGACACCGACCTGGTGACCGTGCGGCGCGCGGTGGAGCAGGCCCTGCTGGTCGAGAAGGAACTCCTCGTCGACCCCGACTTCTTCACCACCCTGCGCGACACGAGCAACGACATCGGCGCGGTGGCCGTCCACGTCAAGCGAGGCGGCCACCACAACGAGCTCACCCGCTACCGTTACGACGTCACCCTGCGCAAGCCGCCCGTCACCCCACGCGCGCTGGACGCACCCGCCGAAGTGGCATGGGGTCGGCAGATCTCCGGCCTCGACGCGCTGCGCGGGCTGCTCAACGATCTGCCCCCGGCGGCCGCGCTCCGCGTCACCGGGGTGCCGAACGGCCGCGTCGTGCGGGAGGCGGCCGTCGCCGAGGCCGTGCGCCGCGGTGACGCCACCCTGCCGGACCTGCTCGCCCGGCTGCACGGCCCCGAGGACAAGGGCCTTGTCGACCCGGAGGAGTTCCACGCCCTCGGCGAGGCGTACGGGCGATGGGTCGGCGTCACCTGGTCGCCCACCGCGGACGACGCCCTCGACGTCGTCTTCGCCGCGTCCACGGACGCCTCCACCGCCGTGCCCGACGGTCTCTACCGTCCGCGGCGGACGACGGACACGCCGCTGTCCGGGCTCACCAACCGCCCGACCGGTGTTCACGTCACCGGGGCCCCGGCCGCCGAGCTGCGCGAATGGCTGCGCGCCCGCTTGCCCGAACACCTCGTTCCGTCGGCGTTCGTGGCGCTGGAGGCCCTGCCGCTGACCGCAGCCGGAAAGCTGGACCGGCGCGCCCTGCCCGCCCCCGACCTCGGAACGGCAGGACGCGGCCACGCCCCGCGCACCCCGCAGGAACAGCTCCTCGCCGATCTGTTCGCCGAGGTCCTCGGCCTCGCCGAGGCTGGTGTCGACGACAGCTTCTTCGACCTGGGCGGGCACTCGCTGCTCGCCATCCGGCTGGTGTCCCGGATCCGCGCCGTCTTCGGAGCGGAGCTCGATGTCAGGAGTCTGTTCGAGGCACCGACGGTGGCCGCGCTCGCGGCCCGGCTGGACGCGGCCGGCCGCGCCCGGCCCGCCCTGACGGCCCGGGAGCGCCCGCAGCGGATGCCACTGTCGTTCGCCCAACGCCGCCTGTGGTTCCTGCACCAGATGGACGGTCCCGGGGCCACGTACAACATGCCGCTGGCACTTCGGCTGACCGGCCCGCTCGATCGGTGTGCGCTGCGTGACGCGCTCGGCGACGTGGTCACGCGCCACGAGAGCCTGCGCACCGTGTTCCGCGCCTTCGGCGGCACCCCGTACCAGCACGTGCTCACGCCCGAAGAGGCGCGCCCTGCCCTGCCCGTCGTCGAGACGGACGAGTCCGGCCTCGCGGACCGGCTGGCGGAGTCCTCCCGCCGCGGCTTCGACCTCGCCTCCGAAACGCCCGTGCGCGCCGAGCTGTTCGCGATCGCCCCGGACGACCACGTGCTGCTGGTCGTCGTGCACCACATTGCGGGGGACGGCTGGTCGATGGGGCCGTTGTCGCGGGACCTGGCGACTGCCTACGCGGCCCGCTGCCGGAGCGAGGAGCCGCGGGGGTTGCCGCCGGCGGTGCAGTACGCCGACTACACCCTGTGGCAGCGCGAGCTCCTCGGGGATGCCTCCGATCCGGACAGTCTGTTCGCCGCCCAGCTGGCGTACTGGACGGACGCCCTGGCCGGCCTTCCGGAGCAGATCCAGCTTCCCGCCGACCGGCCACGCCCCGCAGCGGCCTCCCAGCGCGGCGACCAGCTGCCGGTGCGCATCGACGCCGCACTCCACCAAGGCCTGCGCGGGCTCGCCGCGGCCCACGGCGCCAGCATGTTCATGGTGCTGCAGGCCAGTCTCGCGGCGTTGCTCAGCAGGCTCGGAGCCGGGGACGACATCCCGGTCGGCAGCCCCATCGCCGGACGCAACGACCAAGCCCTCGACGACCTCGTCGGCTTCTTCGTCAACACCCTCGTCCTGCGCACCGACACGTCCGGCGACCCCTCCTTCACCGAACTGCTCGCACGCGTGAGGGAGACGGCCCTCGCCGCGTACACCCACCAGGACGTGCCGTTCGAGTACCTTGTCGAGGCTCTCAACCCCGCACGCTCACTCGCACACCACCCGCTCTTCCAGGTCATGCTCGCTCTGCAGAACGCGCCCACAGGGGACTTCGAGCTGCCGGGTCTGAGGACCGGCTTCGTCTCCGCCCCCACCGGCACGGCACGCGTCGACCTCACCTTCAGCCTGGCCGAGGAGCACCGGCCGGACGGCGGACCGGACGGGATCGCCGGCGCGGTGGAGTACGCGACCGACCTGTTCGAGCGCCCCACGGTCGAGGCGCTGTTCGCCCGGTGGGTGCGCTTGCTCCAAGCGGTCGTCGCCGACCCTGGCCGGCCGGTCGGCCGCATCGACGTCGTGTCCCCGGAGGAACGAGACCAGCTGCTGGCCGGCCCGCAGGAGCCCGCCGAAGAGCTCCCCGCCACCGGGCTGCCGGAGCTTTTCGCCCGGCAGGTGCGCGCCACACCCGACGCCGTCGCGGTCGTCGCCGGGGACACCACCCTGACGTACGCCCGACTCGACGAGCGTGCCGACCGCGTCGCGCACGCACTGGCCGGGCAGGGCGTGCGGCCCGGCGACACGGTGGCGGTGATGCTGGAGCGCTCCGCCGAGCTCCTCGTGGCGATCCTTGCCGTCGTCAAGGCGGGCGCCGCCTACGTACCCCTCGACCCGCGCTTCCCTTCCAGCCGGGTCGACCTGATCGTCCGGGAGACGGGTGCGGGGCTGGTGCTCACACACGACGTGCTCACCGCGCTGGTCCAGGGACTGTCCGTGACCGGGGCATCGGCCGTCACCTGCCACCCCCGCGGGCTCGCGTACATCATGTACACCTCCGGCTCCACCGGCCGGCCCAAGGGCATCGCCGTCACCCACCACGACGTGGCGGGCCTGGCGCTCGCGCCGTGCTGGCGCGGCGGCGCCCATGAGCGGGTGCTGCTGCACTCCCCGACGGCCTTCGATGCCTCCACGTACGAGATGTGGGTGCCGCTCCTCAATGGCGGCTGCGTCGTGGTCGCGCCGCCGGGACAGCTGGACACGGCCGCGCTCGCCCGCGTCGTCGCCGAGCACGAGGTGACGGGGCTGTGGCTGACGGCCGGTCTGTTCCGGCTCGTCGCGGAGGAACGCCCCGACACCTTCGCCGGGGTACGGGAGATCTGGACGGGCGGCGACGTCGTGTCCGTGTCCGCCGTCCACCGGGTACGGACCGCCTGCCCGGGCACAGAGGTGGTCAACGGGTACGGGCCTACGGAGACGACCACATTCGCCGCCTGCCATCGGGTGGGCGACCTCCCGGCAGGGGCGCACTGCGTCCCGATCGGCAGGCCGATGACCGGGATGCGGCTGTACGTCCTCGACGCCGGCCTGGGACTCGTGCCGCCCGGTGTCGTCGGCGAGCTGTACATCGCCGGGACGGGCCTCGCCCGTGGCTACCACGGCCGGGCCGCCCTGACTGCGGAACGCTTCGTCGCCGACCCGTACGGTCCCGTCGGCACCCGCATGTACCGTACGGGCGACCTCCTGCGGCGCAACGCCGCAGGGGAGCTCGAGTTCGTCGGCCGAGCCGACGACCAGGTCAAGCTCCGCGGGTTCCGCATCGAGCCCGGTGAGATCGAGGCCGCGCTGGCCGACTGCCCGGGTATCGCCCAAGCGGCGGTCGTGGCCCGCGAGGACCGGCCCGGGGACAAGCGGCTCGTCGCGTACCTCGTACCCGCGCCCGAAGGGGCCCGGGAGGCGCTGGAGCTGTCCGACCGGCTCCTGCGCCGCCTGCCCGAGTACATGGTGCCGTCCGCGTTCGTCACCCTCGAGGCGCTGCCGCTCACCAGGAACGGCAAGCTGGACCGCGCGGCGCTGCCCGCACCCGAGTACGGCTCCGCCGGCACCGGACGGTCCCCGAGGACACCGCGGGAGCAGCTGCTGTGCGACCTGTTCGCCGAGGTGCTCGGCCGGGAGCAGGTCTGCATCGACGACAGCTTCTTCGACCTCGGTGGCCACTCGCTGCTGGCGGCCCGTCTGGTGTCCCGGGTCCGCGAGACCCTCGGCATCGAGCTGGGGCTGCGCACTCTCTTCGAGGCGCCGACCGTGGCCGCGCTCACCGGACGCCTGGCCATGGACGACCCCGACGACGCGTTCGACGTGCTGCTGCCGCTGCGGACCACCGGCCGGTATCACCCGCTGTTCTGCGTCCACCCGGGCGGCGGCATCAGCTGGTCGTACTGCGGACTGATGAACCACCTCGGGCCCGAGTACCCGGTGTACGCCATCCAGGCGCGCAGCCTCGGCCGGCCCGAGCCCCGGCCCACCTCCATCGAGGAGATGGCGGCCGACTACGTGGAGCAGATGCGCAAGGTCCAGCCCGCGGGGCCGTACCAGGTGCTCGGCTGGTCCGCCGGCGGGCTCATCGCCCACGCGATCGCCACGGAGCTGCAGCGCCAGGGGGAGCGAACCGCGCTGCTGGCGGTCCTCGACGCCTACCCGGTCGGTGACGTCTCCTTCGACGAGCCCCCCGTCCCCACCGAGCGGGACGTCCTCGTCGGCATGCTGGACTGCGACGCGGAGGAACTCGGCGACGGCCCGCTGACCTACACCGAGGTCGCCGACATCCTCCAGCGACGCGGCAGCGCCCTGGCCAGCCTCCAGGAACGCCACATCGAGGCCGTCGTCCAGATCATGATCAACAACGCGCGTCTGGCACTCGACTTCATCCCCGGCCTGTTCGACGGAGACATGCTCCTGTTCAACTCCACGATCGACCGCCAGGAGGACGGGCCGGACGCCGACGTCTGGCGGCCCTACGTCACCGGCCGTGTCGAGTCCTACGACATCACCACCCGGCACGACCGCATGACCCAGCCGGGATCACTCGTCCAGATCGGTCCGGTCCTGGCAGCGAGGATCGCGGACATCACCGAGCGGATTCACGAGCGGATCCACACCGACAAAGAGGAGAACCGATGACCACCAACCCCTTCGAGGACAAGGACGGCAGGTACCTGGTGCTTGTCAACGACGAGGGCCAGCACTCCCTGTGGCCTTCCTTCGCCGAGGTGCCCGACGGCTGGAGCGTCGCCCACCCGGAGGACAGCCGGGAGGCCTGCCTGGAGTACGTGGAACACAACTGGACCGACATGCGGCCACGGAGCCTCGTCGAGGCCATGAGCGAGCGTGGCTGAGACGGCGGACGCAGACCAGTGAGCACCACCACCGACGCCGCCGAGGCCGTACCGCGCGCAGCGGACCGGGCCCCGGCGGCCCCCGGCGCCGCTGCGGCGCAGGGCACTGTGGCAGTACCCGACATCACGGCGGCGATGCGCACCCCGGAGTTCCTTCAGGACCCCTATCCGCTCTACGCCCGCATGCGCCGGGAGTGCCCGGTGCACCGCAGCCCGCAGGGCATCTGGTATCTCACGCGTCACGCGGAGGTGGAGACGGCACTCGGGGACCTGCGGCTGTCCAACGACCGTGAACGGATGACGCGTTCGCTGACCGCCCGCGACGGCCGGCTCCGTGACCTGAGCAGGCTGACCGCGCGGCTGGGACGTGTGATGACCAACACCGACCCGCCCGACCACGCCCGGCTGCGCAAGCTGGTGAACAAGGCATTCACCGCGCGCCGCGTCGAGGGCCTGAGGGAGCGGATCCAGCAGATCGTCGACGGCCTGCTCGACCGCGCCGTGGCCGACGGCCGGTCGACGGACCTCATCGAGGCTGTCGCCGCGCCCCTGCCTCACACGGTCACCTGCGAACTGTTCGGCATTCCCGAAGCCGACCGGGGGCGGGTCACCTTGTGGTTCCAACGGCTGGGACTGCTCGGCGAGGACATCGAGCAGGCGGAAGCCGCGGTGGACCAGTTCGAGGACTACCTGATGGGGCTCGTCCGGCAGCGGCGGGCCACCCCCGGCGACGACCTCATCAGTGCACTCGTGGCGCGGCAGGCGTGCGGCGACCACCTCACCGACGAGGAACTGCTGTCCACCTGTTTCATGCTCATCACCGCAGGTGACGAGACCAGCACCCACCTGATCGGCAACGGGACACTGGCCCTGCTGCGGTACCCCGAACAGCTCGCCCTGCTGCGCGACCGGCCGGAACTGATCCGGCAGGCCGTCGAGGAACTGGTGCGCTACGACACGCCCACGCAGTCGATCGTCAGGGTCGTCGCGCAGGACGTCACCGTCGGCGGCCGCACACTCGGTACGGGTGACCTGGTGTACCTGGTCCTCGCCTCGGCCAACCGGGACCCCGACCGGTTCGCCGACCCGGACCGGCTCGACCTCGTGCGGCCCGGCAACCGGCATCTGAGTTTCGGCAACGGCCCCCACTTCTGCCTGGGCGCCCCACTGGCGCGCCTCCAGGCCGAGATCGCCATCGGCACAGTCCTGCGCCGGTTGCCGGGACTGTGCCTGGACGACAGCACGCCGCTCGCCTGGCACACCAACCCGTTGCAGCGCCGACTACGGGCACTTCCCCTCACCTACTGACTCCCGACCCCTTTTCCGAGAAGGAGACATTCGTCCATGGCCACGGAATTCAAGGTAGAACGCGAACAGGACTTGCCCGCCGCCCCCGAGCAGGTCTGGAAGGCCGTCGCGACCCGCGACGGCAACGTGGGCTGGCTGTACCCCATGGACGTGGAATCCCGCGTCGGCGGGACCGTGTCCCGGGGGCCATCCACGGTGCTCGCCTGGGAGCCGCCGCACCGGTTCGTCTGCCGCTATTCCGACGACACCGGCTTCTCCAACACGCTCACCTACCTCGTCGGCGAACGGGACGGTGGCGACAGGTCCCACCTGCGGATGAGCATCCACTGGGTGCACGAGGGCGTCCCCGACTCCAACTGGGACAACAAGTCCGACGCGGCCGAGAAGCACGTGGACTTCTACCAGCACAGCCTCGCCGAGTACCTGACCCACTTCGCCGGCCGCACGGCCGCCTATGTCCGTGCCTCCCGGCCCGAACCGACCTCCGACCCGGGCGACTTCGATTCCCTGCGCCGCCACCTCGGGCTGCCCGACGGCGTCGCCGTCGGTGACAGTGTGAAGATCCGCCTCGACGACGTCCTCGGCGGGCCGCAGAGCGCGGTGGTCGACTACCTGACCGCCGACTTCCTCGGCCTGCGCACCAGCGACGCCCTCTACCGGTTCTTCAACGGCAGCACCTGGAACTGGCCCATCTGGGCGGGACACCACATCTTCTCCGGTGGTGTCGACGAGGAGTCAGCCGCGCAGGCCTGGACCACCTGGCTGGACGAGGCCGTTTCCCGGCCCTCCGCATGAGCCCCCCTCGACACCCGCTCCCCCTGGAAGAACCCATGGAAACCGTGCTGTACAGCGCAGAGCTCGTCTTCGAGGACGGCGAGTACAAGCTCGTCGTCAAGAACCATCGGCACGGCACCGTGCAGGTGGCATACGTGGCCAAGAAGGCCGTGGAGAAGCTGCCCATGTTCCTGTCCATGCTCAACGCCAAGCAGCTCAGCGGCTGCAGCTAGCAGGAGAACCGTCACCATGACGTCCATCCACGCGACTGGCGGGCCGGTCCGTACGGCGGCCGTCCCGGGGGAGTGGTTCCGCGTCCACCGGCGGGAGGACGAGCCGCGGCTGCGGCTCGTCTGCTTCCCGCACGCCGGCGGGACCACCCACCTCTTCCACGGCTGGCCCGCCCACCTGCCGCCGGACATCGAACTGCTCGCCGTCCGTTATCCGGGCCGCCATGATCGGCTCGTCGAGCCGTGCATGACGGACATGGCCGCGCTCGCCACCGCGGTAGCCGACGCCCTCCGGGCCTACGACGACAGGCCGCTCGCTCTCTTCGGGCACAGCATGGGCGCTTCCGCCGCGTACGAGGTCGCCCTGCGGCTCCAGGCACGCGGGACCGCTGTGGAGCGTCTCTTCGTCTCCGCGCACGCATCACCACACCGGGCACGGCGCCGGCTGCTCTCGCACTGCGACGACGCGACGCTCATCGCCGAGGTCCGTCGGCTCGGCGAGTACGGATCGGAGGCCTACGACATCCCGGAACTGCGCGAGCTGCTGCTGCCCGCGCTGCGCGCCGACTTCCGCATGCTGGAGAACTACCGTCCGTCCAGGCCCACGGCCGTCCGCGTACCGATCACGGCCTATGCCGGAGAGTCCGACCCGGGCGTCTGTGTCGAGGACGTACACAGCTGGGCCGTCCTCGCCCCACCGGGCGGATTCGCGTGGAGGACGTTCCCAGGCGACCACTTCTACCTCGCCTCCGAAGAGGCGTCCGTGGTCGCAGACGTCGTGGGACTCCTTTCGCCACACCCGGTGCGGCTCGAGCACCGCTCATCGCCGTGAGCCGGTCTCCGAGGGAGCAGACATCACCCCATCACTGTGTGGCAAGAAGCTCCGTCGAAGGGACGTTTGCGCCGGAACGATCCCAGGTTGACGATGTGACCGGTGTGTGAGCCCCGGCAGCGCAACGGCTCACGGTCGTGGTCGTGTCCGGCCTCGACGCGGTCCACAAGAGTCGCGAGAAACCGGCCCACCAGGGGAGCGTTCTTGAACTGGTTGCCGCTGGTACCCATGGCCACATAGAAGCCGTCCAGATCGGAACGGTCGTAAATGGGGGTCCAGTCGTCGGCGACGTCGTAGACGCCGGCGATGCCGGTGGGCCGGTTCGGGACCGTCATCAGAGGGAACCGGCGTGCCGCTCTGGTCACTTGGGCCTCGAAGGAGCTGGGCGTGGGATAGGGGCTGGCCACGTCCGGATCGACGATCCAGCCCAGTGGGTCGCATTCGGGTTCGGTGCCGCCGACAAGGACGTTTCTTCCTGCTGCCGGACGCATGTAGATGCCGAGGTCCGGGTCGGCGATCACCGGGCCGAGGGCTTCGTCGGAGGCGCAGCCGGAGCCGTAGCCGGAGCCACCGGGTGAGGCGACCTGATGGACCTCCTGGCGCAGTGGACGCACGCCGACGGTGAAGTCGCCGCCGACTCCTGCCATACGGTTGAAGCGGCCCGACCACGGACCGGCGGCGTTGACCACGACCGGGGTCGTGATCCGGCTGCCGTCGGCGAGGCGGACGGCGGACACCCGCCCCGCGCGCCGGTCGACACCGACGACGGTGCGATGGAAAAGGAAGCGTGCGCCCAGTCCGGCCGCCGCGTCGGCAAGGTTCTGTGTGGCCAGTTGGGGATCGTCGACGAATCCGGCGTCGGGCGTGAACAAGGCACCCAGTTCGCCGCGGGGTTCGGCGAAGAATGCCTCGTCGTGCACCGGCTTCGGGGGCCAGTACCGGCCCGGGTCGATGCCCGGGATGCGGCTCCGCAGCGTCGCAGCGTCCCATCGCTCGTACGGCACACCGATCCGGTCGAACAAGTCGACGACGGTCGAGGTGCGGGACATGGGGGAGTCGAGCAGCACCGCTCCGGTCCGCCGGAACCTCGCCAGGGCGCCGGGGCCACCGTGGCCCAAGTGCGTGTCCCAGCCGGCCCAGATGTGGGCGGCTTCCCAGGCCGTGGCAACGCCGTCCCACGTGGAGAAGTCGAAGCGGACGATCGCACTTGAGGCGCTGGTCGATCCGTGCCCGGCACTGCCCGACTTGTCCACGACGACGACCCTCCGGCCGGTGCGTGCCAGCTCGAGCGCGACGGCAGCTCCGATCACGCCGGCGCCCACGACCACCGCGTCCGCCCCGGTCGGCACCGTGTCCGGTTCCGTTCCTCCGGCTGTCACCAGGACGGATCCTCCATGAACTCGGCGACGCTCGCCGGCGCGACGGCCGACGCTCGCGCGGCCGGCCACCGTCGGAAGACCGGAACGATGCGCCGCATGACCCTCATCGTGCCCGTGAGAGCTGCCACGGGCCAATGCACCGCCCTGACGGTTCCCCCATTCGGACATTCGGCTGTCTGCTATGGCGTTCACATGACCAGACTCTCGGCATGACGACATCTCAAAGGCATCCCGGCGGCCCTTCAGCCACCGCGGAACTGAGCCGCCTCGCCGACTCCTACTGGACCTTCCTGCTGGAGCGCGACCCCCTCCTCAGGAGCCGGCGCGGCATGCCCGTGAAGTGGCTGCCGGACGTGTCTGTGGCTCAGACCGAGGACCGCGCCCGTTTTGCGACGGGCATCCTGGACCAGGTCCGGGCGCTGCACCCCACCGGTCTCTCCGGAGACGACGCAGACACCCTCGGCTACCTCACCGAACTGGCCGAGCGGGACATCGGGGCCGCACGGTTCTACTGGCTGACGCCCTGCGCGACGCCCTACCAGCTGCTGCCCCTGTCGCTCTACGCCGATACCGTCTTCCGCCCCTTCGTCCTCGACGGGCCGGCGGACGCCGAGCGCTACGCCTCACTGGTCCACGGCCTTGCACGTCATGTCGGGTCCCTTGCCGAAAAGGTGGCCGGCCAGGCAGCACGAGGCTGCCGCATCCCCGCTCGGGCCCTGGAGGGCGTACGCACCACACTGAGGGGGCTGCGAGCCTCGGTCGTGGCGGCCGTCGTCCTGGACGAGGCCCGGCTCGTCGCACTCGACCGGGCGCACCACGGCCGTCTGGAGGACGAGGTGTCACGCCTGGTCGCTGCGGAACTTGAACCGGCGTTCGACCAGCTGCTCGGAGCCGTCGATGACCGTGCCTACCGAGGTGACCCCCCGGAGCGCGTGGGATGGGCCCATTACGACGGCGGAGAGGAGGCATACAGGTTCTTCGTGAGAGCGCACACCACGACGGACATGTCCCCGGAACGGCTGCACGACCTTGGCCGCGAGCACTGCCGCGAATTGGCCGAGCGCATGCGTGAGATCCGTGCGGTGATGGGTTTCACCGGGTCAGAGACCGAATTCCACGCGCGGCTCAAGACCGAGCCGGTCCTGTACGCCCGCACTCCCGAGGAGGTCGAAGCCCGCTACCGTCATCACCTCAACCGGCTCGAGCCTCTGCTGCCGCGCTGGTTCGCCGCCCTGCCTCGGGCCCCGTACGACGTGGCACGCCTCGACCCGGCGCTGGAGCCACGCATGACGTTCGGCTACTACGACGGGCCCACTGCGGTGCGACCGGTCGGCCGGTACCGCTACAACGCCTCGGACCTGGCGAACCGCTCCCTGCTGAGTGCGGCCAACCTGATCTATCACGAGCTCGTGCCCGGACATCACTTCCAACTGGCCCGCCAGGCCGAGAACGCCTCCCTTCCGGACCTGCGGCGGGAGCTGACCGGATGCAGCGGATTCCTTGAGGGCTGGGCGGAGTACGCGGCCGGACTTGGCTGGGAGATGGGCCTGTACGACGATCCGTGGGACGCGTACGGGCGGCTGGCCGGCGAACGGTTCACCGCTGCCCGCATGGTCGTCGACACCGGTCTCAACCTCGGGACGATGAACCTTGAGCAGGCGACCGAGTACCTGCGGGCCCACTCGATGGAGTCCGAGGCCCGGATCACCACGGAACTGCTCCGCTACGCGACCGACCTCCCCGGTCAGGCGTTGGCCTATCGCACCGGCTACATCGAATTCCAGGCGCTGCGGTCGGCGGCCGAGCAGCGCGAGGGCGCCAGGTTCGATGTGCGCGCGTTCCACGAGACCGTTCTGAGCGGCGGCGCGCTGCCCCTTGCCGATCTGCGACGCCGTGTGGCGCGTCATTCCGCGCGGCGGTTCGGTGCCCCTGCTCCCGAAGCGTCGGGACAGTCCTCGTGACCGCCCCGCGAGCGGTGCGCCGAGACGGGGGATGCGTCCGGAGATGGACGGCGCGAACGTGCTGCCCGGCGCCCGGAATCCTGGCCGACGCCACCCGTGTAAGGCGATCAAGGGTCGACCTGACGCGGTCGACTACGGCGAGTGAAGCTGCTCGGCCTTGAAGCACGTCATCATGGACGGTGGTGGGGTCGGCTCTCGGATCGCCCGTGAGCACGGTCCGGCTCCGGTGCTGGTTCGGTGCTGACTCTCGGCCCACCGATGAGGTAAAACCGCAGGTCGTAGCCCTGATCCGATGAGTTGTCGTACCACTCGATGGTGGTGCCGATGAGGCTCGCGGTGACGATGCGCTTGAGGGAGGTGGGGGCGGTGGCTGGTGGGGCGGATGCCGAGGCCATGGTCATCTCTTCCGGGCGGGGACGGGGATGTCGCTGTGTCGCCACACCGTAGAAACGCGCAGGTCACGGGCACATGTGGTGGGACACCATACTTAAGTCGCCCAGTGTGCATGCAGCGCCCATGAGGGGCCGTGCACTCAGAAGTGCAGGGTCGCCTCGCCCGTGACGTGGATGCCGGTGCGCTGGCCTGGGTGTACGGCAACGGGTCCGGCGACCCGGATGTCCACCGGGCTCGCCAGTCCGTCGACGTCGACGGTGACCATGGCGTCGTGGCCGTAGAAGCTCACCTCGGTCACGGTGCCCTGGACTGCCGTGGTGGGTTCGGTCAGTTGCAGTTGCTCCGGTCGCAGGAGAACGGTCCCACTGCGGCTGTCCCCGGCGGGCGGGGAAAGGGGCAGCCGGCCCAGCGCGGTGGTGGCTGTGCCGTTGGCGGCGGTTGCGGGCAGGAGTACGGCGTCGCCGACGAAGCGCGCCACCCAGGGGTCGACGGGGTGCTGGTAGACCTTCTGGGGCGTGTCGCACTGGGCGACCTTCCCGTTCCGTACGACGGCGACGAGGTCGGCCGTCGAGAGGGCTTCCTGTTGGTCGTGGGTGACCAGAACGGCTGTGGCGCCCGTGGCGCGCAGGGCGGCGCGGACGTCTGCCCGGACTCCCGCACGCAGGGCGCTGTCGAGGGCGTTGAACGGCTCGTCGAGCAGGACCAGCGCGGGTTGTGGTGCCAGCGCCCGGGCCAGGGCGACGCGTTGCTGCTGACCGCCGGAGAGTTCGTGGGGCATCCGCTTGCCGTATCCGCCCAGTCCGACGAGTTCGAGCATCTCCTCGGTCCGGCTGCGGCGCGTGCCGCGATCGGTGCCGGACAGGCCGAAGGCGACGTTGCGCTCGACGCTCAAGTGCGGGAAGAGCGCGCCCTCCTGCGGGACGATGCCGATGCTGCGGCTCTCTGGTGGCAGGTTCAGGCCGGGGGCGGTCAGCGTGCGTCCGGCGACCGTGATGGTGCCCGAGTCGGCACGCAGGAAGCCCGCGATGATGCGGAGCAGGGTGGTCTTGCCGCAGCCGGACGGGCCGAGCACGGCCGCGAGCGCGCCGCCGGGCACAGTGAGGTCGAGGCCGTCGAGGACGGCCGCGTCCGGGCCGTAGGCCTTGGACACTCCGGTGATCTGCAGAGCGGTCATGTGCGGTGCCTCCCGAGGAGGTAGGAGGGGACGGCGGCCAGCAGGATCAGGCTTGCGGCATACGGGGCGGCCGCGGCGAACGATCCGCTTCCCGTCTCCGTCCACAGGCGGGTGGCGAGGGTGTCCATGCCGGTGGGGCGCAGCAGCAGGGTGGCGGGCAGTTCCTTCATGCAGACCACGAAGGTCAGGGCTGCCCCCGCGGCGACGCCGGGTGCGGCCAGCGGCACGGTGACCTCACGCAGCACGCGCAGCGGGCTGCGGCCGAGTGAGCGTGCGACGTCCTCCAGGACAGGTGGGGCCTGGAGCACGGCGGCGCGGGTGGCGGCCACCGCCACGGGCAGGAAGAGCACGGCGTACGCGCAGACGAGCAACGGGAGTTCCTGGTAGAGCGGTTCGGCGTAGCGCACGGCGAAGAAGACCAGGGACAGCGCGACGGTGATACCCGGCAGGGCGTGGCCCGCGTAGGCGGACTGCTCCAGCAGATGCGCGGTCCGGCCCCGGTGGCGGGCGGCGATCACCCCGATGGGCAGGGCGAGCAGCGCCGTGAGCGCGGCGCCCGCGGCGGCGATGCCGAGCGTCGTGGCTGCGATGTCGAGAAGTCCGGCCGGGTCCCAGGTCGCGGAGTTGCCGACGGCCAGCCAGTATCCGAGCGTGGCCAGCGGAATGACCACGGCGACGGCCGTGACCGTCGCGCACCAGGCCAGCGCGGGCAACAGCCATCGCCCCAGCGGTGTGCGGACGGCGCGGCGTGCCGTGCCGGTACCGGTCCTGGCGTGCCCGGCACGGCCGCGCGTACGTGCCTCGACGGCGACCAGTGCCACGGTCATCACCACCAGTACGACGCTCAGTGCGGCGGCCGGGGTGCGGTCGAAACTCGCCCGGTAGGACGTGTAGATGCCGCGGGTGAAGGTGTCGTAGCGCATCAGGGAGACCGCGCCGAAGTCGGACAGCACATACAGCGCGACCAGCACCGCGCCTCCCGCCGCCGCAGGACGGATCTGGGGCAGCGTGACACGCAGGAAGGTCCGCAGCGGCCCGAGGCCGAGCGAGCGGGACACTTCTTCCTGCGCCGGATCGGTGCCGCGCAGCGCCGCGGTGACCGGCAGGTACACGTACGGGAAGCTGACCAGTGTCAGCGCCAGCGCGGCTCCTGAGAAGCCCGCCAGTTCCGGGAAGGCGGAGAGCCAGGCGAAGGCCGCGACGTAACTGGGCACGGCCAGCGGCAGGGTCACCAGCACCGACCACGCGCGTGCACCGGGCAGCGAGGTCCGCACGGTCAGCCAGGCCAGCGAGACACCCAGAAACAGACATGCCGTCACAACGACGGCGGCGAGTCCGAGACTGCGGCCGAGCAGCTGGGCGGTGCGCTCATGGGCGACGACATCCCAGGCGAAGCCGGGGCCGCGCTCCAGGGAGCGCACCGCGAGATAGCCGAGCGGCAGCAGCGCGAACGCCGCGGCGACAGTGGCCGGAACCAGCAGGACGGCCGGCGGACGGCGCCCGGCACCCGGCCGCCCGGTCGGCGCGGGAGTGCCGGGCGGTCGGGCTGCGGGATCCGTCCGCACGACGGGATCCTTGGTGCGCATGACGGCTCAGACCATCCCGACGTCCTGCAGCATCTTCAGCGTCTCCTGAAGCGAATCGAGCTTGCCGAGGTCGATCTTGGGGGCGTCGAGGGATTTCAGCGGCGGCAGGTCCTTGACCGTGCTGGTGACGCCCGCGGCCAGCGGGTACTCCTTGGTCTCCTCGGCGAAGTAGGTCTGCGCCTTCTTCGAGAGGAGGAAGTCGACGGCCTTCTGGGCCACCGGGGCCTGGTCGCTGCCCTTGAGGATGCCGACTCCGGCCGTGTTCACCAGGGCGCCCGGGTCGCCGCCGGGGAGGAAGTGGATCTTTGCGCCCACCTTGTCCTCGCCCTTCTCGGCGACCTGCTCGTACCAGTAGTAGTGGTTGACCAGGCCGAGGGAGACTTCGCCCTCACCGACTGCTTCCAGCACCTTGAGGTTGTTCTCGTACACCTTCGGGTCGTTGGCCTTCAGGCCCTTGAGCCAGGTGCGGGTGGCTTCGTCGCCCTCCAGGACGCGCATGCCGGTGACGAAGGCCTGGAAGGAGGCGTTGGTCGGAACGTATCCGATCTTGCCCTTCCACTCCGGCTTGGTCAGCTCGTGGACGCTGTCCGGCACCTTGGCGACCTTGCCGGGGTTGTACGCGAGGACACGCACGCGCCCGGAGGTGCCCACCCAGTCGCCGGCGCCGCCGCGGAACGCCGCGTCGACCTGGTCCAGCGACGCCTGCGGCAGCTTCTGCAGAAGGCCCTTCGTGGAGAGGGCTCCGAGCGCTCCGGCGTCCTGGGAGAAGAACAGCCCGGCCTTGGTCTTGTCGCCCTCCTCCAGGATCTGGGCAGCGAGCTCGGCGCTGTCGCCGTAGCGGACGGCGACCTTCGTGCCGACAGCCTTCTCCAGCTCGTCCAGCAGGGGTTTGACCAGCTTCTCGTTGCGGCCGGAGTAGATGACGAGCCCGGCGTCGTCCTCGTCGTTGCCGCAGCCCGCGAGCGCGGGCACAAGCAGAGCTGCCGCGACGAGCGCGGTCAGACGTCGGACCAAGGGGCGTCGCATGAGGGAAGCCTTCCTGCATGGCTCACTTCCGTCGCCGCGCGTCGCGTCGTCAGGGAGCGAGCGGCGTGACGGTGCCGCGGAGGAACCTTTGAACGCCCTATGAATAAGGTAAAGCTAACCTAAACGTCAAGAGTGACGTACACAACAGCCCCAGCGCCGGTGACCTGTCGGCGCAGCCGACCCTACCCGCCGCTGACCTGTGGATCTTCGGTGGATCGGCTGTGACATCTCTGTGACTATCAAATAAAGTAAGGCTTTCCTAAGATGCGCTCGTGATAGCGCCTTCCGGCCTGCTCCCAGGCACCAAGACCGTCCCCTTCGCCCGCAGTCTCTCGGCCCACGGTGACCGCACGGCGGTCATCACCGCCGATGGCTCGGTGTCCTACGGTGAGCTCGCCGAACGGGTGGCCGAGACCGCACACCGCCTCGGCCCGGAACGGCGCCTGATCCTCCTCGTCGGCGCCAACACGGTCGACGCCCTCGTCGTCCACCTCGCGGCGCTGGCGGCGGGGCACCCCGTCCTGCTGGTGCCCGGCGACCATGCAGATGCCGTCCAGTCGCTGACCGACGCGTACGACCCGGATGTCGTGGCGCGCCCCGACGGCGGCGCATGGGTGCTCGACGAGCGACGCGCGGTCTCCGCGCACACCCTGCACCCGGACCTCGCGCTGCTGCTCAGCACCTCAGGCTCCACCGGTTCACCCAAACTCGTCCGCCTGTCGCACGAGAACCTGCAGGCCAACGCGGAATCCATCGCGGAATACCTGGGCATCCGCGACAGCGACCGCGCGGTCACGACCCTGCCCATGCACTACTGCTACGGGCTCTCCGTCATCCACAGCCATCTGCTGCGCGGCGCCGGCGTGATCCTCACCGACCTCTCGGTCGCCGACGCCTGCTTCTGGGAGCTGTTCAAGGCAGGCCGGGGTTCGACCTTCGCCGGGGTCCCCTACACCTTCGATCTGCTCGACCGGGTCGGCTTCGCCTCGATGGAGCTGCCGCACCTGCGCTACGTCACCCAGGCAGGCGGGCGGCTGGCACCCGACCGGGTGGCGCACTACGCGGCCCTGGGCCGGGCCGCCGGCTGGGACCTGTTCGTCATGTACGGCCAGACCGAGGCGACGGCCCGCATGGCGTACCTGCCACCCGACCTCGCTCACTCGCATCCCGAGGCAGCCGGAGTCGCCATCCCCGGCGGCTCCTTCCGGCTGGAGCCGCTGCCGGACTGGCCCGGCCAGGACACCGGCGAGCTGGTGTACGCGGGCCCCAACGTCATGCTCGGCTACGCCGAAAGCCCTGACGACCTCGCGCTCGGCCGGTCCATCGACGAGCTGCACACCGGCGACATCGCCCGACGCACCCCCGAGGGGCTGTACGAACTGCGCGGGCGGCGAAGCCGGTTCGCGAAGATCCTCGGCCTGCGGATCGATCCGCAACAAGTCGAGGCGATGCTCGAGAAGCACGGCATCACCTCCTGCTGCACCGGTGACGACGACGAGTTGGTGGTGGCCGTCGCGGGTGATCCGGACGCTGTCGACCCGGTACGCGTGCGGCGGATGGTGACCGGCGAATGCGGCCTGCCGGCCCGCGCCGTACGCGTCCATGTCCTGTCCGAACTGCCCCGGCTCGCCACGGGAAAGGCCGACTACCGGGCCGTACGCGAACTGTCCCGGCCCGAGTCCCTTGCAGACGCGGCGACATCCGGGCCGGCCGGGCGGACGACGCCCACCGGACCCGTTGACCTGTGCCGGCTGTACGCGGAGATTCTCGACCGGGACCAGGTCACCGAGGACAGCAGCTTCGTCGGCCTGGGCGGCGACTCGCTGAGCTACGTCGAGATGTCGCTCAACCTCGAGGAGGCGCTCGGCCGGCTGCCCGACAACTGGCACACGCTCCCGATCCGTGAGCTCAGCAAGTCGTCGGGGCAGCCGGCCGAGGACCGGCCGAAGACCCGCCGCCGCACCCTGGAGACCGGGGTCGCCCTGCGCGCCGTCGCCATCGTGCTGATCGTCGGCTCGCACATCCATCTCTTCATGGTCAAGGGCGGCGCCCACGTGCTGCTCGGAGTCGCCGGGTACAACTTCGCCCGCTTCCACCTCACTTCGGCCGACCGCCCAGAGCGCCTGCGGAACCTCGGGCGGAGCATCACACGGATCGCCGCGCCGAGTGTGGCCTGGCTGGCACTGATGCTGCTGGTCACCGACGACTATCGGCTCACCGACGTCCTGCTGCTCACCAGCCTCCTCGGACCGCACACCGGTTTCTGGTTCATCGAGGCCCTGGTCTACATCCTGGCGGCGGCCACCGCCGTGCTCGCCGTACCGCTCGTGGACCGCACCGAGAGGCGCTTCCCCTTCGCCTTTCCCGTGGCCCTGATGACGCTCGGTCTGATCGGGCGCTATGACCTCCTCGGCCTCGACGCCCGCGGCCACATTCCGCTGGCTGTCACCGTCTTCTGGCTCTTCGCCATGGGGTGGGCCGCCGCGAAGGCGATCACTGTGCGGCAGCGGCTGCTGGTAACGGCCGCAGCCTTGACGACGGTTCCGGGCCTCTTCGGACAGCCGGCCCGCGAGGCGGTCATCATCGGCGGCCTCGCCCTCCTGGTGTGGGTGCGGAATCTGCCGAGTCTGGCCTCCGTCAACCGCGTGGCAGGCGTACTGGCCGGCAGTTCGCTCTACATCTACGTGACGCACTGGCAGGTTTTCCCGCGCCTGGAGGACCAGTTCGCGGTGGTGTCCATGATCGTCTCACTCGTCGTCGGCATCGCATACGCCGCCGTGGCAACCCGGGTGATGCGGTGGCGGCCCTTTCGCCGGTTCGGTCGTACGGTGGCCGCCGGCAAGCACTGAGCTGTCACCGCGGGGGCTCGGCCAATGGCTGCTCGGTCCAGATGCACTTGCCGTCGGAGGTGTAACGAGTGCCCCAGCGATGACTGAGCGCGGCCACCAGTTGGAGTCCGCGGCCGCCTTCGTCGGTGTCCAGGGCACGGCGGATACGGGGCGTGGTGAGACTGCCGTCCGAGACCTCGCAGATGAGAGTCCGGCTCCGTAGCAGGCGCAGCCGGACGGGTCCTTTCGCGTGGCGCACCACATTGCCCACCAGCTCGCTGGCGATCAGCTCGGTGGTCATGACGAGATCGTCGAGCCGCCATGCGGCCAGCTGATGCCGGACATGGTCGCGGGCCAGGCCCGCCGCGAGGGGGTCCTCGGGCAGGGGCCAGGTGGCCATGTCCTCGGCCGCGAGCGTGTGGGTGCGGGCAACGAGCAGAGCGGCATCGTCGTTGGTCTCCTCCTGGGCGGGCAGGAGAGCCGAGACGAGCGAATCGCAGAGCCGGTCGAGATGCCCGGCTTCGCTGTGGCGGTGGGACGCCGGCCACTCGGGACCCGGTGAGGCCTCCCCGACCTCGGCCGGTCCCGTGTCCCGCGCGCCGTCGAGGCCGACGGTGAGTGCCTTGGCCAACTGCTCGATGCCGCTGTCGATGTCGCGCCGGGCGGATTCCACGAAACCGTCGGTGTAGAGCACGAGGAGGCTTCCGTCGGGCAGCTTCAGCTCCGTGGTTTCGAAGGGCGGCGTGGCCGCGCCGAGCGGAGGGTTGGCGGCGACATCGGGAAAGTGCACCGTGCCGTCGGGGTGGACGACAGCCGGTGGAGGGTGTCCGGCGCCGGCAAACGTGCAGAGGCCGGAGGCGGGATCGTAGAGCGCGTACAGGCACGTGGCGTAGAAATCGTCGCCGAGCTCGCTGACCAGGTCGTTGAGGTGGGAGAACAACTCGTCGGGAGGCAGTTCGAGACCGGCCAGGGTGTGTACGGCGGTGCGCAGTCGGCCCATGGTGGCGGCCTCGGGGAGGCCGTGGCCCATCACGTCGCCGATGACCAGCGCGACGCGGTCGGCGGAGAGCGGAATGACGTCGTACCAGTCGCCGCCGAGGGTGCCCTCGCTGGCCGGCAGATAGCGGGCGGCGGCGGCGACGGCCGGCAGGGACGGCAGCGCCCGGGGGAGCAGGCCGCGTTGCAACGCCTGCGCTCGGCCGTGCTCGGCGTCGTACTGCCGGGCCCGTTCCAGGGCCTGGGCGACCAGTCCGCTGAGCGCGACCAGCAGGGTGCGCTCCTCCCCGGTGAGCCGGCGGGGCCGGTCGAAGGAGACCACGCAGCCGCCGACCGCGCGGCCGGAGACCATCAGCGGCAGGAATGCCCAGGCTTGCTTCCCGCTCATGCTCGGGATGCCGCTCATCCCCGGGTAGTCGGCCTCCATCTCCTCCAGCGAGGCGATGAACCTCGGGATACCGTCCTTCAGCGCGAGTTCGCTGAGGGAGCCGGCGGGGATGCCGCCCCGGGCCAGTTGGTCGAGAAACGCGCGCGGGTATCCGACCGACCCGACGGGCTGTACCCGGCCGCCTTCACGGGCCTGCACGATCAGCCCGGTCGCGCCGAACAGCGGCAGCACCCGCTCGGCGGCCGCGGCCACCACGTCCTCCGCGGTGAGTGCCTCGGCGAGCGCCGCTGTCAGCTCCCCAATGCGTGCGGCTCGTTCGGCGGCCGCGTGTTCCGCTGCCAGCCGCTCCTCCTCCAATTGGCGTCTCTCGGTGACATCGGTCAGATAGACCGTCAGTCCGTCGGGCACCGGGATCAGCCGCAGGTGGTACCAGCGGCCGTCGGCGGGCAACCGCAGATCCAGCCCCGCCGGCCTGCGGTCGGCGACGGCTTGGCGGCACCCCGATTCGAGGCCGGGCGCACTGACTTGCGGGATGTCCCACAGTGTCCGGCCGACGAGTTCCCGGGAAGGGCCGAGGAGTCGCTCGGCCAGGCCGTTGACGTAGAGGACCCTCCAGTCGGCGTCGACGGCGAGGAATCCGTCGCTCATGTGCCGCAGGGCGCGGCCGACCGAGTCCAGGGCGGCCAGGCTCTCGGTGGTCTCCCAGAGCCGCCCCACCATGTGGGCGGGTGCGCCGTCCTCGCCGAGGACGATCCGGCCGCGGACCGCGACCCAGCCGACGGTGCCATCCGGTCGGCGCACCCGGTGTTTGGTGTTGTACTCGGCGCCTTCCCGCAGGGCCTGCTCGGCCTGCGCCAGCACAACGGGCAGATCATCGGGGTGGATCAGGCTCCGCCAGGTCTCGATCCGCCCGTCGAAGACGTCCGGGCCGATGCCGAGGACCAGTGGCATCTCTTTGTCCCAGGTCAGGTCGCCGGTGCGGATGTCCCAGTTCCAGGCCCCGACCCTGACCGCGTCGAGCGCCTGCTGAAGGAGGTGGGCATCGTCCGGCTGCGTGGCGGACGACGGGCCGGGCTCTTGTGTCGCCATAGAGAGCACCAAAAGAGTGATCTGAGACCAAAACGGTCAGCGTCAAGTCTATATATGCGCCCCCAGAGGCCGCTGTGAGCCGTGGGGGCCAGGCGGGCCGGGTGCGCGGCCTGCCCGGAGCGGAGCCGTCCGGTCCCTGCCGCCCCCTCGGAGCCGCGCGCTCCTATGCTGGTGAGGGGTGGTCCGGCTCGCGGACAGCGAGAAGGGAGCCGCCGTGGCTGAGCAGATCACCGGCAGAGATCAAGCCGTCGATCATGCGACCGAGCGGGCGATGGACGCTGTGGCGCGGGAGGCCTGGGCCGACGCTTACGCCGCCCTGCGTGAATTCGACCACGACCGCATGAGCCCGGACGACTTCGCCGCACTTGCCGACGCCGCCTGGTGGACCAGCCGCGTCGAGGAATCGATCGCCGCGCGGACCAAGGCCTACTCCGGGTATGTGGCCGCCGGTGCCGCCCGCCGGGCCGGATTCAGCGCCTGGATGCTCTTCTACGAGTTTCAGCTCGCAGGGCGTACGGCCGCGGCCGCCGGCTGGCTGCGCCGGGCGCGGCAGCACCTCGGCGGCGAGCCCGAGTGCGTCGAGCAGTGCTATCTCGCCTGGGTCGAGGCAGAAGACGCGCAGCGGCGCGGGGCGTACGACGAGGCCATGAGCTGTGCCCGTCGCATGGCCGGTATCGCGCGCCGCTGCGGCAGCCAGGATCTCCTCGCCATGAGCACCCAGGCGCAGGCGAGCGTGCTGCTGGCCGAGGGTCGGATCGCAGGCGGGCTCGCACTGCTCGACGACGCCATGTGCTCGGCCATGGCGGGCGAGCTCAGCTCCTTCTTCACCGGGTGGATCTACTGCCTCGGCCTCCAGCAGTGCATGGCCTCCGCCGACCTGGAGCGCGCCGCCGAGTGGACCGACGCGGCCATGGCCTGGTGTGCGTCGATGCCCGAGGAGAACAACTTCCGGGGTCTGTGCCGAGTGCACCGGGTCGAGGTGCTCGAGCTGTCCGGCGAATGGTCCCGGGCCGCGACCGAGGCCGCCCTGACCTGCGAGGAACTGCTTCCCTACGAGGCGCGGGCCGCCGCGGAGGCGTTCTATCTGACCGGCGGAATCCAGCGGCGGCGTGGCGAGCCGGCCGCGGCCGAGGCCTCGTACGACCGCGCGCACGAGCTCGGCCGCGACCCGCAGCCGGGGCTCGCGCTGCTGCGCCTGGCTCAGGGCAAGGCCAACTCCGCCGCAGCTGCCCTGCGGCTCGCACTCGCGGCCGATGAGGGTGGTGACGCAGGCGGTGGCCCCGGCCGCCTCGGGCATTGCCGGCTGCTCGCGGCCCAGGTCGAGGTCTCGCTCGCCCTCGGCCGGCTCGACCAGGCCCGTGCGGCAGCGGGCGAACTGGAGGCGGCCGCGCGCGAGTGGCAGCAGCTCCGCGAGTCCGAGACCACGGTGCTGCATGCGATCGCCGCCGCGGCGGGCGGCGCGGTGGCATTCGCCGAGCGTGACCTGGAGGGCGCCCTGCCTCTGCTGCACCGGGCGCTTTCGCTGTGGCTGGACCTGGGAGTGCCGTACGAGGCCGCGCAGGTCCGTATGACGCTGGCCGCCGCCGATCGCGCCGCCGGGGACGACGAAGGCGCACGGCTGGAACTCCGGGCCGCCCGGGCGGTCTTCGAGCGACTGGGCGCGGTGCCCGACGAACGGCGGGCGGCGGCCCTGCTCAACACCGTGCGCCATCGGTTCCCCGGCGAGCTCACCGAGCGCGAGGTCCAGGTCCTGCGCCTCGTGGCCGCGGGCCGGACCAACCGCTCCATCGCCTCCGAGCTGGTCATCAGCGAGCACACCGTGGCCCGCCACCTCAACAACATCTTCGCGAAGCTTGATGTGTCATCGAGGGCCGCTGCCACGGCCTACGCGTGCACACACGGCCTCGCGTGACCCCTGCACGGTGCGGCGCATGGGCTGTTCTGCCCATGCCCGGACAACCGACATGGGCGGTTGTGGCGATGAGCCCTGCCCGGCCCCGTGCCTACAACAGAGCTGTACCCATCCCCTGATCCCCGACGACGTGGAAAGCGGGTGGCGGTCATGACCACCTACACACCAGCCCTCGACGGCAAGCTGCTGGAGCGGCTGCAGGGGGCGGTACGCGGCGAGATCATCCAGCCTGCCGACCCCGACTACGACGAGGCCCGCAAGGTCTACAACGCGATGCACGACAAGCGCCCGGCGATCATCGTCCGGGCGGTCGACGTGGGCGACATCGTCGCCACCGTGGACTTCGCCCGGGAGCAGAATCTGCTGCTGGCCGTGCGAGGCGGCAGCCACAGCGTCCCCGGCTACGGCACCTGCGACGGCGGCGTTGTACTCGACCTCGGCCGCATGCGCGGGATCCGGGTCGACCCGCAGGCGGGTACCGCCCGGGCCGAGGGCGGATGTACCTGGGCCGATGTCAACCACGCCACG
The DNA here is from genome assembly GCF_026339995.1 of Streptomyces sp. NBC_01481. GTDB lineage: Bacteria > Actinomycetota > Actinomycetes > Streptomycetales > Streptomycetaceae > Streptomyces. The sequence goes on along the minus strand of NZ_JAPEPT010000006.1, from coordinate 98,672 downwards.
CATGCCTTCGGTCTGGCCACCACGGGCGGAATCGTGTCCAGCACTGGTATCGGCGGGCTGACCACCGGAGGCGGCATGGGCCATCTGGCCCGGCGCTGCGGGCTGGCCTGCGACAACGTGCTCTCGGCCGACCTGGTCACGGCGGACGGATCCTTCCGCACCTGTACCCGGGAGCAGAACGCCGACCTGCTGTGGGCGGTATGCGGCGGAGGCGGGAACTTCGGGGTCGTCGCGTCTTTCGAGTACCGGCTGCACCCCGTGGCCGACATTCTCGGCGGGCCGACCTTCTATCCCCTCGACGGCGACGTCATACGGCGATACCGCGAGCTGATCGCCGATTCCGAGGAGAAGCTCGGTGCTCTGCTCGTCGTCGCGCTCGGCCCGCCCGTGCCGTTCCTGCCGGAGCGCTGGCACGGGCGGCCGCTCTGCGGAGTGGTCACCTGCTGGACCGGTGCCGAGGACGAGGACGACCGGATCCGTGCCCGTCTCAGCGACCTCGGTCCGGTGGTGGGGCAGTACGTCGAACGCATGCCGTATCCGGTGATCAACACGCTGTTCGACGAACTGCTCCCTGCGGGTCTCTTCCACTACTGGAAGGGCACCTTCAGCCGCGGTCTGCCGGACGGAGCCGTCGACGCGTACGTCGAGTACGGCGCCTCGACGCCCACCATCCAGAGCGCGACGGTGATCTTCCCCATCGACGGCGCCTGCCACCGGGTGGGCCCCGAGGAGACCGCGTTCACCTACAGGGAGGCCGACTTCGCGACGGCACTCAGCCCGACCCTCATGACCCGCGCCGACTGCGCGGCCAACGTCCCCTGGGCGCGGGCCTTCGCCGCGGCGCTCGCGCCTCACTCCCTGGAGGGCGGATATGTGAACTTCATGGACAGCGACGACCAGGACCGGGTCCGGGCCAACTACCGTCAGAACTACGACCGCCTGACGGCCGTCAAGCGGCGCTACGACCCCGGCAATCTGTTCCGCCTGAACCACAACATCGCGCCGTGAGCCGCCGGTTCACAGTGAGCAGGAGTCCACGCCTGCGTCGTCGTCCGGCCGGGGCACCGTGCGACTACGGGGCGGGGTGACACCCCGCTGCGTCCAGTCGACCATCGCGTCGAACGCCGCACGGAAGCAGGGCAGCATCGGCCGGACCGTTTCCGGATGGGCCGCGTACAGACCGTCGGTGTGGGATCCGTCGGTGATCCGGAAGTACCGGTGCAGGTCCCCGCGGCCGGCGTCCTTCACCATCCGGGTGTAGACATCCCCGCTCCGGCTGATCGGCAGCAGCACGTCACGCGTGCCGTGCACGGTGATCAGCGGCTTGCCGATGCGCCCGGTCAGCGACACCCGTTCGACGGCTTTGTGCACCGAGCGGGGGCGCGAGGCGTAGTCGTAGTCGGTGTCGCAGCCGGGCCCGGTGCCCTCGGGGCAGAACGGCGTACCGCCTTCGGCCGCGCCGTCGTAGCCGGGGTCCAGTTCCTCCCGCACGATGCGCTGGAGCGTGTCCCACTGCGTGCGGTGGTGCAGGCCCCACAGCGGCTCGGTGCCTGCCGGGTAACCGGCGGCCAGCATCTCCTCGTGCGCGCCGGGCCGTCCGGCCACGTAGCGGGGATACGCGCGCAGCGCCGGTGGCAGGGTGGTCAGCAGATTGGGCGCGTCGCGGGTGAACAGCAGGCCGTGCCAGTCGATACCGCCGCTGTAGAGCCCCGGATGCCGTTCCAGCTGCCAGCGCACGAGGTAGCCGCCCGCGGATGCCCCCGCGGCGTACGTGTGGGAGGGCGGGTGTCCGTACCGCTGGGCCGCAACGCGCTTGGCGGCGACGGTCAGTTGGGTGACGCGCCGGTGCCACTCGAGGATGGCGTTGCCCGGGCGGCGGCCGTCCTTGTAGATCTGCGGTCCGGTGTTGCCCTTGTCGGTGGCGGCGAAAGCGAATCCCCTGGAGAGCGCGTAGTCGCCGATGATGCGGTCATTGGCGTACTGCTCGCGGATGCCGGGCGGGCCCGCGACGATCAAGCCGCCGTTCCACCGCTCGGGGAGTCTGATCACGAACTGGCTGTCGTGGTTCCAGCCGTGGGTCCGATTGGTGGTGGAGGAGTCGGGGAAGTAGCCGTCGAGCTGGAGCCCAGGAACGGCGGGCGGGCTGACCGTGCCGGGCGGTTCCAGACCGGCCCAGTCGGCCGGGTCGGTGTGACCGCTTGCGACGGTTCCACCGGTGGTGAGATCCGGCAGGCAGGCGGAGATCATGAATTCCGCTCCCGGCACGCGCGGCGGATGCCCGCCGCATCGCGATCCTCCTCCTGCCGCGGTGCCTGCGGTCCCGCCGCCGGTGGCGAGGGCCGGGGTCAAGGTCGCCGCCAGCACGAGCGCGGTCAGTGCGGCGAGACGGCCGAAGACAGTCATGCGGTGTCCTTTCCGGGATGTCCGACGTGAACAGGACGACCGTAGAAAGGCATGGGAGCGCGCGGTGAGTGCCCTGCGGCCACACCGAGGAGCGAAGGGTCACGCGCCCTGCCGCAGCCGCCCGGCCGGACGGCACATGACCTTTGGCCACATCTGCCCCGGGCCGGGCGGGAGTCGGGGGCGCGGTCGTGACCGCGACGTATCCTGCTGGGACACGACCGGCGCAGCGCAGCAGCGCAGCTCGCCTTATGCCAGGGAGCAAGTGCCGCAGTTCCGCAGGGGGTTGGTATGGCCGCACCACCGACACCCCCCAGGCCACTGCGCTGGGTCCCGTCCGCGCTCTACGCCGCGGTGCTGGCCGGCGGGCTGTACTACGAGACTCTCGGAGAGGGCAGCCTCCGACTCGCGGGCACGGCGGGCTTCGTGACCTGCCTGCTGCTGCTCTTCGCGCTCGAAGCCTTCGAGCGCGGCCGCTACTCCGAACACACGCCGACTCGCCCCGCGGTCCTCCTGCTGGCGGCCCGTCTCGGGTTGTACGCGGCAGTGAGCGTCTTCGACGAGGCAGGCGTCTCACGGGCACTGTTCGTACTGGTCCCGTTCACGGCCTACTTCGCCCTGGGCCGCAAGGCGGCCCTGGTCGCGAGCGCCGGATGCCTCGGGCTGCTGCTGACGGGCAATGTGCTGTGGGTGCCGCGGTGGTGGGCGACGGCCGAGCACATCTCCGACCTGCTCATGCTCGGCATCGGTCTGGTGCTGGCCGTGTCCATGGCCGCGGTGGCGGTCGGCGAACAGGAAGGCAGGGCGCGGCTGGAACACGCCCTGCGCGAGCTGAGCGACTCCCACGAGCGGCTGGCTGACCATGCCGAGCGGGTGGCGGAGCTGTCGACGGCCAAGGAACGCAACCGGCTGGCCAGGGAGATCCACGACAGTCTTGGGCACCATCTGACGGCGATCGCCGTCCAGTTGGAGAAGGCCGAGGCCTTTCACGACCGGGACGCCGAGATCGCGCGGAAGGCGGTCGGCCATGCGCACTGGTCGGCGGTGCGCGCGCTCGACGAGGTGCGCCATTCGGTACGCGCGCTGCGCGACGAGGGTGAGCCGTTCTCGCTCTCCCGCGCCCTGGCCGACCTCGCCCGGCACGCCGACGGGGGCCGATTGAAGATCGTCGCGCAGGTGAGCGGCGACGAGCGCGGCTTTTGCACCGGGGCGCTCACCGCCCTGTACCGCGCGGCCCAGGAGGGGCTGACGAACGCCCATCGCCACGGGCACGCGACCCGGGTGTCCGTCGCCGTCACGTTCGGCGGTGACGGCGCGCGGCTCGCCGTCACCGACAACGGACGCGGGTTTCCGGACGGTGCCTGCGAGGGATACGGCCTGCGCGGCATGCGGGAGCGGGTGGCGCTGCTCGGCGGCACGGTCGACATCCACTCGGCACCGGATGCCGGGACCGCGGTGACCGTGACGCTGCCGCGGGCCGTCGCCTCGCCGCCCGAGGTTCAGGGCACGCCGGGCGCGCCGGCAAAGGCGGTGCGATGAGCACGCGACCACCGGGGGCCCGCGACGCGGTGGCGGTGCTGGTCGTCGACGACCAGGAGCTGGTGTGGGAAGGGATCGCCTCCCTGCTGACCCTGCAGCCCGGGATCACCGTGGTCGGCGCGGTCGCCGACGGACGACAGGCCGTCGAGGCTGCCGTGAGGGACTCGCCCGACGTGATCCTGATGGACGTCCGTATGCCGGTGATGGACGGTGTCGAGGCAGTGGCCCAGCTGAGCACACGGGCCCCGACGTGCAAGGTCGTCATGCTGACGACCTTCGACGACGACGAGTACGTGGTGCGGGCACTGCGCGCGGGGGCGGCGGGCTATCTGCTGAAGAACCTGCCCGCGGCCGAACTGGCCGACGCGGTGCGTCTTGCGCATGCCGGGGTCACCCAGCTCGACTCCTCGGTGGCCCGGATTCTCACCGGCGCGCTGCTGCCCGCCGAGCCCGGCCGGGGCGCTGGGGACTCAGCCGCTGCGTCCTCCAACGGCGCTCCGCCCGGCGGTCTGACCGCCCGTGAGGTCGAGGTGCTGCGGCTGATCGCCGCCGGTTCCACCAACCGTGAGATCGCGTCCCGGCTCTACGTCAGCGAGGGCACCGTCAAGAACCACATCTCACGGATCCTGGGCAGGCTCGGGCTTCGCGACCGCACCCAGGCGGCGATCTACGCGCACGACCACGGACTCCTCTAGACGCCCGGCCGGTACGTGGGCGTGGGTGCCTGTGGGCGGACGCAGTCCGTCAGCAAGCATCTGGCCATGCTGGAGGTGGCCAACCTGGTCACCACCATGCGGCGGGGCAGGGAGGAGTTACGAGAGAATACGTTGCGCGGACAGGAGGGAGACCGATGACATCCCCGAGCCCCGCGGCCACATCCGCGTGGGTGGTCGAGCACCCCGGACCGATCACGTCCGCCCCGCTGCGGCTGGTCGAGCGCGAGACGCCTGCGCCCGGCCCGGGCGAACTGTTGCTGCGCGTACGCACCTGCGGAGTCTGCCGGACCGACCTGCACTTGGCCGAGGGCGACCTGCCACCCCACAAGCCACGGTGTACGCCGGGTCACGAGGTCGTGGGCGAGGTCATCGCCACCGGGCCGGATGCCGAGGACTTCCGCGTCGGCGACCGGGCGGGCGCGGCCTGGCTTGCGGAGACCTGCGGGCAGTGCCGCTACTGCCGAAGCGCGCGCGAGAATCTGTGCCCCGACTCCCGCTACACCGGCTGGCACATCCACGGCGGCTACGCCGACCACCTGCTCGTGGACGCGCGCTTCGCCTACCGCCTGCCGGAAGGGTGGAGCGACGAGGACGCAGCGCCCCTGCTGTGCGCGGGCATCATCGGCTACCGGGCGCTGGAGCGGGCAGACCTGCCTCCCGGCGGCCGGCTCGGCATCTACGGATTCGGCGCTTCCGCGCATCTGACCGCCCAGCTGGCCATCGCCCGGGGCGCCGAGGTCCACGTCGTCACCCGCTCGCGGGGTGCGCAGCGGCTGGCGCTGGAGCTGGGGGCGACATCGGCCGGAGCGGACGCGCCCCCGAAGCCTCTGGACGCGGCGATCCTGTTCGCCCCTGCCGGGAGCCTGGTGCCGGTCGCGCTCGCGGCGCTGGACCGCGGCGGCACCCTCGCGATCGCCGGGATTCATCTGAGTGAGATCCCGCCGCTCGACTACGACCGGCACCTGTTCCAGGATCGGACCGTGCGCAGCGTCACCGCCAACACCCGTGAGGACGGCCGCGCCTTCCTGGCCGAGGCGGCGCGTCTGCGGCCCACGGTGCGGGTCACCCGCTACCCGATGCGACGGGCCGACCGGGCCCTGGAGGACTTGGCGGTCGGACGGATCACGGGCGTGGCCGTACTCGTGACGGACTGATCAGAGGTGCCGGAACCGGTGACCGGGGGGAGGTTGAGCCACATCAGTTGGTGAGGATGGCGGTGCGCCGGGACCAGGTCGGGTCCGTGAGCTGCGTGAGCATGAAGTGGGCAACGTCCGCCCGGCTGATCTTGGGCATGCCCCTGAATTCGAAATGGTCACCCACGCGGTAGGTGCCGGTGAAAGGCCGGTTGGTCAGCGTCACCGGATAGACGAGGGTCACGTCGAGGTCGGCGGCGAGGAGCTTGCGGTCCGCCTTCCCCTTGTCGGGGTAGATCTTCCTCAGCATCGTGCGGTAGAAGAACCGCTGCGGCAGCGAAGCCTGGGCGTAGGTCTCGTTGACGCCGAAGGCCGAGAGGAAGATCAGGCGGTCGACTCCCGCATCGTGCATGGCGGGGACGAGCGCGTCCACGGTGCGGCTGACGATGTCGGACGTGAGGCTCCTCCCCGTTCCCATCGTGCTCAGCACGGCGTCCTGGCCCACGGCGGCAGTCGCGAGCTCCTGCTCGTCGGCGACATCACCGACGAGCACGGTCAGACGGCCGTCGACCCGAGGCAGCTTTTCCGGACTGCGGACGAGCGCGGTGACGTGATGCCCCTGGTCAAGGGCCTGACCGACCAGCTGGAGGCCGGTGGGGCCGGTCGCGCCGAGAAGCAGCAGTCTCATGCCCTCCAGCCTGGGCCAGTTGGGGGCAGGGCGCTACAGAGCCCGGTGACGCGCCGAACCGGCTTCCGGAAGCCGGTTCGGCATCGGTGCCGGCCAGGCGTCAGTAGCGCTCGACCACCGGCGCACCGCCGTACTTCGAGCCGGAAAGGCCCAGCGTCGCCGCGTACGCCCTCTTGTGGTCGCCGTTCTCGTCGTGCGCCTCGAGCGCCTCCGTCACCGCTTCGCGCAGCGCCTTGTCGTCCTTGTTCATGCCGATGCCGTAGGGCTCCTCGGTGAACGGGTTGCCGACGACCTTCAGCTTGTCCGGGCGCTGGGCGGCGTAGCCCATGAGGATGGCGTCGTCCGTGGTGACGGCGTCGACCTTCTTGTCGAGCAGCTTCTGGACACACTCGAAGTACTTGGACGTCTCGACCGTCGTCGTGTTGTAGTCGGGCTTCTTGATCTCCCGGAGGGCGGTCGATCCCTTGACCGAGCAGACCGTCTTGCCCTCCAGGGAGTACGGGCCCCCGATCGTGCCGTCGTTCTTACGGACCAGGAGGTCGGCGCCGGCCCTGTAGTACGGCCCGGCGAAGCCCACCTTCTTCTTGCGTTCGTCGTTGATCGTGTAGGTGCCGACGTAGAGGTCGACCTGGCCGCTGGAGATGGCGGCCTCGCGGTTCTTCGTGTCGACCGTCTTGAACTCGATCTTGTCGGGCGAGAACCCGAGACTCGCCGCGACCATCTTGGCGATCTCGATGTCGAAGCCGGACCGCCTGCCGTCCTTCTCCTCGAAGCCGAGGAACGGCTGATCGTTCTTCGCGCCGATGATGAGCTTGCCGGCCCTCTGCGCCTTCTTCAGGGTCTGGGAGTCGATCTTGACGTCCTTGGCGACCGTGTACGTGGGCAGCCTCGGGTTACTCCCGTTCGAGCTGCTGGTGGGCTCGTCACCGGAGGCATTACCGGACCCGCCGCTGCAGGCGGTGGCGGTGAGGGCGACCGACAGCACAGTGATCGCCGCAATCGCGGCGGACTTGCACGACTTCATGGTGGAACATCCTCAAAAATCAACAGACTGAGCAGAGTGCGCGAGGAGGCTGAATGACGGGACGGCGCCCTCAGGCCGTCGAAATGTCCGTCATCGGTGCATTGCTCCGGCCTTCTCGATGGGAAGACAGCTGGGAGGACGATAAGCCTGAGTCCTCGCATCGTCATCACATCTGAGCGGAACTTGAGCATTACAGTCCGGCCACGGAAGACCCGTCGCGGCCCCGGACCGGTCGCGTGCCCGGATCAGCGAGCTGCGTACACGATCCAGACCTGTCCCGGGGCGAACGCCATGGGCCTGCCGTCCGGTGTCGTGAACGTCGTCCCGGACTCGGTGGTCGGGCGCTTCCACTCGGCCTTGTGCGCCTTGCTGTCACGCAGGACGAGCGCCGTGCCGGAGCCCACGGTCTCGGTGTACGGAGAAATGTTTCCCGACCGGTCGTGGAACTTCGACGGGCGCACGGATACGTACTGCACGACGACGGTGGCGGCCCCCAGCTGCTGCCCCGCCTGTGTGCGGGAAGGGGTGCCGTCCATGGCCACCAGCCACTGAGCCCTCTGTGGCGACCATGTGAAGGCGAAGCGTGCGGCCGGATAGCGCACGGTGTACGCGGCAGTCGGTTTCCCGCCCGGGGGCTCGGCACCGAAGGTGAAGCCGGCGTACGTGGCCGCGTTGACGCCGGAGGTGTCGCGCAGAACGCGCGCGGGCCGTAGATAGAGGTTGTGCGGGGCGGCCCGGTCCTGGCTGCGGAAGTACGCGCCCCCAGGTGCCTTTCCCGGCGGAACCGCGTTCACCGGGGCCGCCTCGATGACCGGCAGGAGCTTGCTCTGCGCCCCGGAGAAGGCGAGGGTCGGCCGGTCGAACTGCCTCAGCAGTTCCAGATCGGATTCACGGGCACTGCGTACCGGGCCGACGACGGGCGGAAGCTGGGAGGAGAAGACGGCGAGGATCCGGCTGAGGCCCGCCTCGACCCGCTCGACATAGACGATGTCCGCCTTGTCGAGTCCCGTCGGTGGCCGGGCGGGAGCGACGTTGTCGATTTTCACCGCGAGTACATGCGCAGGCGGGACGGACGCGCTCGTGGACGGCGTACGGTCACGGGCCGGGGGATTGCTGCCGTCGCCGCCCTCGCACCCGGAGGCGGCGAGGGCGAGCGTCACGAACAGCATCGCGACGGCGGCGGCCGATCTCTTCTTCGTCTTCGCGGGCATGGCGGACGCCCCTTCGAGTCACCCGCCGGCGCCCGTGGGGAACCGTCGGCAGCGGCGTCATGATGCACGCACTCTCTGTAGTCCGAGAATACGGCGCACCGGGGACGAGAGCGGCACTGTGTCCCTGCCCCGCGCCACCCGGTATGGCCTAACGTCGCGATCATGACGACGTACAACAGTTTCGCCGTACACATCCCCGACGCCGACCTCGAGCCGGACCCGCTCGACCCCGCACAGATCGTCCGGGGCACCCCCGAGGTGTCGGGCAAGGTGCTCTGGGAGTCGGAGGACGGCAAGAACATCCGGGGAATCTGGCAGATCACCCCCGGCGTGGTGACCGACACCGAGGCGAACGAGCTCTTCGTCGTCGTCAGCGGCCGGGCAACCATCGCGGTCGAGGGCGGCCCCACGTTCGACGTCGGCCCGGGCGACGCGTGCGTCCTGCGCGAGGGCGACCGGACGACCTGGACCGTCCACGAGACACTGCGGAAGGCGTACCAGATCACGACGGCCTGACGGCGTAACTTGGCAGCAGTACGACGCTGCTGCGTAGACCTAGGGGCGCTCGGCATGCGGCGGACCGGCGGCGCACGGAGCAGGAAGCCGATGAGCGGAGCAACAGTGACCATGGGAAATGCCACGCAGGCCAGGAGCGACGCCCTCATCGCGCTGAGCAACGTCAACAAGCACTTCGGCGCGCTGCATGTGCTCCAGAACATCGACCTGACGATCGCCCGTGGGGAGGTCGTGGTCGTCATCGGGCCGTCCGGCGGCGGGAAGTCGACGCTGTGCCGCGCCATCAACCGCCTGGAGACCATCGACTCCGGCGAGATCGCCATCGACGGCAAGCCGCTGCCCGCCGAGGGCAAGGAGCTCGCCCGGCTGCGGGCCGACGTCGGCATGGTCTTCCAGTCCTTCAACCTCTTCGCGCACAAGACGGTGCTGGAGAACGTGATGCTGGGCCAGATCAAGGTCCGCAAGAAGGACAAGAAGGACGCCGAGCAGCGGGCGCGCTCCCTGCTCGACCGGGTGGGGGTCGCCGAACAGGCGGACAAGTACCCCGCGCAACTCTCCGGCGGCCAGCAGCAGCGCGTCGCGATCGCGCGTGCACTGGCGATGGATCCGAAGGTCATGCTCTTCGACGAGCCGACGTCGGCTCTCGACCCCGAGATGATCAACGAAGTTCTCGAGGTCATGCAGCAGCTCGCCCGTGACGGCATGACGATGGTCGTCGTCACCCACGAGATGGGCTTCGCCCGATCGGCCGCCAACCGTGTCGTCTTCATGGCGGACGGCCGGATCGTCGAGGAGACGACGCCGGAGGAGTTCTTCACAAATCCGAGCAGCGACCGCGCGAAGGACTTCCTCTCAAAGATCCTTCACCACTGAGCCCGGCCCACCCACCCTGCGTAAGGTCGCAGTGCGACTACTCGCCTTCCCGGTGGCCACCGACCCGGCGCACGACATGCAGCAGATACTCCTTGCGGTTGAGGGGATCGTGGTCCGTCCGCCGCCGGCTCGGGATCGCGCCCCGGACCGGCTGGTAGCGTTCGAAGGCGTATTCAAGTACGCCCTCGCCGTGTGTGAGCCCCGGCAGTTGCTGCTCCAGCGCATACATCCGATCCGCCGGAATCTCACCCTCCAATACGCAGGCGGAACCCCGCACGACCGGTGTCTGCGGAACGGCACCCAGCCGGGCCAGCACGGGCAGAACCGGCCCGAGCGCGTCCGCCGGAAGCTCGAACCGGAAGCGGTGCAGCGGCTCGTAGACCGTGGTCCCTGCCTGTCGCAGTGCGCTCATCAGGACCAGCGGCGTCAGATTGCGGAAGTCCCCGGCCGTGCTCGACATGCTCTTGTCGAAGGTGCCGTGTGCATGGCTCTGCCGCGCCCAGTAGCCGGAGTGCGTCATGACGACGGTGCAGTCGGTGACCTGCCAACCGTAAATCCCTTGCCGCAGCGTCTCCTTCACGGTTTCTTCGACCGCCTTGATGAAGGAGTACGGCATCGACCCGAGCTCCACTTCCAGCCGGAATTCCACACCGCTGCCGATCGGAGCGGGCTCGATACGCAGCCCGACCGTGGCGAGAAACGGATTGGGCTCCTTGTCGATGATCTCGACACAAGCCCCTGTGCCGATGGGCCGCTCCAAGCAGATCGTCGTCGTCTCGCGGAAAGTGACGTCAATGCCGAAGTCGTTCGCCAGCGTCGCCTGGATGACTTCCTTCTGCACTTCTCCGTAGAGCGAGACGGATACTTCCTGGCGGACATCGTCCTGCCGCAGATTGATCAGCGGGTCCTGTTCGGCGAGCTGGGCCAGCGCGAGATGCAGCGCCCCCTTGTCGCTGGCCCGGCCGGGAACCACGACTGTTTCCAGTGTCGGCGGAGCGAAATACCCCTGCCCGGCTGCCTGCTCGGGTGCGGGCCTCGACGCGTCGCCGATCGCATCGCCGATCCGGATGTCCCCAAGCCCCCAGAGTTTCGCGATCCGTCCGGCGGTGACCGAGGTGTGCCGGACGGCCGCACCACGGTCGAAGACGCTGATCGCCGTCACTTTCTCCTCGCCGTCGCCGCGGATCCGCAGCCGGTCTCGGGTTCGTACGGTTCCGGACAGCATGCGTACGTACGCGATCTTCTCGCCGGACGGGCCGCGCTCGATCTTGAACACGGTGCCCGAGACCGGGCCTTCGGCGCAGCCCTCGCTCGCGGGCAGCAGCTCCCGGACACCGGCGACCAGCGCGTCCACGCCCGCGCCGGTGATGGCCGAGCCGAAATACACGGGATGCACGAGCGCCTCTCGCGTCTGCGCCGCGAGTTCGCCGCGGAGTTGGGCGTACGAGAGGGTGCTCTCGTCGTCGACATAGGCGGCGAGCAGCGCGTCGTCATGGCCCGACAACAGATCGACCAGCGCGGAGACAAAACCCGCGTCGGCTGCGGTGTAGGGCGTGGGCAGCGCGCTACGGGTGCCCAGGCCGGCGGCCGAACCCATCGGGACGATGTCCCGGCTCAGCTTCTCGGCGATGCCCCGCAGCACTTGCTCGTACTGTGCTCCAGGGCGGTCGATCTTGTTCACGAAGATGAGGGTCGGGATGCGCAGCCGCCGCAGCGTCCGCATCAGCACACGCGTCTGCGCCTGCACGCCCTCCACGGCGGAGATGACCAGCACGGCACCGTCGAGCACGCTCAGCACCCGCTCCACCTCGGCGATGAAGTCCGGGTGACCGGGTGTGTCGATCAGATTGACCGTGATGTCGTCGACGACGAAGGACACGACCGCGGACTTGATCGTGATTCCGCGCTGTCGTTCGAGGTCCAGTGAATCGGTCTGCGTACTTCCGTCGTCGACGCTGCCGATCTCGTCGATGACTCCGGCGGCGTGCAGCAGCCGCTCGGTCAGGCTTGTCTTACCGGCGTCGACATGCGCCAGAATTCCCAAGTTCAACGTTCGCACTGAGCGTCAGGTCCTCAAGATAGGTGTCAATTGCCTTCTGGATGGACGTGAACGCTCCGCGCATAATCATCTCCTTGGTCGATCAGCTGTCATCGCGAGTCCAGCAGACGACTGCACCGAGGGGCAACCGATTTGCCGGGCTCCGGTGCGCCCCGCGTTTGCGCAGTCCCCGGCCCGGCGTGAGGCTTGATGTATCAGCCCCGCGGCGCCCGATTGTGCCTGCGGCCCGTGAAGTGCCCGGGCGCCAAGACTCCGCCGACGGGGGACACCGCGGCGGCGAGGCGTTGGATGCCGCGGTCGGCACGGCCGGGAGGCCGGGTGGGCCGCGGTCCGCACCCCGCGTGGGAGACGGCGATGGACGGCACAACCTTGGAAGCGATGCGGTCCGCCCTGCGCGGTCCGGTGATCGGCTCGACGGACCCGGAGTACAACGAGGCCCGCAAGATCTACAACGCGATGATCGATCGGCGCCCGGCGGCCTTTGTGCGCTGCTCGGACGCGGCAGACGTCATGAACGCGGTCGACTTCGTCCGCGACCACGGTGTCGAACTCGCCGTCAGGGGCGGCGGACACAGCGGACCTGGTCTCAGTCTCGTGGACGACGCCGTCACGATCGACCTGTCGCCCATGCGCTGGGTGCGCGTCGATCCCGCCACCAGGACCGCCACGGTCGGCGGTGGTTCACAGCTCGGCGACCTCGACCACGCCGCTCACGGCTTCGGTCTCGCCACCCCCGCCGGCATCATGTCGACGACGGGCGTCGGCGGCCTCACACTCGGCGGCGGTATGGGCTACCTCACCCGCAAGTACGGCTTGACGGTGGACAATCTGCTCTCCGCCGACGTCGTGCTCGCGGACGGCAGCTTCGTCACCGCGAACAAGACCGAGCACCCGGACCTCTTCTGGGCGCTGCGCGGCGGTGGCGGGAACTTCGGCATTGTCACCTCCTTCACCTTCGGGCTGCACCCAGTGCACACCGTGGGTGTGGGGATCACCGTCTGGCCGGTCGACCAGACACGCGAAGTCCTGCGCTGGTACCGCGAGTTCCAGCCACAGGCACCCGATGACCTCAATGGCTTCTTCGCACTGCTGGCTGTGCCTCCCGGCCCGCCGTTCCCGGAAGAGATCCACGGACACAAGATGTGCGGCGTGGTGTGGTGCTGGACAGGGGACCTGGCCCAGCTGGACGAGGCCCTCACCGCAGTCAACGAGCCCGGCAGGCCCACCTTCCACTTCACGACGCCGATGCCCTACCCCGCGCTCCAGAGCATGTTCGACGAACTGATTCCCACCGGACTGCAGTGGTACTGGCGCGGAGACTTCTTCGACCGGATCACGGACGAATCCATGGACGTCCACCTCAAGTACGGCGAGAACCTCCCCACCGGCCTGTCGACCATGCACCTCTACCCGGTCGACGGCGCCGCGGGCCGGGTCGCCGACGGCGACACCGCGTGGGCGTACCGGGACGCCGTCTGGTCCGGCGTGATCGGCGGCATCGACCCCGAGCCGGACAACGCGGAGGCGATCAGGCAGTGGGCCGTGGACTACTGGGAAGAGCTGCACCCCTACTCCATGGGCGGCTCGTACGTGAACTTCATCGGCGCGGGCGAGGGCCAGGAGCGGGTCAGGGCCACCTACCGCGACCACTACGACAGGCTCGCGGAGATCAAGCGGACCTACGACCCGCACAACCTCTTCCGCGCGAACCAGAACATCGAGCCGGCCAAGGGCTGAGGCAGGCTAGGGCCTGTCTTTTGGATCAGGCCGGATCAGTGAGCGGCCCGCCGCGGAGCGGCTGATGTCACTGTGGTGCGTGCGATCGCAGGCCGGAGGATGGGGGTCCCCCCGCCGAAGGCAGGGGGAGAGCCGACGCGGAGCGTCGGCGACTGACGACAACGCAGCGTGGGGGCACCTCCCGTGCCCGAAGGGCTACGGGGGAGTGCGTGCCAGGGCACGCGAACCCGGCAAGATCCGAACGACAGGCCCTAAGTCCCGACCGGCTGGGCGTGCCGGGGTGCGGCTGTCGTCGCGGTCGCGATGGCGAGGATGAGGGCGGCCACCAGAAGCAGTACCCCCGTCGGCGGCCACTCCAGCCGGATGAGCCACGCACCCAGAACGCCGCCCGCGAACAGCGCCAGCACGCCGACGCTCCTGCGGACGGAGGCACGGCTGCCGTAGCCCAGGGACGCGTCGTGACCGAGGGGCGACCCGCTGATCAGCGCGGTGATCGTCCGGGTCACCAGCGTGGTGGGCAGGTCCGGTACGCGCGCACGCATCGCTGTCACATTGCGCATGCCCATCGCGATCGCCACCACGGACGCCGTCGCGATATGACGGGCGGACGGTGAACCGGCCGCCCGCTCAAGACCCCAGGCGATGAAGGCGGCGCCCGCGACGAGCGCCGATTCCACGAAGAGTGCGAGGACGAACCAGCGGTAGCCGCGAGCCTCGGCCATGGACTCCATCCGTGAGCCGATGAGCGCTCCGACGGCGAACGAGCCGAGCGACACGGACGTTGCCACGGCGGACACCGGGCCCTCGCCCACGAGCGCGAAACCGAGGAAGAGCGTGTTGCCCGTCTGCACCGCGGTGAAGACGGGACCGAGAGCGAGAAGGCTGACGGCTTCGACCATGCCCGTGGTCAGCGTCAGCGCCGCCATCAGGGACGTCAGCTCGTGCCCGGGCTTCGTCTGCAAGCGCGCTCCTCGGCTGCGGCCGCGGCTGGGGTGTCGGGCCAGTGTCCGCATCCGCGTGCCACCGACCGCACCATTGGGCCAACCGTGGGCCGAACCCGGCCGGAGCGACCAGGGCGCCTCGAGACGTACAACTGGACGTGCACCTACACGTGCGACCGTCTGCGCGGTACCGCGCCGGCTGCCTGAAGGGCTTCGCTGATCAGCCGGACGCCGCGGGCCAGGCGGTTCAGCTGCTCCAGCTCGATCGCGTACATCCTGATCGTGCTCTCGATGATCGTCTCGGCCACTCCGAGCGTCGGCAGCTCGGCCCTGCAGGTCTGCAACGCGGTCCGCACTGCCCGCATCTCGTGCTGCACCTGGAAGTGTGCGTGGCGCGCGAGCAGGATCGGGTTGCGGGTGAGCGGCGAGTAGCCGGCGTAGCGGGCCGGCAGGAGGTCTCGCAGCCAGCGGGCGGCCGTTCGTTCCCAGTCAGCGCTGCCGGGAGCCTTGACCTGGCACGGCCAGTCCGCGTTGATCGGCGAGTAGGTCGTCTGGGACATCGTCGTCCTTTTGGGATGTCGTGCGGATGTCGTACGCATGGGCTCTGGTCGAGGGGATTTCCGGCGGCCCCGGCCCAGGGGTTGACCGGGGCCGCCGATGGACGGGCGTCCGAGGGGAAACGGAGCGCCCTGTTGGATCACCCCGGGCCGACGAGAGGAGGCGTCGTCCCATGGTGTCCGGTTCTGTGGCCCGTGAGGGCCGTGGTTCCGGCGTGCGGCTCCGGGAAACCCGGGGCCACCGGAGCAGTAAATATATATACCGTCGAGTAAGCAAGGGTATGAAAAATTTCATGCATGAATAAAGGTGAAAACGCCTGGTCTGCGGCATTCCTCGACGGCGGCGCAGACGCCGGGCGCGACGCGGCACGGACGGCGGGCGAAGCACCGGACCAGTGCCTGGTCCAGTCCCCGGGGCCAGCCCCGGGATTCAGTCCTCGAGGAAGAAGTTGTGCTGATCGGCGACCTGCTCGTAGCCCTCGAGCCGGACCTGCGTGCGCTGGGGGTCGGCATCCGCCATGGCCTGGAGGAGGGCCGCGGACAGAACGCCCGGTGCCGCGTACGAGTCGAAGACGAGACGTGAGCCGGTGCCGGCGATCAGCGCCACATCGGCCTCGTCCACCAGAGGCCCGAAGGCGAGGTCGGTGATCAGCGCGACGCGCAGTCCGATGCGGCGGGCGGTACGCATTGTCGCCAGCGTCTCGTTGGCGTGCCGCGGCATGGCGAAGGCCAGCACCCAGGTCCCGCCCGCCTCGTGCGACTGCAACAGCGCGTCATAGGCGACGCTGCCGCCGCGGGTCACCGTGCGCACATCGGGATGGATCCGTCTCGCCGCGTACGCGAAGTACTCCGCGAGGGACACCGAGATCCGCAGGCCCAGAATCGTCAGCGGAACGGACCGCGCCAGTTCCCGGCCGACGTCCAGGACCTGATTGGTGTCCGCGAGCAGGCGGCGCAGGCTCTCCAGGTTCTCAATCTCGGCGTCGACCGCGGCCTGCAGTTCGTTGCGGCGGATTTCCTCCCGGGTGTCCGGCGAACCGGCGACCGCGCTGAGGGCGATGGGCTGAAGTGCCTCCCGCAGCGCGGGGTATCCGCTGAAACCCAGCGAGGCCGCGAAGCGGGTGACCGACGGCTGGCTCACCCCCACGCGTTCCGCGAGCTCGGTGATCGAAAGGAATGCGGCCTCGGTGAGGTGGTCCACCAGGTACTGGGCGATGCGCCGCTGCGCGGGCGACAGCCGGTGGCCGCCGAACAGGGCCAGAACCCTGTCCGTGGGGGCGGCTTCCGTCTCGGGAGACTGCCCTCCCGGCGTGATCGCAGACGCCTGTGCGCGTGCCTGCTGATCTGATGGCACCGGTGTCACTCCTTCTCGTCCCACTTCCGCTCAACATAGCTCACTCACCGTGGTCGCAAGGGGTCGAGAACGAGAACGGGCAGCCGCCGGCGGCTGCCCCTTCTCGGATCAGCGTGCGTCCACCGTCGTCGTCGGAGTGTTCCAGCCGGAGATCCCGACCTGCTACTGAACGGAGGGAAGCAGCCCTGTGACGGGCGCGACCAGGTCGGTGAGCTGGTGCAGCTGGTTCAACTCGGCGAGCCCCTTGTCCGCTCCCCGGAACTGACCGGACACCGACGGCAGTTCGGCCCGGTGCTCCGAAGGGATGCTGCTCTCGGCGAGAGAATCGACCTGGCTCATGACGGGGATCTTGTGGTCGGTGGCGACATCGGCGCTCGCTGCGGGCGCGGCCAGCGCAGTGGCGCCGGTGGCAAGGGCTACGGCGGCGAGAACGCGTCGTGTGTTGTTCATGCCCTGGCAACGGCTGACATGACGGGCGGACACGGCCGAACGGCCTCACTCACCCGCGGGCCGTATCGCACGATGCCCTGATGACGCCGCGGCTGCGGTGACCGGCTGCGAGGGGTGCGATCGGCTGGTTGGCTACGAGGTGTCAGCAGCCCAGCATGGAGAGGCGGCACCCATGACCACATCGCCGGCAGACAGCAGCGAGAAGAATCCTCCCGTGGTGGCGGTGCTCGGCACCGGCATCATGGGTGCCGCGATGGCCCGCAGTCTGCTCCGCTCCGGTCTGTCCGTCCGGGCGTGGAACCGTACGCGGGAGAAGGCCGAAGCCCTCGTGGCCGACGGAGCGTACTGCGCCGAGTCCCCGCAGGACGCCGTCGCGGGCGCGGACGTGGTGCTGACCATGCTCAACGACGGGCCGCGGGTGCTCGCCGCCATGCAGGCGGCGAGCGCGGGCCTGGCCCCCGGAACGGTGTGGGCCCAGTCGGCCACCGTCGGGGAAGCCGCGACGGCCGAACTCGCCGACTTCGCCCGGCGGAACTCCCTGGTCTTCGTCGACGCCCCCGTGCTCGGCACGCGCCAGCCCGCCGAGGCGGGGGAGTTGCTGGTCCTTGCGGCGGGGCCGGACAGCGCGCGAGCCGTACTCGCGCCCGTCTTCGATGCCGTGGGCCGGCGCACCACATGGGTCGACGACGACGGCTCCCGCGCGGCCGCCAGCAGGCTCAAACTCGTACTGAACAGCTGGGTCGCCGCGCTGACCCATGCGACCGGCGAGGCGCTCACGCTGGCGAGAGTGCTCGGTGTCGATCCGCAGGCCTTCCTTGACAGTGTGTCCGGCGGCCCGCTCGACAGCGGATACCTGCGCGCCAAGGCCGAGGCCATCCTCGGCGGTGACTACACGCCAAGCTTTGCGGTCAACAACGCGCTCAAGGACTCCCGGCTGATCGTCGAGGCGGGGGAGCGCGCGGGCGTACGGCTCGATCTCGCGAGGGCGGGAGTGGCGCGCTTCGAGCGGCTGGAGCGGCGCGGCCTGGGCGAGCGGGACATGGCCGCCACCTATCTCGCCTCCTTCGACGACGGCGTGGAGCCTTCGGCTCAAGGAGGCGGCAACTAGCTAGGTCCTGTCCGGCCGATCTTGCCGGGTTCGCGTGCCCTGGCACGCACTCCCCCGTAGCCCTTCGGGCACGGGAGGTGCCCCCACGCTGCGTTGTCGTCAGTCGCCGACGCTCCGCGTCGGCTCTCCACCCTGCCTTCGGCGGGGGGACCCCCATCCTCCGGCCTGCGATCGCACGCACCACAGTGACATCAGCCGCTCCGCGGCGGGCCGCTCACTGATCCGGCCTGATCGACCGGACAGGACCTAGGACAGGAGCTGGCCTAGAGGATGGCTAACGTGGCAATCACGTGAGGCATTCGCAGCCGGGAGGCGCCACGATGGAATCGTTCAATGGCCTGGAAGTCAGCGCTTTCGAGGACGCAGCGGAGCTGGAGTCCTGGCTCGCCGGCCATCACGGGCTGCAGTCCGGCATATGGCTGAAGCTCGCCAAAAAGAATTCCGGAATCGCCTCGGTGACGGCCGCGGAGGTCATCGATGTCGCACTGTGCTATGGCTGGATCGATGGTCAGCGCCGGTCCTTGGACGAGTTGTACTTCCTGCAGAAGATCACGCCACGACGGCCGCGGAGCATGTGGTCGCAGGTCAATATCCGCAAGGTCGATGCGCTGACGCGGGCAGGTCGGATGCGGGGGCCCGGCCTTGCCCAGGTTGAGGCCGCCCAGGCGGACGGACGCTGGGCCGCGGCGTACGCATCGCAGAAGGAAGCCACCGTCCCGTCCGATCTCGAAGCCGCGCTGGACGGAAATGAGCCGGCGAATACCGCCTTCGGGAAACTCAACAAAACGAAGAGATACGCCGTGATCCATCGCCTCTTGACGGCGAGGACCCCCGATATCAGGGCGGCTCGGCTCCGGGAGATGATCACCGCGCTGGAAGCGGGTCAGCCCATCGGGTAGTCCTGCGCGTAAGGGGCCCGTGCGAGGGCCGTCCGCGCGCCTTCCGCTGGCCGCCGCGAAGCCGGTATGCACACCATGGCTCTCTGGGATGATGCCCGCACGCCGCACCCCGGCGCGAGCGATCACTGGAGGAAGCATGGCCGGTCAGTTCGAGGCAACGGTCGAGATCGGCCGCCCCGTCGAGGAAGTCTTCGCCTTCCTGGCGGACGGCACGAACGATCCCAAGTTCAGCCCCAGGGTCCTTGAGATGACGAAGACGCCGGACGGGCCGACGGAAGTGGGCACCCTCTTCAGAAGCACGGTCAAGGACGCCGGGATGACGACCAAGCGTGAGATCCGGATCAGCGAGTTCGTGCCGCCGAGCACCCTCCGCTGGACCGAGACCTCCAAGAACATCGTCGTGTCCAAGGAAGGCGGCTACGACCTCGAGCCCACGCCGGAGGGCAATACCCGCCTGCGTATCTTCAACAGCCTTGAGGGCCATGGCATCGGCAAGCTCATCGTGGGCCTCGCCCTGAGCGCGGCACGCAAGGACGCGGACGCGTTCGGGCAGCGGATCAAGGCGGCCGTCGAGGCGTCCTGACGGGAGCCCGACCCAGAGGTCCTTGGCGGCACCCAGTGCTGTGACAGGCTTCCTGCGAACGCCCGGCCGGACAGGGTCGCCGGGCCGGACGGATCGGGAAGCGCAGCCCATGGCGATAGTTGATCATTCCGGGCCGGAGTCGGAGACGCCGTCGAGTTCCGCCTTGACGTCCGCGGCTCATCGTGAAGCCGTCGCGGCGCAGACCGCCAGATTCGTGACGGTTGTCAAGGGAGCCGACCTGGCCACCCCGGTGCCCAGTTGTCCGGGCTGGACGCTCCGCGACTTGGTACGTCATGCCGGGAGCGTGCAGCGCTGGTTCTCCGTACTGCTCCGTCAGCTCGTCCAGGAACCGCCGCGCAGCCGTGATGTCGAGCTGCGGCTTCCCGCGGACGAGGGCGGGTTCGCCGACTGGCTGACCGCGAGCGCGGCCGAGGCGGCCGCTGCCTTCGCGGTCACCGATCCGGGCGCCCCGATGTGGGTGTGGGGCGCCGACCACCACGCCAGGTTCTGGGAGCGGCGGATGCTGTTCGAGACCCTGGTGCACCGCGTCGACGCCGAACTCGCCCTGGGACTGCGGCCCGCGATCGACCGCGACCTCGCGGCCGACGGAGTGGACGAGTTCCTGGTCAACCTGCCCTTCGCCACACCCTTCGCACCGGACGTGGCCAAGCTGCGCGGCAGCGGCGAAACCCTGCGCTTCCGCTGCACCGACGCCGACGGCGACTGGCTCGTCCGCCTGCGGCCCGACGGTTTCGGCGTCGACGACCAGGACTCCGCGGACACATCGGCGGACGCCACGGTCCAGGCGGCCGCGGCCGATCTGCTGCTGCTCCTGTACGGACGCCTCGACCGCGGCGCGGATGCCTTCGAGATCACCGGGGACGAGGATCTGCTGGCCCGCTGGTTCGCCAACTCCGCCTTCTGAGGAACGTGGGCGCGCGCCGGGCAGGCAGCCGCGGTGGGGCGCCGGGTGGCAAGGAGATGCGCGGGGCGCCCGCCGGGGAGCATGCTGGCTGTGTGACCTGGTACCGCGCGGCCGGCCGCGCCGCGGTGAACGTGGGCGGGGCGGAACCCGGGGGACCGAACGGCACCGACCGCGTTCCGGACGAACTGACCCTGGTGCTCGCGCACGCTGCCGTAGGGGCGACCGAGGCTGTCGGCGGGTACGCGGGCGGCGTCTACCTGCCCTCGCGCACGCAAGGGCTGTTGCGGCTGGCCGTGATGGCCGGGCTGCCCAACCGGCTGTTCAGGCCCTGGTGGCGGATGCATGTGAACCGGCCGTTCCCTGTGGCCGACGCGCACCGTTCGGGCCAAGCCATTCACCTCGGCGACGCCGAGGAAGCCATGCGGCGATATCCGCAGCTCATGGCGGGTCTGCCGTTCCCCTTCGGCTCGCTGTACGCGCCCGTGGTCAGCGGCCGCCAGAAGTTCGGGGTGCTGGTCGTGCTGCGCCCGGCCACGCCCGGACAACCGGTGACGCACGCCGACCGGCTGCGGATGCACAACGCCGCGGCACGGCTCGGCACCACCCTCGTCACGCTGGGCGCGCGGGGGGTGCCGGTCCTGTGGGACGGCGAACCGGTGTCGGTCCAGTTGCCCGCGGTCACCACGCCGCCCGTGCGCTTCGGCCGCTTCGACTGGGACCTGGGCACCGGAGCCATATCCGCCGACGAGGACCTGTGCGCGATTCTCGGTACCAATCGTGCGGACTTCGGCGACACCGTCGACGCGCTGACGGCACGGCTGGCACCGGAAGACATGTACGGGCTGTGGACCATCGCCCGCCAGGCCATGGAGACGGGCAGGACCGTCTCCCGCAGAATGCGCCTGCGCGGCCCGGACGGACGGCCTCACCTGCTCGAACTCTCCGCCCAGGCGCAACCACCCGGAGACGGCCAGAGCCGCCGTCTGACCGGATTCCTGGTGGACCTCGGCACCGGACCGATCGTGGCAGAGGCGACCGACCGCCTCCCGCGCGGCTTCCTCGCGCTCGACCGGCTCGGGCGGATCTCCTATGTCAACCACAGCGCGGAGAGCCTGCTCGGCCGGCCGCGGTCGGAGCTGTTCGGACGTGTCCTGTGGGAGGTCCTGCCGTGGTTCGGGGACCCGGCATACGAGGACCACTACCGGGCGGCGCTGCTCTCCCACGACCCCGTGCACTTCATGGCCCGCCGCTCGCGCCAGGACTTGCTGTCGGTCACCCTTTACCCGGGTCACGACGGCCTGACCGTCACCGTCTCCCCGTCCGATCAGCCGTCGTACACGCCGGGGTCCGTCGCCCTGCCCGGCGCCGGGCTCGGCTCCGCGGTCGACCGGGCATCGGCCCTGTACCGCCCGGTTGCCCTGGCCATCGCGCTGACCGAGGCCGTCACGGCCCGCCAGGTGTCCGCCGTGGTCACGGAGGAGCTGCTGCCCGCCTTCGGCGGCCGTCAGCTGGCGATCTACCTGCTCAACGAGCGCCATCTCTATCTGGCCTGGGAGACCGGGTTCCCGCAGGGTTTCCTGAACCGCTTCGACGGTGTTGCGCTCGACGCCCGGCTGCCCGGCGTCGAGACGCTCACCACCGGCCGTCCCATCTTCTTCGAGTCCATGGAGCACCTGGCCGAGGCCTACCCCGGCATCCCCCTGGACGCCAACGTCGGCGCCCGGGCCTTCCTGCCGCTGATCGCCTCCGGGAGGCCCGTCGGCTCCTGCATCCTCGGCTTCGACCGGCCGCGCGGCTTCAGCCCCGAGGAGCGCACGGTGCTGACCGCGCTCGCCGGACTCATCGCGCAGGCCCTCCAGCGTGCACAGCGCTACGACACCGAAGCGGCGCTCGCCCGCGGACTGCAGGACGCCCTGCTGCCGCACCGGCTTCCCGTGCTCGACCAGGTCGACACCGTGGGCCGGTATCTGCCCGGCACCCAGGGCATGGAGGTCGGAGGCGACTGGTACGACGTCGTCGAGACCGACCGCGGGCTGGCCCTGGTCATCGGCGACGTACAGGGACACGGAGTCTCCGCCGCGGCCACCATGGGCCAACTGCGTAGCGCCGTACGCGCCTTCGCGCTGAGCGGGCACGACCCGGAGGAGGTGATGACCGGCACCAACCGGCTGCTCATCGACCTCGATCCCGGCCAGTTCGCCAGCTGCTGCTACGTAGTCCTGGACCCGGCGACCGGCTCCGTACAGGCGGTGCGGGCCGGGCATCCGCAGCCCCTCCTGCGCCACTCCAACGGCAGGACCGAGGTCCTGGACCTTGCCGGCGGGGTCGTGCTCGGCATCGATGTGGAGGCCTCGTACCCCGTCACCGAACTGCGGCTCGGGCCCGGCGATGTCCTCGCGCTGTACACGGACGGACTCGTGGAACAGGCGGGAATCGACATCGACCTCGGCGTCGAGCGGCTGCGCGCCTCGCTCGCCGAGGCCGGCTCGTCCTCGCTCGCCGGAACGGCGGACCGCCTCATGAACGAGGCACGGCAGGCCACCGACCGGCCCGACGACATCGCGCTGCTGCTCGCCGCCCGCTGGACGGAATCCGGCACCGGGAACCCGCCATGAGCAGCGTGTACGGCGCCGAGCACCACAGCGTGCGCGGGCCACTCAACGCCACGAGGGCCGCCACGGCAGTCCTGGACGCCGACGGCACGGTCGTCGGCTGGAGCCCGACGGCTCAGGGGCTGCTGGGATACGCACCACAGGACGTGCTCGGGCGCCCGATCGACACCCTGGTGATGGACGGAACGGCAGAGGATCACGCGGCGCCTGATGCGCCGGCCATGGGACGCGTAGCCCGGACGCTCCGTATGCGCCACCAGGACGGCCGCGCCCTCCGCGTGACCACCACAGAGCTGCCGCTCGCCCACACGGGCCCCGGTCCAGCACGGCTCCTGGCACTGGCCGACGCCGAGGAGACCGAGCAGTGGGAGGCCCTCCAGTCGATGCTCCGGGGACTCGCCACCCAGTCACCCGTCGGTCTGGCCATCTACGACACGGATCTGCGGGTGGTGTGGACGAACGCCGCCCTGTACGAGGAGATGGGCCCTTCGCAGTACGTGGGCGTCGGCCCGGACGACATGGTCACCCACGGCGAGGTGCTCTCCGCGTCGTATCCGAAGACTCTCGAAGAGATGATGCGGCGGGTGCTCGCCACCGGCGAGACGGTCGTCGACCTGCACTACCGGGGCCGCCCGCCCTCGGACCCGGAGCGTGATCACGTCTGGTCGTGCTCCTACTACCGGCTGCAGAACGCCGGATCGGTCTCGCTGGGTGTGTGCGAAGAGACGGTGGACATCACCGATCGTTATCTCGCGCAGCAGCGACTGGATCTGCTCGTCCGCGCCGGGGCGCATCTGGGCACGAGCCTGGACATCACCCGCACGGCTCGGGAGCTCTCCGCGGTCGCCGTACCGGAGTTCGCCGACAAGGTTACGGTCGATCTCCTGGAGGAGGTCCTTGAGGGCGATCAGGCCACGCCTGGCGCGCGGCGGGCGGGAAGTGTGGTCCGGGTGTTGTGGGAGGCGGAGGAAGTCACGGGCGCGGCGGGTGAAATGCCCGTACCGGGGAAGCGGATCTACTACGCCCCCGACTCGCCACAGGCCCGCAGCCTCGCCTCCGGCAGCCCCGTGCTGGAAGGCCCGGCGGGCTCGGAGGACGATGACGAGCCACTGCCCCAGCGTTCGTGCCTGGCCGTGCCCCTGCGTGTCGAAAGCGCGACGCTGGGCGTGGTCACGTTCACGCGGAACCGTCTGCCCAGCCCGTTCGACCCCGCCGAACAGGCGGTTGCCGAGGAACTCGCGGCCCGGGTCGCCGTCTGCATCGACAACGCCCGCCACTACACCCGAGAGCATGCCGCTGCGCTGATGCTTCAGCGCAGTCTGCTCCCGCAGAAACTGCCACGGCTGACCGGAGTCGAGCTGGCCCACCGCTATCTGCCCGCGGACAGCAGCGCCGGAGTCGGCGGCGACTGGTTCGACGCCATCGCCCTGTCCGGCGCGCGGGTCGGCCTGGTCGTGGGAGATGTGGTCGGGCACGGGCTGCGGGCCGCCGCCACCATGGGCCGGCTGCGCACGAGCGTACAAGTGCTTGCGCGGCTCGACCTCGCACCCGACGAACTTCTCGCCCGCCTGGACGACCTGCTCTGGCAGGGGGCCCACGAGCAGGAGGCCGCGCGTATGGAGGGCGACGAACTGCCCGACGACGCGGCGCTCGGCGTGACGTGTCTGTACGCCGTCTACGACCCGGTGTCCGGTCTGTGCCGCATGGCGCGGGCCGGGCATCTG
This sequence comes from Streptomyces sp. NBC_01481, assembly GCF_026339995.1. Lineage (GTDB taxonomy): Bacteria > Actinomycetota > Actinomycetes > Streptomycetales > Streptomycetaceae > Streptomyces. Next base: position 73,623 of record NZ_JAPEPT010000006.1, on the reverse strand, counting down.
CTGCCCGCCGTCGTCGATCCCACGAACGGCTCCGTCACGTTCCCCGACATTCCGGCGGGACCGCCCCTCGGCCTGGGGGGCCTTCCCTTCGAGACACGGGAACTGACACTGCCGGAGGGGAGCCTCCTCGCGCTGTTCACCGATGGCCTCGTGCGGACCCGCGAACGGGATGTCGACGCCGGTCTCGACGGGCTGCGGGCCGTCCTCGCGGAGCACGGGCGCCCGCTGGACGAGCTGGCCGACCGGGCACTGGCAACCCTGCTTGCCGGTCCCGTCGACGACGACGTCGCGCTCCTGCTCGTCCGGACCCGCACGCTGGACAGCCGTCAGGTGGCCACCTGGGAGCTGACACCCGATCCCCAGGAGGTCGCCCGGGCCCGTGCGGAGGCCGCCGCTCAGGTAGGCGCCTGGGGACTGGACGACCTCGTCTTCACCACCGAACTGGTGGTGAGCGAGCTGGTCACCAACGCCCTGCGGTACGCCTCCGGCCCGATCCGTCTGCGGCTCATCCGCGACCGGACGCTGATCTGCGAGGTCTCGGACAACGGCCACACCTCACCCCACCTGCGCCGGGCGGGATACGACGACGAAGGCGGCCGGGGTCTCTTCCTCATCGCCCAGATGACCCAGCGGTGGGGGACCCGCCATGCGTACAGCGGCAAGACCATCTGGGCCGAGCAGACACTGCCGTAGAGGCCGAGCGGGCAGGGCGTTCAGTCGCCGTCCAGGCACAGGACCGGGATCCGCTGGACCAGATTGTTGGCGAACCCGCCGCGGTTCCAGGGCTGGGTGAGGGGCTGCGTACGGCCGGCGGCGTCGGTGGCACGGACGCTCAGCACGTGGCTGCCGGGCGTCGCGGTCCAGACCGTCCGCCACTGCCGCCAGGCCCAGCCGTGTCCGTCCGCCGGGCCGAGAGCGGCCTCGCTCCAGGAGCCGCCGTCGTCCGTGCTGACCTCCACGTGGGTCACCGGGGCGTGACCGGACCAGGCCCGGCCCTCCAGCGGCACCTCGCCGGGGCGTACGACACGGGCCCGGGACATGAAGTCCGGGAACCCGGGCGGGATCATCAGCGCACGCGGGGCGATCTTGTCGACCGGTTCGCCGGGCTCGTCGGGAGACTGCTTCAAGCGGTACGCCACCGCCTGCTGGAATCCGGTGAACGGGGTGTCGGTCAGCGCGATGTCGCGCAGCCACTTCACCTGCGCCATGCCGTACCACCCGGGGACGATCAGCCGCAGGGGACAGCCGTGCTGCGGCGGCAGGGGAAGGCCGTTCATCTCGTACGCGACCAGCACCTCGGGATCCTCGCCCTGTGCGAGTGCCAGCGGCAGGCTGCGCCGGTAGTCCTGCTCGATGCCGCGCTCGACGCCGTGGTCGGCTCCGGTGAAGACGGCCTCGACGGCGTCCGGCTCCACTCCTGCCTCGATGAGCAGGGTGCGCAGCGGCACCCCCGTCCACTCGGCGGTTCCGACCGCCTCGACCAGCCAGGGCTGGCTCACCGGCCGTGGATCGAGGCGTGCCCTGCCGTTTCCGGCGCATTCCATCGTCACGCGGTGGGTGGCGGACGGGAGCGATCGCAGCCTCGGCATGTCCAGGGTCAGCGGGGTGCGCACCCGGCCGCTCACGGTCAGCCTCCACTCGTCGGCATCGGCGGCGGGGATGTCGTAGTGGACGAGCACGTAGTGCAGTCCGGCGGGGGTGAGGTCGTAGCGCAGCGCCTCCAGCGGAAGCCCGTGATTGCGGGCAGCGAGGGCCAGTTCGTCCAGGCCGATGCCCTCGCCGGGCTCCGCGAGACGCCCTGGTGTGCTGAGGTCGGCGATGCGTCCGTCCATGACTTCATGGTGCTCTCCGGGCGGGTCCCGGGCACCTTGCGGGCGGACGTGAGCACATCTCCGCCGGACGGACCTAGGGCCTGTCGTTCGGATCTTGCCGGGTTCGCGTGCCCTGGCACGCACGCTCGCCGCGTTGTCGTCAGTCGCCGACGCTCCGCGTCGGCTCCTTCCTCCGCCTTGCGATCGCACGCACCAGACCCCGCTCACTGATCCGGCCTGATCCAAACGACAGGCCCTAGTTGCTCATGGGCCGCCTGTTGACTGGAATGCCCTGGCAAGCGTTATATCGGAGATAAAGGGCAGATAAAGGCTTCTGAGTAGGAGGCAGCCCGCAATGACCACCCACCCGAGCATTGAGCAACACCCCGATCTGGCCGAGATGCGTTCCCGGTTCGAACGGGCGACCACGACCCCCCGTGCCCAGGCGATCGAGACACTGGCCCTCCTGACGGGTCTGTACCTGGCCGCCTCGCCCTGGATAGTCGGGTTCAACGACCTGAGCACGCTGACCGTCTGCAACCTGATCACCGGCGCCGCCTACTGCCTGTGCATGGGAGGGTTCGGCTCGGCCTACGAGCGGACTCACGCCATGGCATGGTGTGCCATCGCCATCGGAGCGTGGACGATCATCGCTCCGTGGGTCGTGGCAGGCAGTGTCGACACGACCCGCACGATCGTCAGCAACGTCATTGTCGGAGCCGTGGCCCTGCTGCTCGGCCTCGCAATGGCCGCCATGGACGTCCGCCGTCCCAGCCGCCTCCGCGCTCGCAGGAACGCGGCCATGTGATCCCCGGCGCTGACGCGCACGTTCCGAAACGGAAGGGCCCGGTGGGGTGCGGCTGCCGCACCCCACCGCGGTGCCTACGCCAAGGGGGCGTAACTGCTCGTCAGCTATGCGGCCGACGGCGCGGCATGAGACGGGTCAGCCCAGCGCCTTGAGGAGCTCGACGGCCAACGGGGCGGACGACGAGGGGTTCTGGCCGGTGATGAGATTGCGGTCGGTGACCACATGCGGGGCCCACGGTTCGCCCTCCTGGAAGTCCGCGCCGATCTCCACGAGCCGGTCCTGGAGCAGCCACTTCGCCTTGTCCGCGAGACCGGCCTGGGTCTCCTCGGCATTGGTGAAGCCGGTGAGCCGGTAGCCCGCGAACGGCGACGTGCCGTCCTCGCGCCGGGCGGCGAGCAGCGCGGCCGGGCCGTGGCACACCACGCCGAGCGGCTTGCCGGAGTCCAGCGCGGACGTGAGCAGGGCGCCCGAGTCCGCATCGACCGCCAGGTCCTCCATCGGGCCGTGCCCGCCGGGGTAGAAGACCGCCGCGTAGTCGGCGAGGTCGACCTCGTCCAGCTTGATGGGGCGCTCCAGGGCGGACATCTCGGCGAGTGCGGCCGTCACGGCGGCGGCGCCCTCGGGGCCGCCGTTCACCTCGGGGGCCAGGCTCCCGGCGTCCACGGTGGGGACGACGCCGCCGGGGGTGGCGACCATGACCTCGTGGCCCGCGGCGGTGAGCGCCCGGTAGGGGGCCACGGCCTCCTCGGCCCAGTAGCCGGACGGGTGCCGGGTGCCGCCCGCCAGCGTCCAGTGGTCCGCGCCGGTCAGTACGAACAGGATCTTCGCCATCTCACATCTCTCCGCTGGGTTTCGCTCTTGCTGACGTCTTCGAACCTAAATCGCCGGGTCATTCGGATCCAATAGGCTCACCATCATGAGCCATAGAGAATCCAATGGATCGACGGGAATGCGGGAGGCCGCGTCGAACGCACCCCTCGATCTGACCCTGCTGCGGACCTTCCTCGCCGTCCACCGGGCGGGCTCATTCACCGCGGCGGCACGTCTCCTCGGTCTGTCCCAGCCCACGGTGACCACCCAGATCCGTTCCCTGGAGCGGCAGTTGGGCCGCGAGTTGTTCGAGCGGCTGCCCCGCGGCGTCACTCCGACCCCGGTCGCCGACGGCCTCGCCGCACGGATCGCGGGGCCCCTGGACGCCCTGGCCGCCGTCGCCGACCGCGGCCATCTCGACGAGACCGTCCCCGCCGATCCCGTGCACCTCGCGGGTCCGGCCGAGCTCCTGTGCGTACGCGCCCTGCCCGCCCTCGCGCCGCTGGTCGAGCAGGGCGTACGGCTCAGGGTCACGACCGGGCTGACCGACGAACTGCTCGAAGGCCTGCGCCAGGGCCACTACGACCTGGTGATCTCCACCCACCGCCCGCGCGGCCGCACGCTCAATGCCGTACCGCTGATGGACGAGGAATTCGTGCTGGTCGCATCGCCGCTGTGGGCCGAACGCATCGGCCGGGACGGGGACTGGCAGGAGCGGGTGGCGGACGAGGGGCCCGCCGCCCTGCGCGGCGTCCCGCTGGTCACCTACGCGGAGGACCTGCCCATAGCCCGCCGCTACTGGCGCCATGTCTTCGGCACGCGCCTGAACGCGCAGGCCGCACTGACCGTCCCCGATCTGCGCGGGGTACTCTCGGCCGTCGCCGCGGGCGCCGGAATGAGCGTGCTGCCGCGCTATCTCTGCCAGGGCGAACTCACCGCCGGCGTGGTGGTGACGCTGCTGGCGCCCGAGGACCCGCCCATCAACACCGGCTATCTCGTCCAGCGCCCCGGCGCCACCGACAACCCGCACCTCACACTGGTGCGCGACCGGCTGCTGCGGGAGGCGCGCGGCTGGTGAGCCGAGGCCCCTGGCCGGTGAACGATTCCTTCGACGCCGGGCGGCGTAAGGAGGGATCATCGTGACAGCGGTCCGACGACAGCAAGGAGTACGACGCGTGTCCCCTCTCTTCCCCGCACTCGCCGCGAGGTCTGCGCTGCCGGCTCTCCGCTTCGGCGACCGGTCCCTGACCCATGCCGAACTGGCCGCGGCCGCGGGCTCACTGGCCGCAGGGCTGGCCGGCGCGCGAAGGGTCGCGGTGTGGGCGACGCCCACTCCGGAGACCGCGGTGGGTGTGGTCGCGGCGCTGCTCGCGGGCGTGCCCGCCGTACCGCTCAATCCGAAGACCGGCGAGCGCGAACTGGCGCACATCCTCGCCGACAGCGAGCCGTCGCTTGTGCTGGCCGAGCCGGGCGCCGAACTGCCGGCGGCCCTGGGCGCCTTGCCGCGCAGGGACGTGGAGCTCACCGGACCGGAAACACCGCTGCCGCCCGAGCTGTCACCCGAGGCGCCCGCCCTCATCGTCTACACCTCGGGCACCACCGGACCGCCCAAGGGCGCCGTCCTGCCGCGCCGGGCGATCACCTCCACACTCGACGCGCTGGAGGACGCCTGGCAGTGGACCGCCGACGACGTTCTGGTGCACGGGTTGCCGCTGTTCCACGTCCACGGACTGATCCTCGGCATCCTGGGGCCGCTGCGCCGCGGCGGCGAGGTGCGGCACCTGGGGCGGTTCAGCACGCAGGGCGTGGCACGCGAACTGGCGTCCGGCGCCACGATGCTCTTCGGCGTACCGACGATGTACCACCGCATCGCCGAGGCACTGCCCGGCGATCCGCAGCTGGTGAAGGCATTGGCCGGGGCCAGGCTGCTGGTCTCCGGATCGGCCGCGCTGCCCGTGCACGACCATGAGCGGATCGCCGCGGCGACCGGCCGCCGGGTCATAGAGCGCTACGGGATGACGGAGACGCTCATGAGCACTTCCGTACGCGCCGACGGCGAGCCGCGCCCGGGGACGGTCGGTCTGCCCCTCAAGGGAGTTGAGTTCCGGCTGGTCGACGAGAGCGACGGCATCGGCGAGATCCAGGTGCGCGGGCCCAACCTCTTCACGCGGTATCTGAACCGGCCCGACGCGACCGAGGCGGCCTTCGACGACGGCTGGTTCCGTACGGGAGACATGGCGAGCCTAGACGCCGACGGCTATGTGCGGATCGTCGGCCGCAAGGCCACCGACCTCATCAAGAGCGGCGGCCACAAGATCGGCGCGGGAGAGATCGAGAACGCGCTGCTCGACCATCCCGGCGTCCGCGAGGCAGCCGTGACCGGCGAGCCCGACGCGGATCTGGGCGAGCGGATCGTCGCCTGGATCGTGCCGGCGGACCCCGCCGAGCCACCCGCCCCCGAAGAGCTCTCCGCACATGTCGCGGCCCAACTCGCCCCGCACAAGCGCCCGCGCGACGTGCGCTTCCTCGACACCCTGCCCCGCAACGACATGGGCAAGATCATGAAGCGGGCGCTCCATGGCTGAGCGGCTCACGGCACGCGAAGCCATCGCCCGGGTGGCCTCCGCCTTTGCCGAATTGCCCGCGCCCGACGGCACGTCCGCGCCCGACGGTCCGATCGCCTGGCAGGGCTACGACGAGCAGCACGCCCGCGCCGCGCTGCGCACCGGCGAGAACGAGTCGGTGGCCTGTGGCACCGGCACCGTCGGTGAGACCGAAGTGGTGCTGATCTCCTTCGAGTTCGGCTTCCTCGGCGGATCGCTCGGGGAGCACACCGGCGACCGGCTGGAGGCGGCGTACACCCATGCGCGCGAGCGGCGGCTGCCCGTCGTCTCGCTGATCGCAACCGGCGGCAGCCGGATGCAGGAGGGCATGCGCGCGCTGGTCCAACTCCAGCGCGTGGCACGGCAGTCCACGCTCACACGCGCCGCGGGACTACCCCAGATCGCGGTGGTGCGCGACCCGTCGACGGGCGGCGGCTGGGCCACCCTGGGCGCCGGCGCGGATGTCGTCATGGCGCTGCCCGGCGCCCAGATCGGCTTCGCGGGCTCGCGGGTGCGCCCGGCGGACGCCGACCCGGCTGCGTACACGGCGGAGGCTCAGCTGGCCGCGGGCCATGTCGACGCGGTCGTACGCCAGGAGGAGCTGCGCGAGAAGCTGGGCCGCTGGCTGACGGTGCTCACCGCCCCGTCCGACGCACCGGCCCGGCCGCCCCGCGCCCTCGGCCGCGCCGAACTCCCCGCCACCGGCTGGGAAGCCGTCCAGAACGCACGCTCCGCCGACCGCCCGCGGGCGGCCGCCTACCTCGACGCGTACTTCGAGACACGCGAGACCATCAGCGGAGACAGGTGCGGAGGCGTAGACCCGGGCATGCTGTGCGGCTTCGGACTCCGCGAGGGACGGGCCATCGCCTACGCGGCCCAGTGCGGCACCGCGACCCTCCCCGCCGGCTACCGGACCGCGGCCCGGCTGATCCGGCTCGCCGGCCGCCTCGGCGTACCGGTGCTCACCCTGATCGACACGCCGGGCGCCGCCAATGACGCCGCGGCGGAACACGCGGGAGCGGGACCCGCGATCGCGGACGCCTTCGCCGCCGTGGCCGCCGCCCGAGTTCCGGTCACCACGCTCGTGATCGGCGAGGGCGGATCGGGCGGGGCGCTCGCGCTCGCCTCACCCGGCAACACCTGGGCCACGCCGGACAGTTACTTCTCCGTCATCGCACCGGAGCTGGCCGCGGCGATCCTCAAACGCGGGCCGGATCAGGCGCGCGCGACCGCCGAACAACTCCGGCTGCGCCCGCAGGACTTGGTGGACCTCGGCATCGCCCGGGGCATCGTGCCCACGGACTGACTGTTTGGAAACAAGCGCCGTGCTCTGGCGCGCTCGCGGGCCTGATCGCGCGGCTCAGGAGTCGATGGCGGGGGCCCGGTCCAGGTAGGGGCTGGGAGGCTGCGGGATCCTCCGGAGGGAGGTCACGTCCAGCGCGAGAGCCGCGGAAGGTGTCCCGAGAGTGCCCTCGTGATGCCAGGTGCCGGTGACCTTCACCCAGGTGTCGGCAGGCGGCGCCTGCACGCCGTGCATCGTGACCGTCAGGGACTGGGAGTCGGCGGCGCAGCAGGCCACCAGCAGCCGGGTGAGGTCCCAGGTGCCGTTCTTGCCGGGTGTGACAAAGCCCGACAGGAGCACGGTGCGGTCCTTGAGGGCCTGGTGGTCGTCCTGCTGCGCCCGGGCGATGAACTCCGTCAGCGAGAGAGGCGCGGGGCCGTGGGACGGCAGCGGGTCGAAGCGGTCGTAGTCCTCGACGACCTTGGCGTTGTCGCGTGCGGCCGTGTACGAGCCGAGTGCGGGGGGCGCGTAGAACAGCAGGGCGAGCGCGGGCAGGAGCAGCAGCCACGCGATGCGGGGACCGTGCGAGTGATCATGTCCGTGCTCGTGCTCGTGCTCGTTCTCCTGAACCTGCTCGTGCCCGTGCTCATGGCCGGGCTCGTCCTTGGCGGGTCCGTCCCGTCCGGGCCTGTCGCGCACCGCGCCGATCAGGCCGAGCGCCATCAGGCAGACGCCCGAGGCGATCACGTACGGCTGCAGGCCCGCCTTGACGTACCGCAGGACGATGTCGCTGAAGAGGGAGACCCGCAGAACCCCGGCCCCGGTGAGCAGGAGCAGTCCTGCCTGGAGGGTGCGCTTCACAGCAGCCACCACCCGGTCAGCGCGCTGCACGCGACAGCGGTGATCGCCGTGGCCGTCGAGAAGCGTACGGCGAAGGCCCGGCCGAAGGTTCCCACCTGCAGGGCGATCAGCTTGAGGTCGACCATCGGGCCGACCACCATGAACGCCAGCCGTGCCGTGGGGGAGAAGCCGGTCAGCGAGGCGGCCACAAAGGCGTCCGCCTCCGAGCAGACCGCCAGGACGACGGCCAGGCCCGCGAGGAACAGCACCGACATCCAGGCCGAGCCGGAGAAAGTCTCGAGCACCGAGCGCGGCACGGTGACATTGAAGGTTGCGGCAGCCATCGCGCCGAACACCAGGAACCCTCCGGCGTGCAGGAAGTCGTGCTGGAAGCCCAGCCGGAACTCGTCCCAGCGGCTGTGGCCGCTCTGATGCCCGGTGTGCCGGGACGGCATCCGCAGCCACTCGGAGCGGCCGAGCCTGAGCCACAGCCAGCCCATGGTCGCGGACGTGGCCAGCGAGGCGATCAGCCGCGCCACGACCATCTGCGGACTGCCGGGGAAGGCCACGGCCGTCGCCGCGAGCACGACCGGGTTGACCGCGGGTGCGGACAGGAGGAACGCGAATGCGGCGGCCGGTGTGACACCGCGCCGGATCAGGCTGCCCGCGACCGGCACCGAGGCGCACTCGCAGCCGGGCAGTACGACGCCCGCCGCGCTCGCCACCGGCACCGCCAGCGCGGGGTTGCGCGGCAGGATCCGGCTGAAGGCATGGGCGGGGACGAACGCGTTGACGGCACCGGAGATCAGGGTGCCGAGCAGGAGAAACGGCAGCGCCTGTACGGCGATGGCCACGCAGATCGTCTGCCAGGCCCGGAAACCGGGATGCGTGAGCCACTGGTCGGCGCCGAGCAGTCGGCCGAGCGCGAGGAGGAGAAACAGCGAGACCGCTCCGGCGACGACGACAGAGGGCACGGGGCGGTCAGGCGCGGCCTGGGGGATGGGCGCGACGGCCTGCCCGCTCAGCGGCCGGTCCGCCAGTTCTTCCGTATTGGGCACAACTGCTCCGGTTGTCGGTGACAGGGCATCACGATAACCAGGCGATCGGTGCGTCCTGCATACGTTGAAACGCAAACATGTGACCGATACCAGGTGTCTCCGCCCAGTACGCGCTCGCGAGCGCCGTGAGCGACGATGAGGTGAAGGAGCCCTCAACCCGTGGACGGAGGCCAAGGTCGCCGAAATCGCTCTCACCTGCGTACGCCGCTTCGTCCGACCGAGAGGACAGCAGCTCATGAGCAGCTTCACGACCACCGACGGCATCGAGATCTACTACAAGGACTGGGGCAGCGGGCAGCCCGTCGTCTTCAGCCACGGCTGGCCGCTCAACGCCGACGCCTGGGACGGGCAGTTGCGGCTGGTCGCCGAGAACGGCTTCCGTGCCGTCGCCCACGACCGGCGCGGTCACGGCCGCTCCGGCCAGCCCTGGCAGGGCAACGACATGGACACGTACGCAGATGATCTCGCCCAGCTGATCGAGTCGCTCCATCTCAACGAGGTCATCCTGGTCGGACACTCGACCGGCGGTGGCGAAGTGGCCCGCTACATCGGCAGGCACGGCACGGCCCGCGTGGCCAAGGCCGTACTCCTCGGCGCCGTACCTCCGCTGATGCTGAAGACCGATGCCAATCCTGAAGGCCTGCCCATCGACGTCTTCGACGGGATCCGGGCGGGAGTCGAGGGCGACCGGTCGCAGTTCTGCAAGGACCTCAGCGCGAGCTTCTACGGGGCGAACCGGCCCGGCTCGTCCGTCTCCCAGGGCACGCGGGACGCGTTCTGGCTGCAGAGCATGCAGTGCGGGCTGAAGGCCGCGTACGACTGCGTCGCCCAGTTCTCGGAGACCGACTTCACCGAGGACCTGAAGCGGATCGACGTCCCCACCTTCGTCGCCCACGGCGACGACGACCAGATCGTGCCCATCGTCGCTGCCGCCCACAAGTCCGTACAGCTGGTCAAGGACGCGACGCTCAAGGTCTACCCCGGTGCGCCGCACGGTCTGACCGGCGACTACGAGCAGGCCTTCAACGCCGATCTGCTCGACTTCATCCGGGCGTAGTCGTCGGCGCCGCCTCCAGCGGCAGCGCGCCGACGGCCTGGAGGACTGGACCACTGATGGACATCGTTGTCAAGGGAGTGTGCACGGGCGCTTCGGGGCGTCGGGCGGGGCACCGGGATTCCGCCCGGAGATCTCACGGAGAAGCGCATATGCCATATGGATGTCCCGCGAGTTGGGGGTGTAAAAGAGACTGCGGTCCGGTTAGTGCAATCCTGAATGAGTTGGCGGTGGATCAACCGGACTGCTGTTTTCGATATGACTTGTTGGTGAGTAGGGTGTGCTCGCTGCCGTGGATCAATGGAAGGGATCCGGCTAATTCTGCGTGGCCGGAATCTGTGCATGGGTGGTGTCGTCTGCAGGAGCGGGGAGGGGTTCATGGCTGCTGGCTCGTTCGAGGGGCAGTATGTCTGGCATCCGGCTGCCGATGACCGCCAGTTGGCTCAGGCCTGTATCGATGTGAAGGCAGGCCGGTACCTGAGCGCGCACGAAGCCCTCCTGGACGCGCGCCACGATTTCGAAGTGCGGGCCCATCGCTCCCTGGTGCTGGCGTCCGAGGCGGCGGACTCCGATCTTGCCGAGCGGTGGCTGGACGAGGAGCCGGGCCCGGAATCGGCCCTGCTGTGGGCGCGCGTGGCGATGCTCCGGGCGTTACGGATGGCCGATGCCCATGACCGCCGGGCGGGAACGCTCGTCGGGATAGCGCAGGCGGCAAGCGAACGGGCGGCGCAGATGTTGCCGCAGGACCCCACTCCGTGGGTTGCTCAACTGGCCCTGTCCCGCCTCAGGCGCCCCAGGGATCCGGCCCCCAACGGCTTGCTGACCGCGCCGCCGGGACCCTGGCAGCTGTTCGCCCACATCCTCCGGCTCGACCCCTGGCACCGCGAGGCGCACCACCGATTCCTTGCCTTCTTCTTCACCCGCCACGGCGGGACGGCGAGTGCGCGCTGGGACGTCGCCTCCTTCCTCAGCCACCGGGCCCCTGCCTCATCCGCGTTGAGGCTGCTGCCGCTGGTCGCCCTCGTCGAGGACTACGACGCCTCGGCCCTGCTGGCCGACCGCACCTGGGAACAGCCCCAGTGGCTGGCCGCTGCGACGGGCAGTTACAACAACTGGTTCCCCCGGGTGACCGACTACCGGTTCACTCCCGTACTCGACCTCTCGTATCTGGCCCACGCGCTCTACATGGCGAGGCGCGAATTCGAGGCCCGGGAGGTGCTCACGGCGATGGGACCCTATGCCTCGCGTATGCCGTGGAGTGCATTCGGTGCCCCGGCGGACCAGTTGACCCGAGCGAGACGCTCCTGCGGGCTCCCCATTCCCAGTGCGGCCTGATATTGCCGCACGAGTTGTCCCCTCAATGAAGCCGATCAGTTCTCTCACCCCCAATGAGAAAGGCTGCGATTGTGTCCGAGCGTACGTCTGTCCTTCGCTCGAAATACCGTCAGGATGCGGAGTCGGTCACCCTCGACGACGACGCGACACTGCACGCCATGGGCTACCCCAGGAAACTCACCCGCAGATTCCGGGCGTTCGACAATTTCGCCATCTCCTTCACCATCATCAACATCATCTCCGGGATCTTCTCGGCGTTCGGCTTCGGCATGGGCGCGGGCGGGCCGCGGATCCTTGTCTTCGGCTGGATCGGCGTGTCGGTCATGGTGCTGTTCGTCGGCGCGGCGATGGGTGAAATCGCCTCCGCCTACCCGACGAGCGGCGCGCTGTACTTCTCCGCGGGCAAGCTCGCCAAGCGGCACCGCGGAGCCTGGTCCTGGTACACGGGCTGGCTGAACTTCGTGGGCCAGGTGGGCGGCACCGCCGCGACCGGTTACGCCGCGGCCACCTTCATCCAGGCGTTCATAGTCATGCAGTGGCCGGGCTACGACGTCACGGCGCAGCGCACGGTGCTCATCACGGCGGTGATCCTGGTCCTCCAGGCGCTGGCCAACACGTACACGGTGCAACTGGTCGCCGCCCTCAACCGGATCTCCGTGTGGTGGCTGCTGGTCGGCATGGTGGTGATCGTCGTCGCCCTGACCGTGAAACCGGCGCACCATCAGTCGGCCTCGTTCGTCACCCATTTCGCGAACAACACTGGTTTCACCAATGGCATCTACGCCGCAATGCTGGGTCTGCTCGTGACCAGCTGGACCTTCACCGGTTTCGACGGCAGTTTCCACATGTCCGAGGAGACCGTGAAGGCGACGGTCAACACGCCCAAGGGCATCATGCGGGCGATCTCCTACTCCGCGGGCGCCGGGCTGATCCTCATGCTCGCCCTGGTGTACGCGATCCAGGATTACGCGGCCGAAGCGAGCGCCGCGGCGCCCCCGGTGCAGATTCTCATCGACGCGCTCGGCATGGGCACGGCGAAGTTGCTTCTGCTGATCGTGATCGGCGCCATGCTCTTCTGCGGGCTCGCCAACATGACCAGCAATACGCGCCAGATCTTCGCCTTCTCGCGCGACGGGGCGATGCCCGGCTCCCGTTGGTGGCATTCGGTGTCCCTGCGGACCCGTACACCGGTCAATGCGGTGTGGCTCGCCGCGGCCTGCTCCATGGCACTGATCATTCCCGCCTGGTGGTCCCACACGGCTTTCACCGCCATTGTGAGCGTCAACGTCGTCGGGCTCTATCTCGCCTACGGAGTGCCGATCTTCCTGCGGCTGCGGCTCGACGACTTCCAGCCGGGACCGTGGAACCTGGGCCGTTGGGGCAAGCCGGTGGGCGTGATCGCCGTGACCTGGATCGTCTTCAGCAGCGTGCTGTTCATGCTGCCCCAGGTCTCTCCGATCACCGGAACGACGTTCAACTACGCGCCGATCGCACTGGGAGTGGTGCTGTTCATCGCCACGGTGTGGTGGTTCGCCACCGCCCGCCGACGCTTCCAGGGGCCGGTCAGCTACGGCAGCCCCGACGAAGTGGCCGCCATGGACCTGATCTGAGCGCCGGCACAACCACCCCGAGGCCGCGCACGGCGGCCGCACCCGCCATCATCTGAAGGGACGAAAGAACGTATGAACCCCCTCGGCGAAGCCCCCCAGTCACCTGCCGCCGTCGAGCGCGCCGCCGGGAGCACTCCCGGCGGCGCGGGCGGACTCACCGTCACCGCAGCCTCGTTGGAGGACTGGCACCAGGTGGCGGGGTGGGCCGCCGAGGAGGGGTGGAATCCCGGCCGCGGCGACGTGGCCTGTTTCCACCCCACCGATCCCGCGGGCTTCTTCATCGGCCGCCTGGGCGACCGCACGCTGTCCGCCGTCTCGATCGTCAACTACTCGGAGCAGTACGCCTTCCTCGGCTACTACCTCGTCCACCCCGACCACCGTCGGCAGGGCCTCGGCCTGGCGACCTGGCGGGCCGCCTTCCCGCACGCCGGGACCCGCACCGTGGGACTGGACGCGGTCCCCGAGCAGCAACCCACCTATATGCGCGCCGGGTTCAAGTCCGCCAACGACACCCTCCGCTACGGCGGCCGCCCCGAGCGGTCTGCAGCCCCGGCGCCGGATGTCGTGCCCGTCACCGCTGCCCATGCCGACGCGATCGCGGCGTACGACCGGCAGTGCTTCCCCGCCGACCGGCGTGCCTTCGTCGCGCGCTGGCTCACCGCGGCGGGACATGTCGCCTACGCCCGCCTGCGCGAAGGACACATCACTGGCTACGGAGTGATCCGCCAGGCCCGCGACGGCCATCGCATCGGGCCGCTGTTCGCCGACACGCCCGAGGACGCCGAAGCGCTCTTCGACGCCCTCACCGCGCATCTCGGGCCCGAGGACGAGGTCTCCATCGACATCCCCGAACCCCAGCGCGCCGCGGGCGCCCTGGCCACGGCGCGCGGTCTCGAAGTGCGCTCGCACACCGTGCGCATGTACACCGGGCCGGTCCCCGAGATCCGCGCGGAGCGGACCTTCGGCGTCACGACGCTCGAACTCGGGTAGCGGCGCCTGGCGGTTGCGCGCTAGCTGACAGGCGCGGGCGAGGAGGCCGCGTCGGGCTGCGAGGCCGATGAGCCGCTGGGCGACTCAGGGGACGACGCGCCCGACTCCGGTTGTTCCGACGACGGCGGCTCCGATGAAGGCGAGGAGGACGAGGGGGACTCGGGCGACGGGGGCTTCGAGGAAGGCGACGTCGGGGGGCAAGGGCTGCTCGACCCGGGCGAGGGCTCTTCGGGGGGCGGGCAGGGCGACGACGGCGAGGACGTGTTGGGGGACGGCGACGTGGGTGGCCGGGTCACGGGCGGCGGGACCTTCTTGTCGTGGCGTCCGTGCTGGTCACCGGACTTCCGCACGAACCAGTCCCCCTGGTTCGGGTCGAAGACGACAAAGACGTTGATCACGGTGACGGAGGGCTGAACCTGCACCACCTTCGTGGTCTGGAAGCCGGACCACGTGGGGCCCGTCAGCCGGGCGTCGCCCTGCACCTTTTTCGGCTCCTGCAGCGGATTGCCGCATGCGCAGCGCACGCGCGGAACGCCGTGGTCGTCGACGAGGACGGCCGTACCCGCCTGCAGCACCGACTGATACGTGGTGGGGCCTCCGTCCTTGTAGCCGTGGTTGGTGACCCGGGTGTCGTAGCTGAGCCGAAGGGGTGTCAGCGAGCGCAGATAGCCGGGCACCTGGCCGGGGCTGATGCCCAGGACCGAGGCGAACGCGCTGTTCTTGGCCGGAGCCGCGGAGAGATAGCCGATCTGTTTCTCCACGTTGCAACTGGCCACCTGCCGTGTTCCGCCGTACACCCCGGCATCCGAGCCGCTCAGCGTTCCCGTCGGCGAGGCGGGCTGGTCCTTGGGAGGGGGCTCCTTGTCCGTCGACGGGGGCGTGTACGGATCATCGCCCGCCGCGTTGACGGGGTCTCTGACGATCTCCCCGGCCGCGGCCGTGCCGCCTCCTCCGGGGCGCGTCAGGACAAGGGTCAGCGCCACGACGGCGACCAGCGCGGCGGCGATCGTCGCGATTCTGGGGACCGACCGCCACCAGGGGCGTTCGGGCTCCCCGCCCGGGCCCTGTGCCTGCCCGCCTCCTCCGGGACCGCCCGGTCCACCGCCGCCTCCTCCGGAGCCGCCACCACCCGTCGGAGGTCCCGGGGGAGTGCCGGGCGGAGGCGTCGGGCTCTGCTGCGTCGGGCCCGAGAGGGGGCCGGACGGGGGTCCTGTGGGGCGGTCGGACGACGGCGGTTGGGCGCTCACAGGCCCTTCCTTCCAGCGTAGGAATATCCGGCGCAGGAGTGCGTCAGCGCCGGAAACTCGGCACAGCGATGCCAGTGAATGCTGGCAAAAACGAAAAATGCTCAATATCACGCATACCGAGCCCATTGTGTGCTCCACACCTGGACGGCCCGCAAGCCGACGCGGTCGGCCCACCACAGCGGGCGCGGCGCCGCAGCCCTGCTTAGCGTGGCAGCGTGAGCTTCCAGGAGACCGGCCGCCGGAGCCGTACGACACGTGCCTCCCCCGGCTGGGGCGACGCCCTGGTGGCGGTGCTCGCAGGGGTGATCGCCCTCTACGCCACCGCCGCACTCGGCCTGTGGGCCGCCGG
Source organism: Streptomyces sp. NBC_01481 (assembly GCF_026339995.1). GTDB lineage: Bacteria > Actinomycetota > Actinomycetes > Streptomycetales > Streptomycetaceae > Streptomyces. The sequence goes on along the minus strand of NZ_JAPEPT010000006.1, from coordinate 57,826 downwards.
CGCCGCCGACCTTCCCGGGAACGCCTTCGGGAGCGTCGCCGCGGCCGTGGTCGTCATGGCCGTCGGCGGCTCCGTGGAACTCTCGGGCGACGCCGGATTCATCGCCGACACCCAGGCCGACCTCAGTGTGCTGCCGCTGTCGGTCACCCTCGCCGGAGCCCTCGTCATCGCCGCCGGTTTTCTGCGGCCGCTGCGCAACCGGGCCGTCGCCGGGACCCGTGAACTCGTCGGCTGGACGGCCCGCGTGGCGGCGCTGTGGGCGCTGGCGCTCATCGGCCTCGCGGCCCTGGCCCGCCACACCTTCGACATCCCGCTCGGCGAAGGCACCATCGGCGACATCGGCGACCTGCTGGACGCCTCGCCCCAGGTCGGATTCCGCGCCGACATCCCGCTCACGCTCGTCCTCGGCCTGGTCTGGCTCGCGGGCCTCCTCGTCCTCGCCCTGCTCGTATCGCGCAAAGCTCCGCTCCCCGCCCGACTGGTGCGTTTCCAGGAGTCGGTCCGCCCGGCCGCCTTCGCCATGGTCGTGCTGCTGCTCGCCTACGTCGTCGTAGGAGTGGTCATCGGACTCGTCGTCGCGGCGACCAGGGGGCACGCCGCCGAGACCTTCGCCGTGATCCTGCTCGGACTGCCCAACCTCGTCTGGCTCGCCCTCACTCTCGGTCTCGGCGCCTCGTGGGAGGGACGGGTCGAGGGCCCCTTCGGGCTGCCCATGCCGCAGGTGCTCGACTCGGTTCTGCGTACGCCCGAGGACTCCACACTCAATGTCGGCTCGCTCGCCGACTACGACGAGCGGGCGTGGTGGCTCGTCGTCGTGGCCGCGGTCCTGGTGCTGGGTGCCGCGTTCGTGATGGCCGTGCGTTCACCTGCCCGGATGCGGGCCTGGCAGCACGCCGTTCACATGGCCGTGGGGCTGACCCTCACGGTGCTGACCATCTGCCTCCTCGTTCCGGTCGACGCTCGCTACGGCCTGTCCCTGCTGGGCATCGGCGACCTCGCCGGCGGCCTGAGCGGAGTGGTGACGCTGAAGCCGCAGCTGTGGGCCGCGCTCGGCCTGGCCGTCCTGTGGGGACTGGTCACCGGCTTCCTCGGCAGCCTGCTCGCCTCCCACGTGCACCGCAGGGGCGAGGTCTGATCCGCCGGCCGGAGAGCCGTCACAGACCGGGCCCGAGCCCGGGGAACACCGGCCTCGCCCAGCGCGGCGGCAGCGGCGGCGGCCCGGGTTCCTGAACCGGCTTGGCCACGCGGACATCCACCTGCGTCGGCGGATGGCCGCCACCCGCATCCCGTACGGTGCCCGCGAGGCGCAGTGCGGACACGAACGCGAGGCAGCTGTCGTAGCGCTCGTCGGGCGACTTGGCGAGAGCCCGCGCCAGTACGCCGTCGACCGCGACCGGGAGATCGGGGCGCCGTTCGGTCAGCGGCGGCGGGGGATCGTACTGATGGGCCCACAACAGCGCCATGTCGTCGTCCCGCTGGAAGGGCGGGGCCCCCGCCATCATCTCGTAGACGACACAGGCCAGGCTGTACACGTCGCACCGGCCGTCCACCGGGCGGCCCGAGATCTGCTCCGGGGCCACATAGTCGAGGGTCCCGACGAACTGGCCGACCGTGGTGAACCCGGTCAGCGACAGCGACTTCTTCGTCAGCCCGAAGTCGGTGAGGTAGACGTGCTCGGGGTGGTCGCTGTCCGTGCCCGCCGCGACCAGGATGTTGCCCGGTTTGACGTCCCGGTGCACCAGATCGTGGTCGTGCGCGGCGTCGAGCGCGGACGCCACCTGCGCGGCGATCCGGCCGGCCGCACGTACCGAGAGCGGCCCCTTGCGGTCCAGGAGGGCGCGCAGATCCTGTCCGGCGACAAAGCGCATGGCGATGTAGAGAATGCCGTCGGTCTCACCGGCCTCGAAGACCGGCACGATGTGGGGATGGTCGATGGCGGCGGCGACCCGTGACTCGTGCGTGAAACGTTTGCGGAAGGTGTCGTTGCGGGCGAGTTCGGGGGCGAGCAGTTTCAGCGCGACGGTGCGGTCGAGCCGCAGGTCCTTGGCGCGGTAGACGACCGCCATGCCGCCGCGGCCGATCTCGCTCTCGACGAGATAGCCCGCGATCTGTTTGCCGAGCAGCTCGGAGGGCCTTCCGGTGGGCAGGCCGTCGTCACGGGGGGCACCGGCCATCAGGGCTCACCGGGCCGCGTGGGCGGATGGCCGGGGGAGTCCCCGACGGGCGGCACGGGACGGGTCTCCTCCGCCCTGCCCGGCTCCGGCGCGACCTCGCCCGGGCCGACCACTCGCGTCGTTTCCGCCGGCGCCGCGGTACCGGTCCCCGACGGCGATGTCCCGGCTGCGGGCCCCGACGGCGTCGCGTACGTCCTGAGCCGTGTCCCGTCGCAGTAGACCCACCGCTCGTGCTCGGCGTCGTACAGCCATACCGACTCACCTTCTACGACCATCCCCACCCGCAGCCCCCGCGTCCGGCGGTGGAAGGTCTCGCCGTCCGTCCGTCCGGCCGCCAGGTCCTCGGCCGCGCTGCGGTACTGGCCCAGAGTCTCCTCGACGCGTGCCATGAGCGGCCGCGGATCCGCCGTACGGGCCATCGGCCGTCCGGCCGCGGGGGGTTCCTGCGGTACGGAGACCAGCAGCCGGCCATCCACCCACGCCGACCAGCCGTTCGCGCACAGGATCTGCCCCCAGTCCCCGCGCCGCTCCAGAAGTTGTACCGGCAGCAGCGGGTCCAGCGGCTCGGTCGGCCGGGACCCGTCCGGCGCCTCCCAGGCGGGCAGTCCGTCCTGGGGGACGACATGTGTCGGGCGGAAGTCCTCGATCGTCATCAGTGACCCCGCCCCTACTTCCGCATGATGGCGGGTTCATGGCGGCGCAGCAGCTTCGCGACCGCGTAGCCGAAGACGACGGAGAGGACCACCATCATGCCCATGTTGAGCAGCCACACCGCGCTGTCGTGCTCGAAGAGCGGATCGGTCGTCAGCTTGCCCGGGACGATCCGGTGCAGCCCGATCGTTCCCGCCATCGCCCCCAGCGCCCACCGGGAGGGCACCAGCCACGCAAGCTGCTCGACCCCGGGGACCCCGTCCAGCTTCAACAGCGCGCCGCAGAACACGACCTGGACGATGGCAAGGAGCACCAGCAGAGGCATCGTGACCTCTTCCTTGCGCACCAGCGCGGAGACCAGCAGGCCGAGCATCATCGCGGTGAAGGACAGCAGTGCCACGGCCAGGGTGATCTCCACGAGGGGCGGCATCAGCACCCCTTCACCGCCCGGCGCGGAGAGGTCGACCCCGACGAGCCCGACCAGGGTCAGGACGATGGCCTGCAGCACGGTGATCGTGCCGAGCACCACGACCTTGGACATCAGATACGCGGATCTGGACAGCCCGACGGCGCGTTCGCGCTGGTAGATGACGCGTTCCTTGACCAGCTCCCGCACGGCGTTGGCCGCTCCCGTCAGCACGCCGCCCACGCACAGGATGAGCAGCGCGTTCATCGCCGTCTCCTGGGTCAGCGTGCTGCCGGCCAGGGCGCGGGTCATCGCGCCCATCACGAAGGGCAGCGCGACCATGATGACGAGGAAGGTCCGGTCGGCGCCGAGCGCGGCCGCGTACCGGCGCACCAGGGTCCACAACTGTGTCCCCCAGCTCTGTGCCTTCGGCGGCGGCGCGACCTGGGCGGCCACCTGGTCCTGCGGCAGCACCGGCTGCGTCGTGGAGTTCGCGATGTACTGCCGGTGGAAGGGCGACTCGCGGTAGGTACCCGCCCAGTCCCGGTCCTGGTCGTTCTCGAAGGCCTCGAACGCCTCCGGCCACTCCTCGAAGCCGAAGAAGGCCAGCGCGTCGTCCGGCGGCCCGTAGTAGGCGATCCGGCCACCGGGCGCCAGCACCAGCAGCCGGTCGCAGACATCCAGGCTGAGGACGCTGTGCGTGACGACGATGACGGTGCGACCGTCGTCGGCGAGGCCGCGGAGCATCCGCATGACCGAGCGGTCCATGCCGGGGTCGAGTCCGGAGGTCGGCTCGTCGAGGAAGAGGAGCGAGGGCTTCGTCAGCAGCTCAAGGGCCACACTGACCCGCTTGCGCTGGCCGCCGGACAGGCTGTGGATCGGCTGACCGACCCGCTGCTCCAGGCCCAGCTCACGCACCACCTCGGCCACCCTGGCCTGCCGTTCGGCCTTCGCGGTGTCCTGCGGAAAGCGCAGTTCGGCCGCGTAGCCCAGAGCCCGGCGCACACCGAGCTGCGAGTGCAGGATGTCGTCCTGCGGTACGAGTCCGATGCGCTGGCGCAACTCCGCGTAGTCGCGGTACAGGTCGCGTCCGTCGTACAGGACGGTGCCCTGGTCGGCGGGCCGCAGGCCGGTGAGCGCGTTGAGCAGCGTGGACTTGCCGGCGCCGCTGGGGCCCACCACGGCGAGCAGGCACTTCTCGCCCACCGGAAACGACACATGGTCGAGCAGTGTTTTGCGGCCCCGGTCCACCGACACCGCCAGGTCCTGGACGTCGAGCGAGATCTCGCCGGTGTCGACGTACTCCTGCAGTTCGTCGCCGACGAGACAGAAGGCGGAGTGGCCGATGCCGACGATGTCACCGGGCAGAACGGGCGCACGGTCGACCGGCTGGCCGTTGAGGTAGGTGCCGTTGTGCGAGCCGAGGTCGACGATCTCGTACGTGCCGTCCGGATGTGCCTGCAGCTCCGCGTGCCTGCGCGAGACGACCAGATCGTCGATGACCAGCTCGTTGTCGGTGCCGCGCCCGATGCGTACGGTGCGCACCGGCAGCGGCCGTACCGTGGTCGGCTGCCGGAACGTGCCCGTCGCGGACGGCATGGAGACCTGCGACGGGCGGTCCGGCCCCCGCAGTACGGCGGCCGGGGGATCCCGGCCGATCAGAACAGCTCGCGGTCCGTTCGCGGGATTGCCGAACCTGATGACGCTGCCCGGACCGACACCCCATTCGTGGATCCGACGGCCGTCGGCGTACGTGCCGTTGGTGCTGTCTTCGTCCTCGATCGTCCAGTGCCCGGCTTCGGGCCGCAGCACCGCGTGGTGCCAGGACACCCGGGCATCGTCGATGACGATGTCGCTCAAGGGGTCGCGCCCGACGTGATAGTCCCGGCTCGGACTCATCACCGTGGAGCCCGCGTCGGTTTCGAGGACGAGTTCGGGCGCAGTCGGCGCGACAGGCCGCTCTCCCATGTTCGAATTCTAGCGATTGCTCCCCGTCTGCGCCCGCCCGCGATCCGTGGCCGGCGATCTGCGCCCGGTCAGGCAGCGCGGGGGCGGGACTGGTACAGCCGCGTGTAGTAGCGGCCTTCGGCCTCAAGGCCCGCCGGGTCGTGACCCAGCAGACGGGCCTGCTCGACGGCATTGCGCTGTTCCGCCGAACCGGTGAACAGCCGCTGCGGATATGTGTGCGCCGGGTCCGTCTCGGTGGCAAGACCGAAGTCGGCCAGAGCGGAGATCACCGGCTCGTAGTCGACGGTCCGCAGGACGAACGCGGTGACCCAGAGGGGTATCTCGGCACACTCCAGCAGTGCTTCGAAGGTACGGCGGGTGATGTAGCCGATGCCTCCGGTGACCGTTATCAGCCCGGTGCCCGCGACGGCGCGCCTCAGCTGCTCACCGGGCGCGTGCTGCTCCAGGTTCTCGGCGTACCCCTCGTCGAGCAGGCCGACGGCCAGGGCATAGCGCACGGCCTGGTCCGCGGCGTCGAGACCGATCGCGGGAGTCGCGTCCTCGCGGCGCCGCGAGGCGTAGAACTCCTTGTCCAGGTCGATGAGTTCGGCGGTGGTGAGGGATTGCGTCTCTGGGCCCGTGTAGTGGGCGTACAGCTCGGCGAGCGTGAGGTCGTGGTTGAGGAGCGCGGCGTTGATGCCGTACGAGCAGCACAGATCGAGGACCGTGACGGGGCCGCCGGTGTCCCCGGTCGCGGCCCGGTCGGCCCGGGCCCTGCGGAACGGGTCCTGGGCCTGATGCGGAATCTCGTACTGCAGCGGGGCGAGCCGGCGGAAGTAGGCGCGCGGATCGGGCCGGTTGTAGATGTCGTCGAAGCGGCTCTTGCCGGGTGTCGTGGTGCTCGTCCGTCCTCGGTTCATGCGGCATACCTCCGCGGTTTGGGGGAACAGCCCTGCGCGGGAACGTCTATCCGACGTCCGGTGCTGGCCGGTAGGGCGCGGGGGCGGAACCGGCCACCTGCGCGGTTCTACGGATCTTCGGCCGTTCCGCTCGGGTTGTGGCCCGTAATGAACGCTACGCCGGGCGATGTCGTACTACACGGCAGGCCACCCCGCCCACCCAGGAGGTCTGCCGCGGATGATAGACCATCGTCGCACTGTCGCTGCCGTCGCGCTCGTCGGTGCCGTGCCCCTTGCACTCACCGTCACCCTCGCCGCCGCCGGCGCCGCCCAGGCGCACGGCGCGCCGACCGATCCCGTCAGCCGGGTCGCCGCATGCAGCTCCGAGGGCGTGCAGCGGGCGTCGGCGGCCTGCCGGGCCGCCATCGCCGTCAACGGCGGATCGGCGTTCGAGGACTGGGACAACCTGCGCGTCGCCGACGTCCGCGGCAGAGACCGGCAGTTCATCCCGGACGGACAGCTGTGCAGCGCGGGTCTCGACGCGTACAAGGGCCTGGACCTCCCCCGTACGGACTGGCCGGCGACGCCCCTGAGGGCCGGATCCGCGTTCACGCTCACCTATCGGTCGACGATCCCGCACGAGGGAACCTTCAGCCTGTATCTCACCAGGCAGAGCTACGATCCCGCCGAACCGTTGACGTGGGACGACCTCCAGTCCGTGCCGTTCGCGAAGGCCAGAAACCCGGAGCTGAGGGGCGGTGCCTACCGGATTTCCGGCAGGCTGCCCGAGGGGCTCACCGGCCGTCACGTTCTGTACACGATCTGGCGGAACTCCAGCACTCCGGACACGTACTACTCGTGCTCCGACGTGGTGATGGCCGACCACGAGGAGTCGAACGACAGCCAGCAGGGCGACACCGGGCCGAGCGTGGCCCCGCCCGCCGAAACCGCGCCGGCCGAGGTGCCGCCGAGCCAGGCCCCCACCAGGGAGGCGTCACCCACCGACGTCCCTGTGGGCGGGCAGCAGGCCGCCCAGCCGCCCGCCGAGCCCATCGGCCGTTCCGCCGCGGCCACGGCGCAGCGGGCGAACGACTCAGCCGTGCTGATCGGCGGGGCGGCGTCCGTACTGGCGCTGCTCGCGGTGGTCCTGTCGGTGGTCCTCAGGCGCCGGGCCACGCGCTAGCGATTCAGCCGAAGCGTGAGGATCTGGAACGGCCGCAGCGTCAGCGCCACCGAGCCGTCGTCCCCCTCGGACAACGGCTCGTCCGGCAGTGGACGCTCCAGCAGATCCGTGATCCGCACCCCGGCCAGCGGGAAGCCTGTGCGCAGCGTCGCGTGCGCCCGGCCGCCGTGGGACTCGTAGAGCCGCACGACCACATCGCCCGAGCGGTCGTCCGCGAGCTTCACCGCCTCGACCGTCACGGCCGGGTTGTCGCTGCTCACCAGCGGCTCGATGCTCCGGCCCGCCTCCGCCACGCGCAGCGGCAGATTGAGGGCGTACCCCTCCGCGATCGCGTCCTCGACCGTGGCGCCCGGCAGCAGCGCGTAGGTGAAGCGGTGCATGCCCTGGTCGGCCCCGGGGTCCGGGACGCGGGGTGCCCGGACCAGGCTGAGGCGGACCGTGGTGGTCGTCCCGCCGTCGTCGCGGGTGGTGCGGGTGACGTCGTGTCCGTACGTCGAGTCATTGATGACCGCGACGCCGTAGCCCGGCTCGCCGACATGCACCCAACGGTGTCCGGAGACCTCGAAACGGGCCGCTTCCCAGCTGGTGTTGGTATGGGTCGGGCGGTGGACATGGCCGAACTGGATCTCCGCCGTGGACCGTTCGGCGCGGACGTCGACCGGGAAGGCGGCTTTGAGGATCTTCTCGGCCTCGTGCCAGTCGATCTCGGTCTCGACGTCGATACGGCGGCTGCCGGCCCGGACCGTGACGGTCTGGACGATGCGCGAGCCCCTGCCGAAGGCGCGCTCGATCCGTACCGCGCCGCGGAGCGGACCGTTTTCGACCACGGCGACCGACTCGGCGTCGAGCAGGTCGGTGTAGCGGTTCCTGTAGTGCTTGTCGATGTCCCAGGCGTCCCAGTAGTTGGGCAGGTCACTGTGCAGCCGCAGCAGATTGCCGGGCCCGGCGAGGACTTCGCGGCCGGCGACGAGATCGCGTACGGACGCCAGGGTGCCGTCCTCGGCGAACTCCACGCGGACCAGGCCGTTGTCGAGGACGCGGTCCGCCGCCGAGACGGGCCGCGGGGCCGTCCCGGTGCCCAGCGGGGCGCTGCCGCCGGCGGGGACCTCGGTGTAGACGACGTCGCCGTCCGGGCCCGTGATCACTTCGGCGCGGGCGCGCGGACTGGTGTTGAACACATAGGGGGTGCCCTCGCCGAGCGCGGCCAGCGCCTCGGACGTCAGCGCCTCCAACTCCCGCGCCACCCGCGCGTACTCCGCCTCCGCCTCCCGGTGCACCCAGGCGATCGACGAACCCGGCAGGATGTCGTGGAACTGGTGCAGCAGCACCGTCTTCCACAGCCGGTCAAGATGCTCGTACGGATAGGCGTAGCCCGGGGCGTGCAGAGCGGCCGCCGTCGCCCACAACTCGGCCTCCCGCAGCCGGTGTTCGCTGCGCCTGTTGCCCTGCTTGGTGCGGGCCTGCGAGGTGTACGTGGCGCGGTGCAGTTCCAGATAGAGCTCGCCGGACCAGACCTGGTCGGCCGGGATCTCCTCCCGGGCCGCGGCGAAGAAGGCGTCCGGGTGCTCGACCCGGACCCTGGCGGAGCCTTCGAGGTCGGACAGCCGACGGGCGCGCTCCATCATCTCGCGGGTGGGCCCGCCACCGCCGTCGCCGTGCCCGAACGGCGCGAGCGAGCGCGTACCGCGGCCCTTGTCCTGGTAGTTGCGGACCGCGTGCGCCATCTGACTGCCGGAAAACTCCGCGTTGTACGTGTCCACCGGCGGGAAGTGCGTGAAGATCCGCGAGCCGTCGATGCCCTCCCACCAGAACGAGTGGTGGGGCAGCTTGTTGGTCTGGTTCCAGGACAGTTTCTGGGTGAGGAACCACTCGTTGCCCGCCAGCTTCGCCAGTTGCGGATATGCCGCGTTGTAGCCGAAGGAGTCCGGCAGCCAGACGCCCTTCGTCTCGATGCCGAAGTGCTCGATGAAGAAGCGCTTGCCGTGGACGAACTGGCGGGCGACGGCCTCGCCGCCGGGCAGGTTGCCGTCGGACTCCACCCACATGCCGCCGACGGGTGCCCACTGACCGTCCGCGACGGCCTTCTTGATGCGCTCCCACACCTTGGGGTAGTGGTCGCGGACCCATGCGTACTGCTGGGCCTGCGAGCAGGCGAAGACGAACTCCTCGTACTCCTCCGCCAGCGCCGTGACGTTCGAGAAGGTGCGGGAGGTCTTGCGCTTGGTCTCGCGGATCGGCCAGAGCCAGGCAGTGTCGATATGGGCGTGGCCGACCGCCGACATGATGTGCGCGCTCGCGTGCGCGGGCCGGGTGAGCACCGGCCGCAGCAGCTCCCGAACATCCGCTGCCGTGCCGGAGATGTCGTCCAGGTCCAGGGCGTCGAGCGCGTGGTCGAGGGCTTGCGTGATCTCGTGCCGTCGCGGCTCGTGCTCGCCGAGCTCCAGCATCAGTTCACGCAGTACCTGAATATCGAGCCCGAGGTGCCACACCTCCTCGTCCAGTACGGCGAGATCGGCGCGGGCGAAGGCGTACAACGGCTCACGGCCCGCCGTCGCCTTGTCGCCGAGGGAGGTCGGGACGAAGCCGTCGGCGAGGATGTCGGGGTTGGACGCGGCCTCGATGAGGTAGTCGACCCGCTCCCCGCCCGCCGCCGGACGGGCGACCGGTACGTACTGGTTCTGTGGGTTGACTGCCTTGAGCGGGCTGCCGTCCAGGGTGTGGACCAGGGCCTCGGCCTGAGTACCGGGCGAGCCGCCGACGAAGCCGAGGTCGAAGACGGTCTCGACGCGGCGCCCCGCCCACGCGGCGGGGACCTCGCCGCGGACCCGGAACCAGGTCGTGCCCCACGGCGGCCCCCACCGGGTGCCCATGGCGAAGGGCTCGTACGTCTGGGACGCCGCCTCGGCGAAGGGCACCGGCTCGTCCGGCGCTTCCCATGACGCGACGGCGAGGGGGAGGGTCGTGGCGTAGACGGCGGGCTGGATGCGCTGCTCCAGGATGCGTGCGACGCGCTCCTCGATGCGTCGGCGTTCGTCATGCATGTGCGGGCTCCTACCTCAGATACGCGAGCGCGGGGTGGACGCGGGTGTAGCCGTCGACGAGTCGGCGGGCGACGGTCACGGAATCGACGAGCGGGTGCAGGGCGAAGGCCTTCACCGCGGTGGCGCGCGAGCCGCTGTCGGCCGCGGCGAGCACTTCGCGTTCGACGGCCTTGACGGCGCAGACCAGACCGGTGGCGTGGAGCGGCAGCGGGGACACGGGGAGTGGATGCGCGCCGTTCGCGTCGACGGAGCACGGCACCTCGACCACCGCCGCCTCGTCCAGCACCGAAAGGGTGGCGCGGTTACGGACATTGAGGATGAGCGTGGTCCGCCGGTCCTGGGCGATGGCCCGCATCAGGGCGAGGGCGACCTTCTCGTAGCCGCCGGACTCCAGGTCGCTCGCGTCGCGCTCACCCGCGCCCGCGGCCTCGCGGTTGTGTGCCATGTAGGTGGCCTCGCGCTCGGCGCGGGTGCGGTCCCAGGTCGCGAGCGCCGGGGTGCCGGGCCGCTCCATCTCCGCGTAGAACGTGGCTTGTTGCTGCCGGAGGAAGGCGCCGCGGGTCTGTTCGGCCTCCTGATAGGCGCGTACCGCCTCGCGGTTGAAGTAGTAGTAGTGCAGATACTCGTTGGGGATCGCGCCCAGCGACTGGAGCCAGTCCGCGCCGAAGAGCCTGCCCTCCTCGAAGGAGCCGAGCAGTTCGGCGTCGGCGAGCAGCCGGGGGAGCTCGTCGCGGCCGTCGACGCGCAGGCCGCGCAGCCAGCCAAGATGGTTGAGGCCGGCGTAGTCGAGCGAAACCGTTGCGGGATCCGCGCCCAGGGCATGGGCGACCCGGCGGCCGAGTCCCACGGGCGAGTCGCAGATGCCGATGACCCGGTCGCCGAGGTGGCGGGCCATGGCCTCGGTGACAAGACCGGCCGGGTTGGTGAAGTTGATGACCCAGGCGTCGGGGGCGAGCCGGGTGACCCGGCGTGCGATGTCGACGGCGACCGGGACGGTGCGCAGTCCGTACGCGATGCCGCCCGCGCCGACCGTCTCCTGGCCCAGGACGTCCTCGGCCAGGGCGATCCGCTCGTCGGCCGCGCGGCCCTCCAGGCCGCCGACGCGGATGGCGGAGAAGACGAAGTCCGCGCCGCGCAGCGCCTCGTCGAGGTCGGTGGTGACGGTGATCCGCGGCGCGTCCTGCACTCCTTCGGCCTGGTCGGCGAGGACCCGTGCGATCGCGGTCAGCCGAGCCGGGGCCACGTCGTGCAGGACGACCTGGGTGATACGGCCCTCCGCGTGGTCGCCGAGCAGGGCGCCGTACACGAGCGGCAGGCGGAAGCCCCCGCCGCCGAGGATCGTGAGCCTCATACCTCCACCACCTTCACTCCGGCCCGTCGACGGTCATTCGGGTCGCGGGGCGCCCCTAGGTCCTGTCCGGCCGATCTTGCCGGGCTCGCGTGCCCTGGCACGGCACCTCGCTGCGTTGTCGTCAGTCGCCTACGCTCCGCGTGGGCTCTCCCCCTGCCTTCGGCGGGGGGACCCCCATCCTCCGGCCTGCGAGGCACCACGCCAGACCCCGCTCCCTGACCCGGCCTGATCGACCGGACAGGACCTTGCCGACATGCGGTGGGCCAGACCCGGATAGTCGATCACGAGCCCTTCCGCGTCGAACTCCACATCGCTGCGGAAGTCGCCCGACGCGAAGCGCACGAGCGCACCGGTGTCGGTTCGCCCGAGATGGGTGTACGTCTGTCGAGAGGCGTGCACGGTCAGATCGGGCACCGAGACCCAGGCCATCAGGAACGTCCGCTCGCCCGGCGCCAGATGGAGCCCGTGCCGCAGCACCGGCATGGTGTTGGTGAGCGGACACAGCCCAAGATCACAGTCGAGCGCGCCGTCCATCTCGGGCAGCTGCTTTCCGTCGGCGGTCCACCGGCCGGAGCCGTCGTGCAGCAGGCGCAGCTCGTGCGAACCGTGGGCGGTCGCGGCGCGCACATGCAGCTCACGGGTCACGAAGTCCTCGTCGGTATCGAGCTCGTACGAGATCCAGTAGACCTCCGGCCGGGTTCCGACCGCGCGCCCGCGGGCCTGGAGCGTCGTGCCCCGGAGCTCGATCCACGAGGTCTCGTACCCCTGGCTCCCGGTGACTTCCCATGTGAGGACGTGCGAGGTGACCATGTCCTCAGCCTAATGAGCCCGCGAAGCCGCGGGCACGGTGACGCGCGCCACGGCATCTGCGCAGCAGAGGCGCCGATATTTGGCTCAAACCCTACCCATCGGTAGCAGGATTTGCGTTCGAGGGTGGCCGACATGGTGGGATGAGGCGATGCGACCCCCCACACGCATATCGGCGCATCCACGAAATCCGTACGAAGAACTCGCTCAACTGGCAGATCCTGAGCCCGACTTCAGCGTCTACGACCCGAAGGACCCACTCGAGCTCGGGCTCAGCTCCGACCCGGACGACGACGACTGGACACCGCCCAACCACCGTGGCAAGAGCCGGTTCGCGGCGCTGCCCGCGCTGGTGAAGCTGACCGCCGCGGCCGTCCTGTGCACCCTGTGTCTGCTGCTCGCCGACCGGCTCGCGGAGTACTACGCGCAGAGCAGAGCGGCGGACCAGCTCCAGAAGTCGCTCGGGCTCGCCACCAGGCCCGACGTGGACATTCACGGTTTTCCGTTCCTCACCCAGCTGCTCGACGAGCGGATCGACCGGGTCGACGTCACCGTGCCCGATGTCTCGGCCGATCGTGTCTCGCTTGCCGAGGTGCGGGCCACCGCCAAGGACGTACGCATCGTCGGGGACGCCCCGACCTCGATCAAGGGCGCCGTCATCGGCGATCTGGACGGCGAGGTGCTGCTCTCCTTCGACGACCTGAACCGTGAACTGGGCGCCTCACAGCTGAAGTTCACCGGCAGCGGCACGGACGCGGTCCGGGTGAACGGCGAACTCGCCGTCGCCGGCCAGGATCTGCGCGTACAGGCACAGGCGCACATCCAGCGTGACAACGAGCGCTCCCTCACCACCACCCTGGACGGCATGCGGCTCGACATTCCCCGGGTGGCCACCTACCGGCCCGGCAAGGATCCGGATCACTCCGGCCTGCGGCTGCATCGCGAGGCCGCCGAGCGGATCAGCGGCGAAGGCGCCCGGCTGAAGGCGCTGCTCGCCGTGCCCGCGATCGTGGACCGGCTCGGAGTGCCCAGGGAGTATGTGCGCCGGGCCCTGCGGAGCGAGGAGGAGCTCCACCGGCTCACCAGCGCTCCGAAGTTCATCGAGCGGCTGATGAAGGTGAATCTCGTCGATGTCGTACTGGAGCATCCGCAACTGCTGCGGAAGCTGGGCATCGATCCCGGTCTCGTCGAGGCACTGCTCGCCCTCAAGCCCCCGGAGCTGTCCGAGCGGCTGTCGCTCTCCTTCGAACTGCCCCGCTCCCTGAAGGAGTTGCGACTCCAGCACATCACCGTGGAGCGAGACGGCATCAAGGCGCGCGTGGTGGGATCCGGCCTGCGCGTCGGGCAGTCCGGCGGCTCCTGAGGTGACCCGGCGCTTTTCCGGTACGGGTCCCACCGCGCACAGCCGTACCGGAAAAGCGGGTCGCCGGGCCTGATCAGGTGTACATCAGTGAGCCCGGCGTGGTCAGCAGCTCGCCCGTCTCCAGCCAGGTCTTGAGGCCGGAGAGGATCATCGGCCAACCGCCGTACAGCTCCTCGTTCGCGCCCTCGCGCAGCTGGTCGTGCGTGACGGTGAGCCGGCAGGAGTCGCCGACGGGCTCGATGTCCCAGGTGACCCTCGACGTGCCTTCGGCTTTCGCCTCGTCGCTCCAGAGCGCGACCATGCTCTGGACGAGCTTGCGCGGTGGATCGATTTCGAGGATCTCGCCCTCGCCGAGCAGGCCGTCGGCCTTGGGGGAGCTCATCTCGATGCGCCCGCCGGGCTGCCAGTCCGAGGTGACCCGCATGCCGAAGTTGTACTTGCTCCGGATCTCGGGGTCGGTGATCGCCTCCCAGAGGCGCTCGGGGGTCGTGCGGATGTAAATCTCGAAGACCTTTTCCATGGGGCTCTCCAGTCGGCTCTTGAGGCCGCTGAGTGCGGCCGCCCAGGGTTCCGCGTACTTGCTCACCCACCGGTCGTGGACGAGCCGGATAGGGACGGGGTTCAGGAAGTGGAGCTTTTCCCGGCCGCGGCGCCTGGTCACGATCAGGCCCGCTTCCTCGAGCTGCTTGAGGTGCTTCATGACGCCGAAGCGGCTGATGTCGAAGCGTGCCTCGAGCGCACTGAGCGTCTGCCCGTCCTGACGGAAGAGCTCGTCGAGGAGGCTGCGCCGCGTCGGGTCGGCCAGTGCCTTGAACACTTCGTCCATGCCATCCAAAATAGGTGACCGTTTGGTCACATGTCAATGACGCGCCTAGGGTGATCGTGCAGCTGGTTCGCCCTGTCCTCCAGGCAGGCGCGTCGCAAGAGGGAATCCGGTGGGAATCCGGAACTGCCCCGCAGCGGTGAGTGGGAACGACCGCCGTCATACGCACTGGATCCGGCAGCGGATCCGGGAAGCGACGGCCAGTAGGTGCCCGCGTACGCAAAACTTCGTACGCGCGGGCGTGCCCATGAGTCCGAAGACCTGCCACTGCCCGTGCGCGAACGCGCGCGGAGATCTCGGTGACCTCGTGGGCGGGTCGGCGGCATGGGCAGACGGCTGTGTCTGCCCTCCTTCGCGTTCCACGAGCTGTCCGAGGTCATGGACGAGTACTCGCGAAGGAGAGTTCCGTGACCAGCACATCCACGGCCGCAGGATCCAGGGCCACCGTCCACGGCTACCCCCGCCAGGGCCCGAACCGGGAACTGAAGAAGGCCGTCGAGGGCTACTGGAAGGGCCGCGTCGACGCCGACGCCCTGAAGGAGACGGCCGCCCTGCTGCGCCGGGCCACCTGGCAGCAGCTCACGGGCGCCGGCATCCACGAAGTCCCCACCGGAGACTTCTCGTACTACGACCATGTCCTGGACACCAGCGTCATGGTCGGTGCCATTCCCCCGCGTCACCGGGCGGCAGTCGACGCCGACGCGCTCGACGGCTACTTCGCCATGGCGCGCGGAACCCAGGACGTCGCGCCCCTGGAAATGACCAAGTGGTTCGACACCAACTATCACTACCTCGTCCCCGAACTCGGCCCCGACACCGCCTTCGCCGCCAACTGCGCCAAGCAGGCCGCCGAGCTGAAGGAAGCGCTCGCGCTCGGACTCACCGCCCGCCCGGTGCTCCTCGGGCCGATCACCTATCTGCTGCTCGCCAAGCCCGCGCCCGGAGTTGCTTCCGATTTCCAGCCGCTCACCCTGCTGGACCGGCTGCTGCCGGTGTACGCCGAGGTGCTCCGCGAGCTGCGGGCCGCGGGCGCCCCGTGGGTGCAACTCGACGAACCGGCCCTGGTCCAGGACCAGCCGCCCGCCGTGCTCAGCGCCGCGGGCCGTGCCTACCGCGAGCTCGGAGGGCTCACGGACCGGCCGAAGCTGCTGATCGCCTCCTACTTCGACCGGCTCGGCGAGGCGCTTCCCGTCCTGGCCAAGGCCCCCGTCGACGGACTGGCCCTCGACTTCACCGGCCCGGCCCACGCCAACCTCCGCGACCTCGCGGCCGTCGGCGGACTGCCCGGCAAGCGGCTCGTCGCCGGAGTCGTCGACGGCCGCAACGTATGGATCAACGACCTCGGGAAGTCGGCCGCCACCCTCGCCACCCTGCTCGGGCTGGCCGGCCGGGTGGATGTCGCGCCGTCCTGCTCTCTGCTGCATGTGCCGCTCGACGCCGCCGCGGAACGCGATGTCGACACACAGGTCGCCCGCTGGCTGGCCTTCGCCCGCCAGAAGACGGCCGAGGTCGTCACGCTGGCCCGCGGGCTGACCGAGGGCGCCGACGCCATCGCCGCCCAACTCGCCGCCAACCGGGCCGACCTGCTCTCCCGCGCCACCTCCGCGCTCACCCGCGACCCCGCCGTTCGCGCGCGCAGCGCGGCCGTCACCGCGGCGGACACCCGGCGCAGTCTCCCGTACGCGCAGCGCGCCGCGGCCCAGCGCGCACGTCTGCGCCTTCCCCTGCTGCCCACGACCACGATCGGCTCGTTCCCGCAGACCGTCGAACTGCGCACCGCACGGGCCGACCTGCGGGCCGGGCGCATCGACACCCAGGGGTACGAGGAGCGCATCGAGGCCGAGATCCGCGAGGTCGTCTCCCTCCAGGAGAGGACCGGCATCGACGTGCTCGTACACGGCGAGCCCGAACGCAACGACATGGTCCAGTACTTCGCCGAACAGCTCAGCGGCTATCTCGCGACGCAGCACGGCTGGGTCCAGTCGTACGGCACCCGCTATGTCCGGCCGCCGATCCTGGCAGGCGACGTCTCGCGCCCCGATCCGATGACGGTCCGCTGGACCCGCTACGCCCAGTCGCTCACCGACCGCCCCGTCAAGGGCATGCTCACCGGACCTGTCACCATGCTCGCCTGGTCCTTCGTACGCGACGACCAGCCGCTGACCCAGACCGCACGCCAGGTCGCCCTCGCCCTGCGTGACGAGGTGAACGACCTTGAGGCGGCGGGCAGTTCGGTGATCCAGGTGGACGAGCCGGCGCTGCGCGAGACGCTGCCGCTGCGCGGCGACGGCCACGAGGCCTATCTGGCCTGGGCGACGGAGGCCTTCCGGCTGACCACCGGCGGTGTCCGTCCGGACACCCAGATCCATACGCACATGTGCTACGCCGAGTTCGGCGACATCCTCCGGGCCATCGACGACCTCGACGCCGATGTGATCAGCCTGGAAGCCGCCCGCTCCCACATGCAGGTGGCGGGCGAACTCGCCACGGCCGGATATCCGCGCGAGGTGGGACCCGGTGTCTACGACATCCACTCACCGCGGGTGCCGAGTGCCCAGGAGGCAACCGCGCTGCTGCGGAAGGGACTTGAGGCGATTCCCGCCGAGCGGCTGTGGGTCAACCCCGACTGCGGTCTGAAGACGCGCGGCTGGCCCGAGGTCCGTACCTCACTGGAGCACCTGGTCGCCGCGGCCCGCGAGATCCGGTCCGGACTCACGATGTCGTCCTGAGTCGTACGGTTCCGGGGCGGAGCCGCATCGAGCCCGCCCCGGAACTGCTAGCTCGGTCGCTGAAACGCCTGAAGGATCCGTTCCGCCGCCAGCGTCGCCGTCAACTCCCCGTCCCGCACCTGCTGTTCGAGGCCGGGCGCGAGCGCGCGCACGCCGGGATGGCTGCGCAGCCGGTCCCGCAGCTCGTCGTGGACCATCGTCCAGGCCCAGTCGATCTGCTGGTCGCGGCGTTTCGCGGCCAGCCTGCCCGTCGAGTCCAGCAGCGCCCGGTGCTGCTCGAGACGCTCCCAGAGAGTGTCGAGCCCGGTGCCCTCCCGCGCGCTGCAGGACAGCACCGGGGGAGTCCAGGCGGCGTCGGCGGGGTGCATCAGCCGCAGCGCACCGGCCAGTTCACGGGCGGCGGAGCGGGCGTCGCGCTCGTGCGGGCCGTCCGCCTTGTTGACGGCGATCACGTCGGCCAGCTCCAGGACGCCCTTCTTGATGCCCTGCAGCTGGTCACCGGTCCTGGCCAGGCTCAGCAGCAGGAAGGAGTCCACCATGTTGGCCACGGCGGTCTCCGACTGGCCGACCCCGACCGTTTCCACGAGCACCACGTCGTAGCCGGCGGCCTCCATCACGATGATGGTCTCGCGGGTCGCCTTGGCCACTCCGCCCAGCGTGCCCGAGGTGGGGGACGGGCGCACGAAGGCGGCCGGATCCACCGCGAGCCGTTCCATCCGGGTCTTGTCGCCCAGGATGGAGCCGCCCGTACGGGTCGACGACGGATCGACGGCGAGGACCGCGACCCGGTGGCCGAGGCCGGTGAGCATCGTGCCGAGCGCGTCGATGAACGTGGACTTGCCGACGCCGGGCACACCGCTGACGCCCACCCGCCGCGCCGTACCGGAGTACGGCAGCAGCTCGGTCAGCAGCCGCTGGGCCAGCGCACGGTGATCGGCGCGCGTGGACTCGACGAGTGTGATGGCGCGGGCGATGTACGCCCGCGACCCGTCACGCACGCCTTTGACATAGGTGTCGATGTCGATGGTGGGATGCATCCAGGGCACAGTCCTACAACTCGTGGCCGAGCGAGGCGCCCAGCGTCTTCACCAGGTCCTGCGCCGCATCCGGGATCACCGTGCCCGGCGGGAAGACCGCGGCGGCTCCGGCCTCGTGCAGCGTCTGGACGTCCTGGGGCGGAATCACCCCGCCCACCACGATCATGATGTCTTCCCGTCCCTCGGCGGCCAGTTGCTCCTTCAGCGCCGGTACGAGGGTGAGATGCCCGGCTGCCAGCGACGACACGCCGACGATGTGGACGTCCGCCTCGACCGCCTGGCGGGCCACCTCCTCAGGCGTCTGGAACAGCGGGCCGACATCCACGTCGAAGCCCAGGTCGGCGAAGGCCGTGGCGATCACCTTCTGGCCGCGGTCATGGCCGTCCTGGCCCATCTTGGCGACCAGGATGCGCGGACGGCGGCCCTCGGCCTGCTCGAACTCCTCCACCAGCGTGCGGGTCTGCTCCACCGCGGGTGACGTCCCTGCCTCGTTCCGGTACACACCGGAGATCGTACGGATCTGCCCCGAGTGCCGCCCGTACACCTTCTCCAGGGCGTCGGAGATCTCACCGACGGTCGCCATCGCACGGGCCGCGTTCACCGCGAGCGCCAGCAGATTGCCCTCCAGGCCGGGGCCCGGACCCGACTCGGCGGCCGCGGTCAGCGCGCGCAGCGCGTCCTGGCAGGCGTTCTCGTCCCGCTCCGCGCGCAGCCGCCGCAGTTTCTCGATCTGCTGGGTGCGCACCGAGGAGTTGTCGACCTTGAGCACATCGATCTGCTCGTCGGTCTCGACGCGGTACTTGTTGACACCGATCACGGGCTGGCGTCCGGAGTCGATTCGGGCCTGCGTACGGGCTGCGGCCTCCTCGACGCGCAGCTTGGGGATGCCCGCGTCGATGGCCTGCGCCATGCCGCCGGCGGCCTCGACCTCCTCGATGTGCTGCCAGGCGCGGCGCGCCAGATCGTGGGTGAGCTTCTCGATGTACGCGCTGCCGCCCCAGGGGTCGATGACCCGGCAGGTCCCCGACTCCTGCTGGAGCAGCAGCTGGGTGTTGCGGGCGATGCGCGCGGAGAAGTCGGTCGGCAGGGCCAGCGCCTCGTCGAGGGCGTTGGTGTGCAGCGACTGGGTGTGCCCCTGGGTCGCGGCCATCGCCTCCACGCAGGTGCGGGTGACGTTGTTGAACACGTCCTGCGCCGTCAGCGACCAGCCCGAGGTCTGGCAATGGGTGCGCAGCGAGAGCGACTTGGGGTTCTTCGGGTCGAACGTCTTCACCAGCTTCGCCCACAGCAGCCGCGCGGCGCGCAGCTTGGCGATCTCCATGAAGAAGTTCATGCCGATCGCCCAGAAGAACGAGAGCCGCGGCGCGAAGGCGTCCACGTCGAGTCCCGCGCCGATACCGGCCCGCAGATACTCCATGCCGTCGGCGAGCGTGTACGCCAGCTCCAGATCGGCCGTCGCACCGGCCTCCTGGATGTGATAGCCGGAGATGGAGATCGAGTTGTAGCGGGGCATCTTCTGCGAGGTGTACGAGAAGATGTCCGAGATGATCCGCATCGAGGGCCGGGGCGGATAGATGTAGGTGTTGCGGACCATGAACTCCTTGAGGATGTCGTTCTGAATGGTCCCGGCCAGCTTCTCGGGCGGTACGCCCTGCTCCTCGGCGGCCACGATGTACAGCGCCAGCACCGGAAGGACGGCGCCGTTCATCGTCATCGACACGCTCATGCGGTCCAGCGGAATGCCGTCGAAGAGCTGCCGCATGTCGTAGATCGAGTCGATGGCCACACCGGCCATACCGACATCGCCCGTCACCCGGGGATGGTCACTGTCGTAGCCGCGGTGGGTCGGCAGGTCGAAGGCGACCGACAGACCCTTCTGCCCGGCGGCGAGATTGCGCCGGTAGAAGGCGTTGGACTCCTCGGCGGTGGAGAACCCGGCGTACTGACGGATCGTCCACGGCTGATTGACGTACATCGTCGGGTAGGGGCCGCGCAGAAAGGGCGCGATGCCCGGATACGTGCCGAGAAAGTCCAGCCCGGCCAGATCCTCGTCCGTGTACAGCGGCTTGACGGGAATGCCCTCGGGCGTCTCCCACACCAGATCGGCCGCGCCCTTGCCGGTGGAGTCCTTGACGGCGCTGCGCCACTGGTCCCCGGACACGCCGGAGGCGCTGCCGGGCCCCAGCTCGACACCTGAGAAGTCGGGGATCCTCATCACGCCACTCCCATCCGGTCCAGCGCGGAGGTCAGGACGGCGACCGCGTCGCCGCCCGCGACGACGAACTCGTCGACTCCGGCCCGTACATAAGTCTCGCGCTGCTCACCGGGACGGCCCGCGAGGAACACCCGCAGGGCCCCGGCCGCCTTCAGCGCCTCGGCCACCGGCGCGGCCTGCTCGGCGTAGAGCGTGTCACTGGAGCAGACGCACGCCACGCTCGCTCCACTGGCGGTGAACGCCTCGGCGACCGAGGCCGCGTCGACGGACACCGGGTCATGGACCGGTTCGATGCCGCCCGCCTGGAAGAGGTTGGCGGCGAAGGACGCGCGTGCGGTGTGCGCGGCCGCCGGGCCGAGCGCCGCCAGGAAGACGCGCGGCCGGGTGCCGGTCGCCGCCAGATGTGCGTCGGAGCGGGCCCGCAGGGTTTCGAAGGCCTCGTCGCGGCGCACCTTCGGCAGTCCGCCGGAGGGTGCCGCCGGCGCGGGGTCGCGCTGGACCGGAGGCTGGGTGAGGATCGGGAACTCGCTGACCCCGGTGACCGGTTCGCGCCGCTTGGCGAGGTTCTTCGTACGGTTCTGCCAGGTGGCGCCGATCCGCTCGGACACCAGACCGGCGCGCAGCGCTGCCTCCTGGCCCCCGGCACGCTCGATCTCCTGGAACCAGGCCCAGGCGGCCTGCGCCAGCTCGTCGGTCAGCTGCTCCACGTACCAGGAACCGCCTGCCGGATCGATGACGCGGCCCACATGCGACTCCTCGACCAGGATCGTCGAGGTGTTGCGGGCGATACGGCGGGCGAAGGCGTCGGGCAGTCCGAGCGCGTGGTCGAAGGGGAGCACCGTCACCGCGTCGGCCCCGCCGACGCCGGCGGCGAGGGAGGCGACCGTGGTGCGCAGCATGTTCACCCACGGGTCGCGCCGGCTCATCATCACCGGAGACGTCACCGCGTGCTGGCGCTGCGCGCCCGCGGCAGGGTCCGCGCCGCAGGCCTCGGCGACCCGGGCCCACACACGCCGCGCCGCACGCAGCTTGGCGATGGTGAGGAACTGGTCGGCCGTCGCCGCGTACCGGAACTCCAGCTGGCCGCAAGCCGCTTCGACGCTCATTCCGGCCGCGGTCAGCTCCCGCAGCAGTGAGACACCGGTGGCCAGCGAACAGCCCAGCTCCTGGGCGGCCGAGGCGCCGGCCTCGTGGTACGGCAGCGCGTCGACGGTCAGTGCTCGCAGCCCGGGGTACGTCGCGTGGCACAGCCGGGCGAGTTCGGCCGCCGCGGCCGTGAGTGTGGCGAGGTCCTCGTACCGGCCGGTGCGAGCGGCGTGCCCCAGCGGGTCGGCGCCGAGATTGCCGAGCGCGGCCTCGGGGGCGAGGCCCCGCTCCTCGTACAGACGCAGCAATTCCCGTGCGGCGGCGTCGAATTCGGCCCCCGCGTCGAGTACGACCGGGGCGAGGTCGAGATAGACGCCCTCCAGGACGGTGGCCAGTGCGGAGAGGGGAACTCCGGCCGCGCCGACGGACAGCCAGAGCGAGGTGACCCCGTTCTCCAGGTCCGCGAGCACCGCCTCGTTCGCCCGCAGCGGATCGGGCCGGTCGTGGCGCTGGCGTACGTCCCAGCCGGAGAGCGCGCCGCCTTCGGGCCTGCCGCCCCTGGTGAAGGGGGCGAAGCCCGGATAGCCGGCGCCGTCCGCGCCGTCGCGTGCCGAGTCCGCGGTGTACAGAGGGCGGGTGGCGAGCCCGTCCTCCAAGACCGTGGACAGCACGTCATCGGCCGCCGTGTCCGGGGCGTCCTTGCCTGCCTTGCGCAGCACGCCGGCCACCAGCAGCTGCCACTGCTCGTGGGTCGCATCCGGGAATTCGGCGGCCAGTGAGAACCCGTCATCGGGGAGGACCGTCATGCTCAGATGCTAGGTCACTGGCGCAAAGGTGCAGCAGGGGAGAAGGCTGTGACCTTGCACTCTCAGGACCGCCCTTGATCCTTCGGTCGCGATGGCCTATCCGGCGGGCCGCGCAGGTGGTGGCCAGTGCGGCGGCGATCAGCGGGAGCGCCGTCCAGGGCAAGTCGCCCGCGCCTGCGCCTTCCAGGACGATTCCACCGGTGAGGGAACCGGCGGCGATCCCGATGTTGTAGACGGTGGCCTGGAGGGCGGTGGCCACGTCCGCGTGTGCGGGTCCCGAGAAGTCGACCAGCGCGGTCTGCAGCAGCGTGGGCGCCCCGCCGAAGGCCGCGCCCCACACAGCTGCCGCGATGAGCAGGGCGGCGGGAGCCTGCCCGAACAGACCGAGGGCGAGTGCCGCGGCCGCGATCAGCGCCAGCGCGGTCAGCAGGGCCGGCCGGAGATGCCGGTCGACGAGGACGCCGACGGTCCAGATCCCGGCGACCGTGGCGACGCCGAAGACGAGGAGGACCGGGCCCGCGTTGCCGAGTCCCGCACGCTCGGCGAGCGGCGACATGTACGTATACATCGTCTGGTGGCCCAGCAGCAGGAACAGGGTGACGAGAAGTACGGACCGGATCCCGGGCAGCGTGGCGATGCGGCGCAGCCGCGCACGGTCGGCGGCCGGCTCCCCCGGGAAGCGGGGGACCTTCCGCAGCACCCAGGCCACAATGGCCACGGCGAGGACGGCCAGCGAGGCGAAAGCGGCCCGCCAGCCGAGGACGGAAGCCAGCGCCGTTCCGGCCGGAATTCCGGCACAGAGCGCGACGGTGATCCCGGCCAGGACGATCGCCATGGCGCGGCCGCGGCGCTCGGCGGGGACCATCCGGGCCGCGTAACCGGCCAGCATCGCCCACAGCAGGCCACCCATCGCCCCGGCCAGCAGCCGCGCCCCGAAGGTCAGGGCGTACGAGGACGAGAGGGCGGTGACCGTGTTGCAGAGCGCGAACCCGAGCAGCACGCCGACGAGCACCGGCCGCCGGGGCAGCCCGCGCAGCGCGGTGGTCAGGGGTATCGCGGCGAGGAACGAGGCGGCCGCGTACCCGGTGACCAGAAACCCGACGCGCCCCTGCGTCACCCGCAGGTCCTCGCTCATCCGGGGCAGCAGCCCGGCAGGGAGCAGTTCGGTCATCACGGCCGTGGAGGCCGCCGTGAACAGGGCGAGCAGTCCCCACAGCGGCAGCCCGGGCGCGGGCGGCATGAGGGGAGGCGGCGTGGGTGCGGTCGACATGCGACCATGGTGAGACCTTCACATCAGTGTGAAGGCAAGGAGAAGCAGCCATGAAGATCGGCGAACTGTCCCGGCACACCGGCGTCCCCACCAGGATGCTGCGCTACTACGAGGAACAGGACCTGCTGCACCCGGAGCGGGCCGAGAACGGCTACCGCGCCTACGACACGTCTGCCGTCTACCGCGTCCAGCAGATCCGCGGGCTGCTCGACTCCGGCCTGACCACGGAGATCATCCGCAGGATCCTGCCCTTCCTCACCGAGCCGGATGAGATCCATGTCCATCCCGAGTGCCTGACGGAGGAAACCGCGGCGCTGCTCCGGGGCGAGGCGGACCGGATCCAGCAGCGCATCGACTGTCTGGCGCGCAATCGCGACGCGATCCTCGCCTATCTCGCGGCGGTCCGGCCGGACACCTCCCGGCCCCTGACGGGGTGAGCGGGCCGGGTGCACCGGCGCGGGGGCGGCCGTACCGTGGATTCACACGGTGGGACGGACAGTCTCCGTACGGAAGGCGGGACCCGCGATGGCCGGTGAGATCTCCTTCTTCGAACTGGGCGTGGGCGACTTCGAGGCGGCCCGCGCGTTCTACGGCAGCCTGTTCGGCTGGAGCTTCGATCCGGGGCCGACCGAAGGCGGGGGCTATGCGATCGGCACGCCCAACGTCCCCGGCGGAGTGCACGGCGGCGACGCGGGCGCGAGCCCGTATCTCTTCTTCAGGGTCGACGACATGAAGGCCGCGCTCGAACGGGTCCATGAACTGGGCGGCACGGTCGACGACTTCGACGCGGGCAGCGACGACGAGAGCGTCGCCCGCTTCGGCCGGTTCACGCTCTGCCACGACGATCAGGGCTCACCCTTCGGCCTGCACGAGCCTCCGAAGAACACCTGACCCGGCGGCGCCTGGGGCGTGTTTGAGAAGTCGCTCCCCCAGAGCTTCGCCTGGGAGGTACCCCCACCCCGCGACGCCTGGCATGCGCACTCGCGGTGTTGTCGGAGTCGCCCAAGTACGTCCAGTACGAGGGCGATCTCCCCCAGACTTCGTCCGGGGGTGCCCCCACCGCCTTGCGACTGCACGCACCAGACGGCCGCGAGGCCCGCCCTTCGGGCGGACGGCGCTAGCTCAAACACGCCCTGGCGGCCCGGCGCCTCACGTCAGACCGCGCCCGCCGCGCGCCGTACGCTCCATTCGAAGCTGCCACGGCACACCAGCACACCCGTCGAGTCGACGACCTCGGCGTGGGTGGTGAACCGGGCGCGGAGCGCGGCCCCCACCAGGACCGGACGCAGCTCCCGCAGAGCCTGCTCGTCGAGCCGGCAGGACGCGACCAGCCTGCCCCGGGCGGGCGCCAGGAACTCCATGGCCGCGGCGGCTCCCAGCGGCACGACTCCGTGGAACTCCTTCTCGTCCTCGGCCGCCCCGATGATCGCGGCGAGCCCGGCGGCGTCGATCAGCGTGATCAGCCCGCTGGAGTGCAGGGACCCGATCACATTCGTCAGCGCCTGGGGCGTCGACAGGGCGACTTCCGCGACACCGTCGGCGGCGCGGAGCACCTCGATACCGGCAGTGCGGTGCGCCGGTACGGGATCCAGAAGGGCGCGGGCCAGAGGTGTGACGTCCACGGGACCAGCGTGACCGCCCGGGGCGACGACCGCATGACCGCCCGGTCAACAACCGGCCACCAGGGTGAAGACCCTCCTGGCTGCCGCGGCCCCGCAGGTCCCGGAGGTCCCGCAGGCCGCTACGGCCGCTCCGGTCACGGCGTGAACGCGGCCGCCGAAGAAGACCTGGGTCTCGGTGAGCCGCCCGTCCCGGACAGTGCTCAGCTCGACATTGCGGTAGCGCTCGCCGTTCTCGAGCTCTTACTCGTACGCGATGAACGGATCCGTACGGCCTTGTGGGATATAGCTTGACGCCATGTGCTGGAGTGCGACAGCCGACCTCGCGGCGGGGACATGCGTCGCCGCGATCGGAGTGGCCTGCGTCGCGCGGGTGCGCCACCTCCGCGATCTGCCGCTCGCCGCGCTGCCGTTGCTGCTCGGAGCCCACCAGATCATCGAGTCTGTGGTCTGGCGCTCCGGTGGGGGCACGGGTCCTGCCACCGTCGCCTGGGCCGTCATCGCCCTGCCCCTGCTGCCTGTGTGGGTGCCGCTCGGTGTACTCCTCGCCGCGCCGCCGCCCGCCCGGCGCAGGCTCGCGGTGCTCGCCGCCGTCGGGATCGCCACCGCCGCTGTCCTCGCGTACAGCCTCGCGACCCGGTCCGTGACCGCGGAAATGCGGGGGCACACCCTCGGCTATGTGCTGGATCTGCCGCGCTCCCCGCTGATCATCATCGGCTATCTGCTGGCCACGGTCGGCGCACTCCTGCTCGGCGGGGAACCGGTGCTCCGGCTGCTGGGAGTGGTCGCGGGGCTCGGGGCCGTGGCGTGCGCGCTGCTGTGGCGGCTGGAATTCGTCTCCACCTGGTGCGCGCTGGCCGCGGTGGCCTCCGTCGTCCTGTACCGCTGGGTCCGGCAGCGCCCGGCCGGGCCGGGAACGGCCCTGGCATAGCCGTTCGGCGCAGCGCGGGCAGAGCCGCGAACCGGCGTCGGTACCTCCGGTTCGCCGCACGCAATACGGGTACCCGCCCGGCGCAGGACCCCGGCACGCAGGTGCCCAGCGACCTGCCCGATCAGCACGCGGTGGCGCAGTGCACCCCGAGCAGGCCGTGCCGGACGAGCCCTCCGGACGAGTCCGGTCGCAGACGGTGCCTCACCGGGTGAGGCTGTAGGAGGCGCACCCCTTCGGTGGAGCGGGCCCGCCCGGCGACGGAGGGCACAGCACTGGATCCCGAGAGGCAGGAATCACCGTGAACAGCACCCAGGAGTACACGACACCTGTCGTCGTGACGCTCAGCAGCTGCGCCAAGGAGGACGCACACAGCGTCTTCCGGCTGCTGAGGCAGTCGTTCGCCTCGGACCGCGCGGACGACGACGTACCCGACTACACATTGCACGACACTTCGGACGTCCATACGAGCGTGTGGACGTCAACGTTCGAGGTCGCGCCCTCGCATGCCAAGCCCGGACCGGTGCGATTGACGGCGCCCGTCAGAGTGGATCTCCAGGGCACCTACTGGGGTGTGGACCGGATGACCGAGACGCTGGCCGACGCCTTCGCCGTCAAGGCGCAGGGCATGGCAGCGGGTGACCAGGAGAAGGACGTCCAGCTTCTTCTCGAGAGCGGCAGCGGATAGTTCGAGGAGGACCTGCCATGCCCATCGCCACCGTGAATCCCGCGACCGGTGAGACGCTCAGGACGTTCGACGCGCTCGGACCGGACGAGATCGAGCGGCGTCTCGCGCTCGCAGTGACCGCCTTCCAGAAGCACCGCACCACGGAATTCGGCGACCGGGCCGAACTGCTCGACCGTGCGGCGAGCCTGCTGGAAGAGGATCAGCACTCCATCGCGCGCACCATGACCACCGAGATGGGCAAGCCGATCACGGCCGCCCGCGCAGAGGCGGCCAAATGCGCGAAGGCGATGCACTGGTACGCCGCGCACGCCGAGCAGCTCCTTGCCGACGAGAACCCCTCGACCGTCGATGTGAAGGACTTCGGGGCCTCGCGGGCGAGCGTCCACTACCGCCCGCTGGGCGTCGTGCTGGCGGTCATGCCGTGGAATTTCCCCCTCTGGCAGGTCGTGCGCTTCGCCGCCCCCGCCCTCATGGCGGGCAATGTCGGACTGCTCAAGCACGCGTCGAACGTGCCCCAGACCGCCCTCTACCTGGAGGAGCTGTTCCGGCGCGCCGGATACCCGGAGGGGTGCTTCCAGACGCTGCTGATCGGATCCGGCGCGGTCGAGGGTGTTCTGCGCGATCGCAGGGTCGCCGCCGCGACACTGACGGGCAGTGAGCCGGCCGGCCGGTCCGTGGCGGCGATCGCCGGTGACGAGGTGAAGAAGACGGTGCTGGAACTCGGCGGCAGCGACCCCTTCGTCGTGATGCCGTCGGCCGACGTCGAACGCGCGGCGCAGACCGCGGTGACCGCCCGCGTGCAGAACAACGGCCAGTCCTGCATCGCGGCCAAGCGCTTCATCGTCCACGCCGATGTGTACGGGGACTTCTGCGAGCACTTCACCGCGGGCATGCGGAAGCTGACCGTCGGCGATCCGATGCAGGACTCCACCGACATCGGCCCGCTCTCCACCGCACAGGGCCGCGCCGACCTGGAAGAGCTTGTCGACGACGCCCTGCGCCTGGGGGCCACGGCACGCTGCGGGGCACAGCGCCCCGAAAAGTTTGACCAGGGCTGGTACTACGAGCCCACGGTCCTCGTCGACGTGAAGCCCGAGATGCGTATCCACCACGAGGAGGCATTCGGTCCGGTGGCCACGGTGTACCGCGTGGCCGATGTCGACGAGGCGGTGAGTCTGGCCAACGACACGCCCTTCGGGCTGAGTTCCAACGTGTGGACGCGCGACGACGCGGAGGTGAGCCGCTTCACCCGCGACCTCGAGGCGGGCGGAGTCTTCTTCAACGGAATGACTGCCTCGCATCCCGCGCTGCCGTTCGGCGGCGTCAAGCGCTCCGGCTACGGCAGGGAGTTGTCGGGTCACGGGATCCGCGAGTTCTGCAACATCACCACGGTGTGGCACGGAGCGGAGCCCTCGGCGAGCCGCTGAGGTTTACGTACCTCCGGGTGAACTACCCTACCCCTGGCGGGACTCGTATGCGACCCCGGCGAGGACCAGGTCTTCCCAGGCCATACCGACGCTCTTGAAGAGCCGGGGCCGGGAGGCGTCGGCCTTCACCGTGCCGCGTACGAGGTCTGCCAGGTCCACCAGGGCATCGGGGTCCAGCGCACCCGATCGGACGGCCAGAATCACGTCACCGGCCTCGCGCAGCGCGGCTCCGTGCGCCTCGACCACGACGGTCGACCGCCTCGCCGTCGTGTCGTCGACCTCGCGCGCGTCGGGCTCGTGCGAGCCGACGGCGACGACCGTCGCATGCGCGGGCAGAGCTGACCCGTCGAAGAGGGGAGTACGAGCCGTGGTGCAGCAGGCCACCAGGTCGGCGCGCGCCACGGCGTCGGGGGCGCCCGCCTCCACGGTTGGTCCCGCACCGCCGTAGTGCGCGAGGAAGGCGGCGAGCCGGTCCTCGTCGCGGCCCACCACCGTGATGTGCCGCAGCGTCGGGCGAATCGCGCGCAGCGCCTCGACATGGCTGTGCGCCTGCGGGCCCGTGCCGAAGACGACGAGCCGCTCGGGCTCCGCCCCGGCCAGCAGATCGGTGGCGGCCGCCGACACCGCGGCGGTACGGATCGCGGTCAGCGCGACACCGTCCAGCACGGCGAGCGGGCTCAGCGTCTCAGCGTCCAGCAGCAGGTAGTTGCCCTGGATCCGGGGGAGTCCGAGCGCGGGGTTGCCGGGCGCGACGGTGGCGATCTTGACGCCCGCGTAGCGGCGGGAGTGCGAGGGCATCAGCAGCAGCTGCCCGTGCTCGACCGGCACCACGGAACGGGCCGGGTCGGCTTCGGGGTCGAGCCCGTCGCGAAGGGCGTGCTGGATGGCGGTGACGGCGGTTGCGAGGGGGAGGGCGGCGCGGAGGCTGTCGGCGTCGATGAAGGTGGGCTGGCTCATGGGGTTCCTCCGGTGCGGGCGGATGGGGTCGCCCTTTGCGGGGCGGAACCCTACCGGCCCGCGCGGGCGGCCGGCGGCACCGTCTGGGCTTTCCCCCACCCCGCCCCTTCTCGTAACTGGGGGCAAGCCCCCAGACCCCGCGCGCCGGCTTCGGGCGCGGAGTGGGGGCTTCGGCCCCGGGCCCCCGTATGCGACCTTCGGCCGCATGTCCTCAAACGCCGGACGGGCTGGATTTCCGCCGGTAATTTCAGCCTCGCCGGCGATTGAGGCGCGGGGGTCCGGGGGCGGAGCCCCCGCAAGGGGTCCGGGGCGGAGCCCCGGTTACGGGAAGGGGCGGGTCGGGGAACAGCCCCCAACCACACCCCCCTCAGACGTTCGGTACCTTCAGCTTGTCCCAGCTCGCCTTCCCGGGGATCCCATCCGCATCGCTCCCCGCGAACCCCAGCTTCCGCTGCCACGCCGCGTACGACTTCCGGTCGGCCTCCGACCAGTCCGGGCTCGGGCCCTCCTCGTACCGCCCGCAGCCCTCGGCCACCAGCCGCTTGCCCATCGCGGTGATGATCGGGCTGCGGCGCCCCGGCGCGAAGAACGCGGCGCCGGGGAAGGGCTCGAAGGTCGCCGGCGGCTTCGGCGCGGGCGGCTTCGACGGGCCGTCCGGCCCGCCGCCCAGACGCGCCTTGATCCGCGCTCTCATCGAGTCCATCGTGAACCCGCGCGGGTCGACCTTCCCCGGCTGCCACTCCTTGTGGCCGATCACCGAGCGGTACGTCCAGCCGTGTGCCCGGCAGATCGCTGCCGCGGCCTTCTCGATCGCCTCCAGCTGCACCGCGGGCCACGGGTCCGAGCCGTTGCCGAGGTTGACGCACTCGAAGCCGTAGAAGTAGCGGTTGCCGTCCGTGTTGGCCTCGTTGTCGGAGGGCAGGGCAGTCTCGTTGATCACCGCGCGCAGGACGTCGTCGTCGCCGAGTCCGGCGTGGTTGGCCCGGCCGTTGCCGACCAGGTGGACCGTGCCGTCCTTGGCGATCACCCCGTGGCACAGCGGCCCCGGCAGGCTGGAGTAGCCGTCGTAGCAGATGTCCACGGAGTTCTGGGTGCCCTCGGTGACGGTGTGATGGATCATCACGCCGTGCATGGGGCCCCAGGGCCCCTTGTGGTTGCGGTTGTGCGTGCGCCAGCTCCGCTCCTCGACGACCTGAAGCCCTTCGTCACGCAGAACCTTGACCAGTTGGGAGGCGGTCAGAGGCGTTGCCATCGTGGTGCTCCTTTCCAGGTGCTACGTCAGTGGTCGGGCTGTCCTTCGACGTCCTGCCCCGCCGTGCCCGGGTCCGAACCGCCCGCCGCGGCGTTCTCCGCGGCCGCTGCCTCCGCCTCGTACGTGGCCTCCGCCACCAGCGCCTCGGCGTCGGCCGCCGGGATGGGCGCCGCCAGCGGGGCGAAGGTCTGGCGGAGGTCGGCGACCGAGCCCTCGCCGAGCACCCAGGCGAGCGGCGCGTAGTGCACGTGGTTGCCCGCCGGGGCCTGGAGCAGCGGCCGGCGAGCCGCATCCGTCGGCCACTCGACATTGCCCGTCGCGGTGCGCGCCGCGACGCTCCAGTAGTCGCCCGTCCGATAGGTCTTGCCGGGCTCGAAGTAGACGAACACGCCGTCCTCCAGCGGCAGCCAGCCGCCCTCCTCGATCCGCAGGGCTCCATGGCGCAGCTTGGCCGCGCCCTGCTTCGTACGGCCGGAGCCGCTCGCGCGCCCGGAGCCCGAGCGGTGGTCCCAGCGCCGCAGGAAGGGGTGGAGTTCGGGGCGGCGGCCCACCGAGGGGTCCGGCTCGGCCGAGAGCCGCACCCGGCGTCCCGGCAGGTCGAGCTCCTCGACCCGCAGCAGCGGCAGCGGTTCGTTGCGGCTGAGGTAGGCGGTGTCCGCGAACTCGACCCAGTCACCGACGTTCAGATCGAGCTTGTCGTCGCTGCCGAGCGAGGCCAATTCCACCCAGGCGCCAGCGAGTTCGTCGACCGCGAAGGTCACCGAGCCGTTCTCCCGCGACCACTTGAAGGTCGCGTCCTTGGCCGCGCCGCCCTCGTGGATCTCCACGCGGTACATCTGGTTCTCCTGGCCCCGGTAGCGGGCGTCCGGCTTCACCAGGCACGGGTCCTCGTCCGCGTGCTCGGGACGCTCGCTGCGCGCCGCCATCCGCGCGCTCGGCGCCTGCGCGGCAGCCCACTTCGTGAAGGCCGCCCGAACCTGGTCCTTCGTCGCCCCGTCCGCCGGCTCCAGCTGCGAGCCGGGCAGCGGAAGGACCTGCCACACGACCTTCAGCCGGGCCGCGGTGTCGGGCATCGCCGACCCGAGCGCCACCTCACGCAGCAGCGGGTCCTCGGCAGCCGTGACCGAGCGCTCCCACACCTTCAGGTAGGCGAGATACGGGAACTGGGAGGGCAGCCGGTCGCCGGGACGCTCGGCGTCCCGGTATCCGTCGGGCTGGTCCCAGTACGTCCAGGTGGCCGGCGGCGCGGTCGGCGCGGGCGCGTCGGCGGGCTCGTCCTTCTCGCCCTCCTCGGCGCTGTGCGCGTCGTCCACGACCGGGACGCCCGGCTGCGGGCGGGTCGCGTCCAGCAGGATGCCGTCCACGTAATAGCGTCCGCCGCCGATGGAAAGATCGTCCAACTCCCGGCTCCCGCCCAGGAAGTGGAGCTCGAAGCCGGTCGCGCCGCGCGGCCCGCCGTGCTGTCCGATCAGATCGGCCGCGGTGGTACGGGCCTGCGTCAGCTGGATCGCGGTCTGCTCATTGGCGTCGGCGTCCAGCTGGACGCGGCCCTGCTGGGCGATCACAGCCGAGTAGTGCCGGTCCGGCCGGAAGGTGCTGCGGGAGATGTCTGCATGCATGGGAAGGGGTCCCCCTCAAAGATTGGGCAGTTGATGTCGTGTCAGGTGACGGGGATGATCCCGGCGTCGGTACCGGCCGGGGTGTACTCGGCGAGCCGGGCCCGCAGGCTGTCCTCGTGCTGGGGCTGGTACAGGTCGTGGAAGGCGCCCATCTCGGAACCGTCCTCGGCGCCGCGCTTGATCTCCTCCGCGCAGGCTGCCGCGAGTTGCCCGTACGCGGGCGTGCCATAGCGCTCACTGGTGAACAGCGGGCGGACCAGCTGGGCGTTCTGACTGCCCAACAGGTCCGGCTGGCAGCGGTGGCGGCGCGGAGTGCGAGAGCCGGGAGGCACGTACGAGAAACGCATACAGCCGATGCCCCGCCGCGCCACCTGCATCCGCCCGGTGAAGATGCTGTTCTCGGCGATCTCCACGGCATGGGTGTGGACTTCACCGATGACGGTGGTGCGGTGCGCGTGGAGCACGGCGTGCGCGTGGCGGCAGTCCGGGGCGGACAGCGCCGCCCGGTCGTGGCCGGTGGCGTCCAGGATGCTGTCCCGGATGTGGATGGGCAGCGGCTCGTGGTTCACCTCGTCGCCGATGACCTCGATGGTGCCGAGGATGCTGCGCTCGATCGACACACACGCGGTGGTGCGGTCCAGGACCAGACTGGGTTCCTCGGGGGAGTGCGGATGGCACTCGGGCTCCAGCGACCAGCCCGGCACGAGCGTGCAGTGCCGCAGTCCCACCGTGCCCACCGGACCGGTGACATTGAGCCCGCGACCGGTGATCAGCAGACCGTCCAGCACGATCCGCGGAGGCTCACCCTCGCAGTCCTCCCGGGCGCGGATGTTGAGCGCGTCGGGCCGGTTGCTGTACCAGTCGAGCAGCCGGATGACCGGCCGGGTTCCCTCGGCGGCGCGCACCTCAAGACGGTCGCCCGGATCCAGATCGAAGTCCAGCTGCTCCTGGTAGGCGCCGCTGTGCGTGATCTCGATGATGCCTCCGGGGCCGCACTGCCCGGAACGCCGCTCGCGCTGCCAGTCGTTGTACGCGTCCATGATCCGCTGGTAGCTCTGGTCCGGGCCGACCCGGTAGACCTTCGCCGTCGGCGTCTCACGCTCGCGCGGGTACTCACCGCCGCCCGTGTCGTCCGCGAACGCGTAGTGGTAGGTGACCCAGACGCCCTGCCGCGGCGCGGACCGCGAACCGAACGCGATCCTGCCGAGCGCCGGATCGACCGCCACCTGGCCGCGCTTGGGCCGGTAGCGCCAGTGGGTCAGGTCCGCCACCACGATGTCCGAGAGCGGCACGGGCTCGTCCTGGCCGTCGCGCCAGATCGTGAAGCTCTTGCCCGGCCCGTAGTAGTCCGCGAGGCGGTCGGCGAGCTGCCGGCGCCGGATGTATGCGGGCACGTTGTCGATCGTCGCGACATGGGTCGCCGACGGCTCGGGAACCGGCTTGGTCACCAGCGGAGTGTCATTGCCCAGAATCGAGAAGGTGTAGAGGTTGCGGGCCCGGTCGATGCAGTACGCGGGCGCGCCGGTCACGTGGTACGGCTTCAGCCGCCAGACGAAGAGGCCCACCCCGGCGGGGGAGTAACCGCCTTGTCTGCGTGCCGAGTCGGCCCGCCGCACATTCACCGACTGCGCCACCGTGCCGAACGGCCCGCCTGCCAGATCGAGGGCCGCACCGTCGCGTACGTCCACGAGCCTGCCGCGTTCCCGGCGCCGCGCGTTGGCGGCGTCCGTGCCGGATCCGTACAGCTTCACCGGCTGCTGGTGGGAGACGAGCCGGGAGAATTCCACGGCCCGCGAAGGCCATCCGGCGACGTCCTCGGCCAGCTCCTCAAGGAGGGCGAGGGTGCCCTTGCGGCGCCGGTTGGCGACCGTGGCCGCCACATCGCGGCGCGGCGCCAGGGCCTCGGCGAGCCGCAGGCGGGAATCGTCCCCGTTCTCGCCCTCCAGACCCTGCGCCTGTACGCGTTCGTAGCCCGGCAGCGGGGCGTAGCCCACCAGATCGCCGAGATACGGCAGCACCCAGGGCGCCGCGGTCTCCACGAACCAGTCCTCGTACCCCTGCTCGACCCCGTCCCGCACCCGGTCGACCTGCTCGGCGATCACCGCGAGCAGGGCGCGCAGCGGCTCCCCGCCCTCGGCGTCCCGCAGGCGGTGCCACTGCGGAAGCAGATCAGCGAGGCCGTCCGGTTCCCTGGTCATGAGGTGACCTCCGTCAGAATCAGCGTGTCCGCGACATGCGGGGAGAGCAGGGCGAGCTGTGCGGGCCGGATGCCGCGGAAGACGAACACGGCCCGGCCCTTCTCCAGCCGCCGGGTATCAGTGATGTCCGGGTTCAGCCGCAGCAGTTCGGCGAGGGAGATGCCGTGCCGGGCGGCGACCTGGGTGAGCGTTTCGCCGTCGTCGGCGGTGACGCGGTGCACTGCTTCGTCGTACGCGGCGAGCCGGGCGCCGACCGCGGTGCGCGGCCGGTTGAGCGAACTCGCCAGCCCGGTCAGCTCGTCGGGCGTCACGGACGCGGGTACGCCGGTGAACACATCAACGTCGACATAGTCGACACCGGGCACCGAATGGGCGGTCGCCAGCA
Organism: Streptomyces sp. NBC_01481; assembly: GCF_026339995.1. Lineage (GTDB taxonomy): Bacteria > Actinomycetota > Actinomycetes > Streptomycetales > Streptomycetaceae > Streptomyces. The sequence goes on along the minus strand of NZ_JAPEPT010000006.1, from coordinate 22,965 downwards.
CCTCGGACAGGCGCGCCGGACGGCCCAACTCGCGCCGCCCGCTGCCGAATTGGGTCAGCAGCGCCCGCCGCAGCCGCGGCTCGACGACGCTCCAGGTGTGGTCGGGGGCGACCTTCACCTTCGCCGCGAGCAGCAGCAGTACCAGCTCGCGCACGTCCACCTTGATCGGCAGGCGCGAGTCGCCGTACTCGGCCAGCGAGGAACGCAGGGCACGCAGCACCTCCGAGTCGTCGGCGATCGCGATGCCGTCGACCCCGGCCACCGTCACATGCAGCACCCGGCGCCGGCCGTCGAAGATCTGGCGGGCCGCGGCCCGCCCGATGCCCGCACGCGAGCGTGCGAAGTCCTCGTAGTCCTCGACGGACACGAGCCGGTCGAGCGCCGAGACCGCCAGCGGGATCGTGCGCCGGGTCAGTCCCGGACCGTCGGCGTCCGCGCCGCCCGTGGCGGGCTGCGGGTTGGTGACGGCACTGACGCCCAGCGGCCGGGAGACCGCCTGAGTGATGCGGTCCGCCCGCACGTTGGCGGCCTTGCCGGTGCCGAAGCGGTACCGGGCCCGGACGTTCTCGTGCCCGGTGGACAGCCGTGCGCCGTGCACCCCGTCGCCGAAGGTCACCGTCGTACGCCCGTCCCCGGCCGTCCCCGAGACATACACGCGCTCGCGCGGACCGCGCCCCGCCAGACTGTCCACCTCGTGCCACAGCAGTCCGTCGACGCGCACCTCAAGGGTGGGCGTCGCGCCCAGAGGATTGTCGGCAGGCAGCCAGGTCAGGGGCGACTGCCAGAGCGTGAACGTCTGGTTGGCCCGGTCGGCGTCGCCGCTGCCGATCGGCTCGTCACGGCTCTCGCCGTGCGTCGCGGGCACCACATTGCCCTGGACGCGCACCGTGTCACGGCGGTAGCGGTAGGCCAGGTCCGTGGTGAGCGTCAGCTTCGTATGTACGTGATCGCCGGGCAGGCGCGGATCGAGCTGCTGCTCAACCGCCGCGATCACCACCAGTTCGGTACCGCGGACCCCTGCCGTGCCGGGGATGTCGGTGCGCTCGCCCGAGACGACCAGATGACGGCCCGGCCGCAACCCGTCGTACAGCTCGGCCAGTTCGAGCTCATTGCCGCGAACGTCCTCGCCCAGCGGCTCGTCGGCGGGCCGCAGCGCCTCGCCGCCCGCGTGCACGGTCGCGTCCCGGATCGCCGAGAGCAGGACGTCGTGCTCGTCCAGCCACGGATCGGCGAGCGTCAGCTCGGTGCCGCGGCCGGTGATCCCGTAGTTGGTGTACACGGCCGTGCGTACGGCGGTGACACGGGTGGTCACGAACGCGAGCTTCTTGTCGCCGGGGATGCCGTCGGGTTCCCCGGAGCCCTTGCGGGGACGCTCGACCGCGACCCAGCTGCCGACGGTGATCCCGTCCTGTACGGAGTCGAGCGGAAGCACATGACGGTTCGCCTGCTCCGGCACGGTCGCGATGCCGATCTCGACATTCGCGGGCTCGCTGCCGACCGTGTACCGCGCCGTCACCTCCACACCGCCGTGGGTGACCTGCTTGTGCTCACCGGGAGCCAGCAGCCAGTTGAGCGGCTGGCCGTTCTGCACGGCCACATGCACCCGCCCGTCCTCGGCCGGCCTCGACACGAACAGCGTCCGCTCCGGCAGTCCCTGGGAGAACTCGGCCGTCACACCGGGCTCCTGGGAGTCCGCGGGGCGCCTGGTCAGCCAGCTGAGATCGTGGTCCTGGCCCACCCGGGTCTGCAGCGAGACCCTGCCCGGCCCCAGACCGAAGCTCGTGTCCGTGGGCAGATTCTCCGATCGCTGCCAGGAGGACCCTGTCTCGATGTGCTGGAACTCGGCGCGCACCGGAACCCGTCCGGCCGTGTCGTACACGATCCGCATCGTGGTGAGTTCCCCGCCGCTCACGGGCCAGTCCGTCTGCCGGATCACCCGCCCGCGCTCGTCCTGCACGGGCTTGAGCGGCGCCGTCGCCCCGAACGGCGCGGCGGTCACCCGCATCGCCTGAAGCTCCCGCAGCAGTGTGGGCGCGGCAGGCGCCGCCTGTCGCCACGCCGCGTACATGCCGTCGGCGACCCGCGGATCGAGCGCCGACAGCAACTGCGCACCGAGATCGGAGCCCGGCGCGAAGTACCGGCCAGGATCGTGGGAGAGCGTGCGCGCCCCCGACGGCGGCCGCACCACGCGGGTGCGCAGCGCGGGAAGTACGGCGCCGAGCGCCCGCATGGCCGCTGAGTCCGAAGCCGCCGCCGGAGTCTCCGCGCGGGAAGGCTCCAGATCGGCCGCCCGCTCCATCAGCTCGCCGACCACGGCCTCCAACTGCTCGAACCAGGCGGCCACTTCCTCGTACGGCGCGGCTATCGCCTGCGCCTCCGCGAGCCGGTCGTGCGGCTCGACCAGCCGCGCCGCGAACTGCGCGGGCGTCTTGATCCCGGCCAGATCCGCACGCAGCGGCGCGAGCACCTGAGTGTCGAAGGCCTCGATGATCCGGCTGACAGGACGTGGGTTGGGGTTGTCGGGGGTGGGCTCACCCTCCTCGACCTCCCGCTCGTCCTCGGTGATCCACTCGCGCAGCCCGGCCACCAGCTCGGACAGCGAGGGCGGGGCGGACTGCGGCAGCCCGACCGCCGTGACCTCGTCGTCCCGGTCGATGCGGATACGCGCCACCGGAAGCAGCAGACGCTGCCCGGGGGTGTCCTTGTCCCCGCCGAAGACGAACAGCAGTCTGTCCCCGGTCTGCAGGGAGGTGTCGGTCCCGGAGACGAAGATCTCCGGGCGCTTGCGCAGATCGTCCGGGGTGAGCAGCGCCGGCCGGCGCCGACGCACCGCCAGCTCGTTCCACGCCCAGCGCGCGATGAGGTCCTTGCTGGTCTCGAAGGCCTGCGACTCCTCGTCGGAGGTGCTGGGCACGCTGTTGGCGCGCGCGCCGCGCGGGATCAGCACCGGCACATCCTCGGCCCGCGGATCCCGGTCCAGCGTGTACGCGAGATGGGTGTCGGCGGCGATGCCCGGCCGTGGCCGGTGCCCCACGAGCCGCCCCAGCAGAGCCAGCGAACGGTGCTCGTCGGCCGTGCGCAGATACCCCTCGTCGGCGATGCGCTCGGAGTGGAAGGTGAGCAGATCGCCCACCACCGCCCACGCGTCGAGCAGCCCGATCGACGGATCGTCGGGGGTGCGGACGGTCAGCCCGCGCAGCGCCGGATAGGCGGGTGAGGCGAGCCGGTCGCGCATGGCCGCCAGGAACGAGCCGTACTCGCCGACGCGGTAGTTCAGGGCCGTGCGGCCCGGCGGGTTGTACAGAGCCTTCGGCGCATGGCGTTCGTCGTGACCGCCGCAGCCGCAACCGCAGGAGCCGCTCATCGCGCACCTCCGCCGAGCTCGATCGAGAGCCGGCCCAGCTCGGGCCGGTCGGGGTCGTTGTCGCAACGCGCGATCTCCAGCGGGCCGAGCCGCAGCACGCCTGCCTCCAGTGCGGTGTCGTCGAGTGGATCTTCGTGGAACAGCCGGCGCAACCGGGTCACCCGTACGCTCTCCACGCCCTGGACCGCCGCGGCCGCCGCCACCAGACGGCTGAGCCGCACCGGTTCACCCAAGGTCAGTGCGTCGGGATGGAAGAAGCCGAGCCGCCCGCCGGTCAGCGCGCGGTTGCCGAGAAGCCGGTACAGCTCGGCGAGAATCTGGCCGTGCTGATGACCGGGCGCCGCGCACACCGCCAGCTCGATGTCCAGCGGCACGGACCGCGCGGGCCCCACCACCAGGTCGTGCCCGATCCGGCGGTAGCTCTCCAGCGCGTACGCCACCGAGTCGAGCAGCGCCGGGGACGCGTCCCCGTTGCCCAGCGCGTCGACGGCGACATGCGCCTCCTGCACACTGCCGGTCCAGCGGATCTCGGCAGCCGCCCGCTGCACCCCCGGCAGTTTCGACGCCAGCGCCGCATAGTCCTCAGCCGTGACGGCCCGCAGCCGCGTGCGCTTCAGGTCGAGCGGGGCGAGCTGGCGCACCTGCTCGACCGGCTCGGGCTCCGTGCCGCCGACGGCGGGCAGGGGATTGCGTACGCCCGCGACGGGCATCGGGTCCCCGGCGTCCGCGTCCTCGGGATCACGGCACAGCACCAGATGGTTGATGGACTCCGCGCCGACATTGCCGGCGGTGCCGCCGCCGAGCCGGTAGTGCAGTTCCAGGCGCGCGCCCGGCTGCGGGCGGGAGCCGTGGCGCCCGTCCCCGAACCGCAGCGCGATCCGGCCGTCGTCCTCCAGCTCACCGACGAAGTGCCGATCGCGCGCACCCGAGTCGAGCAGATCCCGCTTCGCGGTCCACCACTCCTCGCCGTCCGCGACCGTCACGGCGGGAAGCGCGGCCCGCGGATCTTGTACGAGCGCGGCCGCGGGGCCCCGCAGCACCGGCTCGTCCGGATCGATCCCCGCCGCGTACTCCGCGCCCCAGGTGTGGGTGATCTCCCAGGCGATGGAATCGTCCAGCACCGCACCGGCCCGTGCCCGGGCCGTCAGCACCTCCAGACGACGCAGCTTGGCGGCCAGCAGCCGTTCGCTGCGATGCAGCAACTCCCGCAGCACGCGCACCGGATGACGGCGCAGCTCAAGACGCTCCAGCACCCGGAGCCCGAACAGCACCGTCAGCTCGGCGATTTCGGGCTCCGTGAGTCCGTCGCAGTCGCGGGCGCTGCGCCACAGTTCCACCAGCCGCTGCCGGACGCGTCCGGGGATGGCGGCCAGCCGGGTGGACTGTCCCGCCGAGACATGACGCGGGTCGGGGAACGGCACCGACTGGACCACGGGGGAGCGCTGCAGCACCGGCCGGAAGCGCGCCGGGATACCGGGGTAGACGACCTGAGCCAGCAGGGTCTCCAGCGCCTCGGCCTGCTCGTAGGCGGTGCCGGGGACGACCTTCTCCCGTCGGCGGCCCGCGAGTTCCAGGCCGAGGCCCGCACGTGCGGTCTCGTCCTCGCCGACGACGGTGAACAGCTCCCGTACCTGATCAGCAGTCAGAAACCGGCCACAACGGGTCTGCTCCAGACGAGCGTTGATCAGATCGGCCGTGGCGTTGCCCTCCTTGCGGTCCCAGCAGCCGAAGCCGGACGGATCGCAGGAACCGAGGACGGCGGGCGCGGGAGGCACTGTGACGTTCTCCGGCGTTCCGCCGCAGAACGTCAGCGAGCGCCCATGGTCGACGAGCACGACATTCCCGCGCGCCACACTCACATCCTCGACCGGCTCGCAGTCCCTGCCGCCCCGCGTCGACAGACAGACGGGGAAGGCCGGCGCGTCCTCCTGCGCCCAGGTGACTTCCAGGACCGGCTGGTCGGCCAGCCGGTCCACGACCGGCGTGACCGAGGTGAGGCGTACGGCCTGACGGTGGGCGGGGTCGGCGTCGCCCGGTGTGCCGGAGACTGCTCCCAGCACCTCCTCGATCAGCAGCAGATCGCCCGGAGCCAGCTCCAGCGACCTGACCGAGCACTCCTCGTCCGCCCACGCGTCCCGCAGCGTCGCGGATGTGGCGCCCTTGGGCAGCGAGCACACCTCGTCGCCCCAGGTCCAGAACCGGATGGTGTTGTGCTCGGGGCGCAGCGCCAGCGGCTCGTCGGCGACGACCGGCTCGAACACCTCGACCGACCCTCGCTCGTCCAGAACGGCCAGGTCCCGGTCCTCGATGACGGTGCCGATCGCGGGCCTGTCGCGCGGCCCCAGGCTGCGGACGTCGACGGCCGCGAAGCGGTATGTGCCGGGCTCCAGCGTCAGCGGCCGTACGGTCTCGACCGCCACGAAAGCGCGGGCGTTGACGCCGTCGTGCATCGGGTAGTCGATGAGCCGCACATGACGGCGTATGGATACACGGCGGCGGGCCGTGTCGAGATACGCCTCCGTCGCCACCGCGTCCTGCTGATAGCTGATCCGGTCGGCGGTGTGGGCGAGCAGCTCGACCAGCGTCGTGCCGAGGTCGGCGGCATTGCGCTCCACCCAGTCCGGGGTGGTCAGCGCCAGCCGGTCCAGGATCAGGCGGCGGATCGTGTCGTAGTCGCGTGCGGTGTAGTCGATGACCGGCGCGGCAGGGAAGGAAGGCGGGCAGTCGGGCTGCTCGTCCTTGCAGTCGAAGGGGGTCGGGCAGTCGGGCCGGAAGTCGAACCCGGCGGAGAAATAGCGCTGGTCGAAGCCGGGAAAGGGCTCGGTGCCGGGCCGTCCGTACGGATCGGTGTCCACGACGGAGAGCGTGTACCGGGACGTGTCGCCGGTGCGGTCCAGCGTGACGCACAGCCGGTCGTCGAGCTCCGGGTCCTCCTCGCGCTCGACGGACACCTCGACGGCCTCGATGCCGGTGATCCGGCGCCCGCCGTTGATGCGGATGTTCTCCGGGCACAGCCCGTGGGGCGCCTTGCCGAGGAACGTGACGGTGAGCGTCAGCCCGTCGTCACCGACCTCGACGGCGTCCACACCGCCGAGCTGCGCGGCCCGTACCTTGGCGCGCCTGCCGTCCGTACGGCAGACCAACTCCTTGCTCGTACCGCTCATGCCGGGCCGCTCCCCTCGAACACGTCGTCGCGCCGGCTCGCGGTGGAGCGCACCACGTAGCGCAGATACACCCTGACCACGTTCTCCTCGCTCACCACGTCCAGGGCCTCCACCTCGATCAGTTCACCCAGCCAGCGCTGCAGGGACGCCTGCACCGACAGCTCCAGCGCGGAGGCCAGTTCGGGGCTGTTGGGCGTGAAGACCAGATCGAGCAGCCCACAGCCGAAGTCGGGGCGCATCACGCGCTCACCGGGGCTGGTGAACAGCAACTGCTCGATCAGATCGCGCACATGCTCGTCGTACGCCGCGTGCGCGGTGCGTCCCCGCCGGTCCGTGCGGAAGGGGAAGGCGATATCGCTCCTCATCGCGACGACACCCCCCGCGCCGACGCGGCGACCACCGGCGGGCCCTGCGGCACCAGCGCGGCGCTGAAGCAGAGCGCGGACGTGCTCTCCAGCAGCACGGGTGAGCCGTCGATGAGCACGCTGTCGCGGTGCGGCGTCCAGCGGACGGTGGCGCACGGATGCGACACGCCGTCGACCGTGTGGCGGCAGCCGCTGACGATGAAGACGTCGGCGGCGGTGGGCACTTGATGGCCGTCGATCCGGACGCCGGACGACGGGGCGGAGGCGGGCACGACCCGGCCGCCGTGCGGGCAGCTGATCACGCTGCCGCCGTTCACGAGATTCCCCGACAACACGTAGCTCCCCGTTCCCTTGGTCCTTGTGCTCATCGCTTCTTCGGCACGATCAGCCGGCCCTCGTTGATGTTGACCTCGTCGCCGATCAGCACGATCGACGCCCCCTTGCCGTTGCCGATCGTCACGCCCTTCTCGTCGATCTGGATGTACGCGCCGCCCTTGGCCTCAAGGAGAATCCCCGTACCGCCGGGCACGTCCGACATCACCAGCTTGTGAGCGCCCGGCGTCTGGATGACCACCGGCTGAGAGCCGGGCAGCTCGGCGCTCGCCCTCGGCGGCAGCTCGGAGGCGTCGCCGTACCAACTCCCCGTCCAGATGGGGAAGCTGGGATCACCCTGCTCGAACTCCATCCACACACCGGCGCCGATCTCGGGCACGACGTACTGACCTGCCTGCCGTCCGGTGAACGGCAGACACGGCAGCGCCCAGGTGGAGGCCTCGTCGCCGAGCACATCCGGCACCTGGGCCGTGATCCGGCCGAGCTTGAGCGGATCCCTGTTGTCGATCACCCGCCCCCGGAACTTGCCGAGAAACCGGTTGTTCGGTCCTGCAGCCATGCGAAGTTCTCCTGGTCTTTACGGTCGTACGGTGCTGCTGCGGGCGATCAGTCCTTCACGCGAGAGCGTGAAGTTCTGCTGATACGAGCCGGGCCTGAGGTTGTGCGTCACGCTCTTGACGTAGTAATCGCCGTCGTACGTCACGCCCGAGCCGCGCACCCCCACCAACTCCCGTGGCCGCAGGACATATCCGTGCCGGTTGACATCCAGCGACCCGGACCCGGAAATCGCGTCCGCGGACGTCGCGGCCCTGGCGAGGGTCTCGGCCTCGGCCTGCCCCAGCTCCTTCTTCGCCGTACCGGAAAGGGTCTTGCGCTTGAGGGCGGGCGAGGCGCGGAGGCCGAGCGGTGGCCGCAGCGGGCTGATGTCGGGCTGCGCCAGCAGCCGCACGTCGCGGGTGCGCGGGTCCTGGACGCGGGCCTGGGGCTCTTCCCTGGCCGTCCCGTCGTAGGCGAACGTCAGCTGGTCGACAGTGGAGTTGTTGTCCATGTTGACGTTCAGCGCATGCTGGCGCTGGCCGAGCCGCTGCTCGGGACCCCAGAACGCGATGGACCGGCCGATACCCGGTCCCGGCTCCAGATAGAAGGTGTATCCGTTGGCGCGGGCCAGCTCGTTCAGATACTGCAGATCCGTGCCGGTCTGGTAGTCGACGCGCAGCTGCTCGCGGGGCGGCTGATGGATCTGCTCACGGATGATCCAGGGATCGATTCCGTAGTCCGCGTACCTCCGCAGAATCCGCTCAACGCGCTGTGCGGGGCCGAGATTCGGATACCGGTCCGTCCGCTCCTCCAGATCCATCAGCAGGGTCAGATCCTCACCAGTGACGGTGAGCGTGGTCTGTCCCGGCTGATTGCTGGCGCCGACTTCCTGCCGCACGATCAGCCCGTCCAGGATCACCGTCGACGTGCCCTTGACGGACGTCGTGACGATCACCCTGGTCTTCGGATCGAAGTAGCCCTCGGGCAGCAGCCGCTGAGTGATCAGCCCCCGCTTGGTCAGATCGAAGGCGAGCTGGAACCCGCTCCGTTCACCGGCGGTCATGGTGATCTGCGCGGACAACAGAGCCTCGGCCACCTCGGCCGGCACCGGCCGGGTGAGCTTGGGCCCCATGTGCAGGGTGAGATGGACGGGCCCGCTCCCGATGGGCTCGTCAGCCATGGAACCCACCCGGCAGAGGAATGTCGATCGTCCGCCCCGGCTCGGCGGTCAGCTCCTGGGGGTCGAGCACGGGATTGGCGTCCGCGATCTGCCACCACTGCCCGGGGTCGCCGAAGTAGCGCTGCCCGAGATGATCGGGCCGCTCGCCGCTGCTGACCGTGTGCGGGGCGGTCTCGCCGGCGGCCTCGCTGAGCGGAGGCAGCAAACGCCGCTTGGTGTACCGCACTTCGGTGCCGTCCGCGAGGCGGTGCACGCCGATCTCCGCGTCGTGGTACCGGCTGGTGCGGGGGTACGGATGTGCCCCCGGGATCGCGTCCAGCGCACTCTCATAAGGATCAATCACGTCCTACAGCCCCCGTCCAAGCCCGAGCTCGGCCAGCCGCCCGCCGCGCGCGGCGGCGGCGAGCCGTTCCTTCTGCGCCAGATGTGCGAGATACAGGTCGGCCCCGCGGTGCCCGGCGGGCAGATCGCTCACACTGAGCACCTTCATGCCGATGCCGAGGCTCGCCCTGATCGGGTTGAGATTGACGTCGAACGCCGACTCGTTGATGGACAGTTCGGTGAGCCGCACGGGCATCACGCGCTTGCTCCCCCAGGTGAAGAGGGTCAGTGGCATCTCGATCGGGCTGATCTCGATGGTGCCCTTCTGGGTCCGGCGGGAGGCTTCGCGCAGCTGTGCACTGGTGGGATGCACCAGCATCTCCAGCGTCGCGAGCTGCGGATGGATCCCGTCGGGCGCGGCGACCTCGAACTGATCGGTGGCATCGATCTCCGCGGTGAACTTCCATGTCTCCTCAGCTGGCCCCTTGAGTCGGAGGGCTTCGTTGCGGTCCCCTCCGCTTCCTCCACCGCCGGCGTCACCACTGCCTCCGGCGGATTGGGGGGCGAGGGAGCGTTCGAGGGTGTCGGGGTTGAACTGGAGGACGATGATGCGCTGGGGGGTTCCGCGCTCGGGGTCGACGACGACGATGCCGGAGCGGATGGGCTTGGGTATGTCGGCGTAACGGGTCATTCGCTATCCCTCCTGCTCCTGCAAGCGGTCAAGGACGGACGACCACCAGTTGTCGGACTCCTCAAAGGCGAAGGAGTCCCGCTCCCTGAGGTAGGCAGCAACGTCGCTCGTGTACTGACGCAGCTCATCCACCGAGGCTTCCCGCCGCATCTTTGCGCGCAGTCCGAAAAGTCGGAGGAACTCGATGAAGTCGTCGACGGTGCTGTTCACGATGTCAGCTTCGGGACCATCATCGAAAAATGTGAAGAGGCCGACGTACCCATCGTTCACGTCAAGGAAGTAGCGCAACCTCTCGTCGCCCGGAACACCACCCAGAATGAAAACCTTTTGCTTCTCACCCGCGGCCTCGAACTCGTGGAGCGCGAACGCCTGGGGAACTCTCCTTGTGTGGACGGTGAAGACTCCGTCCAGTTCCTTTGGGAGCCCGATCTGGGACAGGCTCCGAACGTCCGAAGGGGACACTCCGACCCGGCTCAGCTCATCGGCCTTGACGGTGATGACGTTGTCTTCGCCTTCGAAAGCGTCCACGAGGTCGCGGTGCGCAGGCAATGTGTTGCTCCTTTTCGTCGGACCGTCGATCGGTCCGCTGATCTACCAGATCACTCGTACGGTGATCAGATTCCCGTTCCCTGTCTTGTTGACGAAGGTGTCGATTTTCGTGCCAGTCGTGGTGTTGGTCGTGGCATCCAGTAAGTACATGTTCTTGAACGAGTCCAGCCCGCCGAGTTGCAGATCAACTTCATGATCGACGTGCATGGATTTTAGCTTGGCGTTGATGTCGCCCTGCAGCTTCCTGTTGGGCGCTGCGATCTCAAGGGCACGCACTCGAACCGCTTGCCGGAAGTTGGCTGTGATGTCCGTGATGCGGGCTGCATCCGAGAGTGCCTGCTCCCTCTCCTCGTCGGTACCCTTGAACGTCTTGCTCCAGAAGGCAGGTTTCGCAGGGTGTTTGACGAGTGTTCCCTGCGCTTCGGCTCGCTTGTAGGCCAAGGCCTTTCGGGCGAAGCCGATTCTGTCGAACCTGTCGTCCCAGGCGAACTGCGCCTCGGTCGTCGGCTCCTCGGTCTTGGCTTTGAGTCGGCCTTTCCGCTCCTGGAACTTGGATAACTTGAAGGCGTTGGCCATACCTTCCGAGACCTGCTGGTTCTCGGAAATCGAGACGCCCGCCTGTGCCCGCTCGTCGTCGCTCTCGGGCCAACCCTTCCCTTGCTCGTCGACCGTGTGCAGGCCGCTTCGTACCTCTTTCTCTGCCGCGCGAATGGTCATCAAGGCCTTGTTGCGGTGATTCTCCTCGTCGGCCCGGTAGAGCTCCTTGATACGTCGCTCCATTGACTGGATGAAAGCGTCCTCGTTCGCGTCGTCCATGAACAGGAGCCAGTCCTCGAACCCTGTGATCCCCAAGGACTCTTCCAATTGTGCCCTGTTGCCACCCTCGTCGAGGATCTTTTCGAGCCGTGCCCTGTTTGCCTTGGAAACCGTACCCACCGGGTTGAGCATGGCCTCCGTCTTGAAAGGGCGTGTGGTCGAGGTCGTGAGATTCGACAGCCGGTACCAAGCGCGCATGCCGAGGAGGGCGGACCTCAGAATGGGTTGCCTGATGCCCTTCGAGAGCAGCTTCGTGACCTTTGGACGGATGCGGGCGATGATCTTCTGAAGGCGAGCCTCCTTGGACTCCTTGGACTTCTCCTTCTTCTTTTGGCCGTCCTGCCGCTGCTTCTTCTGGTCCGCGCGCTGCTTCTTGTCGTCGCGCATGCGGTCGCGCTTCTTTTTGAAGATGTCGCGCATCTTATTGCCGCTGTTCTTCAGCGCCTTGCCCAGCTTGCTCTTGCGTAGCTTCTTGCCCAGCGCCTTGCCGGCGTTCCGCACCTTCTTCAGCGCCGACTTGACCTTGCCCTTGATCTTCTGGAGGGCCTTGCCCAGCGGCGACTTCGGCTTGCGCGGCTTCGGGCGCTTCGGAGCCTCGGTCTCTTTCTTCTTCTTGGGCGGCGTCTGTGGAGACTTGTCCTTCGTCGTGTCCGGCCTCTGGGCCCCGGACTTGTCCCGCTTCTGATCGGGAGTCCTGTCAGGCCGCGCATCCGGCCTCTGCTGCTCCCGCTTCGCCTCCGCCTCCTCCCGCCGGTGCTCCCGCTCGCTGTCCGGCGTCTTGCTCGTCGGGCGGTCGTGCGCCGTGTCCTTCGGGGCACTGCGGCCCGGACCCCGGTCCGTCGACGTCGACCGGTTCTTCGGGACCCGCGGTCCCTTCGGCTTCGACGGCCCCGTCGGCTTCCTCAAGGACTCCACCGCGTTGCGCACCGCGCCCCGCGCCTTGTTCACCGCGTTGCCCGCCGCCTCCTTCGCGCCCTTGCCGGTCTTCTTGAGGCCCTTCATGATCTTCTCGGCCATCGCCTTGAGGCGCTTGCCGACGCCCTTCGTCGCCGAAGACAGGCGGATCATCAAGAAGTTGGCGATGAAGTCGAGCAGCGCCACGATCCCCGCAGCGACCGCCTCCGCGAACAGGCACGCCGCCGGGCCTGCCTTCACCGCCTTCAAGTACGCCCAGAACTTGCTGAAGGCGTTCAGGATCGAGCTCAGGCTCTGCCACGCCGCCATCAGGCCCTGGACGATCGTGAGGATCGCCCCCGCGGCCGGCACCAGCATCGAGACGACCTTCTCGATCACGAGCGACGCGATCATCATCGGCAGCGACGCAATGATCGCGTCCCACGCCATCTTGCCGATCTGCTTGATCGAGACGCAGCCCTTCACCAGGACATTGATGACGGCCTTGCCCAGGCCGAGGATGCCCTCGACCTTCGTGTCGAACCATCGCTTCACGCCGGTCTTGATGGCGCCCCAGAGGTGGTCCTGGATACCGGACTTCGCCGAGCTGCCCGCCTTGCCGATCCAGCCGCCCGGGTCCGGCGCGATGTCCGCCACCAGAGCCGCAAACTTGCCCAGCGCTTCGATCGCTGCCTGGGCGAACTTGATCGCGCCGAGGATGACCGCCTGGTAGGCCTTGATGACGGCCTTGATGCCCGCCTCAAGGACGTCGAGCAGCGCGTTCAGGCCCGCCGCCAGCGCGTCGAGCAGCGCGTTGACCGCCTTCTTCAGGCCGTCCGCCAGCGCGTTGACCCCCGCGATCGCCTTGTCGCGCAGGCCCTCGATCGCCTTGCGGAACTTGTCCCGCAGCTCCGGGAAGGCCGCGAGCAGCACGTCCCCGATGGCGATCAGCGCGTCCGCCAGCACATTGATCGCGCTGATCGCGAGGTCACGTACGAAGTCGATGGCCTTGTTGGCCCACTCCTTGAACGTGTCGATGATGCCGTTGACGAGCTTGCGCGCCGCGTCGAAGACCTTGGTGACCGCGTCGAGGATCGCGTTGAAGGCGCTCTTCACCTTGTCGGCGACCCAGCCGAAGAAGCCTCCAGAAGGCTTCTCCTCCTCCTTCTTCTTCTCGGCCTCCTTCTCCGCCTTCTCGCGCTCAGTGTCGATCTGCGCGTTGTCCTTGTCCTTCCGGTCGCTGACCTCCTTGTCCTTGTCGTCGCGGGCCTTGACGATTTCCTTGTTCTTCTCGGTGTGTTCCTTCTCGGACTTCTTGTCCGCGTCCTCGATCTTCTGGTCCTGCTCGGTGCGCCAGTTCTCGCGCTCGCGCTGGGCATCCTCAGCCGCTCGGCCGCGCTCGGCCGTCTGCTTCTCGGCGTTCTGGGCGACCTCGCGGTCGATCTCGGTCTGCTTCTCCTGCTTGGCCTGCTGCTCGCCCTGCTGCTGTTCCTTCTCCTTGGCGACGAGGTCGCCCTGGGCCTGGCCCGCGGCTCCCTGGATCTCGCTGCCGCGCTCCTGCTTGGCGACCGCACCGACGCCGGGCTTGGGCGCGGACCCGGCCTTCAGGTCGCCTCCGCCGCCCCGCCGTCGACCGCCCGAGGCCTCGCCGACCAGTTGCTCCTGGGGCGCGTCGGGGAAGATCTGGTCCTCGCCCATCGGCTTGGCCGCGTCATCGCGGCCCGTGCTCTGGATGTCGGACTGCTTCTCCTTGAGCGCCTTGGCCTGGTCGTCCGTGCGCTTCGGGTCGCTCTCGCCCTCAAGCCTGATCTTGGGGGCGGGGCCGACCGTCTTGTTCTGCAGTTCCGGGTCGACGGTCGGGACGGCGTCGGCCGCGGCATCGACGTTCTTCGCCTCTTCAGCTGTCAGCTTGTCCGCCACCGGGGCCGGCGGCGGGGGCGTGTTGTCGGTGGGCTTAGCGCCCTCCGCCTTCTCACTGCCCTTGGCCTTCTGCTTCTCGACCCGGTCCTCGGGCCCGAGCTTCTCGACCTTGCCGGTCACCTCGGCGGCCGGAGCGGCCGCCTCGGGCGGGCCCGACTGGGTGCGCGGGGCACCCGAAGGGCGCTCCCGCTTCGGCGGGTTGGCGTCGAGCCGCTGCTGCTCCTCGCCGATCTTCTTGTCCGCGGCGGCGTCCACACCGGGCATGGCGGCCGCGGCCTGGTCCGGCGCCAGCTTGCTGACCGTACCGATGGCGGCCTTCGGATCCTGGCCCGAGACGTCGGGCGGCTCCTCCTGCTTCTCCTCGGGAGCGGCCCCACCGCCGCCACCGCAACTGCCGCCGCCCTCCTCCTTCTCCGCCGCGGGCTCCGGAGGGGCGCAGCCGCCGCCGTCCTTCTCCAGCGACGCCTCAGGCTGGGCCTTGGTGCCCTCCGGCGCGGGAGCACCGAACTTCCCCGGGCTTTCCGCCTGTTCGGCCGCAGGACTGACCGCGGCCTGCGCCGCCGAGGTCGCCCCGCCGGGGCCGGTGGCCGCGCTCGGGCCCGCAGTACTGCTTCCGCCGACCACACCGCTCGGCGCCGCTCCCGGACCGCTCTCCTTCGGCACCGCGCTCTTGGGGGACGACGCCTCGTGGTCGCCCTTCGCCGAGTCGGCGACCCGGCGCGCGGCAGGGGAGGGCCTGCGGTCCTCGGCGGAAGTCCGCTCCGTGTGCGCGCCCGCGGGCGGGGTGGCGGCAGCCGCGGTAACGGCGCTGCTCACATTCGGCGCTGCGGAAGCAGCCGCCCCAGGACGGGCCTTGGCGTCCTGCAGCTCCTGCTCCTTGCGCTCCTCCCGCTGGTCCTCGGCGCTCTTGGCGTCAGGCTGCTCATCGCCGTCGCGTTCCCCGCCGTCGGCGTTCTGCTCGCCCTGTTGCTGCTCCGGGTCCTGCTTCTCCGCCTCGGGTTCCGGCTCCTGCCTGCCCTCGGTCTCCGGATCGGGTCCGACCTCCTGGTCCACCGGCTTCTCCGGCTGGAGGTCCTTCTCGCTACGGTCCCCGGCCTCGGCCGCCGGTCCGCCCTCGGGCTGCGGCGCCTCGCCCTCAACGGGACCCATCTCGGCACCCGGCGGCTTGGCCTCCGCCTCCGGGGCGTCCTCGTCCTCTTCCTCCTCGGCGTCGTTCTCCCGCTGCTCCTGGACCTGTTCGGCCTTCGTCGGCGGGGGAGTGGGGAAGGTCGGCACCGTGGCAGTGGGGTTGTCGGCCGTGGGAACCGACGAGACGTCGAGATCGGTGTCCGGCAGATAGTCCTCGGGCTTGAGCTCGGGCTCGGCCGAGCCGCCTCCCTTGGCCCGGTCGCCCTCGTCGCTCCCGATCTCCCGGTCCGCGCCCGCCTCGAGCCCGAGCGGCTTCTCCTCCTCGCGCGGCTCGCCCTCGTCCTCGTCCTTCTCGTGCAGCCCGTGCTCGGACAGCGCGCTGTCCCGTTGCTCCGCCCGCTCGTCCACCTTCTCCGGGCGTACGGGACCGGGCTGCCCCTTCGCCTTCGGGTCGAGGTTCTCCTGCTTCGAGCCGTCCGCCGGCTTCTTCGCGTCGTCCTTGCGCTTGCGCTTGTCGGCGCCGGGAGCGTTCGCCTGCTCGGGGTCCTGCTCCTCCCGGTCGCGCTGTTCCTTGCGCTCCTCCTTGGCCTGCTCGGCGCCGCCCGCCTGGCCCTGGGCGCGTTCGTCCGCGGCCTCGTCGACCCGCTGCCGGTCCTGGTCCTGCTTCTCTTCTTCCTGCTGCTGTTCCTGTGCCGCCTGCTGCCGGGACTGGGCGCGTTCGTCCTCCTGCTCCGTGCGCCGGGCGGCCTCGTCCTTCTCGGCCGCGGCGTCCGACTGCGCCCTGCTCCGGTCGCCTCCGCGTTTCTCGTCGCGCGCCCTGGCGTCCTTCTGCTCCTCGCGGGAGTCCGCGGCCCGCTTGTCCTTCGCGCCCCGGCCGCCTTCTTCCTTGCGCTTCCACTGGGTGCGCTCGACACCGAGGAGCTCGAAGAGGTCGGTCTCCGGTTCGGGCACCTCGGCAGGCCGGAGGTCGACGGGCCCGGTCTCGGACTCCTCGGCGAGGTCGAGGAGCCGGTCGTACTCGTTGGAGAGCAGCCGCACTTCCAGCCGGTCCAGCACCGAGTCCTGCAACTGCGGCGACATCCGGGCGAGTTGGAGGCGTACACGACCTGACAGATCCGCCGGGTCGCCGCGCAGGGAGCGCAGCACGCCGTTCGCGAGACGGTCCACCAGCGTTGCGGGGTCCAGCTGTTCCATCCGGGACCGGTCGGCGTCGACCGTGGCGTACCGCAGCCAGCCGGGCGTCGACGGCTCCGGCTCCACCTGGGGGGCCTGCTCCTCGTCCCGTACAACAGCCTGCGCCGCCGACTCGGCCTCGCGCTCCATCGCCTGTTGCGGCAGGCTCACCGCACCCAGGTCTCGGCCCACGCGCAACGCGCCCAGACCGTCCGGGTTCTGCACCGTGTGCAGCAGCTCGTGAGCCAGCAGCCGCTGCCCGTCCGCCGTGCCGGGGCGGTAGGCGCCCTCCCGGAAGAAAATGTCCTGGCCGACCGCGACCGCGTCCGCGCCCAGCAGCTCGGTGAGCGTGCCCGCGTCCCGGTCTGTGTGCAGGCGCACCCGGCTGAAGTCGTGGCCGAGCTGCTCCTCCAGCTCCCGTCGTACGCTCAGGTCGAGCGGTTGTCCGGCCCCGCTGACGATGTTCTTCGGCTCCGGCGTACGGGACTTGGCGCGCTCCTTGCGCTTGCGCCGCCGTTCGGCCTGGGCCGTCTGCGCGTCCTGGGCATGTGACGTACTCATCGCGGCTCACCCCGCCCCGAAAGTCCTGCGTGCACGGCACGCGCCAGTGCCTCGCCCAGTCGCGCCGGCGAGGTGGTCGCGGGCAGCGGCGGCAGCCCGGACAGTCCGTCGAGCGCCCGGCCGCCGTCGGCGGCCAGCGGCACGCCACGCTCCCGTACGAGCCGGGCCAGCTCCGCCTGGAAGGCGGCCGACACCCTGTCGGGGTCCAGCCGCTCGAACCCGTCGAGCACCAGCTCGCCGATGTCCACGCGGATCGCGCCCTCCGCACCGCGCGGTGCCTCGTTCAGACCCATCCGTGGACCTCCGAGGGCGTCAAGGAGCGGTCCAGCTTGAGGTATTCGGTACGCGCCGCCTCCAGCATGTGACGCATCTGGAGCCGGTCGCCCTCCTCCGCCGCCAGGAAGGCGCCCGACAGCGCGATGTTGCGGATCGAGCCCCCCGCCACGGTCAGCCGGGCGAGCTGCTCGGGATCGATGCCCTTCATCGGGGCCCGCGCGGGCAGCACCCGCCGCCAGATCTCCGCGCGTTCGCTCTCGCCGGGGAAGGGGAAGTCGACGACGAAGCGGATACGGCGCATGAACGCCGTGTCCAGTGCCTGCTTCATGTTCGTCGTCAGGATCGCCAGCCCCCGGTATGCCTCCATCCGCATCAACAGATAGCTGACCTCGAGGTTGGCGTACCGGTCATGGCTGTCCTTGACCTCGCTGCGCTTGCCGAACAGCGCGTCGGCCTCGTCGAACAGCAGCAGCGCGCCGCCGCGTTCGGCCGCGTCGAAGACCTTGCGGAGGTTCTTCTCGGTCTCGCCGATGTACTTGCTGACGACCTGCGAGAGATCGATGATGAAGAGGTCCAGGCCCAGCTCCTTGGCCATGACCTCGGCGGCCAAGGTCTTTCCGGTGCCGGAACCGCCCGCGAAGAGCGCGGTGACACCGAGCCCCCGGCGCAGCGTCTCGGCGAAGCCCCACTCCTGGTACACGGTCGAGCGCTGACGCACATGCGCGACGATCTCGCGCAGAATCCGCAACTGCCGCTCGGCCAGCACCAGATCGCCCCACGCCGCCCGCGGCTCGATCCGCCGGCCCAGCTCGTCCATGCCCATCCGGGCCTCGGTGAGCCCGGCCCGCCAGGCAAGTGCGGTGGCCTCCAGTTCGTCCTCGCCCGGCAGATCCCGTACGACGGCCGCGCCGGCGGACCGGATCAGATGCGGCGGAAGCGAGAACTGCTCGACGAGATCGCGCAGGTCCTCCTCGCTCACCTCCGGTACGTCCGCGAACGCGTCGGCCCACACACCCAGTTGCTCATCGCTGTCCAGTGGTGGCACCGTCACGCGCTCGCCGCGCGGCCGGGCAGTCTGCCGGGGATCGAGGCTGGAGACGACGAGCGGAACGGCCGCGCTCTCGATGAACGCGTCCGTCGCCGCGGCCTGGTCGCGGTCGAGCTCGCCGACCTCGACGAGCAGGGCGGCAGGCAGCATGATCGCCTCGCGCTGCCACAGCCGCGCCAGGCGGTCGCGCTCGGCCGGATCGGTGGGCATGTCGTCGGCGGCCATGGCATACAGCCCCAGCCCCGAACGGCGGGCCGCCGCCGCGGCGATGTCGGCACGGGTCCGCAGATCGCCGCCGACCAGCTCGACCCTCAGCGGCGCATGCGCTCCGGCTCCCGCCCAGCCCGTGGCGACCTGACTCGCCGCCAGATCGTACGAGGCGGGCAGGGACTCCGGTACGGGCGCACGGCGCAGCAGTCCGTGCAACCGGGAGTCCAGATAGGGCGAGCCGACGAGGAAGTGCAGGATGCGCTCGTCCAGCCGCAGCCGGGAGGTGGTCAGCCGGGTCTCGTCGTCCAGCTCGACGAGCCGCCAGCGGCGCAGCGGGGCGACGGGGGTCAGAGCGCTCCAGTGGGCGCCGTCGAGCGCGGCCAGGGCGAGCGAAAAGGTGGGGTGGGCGCGTTCGGGGTCCCCGCTCGCGGCCGCACACCGTCCACCGGTCGTGGAGTCGAGCTCTGCGGCGGCGGCCAGCAGGACGACATCGCGCTCGAAGGGGCTGAGCCCGAAGCAGGCGACGAGCGAGTCGAGCGTGGCGGGCCCGCGCACGCCGGGGGCGGCTGCGAGAAGGCCCTGGGCTGCCGGTTCGCTTCCGGCCGCAGCAGCGGAGGAGGTGGTGTCTCCGGCTGCGAGTTCGCTCCGCGAAAGGGCCCCGGCGCCCGGGTCGCTGCCCTGCCGTCCCGGCTCATCCGCCGCACCCGCCGTACCCGCCGCACCCGCCGCACCCGCCGCGGCGCTCTGTCCGCGGCCCGGGCGTCCCTGCGCCCGGGCCGCATGGGCGTCGATACGGGTGAGCACGGACCGTACCGCCGCGAACAACGCACGGCCGTCCGCCGTGGTGGACCCAGCCGTCCCGTCGAACGTGCCCATACCCTCACCCGCCCCCGTGTTGCGCACCGTGTCTCAGCTCTCCTTGTCGTCGGCGCCCGCTTCAGTGCCTTTACGGGCACGAGCGGGGGCGGCCCGTTTCGCGACGGGCTTCGCGGCAGCCTTGGTGGCCTTCGCCGCGGCCCGTTTCCTCACAGGCACAGTCGCGTTGGGCTCCGCGTCAGACGCGAGCTCCGGCTCGGTCGGCGGCTGGGTTACAGACACCGGCGACTCACCCCCAGGCGGCACCGGCGCGCCCGGTGCCCCGAACGGCAGCACCCTCACCGTCCGCCGCTCCACGGGCTTCGCCGGCACCGGCCTCTCGCGGCCCTCGATCAGGACCAGCGACGCCTGGTACGCCACCGACAGGGTGTACGGCGTCTGATGGAGCATCCCCCACAGCTTCGACGTCTCGTCGATGTCCATCACCGTCGGCGTGAACCGCACCTTCTGCGGCGACTCGGCCAGATCGCTGCCCGCCAGATACGGCCGCTCCGCCGCGAGCTCGATCAACTCCTTCGGCAGCACCGGGATTTCGTGCAGTGTCCGCACCACGCAGCCGATCAGCCGCTGCCCGACCAGCTCCGCCTCCTCCCCGTACGCACTGATCAGAAAGTGCAGATCCAGCGCGGCCGCCGGCCGTTTGAGGAGCGTGCCGTCCGAGGCACGGGTCGGCAGATCGGTATGGCGCATCGAGGGGTTCGGTGTGACTTGGTACAGGAAGACGTTGATGGTCGGCTCGGTGGGCGGTTCGGCCGGTGGTTTACGGGTCTCGACCTTGACCGCGATGTCCATCTCGGGGCTCAGATTGTGATCGATCAGCAGGGCCAGTGCCTGGGTGACCGTCGCGATGGCGAGTGCGTTGCTCATGACCTCAGTCCCTCTTCTCGCCGCGTGACAGATAGTCGTCCAGCGTCAGCGCGGGTGTGCGCCGTCCGGTGTGCTCGGGGCGGCCGCCGGCGGGGCGGCTCGCGCCGGGCGGCGGGGCCGCGCTCACCTCCAGCCGTCCGATCTGTACGTGCACGACGCGTTCGGCAGCCCGCGGCGCGCGCCGTCCCACTCCGCTCAGCGCCGCACCACGGGCGGCGGCCGTATCGGCGCCGCGCGGCCGGGCCGGTGCCGAGGCGGCCCGGGGGACCGCTTCCGTGGCCCGGGACGCGGAGGCAGTCTGCGTTCGCGGTGCCTCGGGCACCTCGGCCGAAGCCCCCCGCCTCCCGGCACGCGGAACATCCGAGGCGGCCTGTCGCGGAGCCACGGGCGCGGGCACGGCAGGCCGCAGCAACGGCCCCGGACTCTGCACGGCCTGCACCGCCCGTCGCTCGGTCTCACCCGCCGTGGCCGTGGCCTCGGTCCGTACGACGGTCTCGCGATCCGTCCGCACCTCGCGCTCGTGCCGTACCAACTCGGCCGGTCCGAAGGCAGGCTGGGGCGCCGACGGGATCAGCGCCGCCGGCTGGTCGGGTTCCGGTGGTCCGCTCCGCAGCGCCTCGGCCCGTTCGAACGGGCCGGGCAGCCGCGGCCGGACCCGTGCCGGGCCACTGCCGGCCGCGGGCACCGGTGTGTACCGGGCGAGCAGCCGGTCGAAGTAGTCAGGCATCTGCGCACAGCTCCAGGTAGTAACGACGCCGCAGCGGGCTGAGCGCCAGAATCGCCGGTTCGCTCCACCCGTAGGCGGTGGCGAGCAGATGGACGTCGAGCATCAAGTCCCGTGCCCAGGTGTCGAGTTCGGTCCACAGATAGGAGGTGATGTCCAGCTCGGCGGGGGTGGCCTCGCCGCACTCGGGGCAGGCGACGTTCAGTGTCACGTCGGCCGCCGGATCGGCTTGCTCCGCCAGTTCGGCCAGCCGTCGCTGTACGACCTCGGGCAGCAGTGCGGCCAGCCGTTCGGCCGGCAGCGCCTCCCCGTTCCGCAGCGCCGAAACAGTGCAGCGCGCCATGAGCAGCCGACGGGCCTCGTCAGGATCCGGCACCGCACCGGCCGCCGCGAGGTCGGCGACGGTGGGCAGCCGGAACTCGATCGCCCACTCGCCCTCCTCCACCCGCAGCGGCCCGTCCGGTGTCTTGGTCCGGGCGCCGAACAGCGTCGCGTCGAGGTCGAACTCCATGGCCTCGCCGCATGCCGCGCACTCGACCCGCACCTGCATGCGCTCGCCGAACAACGCCCGGCGCAGCGCGAACAGATCAGCCTCCCGCTCGCCGACCGGCATCGACAGCAACGCGTCGGTGCCGGCCCCCGGGCGGGCCGCCCGGTGCAGCAGCAGAGACCTTCCCGAGTCGTGCTGCGCGAGCCCGGCCTCCCAGGTGGCGAGCAGCTCGGCCGGCCCCGTCGGCGTCATCCCTCATTCCTCCGGTGCGCAGACGTCGTTCAGGCGGGATGGGTGAAGGAGGGCTCGACCGGCTCCTCCACCTCGTAGTCCCGCTCCCAGCCCTCGCACTCGAGCTTGACGCTCTGGATCGCGACGGCGTTGGCGTTGGCGTCCAGTTCGCCGAGCACCTGGTACTCGCTCACCCAGGCTCGGTAGAGCTTGTGCGAGACGGCCACCTGCCCGGCCTCGTTGAGGACCTGGATGATGATGTCCTTGCGGAAGTCACGCAGCGAGACCTCCGAGCCCAGCCCGGCCCCGACCTGCCAGACCTTGTTGGCCCAGCGGTCGAACTCCGCGTCGTGGGTGACCCCGCGCTCGAGCGTGACGCCCTCGAACTCGGAGCGGCCCGGCGACTTGCGCGGAGAGCTCGGGTCACCGCCGTGGCGGTGCTTGACCACTTCGGTGGTGCGCTTGAGGGGACTGATCTTGCTGATGCCCGCGACCGTTCGACCGTCCCAGAGGACCAGGAACTTGAAATTCTTGTAGGGGTCGAAGCGATGGGCGTTGATCTGGAACTCAGCCATCGGTTTCCTTCGTGTTCCTTTTCCTTGGGTTACGAGAGGTCGAACTGCCCGGCCATCTGCTGGATCTTGACGATCACGAACTCCGCGGGCTTGACCGGCGCGATGCCGATCACGACATTGACCACTCCGGCGTCGATGTCGGCGTCGGTGGTGGTGTCCTTGTCGCACTTGACGAAGTACGCCTCGCGCGGTGTGCCGCCCTTGAACGCGCCCTGCCGGAACAGGTCGTTGAGATAGGCCGATGCCTTGAGCCGGATCTGTTGCCACAGCTGCTCGCTGTTCGGCTCGAACACGACCCACTGCAGACCGCGGTGGAGGCTCTCCTCGACATGCAGTGCGAGACGGCGCACGGGCACGTACTTCCACTCGCTGTCGAGCGCGTCTGCGCCTTCCAGCGTGCGCGCGCCCCACACCAGCGGGCCCACCACGGGGAAGGTGCGCAGGCAGTTGATGCCCAGCGGATTGAGCAGACCGTTTTCCCGGTCGGTGAGCTTGACCGACAGGGACCGCACACCGGCGAGCCGTGCCTCGGTACCGGCCGGCGCCTTCCACACGCCGCGCTCGCCGTCGGTCCTCGCGATGACACCCGCAATGGCACCCGAGGGCGGGAAGGACCGCAGCCGCCCGGTCAGCGGGTCGTTGAGCTGCAGATGCGGGAAGTACAGCCCGGCA
>NZ_JAPEPT010000005.1 GCF_026339995.1 Streptomyces sp. NBC_01481 | reverse complement strand
CGGCATCAACGTCGGCGCCCGCCCCGGCGGCGGCGACCCGGGGGGCACGGTCTTCGAGAACACCGCTGACGTCTCCATCCCGGACAACGGCGCGGCGGTCACCTCCTCGGTCACCGTCACCGGCCGCACCGGCAACGCCCCGAGCACCCTCAAGGTCGGCGTGGACATCATCCACACCTGGCGCGGCGACCTCGTCGTCGACCTGGTCGCCCCGGACGGATCGGTCTACAACCTGAAGCCGTTCAGCGGCTCCGACTCCGCCGACAACGTCCAGGCCACCTACACCGTCAACGCCTCGTCCGAGGTCGCCAACGGCACCTGGAAGCTCCGCGTCCAGGACAAGGCCGCCTGGGACACCGGCTACATCAACAGCTTCAAGCTCACCTTCTGAGCCTGGAGGCGAAGTGACACAAGGAACGTGACTCAAGGAAGCTGCCCGGGGGCCGAGCCCCCGGGCAGCTTTCGCGTTCAGCGGGCGACGGAAAGGGCGAACGGCCTCGGTCCGTGCCGGCGGAACAGGTGCGGGACGAGCAGGACCAGTGCCTCGGTCGCGCGGGCCGTGGTGATGTCACCCAGGTCCTCGATTCCACTCCGGCCGCCGGCCGAGGTCGGCGAGCAGGCGGCCCACGGCCGCCTTGGCATCCTCGTCGTCGCCCGAGAGGAACGCCGTCGGCGGGGTGGACAGGCTGCCCGGGTCGGTCATGACCGTGAACAGCATGGTGTTGAGCGTCTTGACGACGCACGTACGGGGCAGTGCCTGCTGGAGCAGCTCGGCGAGGCTGCTCTCCGGGTAGCACAGTCCCCCCGGCAGTCCGTCCGCGCCGCGCTTGGTGGCGTTGGAGACGTCGACGAGGATCGTGCCGTCCAACTCCTCCCGCAGGGCGGTGAGCCGCTGCAGTGTGGTGTTCGCCGCCCAACTCGCCTCCGTCGGCCACGAGGTGACCGTCGGATCCCGCAACCCCACCGCCACAGCGGCCCGGCGGTGTCGCTGGAGTATCTGCGCGACACTCTGCTGGCCGCCCGTGCCTGCCACCCTGGGCAGCTGGTCCATGTCGCAGCCGGGCGGACGGATGCCTTCTGGCAGTACAGCCGGGTCCGCTCCGGGCTGGTGCCGGGCGCCCTGCTGGTCTCGGAGGCGGGCGGGAGGGTGAGCGACACCCGCGGACGCCCGTGGACCCCCACCGGGTCGCAGATCCACCACTCGCCCTTGGGCAGGACACCGGTGTCCAGCTCGTCCTCGACGGGCGGCACGGTGCCGGGCACCGTGCCGCCCCAGAAGCCGCCTCAGCGCATCAGCACGCCCGCGCCCTCCCCCGTCGCCTCCGTGGGCAGCGCCACCAGCCCCAGGTCGGCGCTGGCCGCGAGCAGCGGATGGGCCGGCAGGATGCGCACCGTATAGCCGAACGGGCCAGTGCGGTCCAGCGAGAGCGGGCCCTCGTAGACCCAGCGGCCCTCCAGGTCGGGGCCGCCCGCGGGCTTGAGCGGGAAGGTCTGGGCGTCGGCGATCGCGTCGTCGGAGTCGACGCGGCCGGACACCGCCTGCACCTCCACATCGTCCGGCTGGAGTTCGCCGAGTGCGACCCGCACCCGCAGCGCCAGCGTGGAGCCCAGCTCCGCCGTTCCCCCGGCCGCCGACTGCTCCAGCGCCTCCACATGGTCGACGGCCACGTGCGGCCAGCTCACCCGCAC
Source organism: Streptomyces sp. NBC_01481 (assembly GCF_026339995.1). Classification (GTDB taxonomy): domain Bacteria; phylum Actinomycetota; class Actinomycetes; order Streptomycetales; family Streptomycetaceae; genus Streptomyces. The sequence continues at coordinate 869,681 of NZ_JAPEPT010000005.1, read as the reverse complement.
CCGGCCCTTCCAGGACGCCAACTCCCGTGCCGTGTCGGCGTTCAGGGACCGGTGGGCCCGGGCGGCCGGGGCGTAAAGACGCTCCACGTACTCCCGGACCATGCGGCCCGCGAGCACCTTCGGGCCGAGGGTGGTCAGCGTGCGCCGAACCATCTCGATCCAGCGCTGCGGCAGCCCGCTCGCGCCCCGGTCGTAGAAGCGGGGCGCCACCCGGTTCTCGATCAGCTCGTACAGCGCGCCCGCCTCCAGCTCGTCACGCCGGTCGTCGTCCGTCGCCGAGCCGTCGGCCGTCGGGATCGCCCAGCCGAAGTCCGGCTCGAACCACTCGTCCCACCAGCCGTCCAGGACGGACAGATTGAGGCAGCCGTTGAGCGCGGCCTTCATTCCGCTCGTGCCGCACGCCTCCAGCGGCCGCAGCGGATTGTTCAGCCAGACGTCGCAGCCCGGGTAGAGCTTCTGCGCCATCGCCATCCCGTAGTCGGGCAGGAAGACGATCCGGTGGCGCACCCGCGGATCGTCGGCGAACCGCACCAGCTCCTGCACCAGCCGCTTGCCGCCGTCGTCCGCCGGATGCGCCTTGCCCGCGACGACGATCTGCACCGGCCTGGTCGGATGCAGCAGCAGCTCCATCAGCCGATCGCGGTCGCGCAGCATGAGCGTGAGCCGTTTGTACGAGGGGACCCGGCGGGCGAAGCCGATGGTGAGGACGTCGGGGTCGAGCACTCCGTCGACCCAGCCCAGTTCGGCCGCTCCGGCGCCCCGCTGGCGCCAGGAGGCCCGCAGCCTCTCCCGTACCTCCAGGACCAGCTGTTCACGAAGCTCACGGCGCAGCTCCCAGATGTCGGCGTCCGGGATGTCCGCGACGGCGTCCCAGCGCTGGGAGCCGCCGACGGACAGGGCGTCCTCCGCGCGGCTGGTGCCGATCTGGCGCACGCCGAGCCGGAACACCTCGGGCGCCACCCAGGTAGGCGCGTGCACGCCGTTGGTGACGGACGTGATGGGCACCTCCTCGGCGTCGAAGCCGGGCCACAGCCCGGCGAACATGCCGCGGCTGACTGCCCCGTGCAGTGTGGAGACGCCGTTGGCGCGCTGGGCGAGCCGCAGGCCCATCACTGCCATGTTGAAGAGGTTGGGCTCGCCGCCCGGATAGGTCTCCATGCCGAGCTGGAGCACCTTCTCGACCGGGACTCCGGGCAGCTCTCCGCGCTCCCCGAAGTGGCGGGCGACGAGCTCGCGGTCGAAGCGGTCGATCCCGGCGGGCACGGGTGTGTGGGTGGTGAACACGGTCCCGGCGCGCACGGCTTCGAGCGCGGCGTCGAAGTCGAGGTCCTGGCCGCCGCGCTCTTGTAGTCGCCCAGTTCGCGATGCGCTCCAGGATCGAGGAGTTGCGCGGTCTCGTTGCGGGAACACCGGCGCGGGATGTCGGCGAGGCGTTGCATCGGCACGGCCTGCACGTCTCGATGCCCAGCAGCATCTCCTGGAGAAGCCGGTGCTCGCTGCCGCCGCCGTAGAGCCGGTCGGTGACATCGCGCTCGCCGTGGCCGTTCTCCTCGACGTCCGAGTCGAGCATCAGCAGCGGTACGCGGCCGACCCGCGCCATCCAGATGTGCGCGCGCAGCGAGCGCCCGCCGGGCAGCGCGAGGGACACCAGGCAGGGTGTCCCGTCGGGCTCCCGCAGCAGGCTGACGGGCAGTTCGTTGGGGTCGAGCAGCGGATAGTGCTCCTGCTGCCAGCCGTCCCGGGACAGCGACTGGCGGAAGTAGCCGTGGCGGTAGAGCAGCCCGACGCCGATCAGCGGCACGCCGAGGTCGCTCGCGGCCTTGAGATGGTCGCCGGCCAGGATGCCCAGGCCGCCGGAGTACTGGGGCAGTGCGGCGGTGACACCGAACTCGGGCGAGAAGTAGGCGACCGCTGCGGGGAATCCGGCGCCCTCGGGGTCATGGTCCCCCAGGGCGCCACTGTGTGCCTGGTACCACCTGCGACCGTGCAGGTAGTCGTCCAGGTCGTCGGCGACGGCGGCGAGTCTGCGCAGAAAGCGCCGGTCCCCGGCCAGCTCCGCCAGCCGGGTGGCGGACACCGATCCGAGGAGTCGTACGGGATCGCCACCCGCTGCCTGCCAGCCGTCGGGGTCGACGGCCTGGAAGAGGTCACGGGTCTCGGTGTGCCAGGACCAGCGCAGATTGCGCGCCAGTTCACTGAGCGGAAGAAGTGGTTCGGGCAGGACGGGGCGGACGGTGAATCGACGAATGGCCTTCACGGGTTCCACCTTCGCAGGGGAGGTACGCATCCGAGGGGACGCACGACGGTGTGCGTCCTTTTCCGTCCCGACAGACGGTAGTGGTACCCCGCCCTCCTCAACCACGGCGCGCGCCGGGCCCACGGGCGGGCGCCGGTGCATTCAGCACGTCGAAGGGGCGTTCAGCGCGGCTAGGCCGTCTCTGACAAATAGCGCCGTCCGCCCGCAGGGCGGGGTGCGCGGCGTCCGATGCGTGCAATCGCAAGGCGGAGGACCATCCTTGTACTGGACGTACTTGGATGACTCCGACAACGCAGCGAGTGGGCGTGCCGGACGCCGCGCGCCAGGCGAGATTTGTCAGAGACGGCCTAGCGCACCGCCGGGTCGTAGGGAGAGCCCTGGTTGACGGTCCCCGGGTCGAAGGCCCCGGTGGCCGCGTACCGGGCGGCGATCTCGGCGAGTTCCCGCTTCGGGATCACCTCGTCGATGTCGGTGAAGCCGCCGGGGGCGCGCTCGTGGGCGAGGTTGATGACGACCTCGGGTCCGAGGCGGCGGTTCGCCTGCTGGAGTTCGGTCATCGCAGGCCTGCGTTCGGCCTCGTACGCGGCCAGCGCGCGGGCCGGGTCGGGGTGCAGGGCCATGGCGTGGCCGAGCGCGCGGGCGTCGACGATGGACTGGGTCGCGCCGTTGGAGCCGATCGGGTACATGGCGTGGGCCGCGTCGCCGGTCAGCGTCGTACGGCCGACGGACCAGCGCTCCAGCGGATCGCGGTCCACCATCGGGTACTCGAAGGCGCCTTCGGCGGCCCGGAGCACCTGGGGGACGCTGACGCCGTCGAAGTCCCAGCCCTCGTAGTGGTGCAGGAACTTCTCGACCGGGACCTCCCGGTTCCAGTCTCCGCGCGTAGCGTCGCCGGTGGAGTCGGCGGGCATCGCGAGCGCCCAGTTGACCAGCACCTCGCCGCTGTCCCTGTCGGGCTCGGTCATCGGGTAGACCACGGCCTTCTGGCGGTCGTCTCCCGCGATGAACATGAAGGTGCCGATCTGGTGGGCGGGCATCCACGAGACCCCGCGCCAGACGAGCACGCCGTTCCACGGCGGCTCGCCCTCGCCCGGGTTGAGCGCGGCGCGCACCGTGGAGCGGATGCCGTCGGCGCCGATGAGGACGTCGGGTTCGAGGGACGCCCTGCCGCGCCGGGCGCCGTCGCGGTGTTCGAGCTGGACCCGGGGGCGGCCGTCGGCGAGCGGTTCGAGGCCGGTTACCTTGACGCCGCCGACGAGCGCGCCGGGCCCGAGCCGGGCGCGAACCGCGTCGGCGAGCGCGCGCTGGAGTTCGCCGCGCTGGATGGAGAGCTGGGGCCAGTGGTAGCCGGCGCCGAGGCCGCGCGGCTCGCGGGAGATGAGGCCGCCGCTTCGGTGGTAGTAACGCAGCTCACGGGTGCGTACGGAGCACTCCTCCAGCCGGTCGAGCAGCCCGAGCGCGTCGAGTTCGCGCACCGCGTTGGGCATGATGTTCAGCCCGGCGCCGACCGGGCGCAGCTCGCGGACCGTCTCGACGACGGTGATCCGCTCGAATCCGGCGGTGTGCAGGGCGAGTGCCGCGGTGAGCCCGGCGATTCCTCCGCCGGCGATCATGATGTGGGTCATGGGGACCTCCAGGGACGGTCAGACGACGGGGGTGCGCGGCCGCTCGATCGAACGGCGTACGAGGGTCTCGTTGTCCCGGGTCAGATCGAGCACGGAGCGGAGCAGCTCGATGGGGGCGCCGCCGCTGCCCACCTCGTACAGCCGCACCTCCTCGCCGTACGCCTTGCGGGCGATGGTCATGTGGCGGGCCCGGAAGGTCTTGAGGATGCGCAGCACGCGGGCGAGGGAGACCGCGGACGCGGCGAGCTGCGGCGGCAGCCGGTGGGCCGCCTCCCAGCTGATGGCGGCCGAGAGCTTGGAGACGGCGGAGGTACCGCCCTTGTGTTCGGCGTAGTGGTCGCGCCAGGAGGGGAGGCTGTAGCGCACCGAGTCGTCGAGGAAGGCGTCGTAGGCGGGGTTGCTGCGGTCGGACTGCCACAGGGTCAGATCGACCAGCCAGAGCGGCACCTGGGCGGCGGCCGGGCCGAGGTAGTCGGTGCCCGCGACGTCGATCTCCTCGAAGTAGGAGCGCATCCGGGTCGCGAAGAAGACGGGCGAGACATTGGCGACGGTGAAGTCGATGGAGTCGACCATGGACTGCACATGCTGGGCGGTGCGGTCGAGCGCGAGGGCGAAGCCCGGTTCGTAGGGCTCCCTGCGGGCGAGTTCCGCGCAGGTGTCGAGCGCCGCCACCAGGCTGGGGAAGACCATCCGGACCGCGTCCTGGAGATTGCTCTCCATGATGTCGCCGGTGTACATCCGCTGCCGCGCGCCGAGCGGGTTCCAGGTCGTGTAGTGGTGCACGGTGTCGCGCGGCACCATGTCGGTGCGCCGGCCCAGCTCTTCGAGCACCGGAAGGACGTCGGGCACCGCCGCGACGGGCTCGACGCCGTGCCGTTTGAGCGATCCGAGCAGGATGCCGAGGTCGCGCATGGCCGCGAGCGCGTCGGTGACGCCGAGCGCGGCAACCCGTTCGGGCTCGGGCACCAGGGTGCGCAGGGCGACGGTGAGCGCGGGCACATCGGCGTCGGCGTTCATCGCGGGCAGCGCCGCGAGCAGCGCGTCGGCGCCGAGCGGGTCGGCCGCGCGTATCTCGGCTATCCGGTAGCGCGGATCGCAGCGCGACTGGAGACCGGGCGCGACAAGGTCGTACAGGGTCAACGGAATGCCCCCCTCGGGCAACGTCGGTTCAGTGGGTGGGATGCGGCGCAGTTGCTCGCGTCACGCGCTCACCGGACGCTTTCGCCGCCTGCGTACGCCTGCGCGGTACGCACTCGCCGCATACGGTCACTCCACGGCACCGCCCACAGGGTCCCGGCGCGGTGGCGCCGGGGCGGGCCGGGGCAGCCGCAGTCGTACGCAGAGCAGGGCGGCCAGTGCGGCGAAGGCGGCGCCGGCCAGCAGCGCGGAGCGGAAGCCGGAGGTCTGGGCGGCGGCCGAAGGGCCGCCCCCGGCGGTGGCCACGGCCACCAGGACGGCGAGCCCGAGCACCGAGCCGAACTGCTGGCTGGTGTTGACGAGTCCGGAGGCGAGGCCGGTCTCCTCGGGCGCGGCCTCGGCGGTGGCGGCCACATTAGTGGTGACCATGACCAGCGGCAGGGCGACGCCGAGGACCAGGCTGGGTGCCAGGACCGTCGTTGCGAAGGTTCCGTCGGCGGACAGGGCGAGCGCCAGCCACACCATGCCCGCGACGAGGAGCCCGAAGCCGGCGGTCATGGTGGCCCTGAGCCCGATCCGGACGATGAGACGGCCGGTCCCCGGGGCGACGGCGACCACCACCAGTGACAGCGGCAGCAGTCCGAGTCCGCCGGTCAGCGGGGACTGTTCGAGAACGCTCTGCAGATACAGGCTGACCAGGAAGAACATGGGGAACAGCGCCATCTGGGCCAGTGCGCTGAGGATGTTGGCGTCCCGCAGCGCGGGCCGTCGCAGCACGGCGGGCGGCACCAGCGGGCTCGGGAGCCTCGACTCCAGTACGGCGAAGGCCGCGAGCAGCGCGAGGCCCGCACCGCCGGCGGAGAGGGTCCGGGTGCTGGTCCACCCGGACTCGCCCGCGCCGACGAGTGCGTACGCCACCAGCCCGAGGCCGCCGGTGGCCGTGAGTGCTCCGCCCAGGTCGAAGCCGGGCTGTGCGCTGCGCGTCCCCCCGTTGAGAACGCGCAGTGCGAGCAGTCCCATGACCAGAGCGAGGAGCACATTGAGCCAGAACGTGGAGCGCCAGCCGAGCAGATCGGTGAGCACTCCTCCGAGCACGGTGCCGAGCACCCCGCCCAGTCCGCCCATCGCGGCGAAGGCCCCGAGCGCCTTGTGCCGTCCGGGCCCGTCCGGGAACAGGTTGAGCAGCAGTGCGAACGCCGCGGCGGCGGCGAAGGCGGCGCCCACGCCCTGCACGGACCGCGCGGCGATCAGGGCGCCCGGCGTCCCGGCGAGCCCGCCCGCCGCGGATGCGGCGGCCAGCAGTCCCAGACCGCCGAGGTAGAGCAGCCGGTGGCCGAGGAGATCGGCCAGGCGCCCGCCGAGCAGCAGCAGTCCGCCGAAGGCGATGAGGTAGGCGTTGGCCACCCAGGACAGTCCGGCCGAGCCGGAGCCGAGGTCGTCGCCGACCGACGGCAGCGCGACATTGATGATGGCCGTGTCCATGATCAGCAGCAGCTGGGTGGAGGCGAGCAGCGCGAGCGCGGCGCCCGGACGGGCCGAGGTCACTGGCCCGTCCTCGGGTCCTGTCCGGCCGATCCTGCCGGGCTCGCGTGCCCTGGCACGCACGCTCGCTGATCCGGCCTGATCGACCGGAAAGGACCCAGGTCCTCGCCCAGGCCGTATCCCTCGAGACAGGCCTGGGCCAGCTCCTCGCAGCTCTCCGCGCCGCCCGCCCACGTCTGCATGGTCAGATAGACGTGCGGGGCGCCGTGGTAGAAGCGCTCGTACTGCTCATGGCGTCCGGCGAACTCCGAACCGAGCGCGTCCCACACCAGCTTGAGCAGCTTGACCCGGTCCTCGGCCGGGGTGCCGGGCACGCGCAGATACTTCCTCACGACCGGCCCGAGCCGCGGGTGCAGCAGATCCCCGCCGGAGGCCGGGAGCTGGATGATGCCGCCGCCGGCGAGCAGTTTGATCTCCTGGACGGCGCGCGGGTAGATCTCCCCGGCCATGATGCGCTGGGCGTAGGAGATCTCCCGGCCGGGCATGACGCCGCCGCGGCCGCCGTCGACCTGCTCATGGCCGGCCTCGGCCGCCAGTACGAACGCCTTGGCCTGGGCGACCATGCCGAGCAGCCGCCCGACCGACTGGGTGACGGCCGGGAGTTGGGAGGTGTTGTTGGCACGAGTCAGCAGGATGGCGAGGCCGGTGAGGAATTCGAGCTTGGTCCAGAAGCGGGTGGCCGCCTGGTGGCTGAAGTTGAGGTAGGCGGGCGTCCCCCACCACATCGCCGCGGTGGCCTCGGCATTGCGGTAGGTCAGCACCCGCTCCCACGGTACGAAGACCTCGTCGCAGACCAGCAGCGCGTCGTTCTCGTCGAAGCGCGACGAGAGCGGGTTGTCGAAGACGCTGCGGGCCCCCGCCTCGTACGACGTACGCGAGACGAGGGTCAGGCCCGGTGTGCCGACGGGCACCGAGAAGCACAGCGCGTGCTCCACGTCCTCGGGCGCCAGTGGCTCGATCGTGCCGACGAGCACCTCGTCGGCGAAGACGGCCCCGGTGCCGATCATCTTGGCGCCGCTCACCACGATCCCGTCGTCCTTCTCGGCGACGACCCGCACGACCAGGTCGTCCTCCCCCTCGCCGGACTGCGGGTTGGTGATGGTGAAGGCCGCGTACAGATCGCCTTCGGCGAGCCTGCGGTGGTAGGCGAGGGCGTTGTCGGCGCCGTCGAAGGAGTCGGTGGTGAAGACCTCGGGCAGAGCGGCGAAACCCGCTGCTCCGCCTGCCATGTAGTCGGGCGTACGCCCGAGGAAGCCGAAGCTCGACTCGGTCCACACCTTGTAGGCGTGCCGCCGCGCGACCAGGTCCTCGTAGGAGCGCGGCACGGCGAAGGCGCGGTGGACGCCGCCGGAGGTGAGGACCGGGCTGTGCTCGGAGTCGTGCGCCAGGTCGTACAGGTGCGCGACCGATGCCGCGGTATTGCGGAAGGCGGCATGGCGGGTGACGTCCCTGACCCGTTCGCCGTCGAGCCACACCTCACGCCCGTCACACAGCGATGCGAGGTATTCCTGGCCGGACCTGGTCAACGTCTCTCCTCGAACGGAACGTCCCCCGACACAGCCGAGCCTCGCTCCAGCCAGGGACACTGGGCAATGAACGACCGTCCAGCGGTGATTAAGAACCGGCCAGTCATGCAGCTGAGGGGCTTTTCGATCGGTACTCTCCCGGCGTCATTCCGTACCACTTGCGGAAGGCCAGGTGAAAACCGACCGAGCTCTGGTAGCCGACCCGCTCCGGTACGGCCGACTGGGGCAGCGAGGTCTCGCCGAGCAGCCGGGCCGCCTCCTGCATCCGCCGCCCCGTCAGATGCCGGGCGGGCGCCTCGCCGACCAGCTCGCGGAAGGCCGCCGTGAACGCCGATCGGGACATGCCGACCTCGCGGGCGAGCGACTCGATGGTCCAGGGCTCGGCGAACCGGGTCGCGATGATGACCATGGCCCGGCTGATACCGGGATGGCGCAGAACCGGCAGCGCGGAGGGATTGCGGGCCAGTTCGCGCAGCAGCGGCCGCAGTGCGAGCACCAGCGCCATCTCGAAGGCCCGCAGCGTGATCAGCCGGTCGCCGGGGCCGACCGGGCGGTCGGTGGCGGCGAGCAGCCGCAGCGTGTCGCGCAGCAGCGGCTCCCTGTCCACCTGGGAGTGGTCCAGCACCAGCGCCCAGGGCAGCGCCGTGTAGAGGTGGGTGGCCACGGAGGCGTCGTAGTGCAGCCCGGCGCAGAGCAGTCGGCTCTCGGGCCCGTCGCCCTCGATCCTGATCTCACCGGAGGTACCCGGCGCACGCTCGGGCAGTACGGTGCCGAGCGCGACGCCCCGCCGCTCCGGCCGGTCGGAGAGCCGGTGCGCGGTGCCGGTGGGAAAGACGGCGAGGTCGCCCTCGTGCAGTTCGAGCGGGGTCTGGCCCTCGGCCGTGATCCAGCAGCCCCCCTCGGTGATGAAGTGCAGTACGGCGCAGCTCTGTTCCGCGTCGCCCTCGATGGCCCAGGGGGCGCTGACATGCCAGCGGCTGTCGAAGACCCCCGTCAGACGTAAGGGTTTGAGCAGCTCGCTGAGGAGGTCGTCCCCTCCGCGCTTCGTCGGTTCCGTCTCCGTCGGTTCCATTGGACGATCCTTCAACCCCCGCCCCGGTTTGTTAATTGATCGGCCGAAGCCGCCGAAGCGAGCCTGGAAGAGCCGTTCACGGCAGCAGCCACACCCTATCGAAGGGCTCTTCAGACTTATGTCCGATCACATTCCGATGCGCGTAGCGGTCGTGGGGGCGACCGGGTTCCAGGGAGGTGCGACCGCCCGTCTGCTGGCCGAGCGGAAGCACCGCGTGCGCACACTGAGCCGCAAGCCCGAGGCCGATCGTCCGGAGCTGACCGGCGTTTCCGTCGCGAGCGGCGACCTCGGGCGGTACGAGGACGTACGCCAGCTCTTCGAAGGGGCCACGCACGCGGCGGTGGTGATGCCGCTGGTGTACCAGGCCGAGAAGGTCATGCGGTACGCCCAGCACATAGCGAAGGCGGCCCGCGAGGCCAGGGTGGGGCGGCTGGTCTACAACGCCAACACCCGTGTCCCCGACCGGAGCACGAATGTGGTGGCCTTCGAGACGCGCAGGCTCGCCGAGACGGTCTTCCGCGAGGGCCTCGCCCACAGCGGTGTGGAGCTGGTGGTCGTACGCCCGCCGGTCTATCTGGACAACCTCTTCAGCCCGTGGAACGGCCCGGCCCTGGTGAACGAGGGTGTGCTCGCCTACCCGCTGCCCCCCGACGTCCCAACGGCGTGGATCTCGCACCGGGACCTGGCGGAGGCGGTCTACGCGGCGCTCACGGTGGACGGTGTGGCGGGCCGTACCTTCGACATCGGCGGCGCGCAGACGCTCACGGGCGCCGAGCTCGCGACGGCCTTCGGGCAGGGCCTCGGGCGCTCGGTCCGCTATGTGCCCCTGGAGCCGGGCGTCTTCGAGCAGGGGCTCGCCCAGATCCTGGGCGAGGAGTCGGCCGCCGGAGTGTCGGGGATCTACCACTACATGGCTACGGGCCTGGAGCCCGGCCTGATGGCGGGCGACGCGGGCGAGTCGGCACAGGCGCTGTCGCTGAAGCCGGCGCCGGTGGACGAGTGGGTGGCACGGCAGCCGTGGCAGATGTGGTCGGGGGAGCAGTCATGAGCGCGCGGAGGCGAGAGCCGAGCTGGGGAGCGTAGCCGAGCGGAGGCTCGGTGCTGTGAGGTGGTGCAGGGCGCGGGCCCCGACGCGAGTGGCGTCGGGGCCCGCGCCCGATTACGTACGCCACGTCTTGTGCAGTCACCCACGTCCTAGCAGTGCTGCACACCCCGGGGGCAACCCCCGGACCCCCGGCACGAACCCCACGGCCGCAACCCGGACCCGGCCGCGTGCCCGATTACGTACGCCACGTCTTGTGCAGTCACCTACGTCCTAGTAGTTAACACTCCACCGGATTGCCCACCCGAAGACCGTGGGAAGGCTCACCCGGTACGCATGCCACCGCACCCCTTCTCGACATTCTTTCCGCCCACCCGAGTGAACGCGGACAGGAGCGGCCATGCCCGCAGCCCGCCAGTCGTCGACTGAGCAGCTACAAAGAACCAGCAAACCTCGCATAAATGCCCAACGTGCTCAATCCGCCCTGCCCGCACCACCCTCAGGTGATCCCATGATCGGTCGTATCCCCGTCCTGGACGTCCGTCCCCAAGTCGACTGCGGGAGGAGGCCCGCAAAAGCGGTGACGGGTGAGACCTTCCAGGTCACCGCCACCGTCTTCCGGGAAGGGCATGACGCGGTCGCCGCCAATGTCGTCCTTCGCGATCCGACCGGACGCCCCGGCCCCTGGACTCCCATGCGCGAACTGGCCCCCGGCAGCGACCGCTGGGGCGCCGACGTCACCCCGGACGCCGAGGGGCGCTGGACCTACGCCGTCGAGGCGTGGAGCGACCCCGTCGCCACCTGGCGGCACACCGCCCGGATCAAGATCCCCGCCGGTATCGACACCGCGCTGGTGCTGGCCGAGGGCGCCGAGCTGTACGAGCGCGCCGCCGCCGGGGTCCCCAAGCGCGACGGCCGCGAGGCCGTGCTCGGCGCCGTCGACGCCCTGCGCGACGAGGAGCGCCCGGCCGCCACCCGGCTCGCCGCGGCGCTCGCCCCCGATGCCACCGCCGCGCTCGACCGTCACCCACTGCGCGAACTGGTCACCGCTTCCCGCCCGTTGGCCCTGATCGTCGAGCGCAGGCGCGCCCTGTTCGGCTCCTGGTACGAGCTCTTCCCGCGCTCCGAGGGCGCGATCGTCAAGGAGGGTGCGCCGCCCGTCTCCGGCACCTTCCGCACCGCCGCCGAGCGGCTGCCCGCCGTCGCCGCGATGGGCTTCGACGTCGTCTATCTGCCGCCCGTCCACCCCATCGGCACCACCTACCGCAAGGGCCCGAACAACACCCTCTCCCCCGGCGCCCACGATGTCGGCGTCCCCTGGGCCATCGGCTCCCCCGACGGCGGCCATGACGCGCTCCACCCCGACCTCGGCACGTTCGAGGACTTCGACCACTTCGTCGAGGCGGCCCGCGAGCTGCGCATGGAGGTCGCGCTGGACTTCGCGCTCCAGTGCTCGCCCGACCACCCCTGGGTGGAGAAGCACCCCGAGTGGTTCCATCACCGCGCCGACGGCACGATCGCGTACGCCGAGAATCCGCCGAAGAAGTACCAGGACATCTACCCGATCGCCTTCGAGGCGGACATGCGCGGTCTGGTCAACGAGACCGTGCGCGTGCTGCGCTTCTGGATGGACCACGGTGTACGGATCTTCCGCGTGGACAACCCGCACACCAAGCCCGTCGTCTTCTGGGAGAAGGTGATCGCGGACATCAACCGCGGCGACCCGGACGTGATGTTCCTGGCCGAGGCGTTCACCCGGCCGGCGATGATGCACACCCTCGCCGCGATCGGCTTTCAGCAGTCGTACACGTACTTCACCTGGCGCAACACCAAGCAAGAGCTCACCGAGTACCTCACCGAGCTCTCCGGCGAAACCGCCTCGTACATGCGTCCCAATTTCTTCGTGAACACCCCCGACATCCTGCACGCCTATCTCCAGCACGGCGGGCGCCCGGCCTTCGAGGTGCGGGCGGTGCTGGCCGCGACGATGTCGCCGTCCTGGGGCGTGTACGCGGGATACGAACTGTGCGAGAACGTTCCCCTGAGGGATGGCAGCGAGGAGTATCTGGACTCCGAGAAGTACCAACTGCGGCCGCGAGACTGGGAGTCGGCGGAGCGCGAGGGCCGCACCATCACACCCCTGATCACCGCTCTCAACCGGATCAGGCGCCGGCACCCCGCCCTGCAGCAGCTGCGGGACATCCACTTCCACCCGACCGACAACGAGGCGGTGATCGCGTACTCGAAAACCGCCGAGGGCGCTTCGGGTTCGAACACCGTGCTCGTGGTCGCCAACCTCGACCCCCACCACACCCAGGAGGCCACGGTCTCGTTGGACATGCCGCACCTCGGCCTCGACTGGCACGAGAGCGCACCGGTGCGCGACGAGCTCACCGGCGAGACCTATCACTGGGGCAGAGCCACCTATGTGCGCCTAGAGCCGGGCGTCACGCCCGCGCACATCGTTGCTCTGCGACCGTCCCCGCCGATCGGAGGGTCACCCACATCATGATCGTCAATGAGCCCGTCCACGACCTGTTCGAGGACACGCCCGCCAAGGACCGCGACCCCGACTGGTTCAAGCGGGCCGTCTTCTACGAAGTCCTGGTGCGATCGTTCCAGGACAGCAACGGCGACGGCATCGGCGACCTCAAGGGCATCACCGCCAAACTGGACTATCTGCAGTGGCTGGGGGTCGACTGCCTCTGGCTCCCGCCTTTCTTCAAGTCCCCTCTGCGGGACGGCGGTTACGACGTCTCCGACTACACCGCGGTACTCCCCGACTTCGGCGACCTCGCCGACTTCGTGGAGTTCGTCGACGCCGCGCACCAGCGCGGCATGCGCGTCATCATCGACTTCGTCATGAACCACACCAGCGACCAGCACCCGTGGTTCCAGGAGTCCCGCAGCGATCCCGACGGGCCCTACGGCGACTACTACGTCTGGGCGGATGACGACAAGCAGTTCCAGGACGCCCGGATCATCTTCGTCGACACCGAGACGTCCAACTGGACCTTCGACCCGGTGCGCAAGAAGTACTACTGGCACCGCTTCTTCTCCCACCAGCCCGATCTCAATTACGAGAACCCTGCGGTGCAGGAGGAGATCATCTCGGCCCTGCGCTTCTGGCTGGACCTGGGCATCGACGGATTCCGTCTCGACGCCGTGCCGTATCTGTACCAGCAGGAGGGCACCAACTGCGAGAACCTCCCCGCCACCCACTCCTTCCTCAAGCGGGTGCGCAAGGAGATCGACGCCCATTACCCGGACACCGTGCTGCTGGCGGAGGCCAACCAGTGGCCCGAGGACGTCGTCGACTACTTCGGCGACTTCCCGGCCGGCGGCGACGAGTGCCACATGGCCTTCCATTTCCCGGTGATGCCCCGGATCTTCATGGCGGTACGGCGCGAGTCCCGCTACCCCGTCTCGGAAATCCTGTCCAAGACCCCGGCGATCCCGAAGAACTGCCAGTGGGGCATCTTCCTGCGCAACCACGACGAGCTGACCCTCGAAATGGTCACGGACGAAGAGCGCGACTACATGTACGCGGAGTACGCCAAGGATCCGCGGATGCGCGCCAACATCGGCATCCGGCGCAGGCTCGCCCCCCTGCTCGACAACGACCGCAATCAGATCGAGCTGTTCACGGCACTGCTGCTCTCGCTGCCCGGATCGCCGATCCTGTACTACGGCGACGAGATCGGGATGGGCGACAACATCTGGCTGGGCGACCGCGACGCCGTACGGACGCCGATGCAGTGGACCCCCGACCGGAACGCGGGCTTCTCCTCCTGCGACCCCGGCCGGCTCTATCTGCCCACCATCATGGATCCGGTCTACGGCTACCAGGTCACCAATGTCGAGGCGGCGATGGCCTCACCGTCCTCGCTGCTGCACTGGACCCGCCGGATGATCGAGATCCGCAAGCAGAACCGCGCCTTCGGCCTCGGCTCATACACCGAACTGCCCTCGTCGAACCCGGCCGTGCTCGCCTTCACCCGCGAGTACAAGGACGATCTCGTGCTCTGCGTGCACAACTTCTCCCGGTTCGCGCAGCCCACCGAGCTCGATCTGCGGGCGTTCGGCGGACGGCACCCGGTGGAGCTGATCGGCGGCGTGCGCTTCCCGGCCATCGGCCAGTGGCCCTATCTGCTGACTCTCGCAGGCCACGGCTTCTACTGGTTCCGGCTGCGCAAAGAAGCAGCCACCGCCTGACGCACAGGTAACGAGAGGTGCCTCCCGCGGGGCGGTTTCCCCCGCCCCGCACTGGGCACTCTCCCCCTCATCCCCGCGCGCCGCCGGACAGCCACTGCTGTAATCCGGGACACTCTGCGCATACAGCGCCATTGGAGTGCATCTCGGGGAAAGGACGCGATGCCATGTCGGAGGCTGCATCCACCCGGACTCCCGTCGCTCTTCTCCCGTCCCTCGCGCCCCTGCTGCTCGCCTGGCTGCCAAGACAGCGCTGGTTCGCCGGCAAGGGCCATCCGCTCACCGGCTTCTCGCTCGTCTCCGCGACCGAGCTGCTGCCACTGGACTCAAAGACCGGTCCGGGGCTGCTGCATCTGCTCGTACGCGTCCAGCAGACCGGCCTTCCCGCCCTCTCCTCGCAGGACTGCTACCAACTCCTCCTCGGTGTGCGCCGGACGCTGCCACCGCAACTCGCGCCCGCGCTGATCGGCCATCTGACCGAGGGTCCGCTCGCCGGGCGGACGCTCTACGAGGGCCTGCACGACCCACGCCTGGCCGAGCTGATCCTGGAGCGGCTGCGCACGCCCGGCGCGCTCGGGCCGCTGCGCTTCGACCGCTTCGAGGCGGCCGGGGTGATCCCCGGCGGGCTCACCGCGCGCCCCCTGGAGGCCGAGCAGTCCAACTCCTCGCTGGTGTACGGCGACGCGTACATCCTCAAGCTCTTCCGCCGGGTCCACCCCGGCTCCAACCCCGATCTGGAGCTGCCGCTCGCGCTCGCCCGCGCCGGCTGCGGCCGGGTGCCCGCGCCCGTCGCCTGGTACGAAGCCACCGCGCCCGAGCCGTACACCCTGGGCGTGCTGCAGCCGTTCCTGCACGGCTCGCGCGACGGCTGGCTGCTCGCGCTCGAATCGCTGGCCGACGGAGGGGCCTTCACGAAGGAGGCCCGCGCGCTCGGCCGGGTCACCGCCGAGGTGCACACGGCCCTGGCGAAGGAGCTGCCCACCGTGATGCTGCGCCGGCCGCAGGCCGAGCATCTGGCGCAGGCGATGACGGCACGTCTGGACGCGGCCGCGCAGGCCGTGCCCGCGCTGCTGCCGTACGTTCCGCGGCTGCGTGCCGCCTTCGACGCGATCGCCGCGCTGGGCAGGCGCGGTTGCGCCTGGCGGGCCCAGCGCGTCCACGGCGACCTCCATCTCGGGCAGACCCTGCGGGGCGGCGGCTCCCACGGCGACGGCCACTGGTCGGTCATCGACTTCGAGGGCGAGCCCGCACGCCCGCTCGGCGAGCGCCGCAGGCCGCAGCCCACGGTGATAGATGTCGCGGGCATGCTGCGCTCGTTCGACTACGCGGCCCGCACCCACCGCCCGTGGAACCCGAACTGGGCGGATGGCTGCCGTGCCGCCTACTGCGAGGGCTACGCCGAGACGGCGGGCGCCGATCCCCGTACCGAACCCGAGCTGCTGCGCGCCTACGAGACGGACAAGGCCGTGTACGAGGTCGTCTACGAGGCCCGCCACCGCCCCGACTGGCTTCCGGTGCCGATGGCGGCGATCGACCGCCTGGCCGCCACCAACTGAATTTCCGCCAAGGAGGCAGACCCCGTGACCGCCCGACCCCCGTCCCGCAATTCCTCCGACTCCCACAGCCCCCGGCAGGCGGCCGACGCCGGGCCCCGCAAGAACACGGACGCGCCACGGCCGCGGGCGGGCGGCAGCCACGGCGTCCGGCCCGCGCAGCCGCTCATGGACGGGGACCGGGAGCGGCTGCTGACCGGCTCCCACCACGATCCGCACTCCCTGCTGGGGGCGCACTTGATGCGGGGCGGTGTCGAGCTGCGGGTGCTGCGTCCCTTCGCTCAGTCGGTGACCGTGCTCGCCAAGGGGCTGCGGGCGGAACTGCACGAGGACGGTGACGGCTTCTTCTCGGGTCTGCTGCCATTGCGCACCGTCCCGGAGTACCAGCTGCTCGTCGTATACGACGGGACCGCGATGGAGGTGCAGGACCCGTACCGCTTCCTGCCCGCGCTCGGCGATCTCGACCTGCATCTGATCGGCGAGGGGCGGCACGAGGAGCTGTGGAAGGCGCTCGGGGCGCACCCCATGGCGCACCAGCAGGTGACGGGCACCCGGTTCACGGTGTGGGCGCCCAATGCCCGCGGGGTGCGGGTCGTCGGCGACTTCAACTACTGGGACGGCACCGGGTATCCGATGCGCTCGCTGGGCTCCTCGGGCGTGTGGGAGCTGTTCCTGCCCGGCGTCGGCGAGGGCGCGCTCTACAAGTTCGACATCACCCGCCCGGACGGCTCGCACACCCTGCGGGCCGACCCGATGGCGCGGCGCACCGAGGTGCCGCCCGCCACCGCGTCGATCGTGACCGAGTCCCACCATGTGTGGCACGACGAGGAGTGGATGGCGCACCGCGCCGACCGGCCGGTGCACGAGGCGCCGTTCTCCGCCTACGAGGTGCATCTCGCCTCCTGGCGGCCCGGCCTCACCTACCGCCAGCTCGCCGTCCAACTCCCCGCGTACGTCAAGGACTTGGGCTTCACCCATGTGGAGCTGATGCCGGTCGCCGAGCATCCCTTCGGCGGCTCCTGGGGCTATCAGGTCACCGGCTTCTACGCCCCGACCGCCCGAATGGGCACCCCCGACGACTTCCGCCATCTGGTGGACGCCCTGCACCGGGCCGGGATCGGCGTGCTGGTCGACTGGGTGCCCGCGCACTTCCCCAAGGACGACTGGGCGCTGGCGGAATTCGACGGCCGATCGCTGTACGAGCACGACGACCCGGCCCGTGCCGCGCACCCCGACTGGGGCACCCTCGAATTCGACTACGGCCGCAAGGAGGTACGCAACTTCCTGGTCGCCAACGCCACGTACTGGTGCGAGGAGTTCCACATCGACGGGCTGCGGGTCGACGCGGTCGCCTCGATGCTCTACCTCGACTACTCGCGCGAGCACGGCGAATGGTCGCCGAATGAGCACGGCGGCCGGGAGAACCTGGACGCGGTCGCCTTCCTGCAGGAGATGAACGCCACGGTCTACCGGCGCTGCCCCGGTGTCGTCACCATCGCCGAGGAGTCCACGGCCTGGGACGGCGTCACCCGCTCCACCCACCATGTGGGCCCGGGCGGTTTCGGCGGCCTCGGCTTCGGCCTGAAGTGGAACATGGGCTGGATGCACGATTCGCTGGGCTATGTCTCGCACGAGCCGGTGCACCGCAAGTTCCACCACAACGAGATGACGTTCTCGATGGTGTACGCGTACAGCGAGAACTATGTCCTGCCGATCTCGCACGACGAGGTGGTCCACGGCAAACAGGCGCTGGTCAGCAAGATGCCCGGCGACTGGTGGCAGCAGCGCGCCAACCACCGCGCGTATCTGGGCTTCATGTGGGCGCATCCCGGCAAGCAACTCCTCTTCATGGGCCAGGAGTTCGCCCAGGGTGCGGAGTGGTCGGAGGGCCACGGCCCCGACTGGTGGCTGCTGGATCCCTCCTACGCCGCGGAGGCGGACCACCGCGGCGTACGGGACCTCGTGCGCGACCTGAACACGGTCTACGCCGCCACCCCCGCGCTGTGGCAGCAGGACACGGACCCCGTCGGCTTCGCCTGGGTGGACGGCGACGCCGCCGAGGACAATGTCTTCGCCTTTCTGCGCTTCGACGCCACGGGCGCGCCGCTGCTCGCCGTGAGCCACTTCTCCCCGGTGGTACGCCACGAGTACCGCCTCGGTGTGCCGGAGGCGGTCCAGGCGTGGACCGAGGTACTCAACACGGACGCGGTCCGCTACGGCGGCGGCGATGTGCTCAACCCGGACCCGCTGAAGCCGGAGTCGGTCCCCTCGCACGGCCGGCCGACGAGCATCCAGCTGACGCTGCCGCCGCTGGCTACGGTGTGGCTGCGGCCGGTCTGATGATCCCGAGCCGCTGGGTGGCCCGGGTGAGCGCCACATAGAGGTCGTTGGCGCTCATCCGGTCGGGGTCGACGACGAGGACCGTGTCGAATTCGAGGCCCTTCGCCTGGCGCGGGTCGATGAGAACCACGGGCAGGGACAGATCCAGCGGTCCGTCGTTCTCTTCCAGTCCCGCGAGTTCGGCGTGCAGCTCGCGCGGGGCGATCACCGCGAGCCGGCCCTCCTCCGGGGCTTCCTCGGCGGCGATCCAGGCCACCTCGCCGAGCGGCACGGTCCGCTCCCAGGGCCCCATACCCGTCGAGCGGATGGAACGGGGCGGCTCGAAACCGGGGTCGGTGGCCCGCCGCCGCTGCGACGCGTACTCCATGATCTCGGCGGGCGTACGGTAGTTGACGCCGAGCCGGGCCAGCTGCCAGCGGTCCTGGACGTAAGGGGCGAGGATCTCCTGCCAGGATTCGCATCCGGCCGGGTCACCGGTCTGTGCCGGGTCGCCGACCAGTGTCATCGAGCGGGTCGGACTGCGCCGCATCAACAGCCGCCAGGCCATTGCCGACAGCTCCTGCGCCTCGTCGACGATGATGTGTCCGAAGGCCCAGGTCCGGTCGGCGGCGGCACGCTCGGCGGCGCTGCGGTGGTCGGCCTCCTCCTGCCGCTCGGCCATGCGCTCGGCGTCGATGATGTCGTGTGCGGCAAGGACCTCGGACGCGTCCTCGTCGATCTCCTGCTTGTCCTCGAACTCGTAGGTACGGGAGGCGTACGAGACGTCGAGAACGCCCTGCGCGTAGGCGATCTGCCGGGCCCGCTCGGCCTCGGCGGCGGCCAGGGCCGCCGAGTTGTCCTCACCGAGCAGCTCTGCGGCCTCGTCGAGGAGCGGCACGTCGGCCGCGGTCCATCCGCCGCCGGTGCGCCGGATCAACTCGGCGTCGTCTTCCGGCAGATGCGTGGGATGCGCGAGGTAGTCCGCGAGGAACTGCTGCGGGGTGAGCGGGGGCCACAGCGACGCGATGGCGGCATGCACCTCGGCGCTGGCGGCGATGGCCTTGCCGAGCTGGGCGATGTCGTCGGGGCCGAGGAAGTTCGGACCGCCGTACGGGTCGGCGCCGATCCGGTCGGCGAGCTGGGTGGTCAGGTCGTCGATGATCCGGAAGACGAAGTGCGGGCGGGCCAGATTGTGCGGCAGGCCACTCTCGCGGGCCTTGTGCCGGGCCTCGACGGCGATGTCCCAGGCGAGCAGCAGATCCCCGTCGTCGTGCCGGATGACCACGGGGGCGTCCTTCTCGGGCACCTCCTGCCGGTCCCGTACGGCCTCGGCCAGGGCGCCGGCCATGTCCGCGCGGCCCTTGACGGCCGCCGCGGCGGGGCTGTCCGTGCCCGTGACGGAGACGCCCGGAAACAGCTCGCCGACCGTCGCCAGCAGCACGCCCGTCTCACCGAGCGAGGGCAGCACCTCGCCGATATAGCCCAGGAAGGCCGGGTTGGGCCCGACGATCAGCACGGCACGCTTGGCCAGCTGCTCCCGGTTCGCGTACAGCAGATACGCGGCCCGGTGCAGCGCGACCGCGGTCTTCCCGGTGCCGGGCCCGCCCTCGACGACGAGAACTCCGCGGTGCGGGGCGCGGATGATGTGGTCCTGCTCGGCCTGGATCGTCGACACGATGTCGCCCATCCGACCGGTACGGGCACTGTTCAGCGCGGCGAGCAACACCTCGTCGGCGTCGTGCGACTCGTATCCGGTGCGGGTGGTGTCGGCGAGATCCATGATCTCGTCGTGCAGCGCGGTGACGGTTCGGCCCTGGGTGGTGATGTGCCTGCGGCGGCGCAGCCCCATCGGCTCATATCCGGTCGCGAGATAAAACGGCCGCGCGACGCGAGCCCTCCAGTCGATGAGCAACGGAGTGCGCTCCGCGTCGTCGCGCCGGATTCCCGTACGCCCGATGTGGTACGTCACTCCGTCGCGCCGGTCGATGCGCCCGAAACAGAGCCCGGTGTCGGCGGCATTCAGCGCGGAGAGCGTGGCGGAGTACTCGGCCACGCCGACATCGCGCTCCACCAGCGCCTGCCGATCGGTGCTGACCTGCGCGATCGTGGCGTTCATGGCGGCTTCGGCCTCGGCCCTGAGCTGGGCGAGCCGCTCGTGGGCGAGGGAGACGAATTGTTGTTCCTGCCGCAATTCCTCGCTTGACAATTCAGCTCCTGACGCGATACAGTGCCTTTATTGAGCTTCTCCGTGCTATTCAAAGTACGCGAACACGGAAACACTTAATATACGCAGAGAATGACCCCGGTCGTCAATTCGGTTCCGGGGTATTTTTCTGCCCATGGACATACCGGGTAGCACGAGGGAAGCGGTCGCCCTGCTGCGTGAGCACGGCGCCGAGGGGATGGAACATCCGGGCGGGACACTGCTCGCCCACCTGGACCGGGTCCGGCAGCGCCTGTCGGAGTGGGGTGCGCGGCCTGAACTGCAGCTGGCCGGCCTGTGCCACGCGTTCTACGGCACGAACGGCTTCGCGAACGCCCTGCTGCCGCTGGACCGGCGTTCGGAGCTCGCGGCGGTGATCGGCACGGAGGCGGAGGAGCTCGTGTACTTCTACGCGAGCTGCGACCGCGAGGTGTCGTACGGGACGCTCGCGGACGAGGACGCGGCCTTCCGGGACCGCTTCGCGGGCGGGACGTATACGCCGCCGCTGGGCCGACGGCAGGACTTCGCCGAACTGACGGCGGCCAACGAACTCGACCTGGCGCGGGTGAACGACACGTTCCGGGCGGAGTGGAGCGGGGAGCTGCTGGGGCTGTTCACCAGGTGGCGCCCGCTGCTGAGCGGGGCGGCGTGGCAGGACGTGCGCGATCTGCTGGTGTTGCGGGACGAGGAGGGCACCGTCGCTGAAGGACCGCCAACTTCCGGTGCACGCAGGGGTATTGACGGGAGTCGACCGCCGGTTTGAGAATGACATGTCATTCCGCCGAGGGAGGGTGCGACCGTGCCCAGGGGTGTTGTCGACAAGCGCGACGCGATACTGCGCGCGGCGGGAAAGGTGTTCGCCGAGCGCGGCTACCACGCGACCGGCATCTCCGACATCGCCCAGGAGCTCGGGGCCGGACACGGCACGTTCTACCGGTACTTCAAGAACAAGGAGGACATCGCGCGCAGCGTTGTGTCGCGCGCACTGGGCCAGGTGATGGACGCCCTCTCCGACGAGGATCCCGGCTCCTGCGAGACACTGCCGCAGTACAGACAACAGGTCAGGCGCATCGGCCACAAGCTGTTCGACCTCGTCGCCGCGGAACCCGCGCTGTGCCACATCCTGTTCTACGACGCCATCACCATCGACCGGGCCGAGCCGGATCTGGCCGGCCGGGCCATGGAAGCGGCGGCGGAGTACACCGCCGCCTTCATCCGTAACGGACAGGACCGCGGCTTCCTGCGCCGAGACGTGGACGCGCAGGTGGTCGGGCTCGCGGTCAACGGAATGATCGTGACCGGGGCGGTGCGGCTCCTGCACGCACAGGACCCCGATGCCATGCGGGAGCCGTGGATTGGCACGGTGGAGACACTCATGTTTGACGGCCTCGGCTCCCCCTGAGACGCAGGACCGCAGGACCGCTCAACTTCTTCTGCCTACTTCTGCACTGCTTCTGCCTTCAGAACGGAATGACGTGTCATTCCGGAGAGGAGAGCACGATGGTTCAGGTCGATGTCTTCTGGTCCTACGGAATCGGCGCGAGCTTCGCGACCGCCGCCACGCATCAACTCAGGAGCAGGACCGGCTCCGCGCGTCACGCCGGCCCGTGGTCGGACCCGTACTTGATGGCGACCGTCCTGTACTGCGCGGTGCTGTTCGCGCCCAGCGGTGCGTGGCTGCTGTGGGGCTTCCCGGACTGGGAGACGATGCAGGCCGCGGACGGGCACGGTTCGCTGCCCGCCTGGCTGGTCGCCCTGTTCGCCGCGACGAACGTCAGCCAGGGCGTGCTCGGTTACTGGGTCGCGGCGCGCCTCATCGCCTCCGGCCGGGCATACGCGGCCTTCCTCCAGGCCGGGGTCGGATACACCGGCATGTTCTTCATCCTCGTCCACGGGTGGGACGGCCGCGGGTACCAGCGATTCTTCTCCGCCGACCGGGAGACGTTCGCAACCTGGCCGACGCAACCAGGCCCTGGGGAAGCTCTGTCGCGCATGGGCGACTGGCTGACCTCGCCGGTCGCGCTGACGCTCTACGGGATGGGAATCGTGCTGGTTCCGGTGATGCTGTCCCTGATGGTCCACTGGCTCCGGTCCGGCCAGCGCCAGGCCACCGCACCGGTGACGGGCCGGCTCCGCATCCTCGGCACCGTACTGGGAGCGGTCTTCGGCCTGGCACTCGGCACAGCGGTGGGCGCCTCCGTCCTTGTCCACCTGCTGGGTTGGTGGCTCGGCGTCCCGGTCGCCGTCGCCCTCGCCGCACTGCTGGTGGTACGCCGGGGCGCCGCGGCCGACCGCCTCTTCACGCTGCTCGCGCTCCCGCCGAGCGGAAGGGCGGGCCTGGAGCCTGTCCGGTGAGGAGCCCCAGCGGCAGAACTGGTCGGATGTCAGCCGGCTTTCTGCCGTGCCACCACCCGGACGCGCTCGTCGAGTTGCCGCACGACCCGGCTGTTCGGCTGGGCCCGAACAGCCTTTCGTAGCGTGGCGAAATGCTCGTCCCCCCGCGCCGTGGACAGCGCCGTGTAGTCGTCGAGGAACCTGTCCCACGTTGCGCATGCGGCTTCGATGTGCCCGAATTCCCACTGCTGGGAAGCGAGAACGCCGTTCGCGTGAACTCGACCCTGACGCTCGTTCGCGGGCCGGGCCCGATTGGACTGATGCATGGCTTGGATCGATCCGGGAAGGTCTCCCAACTCGTACAGGACATGGGAGACGTGGAACTGATAGGCAGCCTGGTCGTAGCCGCCCACCGCGTCGTTGCGGCCGTCCGCCTTGGCCAAGGCCGTCTCGGTTTCGCGCAGGCGACTGAACGCTTGGCGCCGGTCCTTCACCATCGCCGCACCGTGGGCCTGCTGACCCCGGAGAAATGCAGTCAGCCTCGGGCCGGCGGCAGGTGCCGCTTCCGCCGCGGAATCCGCGTACTCCAGCGCCTTCGGCCCGTACCCGAGATTCGAGGCTTGGAGAGCCATGCCCCTCAGGGTGCGGCAGTAAGTGACGTGATCCCGTGCGTCTTTCGCAAGGTCGAGGGCCTGAACGAAATACTTCTGCCCAAGGCCGTGCGCCCGCTCGTACATGGCCATCCACCCCGTGAGATACACGAAGTCGGCGGCAGCGGCGAGCATGTCGTCACGCACTTTCAGCGTGGCATCGGCGTCCATCCACGACAGGACGGTGTTCGCGAGGAACGCAGCCGCCATCGGCCGCGCATGGCCACCGCCGAGGTCGTCGAGAATCGCCGCGATGTGGTCGGTCATCTTCTGGACCGTCGCGACTTCACCAGGTCCGATCCGGACCGTACGCCCGGCCTTGATGTCTTCGTCGGAGGCATCGAGCCGGTCACCCACGTCGGAGAACCGCGGCACCATCATCGCCGCCGAATACAGCCCGGCCGAGAGCACGCCGCGTCGTGATGGGTCCATATCGCCCCTTACGAGATCGGCCAGATTGGCGACGTTGTCCGTGGTGTGGCCAGGGAATCCGGCTTCTGCGCAGGTGATCGGCCGCCGGATCCGGCGGGAGAGCGCTTCGACGACGACCGGCCGGGCGGCCTCCTTCGGGAGCGCGCCCTTGAGCCAGTACGTCACAGTGCTGGCCCCGTAGTTCAGGGTGAGGCCCGCCTCCGCACCGGCACGGTTCACTGCTCGCGCGAGCTGCCCATTTCCCCAGTCGGCCTCAGCCATCAAGGCGGCGAGGGCCGTGTTCGGCGTGCGTCCCATTCCAGCTCCCCTGGCATTCAACGCATTCAACGGACTTACCAGCATGGACCGTTCTCTCGTTCGGTGTACCCCCGTTGAATGACTACCAGCCACCCAGAGTCATCGGTCAACCACACCACGCTCCCCCACCCCTGCGAGGAGTCCTCCTTGACCCGCCGCGCCCGCATCGTCGTACCCGGTGATCCATCCGCCGTCGCCTTCGCCCGCGCCCGCGTCATCACCCACGTCCGTACGTGGGGAGTACCGCTGGACGAAGAGCTGCGGGAGAGCGTGAAGTTGGTCGCCTCGGAGCTGATCACGAATGCCGTCGTGCACGGCGGCGGGTTCGCCACGGTCGGGCTGTACTACGCCGACGGCCGTCTCCTCCTTGTCGTTCACGACGGCAACGCGGACGAGCCCAGACGCGAGTGCGCGACCGGTGACGACGAGGCCGGCCGGGGTCTGGCCCTGGTGGAGTTACTCGCCGCACGCAACGGCTGGGAGCCCACCGCCAACGGCAAAAAGGTGTGGGCCGAGTTCGACGTGCCCACCGAAGCGCTCCGCCCCCTCCCCACCCAGTTTCCAGCGTCACCACCACGGAAGGTGAACAACGATGACGACTACCGCCGTAGCACCCTGGGGGCTCACCCGTATGAAGCCCTTCCCGGCCTCCACCGTTCTCCCGTGCGCCGCGATCGTCCTTGACCCGGACGCGCAGACAGGCCAGTGGATCACCGAGGACGGAGACAGCGTGCCGATGCTGGACCGGCACAAGCGGTCGGAGACCTCGAAGGAGACCTCGACGAGGACGAGCCTTGACGGCAACTCCGACCAGGGCAGTGACCAGTCCGGAGACTCCGACTGATGCCGGGCGGCAACTCGCCTGTGCTCGTCGTGACCCGTCTGGACGACGTCACCGCCGACACAGTTATCAGCGAACTGAACCGGCGCAAGCAGCCCGTGGTCCGTCTCGACCCCGGCAACTTTCCAGACAGCGTCACCATGACCACAGCAATCGACTCCTGCGGGCTGTCGGGCCTTCTACGCACGGCCACCCGGGCCATGGAGATCGGCGGCGTGCGGTCGGTGTACTGGCGTCGCCCCGGCATGTACGCCGCCCCCTACGGCATCGAAGGGCAGGATGGCCGCTGGTGCGCTGAAGAGGCCCGGTACGGGCTCGGCGGGATTCTGGGCGCTCTGCCGGGTGCGCACTATGTGAATCACCCCTGGCGCAACCGGGATGCCGAGTACAAGCCCGCACAGCTCGCGGCGGCCGCACGCTGCGGGCTGAGCGTGCCGCCGACCCTCATCACCAACGACCCTGACCGGGCACGCCGGTTCGCCGACGCGCATGGTCCCGTGATCTACAAGCCGTTAAGGGAAACCGACTACCTCGATGAGACCGGCCACGCGCTCACCGTTTGGATCGACGAGGTGAGCGCCGAGAGCATCGGCGACGGCGTAGCGCACACAGCGCATCTGTTCCAGCAGCGCGTGAACAAGGTCGCCGACATCCGGATGACGGTCGTCGGCCGGCGCCTGTTCCCCGTTCGCATCGACGGCTCGCCCGGCGTGGACTGGCGACGTCACTACGAAGCTCTCACGTACAAGCTGGATGATGCTCCCCCGGACGTGGCCAAGGGCGTACGCGCCTACCTCGACGCCTTCGGTCTGACATTCGGCGCTTTCGATTTCGGGCTGGACGCGGAAGGCCGATGGTGGTTCTACGAGTGCAACCCCAACGGCCAATGGGCATGGTTCCCCGACTCCATCACCCATCGGATCACCGCTGCCATCGCCGACCAGCTCCACAACCCCCCAGGTGCCGAAACATGACAACGACCGCCGCCGCCCTTCGCCGCGAACTCGCAGCCACCCTCGCCGAACGCGGCCACCTCACCGACCCCGCATGGCGTGCCGCCGTCGAGAGCACGCCCCGGGAACTCTTCCTGGGCCCCTCGTTCTACCGGCCCTCCGGCGCCCAGTGGGAGCCCGTACACCGCGACCCGCTCGGCGTCGACGATTGGCTGCGCCTGGTCTACTCCGACACCACATGGGTCACGCAGGTCGACGGCATCGACGCCGCTGACGCGCCCGGCCCGCTGGCGGGGCGGCCGACCTCGTCCAGCACGCTGCCGTCCCTCGTCGTGCGGATGCTCGAACTCGCGGGCCTGCGCGACGGCGACAAGGTCCTGGAGATCGGCACCGGTACCGGCTACTCCACCGTGATCCTTTGCCACCGGATGGGGGAACGGCTGGTGTTCTCCGTCGAATACGATCCCGGACTCGCGGCGCTGGCCGCCCACCGCATCCACGACGCCGGTTTCTCTCCCACCCTCGTCAACGGCGATGGCCTCCAAGGGCACAAGGACGGCGCGGACTACGACGCCATCGTGGCCACATGCTCGGTGCGCAGCATCCCCCGCTCGTGGCTGTGGCAACTCCGCGACGGCGGCACCATCACCACCACCATCAGCGGATGGATGCTCGCGTCCGGCCTGATCCGACTCACCATGGACGATGACGGCGCCGCGACGGGACGCTTCACCGGCGAAACCATCGGCTATATGCTCGCCCGCCCGCACGAGCGGCCGCCCAGGCCGCAACTCGTCCTGCACCCCGGCACCACCCGTGCCACCCTCGTCGACCCGGCCCTCATCGAGAACTGGACCGGACACTTCCTCGCCCAGCTCGCCGCCCCGTCCGCTGAACTCGTCTCCATCGGAGACAGCGTGATCCTCGTGGACGTGGCCACTGGTTCCCAGTCATGGACGGAACCGGCGGGAGACGGCTGGACCGTGCACCAACACGGGCCGCTGCGCCTGTGGGACCAGGTGGAAGACGTGCTGACGACATGGCAGGAGGCAGGTGCACCCGATCAGTCCGCCTTCGGCATGACCGTCACGGACGACACACAAACCGTTTGGCTGGGCGAGCCCTCCGGATTGTCGTGGCAACTCCCCATCTGACACCTGGGGGAATGGCGCTGATCACCGCGTCTGGCACGACCGGCACCACCCTCCGGCAGTCGCCCGGGCCTCGTCGATCAGGCGCGCGATCCGCGGATCGGCTCTGCGCCGCGCGCTGTGCCCCCGGCCGAGGGTGGCGTAAGGGCCGTCGCGGTCCTACGCGCGGCTTCCGGCGCCCTGGTCCGTGGCGCGTTGCGCGATCCTCGGCTCCCACCCAGCCTCCGTCTTCTCGATCACCGCGGGGACCAGTCCGTAGGGCTCGGGAGTGACCCGCGCGGTGAAGTCCACCAGCTCGATGCGGTGCGGAACCAGCTCCAGCAGGGCGAAGTCGCCGCCGGTCGGCCCGTCCGGGAAGAACCGGAGGCCGAGTTCGTCGTCCCACAGTTCGAGGCACCTCGCCCGGTCGTCGACCAGCCGCGCCCGCCCGTAGAGCGTGACGTACGAGAGCGCGGCACGGTCCTCGATCGCGTAGCCGACCTCGGGTGCGCCTGCGATATCGGCGACCTTGCGTGAGCGCGGGCTGGTGCCGATCCACACCGTCGCGTCGTCGTCGACGGCGAGGTGCTGCGTCAGGCGCACGTGCGGGCGCCCCGCGTCGTCGGCGCTGGCGAGAAAGCCGTAGGGGTTCCTCCTGGCCGTGGCCACCGCGAGCGCGAGCAGATCGGTGGGCTGCTGAGTCTCGGGCTGCTGCGCTGTGGTCATCGAAGCGGTCCTCTCCGTTGCCGGCGTTGCCGTCTTATCCATGAGGCCATTCTAGAACCAGCGCTCTAGAACGCGTCAACCCATAGAATGCCCACATGGGACGAAAGCCGAAGTTCGCCGACGAGGACTTCCTCGACGCCGCGATGCGGATCGCCGCTGAGCGGGGTGCCGCGTCGGTGACCATGTCGGCGGTGGCCGAGAGTGCCGGTGCGCCAGTCGGCTCCGTGTACCACCGTTTCGCCTCCCGGGACCTGCTCCTGGCGCGGCTGTGGCTGCGCGCCGTCCGACGATTCCAGGCCGTCTTCCTCGACGCGATGTCCGCCGACGACATCGACGAGGCGGCCGAGGGGGCGGTGCTCCAGGCACTGGCCTGGGTCCGGGAGCGCCCGGACGAAGCCCGCGTTCTACTGCTCCACCGCCGCGAGGACCTGGTCGCGCGGTGGCCCGACGAACTGGGGCCGGAGCTGTCGACTCTCAACGACGGCGCGGCGCGGGCCCTTCGCGCCCACGCCCGGAAGCGGTACGGACACGAGTCCGGTGAGGCGCTCGAGCGGGTGACGTTCGCGCTGGTCGACGTCGTTTACGCCGCTGTGCACCGGCATCTGCTGGCGGGCGCGGCACCCCCGCCGTCGATCGACCCGCTGGCGATCGCGGCCTGCCGTTCAGTGTTCGCCGTTCCCGGCAAGCCCGCGCCCTGAGCAGCCGGGGCCGGATGACTGAGTCCTGGAGTTCGCCGAACTAGTGAGGCTGGATCACGTCCTCCAGCTCCTGGAGCAGCCGGCGCTTGGGACGGGCGCCCACCATCGACTTCACCGTTTCGCCCTCGCGGAACACCATCAGCGTCGGCATCGACAGCACGGCGTACCGCGTCGTGATCTCCGGGTTGGTGTCCACATCGAGCTGGACCACCTTGAGCCTGTCGGCCTCCTCGCTCGCCAAGGCGCTGAGCACCGGAGCGAGTTGGCGGCACGGGCCGCACCAGTCGGCCGTGAACTCCACCAGGACCGGGCGGTCGGCCCTGAGGACCTCGTCGTCGAAATCGGCGTCCGTCACTTCGGCGACGCCTGCTGCGTGGATCATTCGTGTTCCCCTCCGTCGGTCACATGGGTCAGCTCGCACAGCGGCTCGGGCCCGCCCGGCAGCTCCGCCTCGGCGCGGGCAAGCTGGGCGCCGACCTGGGCGCGTACCGACCTGAGTTGCTCGATGAGCGTGTCCAGCTCGCCGAGCTTGGCGCGGTAGACGGCGATCGAGGCGGGACAGGAGTCCCCGGCCGGGTGCCCGGCGCGCAGGCACTCGACGAACGGCCGCGTCTCCTCCAGGTCGAACCCGAAGTCCTGCAGGGTCCGGATCTGCTGGAGCAGTCGCAGGTCGTCCTCGTCGTACGTCCGGTAGCCGTTCACCGCGCGCCGGGCGGGCAGGAGCCCGCGGGACTCGTAGTAGCGCAGGGTGCGGGTGGTGGTTCCGGCCCGTTCCGCGAGCTCGCCGATTCGCATGTCCCCGACGGTATTCCTTGACCTCGGCGTCAAGGCAAGGTGGTGAGACGGATCTTGGACTGCTTGTGCTTGAGTTGCTCCCAGTCGTCCATGAAGCGGGCGGCGAAACCATGGCTCTCGGCCAGCTCGATCAGCGTTCCGGTGCGGTAGTAGAAGTCCTCGCGCAGGACATGGTGTTCCTTGCCTTCGGTTCGGTTGAAGGTGAAGTCGAAGAACGCGTCCGGTGCCATCACACGGCCCACATGCGCCAGACACTCGTCGATGACCTCGATCGGGGAGTGCGAGAACACGCTGTGCGCGTGCACCACCGTGAAGTGCCCCGAGGGCAGGGTGGCCATCCGCAGATCGCGGACGAGGCTCAGGTGGGGGAGCTTGTCCTGGAGACCGCGCTGCGCCAGCGTGTCTCCGGCGGCCAGCAGGATGTCGGGGGAGATGTCGATGCCGTGATAGTGGCCGGTGTCCAGGTGGTCGATGAAGCGCCAGCCGGCGCGCAGGTTGCCGCAGCCGATTTCCAGCATCCGGTCGCTGGGCGTGAGACCGTGCCGTACCAGGTAGTCGAACTGCATCTGGCCGAGCGCGAGCCATCTCTCGTACGAGGCGCTGCCGACCGCGGCCGCCGGACTTCTGGCGGCGTCGGCCTTCATCACGGCTCTGTAGTAGGCCACATGGTCGCGACTGGTCAGCCGCAGCTTCCAGTCGCGGCCCAGTCGGCGCAGGTAGGGCCAGATGCGGTCGGGACGGCGCGCGGCATAACGGATCTTATGGGCAAGGCGGGCGCGATTGGTGCGAGTGCGCTCGGGGCCGCCGCTTGCCTGGGTCATCGTGATGCCTCCTTCTCCGGCTGCGGGCCGACGAGGGTGGGCGGCAGGTGGACACGGTAGGTTTCCCGGCCGCGTACATGAGGCAGGGCCGTGGCCCGCCAGGTGCGCGCGTACGGCGGTGGAGCGTTGCCGCCCGCCACGACGACGGCCACCGGCATGTGGTGTGCGGCGGCCTCGATGCCGCCGGGCGTGATGCTGGCGTCATGGCCGCCGGGCTGGCGGGAGGTGCATCCCGCGTAATAGGCGATGGGGACGGCATCCTGGCCGCTGACCATGCAGGGCGGGCGCACGCCCAGCCGGTGCAGCCCGGCGGCGATCGCCGAGTAGTGCGCACGCAGGGAGTGGTTGACCTCCAGCATGTGGCGGAGCACTCCGTACTGGACCGCGAGGTGGCCGGTCAGGGCCAGGGCGAGGACTCCGGCGCCGACCGGCCGCAGTGATGGCCGGACGCCGGTGACCAGGAAGACGGCCAGGAAGACGAGGCATTCCGCCACCGGCAGCGATAGGAGCGCGTAGGCGGGAAGGAGAAAGCGCGGCGCGGCGTAGTCGATGAGGAAGAGGTACGGCACCGCGAGCGATGCGGCAGTGCAGGTCGCCAGCAGAGCGGCTGCGCCTCGGTGTGTGCGGGAGCCCGCCCACGAGCCCGAACTCCAGGGTGCGCGGGAGACCCGGTCCGCGCGGAACGCCGATGCGATGCCCGCGACCGTGAGCACCGGCAGCGCGAACCACCATGCCGCCGCCGCCGGATGCTTCCAGGGCACGTCGCACGGGCGGCACAGCGAACGCCCGTCCAGCGCCCGCACCTGGTCGTCCACAGCCATGTGCCAGCCCAGGCCGCCCTGGATCTCGCTCGCCCGGTGGAGCCGTGCGCCCAGACCGCCGTAGTGCGCGTACGCCTCGACGACCCAGGGCACTGCCCCGACCAGGAGCCCGATCGTGACCGCGGCGAACACCGCCGGACGGCGCCACCCCGGAACGAGCAGGGCCGCAGCGCCCAGCGGGAGCGTCAGCCACAGCCCGTCGGAAGGGCGCATGAGCACCACGACGGCTACGGCGGACCCGACACCGATCACCGCCCTGCGTTCCCCGGGACGGGCCACGGCTCGAAGGAACCAGCCGACGGCGGCCAGGGCCCCGAGCGCGCACCACAGATTGGGCATGGCCTGGGGGCCGTAGAACAGGGTGATCCACAGGAAGGAGAACACCGCGCCCGCGCAGCCGAGCACAGCGACGGGCACCAGCCTGCGCCAGATCCACAGGCAGGCGAACAGTCCGCAGCCGGACAGTAGGGCCAGATAGACCCGGATCGCGGTGGTGGAGGCGGTCAGGGAAGCCACCGGAGCGACGAGGTAGGAGATCCCCCTCGCTCGGGGCGCGCTGAAGTACGCGGGCGGGGCATTGCCTCCGACCTGGCTGACGTAGACGGTCTCGTCCCAGCCGAGCCCGGAGCCGGGTACCACCAGGATCAGCTGAGCGACGGTGAAAGCCACCGCGACGGTCAGCAGCCACGGGAGCGGACGGCCCCCTGTCGTCCATCGAGGGCGCCCCCGTACGGGGGCAGACACCGGGTGCAGCGCCAGGCGTTCTTGCATGATGAGTCCTCGCCGAGAGCCCCCGGGCGGGGAGGGGACTGGTACGCCGGTAACACTGCGGCGGGGGTGGGGAGCGGGCAACCGGGGAGGCCATTCGGCCTAGGGGCGAGTCTGTGAACTTGTCAGCCCGACGTGGTCCGTGCAGGCTCGGCCGACGGCGCCACCCTGCCGCGATGAGTTCAGGCCGGGTCGCGGGTCTGTCCTGGTGAGCGTCGTAGGACGTCGTACGACGCTGCCCAGCGCGAGACACCACGGAGGACACCATGACGACCACGCCCGGCAACGCGAGCGGCGACCTCCCCGGCAAGCCGCCGGTCGTCGACCTGTCCACCTGGCAGGCGGCGCGCGAGGAGCTGCTGGTCCGCGAGAAGGCGCACACCCACGAGGGCGACGCGATCGCCGCGGCCCGGCGGCGGCTGCCGATGGTCGAGTTCGACGGCACGGTCGAGGTCACCGGCGTTGACGGGCCGGTCCCGTTCCTCGACCTGTTCCAGGGTCGCGACGAGCTCGTGGTCTACAAGCACATGTGGTACGACGGCGCGCCGCACCAGGGGCAGTGCGAGGGCTGCACCACCACGGCCTGGCACGCGAAGGACGCCGTCTACCTCAACGCCCGGGGCGTCTCGTTCGCCGTCCTGACCACGGGCCCGTGGGACGAGGTGGCCTCCTACGTCGAGTTCATGGGCTACACCCAGCCCTGGTACTCGGTGCGCGGTGTGGACGAGCCGGTCGGCGGCAGCATGGGCTACCTCACCTGCTTCCTTCGCGACGGCGATCGCGTGTTCCTCACCTACTCCACGACGGGCCGTGGCAACGAGCCGGTCAACGGGTCCTTCGGCCTGCTCGACATGACGCCCTACGGCCGCGGCGAGGCGTGGGAGGACAACCCCGAGGGCTGGCCCGTGATCGGCGATGTCCGCGAGGGGTACCCGTCCGAGGGCCGCCAGGCCTGCTGGTACTGGCGCTCGGACGCGGACGGGAACGCCACCTGGGGCCCGACCAGCCGGCCCGTGCCGCAGTGGACCCGCCCCGGCGCGACCCCCGTGGAGACCCTCGGCCGGCACGGCGACCACCACTGACGCGCCTTCGCCGACGGCGTCGGCAAAGGTGTTAGGTGCCGGGCGGAACCTCCGGACGATGCGAACGGCCCCCGCGCGCTCGATCGGTCGGCGGTTCGCCCGGACATCCCGGGTTCGGGCGGCCCGCAGAGCATCCGCGACTCGGCGGCGACCGCGGACCTGCCCCTGAGCGAGCCGGACCGCGCGGCCCTGGACGCCGCGGGCGGCGGTTCCCGTAACTCACCGGATGGACAGCTTCCGGTCGGGGACCGGGCCCGGCCCCTCCCACCAGGCAGGCGTTCCAACTGGCCTCTACATTCAGGAAGTTAAGGATGCGCAGCCATTGACGGCCGCAGTGTCTACATCTACAAAACTCTCTGAGAGCGCTCTCACCGACCCGTGGCACCACCCTCCCGGAGGTGTTCCTTGAGCACGAGCCGCATCAGACGCACCCCCCTGCTCACCGTCGTCGTCGCCCTGGCCGTCGCCCTCGCCGGCTTCATCGCCGTCACCGGCGCCGGGCAGGCGCGCGGCGACGTACCCCCCACGCCCGGCTGGAACCTCCAGTGGAGCGACGACTTCAACGGCGCCAACCGCACCCTGCCCTCGGCCGCCAACTGGCAGATCGACCTCGGCCACGCCTACCCCGGCGGGCCCGGCAACTGGGGCACCGGAGAGATCCAGAACTACACCGACAACCCCGACAACCTTTCCCTCGACGGCAGCGGCAACCTGCGCATCACGCCACTGCGCGACGGCGCGGGCAACTGGACCTCCGGCCGTATCGAGACCAAGCGCGCCGACTTCAAGGCACCCGCCGGCGGCACCCTGCGCATCGAGAGCCGTATCCAGATGCCCAATGTCACCGGGCAGGCCGCACTCGGCTACTGGCCCGCGTTCTGGGCGCTGGGCTCCCCCTACCGCGGCAACTACTGGAACTGGCCCTCCATCGGCGAGTTCGACATCATGGAGAACGTCAACGGCATCAACTCCGTCTGGGGCGTGCTCCACTGCGGCGTCAACCCCGGCGGCCCCTGCAACGAGACCAGCGGCATCGCCAACAACCGCGCCTGCCCCGGGGCCAGTTGCCAGTCCGCCTTCCACACCTACCGCTTCGAGTGGGACCGCGCCGTCTCCCCCAATGAGCTGCGCTGGTACGTGGACGACCAGCTCTTCCACAGCGTCGCCGAGAACCGCGTGGACGCCGGGACCTGGGCGAACATGACCAGCCACGCGGGCTACTTCATCCTGCTGAACCTCGCGATCGGCGGCGCCTTCCCGGACGCGCTCGCGGGCAAGACCCCCACCGCCGCGACCGTCCCCGGCCGCCCGATGCTCGTCGACTACGTCGCCGTGTGGACCAAGGGCGCCTCGGACCCGAGCACCCCGCCCACCACCCCGCCACCCACCACCCCGCCGCCGTCCGGCTCCTCGCAGCTGTATCTGCGTACGGGAGGCGGCGCGGGCGATCCGGCGGCATCGGCCGCGACGGTGAGCCTGGCATCGGCGGGCGGCGCCAACTACGACGGCACCCCGCACAATCCGCAGGTCTTCACCTCGACCGGGATCACCCGCAGACACAACGGCGGCGCGACCCAGTTCGACCTCTTCGTCGACGCGAGCTCCACGGTCGCCAACGGCCAGCAGGTCAGGGTGAGTTACGACCGTACGAGCGACGGCACCTGGGACCGGACGGAGACGTACAACTACTTCGCCACGGATCCCCTCCCGGGCTATGAGCACTACACCCAGGCCAGAGGCCTCAAGTCGGCCACCGGAGCGCTCGGCGACCTGGCGGGCGGAACGGTGCGGATCGAGGTCTGGAGCGCGATCGGCAACGGCGCCAGCACGCTCGGTGTCGGCAACCAGTCCGTCGTACGCATCCCCTTCGACTGACCGATAAGGAGGACCCGACCATGCTCCGCCGACTGCTCGCGAGCACCGCCGCCGTGATCTTCCTGGTCACGGCGGGATGGGTGACCGCGAGAGGTACCGAAGCAGCGGCCCCTGATGCCGCCCCGAGCCACACAGGGCACGCAGTTCAGTCAGCACACACCGGTCACTCAGGGCACGCGTACACCTTCACCGCCGAGCAGTCAGCCGCGATCGTCGCCCAGGCGGCGGCCCCGGTGCGCGGCAGCGAATTCCGCGCGGACTGCTTCTCCAGCCACCGGCAGGGCGACGACCCGATCGTCTTCCCCGGCCAGGCGGGCCGCTCGCACATCCACGAGTTCTACGGGAACCACACGGCAGGCGCGTCCTCGACGCTCCAGTCGCTGGCCGCCGGCACCACCAACTGCACCCCCGCCGTGGACCTCTCCTCGTACTGGACCCCCACCCTCTACAAGAACGGAGCCCCCGTGGCCCCCGAGCGGGTCACCGTCTACTACCAGGGCATCACCGACCACACCCGGGCCGTGTCCCATCCGCGCGGTCTGCGGTACGTCGTCGGCAACGCCCTGGCCACGTCCCCCGACCAGAACCCGGCCGCGCGCTGGAGTTGCGTGGGCCGCCCGGAATCCAGCCGAGAGTTCATCAACTGCCCGCCCGGCACCAAGCTGGAGAACTATCTGGACTTCCCCACCTGCTGGGACGGGAAGAACCTGGACAGCGCCAACCACCGGGACCATATGGCGTACGCGGTGGGGCAGACCTGTCCCGCCTCGCACCCCGTGGTCGTACCGCGCCTCGAGCTGCTGATCACCTGGCCGGTCAACGGCGGCGGTCTGACGCTCGCCGGCACGAGGAACGGCGTCAATGTCACCGATCAGCCCGGCTACACCTTCCACGGCGACTTCTTCAACGCCTGGGACGACGGTGAGCTGAAGCGCCGGGTGGCCAACTGCATTGTCGCGGGGTACATCTGCGGGACGGACGGCAATCCGATCCAGCAATGACCGCACCCTGGCCGCGCCGCTCACGTCAGCCGGAAAAGCGGCGGACGTAGCGGCGCTGCCAGGGGGTTTCCACGGCGCGGGGATCGTAGTTCCGTCGTACGAAGTCCACCGCCGCCTCGGCCGGAACCCCGTCGAGAACGGCGATACATGCGAGCGCGGTACCGGTGCGCCCCCGACCGCCACCGCAGGCGATCTCGACGCGTTCGTCCGCGGCACGCTCCCACGCCTCGGCGAGGACCGCACGGGCATCGGCCCGGCTGCTGGGCAGCCGGAAGTCCGGCCAGCGCAACCACCGGGCTTCCCAGGGGACTTGGGGAGGCGGCTTCCCGAGCAGATAGACGCCGTACGCGGGCAGCGGCCCGTCAGGCAGGGGATGGCGAAGGCCGCGCCCCCGGACGAGCCGCCCGGAGGGAAGCCGCAGAACACCGGGGCCGGCCGGGTGCCAGGTCTGGGGCGCGGGATCGGGCACGTGCGCCTGCTCGGGATCAGTCACCTGCTCACCGTATGCGCTGCCGCCCGGGGCCGGCCGGGGCTGCCAAAAAGCCGGGACCGGGCGCCCCATGCGCGCCGGTCCCGGCTCGTGTCAGGCCCTCAACGACCTCAGACCTTCACCGGCACCCCGTCCTCCTCGCGCGGCTCCGGCACCTCCGCTTCGCCGGCCTGACCGTGGGTGTCGTCGTCGAGCAGGGTCTTCTCGTCGAACGGGATCCGCCCGGCCAGCACCTCGTCGACCCGCGACGTGTCGATCTCCTTCGTCCAGGTCCCGACCAGCACCGTCGCCACCGCATTGCCCGCGAAGTTGGTCAGGGCGCGTGCCTCGCTCATGAAGCGGTCGATGCCGACGATCAGGCCGACGCCGTCGACCAGTTCGGGACGGTGCGACTGCAGGCCGCCGGCCAGCGTCGCCAGGCCCGCGCCGGTGACACCCGCCGCACCCTTGGAGGCGACGAAGAGGAAGAGCAGCAGCGCGATCTGCTCCCCGATCGACATGGGGTTGCCCATCGCGTCGGCGATGAAGAGCGAGGCCATGGTCATGTAGATCATGGTGCCGTCGAGGTTGAAGGAGTAGCCGGTCGGAACGGTGATGCCGACCACCGGCTTGCTGACGCCCAGGTGCTCCATCTTCGCGATGAGCCGCGGGAGGGCGGACTCGGACGAGGAGGTGGACAGGATCAGCAGGAACTCACGGCCCAGGTACCTGAAGAGCGTGAAGATATTGAGGCCCGCGACGATGCGCAGCAGCGTGCCGAGCACGATGAAGACGAACAGGAAGCAGGTCACATAGAAGCCGAGCATCAGCACGGCGAGGCTCTTGAGCGCGTCCAGACCGGCCGACCCGGTGACCGCGGCGATCGCGCCGAACGCGCCGATCGGCGCGGCCCACATCACCATGGCGAGGATGCGGAAGACGAGGCGCTGGATGTGCTCGACACCGCGCAGCACCGGCTGACCGGCCGAGCCCATCGCCTGCAGGGCGAAGCCGGCGAGCAGCGCGACGAGCAGGGTCTGCAGCACCTCGCCCTCGGTGAAGGCGGAGACGATCGTGGTCGGGATGATCCCGAGCAGGAATTCCGTCGTGTCCTTGGCCTCCGCCGAGACCTGGCCCTGGCCCGCGTCCTTGACCGCGTCGGTCAGGGCGAGGCCCTCACCGGGCTGAAGGATGTTGCCGACGACCAGTCCGATGCCGAGCGCGACCATCGACATGGCGAGGAAGTAGCCGAGCGCGATGCCACCGACGGCGCCGACCTTGGCGGCCTTGCGTACCGAGCCGATGCCCAGCACGATCGTGCAGAAGATGATCGGCGAGATCATCATCTTGATCAGGTTCACGAAGCCGGTGCCGAGCGGCTTGAGCTCGACTGCGAACTCAGGGGCTGCCAGGCCCACGGCGATGCCCAGCACCACCGCGATGATCACGGCGATATAGAGATAGTGCGTACGGTCCCGCCTGACGGCTCCTGTAGCCACGGGGTCCTCCTTGTTCGAAATTCATCCATGTCCCTATGGATGCCGTGACTATCGCCCACCCTGTGACCCCGGTCACCCTTACGTTCGTTTCGTTCACGCGATTTCGGCCAGGCAGACTTGGTCCATGCGCATACCCCGTCCTCGCAGCCTCGCCGGCCAGCTCTTCGCCATGCAGGTCGTGCTGGTGGCCGCGATCGTGGCGGGCTGCGCGCTCTTCACGTACATCACCGACCGCTCCCAGGCGGAGGAGACCGCACGCCGGCAGTCCAGGGCCACCGCGACCGCCGTCGCGCGCTCGCCCTCGGTGGTCGCCGCGGCGCGCTCCGCGCATCCCACGGAGCAGCTCCAGCCGTACGCCGAACGGCTGCGCCGTGACGCGGGCGTCAACTTCGTGGTGATCATGGCTCCGGACGGCACCCGCTGGACGCACCCGGAGCCGGGCCAGATCGGGAAGACGTATCTGGGGAGCATCGACGAGGCACTGAAGGGCAAGATCTACAGCGAGAAGCACCTGGGCACGCTCGGTCCTTCCGTACGGACGGTCGCGCCCGTCTACGACAACGGGAAGATCACGGGCCTCGTCAGTGCGGGCATCACCATCGAGAAGATCAGCGAGCAGGTGAGCAAGCAGGTCGCCGCGCTGCTCGGGGTAGCGGGCGCGGCGCTCGCGCTGGGCGGCCTCGGTACGTACGTGATCAACGCGAGGCTGCGGCGGCATACTCACGGCATGAACGCGGCCGAACTGAGCCGGATGCACGACTACCACGAGGCCGCGCTGCACGCCGTGCGCGAGGGCCTGGTGATGCTCGACGGCCGGAGGCGGATCGCCCTGGTGAACGACGGGGCCCGGGAACTCCTCGGGCTCGACGAGGACGTGGTCGGCCGGCCGGTGGACAGCCTCGGCCTGCCCGCCCCGCTCACCGGCGCGCTGCTGTCGGCCGAGCCGCGGGTCGACGAGGTCCATCTGACCGCGGACCGGGTCATCGTCGTGAACACCAGCCCGGTCGTCGGGGGCGAGCAGCGCGGGACGGTGGTCACGCTGCGGGACCACACCGAACTCCAGGCGCTCTCGGGCGAGTTGGACTCCGAGCGGGGCTTCACACAGGCGCTGCGCTCGCAGGCGCACGAGGCGGCCAACCGCCTGCATACGGTCGTCTCGCTCATCGAACTCGGCCGCGCGGACGAGGCGGTCGAGTTCGCCACGGCGGAACTCGAGCTCGCGCAGGCCCTGACCGACCGCGTCGTCGGCTCGGTCGGCGAACCGGTGCTGGCCGCGCTGCTGCTGGGCAAGGCGGCGCAGGCCAACGAGCGGGGCGTGGAGCTGGTGCTCGCGGAGGACAGCCGTATCGACGACGGCCTACTGCCGCC
Source organism: Streptomyces sp. NBC_01481 (assembly GCF_026339995.1). Classification (GTDB taxonomy): domain Bacteria; phylum Actinomycetota; class Actinomycetes; order Streptomycetales; family Streptomycetaceae; genus Streptomyces. The sequence goes on along the minus strand of NZ_JAPEPT010000005.1, from coordinate 830,633 downwards.
GTCGCTCCCGGCGCGCGACCTGGTGACGATCCTGGGCAATCTGATCGACAACGCGGTGGACGCGGCGTCGGAGGCGGCGGGTACGCGGTCGCTGCGTGCCCGGGTCACGGTCACGGCCCGCGCGGAGTGCGACGAACTGCTGCTGCGGGTCGCCGACACGGGCGCGGGAGTCGACCCGGCGGACGCGGACGAGGTCTTCCGCCGCGGCTGGTCCACGCACGGCGCGGGCCGCGGTCTGGGCCTCGCCCTGGTCAAGCAGGCGGCACACCGCAGCCGCGGTGCGGTGCGGCTGGCGGAGGGACCGGACGGCGGCGCGGAGTTCACCGTACGCCTGCCGCTGAGACCTGCGGAGGTACGCGCATGAGCGAGGGTGCGCCTGCGGCGGGCCTTGTCCCCACCCCGCCCTCCCCCAGAGCTTGGCCTGGGAGGTACCCCCATCCCGAACTGGGGGCAAGCCCCCAGACCCCGGCGCCCGCTTCGCGGCGCGAACTGGGGGGCTCCGCCCCCGGGCCCCTGTATGCGACCTTCGGCCGCATGTCCTCAAACGCCGGACGGGCTGGATTCCCGCCGGTCGGCCCGAGTCCTCGTGCCGACCGGCGGGAAATTTCAGCCCCGCCGGCGTTTGAGGCGCGGGGTCTGGGGCGGGGCCCCAGTTCGGGATGGGGGTACCTCCCAGGCGAAGCTCTGGGGGAGGGCGGGGTGGGGAACAAGCCCCGCGCAGCGGCACCCGCACCGCCGACGCCCGCGCCGCTCCGCCCCGGCGCGCCTCGCCCCCTGGGGGTCGTCGCATGACCACCGCCCCCATCCGCGTCCTCGTCGTCGAAGACGACCCCGTCGCCGCCGACGCGCACGCCCTCTACGTCGGCCGCGTCACCGGGTTCGCCGTCGCCGGGGTCGCGCACTCCCGGTCCGAGGCCGTTCGCGTCCTGGAGCGGACCGCCGTCGATCTGCTGCTGCTCGACCTGTATCTGCCCGACGGGCACGGGCTCCATCTCGTACGGTCCCTGCGCGCCGCCGGCCACTCCGCCGACGTCATAGCCGTCACCTCCGCCCGTGACCTCACGATCGTGCGCGAAGGAGTGTCCCTCGGGGTCGTCCAGTACGTCCTGAAGCCCTTCACCTTCGCCACCCTCCGCGACAGGCTCACCCGGTACGCCGAGTTCCGTGCCGCGGCCGGGGAGGCCAGCGGCCAGGACGAGGTGGACCGGGCGCTCGGCGCGCTGCGCGCGCCCCAGGCCGGCGGGCTCCCCAAGGGCCTCAGCGCGCCCACGCTCGCCGCGGTCACCCGTACGCTGCGCGATTCCGCCGCAGGACTCACCGCCACCGAAGCGGGCACGGCGGTCGGCATCTCACGGATCACCGCGCGCCGCTATCTGGAGCATCTGGTCACCGAGGGCCGGGCCGCGCGCAGCCCGCAGTACGGACAGATCGGGCGTCCCGAGCTGCAGTACCGATGGATCACTTCCGGCCGCTGAACCGGTGTGCCCTGCACGGGGATTGACCCTGCTGACGGGCCGGACCTACGGTCACCGGGCAGCCCCCGTGGCTTCGAGGAGGTCGTGCCCGTGCGCCCCACCGCCCCACTCGCCCTCGTCCCGTTAGCCGCTGTCGTCGCAGCCTCACTCACGGCCTGCGGCGGCAGTTCCGGCAGCGACCCGGACACCATCAAGGTCGCCTACAATCGTTCCACCGACAACAAGGTCCGCTTCAAGGACACCTTCCTCGAGTCGGTGAAGAAGCAGTTCGAGAAGGACCACCCGGGCAAGAAGGTCAAGCTCGTCCCGATCCAGGCCCCGGACAACGACTACGCCACCAAGGCGCAGCAGATGATGCGCTCCCCCAAGACCGCGCCGGATCTGGTCTACGAGGACACCTTCCGCATCAACTCCGACATCAAGGCCGGGTACTTGAAGCCGCTGGACGACTACCTCCCGAAATGGAACCAGTGGAGCCAGTTCGTCGAGACGGCGAAGTCCGCGGCCAAGGCGGAGGACGGCAGGACGTACGGCATCCCGGACGGCACCGACACCCGCGGCCTCTGGTTCAACAAGGAGATCTTCGCGAAGGCCGGTCTGCCCGCCGACTGGCAGCCGAAGAACTGGGCGGAGATCCTGACCGCCGCCCGCACGGTCAAGCAGAAGGTCCCGGGCGTCATCCCGCTCAACGTCTACACCGGCAAGGGCCCCGGCGAGGCCGCGGTGATGCAGGGCTTCGAGATGCTGCTGTACGGCACCGGCGCCGACCCGCTGTACGACCCGTCCGCCAAGAAGTGGGTCGCGGGCGGCAAGGGTTTCCGCGACGCACTCGGCTTCGTACGCACGGTGTACGGGGAGAAGCTCGGCCCGGACGTCTCCGACGCCCTCGACCCCAACATCGGCACGCGGGTGGCGACGGAACTGCTCCCGGAGGGCAGGCTGGCGATCGACCTCGACGGTTCCTGGATGGGCCAGCACTGGCTCGCATCGGGCGCCAAGCCGTGGCCCCAGTGGGACAAGAAGCTGGGCCAGGCGCCGATGCCGACGCAGAACGGGCAGGCGCCGGGCCAGGTGTCCATGTCGGGCGGCTGGAGCTGGGCGATCCCGCAGAAGGCCAAGAACCCCGATCTGGCCTGGGAGTTCATCACGGCCATGCAGACCCCGGCGAACGCGGTCCAGTGGACGATCGTCGACGCGCAGATCGCCGTACGCAAGGATGTCGCCGCCGACGCCCGCTATCTGAAGTCCATGCCGGGCATCGACTTCTTCACCTCTCTCGTGCAGTACACCCACTACCGTCCGGCGCTGCCCGTCTATCCGCAGGTCTCGACGGCGATCGGCGAGGCGATGGAGAAGGTGACGACGGGTGACGCATCGGCGGCGGACGCGGCGAAGGAGTACGACGAGCAGCTGAAGACCATCGTCGACGGCGCGGTCACCACCAAGTGAGCAGCGTGCGAAGGGGGTTGTGGCGGTGGGTGCCGATCGCCCCCGCCACAATCCTGCTGCTGCTCTTCCTGGCGGGACCGATCGGCTACTGCGTCTGGATCGCGTTCACCGACACCCAGCTGACGGGCGCGTCGGGCTCCGACTTCGTCGGCATGGACAACTTCCGCCGGGCCTTTTCCGACGCCGGTTTCCGCAATGCCGTCTGGCTCACCCTCGTCTTCACCTTCGTCTCGGCGATCGTCGGCCAGAACACCCTGGGGCTGGCCCTCGCGGGTCTCATGCGTACGGCCTCCCGTCCCGTCCGTACCCTCACGGGCACCTTGGTGATCACCGCCTGGGTGCTGCCGGAGATCGTCGCGGCATTCTTGCTGTACACCTTCTTCCGCCGCGAGGGGACCCTGAACGCCCTGCTCGACTGGCTCCATCTGCCGTCCCAGAACTGGCTGTTCACGCTGCCGATCCTGGCGGTGTCGTTCGCGAACGTCTGGCGCGGCACCGCGTTCTCGATGCTGATCTACTCCGCCGCGCTGGCCGAGATCCCCCGCGACATCACGGAGGCTGCGGAGGTCGACGGAGCGAGCGGCCCGCGCCGCGTCTGGCACATCACGCTGCCGATGATCCGCCGTTCGATCGGCACCAATCTGATGCTGAACACGCTCTCCACGCTGTCGGTGTTCGGGCTGATCTGGGCGATGACGCGCGGCGGCCCGGGCAATCGCAGCCAGACACTGCCGGTGTTCATGTACGACCAGGCGTTCCAGAAGAGCCTGATCGGCTACGGCACGGCGGTGGCACTGCTGCTTCTGCTGGTGGGCTCGCTCTTCTCGGTCGTCTATCTGCGGCTGATGCGGGTGGAGGTCTGATGCGCCGGGCCACGCGCGCCCGGCTCGCCGCGGACGGCGCGCTGCTGGGGACGGCCGCGGCCTTCGCGCTGCCGCTGGTGTGGCTGGTGCTCTCCTCGGTGGACGCGGAGGCGGACCTGCGGGTGCGGGCGCCCTCGTCGTTCACCGCGGACAACTTCGACGCGGTGCTCACCGACGAGATCACCTTCACGCCGATGCTCAACAGCCTGCTGCTGTGCGGGGGTGCGACGCTGCTGACGGTGGTGTGCGCCGCGCTCGCCGCGTATCCGCTCTCGCGACACCGCTCGCGCTTCAGCCGCCCGTATCTGCTGACGATCCTGTTCACGACGTGTCTGCCGATCACGGCGGTCATGGTCCCGGTCTACGGCCTGTTCGTACAGGTCAATCTGATCGACACGATGTACGGCACCGGTCTCTTCCTCGCCACCTCCCAACTGCCCTTCTCCATCTGGCTGATGAAGAACTTCATGGACGCCGTCCCGGTGGCCCTGGAGGAGGCGGCGTGGACGGACGGCGCGTCGTACCTGCAGACTCTGACCCGGGTCGTACTGCCCCTGATGGGCCCGGGCCTGACCGTGGTGACGATCTACACCTTCATCCAGCTCTGGGGAAACTTCTTCGTACCGTTCATGCTGATCCTGTCCCCCGAGCAGATGCCCGCGTCCGTCTCGATCTTCACATTCTTCGGCAACTACGGTTCAGTGATCTACGGCCAGCTCGCGGCCTTCTCGATCCTGTACTCGGCGCCGGTGCTGGTGCTGTACGTACTGATCGCCCGCAGGCTGGGCGGCGGGTTCGCACTGGGCGGGGCGGTCAAGGGGTGAGTGGCCGCCCCGTATCGTCACGTGACGTTACCAAGTGGTAACGATCAGCTCGGACGTTCCTACGACAAGTGGCTCTGGGTGAACGCACCGTAGTCGCCGCCCCCTCCGGCCCCCTAGCGTGTCGGCGTGCACCACAACCCGTCCCCGCCCTTCGACGCCCCCGCCGCGCGCCGGCTGCGCGAAGCCCTCGGCATGGCCCCCGGCCATGTCGCCTACGGCCTTCGCGCCCAGTACGGGATCCATGTCTCGCCCGACGTCGTGGTCCAGTGGGAGCGGGGGCTCGCCAGCCCCGGCACGCGCGAACTGACCGCGCTCGCGGGGGTGTTGTGGTGCGCGCCGCACGATCTGCTCACCGAGGCGACCACCCTGCGCGAGCACCGGATGGCGCGCAGCCTCGCCCCGGAGGAACTCGCGCGTCTCGTCGGCATGGATGTGGGCTCGTATCTGCGGATGGAGGACTCGGGCCGCTGGCGCGGCAACGAGCGCCAGACCGCGGCGCTCTCCGAGGTACTCGACCTCGGCCCCCGCGAACTCCTCACGGCGACCGGCCGGGACGTGGACCTCGCGGAACTGCTGCGGGACGCGGTGAAGGCGCGCTGGCAGGCGTACGTACGCCCGGTGGGCAAGATGCTGCCGATGCGGCGGGAGCAGCTTGAGGGCGTGCTCGAGGAACTGCACTCCGCATACCAGTCCCGGATGGTGGCGACGCTCGCGTGGGGCGCGACGACGGTGGACACGGGGGAGCCGGGACGGGACTTCCTGGACCGGATAGTGGACCACTTCTGGGACTTGGCGCGGGTGTAGTCGCCTGCGGCGGGCTTTGCCCCCACCCGCCCCTTCCCGAACTGGGCAAGCCCCCAGACCCCGGACGGGGCTTCGCCCCGGACCCCGTATGCGACCTTCGGCCGCATGTCCTCAAACGCCGGACGGGCTGAATGTGCGGCCCTGCCGCACATTTCAGCCCCTTGGGGGTCCCCCCGGACGAAGTCTGGGGGAGTTTGAGGCGCGGGGGTCCGGGGGCAGCGCCCCCGGTTACGGGAAGGGGCGGGGTGGGGGCAAAGCCCGCCGCAGGCGCACCCCCCGCCCGGCAGCGTGGGAAGGCTGACGGCCCGTCGCATCACGGAACGAGCCCAAGCGCCAGGGATGCGACATCCGTTCTTCGGACTCCAGCAGTGGAGGATTCCCTCATTACCCGCGAGTCCCGTCGTGATGACGATATCGGGGGCGCGCACCGGATGTTACGCGCGTCGACCCAGACACCATGCCCTGGGAAACGCCCAAGGCAGTCCGTCATCACAGGAGGCCTCATCCTCATGAGCACGCGAAGAACTCACCGAGCCCTCGCGGGCCTGGCCTGTGCCACCCTCGCATTAGTCGCCCTGCCGGTCACCACCGCTCAGGCGTCGGCCGCGAGCAGCGTCGCAGCGCCGTCCCCCTCCACCTCCCTCTCCACTGCCGAGAAGATCCAGGACGCCCTGGCCCGGAAGACCGCGGCCTCGCTGGGCGACGCGCCCTGGAGTGCGCAGCTGCGTACCGCCTCTCTTCGCTCCACGACAGTCGACCTGCTCGAACTGAGCCGACGGGCCGGCGCACCCGCCGGCCGGCGCATGGAGAGCGCCGTCGCCGAAGCCAACAAGGATCTTGCCGCGGCCAAGGGCCTGGGCGCGGGCACCGGCTCGCTGCTCCGTATCAGGCTCGCCGACCCCTCGATGCGCGCCGGCCTCACGAAGGGCGTGAAGCCGCTGGTGGCGGCCGCCGCACAGGACGACGACCGCGCGTCGGTCACCGCCTACGACGGCGCCGGCCGCCGGCACAGGCTCGATGCGAACAGGACGCCGGACCGGCCCGTGTATCTCATCGACATCGATACGTCCAAGGCTCTCGCGGCCGGCCTGGACATCCTCGACCGGGAACTGGCGAAGGCGGGCCTGGCCGTCCCGGCCCTGCAGAAGCCCATCGCGCAGGGCACGTCCGGGGCAGCCGCGAGCGGTGTCTGGACGACGAAGATCACGTCCATCGGCGTGGCCGACGACCAGGAGCCGTGGTTCAAGGGCGGGGCCGAGACGTACGCCATCGTCACCGGCTGGGGACAGGACGGCGTCCCGCGCGTCGACACGGTGCAGATGCCGTATCTCGACGACGACGGGAAGACGTACTACCCGAACCAGGTCCTCGTGAAGTGGTTCAACTACAAGTACAACCTCGCCGACGTGGTCCTGATGGAGGACGACGGCGACACGAACTACAAGGCTCTGGCCCAGGCCATCGCGACCGCGCTGCTGACCCTCACCGACCAGGGCGTCTACGCGCCCCTGGTGGACGCGGTACTCGCGGCCATTCCGGACTCCTGGTACACGGACGACCCGGACTATGTGGACTCCTGGTACTCCCTGGCCAGGCAGGACCAGGGCCGCCGCAACGGCGCCTCCGGCAATGGCTGGATGACCGTCGAGCCGTATTTCGTCGAACAGTTCTGACGGCGTATCCCCTTCCGTCACGCCGAAGCTACTAGCCGGTAGCTGGAACGCATCATTCCGTCCACCGTCAGCCGCGATCATGCCGAGGCCCTGGCGCTTCCGCGCCCGGATCCGGACCCCTCAGGAGTGAACCCCCCATGCACGCACGCAGATGGACCACCCGGGCGGCGGTGACGGTCGCCGCGCTTGCCCTCACCTCGTCCGTGACCGCCACAGCGAACGCCGCGACCCCCACCCTCACCTCGCAGCAGACGAGCACCAGCCGTCCGTTCCTCGCCGACGTCGACTACGCGACCTGGCAGCGCGACGTCTCCGCAGTCGTCGCCACGGCCCGCCCCTACATCGAGCAGCGCACTGCCGGTGCCTCGGGACAGCGCCTCGCGATGGTCCTGGACATCGACAACTCCTCGCTGGAGACCGACTTCCACTACTTCTGGGAGTACCCGACCCCCGCGATCAAGCCGGTGCTCGACCTGGTCCGTTACGCCGACTCCCGCGGCGTGGACATCTTCTTCGTCACGGCCCGCCCCGGCATCATCTACTCGCTCACCTCGTACAACCTCAAGAAGGTCGGCTACCCGGTCGACGGCCTGTACGTACGCGATCTGCCCGACCTGTTCGGCGAGGTCAGCGCGTACAAGACCGAGAAGCGGGCGGAGATCGAGGCCAAGGGCTACACGATCATCGCCAATGTCGGCAACAAGCCCGGCGACCTGGTCGGCGGTCACGCCGAGCGGACCTTCAAGCTGCCGGACTACGACGGCAAGCTGTCCTGACCCACAAGACCGTCAGACACGTCCGCCGACCGTGCTCCAACCGCGGTCGGCGGACGGCCCGTTCACCGGTTCAGAAGACCGACTCCGCCTCGTACATACGGTTCTGTGGCACGGTCTTCAGCTGGGTGACCGCCTCCGCCAGCGGCACCGTCACCACGTCCGTGCCGCGAAGCGCCGTCATCATGCCGAACTCACCGCTGTGCACGGCCTCCACCGCGTGCCAGCCGAAGCGCGTCGCGAGCACCCTGTCGTACGCGGTGGGCGTGCCGCCGCGCTGCACATGCCCGAGGATGACCGGCTTGGCCTCCTTGCCGAGCCGGCGCTCCAGCTCCGCCGCGAGACGGTTGCCGATGCCCTGGAAGCGCTCATGGCCGTACTGGTCGATCGCGCCCTTCTCGTACGCCATCGAGCCCTCGGCCGGGTGCGCGCCCTCCGCGACGCAGATCACCGCGAACTTCTTGCCGCGCGAGAAACGCTCCTCGACCATCTTCACAATGTCCTCGACCTGGAAGTGCCGCTCCGGCAGACAGATGCCGTGCGCGCCGCCCGCCATGCCGGACTCCAGCGCGATCCAGCCCGCGTGCCGTCCCATCACCTCGACGACCATCACGCGCTGGTGCGACTCGGCGGTGGTCTTCAGCCGGTCGATGGCCTCGGTGGCGACCGTGACGGCGGTGTCGAAGCCGAAGGTGCGGTCGGTGGAGGAGATGTCGTTGTCGATGGTCTTGGGCACTCCGACGACGGGCATGCCCGCCTCGGCGAGCATCCGGGACGCGGTGAGCGTGCCCTCGCCGCCGATCGCGATGAGCGCGTCGATGCCGTACTGCTTCGCCAACTCCGCGGCGTTCTCGGCGGCTTCACGCAGCCGGCCGCGCTCCAGGCGGGCGGAGCCGAGGATCGTGCCGCCGCGGGCGAGGATGCCGCTGACGGCGTTGAGGTCGAGCGGGCGGTAGTGACCGTCGAGGAGACCCTTGAACCCGTCCTCGAAACCGATGACTTCATCGCCGTGGCCGGTCAGAGCACGGTGCACAACCGACCGGATCACTGCGTTCAGGCCCGGGCAGTCGCCGCCTGCGGTGAGCACTCCGATACGCATTGTGCTGTGTCTCCTGCTCGTCAGTGATGCATGTGAGCCCAGGTTCGATTGTTCCACGCGCGCCGGGAACCCCGCGCTCCCAGGGCCTGTCGTTCGGATCTTGCCGGGTTCGGCCTGATCCAAACGACAGGCCCTAGCCACTGAGCCGCATGGCACTCGGACCCCGCTCGCGAGCCCGTCGACCGACCCTTGCCCGGCGGGCGCCCTACCTACCGCCGGAGGTATTGTCAAGAGGGCAAGGCCGCCCTGTGCGGCTTTTTTGTAGGTACCACCTTTCGTACGTCTCATACGCGACAGCATGGACGGGAGAGCACGCGTGACGCGCAGCGTGTACGTGACCGGGATCGACCGCTCGGACGGCCGGCAGGTCGTGGAGCTGGGAGTCATGGAGCTCCTGACCCGCCAGGTGGACCGGGTGGGCGTCTTCCGCCCCTTGCTGCACGACCGCCCGGACCGCCTCTTCGACCTCCTGCGCGCCCGTTACCGGCTCTCGCAGGACCCCGCGTCCGTCTACGGAATGGACTACCACGAGGCCTCCGCGCTGCAGGCCGAGAAGGGCACCGACGAGCTGGTCTCCCGGCTCGTCGAGCGCTTCCACCAGGTGGCACGCGCCTACGAGGTCGTGCTCGTCCTCGGCACGGACTACGCGGGCACCCAGCTCCCCGACGAGCTGGCGCTCAATGCCCGGCTCGCGAACGAGTTCGGCGCCTCGGTGATCCCGGTCGTCGGCGGCAAGGGCCAGACCGCCGAGTTGGTACGGGCCGAGACCCGCAATGCCTACCGCGCGTACGAGGCCCTGGGCTGCGATGTCCTCGCCATGGTCGTCAACAGGGTCCGGCCCGATGAGCGCGAGTCCATAGCCGAGCGGCTGGCGGCCCGCCTCCCCGTTCCCTGTTACGCCCTTCCCGACGAGCCGGCGCTCGCGGCCCCCACGGTCGCCCAGATCACCCACGCGCTCGGCGCCACCGTCCTCCTCGGCGACGACTCCGGTCTGGCCAGGGACGCACTCGACTTCGTCTTCGGCGGTGCGATGCTGCCGAACTTCCTGAGGGCCCTGACCCCCGGCTGCATGGTGGTCACGCCCGGCGACCGCGCCGATCTGGTGGTGGGCGCGCTGGCCGCGCACTCGGCGGGCACCCCGCCCATCGCGGGCATACTGCTGACGCTGAACGAGCGGCCGAGCGAGGAGATCCTCACGCTGGCCAACCGGCTCGCGCCCGGCACCCCCGTCGTCCTGGTGCCCGGCATGAGCTTCCCGACCGCGGCCGAACTGTTCGGCCTCGAAGGCAAGTTGAACGCCTCCACGCCCCGCAAGACCGAAACCGCGCTCGGCCTCTTCGAGCGACATGTCGACACCGGCGATCTCCTGGCCCGTATATCGGTGGCCCGCAGTGGCCGCGTCACCCCGATGATGTTCGAGCACGACCTCCTGGAGCAGGCCCGCGCCGACCGCCGCCGTGTCGTCCTGCCCGAGGGCACCGAGGACCGGGTCCTGCGCGCCGCCGATGTCCTCGTGCGCAGGGACGTCTGCGACCTGACTCTCCTCGGCGACACCGAGGTCATCCGCAAGAAGGCCGCCGACCTGGGCATCGACCTGAGCACCACCCAGCTGATCGACCCGGCCACCTCCGAGCTGCGCCAGAGCTTCGCCGAGCGGTACGCGCAGCTGAGGGCCCACAAGGGCATGACGGTGGACCTGGCGTACGACGCGGTGGCGGACGTGAACTACTTCGGCACGCTGATGGTCGAGGAGGGTCTGGCCGACGGCATGGTGTCGGGTTCCGTGCACTCCACGGCAGCGACGATCCGCCCCGCCTTCGAGATCATCAAGACAAAGCCGGACGCCTCGATCGTCTCGTCCGTCTTCTTCATGTGCCTGGCCGACAGGGTTCTGGTCTACGGCGACTGCGCGGTCAACCCGGACCCGGACGCCGAGCAGCTCGCGGACATCGCGATCCAGTCGGCGGTGACGGCGGCCCGCTTCGGCGTGGAGCCGCGGATCGCGATGCTCTCGTACTCCACGGGCACCTCCGGGTCGGGCGCGGACGTCGACAAGGTGCGCGAGGCGACCAAGCTGGTGCGCGAGTCGCGTCCGGATCTGCGGATCGAGGGACCGATCCAGTACGACGCGGCCGTCGAGCCGTCCGTCGCGGCGACGAAGCTGCCGGAGTCCGAGGTGGCGGGCCGGGCGACGGTGCTGATCTTCCCTGACCTCAACACGGGCAACAACACCTACAAGGCCGTGCAGCGCTCGGCCGGCGCCGTGGCCGTCGGCCCTGTGCTGCAGGGCCTGCGCAAGCCGGTGAACGATCTGTCGCGCGGCGCGCTCGTCAGCGACATCGTGAACACGGTCGCCATCACCGCCATCCAGTCCCAGGGTCAGGAGCTCCCGGCATGACCGCCACCCGCATTCTCGTCCTCAACTCCGGCTCCTCGTCGGTGAAGTACCAGCTGCTCGACATGCGGGACAGCTCGCGCCTGGCGGTCGGGCTCGTCGAGCGGATCGGCGAGGAGACCTCGCGACTGGTGCACACCCCGCTCGGCGGCGGCGCCGGGAGGCGCGAGCGCAGCGGCCCGATCGCCGACCACGACACGGCGCTGAAGGCGGTCGCCGACGAGCTGGCACAGGACGGGCTCGGCCTGGACTCCCCCGAGCTGGCGGCGATCGGTCACCGGGTCGTCCACGGCGGACTGAAGTTCACCGCGCCGACCGTGATCACCGACGAGGTGATGGCGGAGATCGAGCGGCTGGTCCCGGTGGCACCGCTGCACAACCCAGCCAACATCACGGGAATCCGTACCGCCCAGGCGCTGCGACCGGACCTGCCGCAGGTCGCGGTCTTCGACACCGCCTTCCACACGACGATGCCGGAGTCGGCGGCCCGCTACGCGATCGACGTGGAGACGGCGGACGCCCACCGGATCCGCCGCTACGGCTTCCACGGCACCTCGCACGCGTATGTCTCGCGCAGGACGGCGGCGCTGCTGGGCAAGGACCCCTCCGAGGTGAACGTCATCGTGCTGCACCTGGGCAACGGCGCGTCCGCCTCGGCGGTGGCGGGCGGGCGGTGCGTGGACACCTCGATGGGGCTGACACCGCTGGAGGGCCTGGTGATGGGCACCCGCTCCGGTGACATTGACCCCGCGGTTACGTTCCACCTCAAGCGGGTCGCGGGAATGTCGATGGACGACATCGACGAACTGCTCAACAAGAGAAGCGGTTTGGTGGGTCTGTGCGGCGACAACGACATGCGGGAGATCCGCCGCCGGATCGAGGAGGGCGACGAGCGCGCTCGGCTCGCCTTCGACATCTACATTCACCGACTGAAGAAGTACATAGGCGCCTATTACGCGGTACTCGGCCGGGTGGACGCGATCGCGTTCACGGCCGGGGTCGGCGAGAACGCGGCGCCGGTGCGCGAGGCTGCCGTCGCGGGTCTGGAGGAGCTGGGACTCGTACTGGACGCCGAGCTGAACGCCGCCCGCTCGGACGAGGCACGAATTATTTCGGCGCCGTATGCCCGAGTTGTGGTGGCTGTGGTCCCGACCGATGAGGAGCTGGAGATCGCCCGGCAGACATTTGCACTGGTCACAGGCGTTTCCGCCGAGGGCAACGCCTGAGCGGAACACCGCCCATTTGTACATTCCACCAGACGGAATATTCCGCATCGAAACAAACCGATAGGATCCGCCTTATGCGCCGTTCCAAAATCGTTTGCACACTGGGCCCCGCCGTCGACTCCTACGAGCAGCTGAAAGCGCTCATCGAGGCCGGCATGAACGTGGCCCGTTTCAACATGAGCCACGGGACCCACGCTGAGCACGAGGAGCGGTACCACCGCGTGCGCAAGGCGTCCGAGGACACCGGCCGGGCGGTGGGCGTGCTCGCCGACCTCCAGGGCCCCAAGATCCGTCTGGAAACCTTCGCCGAGGGGCCGGTCGAACTGGTCCGCGGCGACGAATTCACCATCACCACCGAGGATGTCGCCGGCGACAAGTCGATCTGCGGCACCACGTACAAGGGCCTGCCGGGCGATGTGTCCAAGGGCGACCAGATCCTGATCAACGACGGCAACGTCGAGCTGCGGGTCGTCGAGGTCGCGGCCCCCCAGGTCAAGACGATCGTCGTCGAGGGCGGCGTCATCTCCGACCACAAGGGCATCAACCTGCCCGGCGCGGCGGTCAACGTCCCCGCGCTCTCGGAGAAGGACGTCGAGGACCTGCGCTTCGCGCTCCGTATGGGCTGCGACCTGGTGGCGCTGTCCTTCGTACGGGACGCGAGCGACGTCAAGGACGTCCACAAGGTGATGGACGAGGAGGGCCGCCGGGTCCCGGTCATCGCCAAGGTGGAGAAGCCGCAGGCCGTCGAGAACATGGCGGACGTCGTGATGGCGTTCGACGGCGTGATGGTGGCGCGCGGCGACCTGGCCGTCGAGTACCCGCTCGAGCGGGTCCCGATGGTGCAGAAGCGCCTCATCGAACTGTGCCGCCGCAACGCCAAGCCGGTGATCGTGGCGACCCAGATGATGGAGTCGATGATCACCAACTCCCGCCCGACGCGCGCCGAGGCGTCCGACGTCGCGAACGCGATCCTGGACGGGGCGGACGCGGTCATGCTGTCGGCCGAGTCCTCGGTCGGCGCGTACCCGATCGAGACGGTCAAGACGATGTCGAAGATCGTCGTCGCGGCGGAGGAAGAGCTCCTGTCGAAGGGCCTCCAGCCCCTGGTCCCGGGCAAGAAGCCCCGTACCCAGGGCGGTTCGGTGGCCCGTGCGGCCTGCGAGATCGCGGACTTCCTGGGCGCCAAGTCCCTGGTGGCCTTCACCCAGTCCGGCGACACGGCCCGCCGGCTGTCCCGCTACCGCGCGGAGCAGCAGATCCTGGCCTTCACAACGGACGCCTCGACGCGCAACCAGCTGACGCTGAGCTGGGGCGTGGAGTCCTTCCTGGCACCGTTCGTGGAGACGACGGACGCGATGGTCGACCTGGTGGACGCGGAACTGCTGAAGCTCCAGCGGTACAACGAGGGCGACATCATGATCATCACGGCGGGGTCGCCGCCGGGGGTACCGGGGACGACGAACATGGTGCGGGTGCACCACTTGGGCGGGGTGGACGCGAAGTAGTCGCACGCGCCTGCAGAGTTGGCGAGGGCGGTACCCCGGATTGGCCGGGGTACCGCCCTCGGGCTTTGCCAACGGGCGGGGCTGGTCGGCCTCACCCGAGCAGGGGGTACTCGACTCTCCGGCCCTCAGGCGACGACCACCCGGGTGCCGTCGAAGTTCGCGACGATCTCCAGCCGGCCCCCGAGTGCAGCGACGTAGGCGGCGATCGTTCCGACTTCCGCCGCCTTTGTGTTCCCTCGTTCGATCGCCGACACCCGCTCCTGTCGCACGTGCATCCGAGCCGCTACCTCGCTCTGCGTGAGGCCGAGTTGCTTCCGCATCTCGGCCAGCCGGTGCGCGCGAGCTTCAGCCACCATGCGCTGAGCTCCGGCAGCGATCGCATCGAGGTCCTCGGCGTCGAAGACCTCACGCTTGACGTCGTCCCAGGAGTGGAAGGTGGTCATTCCTGTGCCTCCTTCTGCCGCCGGCGAGCTCGTCGGCAAGCAGGCCGTACTCCCTCTCGGATTACGGCTCACAATGGTTCAGGCGCCCTGCCGCTCACGCCTTGGCGTCGTCCCCGTCGTCGGGCACCACCGAGACGATCACAGCGGTGGGCGGCGGCGGCTCCGGCGTGTACACGTACGTGACGCTCAGGCCGGGCAGAGATTCACGCGGTTCGGTCCGCGTCACCCAGATCTCGGTGCCGCCTTTCACGACACCGACCATACGTCCGAGGCGCGGAGTCACTTCCAGCTCCGCCCGCAACTCATGCACCACGTCGGCGGCACGCCCACCCATCTGCTCGACGCGTTTGCGGGCCGTGCCGGTGAACTCGGCGATGACGTGCTGCTCTTCCTCCCCGGTCAACGCTCCCCCTGTCCCCTGCTCTCCTTGAGACCGAGCGCGAGCTCAATTCCTTCGGCGAGCGCTTCGTCGAATCCGGGGGAGCAACGTGTCAGGACGTGCCCTCGGTAGGAGGCGATGATCTCCGACACCTCATGCAGATCGGTGTACTCCACACGCTCCAAGGTGGCCGCCAGCTCGGCCTCCATGCGCGCAAGATCACCCGGAAACCCCAGCCCGGCGGCGAGAGCCGCTCGGACCTCGCCGAGGGTCCGCATGGGGGGAGGCTCGACCGGCGCGGTGGGCAGTATGGGCTGCGTGGTCATACGGCTTCCTCCTGTACCAGACCGGCGGTGGCTGGTGCCCGCCCGTGCGCGGGGTAATCGGCCGCCCAGTACCCGCAAAATACACCGAATCCAAGCAGGCATGGGGGCGCTGCGCGCATAGGGCACCCGGAAGTGATCGCCACCGTCGGCTCGGCACTCCGCCCCACCCACTCAGTGTGGGTGTGATTACGGATCTCCACGCTCGCGCCGGTCGCGCCCGAAAAGTCGCCCCGGCCCCTGGCCTCCTGCCGCTGCCTGGCGAGCGCCGTGCTCGGCCGCGACCTCGGCCCGCAGCCCGGCCGGCCGGCCGGCCGGCCGCCGCAGGATGCGTGGCATGTGCCGGGCCGAGTCCTCACCGCCGGTGAAGCCCGCGCGGTAGCTCTCGCTCATTGCCGCTGGTGGGCACTCCGTTGCGCGATTCATGTCACCAGCGTGCAGCGTCGCGGTTACTGTCGGCTACGTACGGAAACGAACGCCGCGAGGCGTGAGCTTGGGGGTGACCGCCGCGTGGTCAACATCCGCGACCTGGATCCCAGCGCATCACCGCTGGACTACTACGGCTCCGAACTGCGCCGCCTGAGAGAGGACGCCGGGCTGAAGCAGGGCGAGCTGGGCGTCAGCGTCTTCTGTACGGCGTCACTCATCGGCCAGATCGAGACGGCGAGGAAGGTGCCGACGCGGGACTTCTCGGAGCGCGTTGACGCGGCGCTGGGGACGGGCGGGGTGTTCTCACGGCTGGTGGGGTTGGTGTTGCGGAGCCAGTTGCCGAGCTGGTTCCAGGCGTATGCGGAAATGGAGGCGCGGGCGGCGTACATCTCCACGTTCCAGGCGCAGTTGGTGTACGGGCTGCTGCAGACGCCCGACTATGCGCGTGCGGTGCTTCAGGCTGGATGGTCGGACCGGCTCGATGAGGCGGTCGCCGCGAGGATGGAGCGCCAGCGCATCTTGAGCCGGGAGCGCCCGCCGCTGGTCTGGGTGGTGCTGGACGAAGCGGTGCTGCACCGGCCGTTCGGCGGCCGCGACATCATGCGGAATCAACTCCTCCATCTGTTGAGTTTCCGGGACCGGCGTGAGGTCCGTATCCAGGTGCTCCCCTTCCATGCGGGTCAACACCCGGCGACGGTTGGGTCGTTCACCGTCCTGAGGTTCGAAGGGGACCCGGATATCGTCTACGCAGAGAGCTATGGCTCGGCTCATGTGACCGCCAACCCGGAGACAGTCAGGGACTGTGCGCACCGTTACGATCACTTGCAGGCTGCGGCCCTCTCGGTGGAGGACTCGGCGACGCTGATCGCCTGCGTACGGGAGGAACGTTATGGGGACCAACCAGAACCTGACAGGCGTGCTGTGGCGCAAGTCCAGCTATAGCGGAGGCACCGGCGGCGACTGCGTGGAGTGCACCCCGCTCGGCGCCGCCGCCTGGCGCAAGTCGTCGTACAGCGGAGGGACCGGCGGCGAGTGCATCGAGGTCGCCGCACAGCCCTGCCGTATCGCCGTCCGCGACTCCAAGAACCCCGACGGCCCCGCCTTCACCGTCACCCCCGCCGCCTTCGCAGCCTTCGTCACGGCGGCCGCCGAGGGCGACCCGCGCGCCCCCGGTCGACCGGCGAACGACGGCGACCCGCACCCTTGGCACTAGGGTGCGGGCCGCAAAGCCGGGCGTAGCCATCACCCGTTCCGCTCGACCGTGAGGCACGAAGAAACCCCGCCAGGGATTACCTGGCGGGGTTTCGACTTCATCGATCTGTCGAGATCACTGTTCGTTCAAGGCAGCTCGCAGGTAGGCGATCAGATCACCGGTCGGCACCTCGACCCAGTCGGCCCCGGGCACCCCGACGCGAACGACCTCATAGCGCTCCCCGTCCAGCTCGTGCACCAGGACCTGACGGCTCGCCCCGTCGAACAGATCCACCCGCAAGCGGACGGCACCGTGCGAGATCGTCGGGAAAATGTGCCGCAGTACCTCGTCCGCATGGAGGCGACGCAGAAGGCTCCGTTGTCTCCGGTGGAAGTCGGACGACAGGAGATCGGACCACTGCGAGGAGGTAGGCTCGCCGCTTTCGAGCGCCCTGGCGAATTCGTCGAGCTCCAGGAACGTGAATCTCGCCGCCAACTCGTCGAACGGCACACCTTCCCGCCATGCGGCAACCGCCTCCACCAGCAGCCCGAAATCGTCCGTCGAGCCGATCTCCCAGGTGAATCCGGGAATGTCCCAGGTGAACCCGGGAATATGGACACGCACCCGGAACAGGCGCTCCTCGGTTGCGGGATCGACCGACACGAGACCCCTTGCCGTCTCGACAATGATGGCGTCGGCGGTCGAGGGCGCCGGCCAGATTTCACCTCCCCGCAGCGTCGCCGCCTCTTTCATCGCCGATACAAGGCCGCCCGAAGCGGCCACGTCCGGATACGGGTCTTTCCGATGGGTGTTCATATTCGACTTCCTCAGCAGTGGCAGGATCCGAGGATCGAAGGCTTCAAGGGGTCAAGATCTCCCTTCAGTACCGATAGATCCGGCATATCTGTCGAGGGATTCAGCCGCATAGCTCCATCCGGCCCCGAAGGAGAGTAGAACTTGATCGAACTCCACGGGCGCTGACCGTTGACAAGAGCCCTCGCGATCATGGCCATCTCGTAGTCCGTGGCGTGTCCAGCCTCGCCGGCCCTCAGGCCGCGCTGGGCTGCCGCCATGAAGCCTCCAAGCTCGTTCAGTCCCGTCATGTTGACGTGGAGCGTCACCTTCGGGTCGGCGATGGCCATTTCCGCCATCCGTGCGAAGTTTTTCGCGGACGCCTCGGACAGGGTGGTGAACTTGTTCTCGGGAAGCTTTGCCCACTCGTCGAGTTTGCCCTTGTTCTGCCACCCCAGGGCCAGCTTGCAGTTGTGCACGAGGACCGGAGTGGCGCCCGCCAGCACGAAGAACGTGTGCAAGTCGTCGACCGTGAGGTCGTAGACCGTGCGCGGAGCCAGGCCGGAGCGGTCGTGGAGGGCGGTCACCGCGCGGACGGAGCCTTCCGGAGTGCGCAGGCGGTCGCCGACGCGCAGGTCGGAGACCAGCGTCCATCCGCGGTCCATCACGTAGAACTTGTGGCCGACGGTACTGGAGAGCTTCCCCCCGCCGGCGACGGTGATGTCCACCAGCCGCTGGGTGTCGTGCTTGAAGGTGTCGGTGACCTGCCGGACCCGCATCTGGCCGGAAGCCGGATCCGTGGCCTTGACGAGGTCCCCCACGCCCACCTGGCTGATGGGCCGGTGTGAGCCGTCCGCCATCAGGACCCGGGTGGTGCCGGGGAAACTGTTCACCTTGCAGGCGGTATACAGGTCTTCATAGGCGTTGACGGTGGCGTTGAGTTTGGCGAGGGTCCCGGGATCCAGGTCGAGGACCTGGAGGGCCTTGAACGCATCGCGTACCCCGACGCCGGTCTTCATGGCAGCGTCCAGGGCCCGGAGGCCTTCGAAGACCTTGCCGAGCGCCTTGCCGGGGATGAAGTTGCTCGCGGCCCAGGCGCAGCCGCTGACGCTGCCGTGCCAGCAGTCGACGAAGTCCTGGACCAGGACCGCCTTGATTACCTGGTAGGCGAGGGTCTGCTGGATGAGTTCCAGCTTGGAGAAGTAGCGGGTGACGTCCTTCTTCAGGCCGGGGATGCGCTTGCTCTCGATGAGCAGCGTGTCCCGCTTGGGGCAGACGCCGCCGCTGGCCGTCGTATCGGGGTTGGCGCAGAGGAAGAAGTCGACCACCGCGCTGAAGGTGACCGTGAACGTGGTGGTGCAGCCTTCGAAGCCGATCGTGATCAAGCAGGGGTCGTGCTGCTTGGCGTCGGTGATCTCGATGCTGTCCTCGTCGACGACGTACCACGTGCCGCCGACTCCGGTTCCCGCACCGGTCGAGACCTGCTTGTTCGCGGCGTTGCGTGCGGCTTCCTCGGCTGCCTTCTGTGCCTCCTCGGCGTACTTCAGCGCGTCCTTGGCCGCCTGTTCGGCCTCTGTGGCGGCTGCGTCGGCACGTGTCGCGGCTGCGCGTGCGTCCTTGGCGGACTGCTCCGCCGCGGCTGCGGCGTCACGGGCGGCCTGAGCGTCGAGGGCGGCCTGGTCGGCGGAGGTGCGTGCGTCCTTGGCGTAGCCTTCGGCGCGACCTGCCGACTTGTCGGCGGCGTCGGCGTCTTCGGTGGCCTTGCGGTCGTATTCGATGGTGCGGGCCAGTGACGCCGAGGCCTTTGAGGCGGCTGCGGCGGCGTCGGCCGCGTAGCCGAGGGCCTCCTTGGAGTAGCCGCGGGCGGTGGCCGCATGGCCAGCGGCGTTGGCCGCGTACTGGTAGGCGATCTTCGCGTCGCCCGTTGCCTGGTCGGCGAGGTTCTTGGCCGCGGCGGCCTCGGCCTGCGCGTTCTTGGCGTGGGCGTCGGCGACGGCCTTCTGCTGGTCGGCGATGGACTTGGATGCCTGCCCGGTCAGCACGACCAGGCTCGCGGCCGAGTCCGTGGTGACGTACGGGGAGCCGAGCTGGATCGCGTCGTTCGCCGGCTTGGCGACCTGCGCGGCGGCGTTGCCCGCGTCGACCGCGGCCTGCGCGGTGACGTAGGCAAAGCCCGCGGCCTTCGCCGAGGCGGCCAGGGCCTTGCCGGCCTCCTTGAATGCCTCGTCCGCCTGGGACTTGGCGGTCTTGGCCAGCTTCTCTGCTTCGTCGGCCAGCTTGACGGCCGCCTTGGCCTCTTCGGAGGCGTGCTCGGACGCCTCGATGGCGTCGGCAGCGGCACTGGTCGCGGTCCGCACCGCGGCATCGGCCTTCAGCTTGGCGGCCTGAGCGGCGTCCGCGTTCGCCCGGGACCGCTTGGCGGCCGCCTCGGCACGGGTGGCTGCGGCGTCCGCGTCCGCGGCTGCCTGGGTGGCGGCGTTGGCCTCGGACCGGGCCCGGCCAGCCGCTGCTTCGGCGTCGTCCGCATGCGCGGCAGCCGCGTTCGCGGCCGCCCTGGACTCCTGGGCGTTGCTGTCGGACTCATGGGCCTCGGCGTACGCCTCCTTGGCGTCCGCCTTGGCGCGGGCTGCGTCCGCCTTCTGCGCGGCGTCCCACGCGTCGGCGTTGAGATCACGGGCGTTGTCGCGTGCCTTGACCGCGCCGTTCTTCTTCTCAACCGCGGTCGCTTCGGCGGCTTCGGCCTTTTCCTTGGCGTCCTTGGCGTTCGTCGCCTCGGCCTGGGCGTTCTGCTTGTGCTGGGCCGCCTCGGCCTGCTTGGCGGCGGCGGTCTCCTTCTCCGCCTTCGCCGTGGCCTCTTCGGCCTCGGCGGCGAGCCGCTTGGCGTGCGCGTCGGCGGCAGCCGCCTTGGCGTCTGCCTCAGCCTTCACCGTTTCGGCGAGCTTGGCCTCCGCGGTTTCCTTGTCCTTCTTCGCGTTGTCGCGGTGGATCTTCGCCGCATCGGCCGCGGCCTTCGCCTGCAACTCGGCGGTGTGCGCGGCTTCCTTGCGGAACTCCGCGTTGACCTGCGCGGCCTGAGCCAGCGCACGCTGCGCGATCGTGTCGCTGTCACCGGCGGACGCCCGCGTCGCGGCCTCCGCCGTCTCACCCGCCTTCACCATCGCCGTCAGCGCCGCCACGATGCCCTTGGTGACCTGCGCCTTCTGCTGACCCACCAGCAGACCACGGCCCCGCGGCGCACCAGCCGCGTCCGCGGTGGCGTACGCGGCCTTCTCGGCGGCATCCGATGTGGCGCCCGACTTCTTGGCGTTCTCCAACTGCGCCTTGATCGCAGCGAGCTGCTTCTTCGCCGCGGCCTGGGTGTCGGCTATGCCCTTCTTCGCCTTGTCGAACTGGGCCTTGTCCGGGTACGACAGGGTGTCCGTGCCCTTGTGGCCGGACGGCTTGATCAGGAACTTCTGCCCACTGGCGTCCTTGCAGTCCCACAGCCGCGCGTCCGTGCTCTTGGTGAACGCACTCAGGTCCAGGCACTTTCCCGTGGACAGGCTCTTCAGGGGCGAGGCGGCACGGACGTCGCCCTTCCACGACTGCCCGTTGGACTTGTAGCAGTCCGAGATCTGGATCTTCGTGCCATTGGCCGACGCGTTCCCGGCCACATCCAGGCACTTGAACGAGCCGACGTTGCGGAGGTGGAGGTCGTCCTCGCTGCCCTCGATCGTCCACTGCTGGGCGGCGCCGCCGTTGCAGGTATAGATCTGGACCGGCGTGCCGTTGGTCTTGGCACCGCCCGCGACGTCCAGGCAGTTGCCCTTGGCGCCCGGCACCTCGATCGTCACATAGCTGTCACCGATCCAGCCCACACCGCCCGCTGCCCAGTGGTCCTGCCAGCGGGCGAGGTGGTCGGCGACCCAGGAGTGCCCCAGCAGGTCGCCCAGCGACTTCGCACCTGTGGCGAGGGACTTCGTGGCGTCCTTGTTGGCGTTCAGGATCTGGTTGCGCTGCACCTGCTGGGAGGCGACCTCCCGCTGCCACTCCCCGGCGGCAGTGTCGGCAATCCCACCCAGCGCCTTGTTCGGGTCGATCGGGTCACGCCATGCGCACGATGCGAACCTGGTCTTCAGGTCCTCGACCGCGATGCGGTACTCCGCCGTGCCCGGTTGCGGGGCGGTGCGGGGGAAGCCGCCGGAGGCGAGGAAGATACGGGCGTTGTCCGCACCCATCGGCTCCAGGGACGAACCCGACAGATACCCGAACGCGTTCCGCTCATCGAGTGCACGGTCCCACCCGGGCAGGTTCGGGTCGGGGTCCTTGCCGTACAGCGGTGCGCCGAGATCCTTGACGGCCTTGACCGTCTGCTCGTCGGCCTTGGGGGTGGGGTCCTCGTAGAAGTCGAAGTCGCTCTTCCAGTACCGGTCGGCGACCCACTTCGTCAGACCGGTCTGGTGATAGAAGGTGCCCCTGTCATCCCCCGTTCCGCCCGGAGGTTCGTGGAAGTCCGCTATGGGAGGCCTCTCCAGCCCCTCAAGCGGCTTCTTCCAGGTGTTCCAGAGGGCGTTGAGGCTGTCCATTTCCTTGGACGCCGCGTCCCGGTCCTTGTCGTACGCCTCGGCGAGCGGGGTCTTCTCCCAGTGCTCCCGGTTGGCCAGCGCGTGCAGCTTGTCCTGCGGTTGGTTGAGGCCGTCCTGCGCGATGGCCGCCATGGACGGCCCGCCCAGGCGCAGCACATCGGCCATCAGGCACTGGTCCTGCCGCAACTGCTCGGCGGCCGTGTCCTCGAACCAGTCGTCGGAGTCGCCCGCCGGCTCAGTGCGTTGTCCGGTGTCACGGGCGAGCAGGTCGGGCTGGACGGCCAGGCCACCGAGGACGGCCAGGGTGGCGACGGACGTGATGACGGGGGTGAATATTGCGGATCTTCGTGATCTGGATTTGAACAACCCTGGTCTGGGGCGCAAGACGGCATTCCTTCACAGCGAAATGAGGGCAGGCGGGGGTACCCGTCCGAAGAGTGGGCGGCAATGCGCGCGGATCAGCCCGCGGTCACGGCGCGGGGACCGGGGCAGCAGAAGGCGCCGATACTGAGGCGGCGTGCGCAGTGAGCCGATATGGCGGCATGACGGTCCATCCCTCCCCGTGGCGGCACTGTCCCCCCGGCCGCCGATGACGTGCGCGCGTCATGGCAGAGCGGTCAAGGTCCACCACGCGCGCGGCGATCACCATAGGCACAGGTCAACGCCTTTGAGCAAGAGGTGACTTCAGCGTCCGGAGCTCATGACGCGAGGCACTTCCAGGAGTCCTCTCGATCCGGCATGCGTAAATTCCGTGGTCACGACGGGGGTTACCTGTGTGGCTGCTGTGAAGATAGAGTGGAGGTAACGATGCTTATCGGCCTGAAAGTTGACCGATAAGCAACCCATCCACGGCAGAGGGACGCGTGGCCCAGGCTGCACGCCGGGGTCGCCGGTCTGCGTGCCGCGGGGATGCCTCCGCATACGCGTATCCGGCCCAAAGCCTCGACCTCGGACCGGAAGGGATGTCGGGCAGCGAAGATCCCCGACCATCGCGACTTCGAGACCAAGAGCGAGTCGGGAGGGCGATGGTGACCCGGTGCCTTGCGCCAGCCTGGGTGGCCGACCAGGTTCACGACGCATCGCCGGCGGACCTGAACGAAGACATCGCCGAGCTGCTCGTCGACTCGGCTCACCCCAAGGCGCAAGCATGCTATGAGAGTTGGGGAGTCAACGGACCTCAACGCCTGGCAGCGTCACGGGGTACGTAGCAGTGGGTTGACGCCGGGGGCGCTGGACAGGACCTGGCGCAGCGCAAGCACACTCAGGCCGAACATGAGGACGCCCAGGGGGACATGGAGCGCCGGCTTGTGCGCGATGCCGAGGACCACCTGCACCGAGGCGAGGGCGAGGAAGCCGGACGCGTACAGGATGGGGCGGGGCGAGCCGCCACCCGGCCGCCACGCCAGGATCGCGGCGAGCACGTACAGCATCGACGCGCCGTACATCACGCGCGCTCCGACGCTGTGCAGCACCTCCCCGTGGGACGAGGACAGCAGTAGTCCGGCGGTGACCGCCTGGAGGAGGAGGGCCAAGGTCTGCAAGGCGATCGCGACGTGCAGGAACGTGAATCTGCCCGGTGCTGTCGTCGTCTGTACGGCCATGATGTGGTCCCCCTCTTCTGCCTCGCGGCGGTGGATCGGCGGTGTCTCGGCGGTCCGACGACGCAGGCCCGCGAAATGTCAGGCGAGGCGCCGGCCTCACAATCCGGTGCCGTGTTTCGTCGAAGGGGCGAGAGCGGAAGCGGACGAGAAGTACCAGGAGCGGTCGTGACCATGAGCACCCCATCCGAGCCAGAGCACGACCAGCCCGAGTCAGGGCACGACCGGTCCGAGTCAGGGCACGACCGGTCCGAGTCAGGGCACGACCGGTCCGAGCCGGACCTGCGCGCGATCGTCGGCGAGCGGCGCCAGCTGATCAATCTCGCCTACCGGCTGCTCGGTTCGCTGACCGAGGCCGAGGACGCCGTGCAGGAGACCTACACCCGCTGGTACGCGATGTCGTCGCAGCAGCAGGAGGCCATCGCATCGCCCGGCGCCTGGCTGACGACGGTGGCCAGCCGCGTATGCCTGGACGTGCTCGGCTCGGCGCGGGCCCGGCGCGAGCGCTACGTCGGCACATGGATACCCGAGCCGCTGCCCGACCGTACGGAGTGGATCAGCGGTCGGGCGGTCGGCGGCAGGGCCGAGCCGGCCGACCCCGCCGACCGGATCACCCTGGACGAGTCGGTAAACATGGCCTTCCTCGTCGTACTGGAGTCGATGACTCCGGCCGAACGCGTGGCGTTCATCCTGCACGACGTCTTCCGCTACCCCTTCGCCGAGGTCGCCGAGATGATCGGCCGGACGCCTGCGGCCTGCCGCCAGCTGGCGTCCTCCGGCCGTCGGCGCATCCGCGCCGCGCCGACCCCGGCGGCTCCGGCAGCCGGGCAGGCCGGTCTGGTACGGCATTTCAAGGAGGCCTGGGAGTCCAGGGACATCGAGGCCCTCATTGGTCTCCTCGACCCCGACGCCACGATGACCGCCGATGGCGGCGGCTTGGTCGGCACCGTCCTGCGCCCGGTCGAGGGCGGCAAGACCATCGCCCAGTACCTGATCCACATCGCCGACATAGCCCCTGGACTGACGCTCTTGGAGCGGACGGTCAATGGCCGGCCCGGCCTGGTTGCCCAGCACACCGGCGTCCCCGTGACCGTGGCCGCGTTCGACATCACCCGCGGCCGCATCAGCCGTATCTGGGCGGTCCGCAACCCGGAGAAGCTCCGTGCGTGGACCGCGAGCGGACAGATCTGATCCGGTCCACACCCGGAACGATGCCGCCGGGCGGTTCGACAGCCCTCCGCTCTGGCATCCGGCCGCAGGCCGGCGCGGTGCGGACCGCTTCCGATGACACGGACATTCTGCGGCTGCTGTCCGGAGCGGAGTTCCTTGCCGATCTGTTCGAGCTCGTGAGGTCGGGACGGTTCAAGTACAAGGGCATGGGAACCCTCCCTCACCCGGACGCCGACGGAACCTACCCCGCCAAGCTCATCTTCCGTGGCGAAGGCCTGACGATGGTGCTGAAGCCGGGTGGCGAGTGGCAGACGCTGCTCGAAGCAGGCGCGGGCATGGACCTGAGAATCCGCATGCTGTGAGCGACAGGAGCACGGAGAAATGGAAGAGATCGAGGCTCTGTTTGCCTCGCTGGCAGAGGCACCGGTCTGTGACATCCAGGTTCCTGGCTTCATTGACCGGGATGGCACCTATCCGCGCTTTGTTCCCATGGCCGACACGGCGTACCTCGTGCGGGAAAGCGAC
Organism: Streptomyces sp. NBC_01481; assembly: GCF_026339995.1. Lineage (GTDB taxonomy): Bacteria > Actinomycetota > Actinomycetes > Streptomycetales > Streptomycetaceae > Streptomyces. The sequence continues at coordinate 805,131 of NZ_JAPEPT010000005.1, read as the reverse complement.
TTCGTGCGGATGGAGGTACTCCACTCCGACGATCAACTGAACGTCCAGCTGGTCGAGGCCCCGGGAGCCCCGAAGGCACTGGAAGGGGAGGACGAAGAGTTCGCCATGAGTTCCTACGGGGAGCTCTTCCTCGGCGACGACTACTCGTCATTCCGCATCACGAAGATCCGCTATGCGCTCAGCAACGGGTCCGATCCGTCCGCGGGAAGGATCAGGTGCGCCGAGTTGGAGTTCGAGAATTCGCTGCGTCTCTTCGCTGATCCCGGATATTTCTTCGGGATCCGCCTCCAGGGTGCCGGCGCATACGAACGCTGGCTGAACTTCAGCCGCACTGCCGAAAGCCCATTCGGTCCGATCCAGGAGTTCATCTGGTCACCGCGATCGACAGAGTAGAGCTCGGTCTGTATCCCTAACGGGGTACCAAACCAGCCTGTGGTCCGCACCGTTCAGTCGGTGCGGACCATAGCTCGTACCGATCCGAGCGGCTTTGGTTACGACTGTGGGCCGCACCCCTCGCAAGAGGTGCGGCCCACAGTCTTTTCCGCGGCTCCCGGAAAGTCAGTTGGCGTTGCCACCGGTGAAGTAGCTGTGCAGGCCCGGCACCGTCAGCGTCCCGCCGAACTGGCCCGCCTGCGTCACCTTCACGTTGGTGAAAAAGGCGAACGGCACATTCAGCGGAGGAGGCGTCTGCGGGCTGAACGTGATCGGGATGAGGCCGAAGAGGTTGCCCTTCAGCTCCTCCGTGTACATCGTCACCGTGCCGTCGCTGATCGTCGACGTGGAGCCCTTGCCCGCCTCGACATGCCCGGTCGTGCCGTTCGGGCCGACCACCAGCTGGTGGAGGTCCTTGATGTCGACGCCCGAAGCCGTGAACTTCAGCACCTTCTTGACCTTGCCGCTGCCCGTCTTGACCTCGACGATGCCCTTGTAGTCCAGGCCTTTCAGGGTGAGCAGCGAGCTCTCGAGAATCCAGGGGTCGTCCGGGAGCAGCGGGATGCCCTGCTCCAAATCCGCGGCGGCGAGTGCCTTCGGGTCGGCGGTCGGACACGGGAAGCGCGGCTTGGCGCCGTCCGGGATGTCCTCGTCCTTCTTGGGGTCGAGGCCCTTGACCGCGTCGTCCAGCTCCTCGGTCGTCGCTCCGGCCTTGTCCGCCGCTTCCTTGATGGCGTCCTTGGCCGTGTCCGCCGCGTCGTCCACCTTCTCGACGGGGTTGGTGGACGGCTTCTCGGACGGCTCGGTGGTCGGATTCGTCGAAGACGTCGGCTCGTCGGCGGGCGCGGCTGTCGCCGGGGCGCTCGGCGTCGCGGTGGCCGTGGGCTCCGGGTCGGGGCCGTCGAGCAGGTCCTTGATCGCGTCGCCGACACCCAGCGGGTCCAGCGGGTTCGTCGTCTTGGTCTCGCTCGGCGTAGGCGTGGGAGTCGGAGTCGGAGCTGTCGCGCCCGTCTTCGCGTCCGGGGACTCAGAAGCGGAGGGGGTCGTCTCCGGCGTCGGCTCGTCGGCGGGCTTGTCGCCCGTCGGCTCACTGGCGCTCGGGGCGGGCTTCTCCGACGGCGACTCGGAAGGCTCCGCCGACTCCGACGGCTTGGGCGACTCGGACTCCGCCGGCTCGTCCGAGCGAGTCACGCACGGACCCGGAGCGAAGGGGATGTCCTTGTCGTCGGCGAGTGCCAGCTTGGGGGTGAGGCCCATGCCGAGAAAGACGGCGGTGGGCATCGCTGCCAGGGCTATCGCCTTACCGGCCGGCATCTGGAGCTTGGTCAGCAGGGGCTTACGGGGAGCCGCGTGCCGCGGCCCCTTTCTGGCCTGCGTCCCATCGCTCCCAGCCGTGCTCAGCGGTGTGACATCACCCGGCACTGTTCCTCCCGCCGTTGACTTCGATGTTGGTCTCGTGCGCGCCCACGCCGTAGTCGTCCAACTGCTGCTCCGCTACGGGTGCTTCGGCGGGGTCGGGCGCGGGCGTCGACGCCTTCTCGACCGGAGCCGACTCCGCGACGGGCTTCCCCGGTACCCACGAGAGCGAGAGGGCGCCGCCGATGAGGGAGAACAGGAAGCCGACGAAGAAGCCACCCATGTTGGCGATCGGGATGGAGACCAGCGCCAGCAGAATCGTTGCGACGCCCGCGAAGACCCGGACGATGGAGTGAAACCACATCGTGAGGCCCAGCGTCATCAGCAGTACGCCGATGATCAGTGCGCCGGCGCCCGCGGTGGTCTGCATCGCGAGCGTCATGTGACCGAGCTTGAAGGTCGCGTACGGGAAGTAGGCGATGGGGATTCCGCCGAACAGGGTGAACAGACCCGCCCAGAAGGGCCGCTGGCCCCGCCAGGTACGAAAACCCCGCCGGATGGCGCGGATGCGGTGCTCGTCCCGCCCCGGTGACACTGCAGACTCGGCGCTCATGGAAAACAGCTCCCTGGAACTGGCATTGCTGTGTGAAGAGTTGGGCGGGCGGGCGAAGCTGTGAAGGCTTTGCTCGCCCGCCCGGACGGGATGACCGTCAGTAGCACTCGACTCCGGCGCCGGAGCCCCGCTTCAGACCCATGTGCAGACCGCTCAGCTCGAACGTGCCGGCAGTGGTCGCCCAGGCCGTCTGCTCGACTTTGGTCAGCTCAGCCCGTTCGGCTTGCTGGGCGAAGCCGTTCGGCAGGACGGTCTTGTCCTTGACTGCGGGGCCCTTGCCACCACGGCCCCCGTCGGTGTCCTTGGCCGCGACGCCGATGTCGATGTTGGTGAACTTGGCCTTGCCCGCGCCCAGATCGGACACATCCAGGTAGAGCTTGTCGGCCTTGACCGGCGTGCCCTTGTCACCGGCCGTGAGCCTCATCGTGATCTTGCCGAGGAACGGCACATCGGTGACGACCGACTGGCACATGTCGGTGATCTCGGCGTTCTGGAAGGACGAGACCGCGACGGGGTGCGCGACCTTCTCGTCGCCCTTCAGGTCCTTGTACCCCATGTCAACGCCGCCGTACTGGGCGAATCCATGGCCGTCAAGGTATCCGGCGGTGACCTTGAACTCCTGGCCGGACACAGCGAACGACGCGGCGAGCGCCCCCTGTGCCAAGCTGACGCCTATCGCGGCCGTTGCGGCCACGCTGGGCACCATGACGAGGGCGAACCGCTTCCATCTGGTTCCGCCCCGAGTCATTGACTCCATGACTTTCCTCCTTCTCGGACGTACATCTCCGGTCCGGACCGTCAGGCCCGTTTGGGAGTGGGAGAAGTGCTACGTCCTCGGTAAGGAGAGCGCCTGTACTTTCAGGCGCGAGCTGCGTCCGAAACACCGGCGATCACCCCCGAGCGACAACCACTGGTCGCGCCTGACTGATCACGCACAACCTGCTGGACAGGCCCTGCCGTTCGGCAGGAACCCCCCTGTCCACGACAGGCGCCACTGCCGCCTGTCGACCCGGTGGGGACCCAAAGTTCCGCGGCGCGACTGGGGGCCGGGCTGGTGCGGTATTGGACCGAGCGTGGCCGATCGTTGTCCATTCCCGGCCGCGACACAAGGGGGTTCGTTACCCGCTAGTAACGGCCCGATAACCACGCAACGACCGGCTGATGCCGTCCGGCCACACAGGGTGCAGCCAGGGGGTGAGCCAGAGGGGGAGATAGCCGCCAATAAGCGGACAGAACAAGTGGGTTGATTTACTGGGAGTAACAGCTCGTCCATTTACCAAGTTTTGGTAAAGCGCAGCCGTGTTTTGTCACTGTGTCGCCAAAACGGCGACGGCGCCTCGTCAGCGCCGTCGCCGCAAAAACCGTCAGACCTGGCGGAACAGCGCGTACCGCGCAGGCGTTTCAAACATGGCTCAGAACAGCACTCGCGCGAGCGCCGAACGCGCCGCCGTCACCCGCGGATCATCCGGCCCGACGACCTCAAAGAGCTCAAGAAGCCGGACCCGCACCGCGTCCCGGTCCTCGCCCGCCGTGCGGCGCACCGTCTCGACCAGCCTGCCGAACGCGTCCTCGACATGGCCGCCGACCAGATCCAGGTCGGCCGCGGCGATCTGCGCGGTCACGTCGGCCGGGTTCTCGGCCGCGTCCTGGCGGACCTTCTGCTGGTCCATGTCCTGCACGCGGCGGAGCAGTTCGGCCTGGGCGAGGCCCAGCTTGGCCTCGGTGTTGCCGGGGTCGTCGGTCAGCACGTTCTTGTACGCCTGGACCGCGCCGCCGAAGTCGCCCGCGTCCAGCGCCTGGACGGCCGCTTCCAGCACGGCGTCGTACGGACCCTGCGGCACCGCGGCGGGGGCGGCCGACTCGTCCGGGGAGGCGTCGGTGTCGACCGTGATGCCCGTCAGGCCGAAGCGCTCCTCGGCGACCTGGATGAGCTGGTCCAGCGTCTGGCGGATCTGCGTCTCGGGGGCCGCGCCCTGGAAGAGCGGCAGCGCCTGGCCGGCCACCACCGCGAAGACCGCGGGGATGCCCTGGATCCCGAACTGCTGCATCAGCATCTGGTTGGCGTCGACGTCGATCTTGGCGAGGACGAACCGGCCGCTGTACTCCTGGGCCAGCCGCTCCAGCAGCGGGCTGAGCTGCTTGCACGGCTCGCACCACTCGGCCCAGAAGTCGATGACGACCGGGACTTCGGTGGAACGCTGGAGGACGTCGCGCTCGAAGCCCGCCTCATCGACGTCGATCACCAGGCTGGAGGGGGATTCGGCACCGCCGCCGCCCTGACGGGCGGACTCGGCACGGGCCTGCTCCGCCTTCGCCTTGGCCTCACCGGCCGCCTTCACCGCGGCGAGGTCGACGACGCCGCTCATGGACATGTTCCTAGGCTGCATGAGTACATCCTCCCCCTCCGCGCGCGCATGTGAAAAACGTTCCTGAAGATCGGCGCGGGTCCCCACTCGCGCCCGTGGTTGTCGCTCGAGCCGGTCAAGGCTTTCGCTACGAGCCGTAGCGTATCTGCACCAGCCCTCCGGCGTGTGAGAAACCTCCGGTGAACTGCCTCACAGCAGATTGCTTACTCGCCGGTATGGTCGCCGTCATGTGCAGCCACACCCGCCCCAAAACCGTACGTACAGGTCGTACGGGACGCCCCCGCAGTGCCGAGGCCGACGCCGCGATCCTCGACGCGACCCGCGCGGCGCTGGTCGAACTGGGCTGGTCGAAACTGACGATGGGCGATGTGGCCAACCGCGCGGGGGTCGCGAAGACAACGCTCTACCGCCGCTGGACCAACAAGAACGAACTCGTCGTCGATGCCGTCGCAGAACTCTTCGACGAGCTCGAACTCCCCGATCTCGGCAGCCTGATGGCCGATGTGGAGGGCGTGGTGCTGCAGTTCGCCGCGCTGCTCGCGCGGCCCGAGGCCAAGACCGCGCTGATGGCGGTGGTCGCGGAGTCGACGCGGGACGACGCGCTGCGCGGCCGTATCCGCTCGGCGATCGTCGACCGCCAGAAGCGGCTGGTGCTGGAGGGCAGAGCGCGCGCCCAGGCCCGTGGCGAGCTGCCGTACGAGGAGGACGCACAGGCGGCGTCCCGCAGCGCCGACCTGATCTTCGATGTGATCGCGGGCGCGGTGGTGCACCGGGCGCTGGTCAGCGCAGAGCCGGTGGACGAGGAGTGGGCACGCAGCTTCGCGCTGCTGCTGGTGTCGGGACTGGCCTCGCTCCAGAGCTGAGGCCGGGGGGCGGGACGTCCCGCCCCCCGTCTACGTGCGGTCAGAAGCCGGGCGGCTCCGTGTTCAGAAGCCGGGCGGCTCCGTGTACGTCCCCCACTCGTCCCGCAGCGCGTCGCAGATCTCGCCGAGCGTGGCTTCCGCGCGGACCGCGTCCAGCATCGGCGCGATCATGTTGGAGCCGTCCCGGGCGGCGGTCAGCATCGCCTGAAGCGCGGACTGTACGCGTGCGTCGTCACGGCCGGCCTTGCGGCCCGCCAGTACCCGTACCTGCTCGCGCTCGACCTCGTGGCTGACCCGCAGGATCTCCAGGTCGCCGGTGACCGAGCCGTGGTGGACATTGACGCCCACGACCCGCTTGTCGCCCTTCTCCAGGGCCTGCTGGTACTGGAAGGCCGACTCGGCGATCTCGCCGGTGAACCAGCCGTCCTCGATGCCGCGCAGGATGCCGGAGGTGATGGGACCGATGGGGTGCTGACCGTCCGGGTGTGCCCGGCGGCCGCGCTCCTTGATCTGGTCGAAGATCTTCTCGGCGTCCGCCTCGATGCGGTCGGTCAGCTGCTCGACGTACCAGGAACCGCCCAGCGGGTCCGCCACATTGGCGACGCCGGTCTCCTCCATCAGCACCTGCTGCGTACGCAGGGCGATCTCCGCGGCCTGCTCGCTGGGCAGGGCGAGGGTCTCGTCCAGGGCGTTGGTGTGCAGGGAGTTGGTCCCGCCGAGGACCGCGGACAGAGCCTCGACCGCCGTCCGTACGACGTTGTTGTACGGCTGCTGGGCGGTCAGCGAGACGCCCGCGGTCTGGGTGTGGAAGCGCAGCCACTGCGCCTTGTCGGTCGTGGCGCCGTACACGTCCTTCATCCAGCGCGCCCAGATCCTGCGCGCCGCGCGGAACTTGGCGATCTCCTCGAAGAAGTCGAGGTGTGCGTCGAAGAAGAAGGAGAGCCCGGGCGCGAAGGTGTCGACGTCCAGGCCGCGGCTCAGGCCCAGTTCGACGTAGCCGAAGCCGTCGGCGAGCGTGTACGCGAGCTCCTGCGCGGCCGTCGCGCCCGCCTCGCGGATGTGGTAGCCGGAGACCGAGAGCGGCTTGTACGCGGGGATGCCCTGCGCGCAGTGCTCCATCAGGTCGCCGATGAGGCGCAGATGCGGCTCGGGCTGGAAGAGCCACTCCTTCTGCGCGATGTACTCCTTGAAGATGTCCGTCTGGAGCGTGCCGTTGAGGACGCCCGGGTCGATGCCCTGTCGCTCCGCCGCGACCAGGTACATGCAGAAGACGGGGACGGCGGGTCCCGAGATCGTCATCGAGGTGGTGACGTCGCCGAGCGGGATGTCCTTGAACAGGACCTCCATGTCGGCGGCGGAGTCGATGGCCACGCCGCAGTGGCCGACCTCGCCGAGCGAGCGCGGGTCGTCGGAGTCGCGGCCCATCAGGGTCGGCATGTCGAAGGCGACGGAGAGCCCGCCGCCGCCGTTGGCCAGGATCATCTTGTAGCGCTCGTTCGTCTGCGCGGCATTGCCGAAGCCGGCGAACTGGCGGATGGTCCACGTGCGGCCGCGGTAGCCGGTCGGGTACAGGCCCCGGGTGAAGGGGTACTCCCCCGGCCAGCCGATCCGCTCGAAGCCTTCGTAGGTGTCTCCGGGCCGGGGCCCGTAGACCGGCTCGACCGGGTCGCCGGAGAGCGTGGTGAAATCGGCGTCCCGCGTGCGGGCCTTGTCGTAACGGGCCTGCCAGCGTCGGCGGCCTTCCTCGATGGCGTCAGCGTCCATGCTTTCAATTTACTAGGACGTCCTAGTAAATGTCGATGCAAGACCGCCGCGAGCCTCGCTCGGGGCGGTCCGGGGGTCTTACGCCTTCGCGATCGCGGGGGCGTCCGCCAGCAGCGGACGGACCTCGCGGGTGATCTTCGGCTCGACAAAGAAGGAGGCCACAGGGATGCAGCCTGCAGCCAGCACCCACCCCAGCTTGCCGAGCGGCCACTTCGCCTTGGAGCCGAGATCGAAGGCGAAGATGACGTAGATGATGAACAGCACACCGTGGATCTGGGAGATCAACATGGTGTCGCCGACTTCGAACCCGTACTTCAGGATGATCGCCACGGTGAAGACCAGCAGCCAGACGGCGGTGACATACGCCATCACCCGGTAACGGGAGAGCACATTCGACTTCATGGCAATGAGCGTAACCGGACGCAACGGGCGATCTTCGCCGGGGGTTGGGACCCTACTTCTCGTCGAAGTCGTGCGCCGAGACCCGCAGCGGGCGCAGCATCGCGAAGATCTCCCCGCACTCCTCGTCGTCGTACACACCGAGCCCGAAGTCCATCGCCATCAGATCGCGGGTGGCCGCTTCGACGACCTCGCGGCCCTTGTCGGTGATGGAGGCGAGGGTGCCGCGGCCGTCGTTCGGGTTCGGCCGCTTGTCGACCAGACCTGATCTGACCAACCGGTCCACCGTGTTCGTGACCGAGGTCGGGTGGACCATCAGGCGCTCGCCGATCTTGGACATCGGCAGCTCACCGGCCTTGGAGAAGGTGAGCAGCACGAGTGCCTCGTAGCGCGCGAAGGTCAATTCGTAGGGCTTGACGACGGCGTCGACCTCGGCGAGCAGGATCTGGTGCGCGCGCATGATCGAGGTGATCGCGCCCATCGAGGGTACGGGGCCCCATCGCTGCTGCCAGAGCTCGTCGGCTCGCGCGATGGGGTCGAAGGGAAGGCTGAGCGGCTTGGGCACGGCACCGACCCTACCGACTGGTCATATGGCGGTCAGCCCCGTCTCGCTCCTCGGTCCTGCGGGCCTCGGCGACCAGGAGGAGACAGCACAGCGTGCCGATCACCCCGGCGCCCGTGACGACGGCGCTCACGGAGAAGAACTCCGCGGCGAGCCCGGCCAGGGCCATGCCCACGCCCTGGATCGTCATCAGCCCGGCGGTGAGCAGCGTCATGGCCCGGCCGCGCAGTTCCTCGGGGATCTCCTCGACGATCCACCGGTCGAGACCGAGGGTGTACGCGGATCCGGCGCCGCAGAGCGTCAGGGCGAGCAGGGCCCAGCCGAGGCCGGGGGTGAGGGCGTAGACGGTCAGCGGCAGGAGGGTGGTGGCGGCGAGCGGCAGGACGATACGGGAACGGGCGCGGGGGCCGAGGGCGGAACCGGCGTACAGCTCACCCGTGATCGTGCCCACGGGCAGCGCGCACATGAGAAGGCCGAGGCCGGCCGAGCCGATGCCGATCTCGTCGGCGTACGGGGCGGCGAGGGCTTCGGGGGCGACGCTGAACATCGGCGGTGCCCAGAAGAGCAGCATCAGCACGCGCAGCCGGCGGTCGGCGAAGACCTGCCGCGCGCCGGACAGCGACGAGCGCAGGAGGGCACCGCTGTCGCCGTCGCGGGCGGGGCGCCGCACGGTGCCGAAGCGGAGCAGCAGCGCGGAACCGAGGAATGTCGCGACGGTGACGGCGAGGGCGCCACGGGGCGACACGACGGCGAGCAGCAGCCCGCCGAGGCCGAAGCCGGTGAGCACGGCGCTCTGCGACACGATGCGCAGCACGGAACGGCCGAGTACGAAGAGATCGCCGTCACCCAGGATGTCGGCGAGGGTCGCCATACGGGTGCCGTTGAACACGGGTGAGACGGCGGCGATGAGGCAGCGCAGCGCGAGCAGTACGGCGACGGGCGTCACGGGCAGCACCATGGCGGCGGCGCAAGCGGCACAGAGGAGATCGCACACGACGAGGACGCGTCGTGCGGGGTACTTGTCGGCGACCCCCGCGAGCAGGGTCCCGCCGAGGAGGTAGGGCAGAAACCCGAGCGCAAAGGTGAGCGCGCTGAGGAGGGGCGAGGCGGTGAGCCGGTAGACGAGGACAGTCAGCGCGATCTCGCAGACGACGACGCCGAGGAGCGACATGAGATGCGCGGCGAAGACGGCCCGGAACTCGCGCACCTGGAAGACGGCGCGGTAGTTGGGGGCGCCTGGGACGCGGGTTCGCCCCGAACTCCCGCTGCGCGGGGCCTGCTTGGCCCGCGCGACAGCGCCGCGGACGCCCGAACTCCCGATAGGCGGTGGGCTCCCGGCCTCCGGCCCGGCGGGTTCGGTGACCGTCCCGGCCTGCGGCGGGACAGCGCCGCGGGCGCCCGGGCGGCCGCGAGATCCGGGTATCCCGCCGTCCTGCGCGGCTGCGCGTCCCGGTGCGGGCGCACCAGCCGCAGAGGGGCCGCCGCCATCGCCGGGCAACCCGGCACCACAACCCGCCGACTCGGGTGCCCCAACCTCGGGCGCGGCAGAGCGTCCTGCTCCGGACGCCCCGACCCCCGGCGCGGCAGAGCCGCCGCCGACGGGTGCCGCAGCGCGGCCCGGTCCGGGCATCCTGGTCTCGGTGAGGCCACATCCCCCCGGGACGCCGGCACCACCCGGTCCGGGCGAGCCGGGTTCACCGCCGGGCAACCCGGCGGCACCGCCCGTCGGCGCGGCAGAGCGGCCGCCGCTGGGCGCAGCAGCGGGTCCCGGCGCGGGCGCCGTCACCCCCGGCGCGGCGGAGCCGCCGCCAGTTGGTGTGGCAGCGGGTCCCGGCGCGGTGGCGTCGACGCCAGTTGGTATGGCAGCGCGTCCCGGCTTGGTGGAGTCGACGCCGCTGGGGGACGGGGACTCGGCCCCGGGTTCGGGAAGGGGCGGGGCAGGGGAAAGAGACCGGCTCGTGGCACCGGTGCCCAGTTCTTCTGGCATGGGGCACAGCCTGCCGACGCACTCCGCCCCCGCCCTAGACTTTCGGCTGCAGCCGAATCTTCCGGCAGGGAGGGGAGAGAACCATGCCGTCCTACATGCACTTCGGCGAAGCCGACCTGCTGCGGATCCGGTTCGCCATATCTCCCCTGTGGGAGACCCAGGACGCCGTCCGCACCCTCAAGCGGCCCGCGCGGCACGGGTATCACCTTCCCTGGCTGCGCCGGATCCGGCAGGCCGCCGAAGGGCTCGATCTCACCCCACTGTGGTTGCTGATGCCCTGGCGCGGGCACAGTCCGGACTTTCTCGGGCCGCCCCCGATCGGGCCCGCCGCGTCCTTCGAGGAGGAGATCGCCGCCGTACGCGGCGCGGATCCCGAGGCCGCGAGAGAGGACCTGGCGCGGTCCCTCTCCTGCACGCCGGGCGCCACGGAGAGTCCGCAGGCGCGGGCACTGCTCGACGATCCCGGGCGGGCGATCCACACGCTCGCCGACACCATGGAGCAGGCCTGGCACGCGCTCGTCGAGCCGGAGTGGCCGCGCCTGCGGGCGCTGCTGGAAGCCGATGTGGCCTTCCATACGCGGCGGCTGGCGCAGGGCGGCATCGAGGGACTGTTCGCCGATCTCCACCCGCGGCTGCGGTGGGCCGACGGGACGCTGACCCTCGCCACGCCCTTCGACCATGTACGCGTCCTCGACGGCCAGGGCCTCATGCTGATGCCCAGCGTTTTCTGCTGGCCCGACGTCGTGACCGGCTTCGAGCCGCCCTGGCAGCCGACGCTCGCCTATCCGGCCCGTGGCATCGGCGCCCTGTGGGCCGGACCTGCGGGTCCGGCCCCTCAGGCGCTGGCGCATCTGCTCGGCGACAGGCGCGCGGCCGTACTCCTCGCGCTCGACGAGCCCGCCGGGACGAGTACGCTCGCGCAGCTCCTCGGCCTCGCGCCGTCTTCCGTGTCGGCGCATCTGTCCGTACTGCGTGACGCGGGTCTGCTGACCTCACGCCGCGCCGGACATCAGGTGCTGTACGAGCGGACACCGCTGGGCATCGCGCTGGCGGTGTCGCAGCCGGGCGCGCCCTGACGGCGGGGCTCGGCCGGAGCGAGGCCTCAGGAGGTCTCAGGCGGACAGGTGGCGCTCCACCGTCTCGACCTTGGAGGTGAGGCCGTCGGTGACGCCCTGTCTGATGTCCGCCTTGAGGACGACGGAGACGCGCGGGGCCCGGGCTTCGACCGCGGCGACGGCCCGTTTGACGACGTCCATCACCTCGTCCCACTCGCCCTCGATCGAGGTGAACATCGCGTCCGTGCGGTTGGGCAGACCCGACTCGCGGACGACCCGGACGGCGTCGGCGACGTACTCGCCGACGTCCTCACCGACGCCGAGCGGAGTGACGGAGAAGGCGACGATCACGCGTTCACCTTGCCCTCGCGGCGGGCGCGGGCGGCGATGACCTCGTCGTCGGCCGCGCGCTTGAGCCTGCGCTCGGCGACGAAGCCGCCGAAGGGCAGGACGGAGAGTACGAAGTAGAGGGCCGCGGTCCCCAGGTTCCACTTGGTGCGGTTCCAGGCGTCCAGCCAGAAGAGCACGTACAGGATGAAGAGCACGCCGTGGATCGCGCCCATGACCGGGACCGCGTTGAACTCCGTGGTGCGCTTGAGCACCGAGCAGACGAGCAGGAGGAGGAAGGACACGGCTTCCGGAGCGGAGACCAGACGGAGGCGGTGGAGGGAGGAGGCGGTCTTGATGTCCACGGGGGCACCTTCGGTGGGAGAGGGTCCCTGACGGGCAGGGCTCTTGTGAACGCGTGCACAAGCTTCGGTCCATTGTTGCAGCTCCGTTCTGCCGTCCTTTGTCAGGGTGCATATCCTCCTCAAGGACCCTGTTCGCGCCGGGTAGCGCCCGATAACGTCACCCCGTGGCAACGTTCCGACTCCAAGGCAGCAAGGTGCTCGCCGTCGACATGACAGGCGACGCCGTCAAAGCGAAGAACGGCTCGATGGTCGCCTACGACGGCCAGATGGCGTTCAAAAAGATGTCCGGCGGCGGTGAGGGCATCCGCGGGATGGTCACCCGCCGCCTCACCGGCGAGCAGATGGTGATGATGGAAGTGAAGGGGCAGGGCACCTGCTTCTTCGCCGACCGCGCCTCCGAGATCAACCTGGTGAACCTGCACGGCGACAAGCTCTATGTCGAGGCGAGCAATCTGCTCTGCACCGACGCCGGGCTGCGCACCGGGACCACCTTCACCGGGCTGCGCGGCGGCGCCACGGGCAACGGCCTGTTCACTACCACCGTCGAGGGCAACGGCCAGGCGGCGATCATGTCGGACGGCCCGGCCGTGGTGCTGCGGGTGACGCCCCAGTACCCGCTCTCCGTCGACCCCGGCGCGTACATCGCGCACCAGGGCAACCTGCGGCAGGACTTCCAGTCCGGCGTGACCTTCCGGACCCTCCTGGGCGAGGGCGGCGGCGAGGCCTTCCAGATCCGCTTCGAGGGCGACGGTCTGGTGTACGTGCAGCCGAGCGAGCGGAACACCATCGGAGGGGACGTCTGATGCCGTTCCGCGAAGTCAATTCGAAAATGGTCGAGGCGACACTCGTCCCGGGCCAGAAGATGTTCAGCCAGCGCGGCGCGATGCTCGCCTACCGGGGCGAGGTCTCCTTCACGCCGAACATGCAGGGCGGCCAGGGCGGCCTGGCCTCGATGATCGGACGGCGGGTCGCCAACGAGGCGACGCCGCTGATGACCGTCGAGGGCAACGGCACCGTGATGTTCGGTCACGGCGGCCATCACATCCAGGTGATCCAGCTGACCGGCGACACCCTGTACGTCGAGGCGGACCGGCTGCTCGCGTTCGACGGGACACTGCAGCAGGGCACGATGTTCATGGGCTCGCAGGGCGGGGTCATGGGCATGGTGCGCGGGCAGGTCACCGGGCAGGGCCTTTTCACCACGACCCTCAAGGGGCACGGCGCGGTCGCCGTCATGGCCCACGGCGGGGTGATCGAGCTGCCGATCACGCCGGGCCGGGCGGTGCATGTGGACCCGCAGGCGTATGTCGCGCACCACGGCGACGTACGCAACAAACTCTCCACCGCGCTGGGCTGGCGCGACATGGTGGGGCGCGGCTCGGGCGAGGCCTTCCAGCTGGAGCTGAGCGGCAGTGGCGCGGTGTATGTACAGGCCTCGGAGGAGAAGCTGTGACCGGTCCCGTGGTCTTCGACCCCATGACGCTGCCGAGCGACGACAACGTCAACGCGTACACCTTCTGCGTGGAGCTCAAGGGCAGTCAGTGGTTCCTGCAGAAGGGGAAGATGATCGCCTATTACGGGCGCATCGACTTCAACGGCATCGGCCACGGCCGGCTCGACCGGCTGCTGCGGACCTCCTTCCACTCGCCGCTGCACGCCGCCGACTGGGTGGTGGCGGAGGGCAGCGGCAAGATGCTGCTCGCCGACCGTGCCTTCGACGTCAATTCCTTCGACCTGGACAACGGGAACCTGACGATCCGCTCCGGGAATCTGCTCGCCTACCAGCCGACGCTGGCGCTGAAGCAGTCGATCGTGCCGGGCTTCCTCACCCTGATCGGTACGGGGAAGTTCGTGGCCGCGTCGAACGGTCCCGTGGTCTTCATGGAGCCGCCGATCCGGGTGGATCCGCAGGCGCTGGTGGGCTGGGCGGACTGTCCGTCCCCCTGCCACCACTACGACCACGGCTATATGACCGGCCTGATGGGCGGTCTGCGGGCGATGACGGGGATCGGCGGGGCGTCCGGTGAGGAGCACCAGTTCGAGTTCGTCGGCGCCGGGACGGTGCTGCTGCAGTCGACCGAGGTGCTGATGGCCGAGACGGCGACCGGGGCGGTGCCCGCGCAGGCGGGAGTTCCCGGCGGCCACGCCGGAGCCGGAGCCCCAGGTCAACAAGGGGCCACCCCGCGTCTCCCCGGTCAGTTGGGGGACCTCCAGCGGCGCTTCGGCCTGTGAGCGGTAGTCTGCGGAGTGTGACGTCGAACGCCTGCACCCTTCTACGTGCGTGCCATGTGCCTGCCGGGTGCCGGGCGTCACACCCCCCGACTTCGTCCGCATTTCAACTTCTTAGGTAGAATCCATATATGGAGACCGAGACGGCCACCCGCTGGCTGACCGATGACGAGCAGTGCACCTGGCGCACTCACCTGGACGTCAGCAGGCTGCTGATGCACCAGCTCGAGAAGGACCTCCAGCCGTTCGGCCTGACCAACAACGACTACGAGATCCTGGTCAACCTCTCCGAGTCGGCCGACCGGCGCATGCGCATGAGCGACCTGGCCGCGGCCACGCTGCAGTCCAAGAGCCGGCTCTCGCACCAGATCACCCGCATGGAGAACGCCGGTCTCGTCCGCAGGGAGAACTGCGAGTCGGACCGGCGCGGGCTGTACGCGGTGCTGACCGAGCAGGGCACCCAGACCATGGAGAAGGTCGCGCCGCACCATGTCGCGTCCGTACGCAAGCACTTCATCGATCTGCTGAGCCCGCAGGCCCTCGCGGAGCTTCGGGATTCGCTGTCACCGGTGGCCGAGCACCTGCGCGGGCGCCGGGGCAAGCCGTAACCGCCTGACGGACGTCAGACGGCGGGGCGGGGGGCCGTGTCCGAAGTACGGCTCCGCCCGCCCCCGGCCCCGTTCCCCTACTCCGTCAGGCTCGCCACCAGCTCGTCGGCCGCCCGGTACGGGTCCAGTTCACCCGCCACGATCCGCTGGGCCAGCGCCCCAAGCCGACGGTCGCCGTGCAGATCGGCGATGCGTGTCCGCAGCGCCGTCACCGCGATCGCCTCCACCTCGCCCGCCGCCCGGCGCGCCCGGCGCTCGGTGAGGACGCCGTGTTCCTCCATCCACGCGCGGTGCTTCTCCAGCGCCTCGACCACCTCGTCGATGCCCTCGCCCCGCGCCGCGACCGTCTTCACGATCGGCGGCCGCCAGTCGCCGGGACCCCGCGCCTCGCCGAGGCCCAGCATGTGGTTCAGCTCGCGGGCCGTCGCGTCCGCGCCGTCCCGGTCGGCCTTGTTGACGACGTACACATCGCCGATCTCGAGGATGCCCGCCTTCGCGGCCTGGATGCCGTCGCCCATCCCGGGGGCGAGCAGGACCACCGAGGTGTCGGCCTGGGAGGCGATCTCCACCTCCGACTGGCCGACGCCGACCGTCTCGACGAGGATCACGTCGCAGCCCGCCGCGTCCAGGACACGGATCGCCTGCGGGGCGGCCCAGGCGAGGCCGCCCAGGTGCCCGCGCGTGGCCATCGAGCGGATGTAGACGCCCGGGTCGGACGCGTGCTCCGACATCCGGACCCGGTCGCCGAGCAGCGCCCCGCCCGAGAAGGGCGAGGACGGGTCGACGGCCAGGACTCCGACCCGCTTCCCGGCCCGCCGGTACGCAGACACCAGCCCCGAGGTCGAGGTGGATTTGCCGACGCCGGGCGAGCCCGTCAGGCCCACCACGTACGCACTCCCGGCAAGCGGGGCCAGCGCCGCCATCACCTCTCGCAGTTGCGGGGACGCCCCCTCGACGAGTGAGATCAGCCGGGCCACGGCCCGCGGCCGGCCCTCCCTCGCCTGGGCAACCAGTTGGGGGACGTCCACCATGTGATCGCTCCTTGCTTACGTGGCTTACTTGCCGTTGCCCGGGACGCGGACGATCAGCGCGTCACCCTGTCCGCCGCCACCGCACAGCGCGGCCGCACCCACGCCGCCGCCCCGGCGCTTGAGCTCCAGCGCCAGGTGGAGGACCACCCGCGCGCCGGACATGCCGATGGGGTGGCCGAGTGCGATCGCACCGCCGTTGACATTCACCTTTTCCGGGGATACCCCGAGGTCCTTCATTGACTGCACGGCGACCGCGGCGAATGCCTCGTTGATCTCGATGAGGTCGAGGTCCTCGACGCCGATGCCCTCCTTGCGCAGCGCGTGCTGAATGGCGTTGGACGGCTGCGACTGGAGGGAGTTGTCGGGCCCGGCGACGTTGCCGTGGGCGCCGATCTCCGCGATCCACTCCAGGCCCAGCTCCTCTGCCTTGGCCTTGCTCATCACCACGACCGCCGCGGCGCCGTCGGAGATCTGCGAGGACGTACCGGCGGTGATGGTGCCGTCCTTGGCGAAGGCGGGACGCAGCTTGCCCAGCGACTCGGCCGTGGTGTCGGCGCGGATGCCCTCGTCCTTGCTGAAGACGACGGGCTCGCCCTTGCGCTGCGGGATCTCGACGGGCGTGATCTCCGCCTCGAAGATGCCGTTCTTCTGCGCGGCCGCCGCCCGCTGGTGGGAGAGCGCCGCGATCTCGTCCTGCTCGGGGCGGGCGATGCCGAGCCGGGTGTTGTGCTTCTCCGTGGACTCGCCCATGGCGACGTTCTCGAAGGCGTCGGTGAGGCCGTCGTACGCCATCGAGTCGAGCATCTCGATCGCGCCGTACTTGAAGCCCTCGCGGGACTTCGGCAGCAGATGCGGCGCGTTGGTCATGGACTCCTGGCCGCCGGCGACGACGATGTCGAACTCGCCGGCGCGGATCAGCTGGTCGGCCAGCGCGATGGCGTCGAGGCCGGACAGACAGACCTTGTTGACGGTGAGCGCGGGCACGTTCATCGGGATGCCCGCCTTGACGGCGGCCTGGCGGGCGGGGATCTGCCCGGCCCCTGCCTGCAGGACCTGGCCCATGATCACGTACTGCACCTGATCACCGCCGATGCCGGCCCGGTCCAGCGCCGCCTTGATGGCGAAGCCACCGAGATCGGCGCCGGAGAAGGACTTGAGCGAGCCGAGCAGGCGTCCCATGGGCGTACGGGCGCCCGCGACGATCACTGAGGTGGTACCGGTCGTTCCTGACATGAGGCACGATCCCCTTCCAGCGCGAAGCTGAGGAGTGAACGAGGGTTTACTTCAAATGTACTGAGCGGTACTGCCCAGGTCACCGGGCGGCGAGTGTGATCGCGCGCACGTTGCGTAACCACGTCCGGGGCGCTGCACTGGGGGAATGCTGACGCGAATCGACCACATCGGGATCGCCTGTTTCGACCTCGACAAGACTGTCGAGTTCTACCGGGCCACTTACGGCTTCGAGGTGTTCCACACCGAGGTCAACGAAGAGCAGGGCGTGCGCGAGGCCATGCTCAAGATCAACGAGACGTCCGACGGCGGCGCCTCCTACCTCCAGCTCCTGGAGCCCACCCGCGAGGACTCCGCTGTCGGAAAGTGGCTGGCCAAGAACGGTGAGGGGGTCCATCACATCGCCTTCGGCACCGCCGACGTCGACGGCGACGCGCAGTCCGTCCGCGACAAGGGCGTGCGAGTTCTCTACGACGAGCCGCGTATCGGCTCCATGGGCTCTCGTATCACTTTTCTCCACCCCAAGGACTGCCACGGCGTTCTCACCGAACTCGTCACCTCTGCAACGGAGCACTGACCTGAGGATTCCCGGCCCGGTAGAGTGGGCGATTCCGGGCCGGGCCGGGTCGGGGCCGCGCCGCGTCCCCACCGTTGATCTGTCACCATTCCCCGGGGGGCCGTTCGCCGGCGAACGGTGCTCGTACGGAGACAGTTGCGACCAGGGGACGGATGGGACCGCGCAGTGCGGGGCTACGAACGCCAGGAGAGCCACCGAGCTGACGACGACCACCTTTCGCGGTTCGAAGCCGAGATGGACCGGCTGAAGACCGAGCGGGAGAAGGCCGTCCAGCACGCCGAGGACCTCGGCTACCAGGTCGAGGTGTTGCGCGCCAAGCTCCATGAGGCTCGGCGCTCTCTCGCGTCCCGTCCTGCCTACGACAGCGCCGACATCGGCTACCAGGCGGAGCAGCTGCTCCGTAACGCCCAGATCCAGGCCGACCAGCTGCGCACCGACGCCGAGCGCGAACTGCGCGAGGCCCGCGCCCAGACCCAGCGCATCCTCCAGGAGCACGCCGAGCACCAGGCCCGTCTCCAGGCCGAGCTGCACTCCGAGGCGAACCAGCGCCGCCAGCGCCTGGACCAGGAGCTGGCCGAGCGCCGCCAGACCGTCGAGGCGCACGTCAACGAGAACGTCGCCTGGGCCGAGCAGCTGCGCGCCCGTACCGAGTCCCAGGCCCGCCGGCTGCTCGAGGAGTCCCGCGCCGAGGCCGAGCAGGCGCTTGCCGCGGCCCGCGGCGAGGCCACCCGGGTCGCCGAGGAGGCCCGCCGGCGGCTCGGCTCCGAGGCCGAGGCGGCCAGGTCCGAAGCGGAAGCGATCCTTCTGCGCGCCCGCAAGGACGCCGAGCGGCTGCTGAACGCCGCGTCGAACCAGGCTCACGAAGCCACCAGCCACGCCGAACAGCTGCGCTCCTCCACCACCGCCGAGTCCGACCAGGCCCGCCAGCAGGCCGCCGAGCTGAGCCGCACCGCCGAACAGCGGATCCAGGAGGCCGAGGACAAGCTGCGCGAGGCCCGCGCGGAGTCCGAGAAGCTGCTGGCCGAGGCCAAGGAGTCGGCGGCCAAGCAGCTGACGTCCGCCGAGTCCGTCAACGAGCAGCGCACCCGTACCGCCAAGGCGGAGATCGCCCGGCTGGTCGGCGAGGCCACCACGGACGCGGAGGCGCTCAAGGCGGAGGCCGAGCAGGCACTCGCGGACGCCCGCGCCGAGGCCGAGAAGCTGGTCGCCGCCGCGGCGGAGAGTGCCAAGACGGTCGCGGCCGAGGACTCGGCCGCCCAGCTCGCCAAGGCGGCCCGTACCGCCGAGGAGGTCTTGACCAAGGCCTCCGAGGAGGCGAAAGCCACCACGCGCGCGGCGGGCGAAGAGGCCGAGCGGATCCGCCGCGAGGCCGAGGCCGAGGCGGACCGGCTGCGTGGCGAGGCGGCCGAGCAGGCCGATCAGCTCAAGGGCGCGGCCAAGGACGACACCAAGGAGTACCGGGCCAAGACCGTTGAGCTGCAGGAGGAGGCGCGCAGGCTGCGCGGCGAGGCCGAGCAGCTGCGCGCCGAGGCGATCGCCGAGGGCGAGCGGATCCGCGGCGAGGCCCGCCGCAAGGCCGTCCAGCAGATCGAGGAGGCGGCCAGCACCGCCGAGGAGCTGCTGACCAAGGCACGGGCCGACGCCGACGAGATGCGTTCGGCCGCGACCAACGACAGCCAGCGGGTGCGTACCGAGGCGATCGAGCGCGCCACCACCCTGCGCAAGCAGGCCGAGGAGACGCTGGAGCGCACCCGCGCCGAGGCCGAGCGGATCCGCGGCGAGGCCGAGGAGCAGGCGGAGAGCGTCAAGTCCGCGGCCGAGCAGGCCGGGGCGGAGCTGCGTGAGGAGGCGGAGCGCGCGGTCGTGGCCCGCCAGGCCGAGGCCGCGCAGGAGCTGACCCGGCTGCACGCCGAGGCGGAGTCCCGCCTCGCCGCTGCCGAGGAGGGCCTGGCCGAGTCCCGCGGCGAGAGCGAGCGGATCCGGCGCGAGGCCGCCGAGGAGACCGAGCGGCTGCGTACGGAAGCGGCCGAGCGGATCCGTACGCTCCAGGCGCAGGCCGAGCAGGAGGCCGAACGACTGCGCACGGAGGCCGCTTCGGATGCTTCGGCCACCCGCGCCGAGGCCGAGAACATCGCAGTACGGCTGCGCAGCGAGGCCGCCAACGAGGCCGAGCGGCTCAAGAACGAGGCGCAGGAGAGCGCCGACCGGCTGCGCGCCGAGGCCGCGGCCGCCGCGGACCGGATCGGTGTCGAGGCCGCCGAAGCGCTGGCCGCGGCCCAGGAGGAGGCGAACCGCCGCCGCCGGGAGGCCGAGGAGACCCTCGACTCCGCGCGCGGCGAGGCGAATCAGGAGCGCGAACTCGCCCGCGAGCAGAGCGAGGAGCTCCTCGCCTCGGCCCGTAAGCGGGTCGAGGAGGCCCAGACCGAGGCGCACCGCCTCGTCGAGGAGGCCGACCGCCGCGCCACCGAGATGGTCGGCGCGGCCGAGCAGACCGCCCAGCAGGTACGTGACTCCGTCAACGGCCTCCACGAGCAGGCCGAGCAGGAGATCGCCGGGCTGCGTTCGGCGGCCGAGCACGCGGCCGACCGCACCAGGACCGAGGCGCAGGAGGAGGCGGACCGGGTCCGCGCCGACGCGTACGCCGAGCGGGAGCGGGCCACCGAGGACGCGGGCCGGCTGCGGGCGAGGGCCCAGGAGGAGACCGAGGCTGCCAACGCGCTCGCCGAGCGGACCGTTTCGGACGCGATCACCGAGTCGGACCGGCTGCGTGCCGACACCGCCGAGTACGCGCAGCGGATGCGTACGGAGGCGTCGGACGCCGTGGCATCGGCCGAGCAGGACGCCTCGCGCTCCCGCGCCGAGGCCCGCGAGGACGCCAACCGCATCCGCTCCGACGCCGCCGCCCAGGCCGACCTGCTCATCGGCGAGGCGACGAGCGAGAGCGAGCGGCTGCGTACGGAAGCGGCCGAGGCGCTGTCCGGCGCACAGGCGGCCGCGGCCCGGCTGCGCAGTGAGGCCGAGCAGGTCAGGACGCAGTCCGAGGCCGAGGCCGAGCGGCTGCACGCCGGCATCCGGGCCGACGGCGAGCAGATCCTGGACGAGGCCCGCGAGGCGGCCGACAAGCGCCGCTCCGACGCAGCGGCCCAGGCGGACCAGCTGATCGGCGAGGCGACCGGGGAGGCGGAGCGGCTGCGTGCCGAGGCCGCCGACACGGTGGGCTCCGCGCAGCAGGCCGCCGAGCGCATCAAGTCCGAGGCCCAGAAGGTCAAGGCGGAGGCCGAGGCGGCGGCGGAGCAGATGCGCGCCGAGGCCCGCGAGGAGGCCGACCGTACGCTCGACGAGGCTCGGGTGGCCGCGGCCAAGCGCCGCGCGGACGCCGCCGAGCAGGCCGACCAGCTCATCAACAAGGCCCAGGAGGAGGCGCTGCGCGCGGCCACCGAGGCCGAGGAGCAGGCCGACACGATGGTGGGCGCGGCACGCAAGGAGGCCGATCGGCTGGTCGCCGAGGCGACCGTCGAGGGCAACACCCTGGTGGAGCGGGCCCGTACGGACGCGGACGAGCTGCTCGTCGGCGCGCGCCGGGACGCAACCGCCATAAGGGAGCGCGGCGAGGAGCTGCGGACCCGGGTCGAGGCCGAGATCGAGGAGCTGCACGAGCGCGCCCGCCGGGAGACCTCCGAGCAGACGAAGACGGCCGCCGAGCGCGTCGACCAGCTGGTGAAGGCGGCGACCAAGCAGCAGGCGGAGGCCGAGGCGAAGGCCAAGGAGCTGGTGGCCGACGCCAATTCGGAGGCGAGCAAGGTCCGCATCGCCGCGGTCAAGAAGGCCGAGGGCCTGCTCAAGGAGGCGGGCCTGAAGAAGGCCGAGCTGATCCGCGAGGCGGAGCGGGTCAAGGCGGAGGCCGACGCCGAGGCCGACCGTCTGGTGGGCGACGGCAAGCGGGAGCTCGATGTGCTGGTCCGCCGGCGCGAGGACATTCAGGCAGAGATTTCCCGTGTTCAGGACGTTCTTGAGGCGCTGGAGTCTTTCGAGGCGCCGTCCGGGGGTAGCAAGGAGGGCGGCGGCGTGAAGGCGGGTGCGACAGCGGGGGTCACACGTTCGAGTGGCAAGCCTTCCGAGACCTAGCCACTCAAAAGGCTGGACATTCTCCAGATCAAACGGGCATCCGCTCGATGACACGCCGCTTTGACCCCTAGGATTCCCCCTAACACCTCACCGGTCTCATTCGACAGGAACCCCATGAGCGACACTTCCTCCCCCTTCGGCTTCGAGCTCGTGCGGCGTGGTTACGACCGCGGTCAGGTGGATGACCGCATTACCAAGCTCGTCGCCGACCGTGATAGTGCTCTCGCCCGAATCACCTCTCTGGAAAAGCGCATCGAGGAACTCCACCTCGAGACGCAGAACGCCCAGGCCCAGGTCAGCGACGCGGAGCCGTCGTACGCCGGTCTCGGTGCGCGCGTCGAGAAGATCCTCCGCCTCGCCGAGGAGGAGGCGAAGGACCTGCGCGAGGAGGCCCGTCGCGCGGCCGAGCAGCACCGCGAGCTCGCCGAGTCCGCCGCCCAGCAGGTGCGCAACGACGCCGAGTCGTTCGCCGCCGAGCGCAAGGCCAAGGCGGAGGACGAGGGCGTCCGTATCGTCGAGAAGGCGAAGAGCGACGCCTCTACGCTGCGTGGTGAAGCGCAGAAGGACGCGCAGTCCAAGCGCGAAGAGGCGGACGCGCTGTTCGAGGAGACCCGCGCCAAGGCCGCCCAGGCCGCCGCGGACTTCGAGACGAACCTCGCCAAGCGCCGCGAGCAGTCCGAGCGCGACCTGGCGTCGCGTCAGGCCAAGGCCGAGAAGCGCCTGGCGGAGATCGAGCACCGCGCCGAGCAGCTGCGTCTGGAGGCCGAGAAGCTGCGTACGGACGCGGAGCGCCGGGCCCGTCAGACGGTGGAGACCGCGCAGCGCCAGGCCGAGGACATCGTGGCCGACGCGAACGCCAAGGCCGACCGGATCCGCAGCGAATCGGAGCGCGAGCTGGCGGCGCTCACCAACCGCCGCGACTCGATCAACGCGCAGCTGACCAACGTCCGCGAGATGCTGGCCACGCTGACCGGTGCGGCCGTCGCGGCGACCACCGCTCCCGCCGACGACGAGCCGATCTCCCGCGGCGTCCCGGCGCAGCAGTCCCGCTGAGTCCGGCACAGCCTCTCCGCGGTACGTCTCCGAGTGCCCGGCGCCGATGCGGCGCCGGGCACTCGCGCGTACCCGCAATTGGGGTGGCGCGGGCCACCCCGCACCCTTAGCGTGGCCGCATGATTGAGCTCGAGGGCCTCACCAAGCGCTTCGGCAGTCTGACCGCGGTCGATCATCTCTCCTTCACGGTCCGGCCGGGCATGGTGACCGGCTTCCTCGGCCCGAACGGCGCGGGCAAGTCGACGACGATGCGGATGATGCTCGACCTCGACAACCCGACCAGTGGCACGGTCAGGATCGACGGCAAGCACTACCGCGATCTCCAGGAGCCGCTCAAGTACATCGGCGCCCTGCTGGACGCCAAGGCGATGCACGGCGGCCGCAGCGCGTACAACAACCTGCTCTGTCTTGCCCAGTCGAACCGCATCCCCGCCTCCCGTGTCTCCGAGGTCCTGGACACGGTCGGGCTGACGCCGGTGGCGAAGAAGAAGTCCAAGGGCTTCTCGCTCGGTATGGGCCAGCGGCTGGGAATCGCCTCCGCGCTGCTCGGCGATCCGGAGATCTTGATGTTCGACGAGCCGGTCAATGGCCTGGATCCCGAAGGAATTCACTGGATCCGCAATCTGATGAAGACTCTTGCATCAGAAGGACGCACAATCTTCGTCTCCTCGCATCTGATGAGCGAAATGGCACTGACCGCGGACCACTTGATCGTGATCGGGCAGGGGCGACTTCTGGCCGACACCTCGATGGCCGATTTCATCCACCAGAACTCCCGGAGTTATGTACGGCTTCGCTCCCCGCAGCAGGAGCGGCTGCGCGATCTGCTGCACACGTCGGGATTCGTCGCCGTCGAATCGGGCCACGGCGTGCTGGAGGTCGACGGCGCCACCACCGAGCAGCTGGGTGAGCTGGCCGCCCGGCACCAGGTGGTGCTGCATGAGCTGAGCGCTCAACGTGCCTCGCTGGAGGAGGCGTTCATGCAGATGACGGCGGGTTCGGTGGAGTACCACGCGCATTCGACGCACGAGGCGCCGCCACCGGCCGAGCCACCGGGTCCCCAGTGGGGCCAGAGCTACCAGAGCAGCAAGGGAGCATGACCCATGGCCTCGGTACCCGCGGTCCTCCAGTCCGAGTGGACCAAGATCCGTACGGTCTCCTCGACCACCTGGACCCTGGTGAGCGCGCTCGTCGTCACGGTCGCGATGGGCGCGGCGCTCAGCGCGCTGCTCAGGTCGACCTTCGACGACCTCTCCCGCGAGGAGCAACTCACCTTCGACCCGACGTTCATCAGCTTCTCCGGGATGATCCTGGGGCAGCTGGCGATGGTGGTCTTCGGGGTGCTCGTGGTCGGCACGGAGTACAGCTCCGGAATGATCCGCACCTCGCTGGCCGCCGTGCCGCAGCGCGCCAGCTTCCTCTTCAGCAAGATCACGGTGGCGACGGCGCTGGCGCTGGTGGTCGGTCTGGCGACGAGCTTTCTCTCGTTCTTCCTGGGGCAGGCGCTGCTGGGCGATCACCGTACGACGATCGGCGCGGAGCATGTCCTGCGCGCGGTCGTCGGCGGCGGGCTGTACATGGGTCTGATCGCGCTGTTCTCGATGGGCGTGGCGACGATGCTGCGCAGCTCGATGCTCTCGCTGGGCATCCTGATGCCGTTCTTCTTCCTGGTCTCGCAGATCCTCGCGTCCGTACCGAAGGCGAAGACGGTGGCCCAGTACTTCCCCGACCAGGCCGGCTCCAAGATCATGCAGGTGGTCCCGGACGCGCTGGACAGCGACAAGGCGCCGTACGGGCCGTGGGGCGGACTGGGGATCATGGTTCTGTGGGTGATCGCCGCGCTGCTCGGCGGTTATCTGGTGCTCAAGAAGCGGGATGCGTAGAGGGCGCCCCGCCCCGGTGCCGCTCGTCGAGCCCCTGAGCTATCCGGGCCGACCGGCCACCGCACCCTCGCTGCTCATCGGCGGCGAGCTGCTGCCGCTGCATGTCCGCCGGATGCGGCTCGGCGACTGGTACGTCGAGCGGCAGGCGCGGCAAGAGAGCCTGGACGAGGCGCTCTTGGGCCTCGGCCGGGCGGTGACGGGTCACCGTCACCCCGTCATCGCGGTCGGCTCCAACGCATCGCCGGAACAGGTCCGGCACAAGCTCACCCGCCTCGGCGTCCCGGCGACCCTGCCGATGGTGCCCGTGCGCGTGCGCGGCCTCGTTGTCGGATGCTCGGGACACATCAGCTCGCCCGGCTATGTCGCGAGGGCGCCGTACGCGGACCCGGACGGGGACACGGTCCTCGTCGTCTCTTGGCTGGATTCCGCTCAACTGGAGGCCATCGACAGCACGGAACTCGCCAACTACCGGCGGGCGATACTGCCGGGTGACGTCTTCGAGATGACGATGCCCTCCGGCGAGCGGCTGGGCGGCGCGTACATCTACTTCAGTGCGCACGGCGTCCTCGCGGACCCGGACGGCATGCCCCGCCCGGGCGGTGGTGATCAGTCCGAGCTGCTCGCGGCCCTGCTCGCGGCCTCGCCCCGGCTGCGTGAGCTGCTGGGACCCGATCCTGCGGCCTGGGTGAGGAAGGCGGGCGCGGACCGGGCGCTGCGGGAAGAAGGTACGCGGATCTTCGGCGACGAGGGCTGGGTGCTGCCGCAGACGGACTTTCTGCCGTACCTCGACGACGGCGCCGAGCTCCGGCTCTACGACGATCTGCCGCCGCTCGGCGACTCCCTCCCGCCGAGACCGTAGCGTTACGGCTTGGCCGGAACCGTCAAGGCCCGGATATCCTCCTAACTCTTACGGGGGCGTACGGCCGGACGGCCTCTGCCCCGACGACCCGAAAGTCGATGGGGCTGCAGAATGATCGAGGCAGTCGGCCTGACCAAGCGCTACGGCGCCAAGACGGCCGTGTACAACCTTTCCTTCCAGGTGCGGCCCGGTGCCGTCACCGGGTTCCTCGGCCCCAACGGCGCGGGCAAGTCGACCACCATGCGGATGATCCTCGGGCTCGACCAGCCCACCGAGGGCAAGGTGACCATCGGCGGCCGCCCCTTCAGACAGCTGCCGAACGCGCCGCGCCAGGTCGGCGCCCTGCTCGACGCCAAGGCCGTCCACGGCGGCCGCAGCGCGCGCAACCACCTGCTCTCGCTGGCGCAGCTCTCCGGCATCCCGGCCCGCCGGGTCGACGAGGTGCTCGGGGTCGTCGGTCTCCAGGAGGTCGCCAAGAAGCGCTCCAAGGGCTTCTCGCTCGGCATGGGCCAGCGGCTCGGCATCGCGGCCGCGCTGCTGGGCGACCCGCAGGTCCTGCTCTTCGACGAGCCGGTCAACGGCCTGGACCCGGAGGGCATCCTCTGGGTCCGCAATCTCATGAAGCAGCTCGCCTCCGAAGGCCGTACGGTCTTCGTCTCCTCGCACCTGATGAGCGAAATGGCGCTCACCGCCGACCACTTGATCGTGATCGGGCGCGGACAGCTGCTCTCCGACATGAGCGTCAAGGACTTCATCTCGCACAACTCCGCCGACTTCGCCCGGGTGCGTACGCCGCAGACCGAGCCGCAGCAGCGCGAGAAGCTCTCGGCCGCGCTCACCGAGGCGGGCGGACAGGTCATGCCGGAGCCGGACGGCGCGCTGCGCGTGACCGGACTGCCGCTGCCGCAGATCAGCGATCTCGCGCACTCCGCGGACGTGCGGCTGTGGGAGCTGTCGCCGCACCAGGCCTCGCTGGAAGAGGCGTACATGCGGATGACGCAGGGCGCGGTCGACTACCGCTCGACGGCCGACCAGAAGTCCGGCCTGATGCAGCAGCAGCCGGTCGGGTACGCCCCGCCGATGCCGCAGATCCCCGAGGTGCCTCAGCAGGGCTGGTACGCCCCGCCGCCGCCCCAGCCGGGACAGAACCCCTACGCCGCCGCGCCCGTGGCTCCCGGCGGTGCGCCCGCGCCTGCCGCCCCGCCCGTGATGCCCCCGGCCGCCGCCCCCGCCCCCGCCGACCTGACCAAGCCCGAGGACGCCCGATGAGCACCCCGTACCAGCAGCAGGCGACGTACCAGCAGCACGGCGCGCCCGCCGGGACATACTCCTCGCCGATCCCCGTGCGCAGTGCCCACCTCGGCGACGCCCTCGCCTCCGAGTGGACCAAGATCCGTTCCGTACGCTCCACGATGTGGACGCTCGGCGTCATGATCGTGCTGATGATCGGGCTCGGCGTGCTGGCCGCGGTGGCCGCCTCCGCCTCGGAGGCCGATCTCGGCGACCAGTCGCCCCTCTTCCTCGGCTTCTACGGTGTCCTGCTCGGCTCCATCTGCGTGGTCACGCTGGGCGTGCTGACCATCGCGTCCGAGTTCGGCACCGGCATGATCCGTACGACGCTGACGGCGTGCCCGGGTCGCGCGCGGGTGCTCGCCGCCAAGGCGCTCGTCTTCTTCGTGCTCGTCTTCACCCTGACCACGGTGCTCGCCGGGCTCGTCGGCGCGCTGCAGAACAGCATCGTGACCACCGGCCGTGAGTCGACCGGCGAGGAGTGGTTCCGCGCGACGGTGGGCGTGGGCCTGTTCGTCGCCGTCCTCGGGCTGCTGGCCCTCGCCATCGGCACGATCATCCGGCACTCGGCCGGCGCGATCACGATCATGATCGGCGTGATGCTGCTGCCGCTGGTGGCCGCCATGTTCATGTTCTCGGAAGCGCTCAAGGACGTACAGCGGGCTCTGCTGGACTACGCGATCCCGAGCCTGCTCATCGCGTTCTACAGCGAGGCCGCGCTCACCGACACGGGCCCCACCGGCTGGACCCCGCTGTGGATCCTGATCGGGGTGACGGCGGTGGCGATGGCCGGCGCCTTCTTCTCGCTCCAGAAGCGCGACGTCTGACCGCTCGGGCCGCTCGGGCGTCCGCCTGCTCCGGCGCCCGACCACTCCGGCGTCCGACTGCTCTTCAGTATCTGGGCGCGTTACGGGACCGCTGCACCCGCGTGGTGCGGCGGTCCTTCGCGTTCCAGCACGCCTTGTGCCAGTGCCGCCGGTCCTCCACGCCGCCGCCGTGTTCCGGCCAGGCGACCACATGCGGCACCCCCGAGGGGATCTCCTGGTCGCAGCCCGGGCAGCGATACCTCTTGCCCGCGGCACTTGCGCCCGCGACATGGCGGACCGCCCAGTCCTCGCCCTGCCAGGACTCGCTCCGGCCGAAGCCGCCGTACCTCTCGCCCGGCTCGCTGGCATGCTCGGTCGGCTTCTCGCCGCCTCGGGGGCGGTTGCGGCGCGGGGACACGTGACACCTCACGGGGCAAGTCCGGACAGTTCCCCTCCAGCCTACGGGCCGCTGTCAGGGGTACACGTAACGCACGGCGTGAGACCGGGACACCCACAGGGGGCAGTTACCGGAAAATCGCAACAACTTCACGATTGGCCGTGCCTTTGGCACGTGTCAGACGTTGTTGCCGGTAGGGGGAGTGACGCGTCGGCCGCAAGGAGGCAATAGGCGATGCGCGTGGGAACTTTTGTACTGGCTGCCCAATTCCCGGGCCAGGGGCAGGGGGAGGCTCTGCACCGAGCGGTGCGGTCCGCCGAGGTCGCGGAGGAGTCCGGGCTCGATTCGGTCTGGCTCGCCGAGCACCATTTCGTGCCGTACGGCGTCTGTCCGTCGGCTGTGACGCTCGCCGCCCTGCTGCTCGGCCGTACCAGGCGGATCCGCGTCGGCACGGCCGTGAGCGTGCTGCCGAACGCCCATCCCGTGGCGCTGGGCGAGCAGGCGGCGCTGCTGCATCTCACCAGCGGAGGCAGGTTCTCGCTCGGCGTGGGCCGCGGCGGCCCCTGGGTCGATCTGGAGGTCTTCGGCACGGGTCTCGCCGCGTACGAGAGGGACTTTCCCGAATCCCTGGACCTGCTGCTGCGCTGGCTGCGCGAACCCCGCGTCGCGGCGCGCGGGGAACGATTCACCTTCCGTGAAGTCCCGGTCGTACCAAGGCCGGACGAGCTGATCGGCGGCCCCGCCCAGGGCCCCGAGGTGATCGTCGCCTGCACGTCCCCGAAGAGCGTGAAGCTCGCCGCCGAGCACGGACTGCCGATGCTGCTCGGGATGCACTGCGACGACGGGGAGAAGGCGGACATGGTGGCACTCTGGCGTACGCACGCGCTCGCCGCAGGACATCCGCCCGAGGAGGTCCGCAACGCCGGACATGTGTCGGCCGGAGTGGTCCAGATCGACGACCGCACGGCCGAGGCCACGGAGACTCTGGTCAAGACGATGCCCGGCTGGCTCAAGCAGGGCCTGGACGCCCATGTGACGGTCGACGGGCGCCCCCGCGCCATGCGGGACCCCGTGGCATACACGGAACTGCTGTGCGGGCTGCACCCGGTGGGCCCGCCCCGGCTCGCCGCGGACCGGATCGCGGCCACCGCGGAACGCACCGGGATCACCCGCTTCGCCCTGCTCGCCGAGGGCTCCGGCGACCTCGCCGCCACCGAGGAGAACGTGCGGCGGCTCGGCACGGAAGTGCTGCCTCTGCTCGGCTGACCGGCGCTTCGCCACCGCACGGGAGGTGCTGCCGCTCCGACATCTGTAGCACCTCCCGCGATGCGGAGCGGCAGCAAAAGACGTCAGCAGTCGCGCAGTTCGGGCGACTGGTTGAGCAACTGGCCCCGTATGGAAGTGAAGCGGGCAAGCCGCTCGTCGACCGAGGAGTCCAGCGGGAACACCGCGACGCGGTGGCAGTTCTGGAATGCGAGGCGCACCCCGAAGTGCCGTTGGAGCGCACCGCGAATGGCGTCACTCGCGAGCGCACGCAGCAGCTGACCACGTGCCTGCTCGTCCGGCGGCGGCGTCTGGTTGTCGGCGAAGTCGCCGCCGTCCACCTTCAGCTGAGCCACCAGAGAACTGATCATCTCCCATGCGAAGGGCAGGGAGGTCCGGACGCAGTCGACGAATGCAGCTTCGTCGACCTCGCCTCGCTCGGCCTGTTCCAACAGCGCCGGTGAGACGTCGAGCGACATGGGTTCTCCTCTCGCGACCCCGGTGAACGGGGTCTTACGGGCAGGGAAGGAGGACGACGGACAACGACGTCGTACGAACGACGCACGACGACGCAGAGTGCATGACCGACAACCTCCCGCTTACACGGTAAGTGCGCCGTCCGGAGGGCACCAGGAGATTGGGAGCACAACCGGCCAATACCGAACAGGGCGAAAAGGGGCAGGCAGCGCGAACGGCCTCGCACGAGGGTGGCGGTGGGCTACGGGTGGGAGAATCGCGCGCACCGGTCCGCGTCGAGTAGCGTTGCCGACCATGCGTCTTGTCATCGCCCGCTGCTCCGTGGATTACGCGGGCCGGCTCACCGCCCACCTGCCCTCCGCTCCCCGTCTGATCCTGGTCAAGGCCGACGGCAGCGTCTCGATCCACGCGGACGACAGGGCGTACAAACCCCTGAACTGGATGTCCCCTCCCTGCACACTCAAGGAGGGTGACGACAGCGTCTGGACCGTCATCAACAAAGCGGGCGAGAAACTGATCATCACGATGGAGGAAATCCTCCATGACTCCTCGCACGAACTGGGCGTGGACCCCGGCCTGATCAAGGACGGCGTGGAAGCGCATCTGCAGGAACTGCTCGCGGACCGGATCGAAACACTGGGCGAGGGCTACAGCCTGATCCGGCGCGAATACCCCACAGCCATCGGCCCGGTGGACATCCTGTGCCGCGACTCGGACGGCGGGACAGTGGCCGTCGAGATCAAGCGGCGCGGCGAGATCGACGGGGTCGAACAGCTCACGCGCTATCTGGAACTGCTGAACCGGGACCCGCATCTGGCGCCGGTGAAAGGCCTGTTCGCGGCGCAGGAGATCAAGCCGCAGGCGCGGGTGCTGGCGACGGACCGCGGAATCGGGTGCGTGGTGCTGGACTACAACGCGCTGCGGGGCATCGAGGACGACAAGCTGCGGCTGTTCTGAGGCCGCCTGAGCCTGTGGCACGAGTACGGCCCCGGACGGCGAGGCGGTCCGGGGCCGTGGTGTGTGGTGACGCGGTCAGATGACGGGTGCGCTGCCGGAGTCCGAGGGGGCGGCGCTGCTGGTCATCGGGGTGCTGGCCGAGCTTCCCTCTCCGCCGCCCGCCGGGGGCGGGGACGAGGACGGCGGCGGTGAGCTGGCAGGCGGCGTGGTCGTCGGAGTCGGGGTCGGCGAAGACGACGAGGGGGGCGAAGTCGGCTTGGTCGTCGAGGACTTCGTCGGCGTCGGCGGCTTGCCCGATGTCGAAGGTCTCCCGCCCGGCGTCGACGCGTTCGACGACGGCCGCCCTTCCGGCGTCGCCGCGTCGCCCGTCGACGAACTCGCCCCCGGCGTCACCGGGTCCGGGTTCTTCGGGTCGTCCGCGGGCCCGCCGCCCGGGCTGTTGGTCGAGCCGTCCGCGGGCACGTCCGCGTCCAGGCCGTCGCTGCCGTCGTCCTCGTTCGCGGACTGGCCGTTCCTGACCTTGTTGCTCGGCGGGTCCTGCTGGTCAGAGGTCGCCCCGAGCGTCACCACCGTGCCGAGCACCGCGGCGAGCAGTGCGCCCGCGCCCGCGGCGACCAGGTTGCGCCGTGCGCCGCCGAAGACGGCACGGCGGCGGCTCGGCTTCACGCCGCCCCCGGCCGGCGTCTGCCGTGCCAGCAGCGTCGCGGGCTCCTCGTCCTCCTTCGGCGCTCCCACGGCTCCCGGGCCGGGTCCGATGCCGCGGCCCAGCGGCAGCACGGGCGCCAGTACGCCTCCGGGCGGCGACGCCGACTGCTCGGAACGCGCGGCCGGTACCTCCTCGCCCGCCGGGGTACGTGCCGCGACGACGGGCCCGCCCGAGCGGTCCTCGACGAGCGCGAGCGCCCTGCGTCCCGCGACGGTTCCGCGCTTGTCGGAGAGCGCGCCGCGCATGCCGATGGAGGTCTCCAGCTCGGCACGCGCCCGGTCCAGGTTTCCGGTGCACAGCGCGAGAACGCCCAGCTCGTGGTGGAAGTACGCCTCTTCGGCCACCTCCCCCGCGATACGGGCCGCTTCGGAGCCGGCCCGCAGGGCCCGCTCCCAGGCGCTCCAGTGCAGGCCCGCCGCGAAGGCCGGCGCCGCGCTGCGGGCGAGCAGGACGGCCGCGCTGGGATGTCCGGCCTCAAGGCCCGGCACCAGCATGCCGAGCGCGGCGAGAACGGCGTCCGCCTCGGCCACAGCCCGCTCGGGGGTGACGGACGGGTGCCCGGCCCACCAGGCGTAGTGCTGGGCGGCGGTGTGGGCATGGGCGGTCGCCTCGTCGGCGTAGCCCTTCTCCGTCAGCTGCGCCATCACACCGGCCGCGAGCCGGTAGCGCGTACCGACCGGGGAGAGCAGGCCGCAGCTCATCAGCTCGCCGAGCGCGGCGTCCGCGTGGGTGTCGCCCACGAGCGCCGGCAGATGCGCCTGGTGCGGTACCTCGCCGCCGAGCGCGACCGCGAAGCGCAGGGTCTCGCGGGCGGACTCGCTCAGCCGGGAGGCGAGCAGGGCAGCCGGCGCGGCCCCCTCCCCCAGCGTCGGCAGCGGTACCTCGACTTCCTGGACGCCGTCGAAGGGCGTGTAGTCGTCGAGGGTCTCCGGGTCGGTGCGCAGGCTGTCGCACTGCCGCAGCAGCGCGCCCGCCTGGACGAAGCGCAGCGGCAGGCCCTCGGACTCGAACCAGAGGTCGCCCGCCCAGTTCGACTCGTCCTCGGTGAGCGGCCGCTCCACGGTGCGCTGAAGCAGCTCCAGCGAGGCGCTTCGGCCCAGTCCGGCGAGGAAGACCTCTTCGAGGTGCGAGTCGGCCGCGGGTGCGGCGACATCGGGTGTGGCCGCGACCAGGAAGGCGCACTCGGGCGCGGCGTCGAGCAGCTCGCCGAGGGCGGCGCCGCCGAACTCCAGGTCGTCGAGGACGACGATCGCGCCGATGTCCTTGACGTGTTCGAGCAGCGCGGCGCGGTCGGGCCGGTACAGCGGAGCGCTGTGGACGGCGGCGAAGAGCTCGTGGAGCAGTTCGGTGGGGGTGCGGTGGTGGCCGCTGAGGCGTACGACTCCGTCGGGCGCGAGGTTCGCGCAGTCCTCGGCGACGATGTCGAGCAGGGCGCTGCGCCCGGAGCCCGCGGGTCCGGTGAGCCGGACCGAGCGGCCGTGGCCGAGCAGCCGTACCAGCCGCTCGCGCTCCTCGCCGCGCTCGAGCAGCGGCAGCCGCGGTGCGGGAGGCCCGGCCGGTACGGGCGGCTGCGCCGCGCGCTGCCGCTCGGTGCGCTCGGCCTCGCTGTGCCGGCCCGGCCGGGTGGGCAGCTGCCCCGGCGGGCAGGGCTCTATCTCGCTGCCGTCGACGGGGTTGACGGTGAGCAGGAAGTCGCCCGCCACGAGCTGGAAGGTGCGCGCGGGCGCCGACGCCGACTTCTTGAAGTCCGGGGCGCCGGTGTCGCGCGGGGGCCGGGCCTGGCCCGCGCCATCGCCGAAACTGTCGTTGTCCATGGTCCAAGCCCCCCAGATGCGCTTCGCTGAGCTTCGTCCCCGCCGATGTTGTTCGAGTTCCGGTGGCGGAGTCGCGTGCGGATTGTCCCTCCGGCCTTTCTGCACGCCCCGCTGTCGCTTCGGTCCGGTGCCCGCCGCTGGGTCTTTCAATTCGCCGGGCGACCGAACCTTAGACCTTCGCTCAGTATCTACAAAGGGGCGGGGTACTGCCCCGTCCGCGACGTCACAGTCTCATGAGGATTGCGAGCGTCGCACGGTTCACACCCGGGGGAGCGATTCGGCCGCGATGCCGCCTTCGATGGCAAGAATCCGGTGCAGCCGGGTGGCGACCAGCAGTCGCTGCATCTGAGGCGGTACGCCGCGCAGCACCAGCCGGCGACCGCACCGGCCGGCTCTGCGGTGCGCGCCCATGATGACTCCCAGTCCGGTGGCGTCCCAGGAGTCGAGGTCGGTCAGGTCGAGCACCAGGTCGCCGTCTCCGTCGTCGACGGCCGAGTGCAGGACCGTACGGGCGTCCGCCGCGCTGCGGACGTCGAGGCGGCCCCCGACGACCAGCTCGGCGTGGTCGCCCCTGATGTGCATATGCGCTCCCCGTGAGTGCGTCAGTGCCCTGTGATCTCTTCTGGTTTGCTCTGCTGGTTCGCTCTTCAAGTTCTGCAACAACTGACTCCCGCATGGGCGCAGCAGTTGCGCTTTGTAAGCGAACCGATACCGAATTCACCCCTCGGGGTGATACCAAACCGGTCGATGAGGGTCAGTGCTTGTAGAAGCCCTGCCCGCTCTTGCGTCCGATGTCACCGGCGTCCACCATCCGGCGCATCAGCTCCGGCGGGGCGAACTTCTCGTCCTGGGACTCGGTGTAGATGTTGCTCGTGGCGTGCAGCAGGATGTCCACGCCCGTCAGGTCGGCGGTGGCGAGCGGCCCCATGGCGTGGCCGAAGCCCAGCTTGCAGGCGATGTCGATGTCCTCGGCGGACGCGACGCCCGATTCGTACAGCTTCGCGGCCTCGACGATCAGCGCCGAGATGAGGCGGGTGGTGACAAACCCGGCGACGTCGCGGTTGACGACGATGCAGGTCTTGCCGACGGACTCGGCGAACTCCCGCGTGGTGGCGAGGGTTTCGTCGCTCGTCTTGTAGCCGCGCACCAGCTCGCACAGCTGCATCATGGGGACGGGCGAGAAGAAGTGCGCGCCGACTACACGGTCCGGACGCTCCGTCACCGCGGCGATCTTCGTGATCGGGATGGCGGAGGTGTTGGAGGCGAGGACGGTGTCCTCCCGTACGAGCTTGTCGAGCGTACGGAAGATCTCGTGCTTGACCTCGAGCTTCTCGAAGACCGCCTCGACGACGATGTCCGCGTCGGCGGCGCCGTCCAGATCGGTGGTCGTGGTGATGCGCGCCAAGGCCGCTTCGGCGTCGGCCGCTTCGAGCTTGCCCTTGGAGACGAACTTGTCGTACGAGGCCTTGATGCCGTCCGTGCCACGGGTCAGAGCCGCGTCGGTGACATCACGCAGCACGACCTCCCAGCCCGCCTGGGCCGAGACCTGCGCGATGCCGGACCCCATGAGTCCGGCCCCGATGACGGCGAGCTTCCTGGCCACTGCGGCACCCCTTAACACCCGTTTACATTTCTGCTCTCCGGCGGAGGTTAGCGCTCGTGAGGTGCCCTGTGGCGGTGAAGAGATGCGCGTCACGTCTCGGATGACGGACATCACACCGGTACGGCCCATCAGGCGGCCCGTACCGCGTAATTGAGCGCTTCATGAGCCACTTCGCCCGGCTTGCGGCCGCGGCGTAGGCTCGGCCTCATGGTCAATCTCACGCGCATCTACACCCGCACCGGCGACCAGGGCACGACCGCCCTGGGCGATATGAGCCGCACCGCCAAGACCGATCTGCGGATCGCCGCGTACGCCGACGCCAATGAGGCCAATGCCGTCCTCGGCACGGCCGTCGCGCTGGGGCAGCTGCCGGAAGAGCTTGTGAAGGTCCTCGTCCGCGTGCAGAACGACTTGTTCGACGTGGGTGCGGATCTGTCGACACCGGTGGTCGAGGAGCCGGAGTACCCGCCGCTGCGGGTCGAGCAGTTCTACATCGACCGTCTCGAGGCGGACTGCGACCGCTTCAACGAGCAGCTGGAGAAGCTGCGCAGTTTCATCCTGCCGGGCGGTACGCCGGGGGCGGCCCTGCTGCACCAGGCCTGCACGGTCGTACGGCGCGCGGAGCGCTCGACATGGGCGGCGCTGGAGGTGCACGGCGACATCATGAACCCGCTGACGGCCACCTATCTCAACCGGCTTTCCGACCTCCTGTTCATCCTCGCGAGGACCGCGAACAAGGAGGTCGGGGACGTGCTCTGGGTGCCGGGCGGCGAGCGCTAGCGGTCGACCCGGACCGGTTCGCGCTCGGGCTCGGAGTCCGCCGGGGCCTTCTTCGGCCAGATCGTGTACGCGAGAGCGATCAGGCCGTGGATCCCGGCGGCCCGCAGGGCCGCGAACTGCGAGGAGCTGAGCGAACCGGTCCGGCTCGCGTCGCCGACGTACCAGATCGCGATCTGCAGCAGAGCGACGGCGACCGCGGCGGCCAGCACGGTCCGCAGCCACAGCTTCCCCTCGTGCTTGGCCCGGGCCACTCCGTAGCGCGGCGGCTTCGGCGGCAGCGGGGCGCCCGCGAAGCGGTGGGCGACGTGCCCGTCGATCCACTTGATCGTGTAGTGGCCGTACGCGACGGTGTAGCCGATGTACAGCGCGGCGAGCCCGTGCTTGAAGTCCGGCTCGGCGCCGTTCTTCAGGTCGATCGCCGTCACGACGAGCAGGACGACCTCCAGCAGCGGCTCCAGGAGCAGCAGGCCCGCGCCCAGCCGCGGCATCTTCAGCAGATAGCGCGTGGCGAGTCCCGCTGCCAGCAGGACCCAGAAGCCGACCTCACAGATCACGATCAGCGTGACGATCACGGCACTCTCCTTTCGGTTCCCCTAGGGGGTGTCCGGCGGATCCAGCCTGATCCGCCGGACACCCCCTAAGCCTCCCGCCCGCCGGGCCGTCGATCGTCGTCGCCAGTGACGAGGTGGCACTGCATCCTTCGATGTACCGGGCCATCACCCCGGACGTGGAGGCCCGCGGGCAGTCCGCCGTGTTTGATGGGTGCGTGACCGCTCCGACCCGCCCGCACCGCGACGACGTGCTCATCGCCGTGGCCGGATTCCTCGGCGGCCTGGTGCTCTACGCGCTGGGACTGGACACCCGCAGTGGACACGGCGTCGATCCGCGGTGGCTCCTGCTGCTGCCGCTGGCGGTGATGAGCGGGGCGGAGCTGCTGCGCCGGACCATGCCGAACACCGCGCTGGCCATCGGCTGCGCGGCGATGCTCGCCGACCAGTTCACCGACGGGAATGTCGCGACCATCGCGATGTTCACGGATCTGGTCTACGCGGCCGTGCTGTACGGCAAGCCCGCAGCCGCACGCCGTATCCCCGCCGTGTCCATGGTGGCCACGGCCGCCGTGACGGTCACCGCGCTCGTCGTCTTCCAGGACGCGCAGGCCGTTCTGCTGGGCCTGGTCTTCGCGGTGATCACTGTGGCCCCGGCCTGGACGGGCGTGAGCGTACGCACCCATCGCGACGCCGCAGAGGCCGCGCAGCTGCGCGCCGAGCAGACGGCCCTGCTCGCCGAGATCGACCGCACCCAGGCGGTGACCGCCGAGCGCGCCCGGATGGCCCGCGAGCTGCACGACATGGTCGCCAACCATCTCTCGGCGATCGCGATCCACTCCACCGCCGCGCTCTCCCTCGACGATCCGAAGACCTCGCGAGAGGCACTGGGGGTGATTCGCGAGAACAGCGTCGACGGGCTCGCGGAGATGCGCCGGCTGATCGGACTGCTGCGGGACAGCGGGGGCGGTACGGCTACGGCGGCCGCCCCGACACTGGCCGGTGTGGACGCGCTGCTCGGCCAGGCGGGCACCAACGGGGCCGCCAGCGGTCTGGAGTTCGGGCTCGACGACGCCCGCGAGGCGGGCCTCGCGCTTCCGGCGCCGGTCGAGCTTGCGGCGTACCGCATCATCCAGGAGTCGCTGACGAACGCCCTCAAGCACGCGTCGCCGGGCCGGGTCAGGGTCGCTCTGGCCCAGCACGAGGGGACGCTGACGGTGCAGGTGACCAGCCCGTTCGGCGACCGGCCCGGGCCACGGGCGCCCGGCTCGGGGGCCGGTCTGGTCGGGATGAAGGAGCGAGTGGCGCTGCTGGGCGGACAGTTCGAGTCGGGACCGGTGACCGACGGGGACGGCAACGGCAAGATCTGGCGGGTGCGGGCCGAACTGCCCGTCGACGAAGGGAACGGCAGGGCATGACGATCCGGGTACTGGTCGCGGAGGACCAGAGCGCCGTACGCGCCGGTCTGGTCCTCATCCTGCGCAGCGCACCGGACATCGAGGTCGTGGGCGAGGCGGCGGACGGCGAGGAAGCGGTGCGGCTGGCCCGCGAACTGTGTCCGGATCTGGTGCTGATGGACATTCAGATGCCGCGTCTGGACGGGGTGTCGGCCACCCGGCAGGTGGTCTCGGAGCAGCTCGCCGACGTACTCGTACTGACCACCTTCGATCTGGACGAGTACGTCTTCGGGGCGCTGCGAGCGGGCGCCGCGGGCTTTCTGCTGAAGAACACCGACGCGGCGGATCTGCTGCAGGCGGTACGCACGGTGGCGCGCGGCGAGGGTCTGATCGCGCCCGCCGTCACGCGCCGTCTGATCGCGGAGTTCGCCGCACCGACGCCCGTACGCAGACCGGACGCGCCCGACCCCGCGGTGCTCAACGCGCTCACCCGGCGCGAGCGCGAGGTGCTGTCGTGCGTCGGCCAGGGCTTGTCGAACGCCGAGATCGCCGTATGTCTCGACATGGCGGAGGCGACGGTGAAGACCCATATGAGCAGGCTGCTGGGCAAGCTGGAGCTGCGCAGCAGGGTCCAAGCGGCAGTCCTGGCACAGGAGTTGGGTATCTGACTTTCCCTTCTCCCCCCCTCACACCTATGGTCTGGACCTATTGACGATTGGTCCAGACCTTCCTAGTCTCACCGCACACACACTGCGTTGAGCCACGCAGGGTGCGCAGTGCACGGACCATCCCCCGAACGTCCCGGACCTCCTCGAGGAGCACCCGTGAACACGCAACCCCCACTGCACAGAACCAGATTCAGAGTCAGATCCAGAGCCGTCGCGGCACTGACCGCGCTGCTCCTCCCCCTGGCCGCCATGGTCGGCCTCGCAGCGCCCGCCGAAGCCGCCACATCCGCCACGGCCACCTACACCAAGGTCCAGGACTGGGGCACGGGCTTCGAGGGCAAGTGGACGGTGAAGAACACCGGCACCACCTCCCTCAGCTCCTGGACCGTCGAGTGGGACTACCCCTCGGGGACCGTCGTCACCTCCGCCTGGGACGCCGACGTCACCAGCTCCGGCACCCACTGGACCGGCAAGAACAAGAGCTGGAACGGCACGCTGGCCCCCGGCGCCTCGGTCTCCTTCGGCTTCAACGGCAGCGGCTCCGGCGCCCCCTCGGGCTGCAAGCTCAACGGCGCGTCGTGCGACGGCGGCAGCGTCCCCGGCGACAACCCGCCCTCCGCCCCCGGCACCCCGTCCGCGAGCAACATCACCGACACCTCGGTGGCGCTGAGCTGGACCGCCGCCACCGACGACAACGGCATCAAGAACTACGACGTACTGCGCGACGGCGCCCGGATCGCGACGGTGACCGGCACGACGTACACGAACACCGGCCTCAGCGCCGGCACCGACTACTCGTACACCGTCCAGGCACGTGACACCGCCGACCAGACAGGACCGGTCAGCGGAGCCCGCGCGGTGCGCACCACCGGCGGTGGCGGCGACCCGGGGCCCGGCTCCACGGTCAAGCTGGGCTACTTCACCGAGTGGGGCGTCTACGGGCGCAACTACCACGTGAAGAACCTGGACACCTCCGGCTCCGCGTCGAAGATCACCCACATCAACTACGCCTTCGGCAATGTGACCGGCGGCCGCTGCGCCATCGGTGACTCCTACGCCGACTACGACAAGGCGTACACCGCCGACCAGTCCGTCGACGGCGTCGCCGACACCTGGGACCAGCCCCTGCGCGGCAACTTCAACCAGCTGCGCAAGCTCAAGGCGAAGTACCCGCACATCAAGGTGCTCTGGTCGTTCGGCGGCTGGACCTGGTCCGGCGGCTTCGGCCAGGCCGCGGCAAACCCGGCGGCCTTCGCGCAGTCCTGCTACGACCTGGTGGAGGACCCGCGCTGGGCCGATGTCTTCGACGGCATCGACCTGGACTGGGAGTACCCGAACGCCTGCGGCCTGTCCTGCGACACCAGCGGCGCCGCCGCCTTCAAGAACCTGATGCAGGCGATGCGCGCCAAGTTCGGTGCGAACAACCTGGTCACCGCGGCCGTCACCGCCGACGCCTCGTCCGGCGGCAAGATCGACGCGGCCGACTACGGCGGCGCGGCGCAGTACGTCGACTGGTACAACGTGATGACGTACGACTTCTTCGGCGCATGGGCCGCTCAGGGCCCGACCGCCCCGCACTCCCCGCTCACCTCGTACCCCGGCATCCCGCAGGCGGGATTCAACTCCGCCGAGGCGATCGCCAAGTTCAAGGCGAAGGGCGTGCCGTCCGCCAAGCTGCTGCTGGGCATCGGCTTCTACGGACGCGGCTGGACCGGAGTCACCCAGGCGACGCCTGGCGGCACCGCGACAGGGCCCGCTCCCGGCACGTACGAGCAGGGCATCGAGGACTACAAGGTCCTCAAGAACACCTGCCCGTCGACCGGCACCATCGCGGGTACGGCGTACGCCAAGTGCGGCAGCAACTGGTGGAGTTACGACACCCCCGCCACGGTCACCTCGAAGATGAGCTGGGCGAAGGGGCAGGGCCTGGGAGGCGCGTTCTTCTGGGAGTTCAGCGGTGACACGACGAACGGGGAGCTCGTCGGCGCGATCAACAGCGGTCTGAACTGACGCTGCGCACAGCGAAGCCCGGGAGACTCGATCTCCCGGGCTTCGTCACACTCTCAGGCGACATTCACCCTCCCCCAGACTTCGTCCGGGGGGACCCCCAACCAACGAGACAGCCTATTTAAGCCACATTGACTCTCCCCCAGACTTCGTCCGGGGGGACCCCCAACCAACGAGACAGCCTATTTAAGCCACATTGACTCGTTGGCCGGGCGGGGCCGCCTCCAGCCAGGCGAGGAAACCGGTCAGCGCGTCCTCGCTCATCGCCAGCTCCAGCCGCGTCCCGCGGTGGACACAGCCCAGCACGGTCGCGTCGGAGAGCAGCGCCAGCTCCTCCTCGCCCTCGGGCGTACGCCGGGTCACGACCTCGATGGCGGAGCGCTCGAGGACACGGCGGGGACGGGGAGCGTACGAGAAGACCCGGAACCACATGATCCGGTCACCGCTGTAGCGGGCGACGCCGTACACCCACCCCTTGCCGGAGAGGTCCGTCTCCTCCGGGACGTTCCAGCGCAGACTGCAGTCGAAGGTGCCGCCGGAACGCTGGATCAGCCGTCGGCGCAGTCCGAAGACGAACAGCCCGATCCCCACCAGTGTGACGACGACCAGGGCGCTCACAAGCAGAGCGAGGAACATGTCCACCGACCTCCTCGCATCGTCCCGTAACGGATTCCCACGTGCACCTGCACCTGCATCGCCTCAGCCGCGGCCCGGTCTGGAGGAATCCAGCCCGGGCCGCGGCTGAGGGCTACGACTGTCGGCGGGGTGCTCAGCGCACCGCCACCGCACGCAGCCGGACATCGGCGCGCCGCTCGGCGGCGTCGTCCTCGTCCGACTTGGCGCGCTCCAGCGCACGCTCGGCGCGCCGGGCGTCGATCTCGTCCGCCAGCTCGGCGATCTCCGCCAGCAGCGACAGCTTGTTGTCGGCGAACGAGATGAAACCGCCGTGCACAGCGGCGACGACAGTTCCGCCCTCGCTCGTACGGATGGTCACCGGGCCCGACTCCAGCACACCGAGAAGCGGCTGGTGACCGGGCATGACGCCGATGTCGCCGGACGTGGTGCGCGCGACGACCAGGGTGGCCTCGCCGGACCAGACCTGCCGGTCCGCGGCGACCAGCTCGACGTGCAGCTCAGCAGCCAAGGTTGGCTCCTCGGGTCACCACCCGGCGGTTCTGCCGGGTGTTGGGTCATAAGTCTAATAGCGCTCCGGGCGCCAGAACGACGGCGCCCGCCCCGGGCCCTTCGGCCAGGGGTCCGGGGGTTGTCCCCCGGGAGATGCAGCATGGGCGAGAAGAGGGGGGCGGGACGCACCCGCCCCCCTCCACGAGTCAGCAGACTCAGGAGACGCCGAGCTCCTTGGCGTTGGCCTTGAGGTCCTCAATGCCACCGCACATGAAGAACGCCTGCTCGGGGAAGTGGTCGTACTCACCGTCGCAGATCGAGTTGAACGCGGCGATCGACTCCTCGAGCGGAACGTCCGAACCGTCCACGCCGGTGAACTGCTTCGCCACGTGGGTGTTCTGCGACAGGAAGCGCTCGACGCGACGGGCACGGTGGACAACGAGCTTGTCCTCCTCGCCCAGCTCGTCGATACCGAGGATCGCGATGATGTCCTGGAGGTCCTTGTACTTCTGCAGGATTCCCTTGACGCGCGTGGCGGCGTCGTAGTGGTCCTGCGCGATGTAGCGCGGGTCCAGGATCCGGGAGGTGGAGTCCAGCGGGTCCACGGCCGGGTAGATGCCCTTCTCGGAGATCGGACGGGAGAGAACCGTCGTCGCGTCGAGGTGGGCGAAGGTGGTGGCCGGGGCCGGGTCGGTCAGGTCGTCCGCGGGGACGTAGATCGCCTGCATCGAGGTGATCGAGTGACCACGCGTCGAGGTGATGCGCTCCTGCAGCAGACCCATCTCGTCGGCCAGGTTCGGCTGGTAACCCACCGCGGACGGCATACGGCCGAGCAGGGTGGACACCTCGGAGCCGGCCTGGGTGTACCGGAAGATGTTGTCGATGAAGAAGAGCACGTCCTGCTTCTGCACATCGCGGAAGTACTCCGCCATGGTCAGACCGGCAAGCGCGACGCGAAGACGGGTGCCCGGGGGCTCGTCCATCTGACCGAAGACAAGCGCCGTCTTGTCGATGACGCCGGACTCGGTCATCTCCTCGATGAGGTCGTTGCCCTCACGGGTACGCTCACCGACCCCCGCGAACACCGACACACCGTCGTGGTTGTTGGCGACGCGGTAGATCATTTCCTGGATCAGAACGGTCTTGCCGACACCGGCACCACCGAACAGACCGATCTTTCCACCCTTGACGTACGGGGTGAGAAGGTCGATGACCTTGACGCCCGTCTCGAACATCTCGGTCTTCGACTCGAGCTGGTCGAAGTTCGGGGCCTTGCGGTGGATCGGCCAGCGCTCGGTGATCTCGACCGTGGACGGGTCCACGTTCAGGACCTCACCGAGGGTGTTGAACACCTTGCCCTTGGTGATGTCACCGACCGGGACGGAGATGCCCGCGCCGGTGTTGGTCACCGCGGCCTGGCGGACCAGACCGTCGGTGGGCTGCATCGAGATCGCGCGGACCACGCCCTCGCCGAGGTGCTGGGCAACCTCGAGCGTCAGCGTCTTCAGGGCGCCGTCGAGCGCCGGGTCGGCCACCTCGACGGTGAGCGCGTTGTAGATCTCCGGCATCGCGTCGACGGGGAACTCCACGTCGACGACCGGGCCGATGACCCGGGCGACGCGGCCCGTGGCGGCGGCCGTCTCAACAGTGGTCGTCATTACTTGTCACTCCCCGCGGTCGCGTCGGCCA
Organism: Streptomyces sp. NBC_01481; assembly: GCF_026339995.1. Taxonomy (GTDB): domain Bacteria; phylum Actinomycetota; class Actinomycetes; order Streptomycetales; family Streptomycetaceae; genus Streptomyces. The sequence continues at coordinate 761,920 of NZ_JAPEPT010000005.1, read as the reverse complement.
GGGCGTTGGCGCCACCGACGATCTCGCTGATTTCCTGGGTGATTTCGGCCTGGCGGGCCGCGTTGGCAAGCCGGGAGAGGCTCTTGATGAGCTCCCCGGCGTTGTCGGTCGCCGACTTCATCGCGCGGCGGGTGGCAGCGTGCTTGGAAGCAGCGGCCTGGAGCAGCGCGTTGTAGATCCGGCTCTCGACGTACCGCGGCAGCAGGGCGTCGAGGACGTCCTCCGCCGACGGCTCGAAGTCGAACAGGGGCAGGATCTCGCCCTTGGTACCCGCCTCCTCGGCCGCCTTCTCGAGGCTGAGGGGCAGCAGCCGGTTCTGCACCGGCGTCTGCGTCAGCATCGAGATGAACTCGGTGAAGACGATGTGGAGCTCGTCCACGCCGCCCTCGGCCGTGTCCAGCTGGACGGCCTCGATCAGCGGCCCCGCGACGTTCTTGGCGTCCGCGTAGGTCGGGTTGTCCGTGAAGCCGGTCCACGACTCCGTGACCTTGCGCTCACGGAAGCCGTAGTACGAGACACCCTTGCGGCCGACGATGTACGTGTCGACCTCCTTGCCCTCGCCGCGGAGCCGCTCGGTGAGCTGCTCCGCCGCCTTGATGGCGTTGGCGGAGTAGCCGCCGGCCAGACCGCGGTCGCTCGTGACGAGCAGGATCGCGGCGCGGACCGGAGCCTCCGCCTCGGTGGTGAGGGGGTGCTTCGTGTTCGACCCGGTCGCCACCGCGGTCACCGCGCGGGTGAGCTCGGTCGCGTACGGCGTGGAGGCCGCCACGTGGCGCTGCGCCTTGACGATGCGCGAGGCGGCGATCATCTCCATCGCCTTGGTGATCTTCTTGGTCGCGGTGACGGATTTGATGCGACGCTTGTAGACCCGGAGCTGGGCTCCCATGAGTCAGGTCCCTTCCGTCGTCACTTGGCCGTGCTGACCGGCGCGTCTTCGCCGAGAAGCTTGCCGTCCGAGGTCTCGAACTGACGCTTGAAGGCGGCGATCGCGTCACCGATGGACTGCAGGGTGTCGTCCGACATCTTGGCGCCCTCGGCGATGCTGGTCAGCAGCTCCTTGCGCTCACGGCGCAGGTGCTCGAGCAGCTCGCTCTCGAAGCGGCGGATGTCCTGGACCGGGACGTCGTCCATCTTGCCGGTGGTACCGGCCCAGACGGAGACAACCTGCTCCTCGATCGGCATGGGCTGGTACTGAGGCTGCTTGAGCAGCTCGACCATGCGCTTGCCGCGCTCCATCTGCGCCTTGGAGGCCGCGTCCAGGTCGGAACCGAAGGCGGCGAACGCCTCCAGCTCGCGGTACTGGGCGAGGTCCACACGCAGACGGCCGGAAACCTGGCGCATCGCCTTGTGCTGGGCGGAGCCACCGACACGGGAGACCGAGATACCGACGTTCAGGGCCGGACGCTGGCCGGCGTTGAACAGGTCGGACTCCAGGAAGCACTGGCCGTCGGTGATGGAGATGACGTTGGTCGGGATGAACGCCGACACGTCGTTCGCCTTGGTCTCGACGATCGGCAGACCCGTCATCGAACCGGCGCCCATGTCGTCGGAGAGCTTGGCGCAGCGCTCCAGCAGACGCGAGTGCAGGTAGAAGACGTCGCCCGGGTAGGCCTCGCGGCCCGGCGGGCGGCGCAGCAGCAGCGACACGGCGCGGTAGGCGTCGGCCTGCTTCGACAGGTCGTCGAAGATGATCAGGACGTGCTTGCCCTGGTACATCCAGTGCTGGCCGATGGCCGAGCCGGTGTACGGCGCGAGGTACTTGAAGCCGGCCGGGTCGGACGCCGGAGCCGCGACGATCGTCGTGTACTCGAGGGCGCCTGCCTCCTCCAGCGCACCGCGCACGGACGCGATGGTGGAGCCCTTCTGGCCGATGGCGACGTAGATGCAGCGGACCTGCTTCTTCGGGTCGCCCGAGCGCCAGTTGTCGCGCTGGTTGATGATCGTGTCGACGGCCAGAGCGGTCTTGCCGGTCTGACGGTCACCAATGATCAGCTGACGCTGGCCGCGGCCGATCGGCACCATGGCGTCGACAGCCTTGTAGCCGGTCTGCATCGGCTCGTGCACCGACTTACGGACCATGACGCCAGGGGCCTGCAGCTCGAGGGCGCGGCGTCCGTCGGTCTCGATCTCGCCGAGGCCGTCGATCGGGGTGCCGAGCGGGTCGACGACGCGACCCAGGTAGCCCTCGCCTACTGCGACGGACAGGACCTCGCCGGTGCGGGTGACCGGCTGGCCTTCCTCGATACCGCTGAACTCGCCGAGAACGACGCAGCCGATCTCGCGCTCCTCGAGGTTGAGGGCGAGACCGAGGGTGCCGTCCTCGAACTTCAGCAGCTCGTTCGCCATGGCCGAGGGAAGACCCTCGACCTTCGCGATGCCGTCGCCGGCAAGGCTGACTGTGCCGACCTCCTCGCGCGAGGCCGCGTCCGGCTTGTACGCCTGGACAAAGTTCTCCAGCGCGTCCCGGATCTCCTCCGGCCGGATCGTGAGCTCCGCCATCTGGGTTCCCTGCTCTCCTTGTTGGGCCCGAAGTTTCTTAGGGGGTCTGGGGGCGACCCCCAGGAATCTTCTGCAATCTCTGCACGGCCCAACCGGGCCGCTCGTACTGCTTGTTCAGTTACTGGCTTGGTCAGCCGGCCATACGGCGGGCTGCCTCGTCGAGACGCTCCGCGATGCTGCCGTTGATGATCTCGCCACCGACACGCACCGAGATCCCGCCGAGGACCTCGGGGTCCACGTCGAGGTTCAGGTGCATCTGGCGGCCGTAGATCCGCGCAAGACCGGCGCCGAGGCGCTGCTTCTGCTCGTCGGTCAGCGGCACCGCCGAGGTGACTACGGCGACCATCCGGTCCCGGCGCGCCGCGGCGAGCTTGGACAGGGACTCGAGTCCCGCTTCCAGGCTACGTCCCCGGGGCTGGGTGACAAGACGGACGACCAGACGCTCGGTGACCGGGTTGGCCTTGCCGCCGAGCAGGCTGCGCAGCAGCTCACCCTTGGCGGAGGCCGGTGCCGACTTGTCGGTCAGCGCGGACCGCAGGTCCTTGGCGGAGTCGATGATCCGGCCGAACCGGAACAGCTCGTCCTCGACATCGTCGAGCGCGTCGGCCCGCTGGGCCACGGTGAGCTCGGCGGAGGCCGCCAGCTCCTCGACCGAGTCGACCAGGTCACGCGACCGCGACCAGCGGGAACGCACCATGCCGGAGATCAGGTCGACGGTCTCGCCGCCCACCTGACCGCGCAGCAGGCGTCCCGCCAGCTCGGCCTTGGCCTCGCCGGCCTGCGCCGGGTCGGTCAGGACCCGACGCAGCGACACCTCACGGTTGAGCAGCGCGGTGACGGCGGCCAGCTCCTCGGCGAGCTTTGCCACGTCGACCGACGTGTTGTCGGTCAGCGCGTCAAGGGACTCGCGTGCGGTAGCCAGTGCCTCGCGGCTCGCTCCGTTCATCGCCCGGCCTCTGCCTTCGAAGCGCTGTCCTCGAGTGCGTCGAGGAAGCGGTCGATGGTGCGGCTCTGCCGGGCGTGGTCCTCGAGGGACTCACCGACGAGCTTGCCGGCCAGTTCGGTGGCGAGCTTGCCTACGTCCTGGCGCAGCGCCGCGGCAGCGGCCTTGCGGTCGGCCTCGATCTGGGTGTGACCGGCAGCGATGATCTCCTCACGCTGCCGCTGGCCTTCCGCCTTCATCTCCTGGATGATCGCGGCACCCTGCTCGGTGGCCTCCTGGCGCATCCGGGCTGCCTCGTGGCGGGCCTCGGCGAGCTGAGCCTTGTACTGCTCGAGCACGCTTTCGGCTTCGACCTTGGCCGCAGCGGCCTGCTCGATGCCACCTTCGATGGCTTCTCGGCGCTGCTCCAGAACCTTGTTGATGTTCGGGAGGAGCTTCTTGGCGAGGAAACCGAAGACGATGACGAAGGCGATCAGGCCGATGACGAGCTCGGGCCACGGCGGAATGAGGGGATTCTCCTTCTCACCCTCTTGCGCCAGGAAAACCAGAGCGGTGTTCACATCAGTGCCTTTCGTCGAAAGGGACGGTCGTCTTGTCGTTCGTCTTAGTAGACGAACGGCATGACGAGGCCGATGAGGGCCAGCGCCTCACAGAAGGCGAAGCCGAGGATCTGGTTGGCGCGGATCAGGCCGGCGGCCTCGGGCTGACGGGCCAGGGCCTGGGTGCCGTTACCGAAGATGATGCCGATACCGACGCCGGGGCCGATGGCCGCAAGACCGTAACCGACGGAGCCGAGGTCACCAGTAACAGCAGCGAGGGTCTGGGACATGCCAGTTCTTCCTTCTCTTTACGGACCGGTGGGGGTTGGCCACCGGACGAATATGGGGTCGATGAGCGGGACTCAGTGGTGCTCTGCGAGCGCGCCCTGGATGTAGCTGCAGGTCAGGAGCACGAACACGTAGGCCTGGACGGCCTGGATGAAGAGCTCGAAGGCCGTCATGATGATGACCATCACGAACGAGACACCTGAGTACGCGATGCCGATGCCGTTCAGCATGTACCAGCTGGCGATCGTGAAGAGCAGCAGCAGCGTGTGACCCGCGAACATGTTCGCGAAGAGTCGTACGGCGTGAGTGAACGGGCGGACCAGCAGGTTCGAGAAGAACTCGATGGTCATGGAAAGCGGCAGCACCGGGCCGAGCGTCTTGTCGTAGCCCGTCACGTTCTTGAAGAAGCCGACAAAGCCGTGCCGCTTGAACGTCAGCGAGACCCAGGTGACGTAGACGATCAGCGCCAGGACCATCGGGTACGCGATGATCGACGTCACCGGGAACGAGGCGATCGGGATGATCGACCAGAGGTTCATCATCCAGATGAAGAAGAACAGCGAGACCGCGAGCGGGACGTACTTCTCGCCGTCCTTCTTGCCGATCGTCTCGTAGACGATGCCGCGCCGTACGAAGTCGTAACCGGCCTCGGCGACCATCTGCAGCTTGTCCGGGACCATCTTCGGCTTGCGGAAAGCGACCCAGAAGAAGCCCACCACGATGATGGAACCGAGCAGGGCGAGCAGCATCGGCTTGTTGAAGTAGAAGCCGTTGCCGTCGGCGTCGCCCAAGAGCGGCTCGAAGAGGAATGAATGCAGGCCCGGAGCATCGAAGCCACACCCGTCAAAAAGGTGGCAGTCGGTCTCGAAGGCGAGCACCGTCGTCGGGTCAGCACTCACCGCGGGCTCCTTCAGCGTGGCGCATAGGTACGGCAACCTCGTTGTGTCGGCGCGGCGCGCAGCCGCTGATCGGCACTGGACAGGTGTTACGGATGTGGGGGCGGCTGGCAGGCATGGAGCCTCGCGCTTGTGCAGGCGTCAGCTCAGATGCCCGCGCCCGCAGTGCCGCAGTTGGCACCGGACGATAGCAGGATCGCGAACGCGCACTTATACCGGCCCTACCCCTCACGACTTCGACCCCTTGTTCTCGGGCTTCTCGCTCGAGGAGGGGTCGGGTTCGACGTAAAGCAGCTTGGCCTTCATGTGCGCACGGGTCTGAGCGGCGATCCATACCAGGGTCGCCGCGACCAGCGTGATGGCGAAGGCCTTGGGGTTGAACAGCGTGGTGTTCTTGAACGCGGCGACAAAGATGAACAGCAGCAGAATCTGCGCCGCATAGAGCATGAGACCCATGCCCTGGAACAGGTGCGGAAGAGACTTGGCTGTCCGTTCGAGGACCACCAGTCCGATCCCCATGAAGAGGATCACAATCACCGTCGCGACAACGGCGCCCACAGCTCCCTTGCCGCCCGCCACCACACCGCTGATCACGGCGGCGAGAACGCCGGCGCCGGCGGTGGGCAGGGCAACTTGAAGGAGTGTTCGGGCGTCATTGGACCGCATGGCGGCAGCTCCGCTGGTGGTGGGGGCATGAGTGTCGTCATGGACGAGCGTAGGCCCGGAGCGAGAGTGAACCTCGCGCCAATGGGCCGTCGCACTACGGCCCTTCGGCTCTGTCGCCGGGTTTCGTGAACGGTATCACAAACTATTTGATGAGGTCTTTACCTAGAGGTGTGCCGACCATCACACATGAGAGGGACCCCGCGCGTGTGTGCAAGACAAGGCGCCTTTATGTCTGGTATTGGGCGCCCATGTGGTGACTCGCGTCAGCCGCGCGTCCCGGCCTTCCTCCGGTCCGGGAGGCGCGAACGGGCGCCGATGGCAGTCGCTCCATTGACGCCGTTGACGCCCGCCGCGACGGGCGCGCATTCCTCGGGCTCTTCCTGCGGAGCCTCCGCCGCGAGCGCGGGCAGCGCGGCCTGCTCGGGCCGCACCGCACGGCGCCGGTAGCGGGGCGGCACGAAGGCCTCCGCCCAGCGCGGGGCGCGCGGGGTGAAGCGCGGCAGCAGCAGAAGCACCAGCCCCACCGCGCTGAGCGCGACGATGAGCAGGACGATCCACATCGACGCCGAGTGCACGGAGTACGCGACCACGCCGAAGGCGATCAGCGCCGACCAGAAGTACATGATCAGGACAGCGCGGCTGTGCGAATGTCCGATCTCCAGGAGCCGGTGGTGAAGATGGCCACGGTCGGCGGCGAAGGGCGACTGCCCGTTCCATGTACGCCGCACGATCGCGAGCAGCAGGTCGGCGACCGGGATCGCGATGATGGTCAGCGGCAGCAGCAGCGGGATGAAGACCGGCAGTGCGGCGTGCGTGGCCTGGCGGGTGCTGCCCTCGAAGATCTTCAGGGCGTCGGGGTCCACCTGGCCGGTCACCGAGATCGCGGCCGCGGCGAGCACCAGCCCGATCAGCATCGAGCCCGAGTCGCCCATGAAGATCCGCGCGGGGTGCATGTTGTGCGGCAGGAAGCCGAGGCACATGCCCATCAGGATCGCGGTGAACAGGGTCGCGGGGGCGGCGGCCTCGATGCCGTAGCTGAACCAGATCCGGTACGCGTACAGGAAGAAGGCCGCGGCGGCGATGCAGACCATGCCGGCGGCGAGACCGTCGAGGCCGTCCACGAAGTTCACCGCGTTGATGGTGATCACGACGAGGGCGACGGTCAGCAGCGTGCCCTGCCAACTGGTCAGCGCGACGACGCCGACGCCGGGCACGGGGATCCACAGGATCGTCAGACCCTGGATCACCATCACACCCGCGGCGATCATCTGGCCGCCGAGCTTGATCAGGGCGTCGATCTCGAACTTGTCGTCCAGAACGCCGATGATCCAGATCAGGGCCGCGCCGGACAGCAGCGCACGCGGTTCGTTGGACAGCTCGAAGACGCTGTTCAGATTCTGCAGATGGTCGGCGACCAGCAGTCCCGCGCACAGACCGAAGAACATGGCGATACCGCCGAGTCGCGGTGTCGGCTCTCGGTGTACGTCTCGGGCACGGATCTGCGGCATCGCGCCGGACGCGATGGCGAACTTCCGCACCGGACCGGTCAGCAGATAGGTCACCGCAGCCGTGACACAGAGCGTCAGCAGGTAATCACGCACGGGCTGCCCCACAGGAATCGCTGGCCATCTCAGCCACACACCCTAGCTCTGGTAGCCACATGCTTGAGGACATACGGGCGACGGCGACGGTTCCACGGCTCGCGGCTACCACTGATAAGGCGGAAATCCACCGGCCAGCGCACGTACTTCCGCACGGACCGATCGCGCCCCTTCTCCCTCTTCACTCATCGCTGCCGTGAACAGCGCGGCAATGTGGGCCATCTCGGCCTCGCCCATGCCCTGCGTCGTGACCGCCGCGGTGCCCAGACGGATGCCGCGTCCGTCGCCGTACGGCAGTGCGCAGGTGTCCAGGACCAGTCCGGCCGCGGCGAGACGGCCGCGGGCCGTCTTGCCGTCCACGCCCAGTGGGGCCGGATCCGCGCTGATCAGATGGGTGTCGGTGCCACCGGTCAGGACCGCGAAGCCCTCAGCGGCGAGCCCGTCGGCGAGCACGCGCGCGTTGGCGACCACCTGGTGGGCGTACGCGCTGAACGCGGGGGTCGACGCCTCGCCGAAGGCGACGGCCTTGGCGGCGATCGTGTGCATCTGGGCGCCGCCCTGCGTGAAGGGGAACACCGCGCGGTCGATGCGCTCGGCCAGCTCGGCCCCGCACAGGATCATTCCGCCGCGCGGCCCGCGCAGCACCTTGTGCGTGGTGGCGCACACCACATCGGCGTACGGGACGGGGCTGGGGGCCGCGCCGCCCGCGATGAGGCCCATCGGATGGGCGGCGTCGGCGATCAGATACGCGCCCACCTCGTCGGCGATCTCGCGGAAGGCGGCGTAGTCGGGGTGCCGGGGATACGAGATCGAGCCGCAGACGATGGCCTTGGGCCTGTGGTGCCGCGCCAGGGTGCGGACCTGCTCGTAGTCGATGAGCCCGGTGTCGGCGTCGATGCCGTATCCGACGAAGTCGAACCAGCGGCCGGAGAAGTTGGCGGGCGAGCCGTGGGTGAGATGGCCGCCGTACGAAAGGCCCATGGCCAGGACCGTGTCGCCGGGCTTGAGCAGCGCCGCGTATGCGGCGAGGACGGCGGAAGAGCCGGAGTGCGACTGGACGTTGGCGTGCTGTGCGCCGAACAGGGCCATGGCGCGCTCGACGGCGATCCGCTCGGCGGCGTCGACGAGTTCACAGCCGCCGTGGTGGCGGGCGCCCGGGTAGCCCTCGGCGTACTTGTTGGCGAGCGGGGAGCCGAGGGCGGCGAGGACCGCGGGTGAGGTGAAGTTCTCCGCGGCGATGAGCTGAAGGCTGTCGCTCTGCCTGCCCAGTTCCCCCAGGATCACCTCGGCGATCTGGGGATCCTGACGGCGCAGGGCCTCGAAGTCCGCGCCGTGGTGGGTGAGGTGGGCGGCGTCTGGTGCAGCGGTGACCGACATCTTGGGCTCCGGGCCTCGCGTGGTGTGGCGGCCCCTCCAATGTAGGCCGGGCCCCGCTGCCGCGCCCGCCTAGGTCCTGTCCGGTCGATCAGGCCGGATCAGTGAGCGGGGTCTGGTGCGTGCAGCTGCAAGGCGGAAGAAGGAGCCGACGCGGAGCGTCGGCGACTGACGACAACGCGGCAGATGTGCGTGCCAGGGCACGCGAGCCCGGCAAGATCGGCCGGACAGGACCTAAAGGAGGCCCGGGCTCAGCGGCGCGCCGGAACCCCCGTCAGCGCCGTCACCACCGGATCCAGCGCCTGCTGGATCTCGTCGCCGATCGACCGGAAGAAGGTGATCGGCGCACCGTACGGGTCGTACACCTCGTCCGCGTCCGGGCTCGGCGCCAGCAGCCAGCCGCGCAGCGCCGCCGCTGCCCTGACCAGGGCACGGGCGCGCTCGACGACGCCCTCGTGCGGGTCCGGCAGCGTTGTCGGATCTATCGCGCGCACGAGTCGCGTGAACTCCTTGAGCGTGAAGGTGCGCAGGCCCGCCGAGTGGCCCATCGAGATCACCTGGGCCCGGTGGTCCCTGGTCGCCGTGAGGACCAGGTCCGCGCGGATCACATGCTCGTCGAGCAGCTCGCGGCCCACGAACCCGGTCGCGTCCGCGCCGAAGTCGGCGAGGACGATCTCCGCGTTGGCCTCCATCGGGGCGCCCTCGTGGCCCCAGGTGCCCGCGCTCTCCACGATCAGGCCGCCCGTGAGCGGGTCGCCGAGGCGGACGCTCAGGGCATGGCGGGTCAGCCGCTCGGTGATCGGCGAGCGGCAGACGTTGCCGGTGCTGACGTGGAGGATGCGGAAAGTTGAGTTGGTGCCGAAGGATTCCGCTATGCCACGCCCCTCAGGGGCGGTCAACTGGCCACCTCGAGGTCGGGTACGACTTTGCGCAGCTCGTCCGGCGAGAGCGCTCCCTCACGCAGCAGCAACGGGAACTTGCCCGTGACATCGACGATGGAGGACGGAACGATGCCCGGGGTCGGGCCGCCGTCCAGGTAGACCGAGACCGAGTCGCCGAGCATCTCCTGCGCGGCGTCACAGTCCTCCGGCGCCGGGTGCCCGGTCAGGTTGGCGCTGGAGACGGCCATCGGGCCGACCTCGGTGAGCAGTTCGATGGCGACGGGGTGCAGCGGCATACGGATCGCGACGGTGCCGCGGGTGTCGCCCAGGTCCCACTGGAGCGAGGGCTGGTGCTTGGCGACAAGGGTCAGCGCGCCCGGCCAGAACGCGTCGACGAGCTCCCAGGCCTGCTCGGAGAAGTCGGTGACAAGGCCGTGCAGGGTGTTCGGCGAGCCGATGAGGACAGGGGTGGGCATATTGCGGCCGCGCCCCTTGGCCTCCAGCAGGTCGGCGACGGCCTCGGAGCTGAAGGCGTCCGCACCGATCCCGTACACGGTGTCGGTGGGCAGCACGACCAGCTCACCGCGGCGGACGGCCGATGCGGCTTCACGCAGACCGGTGATGCGATCCGTCGCGTCGTTGCAGTCGTATCGCCGAGCCATCAGCGGGCCTCCTCGTACACATGCGTGGTCACGTGCTTCGTCATGGCGTTGCCTTGCGCGCGGTCGCGAAGCGCGGCCGCTTGTTCAGATCAGGGTGGTCGGCGGCATCCGCCCAGCCGGCCTCTTCACTGAAGATCCACGGCACCTGGCCGCCCTGCGTGTCCGCGTGCTCGACGACGACGAGGCCGCCGGGACGCAGCAGCCGGTGCGCGGTGCGCTCGATGCCGCGAATGGTGTCGAGGCCGTCCTCGCCGGAGAACAGGGCCATGTCCGGGTCGTGATCGCGGGCCTCGGGGGCGACATACTCCCACTCCGTGAGCGGGATGTACGGCGGATTGGAGATGACCAGGTCCACCTGCCCGTCCAGCTCCGGCAGGGCGCTCAGCGCGTCGCCCTGGTGGATGGTGACGCGCGTGCCCTCGGCGTTCTTGCGCGTCCACTGCAGCGCGTCCTCGGACAGCTCCACGCCGTGCACGCGCGAGCGCGGCACCTCCTGCGCCATGGCCAGCGCGATCGCGCCCGATCCCGTACACAGGTCGACGATGAGCGGCTCGACGACGTCCATGGCCCGTACGGCGTCTATGGCCCAGCCGACGACCGATTCGGTCTCCGGGCGCGGCACGAAGACGCCGGGTCCGACCTGCAGCTCCAGATAGCGGAAGAAGGCGCGTCCGGTGATGTGCTGAAGCGGCTCGCGGGCCTCGCGGCGGGCGACGGCCTCCCAGTAGCGGGCGTCGAAGTCACCGTCCGGGACGTTGTGCAGCTCTCCCCGCTTCACACTGTGGACGAAGGCGGCGAGCTCCTCCGCGTCGAAGCGCGGTGAGGGCACGCCGGCGTCGGCCAGCCGCTGGGTGGCCTGGGCCACCTCGGCAAGCAGCAGACTTCGGGGGCTTGGGGGTCGCCCCCCAAAATGTTGCTGCACGCTGGTCCTCCGGGCTGGTGCTGTCTGCTGGACTTACTGGGCGGCGGCGAGCTTGGCGGCGGAGTCGGCGTCGACGCAGGCCTGGATCACCGCGTCGAGATCCCCGTCGAGGACCTGGTCCAAGTTGTACGCCTTGAAGCCGACCCGGTGGTCCGAGATGCGGTTTTCCGGGAAGTTGTACGTACGGATCTTCTCGGAGCGGTCAACTGTGCGGACCTGGCTGCGGCGGACGTTCGACGCTTCCTGCTCGGCCGCCTCCTGGGCCGCGGCCAGCAGCCGCGAACGCAGGATACGCATGGCCTGCTCCTTGTTCTGGAGCTGGCTCTTCTCGTTCTGGCAGGAGGCGACGACGCCGGTGGGCAGGTGCGTGATGCGCACCGCGGAGTCGGTGGTGTTGACGGACTGGCCGCCCGGCCCGGAGGAGCGGTACACATCGATACGGAGATCATTGGCGTGGATCTCGACGTCGATCTCCTCCGCCTCGGGCGTGACCAGCACACCGGCCGCGGAGGTGTGGATACGGCCCTGGGACTCGGTGGAGGGCACCCGCTGCACGCGGTGCACCCCGCCCTCGTACTTCAGCCGCGCCCAGACGCCCTGCCCGGGCTCGGTGGCGCCGTTTCCGCCCTTGGTCTTCACCGCGACCTGGACGTCCTTGTAGCCGCCCAGCTCGGACTCGGTCGCGTCGATGATCTCGGTCTTCCAACCGACGCGCTCCGCGTAGCGCAGATACATCCGCAGCAGATCACCGGCGAACAGGGCGGACTCGTCGCCGCCCGCGCCCGCCTTGACCTCGAGGATGACGTCCTTGTCGTCGCTGGGGTCGCGCGGTACGAGCAGCAGCCGCAGCTTCTCGGTGAGTTCCTCGCGCTGCTTCTCCAGCACCTTGACCTCGGCGGCGAACTCCGGGTCGTCGGCGGCGAGTTCACGCGCGGTCCCGATGTCGTCCCCGGTCTGCTTCCAGGAGCGGTACGTGCCCACGATGGGGGTCAGCTCGGCGTAGCGCTTGTTGAGCTTGCGCGCGTTCGCCTGGTCCGCGTGGACCGAGGGATCGGCGAGCTTCTTCTCGAGATCGGCGTGTTCGCCGATCAGTTCCTCGACCGCCTCGAACATCGGGGGCTCCTGGTCTTTCGTACGCGAAGGGGGCTGCTCAGAACGGACAAAGCGCCGGCCTCGGCCACCCCGGTCAGGGGCGGCCGAGGGCCGGCGCAGTGGCTCGCTACTTCTTGGCGGAGCCGGCAGCCTTGCCGAAGCGGGCCTCGAAGCGGGCCACACGGCCACCGGTGTCGAGGATCTTCTGCTTGCCCGTGTAGAACGGGTGGCACTCGGAGCAGACCTCGGCACGAATGCTGCCGCTGCCGATGGTGCTGCGAGTGGTGAACGACGCGCCACAGGTACAGCTGACCTGGGTCTCGACGTACTCGGGGTGGATGTCGCGCTTCAAGGTGTCTCCTAGTTTCGGGAGGGCACCGGGTCGCACGCGCGGATTGCTCGTACGTGAACCGGGGCCGACGTACCAGTCTGCCAGGACCGGCCGTAACTCCCAAAACCGGGGTCCGGCCGGAACTATTCCCCCTGGGGGTGACCCCCGGGTAGCGGCCGGGCTACCGGTTCTTGACGACGGTGCCCGCGTCGCCCTTGTCTCCCGCCGAATCCTTGACCGCGGAGGCCGGAATCGGCCTGTCCTGCTTGATCGCCGTCCAGACCTGCTGGGCGGCGGCCTTGATCGGCACCACACGGTTGGGGTCGGCCGGGTCGTACTCCACCGGCATCGTGATCATGTGTACGTCCTTGGCGCCGAGGCCGCTGAGCCCCCGGGCGAAGTCCATCAGCTCATTGACCGAGTCGAGCTCGGAGTCGGGAGTGATCGCCTTGGTGGCGGTGTCGGCGACATCGAAAAGCCTCTTGGGGTTGCTGAAGACACCGACGTGCTTGACCTGGTCGATGAACGCCTTCATGAAGGCCTGCTGCAGCTGTATTCGGCCAAGGTCGCTGCCGTCGCCGACGCTCTTGCGGGTGCGTACGAGACCGAGCGACTGCTCCCCGTTGAGCTTGTGCGTGCCGGGCTCGAGGTCGAGGTGGCTCTTGGAGTCGTCGATCGCCTTGGTGGTGGTGATCTCCACACCGCCCAGTTTGTCGATGAGCTTCTTGAAACCGGTGAAGTCGACCTCGATGTAGTGGTCCATGCGGATGCCGGACATCTTCTCGACGGTCTTGACCGCACACGCGGGGCCACCGACCTCGTACGCGGTGTTGAACATCGCCCGTTTCTCAGCGGCGGCGGGCTTGCCCTTCTCGTCCGTGCACTGAGGCCGGTCGACGAGGGTGTCACGCGGGACGGAGACGACGCTGGCCTTCTTGTGACCCTGGTAGACGTGCACGACCATCGCGGTGTCCGAGCGCGCGGCGCCTTCGTCCACGCCGTACTCGGCGTTGGCACCGGAGCGCGAGTCGGAGCCCAGGACCAGGATGTCCATGGAGCCGTTGTCGATGTTCTTGGGGCGGTCGGTGCCGAGAGCGGCGTTGATGTCGACGCCCTGGAGATTGCCGTTGAGCTTGAAGTAGAGGTAACCGAGGCCCGACCCGCCGACCAGCACCAGTCCCGCGACGGACCACCCCGCGACGGTCAGTGCCCGGTGGCGTGCGGTGGGCTGTTTACGGCGCTTGCCGCGGCTGCGTATTCGGCTGCCGCTGCTGCTCTGGTCGGCCATGTTCCCCTCGGCTCTCGATGGTCCCGCTACCCCCTGCCGTGGTGTTTCAGGCGCGGTGTCGGCACTGGTTCAGACGGTGAAGCACCAAGAAGGGTTGCACAGGGGTCTGAGAAGCCCCTGAGAAACGCCTGGTGCCCACCGCGACTGCGCGGTGGGCACCATTCGGCGTGTGCGCTGGGCTTTAGCCGAAGAGGTTGTACGCCTGCCAGCCGGTGCCGAAGGCGACACGTGTGGCGAAGATCCCACCGGTGGGCTTGCCGTTGCCCGGGTAGAGCCACAGCTTGCCCGCGGTGTCACGGACGAACAGGTCGGCGTTTCCGTCGCTGTTCACGTCGCCGGTGGTGACCAGCGCGTTGAAGGAGCTGCCGAAGGTACCGACGAGACGGCGGGCCGCGAACGTGCCGGTGGCCTTGCCGGTACCCGTGTACAGGTAGGTGGCGCCGCCGGCGCCGCGGGCCAGGATGTCGGCCCTGCCGTCGCCGGTGAAGTCACCGTGGCCGCGGACGATGCCGTACTGCCCCCAGCCGGCGCCGATCAGGACCGGCGCGGCGAAGGCGCCGGTGCCCTTGCCCGGGTAGAGGTAGGCGTTGCCGGAGGAGTTGACCGTCATCATGTCCGGCAGATCGTCGCCGGTCAGGTCGCCGGGGACCAGGATCTGCTTGTGCGCTCCCCAGCCCTTGGCGATGAGCTTCGGCGCCAGGTCCGGGTCGTAGGCCCAGTAGACGTCACCGTTCGACAGCCGGTAGAGCAGGTCCTGGTAGTCGTCGCGGTTGAGGTCGGCCTGGACCATCAGGGTCACGCCGCCGAAGTAGCCGTGGTTGTACTGGCGGGTGAGCGAGGTGACCTTCGAGGTCCAGCCGAAGAGCGTGCTGTCGGAGGCGCGACGGGCCAGCAGGTCGGCCGTGTGGTCGCCGCTCCAGTTGGCGTCGTTGACGCGGGCCCGGATCGGGGCCGAGTACGTGCTGACCTTGGCGTAGACGCCGTACTTGCCGACGGCCGAGCAGTTCTGGTCGCCCCAGGAGACCAGGCCGACGAGCTTGCCGCCGGCCACCAGCGGGCCGCCGGAGTCACCGTTGCAGGTGGTCTCGCTGGTGCTGTCGTCGCCGGTCGGCGCGGCTCCGGCGCAGATCATGTGGCCGACGATGTAGGACGAGCCGTAGGCGGTCTGGCAGGCGGAGTTGGAGTTGATGTCCGCGTCGGCGACCTTCAGCGTCTGCGAGGCGCTGTTGGTCACGGTGGAGCTGGTACGGCCCCAGCCGTACACCTTGGCGTCCGTGCCCGGCGTGTACAGCGCGGTGTCCGTGTTCTGCATGATCGGCAGCGGCTTCACGGAGACCGGCGAGGTCAGCGTGAGCACGGCAACGTCGTTGTCAATGGTGGCCGCGCTGTACGCCGGGTGGTTCCACTGGCGGTAGGCGCCCCGCAGGACACCGCCGTGGAAGTCCCAGGTGCCGTCGGACAGCTCGGTGGGCAGCTGGTCGGTACCGGTGATGACCGTGCCGGTCTCGTACCACTTGATGCCCTTGACGCAGTGCGCGGCGGTGGCGACCTTCGTCGGGGCGACGACGACGCCGCCGCAGAAGTAGCCGTTGCCCAGGCTGTCCGCGAAGTGGAGCTGAGCCATCCACGGCGCCGCCGAGATGGTCGTCGTCGAACCACCGATGATGCGGGCGCTCGGAGCCGACGTCGTCTCGGACGTCGACGAGGAGGAGGGCTGCTGCACGAGAGTGCGCTTGCTGGCCTTGTCGGCCTTCATCGCCTCGATCGTGCGGCTGCGCAGTTCCTGCTGCGACAGCGGGTCGATCTGCTGCCGGGAGCCCAGCTGGGGGCCCTCGGTCTCGGCGGCCTGGGAGCCGGACATGGCCAGGCCCGTACCGACGAGTGCCGCCACGACTGCGGCGACGGCCGGTACCGCGATTCTGATGCGGCGCTTGTGACGACCACCACGGGTGCGTATCTGCACTCGGTAACCCCTCGGGTTGAACCGGCAGAGCGCACACGGCCCCACCGGTAGACAAACGGGCGCGGTGGGGCAAACGAACAACAGGGCAGCCCGGACCCGAGGCCCCCCGGCCTCTCTCGGTGCTGCGGCGGATTCCCCCCCACCGGTAACCAGCGCATGATACGCACGTCAACTGAGCGTTGACCAGCGGCTGATGGGGCTCGGGAGAAAACGAGACCGCCCCGTCACCTGGGTGACGGGGCGGTCTGTTGAACGAAGGACGACGTCAGTCGCTGCCGTTGCCGGCGGACGGGGTCGTCTTCTGGATCTGCAGCAGGAACTCGGCGTTCGACTTCGTCTGCTTCATCTTGTCGAGCAGCAGCTCGATCGCCTGCTGCTGGTCGAGCGCGTGCAGCACGCGGCGCAGCTTCCAGGTGATGGCGAGCTCGTCGCTGCCGAGCAGGATCTCTTCCTTACGGGTGCTGGACGCGTCCACGTCCACCGCCGGGAAGATGCGCTTGTCCGAGAGCTTCCGGTCGAGCTTGAGCTCCATGTTGCCGGTGCCCTTGAACTCCTCGAAGATCACCTCGTCCATACGCGAGCCGGTGTCGACCAGCGCGGTGGCCAGGATGGTCAGCGAGCCGCCGTCCTCGATGTTGCGCGCGGCACCGAAGAAGCGCTTCGGCGGGTAGAGCGCGGTCGAGTCGACACCACCGGACAGGATGCGTCCGGAGGCGGGGGCCGCGAGGTTGTACGCACGGCCCAGGCGGGTGATCGAGTCCAGCAGGACGACCACGTCGTGGCCCAGCTCGACGAGACGCTTGGCGCGCTCGATGGCCAGCTCGGCGACGGTGGTGTGGTCCTCGGCCGGGCGGTCGAAGGTCGAGGAGATGACCTCGCCCTTCACCGACCGCTGCATGTCGGTGACCTCTTCCGGACGCTCGTCGACGAGGACGACCATCAGGTGGCACTCGGGGCTGTTGACCGTGATCGCGTTGGCGATCGCCTGCAGGATCATGGTCTTGCCGGTCTTCGGCGGGGCCACGATCAGGCCTCGCTGGCCCTTTCCGATCGGCGCGACGAGGTCGATGATCCGGGTCGTCAGCACACCCGGGTCGGTCTCGAGGCGCAGCCGGTCCTGCGGGTAGAGAGGGGTCAGCTTCTGGAACTCCGGGCGGCCGCGGCCGGATTCGGGCGCCATGCCGTTGACGGAGTCGAGGCGGACCAGCGCGTTGAACTTCTCGCGGCGCTCGCCTTCCTTGGGCTGACGGACGGCACCGGTGACGTGGTCACCCTTGCGCAGACCGTTCTTGCGGACCTGGGCGAGCGAGACGTACACGTCGTTCGGTCCGGGCAGGTAGCCCGACGTACGAATGAACGCGTAGTTGTCGAGGATGTCCAGGATGCCCGCGACAGGGATCAGGACGTCATCCTCGGAGACCGGCACCTCGCTCGCGAAGTCTTCGCGGCCACGACGGCCACGACGGTCGCGGTAGCGGCCACGGCGTCCGCGCCGGCCGCCCTCGAAGTCGTCGTCCTCGTCGACACGCGGGCCTGCGCCCTGGCCGCCCTGCTGGCCGCCCTGGCGCTGCTGGCGCTGGCCGCCCTGCTGCTCGTCGCCCTTGCCGCGCTGGCGGTCGCGCTGACGGTCACGCCCGCGCTCGCCCCCGCGCTCACCACGCTCGCCGCGCTGGCGGTCCTGGCGGTCGCGGCGGCCCTCGGCGCCGTCCTGCGCGGACACGGCGGTGGCAGCCTCGGCCTTGGCCTCGGGCTCCGCCTCGGTCCGTACGTCCTTGACGTCGACAGCCGTCTCGGTCTTGGCCTCGGCCTTGGTCTCCGGGCTGCCCGCCTGCGCGGTGGCCCGACGACGGCGGCGCTCACCGGCCGGCTGGTCGTCGCTGGCCGGCTGGCCCGGAATGTCGATCTGCTGCTGGGCGACGGCCTTCTCGGCCTTCTCGGCCTTCTCAGCGGCGGCGGCATCGCCGGTGCGGGCCTTGGAGGTGGCACGGCGCTTCGGCTTGGTCTCGGCCTCGCCGGTACCCGCCTCGGCGCTCTTCGGCGCGGAGCTGCCGGCCTGCGCCTCCTTGATGACCTCGATCAGCTGGCTCTTACGCATGCGCGCGGTGCCCCTGATGCCGAGGCCGGACGCGACCTGCTGCAGCTCGGCCAGGACCATGCCCTCGAGGCCGGTGCCGGAGCGGCGGCGCCGTGAGGTGGTGCCAGAGGCAGCACCTGCGGCGGGCGCGGTGGTGTCGACGTTGTTGTCGGCAGTCACGCCCATCAGATCGGTGGTGTCGCTCACGAAGGGTCCTTCCCTGGAGCGGACGTCGGCCTTCTGGCTCGGCGACCGGTTGTGCTGTCCGACAGCGGTTGCGTATCGCGAACCGATGCCGGGGCGGTGGTCCCGCCGGATAGAACGGCGGAAAGAGATTCAGTGCAAGGTCCGGCCCGAGGTCCCCCTGCTCGGCCCACTCCTGGAAAAGCGAGGGTTTCGTGCCGGTTCCGGAGCGTGCTCGAAACTGCTCAGGCAGGCTGCTCAGGCAGTTGGGGAGGCTCCCGGAAGAATGTTGGTCCCGAAGGGGGACACGAAGCTCCGCGCCACAAAGACGTCAGGTGCAGACTTGAGGTTAACACTACCGGCTCCAACAAACATTCCCCCTCTCCCTCACCGGCAATCTCGTGTCACTGCGGGGCGAGCGGCAGAACACTCGCGCCCGCGGCGTCGAAGGTGAGCCGGTTGGCCGCCCACCCCTCGCCCGCCAGCCGTGCGACCTTGTCGGCCACACCGTCCTCGGTCAGCGCAAGGACCGTGGGGCCCGCGCCGGAGATGACTGCAGGGACGCCGTCGGCCCGCAGTCGGTTGACAAGGTCGACGCTCTGCGGCATCGCCGGGGCCCGGTATTCCTGGTGGAGCCGGTCCTCCGTGGCGGGCAGCAGCAGCTCAGGACGCCTGGTCAGCGCCTCCACCAGCAGGGCGGCTCGGCCCGCGTTGGCGGCGGCGTCCACATGGGGGACGGTACGCGGCAGCAGCCCGCGTGCGGTCTCCGTCAGCACGGGCTTGCTGGGCACGAAAACCACCGGAACGACGGAATCGGACGGGTCCATCCTGATGGCGCGCGCCGCTCCCCCGTCGGTCCATGCAAGCGTGAATCCGCCGAGCAGACACGCGGCGACATTGTCGGGGTGTCCCTCGATCTCGGTGGCGAGCTCGAGCAGTGCCGCGTCGTCGAGCTTGGCGTCGCCCCCTATGGTCACCGCGCGGGCGGCGACGATGCCGGCGCAGATGGCCGCCGACGACGAGCCCAGACCGCGCCCGTGCGGGATGCGGTTGGCACAGACGACCTCGAGGCCGCGCGGCTGCCCGCCGAGCAGGTCGAAGGCCGTACGCAGGGAGCGTACGAGCAGATGACTCTCATCGCGGGGCAGCGTCGATGCGCCTTCGCCCGCGATGTCGATGTGCAGACCGGAGTCCGCGACCCGTACGACGACGTCGTCGTACAGCCCCAGGGACAGGCCGAGGGCGTCGAAGCCCGGGCCGAGATTGGCGCTGGTGGCGGGGACGCGCACTCGGACGGCGGCGGCGCGGAACGCTGGACCGGCCATCGCTCGATGACACTCCTTGGTTCTGGCTACGAGATTTTTTCGAGATCTGCGAACAATGCGAACAAGACGTACGAACACCCGTGGGCCTCAATGGCAACAACACCGCGGCATATGCGGCGGGGCGGGTTCGGTACAGCGTATCGAAGGAAGGTTCAGTGGCGACATAGGGCGCACAGGAGGCGCACGATGCGTGTCGCAGGCCTCCTGTGCCCCTACGTACGCCGATGTCCGGCTTGCCTTGCTTTCCCCCGGGGCTTTCGCGCACCTCCGGGAGGGCGGGTTTACGCCATCCCGTCGGAGTGCGGGTTTACGCCAGTCCCAGCCGCTGGGCGGCGGCAGCCGCGTCGACCGGCACGGTGACCGGCTGGGGCGCTCCGGCGACGGCCCAGTCGGGGTCCTTGAGGCCATTGCCGGTGACGGTGCAGACGATTTTCTGGCCCGGGTCGACCTTGCCCTGCTCGGCCGCCTTGAGCAGACCGGCAACGGACGCGGCGGACGCGGGCTCGACGAAGACGCCCTCCTGCGAGGCCAACAGCCGGTAGGCACGCAGGATCTCACGGTCCGTCACCTCGTCGATGAAACCGCCCGACTCATCGCGCGCGGCGAGCGCCTGCTGCCACGAGGCGGGGTTGCCGATCCGGATCGCTGTGGCGATCGTCGAGGGGTCCTTGACCACTTCGCCGCGCACGATCGGGGCCGAGCCGGAGGCCTGGAAGCCCCACATTCGGGGAGTGTGCGTGGACATCTTGTCCGCGGCGTACTCCTTGTACCCCTTCCAGTACGCCGTGATGTTGCCGGCGTTGCCGACGGGCAGCACATGAATGTCGGGGGCGTCACCGAGCGCGTCGACGATTTCGAACGAGGCGGTCTTCTGGCCCTCGATACGGAACGGATTGACCGAATTGACCAGCGCCACCGGGTAGTTGTCGGACAGAGCGCGAGCGAGATTCAGGCAGTCGTCGAAGTTTCCGTCGACCTGAAGGATGCGCGAGCCGTACACCAGCGCCTGGCCCATCTTGCCCAGCGCGATCTTGCCCTGCGGCACGAGGACCGCGCAGACCATTCCCGCCCGTACGGCATAGGCGGCGGCCGAGGCCGACGTGTTGCCGGTGGAGGCGCAGATGACCGCCTGCGCGCCCTCCTCCTTGGCCTTGGTGATGGCCATGGTCATGCCGCGGTCCTTGAAGGACCCGGTGGGGTTGGCGCCCTCGACCTTGAGATGCACCTCGCAGCCCGTGCGCTCGGAGAGGACATTCGCCGGGACGAGCGGCGTACCACCCTCGCCGAGCGTGACGACCGGCGTCGTGTCCGTCACCGGGAGTCGGTCCCGGTACTCCTCGATGATGCCGCGCCACTGGTGGGTGCCGTTGGTCGTCATGGGTCCCTTACTCCCCTTCAACACGCATGATGCTGGCGACACCGCGCACGGTGTCGAGCTTGCGCAGCGCCTCGACGGTCCCGGAAAGGGCGGCGTCGGGCGCGCGGTGGGTGACGACGACGAGGGATGCCTCGCCGTCCTTGCCCTGCTGACGGACCGTGTCGATGGACACGCCGTGCTCGGCGAAGACCGTCGCCACCTGGGCGAGCACGCCCGGCTTGTCGGCCACGTCGAGACTGATGTGGTACCGCGTCACCACGTCGCCCATGGGGCTCACGGGCAGCTGGGTGTACGCGGACTCGCCCGGCCCGGTGGACTCGGCGAGCCTGTTGCGGCATACGGCGACGAGGTCGCCGAGTACCGCGGACGCGGTGGGCGAGCCGCCCGCGCCGGGACCGTAGAACATCAGCTGCCCGGCGGCTTCGGCCTCGACGAAGACGGCGTTGTACGCCTCGCGGACGGAGGCGAGCGGGTGGCTGAGCGGGATCATCGCGGGGTGCACGCGGGCCGTGACGGACTGCCCGTCGGCCGCGCGCTCGCAGATGGCGAGGAGCTTGACGGTGCAGCCCATGCGCTTGGCGGAGGCGATGTCGGCGGCGCTGACGTCGGTCAGGCCCTCGCGGTAGACGTCGTCGAGGCGTACGCGGGTGTGGAAGGCGATCCCGGCGAGGATGGCGGCCTTGGCGGCGGCGTCGAAGCCCTCGACGTCGGCGGTCGGGTCGGCTTCGGCGTATCCGAGGGCGGTGGCCTCGTCCAGGGCCTCGGAGTACCCGGCCCCGGAGCTGTCCATCTTGTCGAGGATGAAGTTCGTCGTGCCGTTGACGATTCCGAGCACCCGGTTGACCTTGTCGCCGGCCAGGGACTCGCGCAGCGGCCTGATCAGCGGAATCGCACCGGCGACCGCGGCCTCGAAGTAGAGGTCCTTGCCGTGCTCCTCGGCGGCGGCGTAGAGCGTCGTGCCGTCCTCGGCGAGCAGCGCCTTGTTGGCGGAGACGACGGAAGCGCCGTGCTCGAAGGCGGTGGTGATGAGCGTGCGGGCGGGCTCGATACCGCCGATGACCTCGATGACGACGTCGATGTCGCCGCGTTTGACGAGGGCGGTCGCATCCGTGGTGATGAGGCCCGGGTCGATGCCTTCCCGCACCTTGGAGGGGCGGCGGACGGCGACACCGGCGAGCTCGACGGGGGCGCCGATACGGGCCGCGAGGTCTTCGGCGTGCGTCGTCATGATGCGCGCCACCTCTGAGCCGACCACTCCACAGCCCAGCAGCGCCACCTTCAGCGGACGCGTACGCATCATCCGACCTCGCTTCTCATTACTTCTACGGTGTGGACCAGTCTCACTCACCGGACGGAAGTTTCTATCCTCCGTCCGGCATGCGAGACATCTATCTCAACTATCCGACGTCAAGACGCAGGAGATCTTCCTCCGTCTCACGCCGTACGATCACCCGCGCCTCGCCGTCCGTGACGGCGACGACGGGCGGGCGCAGCGCGTGGTTGTAGTTGCTGGCCATCGAGCGGCAGTACGCGCCGGTCGCGGGCACGGCGATCAGATCACCCGGGGCGAGGTCGGCGGGCAGGAACGCGTCCTTGACCACGATGTCGCCGCTCTCGCAGTGCTTGCCGACCACACGGGCGAGCATCGGCCCGGCGGTGGATGTCCGCGACACCAGGGCCACGCTGTACTCGGCGTCGTACAGCGCGGTGCGGATGTTGTCGGACATGCCGCCGTCGACGCTGACGTAGGTACGCAGACCCTCGAGCGGCTTGATGGTGCCGACCTCGTACAGGGTGAAGGCGGTGGGCCCGACGATCGCGCGGCCCGGCTCGACGGAGATCCGGGGCGTACGCAGCCTGGCGGCCTCACACTCACGAGTGACGATCTCGTTGAGCGCCTTGGCGATGTCGTGCGGCTCGCGCGGGTCGTCGTCGGAGGTGTACGCGATGCCGAGACCGCCGCCGAGGTCGATCTCGGGCAGCTCGATGCCGTGCTCGTCGCGGATCTCGGCGAGGAGGCGGACGACGCGGTGGGCGGCGACCTCGAAGCCGGAGGTGTCGAAGATCTGCGAGCCGATGTGGGAGTGGATGCCGATGAGCTCGATGCCGTCGAGCCTGAGGGCGCGGCGAACGGCCTCGGCGGCCTGGCCGCCCGCGAGCGGGATGCCGAACTTCTGGTCCTCGTGCGCGGTGGCGATGAATTCGTGGGTGTGCGCTTCCACTCCCACCGTCACCCGGATCTGCACGCGCTGGCGGGTGCCGAGCCGCTGGGCGGTGTGGGCGACGCGGACGATCTCCTGGAAGGAGTCGACGACGATGCGCCCGACGCCGGCCTCGACGGCCCGGTCGATCTCTTCCTGGGACTTGTTGTTGCCGTGGAAGGCGATGCGGTCGGCGGGCATGCCGGCGTCGAGAGCGGTGGTGAGCTCGCCCCCGGAACACACGTCCAGGTTGAGCCCCTCCTCCTTGAGCCACCGCACAACCGCCCGTGACAGGAAGGCCTTCCCCGCGTAGAAGACGTCGGCGTCCTTGCCGAAGGCGTCGGCCCAGGCGCGGCAGCGGGCGCGGAAGTCGGCCTCGTCGAGGAAGTAGGCGGGGGTCCCGAACTCCTCGGCGAGCCGCGTCACTTCCATGCCGCCGACGGTGACGACGCCGTCGTCGTTGCGGCCGACCGTGCGGGCCCAGACCTTCTCGTCGAGGACATTGAGGTCGGTGGGCGGGGCGGTGTAGTGACCTTCGGGCAGGACGTCTGCGTGGCGGGGCCCGGCGGGGTGTGCGGAACGGCTCATTCTTCTCTCACAGGTAGTCAGGGGCGCTGATGCCGAGCAGGGACAGGCCACCGGCGAGCACCGTCCCGGCGGCTTCGGCGAGCGCGAGCCGGGAACGGTGGGCGGCCATGGGTTTCTCGTCGCCGAACGGCAGGACGTTGTGCTGGAAGGCGAGAAAGGCGTCGGCGGTGCTCTCCAGATGCCGGGCGAGCCGATCGGGCGCGCGGAGGCGTGCGGCGGAGGCGAGGACGGCGGGGTGGTCGCCGATGGCGGTGGTGAGGGCGGGGGCGTCGACGTGCTGCTGCGGGTCGCCGGCGAACCCGAGCTCTTCGGCGTTGCGGGTGAGGGCCCTCGTACGGGAGTGGGCGTACCGGACCCGGAAGAGCGGATTGCGCTCGTGCTGCACGAGGAGGTCGGTACCCGCCTGCGGCCGGTCGTGCGCGGCGCCCGAGAGCAGGGCCCAACGGGCGGCATCGGGACCGAGCCGCTCGAGAAGGTCCTGCGCGGGGGCGGGCACGACATGCAGGGCTTCGGGGTCGCCGTGCGTGACGTCGGCGCCCTGGGTGCGCAGGAGCTCCAGGACGGTCTCGGCCCAGACGCGGGCGCGGAGCTCGTCGGCGGTCTGGAGGCGTACGGAGAGGTCGGCGGCCCAGTCCCCGTGCCCGTAGGTGAGGCCCCGCTCCAGCACCTGCCGTACGAGGGCCTGCTGGACGCCCGCGTCGAGGGTGAAGTTCAGGAACCCCGGGCCGGTGATCTCAACGCGGGCGATCCCCGGGCTGTGGGCGATCCGCCTCCGCAGCTCCTCGGCAATGGCGCGCGGTTGCTGCCGGGCAGGCCCGGCGAGCCGCAGGGCGACATTGGTGGCGTAGTCCCCGCATCCACCGGGCCGGGGCCGCTCGACACTGACGCTCTCGGGCACGGGCGCATGCAGCACACCGTCCTCCACCGCGCGGCACACGGCGTGCAGCACGGTACGAGAGAGCTCGGCGGGGGTCACGGGACAAGCGTATGGGAGGGAGGGGGGGCCTTCGCGAACCGGTTTCGCGATGCGGTCAGCCCCGTGCGCTTTCCGCCCGCCCGGCGCCATGCCTGCCGTCGACGGACGGCGGGCCCTCCCGATGCATCAACTGCCGTACGAGCCGGACCAGCTCGGCAGGCTCGAAGGGCTTGGCGAGAAAGGCGTCGACACCGGCGGCGAGGCCGCTCTCCACCTCGTACTGCGTGCACGCACTGATGATCGCGACGGGCAGATGACGGGTCCGCGGATCATCCCGCAGCCGCGCGGCGGTCCGCAGCCCGTCGAGGCGGGGCATGACCACATCGAGGGTGACGACATCGGGACGGACGCGATGCACGACCTCCAGGCACTCGGCACCATCGGCCGCGGTCACGACCTCGAAGCCCTCCAGCTCGAGATTGACCCTGATCAACTGCCGGATGACCCGGTTGTCGTCGACAACGAGCACACGGCCGGACGCCCCTGACACAACTCGAGAGTAGGTCTGTGGGCAGGGCCGCGTCCGGGTTTTGCCGACTTCTACCCCGCGAGGGCGACCTTTCGGACTCCGGGAGGTCGGCCCGGGGGGCCCGAAATACCTGTCCACGGGGACCGTGTGGGAGCTGGTAGGGTTCTACCCGTCGCCGCCGAAACGCGGCGGAACGCCCCCGTAGCTCAGGGGATAGAGCAACGGCCTCCGGAGCCGTGTGCGCAGGTTCGAATCCTGCCGGGGGCACTCGCCAAGCAGCCAGCAAGAATCGCGCGCTGAGCTGGGCGGATGCCGTTGAGGGAGGGCGGGAGTCAGTCTTACTGACTCCCGCCCTCCCTCGTTGTGTCTCACTGTTCGCGACACATCCACGACACGCTCCCGATTGCAGCTGCCGCCAATCCACGAGCGCAAGCACCACCTCTCAGCCCGCACGCACTCGATAGATCATCAACGGCGTTGCGGTGGGCGAACCGCTGGACCGGCGCGTGACACGAGCACCGCACCGCGCAGATGTCAGGAGCGAGCGCCAGCTGTCCCGACGCTGTGACGTGGGATCAAGCTGACTCTGTGGGCGGGCCCCAGTGCAGAAGGTCTGGTCACCTTAGCCGCCCCATTAGGCCAAACGGGTGACACGCGAGGTGCCAAAGTCGCCATTCGGGACCACTATCGGATTGAGGGGTGAGAGTGATTTAAGAATTGATGGATCGGAAGTCGGCGAGGGAGGGCTCCTAATGACTCTGTGGGCAAGCTTCTTGATCAAGATCATGCCGTGGAAAATACCGTTGCAGCAAGGTGAAATATTAGAGTTCCCGGAGACGGATCAATCCGATATGGCAGGCCTTGAGCCCCTCGCATGCTGCCTGCTTCGCACTTATACTTCGTGGCGCGTAAGGTCAGTCCAACACATAGAACTTACGAGTGCGCAGTGGTCGGAACGCAGCCGCACTATTGATGTCCAAGCGCTTACCGACATAGCGAGAATGCAACATGACCCTGCCACTGCCGACTTGCGCAGAGAACTTAATAGTCAGTTCGGATCAGATGTGGATCAGTGGCCTGATTCGAAAACGCTAATTCTACCCATCGCTTCATTCCCCAAGGAGCCCCTGCTTGATTTTCAGATTACAGTTGACGATCAACCAGCCTACCGGATTTCCCGCAAAGAAACCGCGAGACTTAAAGCCAAGTATATGGCCTATCTCGCCAAGCAAGCCCACCTCTTGGACGACAAAGAAAGGATCCTGGAGGAGGACTCTGATCTCAGTTTCTTGCTGTCTGCGATTTTCGCCTTCAGGCCGACCACCTGGCACGGAATGCGCAAATGGAACTTTTTCAAAGCCCCACTCTGGACATATCTCAAGAGAGCCATTCCCGGCAAAGTGCTAAATCGCGATAGATACGCGACATGGAAGGAAATCCAAAAGGACATAAAGGAAATCGTCAAGAGGCAAGTAGTTAGCACCCATAAGAGCGCCACACAAAACCCCATACTGGCACTGCCCGACCTTCTTGCTGCTCAACCACAGTTGCCCACGAATCGAATACACAGAATCCTTAGCGATCTCAAGAATCTGCTGGATGCAGCAGAGCGAGTCGCTGGTGCAGATCCGGAGAGCGAGGAGACCAGAGCAGCACGAAAGTTGCTGTCGACCTATTCCTCTTATGGCTGGCGATGGGAAGCGATTACCGTTTGTCGCGTACCACTGAACAAGCCCTTCATAATCAAAGTGAAGGAAAAGCGGAGCATCTATTTCGACGCACCGAAGCGCGATGACATTCGGGCTCTCTATAGGTGGCCACGTGATCTATTTTTCCCGAGAGCCCGACACCACCTCTCTTTTCACGATGCTGGCTCGAATTATGTACATATCAGCGCACCCGACAATAGCGTACGGCCAGTCAAGCTAAGGTGCCGCGCGTTCAATGACACATGGAAGAAGCTCCCGACCGCACGGAAGGTGAACGGCTCAGCCGACGATGAGCTGAAGAGTGCCGAGTACTACTCACGTTACGACTCCTCAGAGAGCCGAGACGAAAGGATTTGGGTTGAGTGTCGCCTATCGCAGACGGTTTTCCGATCCATGCTCCATTGGGGAATAATCGCGATCACCATTTCTGCAATATGGCTCCTTCTCTATTTGGTGTACGCGAAAAACTATTCGCTTGGCAGTAAGGACGTGGCCACAATTCTCATACCAGCGACTTTCGCCGCTACCCTGCTGCTCGCAGCAGATGCAAGCACACTGGGTAGGCGCGTTAAGCGTCTCAAGCAGCTTTTGCTGCTTGCCGCACTTGTTACCCTGT
Source organism: Streptomyces sp. NBC_01481 (assembly GCF_026339995.1). Classification (GTDB taxonomy): domain Bacteria; phylum Actinomycetota; class Actinomycetes; order Streptomycetales; family Streptomycetaceae; genus Streptomyces. The sequence continues at coordinate 734,456 of NZ_JAPEPT010000005.1, read as the reverse complement.
GGTGCGTGACTCTCACTCTCTACATAAAAGGTCACATTTCAATAGATGAAGCGCAAGTAATCTGGCGTTTCTAGGGGATCCTGTCCGTGCACTGAGCCGAGCCTGATTGAACTCCACTCGGCTATCTGATTCCAGATCCCACTCCGCTGGAAGGGGTGAAGGGCGGTCCAGGCCTTCCCGGACCGCCCTTGACTCACGTGCGGCCCTTCATTACACCCCGTCGCCATCTTCCACTAGCGACTTCGCGATCTTCTCGTTGGCGGCTTTCTCGTGTCCATCGATGCAGCCGTGGTAGCGCCGGTGGATCACTTCCGGCGAATTACCAACTCGACGAGCCACCTCGGCGATCGGGACCCCCGCGTTCAGCCATCGCGTGATGCACGCGTGTCGCAAGATCGTATGGGCGCCCTGCCAATGGCGACTCGGCTCGCTCCGGAGGCAGGGCGTACCTCCGTGCCTCCTCCCACGCGCGCCAGTACGTGGACGAGCCGACCACTCCCCCGCGCTCGTTCCCGAACACCCGCCCCTCCTTGGCGGTCCCGAACTCCTTCAGATGCACCTGAAGGATGGTGACCAACACGGGAGGGATGGGGACTGGCCGGTCCGTGGCTGCCTCACGTGCCTTCAGTCCCCTGCGGTCGTGTCGCTCCCCGGAGTCCGTCCATTGCTTGCCAGAGACGGGGCGCGTCTCCCGCAGCGTCAGTGTTCCCCAACCCGTCTCCGGCAGGTGACAGTCAGACAGCCGCAGTCCGACCGCCTCGGCGGGCCTGAGCCCTGCGTAGTAGAGCACCGCGTAGAACGCCACTAGTCGCCGCCCACGGTTGCGGTCCCATGACCCGACGTACGAGACCGCGGTGAGCAACTGCCGCCCCTGTACGGCGTTCACGAGGACACGCCGGTCCACTACGTCGACGGAGCCCACACGCTTCTTGCGGGTACGCTGAAGCGGGTTCTCCGGGAGCTCCCCGACGTCCACGGCGTGTTCGAGCGCGGTGTTCAGGGCACGGCGCCGCCGCTTGCACGTCTCGCCTGCCGCGCGGATGCCATCGAGCCGGTAGCTGAGGCGATACTGGACATCTTCGAACACCTCCGTGTCGGTCAGGTCGACGACCGGCCGGTCCGATGTCGTCAGCCAGTCGTAGGCGGCCTTCAACTCCGCCGGCGCTTCCTTCCCCGCATTCGCAGGCACGATGCCCCACCGGAAGGCGAGCCGGAGATCCGTGTCCTCGGGGACGCCCGCTCCTCGCTGCACCATGGCGAGCGCTACGGCAGCAAGCCCGTCCGCCATGCTCTCGCGCGACTTCGCTGCGCTGGTGCGCCACCGCCCGGCGACGTACTTCCGGCAGAACTCGAACCACCGCAACGGCGGCTTGGCCTGAGCAGCTTCGGCCGCCGCACGGACTTCGGACTCAGGAAGGCCCGAGGCGACCTCGAACGCGTCGCCGCGCCTCATGGCTTGCCACAGCTCCGAGCGTCGACTCTCGGCGAGCGCGGACGTGGCGAAGGTGTCGCCGTGTACGCGCCCGGCAACCACCCAACGCAGGCGGTAGGGGCGGGACTTCCGGCCTGTCTTCGAGACCTTCCATAGACGGAGGTCGAGGGAGTACCCCGGCCGGGCCGACCCTCGAGGGCGCCCGGTCGGAGTCTCGTCTTTCGTGCTCACGCAGCGTCCTCCCGCTCCGTCAGCCATCGCTCGTATTCGGATCGGCGGATCCGCACGTCACCGTTCGGCAGCTTGATCGAGCGGGGCGCCTTACCAAGTTGGCGCCACCTGTAGAAGGTCGAAGGGGCAACCTTGAGATTGGCTATGACCTCGGCAATGGTCAGCTTCTCGTCCATCGCGCGGACGCTCATAGCGCCCCCCTCTCAGCTTCGTTCGAGCCGGACAGCCCGGACAGTCCCGGTTCTGACTGTCCGGTTCGTTTTCCCAGGTCAGGTGAGTCAACCGGACAGTCGGACAGCTGGGACACCTCCTGGATGGCCTGTGTCCGGGTGTCGGTGTCCGGGTAGTACCGGCCGCCCGCGTCTTTGGCGAGCTGTCCGTCTGCGGCCATGCGCGAGCAGGTGCGGCGCACGGTGTCCGCGTCGGCGTCCGGCAGGGCTTCGGCGATGTCCTTGGGCTTGGCTCCGGGGTTGGAGCGGACGTGGCGCAGGATGGCTGCGCGGGTGTCGCTCACGGTGTGGTCCGAGACGGGCCCGTCGAGCAAGTGCCAGGCGCCGGAGGCGTCTTGGAACTGGAGCGCGTATTCGGCTTCGTTCACGTCGCGTCCGGTGACGTGGAGGATGCCGTCGGCCTGCCCGCGGGCCCGCTTGAGTACGAGCGTCGCGTCGGCCGCACCTGCGATGCCGTTGGTGCCAGAGACCTCGGTGAGGAAGTCCTCGGAGGCCATCTTGCGGACGTGGTGGACCAGGACGACGGCGATGCCGTAGTGGTCCGCGAGCCGCTTGGCGTAGCCGACGGCGACGTAGTCCGCGTCGTAGGCGGACACGCCTTGCGGTGCTTGTCCGCGCATTTTGGCGAACACGTCGATGACGACCATGCGTGCGTCCGGGTTGCGCTCCAGCCATGCGGCGATGGCCTCGCTTCCGCCCTGGGGGAAGGGCGGGCACTCGGTCACCAGGGTCAGACCGGCCGGTGCTTTCTGTCCGCCCAGCAGCTTGCCCATGCGGGTCTGAAGACGGCGCGGAGTGTCCTCCAGCGCGAGGTAGAGAACCGGGCCGCCCTGGACGGGTACCGAGTCGAACGCCATGCCCCCGGCGGCGACCGCGAGGCCAAGTCCCAGGGAGAGCCAGGACTTGCCAACCTTGGGCGGTCCGGCGAGCAGGCTGACGCCTTCGGCGAGGATGCCGGGGACGGCCCATTTCGGCTCCGGGAAGTGCGCGGCCATGAGCTGGTCCGCAGTCCACGAGGTCCGGGGCCGCTCCCGCTTCACGGGTGCTGCGGCGGGGGTCTGCAGGTCGCTGGGAACGGAGTAGAGGTGCAGCGGGGGAATCGGGTTGGTACTCATGCCGCGACCGTCCGGGGGCGCTTGGCTCCGGCCCGCAGGCCGGAGGCGATGGTGCGCCGGGCTTCACGCTCGCTCTGCCCGGTCTGGAGCGCGGCGGCGGTGAGCCACTCGGTGACCTCGGCCTCCCCGAGTGCTCCCCCGGCGACCAACTGCCCGAGGGCGACCGCGGCGATGTAGAGCGCGGTGTTGCGCTCGCCTTCCTGGGCGCGGGTGACCCGCTCCAACTCCCCGTTGATCGCTGCCCGCAGCCACTTGCCGCACCGGTCGGAAGCGAGCGTGACCATAACGGGCTTTTGCGGCGGCAGCGGCGCCGGGCGCAGCAACTCCAGCAGCCAGCCCGGCAACGGCTGCACCGGAGCCTCGTCAACAACCGTGTAGGGACGGCCGCCGAAGCTGCTGCCCGCGGCGACGACGAGTCCGCCGACGGCTCGGGTGTCCACCTTCCAGCCGAGCCCTGTGCTGCTGTCGCCGGTGGTGTTGCGCAGTTCCTCACCCTCAGGGGCGGCGAAGTACAGGTGCGTCCCGCCACTCCACGTCCGGACGGTGTAGGTGGTGCTGGGGTAAGGCTGTCCGTGCTGGTCGCACAGCACCTTCAGTACGTCGGCGCCGTTGGCGACGCCGTGGGCAGCCCAATCGGCCGGCGGGGTGTCGTCGGGGGTCTTGGGCATGTCCAGGTCGACGACGACCAGCCGGGACGGGCCGGTGGCGATGCCGATGTTGTACGGCGCATGAGCCCAGCACCGGGCGATGCGCTCGGGGTCGGTCGTGGCGCGCTCGGCCCAATCACGGATTGCCGGGCGCTTGTCGCCCGGGATGAGGGGGAAGACGTGCCAGCCGCGGGCGGCGACATCCTGCGCGGCCTGGTGCAGCGCGGAGCGTTCGGGTTGAGGCATCCTGGGGATCTCCTGTTCTGTCTTTGGACGGAGCGGGGAGAACCGCGGCGGCGGGCGACCTTGCTGGGGAGTCCCGCCGCCGCGGCGTTGCTACTGGTTCTCAGCCCATTGGGCGTACTGCTGGCGCACGTAGCCGCGCGGGTCGGCGATGCCCTCGGCGCGGTCGATGTCGAGCAGGTGGCGGGCCGCTTCGGTGGCGGCCTCGCATGCGTCGCCGAACCCCTCTCCGGCCTGGTCCCCGAGGGCGATGCGGTCCAGTACCGCGGCCTTGCGAAGCCAGAACTCCCGCCCGAGCAGGGCACCGGTCGGACGCCCGACGGCGTGGTACGCGGTCCACCCGATCTCGATGGAGATGCACGGCGCGGTGGCGTATGCGGTTTCCGGGCTCGGCCACGGGCTCAGCTTCGGGTCGGCGTCGACGTACGGGCGGGCGGCTTTGCCGTTGCGGCGGATGAGACCGGCCGCGAGCATGTCTTCATACGGGATGCCGGTGCAGGGACGCGTTTCCTCAGTCCCCTCGGGCGTGAACCAGAGGCTCGTTCCTTCACCGCCGCAGACGGTGCAGTCTTCATGGCTGGCGCGGTGGTCGGCGGTGACGTACAGCCGGTCCATGTCCGTGTGCCGGGACGGCAGGCGACGCACGGAACCGGTGTCGAAGAGGCCGTTCAGCGCGGTCGTGATGCGGTCGGTGTCGGCGGGGTCGCAGATGATGCGGAGTTCGAACACGTTTCTCTCCAGTTCGGTGAACGGGTTACGCGGCGTCGAGGGTGGGTTGCTGCCAGGGCGGCAGGGCGTTGATGACGCGCTCGCGCCAGGCGAGGGCGTAGGGAAGGCAGTTGGCGCAGTTCTTGTGTGGGTGGCCAGGCAGCGGGGGCCGGTAGCGGGCGTGGGAGCTCCAGGCCGCAGAGTCGGCGGAGGCGAGCAGGTGGCCGACTCTGGCCAGACCGAGGGTCTTGAAACCGAACCCGTGCAGCTTGAGGCCGTGGGCGGCCATGGCGGTGACGATGGCCGCGCCCTCGCGGGTGGACTGCAGGCGGCAGACCGAGCCCAGGCCCACGGTCGGCTCGCGCTTCAGGTCGACCCCGGCCTTCTCATACAGCTCCAGGCAGTGCTCATACTCCGGGACCTTGCGGCCTTGTAGAACGGGGATTATTCGCAACTCTGGGGCCAGGGAGCGCAGTTCGAGGAAGTTGGCGACGGTTCGGCGCTGGTGCTCGTCGACATTCAGATGCGTGCCGACGAAGCGCTGCCCTTTGACGGTGCCGCCGTGGATGATGAGGTCCTCACACATCCAGTCCTGCGGGGCGGCCCAGTCGAACGGGCCGACGTGCTCCCATATGCGGCGCAGGTCGCCGATGTACTGGCGCGGGGTACGCGTCCAGCGGCCATGGCGCTGGAGCTCCGAGAAGCCGCCGGAGTCCACCGCGTAGGGGCCGAGCGCTTCGGGCAGGGTGCGCGCTACCGCGAAGTGCTCCGACTTCAAGAACAGCGGCCTGTGGGTGAGGCGGACCCAGTGTCGTTTGTGGGTGGTCAGGTAGAACCTCACCGCGCCTCCTGCTCTTCGCAGCCACTCGGGAGCTGCGGGAGCCCAGCTTTGGTGAGCGCGGCAGGGTCGAAGCCGGGCAGCGCTGCGCGGGTGATGAGCGCGGTGGCGAGGGCTTCGGCGTAGGCGGCACCGGAGCGGGCCACCTCGATCTGCGCTCCGGCGCGCAGCGCTTCCACCCGCTCGAGGTGCGCGTGCTCCTCACGCCGCTCGATGGTGCGCCGCTCGTACGCGACGCTCTCGCGGCGGTCGGTGCGCCAGTAGCGGGCCGCGAGCCCGTAGGCGATGGCGGTGGCGAGGACCCAGAGCAGCAGCGGCAGGGAGATGCCGTCGGCGTATCCGGCGACCCCGGCGAGGGCGAGCCCTCCGGAGGCGGCGAACGCGGTTCCGGCGATGGTGCTGTCTCCGGCGCGGCCGACTGAGGCGCAGGCGCCCGCGGCCGCCGCGCCGGTGGCCAGCACGGTCATCAACGCGGCGTTGCCGACGGAGTGTTCGGCCCCATTCGCGTTCCAAATCCGGGCCAGGATCAGCACGGTGGAGGTGGCGAGCGCAGGGCCAGCTTTGGGCGCGATGACCGCGAGCCAGTGGCGGGCGACGATGGGTTCGTTCACGGTCGCTCCTCTACAGGTCGCCGACGGCACTGATGAACGCCGTGGCCAGTTGGTTGATGGGTCCGGCGGCGCCGGTGGAGGCGAGGAAGAAGCCGAACATCGCGGCGACGAACGCGGCTCCGTAGCCGAGGGTCTTGGAGCGGAGCAGGAAGAACAGGACCAGTCCGAACAGGGCCACGAGCGAGACGGTGACGGCCATGCGCGGAACCTCCTTTCGGGATGTTGGGCGGGGTGGTCAGCGGGTGCCTTCGCGGTAGATCCGCTGGGCGCGGTTGAAGAGCCAGCGGCCGATGCGTATGCGGCGGCCGGTGGCCTTGCAGCGGCGGCAGTCCTTGCCGCGCTTGAGCTGTCCCTTGCGGTCGGTCTTCATCTGGAAGCCCCAGCCGTTGCACTTGCGGCAGCGGCCGAAGGGGCTGCCCGCGCACATCGCCGCATAACAGAGCGTGACGACGAGTAGGCAGGCGATAGCAGCAGCGATGGGGGTCATCAGGGCCCTCCCAGGCCGGTTTTGAGGGTTTGTGCTGGTGGGGTGCTATGCGCTAGATCGCTGGTGGGGTGCGGTTTGGGGTGCTAGCGGGGGTGCTACCGGTAGCAGGTCACCTTGCTACCGGTAGCGGCCCTGTGGGGTTAGGCGGCGCCCCGGTTTTCGTCACGCTCCGCGATTGCCTTGGTGAGGTCGGCGCGGACGATGCCGCGCCTCGTGGTGCGGTCCCCGTCGTCCGTCATTCCGGCGACACCGGTGGTCTTGATGCCGTGCGGCTTGAGCGCGGAGGTGACGTTCTCGCCCTTCCAGCCGCCGTAGACCTCCGGCCGCAGCTCCGCGAGGCGGGCTGCGATCCGCTCGTTCCACACCCGCTCCTCGCTCACCGGGACGACCGCGGCGACGTCGGCGAGCAGGTCATACGACGGGCCCTTGACCGCATCGGTGTCCTGTCCGAGCGCGATGCCGGACAGGGTGCCTGCCGCCTTGCGCAGCGCCAGGGCGCGCTGGGCAATCCTCTCGGTGTCGGAGGTGTCCAGGTAGGCGGCGCGGACCACAACCGGCAGGGTGGTCGCGCCTGCGAGGTAGCCGTTACCGGCGTCGATCTCGGGCCGGAACTGGGTGGCGCGCACCCCGTTCTTGTAGGAGCTGGTGCCGAGGATCATGTCGTTCTCGATCTGGCCTGCGACTTTGAGGCAGTACCGGATGGACACGTTGCCGCTGATCCCGGTCGGCAGCGAGTCCTTGTCCGGCCGCTGGGTGGCCAGGATCAGCATCACACCGAGCGCGCGGCCGAGCTTGATGATGAACTCGGCATCCTCGCCTGACTGCTTGCCGTACTTGGCGTGGGCGAACAGGTTCTGGCACTCGTCGAACACGGCCAGCAGCGGCCACAGCTTCAGCGAGCGCTTGTCGGCGATCTGCCGGGTGATGCGCTTGTCCGGGCAAAGGTCCCGCGGCAGCATCTTGATCGCCTTGGCGCGGCGCATGACTTCCTCGCGCAGCACCTTGAGGGAGTCGGCCGCGTACTTGATCGACTCGTCGTCGATGCCGGAGACGAACCTGTGCGAGACGCATTCGAGGGCGTCCAGGTCACCGGTGCCCTTGTTCTCGTGCAGCCACAGTTCAACCGACGGGTCAAGGGCCGCCCCGCAGGCCAGCACCCGCACGGCGCTGGTCTTGCCCTGGCCGGGCAGCGAGCCGACCAGCACGTTGTGCTGGATCATCGGCACCGACTGGTCACGTCCGCGCGGGTCGATGCCGAACGGGTTGCGCTTGAAGATGTCGTGCCGCTTGGCCTCGGCGAGCTGCCACTTGACCTTGCCGGTCTTGGACAGGTCCCGGTCCCCGACCCACAGGATGAGTCGTCCCTCGTGCTCGTTCGGGTCAGCATCCACCCACACGCAGCCCAGCGGGCGACGCAGCCCGGAAGCGAGTCGGGCGCGCCGGTCGGCGACGTCCGCGACGGTGACCCCGAGCGGCAGGTCGATGTCGGCGCGCCAGCCCGGCCCTTCGCGGGTGATCGGAGCGGCGAACTTGATCCCGTCCAGTCCCTTGGCGACCGCGGAAGCGATCTGCCCGATGCCGATGGATGCCATCGCCTTGACCACAATGTCGCTGGTCAGCTTCTGCACCTCGGTCTTGATGACCGCCCGCATCGCCAGCGGCGCATCGGCCGGCGCACCCAGCACGCCCAAACCGAGCACGCCCACCGCAGTGGCAATGACCTGCGTCAACGGCTCCGCGCCGAAGACCAGGAACAGGCCCATCCCCAGGCCGAACAGGGCCCCCAGGATGGTGAGGAGCATGCGCAGGCGCACTCGGCGATCCCGCTGCTTGGACAGCTTGAGATACAGCTCGGAGTTCTCGCGCCGTGCCTCGGCCTGGCGCAGCGGCTCGCCCTCGGCATCCACGGCCCAACGACCCACCCGTCCGAGCCCGTTGGCCAGGCCGCGCGGGGAGCGCCAGATCAGCTTCGGCACGTACAAGACCGGCACCCGCACCGCATGGAACGCGACCGTGTGCCAGGCATGCCCGGCCAGCCACTTCACTCCGTCCTTGAACTCCGCAACCGACTTCATCCACACCGGGATAACGTCGAGGCGCTTCGAGCCTTTGATCCGGTCGAGCAGACCCGGACCCGACACAGTCGGCTCGGCGCGGTCCACCAGGGTCGGGCGGGAGTCGTCCGACTGCTCGGGGTCCCAGTCGGCCGACTCGGTCGGCTGCGAGTTGGCACCCGGGTCGGGCGACCGGCCGGACTCGGAGTCGGCCGACTCCGTACGGGCCGACCGCGCCTTGTCCAGGTCGACTACCTCGCCCGGGGAATCGACGTCCATCTCGGCTTCCAGCCGGTTGAACAGTTCGTTCTCGTCATCGGGGTGATTCACTGAACTTCCTTCCAGAGGTGAGGGATGACGGGCCCAGCCGACGCTGTGAGAGGTGAGCGGTCGGGCCCTGTCGTGCACTTACGGCGGTGCGCTGTTCCTCGGGATAAGCGCAGGTGACGCACATGCCGAGCGAGGTCGGAATGCAGTACCCGGCATCGGTCCGGCAGGCGGGGCACCAGCGGCGCGCGGCCATAGCTCGGTCGAGCGCAGCCAGCTTGGCGGGCGTCATCGGCCGGACCGGTTTGGCCCGGTCGATGCGGTACAGGTAGGCGACCAGCGCGCCCGACTTGCGGCCCCGACAGCGGCGCATCACCTGCGCGGCGACCGGCTGCCCGCCCGGCCGTAACCCGCGGGCCCGGAGCTGGCGCCGGGTGGCGTAGCCGTCGGGGGCAAAGCGCCATGGGTAGGTCGGTATCCCGTAGGTGGTGCCGTTCGGGTCGTAGCACTTGCCGAACGTCGGCGACATCAGGCAACCGCCTCATCCGACTCGTCACCCTCGACGGGGTGCAGGCGCCTGCCGTTGGCCCGCTCGCTCAGCAACGCGTCCCGCAGGATGCGGGAGTTGGCTGCCGAGCAGTGCAGCGTCGTGCGGATCGCCTCGGCATTGATCGCGTCGTCGGCCCAATCGGCGGTGGCTTCGCGTGCCTCGGCCAGCAGCTCTGCCGGGGTCCGCTGCGGCTTGGCCGTCGGGGGCTTCCGGGTGCGCCTGCGAGGCTCGGGCGTCTCGTCATTCGGCGGTACGGGCGGCTTGGGTACTTTGGGGCCGACAGGCGGTTGTTCCTCGCTCGCCGGGCTCAGCTCCCCGAGCTTGAGCAGCACCCGCTCCGGACGCGGGGTCTTGGAGCGCCAGCGCCGTCCGTGGCGCTCGCGCAGCTCGGCACGAGCGAGCTGCCGCTCACGCTCCCGCCCGAGCGCGTCGGAGTAGGAGGTGACTTCCCACAGCGTCATCCGGCGCCACAGCGCGAACGTGGACAACGGCGCGAGCAGCCAGCGGGCGCGGCGGATCTTCTCCATCCGCCGTCCGGTAACCGCGCCGATCCGTGCGGCATAGACGTGCGCGGCGACCTCAGAGAGGACCACCCACAGCAGCGGCATCGTGCCGTGGGCCAGCTTCGCCGACAGCGAGTGCCCGGCCGCGACGTTCAGCCAGCACGTCACCCCGGTCAGCGCCCACGGCACGAACCGCACCCAGCCCAACGGCATGTCCGTGCGGATCAGCAGCAGGAACGCAGCGGTGAACACCGGGATCGCCACGTCGATGCCGACCGGCAGCATCCACGGGGAAGCGAACCCCCAGCGGGCCCCGGCAGTCGAGACAGCTTCGAAGGAGGAAGCCAGCCCCAGACCACCGACTCCGGCGGCGAGCACGGCGACCGCGCCCAGCAGCCACAGCTCCGGCTGGGTCAGCGGCGGCACCGCGGGCCGCGTCTCGGTTGCGGTGCTCATGCCGCCACCCCGGTCCGGCGCGACTGCCGACGGCGGACCCTGGCCCCGGCGAGCGGGGTGACGTTGAACAGCTCCGGGGCGAACGCCTCGATCGCCTCGGCGGCGACCTGGCTCACCCGGTCGGGAAGATCAGGGTTGTCGGCGAGGATGTCGCGGGCCGCGTCCAGACGGGCCGCCCGCTCCATCTCGCTCTCGCCCTCAACCCCGAGCCACAGCTCAACCGGGGTGCCAAGGGCCAGTTCGACGAAATCCGTTTCGCTGACGACCTCATGGCCGCCGATGTACATACGCATAGGGCTCTCCTGAGTCGGAGGAACAGGGAGAACCGGGGCGGCAGGCGACCTTGCTGGGGAGTCCTGCCGCCGCGGCAGGGTCTTGCGTGAGGGTTCGTGCATCCGGCAGCGGCACGTTCGGCCGCTGAGCCGTTGGTTTCGAGCAGTGCACGGCCCAGTGATCCGTGCGGGCCGCCTTTTCAGTGGAGGCGGTGGCCATATGGAGTTCTCAAAGATCAGTCGCTTCCGTCGAGTCCGTTTCACGGGACCCTCCAGGCGATGCAGTACCTGTATTACAGGTACTGCATGAGCGTGGCGTCAAGTAGAACGGCGGAACTTCTCGGGCCTGCGCCGGAACTTCTTGGCGCACCATCAGAATCGGTGCAGGTGGGGGGCGTTGGTCACCCCACCCGTGGACAGCTCAGGTTGATCTGGCTACCGTCAAGAGCTCCCAAGACGTCCCATCGGGGGTGGAGATGTCCAACGAGCGTTTGCGATCAGCTCTCTTGGCCCAGGGCATGACCGTGCAGGATCTGGCTGACGCCATCGAGGTCAACCCGAAGACGGTCGAACGCTGGATCACGCAAGGCAAGGTCCCGTACCGACGGCACCAGTACGCCACTGCCTCACTGCTCAAGGTCGACGTGACGACCCTGTGGGACGACTCCCGAGCCGTCGACAGCGCAACGGACCTGAGCAAAGCCGAGATCGTCACCGTCTACCCACATCGGCACACGGTGCCGCCCGGCCTCTGGCGCGGCATCTACGGGCGGGCCGAAAGGCACATCGACGTTCTCGTGTATGCCGGTCTGTGGCTGTCCGAAGACCCGCAGTTCATCGACCTCTTGAAGTCGAAGGTTCAGGGAAACGCGCAAGTTCGCATCCTTCTTGGCGATCCGGGCTGTGCCGCGGTTCAACAACGTGGCATAGACGAGGGGCACAAGATCATGGATGGCAAGATTCGCAACGCGCTCATGAACTACCGGCCGCTCTTCACGAGCCACCCGGACATCGGCTTTCGGCTGCATGATGCGACCCTCTACAACTCGTTGTTCCGGGCGGACGACGAGATGCTGGTGAATACCCACGTCTACGGCATCGGCGCGTTCATGGCTCCCGTGCTCCACCTGCGGCGGCTCCCTGGGGGAGGGCTCTTCGACACGTACGCGAATAGCATCGAGCAGACCTGGGGAGGCGCGCGCCAGGTCAGTGACCACGACATCACGGGAGTCTGAGCATGGGACGCATCGATTACCTCCACGACCCCGACGCCCCGCCGGCCAACTCCGTTGTGCCGTCCGTCGTGGCGTTCGTGCAGAACGATGCGGGGCAGGTCCTGATGATCCAGCGGTCAGACAACGGCCGGTGGGCGCTTCCCGGTGGCGGCCACGATGTGGGCGAGTCAATCAGCGACACCGTGGTGCGCGAGGTCTGGGAAGAGACCGGCATCAAGGCCGAGGTCATTGACATGTCCGGGATCTACACCGACCCCGGCCACGTGATGCTGTACGACGATGGCGAGGCCCGGCAGCAGTTCAGCATCTGTTTCCGCGCCCGGCCGATCGGCGGCGAGGTCCGAACGAGCAATGAGACGACACGGGTCCGCTGGGTCGACCCAGCGGACCTGTCGGAGTATGACGTTCACCCGACCATGCGACTCCGGATCGAGCACGCCATGGATCGGACGCGGACGGCGCCCTACATCGGTTGACGGTCAGCGTTTGGTGAGTCGTTCGAGTACACGTGCTGTGCTCGCCAGGATCTCCGGCTCGGCGCGGCGGATGAACGTGCCAATCAGGCTGTCTGGCCCGTAGCGCCCGGCGATCTCGTTTACGCGATCCACTGGATTTGTCGGGGTGCCATCTGGCGTGGTGTTCATGTCGCAGTAGCAGAGCGCGTCGTTGAGGTGAGGATGCTCGCGAGGGAACTCGCTTTCCAACTCCTCGCGCAGACCGCGCGCTTCCGCTTCCATCCACGCGCATGAGTGATGCGCCACCAGGCGTACGACCCGCTCGTCTGCTCCAGCGACGTCGCGCAGGTAGCGGGCTCCGTCGAGCGGGTGAAAACCGGTTTTGGCGAGGTCTGGCGAATAGCCGATGTCATGCAGCACCGCGGCCGCCTCCATCAATTCGGCGTCCGCGCCCAGGATCGGGGCAATCGTTCGCGCCCGCTCCGCGACACCCACCGAGTGCTTCCACCTGCGCGGCAGCGATTCAGCGAGCAGCGATTCAGCGAGAGGGTAAGCCCACTCAATCAGTCCGGTGGTGCTCAAAGTTCGGAACGCTCCTCTCCGCTCGGCAGGGTCCGCACCTTCCGAACTTTGCCCTGCCCGCCCTCTGACAGCAGCCCGGCCGCTTCCAGCTTGTCCAGAGCCTTGCTCACGGTCGGGCGCGACACTCCAAACCTCGCGCTCAACACAGACGCACTCGGGAACTCCGCCCCCACCTCCAAGCCGTCAGCTCTGATCAAGTCGGCAATCCTCTCGTCCAGAGGTCGGCGGTCCCGGCCTTCCCTCACCACTTGCCACCTGCCGCCGGGCCGCGACTCTGCGAACCCGTCCTTCTGAAGGGCTGCGAAGGTCCGGAGAGCGACGCCACGAGACACGCCATGCTCGCGCATTAGCTCCGCTGCTGACGGGAGTTCCGTCATCCCCGGATCAGCCTCAATCTGTGCCTTCACTGCGTCAGCGATCTTCAAGAAGGTCCCCCGAGGGCTGGCCTCCTGCGACACGCGCTCTCCCTCCCGTAGTGCCATCGACCCGTTAAGGCTCCCACGCTCACCGTTCACGTAGTGGTGTCCCAGCTGTCCGACTGTCCGGTTAAGCCTATGACCTGCGAAAATGAACGGGACAGTACAAAGTGCGCCTGTCCGGGCTGTCCGGCTACAGACGGCTGCGACGCGCAGATAGGACCATGCCTCGACCCGGATGGTTGCGCACCAGTTCACTCGGCAGTCGGTGCGTGCCACCATGGCCACATGGCAGACGAAGCCCCCGGACAGATCGAGAAGCCCCTCCTGTGGGTAGGGGTCGACGAGCAGCCTGTACTGGCAGCGAACCAGTTCGTCGGCCAGATCGATCGCGATGGCATCTTCCTCACCTTCGGCTCCGTTACTCCGCCGTTCCTCTTCGCGGAGAATGCGGACCAGCTGCGCACACAGGCAGAGGCCATCAGCTACGTCCCCGTGCGGCCACTCGTTCGCCTCGCGGTCTCCCGTAAGTATCTGGATGAGCTGATCATGACACTCAAGCAGACTGCAGAAAACTACGACCGTCAGCAGGGAGCCCAGGCGTGAACAGCACCACTATTGACTTGGTACCACAGACCACTGTGTCCACTGCCTATCGGTCAATCAAGGTTGCCACGGGCGCGGTGGCGACCAACGCCGGTAACCGTTTGGTCATCGGAATCCCTGAGTCGCAGCTCTACTACTGGACTAGCGCCTGGCAGGCGAACGAGCAGGCTGCTGCTGGTGAACTGGAGCGGGGAGAAGGCAGGCACTTCACCGACGCCGAGGAAGCGATCCGCTGGCTGCTGTCCGAAGAGGACTAGATGCCTGAGCTAGATATCCCACCCAGATTCAAGAAGGTCTTGAGTAAGAAACCACGAGCGATGCAGGACGCCGTCGCCAAGTGCCTTGACCGCCTCGCACAAGACCCATCGCACCCTGGCTTGCAGGTCCACCCCATACACGGGAGCGACGGTGTATGGGAAGCGTACGTAGACAAGGCGAATCGCATCACCTTCAAGCGACTCGGCCCTGTCATCCAGCTGCGGAACAACTGCAACCACGAAATCATCAAGCGCTCACCGTAGTGGCGGAATATCCAGAGCCCAGTGTGACGGCGTTCGAAGGTGTCCCAGCTGTCCGAGTGTCCGGTTAAGCCCGTGACCTGCGAAAATGAACCGGATAGTACAAAGTGTACGTGTCCGGGCTGTCCGGGCTGTCCGGCTACAGACGGCTGCAACACCCGCGGGTGTTGCAGCCCGTCGGCGAAGCCGACCCTGGAAGTCGTAGGAGCCGGAGGCGACTTCCTTCTCAAAGTGCCGCACCACTCCGCACCACTTAAGCACCACTCACTGCGGTCAACGACGGTCAACGTCGGTGAGTCCGAGCGCCGGAATTCACCATCATCTGAGGACGTCTGTGCAGGTCAGGCCCACTTGATCGCAACATCATTCTCAGGATTCCCAAGCTCAGGGTCCTCGCGTCGTCAGTACGGCCTAGGGATCTCGTGTGCGTCCAGCGCAGCGAGTAGCACGTCAGCAGCGCGTCGAGGTCGGCCAAGAGGAGGCCGGCGATTTCGCGTGCCGCGTCCACGTCGCCCTGGTCGAAGGCTTCCACCACCTCAGCGAATCGCCGCGAAGGATGGAGAGCCAGTCGCCCTGGATCACGTGGTGCGCCTGCCCGGCCGCCGAGGTCAGTCGGCTTCCTGCACGGCGTCCCGGCAGCGCTGCACCGCTTCTTTCAGGAGGGCCTCGGTCCGTTCCCGCCGTCCCGCCGCTGAGCAAGCATGCCCGGCAGACTCGCGAACGCCGAGGAGCTTCACGCCCCGGCTGGCCACCCGCCTCGTGCACCTTGATCGGCTGGTTCCCAGACGAGTACGCTGACGGGCCGTTACTGTGTGTTGTGCAGCAGAGACGGTCGGCTAAACGCCGATGGCTGGGGCTGCACTCCGGGACGTGGGGGTGGCCGGGTTGGATAGCTCCATAGCCGTGGCGGCTGGTGTTCCGCCCATCCATTTCGGAGTGCACGAACTCCGCACCGGAAGCGCGGACGGGGCGCGAGCAGACTTCGAGAAGATG
The DNA here is from genome assembly GCF_026339995.1 of Streptomyces sp. NBC_01481. GTDB lineage: Bacteria > Actinomycetota > Actinomycetes > Streptomycetales > Streptomycetaceae > Streptomyces. The sequence goes on along the minus strand of NZ_JAPEPT010000005.1, from coordinate 719,007 downwards.
CTCGCTCAGCTCGCCAGCGCCACCAACCCGAACGTTCGCATGATCGCGGCCAACCCAGGCGACTGGGGAATCGACGCCTTCGCTGGCGATCTCGGGGGTGCCATCACGGTCTGGCAGTCCAAGTACTTCATGCCTATTACCACGACTAACCAGTCGCAGCAGATCCGAGAGTCACTAGCCAACGGGCTGAAGGCAGCGGCGGCCAACGATCACACCATCGCGATCTGGATCCTGTGTATCCCCTCCAGCATGGACGGCCCGGCAGCGAACTGGTGGGACGGTTGGAAGAAGAAGCAGGAGAAGGCGCACAACATCATCATCGAGCTGTGGGACGAGACCACGCTCGTGAAGAAGCTCCAAAGTCCCGAGGGCGACCAGGTGCGCCGCTCCTACTACGAGCCCTTCACACCGGCTCCCGCCGCACCCGCCCAGGAGCCGCTTCGGCTGGTCTTGGACGTGGAGGATGACAAGGCGTCAGCGCTCAACTCGGCTCTGTTCGTGCGGCAGATGACGGAGGCCGGCCACGTCGAGCTGGACTCCGCCAAACGGCAGTTCTTCAACGCCGATCTGGTGGCACGAGAGATCGCGCACAAGGCGGTACCTGCCGAGGTTGCGGCGCTCAGCTCCGCTGATGCCACCTTGCATGGCGTGTGGGAGATGCAGTTCAACGAGTGCTCTGCCGAGGATGCCATCAGGGCTCTTCACGGGCGGGTCTGGCGTGAGGTGCGCAGCGAGCACGACAAGCTGCCGAAGCTGCTGCGCCTGGAGTTGGTGCACAGCTGGGGGTTGGTCCACAGGCTGGTCGACAACCGTCGGGCCGGCTGGGTCAGGCATTGGCGGCAGATCGCAAGCGGTCATCCTGACGGCTGAGATCTCACGACTGCCGGTCCCGCTAGACAACTGAGGAGGAGCATGCCGTGGAAGCACACCGGCCGGTGGTGATGCCGGAGGATGAGATGCCTTTCCGGCTCGCTCAACTGCTTCTGCTCCTCGATGCGGTTGCCGGGCAGGACGCGAACGGTGCGAGCTTGGAGCGCATCGGCTATTACGACTTCCTGTCCGCGAACCCTTTCCTCGTGGTCCCGTCCGAGGGCCGGGAGGCGAGTCTCCTTCGGCTTGCCGGGTTCGACCCGCAGGTCTTGGCCTACGCCTCTTCGTCGCAGCGGTTCACCAGCCGTCGGGAGCGCATCCAGCACGACCTCGCGCTCCTGGTCGCCTATGGGTGCTGCCAGGTACACAACCACAAGGGCTCCCTCGCCTACTCGATCACGGTGGCTGGGCATGAACTCGGCGGACAGTTCACAGCCACCTACGCCACCTCGTTCAGTACTGCGGCCGGCATCGTCGTGCGACGGCTCCGAAGGCTGAGCGACAGGGGCCTGCGGGAGCAGACCGCGCGGTGGCTTCGGCCGGACGGGCACGGCGGTCCTGCAGCCGCCCTCATGAGCGTCCTGGGCCCGGGCCCCCGTGTGTCGGCAACGTCTTGGGAAGGATGACCACCATGGAGCCGCTTCCCGGCATTCGGATCCGGCGTCTACGGCTGACCGGGATCGACCGGTCGTATGACGTCGACTTCACGATCGAGCAGCAGGTACGGAACCTGTCTGTGATCGCCGGGGCGTTCAGCTCGGGCAAGACTGCGGTGCTGGAGTTCATCTCGTACGGGCTCGGCGCCAAGCGGCACCCCCGTCATCATGAGGTACTGCGAAAGGTCCGCTCCTGCCTCTTGGAGGTCGAGCTTTCCGGCGAACCCCATGTGATCGAGCGGTCCGTCGGCGAGCCCTCGAAGGTCGCCTTCGTACGTCGCGGAACTCTTGACAGTAAGCCGGTGTCCCGGGCCGAGAGCAGGCCGGTCGATCCGCCCGGAGCTCAGGAGAGCCTGTCGACCCTCCTGCTGAGCCACTGCAAGCTCGAAGGCGTCCAGCTTCGGGAAGCCCCCACCAGCCGCGAATCCCGCACGGACCCGCTCAGCTTCCGTGACCTGATGTGGCTGGCGTTCCTGCCCAACGAACGCGTCGCGGACAAGAATTTCCTCTTCGAGAACGACTACATGCGCAAGCACAAGCTGCGGCAGGTGGTCGACGTTGTCTTCGGCGTCCACGACGACCGTGCCGTCGAGCTCGGCCAACGCATCCGGGAACTCGGCGGCCGGCTCAACCATGCCAAGGCCGAACTCGCAGCCGCGCGTGCCTTCCTCCAGGAACAAGCCCCCACCACACTGAGCGATGCCCTCTCCCCCCTCGTCTACGAGCGGGAACTGGCCGACATCGCAACTCAGCTCCAGGACCTGGACGAAGCGGCTCACGCGGGAACGGACTTCGCGGCCCGGCTGCGCCGTGAACATCAGCGGGCGGCCCAGATCTCCCGCCGGGCGGCAGCCGTGCTGCGGGACTGCGAGACGCAGCTCGCGCGGCTGATGCCGCTGCGCGCTCAGTACGCGGACGACCTCCTCAAGCTCGGCATGCTGGGGGAGGCCCAGCAGCTCTTCGACCCCCTAAGCGTCACCGCATGCCCGGCCTGCCTGAACCGCCTGCCAGCTCCCCCGACCGCCGCCGACGGGCGCTGTAGCCTGTGCAGCCACGACCTGACCGACGCAGACGAGGTGCTGACTTTGGGTGCCGCCGACGCCGGCAGCCATGCGGAGGGCAACCGAGTGGACGTCGCGGCCGAGATCCGGTCCACCAAGGCCCGCCTCAAAGAGATCACCACCTACATCGATGACTTGGACGTCTCACTGGCCGCGCTCAAGCTCCAGGCCGAAGACGCGGCGATTCTTGAGGAGCAGGCCGCTGCCGCGGTGGATGAGGCCACCTCGCCCGCAGTATCGCCGTTCCTCGCCGCGCGCGACGACCTCCACCGCAGGCGCGAGCAGGTACTGCGCCTCCTCGACCAGGCCGAAAACACCGTGAAACTCCAGGAAGGACTCGACAGACGAGCCGCCACGGTGGAACGCCACGAAGCCCAGATCGCCCGTCTGAAAGACGAACTCGGGCAGCTCGGGGACGCCACCGACGACCGCGACCGGATCATCGCCCAGGTCAGCAGCCGCTACGGTGACCTCCTCCGGAAGTGGCGCTACCCAAAGGTCAGTCAGCCTTTCATCAAGCCTGACCTCACGCCATTCGTACGCGGTGAGCCCTACCAGGAAGCGTCCTCTGGCGCCCGCACGCTGCTGACCCTGGCCTGGCAACTGGCCGTCTTCGAAATCGCCGTCGAAAGCGGCGCCGCACACCCTGGCTTCCTCATGATCGACAGTCCGCAGAAGAACCTCGGCCACGGTGGCACCCTTGATGCGGTGATCGCTGATGCCGTCGCCATCGACGACTTCTACCACCACCTCTCTGTCTGGCTCTCAGACCGAGGTGCCAAAGCGCAGCTCATCGTCGTCGACAACAGCCCACCGCTCCTCACGGAAGGCAACGTGGTGGCCCGCTACAGCCGAAACGAGGATCAGCCTCCCTACGGGCTGATCGAGGACGAGACAAGCGCAGAAGGGGAAGAGGCCAGTCAGTAGAACTTCACGGAACTGCATCGGGACAGTGGGCGGTAGGGCCTGACCTGAGACATGTCCCTCATGGTTCGCGCCATGCGATCTGCTTGACCTCAGGCACCGATGATCGGAGTCCTTTCGGTACTGCCGCACAATTCTCACGCGATCTCGACGGTCGCTTCGTCCCACCTCGCATAGCTGTCGGCCGCTCTTCCGAGTGAGTGACGAGTGAGATTTCAGCCCTCCACGGCGACGAGAACGAAAAGCGCAGGTCAAAGTACCCCCTCGCATGTCGACCACGCGTGCCCTCCGGAGCCGCGTACACACAAAGCCCGTGAGTGTCCCAGCTGTCCGACTGTCCGGTTATGCCTGTGACCTGCGGAAATGAACCGGACAGCTCCATGTGCAGCTGTCCGGGCTGTCCGGTCACAGACGGCTGTAACACCCCGGGGTGTTACAGCCGTCGGCGAAGCCGACCTCTCAATGGGCGTTGGAGTCGGAGGCGACTTCCGATGCCTTTGCCTCCCCCGGCGCTCCTTGCGACACGGCTCCACGACACCTGTGCCTCCGGGCACTTGTGTCTGGCTCCGCCGCAGGTCAGAGGGACCGACCACACTGACCGCTGTAAATCACCCACTGGATCCGTTGCGCTTGCTTCGAATATTGCGGATACTTCGATAAGTAAGGCAGCGTCTAACGCGACCAAGAGACCACTACGACAGCACCAACCGCCACCATGACAGCGGGCCCCGTCGCCGCGCCAACGACCACGGGGCTTATCGCCGTCTCGCCAGCCCGCCACCGCGCCAACGGCGGCGGACTATCCCTGGCGCCCGTCCACCGCATTTAGGGGCGCGCACATGACCAAGACTGACATTCGCCCGGTGAAACTCCCGGACGACAAGCAGAAGACTGCAAACCATGCCCTCACCAGGGTCCGGGCCTACCTGGCAGAGCACCAGGAGGCCTCCCAGATCCATGTCACCGTTCAAGACGGAGGCGATCGTGAGCCCCTGGCCCTCCCTCGCGAGGCTGTAGAGCTCCTCGCATCGCTCCTAGCGCACCTTGGCGCCGGCCGGGCCGTGTCCATCGTTCCGTCCGACGCCGAGCTCACCACTCAGCAAGCCGCCGACATGCTCAACGTGTCCCGCCCCTTCCTCATCGGTCTCTTGGACGCCGGAGAGATCGAGTACCGGACCGTTGGCTCACACCGCCGAATCACCGCGTCGTCCCTGCTGGAGTACCAGCGCAAGGACGACCACCGTCGCCGACAGGTAGCTGATGAGCTCACCAGGCTCGGCCAGGAGATGGGAATGATCTAGGTCATGGCTTTCGTCGCCGTCTACGACGCCAATGTCTTGTATCCGAGCACCTTGCGTGACGTTCTCATTCGCGTGGCGCTAGCCAGGATGGTGCAGGCGAAGTGGACGGACCAGATCCTCGATGAGACCTTCCGCAATCTGAAGAAGAACCGGCCTGACCTGGATCCGAAGAACTTAGACCGGACGCGGGAGCTCATGTCTGGCGCGATCCCAGACGTGCTGGTCAAGGGATACGAACCGCTGATCGACATACTCGATCTACCGGATCCCGACGACCGGCACGTCCTGGCCGCTGCCATCAGAGCAAAGGCACAGGTGATCGTCACGTCCAACCTGAAGGACTTCCCCGCCGACAAGTTGTCTACGTGGGATGTACAGGCCGTCCATCCAGACGCCTTCATCGAGGCGCAGGTCGACCTCTCTCCCAGGCGGGTGTATGGAGTGCTCACGCAGATAGCGGACACATGGGATCACCCGCCAAACGCGGTGGTCGCCGATGTGATCGACTCCTTGGAGCAGGAAGGTCTAGTGGCGTCAGTAGCGGCACTGAGAGCCTTGACCTAACGCCTTCTGACGCCGCGCCCCAGCCGGATCACGCTGGGGCGCGGCGCATCCGGGTATCCGCAAGCCTTCCAGTCTCGGCGCAGCGCGACACACTTCCGACACACTCTGTGTCGCCGCGCGCCCCGTATCTGGCTCCGCCTCAGGTCAGAGGGGGCACGGGGATGCAAGCAGACACCCACTCCGGAGCCGTGTGCGCAGGTTCGAATCCTGCCGGGGGCACTTCATCCGGGCCAGCGTGATCAGACCGCTGACCTGCGGAAGTGCCAGACTTCAAGAGCCGGACCCAGTCCCACTGGGTCCGGCTCTTTGTCATTGCAGAGCACTGATCGGGATAGAGCTGGTCGTCAACCCGAGCGGCGCCCTAACAATCGCCGCCGCGGGACACCAGGAAGGTGTCCTGGCTGTTGCGCGGAGAGCCCCTGGTCGACAACGATCAGCTGGACGAGGCCGAGACGACGTCGCCCACGGCGGCCAGCCACACCACAGAACGAGCCCGCCGAGGACTCCTACAACCCGCCTTTCCGATCGAGCCTGTCGGTTGAGCATCGCGACCGAGCGACGTCGCTTCGGATCGAGCTGAATAGAGAACCGCTTGTTCGACATGGAACTTCCATCGGGGTGGGCTGCAGCCGAGCTGGGTGAGTTACTCCGAGAGCCCCTGCGCAATGGGCACTCGGCAAGCCGTGCGAAGGGATGCGACGGAATTCGCACCTTAAAACTGACTGCTGTCACTCTCGACTACTTCACTGAAGAAAACACGAAGGTCACCTCGGCAGATCCCTTACGCGTGAAGGATCTCTGGCTGGAACCCGGTGACATCCTTGTCCAGCGATCGAACACACCCGAACTCATTGGAACGTCGGCCCTGTACAACGGCCCCAGAAACTGGGCAATCTACCCAGACCTCTTAGTTCGTGTGAGGGTCAATTCCTGCCTCACGCCCAATTTCGCAGCTCTCATGCTGCGCAGCAGGAAGGTACGCGACTACCTGAAGGCAAACGCGAAGGGGCTGGTGGGCTCGATGCCAAAAATTGACCATTCAGCCATTGCGGGCATCAGGCTACCGGTGCCTCCCAAAGCTGAGCAGCATCGCATCGTCGCGGCCCTCGAAGGCCACCTGTCTCACCTAGACATGGCCGCGCTGGCGCTGGAATCCGCGCGGTTGAAGGTAATCGCGTTCCGCAAGTCCACACTTCTGTCGTTCGTACCCGAGCGCGTGCCCGAGTCATGGGAAATGAGCACCGTCGGCGAGGCCGGCACCGTCGAGCTCGGTCGGCAACGCCACCCTGACCGGCACCACGGCACGGACATGCACCCATACCTGCGCGTCGCCAACGTCTTCGAGGACCGCATCGACACCTCGGACGTCATGGAGATGGACTTCTCTGGGATTTTCGAGAGATATCGACTGCAACCTGGTGACGTTCTCCTCAACGAAGGGCAGAGCCCGCACCTGGTGGGTCGGCCCGCCCTCTACAGGGGAACTCCACCGAATGTTGCATTTACCAATAGCCTTCTGCGTTTCCGGTCGCGTCCCGACGTGCTGCCGGAATGGGCACTCATAGTGTTTCGCCACCACCTGCACGCTCGGCGATTTATGCGCGAGGCACACAGCAGTACCAGCATCGCCCATCTCTCGGCACAGCGCTTAAGGTCTGTCGAGTTTCCCATCCCGCCAGTGGAGGACCAGAAGCGGCTAATAGCGGCATTCCGGAAGCTGGTGCGCGACGCCGATGCCATGGACCGCACGCTGGAACGCACCATCGCGCAGGCAAAGCGTCTCCGGAGTCTGGTACTGGACCAGGCCTTCAGCGCCCAGCTCGTTCCCCAGGACCCGGCTGAGGAACCCGCATCCGTTCTCCTGGACCGTATTCGCGCCGCGCGGGAATCACAGGGCCGTAGCAAAGCCAGGCCTATACAACGCCCCCGTCTGCAGGCATCTGCGCCACCACCCCTATCGGCCGCAACATCCCTCCCCGTCAACGCCGTTCAGCTGGAGTTCGAGCTGTGATCCCCGCGACCTCGTACCAGACGGGCTCCAAGAGCGACGCAGTAGTCGCCAAGCTCTGGAGCTACTGCAATGTCCTCACCGACCACGGCCTGTCCACCATCGAGTACGTCGAACAGCTCACGTATCTACTCTTCCTCAAGATGGCCGACGAGATCGCCAGGAACAAGCCCCACCTCGTCGTACCCGCCGCATACAGCTGGCAGTCCCTCGCCGCTAAGACGGGCCCGGAACTCGAAGCCCATTACCGCAAGATCCTGACCGAGCTTGGCAAGGACCCCAGCACCACCCTTGGAACGATCTTCGCCAACTCCCGGCTCCGCATCACAGAGCCAACCCTCCTCGAAAGACTTATTGTCAACCTGATCGGCAAGGAGGATTGGACGGTCCACAGCATGAAGGAGGTCTACGAAGGTCTACTCGCCAATGCCGCCGAGGACACCAGGACAAGCGCCGGTCAATACTTCACCCCACGGGCCCTCATTGGCGCCATCGTCGACGTGATGCAGCCACAGCCGGGCGACACCATCACTGACCCTATTTGCGGCACCGGCGGTTTTCTCGTCGCCTCGCACGGTTACCTCCGGAAGCACCATATGCTGGACCTATTCCATGATCGGCGCAACGCCCTTGGGTCGGGCCAGATCTGGGGCACCGCGCCGACCGTCGGCACGGCCCGCTTCGCTGCCATGAACATGTTGTTGCACGGCATGGGTAGTCTCCACGGCCTCCCTCTCGTCGCCGCGGGCGACGCACTCGCCACGAAGCCCGGCCGGCAGGCGTCACTCGTCCTCACCAACCCGCCCTTCGGCCGGAAGTCCGCGATGACCATCGCTGGTTCGGACGGCAAAGCCGAGCGAGAGCGCATCTCCTACGCGCGGGGCGACTTCTGTGCCGCCACAGCAAACAGGCACCTCAACTTTCTTCAACACACCATGTCGCTTTTGGAGGTGAACGGTCGTGCCGCAGTCGTTCTCCCGGACAGCGCACTGTTCGAGGGCGGGGCGGGCGAGAAGGTACGCCGTCGCCTCCTTGACGAGTTCAGCCTTCACACAATCCTCCGTCTACCTGCCGGGATCTTCCATGCGGGTGGGGTCAGGGCAAACGTCTTGTTCTTCGAGAGGAAGCCCGCTCGCGCAGGGGACGAGCCCAGCACCTCAATGCTCTGGGTCTACGACTTCCGCACGGGCAAGCACTTCACGCCCAAACAGCGTCGCCCGCTGCACCGCGGAGACCTGAGGGAGTTCGTAGAGGCGTATTTGCCGGGCAAGTCCCGTACAGAGCGGGTGGAGACCGAGCGCTTCAAGTGCTTCGGCTACGACGATCTCATCGCTCGCGATCGGGTAAACCTCGACATCACCTGGACGACGGACCCGGCGCTCGACGGCCCCGCCGGCCTCCTGCCGCCAGAGATGATCGCCCGAGAGATCGTCGAAGACCTCCAGGCAGCGCTGAACAGGTTTACTGCTGTCGCCGAGGCTCTCGGTAGCGGGATCTCGCCCTACACCGATGCATTCAAGCCACCGGACATTGGCTGAGTCGCCGCAACTCCCCTGCGGGTTCGGGATGTTGCCCAGTGGAAAGCAGTCGCCTAGGCTGCTCAGCAGAACGAACACCACGCTGCGACCGGGCTCTGTCCGGCGTGGCACTTCCTATGGCCGTCCCCCAGGGATCTGGGGTCGGCCATAGCTGTTTCAGTAGCAGGGGGCGGCTCTTGTACGTGTGTTACTTAGACGAATCCGGCACCGGTCAGGTCCTCAACCCCGCTGTTGCCGACTCGGTTCCTGTCATGGCGATCGGCGGATTCACCGTCCCAGAGGCCCAGATCAAGGCCCTCGCGTGGGACTTCATCGCGCTCAAGAAGCGGTTCAGGCCGGAGCTGCGCAAGCTGCCCACACTGAGCCAGGTCGTCCATCACGAGATCAAGGGCGAGACGATCCGCAAGTGCTTTCGTCGGCCGGGCCGCAACCAGCGTCGCATGGCGCATGGATTCCTCGACCATCTCCTGAACATCCTTGAGCAACGGGACTGCACAGTCATGGCGCGCCTCTGGGTGAAGCAGGACGGTGTCGTCAATGACGCCGTGGCCATGTACGCATCCTCGGTCACCGCGCTCTGTGCGAACTTCGAGCACTATCTCGCCGAGCGTTCCGGCAGCGGCATCGCTGTCCTCGACAGCCGCAACCCGTCCGACAACATGGGCAATGTGCACTGTGTGACTACCCAGAAGTTCGGGAGGGGTGGGGATCGCATGCCCCACCTGCCCGAGTCCCCGGTCTTCGGCCACAGCAACACCCACCTGGGCCTGCAGATTGCCGACCTTCTGGTGTCCGCGATTCTGGCTCCCGCCGCAGCAGTGACGTACGCCGGCGACTTGACCGCGAATGTCCACTGCCACCCAGGCTTTCACGACGTTCGCGATCGGCACTGCCCGCGGCTGGGCAAGCTCCAGCACCGCTATCTGTCCCCCGCGGGCAAGTGGACCGGTGGAATCGTCGTGTCGGACGCCCGAGGACATCAGTCGGCAGGCAAGCTGCTCGCCCCCGCGGTACCAGTGAGCGTGACGCCTCTCGGTTTCCCCCAGCAGACATCGGCGCGGGATCTGGCCGCTGTCGCCTCGTCGCCCGACTCACAGCCGCTCGCCCCGTAGCTGCATTGGTACGTCAGTCAACCTGCCCCACGAATCGGACAGGTTCTCCCAGGACCGCGGCCGCGCCCTCCAGGTCGGCCAGGCGCGCTGCGAGAGTGGCTTCCGCCAGCCGAGGAGGCAGCGCGGTGCTGAACTTCAAACCTTTCAGAGCGTGTTCGTGTACGGCGGGCAGGCACAGCCGTTCCGCTGCGTCATGCACGATCTGCTTCCACAGTTGGGGCGTCAGGTCTTCGCGCAGCCGGATCCAGCAGTCGTTGATGCGCTGCCCCGGGTCGACCGCGCTCGCCAGTGTCGCTGCAAGGGTGGCGTTGGCGCGGTGACCGGCCCACGTCCACCAGCGCAGGTCGTTGTCAGGGCGGCGCAGAATGACAGTGCCCCCGGGGTGCACGCCCTCCATGAACCGCTCACGGGCTTCCGCCAGGCAGCCGACCGCCCGCCCCGTGAGCTTGACCTGCGGGTCTGTACCCAGCAGCACCTCACGTGCTGCCCGTGTCAGCTCGTAGGACGTGGCGCGGACGAATCCCAGGCCGCCCCACTTCGCCTTGCCTCCCCCGTCAACCGGCTCAACGAAGCACCGTCGCCGACGCCAGTCGATGTAAGTGACCTGCCAGCTGCGGCCCGCGAGCAGCAGCCGACGCGGCCCATCCACTTCCTCCGTCAGCAGGCTGGGGTCCGTCTTGCCGATCTCGGTCAGCCCGTGGAGCACGGTGAATTCGGGTGCGACCGTGAACACCGCGGTGAGGTTCATGAAATGCCGGTGCCCAAAGCGCCGTTCGGCCTCGGGGCCGATGAACAGCATTCCGCCGTCATGGTCGAGATACCCCTCCTCCACCAAGTACCGCACGATGGGTTCGGCGGGCTGTGCGAAGGGACCGAGGCCGGCCCACCACTCCTGCCAAAGGTGGTCACCGACCTGGTTCTCCTGCAGACACAGTGCGAGCACCTGCTGAGCGACGATGTGTCGCGGCTCGGGAGGCGCCACCACCGGCTCGACCCAGCCACGGGACCACTGCAGCAGCAATGCGGCCGCGGCCAGCAGCCCATCCTCACTAAGCGCCAGGAAGAGGCAGTTACGGGCGGCTCCGGCGCGGCGTCCGGTGCGTCCGAGCCGCTGGAGGAAGGAGGCAACGGTGGCAGGAGCATCGAGCTGGATGACCCTGTCCAGGTCTCCCACGTCGATTCCGAGTTCCAGCGTGCTGGTCGAGACGATGACACAATCGCGTGCCTCTGCGAACGCCTCTTCCGCCCTCCTGCGCTCGTCGACGGCAAGAGAGGCATGCGACAGAAAGGTCGTCACACCCTTGGCACGCAGCTTCTCACCCAACTCCTCGACGAGCCGACGCGATTCACAGAAGACGAGCCGCTTTTCTCCACGGTGAAGAGCGGCGATCACATGTGCCGCATTGTCGACCGAGCCCACATAGTCGAGCTGGATGTCTCCGGGCGGAGTGGCCCCTTGTTCGAGCTGCGGCTGCGCAAGGTGCGGGGCGACAACCCGCGCAGGCCGCTTCCCTGCGCCCGAGCCCTGCAGCCATTGGAGCAGATGCTCCGGATTCCCCACCGTCGCCGACAGCCCCACCCGCTGTACGGGATGTCCCACGACCTTCTGCACCCTCTCGAGTACGGCCAGCAGATGCCAGCCGCGGTCATCGCCGGCGAAGGCATGTACCTCGTCCACAACGATGGCCTGCACCCCGCCGAAGAAGGCACGATGGTCGACATTCGAGCTGACCAGCATTGCTTCCAGCGACTCAGGCGTGGTCAGGAGTACGTCGGGCCGCCCTATAAGGATCTTCTTGCGCCCCGAAGCATTGACGTCGCCGTGCCACAGGGCAGCGCTGCGCCCGAGCCACGCCGTGTACGTCTCCAGCCTGGGAAGCAAGTTGTTGAGCAGCGCCTTGAGCGGGCACACGTACAGCACCGAGGTACCGCTCCAGCGCTCCGCCGCCATTTTCGACAGCAGCGGGAACGAAGCCGCCTCTGTCTTTCCGCCGGCCGTCGGCGCCAGCAGTACCGCGTCCTCACCCGCGAGCAGTGGGGCGATCGCTTCTTCCTGCAGCGGCCGCAGCCCTGGCCAGCCCAGCGTGTTGACGATGTGGTGGAGAAGCACCGGGTCTAGGTCGTCGATACCGCTCACGGCAGGTCCAGCTCGATCTCGTCGGCGCTCGCCGCCGCATTGCGCTCGACTTCGTTCAGTTCCGCGCTGGAGACAGTGAGTGCATAGTGCTGCCGCGGATCGAAGTCGTCGAACTCGTCGACACGGTCGAGGACGTCAGCAACGAGCTTGCGCAGGAACAGCCGGGGCGCGATGCCCACCTTCCCGCCCAGCCCGCCGGTGACCGCGGTGGCGAGTTCTCCGATGTATGCGTCGTCCGCCCGCCCTGTGATCCGGTCCGGGTGCTTGGCCGCGCCGGCGTACAGGTCGCGCACACTGCGTCCAAGTTCGCCGAGTAGCTGCAAGTCGAAGCCTGCAAGCCTCAGTTGCACTGCTCTCGGCGAGTCGAAACGTGGATCGGTCGTGAAGTCGGTCGACAACCGCTGAGCAAGTGGTGGCAGCCGTTGTACGCCCTGCTGCCCGTCGTAGAAAGCGGGCGTACCCGTGATGACGAGGAAGAGCCCAGGAAAGCGTCCGGCATCGATCTCATCGAGGAGCTGCCGCAGCGCGTTGAGCCCTTTCTCCCGCACGTCGCCGCGCACCCGCTGCAGAGTCTCGGTCTCATCCAGTACGAGCAACAGTCCGGGATGGCCGCAGTCCCGCAGCACGGTCAGCAGCCCTTGCAGGAAGCCGAGTGCGGCGAAGTGATCCAGGTCGCCGCGTACGCCGGCGGAGCGCCTTGCGGAGGCAGCGACCGACTTCTGTCCTCCCAGCCAGGCAATCAGAGCCTCGGCGGTGGCACCGTCTCCTGCGGCGAGCGCCTGTCGGTAGCCGCGCAGGGCTGCCGAGAAGGCAGGTGTCGTCCGGGCGACATCTGCAAGCCTGCGTTCCATCAGTTCGTCGACGGCTTTCGCCAGCTCTTCGGTGTCGTCCTCGTCCACGTCTCCCGCGTCGAGGACTTCCTCCTCCAGGGTGTAGAACCAGGAATCGACGATGGCGCGCAGGGCACTCGGCTGATGAGTGGCGGTCGTCAGCTGCTCGATGAGCCGTCGGTAGACCGTTTCCAGGCGGTGCAGCGGTGTCTGGGTCTCGGAGATCTGCACTTCTGCGGAAGCAAGGCCCGCCCGCTTGGCCCGCTCGGCCAGCCAGCGGGCGAAGAAGGTCTTGCCTGAGCCGTACTCACCTCGGATCGCGTGAAAGGCGGCCCCGCCGCGTGCGACGGTTACGAGGTCGTCGTCGAGGGCCTCCGTGAACTTGTCCAGTCCGACCGCGAAGAGGTCGAGTCCGGACTGTGGCACCGTGCCGCGCCGCAGCGCGTCGACGACTTCTCGGCGGCGTACGGCACTGACCTCGGAGGACATGGTCATGCGGACTTCTCCAGTTGGAACTGTGCACGCAGGAGTCGCACATCGAGCTTGACGGTATGCCCGGAGTCGATGAAACCGAGCACGGGATAGCCCTCGACATTCAGCAGTCGCTGCAGCGTGGCAATGAAGCCGTCGATGTTGCGCTTGACTCGTCCGGTCGCCGAGATGGCAGCTGCGAGGGCCGCGGGCGACATGGTCTCGCCCGCTTCGGCAAGCGCATCGATGACGGAGGCAACGACCTTCGCCTCGGGCGCCCTGCGTACGTACTCCTTCTGCGCGAGGTACACATTGCTGGCGACCACCTTGGAGCCGAGCGTGGCAGGTTCCTGCGCGACTTCGGTCTCGGCGAAGAGCCCTTCGCCTACCGGCTGGGGTCGCTTTCGGGAGGGCTTGGCCTTGATTGCGGGCTCAGAGATTCCCGTCTCGGTCGCCCCTGCTTCCATGGCCCGGGGCTCTGCCCACCACGAAGGCGTAGCAAGCTCCCGCGGGAGCACCTGCCACTCCTTCGGCAGCGAGTCCAGTTCAGGGAGCAGCACCAGTAGGGGCACCGTCACTTCGGCCAGTGACGCACCGCCGTGGTAGCCGGCCTTGCGGGGCGTGTAACGGATGTCTTCCCGCCATGGAGCGGTGATCATCCCGCCTCCTTCGAGCACACGGGGCCCGGACAGCTCGATCTCCCCATCGCTCGCGGCGCCCGTGCGCCAGCGGGAGGACTCCGCCCCGGTGGCCCGGGTCGGCCCGCTGTTCACACCGCGTTCCAGAACATGCCCGTGATCGGCAACCAACAGCACCGGGCGTCCGTATCCCTTGGCCGCAGCGAGGAGTTCACGCAGGAAGGAGACGTCCTTGATCCGCCACTGGGTACGTTCGCCCTGCTGCCCGTGGTCCAGCGCGTCGTCGATGGTATTGAGCACGACTCCGACCACGGCATGCGAAGCGAGTGCCGTGACCAGCTCCTCCGTGAGCCTGTGTCCGGAGGGTCCGCCGATCGATGCCTTGTGGAACAGCACTCCCTCGCCTCTGCGCTGCTTCCAGTACTCGGCGAAGCCCGCAGCTTCGGTGGACTGCCCCCCCATGACCGCCCCACCGGTGAGCAGCGAGGCTCGACTGATCCTGGTCACCGAGGGCAGCATGGATACGGCGGCCAGCCGCTGTGCTTGCATCCCGCCAGGCGGCTTGCGTACAGCCTCGATCCAGCCTTCGCGTTCGGCCTCTTCGCCGATCTGTACGGCCGCCGCACTGCTCATGCCATCGAGGAGCAGAATCAGGGGGGCCGCCGCGTCGCTGTCCAACTCAACCGCGACCTCGGTCAGCACGTTCTCCACCAGCAGACAGCCGCCCGGGTTCTGCGCTGCCGCTGAACGGGTCCACGCCGCCAGCCGTACCGCGAACTGCTCGTCGAGAAGGTCCCTGCGCGCTCGCGCGGCTTCGTGCAGCGCCCGGTAGGCCTGGTCGGCCACAGGATCGCCGACCGGATCGCCCGACCACAGCACATTCAGCGCCCGGTCCACCCAGCCCCACTCGGCCAGATGAGCACGGACCCCGGACGCCACCGATTCCACCTGAGGCTGCGGTGTCGCCAACCAGCGCGCGACGCGAACGGCCATCGCGGCGACAGCGATCCGGTCACCATGCAGTGCGGCCAGAGCGTGGCCGCGCAATTCGGCCAGCGCCACCTCGGCCTTGTCGGGCGAGCACCCCACCTCGGCTGTCACATCACGCAGTTGAGCAGTAAAGCTCGACAACAGGAAACGGCTCGTACGAAGCGCGTCTGTCAGCCCCGCTTGGGCAGCTAGCCGATCCGCCCGGTCTATGACGGAGAACACCCGCTGCCTGGCGGTGTCGTTCTGCTGCGCCTCGCCGATCCAGCGGGTGAGCGTGCCGGCCACGACGTCACTGAATGCCAGCACGTCGGCTCGGCGTACCTGGCCGAAGAGTCCGCCAACGGCGAGCACCGTGTCCGGACCAGTCGCCGGATCGGCCATAGCCGAGCCGAGCAGTCCGCGCGCCATGGCGTCGTTTCCGCGTCCGGCCTCGACCAGCGACATCAGTACGGGCACGGCCGCGCCCGCCGTCTCACCCAGCCAGTGCTTGAGTTCGTCACGCTCCTGGGCAGCCAGCTCGATGAAGCGGGCTGGTCCGGCCGGCGAACGCGACCAGGCGAGCAGGGTGTCAGCGTCGATGGCGACGTCCGCCGACCTCTCGCGCGTCCCGGTCCGTGCGAGGCCCAGCCGCGCGACAAGGAGTGCTCGCATGGCCGAGTCCCGGGTGAGTACGGAGCCGGTGCGCTGCCAGCCGCCGTCGTGCGGCTCGGCGTCCAGGAGCGCCTCGAGCAGCCAGGTCTCCCGGTACATCCGTGGGTCGAGTTCCTTGGCCCCGAAGCGCTGCTTCACGATCTCGGCGTTCTCGACCGTGAGCATGCGCCGTTTCACGGCATGCCCACGCACATCCCAGCCGAGCTGCTCGTCGCCGATGCCGGTGGTCACGACCAGGACATCGCCCTCGCGTGCCTCGTCGGCGAGGTGCTGCTGCCAGGCGTCCACGATGCCGAGCACGGACGTCTGGTCGGTGACGTGGACGCGCCGCGGCTCCCCGCCGATCTTCGCGGTGAACACTTCGGCAGCGGTGGCCGGGTACCGGCCGTGGACCAGCATCAGCCGCCGGTCGCGCAGCCCCGCAGCGTACGTGTCGAGCAGCGCCTCGATGGTGAGACGGTTGACCTGCGGCACGGCAGTGGTCATCAGTGGCCGGCCTCCTCGTCCTTCACCACGTTGTCGTCCGCGGTCACCGGTCGCCAGGCGATCTCGATCCGTACTCCGGGATGCGCAGCAACGTACGAGCGGATTTCGTCCTGGACATCGGCGATGGCCGATGCCAGGGCGGACTCGACGCGAGTGGGCTGCTGCGTGTCCAGGACATGCGGGGCGGTCGGCCCCGGAGATGGCGTGACCGTGCGCCGGGCCGGCTCGTCCTGCTCGAGGTCCAGCTGCGGCGGCACCCCGGACTGCACGACGGGACGGCCGTGCCGGGTCAGGCTGATGTCGTCCGGTCCTGGCGCGGGCGGCTCCGGGGTCGGGTGGGCGATGTTCGCGAGCCGGGCTGCCTCCGTGACCAGGGCGACCGATTGGTCCTGCAGTCGGCTGAGCACCGGTACGAGCGACCTGGCCTGCTCGTGGTCGTTGACGGTGTCGCGCAGTGTGGCGACCAAACGCTCGGCTCTGTCCCCCACCCCGTCGCCGCGCTCGGCAAAGCTGCGCACGCTCTTCAGAAGCGACCAGTTGGTGTTGTCGAGCGCGTCCAGCACCTCGGGCGCCTGCTTGATCGCCGCCCCCAGCTCCTGGTCGGTCACGTCGTAGGAGGCAGCTGCCAGCTCCTTCACGAGCGAGGTCGCGTCCTTGGTGCTGGAAAGCCTGGCCAGCAGGTCGGCGGCGGCCCGCATCGACCGCATCCGGTCCGCTTCCGCCCCGGCGAGCCCCAGATCGGCGGCGTGCTTCTCCAGAGAGCGCCGTACCCCGCCCACAGCCTGCTGGTGCGCGTCCACGACTCGACGACATTGGGACTCGAGCGCCGCGACGTTCCGGGCGAAAAGCACCGGCTGCGCAGACACACCGAAAACCGCCCCGGCACGCACTCGAGCGGCCGTGAACTCCTCCTCGCTGGGCAGCTCCACCGCCCGCAGCCCGTATCCACTGCCGATCCGCTCCAGCTCGGGGGCAGGTACTGGCGAGGTCTGGTAGACCCACGTCCGGTCGTCCAGCAGCGCATAGGTCGCAATGATCAGGCTGGTGATGTTCTTCTCCAGCCCGGTGAAGCCCAGATCTGCGATCCAGCGCCTGATGTCCTCGACAGAGAGTTCCGTGCCAGCCTTGGCGTCAGCAGCCTTCTGATTGATCTTCAAGCGCCAGTCGCTGAGGAGGTTGAGCGGGCCGTCGTGCACCTCCCCGAGCCCGAGCGGATGCACAATCTTCTTGACGACGGCCAGGTGATGCCCGTCGACGACAACCCGTCGCGACCCGTCCACCATCGCCTTCCCGATCCACTCCAGCGCCGTCTTCAACTCCCGTGCGGTGACGGCCTTCCGCGTCAGACCGGGGTCGAAGTCGGGGTGCTTGGGATGCAGAGCCGCGAACATCCCGTCCGCCAGAGCGTAGAGGTTCTGCTCGAAGCTCAGCCCTGCCTGCGGCTTGGGCCTGGAGTAGGCAGGCTCAAGCGACCACACATGCTGATTGTCCGGCACCTCCGCGCCGACACTGCCCGGATCTGGCTTGCTGATTCCGTACAACTGCTGCAGCACGGCTGCCAATTGGGAGGTGAGATTCTCGCTCTGCGCCTTGAGCTGATGCCGAATCTGCACCCGTTCGTCCGCCGACTTGGTGGCGGTGTGGTCGTCGAGCCGGTCCCGCTCCAGCAAGTAGTTGATCTTCAGCAGTCGTCCAAGCTGATTCGCCTTCTGCTCGGAGAAGAAGTCGGGCAACCAGATCACGGTGCGCGCATACTTCCCCTCCTGCTTCATCCTCTCGATGCGGCGTACGTCATCGCTCGGGAAGTGCTTGTCGTCAAAGGGGTAGTCGAGGACGAACCTGATGTTCCCGCCCATCTGCGGCTTGAACTGCTCGTCGGGCAGATGAGGGTCACAGACGTTGCCGAAGACGAACTCGGCCGTGCGCTTCGTCCCCCGCCATACGACGTCCCGCTCGCTCACGAACGCCTGGGCATCGCCGATCCCGAACTCCGACCACAGCTGGTCCTTGACCCACTGCCGGCGCTTGCCGAGGTTGTCCTCGCTGCTCACCTCGTCAAGGAGCGGCTCGATGTCAAGATCGGACAAGTGCAGATGGAAGACGGGGTCCGCGCTGCCTTCGCTGCGCAACTCACCGAATTCGCCCTGCAGTTCCTTCAGCCGCTTGACCGCCACCGATCCGGCCGACCCCAGCCGTACCTTGATGGACCCGTGGTTCAAGGCGGCCAGCCGCTCACCGGTGAGCCGGGCCAGGGCGGGCACGTTCGGTGCGAGCGCGGAGAGCAGCAGCGTCTTGATCAGCCGCTCGTCGCCCTTGAAGAGCGGACTGTCCGCGGACCCGTACTTCTCGATGAGATGGGCCACCACCCGGTCGTGGAAGCGCTTGGCGGTCTCGGCCTCTTTGCGCAGCCGGGCGGTGAACGCCTCACCCGTGCCATCCAGGATGACGTCCCACAGATCGCCTAGCGGGATCAGCTCACCGAGCTTCAGATCGTCCCGGCGCCGCCGCAGTGTCTCTTCCACCAGCTTGAGACCGGTGCGCTCACGCTGCAGCGCACCCGACAGCTCCACCAGCACATTCAGGAAGGCGGGCGAGAGCGGATAGAGGTCCCGGAAGTCGTCCCAGCTGGCTTCGGTACGCCCGTGGGCGTCCAGGAGCACCTGCCGTACCTCGTCCTTGGACGACTCGACCGCGGCGAACGCCGTCTCCCGCGCGGCTTCCATGCCCGGCTTCGGTGCAAGCACACGATGCTTGATGATCTCGATGAGGTTGCTGTCCTCGAGATCGACGACATCGATACGGCCCGCGAGGTACTCGACCTGCTGCTCCAGGTTCTGCACCTCTGCGCCGGCGACATCGGAGCCGATCAGCTGGGACAGATCCCGCTGCCGCGAGATGAAGGAAATAATCGGCACCGGCCGGTCGCTGTCCCCGGACTCGATCAGCTTGACCAGCTTCTGCACCTGGTCGCGTACGAAATCCTGCTCACCCATGTGCGCCTGCAGCCACAGGATCAGCTCGTCGAGGAAGAGCACGATGCCGTCGTAGCCGAGCGACTTGGCGTGCCGGGAGACGACGGAGAGCCCGTTCTCCAGCGGCACGAAGGCGTCCTTGTCACCGCGCGCTCCGGTGGCGTACGAGGCCATGGGCCCGGAGAGCAGCGCAGAGACCAGCGCATCACGATGCGGGTCGCCAGCGGGCGCTGCAAAGGCACGGTCGAGATCGGCGGGAGTCCAGGCGCCCGGGGCGGGCGCGTTCTCCGCGCCATCGAGCCCACTGGTGTCGAGGTCCTCGTCGTCGTCGATCGCGACCACCGCACCGCTCGGCGCGACGGCGACACCCCCGGCCCCCAGCCACTGGACGAACTTCCCGTCGTCGGCCAGGAATTCCCGCTGGTTGCGCGCGTCCGCGATGGCGGCGTCCGCCCGGTACACGGCGGGCGTCGGCTGGTCCGGGTGCAACTTCCGTACAGTCGCGACGTACCCGCCGAGCAGCGCCGAGTCCAGGTCTGCCGCGCCGACGAGGTGGTACGGCACCATCAGGAACTTCTTCTGCCGCAGCCAGTCGTCGTGCTGGGCGATGACCTCCTGAAGGCGCGGCTTGCGGCGGGCCGCAGGGTGATTGTTGAGCACCGCGTGCAGGACGGTGAGGAAGTGGCTCTTACCGGCGCCGAACGATCCGTGGAGATACGCAGCGTGCGAGCTACCGGTCCTGACAGCCGCACCGACCAGCCCGAGCGACCGCTTGAACGCCTCCTGGAGCTGATCCGTGACGACGTACTCTCCCACGCGGGCGTCAGTCTCGGTGAAGCCCCCGGAGAGCTCCACCTTGAAATCGCCGGCATGGACGTCTTCCTTGATGTCGATGACATCCCGCAGGAAGAGCTCGCTGGTGGGCATCGGGGCTCTCGTTCCCTCAGTCGGCTGCATTCGGAGTACGCGGCAAGTGCGCGATGTCCAATCTTGCCAGCCCAGACGGGGCTCCGACCCGGCCTAACGGTTATCCATGTAACCCTGCCATCACACTCGGCCACCATCCCAGACTTGATCGTCGCAGAGCGCGACGATGACTGTCGCCCGCTGACTGTTCGCACTCGGCGGCGCCTGCTCAGGGAGCGGTCGCCTCACTGAGAACGGCTCCACCTCCACCCGGCCCTCTTGTCCGCCCGCGTCCCCGCACCTGACACTCACGGTGCGCGGGGCGCACCGGAAGACCTCAAGGGGGATGGTCGCATGGTTGCCAGGGACGCATTCGAACCCGTCGGGACTCTGCTCCACGATCGATTACTGACCATGGTCAACAGCCAGTCGGTGTTGGACACTCTGCCCCACATCGACCGCCAATACGGCGGGCTGGTCCTGACCGGAGTCGACGCCCCGGTCCGCTGCCGGGAAATCAGAAACGCCTTCCCAGATCTCGTCGTCGCCATGGACCACGAAAGCCACGTGTACGCGGCCGCCACCGCGGACGCCCCCTTCGGTATCCGCACGCGTAACGGTTTCCAAAGCGTGAGCGGCTCCGAGCTCAGCGAAGTCCTCGAAGGCCAACTGCTCAACAAGACGTCTTTCGCGGTAACGCCGACCTGTTTTATCCACCACGACGACGAAGGGGACCAGGTAATCCGGGCAGTCGTGTCCCGCGCCAACGCGCTGGACCGGACTGACACCGTCGTCCTCCTACCTGTCAGCTACAAGTGGCTGCAGTCGGCATCCCTGCCTCGTCTCGCAGCCCAGATCTGGACGAGCCGCCACCCGGTGGCCCTCATCATGCAGTCCGACCGCGACCCGCTCATTCATCGAGGAGTTGTCGAGGGTCTACGGCAGTTGTGCCGCTCTTGCCCCGGCCTCCTGGTCTGGCGCACCGACCTGGCCGCCTTCGACGCCATGGTCCACGGCGCGCTCGGCGCCGCGGTGGGGGCGACAGCGGGCCTCCGTCATGGCGTGGACCCCCTTCGTACCGGCGGCGGGGGCAGCTGGAAGCCGTTCACCAGTGTGCTCGCCGGGCGACTTCTGAGGTACGTCCGTGTCGCGACCCTCCAGGACTGGTTCGCCCACAGTGAGCCCTGGACGTGCAACTGCCCCGTCTGCCAGGGAGCGACGCTGACCCGCTTCACCGACAAGCCGTCTGACACGATCGCGGCCGCACAGCACAGCGCCCGCGAACTCTACGCACTTCACCAGGAGCTGACCGCCACGGTCCCCGGCGGGGATCGCCTCGAGTGGTGGCGTCAGCTGCTGGACGACGCTTTCGCCTACCACCGCGACCTTGCCCTGCAGGCGGAGATGGAGATCGCGGTTCCTTCTGTGCTGCGAGCCTGGAGGCAGGCAAGCCCGCTACCGCTGCCCCGCAGTCACGAGCGGCCCGGGCCCAGCTGACGCCAGGCCTGCTCGTGCAGGAGCCACTGCGCCGCCGAATGTCTCTGCGGACGAAAGCGGGCAGGCTTCATGAGCCATCGAAGTCCCTGTCTCCCGTCCAGCGCTACACCGACCCCGTAGAAGCGGGCTTTGAGCAACAGCAGATCGAAATCGGCATCCTCCCCGGGCACCGCTTCCGGAATCACGGCGCCCCGAGCACAGAAGGGCCCGAACTGTGAGGCGAGGCCGACCACTTCATCCCCCACATGCCCGTGTAGGAGCACCAATTCCACCCGTGCCACTGGCGCCACCCGCCTGACAACCACGTCGCGCGCCTCGTCCAGATCCACCACGCCCCGGGGCGCCTCGCGCAAGGCACGCAGGTCGTACGTGTCGAACGCGCGTAGCGGCACCGGAATACCCACTGGAAGCTCATACAGCAGCCTCAGGAGGGACCGGCTGTCGACGGCGCCGAGCCCCACCTCCGACCGACGACGGGCCTCGTCCTCCATTACGGTCACGCTCGCCATCACCTGCCGCCGCCGCAGCCGCAAGCCCACCAGCGCATCCTCGGCGAGCAGCAATCCCATGTCCTCACAGTCCCCGGCCGGTGCACAGGCTCTGTGGTCTATCAGGGATACCGCCGCGCCGCCCCTCGCATGCCTGGATACACCCCTCGCGTCACTGGCATCGGTACCATGTCGGCCCTCTCAGACGGCCATGACCTGGACGTCGTACTGCGGAATCCACTTGTCACGCGTGATGAGGGTCATACCTTCGGTCTGGGCCTGGGCAACCAGTATCCGGTCGAACGGATCCCGGTGATGGGCAGGCAGCCTGCCCGCCCGCACTCCGTGCCCCGCGGTGATCGGCAGCGAGGTGAACTGGCTGTCCCGCACCCGTTCTGCCAGATCTGCCGGCCCCTCGAGCTTTCCGAGGGACTGCTTGATCGCGATCTCCCACGGAGTGACCGCGCTGACGTACACCCCGGGCTCGGTGTCCAGCAGGTCCTTGATCTCCCCGGAGAGCTCTGGGGAGTCGTCGAGCCACCAGAGGACCACGTGGGTATCGAGCAGAAGTCGCATCAGCGCATCCCAAAAGCATCGGCGATGTCGTCGGGCAGCTCATCGAAGTCCTCGGGGATATGGATCTGCCCCTTGAGCGAGCCACGCCCCGTCCGCTTCACCTTGGGCCGCAGCGGCACGACCTTGGCGACCGGCTCCCCCGCCTTGCTGATCACCACCTCCTCGCCGGTGGCCACCTGTTCCAGGATGCGGGAGAAGTGGGTCTTGGCCTCGTGCACGTTGTACTGCCGAGCTTCTTCCACGGCTGCCTCACAGGGCGGATCGACGGGTGGACTAAGTACTGGACTAACCCTACTCCTGGCAGTGCATCCGTGCATCAGACCTGCTCCGCCCCGGCCACGAGCACCTCGGCCCAGACTGTCTTGCCGACCGGCCGCCCGGCCACACCCCACGCGAGCGTGAGCGCCTCGACGAGCATCAGCCCGCGGCCCGCTTCGGCGTCGCCGGGCGGGGCCGCGACCTCGCCCCGGGAGGGCGGCTGCTTCTCTGTCCGGGTGTCGGTGACTTCGATCCGGATGACCTGCGCGCCGCCGAGCATGAGCCGCAGCTCGAAGTCCCGGCCGGGCACGCGGCCGTGCGTGGCCGCGTTGGCGGCGAGTTCGGCCACGACCGTGGCGACGGCGTCGGAGGGCTCACAGCCGTAGGGGATTCCCCAGGCATCGAGCTGCTGGACAGCGAGGCGACGGGCGAGCCTCGCGCCTCGTCGGGTGGCGGAGAGTCGCTGGGTGAACTCACGGGTGGGGGTGGCGATTTCAGCATTCACGTAACAGAGCGTGGTCGAGCGACTCTACTCTGAACAGGAGCGACGTCGGTACGGAGCGTGATCTGTCCGGGCACGGTGACAGCCTGTCCGGGTCGCCGGGCGTGTCACAGAGCACGCGGACGCCGTTGGGTACGGA
The DNA here is from genome assembly GCF_026339995.1 of Streptomyces sp. NBC_01481. Classification (GTDB taxonomy): domain Bacteria; phylum Actinomycetota; class Actinomycetes; order Streptomycetales; family Streptomycetaceae; genus Streptomyces. The sequence goes on along the minus strand of NZ_JAPEPT010000005.1, from coordinate 695,432 downwards.
GCACGTCGGAGGTGGCAGGGCAATGACGACCGGGGCAGGGCAGTCGGGGAGCGGAACGGAAGAGCAGGACTGGGAGGAGGGCTCCTCGGACGTCCTCAAGACCGTCGGCAAACAGCTCAAGCTGTGGCGGGAGCGTGCCGGGCTGAAACAGGCCGAGTTGGGCCAGGCGATCGGGTACGGGGAGGAGCAGGTCTCGTCGGTCGAGCGGGGGCGGCGGGCTCCGAAGCCGGAGTTTCTGGACACGGCGGACGAGGTGTTGGGGGCGGGCGGGATTCTGGCGGCGTTCAAGGAGGACGTGGAGCGGGCTCGGTACCCGAAGAAGGTCCGGGATCTGGCGAGGTTGGAGGCGGACGCCGTGGAGTTGGGCGCGTACGCAAGCACCGTCGCCCACGGGCTCTTGCAGACCGAGGACTACGCCAGGGCCCTGTACCGAATGCACCGGCCAACGCTGGACGAGGACACCATCGAGCGGAACGTGGCCGCGCGCATGGCCAGGCAAGTGATCTTCGATCGTCGGCTAGTGCTGTGACCGGGAAGGTTTGCCGGGTTCACGACCCCAGAGGGCTTGCGTCGCGGGTCGGCGCCAAAATGCGGTGTCCTCGGGACGTGGTGTCCGTTACCGTCCGCCGGATGACTCTTTCTCACGACGTGTCAGGGGACGGTCCTGCCCTGGTGCTGCTGCATTCCTCGGTGTGTGACCGGCGCATGTGGGACCCGCAATGGCCGGTGCTGGTCGACGCCGGGTACCGGGTGGTCCGGTGCGACTTCCGGGGGTTCGGCGACTCCCCGGTGGCGGACCGCCCGTACGGCGACGCCGGAGACGTCACGGACCTCCTGGAGCACCTGGGCATCGAGCAAGCCGCACTGGTCGGGGCCTCGTACGGCGGACAGGTAGCCCTGGAGGTGGCTGCTACCCGTCCGCACGCGGTCACGGCCCTGGTGCTGCTCGGCTCCGCGATGCCCGGGCATGTGCCCGGTCCAGCGCTGCGGTCCTTCGCCGAACGGGAGGACGCGCTGTTCGAGGCCGGCGACCTCGCGGGGGCCGTCGAGCTGAACGTGGAGACGTGGCTGGGTCCGGAGGCCGGTGACGAGACCCGGGAGCGGGTCCGCCGGATGCAGCGGCACGCGTTCGAGGTGCAGTCAGCGGCAAAGGAGGAGTTCACTCCGGCCGAGGCGCAGGTCGACCTCTCGCAGATCAAGGCACCCTGTTTGGCCGTGTCGGGCGCGCACGACCTGGCGGACTTCCGCGAGATCGCCGCCCGTCTGCCGGAGCGGATCCCCGGCGCCCGCCACCTGGAACTGCCGTGGGCCGGCCACCTGCCGGGCCTGGAACGGCCCGGCGCAGTCGCCGACCTGCTGACGCAGTTCCTCCGCGAGACAGTCCCCGGCACCTGAAGGCGCCACGGCCAAGCAAGCCGTCAGGCGGCAGCGAACAGGGGCCCGCCGCCCCAGCGGATGGCCTTCTTTTTGTGGATCACATCACGGACGGTGTCCTGGTCGGCCTGGACCAGCTGAGCGATCACCAGCACGCGGTCCGCCGGCCGAGGCCAGCAGCATCATCGCCCGCCGGTGGCGGACCGGGCTCGTGCTGTCCCGGCGCACGATGCGTTGTAACTGCCGGCCCTCCTGGTCGGTCCTCTCCGGACCTTGACCGGCTCTGCCATCGCAGCTTCCGAGCAACCCGGTGAACCTGTGCGGTCACAGCACTAGCGCCGTTTTTGAGCTTTGTGCAGGAAGAGGCGGCGCTGCGACGCTCGGTCGGTGGCACAGTGGTGCTGCGCGGACAGCTCGAACGACTATTGGAGGTCGGGCAGTTGTGAAATGTCGAGATCCAGGTGATGCCAACTAGGCGCGAGGACCATGCTGGCCTGGGTGGCTCGTTCCGACTGATCGATCCCCAGAACGGAACGAAAGTGGGTCACGTGGAGATCCAGCAGTTCAGCCGCGTGATCGCCGACCGGAATGATGTCCGCCGCTTGGAAGCCCTTTATGGGATCATCCGGGCGCAGGCTCTCACGCCACGGGAGTCACTGGCGTTCCTCGAGAAAGTGTGGGGAGAGACATGACCACCGAGCCCTCTGCCGACAGTGCCGCCGAACTGGAGTGGTTCAAAAGCAGTTACAGCACCAGCGAAGGCCCTGATTGCCTCGAGGTCGCTTCCTCCCCAGGCACGGTGCGCGTACGGGACTCGAAGGACCGACAGGGTCCGCAGCTCGCCTTCGGCTCGACGGAATGGACCGCCTTCATCGCATACGCAGCCGAGCGCGCCTGAGGCAAGGTGGCGGCTCCGATCCGGTCGGGGCCGCAACCACCTCCGTTACTCCGCGTCGAGCGCCGCCTGCTCAGCCGCTCCCTTCTTCGGCGCGGCCGCCTTCCGGCCCCGCGTCTTCTTCTCCGGCCGCCAAGCCCGCAAGTCCGCCTCGCTCACCTGGTGCTTGGCGCACAGCTCCTCGAAGTACGCCTGGTACTCGTCGGCTGGCACGCCTTCCCACTCCTCGTCGTACTCACCATGCCACTGCCGCACCCACGGCATGATCTCCAGCAGCCCGGCCAGCAGCGGCTTGATACGGTCCGTGCCCCAACCAGCCTGCTTCGTACGGTCGTCGACCAGGTTGAACAGGGCCTGCGCCTGATCCTTGTGGTCCCAGCCAGCCCAGCCGAGAAGGATGGTCGAGTCCGCATCGGGGCTCGCCTCCAGGTAGGAGATAAACCGCTCCTTGGGCACGTCAAGCTTCCCGCGATGCGACCAGTAAGAAGCCTTCTGAAAGTCCGTCGATTTATACTTTGGGGGCACACCAATGTTCAGATGCCTCCCACTACGATCCTCTTCCCGCTGCTTTTCCCAAACTTCCTCCCACTGCTCACGGTTGCGCAGACCCATGTCCTTGTACCGCATAGCTCCTAGGTATGGGACGTGCTCGTCAGCGACGATCTCGACCAGCACATCAGCAAGTGGCAGATCAGGCTTTCCCATGTGGTCGGCTGCATAGAGCTGCGCAACGGAATTGAAGTCGGCGTCACCGCGCAGGGCGTCGGCAAGCTGGCTGGCAGTCAGTGCCTGTGGCTGCTTGACGCCATCTCGGAGTCCGTACCAAATACTAGGGTCCTCGATCCGATTAAGCAGCCAGATCCGCAGCGCCGTCTTCTCCTTCTTCTCCCACGACTCGGACGCCCAGCGCCGCTTGTATTCGGGGCGCTCGACGAGAGCGATGTCCTTGCGGCGCTCGATGGCATCGATTCGGGCCTGAACGACCGACTTGTAGCCATCCGGCCAGCCACTGGGGACTGCGGTTACGGGCGTATGTCCATGGTGACTGAACCACCGAGTGCGCACCCCACGAGCGGCAACAGAACGAGCTAGGAGGATTTCAAATGCCCGCTCTCCAGGATTAATTTCCGGAAGTGAACTGAGATCGAAATTCACAAGCGTCTCAGCCTCATCCGCACCGAAAAAGCCGTAGGAGGCGTAAACTTGCCAATCCAGCTCCTCCTGCAGGGCAATCATTTTCCCAGCTGTCCGCAAGTAGACTTCCCGTGCAGCATCAATTTCGCGACGTGTTGGCACGGAACTGTGCACGCAGACAGCATGCGGATCGCACTGACTAAGCTCCTGAGCGAGAGCATCAATAGCGCGGCCGAGTGCGGGAATTTCACTCGGGAGTGGAAGCTCCCGGAGCTTCGTTCCTGTAAATTCCCAATTCCACGACCAAGGTTGATCCGGCATTCCACTAGCCGCCGTCACATTCCCCTTACTGTGACTCACTTGCTTGAGCCAAAAGCACGTCACGGAGGAATTTAGCAGCCCAAGGAGCTCAAGGTGCGAGTCCTCGCTCGCCCCTTCCGGAAGTTTAATTACAGGCGCGGACTGTTTAAAGACCTTTCCCCCTCGATCCAACACGAAGTGATTATGTGTCGCAACGAAGGAGAAGGCAATTCCGAGCGGGATGGAGTACCTCTCAGGATGCCAGCGACTCCACTCGAACCACGTAAGGCCAATCTCCTCATGGGTTCCACCAGGCTCACGGCGTTCACGCAAGAGAGAGCGATGCCGCCAGAGCGAACGAGCAACGGCGATGTCTCCGTCGTCTGCGACCAGCCGGTCACTGTACGGGAAGAGGGCCTCAGTGGACGCTCTCAGTTTCCAGTCTCGGATCACCTGGCCTTCCACCAGAGGCACAACGTGGTGGCGAGGTACGCCAGACCGCTTCCAGTCCCCGACGCCTGCAAAGTATGAATCGTCACTTCCGGTATGGGCTGTTCGCCCAATCAAACGGACTCTGTCCCCGAGCTTCGATGAAGATGCCTCCGAAAGGAAGGAAAATACCTCACTAACACCCCCACCACTGAGCGACCACGGATGACTCCCGAAGCTCGAACGCTCCAAGTCATGGACACTAACCCAGTCAGATTCAATACCTGGCCGACTAATACCAGCCTCAATATCCACCCACGCCAAGCCACCCGCCGGATCGCCGTCTTGAGCGGGAACTCCGCGAATACCAAGTACAGCCCTCACGGGTGCATCGGGCCGACTGAATCGATTCCTCCCGATCAGAATCACTGTCGGCGTACTATGCCCAGGAATATCCGCTACCGACGAATCGATAACAGAGGTGACGTCAAGCGCTGGAAGATATTCTTCGATAAGCTTCTTGCCGAATTCACGCTTCATGAAGGAGTTGGCGGTAATTTGTCCAGTGAAACCACCCCTCTGCGCATCCCCTGCCCCCCTAATGGCTAGCTCAAAAATCCGCTGAGCGAAAGGAACCGAGAGAGCATACTGGCTAGCGCAGGCAGAATACGCGGCTCGATAGTTATCGCTCTCCCGCTTATCCTTCACCGTAATATAGGGCGGATTCCCAACAACCACGTGATACGATCCCCGCCCGAGCAAATTCACCCGTGCCGCGAACTCCCCTACATCCTCTGTCGCGTACTGGAAAGTCTCCCCGTCCCTGTCCCCCTCCTCCGCGAACAGCGTGTCCAGGTCGGTCTGGATTCCCGCTGCGCCTCGTCCGTGCAACAGCGAGTCCCCCACCGCCACATTGATCGGGAACGACGGCGCCTCCGCCAGCCGCCCCGCCCCCGCAGACCGCATCGCTGCAACAAGCAGCCGGAAGCGCGCAATTGACGCCGCGAATGGGTTCTTATCGCACCCGTGCACCGCGTCCAGCGCCCGCCGGACGATCACCCAGTCATCCGTCCCCGGCTCAGCCACCCGCCACTTCTCCACCAGCCTCGCGAAGATCCCCAGCAAGAAGTGCCCAGATCCGCACGCCGGGTCGATCGTCCGCAACCCGCCCTCCGGGTGCAACCCGAACTCCTCGATCGCTGGCTCCAGCGTCAAATCAAGGATGAACTCCTCCACGAACTCTGGCGTCTGCAGCAGCGCATACGTCTTCCGCGCGTGCTCGCTCAGGTCCTGGTACAGGTCGCCGAGGAACCTGGTGTCCCACTCCGCGTCCGTGAAGTCGTAGAGGATCTCGCCGTCCGCACCCCGCCGCCGCCAGAACGCCAACAGCTCACTCGCCGCCTCGTAGCTGGGCGTCAGCTCCCACAGCGGATTGTGGGCACGGGCGAAGAGCCCCGCAGCCGTTTCATTCGCGTCCGCCAGGTGCTGGAAGGCCTCGACCAGCCAGTCCCGGTTGTTGAGGTGCGGCTTCTCTCGGAAGAACGCCTCGTGCCGCTCCTCCGCATCCCGCAGCCGCTCCCCCGGCCCCGCCAGGAACGGCCACTCGATGAGCCCGTTGTCCTCGCAGAACCGCACGAAGACGCACCCCAGCACCCACGCCGCCGCGGCCTGGATAACGCGCTCGTCGCGCCACGCCCCGTACGTCGCCGCGGTCCGCTTGCTCTCCCGGGCTCGGGCGTACTCGACCTCCAGTCGAGTGCGAAACTCCTCGACGGACTCGCTGCGCTCCCGCAGGTCATTCTCCAGGGCGGTGACCTGCTTCTTCAGATCCTTGAGCAGCCCAGCCCTGTCCACGCCCGCACCCGCGACTGTCGTCACTCTTCGTATCCCTCCGCACCGCAGCGCCATCCGCCACGAACCCGACGGCTCGACCCTCAATCCTGCCAGCCCGGCCGGGCCTTCACCCCTCACGGGCACAAATAGGTCCGCCCGGCCCTGAGCCAAGTCTCAGATCATGCTCAATCCGCTTGCTGGGGCACCGTCCTGGACGAGAGCATCCAGGGTCCTTTGGACGCGACGGGGAGACGACGTGGGGCTCATCTTCACTCCGATCTACGACCTGATCGAAAGCGGCGTCAGCACAAAGTGGTTGAGCGCCGGCCTGCAGCTTGGGGCATCGATCGTCATCATTTCTTTGATGCTCGGACTCATGCGAGCAGCTGCAGTCAAAGCCTGGGGGTATGCCTCACAACTACCCGCGCGAAGCCACACAGTCGACCGTGATCGCAAGCATGCCGAGCAGCTCGGCCTCGACACGAGCGACGTCAACTGGCGCAAGACCTTTCCTCTCAACCTGTTTGCACCGGAAAGCAGGACGCCGCGCAATGCCTTCCATTATCTGCGAGCCCGGCGTCTAATTGCCTTCACGAAGGTGGAATCCCTGCGGCGCCTTGCAGGTGCTGAACATCTGATAGACGTCTCCTTTGAACGGCTACTGAGTACCCTGTTGACCTTGGCTCGTCCGCGCTACTCGGCAACGCTCTCACTGCTGCCGCTGTACGCCTACGCATGGGATCGTTCGCCTCGCGCCGATTGGGACAAGTTCATCACTTTCGTGTCTGGACTGGTCGAACAGAAGGCCTTCCTCCCTCTGAGTCTTGCGCTGGTCGGCCTCGTCGTCGTAGCCAGCCCCTCGCCCCTCCTGGATCGCATTCGCGCCCGCGATGAGGCAGCGAAGGAGACAAATAAGCTGCTCACGGAGCTCAACGGACTCCTCGGAGAGTTCCGCATGGCCTATGCGGATTGGGTGGACATCATGGAATCCAGCCGCCATGAATATTTCAGGCGCCTTGCATCCGACTCAACGCAGTCGACATGGACCTGGACTCCACACGACGGCCCGAACCAGAAGCATTTCTGGCCGAATCAGATAAATGACAGGCTCGGCGGCGCTGCAGCCAGACGACTTGAAGCAGCTGGAACACGAGTGACCGAACACATGGAAACTATTCGAGACAAGGGACTCTCTCCTGTCGCCCACAGAATCCTCAGCCCTGTCTGGTCATCTTTCAGAATGTCCACGCTGGACAACCCAATGTCTCACTGGACCCGCGAAATCGGGATGCACTACCCACTCCAGCCCGATAACATATCGCGCGAACTCAAGGAAAAGGTCATCCGCCTATCCCGGCAAGTGGAGTTGACAGAGACGGAGAGTTCAGTAGCAACGGCCCTGAAGCTCGACTGGGAGCTCACGCGCACCATGTACCACTTCGATGATCGGCTGCGTGACGCGTATCTGCTCCAGAAGCGCCTCGATCGCGTCGCTACATTTCTCAACAAGCGCCTCTACGGCACAACGTGGAGTCGTCTGCTCTCCGTCGCCAAGAGTTGACCGAGGAACCGACCGCAGCCTACTGCGATGCCCCAGCCTCGCCACCGCGGAGCACGTCCAGGAACAAGGTATCCAGGTGCGTGCGCTCGCCGTCACCCCCGATGCACTCAACAGTCCTCCCATCCAGGTGCGGGAGCTGACTCCGGGTCTCCACCGGGCTCAGTAGCCACAGGCCGTGCGGGGCATCTGCAGGGCGGCGAGCAGCACCCTGGAGTTTCACCAGAAGGTCCCTCCCGCCCTCGTCCCAGTAGCGGGCGACCAGGCCCGCGTCATAAAGGAAGAGGACCGTACGCGGAGCAGAAGCGCGCGCCAGGAGGCGGGACTCGACGCGGCCCCAGACGGTTCGTACGTACGTGGCGAGCCCCTTGGAAATCTGGCCGCTCGCGGAGTAGCGCGCGTCGACGCCGAGCACCTTGTCCCACGGCTGGTTCTTCTCTTCGGCCAACGCCCGGAATTCGGCAAGGAATTCGCTGTTCAAGTCCACGCGGGTGACCGGATACGCCGCGGCGACCGTCTCTGCCACGCCCGGCAGTCGCGTGCCGCGAACGGTCAGGGCCAGGAAGCCGCCGCGCCGGACGGAGGCGTCGAGCCTTGCCTTGATGGTGGAGTGCGGGTCCTGGGCAGCGGGGCGAGTACCCGGGGGCGGCGCCATGAAGCTGGTGCCGTCGCCGGTCGAGGTCCAGGAGGCCGCGGCTTCCACCGCGGGTGGGAGGAACTTACCCTGCTTCTCGTCGAATTCGAGCGTGAAGCGGGCCTCTCGCAGCGCCTCCTCCAGCTCGACATGCGTAGGCTCCGCGCCTCCCGCCAGCAAGGCGAGATCCGGGAAGCGTGCGCGGAGGCGATTGTTCAGTTCCCGGGGGGTGATGCCGTGCTCCCGGCGCACCCCGGCGCCTGCCTGCGAGATACGCAGCGCCCGGTCCAGGGTCAGGTCACTGGGATACAGCTCCAGTCGCGGGCTCGCCTCGGCTGTCGGCGCGACCGAGGCCGCGAGCGCGACCAGGCGGGTGTCGGCCAAAGGGGCAAGGCCGTCCGGGGCCGGGACGGTGCGCAGTTCGCGTACGACAGCGGCCCTGCCCGGAAGAGGCTCCTCATAGGCCAGACGCTCCGCCTGCTTGCCCAAAGCCGCGGCGTAGTCGGCCAGTTCACGCGGGGTGGGATCGGCGGTGCCGGGCAGCGACTCCGCGGCAATCAGGACGGCATCTTCCCGGCGGTGCCAGGCGAGGCGCGGTTCGTGCTGTTCCTCGCCCTCGGTCTCGCTCGCCCAGGTCTCCGCCTCGATCGCGGCCCGTACTACGGCGAGTGCCTTGGCGAGGACACGCTCCTCGGAGTCGTTGCCGGCGCCGTGCCGTATCCGCAGCTCAACGGCGAGTTCCCGGGCGGTCATCACACGGCCCGCGGCTTCGACGATGTCGACGAGGGTCTGCCGTACGGTCGTGAGCCAGTCGGTCTCGTGCCATTCCTTGATGGCGGTGCGGTGGTGGCGGGAGACCGGTGGCTGCTGGATGCCGATCCGCTGGGCGACACGCTTCTGCACCGGCCAGGGGCCGAGCGGTGAGAGCCCTCCGTCCTCCGGCGGCAGGCCCAGGGTCAACCGGACCACATCGGTACGGTGTGATCCCTTGCGTCCGGAGGCAGGGTCCAGCAGCGCGGCCATTTCGTCGATCGCTAGGACCCCGCCCGAGTCCGCCGTCGGCGTCTCCGAATCGGGCTGCACTCGCTGGGGGGCCGGTGCGGCGGGACGCTTGAGCGCCGCGGCCCACTGCTTGCGGCGCCGGTTGAGCTCCTTGCGCACGAGGGCGCCCGCGCCCCTCGCCTTGGAGATGATGTACGGCTGGATCTCGAGCAGGCCACCGACTGTGGTGGCGCCGAGGCCGTTGGCGACCGAGATGGCACGCGGAGAGAGGCCGGCGGCGTCGAGCGAGGTGTCCAGGTCGGCGACTTCGGCGGCCGCGTCGCGGGTGTCGTCCACCGACTCGGAAACGGTGTCGACCGTGGCGGGGGTGGTGGCGGGCTTGCCGGCGTCAGCGGCCCGGAAGATCTCGTACCAGGCATCGCGCATCTGGCGCAGAGTGTCGAAGCGGCGCTCGGTGTCCTCGTGAAGTGCGCGCTCGAAGAAGGCTGTCAGTCCATCGCTCAGTGCGGGTTCGAACAGCTCCGTGGCAACGGACAGCTTGGCCTGCTCGCTGGCGACCGGATCGGACTGGCCGCCACCCCACAGAGGGCGCTCGCCGCTGGCCATCTCGTGCAGGGTGACGGCGGCGGCATAGCGTTCGGCGTGGTCGTCGTAGTGCGCGCGGCGGACCGAGCCCAGGAAGGGATCGAGGTAGCCGCGGGTGCCGGCCTTGATGTCCCGGTCGGAGGCGTCGGCGAGCGAAAAGTCGAAGAGCATCAGCTGCCAGATACGGTCGCTGCGCTTGTACAGGCCGAGGTTGTCCGGCTTGAGGTCGCGATGGCGCACGCCCTTGGCCGCAAGCTGGTCGAGCGCGTTGAACAGATCGCTACCGTACCGCTCCAGCTCGTGGTAGGAGAGCTTGCCCTCGCCGCGCAGCCGGGCGCCAAGGGTGCGCTCGCCCGCGTACTCCAGCTCGAGCAGGGTGCGTCCCGCCACCTCGCGAGGGCCGCCCTTGAGCTGCACGACAGTGCCGCCGCCGACCTGTTCCAGAGCTTGGGCCTCGGCGCGCAGCCGCTCCGCCTTCTCCTGGTCGAGGGCGACCTTGAAGACCCGTTCCTCGGTGTGCGAATCGCCGTCCTCGTCCTCGACCATGCGCTCGACCAGCAGAGCGCGGGCAGTGGCGCCGGTACCCAGGACCCGTCGTACGGACCATTCGCCGTCGAGGGACTGACCGGGGAGGGCGGACAGCGGATCGAGCTCGCTGACGGATGCCGGCTCGGGGGCCGCGTTCTCCTCCTCGGCCCGGTCCAGGAGGTCGATGAACCGGTCGACGGTGCCGAGGCGGTCGTCGGGTTCGGGACGGGTGGCCTGGTGGATCAGCTTGTCGAGTTCCTCGGAAACCCCGTCGACGACCGCGAATAGGCGCAGGCCGGAATCGGTGCGGAGGCGCTCGCGCAGGGCGCTGCGCTGGGCGGCCGGGGGCTGCCCGGTGAGGATCAGATAGGAGACCGCGCCCAGGCCGAAGACGTCGAGGTCGACCGGATCCGCGTAGGGCTGCTCTGTCTCGGGGGCGAGGTAGACCTGAGCGGCGTCCTCGATGAGGCCGGTGTCGAGAGTCGCGTTGCCGAGGGAGCGCAGCAAAGTCGCGTTCGTGTCGAAGTCGCGGGCCGCCGTCTGCCAGTCGGTGATGCGCAGTTCCGGACGGGAGCCGTCCGGGCGGGCCGACACGTAGACGGAACGGGCGGCGAGGGCGCGATGGAAGAGCGAGCGATTGTGGGCGTATCGGACGGCTTCGGCGAGCTGGCGCACCAGATCGAGGCGCATCTCGGGAGTGAGACGGCCACCGTGGGTGGCCAGGTACTGGTCGAGCCGCAGATCCGTTTCGCGGTGGCGGAACAGGATTGCCGGGCCCGCTTCGTGTTCGCGGATCTCGACAGCGGCGGCGATTCCGCGGTGGGTAATGCCTTGCAGTACCTGGTACTCGCGCTGGGCTGCGCGCCCGGTCTGCTTCTTTGCGGCGTCGGTGGCCTGCTGACCGACCAGGTAGATGCGTACCCGGCCCTCCTCGTGGACCAGTCCATCGACCCGCTTGGCCAGCCGGTCCTCCCAGGACTGACCGGCGTCCAGTGGATGTGCCTGCATCCGCCAGGCGTCGCCGAACTTCAGATGGGCCGTCGACTGTCCGATACCTATGGCCTTGAGTAGCTTCGGCAGCTGGTTACGGGAGAACTCGGGGGTAATCCGGCGCTCCGGCCGGTCCGGAGGGAGCCCCAGGAAGTCCTGCCAGATACGCGCCAGTCCGCTCGCACCGTCGTCCCGGCCGAAGACACGGACCCGCTGAATGTCGTCGAGGTGACTCTCCAGGTCCGTCGCCGAGAGGAAGACGGCCGGTTCGATGCGGGGCAGTGCGCGGTCGTTCAGGCGCAGCTTGCGGGCAGCCCACTGGAGCTGGCTCTTGAGATCCTTCGCCTTGGCGTCGTTGAAGTGCAGCGGGTTGCTGATGGTTCGCGTCCGGTCGGGGCCGTGGAAATTCCAGGTCGATCCGGAGTTCTCCAGCCTGCCCGGGTGGCTCTTGATCTCGACGAGGTAGAGCCCTGCGGGTACCGCGATCAGGAGGTCGCACTCGTTGATTCGGCCGGACTGCGCGGTGAAGGAGAAGGTCGCCCAGGCACGGTAGGGCTCGGCGGGCGGCATCAGACGGCGGATGTGGTCGAGGGCGTCTTGCTCCCAGGCGTATGGGGAGGGGCGCTCCTGGTTCCACTGGTTCTCGGGCCTGGGCGGCGGTCCGGGCTTGGGGGCCGAGGACGTTCCTGCTGCCGTCACGGTCCGACCTCCGCGGTGTCCATCGCCTGCTCCGAGTGCAAAATCCCTGGTCGACCTTACCGTGCAGAGAATCCTCCATGTCCTGGAATGCCTGCGCGGATTCCTTGGCGCATTCCCACTCCCTCGCCTCGAGTTCGCGCTAGCGTTCGCTTGTTGTCGCGGCCCGCCAGGCTTCCGCTTCCCGGACATGCCTCCACCCGCACGAGATTTCGCGTGCCATGGGGGAAGTTCTTGCCGTCGTATCTGCTCCGGGAGTCTGTGTCCGCGCTGGTCGAAGAGATCAGGCGGCAACCGGGGATGGTTCATCGCCCGCTGACCGAACGCCTGATCCAGGCGTACAAGCAAGGCCACAAGCAGAAGAAGGAACCTGCGGCTTCCTGGGTCGAGGCGTGGGAGAACAGCCTGCCCGTCGTGATCACCGCACTCGGCGACCGTGGGCTCGGCCAGGTCGAGGTAATCATCGAGTTCGGCCTGCCGCACACCGATGCGGATGTGGATGTGCTGCTGGCCGGCGTGCATCCCGGAAGCGGCGAGCCCTCGTACGTACTGGTCGAACTGAAGCAGCAGCGCACCGCCTCGGTACACCCGGAACGCTCGGTGGCCGTCGACCTCGGGTACGAGAAGTGGAAACTGCATCCGGTCCGGCAGGTTCAGAAGTACTGCCAGTACTTGATGGAGAGCAAGGCTGTCCTGCGCGGAAGGCCGGAGCGGGTCGTCGGGGCTGTCCTCATGCACAACGCGCACGACGAGGACGTACACGAACTCTTCGAGCTTCCAGCGAGCGACCACGGCAGGCTGTACACCATGGACCGGCTCGAGCCCTTCCGGAAGCTGCTTGGTGCCCGTCTGGCGCCGAAGCCCGGCGGAGAAGCGGCACAGGCGCTCATCGATTCCGCAGAGTACGAGCCACCCAAGATCACGGATGTGAACCTGACGGCGCGGATGGGGAAGCCCGAGCGTTTCCACCTTCTCGATGAGCAGGAGATGGCGCACCAGGACGTCCACGAGGCGGTGCAGCGTGTCCGGGACGGCGGTTCCAAGGAAGTCATCATCGTCCGTGGCGGGCCGGGCAGCGGCAAGAGTGCCATCGCTCTGGAGCTGCGACGCACGCTCGAGCTGGCCGGCTGGGACGTCATTCATGCTTCAGGGGCGAAAGCGCTCACTCTGACCCTGCGCGAGACTTACGCGCGCGACGCGCCACGTGGCCAGAAGGGCAAGCTCGACAAGGAAGCAACCAGGCTGTTCACGTATTTCAACCAGCTGAAGAAGCTGCCACCGGACAGTTGCGACGTGGTGATCTGCGACGAAGCGCACCGCATTCGCCGCCACTCCATCGACCGGTACACACCGAAGGAGGAACGGGAGAATCCGCGTCCGCAGGCTGACGAGATCATCGAGGCCGCGCGGGTTCCCGTCTTTCTGCTCGACGACTGGCAGTCGCTGCGGCCTGAAGAAGTCGGAACTGCCGAGCACCTCGCGAAGCGGGCGGAGGCGCTCGGCCACAAGTACACCGTCATCGACCTCGGCGGAATGTTCCGTGCTCAGGGAAGCGCCTACTTCCGTGACTGGGTGCTCAAGCTGCTGAGCGTCGATACGCACACGCCTCAGGCTTGGGTGCCCGATGGGCGCATGCAGGTCCAGCTGGCGGAGTCGCCGCAAGAGATGGAGTCCTTCCTCGAGGAGCGCAGGCTGGAGGGCGCCAGCACGCGCATGGTGGCAGGCTTCTGCTGGCCCTGGAGCGCTCCGGACGATGAGGGCAATCTGGTCCAGGACGTGGACATTGAAGGCTGGCAACGCCCGTGGAACGTCAAGGCCGGATACGCGGTACCCGACGCACCGGACGCCGACTTCTGGGCCACGGATCCCCGGGGCACCGGCCAGATCGGTTGCGTTTACACAGCCCAGACCTTCGAGTTCGACTGGGTAGGTGTGATCATCGGCCCTGATCTGGTCTGGGAGGACGACAGGTTCACCGTGCAGCGGCCCGCAACCTGTGATCCGGAGCTTCGCAAGAAGAGCATCGATCAGGCCGACATCGTGCGATGCATTCGCAATGCGTATCACGTGCTGCTGACCCGCGGCATCATGGGCGTCGTTCTCTACGCGACGGACAAGGACACGCGAGACGCCCTGCGCGGGTATGTCATCAACTCGGTAACCCATCCGCTGCCGAGGCCGATGCGGAAGATCCTCAAACAGTGATGTCGTGATCCCGCCAGAGGGCGACGGTTCCCCTTCGATAGCATCTGAGGAATCGTCAATGCGGCCCGCCGGGCTTCCGTTTCAGGACATGCCCCCACCCGCACGCGCTGCTTCGTGCTGCCTGGGGGCATTCCTTGCTGTTCCGCGACTCCGCCGCTGCGGTTGCCGCCCGCCACCTCGAGGGATCGCTGGCTCTGCATCTGACCGAACAGTTCGTCCGCGCTCATGGGTACAGGCCAGGCCCCTCCGAGGTGCGTTCGTGGGAGCGCAGCATCCCGGCACTGACCGACGCGTTGCTCGATGCCGGGCTCGATCAGGTCGAAGTACTCCTTGAGTACGGGCTGCCGCTAACCAGCAAGCGTGCTGATGCGGTACTGGCCGGCGTCCATCCCCGGACGCAGAAACCGTCGTACGTGGTTGTGGAGCTCAAGCAGTGGAGTGAGGCGCACCCCGACGAGGATGAGCCTCTTCTGTGCCGCATCGATGGGTACCCCAGACTGAACCCCGTTGAGCAGGTACGCGGCTACTGCGACTATCTGGTCGCGTTCAACGGAGCTCTGGCACGGAACCCGAGGCAGATCTCAGGTGTTGCGTATCTGCATAACGCGACAGAGTTCGGCGTCGTCGGACTGAACGAGGTCGAGCAGACCGAGCGCGGGCGGATGTTCACCGCTGACCGGCGGGGAGCGTTCCTTGCGTATCTACAAGCGAAACTGGCCCCCGTACCCGGTGCTGACGCGGCCGACGAGTTGCTCACCGCAAAGGTTCAGCCCTCGAAGCAGTTGATGAGTGTTGCGGCTCAGGAGATTCGAGAGCGCGAACAGTTCACACTTCTCGATGAGCAGCGGGTCGCGTACGAGATTGTCCTGAAGGCCGTCCAGCGGGCTCACGAGTCGAACCACAAGGAAGTCGTGGTTGTCAGCGGCGGCCCTGGAACGGGCAAGAGCGTCATTGCACTGTCCCTGCTGGGCGACCTGTACCGGCGTGGTATCCCAGCTCTGCACGCTACCGGCTCACAGTCGTTCACCAAGACCATGCGCAAGGTCACGGGCGTCCGAAAGCCCGAGGTGCGGGAGCTCTTCAAGTACTTCAACAGCTTCGTTACAGCGAAGCGCAACAGTCTGGATGTACTGGTCTGCGATGAGGCTCACCGCATCCGCGAAACCTCCGCAAGTCGCTTCACGCCGGCCACACAGCGCACCGGGAAGCGGCAGATCGAGGAACTGATCGATGTCGCTCGGGTGCCGGTGTTCCTTCTGGACCAGCACCAGGTTGTACGCCCGGGTGAGATGGGCACCGTGGAGGACATCAAGGCTGCGGCGGCGGACAAGGGCCTGGGCTGCCGTGTGGTGGAGCTGGACAGCCAGTTCCGGTGCGGTGGCAGCGACGCCTACCTTCGGTGGGTCTTGCGCCTGCTGGGGCTTGAGGACGGCGGCCCGGTGGAGTGGGAGCCGGATGGCCGGATGCAACTGGAGATCGTCGAATCACCTCAGGAGTTGGAGGCGGTTCTGCAGGAACGCCAGTCAATGGGGTATCGGGCCCGGATATCTGCGGGCTTCTGCTGGAAGTGGTCGGAAGCGAAGCAGGGAAAGCCGCTGCCGACGGACGTACGGATCGGCGACTGGGCCCGACCGTGGAACATCAAGGGCGAGCGATCCGTGATGGGTGCTCCACCTTCGGCCCTTTGGGCTACCGACCCGGCCGGATTCGGCCAGATTGGTTGCGTCTACACGGCACAGGGCTTCGAGTACGACTGGAGCGGAGTGATCCTCGGCCCCGACCTGGTGTGGCGGGACTGCCGATGGGTCATAGACCGCACGGCTTCCAAAGATCCGGCACTGACCAAGAAGATCCCGTCACATCTCGATGTGGCACGTCTGATCCGCAACACATACAAAGTGCTGTTGACACGCGGCATGGTGGGCACAGTCATCTACTCGACCGACCCGGAGACACGAGCCAAACTACGCACCCTCGTGCGGGTAGCGGGGCGATCAGTCGCCCATGCTGAGATTCATTGAGCCCTAGGTCAGAAAACGCTGGTCGGCTCCTGTCCGCCTCGCCGTAACCACGCGCGAAGGTGGAGGATGGGGGTGAGCGAGTGAAGGAGGCCCGTCATGAAAACCGGAGCCTCGGAATCGGATTACGACACCTGGCTGTACTCGCACACCCCCTCGCAGGCCGAGGGCGAGCGTGACGAACCAGGCGAGCGCAGTGCCGTGGAAGTGCACCCGGACGTGCCAAGGACCGAGCCGTCGCAGGCCGAGGGTGAGCGGGTGGAGGACGTTCCGACCGCGTGACCGCCGCGCCGGGAGTGGCCACTGGGTCGCTCCCGGCTGCCCGGGGGTCTGCCGGTGACTGTCGGCTCAGGCGTTGGGGCGCTTGCCGTGGTTGGCCTTCTTCTTCTTGCGGGCGCGGCGCTTATTGCCTCGTTTTGCCATGGCGCGTATCTCCCTCATCCAGGACTTTCCCTGCCTTCGCCAGCATATTTCGGGGTGCTGCGACCGGCCACGCGACGCACGCTGGACTCATGGCCCCGCACGTGTGGAGGTGAGTCCATGAAGCTCCGCAAGGTGTCACCCGGGTGGGGGGAGCCCCTCCAGCCGCCGCCCGGCTACTTCGGGTCCGAAGGCGGCGTGCCCGATGAGGCGCGGCGGCGTCTGATCCTCGACTGGGCGGTGAATCAGCGGATCGCGAGCGGATGGCGGGTGGAGTCCCGCTCCGAGACTCAGGCGGTTCTGGTCCGCGGTGAGCCGGTGAACCATGTGCTGCACGCCATCCTCACCCTCGTCACCTGTTTTCTGTGGGGCATTGTGTGGGTCGTTCTCGTCGCGACGAACAGGGTCGAGCGGGTCGCGCTCACGGTGGATGCGCAAGGGAACGTCGTCGCCGTGCATGCTCCTCTCTCCTAGGGCGGACGGTCCTCCCGCTGGACCCCGAGCGGGGTCGACCCCCGGACGTGATACTGGAAGCAACCCTCGCCGTGCTCCCCAAGAGCCCGACGGAAGGTGCTGCCAATGACCGCATCGGCGATTCCCCGCGGGCCGGGCGCCACGGCCTGGGCACCCGAGACGGTGACGGCTGACCCGTACAACGCGCAGACGCCCTCGGCCGCGCTGGCCGAGCCGGTCACACCCGTCGGTGCCTTCTTCGTACGCGATCACTTCGGCGTGCCGCGCACGACACCCGGGCGGTGGCGGCTGCGGCTCGGCGGCACCGTGGCCGCGCCCTTCGACATCGGCTACGACGAGCTGCTGGCGATGCCGCGCCGGGAGCTCGACGTCGTACTGGAATGCGCGGGCAATGGCCGCAGCCTGATGATGCCCCGCCCGCCCGGTCTGCCCTGGGGCCAACGGGCGGTCGGCTGCGCGCGTTTCGCGGGCGTGCCGTTCCGTCTCATCGCCGCCCGGGCGCGCATCCAGCCGACGGCCCTCGAAGTCGTCTTCGCCGGAGCCGACTCCGGCACCGTGCACGGCCGCCGGACCGCCTTCGAGCGCAGCCTCCCGCTCGCCGTGGCCCTCCACCCGGACACGCTCCTCGCCACGCACATGAACGGCGAGCCGCTGGCGCCCGAGCACGGGGCGCCGGTGCGCCTGGTGGTCCCCGGCCGGTACGCGGTCGCCGATGTGAAGTGGCTGGTCGGGGCGCGGGCCGTCACGGAGCCCTTCACCGGCGTCTTCCAGGCCGAGGAGTACGTCTACGTGGCGTCGCGAGGCACCCCCGACGGGCCCGTGACCACCCTGAGGGTCAAGTCGCTGATCACCTCGCCCGAGCCCGACTCGGCCGTACGCCGCGGTCATGAGACAGCCGTACGGGGCCGCGCCTGGTCCGGCGGCGGGGTGCCGGTGCGGCGGGTCCAGGTGCGAGCCGCGTACGAGGACGAAGAGGGATACACCGACGGGGGCTGGCGGGACGCCGTGCTCGGAGCGCCGGCCGGGGCGTACGCCTGGAGGGAATGGTCCTGCCCGTGGACGCCCGCGCGGCCCGGGCGGTACCGGCTGCTCGCCCGCGCAACAGACGAGCACGGCCACGTCCAGCCGTCCCGGGCGCCGTGGAACGCCCACGGGTACGGCTGCAACCCCGTCGCATCCGTCGAGCTGGTCGTCGTATGAGCGCCCCCGGGCAGTGAGCAGAGGTGACGGTATGAGCGCTATCGAGATCATGACCACCGCGTCGCTCGGTGACAGCAGCTATCTCCTCGTCAGCGGCGACGAGGCGGCGCTGGTCGACCCCCAGCGGGACAGCTGGGGACTGATGGAGTCCTGTACGTCCAGGGGGGTGCGCATCCGGTACGTCCTGGAGACGCACGTGCACAACGACTACGTCTCCGGTGCGCTGGAGGTCCGCGCGGCGACCGGCGCCACTGTGGCGGGGCCCGCCCGTGCGCCGTACGCGTTTGATCATCTGCCGCTGGCCGAGGACGACGAGATCGTCGTCGGTGGCGCGACCGTGCGGGCGATGGAGACGCCCGGGCACACGGCGGAGCACACCTCGTACCTCGTGTTCGACGACCCTCGCCTGGCGCCGACGGCCGTCTTCACCGGAGGCAGCCTGCTCGTCGGCAGCGCGGGCCGTACCGACCTCTCCGGTGACGACCGTACGGAGGAGCTGGCCAGGGCGCAGTTCCGTTCGCTGAGGCGGCTTTCGCTGCTGCCGGACGCCACCCGCGTGCTGCCGACGCACGGAGCGGGCAGCTCCTGCGCGGCCGGACCGGTGTCCGGGAGCCGGACGACCACCGTGGGCGCCGAGCGGCGCAGCAACCCGACGCTGGCCATCCAGAACGAGCAGAAGTTCGTCGTCGAGCGGCTGTCGGGGCTGCCGCCGTATCCCGCGTACTACCGCTATATGGCCCCGATCAACCGGGCCGGTCCCGAGGTGCTCGGTGGGCGGCCCGAGCTACGGCCGCTCACGCCGGGCATGGTGGAGGGGCTGGTCGGGGGCGGTGTGCAGCTCGTCGACGGCCGCGACCGCAGAAGCTTCGCCGCGGCCCATCTGCCCGGGTCCCTCTGCGACGAGCTCGACGACCGCTTCGCGAGCCTGGTCGGCGAGGTCGTTCCGTTCGGCGCACGCCTGGCGCTGGTGCTGCCGGAGCCGGAGGAGGAGGCGGCCGACGAGGCGATGATGCAGCTGCTGCGGATCGGATACGAGAACGTCGCGGGATATCTGGCGGGTGGCGTGGACGCCTGGCAGGCCGCCGGCCGCCCGGTGCGCTCCTTCCGTACCGCGGATGTGGCCGAACTGGCGGGACACATCGCCGAACGGCGGGTGCTCGACGTACGGCCGGACCGCCCCGAGGGCGGAATCCCGGGCACGCTCGCCGTGCCCCTCGCCGAACTGCCGCGGCGGCTCGGTGAGATGCCGAGGGACGGCGAGATCTGGACGGTCTGCGGGAGCGGCCGCCGGGCGACCATCGCGGCGAGTCTGCTCGACCGGGTCGGCATCCCCGTGACGGCGGTGATCAGCGGCGGGGTGGGGGACCTGACGCCACAGGCCTGAGAGCAGGGAGAGCACGGAGAGAAGGGAGAAGACCATGGGCAGCAGCGGCTACGCCCACCCCGAGACACTGGTGGACACCGAGTGGCTGGCCGCCCACCTCGACGACGGGACGGTGCGCGTCATCGAGGTGGACGAGGACACTTCGGCATACGAGCAGGGCCATATTCCCGGCGCCGTCGGCTGGAACTGGGCCAGGGACCTGCACGCCGCCGTCGGCCGCGACTATGTGGACCGCGAAGCGCTCGGGCAGCTCCTTGGCAGGGCCGGGGTGGAGGACGACACCACCGTGGTGCTGTACGGGGGCAACAACAACTGGTTCGCGGCGTACGCCTACTGGATCCTGCGGCTGCGCGGCTTCAACAGAGTGAAGCTGCTCGACGGCGGCCGCAAGAAGTGGGAGCTGGAGGCCCGCGAGCTGACCCAGGAGGTCATGGACCGCCCGCGCACCGGCTTCGCGGTAACGGGGCAGGAGAACCCGCAGTTCCGCGCCCTTCGCGCCGAAGTGCTGGACAGCCTGGGGAGTTCCGCCCGCATGGTCGACGTACGCTCCCCGGAGGAGTACCGGGGCGAGAAGCTGGCGCCTGTGCATCTGCCGCAGGAGCAGGCGCAGGTCCCCGGCCACATACCCGGCGCGGCCAACGTTCCCTGGGCGCAGGCGGCCAACGACGACGGGACGTTCAAGTCGGCCGACGAGCTGAAGGAGCTGTACGCGCGCCAGGGCATCACGTCCGACCGCGAGATCATCGCCTACTGCCGTATCGGAGAGCGCTCCTCGCACACGTGGTTCGCGCTCCACGAACTGCTCGGCTACCCGGACGTCAAGAACTACGACGGCTCCTGGACCGAGTACGGCTCGCTGGTGCGCGCTCCCGTCGAGATGGGATGACGCCTCTGGCGCGTACGCGGGGTTAGGTCCTGTCCGGTCGATCAGGCCGGATCAGTGAGCGGGGTCTGGTGCGTGCAGCTGCAGGCCGGAGGATGGGGGTCCCCCCGCCGAAGGCAGGGGGAGAGCCCACGCGGAGCGTTGGCGACTGACGCAACGCGGCGTGGGGGCACCTCCCGTGCCCGAAGGGCTACGGGGGAGTGCGTGCCAGGGCACGCGAGCCCGGCAAGATCGGCCGGACAGGACCTTAACCGAAGCGGCCCTCCACATAGTCCGCCGTCCGCGGGTCCGAGGGTGCGGAGAACATCGCGGGCGTGGGGCCGTGTTCGACGATCACGCCCGGGGTGCCCTGTTCGGCGAGGAAGAAGGCGCACTGGTCGGAGACGCGCGCCGCCTGCTGCATGTTGTGGGTGACGATCACGATGGTGACCTCGTGGACCAGCTCGCGGATGGTCTCCTCGATGCGGCGGGTGGAGGTGGGGTCGAGCGCCGAGCAGGGCTCGTCCATCAGGAGCACCTTGGGGCGGATCGCCAACGAGCGGGCGATGCACAGGCGTTGCTGCTGGCCGCCGGAGAGTGCGCCGCCGGGCTGGCGCAGCCGGGTGCGGACCTCCTTCCACAGGCCTGCCTTGGTCAGGCACTCCTCGACGAGGTCGTCCTTGGCGCCGCCGCCGAGGCGGACGCCGGTGAGTTTCAGCCCCGCGGTGACGTTGTCGTAGATCGACATAGCCGGGAAGGGATTCGGCTTCTGGAACACCATGCCGACCCGGCGGCGCGCCTCGGTCAGGCGTTGGCCGGCCGCGTAGATGTCCTGGCCGTCGACCAGCACCTCGCCCGCCAGTGAGGCGGACGGGACGAGTTCGTGCATGCGGTTGAGGATGCGCAGGAAGGTCGACTTGCCGCACCCGGAGGGGCCGATGAGGGCCGTGACCAGGCTCGTCGGCATGGTCAGCGACACGCGGTCGAGGACTTTGTGGTCGCTGAACCAGGCCGAGATCCGGCGGGCCTCAAGGGTCGCCCCCGTCGCGCTGGTCGCTCCGGTCGTTCCGGTGCTTCCGGCGCTTCCGGCGCTTCCGGCGCTCCCGAAGCCGTCGACCGGCGCCGGAAGCGGGAGGGTGGTCTCGGTCTGGGTGGTCTGGTCGCTCACGGCACGTCCTTGTTCGGCGGAGACTCGATCACGGAAGCTCGATCACAGAGGGTTCGATCGCAGAAGGCGCGATCACAGCAGGTTGGGGAGGAGCAGCGCGGCCTGGTCGGCGACGGCCAGGCCGAGGGCGCCGAGCAGTGGCACGCCCACCACCCAGGTGTGCCGCCGGCCCCAGCGGGCGTGCGCCCAGGCGACGGCCGCGGCCGCCAGCACCAGCCCCTGGCCCCACAGCACGAGCGGCAGCCAGGCCGTCTGCTGCACAGCCATCGGCTTCTCGTCCTCCGGCAGAGCGCCGGACGGAACGGCGGGCGCCGGCGCGGGCTGTACGTCCGAGACCAGGTCCGCGTCCACCCGCAGAATGCCGCGGGGCATGAACCGCGTGCCGTCGGCGGTGATGAGAGTGAGGCGGCCCCGGCCCCCGGTGACGGCCGGTGGCTGGGGGTCGCCCTCCCGGCGCGGGCCGATCACCCTGTACGTGTGCTTCCCCTGGCCCGTCGTCACGGTGAACCTGTCCCCGGCTGTCAGGTCCTCCAGGCGCCGGAAGGGCCCCCCGTAGGTCGCCTGGCGGCCCATGATGACGCTGACTCCGGCCTGGCCGGGCAGGGTGGTGTCCCGGCGGTGGCCCGCCCCGCGGGCCAGGTCCTGCGCCGTGGTTCCCTCGCGGACGACTTCGCGCAGCTGGAGTACGGGGACGTCGAGGAGAGCGACCGCAGCGCCGTGTCCCGGCGCCAGGCCGCCGCCCGAGGACCGGCCGATGGGCGCGACGCCATTGGCCAGTTCGGAGCGGAAGCCGGCGTAGTCGACCTGTCGGTCGCGGGCGTGCCGGAGGTCGCCTACGAGAGTGACGTCGACGACGAATCCGAGCAGCAGCGCGGCGAGGATGCTCAACGCCGCGCTGACGACGCGCAGCCGGGGCCCGGCGGCCGGACGGCCGGACGGCGCGGGGCCGCCGGGTGATGTGCCGCGGACGGGAGCGCCGTCCGCGGTCACGGCGTCGGCCGGCGCAACCGGTGCCGTCATCCGATCCTCCGTGACACTGAGGTGGCGTAACCCCAGGCGTATCCGGGGCGCTTGGCCGTGATGGTGACGGTGAGCAGGTGGCCGCGGTCGGCCCTGGTCGGGTAGTACGTCACGCGGGTCGCACCGGTGATCGTCCGCCCGTCGCGCTTCCAGGTGTAGCTGTACGTGGTGGCCGCGGGGGTCCAGGTCCCCGGCCTGGCGGTCTGCCGGTAGCCCACCCTGGCGGTGCCGGTGATCGAGGGCCTCGTCACGTTCTTCAGCGCCGGGCCCGCAGCCACGGTCACGGCCGGGCTGGTCGAGGTGGTGCTGCCGGTGCTGTTGGCCGCGATCGCCCGGCAGGCGGTCTTGTGGTTGTAGTCGGCGGCGACCAGGGGGCGGGTGCGCGCGATGGCACCACTGATCACTGCGCCGTCGCGGAGCCAGAGGTACTTGATCGACGTCGCGCCGCTGAAGGCCACGGTGCAGGTGGCCGTATAGCCGACCTTGAGGGTGCC
The DNA here is from genome assembly GCF_026339995.1 of Streptomyces sp. NBC_01481. Classification (GTDB taxonomy): domain Bacteria; phylum Actinomycetota; class Actinomycetes; order Streptomycetales; family Streptomycetaceae; genus Streptomyces. The sequence continues at coordinate 672,229 of NZ_JAPEPT010000005.1, read as the reverse complement.
GGTCACCTTCGCCGGTGTGACGACTGCCGGGGGCTTGATCTTGACCGTGTACGACAGAGCCGCGGAGGCCGAAGAGCCGTACACCGCCGGGTCGGACGGTGTGAACTCCGCCTTCAGCGCGTGGGTGCCGACCGCCAGAGCGGTGGTGGACAGGGTGGCCACTCCCGCGGACACCGCGACGGGGGTGCCGAGTTGGGCCGCCCCGTCCAGGAAACGTACCGAACCGGCCACCTCGGCCGGGGCCACCGTCGCCGTCAGCTTCACGGCTGTGCCCTGGACGACCGGGCTCACCGGAGCCGTCGCGAGGGTGGTCGTGGTCGCGGCGGCGGGAGCGGTGCTCTGGTAGGCGGTGTTGGACGTGAACCACATGGGGGCGGTGAAATCGCCGTACGTCGTCGAACCGAAGGCGGCCCGGCAGGTCAGCGTGAAGTCGTAGCGCCCCTGCAGCGTGGTGAAGCCCGCCGTACTGGCGTAGTCCCGCATCGTCTGCGTCAGCGGCACCACGATGCCGCCGCCCGCGGTGGTCGTGTAGGCACTGAGCGGCGAGTTGCTCACCACGATCTGGCCCTCGGCCGGGAATCCCGAACCGGCCACGGAGACAATGAGGTTGGTGGCCTCGGCGGGGCAAGGCCCGGCGGTGGTCAGCGTGACCCCGCTGGTGTCCGTACCGGTGGCAGGGGTCACCTCCATCGAGCCGAGGACATCGGCCCTGGCTCCGGTCGTGCCGAGCGCGAGCGCTCCGGCGGCGAGGAGGGATGCGAGAGCTACCGACAGCGGTCGGCGTGCGGTGGAGAACTTCATGGTCGGCCTCCGCCTCAGACGTTCGGGGTGTCGGTGACGGGGAACTCCTCGCGCCGGCGGCTGCGCCGCACGACCGTGATGCCCGTCGCCACGAGGAGGGCCGAAGCCACGCCGGCCATCGCGATGTCGGTGCCGGTGGCCGCCAGGGATCCCTTGCCGCCGCCCGAACCGCCGCCGCTGACATCGGTGGAGATGCCCTGGGAGCCGCCGCCCGGGGTCGCGGTGTCCGTCGGGGCGGCGGGGTCGGTCGGCAGCGTCGTGTCGGTGGGCGACGCGGTGTCGGTCGGCAGCGTCGTGTCGGTGGGCGACGCGGTGTCCGTCGGAGACGCGGTGTCGGTCGGCGAGGCGGTCCCCGTGGGCGACGGGGAGGCGGTGCCGGTGGGCGCCGAGGAGGACGGCGTGGCCGTCGGCCCGGCGGGGTCGGTGTTGCGGTACGCGGTGTTGGAGGTGAACCAGATCGGCGCGGTGAAGTCGCCGAGGCTGGTGCCGTTGAAGGCGGTGCGGCAGGTCACCGTGAAGTCGTAGCGGCCCTGCAGCGTGGTGAACCCCGCCGTACTGGCGTAGTCACGCATCGTCTGCGTCAGCGGCACCACGATGCCGCCGCCCGAGGTGGTCGTGTAGGCACTGAGCGGCGAGTTGCTCACCACGTTCTGGCCCTCGGCCGGGAAGCCCGAGCCCTTCACCGCGACGATGAGGTTCGTGGCCGCGTCCGGGCACGCCTTCGACGTGGTCAGCGAAATCCCGCTGGTGTCCGTGCCGGTGGCCGGGGACACCTCCGCCGAACCGACGACCTCGGCGTGCGCGGCGGTCGCGGTGAGCACCCCGGCCGCGCCGGACGCCGCGATCAGCGATCCGAGCAGGACGGCGGCCGGCCGGGATATCAAGGTGCGGGACTTGGTTGTGATGGACACGGTGTTCTCTCCCTGTGACTGATGGTTCAAGAGGTATGGATGGTGGTGATGTTCAGTCGCCCGGCTCGGGCTCGGCGGCGCGCGCCCGGCGTCCCCGCACCCAGTGAGCCGCACCCATGAGGAGTGCCAGCAGGGCGGCGGCGAAACCGGTCACCGACCAGGCGACGAGCGAGGTGTCGGAGTCCTGGGCGGCGGCTTCCGTCGCGGCGGGCGCACCCGCGGGTGCGGCGGACCCGTTCGCGGGCACGGAAGGCGCCCCCGCCCCCGCCCCGGCGCCCGCCGCGCTCCCTGTTTCAGCGCCCGTACCGCCCCCCGACACGGTCGGCGGTACGGGCTGCTCTGATTGCCCCGGCGCCTTGGCGTCCGGAGCCTTGACCGCGACCCGCGTACCGTCCCGGTACGCGTCTTTCGCGGTGAACCGCAGGGACCCCGTGAAGTCCCGCAGACTCGTCAGGTCGAATGCGCCCTTGAGGCAGCTGACCGTGAAGGTGTAGGTGCCGCGCAGTGCGGTGAAGCCGGCCGTACTGGCGTAGTCCCGCATCGTGTACGTGAGCGGGATCGACAGGCCGCCGCCGGGCACCTTCGGATAGGTCGCGAGCGGGGCGTTGCCGACGACGATCTGGCCTTCGCGGGGGAATCCCGCTCCGGTGACGCGGGCGATGACGTTGGCGGTCTTCGCGGGGCAGGGCGCGGCGGAACTGAGCGTGATGGGCTGGGCGTCGCTCCCCCGCGCAGGGCTGACCGCGAGTCCTCCGGACTCCGCCGCCCGGGCGTCGGCAGGTGCGCCCGCGACAACCGCTCCGGCGGTGAGCAGGATCGCCGCGAGGCCGACGGCCTGCTTCGACCTGGCCGCGGCAGGGCGCGGCTCCGGTGCGCTCGTGCCCGCGCCGCGCCGCCGACGCCTGCGTACGAGCAGGAGCGTCAAGGCTCCGGCGGCGACCAGCAGCAGAGCCAGCAGCGCCCACGGCAAGGCCCAGAAGTCCTCGACCCGCGTGACCCGTGGCAGCACACGGTGCTTGATGTCGCCGCGTACGGGCCTGGGGTCGACGGTGACCGTGGTGGTGTCGCGCATGGCCGGGAGGACGCCCGTGGCCGAAGCCGTGATCTTCACGGCGGCGCCGGGCAGCAGCTCGGGGATGTCACGAGGGGCAGCCACCTTCGTACCGCCGCCGAACAGATCGCGTACGCGCACCGCTTGACGGGCTGCCAGCCGGACATTGCCGGTGTTGCGCACGGTGTACGTGACGGTCGCGGATCCGGTGCCGAAGGGGTTGGCCGTGCCGTGGTAGGCCGTGTGCAGGCCCTCGACGGTGAGACGGGGCTTGAGCTCCCCTGCAACCCGCAGGTAGATCCGCGCGCCGACCCGCTGGTCGACCGCGACCTTGCTGCCCTTCTTGTCGGTGCGTACCGCCGAGAGCGAGGCAACGATGCCGCCGGTGTGGTCCCCGGGGGTCACCTTCTGCGGGACGGTCAGGGTGAAGGGCACGATGACGTGGGACCGGCCGGGCACGCTCAGCACGTTCTTGCCGAGCTTCACCCAGGAGCCCACGTCGGTGGGCTTGTGGTTCGCCGCGAACAGGTCGAAGCCGCCGTCGGCGGTGGTGAAGGCGTCGCCGGCGTACACGCGCAGGGTGAGCGGCTTCTTGCCGTAGTTGTGGACGGCGATGTGGTCCTTGACGACGGCGCCGGGGGTCGCCCCGTACGAGAAGTGGGGCCGCGCGTCGGGCTTCTTCGCGGCCGACGGCTGGACACCGAAGGTCGTACGCCCCTGTCCGCCGTCGCCGGGCCGGGTGGCCGGAACCGGGGCGGCGGCCGACGCGGCTCCGGCTGCGGCCGGGAGGACGGCGAGAAGGCATGCGGCCAGGACGGCGGCGATGCGGCGGGCTGAGGTCGTGATCATGTCGGGTCGTCCGTTCGGGCGCGGGACGGGTGGAGCGGGGTGGGTGGGCGGCCGGGGCGGGCATCGCTGCCCGCCCCGGCCCGGGGCGGCTTACCTGGGGGGCAGTGCCGCCGCCCCGTGACCATCCGGGTGGGTCAGATGGCCGTCAGGGTGAGCGTGGCGGTGTAGGTGCCGGCCACGGTCGAGGTGGGCGCGTTGAGAGCCAGGTCCGCCCCGACGTGGGCGGTGCCCAGGCCGGTTCCGTTGGCGAGGGAACGGGAGGACTTGAGTCCGGCCGTGCCCGCGTCCGCGGGGGCGACACCGTTGGCGGCCGCGACGGCAGCACCCGGCGTGACGGTCTGGGACGCGCCCTTGTCGATCAGCTTCGGCGTCCAGCCGAGGTTCTGACCGTTGATCAGGTGCGTACCGCCGTCCGAGAAGTCGGTCAGCTGGCCGCTGACGGACCAGCCCGGGTTACCGGCACGGGTGTCGGTGAGCGTGACCGGGTTGATCGCGCCCGTGGTGGACAGCAGGTCACCGTTGGCGTTGAGCACCGGGGAAGGCAGGGTGACATGCGGGTTGTCGACGCTGATGACGAGCGCACCGGCTTCGACGGTGGTGGTGATGTCCTGCGAGGCGGTGACACCGGCGAAGGCGCCGATCACGTACGGAACGGCACCGGAGTCGGAGCCGAGGTACGCGGCCGGGTTCGTCGGGACGAAGACCGCCGAGAAGGTGTGGTCACCCGCGCCCAGGCTGCTGGTGGTGTAGGCGGCCTGACCGGCGGCGACCGGCACCGTGGCCAGCGTGGTGGTGGTGCCGCCCACGGTGTCCTGGAACTTCACGGAACCGGCGGCCGAGGCGGGCGCCACCGTGGCCGACATGCTGACCGGGCTGTACTGGGCCGCGGTGCCGGCCGGCGAGACGGCCAGCGCGGTCGTGGTCGCGGTCGCCGGAGCGGTGTTGACCGTGTAAGCGACTGCGGCGGACGCGGACGCGTTGTAGGCGGTGCTGCTCGGCGTGAAGGCGGCCGTCAGCGAGTGGCTGCCCGCGCCCAGGCTGCTCGTGGTGAGCGCGGCCTGGCCGCCGGAGACGTTCACCGGGTTGCCCAGCGCGGCGCCGTTGTCCTTGAACTGCACGGTGCCCGCGGCGCCGGCCGGGCCGACGGTCGCGGTCAGCGTCACGGGAGTACCTGCGGTGACCGGGCTGGCCGGGGACACCGCGAGGGAGGTGGTGGTGTCGGTCTTCACGGCCGGGTCGGTGTTCTGGTACGCCGTGTTGGACGTGAACCAGACCGCCGCCGGGAAGTCACCGAGGCTGGTGCCGTTGAAGGCTGTCCGGCAGGTGACCTGGAAGCTGTACTTGCCGGTCAGGTTGGTGAAGCCCGCCGTGTTGGCGTAGTCACGCATCGTCTGGGAGAGCGGGATGATGAGCCCGCCGTCCGCCGTCGATCCGTAGGTGCTGATCGGCGAGTTGCCGACCACGTTCTGGCCGCCGGCCGGGAAGCCCGAACCGGTCACCGAGACAATGACGTTGGTGGCGTTGGCCGGGCAGGGGCCGGACGTGGTCAGCGTCATGCTGGAGACGTCGGAGCCGGTCGCCGGGGTGATCACTGCGGTGCCGATGTCGGCGGCGTGCGCCGACGGAGCCAGGATCAGGCCGCCTGCAAGCACGGCGACCAGGCTCGCGAGACCGCCCGCCAGGGTTCGCGAGAGGGTGTTCTTCCACACAGTCGTGCTCTCCTTCTTTGAAGGATTCGAAAGTGGCGAAAGCGATGAATCAGGCATGGGGGGTTGAGTAACTACGCAGGTGCTGCGGCTGCGTCAGGGGGTCTGCTTGCTGGTGTCGCCGCAGTTCGCGTTGGTCGCGAAGCCGTAGGTGTTGATCACGGTCGGCTGCTGGCAGATCAGAGCGTTCGAGCCGACGAAGACGGTGCTCCACGGCGCCGTCCCGATCTTGCTGGTCGGGATGACGTTGTAGACGTCGCGCTTCACACCGAAGTTGCTGTTGAGGGTGTTCGGCGCGAGGTTGTCGATGGTGCCGAGGATCGCGCGGCCGCGGAGGTCGGCGATGGTCTGCGTCGCCTGCGAGTTGTACTGCGCGATGGAGAACGGGACGATCGACTTGTCGTCGAGGACACGGCCGTCGTGCTCCTGGACGGGGGCGCCGGCCTTGGTGTCCTTGATGCAGGGGTAGACGCCGGCGACCACGTCGGCGTCGGTGATCCCCATCGTGGACTCCCAGAAGCTACGGGTGCCCGAGCCCGCCTGCGGCAGGTACACCGTGAGGCTGAAGTTGGGAGCGGTGCCCACGTAGTTGGGGTCGCAGTGGTAGATGGCCTTGAGGTCGGCCAGGGAGAGCTTGCGCGGCACCGTGCTGGTGGGCGTGATCGAGTAGCTCACCGCGTCCACGGCGAACGGGACATAGGTCAGTCCCGGGTTCGCGGCGCCCAGGTTCAGGCTGGACGAGCGGGAGAAGTCCAGACAGCCGTTGGCCGCCTGCAGGGAGTTCAGCAGGGCGGTGCGTCCGGCGCTCGACCCGTTCGGGCGGTTGACGGTGCAGCCCGGGGTGGTGGCGGGGTCCTTGGTGGTGATCTGGGCCGAGCCGGTGGCGTCGTACGAGCCGATGACCTTCTGGCCGCCGACGGTGATGGCGTTGGCCAGGCCGTTCATCACGTCCTGCGTGGTGTCGGAGCCGACACCGGAGAGCTGGCGGTAGGGCGGCGGCCCGGAGGGGTCGGCGACGGCCTGGCTGGCGCAGACGGTGCCGGTGAGGAGACCGGTGATGCCGACAGCGGCGAGGGCTATCTTCCTCTTGTTCACGTGCGTTACCTCTCGGATAGGCTTGCGCCGGGTGGTGCCCGGCGCGGCGTTCAGACAGTTCGTTGGCGCGGACCTGTCGATGATTCGAGTCCGGGCATCACCTCCCTTCGCTGCCGGGCTTGTTGGCCCCGGCGCGCCAGGCCGACAGACCTGCCGACAGCCGCGGCAGCACCCTCGGCAGGAGGGGGCCGCTGACCGCGGCGGCGAGCCCGACGATGAGCGCGATCAGGAGGGCGTAGCGCACAGCGCCGAGCGCCCAGGCCGGAGTGCGGATGATCGGTTCGTCGGAGGCGGCGGCTGCCGCGGCGGACGGCGATCCGGTCGGCTTCGTGGTCGCGTTCGGGGACGCCTTGGTACCGGCCGGACTCGGCCGGCCGGCGGCCTGGCCGCCGCCACCGCCGCTCGCGTCACCCCCGCCACCGCCTGCGGTGCCGCCCCCGGACGAGCCCGTGCCGGCGCCGCCGGTGTCACCTCCGGGGCCGGAAGTCGACGGCGAGGTGCCGGCCCGGGACGCGATGGCGTCGGCGGCGGCACGCGCCACGGCACGCACGCTCCCCGGCAGCGGGGCGTACCCCTCCGGGAGGGTTCCGGCCGACACTCCTGGCCGCTGCCCGTTGCCCACCGCGTACTTCAGGAAGGCCGCGTAGTCCTGGCCCTCCTTCTTGGTCAGCTGTTCGGGCACGGTCGCGGCGTAGGTGAGCAGGGTGAGCGGGTAGGCGTTCGCAGCCTTCGTGGTCGGGTTCGGGCTCACAACTCCCGTGACCCCGCTGGGCTTCATCGCCGCCTGGCCCGCGAGCAGACCGGCGGTGTCGGGGCCCACGAACCGGCCCGCGGCGTTCTGGAGCTTCGCGGTCACCAGCCCGTAGCGGGCGGCCGTCGCGGTGTCGGTCAGGGCGAGGACGGCGCGCTTGCCGGCGGTCTGCGGCGGGGTCTTCTTGTAGCCGGGCGGCGTACTGGTGTTGTCCCAGCTCGCGCGGGCCAGGGTGTCGCCGCGGGCGGCGGCGCGGGCGGCGGTGTGCATGTCGGAGGCGTACGGATGCTTGTCCTGGATGCACAGCGGCGGCTGGCCCGGGTTGTTCGGGAACTCCTGGCAGAACGGGTCGCTCTTCGGGAACTCGTTCCTCGGCAGTTCGACGTTCCGGTAGCGCGGGTTGACCTTCATCCCGGAGAAGTCCCGACTGCCGTACCGCCCCTGATTGTCGGCGGTGCCGCTCAGGAACTCCCGGGCGGCCGGGTCCTTGTCCAACCAGCTCCACAGCTCCCACGCCGCGTCCGAGATCGCCTCGGGTACGAGCACGTCGCCGAGGCTGCCGCGGAATTCGAGGTCCTTGTAATCCGGGTTGTACTTGATGAACTCCGGGTCGCGGGCCAGGTTGAACGGATTCTCGGCGGTGCTCGGCGCGAGGCGCGAATTGCCGTCCTGGTACGACTCGGTGAGCAGCTTGGCGACCAGCCTTGGGGTGAGATTGAGTCCGGTCAGCCGTGTTCCGTTGCGCGCCGTGACCGCACCCGGTGCGTTGAAACCGGCCTGGCTCTCGACGAAGAAGCCGATGGTCAGCCCGGACAGCGTCATGGGCGCATAGACGGGACGCCGGCCGGACGGCACCTGGCCGGCGGTGGCAGGGCGACCGAGGAAGACCAGTCCGGGCTTGCCGGAGACCAGCTTGGCCCGGGCGGTGTCGTCGGTCACCTGGGCGAAGCCGTAGATCGTCTTGCTCGCCGACTGGCACAGGGCGGGCTGCCAGCGGGCGATGGCCTCGGCGGCGATCTCGTGGCCGAGGGTGCTGCGCTCGTCGGCGCCGATCGGGCAGAAACTGCCCATCGGCTCGAACCCGAGCGGCACGACGAGCCGGTGCTTCCAGTTGCTCGCGGTGAGCGGCGAGGACTGCAGGAGCCCGCTCGGCTGGGAGTGGTACGAGCTGCCGTCCACCTCGCTCTCGCCGCGCGGCACGATGACCAGCCAGCAGGGCCGGCCGGCCGTCGCGTTCGAGGCACCGGCCGCCACCTCGCCGCAGCCCAGACCGGGCGCCTCCAGGGCCGTCTGGGCCTCGAAGTACACCTCGCCCTTGCCGTCGGGGCCGCTGCGGGCGTAAGGGGTCTCGTTCGTGGTGCTCACGTCGTAGAACTCGTTCCAGTTCCCCTTCGTGATCACATCGCCGGTCGCCGACTTGAACGGGACGTACGAGATACCGGTGCTGGTGGGCGGCGGGAGCGTCTGGTCCGGGTCCTTCAGTCCGCCGTAGGTCAGCTGCCGGGTGTTGGTGTACGCACCGGCGGTGCCGGCCGTGTCCTGCGCGGACGAGCCGCCGAACTGGCACTTGTCGGGGCTGTCCCCCCAGCACTGCATGATCTGGAGGTAGTTGGCCGCGTACGTGGTGTCCGAGACCGTGGGTGCGCCGCCCTTCCAGGAGACCTTCACCACCTGGTTGACCAGGTTCCGGGTCTGGCTGACGGTCACCTTCAGGTTCGCGTACGGACCCCGTCCGGAGACGGTCACCGCGGACCTCTGGTCGGCGGCGTCGGCCGGCCGGGAAGGCATGGTCACGGCGACGGCACAGATCACCGCGGTGAGCAGGACGAGCGCGACGACGGACGTCGTCCGCAGGAAGCGGCGGAGCGCTGCGATCATGACGTACTCCGCTTCAGGCGCCTGTTCAGCAGCGGAGGTCCGACCGTCACCACGACCAGCAGCACGCCCGCCACCACCATCAGCGCGGTCCGCATGCCGCCCCCGATGCTCGTGGCCGTCGTGACGGGGACGGCGAACGCATCACCGCTGCCGCCGCCGGCCGCGCCGCCGTTGGCCCCGACGACCTGCCCCGTGTCCGGGTCGATCGTGGCCCCGGGGCCCGCGGATGTGCCGCCTGCGCCGGTTGCCGTGCCGGCCGACGACCCGGCCGTTCCCTTGCCGCCCGCGCCCGATGCCGACCCGCCGGGGCCGCCTCCGCCGGAGCCCGTGGTGCCCTGGGCGGACCCGGACGAACCGCCGGTGGATCCCGAGCCGTTGCCGTTGCCGTTGCCGTTGCCGTTGACGGTGGTCGGGGTCTTGGCGCCGCCCGTGCCCGTCGCGCACTGGGCCGCGCCCTTCTTGTCACAGGCGGGCGGATAAGGGGCCGTCTTGGCCAGGGTGTTGCTGCCGTCGCTGGAGAAGGTGGGGTTGTGGCAGTCCTTGATGTTGATCTTCTCGACGTCGACGCCGGGGATCCTGCGGACCTGCTTCAGCCCGGCCTGCACGAGGTTGATCGGCAGCGGCGAGTAGCCGAGGTTGTCCACGTGCTGCTGCCCCTGGCAGAGGAAGTAGTACGCGAAGGCGCCGAGGGTCTTGCCCTTCTGGGTGTTGAAGTTCGACTCCAGTGCGGTCGGGACGACCATGTAGCTGTAGCTGGAGAGCGGATAGGCGCGCGCGTCCCGGTCGTTGTAGACGTCGTCGAGGATCTGCGTCAGATAGCCCGGCGATGAGCTGTTCTCGTTGATCCGGGCCTTGGTGAGGGCGACCGCGACGTTCTTCGCGGTCGGCTCTGTGTAGTACCCGGCCGCGTTGAGCACCTTCGCCACCGGGAACCCGGTCGTGTACACCGCGTACGAGTACTCGACATAGGTGATCGTGCCGACGTTGCCGCCCTGGGCGACATAGCCGGACACACCGTTCGAGCCGGACTGGCCGACGAAGCCGCTGCCCGGTACGAGCGGGTAGTTGGACGTCGCGCCGCAGGGCGCGGGTCGGCCCGCCCGGCGGCAGTAGGCGTCCCACAGCGAGGTGTACTGCTTGCTCATCCAGGTGGTGAACTGCGCGGTGGTGCCCGAGCCGTCGGAGCGCACCACCGGGACGACCCTGCGGGCGGGCAGTGCCCCGGCCAGCGCGGGGTTGTCGGCCTTGATCGCCGGGTCGTTCCAGGTCTTGATCTGCCCGGTGAAGATCTTGGCGATGACCTCTCCGGACAGCCGGAGGTTGGTCACCCGCTTGTTGCCGATCGTGAGGTTGTACATGAACGAGGTGCCGCCGGCGACGATCGGCATGTAGGCGTACTTGCGGGAGGGCGGCGGGTCGACGACGCCCGAGTCCTTGATGCCGTACGGGATCTCCGAGACGCCGTAGTCGACGGTGCCGTTGCGGAACTGGTTGCGGCCGTCGGAGGACCCGGTGCCGTTGTAGTTCACCGTCATGCCGTACTGCTTGACGTTGGCCCGCCACTGGTCGAGCGCGTTCTGGCTCCAGGTGGATCCGGCACCCGAGATCGGGACGTACGACGCCGCGGCGGCGGGCTCGGCACCCGGCAGCGCGACGCCGAACAGGAGGACGGCCAAGCAGGCGAGGGCGGTCACGGCTCTGAGGCGGAGGCGTGCGGACTTTGCCGGAGGCGATCCGGGCATGGCAGGTGACTCCTGGTCGGTGTCGTCGGTACAGGGCGGTGCGGAATCCGCGGGGCGGGGTGGGAGCCGTGCGGGGCTCGACGGGTCTCAGCCGGAGGGGCTGCCTGGGCCACCGGGCCGGGCGTCCGGCTCGGGGTTCGGCAAACCCCCGGCCACCGCGGCCGCTTGCGGCACGAGCCGGGCGCGCTTGCCCATGCGCTCGGCGTCGCGGCGGGACGCGACCACGCGCCGGTGCTGCTGGCTACGGGTCAGCGCACCGGGACCGCGTCCGCCGACCACCCGGGCCACGATGAACAGCAGCAGCACGAGAGCCATCAGCAGGGCTGCGGAGCCGAACCCGCGGGCGATCATGCTGGGCTGGGGCGATCTCACCAACTCGAAGGTCGCGAGCGGCAGTGAGACCTGCGGACGGGTCAGCGGATTGAGGTTCAGGTCGGCTGCGAAGCCGGAGGTGAGCAGCACCGGCGAGGTTTCGCCGATCCCGCGCGCGGTGCCCAGGATCACCGCGGTGGTGAGCCCGGAGCGTGCCGTGGGCAGCACCACGGTCCAGACCGTGCGCCACTGGCTCGCACCCAGGGCGTAGGACGCCTCGCGCAGCGAGCCCGGCACCAGCCGGATGACCACGTCGGAGGCGCGGATGATGATGGGCAGCATCATCACGCTGAGCGCCAGCGCGGCGGCGGACCCGGATTTGTCGACGCCGAGGATGAGGATCACCGTGGCGTAGATGAACAGGCCCGCCACGATGGACGGCAGCGCGGTCATCGCCTCGACGATCGTGCGTACGAACCGGGCGTACCGGCCCGGCACTTCGTTGAGGAACACCGCGCACGCAAGCCCGAGCGGCACGGTGATCGCCAGCGAGATGGCGATCTGCTCCAGCGTGCCGACGATCGCGTGCAGGACGCCGCCGTCGGTGAGCGGCTGCAGCGGGCCGGTGCGCGACATGTCCTCGGTGAAGAAGTTGAGGTGCACCAGAGCGGACTTGCCGCGCCACAGGGTGTACGCGACCACCAGGACCAGCGACGCGAGCAGCAGCGTGGCGAGGCTCTGCCACAGCACCGCCGCGACCTTGTCCCGTACTGCCACGCTGTTCTCGTCGAAGGAGACGAGCACGGCGTAGACGCCGAGGAAGAGCACATAGGCGACGACCACGAAGCCCAGGATCGAGTCGAACGGCGCGATCCAGGTGAACAGGAGTGCCGTCAGCGCGAGGGCGCCCACCGCGGCGCCCGCGAGCGCGAGCAGATCCGTGGCATGCACCGACGAGGTGTTGCGGCGCACTTCCGGGGATTCGTCCGGCCCTTCGGCGCCGGGCCGCACCGTCTGCGCCGGCCGTTCCTTGAGGAGTTCGGTCATCTCAGGCCTCCGTCCCGCTGCCCGAGCGGCTGCGGGCCGCGATCGAGGACGCTATGAAGTTCACGACAAGGGTCATCAGGAACAGGGCGAGTCCCGCGGCCATCAGCGCCGACATGCCGAAGGCGCTCGCGGATCCGTAGCGCAGTGCGATCAGCGACGAGACCGAGTTGGAGCCGTTCTGAAGGATGTGCGGCTGTACGACGAAGACCGGCGAGATGATCATGTAGATGGCGATCGTCTCGCCCAGGGCGCGGCCCAGGCCGAGCATGGTGCCGCCGATCACGCCGCCCCAGCCGAACGGCAGCACGACCGAGCGGATCATCCCCCACCGGGTCGCCCCGAGCGCGAAGGCGCCCTCGCGCTCTCCCGGAGGCGCCTGCGAGAAGGTCTCTCGCATCACCGAGCAGGCGATCGGCGTGACCATGAGCGCCACGACGATGCCCGCGATGAAGGTGGAGGACGTGTAGACGGTCATCGTCTCCAGCGGGTCGCGCGGATCGCTCCCGTCGACCTTGAAGAGAGGTATCCAGGAGAAGTACGTGGCGAGCCAGCGGGAGAGCCCCACCACATGCGCCTGCAGGAAGAAGGCGCCCCACAGCCCGTACACCACACTCGGCACGGCGGCCATGAGGTCCACGAGAGAGATGAACGTCCGCTTCAGACGCCGCGGTGCGTACTCCGAGATGTACAGCGCGGTGCCGAGCGCCAGCGGCACCGCGAAGCTGATCGCCACCAGGCCGATGAGCACGGTGCCGGTGATCACCGCCGCGATCCCGAAGCGGTGGGCATCCGGCTCCCACGCGGAGGTGGTGAGGAACGAGCCCTTGGCGACATCGAGCGCCTGCAGGGCGCGATAGCTGAGAAAGACGCCGACCAGCAGCATGATGGCCAGCACGATGGCCCCGCTGCCGCGAGCCGCACCGCGGAAGAGCCGGTCCGCCGGCTCACCCCTGCCCCGCACGACACGCGGCGCGTCCACGGGATCCGGTTCGGCCTCCGGGCGTCCGAGCATCGCTACGGTCATCGCGCACCCGCCCCGGCCCGGACGCCGGTGTGCGGCCGGGCGTGGCCTTCGTCTTCCTGCTCTGCTCGCGTAGATCTGGACCGCTGAGGTCCGCGCGGAGGCAGAGCGCGCGGCCGGGGCCGGTTCGTGACCCCGACGGCCAGTTGGGCCACGGGGACAGCGACCAGGAACTGGCTGAGGTTGTACTGACACTCCCGCTGGCGCAGATAACGCCGGCCGGACACCGCCACGGCCCGCCCCTCGATCTCCAGGCGCCAGGTCCAGCTGCCCGCCGCATCCGGCATGGTCAGCAGCACACGGGCCGCCGCCACCTTCTCCCGGAGGAGAGCGACCGCTGCCTGGCACTCCGCGAGGCCGCCGAACGCCTGGGCGCTGCGTCCGAGTTCACGGTTGTTCGCGCCGACCAGGCGCCACCCGACCGGCTTCTCCTCCCCGTCCGGTCTCTGCTGTGATGCGCGCACTACGTACAAGAACCGCGGCCGAACCATCAAAACCACCCCCAGCCATCCATGCGTTTCCGCCACAGGCCGAAACCCCCACCCCCAGCGCACTGACAGTCGCTGGTTTGTGTGCGGCTTGTGCGCACCACGAGGTGAAGGCCGAACGGAGGGAAAATGAATGGGAAGCTCAGGGGAACTCAAGGTAATCGTGATCAAGTCCGTGGTGACGCTGCGCGGCCCCGCCGAAGCTGTGCGGCACCCGTCCCCGGGACATGACGAAGGCCCCCGGACGTGTCGTGTCCAGGGGCCCGCGGTCCGCCTCTCGGTCAGTCCTCGCCCTCCAGGTCGCCCTCCGTCTCCAGGAAGGCCTGGCGCAGCGCGGCGAGCACCGACGGATCGGGCTTGGCCCACATGCCGCGCGACTCGGCCTCCAGGAGGCGTTCCGCGATGCCGTGCAGGGCCCAGGGGTTGGCCTGCTGGAGGAACTCCCGGTTCACCGGGTCGAGGACGTAGGTCTCCGTGAGCTTGTCGTACATCCAGTCGGCGATCACGCCCGTCGTCGCGTCGTAGCCGAACAGGTAGTCCACCGTCGCGGCGAGTTCGAAGGCGCCCTTGTAGCCGTGGCGGCGCATCGCCTCGATCCACTTGGGGTTGACGACGCGGGAGCGGAAGACGCGGGAGGTCTCCTCGACCAGGGTGCGGGTGCGGACCGTCTCGGGGCGGGTGGAGTCGCCGATGTACGCCTCGGGGGCCGTGCCGCGCAGGGCACGCACGGTGGCGACCATGCCGCCGTGGTACTGGAAGTAGTCGTCGGAGTCCGCGATGTCGTGCTCACGGGTGTCCGTGTTCTTCGCCGCGACGGTGATGCGTTTGTACGCGGTCTCCATCTCGGCGCGGGCCGGGCGGCCGTCGAGTTCGCGGCCGTAGGCGTAGCCGCCCCAGACCGTGTAGACCTCGGCGAGGTCGGCGTCGGTGCGCCAGTCGCGGGAGTCGATCAGCTGGAGGAGACCCGCGCCGTAGGTGCCCGGGCGGGAGCCGAAGATACGGGTCGTGGCGCGGCGTTCGTCGCCGTGGTCCGCCAGGTCGGCCTGGGTGTGGGCGCGGACGAAGTTCTGGTCGGCGGGCTCGTCGAGGGACGCGGCCAGGCGGACCGCGTCGTCGAGCAGGCCGATCGTGTGCGGGAAGGCGTCGCGGAAGAAGCCGGATATGCGCAGCGTGACGTCGATGCGGGGGCGGCCGAGCTCGGCGAGCGGGATGGGCTCCAGACCCGTGACGCGGCGCGAGGCGTCGTCCCAGACCGGGCGGATACCGAGCAGGGCGAGCGCCTCCGCGACATCGTCGCCGCTGGTGCGCATCGCGCTCGTGCCCCACAGGGACAGGCCGACCGACGGCGGCCAGTCGCCGTTGTCGGTGCGGTAGCGCTCCAGCAGCGAGTCCGCGAGGGCTTGGCCCGTCTCCCACGCGAGGCGGGAGGGGACCGCCTTCGGGTCCACCGAGTAGAAGTTGCGCCCCGTCGGCAGGACGTTGACCAGGCCGCGCAGCGGGGAGCCGGAGGGGCCCGCCGGGACGAAGCCGCCGTTCAACGCGTGGACGGCATGATCGAGTTCGGCGGTGGTGCCGGCGAGGCGGGGGACGACCTCGCGGGAGGCGAAGTCCAGGATGGCCGCGACCTCGGGGCCGTGCCCGGCGGGGACCGCATCGGGGTCCCACCCGGCGTCCTCCATCGCCTGCACCAGCTCGCGCGCCTTCTCCTCGGCCGCGTCCGCCGTCGTGCGGGTGGCCGCCGACTCGTCCAGGCCCAGCGCCTCCCGCAGGCCCGGCAGCGACGACGTCCCGCCCCAGATCTGGCGCGCCCGGAGGATCGCGAGAACCAGGTTGACGCGGTCGGCGCCCGCGGGCGGGGAGCCCAGGACATGGAGGCCGTCGCGGATCTGGGCGTCCTTGACCTCGCACAGCCAGCCGTCGACATGGAGCAGGAAGTCGTCGAAGCCGTCGTCGTCCGGGCGGTCTTCGAGGCCGAGGTCGTGGTCGAGCCTGGCCGCCTGGATGAGGGTCCAGATCTGGGCGCGGATGGCGGGGAGTTTGGCCGGGTCCATGGAGGAGATCGCGGCGTATTCGTCGAGGAGCTGTTCCAGACGCGCGATGTCGCCGTAGGAGTCGGCGCGTGCCATCGGCGGGACGAGGTGGTCGACGAGTGTGGCGTGGACGCGGCGCTTGGCCTGCGTGCCCTCGCCCGGGTCGTTGACCAGGAAGGGATAGATCAGCGGGAGGTCGCCGAGCGCGGCGTCGGGTCCGCAGGCGGCGGACAGGCCGGCGTTCTTGCCGGGCAGCCACTCCAGGTTGCCGTGCTTGCCGAGGTGGATCATCGCGTCGGCGCCGAAGCCGCCGTCGTCGGCGGACGCGGCGATCCAGCGGTACGCGGCCAGGTAGTGGTGCGAGGGCGGCAGATCGGGGTCGTGGTAGATCGCGATCGGGTTCTCGCCGAAGCCCCGCGGGGGCTGGATGAGGATGAGGAGGTTCTGGTGGCGCAGGGCCGCGAGGACGATGTCGCCCTCGGGATTACGGCTGCGGTCGAGGAACATCTCCCCGGGCGGCGGGCCCCAGTGCTGCTCGACGGCCGAGCGCAGTACCTGCGGCAGCGTCGCGTACCAGCGCTTGTAGTCGGCCGCCGGGATACGGACCGGATTGCGCGCCAACTGCTCCTCGGTCAGCCAGTCCTGGTCGTGGCCGCCCGCCTCGATCAGGGCGTAGATCAGCTCGTCGCCGTCGCCGGAGGCGAGGCCGGAGGCGAGGCCGGGTACGGGCTCCGTACCGAAGTCGTAGCCCTCCGCCCGCAGTCGGCGCAGGAGGGCCACCGCGGACGCGGGGGTGTCCAGGCCGACCGCGTTGCCGATCCGCGAGTGCTTCGTCGGGTACGCGGAGAGCACGAGCGCGAGGCGCTTGTCGGCGGCGGGGATGTGCCGCAGGCGCGCATGGCGTACGGCGATTCCGGCGACCCGTGCGGCCCGCTCGGGGTCGGCCTCGTAGGCCGGAAGGCCGTCCGCGTCGATCTCCTTGAAGGAGAACGGCACGGTGATCAGGCGGCCGTCGAACTCGGGGACCGCGATCTGGCTGGCCGCGTCCAGGGGCGAGACGCCCTCGTCGCTCTCCTCCCACGTGCTGCGCGAACCGGTCAGGCACAGCGCCTGGAGGATCGGCACGTCCAGGCCGCTCAGGGCGCCCGCGTCCCACGACTCGTCGTCGCCGCCCGCCGATGCCTCGGCGGGCCGGGTGCCGCCCGCCGCGAGGACGGTGGTGACGATGGCGTCGGCCGCGCCGAGCGCGTCGATCAGCTCGGCTTCCGGGGCGCGCAGGGAGGCGACGTACAGCGGGAGGGGACGGCCGCCCGCGTCCTCGATCGCCGTGCACAGGGCGTCGACGAAGGCGGTGTTGCCGCTCATGTGGTGGGCGCGGTAGTAGAGCACGGCCACGGTCGGGCCGTCGGTCTCCCGCGCGGTGCGCTCCAGCGGGCCCCATGTCGGTGCGGGGGCAGGTGACTCGAAGCCGTGGCCGGTGAGGAGCACCGTGTCGCAGAGGAAGCGGGCCAGCTGCTCCAGGTTGGCGGGGCCGCCGTGGGCCAGGTAGGCGTGGGCCTCGGCGGCGATGCCGACGGGGACGGTGGACGCCTCCATCAGCTGGGCGTCGGGGGCCTGTTCACCGGTGAGGACGACGACCGGGAGCCCCGCCTCGTGCAGCAGGTCGAGCCCGTCCTGCCAGGCGCGTACGCCACCGAGGAGCCGTACGACGACCAGGTCCACGCCGTCCAGCAGGGCGGGCAGCTCGCTGAGGTCGAGCCGCGCGGGGTTGGCGAACCGGTACGCGACCGGGCCTCCGGCCGCGCGGGCACTGAGCAGATCGGTGTCGGAGGTCGACAGCAGCAGAAGCATGCGTGCGCAGGCCTTCCTCGGGGTGTCCGCGCCCCGGGCGGTGTGGACGGCAGGAGTTCCTGGCTCACCCGGTGTGGACCGGGCTCACAGTGGCGGGACCGCGCCGGATTCGCACCGGGCTTCCTCCATGTCGCCGTCGCAGGCGATGACGGGCCGGCCGGCCCGTCGCCTGAGCATAGTAGGGCTCGGGAGGCGGCCGGGCGGCGTGCGGAGGATGTGATGATCGGCGCAGGTGGGCGGGAGTGAGGTGGCAAGGTCGGTGGGTATGCTCGCCGCCATGCCGACCGCCCCAGGCCCCCGCGACGCCGGGGCGATACCCCCGAGCCGTGACCGTGGTGACGCCTGCCCCGGCACGCTGCGCCTCCACGCGGCGGACGACGGTGCGCTGGCCCGGGTACGGATTCCGGCGGGCACGCTGACCACCGGCCAGGCGCTGGCGCTGTGGGATGCGGCACAGCGGCTCGGCGACGGTTCGCTGCACCTCACCTCGCGCGGCAATGTACAGCTGCGCGGCCTCGGCGACGACTGCGGCGGGGAGCTGGCCGATGTGCTCGGCGCGGCGGGTCTGCTGCCCTCGCCCCGGCACGAGCGGGTGCGCAATGTCGTCGCCTCCCCGCTCTCCGGGCTCGACGGGCGAGGCGAGGCCGATGTGCGGCCCTGGGCACGGGAGTTGGACCGGCTGCTGTGCGGGAGCGAGGCGGCGACCGGGCTGTCGGGGCGTTTTCTGTTCGCGCTCGACGACGGCCGCGGGGATGTGGCGGCGCTGGGTGCGGACGTGACCGTGCAGGCGGCCGGCAGCACGGATGCGGTGCTCCGGCTGGGTTCCGACGACGCAGGTGTGTCGGTACGCGGTGAAGACGCGCCGCGTGCCGCGCTGCTGGCCGCCGAGGCTTTCCTGGATGCCGCGCGGGACAGCGGCACCCGCTGCTGGCGGGTGAGTGAACTGTCCGGCAGCACCGCCGAGTTGACGACTTCGGTGGCCTCGCGCCTGGCGGCGGACGGGATCAGCGGCACGCTTGTCGCGGTGCCTCTCACGACGGTCGGCGACCCGCCCCCGCCGGGCGCGGTCGCGGGTCCCGACGGGCGTACCACCGCACTGTCCGTCGTCGCGCCGCTCGGCGTGCTCACCGCCGCCCAGTGGCACGAACTGGCCACCGTGGCCGAGCACGACGGCAACGGCGAGCTGCGGCTGACCCCTTGGCGCGGCGTGATCCTCCCCGGGGTGGAGGCCGCCGCCGCCCTCGAATCGGCCGGGCTCATCACCTCCCCCGCCTCCCCCTGGCTCGGAGTCGGCGCGTGCGTCGGCCGGCCCGGCTGCGCCAAGTCCCTCGCCGACGTGCGGGCGGACGCGGCGAAGGCGCTCGGCGCAGGTCCTTCGAGCCTGCCCGTGTACTGGTCGGGCTGCGAACGCCGTTGCGGCCATCCGCACGGCGACTGGGTGGACGTCGTCGCGACCGCCGACGGCTACGACGTCCGCGTACACGGGGACGAGCCGTGCACCGGCATGCCCCCTTCCGAACTCGCCGCCATCGTGGCGGCTGCGCGCACGAGCGCCGTGACGCGTTGACGAAATGAGCGAGAGCACAGTGTTCGACTACGAGAAGGACGGCGCGGCGATCTACCGCCAGTCCTTTGCCACCATCCGCGCGGAAGCGGATCTCGCGGGGCTGCCCGCCGATGTCAGCCAGGTCGCGGTCCGGATGATCCACGCCTGCGGCATGGTCGACCTGGTACGCGATCTCTCGTTCACCGCGGACGTGGTGGCCCGCGCCCGCGAGGCCCTGCGCGGCGGGGCGCCGATTCTGTGCGATGTCGCCATGGTCGCCAGCGGGGTGACCCGTAAGCGGCTGCCCGCCGGAAACGACGTGGTGTGCACCCTGTCCGACCCGTCGGTCCCCGGCCTCGCGGCGAAGCTCGGAACCACCCGTAGCGCCGCGGCACTTGAGTTGTGGCGCGAGCGGATGGAGGGCGCGGTGGTGGCCGTCGGCAATGCGCCGACCGCGCTCTTCCGGCTGCTGGAGATGATCGAGGAAGGCGCCCCGCGCCCGGCCGCGGTCATCGGGGTGCCGGTCGGTTTCATCGGCGCGGCCGAGTCCAAGGACGCGCTCGCCGAACACCCCTCGGGTCTTGAGCACTTGGTGGTACGGGGACGCCGCGGCGGCAGCGCCATGGCCGCGGCAGCGCTCAACGCGATCGCGAGCGAGGAAGAGTGAGCAACGTCAACGCCACAGGCCGGCTGTACGGAGTGGGGCTCGGGCCCGGCGATCCGTCCCTGATGACCGTGCGTGCCGTCGAAGTAATCGCCGAGGCCGATGTGGTCGCGTACCACAGCGCCCGGCACGGCCGGTCCATCGCGCGTTCCATCGCGGCGAAGCATCTGCGCGCCGACCACATCGAGGAGGCGCTGGTCTACCCCGTCACCACGGAGACAACCGACCATCCCGGCGGCTACCGGGGCGCGATGGAGGAGTTCTACACCGAGGCCGCCGCCCGGCTGGCCGCGCATCTCGACGCGGGCCGCACGGTCGCCGTGCTCGCGGAGGGCGATCCGCTCTTCTACGGCTCGTACATGCACATGCACAAGCGCCTCGCGGACCGCTATCCCACCGAGGTGATACCCGGGGTGACCTCGGTGAGCGCCGCGGCCGCACGGCTCGGAACACCGCTGGCCGAGGGCGAGGAGGTGCTGACGATCCTGCCCGGCACGCTGCCCGAGGAGGAGCTGACCGCGCGTCTCGCCTCCACGGACTGCGCGGTCGTGATGAAGCTCGGCCGCACCTTCCCCACCGTACGGCGGGCGATCGAGCGCTCCGGGCGGCTGGACGAGGCCCGCTATGTCGAGCGCGCCACCATGGCCGGTGAGCGCACGGGCCACCTGGCGGACGTGGAGGCCGAGTCGGTGCCGTACTTCTCGGTCGCCGTGCTGCCGAGCCGTATCGACGCGCCCGCGGTGGTACGGGAGCTGGGCGAGGTCGTCGTGGTCGGCACCGGTCCCGCGGGGCCGCTGTGGCTCACGCCCGAGACGCGTGGGGCGCTGGCCGCCGCGGACGATCTGGTCGGCTACACCACCTATCTGGACCGGGTGCCGGTGCGCCCGGGCCAGCTGCGGCACGGCTCCGACAACAAGGTGGAGGCCGAGCGCGCCGAGTTCGCCCTCGATCTGGCCCGGCGCGGCAGGCGGGTGGCTGTCGTGTCCGGCGGCGACCCGGGTGTCTTCGCGATGGCCACCGCCGTGCTGGAGGCGGCGTCGCAGGACGCCTACAAGGACGTGCCGGTGCGGGTGCTGCCGGGGCTGACCGCCGCCAACGCGGCCGCGGCCCGCGCGGGCGCCCCCCTCGGCCACGACTACGCGACCCTCTCGCTCTCCGACCGGCTCAAGCCCTGGGAGGTCATCGCGGAACGGCTGCGCGCCGCCGCGGCGGCCGATCTGGTGCTCGCGCTCTACAACCCCGGCTCGCGCAGCCGGACCTGGCAGGTCGGCAAGGCCCGTGACCTGCTGCTCGAACACCGCTCCGCGGACACTCCGGTGGTGCTCGGCCGCGATGTCGGCGGGGCGCAGGAGAGCGTACGGATCGTGCGTCTCGGCGATCTCGATCCGGCCGAGGTGGACATGCGGACGATCCTGATCGTCGGCTCCTCGCAGACGCGGGTCGTACGGCGCGGAGACGGCGAGGAGATCGTCTGGACGCCGCGCCGCTATCCCGAGAGCCCCCAGGCGGAGAGCTGAGCCAGCCACGCGGCGGCCTCGTCCGGTGAGGCCGCCACTGGGACGCCCTCGGGGGCCGGGGGCCGCCGGACCACCACGACCGGCAGCCCCACCTCACGGGCGGCGGTGAGCTTGGGTGCGGTGGCGGCCCCTCCGCTGTCCTTGGTGACCAGGACGTCGATGCGGTGCCGGCGCAGCAGATCGCGCTCACCGTCGAGGGTGAAGGGGCCGCGGTCGAGCAGCACCTCCATGCGCGGCGGGTACGGAGGCTCCGGGGCGTCCACGGAACGCATGAGGAACCACAGGTTGTCCAGGTGGGCGAAGGCGGCGAGACCCATCCGGCCCGTCGTCAGGAACACCCTGCGGCCGAGCGCCGGGAGCGCCGCCGCGGCCTGCTCCAGGGAGTCGGCCGGGTGCCAGTCGTCGCCGTCGGCCGCGACCCAGCCGGGCCTGCGCAGGGCCAGCAGGGGAACATGGGCCTCTGCGGCGGCGGACGCCGCGTTGAAACTGATCGTCCCGGCGAAAGGATGGGTGGCGTCGATGAGCGCGTCCACCTCGTGCTCGCGCAGCCACTGGGCCAGGCCCCCGGCTCCGCCGAACCCGCCGATACGGACGTCGCCCGCGGGAAGCCTCGGCGTGGCGACGCGGCCGGCCAGCGAGGTGGTGGTCCGGACGGTGGTGTGGAGCTGTTCCGCGAGCTGCCGTGCCTCGGTCGTCCCGCCGAGGATCAGTACGTGCATCGGGTCGTGGTCCGTTCATGAGTGAGGCGAAGGGCGGGCGCAGCGCCCAACTGAAGCACACCGGGCTGCGGCACGGCTGGACCACCGGCGCGTGTGCGACCGCGGCCACCACGGCCGCGTACACGTCGCTGCTGACCGGCGACTTTCCCGATCCTGTGACGATCACGCTGCCCAAGGGGCAGACGCCGTCCTTCGCGCTCGCGGCGGAGTCGCTGGCGGACGGGCGGGCCATGGCGGGCATCGTCAAGGACGCGGGCGACGACCCGGACGTCACACACGGCGCGCTGATCCGCGCGACGGTACGGGTGCTGCCACGCGGTTCCGGGGTGGTCTTCGCGGCCGGGCCGGGCGTCGGGACGGTCACCCGGCCCGGGCTGCCGCTCGACGTCGGCGAGCCCGCGATCAACCCCGTGCCGCGGCAGATGATGCGCGAGCATGTGGCGCTCGTCGCCGGACGCTACGGCGGGACCGGCGACGTCGAGATCACGGTCTCCGTCGACAACGGCGAGGAGATCGCCCGCTCGACCTGGAACCCCCGGCTCGGGATTCTCGGCGGTCTGTCCATCCTCGGAACGACCGGCATCGTCGTGCCGTACTCCTGCTCGGCGTGGATCGACTCGATCCGGCGCGGGGTGGACGTGGCCCGGGCGGCGGGGCGCACGCATGTCGCGGGCTGCACGGGGTCGACGTCCGAGAAGACGGTCGTCGCGGAGTACGGCCTGCCGGAGGACGCGCTGCTGGACATGGGGGACTTCGCGGGCGCGGTACTGAAGTACGTGCGGCGGCACCCGGTCGACCGGCTGACCATCTGCGGCGGATTCGCCAAACTGTCGAAGCTGGCGGCGGGTCATCTGGACCTGCACTCGGCGCGCTCGCAGGTCGACAAGGGCTTCCTGGCGGACCTGGCCCGGGCGGGCGGCGCGGACGAGTCCCTGGCGGCAGCCGTCTCCACGGCGAACACGGGCCTGGCGGCACTCCAGTTGTGCACGGCGGCGGGCGTCCCACTGGGCGACCTGGTGGCGGTGGCGGCGCGGGACGAGGCGTGGGGGGTGCTGCGGGGGGCGCCGGTGGTGGTGGACGTGATCTGCATCGACCGCGCGGGGGTGGTGGTCGGCCGCAGCGGCCCGCGCTAGCCGGTCCCTGCGGGGCTCTTTCCCGAACCGGGGCTCCGCCCCCGTGCGCTGCACTAGGTGTGGTTAGCGTCTGACCTGCGGAAACGGGCAGTTTTCGAGGTAGCGCGGGGTCCCCCTGGGCGCCTGATATCGAGACCGGACCGTTACCGTTCCAGGGTCGGGTGTGGCTCAGTGCTCGCGCTCACGCGCGCGCCCCCGACTGCGGCCCTTGCTGCCACGGTCGGGGGCGCCTAAACGGGGTGCCTAGCGGCGTAGGTCCCGGTCCTCTTCCAGCTTCCGCAGAGCCGCGCCCAGCGTCGGCCGGAAGCCCGGACAGGGCCGCTCCAGGGGCAGCGTCCAGGCATGCCAGCACGACAGACACCGCCGCACCGTGGGGTGCTCCGGGTCGCGCTCTACGCTGCCGCCGCACTGCGGACACTGCCCCATGACGACTCCCTACGCCGTGACGTCGAACTCGCCCAGCCTGGCACCGCTCAGGAAGTCGGTCCACTCAACCGCCGTGAACTCGACGGTGTCACCTGTCGCGGAATTCCGGACCGCCACCCTGCCGGGAACGTTCGTCGCGACCTCCACACAGCGGGGGTCGCTGTTGTTGTATTTGCACGCCGTGGACGTTCGGAATGCAAACTCTGCGTCCATGGTGAATTCCTTCCCTCTGAGTGCGGGGAATCGGTCCCCGCGCCGGGTTGCGCCCCCACCTGCCGTTGGTCGGCAGGCAGTTGGGGGCACTGACCCGTACCGGACGGGGGCGACCGGTACGGGGGTATTCGTTGCGGCCCTTACGCGGATTCGGCCGCCATCGCGTTTGGTGCCTTCTTGCTGGGGGGCGCCTGGGCGCCTACTGGTCGCGCGAATCCCGGTAGGTGCGCCATAGGCGTCGACCGGCGTCACAGCCGTTATCGGCCTTATGGGCAGTAGTGCAGCCCTGCGCAGCTCTGGGCGTGCTCCAGCCATGCCCTGTACGCCTGTTGCGTGGCGCTCTCTGCTGACATGAGCGCGGTCGCGATTCGCCCAGTCCGGGTCACAGCGTCACCTCCGCGGCCTGTCGCTGCGCCTTGCAGGGCGGACATGAGCAGGGCGGGAAACCGAATCCCGCATCGGACGGATTGCCGGGGGGACACAGGTGCTTTGTCTTGCCCTGAACTTCCGTCCGGGCGCCTGTCTCGCTATTGACCCGATACACAGTGATCGTGATGGTGGCCACCGATCACGCGCCCTTTCCAGATGCCGCATGTCGCCAGTCCTCGCCCAGCGAGGCGAGCACGTACGGCCGGACCAGGACGAGCGGCCGTTCCCAGGGGGCAGGCGGGAACCACTGGGCGCGAGGCTCCGGCAGGATCGGCACGTCTGGGGCGCGCCTCGCTCGATGCCTGCGGGCTGCGACCAGTCGGGCACCGCATACGTCAGGGGACGGCTGGGCGGCAGCCTGGGGCACGTGGGCCCTGTGCCTGCCGGACGGTCCGATCAGTACCGCTGTCACCCAATCGAGTAGGCGGCGGATATTCTCTGTCACGTCGTCGCTCCTTCGAAGCGTCGGCCACGCCCCAGGACCGTTAGCGCGGTCGCTGGGGTACTTGCGTCGGACCACGCTGCCGCCCCTTGGAGAACTGCACCACGGCAGAACTGCCGCATTGATGCGGCATGTTGGCGGCACGCGGTAGCCTGACCAGGGCAGATAGCATCCCGGACGGGAGAGCGGCATGGCGGGCAAGCGGCAGCGTCTAGCACAGCGCCGGAAGGCGTGCGGCCACACGCAAGAGCAATTCGCGGATGCCCTGAAAGTGGATCGCACCACGGTGCAACGCTGGGAGCGTGGGGAGGTTGACCCCCAACCGCATCAGCGCCCGAGAATGGCAAGGGTCCTGCAACTCACGTCCAGAGAATTGGACGAATTGCTAGCCTCCGATGTACCCCCGCCGGTACTGGATGATTCCTGGATTTCGCATGGCTCCCCTGTCGAAGATGACGAAATGGACGCCTGGGAGTTGGCGCGACGAGTACAGGCGAGCGACGTCGGGTCAGAAACCCTCGCTCGCCTAGAGCGCGCCTTTGATGAGTTGGCCACGGCCTACCCGGCTTCTCCGCCACAGGAACTCTTGAAGCGCGTAAGGCGCCACTCAGCCTATGTCGTGCGCCTACTCGATGCGAAAAAGACGCTAGCTGAACATCGGCGTTTGCTGGTCGTTGGTGGTTGGCTGTCGCTGCTAGGCGCGACGCTCCATATCGACTTGAAACAATCCGATGCCGCAACGGCCAGGCTACGAGCGGCCGCAACTCTCGCCCAGCAGGCGGAACATAGAGAGATTGAGGCGTGGTGCTTTGAAACCGACGCGTGGCGCGTGCTGACAGATGGTGACTACGTGCGCGCACTCGAACTCTCGGAAATTGCCCAGGACGTTGCGCCTGCCGGAACCTCCGCTCTGATTCAAGCAACTGCCCAGGAGGGACGCGCGCGGGCGAGGCTTGGCCACGGCAAAGAAACGTATGCAGCAATCGAGCGGGTAAAGAAAATGGCTGCCTCGCTCGGTACGTCGGAGCGCCCCACCGAACACCATTACCAGTACGACCCTGCAAAGGCACTCGCCTACACAGCAACTACCCTCGCGTGGCTGGGCGATGCTGCGGCAGAACCCTACGCACGCGAGATTATCGCGCGCCTCAGTCCATCCAATGACATCACCAAATGGCCGCGCCGAGTAGCGTCGGCCAATATCGATCTGTCGCTAGTTCTCCTGGCGGACAACCGCCTAGACGAAGCTTGCGCCTCCGTACAGAAAGCCATACTCAGCGGCCGCGTGGTTCCGTCGAACCACTGGCGAGCATTGGAAGTCGTCAAGGCCGTAGAGGCGAAACAACTACCGGAAGCGTCCGACCTGCGCGAGGCATACGAAGATTTACCCCACAAGATCAGCACGTCTTCCGCGAACGCGCCGGACTGAAGATCAGCCACGAGCCGCGCCCAGTCGCCACGCGCCTTGTTCGCGTACCGGGAAGCGGACCGGTCATTGTCCATGTAGGGCGCGCCCGTGATCACGATGCTGTGGCGCGCGGTAGTTCTCTCATTGTCGGCGTGCTGCTCCGAAGCACCCCCTCCGCGGCGCGAAGCTGCCGCGCCCGGGGGTGTGGGGGCGTCGGCCCCCGCGAGCCCTCCCCTCCTGAGGGGGGCTGGGGCCTCGCCCCCAGTTTCGGGACGGGGGTACCTCCCACGGCCGCCAGACCGTAGGGGGAGGGCAAGGGCTGGGGAGAAACCCCCCTCACGCCACCGGCGCACCCGGCACCGGCGCGCACGGCTCATGCCTCTCCCGGTCACGCGAGTACAAATGGCTGTCGCGGAACTGCGACGCCCCCAGCGTCCGGCCCACCATGATCACCGCCGTCCGCAGGACCCCCGCCGACTTCACCTGGTCCGCGATGTCCGCGAGCGTGCCGCGCAGGATCAGTTCGTCGGGGCGGCTCGCCATCGCGACCACCGCCGCGGGGCAGTCGGAGCCGTAGTGCGGCTCCAGTTCCTCGACCACCCGGTCCACGTACCGCGCGGCCAGGTGCAGCACGATCAGCGCGCCGCTGCGGCCGAGCGTCGCCAGGTCCTCGCCCTCGGGCATGGCCGTCGCGCGGTTGGCGATCCGGGTGAGGATGACGGTCTGGCCGACGGTCGGGACGGTCAGCTCCCGCTTCAGCGCGGCCGCGGCAGCGGCGAAGGCCGGAACGCCCGGCACGACCTCGTACGGCACCCCCGCCGCGTCCAGGCGGCGCATCTGTTCGGCGACCGCGCTGAAGACGGACGGGTCGCCGGAGTGCAGCCGGGCCACGTCGAGACCCGCCTCGTGGGAGCGGATCAACTCGGCCGTGATCTCGTCCAGGTTGAGCTGGGCCGTGTCCACCAGGCGTGCGTCCGGCGGGCATTCGTCGAGCAGTTCGCGCGGGACGAGGCTGCCCGCGTACAGGCAGACCTGGCAGGAGGCGAGCCTACGGGCGCCGCGCACCGTGATCAGGTCGGCGGCGCCGGGGCCGGCGCCGATGAAGTACACGGTCATCGTTGTTCTCCTGATTTGGTGACGGACCACTGGGTGACCGGCATCGCCTGCCGCCAGCCGGTGAAGCCGCCCACGGGGACGGCGTGCGCCACCGCGAGGCGTACCAGCTCGCCGCCGTGGCGGCGGTGCCGGTCGGCGAGCAGCGCCTCGGACTCCAGGGTGACCGTGTTGGCGACGAGGCGCCCGCCCGCGGGCAGCGCCTCCCAGCAGGCTTCGAGCAGCCCGGGCACGGTCAGCCCGCCGCCCACGAACACCGCGTCCGGTGTGGGGAGTTGGGCGAGCGCCTCGGGCGCGGCTCCGGTGACGACGCGCAGCCCGGGCACACCGAGCCGCTCGGCGTTGAGGGCGATGCGGGCGGCGCGTACCGGGTCGCGTTCGACGGTGACGGCCCGGCACGAGCGGTGCGTACGCATCCACTCGACCGCGATGGAGCCGGAGCCGCCGCCGATGTCCCACAGCAGCTCGCCCGGCGCGGGCGCGAGCGCGCCGAGCGTCGCGGCGCGCACATGGCGTTTGGTGAGCTGGCCGTCGTGTTCGTACGCGGCGTCCGGCAGTCCCGGTACGGCGCCGAGCCGCAGACTGCCGGGCGCGCGGCGGCAGTCGACGGCGATGACGTTCAGCGGGTCGCCGGGCGGGCGGTCCCATGTCTCCGCCGTGCCCTCGGTCTGCTCTTCGCGCTCCCCGCCGAGCTGTTCGAGGACCCGCATCCGGCTCGGCCCGAAGCCCCGCTCGCGCAGGAAGTCAGCGACCTCGCCCGGCGTCGCGGCCCCGGCGCTGAGGACGAGCAGCCGCCGCCCGTCGTACAGGGCCGCGCCGAGCCGCGCGGTGGGCCTGCCGACGAGCGTGACGACCTCCGTGTCCTCCAGCAGCCAGCCGAGGCGTGCGCAGGCGTACGACACGGACGAGGGGTGCGGCAGGACGCGCGGGACGCCGGGGCCGAGCGCTTCGGTCAGTGCCCGGCCGATGCCGTAGAACATGGGGTCGCCGCTCGCGAGCACCGCGACGCGACGTCCGGCGTGGGCCGCGAGCAGCCCGGGCACGGCGGGCCGCAGCGGCGACGGCCAGGCCACCCGCTCGCCCGCACAGGCGGGTGGCAGGAGTTCCAGCTGCCGCGGTCCCCCGATGACGACCTCGGCGTCCAGCAGGGCACGCTGCGAGGCGGCGGGGAGTCCGTCCCAGCCGTCGGCTCCGATCCCGACGACGGTGACGGCCGGTGCGGTGGGGGAAACGGGACTCACGGACGGACACCTCGGGTACGGGGAGAGCTCGAAGGCGCACTCTACTGGGCGGGCGTTTGCGCACGTAGCGGGGCCGGAGGGGCCGCGAAGGCCAGGCGGCGGTGGGCGCGGCGGAGCATCCTGCGGGCCATGGGCGGGTGGAGGCGGCGGATCACCGCGAAGTAGAGCCTGCCGCGCCAGTTGTGGGTCTTGACGACGGTGGTGAGCGTGACCTTGTCGTCGGCTATCAGGACCGAGGCGCGGAAGTCGAGGTGGCCGGCGTCCTCGCCGAGCAGCAGCTCGTTCGGGGCGCTCGCCCTGATCTCGAACGGGAGGACATCGCGCCAGGCGTGCGGGTCGCGGGGCATGCCCGGGTCCAGGGGGATCGCGCACGCGTCCGCGAAGTCCGGGACGGGAAGGGCCTGATGGGCCAGTTCGGCCCCGGCCGGGACGGCCGTCGCCTTCGGCCGGTCCCGGACGAGGCTGTGCAGGAAACGAGCCCGACGGGACCAGCGGTGGGGCCGGGTCAGGGTCCCGGGCGTGGCGGCGCGCTCGATGTTGTCGAGGAGCTCTTCGATCATGGTGTCGTGCAGGGGGCGGATCACCAGGGTCCACAGCAGCCGGGACTTGAGGCCCTGTTGCTGTACGAGGACATGGCGGACCCGGCAGCTGCCCGAGTCCACGGGCTCTGTCGTGAGGGCGTGGAAGCCGTTGGAGGGCGGGGTGAAGTCGAAGCGGATACTGCGGCCGGGTTCGTACGCGCCGACCGAGTAGCGGACGAAACCGTGACCGCCGTCCGCGCCGACGCCCAGGGGGCGATCGAAACGGATGGGCGGCCAGACGGGGCTGGGACTGAGCGGGTCGTCCGGGGACGAGATGCGGTCGAGCAGGGCGCCGACCACCTCCGCCGGGGCTGCGACCTGTCGTTCGTGAACGTTCCGCACTGTGCGCATCACGACCTCCATACGGTGGCGTATGTTTCACCATACGGTAGCGTATGGACATGGCGCAGGCACGCAAGAAACTCACGGCACACGACTGGGCCGACGCGGCGCTCGCCGCCATCGGAGAACGCGGGCTCGCCGCCGTCGCCGTGGAGCCGCTCGCCGCGCGGCTCGGCACGACCAAGGGCAGCTTCTACTGGCACTTCGCCAACCGGGACGCGCTGATCGCGGCGGCGCTGGGGCGGTGGGAGGAGATCCACACCGAGCAGATCATCACCGAGATGGAGACCGAGCCGGACCCGGAGCGGCGGCTGCGCAGGCTCCTCACGAAGGCGATCGCGACGGCGGCGGAGGATCCCCTGGAGGTGTCGCTGCTCGCCACGGCCGATCATCCGCAGGTGGCGGCCGCGATCGAGCGGGTGACGAAGCGGCGCGTGGGGTATGTGGCGCACCTCTTCGAGGAGTTGGGCTTCGAGCCTGAGAAAGCGCGGCGGCGGGGGCTGCTCGCGTACTCGAGCTATCTGGGCCACACGCAGCTGAGCCACGCGGTGCCGCAGGCGCTGCCGGCGGGGGTGGAGCGGGCTGTGTACCTGGAGTCGGTGATGGACACGCTGCTCCGACGCGGGTAGCCCGGGCATTTCAAGCCCGTCCGGCGATTGAGGACATGCGGCCGAAGGCCGCACACGGGGTCCGGGGCGGAGCCCCGGTTCGGGATGGGGGTACCTCCCACGGCCGCCAGGCCGTAGGGGGAGGGCGGGGTGGGGAGCAAGCCCGCCGCAGGCGCACCGTCAGGCCGAGGCGTGCTTCCTCGGGGTCGTCTTCTTCGGCGTGGACTTCTTCGCCGCCGCCGCCGTCTTCTTCGTGGCCGCCGCTGACTTCGTCGACTTCGCGCTCGTCGTCTTCTTCGCGGCCGTCTTCTTCGCCGCCTCCGTCGTCGACTTCTTCGCACCCGCCGCCTTTGGCGCGCCCGCCGCCCGCTTGCGCCCCTTGATCGGCGTAACCTCGGCGCCCTCCCCGTCGGCTTCGCCGCCCTCCCCGCCCGCCCCGCGCGCCTCCTGCGCCGCCCGTACGCTGCTCTCCAGCGCCGCCATCAGGTCGATGACCTGGCCGCCGCCCTCCGCCGGGGCCGCCTCGGGGAGCACCCCGCCCTCCACCTTCGCGGTGATCAGCTGTTCCATCGCCGCCCGGTAGTCGTCGTGCAGGGACGACAGCTCGACCTCGCCGAGCGTGTTCATCAGCGCGTCGGCCAGGTCGAGTTCGGCCTCCCGGACCTTCACGTCGGTCTCCGGGGCCACGCCCTCCGGCGTGCGGATCTCGTCCGGCCAGAGCAGCCCGTGCATGGCGATCACGTCGTCGACGACCCGCAGCATGCCGAGCCGCTCACGTCCGCGCAGGGCGAACTTGGCGAGAGCGACCTTCTGGCTGCGCCTGAGCGCCTCCCGCAGCAGTGTGTACGGCTTGGTGGCGGGGACGCCGTTCGCCGACAGGTAGTACGCCGCGTCCATCTGGAGCGGATCGATCGACGAAGCGGGCACGAACGCGACGATCTCGATCGTCTTCGCCGTGTGCAGCGGGAGCACCGCCAGGTCCTCGTCCGTGATCGGGATGAGCGATCCGTCCGCGTCCTCGTATCCCTTGCCGATCTCCGAGGGCGGCACTTCCTTCTCCTCCAGCTCGCAGACCTTGCGGTAGCGGATCCGGCCGCCGTCGGCGGTGTGGATCTGGCGGAAGGAGATGGAGTGGTTCTCGGTGGCGTTCATCAGCTTGATCGGGATGCTGACCAGACCGAAGGAGATCGCACCGTTCCATATGGATCGCACGTTTGATCCCTTTCATCCGAAATTTCGGGATTCGTGGGATTCTCATCGTATGACGCCGATCACGGAGGTGGAGGGGCGGCGCCTCGCGCTCACCAACCTGGAGAAGGTCCTCCACCCCGCCACCGGGACCACCAAGGGCGAGATCCTGCACTACTACGCCACCACGGCCGGTGCGATCCTGACCCATCTGCACAACCGGCCGCTGTCCTTCCTCCGGTATCCCGACGGCCCGGACGGCCAGCTGTTCTTCACCAAGAACCCGCCGCCCGGTACACCGTCCTGGGTACGGACGGTCGCGGTGCCGCGTTCCGAGGACAAGCACGCGCACCAGGTCGTCGTCGACGATCTGGCGTCGCTGATCTGGGCGGCGAACCTGGTGGTGGAGTTCCATACGCCCCAGTGGCAGGCGGACGAGCCGGGGATCGCCGACCGCATGGTCTTCGACCTGGACCCGGGCACCCCGGCGACGATCGTCGAGTGCTGCGCCGTGGCCCTCTGGCTGCGGGAGCGGCTGGCGGCGGACGGCCTGCTCGCGTACGCAAAGACCTCGGGCTCCAAGGGGCTGCATGTCCTCGTACCCCTGGAGCCGACCCCCTCGGAGAAGGTCTCGGCGTACGCGAAGAGCCTGGCCGTCGAGGGCGAGGCCGAGCTGCCGGGGCTGATCCTGCACCGGATGACGCGTTCCCTGCGGCCCGGCAAGGTCTTCGTGGACCACAGCCAGAACTCCGCCAAGAAGACCACCGCAACCCCGTACACGCTGCGCGCCCGCACCGAGCCGACCGTGTCCGCGCCCGTCACCTGGGAGGAGGTCGAGGCGCACGAGAACCTCGTCTTCCGGATCGGCGACATCGGGCCACGGCTGGAGCGGTACGGGGATCTGCTCGGCCCGCTCATCAATCTCAACCGCGCCAGGCCCCTGCCATGAGCGTGCCGCGCCCGCCGCTGAGGGTCGCGCTCGCCGAATCGGTGAGCGCACTGCCGCGCGGGCAGGGCCTCGCGTACGAGCCGAAGTTCGACGGCCACCGGATGGTGATCTTCCGGGTCGGCGGCACGGTGCTGCTGCAGGCCCGGTCGGGGCGGATCGTCACGGCCGCGTTCCCCGATCTCGCGGACGCGGCGCAGCAGTTGCCGGAGGGCACGGTGCTGGACGGCGAGGTGGTCGTGTGGAAGGACGGCCGTACCGACTTCGCCTCCGTACAGAAGCGCGCCGCCGCCACACCGGGGCGGGCTCCCGCTCTCGCAGGCAGGCTGCCCGCCTCGTACGCCGCCTTCGATCTGCTGGCCGAGGGCGGCGAGGACCTGCGGCTGTCGGCGTACGAGAAGAGGCGCGCGCGGCTGGTCGCGCTGCTCGGCCCGCTCGGGCCGCCGCTCCAGCCCGTACCGATGACGCTGGACGCCGACGAGGCGGCGACCTGGTTCGAGACGCTGCCCGAGATCGGCGTCGAGGGACTGGTGGTCAAACGGCTGGACCAGACGTACAAGAGCGGCACGCGCGCGTGGCGCAAGCTTCGGCACACCTCCGCGCGCGATGCGGCGGTCGTCGGCTTCACCGGGCCTCGGACGCGGCCCGCCGCGCTGATCCTCGTACTGCCGGACGACGACACCCCCGTCGTCTCCAGCCCGCTGAGCCCGGCGCTGCGGGCGCGGGCCGCGGCCGCGCTCACCTCGCTGACCAGTGCGAACACAGGCACCGCGACAGCGCTCGGCGTGGGCGAGGTCGAGTACCGGCGGGTCGAGTCAGGCCTGACGGCGGAGGTGGAGCAGGGCACGACGCGGCACACGGTCACCACAGTGCTGCGACTGCGGCTGCCCGAGGATCATGATTAATCAAGTTTGACTAGCGCAGAGGCAGGGGATATCCCTTCACGTAGTCAAGTTTGAGGAGACAGCGTGACCCTTGTGCCCGACACCGGATACACCCCCACCGCCGAAGAGCTCGCGAGCATCCAGGACTGGTTCGCGGCGTACGACGCGCACAGCGCCAAGCGCGAGGTCGAGCGCATGGCGGACCTCGCCGTCTTCCCGCTCAACCTGGTCAGCGACGACTCGGCGGGCAACGGCGCCTCGGCCCAGTGGGACCGGCGGCAGTTCATCGAGACGATGAGCCAGGTGATGGGCGACGGCAGCGACGACATCGCCTTCGAGTCGACGCGTACGCCCGTCTTCCTCTCCCCCGCCATGGCCGTCGTCTTCACCGACTCGACGATGACCATCGACGGCCGCACCCAGCAGCTGCGCTACGCCGACGTGCTGATCAGGCGCGACGGACAGTGGGCGTTCCAGACCATGCTGCAGAGCGGCTGGGGGGACAACCTCCGCTGACACCCCCTGGCTATGCCCGGAGCCAGGTGCGGCGGTCCCGTGCCGTCGCGTACAGCGCCTCGATGTCCGCCGGCTTGAGGACGCCGCCGAGCCTGGCCAGTGCGGGCACTTCGTCGTCGCGGATGATCCGTATGTCGGGCGGCACGGGCAGCACGTCGAGCCGCGCCGCCCCGACCACGGCGAGCACCGGGCGCACCGCCGCCGCCAGCGCGAGGGTGGCGCGCTCGGCCCGGCGGCGGGTCAGCCGCAGCAGCGGCGCCGGCCCGCCGCGGCCGGCCCGCACCATCGGGTCGGCGATCCGCACCTTCAGCCGGCGGGCCGCCAGGGTGTGCACGGCCAGCAGTCCGCCCGGGCCGACGGCCAGATGGTCGATACGGTCGGCGCCCGGCAGCGGCACCGAGTGCAGGATCCGCCAGCCCGCGCCCTCCAGCCGGTCGAGCGCTTCGCCGAGCAGCTGCTCGGCGGCGATCTGGACGCGCCGCGGGTCCTGCCGGAAGCGGCGGGCGGCTCCCGCGGGCAGCGAGTCGAGCTCGACCAGGAGCCCTTCGCCGGGCCGGTTGGGGGCCAGGTCGTCGTCCGGGTGGAGGGACAGCCGGGCAAGGTCGGCGGAGGTGGGAACGGGCGGCGGTCCGATGCTGACGTCGCCGGTCAGATAGGGGGCGAGCGCAGACAGCACATCCGCGCGGTGGCGCTCTGAGACCAGACTGACCCGGCCGCTGTCCCTGTCGTACCAGGCGACGTTGCGGCCGTCCGGGAGGCTGACGTACAGCCGGTCCCGGCCCTGCCTGCGTGCGGGTGTCACGCGAAGTCTCGTCATGCCACCACCCCTCGACCATGGGAACAGCCCGGGGGCCTTCGGGGCAATATCCACGCGATGCCGAGCGGTGGTGCACACTCTCCCCAAGCGCAAGGTTCTTGGGAGGGGGCAAGCGTGTTCGGGGGGATCCACGAGGTCGACTGGGCAGCACTGGGGCACGCCTACGGTCCGGCGGACGATGTTCCGCAGATGCTGTACGCACTGGCGTCGGCGGACCCGGACGACCGCGAGACGGCGCTCGACAGCATGTACGGAGCGGTGCACCACCAGGGCGATGTGTACGACTCGACGCTCGCCTGCATTCCCTTCCTCCTCGAACTCGTGGCGAATCCGGCGGTGCAGGACCGCGGCGGCATCGTCGAGTTGCTGACCAGCATCGGCGGCATCGATCTGGACGACGACGAACTGGATCCGGAGGACGAGGAGTTCGAGTACGCCGCCAACTACGCGATGGCCGCATCCGCCGTGACCGCCGGCGCGGACGTCTTCCTCGCGCTGCTCGACGCCGAGGACCGCGGGCTGCGGCTCGCCGCTCCGCTCGCCCTCGCGACCCTGCACAGCGATCCCGGGCTGGTGCTCACCCTGCTGCGGGAGCGGCTCGGCGCGGAGCCCGACGAGGAGGTGCGCTTCGCCTGCGCCGAGGCCGGGGGCCGGATAGCGCTGCGGCACGGCCGGCTCGCCCCCGAAGTGGTGGAGTGGCTTCTGGGGCTGACCCGGGTGCCGTCCGCCCCGGGGCTGCGGCTGGCCGCGCTCGCGCAGCTCGCCCGCTGCGCGCCGGACGCTCTGCCCGCCGATGTGGTGCCGGGGGTGACGGCGCTGCTGCGTGAGCTGCGTGCCGAGCCGGTGACCGCGTCCCCCCTCGCCGAGCCCGTGCCCGAACGGCCGCCCGCGCCGACCCTGCTGGGGCGGCTGCGCGAGGCCCACGACGCGGACACCGTGGGCCGTGGCACACCCTGGACTGCGGATCTGCTGCGGACGCTGCACTCCGGTCTCGGCGATCGCGTGGACGACCGGATCGCCCTGCTCGTCGACCAGTTGTGCAGCCCCGACTGGGGGCAGCGGATCGATGCCGTACGGATGAGCAGCGGGCTGCTGGGGACCTGGCGCGGTGCCTACGGAGAGCTGGTCGGCCTGATCGGTGAGCAGCTCGCCGACCCGGAGAAACGTCTCGCCGACGCGGCCGCCGACACCCTCGGGGAGCTGTTCTGCCTGGCCGCGCCCGCCGCCGACGCGCTGGCCGACCGGGTGGCCGCCGACCCCGAGGCCTGGGTGCGTCACTGGCAGGGCGGGCCACCCTCGCTCGGCGCCGCGGTCTCGGCGCTGGCGCGGGCGGGCGACCGGCGGGCCGTGCCGGTGCTGGCGCGGACGCTGGACCTTCCCGAGCCGCCGCACGACCTGGGCCATGCGCTGGACCATCTGGGCGCGGCGGCGGCGCCGCTGGCACCTGCGCTGCGGCGCAGGCTCGGCGAGATCGACCTGGACGAGCGGCTCTTCGACCGGGCCGGGCCACTGTTGTACGGGCTGACGGCGCTGCGGGCCGCCGAGGCGGCGCCCGAGGTGCTGCGGGTGCTGCGGGGCGCGCCCGACTACCGCAGGGAGTGGGTCGCCGAGTCGGCGCTGCGGGCGCTGACCGCCTTCGGTCCCGCCGCGGCGGACGCGATACCGGACCTGCGGGCGCTGCTGCGCTCGGTCGGCGTCGGCTCCGGCTTCTCGGCGTCGCTCGCGGCGAGGACGGCGGGCGCGCTGTGGGCGGTCGAGGGTGATGCCGGCGCCGTACTGCCCGTGCTGTGTGCCGCGCTGTCCGAGGCGGACTCCGGAGGACGGCGCTCGGCGGCAACGGCGCTCGGCGCGCTGGGCCCGGCGGGCGAGAAGGCCGCGCCGGCGCTGCGTGAACTGCTGGGGGCGGCCGAGCCGTGGACCCGGGTGGACGCGGCGATCGCGCTGTGGCGGGTGACGGGCGACTCCGGGCGGGCATGGCCGGTGCTGCTCACGTCCTGGGAGCAACTGCCCACCACCCGGGCCGCGATCGCCCAGTGCCTGACCGAAATGTCAGTCGAGGGGGCCGAGCGCATTCTGCGCGAGGAGCTCCATTCCGTACGACGTCACAATGCGATCGACGGCTGCTACGGCAGTCATGACATCTTTACCGACGAGAAGCTGCTGGCCCTGTGCCGGCGGGCGTTGACGAGGGAGAGACCAAGAGCATGATCATCTTTGGCAGCAGGGGCTACCTCTACCAGCTGGCGATACTCACGCTGGTGTGCGGGCACTGCGGCAATCCGTCCGCGCACACGCTGAGGAAGTACGTCACCAAGTTCACGCTGTTCTTCATCCCGCTGTTCCCGTTCTCGACGAAGTTCTCGACGCAGTGCACCTTCTGCGGCATGGAGCAGCGGATCACCAAGGAGCAGGCGGAGCAGCTTCAGGCGCAGGCCGCGGGCATTCAGCCGCAGGCGCAGGGGTACGGGCAGCCGCAGCAGCAGCCCGGTCAGCAGCCGTACCAGCACTGACGGGCCCCGGGGGGAGGCCGGCCGGGCGCCGGCCCTCTCGGTGAAGCATCATCTGAAGACCCGTACCTCGGGCCACGCCCGGCAAGGAGAATCTTGAGCCCGAGCTCGAACCGCCTGTTGTACGCCGTGCTGCTCACGGCGTCCGCAGCCGTACTCCTTGCCGGCTGCGGCGACGAGGGACGGATGAAGAGCGCGGGCCCGACTCCCACGGCGGTCGGTCCCGTACGGCTGTGGCCGGATCTGCCGCCCGTCACCGCGCCGCCCAACGACTACGGCGAGACGGACACCGAGCGCGTCCCCGGCATCAAGGTGCCGGGTGACGACGTCCGCGCACTCGACGCCGTCACCGTCGTGCGGGCCGAGGCCGGCGCCCACCCCGATGAGGTCACCGGCGCCGACGGCCTCTACCAGGAGACCGTCCGGCAGCTCGGCACGTGCGAGGAGAAGCCGAAGTCCTGCCCGGTGCTCGCGCCGTACTACCGCGATCTGACCGGCGACGGCCACGAGGAGCTGATCGTCGGCATCAAGATGCCCGAGCAGCAGACGGCGGTGCGTGTCTACATGCCCGACAAGGGCGGTCTGACCCGCGTCATGTCCACCTCCGACCAGGTCGTCAGCGTGGATCTGGCGGGCCGGGACCTGATCATGCGGTCCGTCTCGGCGGGCATCCCCGGATACGAGTACCGCACCGCCTGGTCCTGGGACGAACCGCAGCACGCCATGCTGCCCACCCGTGACGAGATCGTCCGCGTCAAGTCCTCACGCTCCCACGCGCCCGAGCGCTCGGTGGCCCCGCAGTGACACGGCCACGGCTGCCCCGGCTCCCCCGCTGGACCGCGACCCTCACCTGGAAGGCCGCGGTCTTCATCACCGTGATGTGCTGCGCGCTGGCCGCGATGCTCGGCGCGCTGGTGCACGCATCGGTGACCCGGCAGATGGTGGACCAGGCCCGGGAGAAGGCGCTGGCCCGGCTGGTCGAGGTCACCCGTGCATACGAGTCGGGCGAGCCCGTGCCCCGGTTCGGGGGCGTGGACCCGCCGGGGCTGCCGCACTCGCTGCGCGCCCTCGCCGTCGGCGGGAAGCGCGGCACGATGGTCGAGAGCTACCGGGGCCGCCCCACCATGTGGGCGGCCGGCCCGGCCGACGGGCGGGCGATCGCCGTCCGCGTCGACTACACCACCAGCGCGAACACGATCACCGGCCTGGACCGGGCGATCGTCGGCTCCTCGGTGCTGGCCATCGGGGCGACGCTGCTGGTGGGCGCGTTCGCCGTCACCAGGATCACGCGCCGCCTCCATCTGACGGCGCAGGTCGCGCGGAAGATCAGCGCGGGCGACCTGGACGCGCGCGTCAACGACCCGCGCACCAAGGACCCTTCGCGCCCCCAGGACGAGGTCGCGACCGTCTCCGGCGCGCTGGACACCATGGCCTCGTCCCTGCAGGGCAAGCTGCTGAGCGAGCAGCGGTTCACGGCCGACGTGGCGCACGAGTTGCGTACGCCGCTGACCGGACTGACCGCCGCGGCCGAGCTGTTGCCCGAGGGCCGTCCGACAGAGCTGGTGCGGGACCGGGTGCGGGCGATGCGCTCGCTGACCGAGGATCTGCTGGAGATCTCCCGTCTCGACGCGGGCAGCGAGACGATGGACCTGGACGTGCACGAGCTCGCGTATCTGGCCGAGCGGGTGGTGCGGGCCTCGGCCACGGACACCGAGATACGGGTCCTGCGCGACGCGACCGTGGAGACCGACAAGCGCCGGCTGGAACGGGTGCTCGGCAATCTGGTCGCCAACGCCCACAAGCACGGGAAGCCGCCGGTTGTACTGACCGTGGACGGCACTGTCGTGACGGTCGCCGACGACGGCACGGGCTATCCGGAATATCTCCTCGATCACGGGCCGCAGCGCTTCCGTACGGACGGCGGCAGCAAGGGCCACGGGCTCGGACTGACCATCGCGGCCGGCCAGTCGGCGGTGATCGGCGCCGAGCTGCGCTTCTGGAACGCCCCCGGAGGCGGCGCGGTGGCCCGGCTGACGCTGCCGGAGTACGCAGGGCTCGTGGACGGTACGGACGACGGGGCCGACAACGCGGCGGAGCACGGCCGGACGGGCTGACTTCGGCCCGCCCGGCACCTGAGGAACCGGGTCCGGGACCGAGCCCCGGCTACGTTGCGAGGCATGACCGCAACGACGACGAGGCCGGCGGACGCTCCCCCGCCCGACCTGCGCCTCCCCAAGCGGCGGGGCGTCGAGCTCTCGCTCCTCGTCTGCGCCGTCCTCATCTCCGTCTACGGCTACATCGACGTGGGCCTGACGAAGAACAACGCCGTCCCGCCCGATGCCGCGGGCTACGGAGCGGGCCTCGGCGTCCTGGCCCTGCTCGCCCATCTCGCCGTACGCCTGTGCGCCCCCTACGCCGATCCGCTGCTGCTGCCCATCGCGGTCCTGCTCAACGGCATCGGCCTGGTGCTCATCTACCGCCTCGACCTGGACACTCCCGGCGAGGTCGCCGCGCCCGCCCAGCTGATCTGGTCCACCGTCGGCGTCGGCCTGTTCATCGCCGCCGTCGTCCTGCTGCGCGACCACCGGGTGCTGCAGCGGTACGCCTATCTCTCGGTCGCCGCGGCCCTGGTCCTGATGATCGTGCCGATCCTCTTCCCCGCCGTGAACGGCGCCAAGATCTGGATCCGGATCGGCGGACTGTCCTTCCAGCCGGGCGAGTTCGCCAAGATCCTCCTCGCCGTCTTCTTCGCCGCGTATCTCGCCGCCAACCGCAACGCCCTGGCCTACACCGGCCGCCGGATCTGGCGGCTCCAGCTCCCCACCGGCCGCGTGCTCGGCCCGATCGTCGCGATCTGGCTGCTCAGCGTCGTCGTCCTGGTCCTCGAACGGGACCTCGGCACCTCGCTGCTCTTCTTCGGACTCTTTGTGATCATGCTGTACGTGGCGACGGGACGGACCGGCTGGATCGCCGTGGGCCTACTGCTCGCCGGGGCGGGCGCGTTCGCCGTCGGCTCGCTCGAACCGCACGTCAACAGCCGGGTCACGGACTGGCTCGACCCCTTCGCCTCCATCCAGGCCGGCCAGGGCCCAGGCCAGCTCGCCCAGTCGCTCTTCGCCTTCGCCGCGGGCGGGATGCTCGGCGAAGGCCTCGGACTCGGGCACTCCGTCCTCATCGGCTTCGCCGCCAAGTCGGACTTCATCCTGGCCACCGCGGGCGAGGAGCTCGGCCTGGTCGGCCTGACCGCGATCTTCCTGCTGTACGGGCTTCTGGTGGCCCGCGGCTACCGCGCCGGACTGGCCCTGCGCGACCCCTTCGGCCGGCTGCTCGCCGTCGGCCTCGCCTCGATCATCGCCCTCCAGGTCTTCGTGATCGCGGGCGGAGTGATGGGCCTGATCCCGCTCACCGGTATGGCGATGCCCTTTCTGGCCCAGGGCGGTTCGTCCGTCGTCACCAACTGGATCATCGTGGCGCTGCTCATCACCGTCAGCGACTCGGCCCGCGCACCGCACCCCGAAGCGCCCGAGCCGGGCGCACTCGCCCCGCTCCCGAAGCGGGACCCGGCCCTGGACCTGGAGGACGAACGGTGATCCGCTACATCCGGCGGGCCGCCGTCCTGTGCCTGCTGCTTCTGGCCGCGCTGCTCGTCAACGCCGCCCGGGTGCAGATCCTCGAGGCCACCTCGCTCGACAAGAACCCGGCCAACCGGCGTGTGGCGATCGCCCGTTACGACGATCCTCGCGGGGACATCCTGGTCGGCGGCCGGCCCGTCACCGGCTCCAGGGACTCCGGCCAGCAGCTGCGCTTCGAGCGCACCTACACCCAAGGCCCGCTGTACGCGCCCGTGACGGGCTACTCCTCGCAGACCTACGGCACCAGCCTGCTGGAGAACGCCGAGGACGGCATCCTCTCCGGCTCGGCCCCGATGCTCGCGCCACTGCCCTTCTGGAACGACATCAGCCGCGGCGAATCGCCCGGCGGCAGGGTCGTCACCACCATCAAGCCCTCCCTGCAGCGGGCCGCGTTCGACGGCCTGGGCGGACGGCGGGGCGCGGTCGCCGCGATCGAGCCGTCGACCGGGAAGATCCTGGCGCTGGTCAGCAGCCCGTCGTACGACCCCGCAGAGCTCTCGGGCACCGGGCCCCCGGTCAAGTCCGCGTGGGCGAGGCTCAATGCGTCGGGCCATCAGCCGATGCTCAACCGGGCCATCCGGCAGACCTATCCGCCCGGCTCCGCCTTCAAGATCGTGACGGCGGCGGCGGCGCTGGACTCGGGCGTGGTCGGCGATGTCGACGAGCCGAGCGGCGCACCCGATCCGTATGTCCTGCCCGGGACCCGCACCACGCTCCCCAACGCGGCGAGGGGCTGCGGCGATGCCTCCCTCGCGTATGCCATCCAGTGGTCCTGCAACACCGTGATGGCGCATATCGGGGTCCAGGTCGGGCTGGCCGGAATGCTGGACACGGCAGGCAGGTTCGGCTTCAACGACGCGTCGCTGAGGATTCCCTCGGCCGTCGCCACATCCAATTTCGACCGCCGGATGAGCGTCGACCAGGTGGCGCTCTCCTCGATCGGGCAGTTCGACACCACGGCCACTCCGCTTCAGATGGCGATGGTCTCGGCGGCGGTCGCCAACGGCGGGGATCTCAAACGCCCCTATCTCGTGGACCGGGTGACCCGCTCGAACGGCCACACGCTCGCGCAGAACACCCCGGTCTCGTACCGCCAGGCGATGAGCCCGGCGACGGCCCAGCAGCTCCAGGAGCTGATGATCAGGGCGGTCGAGGAGGGCACCGGCGAGAACGCCGCGATCGAAGGGGCGAGGGTGGGCGGCAAGACGGGCACGGCACAGCACGGGCTCGACAACTCCGCCACGCCGTACGCCTGGTTCATCTCCTGGGCCCAGGCGCAGGACGCGATCCGCCCGGCGGTCGCTGTGGCGGTGGTGGTCGAGGACGCGTCCGAAGTACGCGGCGAGATCAGCGGCGGGGGCAGCGCGGCGCCGATCGCCCGGGCGGTGATGGAGGCGGCGCTGAGAGACTGACCGGATGGTGGTGGAACAGGCGCTGGAGCGGATCGGGCGGCTCGATCCCGGGCTGAGCGCGTTTGTCGAGGTCTGGCCCGAGCGGGCGCTCGCGCACCGTGCGGATCACCGACTCCCCCTGTCCGGTGTGCCGTTCGCGGTGAAAGGGCTCTTTGGGATCCGCTCGTACGCGGCCCGGCGGCTGATGGCGGCGGGCGCGGTCCCGGTCGGCTCGACGTCGGTGCCGGGCCCCGGCACGTACTGGCAGACGTGGGGTCTCGGCGCCCACGGCCCCACACGCAACCCGTGGCGCGCGGACCGTA
Source organism: Streptomyces sp. NBC_01481 (assembly GCF_026339995.1). GTDB lineage: Bacteria > Actinomycetota > Actinomycetes > Streptomycetales > Streptomycetaceae > Streptomyces. The sequence continues at coordinate 630,110 of NZ_JAPEPT010000005.1, read as the reverse complement.
CGCCGGGCGGTTCGTCTGCGGGTTCGGCGGTGGCCGTCGCGGCGGGGATGGTGCCGCTGGCCACGGGAAGCGACGGGGCGGGTTCGGTACGGATCCCGGCGGCGTGGTGCGGGGTGTTCGGCCTGAAGACGACGAACGGGCTGCTGCCGTCCCCAGACCGGACGGGCCTGGCGTCGGCGGGTGTGCTGACCCGCTCGGCGGCGGACGCGCGGGCCTATCTGAGGTGTGTCCTGGACGGCTATGAGACGGTCCGGGTGCCCCTGCCGCTCCGGGCGCGCTGGTCACCTGACCTGGGGTACGCCGAGACCGACCCGGAGGTGGAGTCGGTCGCCCGGTCGGCGGTGGACCGGCTGGCGTCGGCAGGTGTCGTACGCGTCGACAGGCGGCCCTTCACCCTGCTCGACCCGAAGGACGCATGGCAGTCGACCCGGCGCGGGGAGCCCGCGACCGCCGCTGACGTGCGGGCGGAGAACGACCGCCGCCTGGCCGGACTGTTCGCGGACACGGAGCTGCTCCTCACCCCGGCGACCCCGAACCGCCCACACGGCCACGACGGCCCGGGCGAGCTCTACTCCACAGCCCTGACCTGGGCGTTCAACTTGAGCGGCCATCCGGCGGCCAGCATCCCGGCAGGCTTCACGAGCGACGGCTGTCCGGTGGGCCTGCAACTGGTGACGGCCCGCGGCACGGACATCTCGCTCCTCGAAATGGCGGTCGCGGCGGAGAGACACACAATTTCGTCGACGGCCACTGCCCGGTGAACGGGGTCGCGGGCGCGGCGGACGGCTTCGTGTGCCGTAGGCAGCCTGGCCGTGCAGGTTGGGGCAGCGGCCGCACTACCCCGTGCAGGCGCAGCGCCATTGCGCGGCTTGCTTCGCAGCAGGGACCGGGCCGTGGTCGTCCTGACCACCCATTATTCGAAGTTGCGGACGCTTCTGCGCACGAGGGGGTGGGAGGAGGCGGCCAGGCGGCGCATGGCGTCGGGGTCATCGTGCAGCGCCATGACCCAGTCGAGCTGGGAGCAGTGGCCGCGCAGGTCGAAGTCGACGTAGATGCCTGCCCGCTGTTCCTCGGTGAGGTCGGGGCGCGTGGCGACCACGAAGCGGACGTTCTCGTCGGGGTCCTGGGCGAGGAGGGGTCCGGAGTGGATGTTTGGCGGCGGCCTGAGGTCGCGCGAAGACAACACCCAAGTCAATGCCTGCTTAGACACATCCAAGATCGCTGGTCAGCGGCTCCGGTGAAGGCTTGAACATGCTCACCGGTAGGCCGGGTGCTCCCGGTGGTTCGTATCGTGAGGGCCGAGTCCCCTGATGGATGGACTCGGGAAAGCGGGATCGCATGTACAGACTGCGGAAGGGCAAACCGCCTGGCTCGACTCGCCGGAACAACCGATAGCGGCCCTGGCCTGACGCCGCTTCAAGACGCCCTGCTCGCGCCCCCGCCAGCAGGGAAGGGGGCCCCGTGCCCCCGTAGTAGTCCCGGTCGTCCGTTGCCCCCGCGGCGGATGGCCGGGGCTCTGCCGCGACTGCGCGGCTCACTCAGACAACTGAGACCGGACCGGCCTTGAGCCTGGACAGTATGAGGGGCGGTCCGGTCGGAGAGCCCGACCAACCCGCAACATCAATTCCAGGCTCACGCCGCCAGGACCGAGCCGACGCAAGCTCCACGACCAGTGCTACCGCAGGACCCACGAGCCGTCGCCCCCTACGACTCCACGAGTTCAACCTCAGTAACCCCAGTATTGGCTGCTACGCATTGCTATGATCGCAGAGGGATTTTCCCCTCAACTGGTGCACTTGAGTCGCATAAAGCGCAGCGGACCACCAGTACAACGCCGCCCCCCAGATAGCTAGCGCCCATCCGAATATTCGAGCATAGTCGGCGAGAAAATCTTCGCCGTCCGCGAAGAGGAGCAAAGGGAAGGCGTACATTAGATTAAATGTAGCCGCCTTCCCAATGAAATTCACCCGGAGCGGACCGTATCCAATTCTCCGCAGGGTGGCAATATTGAATGCCATAAATATGTCTCGCGCAAGAAGCAGCAGCAAGAACCACCAAGGGATGATGTCCCGCAGCAGCAGTGCCAGAAGCGTTGATACCGTATAGAGCCTATCTGCGGCCGGGTCCAAGATTTGCCCGAGGCGAGTTACCTGATTCCACCTGCGGGCCAGCTTGCCATCAAGGTAATCGGTTCCGCCGCTTACCACCAGAAGGGAAATGGCCCAACCATCAAGGCTTGGATTTCCAAAGTACGGCTGAAGCGCGAGCCAGAGGAATATGGGAACTCCAGCGACGCGTAGGGCACTCAGCGCATTAGGTATCGTCAGCACCTTATTAAAACCATCGCGCTTCACTGCTTCACTACCCTTGCCTCCAATGTTCGCACATAGACCGGCGATCTTACCAGGGGCGTTACAGGCCACCTCGCTTGGATCTTTTATAAATAATTCGAGTGCCAATCCGACGGTCATGGCGGCGCGCGGTGGGATCAAAGTGGCACATGTCGTGCAATTTTGCATATTGGCTATTAATCTATACGATACTTTAAACGCTTGCGAAGTGTGATCACCCCTTGTTAGCGTGACGCCGCGTTGCTTGACCAGCAATGCTTCGACTCTTTCAGGAGAGTGCGCTACATGGAATTTGCTAGAGGGGGGACTTCATGAAGATGAAGCGAATAACGTTGGCTCTATCGGCAACCGCACTGGCCTCTGTTGCGCTATTTTCGACCTCAGGCAGTGCATTTGCTGCACAGGCTGAGGTCACGTCGGCTGCAAGCGCAGCGCAGACCAAGGTGACGTGGAAGAACGCGGCAACGGGCCTCTGGCTCGGCATGGACACCGGCCTCTTCGGCACCGGAACCAAGGTGGTTACGGACAATCGGAACGTTGGCGGTTGGTACGAGACCAAGAACTCTGACGGCTCCTTCACTCTCAGGTGGGCCGGGTACAGCCAGGGAGACAAGTGCCTGGACAGCGATAGCGATGGCAACGTGTATGGCATCGGCTGCAACGGTGGCAAAAACCAGAAGTGGCACGAAGTCAAGTATTCCTCTGGCTGGCGCCTGACGAACAAGGCCACCGGCCGGGTCCTGGATAGCAACTCCAGCGGTTCCGTCTACACAAGTACCGACCAGGGCAACTTTTACCAGCGGTGGGTTTAACCGCTAGGGGCTCAAGTTATTTCGTGAATGGCCGTCGGCTTTGCTGGCGGCCATTCACGAGGGCTGTTACTGAGGTTGAACTCGTGGAGTCGTAGGGGGCGACGGCTCGTGACGCCGGAGCACCTCATCCGACGCATCCGCCGAGGCTTACGGCACATCCAGTCCCACGGCGACCTCATAGACGGCTGCCTCGCCGAAACCGCCTTGACCACCAACCCTGACGGCAGACGACACCACGAGTTCAACCTCAGTAGCTGTTCCAAGCCTCCTGCGCGCCCTGTGCGATCGCCTCTTCGACCTCCGAGACCCGGGCCTGCTCCTCCACGGCGAAGCGTTCGCGGTCGAGCTGTTCGGCGATCTCCTCGTCCTGGGACATCAGAAGGTCGAGGTTGGCGTCACCCAGCTCGAAGACGCCCATGTCCAGATAGGCCTGCTGCAGCCGCTCGCCCCACAGCCCGATGTCCTTGACGCACGGAACGATCCGGCTGAACAGCAGCTTGCGGAACAGCTGCAGGTATTCCGACTGCTCGGAGAGCTCGGCAGCCTCCTGCTTGGGGATGCCGAAGTTCTCCAGCACCTCCACCCCGCTGAGCCGGTCGCGCATCAGATAGCAGCCCTCGATCACGAACTCCTCGCGCTCGCGCAGCTCCGCGTCACTGAGCTCCTTGTAGTAGTCCCGCAGCGCCATCCGCCCGAACGCGACATGGCGGGCCTCGTCCTGCATGACGTACGCGAGGATCTGCTTGGGCAGCGGCTTGTCGGTGGTGTCCCGCAGCAGGCCGAACGCCGCCAGCGCGAGGCCTTCGATGAGGACCTGCATGCCCAGATACGGCATGTCCCAGCGGGAGTCGCGCAGGGTGTCGCCGAGCAGTCCCTGGAGGTTGTCGTTGACCGGGTAGAGCATCCCGATCTTCTCGTGCAGGAACCGGCCGTAGATCTCGGCGTGCCGGGCCTCGTCCATGGTCTGGGTGGCCGAGTAGAACTTCGCGTCCAGATCGGGGACCGACTCGACGATCCGCGCGGCGCACACCATCGCGCCCTGCTCGCCGTGCAGGAACTGGCTGAACTGCCAGGACGTGTAGTGCTTGCGCAGCTCACCCTTGTCCTTCTCGGTCATCTTCGCCCAGTGGCGTGAGCCGTAGAGGGTGAGGGCCTCGTCGGGGGTGCCGAGCGGGTCGCAGGGATCGACCTCCAGGTCCCAGTCGATGCGCTTGGCGCCGTCCCACTGCTTGTCCTTGCCCTTCTGATAGAGCGCGAGGAGCCGGTCGCGGCCGTCCTCGTACTCCCAGCTGAAGCGGGCGGCGCCGGAGGCCGGGACCTGCCAGTGGAGGGTTTCGGGGGCGTTTGTGTAGCGGTCGTACGTCGACACCGGCGACTCCTTCGCCTCATATCCCGTATACCGAAGGCCACTTGGCAGGCTCACACGTTGGTAGACGAAGAGTCAACAAGTCGTACGCAAGGGATTGACGGGCTTACTGACAGGGAGTCTCATAATGGCCATGACGACAGTGCCCGAACAGGACATCCGGCTGCTCCGCGACGCACTCGGCCCGCTCCGCGACCGCGAACAGGTCGCCGAGCGCCTGCTCGAGTCCTCCGCCAAGCACTCCTTCGACCCCGACAAGGAACTCGACTGGGACGCCCCGGTCGAGGAGGGCAAGTGGTTCTGGCCACCGGAGCTGCTCTCCCTCTACGACACCCCGCTGTGGCACAAGATGTCCGAGAAGCAGCGCTTCGACCTGGCCCGGCACGAGTCCGCGGCACTCGCCTCGCTCGGCATCTGGTTCGAGATCATCCTGATGCAGCTGCTGGTGCGGCACATCTACGACAAGCCCGTGACCAGCAACCACGTGCGCTACGCGCTCACCGAGATCGCCGACGAGTGCCGGCACTCGATGATGTTCGCCAGGATGATCCAGAAGGGCGGGACACCGGCGTATCCCCCACCGCGGATCTACCACAATCTGGGGCGCGTCCTGAAGACGATCTCGACCACGCCCGGTTCCTTCGCGGCGACACTGCTCGGCGAGGAGATCCTCGACTGGATGCAGCGGCTGACCTTCCCCGACGAGCGCGTCCAGACCCTGACGCGCGGGGTGACCCGAATCCACGTGGTGGAGGAGGCGCGCCATGTCCGGTACGCCCGCGAGGAGTTGCGCCGCCAGATGGTGACCGCGCCGCGCTGGGAGCAGGAGTTCACCCGGCTCAGCTGCGGGGAGGCGGCGCGGGTCTTCTCCATCTGCTTCGTGAATCCGCAGGTGTACACGAACATCGGCCTCGACCGGCGCGAGGCGGTCGCCCAGGTCCGCGCGAGCGGACACCGGCGAGAGGTGATGCAGTCGGGCGCGAAGCGGCTGACGGACTTCCTCGACGACATCGGCGTCCTGCGGGGGCCGGGGCGGCGGCTGTGGAAGCGCTCAGGACTCCTCGCCTGATCCCGCACAGGGCATACGCTGCGAGCATGACCAGTCCCGCTCCAGCGACCCGTGCCTACCGGCGGCTCAGCGTCGAGGAGCGCCGCAGACAGCTCCTCGCGGCCGCGCTCACCCTCTTCGCGCACCAGCCGCCGGACGAGATATCCCTCGACGACGTGGCCGAGGCGGCGGGGGTCTCGCGGCCCCTCGTCTACCGCTACTTCCCCGGCGGCAAGCAGCAGTTGTACGAAACGGCGCTGCGGTCCGCCGCGGACCAGCTGGAACTGTGCTTCACGGAGCCGCCCACGGGCCCGCCGACCGAGCGGGTCGCCCGGGTGCTTGACCGCTATCTCGTCTTCGTCGACGAGCACGACGCCGGATTCAGCGCGCTGCTGCGCGGCGGAAGCGTCGCCGAGACGTCCCGTACGAGCGCGATCGTCGACGAGGTGCGGCGGGCCGCGGCCGAACAGATCCTCGTCCACATCGGCGCGGACCGGCCGGGACCACGGCTGCGGATGATGGTGCGCACCTGGATCGCGGCGGTCGAGGCGGCGTCCCTGATCTGGCTGGACGAGGGGAAGCAGCCGTCGACGGCCGAGCTGCGGGACTGGCTGCTGGACCACCTCATCGCGCTGCTCGCGGCGACGGCGGCGACGGATCCGCAGACGGCGGAGGCGCTCGCGGAACTCGTGGCACTGGAGACGCCGTCGGGGGCGGTGGGGAAGCTGGCGGGGCGGGTGGGGGTGGTCATGGGCGAGGCGGGGGGTTCGCGGTAGGGGGTGCGGGTGCCGCTGCGCGGGGTTTGTTCCCCACCCCGCCCCTTCCCGTAACTGGGGGCAAGCCCCCAGACCCCCCACGGGGCTTCGCCCCGGACCCCGTATGCGACCTTCGGCCGCATGTCCTCAAACGCCGGACGGGCTGAAGTTCAGCCCCTCCGGCGTTTGAGGCGCGGGGAGGTTGGGGGTCCCCCCGGACGGAGTCTGGGGGAGGGCGGGTAGGGGAACAGGCCCGCCGCAGGCGCAACCCCTGCCCCGCGAAACGTCACAGCTCGTGGCCCAGCCCCGGGCCCCCCGGAACCTCCACCCACCCCGTGTCCACCACCCCCGCAAACGCCCCCGGCGCCAGCGGCTCCGCATCCACCAGCAGTGGACCCACCAGATCCGCCGGCACCGTCGCATGCGGAAGCGCCGCGGCCAGATGCGCCGCAGCCAGCGACGCGACGCCCAGTTCCGGCATCGTGCCGATCTTCACCGCGAGGCCCGCGGACTCCGCCACCGCCGCGACCTGACGCGCCCGGTGGAGCCCGCCGACCTTGAGGATCTTGATGTTGAGGACATCCGCGGCGCCACGGCGGACGATCTCCAGCGCGTCGTGCGGCGACTGCATGCTCTCGTCGGCCATCACCCGCACCCCGCCACCGCCACGCAGCGCCGCCATACCGGTCAAGTCCCAGCGTGGCAGGGGCTGTTCGACCAGATCGAGGCCCGCGTCGGCGAGCCGGGCCACGGTCCTGGCGGCCGTGCCGGGGTCGTAGCCCTCGTTGGCGTCGAGGGACAGTTCGACGGAGTCGGGCACGGACTCGCGTACGGACCGGACCAGTCCCACATCCAGATCCGGGTCCTCGCCGCCCTTGACCTTGATGTGGGTGAAGCCCTTCGCCGCGTACGCGGTCGCCTCCTCCACCATCTCCTCGACGGTGCCGAGTCCGACGACCCAGGTGGTGGGGACGCGCGGGCGCACGCAGCCACCCAGCAGCAGATGGACGGGCCAGCCCGCCGCCCGCGCCGCGAGGTCGTGCAGCGCGATGTCCAGGGCCGCCTTGGCGAGATGCTGGCCGCGGATCGCGGCGTCCATCGCGGTGTGCGCTCCGGCCAGATCGCGCGGGTCGCGGCCGATGAGTGCGGGGGCGGCGTGTTCGGTGAGGGCGGCCTCGAGACCGGCGAGGGTCTCTCCGGTGTAGGCGGTCATGGGGGACGCCTCGCCGAAGCCGGACTCGCCGTCGGCGGTGCGTACTTCGACGACCAGGCTGATCAGTTCGGGGCTGGTTCCGCTGCTGATGACGAAGGGGCGCCGGTACGGTGCCCTGACGACGCGCGTGTGGACCGAGGCGATCTTCAAGCACGGCTCCTTCGAGTTACGGCCCGGACCGTAAGGGAGCGGGCGCGTGTGGGGGGGGGTGGCCAGGGGTGTCGTTTGGATCAGGCCGGGTCAGTGAGCGGCCCGCCGCGGAGCGGCTGATGTCACTGTGGTGCGTGCGATCGCAGGCCGGAGGATGGGGGTCCCCCCGCCGAAGGCAGGGGGAGAGCCGACGCGGAGCGTCGGCGACTGACGACAACGCAGTGAGCGTGCGTGCCAGGGCACGCGAGCCCGGCAAGATCCGAACGACACCCCCTAAAGGCGTACCCGGTAGACGATCGGCGGGCGGCCGGTCTGGCCTTCCTGGCGGCTGCCCGTCGGCACGGCGACCCCCGCCCGCTCCAGGCGCTTGAGGATGCGGCGGGCCGTGCGCTGCTGGACGTCGAGGTGTTCGGCGACGCGGAGGGCGGTGATGCCCTCGTCAGCGTCCTGCGCGGCCAGTTCGCGCAGCCGGTCGAGTGTTGTGGCGTTCAGTCCGACACGGCGGGCGAGCATGACCGTGCTCTCCGGGCCGGGGACCGCCGTCCCGGAGGACCGTTCCGCGTCGATCACGATGTCGACGTCGTCGGTCATCGAGACGACCCCGGCGACCGGGCCCACCGAGCGGGCCCGGTTGACCGCGCGCCTGGCGAGCGATTCGGCCTCCGCGGCGGTGCGGCCGAGTCCGAAGCCGACGTGCGCGGCGCCGTGCCGGGCGGCGAGATCGCTGAGGAAGGGCAGGCGGGTGAACTTCTCGCTGACCTCCTCCAGCACGCCCCGGGTGGTGACGACCAGCCGCTCCCCGTGGGGCAGATCGGCGAGGCTGCCGCCCAGTACCCGCAGGTCGGCGGCGAGTTCGCTGTCGGCGGCCGGGAGGTCGACGATGCCGAGCGCGACCTGGGCGTCTCCGCTGTGCGCGCCCGCGGTGGCGAGGACGAGGGCCTGGAGCGTGGAACGTATGGAGTGCCGGGAGGGTGCCAGCCGTACGGCGTGCATCTCGTGGTCGAGCAGGTGGAAGGCCGAGCCGAGGCAGGTCAGGGCGACCCTGGTCTGTTTCTTGTCGCGGGCGGTGAGATGGAACTCCGCCAGGTCCTGCGAAGTCAGCCCGGGCCGGTAGGGCAGTACATGCACATGCTCGGTGGGCAGCTTGGCCTCGGTGAGCGTCTCCATGACCTCGCTGCGGCGCAGCGTGTCGATGGAGATCCGGGAGACGTCGTGGCCCAGCCGGAGCAGTTCGACGAGCGCCCGCAGCAGGGTCGCGCCGTTGTACGGGACATACATGGCGGGCCGGTCCAGCAGACCGGCGGCCGTCGCGAGGGTGTGCGGCACGACGCCGGTGAACAGCAGCGCGTCCACGTCGGCCTGCGCCCGCGCGACCACGTCGAGGGTCTCGTCCTCGTGGCGGTACGGGAGCGGCACAAGACGGTCGGCCCCGGACGAGCCGCCGACCGCGACCACCTTGGGCACAAGGTCCTCGGGACCGATCACGCCGACCGTGAGAGCCATCGGCCGGTCTCCGTTCTTCTGGAGTGGTTCTGCGGTACTTCTGGACGGGGTTGACGCCCGGCAACCGCGGTTCTAATTTCGGCCCAGGCCATAACCGCATGCTTGCGGAGAGGATAGTGCCCCGATGCCCGAACGGGAAATGCCACTGCCCACAGTTCTCGACGCCCGCGGCCGCACCTTCGGCGAGGAGGAACGGGCAGCGGTTCTGCGCGTGCTGGACTCCACCGTCCTGTGCAGCGCCTTCGGCAGTGAAGCACGCTCCCTCGAAGCCGAGATGAGCGGGATGTACTCCCGCGCGCACACGGTTGCCTGCAGTTCGGGGACGGCCGCGCTGCATCTGGCGGTCGCCGCGGCCGGGGTCGGCCCGGGCGACGAGGTCGTCACCACCCCGATCTCGGACTTCGGCACGGTCGCGCCCGTACTGGCGCAGGGGGCACAGGTGGTGTTCGCCGACGTACGCGCCGAGGACGGCAACCTCGACCCCGCAGCGGTCGAAGCCGCCGTCACGCCGCGCACCAAGGCCGTCATCGCCGTGCATCTCTTCGGCAGCGCGGCGGACATCGACACGCTGCGCGCGGTGTGCGACCGGCACGGACTCGTACTGATCGAGGACTGCGCCCAGGCCTGGCTCGGCGAGGACGCCGACGGCCGGCTGCTCGGCACCGTGGGAGACATCGCCTGCTTCAGCCTTCAGCAGTACAAGCACATCACCGCGGGCGACGGCGGCCTCGCGCTCACCGACGACCCGGCACTCGCCCGCCATATGCGGCTGTTCATGGACAAGGGCTGGGACCGCGCCGAGGGCCGCATCCACCGGGAGCCCGGCCTCAACTACCGGATGCCCGAGCTCGTCGCGGCGGTCGCCCGCGCCCAGCTCACAAAGGTCGCGGACGTCGTACGCGTACGGCGGGAGCGCGCGGAACAGCTGGCCGCGGCGATCGCCGGGATCCCGGGCGTCGAAATGCCCACGCGCCGCGCGGGGCACGCCTGGTGGGTGGTGCCGCTGCTGGTCGACGACAACGCCCGCTGGGCCAAGAACCTCCAGGCCGCGGGCATTCCCGCACTGCCCGGCTATCTGGAGCGCCCGCTGTACGCCAACCCGGCACTGCCCGGATATCCACCGGGCCTTTGTCCCCGTGCGGAGCGGCTGATCGACCGTACGCTGCTGGTGCTCCAGTGGAACGAGGGGTACTCGGAGGACGACGTGGACCGGATCGCCCGTGCCCTGGCCGACGGGGAAGACCGATGAGCGCGTACGAGTGGCTGCGTCCGTCCGCCGAGGAGTTCATCGGCTGGGACGTGGACGTGCTGTACGGGCCGTGGCTTCGGCACCACCGCGACATCGGGCTCCCGGAGGTCCGCGAGCGATTGGGCCGTTCGCCCGTAGCCTGTGCGCTGGCCCTGTCGACGCGCGGCCCGCTCTTCGACGACGGCGAAGGCAACGCCGAGACGGTGCGCGACCTCGCCGACTGCCCGGAGCTGCTTCCGGTCGGCACTATCGACGTACGGGACGCGCTGACCGCGGAGGACCGGCTGGACGAACTGGCCGCGGCCGGAGTGCGGTTCCTGCGGCTGTTCACGATCGAGCAGATGGCCGAGCCCGGCTTCCCCGGCTACCGCCGGGTCGTCTCGCTCGCCCTGGAACGCGGCCTGACACTCCTCCACGACGGCGACCCCCGCCGCTTCGGCCCGCCACTCATGGGCCTCGGCGCCGATGTCCTTTTCCTCGACCTGCACGCCTATCTGCTGGCCGACTTCCTGCTGATGGCCCGCGAGGAGCCCGGATTCCGGGCCACCACCCGGATGCTGTCGGGACCCGACTCCATCGAGCGCGTGGTGGAGACGGTGGGCCCCCGCCATCTCGTCTTCGGCTCGCGCACCCCGTTCATGGACATCTCGCCGCAGACGCTGCGGCTGCGGTACGCGGACATCACGGACGACGACCGCGCCGCGATCTCTACGAAGAACGTCGAGGAGCTGCTGGCCTGATGCCGATCATCGATGTGCACGCCCATGTGGGCCGCTGGCAGTTCCACCTCACCGCCGGTGACGCGGAGAACAATCTGCGGCAGATGGACCGCTACGGCATCGACCTGCAACTGGTCTCCGCGTCGGAGGCGGTCGTGTACGACGCGGTCGGCGGCAACGCGGCACTGAGCAAGGTGCTCGCGCAGCAGCCCCGGCTGTACGGATACGCCGTGGTGAACCCCAACCGGCCCGAGGAGAGCGCGGCGGATCTGCGGCGCTGCCTGGACTCGGGGCGGTTCGTCGGGGCGAAGATCCACACGCACTATCCGGGGCAGCTGCCCGGGGCGCGGGCGATGACGGAGGCGTTCGACGTGGTCGCGGAGGCGGGCGTACCGCTGCTGCTGCACACCTGGGGCGACGAGGTCACCCTCCTGCCGGAACTCCTGGCGTCCCGCCCGGGCCTGCGCGTGATCATGGGCCACGCGGGCGGCGACGCGTGGCGCGAGGCGGCGCATGCGGCCGCGTCCTGCGACCGCCTCTACCTGGAGCACTGCCGCACGGCGACGGACGCGGGCCGCATCGCCTACGCAAGGGAGGCGGGGGTCCCGGTCGAACGCCTGCTCTTCGGCACGGACGCGACGCTGATCGATCCGTGCGTGGCGTTGGGGGTGGTGCGGGATGCGGGGTTTACTCCGGAGGAGTTGGAGAGGGTGCTGTGGGGGAACGCGGTGCGGTTGTTCGGGTTGCCTGCGGCGCTTTCCCCTACCCGCCCCTTCCCGTAACTGGGGCTCCGCCCCAGACCCCTGCCAGCTTCGCGGCGCGAACTGGGGGCTTCGCCCCCTGGACCCCCGTACGCCCTTCGGGCGTGTCCTCAAGCGCCGGACGGGCTGGATGTGCGGCCCTGCCGCACATCTCAGTCTCGCCGGCGATTGAGGCGCGGGGTCTGGGGCGGAGCCCCAGTTCGGGAAGGGGCGGGTAGGGGAACAGGCCCGCCGCAGGCGCACCGCCCACCCCGGACGCCCGCGCCTAGTCGGGCTCCTTCGCCAGCCCCTCCAGGCACCGCACCACCGCATCCCGCTCCCCCACCGGGAGTTCGGGTCCGTACGGATCGTGAGCGGCATGCTCAGGGATCAACCCCTCCCACACCCCCGCCCACAGCATCCGCTGCACATACCCCTCGATCGGATCCCGGAACGTCGCCTCCGCGAAGCGGTCCAGCCGACCCGACGCCCGCACAAACGCCCCGTAGTCCCCCGCGTTCCATGCGTCCAGCACCGCCCCCGTCAGCGACACCCTCGCCGCCGCGATGCCCACCAGTGCCGCGTCCGCGCCCCACATCAGGGACGGGCCGAACATCCGGTCCTCGCCGGTGATGGCGAGCTTCCCGCTCGACCGCGCCGCGCGGATCGCGTCCTGGCAGGCCATCGCGCGGTCCAGCGTGGCGAGTTTGACCCCGGCGGCCGACGGCAGGGCAAGCAGCCGGCGGATGAGGTCGGGCGGGTATGGGTAGCCGCCCGCCTCGCCGTGGAGGAAGAAGCCGAGCACCGGCAGCCCGCTCGCCTCGGCGACCCGCTCGTGGAGACGTACCGCCTCCCCCTCCCCGGCCGGCCGGGAGGCGAACTGCGCCAGCGGGTAGACCATGACCGCGTCCGCGCCGAGGTCGGCCGCCTGGACCGCCATCGCGACGGTGGCGTCCCAGGCTTCCCGCAAGTTGCTCGCGCGGGCCGATCGTGGCACCCCCGCACCTGCCACGATCGGCCCTTGGACCGCCTCCCGCCAGGTGCGCAGCACCTGAAGGCGGTCGGACTCGGAGAGGTGGAGGCCGCGGCCGGTGTGCGCCCAGACGGCCACACCGCCGATCCGCTCGGCCGCGATCCGCTCCGCGTACCCGCGCAGTGCGCCGAAGTCCACCACCCCGCCGGGGTCCATGGGCGTGGCCACCGCGGGCAGTACGGTGCCGCGCAGCCGCCGCACCAGGTCCTCCGTCGCGGAGGTGGGCGTCGCGGTCATGGGCGATCTCTCCCGTCTGTTGCGGTCGTTGGCGACACGCTAGCCTTTACGGTCCGGACCGTAAAGGAGCGTCCCATGCGTCTCGGCCTGTACGTCAATCTCTACGCGGACGCGGCAGACCGGCCGCGTCTGGCCGATGCCGTGGAGCAGGTGCGGCTGGCCGAGGAGGCCGGATTCGACTGGGTGGTGCTCGGCGAGCGGCATCTGCACCGGCCCGGCTATCACGAGGCGCTCACCTCATTGGCGTATCTCGCCGCGCACACCGAGCGGATCGGCCTCGCCACGGCCGGGCTGATCGCGCCGGTCTACCAGCCGGTATGGCTCGCCGAGACCCTCGCGCACATCGACGTGCTGTCGGGCGGGCGGCTGACGGCCGGTTTCGTACTGGGCTACCGGCCGGAGGAGTTCACGCTGTTCGGCACCCTGCCGCGCGAGCGCGTGTCCCGTTTCGAGGAGTGCCTGGAGCTGGTCACCCGGCTGTGGACCGAGGACAAGGTCACCCATCACGGCCGCTGGACCTCGGTGGAGGATGCCTTTCTCTCGCCGCGCCCGGTGCAGTCCCCACGGCCCCGGATCTGGAACGGCGGCCGGGTCTCCGCGGCCCTGGAGCGCACGGCCCGGACGTGCGACGGCTGGACGACCTCCTTCAACGAGCTCGACTCCGAACTGCCCCGAAAGATCGAGGAGTACCGCTCCTTCCCGCGCGGCGCCGCGAGTCTGGGCGCCGAGGTCATCGTCTGCCGCGAGGGCTGTGCCGCCGCCACCTCGCAGCAGGCCCGGGCCGCGCTGGAGGCCCCGCTGCGCGGTCTGTACGACGCATACGGCGACTGGAAGCGCACCTCGGCCGACGCGGCCCGCTACGCCCAGCAGTGGGACGACATCGAGGCGCGCTCGGTGATCGGTTCGGTCGACGGGTGCGTCGAGCGGCTGGAGGCGTACGGCGAGATGGGCGCCGACGGGGTGGTGCTGCGCATCCAGCCGCCCGGCATGCCGCAGGCGGACGCCCTGAGCGCCATCGAGACGTTCGGCACAAAGGTGCTGCCCCGGCTGGGCGGCTGAACCTCAGGACTTGAGGCCGCTGGTGGCGATGGAGTCGGTCAGATAGCGCTGCAGCAGCCCGAAGACGAGCAGGCAGGGAACCACCGTGATGGTCGCCCCCGCCATGATCTGGTTGATCGCGACGTCCTCGCCCGCGAGCGTGGCAAGGCCGACGGTGAGCGTGCGCATCTGTGTGGACTGGCCGATGACGAGCGGCCACAGGAAGTCGTTCCAGTGCCAGAGAAAGACGAAGACGCCCAGCGTGGCGAGGATCGGCCGGATCAGCGGGATGACGATGGTGGTGTAGATACGCCATTCGGAGGCACCGTCGATCTTCGCGGCCTCGAAGAGCTCGTCGGGCAGCTGGTACATGAACTGCCGCATCAGGAACACGGCCTGGGAGTTGGCCAGGGTCGGGACGATCAGGCCCCAGTAGGTGTCCACACCGCCCATCTTCGAGACGAGGATGTAGTACGGGATGAGGGTCGCCTGGAAGGGCACCATCAAGGTCGCCAGGAACGCCCAGAAGAGCACCTCGCGCCCGGGAAACCGCTTCTTGGCGAAGGCGTATCCGGCCATCGAGGAGAACAGCAGGATGAGCACGACCGAAACGAGCGAGTAGATCAGTGAGTTGAGCGCCCAGCGCGTGATGTCCGCGCCCACCAGGACGTCGGAGAAGTTCTGCCAGGTCGCCCGGGTGATGTCGAAGGCCCCGGGCAGCGTCTGGCCACCGGGCGGGGCGAAGGCGACCAGCACCATGACCGCGAAGGGTGTGACGGTCACGAAAGCGACCAGGATCAGCAGTACGGGCAGTCTCAGCCGGCCTCCCATCAGTCCACCTCTCTGCCGATGAGCCGGCGCTGGATGAGCGAGAAGACCAGGACGACGAGGAAGAGCATCAGGCCGACCGCGCTGGCGTAGCCGAAGTCGAAGTACTTGAAGCCGGAGTCGTAGAGGAAGTAGACGAGCGAATAGCTGGCCCTGACGGGTCCGCCGGCCGTCATCACGTACATCGCGTCGAAGACCTGGAAGGCCTGGATCGCCTCGATGACGAGGACGAAGAAGAGCACGGGCCGCAGCATCGGCAGGGTGACGAAGCGGAAGCGCTGCCAGGCGCTCGCGCCGTCGACGGTGGCGGCCTCGGTGACCTCGCGCGGGATGGACTGGAGTCCGGCGAGAAGGATCAGCATGGTGTAGCCGAAGCCCTTCCAGGCGGAGGTGGCCGCGATGGAGGGCAGGACGAGCGACTCGTCGCCGAGGAAGTCGACCGGGCCGAGGGAGAGCGCGCCGAGTGCGGCGTTCAGCAGCCCGTCGTCGACCTCGTAGATCCACTTCCAGATGACGGCGGCCAGCACGATGCTGGTGACGTACGGCAGGAAGAAGACGCCGCGGAAGAAGCCCCGCAGCCAGATGGTGCGATGCAGCAGGACGGCCGTGCCGAGGGCGAGCAGCACCGTCATGGGGACGTAGACGGCGGTGTAGAAGGCGGTGACGCCCAGGCTCTCCCAGAACAGGTTGTCGCCGAACAGCCGCGTGTAGTTCTCGGCCCCGATGAACTGCCATTCGCCGCTCAGCCGGTAGTCGGTGAGCGAGAGGAAGCCCGCGCCCAGGGTCGGTCCGAAACGGAAGACGATGAACAGCACCAGCATCGGGGCGACGAACGCGAGGCCCACCAGGGCCTCGCGCCGCCGCCCCTGACGCCGGCCAGGCCGGCGCGCGGCGGCCTCGTGCGTCGCCGTCTTGCGCGTGGCCGACCCGTCCGGGGCTGTCCCGTCCGGGTCTGTCTCGTCCGGGACCGCCTCGTCTGTGACTGCCTCGCTCAACGCTGTCGCGCCAGCAGGTCGTCGGCGGCCTTGGCCGCGTCGTCCAGCGCGTCCTTGGGACTCTTCTTGCCCAGCAGCGCCGCCTGGATCTCCGGTGCGAGCAGGCCCATCAGCTGGCGTGCGGCGGGATTGGGCTCACCGGGACAGACGTCGGACAGTGCGGCCTGGTACTGCTTCGCGTACGGAGAGGCGTTCGGCACGCTGACGTCCGTACGGGGCGAGAAGTAACCGCTGGCCTTTCCGAGGGACTTGATCTGCTCCGGCGCTGTCATGAAGGCGAGGAACTTCTCCGCGCCCTCCGTGTTCTTGGACTTGGCGTTGACGCTGAGCGCGCCGGGGATGCCGAAGGCGACCTCCCGGGCGGGGCCCTTGAGCGGTGCGCCGACGACGACGTTCTCGTTGCCCCAGGTCTTGGCGGCCAGTTCCGCGTCGGCGAGGACGACGGAGAAGCCCATGGCGGCCTGCTGCTTGCCCAGTGCCTGGTCGGCCAGCAGGTTGGTGTTCGTCATCGACGACTTGGGGACCGAGCCCGCCTTGTAGAGGTCGGTGAGGAAGGTGAGCGCCTCGACGCCCTCGGGGCTGTTGAAGGCGACCTTCTTGCCGTCCTTGGCGAAGACGGTGCCGCCCGCCTGCCACAGCAGCGGATAGAAGTTGAGGTTCAGCGAGGCCTCGTTGCTGGCGGAGTAGTCGAGGAGGGCCACGCCCTTCTGCTTGAGCTTGGGGGCCGCGGCTTTGATCTCCTCCCAGGTGGCGGGCGGTGCAGTGATACCGGCCTGGGTCAGCAGCTTCTTGTTGTAGATGGTGGTCGTGATGGTCTGGTAGATCGGCGCGCCGTAGATCTTGCCGTCCTGCTTCATCGCGTCCATCGTCGCGGGCAGGAACTTTCCGGCGCTGTCCTTGAGCGCCCCGTCCACCGGCCTGATGGCGCCGTTGGCGGAGAACTGGGGAATCTGGTCCGGTGTCAGCAGGACGACGTCCGGGCCCTTTCCGCCGCCGAACGCGGTGGCGATCTTCTGGTCGCGGTTGTCCCACGGCTGCTGCTCGATGGTGAGCGAGGTGCCCGGTGCCGCCTTCTCGAAGGCCTTCTCGATGCCGTCCCAATAGGCCGCACTGGCCTTCGGGTCGGCGATCACCGGATACATCCAGACGGTGACCTTCTTCGAGTCCGAGCCCGTGTCGCCGTCCCCGCATGCGGAGAGCGAGGCGGCGAGCATGAACAGTGCGAGAGGTGCGGTGGCGCGCTTGAAGCCTGTCTTCATGGGGGCCTCCGGAAGGCCTGATGAGAAGGGAGCACGGAGCCCGGCTGTTTCGGCCTGGGCCGAAACTAGTCGCGGGGGATTTGACCTGTCAATGAGTCAGTAACGGGGAACCACCCGGAACAGCTCGGGTCCACGGTTCAAAGAGAAGCTGCCGTCACTGTGGACACACAGCCGCCTGTGCACGAAGCCCACCACGAGCGCCGGTTCATCGTCCTCCGCGTAGGGATCGACCCGGTAGATCAATGCGTTGTCCACGCTCACGTACAGCCTTTCCCGGGAGATCACGATGGACCCCGCCGCGCTTCTGCTGCCCAACCTGTACTGACGCACCACCTGTTGACTGCCGAGATCGACCGCGAAGAGCGTGTGACCGGCGAGGCCCCACAGCCTGTTGTCGGGGCCGATCGCCACGGCGCTGACCGACCGCTCCGTGGGGACGGGCTCCAACTCCCAGAGTTTTTCGCCCGCTTGCATGTCCCAGGCGAACACCGCGCCCGACTCCCGGGTGTACTCGGTGGTGCTGAGCCCTCCGGTGATCGACGCCCCTCCGTAGACCACACCCTCGTGCGCGGTCAGACAGAACACGGACTGGTCCTCGACCACATGCCGGACGAACCGGTAGGTCCCGGCCGCCGGATCGTGGATCGCGAGTCCGCCGCCGAGCCGGTCGCCCTCGGGGACCGTGCCCACGACGATCTTCCCGTCGGCCTCCACCAGGCATTTGGCACGCATCTGCAGATGCGGCGCGAGGTTGAGGACCGGTTCGGGGTTGACGGGCGTGCCGGGCGGGCCGCCCGGCGAGTATTCGGGGCTGTTCCAGGGCCGGTCGGGCCAGTAGCGGTAGAGCCTGGCCTCGGGATAGAGACCGAGCCATACGGAACCGTCGGAGGCGGGCAGGATGCACTCCGTCTGTCCGAAACGGTGGAATTCCGTGGCGCCGGTAGCCGTGTTCACCGAGGCCAGACCGCCGTTGAGGAAGCCCCCCGCATAAAGGGTCTCGCCGTCGCCCGCGGCGAGCGCGAGGATCTCGATCGGGCTCTTGGTGATCCCCGTGTCCGTGATCGCGTACGCGCCGGTGGCCGGGTTGTAGCGGAACATCTCGCCGCGCGAGAGCGTGCCCACGACGCTGGGGCCCGGCCAGTCGTCGAGCAGCAGCTCGGCCCAGCCGAAGGAGCGGACGCTCTGCATCTTGCCGGTGAAGGTGAGACCGGTGCTGCTGAGCTGCCGGGTGGCCGGGTCGTAGCGGTGCAGTTCGCCGTACTGGACGAGATGGATACCGCCGCCGGGGTCGGGCGGGGCGACCGTCAGGCCGTGTGCGCCGGGGATCTCGTCGGTCCAGGCGCGGGCCTGCAGGTCGTAGACGAAGAGCGGTCCCGGCAGGTCGGAGCCGATGCGGGCGTACAGCCGTCCGTCGTGGGCGTCCAGGTCGTAGACGGCTCTTCCCTCGGCGGAGTCCAGGCTCGGGGGCATAGGGAGTTCGGTGACGGACCCGGTCGCCGGGTCCAGTTCGGCGATGTGGGCGGCCGCGTACGAACCGGAGTAGACCTTGCCGCCGGCACAGGCGATGCTCCGTACGTACGTCTGGCCCGCGACGACCTGCCCGAAGTCGGTGTACTCCTTGGCCGCCGGGTCGAAGCGGAACACCTTTCCCCCGGGGAAGGTGCCGCCCCAGATCGCGCCGTCCTCGTCGCAGGCCAGCGACCAGACGAAGGACTCCCCGTCGAGCGGCTGTCCGAGATCCTCGGCCTCGTCTCCCGCGCCGGGCCGCCAGCGGTACAGATGGGCGTTGCTGTACGTCCCCGCGTAGACGCCGTCGGGCGCGGCGGTGAGGGCCCAGGCGCCGTCCGCGTCGGCGAGCGGCGCGCTGACCAGCTGTTCGCCGGTGGCCGGGGCGACGGCGGTGAGACAGGCGGGCCTGCCCGTGGACACATTCCACAGGGCCGGTCTGCCGCCGGGTCCCGGTGCGACCGTGCCGCCCAGAAGCAGGACGTCGGCGAGCGGTACACCCAGCGGTTCGGGTTCACGCATCAGCGTCTCCCGGGCCGGCGCGGTCTCACAGGAGTAACACCTCCGGCCCAAAGGGGGGTTATGGCAGTAGCCGAAAGTGATACGCCACTGCTCCTGAGGCGTCAACGGTGCCTGCCGGGCGGGCCCCGTGCTGCACTCCAACGGGTGCATGCCACGCCGCGGCGCGCCCGGTGACGGCGGCGGACGGGCCCTGCGTGAGACTGGCCCGTGTGAGAAGCGAGAACACCCCCTTCGAGGGCGGGCCGCTGGACGGGCGCGTCCTGCCGGTGCTGGTCGGGCCGACCGGCCATCCCCCGAAGTGGTACAAGGTCCCTGTCCCGAACGACGACGGCACGCCGCCGACCGTGTACGCCTACCGGCGCGTCCCCTCCGGCTACACCAAGCGGCTCGGCCTGCAGCGCGGCTGGAAGTACGAGTACGCACCGGGGGGCGTCGAGCGGCGCACACTCAAGTGGCCCTGGTCGAAGCCGAACGGCGCGCCATAAGATCACTGGACTGTCCGTCAGGGGGGATGCTCGCCATGGAGCCGCTTCAGCAGGACGATCCGCGCCAGATCGGCCCCTACACCGCGCTGGCGCGCTTCGGGGAGTCGGCGGTCTGCGTCCGCTATGTCGCGTACGGGCCGGACGGCGCGGTCTCGGTCGTCTCCGTGGCCAGGCCCGAACTCGCCGCGCTTACCGCCTTCCGAACCCGCTTCCGCTCGGAGACACGCAGGACGGAACGGCTCGCCGGCGGCTGGGTGGCGCCCATCGAGTCCCGTACGGACGGGGATCCGCTGTGGACGGCGAGCCCCTACGTCCCGGCGCTGAGCCTGCGTGAGGCGATCGCCCTCGGCGGTCCGCTGCCGGAGCGGGCGCTGCGGACCCTGGGCGCGGGGCTGGCGGAAACCCTGTCGCGGGTGCACGCGGGCGGGGCGGTGCTGCACGGCCTCGCGCCCGACACCGTGCTGCTCGCGGCGGACGGGCCGCGGCTGACAGCCTTCGGCGCGCTGGGCGCGGCGGTCGTCGCCGAGGCGCATCCGGACGGGCAACTGACCGTCCGGCTCGGCTATCTGACCCCGGAACAGGCGGCCGGTTCGAAGCCCGGACCGGCCTCCGACATCTTCGTACTCGGACTGCTGCTGGCATACGCGGCGACGGGCACGACCCCGCTGGGCGACGCGGACCTGATCGCACACGCCGAGCCGGAACTGGACGGCGTGCCCGCTGAGCTGCGTCCACTGGTGGCGAGCTGCCTGGAAAAGCTCCCGGAGGACCGCCCGTCGGCGGGCACGGTGGCGGCGGAACTGGCCCTGGAGGGCGCGGCGGCTCTGGCCCGGGACGGCTGGCTTCCGCCGGGCCTGGTCCAAGCGGTGGAGTCGCAGGCGGCGGAGGTCGAGTCCCTGCGGTCGGGGGGTGAGCCGGCGCAGGCGGGCCCCGGTCCGACGGATGCGATCCCCCAGCAGCATGCGGGCGGGAGCCAGGGCCCGGTGGGCGCACCCGAGGGCGGACAGCTCGTCACCGGCGGCGACACCCTTGTCGTCCGTGGGCGGGGGGTCGACCGGGCGACGGCTGCCCTGGGGGTGCCCAGTGCCCGGACCACTCCGGTCGCGCCAGTCGCTCCGGTTGCTCCGGTCGCGCCTCCGGCCGCCCGGGCCCTGACCGCCGTACCCCTGCCGGTGCCCGCACCGGCACTGCCACTCGTGTCCCCGCCACCGCCCGCCGCGCCCGATCGGCGTGCGCTGCTCTTCGGGATCGCCGCCGGGGTCGCCGGTATCGCGCTCGGCGGCGCCAGTGTCTACGCCCTCGGTGACGATGCGTCAAAGTCCGTCCCCAAACCGGCCCCCACACCCCCGCGCACCCGCGTTGCCGGAGTGCCGCCCGAGCCCGTATGGCGTTACGAGCACCCCGGCAAGGAGGACGACGCGCCGCCGAACGCCACCGTCGCGGGCGACCGGGTGCTGGTCCTGACCGGCGGTGACCAGGCCGTCGGCGTGGATGTGCGCACCGGACGCCGGCTCTGGCAGATCGCGGAGGCCGCCTCGCCCTCCCGTGCCGTAGCCGTGGACGCCGAGCTCTGCTTCGTCGACGGCGAGTCGGAGTTCCTCTGGATCTCCGTACGGGACGGCCGGATCAAGCACCGGGTCGCCAAGACCACCCTCCTGGGCCCCGGCGAGACCCTGACCGTCGGGAGCGTCACGGGCTGGGACGGCAGCACGCTCTGGATGACCGGGCACATCAAGAAAGGCGCCGCGACCACCGCGCACTTCCTCGCGTACGACCTGGTCGCACGCACCTGGCAGTGGCGCACGCAGATCACCAAGGGGCAGCCGCCCGCGATCCCGCGGTACGACCTGATCGCCGTCCGCCCCGCCGACATCGTCGTACGTCAGGACGCGGCGTCGCTGACCCCCGTACAACGCAAGGCGTCCAAGGGCGCGTCCGTGCTTCTCACGTTCGACCGCAAGACGGGCAGGCAGCGGCAGACGCTCGCGCTCCCGGGCATCGGGCCCACCGCGGCCCTGACCGGCGATGCGGCGGAGAAGGTCTTCGCCGCGTCGGCGGGCGAGCTGCACGCGTACTCCAGCAGCGGCGGGAAGCGGCTGTGGCGGCTGGCCGCGGCCGCCCTCGCGCCGGGTGAGACCGGGGTCTTCCCCTTCGGGAAGGGGGTCCTGCGGGGCTCGGCGCTCTATGTCGCCAACCGCCACCAGGAGGTGTGCGCCGTCGACACGGCGACGGGCCGCGCCCTGTGGCGGCGCTCCACCGAGGCGCCGGTCTGGGGCAGCGTCCCGGCGACCGCGCTCAGCGCTGGCGGCGGCACGGTGCTCGCGGGCGACGGCGTGCAACTCACCGCGTTCGCCGGGCGCGACGGCAGGCGGCTGTGGAAGTTTCAGGAGGCGGGTGCGGGCGACGTCCCGGGCGGCCCGCGCTATGTGCCGCTGCAGGGCGGCGGCCGGATGCTCGTCGTCCAGCGGGAGCGGACCTTCTACGCGCTGCCGGTGGACTGACACGCCGGAGGTAGGCCGCACTCCCTCTCGACGAGTGACCGCGTTGCGCTGAATCGACCACCCGCCGGGCGCTCCCGGTTGCGCGCTCGCACGATGGGGCGCACGGCCCACCCCACAGCCGGAGGTGACGAGATGTCAGGCAGCGTGCTCCGATCCGTCTGTACTGCGGCGCTGGCAGCCGCGACCGCTCTCGCGGCGGTGCCCGCTGCGGCCGAGCCCGCCGCCGATCCGACGGCGAACCTCACCCGGGTGCTGACACAGCTTCAGACCCTGTACCGGCAGGCGGAGGCGGCCGGTGAGAGGTACAACGCGACGGAGGAGGAGCTCACCGGGCAGCGGGCCGAGACGGGGCGGCTCGGCCGCGAGCTCGCCAAGGCCCGCAGTGCCCTCAGCGCGAGCAGGGGCGAGGCGGGACGGCTGGCACGCCTGCAGTACCAGGGCCAGTCCGAGCTCTCCTCGTATCTCCAGCTCCTCCTCGCCCGGAACCCGCGCGAGGCTCTCGACCAGGACCATCTCATCGAGCGCGCGGCCCTTGGACGGCTGGCGACAACCGCCAGGCTGGAGACGGGAGCACGGCGGGCCGCGGGACTTGAGGCCGCGTCCCGCAAGGCCCTCGGCAAGGAGCAGACCCTCGCGGCGCGGCAGAAGAAGGCGAGCGACGCTGCGACGGCGAGGCTGAAAGCCGTCGAGGCGATGCTGGCCGCGCTCTCGCCCGAGCAGATCGCCGGGCTGGCCGCGCTCGAACAGTCCGGCACCGACAAGGCACAGGAGGAGCTGATCGCCTCGGGCGCGCTCGCGGGCGACCGCACGCCCACCGAGGAGGGCGAGGAAGCCCTGCGGTACGCGCTCGAGCAGATCGGCAAGCCGTACCTCTGGGGTACCGAGGGACCGGAGTCGTACGACTGCTCGGGGCTGACCTCCCAAGCCTGGGCGACGGCGGGCCGCGAGATCCCGCGGACGAGCCAGGAGCAGTGGGAGGAGCTTCCCAAGATCCCGCTGCGCTCACTGCGCCCCGGCGATCTGGTGGTCTACTTCCCCGAGGCCACCCATGTGGCGATCTATCTGGGCGGCGGCATGGTGGTCCACGCCCCGCGCCCCGGAGCCACCGTCAAGGTCTCCCCCCTCGCGGCGAATCCGCTGCTCGGTGCCGTGCGCCCGGACCCGGACGGCAGCCCGCTCAGTTCGTACACCCCGCCGCGGCTCCCGGACGGAGCCACGGCGGGACCGGACACCGGCTACTCGGGGGCGGAGCCGCCGGACGAGGCCGCGGAGACTTCGGCGAGGTAGGCGTTCGCCTTCTCCAGCTCGTAGAAGAAGTTCTCGAAGTCGGCCGGGTCGTTGAAGCCGTTCGCGAACCGGTTGGCGACCGGCTGCAGCTGACCGCCCGCGCCGATCAGGTTGAGTACATGCTCGGGCGGGACGCCGAGCATCGCGTTCGTCCACTTGGTGACGTGCTGAGCCGTGTCCCAGTAGCGGTCGAACGTGGACTGCATCCACTCCTCGTCGAACGGCCTGTCGCCGTGCCCGGTGATCGAGGCGAGATACGAAGCGGCACACTTGGACGCCGAGTTGGAGCCCTGTCCGGTGATCGGGTCGTTGGCGACGACGACGTCCGCGACACCCAGGACCAGGCCGCCGCCGGGGAGCCGGCCGATCGGCAGGCGGACGGTGGGGGCGTAGCGCCCGGCGAGGGTGGCGCCCGGGTCGGTCAGCTCGACCTTGGTGGCACGCGCGTACTCCCAGGGCGTGAACTTCTCCATCAGCTCAAGCGTCAGGGAGAGGTGCTCGGCGGGGTCCTTGACGCCCTGGAACACGTCGAGCGGGCCGCCCGGGATGCCTTCCCAGAAGAGGATGTCGGCGCGGCCGGTGGTGGTGAAGGTCGGCATCACGAAGAGCTCGCCGACACCGGGGACGAGGTTGCAGCGGACCGCGTCGTAGTCGGGGTGCTCGGGGCGCGGGCCCAGGCCGTGGACGTAGGAGACGGCGAGCGCGCGCTGCGGGGTGTCGAACGGGGAGCGCGAGGCGTCGCGGCCGAACATCGAGACCAGTTCGCCCTTGCCCGCCGAGACCAGCACCAGGTCGTACGTACGGGAGAAGTAGTCCAGGTCGGAGACGGCGGCGCCGTGGATGACCAGCTGGCCGCCGCGCTGGGCGAAGGTCTCCATCCAGCCGGCCATCTTCACGCGCTGGTCGACGGACTGGGCGTAGCCGTCGAGCGTGCCGACCCAGTCGACGGCGCGCGAGGCGTCGGGGGCGGCGACGGAGACGCCGAGTCCCTCGATGCGCGGGGCCTGGGACTCCCAGAAGTTGATGCCGAGATCCCGCTCGTGCTGGAGCGCGGTGTCGAACATGCACTGCGTGGACATGACCCGGCCGGACCGGATCTCGTCCGCCGTGCGGTTGGACATCACGGTGACGTCGTAGCCCTGGGACTGGAGCCCGAGCGCGAGCTGGAGACCGGACTGGCCGGCTCCGACGATGAGTATCTTCCGCATGGCGGGGGTTCTCCGTTGTGTAGCTAGTCGGGGACGGCTTCGAGGGCGTGGGCGACCAGCGTCAGCAGCGACTCGACCACCGTGATCCGGCTGCGCGCGTCCATGATCACTACGGGTACGTGGGGCGGCACCGTCAGCGCCTCCCGCACGTCCTCGGCCTCGAACCGCTCCGTGCCCTCGAAGTGGTTGACGGCGACGACGTACGGCAGAGCGCTGCTCTCGAAGTAGTCGAGCGCCGGGAAGCAGTCCGGCAGCCTGCGGGTGTCGGCCAGCACGACCGCGCCGATCGCGCCGCGCACCAGGTCGTCCCACATGAACCAGAAGCGCTGCTGTCCCGGTGTGCCGAAGACGTACAGCACCAGATCGTCGTCGAGCGTGATCCGGCCGAAGTCCATGGCGACGGTGGTGGTGAGCTTGTCGGGCGTCGCGGTGAGGTCGTCGCTCTCCTCGCTCGCCTGCGTCATCAGCGCCTCGGTCTTGAGCGGCGTGATCTCGGAGACGGCTCCGACGAAGGTCGTCTTGCCCACCCCGAAACCGCCCGCGACGACGATCTTGGTCGCGGTGGGGGCACGGGTGGGGTCCAACTGCCAGGCCTGCACCTCCTCTTCGGGCTGCCGCTCGGGCGGGGCCGGCACAGTGCCAGGGGCGTGCGCGCCGGATGCGAGCGTGTCAGAGGCGGCGGAGTCCACTCAGCACCCTTTCCAGCAGCGCGCGGTCGGGCTGGCCGGAGCCGTGCCCGGTCCCGAACACGCGGATCCTTCCCTGATCGGCCAGATCACTGAGCAGCACCCGGACCACACCCAGCGGCATTTTCAGCAGCGCCGATATCTCGGCGACGGTACGCATACGACGGCACAGCTCGACGATGGCCCGCAGCTCGGGCATGACGCGCGAGGAGCCCTTGGGGAGCTCCCGGCGCTCGGCCGGTGCTTCGAGCGCAGCCACGAAGGTCTCCACGAGCAGCACATGACCGAAGCGGGTGCGGCCGCCGGTGAGTGAGTAGGGGCGGACCCGGGCGGGGCGGCGGCCTTCGCCGCGCACGGGGAGCCTGCGGGCCGGTTCGGCGGCGGACGTCACTGGGCGCTCTCCTCCATCGATGTGCGCAGCTCGCTGCGGAGTTCGGGGGTGAGGACGTGTCCGGCGCGGCCGACGAAGAGCGCCATGTGGTACGCGACGACGGACATGTCGCAGTCGGGCGTGGCGTGCACGCCGAGCAGTGAGCCGTCACTGATCGACATCACGAAGACGCTGCCCTCCTCCATCGCGACCATCGTCTGCTTGACGGCGCCGCCTTCCATCAGCCGTGCCGCGCCGATGGTGAGGCTGCCTATGCCGGAGACGATCGTGGCGAGGTCGGCGCTGGAGCCCTTGGGTCCTTCCGGGCGCTCGGTGGTGGCCGCCGCGGCGTTGCGGGCGGGGTCGGAGGAGAGCAGCAGCAGCCCGTCGGACGAGACGACGGCTACCGAGCGCACCCCTGGCACCTCCTCCACGAGATTGCTCAGCAACCAGTGCAGATTGCGGGCTTCACTGCTCAGGCCGAATGTCCCGGTCGCAGTCAACTGCGTGCCTCCTCGACTGTGTCCCCCGCTTCTTCTGTTGTTGTACGTGCGCCAGTTGCAGGTGTGCCCTCTGTCTGCTGTGTGATCTCCGCCTCGGCGTCGCGGCGGCCTGAGTCGGCGCCCTGCTGGAAGCCGCCGAGGCGGCGGCGCAGGGCATCGGCGTCGATACCGCCGGTGCGCCCGGTGGGTGCGGCGGCGGGCTTGACGATCTTGGGGGTGCGCTTGGGGAGGCCCTTGTCGGTGACGCGTTCCCGGGCGGGATGCGTGGGCTCGGACTCCACGGCCTCGGGGTCGGCGGCCTCGGGCTCTGGTGCGACCTCCGGCTCCGACTGCGGGTCCGGCAGGCGCATCGAGAATGTCGCTTCATCGATGCCGTCGGCCTCGTCCACCCCGTCGGCCTTGTCGCCGTCCGAGTCGCCGTCCGCCGTTCGCTCGTGCGCGTCCGGCTCCGCCTCGCGGATCGCCTGCTCGGCGGCTGCCACCAGGGGGTCGATACGCCGCGAACTGCCGGGCAGAGCATTGGAGTTGGCCTCCGCAACCGATCCGGGCAGCTTCAGTGCGGGCGCGGATCCGGCCATGGTCACCGTGGGCGACGCGGGCGCCGGCGGACCCGCCGGAAGCAGCCCCTGCGACAGCACGACAACAGCGGCGATCCCGCCGCCCTTCTGCTCGCGCAGCTGGACCCGTACGCCATGACGCGCCGCCAGGAGCGCGGCCACCCGCAGCCCGAGCCCCTCGCCGTCCCGGCCCGTCGGCGCCTGGTACGCCTGCGGGTCCGCAAGGCGGGCATTGAGCTCGGCGATCCGCCCGGCGGTCATCCCTATGCCGCTGTCCTGTACGGAGAGCATCACCTCGCCGCTCTCCAGCAGCCAGCCCGACAGCTCGACCTGGGCGTCCGGCGGCGAGAAGGAGGTGGCGTTCTCCAGGAGTTCGGCGACCAGATGGCTGAGGTCGTCGGCGGCGAATCCGGCGACCTGGGCGTGCGGCGGCAGCGACTGGATGACAACCCGCTCGTACCGCTCGATCTCGCTGACGGCCGCGCGCAGTACGTCGACGAGCGGGACGGGTCCGGGATGCCCGTGGCTGTGCTCGGAGCCCGCGAGGACCAGCAGGTTCTCGCTGTGGCGGCGCATGACGGTCGCCATGTGGTCGAGCTTGAAGAGGGTCGCGAGCCGCTCGGGGTCCTGCTCGCGCTCCTCCAGCTTCTCGATGACGCCGAGCTGACGCTCGACGAGGCCGAGGGTGCGCAGGGAGAGGTTGACGAAGGTGTGCTGGACGGTGTGCCGCAGGCGTTCGAGCTCGGCGGTCAGCAGGTCGGTCTGCTCCTTGAGCTCGGCGCGGCCCGTGGCGAGCTCGGCGGCGAGCGTGTCGCGGGCCCCGGCCAGGTCGCCGCGGTCGCTGTCGAGGCGTTCGGCGCGTACCCCGAGGTCCCACACCTTGCCGTGCAGGGTGTTCAGGGAACGTACGACCTGCGCGAACTCGTCGTTGCGCCCGGTGAAGCGGACCGGCTTCTCGACCTCGGGGGCGGCGGCGAGGCGGGCCGCGCCGATCCGCAGGACGGCGAGCGGGCGGGTGAGCGTACGGGCCACGGCTGCCGAGACTCCGATGGCGACGATCACCAGGCCGCCGAGGAGCGCGACCCGGATCTCCAATGCGGTGACATCGTCGTCGCGCAGCTGCTCGAAGCGCTCGATCCGCTCGGCGGCGAGCGTCGACTCGACGCCGCGCATCTGCTCGATACGGGCGGTGAGCGAGGTTTCGAGCTTCTCGCGGTTGGACTTGCGGTCGGCCTTCGAGAGCTCGGGCTGGTCGGTCAGCCGGGCGAGGTAGATCTCGGCGGTCTTGACCTCGGCCCCGGTGACGGTGGCGGCCAGCGAGTCGCGGGCGTCCTTTCCGGCGGCCCGGTCGAAGTCGGCGAGCGCGGCGAGTTCACGCATCCGGGACTGCTGGGCGGCGGCGCTCAGGGCGTTGCGCGCGGGGGCCGCGGCGTCGTCGTCGTCGCCCTCCACGGGCAGTCCCGTGACCGGGTCGAAGCTCGGGCTGCTCTGCTTGCCGGGCAGCGCCAGCGCGGCCAGCAGCAGCCCGCGGGTCGCGGAGGCCTGCTCGACGGCGAGAGCCAGCTCGGCGGGGGCCCGGGTGCCGTGGGCCGCGCGCGGCGGGGTCTTCTCGGCAAGCTCGTCGCCCAGAGCGTGCAGACTCGCGACGACGGCCGTGTACGCCCTGTGGGCATCCATCGCCGTGCCCTTGCCGGTCAGCGCGGTGCGGCGGACGGAGGGGACGACGGACAGATCGCGGCCCAGGTCGGCGTGGTCGTCGGGGATGCTGGCGCGGATCTCGTCGATCTGCCGGTCGACGCGGGCGCTCAGACCTGCGGAGACCGCGCGCCGGGCGGCCTTGTCGCCCTTCTGGTCCGCGCGGCCCGCGGCGATGTACGCGGTGACCTCGTCGCGTTCGTCGGCGAGCGAGTGGGCGAGGGTGACGGCCTGGCGGTCGAGTCCGGCGAGGGTGACCAGGCGCTGGGACTCGGTCAGTTCGGCGGAGGTGGCGAGGATGCCGGGGGTGCCCGCGGCGACCACCACGATCGTGACGGCGGCGACGCCGGCGACGAGGCGGTTGCGCACGCGCTTGGCGCGACCGCGCTCGGCGGGCTCGGGCGAGGGGTCCTGCGTCCGGGACGGCCGCTTGTTCTGCACCGGTGCTCGCAATCTTGCTTGACTCGTCCACCCATGAAGCAGAGATGACGACCGGTCACACGTGAGAGCCCCCACCCCTGGTACGGCCTACGACCATTCCAGCGCCTTTGGGAGGGAGGCGCGCATCGGCCGCTCCGCCACCCGAAGGAGTGAACATCACCGAGGAGTTGACGAACAACTCGCCCCGGCCACGGATACGGCGGCGCGCGGGGCCGGGCTGGATCTTCCGGCCGGGCTTTGGCAGGATGCGCGCCCGCAGCTTCCCCAGGCCGCGCCGCCGCGTGTCCGGGACCCTTCTGACCTGCTGATACGAGCCATTTGCGGTGTCGTGCGGGCATCGTGAAGGAGTCATGCAGACTGGGGTCATGCGTATCGAACTGGCTAGCGCACCCGGCACCCCCGAGCGGCTCAACGAGGACTGGGCGTCAGTGGCCCTGCCTGCCTCGGGCCAGGGCGGAACGATCGTGGTGCTGGACGGTGTGACGCCTCCGGCGGGCGACGACGGATGTGTGCACGGTGTGCCGTGGTTCACCGCCAGGCTCGGCGGCGCGCTGATCGAACTGTCCGGTTCACGGCGGGATATGACCCTGGCCGAAATCCTCTCCGAGGCAATCCGGCGCACCGCCGACTCCCACAGCGACACCTGTGACCTTTCTCACGTGCGTACGCCTCAGGCGACGGTGGTCCTGGTGCGCTGGGGCGGCCCGGCGGACGCCGTGGAGCATCTGGTCCTCTCCGACTCGACGCTGCTGCTGGAGTCGCCGAACGGGGAGGTCCGCCCGGTGCTGGACGACCGCATCGACCGCCTGCCCCGCGAACTGCTGCGCGCACACGCCACGGCGGACGCACTGCGCAACGCGGAGGGCGGCTTCTTCACGGCGGCGGCGGACCCGGCGGTGTCGGCGCGCGCGGTGACGGGCGCGACGCCCCGGTCCGAGGTCCGCGCCGTGGCGGCGCTCACCGATGGGGCCTCACGGTGGGTCGACATGTTCGGCGAGGGCGACTGGGCCGGCTGCATGGCCCTGCTCCGCAAGGAGGGCCCGCAGGGCCTGATCGACCGGGTCAGGTCGATGGAGACGTCGGCACAGGAGCGGGGTGAGGTGATCCGCTGGAAGCTCCGCGACGACGCGACGGCGGTCTTCGCGGAGCTCTGACGTGTGCGGGATTTCAGCCCGTCCGGCGTTTGAGGACATGCGACCGAAGGTCGCATTCGGGGTCTGGGGCGGAGCCCCAGTGCGGCACGGGACGGGTCGGGGCTGTATCGATGTGCGGCTCCGCCGCGTGGGCCCGCCGCAGGCGGACCGCTCAGCTCCCCGCGCGCGCATTCAGCTGATGCAGCAGCCGCGCCAGCTCCGCGACCTCCCCCCGGTCCCACCCCGCCAGCTTGCTCATGTACCGGTCCCGCCTCGCGTCCCTCACCCGGCGGAATCGGAACAGACCTTCTTCGGTGAGCCGGACGAGTGAGGCCCGACCGTCCGCCGGATCCGGTTCGCGGGTCACCAGGCCGAGCTCGTCCAGCGCCCGCAGCTGACGGCTCATCGTCGCCTTGCCGACGCCGAAGTACGCCGCGAGTTCGGTCGCCCTCTCCTGCCCGGCCTCCTCCAGCC
This sequence comes from Streptomyces sp. NBC_01481, assembly GCF_026339995.1. Lineage (GTDB taxonomy): Bacteria > Actinomycetota > Actinomycetes > Streptomycetales > Streptomycetaceae > Streptomyces. Next base: position 599,446 of record NZ_JAPEPT010000005.1, on the reverse strand, counting down.
GTACCAGCAGTCCATACGCGGCGGGCTCCAGCTCGGGGTGGACCTCGCGGGCCATCTCGCCCGAGGACGCCCGGGCCCGGCGCAGAAAGACCGCCAACTCCCTTTCCAGAGCAAGGAATTCGCGGTCCACGCCATTCCCGCCCTTCGCGTCCGTTTCACTCCCCGTACCGCTTTCGTGCACGTCAGCACCCCTCGCGCGCTTTCCGGATTCTGAAAGTTTCTTCCGGCGCTTCCCATCGCCGCAGCTCGGCCAGTATTTCGCAGGCGTAGACCAACGGCGTCCCCCTGCCCCCCTTCCACTAGGGGTTCTACGTGCCTAGCTTCATTGCTGACATGTCCACACCACATGGTCCCCGCCATGGATTTCCGCCACGGCATGTCGACAGATCGCCAGATCCCCCACCGAGGTCTTCGGAGGCACGCTATGCCCGTGCACAGATCCCGAACGACCGGCCGGTCGCATCTCGCGGCAGCCGGCACCCTCCTCGCAGTACTGTCCCTGCTCCTCACACTCCCCGGCGCGGCCAATGCCGCCGACCTACCCCCGCGCGGCTCCGCCCACCTGGGCATGGGCGTCATCGCCCACGACGGCCAGGGAGGACTCCCCCGTGACACCCGGGTGGTGCAGACGGAAGGCGTCGACGTCTCCAGTCACCAGGGCAACGTCGACTGGCCCCGCCTGTGGAACAGCGGTGTGAAGTGGGCCTACGTCAAGGCCACCGAGGGCACGTACTACAAGAACCCGTACTTCGGACAGCAGTACACCGGCTCGTACAACGTCGGGATGATCCGCGGCGCGTACCACTTCGCCACCCCCGACACCGCCACCGGCGCCGCGCAGGCCGACTACTTCGTGAACAACGGCGGCGGCTGGTCCCGCGACGGCAGGACCCTGCCGGGCGCGCTCGACATCGAATGGAACCCGTACGGCGCCGCCTGCTTCGGCAAGACGCAGTCCGGGATGGTCACCTGGATCCGCGACTTCCTGAGCCGGTACAAGGCCCGCACCGGGCGCGACGCGGTGATCTACACCGCGACCAGCTGGTGGACCCAGTGCACCGGCAACTACAGCGGCTTCGGCGCGAGCAACCCGCTGTGGATCGCGCGCTACAACACCACGCCCGGCACGCTCCCGGCCGGCTGGGTCTACCAGACGATGTGGCAGTACACCTCGTCAGGACCAATCGTCGGCGACCACGACAAGTTCAACGGAGCGCTGGACCGCGTGGTGGCTCTCGCGAACGGCTGAGCAGAGCGTGACAGCCCGTCCCGCGCACTTGCGCGACCCGTGGGTCACGACCAGTGCGCAGGGCGGGTCAGCCCGGGCGGCAGCCTGGTCGCCGCGTCGCCCTTCGCCGCGTTGAGCTGCGGCTGGGTGACAAAGAAGCTCCCCGTCAGATCCGCGCCCGCCAGGTCCGCGTCCCGCAGATCCGCCCCGATGAGGTCCGCGAGACGCAGATCGGCACCCGTGAGGTCGGCCGCGATGAGATACGCGCCCCGCAGATTCGCGCCCCTGAGGTCGGCGCCACGGAGCTTCGCCCCGATCAGGTCGGCCCCTCGGCGGTCCTTCTTCCTGCGTCCGGCTTCGGCCCGCACCAGTTCGCTCGTACGGAGCAGCAGCACGTTCACGTCCTGCCGGTGCGCCGCCACATCGAGCTTTTCCAGCGCCTCGGGGGCAAGACCGGTCAGGCGCTCGGTCTCCTCCAGCAGCCGGCGGATCTCGCCGTGCAGCGCGCGGGCCGGCCGCAGCTTCAGCGCCTCGGTCAGGTACCAGAGCAGTTCGTGCAGCTGCCGTACAACGGGGAACACCGCGAACATCTGCCGCGCGGTGTCCGGCGCCTGCCGCCAGTCCGTGCCGCCGAAGGTGACCTGGGAGACCTGCTGCCCGGCGCCGAAGCAGTCGTAGACCGTGCAGCCGGGAAAGCCGCTCTGCCGCAGCCGGGTGTGGATGCCGCAGCGGAAGTCCGTGCGCAGATTTGGGCAGGGCTTTCCGGCGTCCTTGTTGATCGCGAAGTCCGCCGACCTGGCGAACGGCAGCGCGGCACAGCACAGCCCGAAGCAGCTCCCGCAGTCGGCCTGCAGGGGGTTTTCCATGCGGTCCATTGTGAACGACCGCGAAGGACCCCCGGCGCACGGGCGCCGGGGGTCCGTCGCTCATCGGGGCCGGGGCCTGAGCCTCAGCCGCACAGACCCGCGGGGCGTTCGCGGGTGACCAGGTCGGTCCAGCCCGTCGTGCCGTCGATCCAGATCACCTGGCGGCCGGTGACCGCGGCCGGGGAGATCTGTTCGCCGCGGTTGCAGGAGACCCGCTCCTGGCGCGATCCGTCGGTGGCCAGCTGCCAGAGTTTCGGCAGTGACTCGTTGCGCAGCGCCGTGTCGGGCAGTGCGCTGTTCACGGTGACCGCGTCGTCCGAGGCTGTGAGGTCGAACGGCATCAGCGCGGACGGCTTGTACTCGGAGCTGATGTCCACCGTGTCCTTGCCGTCCAGGCCCGAGCGGCGGATCCCCATCTGGCCCTGGTCGTTCAGGTTCTCGTCCACCAGCCAGAAGGCGTGCGTCGCATTGATGCCGGTCTGGCCGAGGATCTGCGGTTCGCCGAGCTGCTCCGCGAGGGCGGCCTTGCCGGTCTTGAGGTCGAAGACCTCGACGCCCAGCTTGTAGTCCTCGGGGGTCGGATACAGCTTGGCGTAGGCGAGCCTGCCGTTCTTGATCGCCGGGAGGGCGGTCAGGATCTCGAAGCCGCCGCCGTCGACGAAGGCGGGCTCACGGTCGCCGGGGCGCAGAAAGCCGACGTGCCGGTCGCCGAAGATGCCGAAGCTCTCGAAGACGACGACGCCGTTCTCGACGCGCAGGCCACCGATGTCGGTGGACGAGGTGTACAGCTTCTTGATCGGTCCGCCCGTCAGGGGGCGGGAGAGGATGTCGAGGCTGGTCGTCCCGTACGCCGCCCAGACGACCGTCTTGCCGTCGGTCGCCGGATAGACGTGGTAGCGGCCGTCGTTGGGGCTGATCAGCTTCGGGGCGCCCTTGCCGTCCGTACGGCCCGCGTACACGGAGTACGGCTCCGAGCCGTCGTCGTTGGACTGCGAGGCGGTCCACCAGCCGCCGCCCGCCTGGGCTCCGGTGCCCGCGGTGTTGACCTTGCCGAGCAGCTGGTCGGAGTCGACGCCGAGCGCATCCTCCCAGCCCGGGACGATGCCGTGGGCGTTGAACGAGCGCTTCACGGCGGTGAGCTGCTTCGCGGTGACGCCGAGGTCCTTGGCGGCGGCGAGCACCGCGTTGCGGCCGTCGGTGAAGCCGTCGAGCGGCGTCATGTACTCGGACAGCGCCTTGTACACGATGCTGTCGGCGAGCTGTCCGCCCACGTCCTGACGCAGGTCCCACAGCGCGCCGGAGAAGACGGTGGAGTTGAGGTGCACCCCGCCGCTGTCGGTGCCGTAGGTGACGCCGAGGAAGTTCTTCGAGGTGGTCGCGCCGTCGTTGAGGTCGCGGAAGGCACAGGCCCGCGGCTTCGTCGTACGGCACAGGTCCTCGCCGACGAGTCCGGCGTCCGGGTCGTCCATGGAGACTCCGGACGCTGCGGTGTCGATCGCGTTGCCGAAGTAGTCGGCGAGCGCCTCGTTCATCGCGCCGGACTGTCCGGCGTAGACGAGGTTGGCGGTGTTCTCGACGACGCCGTGCGTCATCTCGTGGCCCACCACGTCGAGGTCGGCGGAGAGCGGCTTGTAGTCCTCGTCGCCGCTGCCGTAGACCATCTTCTGGCCGTCCCAGAAGGCATTGACGTACGGCGTGCCGAACTCGGTCACGCCGACCAGGGAGTTGATCGTCATGCCCCGGCCGTCGAGGCTGTCGCGGCCGTGGTTCTGCTTGTAGTAGTCGTAGACCTTCCCGGCCGCCCAGTGCGCGTCGACCGCGCCGGACTCAGTGGCGTCCTTGCCGAATTCCCTCTCCGCGTGGCTGAATTCCTTCAGCCCGCCGGGCCAGGTTCCCGCCACCTCGCTGACATCGCGGTCGCGGGCGTCCCAGGTGGTGAGGGTGTTCTTGGTGGAGCCCGCCATCCGCGTGGAGTCGATCATCAGGTACTTGTTCGCGGCGGTGTCGAGCTGGAGGTCGAGGTCGACCTTGGCCTTGTCGAGCTTGACGCCGCTGCCCTTGATGGCGGCGGCCGGGTCGGCCTCGGCCGCGCGGACGCCCGCCGGGGCCGCCTTCGCGGTGGCGCCGGACGCGGCGGTCCCCTTTGCGGTCAGCGTCTTGATGCCGCTGAACTGCAGCACCGGGTAGCCGGCGCGGGCGTCGATGTAGACCTGCTGGAGCACCGGTTCGCCGGTGGTGGGGTTCGTGCCGCGTACGGTCACGTGGTGGGCGAGGATGCCCTCGCCGCGCGGGATCACCACGAGGCCGCCCGCGCTGCCGGTGAGGGCCGCCGCCTTCGCGGACTTGGCGCCCTTGCCGCGTATCGCGTCGGCCTTGCTGAGCGTCTTGCCGCCGAGGCGTGCGGCGGTCGCGGCGACCGCGCGGCGTACCGCGGTGTCCTTGGTGACGCTCGCCTTGGTGCCGGTCTTCAGACCGGTGAAGTACTTGCCGGAGGTGCCGGTGACGACGCGCTTGCCGCCCTTGGACTCCATCCGTACGACGTACTGGCCGCCGAACACCGGTATGCCGTGGTGCTTCTGCTGAAGCCGCACGGTCTCTTCCGCGCCATTTTTGACGGTCCCCATCGGCGCGAGGTCGCGCCGCGCGTCGGCGATCTTGTAGCGGCTCTCCTTGGCGGCGAGATGGCCGCGGGCCGCGTCCGCCGGGCTTGCCTTGGCGTCCGCCGTCTCCCTGATTCCGTCGACGAGCGACGGGGTGGCCGTCTCCGCCCCCGGAAGGACATCGGCGGGCGGTGCGGTGGCCGGCGGGGCGGCCGCCTGGGCCGGTACCGCCGTCAGCAGCAGCCCGGCCGCGCCGAGCAGTGCCGCGAGACCGGTCCCCCTGGAAATACCCGATCTCTGTGTGCTTGTCCTGGCCTTGCGCACAGTACGTACCCCTCCCACGTGCTGGTCAAGCCGTAAAGGTGGTCATGGCCATGCAACCTGCGGGACGCCAACCGATCAATGTGGCCAGCATGTTGACAAGTGGACACGCACACTTGTGTGGCCCGTGAAGAGGGAGTGAGAATCCGACGCATGAGCGAGGGGGAACTGCACACCCTCGGCCTGGGGGAGGCCGAGGAACGCATCTACGAGGCACTGCTCAAGGAACGGGCCACCGGGGCCGAGGAGTTGGCACGCCTGCTGGGCCTGCCACGCGACCGCCTCGACCGGGCGCTCGGCCATCTGGTCGAGCACGGCCTCGCGCTGCCGGCGGACGGCGACGCGCTGCCGCATCCGGCGGCGCCGGACGCCGCGATCCGTACGCTCATCCATCGCCGCCAGGCCGAACTGCACTTACGGTCGGCCGAGCTGGAACGATTACGGATGACCGCGGACCGGCTGGCGGGCCGCCTGATGTCGGGGGCGACCGGCGCACCCGAGCGTGGCATCGAGGTGGTGACGGGTCCGCGGGCGATCGGCGAACGGGCGGAGTATCTGCTCGCCACGGCAGAGCGGGAGGTCGCCATCCTGGACCGCTCGCCGTACGGGAAGGGGTCACGCGGGGACGGCAGTTCACGCGCACCGGCACTGGACATCGAGGGGCTACTGGACCGCGGGGTGGAGGTGCGGACCGTCCTGGACCGGGACGGGCTCGCCCGTCCCGGCCGGATGGGCTCGGTGACCGGCCTCGTCGAACAGGGCCTGCGGGCACGGGTCGCGGCGGCGGTGCCCACCGAACTGATCACCGTGGACCGGCGGATCACCCTGCTTCCGCCGGCCGACCGGGCCGACCCGAGGGCATCCGCGCTGGTGATCGGCGACGCGTTGCTGCGCAATGCGCTGATGCCGCTGTTCGAGACGGTGTGGGACCGGGCCACGCCGCTCGGCGGTTCGGGCGGGGCATGCGACGACGGGGCCCTCGCGAAGGCCCAGAAGGAGCTGCTGGGCCTGCTCGCCTCGGGCCTCAAGGACGAGGCGATCGCCCGCCGCATGGGCGTCCATGTGCACACGGCGCGCAGAAGGATCAGCCGTCTGCTGGAGACGCTCGGCGCCGAGACCCGCTTCCAGGCCGGGGCGCAGGCGACCTTGCGGGGCTGGCTGGACTGACGGCCGCAAACAGGCAAGATGGCCGGATGAAGTGGATCGCTCCGGGGCTTCGCCCGAAGAGGCTGCTGAGGTGGCCCGCTATAGCCCTGCTCGCCGCCACGACGGCGTGCGGCGGTCCGGTTTCGGCCGCGCCCGACGCGGGGGACGAGTCCCCCTTGCCGCCACCGCCCGCGCCACAGTCCTCGGCGACTGCTTTCGCGGGCCTGTCGTCGGCCGGCGTACTGCTCGACAAGGACGGCCAGCATTTCTGTTCCGCGAGCGTCGTCGACAGCCCCAAGGGCAATGTCATCGCCACCGCCGCGCACTGTGTCTTCGAGTACGGCAGCTATATGGAGAACGTCACCTTCGCCCCCAGCTTCAGCGGCCCGGGTGCGGGCAAGGCGCCGTACGGACGGTGGAAGGTCCGCGCCATCCAGGTGGACGCCCGCTGGCGCGCCGACGCCGAGGACTCCGACACCGTGGACTACGCCTTCCTGACGCTGGAGCCGGACGCCAAGGGCCGCAATGTCCAGAACGTCGTGGGCGGGACGCCCGTCGACTGGACGGCGGTGCCGGCCCGCCGGGTCACGGTCGTCGGCTACCCCAACCCCGACCACAATCCGGACAACCGCCCGATCGCCTGCACCACCGACACCGAGCCGGATCCCGAACTGGCCGGATCCGTACGGATGGACTGCTCCGGTTTCTGGGACGGCACGAGCGGCGGTCCCTGGCTCGCGGGCTACCGGGACCCGAAGCATCCGGGCCGCCTCATCGGGGTGACCAGCGGCGGCGACACGGACAGTGTGTCGACGGCGGTGCGCTTCAACGCGAACGCTCGCAAGCTGTACGACAAGGCCGCGAAGCAGTAGCGCAGAGCCCCGGGTGGAGGCCGTCAGCCTTCCATCCGGGGCTCGTCGATCGTGCTCAGGCCGCGGCCTCCACCGGCACATCCGCCGGTGAGAGCGCGATCTCCAGCACCTGGAGCACATCCGTGACCGGGTGCACATCCAGCTTCTCGAGGACCTCCGCCGGGACGTCGTCCAGGTCCGCCTCGTTCCGCTTGGGGATCACGACCGTCGTGATGCCGGCCCGATGGGCGGCGAGCAGCTTCTGCTTCAGACCGCCGATCGGCAGGACCCGCCCGGTCAGCGACACCTCACCCGTCATCGCCACATCCGTACGCACCAGGCGGCCGGACAGCAGCGACGCGAGCGCCGTCGTCATCGTGATGCCCGCGCTCGGGCCGTCCTTGGGGACCGCGCCCGCCGGGAAGTGGATGTGCATGCCCCGGTCCTTGAGGTCGGCGACCGGAAGCTCCAGCTCCGCGCCGTGCGAGCGCAGGAAGCTCAGCGCAATCTGCGCGGACTCCTTCATCACGTCGCCGAGCTGTCCGGTCAGCGTCAGCCCCGCCGCGCCCGTCTCCGGGTCGGCGAGAGAGGCCTCGACGAACAGGACGTCGCCGCCCGCGCCGGTGACGGCGAGGCCGGTGGCCACGCCCGGCACGGCCGTACGGCGCTCGGCCGGGTCCTGCGCGGACTCGGGCACATGGTGCGGCCGCCCGATCAGGCCGCGCAGCTGCTCGGCGCCGATCGTGAACGGCAGCTCCTGGTCGCCCAGTTCGTGCTGGGCCGCCACCTTGCGCAGCAGCCGGGCAACCGAACGCTCCAGGTTCCGTACGCCCGCCTCACGGGTGTACTCGCCCGCGAGCTTGCGCAGCGCCGACTCCTCGATGATCACCTCGCCGGGCTCCAGGCCCGCCCGCTCCAGCTGGCGCGGCAGCAGGTGGTCCCGGGCGATGACGACCTTCTCGTCCTCGGTGTAGCCGTCGAGCCTGACCAGCTCCATCCGGTCGAGCAGGGCCTCGGGGATCGCCTCCCGCACATTGGCCGTGGCCAGGAAGACGACATCGCTCAGGTCGAGTTCGACCTCCAGGTAGTGGTCGCGGAAGGTGTGGTTCTGCGCCGGGTCCAGGACTTCGAGCAGGGCGGCCGCGGGGTCGCCGCGGAAGTCCGAGCCGACCTTGTCGATCTCGTCGAGGAGGACGACCGGGTTCATCGAACCGGCCTCCTTGATCGCCCGGACGATCCGGCCGGGCAGGGCGCCGACGTAGGTGCGCCGGTGGCCGCGGATCTCCGCCTCGTCCCGTACGCCGCCGAGCGCGACCCGTACGAACTTGCGTCCCATGGCATGCGCCACGGACTCGCCGAGGGAGGTCTTTCCCACGCCGGGCGGGCCGACGAGCGCCAGAACCGCGCCCCCGCGCCGCCCGCCGACCACGCCCAGCCCCCGGTCGGCGCGCCGCTTGCGCACCGCCAGGTACTCGGTGATCCGTTCCTTCACGTCCTGCAGACCCGAGTGCTCGGCGTCCAGGATCGTCTTGGCGCCCTGGATGTCGTACTCGTCCTCGGTTCTTTCGTTCCAGGGCAGTTCGAGGACGGTGTCGAGCCAGGTGCGGATCCAGGAACCCTCGGGGCTCTGGTCACTGGAACGCTCCAGCTTCTCGACCTCCTTGAGGGCGGCATCGCGCACCTTCTCGGGGAGGTCGGCGGCCTCGACACGGGCCCGGTAGTCGTCGGACTCGTCCTCGCCGTCCTCACCGTTGAGCTCGCGCAACTCCTTGCGTACGGCTTCGAGCTGGCGGCGGAGCAGGAACTCGCGCTGCTGCTTGTCGACGCCTTCCTGGACGTCCTTGGCGATCGACTCGGCGACGTCCTGCTCGGCGAGGTGCTCGCGCAGCTGCTGGGTGGCGAGCTTGAGGCGGGCCACCGGCTCGGCGGTCTCCAGGAGTTCGATCTTCTGGGCGGTGGTCAGGAAGGGTGAGTAGCCGGAGTTGTCGGCGAGCTGCGAGACGTCGTCGATCTGCTGGACGCGGTCGACGACCTGCCAGGCGCCGCGCTTCTTCAGCCAGTCGGTGGCAAGTGCCTTGTACTCCTTGACCAGCTCGGTGACCGAGCCGGGCAGCGGGTCGGGCAGGGTCTCCTCGACGCGCGAGCCCTCGACCCAGAGCGCGGCGCCCGGTCCCGTGGTCCCCGCGCCGATCTTCACCCGGCCGCGGCCGCGGATGAGCGCGCCGGGGTCGCCGTCCGAGAGCCGGCCGACCTGCTCGACGGTCCCGAGCACGCCGGTCGCTGTGTACGTCCCGTCGACGCGTGGAACAAGCAACACGGTCGGCTTGCTTGCACCACTGGAACGCGCGGCGGCCTGAGCGGCCTCCACCGCGGCTCGTACATCGTTGTCGGACAGGTCGAGCGGCACCACCATTCCGGGCAGCACGACCTCGTCGTCGAGCGGCAGCACGGGCAGGGTGAGCGGTGTGGACGTCGAAGCCATGATCTCCCCTTAGGCAGTCAAGTTGAGCTGTATGGACTCAATGCATGAAGCCGCGGAGTTGTTCCCCCGGGGGCGTTCGCTCTGAGCGATCAGGCATGGCGCAATTTCCCAGGGGCCAGCCGACTGATCGGCCACACTGCAGCGACAGGCCGATGACATGTGCTCGTGCGATACGGACGGCAGGTGGGCGCGTGCGAGGAACGAGGCAGGGCCGGTGCGGGGCGGCGGGAATGCTGCTGGGTGTCCTGCTGGCGGCGGGGTGCGCGTCGGGCGAGGGCGGGGACGGGGGCGCTGATTCAACCCGCGCGGAGCCCTCTGCTCCCACGACGCCCGCCCCCACGACACCCGCCGCCGCGCGGCCGCTCGTCCACGTGACCGTCACCGGTGGCATCGCCGGCGTACGCAATGACCTTCTCGTCCGGGACGACGGCACCTACACCACGTCCACGAAGACCGGCCCCAAGGGCTCCGGCAGGATGACGCCCGCCGAGCTGGCAGAACTGCGGCGGGCTCTGGACAAGGCGGACTTCGCGCGGCTTCCCAGCGAGGCCACCGGCAGTCCCGTCGCGGACGGGTTCACCTACCGGATCACGTACGCCGGCCATACCGTCACCACGGACGAGACGACGCGGCTACCCGCCCTGCGGGACGTATTCGCCGCGCTCCCCGACGACTGACCGGCGCACCCGCGCACTCCCCCGCGACCATCGGCGTACGGCGGGCCAGCAGGCGATACCGGCCAGCAGCGCGAGCGGGTGGCCCCAGTTGGTGAGCGGGTCCGCGAAGGCCAGCAGGTCCTGGACCTGCATCAGGACGACGAAGCCGAGCAGCGTCCCGCGCTGGATGGGGCCGAGCAGTCCGGCGAGGGCGCCGATGCTCGCCATCAGGCCGAAGCTGATGCCGTAGTCGAGGCGGTGCAGCGACGTGGCGGGCAGATGCCCGGCCATGACGGAGACCGCCACGGGTATCTCGGTGGCCAGGGTCGCCCCGACATGGCCCAGCAGGAACACCCCCGCGGTGCGCCGGCCGCCGATGCGGCGCTCCAGCGCGGTGAGGGTGAAAAGGAAAGCGACGGCGTACGGGGACGCCAGGCCCCCCGCGACCCAGAGGGCGCTCGCTCCCAGAACAAGGAGCGGAGTGTGGGCCAAATGGGCGACATCGGTACTGGATCCATGGAGCAGCAGGGAGACGGTTGCCGGGTCGCCGTACTCCACGAAGAGCGAGGTGGCGATCAGGACGAGCGCGTAGCCGAAGGTGAACGGCGTGCCGGTCGGCGTGGGCAGCAGCCGCAGCGCGCGGCGCCACAGGGGCCGTGGCAGACCGGGGGCGGGCGCGGGCGTCGGGGCCGGCGGGGGCGCGAGTGCGGGTGCCGCCGCCCGCATCACCGTGCGCTGGGCCGGGATGCCGCCCAGCAGCTCCTGGCCCGTCGCCGGGTCGCGCGTTGAAAGCTGGTCCACGCGTGAGGCCCCTCTCGTTCAAGCCCGAACGAACCCCCACCCAACGCGATCACCATGACCCCCGTCTATGACCTGCGCCACACGAGGCAACCTTCACGCCACCTCGGACGTCGTGTGCACGCCACACTGCGCCAACCAGCTGTGAGTCCACTGTGGATCAGCTGTGAACCGACCGGGAAGCGACTATGGCACCGCCGGAGCCGCACCGGCCGAAACCATTTGTCCCGCTCGCCCCATCCCTGCACCATGGCCACCTGTACGCGTCCGCACCGTCGCCAGGAGGTCACCGCCATGCCGCTTCATGCCGACGCACCCGTCACCCTCGACCGCCGTGAGGGGCCCCACGGGGAGGTCGTCCTGAGGCAGCGCGGCGGGCACCACGAGATCATCGCCAACGGGTGCTTCCTCATGGACACCTCCGACGGCCGCTCCGAGCGTCTTCTCGTCGACGCCGCCTACGACGCGCTGGCCACAGGCCGTACCGCTCCCACCCTCCTCATCGGCGGACTCGGCGTCGGCTTCTCCCTGGCGCGCGCCGCGGCCAACCCCCACTGGCGGCGTATCGCCGTCGTCGAGCGCGAGCAGGCGATCATCGACTGGCACCGTTCGGGACCGCTCGCACGGATCTCCGGCGACGCGCTCGCCGACCCCCGCAGCGTGATCCTTCACACGGACCTCGTCACCCATTTGGGCACGACCACGGACCGCTACGACGCACTTTGTCTGGACATCGACAATGGGCCGGACTGGACCGTCACGGACGACAACGGAAGTCTCTACTCACCGGCCGGACTCGCCGCCTGCCAGGGGCGGTTGGAGCCCGGCGGCGTGCTCGCCGTCTGGTCCGCCAAGCCCTCCCCCGCATTTGAGGACGCGTTGCGGAATGCCGGATTCACCGGGGTAAGAACCGAAGAGATCCGGGTTGCCCGGGGAGTACCCGACGTGGTCCATCTCGCTGTTCGCCCTGCGTAGCCGGGATGCCTTCAATGCCCTTACGCTGCTGACCTACACACGGGGATCTACACCGGCATGCAGCTCGCGAGAACGCGTACAGGGGCGGGGCCATGGAGCAGACACACACCACGCACAACGGCGTCGCGGCCACACCCGGCGCCCAGCGCCGCGTGCTGGTCGTCGAGGACGACTCGACGATCGTCGATGCCATCGCCGCCCGTCTGCGGGCCGAGGGCTTCCTCGTCCAGACGGCCGTGGACGGGCCGGCCGCCGTCGACGCGGCCGAGGCCTGGCAGCCCGACCTGATGGTGCTCGACGTGATGCTGCCGGGCTTCGACGGCCTGGAGGTCTGCCGCCGGGTCCAGGCCCAGCGCCCGGTCCCCGTGCTGATGCTCACGGCGCGCGACGACGAGACGGACATGCTCGTCGGCCTCGGTGTCGGCGCCGACGACTACATGACCAAGCCGTTCTCGATGCGGGAGCTCGCGGCACGCGTGCATGTGCTGCTGCGCCGCGTCGAGCGCGCCGCACTCGCCGCCGTGACTCCGCGCAGCGGCATCCTGCGCCTCGGCGAGCTGGAGATCGACCACGCCCAGCGCCGGGTCCGGGTGCGCAGCGAGGACGTGCATCTCACGCCGACCGAGTTCGACCTGCTGGTCTGCCTGGCGAACACCCCCCGCGCCGTCCTCTCCCGCGAGCAGCTGCTCGCCGAGGTGTGGGACTGGGCCGACGCGTCCGGCACCCGGACCGTCGACAGCCACATCAAGGCCCTGCGCCGCAAGATCGGCGCCGAGCGCATCCGCACGGTCCACGGCGTCGGCTACGCGCTGGAGACGCCGGCGCCATGAGCGCCATGAGACGGCGGCGGCCCTGGGACGGGCTGCCCGCTCGCCAGGGCTGGCGGAACTGGCTGCGTTCGGTCTCCATCTCGATCTCGATCAAGACCAAGCTGGGCACGCTCGTCGTCGTCTCGGTCTTCATCACCACCGGCCTGCTGCTGGTCGCCCTGCGCACCGAGACCGAGCTGCGCTTCATCACCGTCTTCTCGGTGATCGCCACGCTGCTGATCACCCAGTTCGTGGCGCACGGCCTGACCGCCCCGCTGGACGAGATGAACACCGTGGCCAAGGGCATATCGCACGGTGACTACACCCGCCGCGTGCGCGGCGCGGACCGCCGCGACGAGCTCGGCGACCTCGCGTCCACGATCAATCGCATGGCGGACGACCTGGAGGCCGTGGACCAGCACCGCAAGGAGCTGGTGGCCAACGTCTCGCACGAGCTGCGCACCCCGATCGCCGCGCTGCGCGCCGTGCTGGAGAACGTCGTCGACGGGGTCTCGGCCGCCGACCCGGAGACGATGCGCACGGCACTGAAGCAGACGGAGCGCCTGGGCCGTCTGGTCGAGACGCTGCTGGATCTGTCCCGGCTCGACAACGGCGTCGTACCGCTGCGGGCCCGCCGTTTCGAGGTGTGGCCCTACCTGTCCGGGGTGCTGAAGGAGGCCAATCTGGCCGCTGCCCAGCGCGGTCTGACCTCGGGGTCCGGCCACCACACCCGTACCGACGTCCATCTGCACCTGGATGTGTCGCCGCCGGAGCTGACCGCGCACGCGGACGCGGAGCGGCTCCACCAGGTGGTGGCCAATCTGATCGACAACGCGGTCAAGCACTCGCCGCCGCACGGCCGTGTGACCGTACGGGCCCGGCGCGGCCCGCTGCCGGAGTCCCTCGACCTGGAAGTGGTCGACGAGGGTCCCGGCATCCCGGAGCAGGAGCGCCACCGGGTCTTCGAGCGGTTCAACCGGGGCACTGTCACCGCCCCGCACGGCAAGGGCAGCGACGGCGGTACGGGCCTGGGCCTCGCGATCGCGCGCTGGGCCGTCGATCTGCACGGCGGACGCATCGGGGTGGCCGAATCGTCCCGTGGCTGCCGCATTCTCGTGACCCTTCCGGGGATCCCCTCGGCACGCGGTTGACGTAGGGTTCGAACCGGAAGCGCGCATTCTGCGTGTACGTGGTGAGAGCGCGGCCGAAATGCGGCCAGTACGCCCTCCTGGGTGCGAGGCAGTGGGTCGCAGCCGCGGTGAGTCGTACCCGCGAAAAACGGAACCGAGCTTGTTTCCCGCCATTCCTTGCCCCGAAACCCGCCGATCGGTGTGACTTGCGCGACGATGACCCGCCCGGCCTGCACCTCTCGGCCAGGGAGGCGTAGCCTTTATTTCCGCTGTCCATCACCTTGTGAAGCGGAAGAGGGCGGTTGCCGCCGTGTCGTCTCAGTCCCCCAGTAACTCGAGCATCTCGACCGACCAAGGCGGGCAGGGTAAGAACCCTGCCGCCGCGTTCGGCCCCAATGAGTGGCTCGTCGACGAGATCTACCAGCAGTACCTCCAGGACCCGAATTCGGTCGACCGTGCCTGGTGGGACTTCTTCGCCGACTACAAGCCGGGCGGCGCGGGTGCTGCCGCCGCAGGGGCGAAGCCGGTCGACGGGGCTCCTGCCGCGGATGCCCCGGCCGCCGCGCAGTCCGGCGCCGTAGCCGCGGGGGCTACGGGTGCCACCGCAGCGGTCCCGGCTGCGGCCCCCGCCCCGGAGGCCCCGAAGCCCGTAGCCGCACCGGCGCAGGCCGCGCCCGCCGCACCGGCGCAGCCCGCGGCTCAGGCCCCTGCCGCCCCCGCTGCGGCGAAGCCCGCCGCGGCTCCCGCCGCCCCCAAGCCGGCGGCCGCTGCCGACAAGGCGGCCGAGCCCGCTCCGGCAGGCCCCGACTACGTGCCCCTGCGCGGCCCCGCCGCCGCCGTCGCGAAGAACATGAACGCCTCGCTGGAAGTGCCCACGGCCACGTCCGTGCGCGCCGTTCCGGTGAAGCTGCTCTTCGACAACCGCATCGTCATCAACAACCACCTCAAGCGCGCCCGCGGCGGGAAGGTCTCCTTCACGCACCTCATCGGGTACGCCATGGTGCAGGCCATCAAGGCCATGCCGTCGATGAACTGGTCGTTCGCGGAGAAGGACGGCAAGCCGACCCTCGTCAAGCCGGAGCACGTCAACTTCGGCCTGGCCATCGACCTGGTGAAGCCCAACGGCGACCGCCAGCTGGTCGTCGCGGGCATCAAGCAGGCCGAGACGCTGAACTTCTTCGAGTTCTGGCAGGCCTACGAGGACATCGTCCGGCGCGCCCGCAACAACAAGCTGACGATGGACGACTTCACCGGCGTCACCGTCTCGCTGACCAACCCCGGCGGGCTCGGCACCGTCCACTCCGTGCCGCGTCTGATGCCCGGACAGTCGGTCATCATGGGCGTCGGCTCGATGGACTACCCGGCGGAGTTCCAGGGCACCTCCCAGGACACCCTGAACAAGCTGGGCATCGCCAAGGTGATGACCCTCACCAGCACGTACGACCACCGGGTCATCCAGGGCGCCGCCTCCGGCGAGTTCCTGCGGATCGTCGCCAATCTCCTCCTCGGCGAGGACGGCTTCTACGACGACATCTTCGAGGCGCTGCGCATCCCCTACGAGCCGGTCCGCTGGCTCAAGGACATCGACGCCAGCCACGACGACGACGTCACCAAGGCGGCGCGCGTCTTCGAGCTGATCCACTCCTACCGGGTCCGCGGCCATGTCATGGCCGACACCGACCCGCTGGAGTACCGCCAGCGCAAGCACCCCGACCTGGACATCACCGAGCACGGCCTCACGCTGTGGGACCTGGAGCGCGAGTTCGCCGTCGGCGGCTTCTCCGGAAAGTCCCTGATGAAGCTGCGCGACGTGCTGGGCGTGCTGCGCGACTCGTACTGCCGCACCACCGGCATCGAGTTCATGCACATCCAGGACCCGAAGCAGCGCAAGTGGATCCAGGACCGGGTCGAGCGCGGGCACACCAAGCCCGAGCGCGAGGAGCAGCTGCGGATCCTGCGCCGTCTGAACGCCGCCGAGGCCTTCGAGACCTTCCTGCAGACCAAGTACGTCGGCCAGAAGCGGTTCTCGCTGGAGGGCGGCGAGTCCGTCATTCCGCTGCTCGACGCGGTCATCGACTCGGCCGCCGAGTCGCGGCTGGACGAGGTCGTCATCGGCATGGCCCACCGCGGCCGCCTGAACGTCCTCGCGAACATCGTCGGCAAGTCGTACGCGCAGATCTTCCGGGAGTTCGAGGGCAACCTCGACCCGAAGTCGATGCACGGCTCCGGCGACGTGAAGTACCACCTGGGCGCCGAGGGCACCTTCACCGGTCTCGACGGCGAGCAGATCAAGGTCTCGCTGGTCGCCAACCCCTCGCACCTGGAGGCGGTCGACCCGGTTCTCGAGGGTGTCGCCCGCGCCAAGCAGGACGTCATCAACAAGGGCGGCACGGACTTCACGGTCCTGCCCGTCGCCCTGCACGGTGACGCGGCCTTCGCCGGCCAGGGTGTCGTCGCCGAGACCCTGAACATGTCGCAGCTGCGCGGCTACCGCACCGGCGGCACGGTCCACATCGTCATCAACAACCAGGTCGGCTTCACCGCCGCCCCGGAGTCCTCGCGTTCGTCCATGTACGCGACCGACGTGGCCCGCATGATCGAGGCGCCGATCTTCCATGTGAACGGCGACGACCCGGAGGCCGTGGTCCGCGTGGCGCGGCTCGCCTTCGAGTTCCGCCAGACGTTCAACAAGGACGTCGTGATCGACCTCATCTGCTACCGCCGCCGCGGTCACAACGAGGGCGACAACCCGCAGTTCACCAACCCGCAGATGTACAACCTGATCGACAAGAAGCGCTCGGTGCGCAAGCTCTACACCGAGTCGCTCATCGGTCGCGGCGACATCACGCTCGAAGAGGCAGAGCAGGCGCTCCAGGACTTCCAGGGCCAGCTGGAGAAGGTCTTCGCGGAGGTCCGCGAGGCCACCAGCCAGCCGACCCCGGCGCATGTCCCGGACGCGCAGGCCGAGTTCCCGGTGGCTGTCACCACCGCGGTCTCCCAGGAGATCGTGAAGCGGATCGCCGAGTCCCAGGTCAACATCCCCGACCGGATCACCGTCCACCCGCGTCTGATGCCGCAGATGCAGCGCCGTGCGGCCTCGGTCGAGGACGGCACGATCGACTGGGGCATGGGCGAGACGCTCGCCATCGGCTCGCTGCTGATGGAGGGCACCACGGTCCGGCTGTCCGGCCAGGACACCCGCCGTGGCACGTTCGGCCAGCGCCACGCGGTGCTGGTGGACCAGGAGACCGGCGAGGACTACACCCCGCTGCTGTACCTCTCCGAGGACCAGGCCCGCTACAACGTCTACGACTCGCTGCTCAGCGAGTACGCGGCGATGGGCTTCGAGTACGGCTACTCGCTGGCCCGCCCGGACGCACTGGTCATGTGGGAGGCCCAGTTCGGTGACTTCGTCAACGGCGCGCAGACCGTCGTGGACGAGTTCATCTCCTCGGCCGAGCAGAAGTGGGGCCAGACCTCCGGCGTCACGCTGCTGCTGCCGCACGGCTACGAGGGCCAGGGCCCGGACCACAGCTCCGCCCGTCCTGAGCGCTTCCTGCAGATGTGCGCGCAGAACAACATGACGGTCGCCATGCCGACCCTGCCGTCGAACTACTTCCACCTGCTGCGCTGGCAGGTCCACAACCCGCACCACAAGCCGCTGATCGTCTTCACCCCGAAGTCGATGCTGCGTCTGAAGGCCGCGGCGTCGAAGGCGGAGGAGTTCATCAACGGCGGCTTCCGCCCGGTGATCGGCGATGACACGGTGGACCCGAACGCGGTCCGCAAGGTCGTCTTCTGCACCGGCAAGGTCTACTACGACCTGGAGGCCGAGCGGGTCAAGCGCGGCAACACGGACACCGCGATCATCCGTCTCGAGCGGCTTTACCCGCTGCCGGGTGCCGAGCTCCAGGCGGAGATCGCCAAGTTCCCGAACGCCGAGAAGTACCTGTGGGCCCAGGAGGAGCCGGCGAACCAGGGTGCGTGGCCGTTCATCGCGCTGAACCTGATCGACCACCTCGACCTGGCGGTCGGCGCGGACATTCCGCACGGCGAACGCCTGCGCCGTATCTCGCGTCCGCACGGCTCGTCCCCGGCGGTCGGTTCGGCCAAGCGTCACCAGGCCGAGCAGCAGCAGCTGCTCAACGAGGTCTTCGAGGCCTGACCGGCCGCCCGACCGACTGCCGACCCGTACGAACCGGAGGGCCCTGTCCCGCGCACACCGCGCGGGACAGGGCCCTCCGGGCTGTCAGGGGCCGGCTTCCAGCCGGTCGATCTCCTGCCGGACGAGACTCGCGGTCTGCGTGCGCGAGGCGCCCGCGGCCGACAGCAGGGACAGCACTGCCCGGTGTTCCTCCAGGGCTCGCCCGGGACCCGCCGTCCGTTCCAGGCGGGTCGCCCGCATCCACTGGGCGGCCGTCGCCCGCTCCAGCAGCTCGCCCGCGCCCGGCTGCGCCGCGGCGCGGCGGTAGTGGGCAGCGGCGTCCAGGAGCTTGGGGTGCGAGGCGGTGCGCTGGGCGAGCAGGGCCGAGGCGAGGGCGCGGTACCACCAGGCGTACGCGGCCAGTTCGGGATCGCCTGCCGCCCGGGCCGTGGCTCCCAGAGCCCAGTCCGCCTCGTGCAGGTCGGCGACGGTCTCGTCGGCACGGAAGCGTTCGATGTAGGCGTGGCCCAGCAGGGCACGGCGGCGCGGGAGTTCCGGATCGGCCGCCGGCGTCTGCTCGATCGCGCCGCGCAGTGCCCGTACGGCCGCGTGGATGTCGGCCGACGCGTCCTTGTCCACACCGCGCTCGGTCAGCTGCCTGCCGAGCGAGGTCAGGACCACGGCACGGCCCGGGTCGTTCCACGGCAGCAGCGGCACCGCCTCGGTCCAGGCCGCGATCGCCGAGTCGCGGTGCGCCCAGCCTCCCGTCGACGCGTACCGCTGCTCCAGGACGCGGGCCATCCGCAGCAGGATGTCGGCCAGGGCGTCCTCGTCCTTGCCGACATGCTGGCGTGCCTGGTCCAGGGCCTGAAGGATGCGCAGCCTGTCGTCGTCGTCCGGGGTCTCGTGGGCGAATTCGATGGCGTCGGCGTAGTCCAGCCAGGCGCGGCAGAGCTGCGTCTCGGGGACCGCTTCCCAGTCGAGTCCGTCGATGCCCGCGTGCAGGTCCTCGTCGGCGCGCTCGGCGTAGGCACGGGAGGCGATCCGGTCCTGCTCGTCGGCGGCCCTGGCGATGGGGCCCTCGCCTCGGTAGTGCCGGGCCAGCTCCAGCAGCAGCCCGCCCTCGACGAGCAGCGCGGACTCGGGGCGCTCGTCGTCCAGCAGCAGTTGTACGACGTCCAGCGCGGTCTGTGTGGTCTGGGTGAACCAGTCCTCGGGCCGGACCGGGCCGCGCAGTCCGTACGGGGCGCCGGTCACGGCGAGCCGCCGCAGTACCCGGATCCTGGCGGCCGCCGCTGCCTCCCTGAGTCCGGGGACGTCGTCGAACCGGGGTCGGCTGTCGGTCAGTTCGGCAAGCCCGGCATCCGCGGTCGACAGCAGGACCGATGCCACCAGCCGCACATCGTCGGCTCCGGCCGCCGCCTGCAGCCGTACCCACTCCGGCATCAGCAGGGTGCTCAGCCGGCCCGACTCCACCTCGTCGGCCATCGCTTCGAGCACCTGCGCCAGCGTCAGATACGCCTGCGGCGTGCCGGTGAGCGCGTTCTGGGCGGCGTCCAGGGCCTCGCGCAGGTCCTCGGGCAGCGGCCGCACCAGCCAGCGCCGCAGCAGGGCATCGGCCAGCTCCCCGTAGAGCACGGCCCGTTCGGCGGTGCGCCGTTCGGCCTGGGTGGCCGAGCCGAGCAGCCTGATCGCCTCGTCGAGGTCGCGTACGGTGCCGTACTCGCCGAAGTGCGCGAGACAGGCGCGGGCCTGCGCCCGCAGACCCGCCGGGCCGTC
Organism: Streptomyces sp. NBC_01481; assembly: GCF_026339995.1. GTDB lineage: Bacteria > Actinomycetota > Actinomycetes > Streptomycetales > Streptomycetaceae > Streptomyces. The sequence goes on along the minus strand of NZ_JAPEPT010000005.1, from coordinate 579,661 downwards.
CTTGGGCAGGCCGCCGGGGGGCGCGGCGGGTTCGGGGACGCCGAGCCGCCGCAGCACCTGCGCGGACACCTGGGCGAAGGCCCACTGGCTGCGGCTGCCGGGGCCGCCGGGCGCGGCCGGGCGCGGGTCCACCGAACCGGCGAGGAAGGCGGCGGCCATGGCCGGGAAGTTGCGCACCGTGCGCCCGTAGCGGTTCTCGACGTACTCGGAGCAGTGCTTGAGCACCAACGCCGCGCTGCTCGCACCCAGTTGGCCGAGCAGCTCCTCGCGGACCCCGTCCAGAAAGACGTACGCGGGCCCGCCCTCCTGCTCGGCCGGCCCGTCCTCGTCCCGCCGCAGCAGGCCGCTGAGCAGCACTTCCGCGAGCACATCGGGGCCGCCGCGGACGAGCATGGCGCGCTGGACGAGCTGCATCACGGGCAGCACCAGCGGGACCGCCGACAGATAGACGGCGAGCTGGGCGGCCGCGGGCGAGGCGTTCCTGCGGAAGGCCCGGACGCGCTGGGCGGGTTCGATGTGCCGGGCGGTGCGGGACCGGATCGCGGCGGGTCCGTGGCGGGCGCGCACCAGCGCGGCGGCGGCGTCGAGCGACTGACCGGTCGCGCCCGCCACCAGCCTGGACCAGGCGTCGAACGAGGAGCGGCGCAGTGCGAGCACCGGCACCGGTATGCCCCGGTCGAGGTCCGCCGGTCCGGGCTGTTTCGGGGTGAACTCCAGCCGTCCCGCAGGTCCTTCGCGCCGTCGCAGCAGCCCTGGCCGCGCGGGCAGGTGCGTACGCCCCCACATCCGCTGCGGCAGCGGCTGTACCACCGCGACCGGCGCGGTCGACGCCCAGGTGTACAGCAGCCGCTGCATCCGGCCGCTGCGCCACATGGGACCGGCGCAGTCGCTGAGGACCAGGGTCAGCTGGCGGCCGGTCGGGTCGCCGAGCTGGGCGGGCGTGGGCGCGTCCTCGCGCAGGCGGTGGACGGCGACTTCGCGGAACGCCCCGGCGCGTTCGCAGACCTGCCGCAGTTCCTCGAGTGCCCTCTCCCACACGACGTTCGACGAGGAGACGTCCATCACGAGGGCGAGGCGCGCCTCCCGCCGCCGGGCCGTGCGCAGCACCGGCACCACGAGGCCGGTGTCGGCGGCGCGGTCGGCCGTTGCGACCTCGTCGAGATCGCGGCGGACCGGGCGCATGGGCGGGCGGTAGCGCTGCAGGGGCCGCAGCGCGCGCTGGAGTGCCGGGGCGTCGGGCAGCGCGGCGGCGGCCGGCACCGGAACCCTGCGCATACCGGCGGGCGATACGCCTGTTGGTACGCCCTCCGTCTGCGCCGGGCCGTACAGGTCGATGCGGGGGCCCGGCGGCGGTCCCGCCCGGAACGGGGAGGGTGCGGGCGGCTGCGCCGCCTCCACCGGCGGACGGTCCACCGGCCGTGTCCCGGACTCGCCCTCGGATATCGCGCCCCGCGGCCTGGACGGGGCGGGCGGCACATGCCGGGACAGCCACAGCGCGTCCGCCAACTCCTCGGCCGTCGGCTTCAGTTCCGCCTCGCGCAGCCGGGCGACCAGCGCGGTCAGCGCCGCGGGAGGCGGAAGGGCAGGCGGAACGGGAGCGGGAGGCGGAACAGCCGCGTTCATTCGGTCACCGCTGCCGGGTGTCGAGGGGACGGATCAGCAGCTCGGCGATCTCCTCACGCCGCCCCGATTCCGCCCGTACCGCCTGCTGTGTGAGGTAGATGGCGTTGAGCAGCTGGTCGGTGGGCCGCAGCTCACCGTCGCCGTCCTCCCGGGTGAACTGCCCGATCAGGTCGAGGTTCAGCTCGTCCGCCCCGGCACCGAAGTGGGCCTGCACCATCGCGGCGAGCCGCTCGTCGCGCGGCGGGTCCAGGTGCAGATGGATACAGCGGCGCAACAGCGGCGCGGGGAAGTCGCGCTCGCCGTTGCTGGTCATCACGACGAAGGGGAAGGCGTGACAGCGCACCCTGCCGTCCCTGACGGGCACCCGGCGGCCGTCGTCGGTGAGCACCCGCACCTCGTCTTGCCCCGGCCGGTCGGCCATCCGCTCCAGCTCCGGAAGGGCGAACTCCCCTTCCTCCACCACATTCAGCAGGTCGTTGGGCAGATCGATGTCGCTCTTGTCGAGCTCGTCGATGAGCAGCACCCGGGGCCGCTCGGCGGGCAGCAGCGCGGTGCCCAGCGGCCCGAGCCTGATGTACCGGCCGATGTCGTCGGATCCCCGCTCGGCCCCGCGCCCGGCGAGCTGTGCGTCCTGGAGCCTGCCGATGGCGTCGTAGGTGTACAGGCCGTCCTTCAGCTCGGTGCGGCTGACGATGGGCCACTGGAGGACCCGGCCGAGCCCGAGTTCGTACGCGACCGAGTGCGCGAGCGTGGACTTGCCGGAGCCGGGCTCACCCGTGACCAGCAGCGGACGCCTCAAGTACAGGGCGGCGTTGATGAGTTCGAGCGCCTCGGCGTCCTGGGCGGGCGGGGCTCCCACGCGCGCGCCGAGCCGCCGGGTCGACGAACTGTCGATCGGCGGCGCCGGGTCGGGCAGCGGCACCCCGGAAAAGGCACGCCACGGGGGCGGCGGTGGTAGGTGGCGGATCCGGCCGGGATCCGGTGCGCCGACGCCTCGGTAGATCAGCCAGTCGTCCATCGCTCGCTCCTCATAGGCGGCCGGTGGGACCCGTGGCGGACCACGGGGGGTATGTACCCACCCCCCGGACTGCTGATACTGGAATTTCCGGGGGACGCCCCCCGGACCCCCGGCAGGAAATGCAGGTCAGCCACGCCGCCCGGCGAGGACACTGCGCGGCGAACCCGTGGCGCCCCGACGCGGCTCCTCATGGCGAGTCCACCGGTCCGGAGTCGTCGGCGGGCAGAGGGCGGCTCGGGTCGTCGTAGAGCATGGCCACGCCTTCCGCCCAGTGCCTGCTGTTCCTCGATCCGCTGATGTCGTCCCTGATACGGCGAAGCCGGTCGGGAAGCTCAATCGCCCCCGCGCTCTGGGCGAGCAGCTGGGCCGCACCCTGCTGCATCTCCTCGCAGAACTCCGTACAACTGAGGTCGGGATGGCCGTCCGTGTGCCACAGCGCGATGCCGTGCCCGGCCTGCAGCGCCATCCCGATGGCCCGCCGTCCGACGCCGCTGCCTGCGGGTCGGCACAGGACGGGCACCGTGGACGCCGGCATCTCCTCGAAGTGCCGCGGGCGCGGGACCTGCCGCTGCGGCGGCGTACGGGCTGCCGTGAGCACTTCGGCCGTCAGCGTCCCCTCCCAGCGGCGCTGCCAGACGGCGTCCGGTTTCCCTCGTCTCGTGAGATCGCGCAGCACCACCATCCGCCGTACTCCCACATACGCCGGATGGTGCAGCCGGGCCATCTCGGTGAGCTGCCAGCGGTGCACGGCGGTGTCGAAATGATCGACGGGCAGGGCGACTTCGAGGGGAGCCGGGGCACCGGGCGAGTCCACGGAGGCGAAGACCTCCTCCAGCGGACCGCGCAGCCGCTGCACGATCTGCTCGGGCGGGACGCCGTCGCCGGTCTGCTCCTCGTGCAGCGGCTCGTTCACGTCCTGGCCGTCGTCGACACGGATCCGCCAGTAGAAGCGCGCGGGGCGGGCGTCGCAGACCGGTTCCAGCTCGACGATGACGACGGCGGCCCCGTCGCCGGGCCGCGGATAGCGGACGACGATCCGGTCCTGCCCGTCGGCCGTGCGCTGATGGACGAGTCCGGGCGGCAGCGTCGCCTGGGTGACCACGGTGTGCACGATGCGGGGCACGTCCTGCAGCCGCCGGGCCACCCAGTCGGCGAGCGCGACGGGATCACCGCCGCGGCTGCGCTCGTACTCGACGACCAGCTGGAGGTAGTGGAGCGCGGCGATGGCGGCGACGGGCTGCCCCGCCTCGTACAGCAGGCCGTGTCCGTCGCGCCAGATGCGCGGCAGCAGCTGGCCGGGCGGCGCGGCGACGCCGCCGCGGGCCTTCTTGGCGAGCTCGACGACGGGACGGATGGCGGCCGGCGGGTGCACGCCCGAGAGCAGAGCCAGCGCCTCGCGCCGGTCGCGGGGGCTCCACTGGTCGCCGCTGGTGTGCACACCGGCGCCCGGGAGCTGGTGCTGGCGCTCGATCCAATTGTGGCCGGTGACCTTCGGGGACTGGCCGTGCCAGCGGTCGTGGGCAGCCATGAGGGTCTGGTACGCGGGGCCGAAGCGGCGCAGTGCGGTGGCGGCGATGGCCATGCCGCCGTCCCGGCCACTGCGCCGGGACTTGAGGATGCCGACGACGGCGCCGGTGTGGGCGTCGAGCACCGGTGATCCGGAACCGCCCTTGGGGAACTCGGCCTCCGGCCGGAAGCGCATCCCGTAGTCGTCGTCGAAACCGTTGATCCTGGCACCGGCCTTCCAGCGCACGGCCCGCCGGACCTGGCGCACGGGGTCGTCCTCGGGCCGGTAGCCCTGCACGATCCCGCGGCCGCCCGGGTAGTCGGTGCGGTCGGTGAGCCAGACGCACTCGTGCTCGACGCACTCGTCGACGAGGCGTACGAGGGCGAGGTCCTGCTCCACGGGCACGCGCTGCTCTGCGCGCGGTTCACCGTCGAGCAGCCACGAGGCGAGCCGGGCATCCAGCGGCTCGCCGTCGTTCACCTCGCTGCCGCAGAGGCGGAAGGTCATGGCCGGGTCGCCCTTGAGGTGGGGCGCGAGTACGTGGGCGCAGGTCAGGACCCAGCCGGGAGCGACGAAGAAGCCGCTGCCCCACATGGGGGAGTCGTCCTGACGGTGCGAGAAGTGGACGGTGGCCGCGCGGGTCAGAGCGTCTATGACGGAGTCGGAGTCGGGATCGCTCATGCCGGGTCTGCGGGGGCCTGAGCCGAGGGCCGGTCGGTCTCCTGGTCGGTCGGCTGGTCCTTGAGCTGCCAGGTGAGGGTGACCTGGACAGACGCCTTGGCCTCCCCCGCCGCCAGTACGGCGAGGGCGACGCCGGACTTGGCGGTGAGCTCGACGCCGAAGGTGACGCTCGCCTCGTCCGGCTGGGCGGCGGCCGCCGCATCGAGGACGGAGGCGCCGACCTGGGTGATCAGCTGCTGGAGCTGCTGGACCTTGGCGGTGGCGTTCTCGACGAAGCCGACGTCCTCGTCGTCCTCGCCGTATCCGCCGCCGGGAGTGGACAGCCGGGCGAGCACGACGGCTCCCCCGGGAAGTTCGATCTGCTGGACGCGTCCGGTCACGGTTCCCCCCGTCGTTGCACGGCCAACTCATCCCAGTGTCACCGCACTTGGGTGCTGTGCGAATGGCGACGACGTTACTGGCCCGGGCGGTTGCAGGGGAGAGACGGAAGTCGCCGTAATCTGAGGAGGTAGACCCCGTCCGTACCAGGAGCATGTCTTGTACTTCACCGATCGCGGCATCGAGGAGCTGGAGAAGCGGCGCGGCGAGGAGGAGATCACTTTCGAGTGGCTCGCCGAGCAGCTGCGCACGTTCGTCGACCTCAACCCGGACTTCGAGGTCCCGGTGGAACGGCTGGCCACGTGGCTGGCGCGGCTGGACGACGAGGACGAGGACGAGGACGAGTAAGGGGCTGCGGCGCGGGCCGCGGTTTCGGGATGGGGGTACCTCCCACGGCCGCCAGGCCGTGGGGGGAGGACGGGACTGGGCCCCTATCCCCGACGCCCCCGCACCCGGTCGTACACCAGCCCCAGCGCCCCGTGCACGATCAGCACCGCCCCCGCCACCGCCCAGCCTCCGCTCCGCCGCCGTACCCCCCGCGCCACCATCGGCACTCCCGCCGCCAGCTGCGCCGCGCTCAGCAGCCGGGCCGCCGGGCCGCGCAGCCACGGTCCGAGCGGACCCTCCTCGACCGCGTCGAGCTCCGCCCGTACCGCATCGCGCCAGCCCGACCACTCCACCGGCTCCGCGCCCAGCGCGCGGGCGGCCGACCGCAGCCGGTCGGCCGGTTCCCCGGGGGCCAGGCCCGCGGGCAGGGCCAGTCCGGACCGCGCCAGGACCGCGATCAGGCCGAGCAGCCTGGCTGGCCCGTCCGACTCCGGGTCGGGCAGCGTGAGCGGTTCCATCGCCTGCAGATCCAGTACGGGATCGAGCCCGAGGCGAGCCGCGAAGGTCCGCATCGCCTCGTCCTCGCCGACCGGCGTACCGTCCGCGAGCCAGACGTATCCGACGGGCCTGCGGAAACCGGACGCGAGGGTGAATCCGCTCCGGTCGCCGTCCCACCACAGTGCGAGCACCGGCCAGTTCGTGCCGACGGCGACGGCCGAGGCCCAGGGCGCCGAGCACCCGGTCGACCGGTTCGCCGCCGTCCAGCCAGGGCTTTCCCTCGGGGACGAGCACGCTCCACTTCTCACCGGCCGGTGCGAGCAGTTGCTGTTCGCGCAGCAGATGGGCGGGGTGCCGTACGGCAGCCGGCTCGGCCCGGCAGAGGAGCAGCGCGCCCACGGATGTCGCGTTCATGGCTCATACGCTAGGCCAATTTGCCCCCGTACAACCGTTATGCGCTCCCCCACGTGCCCGCCACCACGCTTGACATCCCCCATTCGCGATATATCGTATCTACCAAGAGACGCGATATGTTGCGTCAAGCCCGCCCCAGGGAGGTCAGCACCATGGCAGAGTCGACGTGGGAAGTCGCTGAGCCGAAGAAGCTCACCTTCGACGACCCCGTGACGGCACTCAACGTGCGCATAGTCAACGGAACGGTCAACGTCGTGGGCGCGGACGAAGGTTCCGCCCGCCTCGAGGTCTCCGAGATCGAGGGCCCCCCGCTGATCGTGACCCAACAGGGCTCCACGCTGACCGTGGCGTACGAGGACCTGCCCTGGAAGGGCTTCCTCAAGTGGCTCGACCGCAAGGGCTGGCACCGCAGCGCGGTCGTCTCCCTCGCCGTGCCGACCGGTTCGGCGGTCGAGGTCGGCGTGGTCGGCGCGGCGGCCTTCGTATCCGGCATCCAGGGCACGACGGCAGTACGCGGCGTCAGCGGCGACACCACACTCGTCGGCCTCTCCGGCGCGGTCCGCGCCGACACCGTCTCCGGGAATCTGGAGGCCCAGTCCGTCACCGGCGATCTGCGCTACAACTCCGTGTCCGGCGATCTGACCGTGATCGAGGGCGCCGGAACCTCCGTACGGGCCGAATCGGTCAGCGGCGACATGGTCATCGACCTCGACCCCGTGGGCAGGCCCACCGACATCCGGCTGACCACCGTCTCCGGCGAGGTCGCGATCCGGCTCCCGCACCCCGCGGACGCGCGCGTCGAGGCGAACACCGCGAGCGGAGCGGTCTCCAACGCCTTCGACGATCTGCGGGTCAGCGGCCAGTGGGGCGCGAAGAAGATCACCGGGAGACTGGGCGCGGGCACGGGGACGCTCAAGGCGACGACCGTGTCCGGCTCGATCGCCCTGCTGCGCCGGCCGTCCGCGGAGGACGAACCGCACGACGCAGCCCCCACCGGAAAGGTGCTCTGACATGGCGCCCGTCTTCGCTCATGGCCGTCTGCGCCTGTATCTGCTGAAGCTCCTGGACGAGGCCCCCCGCCACGGCTACGAGGTGATCCGGCTGCTGGAGGAGCGCTTCCAGGGCCTGTACGCGCCTTCGGCGGGAACGGTGTACCCGCGCCTGGCCAAGCTGGAGGCCGAGGGCCTGGTCACCCATGCCACCGAGGGCGGACGCAAGGTCTACTCGATCACCGAGGCGGGCCGGGAGGAACTGGCCGGACGCAGCGGCGAGTTGGCCGACCTCGAACTGGAGATCCGCGAGTCGGTCTCCGAGCTGGCAGCGGAGATCCGCGACGACGTGCGCGGCGCGGCGGGCAAGCTGCGCAGCGAGATGCGCGCGGCGGCGTCCGAGACACGGACGACGTCCGGCGGGGCGGAGACGGACTGGGGCGACAAGGAGTCGTGGCGCGCGGCGAAGGAAGAGCTGCGCAAGGCGAAGCAGGAGTGGAAGGAGCAGGCGCGGCGGGCGAAGGACGAGTCGCGCCGGGCGCGCGAGGACGCCCAGCAGGCACGCCGCCAGGCGAAGGAGGCGCAGGAAACGGCCCGCCGGGAGATGCAGCGCATCGCCAAGCAGGTCCAGGACCAGGTGCAGGACCACTTCGCCCGGGGCGACTGGCCGACGGGTGTACGGGAGGGCCTTTCGGAGCTGAGCACGCAGCTGGGCGGCCTGGCGCGGGGCACGGCGTGGCCCCCCTACGTCAAGCCGGACCCGGCGGAAGAGCCCCCGGAATGGGCGAAGGACCCGGCCGACTCGGACAACCCGGCCCGGGACCTTGACCGCCTTCTGGACCGCTTCCGCGACGACATCCGCGACGCGGCGAGGGACCAGGGAGTCACACCCACCCAACTGGCGGAGGCCCGCCGCCACTTGTCCACGGCGGCGTCCCACATCGGCGCACTGCTGCGGAACCCGGAGGCGTAGCCGCGGCGCGGGGGTCCGGGGCGCGGGTCCTCGCCGGGCCGCGGGGTCCGGCGTGCGGCCGGGCCCGGGGGCCACGAACGCGGTTCCGCCACGGCGCGAAGCTGCCGCCGGGGGTGTGGGGGCGTCAGCCCCCACGTCAACACCCCCCGGGGGCCTGGGGGCGAAGCCCCCGGTTTCGGGAAGGGGCGGGGTGGGGGAAACATCCCGACCCGCACCGCGAACGCCCGCACCTGCAGGCTGCGCCGCGAAGCTGCCGCCCGGGGGCTGGCGGGCGAAGCCCCCCACCGTTCCCGTCAGGGTTTCGGGAAGGGGCGGGGTGGGGGAGAGAGGCTGTCGCACGGCTCCGGCCCGGTGAAGGTCAAGAGTGCTTCTTGGGCGTGTGATTGATGAGCTTGTTGAGGTTGTGTACCGTGCCGAGGAGCTTGATCTCGGCGTCCACCGCCTGGCGGCCGCGGTAGTTGAGGTGTCGTCCGAAGCGTTGGAAGATCTGGGCGAATCCCGGCTCGACCAGGGCACTGCGTTGACGGTACTGGGCCCGTCCTGTTGGGGTGGCGAGGCGGGCCGCCATGTCCTGCTGGCCGGCAGGGGCCTGCTGACGTTTCGCGGGAAAGCCTGCCTGGTCGGCATCGCTGGTGACCGAGACCAGTAGCGGGAGGTCGGCGAGGGCCTCGAAGGACGCGGCGGAAGCGTACCCACTGTCGGCGAGCCAGAGTTGGATGTCGCCGGGGAGCCGTGCGGCCTGGTGATTGTGCTGGGTCTTCTTCACCATCAAAACGAGGGCCGTCCTGTCCGAGGGATTGTCGTGCGCTTCGATAGCCAGCAAGAATTGACGGCGGGCGCACACGATCTGGATGTTGTATCCCTGTAGGTAGCCGCCGCGTTTGCCGGGAATCAGCCGGGAGTCGGGATCGCTCAGGCAGGCACGGGACTCCGGGGAGGGGGCCGGTCGGGGTGTGCGGGCCCGCTCCAGCCAGGCCCGCATCTTCACCAGTCGCGTTCGCTGGCGAACGAGGACGGTCTTTTGCTCCATCGGGACCGGCGGCCGTCCGTTCGCTCCACGACGTCCTGCCGCCCGGTCCTCTCGGACGCGGAGCTCGTACTTCTTCAGCTTCTCCTGGTGAGCCTCGGTTTCGGCAGCCAGGCGCTTCTCCGCGCGGGCCACCATCCGCTCGGCGGCTTCGACCTTGATCCGGATCTCGGTGGGTGAAGGCATAGCCCGTTCATGCAGTCTGTCCCTGGCCAAGTGGGCCCGGGTGAGCCGGTCGCACAGCCGGGACAGGCGAGGCCAGTTGTCGCACGCGTCCTCGCCATCGCCCTGTGCTGCCGAGCCATCGGCCTCGACGCTCAGCGCGTGGTCGACTACATCCTCCATCAGCGCGTGGATCTCTTTCTCGCACTGGGAGATGGTCTCCTCCAGGCGCTGGAGCCGCTGGTTGGCGTCGCGTGAGGCGTTCGCCTCCATCGGTGAGCCGTCCACGGCCACTGCCGAAAGATCGACCAGGCCACGTCGGCCGCACAGCGACAACACCTGCACGAACAGCGAGTTCAAGGCGGCACGGTGGCGTCGTACGAACCGCGCGACGGTGGAGTGGTCCACTCGGCGGTTCGCGGTGATGATTCGGCAGCCCACGTCGTCCCAGCAAGCCTGCTCGATGCGACGGGAGGAACGCACTCCCTTGCTGTAGCAGTACAGGAGCAACGCAATCAGGCTCGCGGGAGGGTAGGCCACCCCGCCCCGCCCGTCGTCACGGTAGCTGTTCTCGAACGCCGATAGGTCAAGTAGCTCGACGACGTCGAGAACCTTCCAGCACAGGTGCTCGGGCGGCAGCCACTCCCGGACATCCCGCGGCATCTCAAGATCACATTCACGGTCGCACGACAAGAAGTTCCGCCCCACCAGCCAAGATTCCGACGCTTCCCTAATCCTCGGAACCGAACAACGAATCGCTCTTGACCTTCACCGGGCCGGAGCCGTGCGACAGCCTCGAGACAACCCCGCCCGCGGCGCGAAACTGCCGCTCCAGGTGTGGGGCGCCAGCCCCACATGTACCTGCCCAGGGGGCCTGGGGGGGTGTCCCCCCAGTTCGGGAAAGGGCGGAGTGGGGGACAAACCCCCCGTTGACAACCTCCCGCCGTACCGTGGTCCCGTGATCGATTTCCGTACGTCCGCACCCGTGACCGGCAGCCTCGATGTCCAGTGGCACGCCGGCTGGCCCTCTCCGAAGCACGACCCGGCTTCCGAGATACAGGTGCATGCCTACTCCGAACACACCGTGATCCTTCGGCAGAACAAGTCCGTGCACTTCGAAGCCCCGTTCCTCTTCCTGCTGTTCGGGAACGAACGGGCGCTGCTGCTGGACACCGGCGCGACCCCGGACCCCGTCTACTTCCCCCTGCGCGCCACTGTCGACGCGCTGATCGAGCAGTGGCTGACCCGCCATCCCCGCGCGCGGTACGGACTGGTGGTCGCCCACACACACGGCCACAGCGACCACATCGCGGGCGACCCCCAGTTCGCGGACCGGCCGCACACCGAAGTCGTCGGGCCGTCGCTCGGCGAGGTACGGGAGTTCTTCGGGCTGACGGACTGGCCGGACGGCCGTGCCGAGCTGGACCTCGGCGGGCGGGTGCTCGATCTGGTGCCCGGGCCCGGGCACCAGGAGGCCGCCGTCGTCTTCCACGACCGGCACACCGGGCTGCTGCTCACCGGCGACTCGCTCTACCCCGGCCGACTGTATGTCCAGGACACGGAGGTGTTCGCCGCCACCGTCGACCGGCTGCTCGCCTTCTGCGAGACCACCCCGGTCACCCATGTCCTGGGCTGCCACATAGAGATGACGACAACCCCGGACAAGGACTACCCCCGCGGCACCACGCACCAGCCGGACGAGCCTCCGCTCCAGCTGACGACCGCGCATCTGCGACGGCTGCGCGACGCCCTCGCCGAACGCAGGACCCACAGCGGGGACTTCATCGTGGTGTACCGGGACTGACGGTGACCGTGATCCGCGCGCCGGGCAGCGCCCGCACCCGCACCGTGCACGCCCTGCCCGCCGGCACCGTCGGGTCGTCCGTCCAGGCCGGGCCGTCCAGGGCGATACGCCAGCCCGACGCGCTCGGCGGCAGCGAGATCTCCGTCGCGCCCCGCCGCCAGTGCGCCCGGTACTCCAGGCGGTACGTCCCGGACCCCTGGTCGTACGTATCGGCCGCGACCCGCCCCGCGACGGCCGCCGCGTAGGGCGCCGCGGTCTGCTCCTTGTTCGTGCGGAAGAGACCGCGCTCGTCGACGGCGCAGTAGCCGCCGCCGTAGCACCAGACATAGCCCGCCCAGCCTGAGCTGTAGCGGCTCAGGGATGCCAGCGCCTCACGGTAGAAACGGCCCATGTTCGGAAGGGAGTTGTTGAGGGGACCCCACTCTCCCACCACGACCGGGATCCGCTGCTCCTTCGGGTAGGCGGTCACGGCCGCCTCGTACGACTCGATCCAGCCTGCCGAGGGGTCATAGTCCGCGCCCGCCTCCATCGCGGTGTTGTAGAAGTGCGGTGCGTAGACGACCTTGGGGTCCTTGATCCTGCCGAGGCCGGTCGGGAGGCCCTCGCCCACGATCGGGGTCGGTTCGACGAAGACCCAGTTGCCGTCGTCGGCCGAACGGACGGCGTCGGCAAGGCGGTTGTACATCGGCGTGAGCTGATCGCGCTCGATGCGGCGGGCCGCGGCGGGGAGGTCCTCGCCCGCGCGCAGCTCACCCATCGGCTCGTTGATCAGGTCGTAGCCGAGAACGGCCGGGTGGTGCTCGAAGCGGTCGGCGATGACCCGCCACATCCGTGCCTGGGCACGGCGCAGGTCCTCGTCCTCGTAAAGGTGGGTGAAGGCGCGCTGCACGGCCGGTTCGAAGTACTCGGAGAACCAGTCGTCCGGATGCGGGGTGAAGGGCAGACCGTCGGTCCGGGTGGCCCATTCCGGGATTCCGCGATGCCCGAAGGCCGGGCCGAACACGTCCTGGTGGGAATCGATCAGCACTTGGATGTCGTATGTCTCGGCCCAGTCCAGAATCCGCTCGATCTTGCGGAGATACGCGGCGCTGTACTGGCCGCGCCGGGGCTCCAGGTCGTCCCAGAAGACCAGCAGACGGGCGAAGTTGAAGCCCTGGGCGCGCATGTCGCGGAAGTGCTTCTCGGTGATGGCGGACAGCGCCCGGTCGCCGCGGTTCGTCTTGTCCTCGACGTTCCAGCCGCGCAGGGTGAGGGTCCGGCCGCGGTCGTCGGTCAGACGGGGGATGCCGGCCGGGTCAGAGGGGGTGGCGGCGGAGGCCGGAGCCACCGCCGCCAGAACCAGAAGGAGACAGCAGCCGATCAGTACCGGGATCGTTCGGCGCGTAGGCATGGGACGGATCCCATCAGCGCACCTGACGGTCCATCAAGAGGGCCTCAGCACGATCTTTCCGAAGAGGTCGCCCGCGGCCATCTTCTCGAAGCCCTCCCGGGCCCGGTCCAGCGGCAGGACCTCGTCGATCACGGGACGTACGCCCGTTGCCCCGCAGAAGGAGAGGAGATCCTCCAGCTCGTCCTTGGTTCCCATCGTCGAGCCGACGACCTTGAGCTCCAGGAAGAAGATCCGGGTCAGTTCGGCGTGCGAGGGGCGGTCGCCGCTGGTCGCGCCGGAGATCACCAGCGTGCCGCCGGGCCGCAGCGACTTGACCGAGTGCGACCAGGTGGCGGCGCCGACGGTCTCGATGACGGCGTCCACGCGCCGCGGCAGCCGTGCGCCGGGCTCATAGGCCTCCTCCGCGCCGAGCTCGACGGCCCGCTTGCGCTTGGCCTCGTCGCGGCTGGTCGCGTACACCCGCAGTCCGGCGGCCTTGCCGAGGACGATCGCGGCGGTGGCGACGCCACCGCCCGCGCCCTGGACGAGGACCGAGTCACCGGGGCGCACCCCGGCGTTGGTGAAGAGCATGCGGTACGCGGTGAGCCAGGCGGTCGGCAGACAGGCGGCCTGTTCGAAACTGAGCTCCTTGGGCTTGGGCAGCAGGTTCCAGGTGGGGACGGAGACCTGTTCCGCGAAGGTGCCCTGGTAACGCTCGGTGAGGATGGAGCGCGGCTCGTCGGGCCCGACGCCGTGGCCGCTCTGGCCGATGACGGAGTGGAGGACCACCTCGTTGCCGTTCTCGTCGATGCCCGCGGCGTCGCAGCCGAGGATCATCGGGAGCTTGTCCTCGGCGAGGCCCACTCCCCGCAGCGACCAGAGGTCGTGGTGGTTGAGCGAGGCGGCCTTGACGGTGACGGTGCTCCAGCCCGGCCGGATCTCGGGGGCCGGGCGTTCACCCAGCTCCAGGCCGTTGAGCGGGGCGTCACGGTCGATGCGGGCTGCGTAGGCGGCGAACATGACCATGACGATAGGACGGCGGCCGGACGCGACGGAACCACGCAGAGGTGTGACACGCGCCGCGTCCCGCGCGCCGACGGCGGGCGATCCACCTGTTCGGCGCAAACTCGCACAGATTTTTCCGCTACACGGCCGTACGGGCCGTGCCGCACCCCCTCAGGAGTGCCGCACGGCCCGTACGGATGCATCGGCGGCGCGCTGTCGCGCCCCGCAACAGTGCCCGGGTCAGCGCCTCGCGACGCCCTCCGCGCGCGCAGCCGCCGCCACCGCCGCGGTGACCGCCGGGGCCACCCGCTCGTCGAAGGGGGACGGGATCACATAGTCGGCCGCCAGTGCGTCGCCCACCACGTCCGCCAGCGCGTTCGCCGCGGCGATCTTCATGCCCTCGGTGATCCGGGAGGCCCGGACCTGGAGCGCGCCCGCGAAGATCCCGGGGAAGGCCAGGACGTTGTTGATCTGGTTCGGGTAGTCGCTGCGGCCCGTCGCCACGACGGCCGCGTACTTGTGCGCGACGTCGGGGTGGACCTCGGGGTTCGGGTTGGCCATCGCGAAGACGAAGGCACCCGGCGCCATCGACGCGACCGCCTCCTCCGGGACCGTACCGCCGGAGACGCCGATGAAGACGTCCGCCCCGGCCAGCGCTGTCTCCAGGGAGCCCGAGAGACCGGCCTTGTTCGTGATCTCCGCGAGCTCGCGCTTCACGGACGTCAGGTCGTCGCGGTCCTGGCTCACGATGCCCTTGCGGTCGGCCACGGCCACGTCGCCGATGCCCGCCTCCAGCAGGAACTTCGCGATGGCCACACCCGCGGCGCCTGCGCCGGAGATGACCGCGCGCAGGTCACCCAGACCGCGTCCGGTCAGTTTCGCGGCGTTGCGCAGCGCGGCGAGGGTCACCACGGCCGTGCCGTGCTGGTCGTCGTGGAAGACCGGGATGTCGACCCGCTCCTGCAGCCTGCGCTCGATCTCGAAGCAGCGCGGCGCCGAGATGTCCTCGAGGTTCACTCCGCCGAACGAGGGCGCGAGCCGGACCACGGTCTCGATGATCTCGTCCGTGTCGGTCGTGGCGAGCGCGATCGGAACCGCGTCGACCCCGCCGAACTGCTTGAAGAGGATGGCTTTCCCCTCCATCACCGGAAGCGACGCCTCCGGCCCGATGTCGCCGAGACCGAGCACCGCTGTGCCGTCCGTCACAACTGCGACGACCTGCGACTTCCAGGTGTAGTCGTGGACGAGCTCCGGATGCTCGGCAATCGCGCTGCACACCTTGGCGACCCCGGGTGTGTACGCGAGGGACAGGTCGTCCTTGTCTCGCACCGGCACCGTGGCCTGGATGGCCATCTTGCCGCCGCGGTGCAGCGCGAAGGCCGGATCGAAGGGCTCCTCGGGAGCACCCTCCGCACCGTCTTCGCTGTCGCTGCGAGGATTGACGATCTCCGCTGCCATTTTGTTGACCCCTTAAGTCTTCATCAGTTGAGGGTGGCCACTCCTGGTTGAGGAGGGGTGGGCGGGCACCGCGTAAGTGCCCCGCCTCGGCGGTTGGCCCGCCCGGCGGGGGAGGTACGTACGCGCGGGCGCGCCGCACACGCGCCCTGAGCCCCGGATGAGGGGTGTAAGCGTCCTTCTTACCCGACCGACGGCCCCGGCGACGAGTCGATATCAGCTTGCTGACAGGACTCATTGCCGCATGTCAGGACACGTCAGCTACGCACCCGGAGACCGGTGCGAAGCACCGGTCGGGCCGCAGATTTTCCGGCCGGAAGAAGGTATCTCAGTGAAAGGTCCGGCCTTGATGTACCGGCCTCGTGAGCTTCGGGGGTGTCCCGTTACCCGATTTTGACATGCCTGGCCCCCTGGTTGGGCTAGTCCGAATGGCAAGATGCCGAAAACACTCAAGGTCGCGACACTCGAAGATGAGTGGAACGACTCAAAATGTCCTAAATGGCAGCACCTCATCCGCCGGAGGATCACGACCATGACCGCAAGCAACACCTGTCGTACGACCGCTACCAGGGCCCGGATCGCCGCGGTCGGCGCGATCGCGGTCGCCGGGTCACTGATGCTCACCGCCTGTGGTGACCAGACGGCCGAGGGCTCCAAGGAGACCAAGGGCACAACGGCGAGCAGTGCAGCGCTCTTCGACAAGCTGCCCCAGAAGTACCAGGACTCGAAGGTGATCAAGGTCGGCACCGACGCCGCCTACGCGCCCATGGAGTTCGAGGAGGGCGGCAAGATCGTCGGTATCGACCCCGACATCGCCGCCGCTCTCGGCAAGGAGCTGGGCGTCTCGTTCCAGTTCACCAACGGCACCTTCGACGGCCTGATCTCGTCGCTGAACACCGGTCGCCAGGACCTCGTCATGTCCGCCATGAGCGACACCAAGGCCCGCCAGCAGGGTCTGGACGACACGGGCAAGAAGGTCGGCGAGGGCGTCGACTTCGTCGACTACTTCACCTCCGGTGTCTCGCTCCTGGTCAAGAAGGGCAACCCGGAGAACATCCAGTCGCTCGTCGACCTGTGCGGCAAGAAGGTGGCCGTCCAGCGCGGCACGACGTACGAGAACACCTTCAAGACCCAGGCCGCCAAGTGCACCAAGGACGGCAAGGGCAAGCTCACCATCGAGGCGTTCGACACCGACGCCGAGGCCCAGACCCGCGTGAAGTCCGGCGGCGCGGTCGCCGACCTCAACGACTACCCGGTCTCCGCGTACATCGCGAAGACCGCGGGCGGCGGCAACGACTTCGAGGTCGCGGGCAACCAGACCGAGGCCGGCCCGTTCGGCATCGCCGTCGACAAGGACAACGCCCAGCTGCGCGACGCGCTCAAGGAAGCCCTGAACGCGATCATCAAGAACGGCGAGTACACCAAGATCCTGGAAAAGTGGGACGTCAAGAACAGCGCCGTCACCGAGGCGACCATCAACGCCGGCAAGTAATCCTGGCGTCCGTCTCAAAGCGTTCCACTGAAGGGCAGTCACTGTGACTGACAAGTTCGACAAGACGCCCGCCGACGAGCCACCCAAGGACTCGGCGGTCGTCAAGGTTGCATCCCACCCTGAGCAGATCAAGGCCATCCCGGTACGGCACTGGGGCCGCTGGATCAGCGGCGTCGTCGTCCTGGCGCTGCTGGCCCTGCTGGTCTATTCGTTCTCGCAGGGTGACGTCAACTGGGACACCGTCGGGGACTTCATCTTCGACGACCGGATCGTCACCGGCATGTGGCACACGCTGCTGATCAGCGTGCTGTCGATGCTCATCGGCCTGGTGCTGGGTGTCGTCTTCGCCGTCATGCGGCTTTCGAAGAACCCGGTGACCGGTGCGGTGGCCTGGCTGTACATCTGGTTCTTCCGCGGCACTCCGGTGTTCGTGCAGCTGCTGCTGTGGTTCAACCTCGCGCTGATCTTCCCCGTCCTGAACCTCGGGTTCTACAAGGACGAGATGGTCGACGTGATGACCCCGTTCGTCGTGGCCCTGCTGGGCCTGGGGCTGAACGAGGGCGCGTACATGGCCGAGATCGTCCGGGCCGGCATCCAGTCGGTCGACGAGGGCCAGACCGAGGCCTCGCACGCCCTGGGCATGTCCAGCAGCAAGACCATGCGGCGGATCGTTCTTCCGCAGGCGATGCGGGTGATCGTGCCGCCGACCGGCAACGAGTTCATCAACCTGCTCAAGACCTCCTCGCTGGTGTCCGCTGTGCAGTACACCGAGCTGCTGCGCGCGGCGCAGAACATCGGCTCCACGTCCTTCGCGGTCATGGAGATGCTGCTCGTGGCTTCGGTCTGGTACCTGGCTCTGACCAGCGTGTTCAGCGTCGGCCAGTACTATGTGGAGCGGTATTACGCACGTGGTTCGCTGCGCCAGCTGCCGCTCACGCCGTGGCAGAAGGCCAAGAAGAACCTGTTCCTCCGCAGCAGCCCCAGGGGGGTGTGACATGACCGCCATGGTGAAGGCCGAGGGCGTACACAAGTCGTACGGTCTGGCCCACGTCCTCAAGGGCATCGATCTGGAGGTCGCTCCGCAGGAGGTGTTCTGCCTGGTCGGCCCGTCCGGCTCCGGCAAGTCCACGTTCCTGCGGTGCATCAACCACCTGGAGCAGATCAACGCCGGCCGGCTCTCGGTCGACGGCCAGCTGGTGGGGTACCGGCAGAAGGGCGAAAAGCTCTACGAGCTCAAGGACAGCGAGGTCGCGTCCCAGCGCCGGGACATCGGCATGGTCTTCCAGCGCTTCAACCTCTTCCCGCACATGACCGCGCTCGCCAACGTCATGGAGGCGCCGATACAGGTCAAGGGCGAGTCCAAGGCCGTGGCCCGTGCGCGTGCCGAGCGTCTGCTCGACCGCGTGGGCCTGGGCGACAAGGGCAAGCACTACCCGACCCAGCTCTCAGGCGGTCAGCAGCAGCGTGTCGCCATCGCTCGTGCGCTGGCGATGGAGCCGAAGCTGATGCTCTTCGACGAGCCCACCTCGGCGCTCGACCCTGAGCTGGTGGGCGAGGTCCTCGACGTGATGCGCGGCCTCGCCGAGGAAGGCATGACGATGATCGTCGTCACGCACGAGATGGGCTTCGCGCGTGAGGTCGGCGATGCGCTGGTGTTCATGGACGACGGCGTCGTGGTCGAGTCCGGCCACCCCCGCGACGTCCTGAACAACCCTCAGCACGACCGCACCAAGGCCTTCCTCTCGAAGGTCCTTTGAGCAGCCACTTAAGCAGCACGGAAAGGGCGGTACGGACCTGGTGTCCGTACCGCCCTTTCCGCTGTGCCGTGTCGCTGACAGCCGGGCTACTTCACGGCCAGCAGCAGCGTGTCGGAGGGCGAGGCCCAAACGGCCCGGGCCTCCCCGAATCCGGCGTTCCGCAGCGTCTCGGCGTGCCAGCGTATGGAGGGCATCTCCCCGTCGGCGTGCTCGCCGTAGATCTCGTAGCGCTCGGCGGTCGGTCCGGCGAGCACGGGGTCCTTGGCGGCCAGTGCCCACCACTCGGACCAGTCGAGCGCGCCCGCGTCCCTGGCCCGGTCCATCTGGGCGTGGCGCTGGGCGCGTTCGGCGGCGTTGATGCGGGGGGTGTCGCGGTCGATCATGTGGTCGGCGTTCATGAGGACTCCGCCTTCGCGCACGAGCCCGGCGATCTGTCCGTAGAGCGTGGCCAGCGGTCCGCTGCGCAGCCAGTGCAGGGCGGTGGCGGTGAGGACCGCGTCGTACGAGTCGTACGGCAGCTCGGTCACCCAGTCGGGGTCCTTGAGATCGGCCGTCACGAAGGCGACCCGCTCGTCGCCCTCGAAGTAGCCCCGGGCGATGGTCAACAGAGCGGGGTCCAGATCGACCCCGGTACTTGTGGCCTTCGGGAACCGGCGCAAGAGCCGGTCCGTGATACTTCCCGTACCGCACGCGAGGTCCAGCACCCGGGGCTCGGGTCCCACCAGCGCCTCGACCATGTCGAGCATCACCCGGAACCGCTCCTCGCGATCGGGCATGTACCACTCCTGCTGCCGGTCCCAGCTCTGCTGCCAGGCCCGCCAGTCTGCTCCCGTCATCGTCTCCGACACCGGAACCCCCCCCCCGTCCGTAATACCCTCGAAGCTATAGCAGCTGTTACGCCGACCCTAGACCGCCACGGTAAGGACTACAAGTGGAACTGGCCCATTACTCGGACTATGCCGTGCGCCTGGTCAACACCGAGGAGCCGGCCCGCAACAAGGACTCCCTCACCTCGGTCGAGGCCGTCCGGGATCTCTTCGGCGTTTCCGCCCAGGCCGCGCGGCGCGCCACCGACGCGGACGTCACCCGTTTCCGGTCCGTACGGGCAAGGCTGCGCGCGGTCTTCACCGCGGCCGACGCGGGCGACGAGACCCAGGCGGTCGACCTGCTCAACTCATTGCTGCTCGAGTTCCCGGTCAACCCGCAGATCTCCGGCCACGACTACCGGGACGAGGACGGCCGGCCCAAGTGGCACATGCACCTGGCCGAGCATCCGTCCAACGCGACAGCGGGGTACGCCGCGATCGCCGCGATGGGGCTCGCGTTCCATCTGACCGAGTACGGAGTCGACCGGCTCGGCCTGTGCCAGGCAGCGCCGTGCCGCAACGCCTATCTGGACACCTCGACCAACCGCTCCCGACGCTACTGCTCGGACCGCTGCGCGACGCGCGCCAACGTGGCCGCCTACCGCGCCCGCAAGCGCCTCGAGACGGAACGGTCGGACAGCACCGGCCTCACCGCCGAGAACGCCCACGCGGCGACCCCGCGCACGGATCGCTGATCCCGCGCGAGCGGCCGGTACCTGCCGCGTACCCGCCCCAGGAGGAGCTCATGGGGCACCGTGCCGAACAGCCGGCTGTCCCCCTCCGCCCCCGGATTGTCACCGAGCACCCACCAGCCGTCCTCGCGCCGCTCGACGAGCCGCTTGACGATGAGCAGGTCCTGCTGGAGCGGATGACGCAGCACGGCAACGTCGCCGGACCGCACCTCCGCGCCGTAGTGCACCAGCAGTTGATCCCCGTGCTTGAGCGTCGGGTACATGGAAGGACCTGTCACCTCGGCGACCCCGAACGGCACTTTCGGCTCCCGCCCCTGATCGGTCATCCGCCACCTCCGAGTCCCACGGTATGTTCGCCCACCAGTCCCATACTGACCCTGGACTTTTGTCCTAAGCCCTAGGGGGCACTCGCGAAAACACGTCTCTCACGGAGTAATGTCCCACCTGAGAAGACGATCACGAGGAAGGACAGCTCAATGCTCTCCCGCCTGTTTGCCCCGAAGGTGAAGGTCAGCGCCCACTGCGACCTGCCTTGCGGTGTCTACGACCCGGCCCAGGCCCGTATCGAGGCCGAGTCGGTCAAGGCCGTCCAGGAGAAGTTCCAGGCCAACGAGGACCCGCACTTCCGGGCCCGCGCCACGGTCATCAAGGAGCAGCGCGCGGAGCTCGCCAAGCACCACGTCTCGGTGCTGTGGAGCGACTACTTCAAGCCGCCGCACTTCGAGAAGTACCCCGAGCTGCACCAGCTGGTCAACGACGCCCTCAAGGCGCTGTCGGCCGCGAAGGCATCGACGGACCCGGCGACCGGCCAGAAGGCGCTGGACTACATCGCCCAGATCGACAAGATCTTCTGGGAGACCAAGAAGGCCTGATCTTTGCCTAGGCCGCCTGACCTGCGCTTTCGTGGGTCGAATCGCCTACCGGTCCGCACCCGGTCCGCAGGCCGCCGATAACGGCGTCCATGACGGATCGGGTGCGGTCTTCTTCCCCCGGCCACAGGTGCGCGTAGATAGGCAGGGTGATGACCGCGGACGCATGGCCGAGGACCATCTGGACCTGCTTGACGCTCGCCCCGCCCGCGATGAGGGCGGAGGCGTAGACGTGCCCCAGATCGTGGGTCACCATGTGCGGCAGCGCGACGGGCTTGCGGCCCTCACGCTCGGCCGCCTCGTTCTCCGCCGCCTGGAGCGCGCGACGGGCGCAGTTCCATTCGGTCTTCCAGCGACGGTAGTTGAGGGGTTTGCCCTCCTCCATGGTGAACAGCCACTCTTTCGAGGGCCGTGCAGCGAGATGCGCGAGGAGCGCGTCCGTGACAACCTCTCCGACCGGAACCGTGCGCCGGGACTTGCCGGTCTTCGGCGGACCGATCAGGCCCGATTGGAGACGCTGGCGCTCGACGCGGATGGTGCCGTTCTTGAAGTCGACGTCCGAGACCTGCAGGCCGAGCAACTCGCCTATACACAAGCCTGATCCGGCCAGTACGACGATCGCGGCGCGGATGTACGGCGGCATGACACCGGCCATCGCATTGACCTGCGCGACGGTCGGCGGAGTGATCTCCTCGTCCGGCATGGACGGGAGCGTGATCCGCTTGCAGGGGCTTGCGGCCATGACCTGGTCCTCGACCGCGGCCATCATGACGCGGACGAGGACGTCGTAAACGTTGCGCACGCTGCCGGGCCCGAGCTGCTCGGACAACTTCTTGAAGGGCGGCTGGATATGGGTCCGCCGCAGGGACGCCATCGCGTAGGAGCCGAGCGCGGGTATCAGGTGCACCCGCAGAGCGTTGTCGGTGATCCGGGTGCCCGCCTCACCGGCGATCTGCTCACCCTCCCACTTCGTCGCGTACTTCTCGAAGGAGATCCTTCCGGCGCGCGGATCGACATACAGGCCGGTGACCATGCTGGTCGTGACCTGGTCGAGCCACCGCTGGGCGTCGACCTTACGGTCGAAGTGACGGGCATGCTCCTTGCCGTCGAGGTCGCGGTAGCGGGCCCGCCATTTGCCATTGAGGCGCTTTTACGTGTGCTACGCGGACCCGCTACCTGCTTTTTCGCAGGTCAGCAGATATTTTGGGTTCCGCTGGTGTCCGTGGTCGTGCGGGGGATTCCATGGGTGTTGCCATCGATACTGCCGTCAGGCTCGGCCGCGGGCGACGCCTGGCCGTCGGCCTCGATGGACGCGGTCAGCCTGACGAGGTACTTCAGGCCCACGGCGGTGACAGGCGGCGGTGCGGCGCGGCGGAAATGGTTCCGCCCGTCCCGTTACTAGCGGGACGGGCGGGAACTCCTAGCTCAGGGAGTTGAGAGCCTCTCTCACTTCCTCCTCCCGATAACCGCTCCGCAGGAACAGTTCCTCAGGGCCCAGTGACACACACACAGCCTCGAGCATGCGGCGCCACTTCGCCATGTCCTCAGAAGCGGCCACAATTTCGATCATTGACGACGCGAAGACCGGCTCCTCGCCGCTTCCGGAAGCCAGGCGGAACCGGACACCAACCGTGGTCTCCCCGATTTCTCCACGGGCCCGACGGAGGTTGCGCAGCAGGTCGCTCGCATCCGTGCGCGTGCAATCCTGGGACTCGATGACCTGGTCCGAAACGTTAGGCAACTCCTTGGCCACTTGGAAGACCACTCCGAACCGCTCCGGGCTCATTTCCACAAGCACACTGGAATCGTTGGCACTGGGATTCGTGGAATCACTCGAGTTCATTGTCGAAGTACTGCTTTCCGTTCTTAGGCGTGAACACCGTACCTCCCGTCGTGCCCGGGTTCTCGATGACCACGGCCCCCTTGTCCGGGTCCCAGTACCCCACACGTCCTCTCTTGAGGTACCTGACCTGTACATTGGGAACCTCACCTGTTATCACCCCGTCCACGTACTCGGGCATGGCCTTGGGGGCGACCCCTCGCACGTAGTGTGATCCGTCACCGGCCGCCGCCCGCTGCGCCGCGTGGTTGGCGATATTCACCGCTTCCGGTTCGCACGGTGTCGAATTGTGAACGAGGACCGGCGTCTCGCCCGCCAGCACATAGTACGTGTGTGTGCCGGAAGGGCGTCACCTGCATTTCGCTGGTCAACAAATTCCGGCCCGTCCGTGGATGTGCGTGGAAGTGCCCTGTCGTACGCCCGTGTTGCCGTCGGCGTTGCCGTCAGACGACCCAGGAGCCCCGCCGGAATGTCCTTCCGACGGGGCTCCTCAGTGTTCTTGGGTCTCGCGCCCTGGATAGGTTACGGACTTATCGCTCCCCGCCCTTATACCTCATCTCCGCCGACCGAGAGCAATGCACTCTCAATTGCATCACGAAGATACGACCGCGCGTTTCCTGCGTCAGCCTTCCCAAGCAGGATCGAGAGGAATTCAGAATCCGGGTAGCCATTCACCCCTTCATCTTTCATGGCCCCCACTTGCGACCAAATAGCGATCATCATCTCGTTGCAGGCTCGGGCTTGCCGTAGTCCGTCCGAACTCTCCTCGGAGAAAATAAAGCGTGCCGAGATCCCCAGCCGATGCCCAAAGAGCAGCAGGAATGCCTCTTTGGACTCCGATTCCAGGATCGCAAGGACTTGCTCTCGAATGTTCATTGATCCATGTCCCAGAAATCCTCGTCCGTCATCCGCCGACCGCCACCATAGGACTCACGGGGCAATGAATCGACATCGTATCCACGTGACCGCAGAACCGCGACCCTGGTGTTTCCATTCATGATCGTTCCGTCCGGCTTGACGATCAGTGGTTCATGCGCTCCCGGCCGCAAGGAGAAGGCGATGTCGTCTGTATCTTGCTTGTGCCAGAAGTCCAATGAACTCTTATCCAGCGAACTGTCTGGGTGCAGTGACTTCAGCGGGGGATCACACGGACCTGAATTGTGAACGAGTACCGGAGTCTTACCCGCCAGCACATAGTACGTGTGCTACGCGACCCCTCTCTATCTGCGTATTCCCAGATCAGCAGCCGTTTCGGGTTCCGCTGGTGTCCGTGGTTGTGCGGGGGAATCCGTGGGTGTTGCCGTCGCTACTGCCGTCAGGAGCGACGGGGCTCATGGTGGCGCTGCCGCTGGTGTGGGGTGTCGGCGCAGGGGACTTTACTGCCAGGCCCCGGGCTCGGCACGGAGTATGGCTCGGGCGGTCTGCTCGTAGTGCTGGTGGCCGGTCTGGGCGCAGTGTTCGGCGATCCAGCGCGTCAGCTCATCCGGAGTGTGCAGGGTGCCGGATGTGGCACCGCAGTTGCTTTCCTCGCCGGTGACGCAGACCGCCGTGAAGGCCGGCAGAGCCATGGGGTCGGGGATGGTGGTCACGTGGTACTCGCGGAAGCGGTAGCGCCCCCGTGCGGAGTCGCGGACCGGTGCGTCGGTGTCCGCAGAGTCAGGCACCCTCGTCCGCCTCTTCCTCTTCCGGGTCCGGGAGGCACTGCCCGCGCGAGTCGGCAACCCGGAGCGCGTCCGCCAGTGCCTCGGTCAACCGGCAAGCCAGCCAGCGGTATTCGGTGGCCGACAGGCTCTTCGCGCCGGGGGCCGTGGCGTCGCGGGCGTACTCCAGCAGCTCCTTGCCCATGCCCAGCTGTACCGACTCGATGTTGTCGGCGAGGGTGGAGAGGTAGCCGTGGCCGTCGGTGCTGAGGTAGCAGGGCCTTCCCTCGGGGGTGGTCCACGGCAGCAGGCGCGGGCCTGTCAGTCCTGCTGCCGCGTCGTGGAGATCCCTGCGGCGCATGCGGTCCGCGTCGCTCCTGGGCTGGTTCACCGTGTACCCCCGGGCCTGGTCGCTGATTGGGACACGAAGACCGTAGGTACTGATGAGCCGTCACTCCACGTATGCGTCACGACAGTTAGTGGCACACGGTGCGGAAAGTGTTGCGTTGCGTGACAGTTAGCCGACGACGCCCAGGTGGTCGGCCATCTCGCGCATGTCGGCGGTGAGGGTGCGCTTGCGCTTCTTGAGGATCTCCTGCATCGTCTCGGCGGCCATCCGCTGGTGCCGCAGCCATTCCGGGGAGGCATGGCGGACGCCTGCCAGTTCATCCATGGCCGTTGTCAGGTCGCCGGTGCGGGCGTGGGCTCGGGCCACATCGAGGCGGTGGCGGTTCCAGTTGTCGTCACTGGGCCTGCCGGTGTGCTTCCACGCCTTGGGGGACATGGCGTCCTCGCTGGACTTGCGGACGACGGTGCGGGCGTCCCCCAGGACCATGGCGTCCTCGACGCCTTTCATGCCGACGGTGAGCGGTCCGAAGGTGGTCCAGTGGCGGAAGAACGATCCGGTGTGTTCCCGGCCCACGGCGGCTGCGGCGGTGGTGGCCACCCGGTGATAGTGGCGGGCTTCCTGGGGGCGGTTGTTGCGGCCGGCGGCTGCGGCGGCGCGCAGGGCGAGCCATCCCCACGCCGCACACTCGTCCGGGGTGGCGCGCGAAAGCCGGGGTTCGATCACGTCGGCGGTCCGGGCGGCGAGTTGTTCGGCCTCGTCCAGGCGGCCCTGGCGCAGCAGCAGCCAGCACATGCCGATGACGCCGGAGGCCGCGGTGAGAGTGTCCCTGGTGCGGCGGGCGTCGGTGATCGCGTGGGACAGGGCGGTGTAGGCGAGGTCGTACTGCCGTACCTGGGTCAGGTAGCGGCCGGCCAACTGCATCGCCTCGGCGCGGGCCAAGAGGGCCTGGTGGTGTTCTTCGCCGTGGTCGAAGTGGGCCACCGCCGTGTCGGCGTCGCGCAGGAGCGCGGGCAGCTGGGAGGCGACGCTCTTGTAGCTGTCGGAGTGGTAGAGCACCGCTCCGTCGTGGACGGTGCGGCGGAAGCGCCGCAGGTTCGGCTCTTCCTCGGCCCTCTCGCCGTCCGGCTCGGCAAGGCCCACGGGTGGGGTGAGGGCGGCACGGAGCTGGATCAGGTTGACCCGGTTCGGGTCTTCTCCTCGTCCCACGGGTTGTGGGGCGTCCGGGGCCAGCAGGGTCGCCGTGGTCACGCCCAGTGCGCGGGCGAGGCTGAAGCAGAGTCTGCAGCGGCTGCGGGACTGGTGGTGCCCGCGGCGGACGGCGGGCCAGTGGAGTTCGACCGCGTGGTGCCGCCGAGTGGCAACCTGCAGGTCGCGGGCAAGCAGTTCTGGCTGGGCCCGGCCCGGTCGGGACTGACGGTGACGTTCTGGGCCGACACGCAGGTGATCCATCTGCTGATCGCGGGGGCTCGGGTGAAGACGGTGCGCTCGCACCTGTCCGTGGCCGATCTGGCGGTGCTGGCAGCCCGCGGTGGGCGTGCGGCTGGGCCGTCGCCGCTGCCGGCCGATGACGCAGCTGCGTTCGAGGTGGACCGGGTGGTCAACAACAGCGGGCTGGTGTCCCTGGGCGGCACCAGGTGCTGGCGGCCGAGGTCCTGGGCGGGCGCCCGGTCGGCATCCGGATCGACGAGGGGACGCTGTCGTTCTTCGACCCGCAGTCCCGGGAGCTGCTGCGGGTGCGGCCCAACCCGTTGGGCGTCGAGGAGGTCCGGCGCCTGCGAGGAATCCGGCCGGCAGGTCCGCCGCCACGACCACGCGTCGAGCCGGTCCGGGTCCAGCGACGGATCAGCACCCACGGAACGATCATGGTCTGTCGGCAGGTCGTCTCGCTCGGCCGGACATACGCGGGGCAGACCGTGACCGTGCACGTGGCGGAGTCGACGATCACGGTCGAGCTGGAGGGAGGGGTCCGGGTCATCCAGCGGACCACCAGCGTCCCGGTCCGCAACGTGAAAGCGAACAAGCCCCGCGAAGTGTCCGATGTTGTCTAGGCCCACCGTCAAGCATCACCTGGGATCAAAACGTCGGGCATCAAGTGGGACTAGACACAGAGTGGCCACTGATCGAGTGATGGCTGAGCCGAAGCACGCTAGTTGTCACATAGGCAGGCTTGCTGTCGCTGTGGCCGAGGCTGCATGCGTTGGACTTGACCAGCTGAACACCGATGCCACCGAAGCTGGTTGAGGCAGCCAGGGGTTGTCAGTGGCTGGTGACAGGATCACCGGCATGGTTTCCGTACGTACTACTCCGCCGCGGCCCGTGGACGTGACCGCGGTCTTTCCCGAGCTGGCGCCGTTGGCACGTCCTGCGATTCGGCTGCACCCTCGTCCCGGGTCGCCTTCGGTCGGGGAGAGCTCGGTCGGGGGGCCGTTGCTGTGGCCGGCTGAGGAGCCATGGCCGCACTGCGAAGCCTCGCACCTGCACCGTGACAGTGGGTTCCGCCAGTCGCCGGCCGAAGTGCGGCTCATAAGGCGCATGCGGGCCCGGTGGCACGGTGATCACGATGGTCCTGGGATAACGCCCGAGGAGGAGGCGATCAAGGAACGGAACGCCGCGAGGCTCGCGGAGCGCCTCGACGCCGGCCCTCCGTTGCCCGCGGACTGCCCGGTCCCCATGCTGCCCGTGGTCCAGCTGTATCTGCGCGACATACCCCTGTTGCGGCCGCCCGGACAGGACGATCTGCTCCAGGTTCTGTGGTGTCCCTACGACCACGATCCGAATTGGAAGCCGTCGACCGCGCTGTTCTGGCGGTCCGCCGCCGAGGTCGTCGACATCCTCGCCACACCGCCCGAGCCGTACGAGGTGAACTATGAGGGCTATGTGCCGGAACCGTGCGTGCTGGCACCGGAAGCGATCACCGAGTACCCCGCCAGCCTCGATCTGAGCCCGCAGATGCTGCTGATGGTGGAGGACTGGAGCAGATGGCAGGCAGCCGGTGCCGACGTGGACAGCTCCTACGCGGACTGTCCGCGGGACTTCTATGACGTCCATCTGGCTGACGCGCCCGGCTGGAAGGTCGGTGGCTGGCCTCCGTGGGGCCGCACCGATCCCAACCCCCGATACTGCACTGTCTGTGATGTACAGATGGTCCCGCTGCTGACCATCGCCTCCTTCGAATGGGACGGCGGTGAGGGACACAGCTGGGCGCCTTGCGAAGAACAGGCCGCCGCCTACGCCGCCAACACCGTCGGTCATTGCTGTGGCCAGGACCCCTCGCAGCCGACCAAGGTCGAAGTCGGCAGCACCGACAACATGCAGATCTATGTCTGCCCGACCTCTCCCGAGCATCCGCACACCGACCTGATCCAATGAGCTGTCGAGCCTGTCACACACCCTCCGTAGTCGGTGGAAGAAGTGCCGCCGCGTCAGGGTGTGCGACAAGCCGTTTGCCTCACGGCGGCGGGACCCGCAACGCACGAGGCTCCTGTGCCGTTGGGGGAGGTGTTCGAAGTCTCAACCCGTCGGCACAGGAGCCTCGTTGGTTTCCCATCCTGCCGCACTCGACCTGCCGCACGCGCTGGTTGAGTGGGTCACCATGCTCATCGTCACCCGTGAGGGTGACCGCCGCTGCAAGCTCCCACCGCACCAGCGCGCGCTGGTCGCCTTGGTGTACCTGCGCAAGCACGACACCCTCGCGCAGATCGCCGCCGGCTTCGGCATCTCGGTGGGCACCGCCCACGCCTACACCCACACCGTGGTCGACCTGCTCGCGGTGCGGGCACCTGGCCTGCTCAAAGTCCTGCGTGAAGCCGACCCGGACTTCGTCCTGCTCGACGGCACCCTCGCCGCATGCGACCGCCTCGGCGACGGCCGGGCGGACTACTCCGCCAAGCACCGCCGCCACGGCGTGAACGTCCAGGTGGTCACCGATCTGACCGGACGCCTGCTATGGATCTCGCCCGCTCTGCCGGGCCGGACCCATGACCTGACCGCGGCCCGCACCCACCGGATCATCCGGTTCTGCGAACGCCAAGGCGTCCCGATCCTTGCCGACCGCGCCTACATCGGCGCCGGACCGTGGGTCACCACACCGGTCAGACGCCCACCCGGTCGCGACCTGTCACCAACCCAGCGCACCGTCAACCGCGCGCTCTCGGCAGTACGGGCACCGGTCGAACGGGGCGTGGCCCGCCTGAAGTCCTGGCGGATCTTCCACCACGCGCGCTGTAGCCCGAATCGAATGTCGTCAATCGCCGCTGCCGTCCTCACCCTAGAGCGGCAACGCTGAAATAGCTCTCTGAACAGCTCACCCGCTGACCGAGCACGGACAGCCCCCGCCACCCCGGAACGTGCGTTTCAGTGTCGATGCCTTCGCTTTGGGCCGGCGTCGGGCATGGCGCAGACGCTCGGTGCCATCGCGCGTGGGCGCCGCACCATGCTCGGCGAACAGTCCACTGACGTTGCCGTCACCCGTTGCCGTCAACGGCCTGCCAGGCACAAGAAAATCAATCTCTCTCCACCCGCTCAAGAATGAGGTCGATTTCAGATTCGATCTCTTGATCCGCCGTTAGGTGAATATGAGAACCTTCATGAACACCTTGCTGAGCAAGGGTCAATAGGTGACGTGCCAGTGAAGTCAATCCGGCGCGATTCGCCTTGATGACCACCTCCGTCGATCCGACCGTCAATTCGATCTCAAAATCATCGTCCCAGACGAAGCGCAGACCTTCCCCTGCCCGGCACTCTGGAACATCGATCACATGATCCATCGCTACTATCACTTTCTGTGGAGACACAGCGGGAGGCCGTTGAGGTCTCGTTCGACGGCCCCCCACCTGCCGGTTCTATTCGAGATAGATGTGTCGATTTTCGACAACCATCGACTTGCCGGGCTTTCTTGGATTCGGCGCCATTCGCTCAAAGTTCATGTGAGGACCACCGCCGTGCTGTCCTGTGATATCCGATTCACCCATCCTGGCAATGCGCGTGCCATCCTTTGACACATACCTTCCACTGCCCTTCACGGGCTCGGAATAGCCGGGCCCAACCCACCTCTCCGCCGCGTCGAGAGCTTCATTCGTTGGCACTCGGGTTCCATCCACCGGATGACCGTCGTCATCGAATTTCCGGTAAGAGGTCCAGGGCCCGCAGTTTGCATTGTGTACCAGGACCGGCGTAGCCCCCGCCAGCACATAGTACGTGTGAAGGTCTTCAACTGTGAGGTTGTACGTGCGCGCGTGCTTGGCGAACGGGCGGTTGTTTGTCACGGTGACGGTGGTGCCATCGTCCGTCAGGAGTGTGGCGCTCGGGTGGAGTTGACCGGCTTCGACCCACCGCTTCTCGGAGGGGGACCAGAAGGGGTGCTCATGCGTGGCGATGAGCTTCTGGGGCCCGTCCTCGGTCGCGATCGTCAGTTCATTGAAGTGCTTGTCGTCTTCGGTGCGAATCAGGCGTGAGACCTTGCGACTGCCGGACTTTCCCGTCCCAGGATCGGTCGCGAGGACTTCGTCTCCGACCTCAATGTCTTCAATGTCCTTCGTGGAACCATCAGCCATGAGGACGTCAGTGCCGGCGAGGAAACACTTGTTACAGCCGAGTCGTCCCGTCCTGAGACCTTCGACCGCGAGGACGATATCTGTCACAAGGTGATAGGCGGCTTCGACGGCACCACGAATTTTGGCGTCCCTATTGCACTCACTCGCGTGCTCAACGCAGTACAAGGCCGCGACGCGTTTGGCGCCTGCTACATCCCCCGTCTCCTCCAGATAGTCGGCAGCCTTCTCGCAGCCGAGGCGGCCGTAGCAGAGCACGCCTCCGCTGCCGTCCTCGGCGCCGTTGACCGTGGGTTGCCAGTACTCGCCGGATTGATTCGGCTGCCTACCAGTGGTGTCCCAGCGCTTGAGCAGCTTCTTCGGTTCGTTGGTGTCTGGGGTGTTCTGGTCGACCCATTCATCAACTACTTTCTGCTGACGCTCCGCATCGTGGTCGACTCCGCCGTTCTGCGGGGATGCCGGATCGTCCTCCGCGTTGTAGTCGCCGTATGTGCCATTGCTTCCGGCGCAGTAGTTGGGATAGCAACTCTCCAGACCGCTGGGGTCAGAGGCGGTTGTGGGGTTGTTGTTGGCGTAGCTGTAGCCGTTCAGGCTTTGGGGCTGCTCAAGACTGAGGAGGGGATCGACGGAAATGAATTGCCCGATCGAGGGGTCGTATTCTCGGGCGCCTATATGCGTGAAGCCGGTGGTGGGGTCGATGTCGCCGCCGACGAAGCCCTTCTGACCTGGCCAGAACGCCGGAGCTGTGCCACGGGCGCCGCCGTAGGGCATCGACTTGCGGCGGTTTGCAGCAAGCGTCGTGGCGCTGATCGACAGCTGGTTGGTGTTGTGGTGGTCGGCTACCAGCAGCCGGACCTTGCCATCGCTGCTGGTGCGCACCGCGGAACCCCCGGGCACGCTGTAGTAGCGGGTGCCGGCCACGGTCTGGGTGGACTTGTTCAGGACCAGTTCCTGGCCGCCCGGCAGGTACAGGGTGGTCGCGTTCGGGTCGCGGCGGAGGAGGCGGGTGCCTTCGGCGTCGTAGAGGAACTTGGTGGTGGCGCCGGAGAGGGTGGAGGTGGCCAGTTTGCCTTCGTCGTTCCAGGTGAGGGTCTGGGCGGCGCCGGTGGAGGGGGTTTTGGTGAGCTGGTTGCCGGTGTTGTCGTAGGTGTAGTTGGTGGTGCCGGTGGTCCCGCCCGTGGCGGTGACGGAGCGCACGCCGTGGGCCTGGGCGGCGCCTGTGGTGGTGGGGTAGGTGTGGGTGCGGGTGGTGTCCGCGGTAATGGGCCCGGCCTTGTGCTGGGTTTCGCTCGCGCGCTGCCCGGTGTCGGTGAAGGTCCAGCTGGTCCAGTACGGATCGACGGAGCCCAGCGCGGGGGTTCCGGTGCCGTCGACGGGCTTGGTGGTGCAGCCGTCGCCGGTGGTCCAGGCTTCGGACAACCGTCGTGCCCAGTCGTAGCTGAAGCACTGGTCGTCGAGGATGGTGCCGTCGTTCTGGGCGTCGCGGATGCGAGTGATGTTCCCCGCCGGGTCGTAGCTGTACTGGATGTTCGACAGGGTCGCCGGGCCGGTGCTCTCCCGGTCCACGATGGAGCGATCCGGTCGGCGGGTCACCGCGTCGTAGGTGTTGGTCTGGATGACCTGGGCGCCGCTGTTGCCCAAAGATGCCTGGGCCAGCTCCCCGAACGGGGTGTAGCCGGCGCCGCGCAAGTACACCTGAGACAGCGTGCCGTCGACGATCGCCAGCTGGTCCTGTGCCCCGTAGTGAGCGGTGACGGTCTCGGCGGGCAGTGCGGTGGTGCCGTTGCTGTTGCCGGTGCTGTAGGTCGTGGTCAGCGGCAGGCCGTTCACCGCCGTCGAGGTGCCGGCCAGCGTGTAGGTGCCGGCGAGCTTCTCCTCCCCGACCACCGATGGCACGCTCACCCTCGTGCCGGTGACCTCCCCGGCACTGTCGTAGCCGGTGGCCTCGGTGGTGTAGGCGGGGTTGGGGGAGACGGTGGTGTCGTAGCGCACCGAGGTGGCGGGCAGGCCCTTACCGCCGGGTGCGGTGTCGTAAGTCCATTCGGCGAGCTTGGTGCCGGTGACCGAGTCCTTGCGCAGGCTGGTGGTGCGGCCGAGCACATCGTAGGTGGTGGCCAGCGTGACACCCCTGGCGTCGGTGCTGGTCTGCACGCGCCCGTCAGTGCCATAGCCGGTGATGGTGGTGCCCGCGTCCGGGTCAGTGCTCTGGATCTTCCGGCCGCGCAGGTCGTACGTGTAGGTCCAGGCGTTGCGCCCGGAGGTGTCTGTGACCTTGTTCAGATTCCCGGCCGCATCATAGGACCGGGTGGTCTTCTCGTACTCGGTGGCCGCATCGCCGATCAGGGGCGTGCGGTCCTTGTAATCCCGCTGCTCGACCAGTCGGCCGCGCACATCGCTCACGCCCAGGGTGGCGGTACCGCCGATGGGCGGCACGCTGGCACTCCAGGTGGCGCCGTAGGTGTTGGTGGTGCGCCACTTCTCGACGTTGAGGGACAGGGTGATCGCAGCGGTAGGGCGGCTGCGGCCGTCGTACTCGGTGAGCGAAGCGCTGGGGACCTGGTTGTCGGTCACCACCAGCGCGGTGGTCGAGGCGGCGCTCGCGTTGTAGAAGGGAGCGTTGGTGCGGTACGCGCGGCCGTGATCGTCGTAGAAGGTGTCAATGACGACACGACCAACCGTGCCGATGGCGTCGCTCTGCGACTGGCGCGCGCGCAGCAACGAGTCATAGAGAGCGATCCCGGTGCCCCAGGTGCCGTTCTCGTACAGGGTCTTGGTAGTGACAGCGGTCGGAGCGGTCGACGAGAGGGTGTAGGTGATCTCAACATTGGGGCTCAGCGTGGTGGCCCGCCCGGCCCGCCAACCCTTGACCAGGCGGCCGGCCGCGTCATACGCGGTGGTGGTGGTGCGGCCGTTGGCCTCGTCAGTGGCCTTCAGGATCAGACCGCGCAGACCGTCGAACTCGCTGCTCGTCGCGTAGCCCTTGGGGTTGGTGACGGTGACCTTGGTGGGCTGTGCGCCGCTGGTGGGAACGTAGTCGGTGGTGGTGGTCTGGCCGTCCTGGCCCTTGACGGTCTTGACCCGGCCGAGGGTGTCGTAAGTCCTCTGGGCGGTGGTCTCCCACACCAGGGCCCCGCCGGTATCCGTCTTGGCAGCCTGCTCGGTCTTGGTCTCGTTCGCCTGCCCGACCTTCGGCGCGGTTCCGACGGCCTGCAGATCGTAGGAGGTGCGGGCGGAGCCGGTGACAGCGGTGGTGGCATACGCGCCAGAGCACGGCTCGTGGTTGGTCGTGGTGACCTGGGAGGGATAGCCGATCAGCCAGTTGGCGGTGTCGGGGGTGACATATGAGGTGCGGGCGCACTTCGCTTCGACCGTGCCGGCGCCGTCGTCGCCTTCGGAAGTGAGTAGCCCGTAGGTGGCGTCGTATCCGCGGGTGGTGGTCAGGGTCCGCCAGGTGGTGCCGTCATCCTGCAACGTGGCGGCGGCCTCGGTGGCAGTGCCGGAGTAGTGGGCCGTCCTGGCCGGCAGTGCCGGGCCGGGATCGTTGGGCTTGTCGGGGTCGGTTATGCCGGTCACCGTCTGGGTGGCGGTGGCGCCGGACTGCCAGGGAGTGAAAGTCGCCTTCGCGACGACCTTGCCGCCGGTGCCGTCCTTGTCGAAGGTGCGCGACTGTGCCGCGCGCCCGGAGAAGTCGTCTCGGTCGGGGATCCCGTTAATGGTAGGGACGGGGCGGGCAGAGCCATCGGCCATCGTGTCGCCGGCCATGCCCGTGAAGTACGCCGTCTCAGACTTGGTGCGGTTCGTGGCCCCGACAAAGGTGCGCACGGTGCCATAGCCCCGGAACTCGGACCAGGTGCGGTGCTTGTCCAGCGTGAACTCGCCGGTGTCGCGCCGCCACTTCGGGCCGTCGGCGTACTCATACGAGGTGATCTTGGAAGCGGAGCCGGTGCCGAACGTGGTGTCGTCCTCCACGACCTGCGTCACCAGGTACTTGTGGAAGAAGTCCTTGACCGGGTCCACCGCGCCCTCGGGTGTCCACCAGGATGGATAGCACCGCTTGGCGTTGGTGTCCGGGGCGGGCAGGTTGCTGGTGGTGCACTCGGCGGCGCTGTAGGTGACCAGCGTCTGGCCGCCGGTCTCATTGGTGATCTCGGTGAGGCGCTTCTTGTTCAGCGGCGGTCGGCCCTCCGCCGCATCCACCCGATTCGCCCGCAGCTCACCGGTGAACGTCGTCTTGGGGAGTGCGATGTCGGCGAGTGCCCCGGCCTTCGCTGTGCGCTGGATTGACTCAAGCCACATCGACGGCGAGGAGGTGTCCCCGGTGGCCGGGAAGGACTGGACCAGATTCCACGTGTCGACAGGCTGCATCGTGGTGCCGACCAGCGAGTACGTGTTGATCGAGCTCAGCCGCTTGCGGGACCAGAACACCGGCCCCGTCTGCAGGCACTGGGTGCTGCTGGTGCAGTTCAGGTCGACGGGGGTGTCGGGCCAACTGGTGGCGTGGGCCTCGTCGAAGGTGCAGTCGGACAGGCAACGGTCGATGGAGGTAAAAGCGACCCGGCCGGCCGGGTTCGCCGTGCTGTAGACGGCGCCTGCTCGCAGCCCGTAGTCGATCTTGGTGAGGTAGCCGCCGCGATCGTAGGGTTGCGAGGCGTCGATCTTGTTGTTCTGCGCGTAGTAGCCGCCCTCCTTCGCGTAGTACAGCGCCATCGCGTTGCCGTGCGGATCAACGACGTAGTCGAGGTTCCACCGCCAGCCCTGGATCTCGGCCGAGGAGGCGAAGTCTGCGGCGTGGCCCTGCTCGCCGGCGTGGTTGCCGTAGACCGGAACGGTGAACACCGAGTTCGTCTCGGCGTTGCCACTGGCCCAGCCGGGCAGCCGGTTCTTGCCGAAGAAGTACTGGGTGCCGGTCTGCGTGGTGACCTTGAAGTACTCGCGGTCCGCATCCCCTGAGTTGTTGGCCGCCGTGTCGTAGAGGCGCTCCACCCGCGAGCCGTCATCGCCGGACAGCCTGCCGGTGTTGCCATTGGCGTCCCAGACGACCTGGTTGGAGGAGCCGTTGAGCGACAGGGTGGCGTTGTCCGACTTCCAGCACAGGTCACCGACCTTCTCGGTGTTGTTGCCACCCTGCTTGTCGTTCTCACACGAGGCGTACGTCCGTTCGACGTAGCCGGTGGAGAACTCCCAGCCCTCACCTACCCATGTCGACTGGTTGTTGGTGGACGCGGTACGACCATCCACGGTGGAGGAGTTGTAGTTCAGCGCCACCTTCGGCGCCAGACCACCCGGGGCAGAAGGGACACTGAGCGGCACATTCCAGGCGAAGCCGCCGGAGTTGCCGCCCGCCGACCACGACCCGGACGGCGCCAGCGAGGTCGCTGCGAACGAACCCTCGCCGCCGCTCGCCCCGGCGGTCGCCGCGAGCAGCACCGGCGCACCGGCGGAGGCTGTGCGGGTGGACGTCCCGGCCGCCGCGGGCAGCGGAGCAGTACCGCTCAGGGTGTGGCGCTTGATGTCGTTGGTGGTGGCCAGCGCAGTCGCTGTGCGGCAGGCCGGCTTGTCGGGGGTGGTCAGGGCGCAGCCGGGCAGGGTGGCCAAGTGCAGGCGGGAGGACCAGCCGGCGCCGTAGGCGTCGCGAATGCTGGAGTAGTCGACCTCGATGCGGGCACCGCTCGCACCGCGCTCGCCGTCGGTGCGCTGGACCTGCAGGAGCAGCCCCTCAACCCCGGCGCGCTGCGCGGCCGTGCGGTCGAGTAGTTTCACTCCGAGTTTTGTTGGGGCGGTGCCCGCGAGGGTCTTACCGACCGAAGCGCCGACCTTGACGGGCAGGCTCCCGGCGCGCTGCTTGCCTCCGGCGGTGGCGGCGGCTGTCGTCAGGTCCACTTCGGTGCGGCCGGGCTGGGGCCAGGTCACCGGGGCCGGCTTCCAGGGTTTGGACGACGGCGTCACCGGCCGCTTGCGCGGGGCGAGGTCGGTGCCCTCGACCGAGGTGGTCTTGGGTATGGCCCGTACCTGGTAGTCGCCTACGGCCGCCCAGACCGGCGCGGTTAGCAGAGACACCATCAGCGCGGCGGAGGTCGCCCCCACCACCGACGTCCGCGCACTGCCCCGCTGAGAACGGCGTGTTCTTCGACGAGAAAACGGCACGGCGAACGCCCGGCGCAACGACATGTATCCCCACCCCAACAAGATCAATCGCGAATAGCTTGCACATCTAAGCGAGGCGGGAGAGATCCCCGCAAGGGTTTGAGGCAACAGATTCATCTGGCCGAGCCCGTCGGCGGCCAAACGCTTCGAAATGCACGTCAGACGTCACCAGTTGAGCTGATGACCCTTGTCTGGCTCCACTCTGAATTGGGAGCCTTCGATTCCGCATATCCAGTTTCGGTGCGCCGTACGGAATCCAAGAGGTGTCGCATAATCTGCGCAGTTCAAGCTCGCCTTCAGGGCGACCCACGAGAGGTCCCGATGGAACACCGCAGATTCTGGGCCAGTGGCCTCAGACGCCCAATAGCCACCGCGATGGCTCTGGGCATTCCCCTGGCCGCGGCCACCGCGCTCGCCCTCCCCACCGCCGCCGCGAGCGATGGCACATCGAACTCGACTCCGCCCATTGCAAGTTCGGAGCTGAAGGCGTTCAAGCTGGCCGCCGAGTCGGGGCAGCGCGTGGAGATTATGGAGCAGCGAGAGGAGAGCCGGGAGGTCTTCGCCAACCCGGACGGCACCACAACGCGCCGCCAGTACGCCACCCCCGTCTGGACCCGGTACGAGCGCCACTGGCAGGAGGCTGACGACACGCTGGTCCGCCACCCCGATGGCACGGTGGGCCCGGCCGCGCCGGTCTTCGGCATCACCTTCTCCGGAGGCGGCAGCGCCCCCATGGCCGCCATGGCCAAGAACGACATCAAATTTGCGCTGAGTTGGCCCACCGCGCTGCCGGAGCCGACCCTGGCGGGCAACACCGCGACCTACAAGTCGGTGCTACCAGACGTTGACTTGAAGCTGATCGCAGAAGTAGACGGCTTCGCCCAGCACCTGATCATCCACACCCCACAGGCGGCCGCCAACCCCGCGCTGAAGAGAATCCAACTCGGCGTCACCGCACAGGGGGTGAGCCTGGACGACGACGCCGGGGACAACCTCCTCGCCAAGGACGCGGCGGGCAACGTCATCTTCAGCGCGCCGAAGCCCAAGATGTGGGAACAGCCCCCAACCCAGGCTGACGGCACCGGTGCCAGCGCTGCGTCGTCCCCGGCCGGGGCGCGGTTCGCCGACGCCGTGGACGGGGAGGCCCCGGCGTCGGCAACGGTGGCCGCCGACGTCACCGGGAACACTCTCACCCTGACGCCCGATGCCGAACTGCTGGCCGGCGCCGACCAGTTCCCGCTCATCGTCGACCCGATCTTCTCCGGCGGCTCTCGGGAGAAGTGGGCGGTGGTCTACTCCGCCGAACCATCCGGGACCTTCCCGAACGGCTCGGGCTGGAACTCCTCCAACCCCGCCGATGAGCCGCGGGTCGGCAACAACGGCGACGGCCGCACCCGGTCGTTCTTCCAGATGAACACCGGCGGCCTGGGTGGTGCTGACATCCTCGACGCCACCTTCGCGGTGCGCGAGACCCACTCCTGGGGCTGCAGCGCCTCCGACGCCGGACCCACCGAACTGTGGAGCACCAACTCCCTGACCACCACGCCCTCCTGGAACACCAACAACAGCTGGTGGACCACGAAACTCGACGCCGACTCCTTCGCCGGCGGCAACGCGACCTACTGTCCGGGTGTGCTGGGCCACGACTTCAAGAGCGCCGCGCTGACCAGCGCCGTCCAGCAGGCCGCCGATGGCGGCTGGAGCAACCTGACGCTGGGACTGCGTGCCGCCGACACCCACGAGGGCAGCGTCAACAGCTTCAAGCGCTTCGAGAACGACCCCGTCCTGGAGGTCACCTACAACTTCCTTCCCACTGTGGCCAACCAGGCCGCCTATGAGGGAAGTTGGGTGCCCAGTGCCGAGGAGAACAAGCTGGTGCCCTGCGGCGGCATCATCGGCAACAGCGGCATGGCGCTGACCGCCAAGCTCACGGACAAGGACGGCGGCACCATCACCCCGCAGTTCTCGGTCACCAACACCACCACCGGCGCCGCCGTACCCGTCACCAACGGCGCCGCCGTCTCCAGCGGCAAGACCGCCACCGCCAGCGTCTCCGCCGCGAACCTCGTGTCCGGCAGCTACAAGTGGAAGGTACGCGCCAAGGACGGCGAGACCACCTACAGCCCCTACACCGCAGATTGCGCCTTCAACGTCGACCGCCAAGGCCCTACCGCCAAGGTCACCATCACTCACACCGACGGCACTCCCGTCGGCGATCCCACCGTGAAGTACCCGGCCCGCAAGACGGTCCGCTTCAAGGTCTCCAACCCCGCCACCGACCTGGCCGGGTTCTGCTGGGCCGCCGACCACCCCATTTCCGTCTCCAGTGAGCGCTGCCACGCGGCCAACTGGGTCCCAGTCGCCTCCGGCGCCACCACTGCCACCATCGATGTCATCCCCACCGGCTACCCCAACACCGCGCTGCACGTCCTGGCCTACGACAAAGCCGGCAACCACTCCCCGCTTGACAACGGCGTTGAGACCACGATTCTGGCCACCACCAAGGCGGACTTCGTCTACGCAGCCGGGCAGAACCCCGCCACCGGCCTCGCCCGAAAGGACCTGCACGGCGACCTCACCGGCGACGGCTACCCTGACCTGTTCGCCACCGACAGCAACAAGCAACTCCTGCTATACGCCGGCGACGGTACCGGCGCCATCGCAGCCGCGCAGATGGTCGGGACCGGCGGTTGGGACTACGCCCTGGTCGCCCATGGCGGCGACCTCGCCGGCTTCGCCAGCACTACCGCCGCACCGGACGGCTACGAGGACACCATCGCCCGGCTGCGCGACGGCAAACTCTATCTTTACCCCGGCAATGGCCTGGGCACCCCTTGGAGCTGGTCCCGCACCGAACTCGTCCACGCCGACCTCAACAGCGGCACCGACTGGCGCCGCACCCGCCAGATCCTCACTCCCGGTGACATCGACAAGAACAACACCGCAGGTCACGCTGGCGGCAACGACCTGATCACCATCGAATGCACCACCGACATCGGCGCCAACAGCTACTGCGCCAACGCCGAACTGTGGCTCTACACCGGCAATACCCTCGCCGACGGCACCACCGACCAGACCGAACCCTTCGACCTCACCAACCGCACCAAGATCGGCAGCGCGGGCTGGCAGAACCTCAACGTCCTCGCCGTCGGCGACCAGAACGACGACGGCATCATGGACATCGTCACCCGAGACCCCGCCGCCTCAACCCTGTACCTCTACCCCGGGAAGATCACCAGCGGTGTCTACGCCCTCACCACCCGCACCAGCTACGCAGGCCAGGGCTGGAACCTCACCAACCGCCCCCGGCTGGCCTCCGCGGGCAACGCCCAAGGCGCCGTGACCATCAACACCTACACCGACCCCGACGATCCCACCAACCCGGTCACTTACCGCCAGTTCCAGCCCAAGACCGGCGAACACTACGGCGACATCTGGGCCACCACCGACGCCGACCCCAACCTCGTAGTCAACTACGTCACCGCCAGCGGAACCGCCGCGACCACCACCTGCCCCACCGGCTGCCTCCTCTTCTACCCCGGAGGACCCACCACCCACCGCAGCCCCACCCTCGTAGGCGCCGCAAGCTGGAGCACCAACATCACCGCAATCCACTGACCCACCCCGAGACCAACACGCCACGCTGCCCCGATCAGGGCAGCGTGGCGAGCGCGGGTCACGACGGCGTTGCCCATGTGTCGTGCTTCGGAAGTCGACCATTCCGCACGCAGTCCGCAGGACACCCGCTCGTGACCGTCGCAGCCCGTCGCCAGCAGTCGCTAAAAAGCCAGGTCAGCGCCCCACAGCAATGATCGCTGCAGGTCGCCGACCCGCCCCGTTACTTGGAGACCAAGAAGGCCTGATCTCCCGGTCACGTCTTTCGCGTAGGCATATCGCGTACGTACGACAGCACCCGTCATCCGCGCGGAGCCGGGTGCTGTCGGCGTTATGCCGCACCCTCTTCCGCGGACCCGGTCCGCCGGCTGTGCAGGACCACCATGCCGAGCACCACCGCGGCCAGCAACGCCAGGGCGAGCAGGGCGGGAAGCAGGACGACGAGCGCGCCCGCGGCCAGGCAGGCGAGGCCGCCGATGATGAAGACGAGGGACCGTCGGCCGCCGACGCGCAGCAGGATCGCCGCCGCCGCCAGCAGGAAGACGCCGACGCCGCCGGTCAGCGCCCACGCCACTACGCCGTGCAGCGGCTCGGACAGGTCGTAGTGCTCACTGTCGGCGACCTGGTGGAGCACCTTCTTCATGCCGAGCGCGGTGAGCACGATGCCCCCGACGAGCGGCAGGTGCAGGAAGGTGTACGCATCCCGTGCCAGGCGGGTGCGGTCGTCACCCTCCAAAGCGGTCAGGCGCTCTTCGGCCGGCTCGCTGATCTGGCGGAAGTACAGGCGCCACAGCCCGGCGACGACCAGCAGGCCCGCTGCGGCCCCGGCCAGCACCGGTGTGGAGATGGGGAGGCCTGACACCCCCACCCCGATCGCGACGATCGACTCGCCCAGCGCGATGATGACGATCAGCCCGTGCCGTTCGGCGAAGTGGCCCGGCGAGGCGACCCGCCAGCCCGAGGAGCCGGTGATGTAGATGCCGCCGTAGTCGATGACGACCGCACCGAGCCAGATGAGCACCTGTGTCAGGCCGGTGAAGGCGCTGCCGACCAGGAGCAGGACGAACGGCGGTGCCACCGACAGCAGCGCGGTACGGCGCAGCGTGGCATGGAGCGCCTCGTCGCCGGGGCTGGAGATCCAGTACGTGACGAGGTGCAGGACGCGGACCGCGCCGTAGCAGAGGACGAACACGAGCGGTGCGTACAGGCCGCCGGGCAGGTCGTCGTAGACCTCCGGCACGGTGACCGAGACGACCAGCACCACCGCCATCACGGCGACCAGCACGGCGAACATCGCCCCGGAGTCTGCGCGGACGACATTGCCCAGCCAGGCGAAACAGCACCAGCACCACCACAGCAGGGCGAGCACAACTCCCCCGCCGAGCAGCCGAAGCAGGGAGGGGTCCGCCGCCATCAGTGCCGTGACCTGCGTGATCGCGTACACGAACACCAAGTCGAAGAACAGCTCGGCAGGCGTCACCCGGTGACCGCCCTCCGTGGCGATCAACCCGGAACGCTCTCTACCTGTCGGCACGGCCTCTCCCCCTACGGCGCCCATCCCTGGGTCGGCTGATTCCGCGCGGAACAATACAGACGATGCGGGGTCCGCAACCGTTCATTACTCGTCCAGTGCCTGCCGGATGTTGGCCCTCACCGCGTCCAGATCCCGGCGCACCGCCTCGTACTTCGCCTTGTTCCGCTCGACATCGGCACGCTGTATCTCCGCGCGAGCCTCCCACCACACCCGCACCGTGTCGTGCTTCCGCTTGCACTCGACATCGGCCGTCGCCGTCGCCAGCTCCCGCTCCGTCCGGGTCGTATTGCCACCGCTGCCCCGCTGCCAGGCCTTGTCCTCGTACGCCTTGTCCGGGTTCTGGTACCGACCGAGCCCCCTGTCCACGACGCACTGGGACCAGGTGTCCCAGGCCTGGCGTATCCGTCCGTTCCTGGGTTCCGTCCCGGTCAGGCTGTGTTCGCGTCCGGAGACGTAGGACCACATGCGCATGGAGTCCTTGACGCCGCCGATCAGTTGCTTGTCCGCCTCGCCGGAGCAGCCGTTCTCCGGGACCTTGCGGCCGTGGATCGTGGCCGCGCCGCCGCTGCCCGGGCCGTGGACGACTCCGTACTCCTCCTCTGTCATCACACGGCCCTTGGGCTTCCACTCCCTGCTCTTCTTCGGATCCCAGCCGTATCCCCAGCGGCGGGCGTCATCGAGGTCGAGCATTCCGAAAGGACCCGAGGAGACCAACACCGACATGACCGCCGGCCCGCGCTGCGGGTCTTTCGGGTCCAGCGGGAAGCCGGCGTGCCCGAAACCCACCATGCAGCGCTGCACCAAGCGGTGCCGTGCCTGGGTGAAGCGCTCGTACTCCTTGCTGCTCAACTGATAGCGGTCCAGGGGCAGTGGGGGTATGTCCGCCTCAGTTGCCGAGAAGGGCACCTTGGCTTCCCGCCCGGAGACGAGCCCGCAGCCGGTCAGCAAGAAGGCCAGCGAGAAGGTCGGCAAGACGAGCCAGACACGTGCGAGCGCACGCCGTAAGAGCAGCGAATGCAGCGACTCAAAATCGGTCATGAGGCAATGATGCAGGCCGCCACCGACACGCGCTCGGGCCTGTGGAAAACCTCAGCGGGCTCTGACGCCGCCCCATGATTGCGGCCACCGGCGAGCAGGTGTCAGGCCGCGGGCGCGTGCGGCAGAGGGCGCTTGTGCCGCAGCAGCCACTGCCGGTATGCGGCCGCGCGCAGCGCCGCCTCCCGGTAGGCGGCCGCCAGTTCCGCGTACACCGCCTCGTGCAGCTCCTCGCAGGCTCCGGGTCTTCGGAACAGCAGCAGCCGGACGGCGAGCGGGTCGCCCCGCAGCGGACGGATCGCCATGTCCTCGCGCGGGCCCGAGGTCGGCTGGCAGGGTGCCACCGCCTCGCCGATCGCGATCAGGGACGCCGCCGTGTGGTAATCGCCGTGCAGAACGGGCGGGTTGAGCCCCGCCGCTCGCAGGACGCGGCGCAGGCCGTCCCACT
The DNA here is from genome assembly GCF_026339995.1 of Streptomyces sp. NBC_01481. Lineage (GTDB taxonomy): Bacteria > Actinomycetota > Actinomycetes > Streptomycetales > Streptomycetaceae > Streptomyces. The sequence goes on along the minus strand of NZ_JAPEPT010000005.1, from coordinate 536,601 downwards.
CGCCGTCCACCGTCGGGTCGACCATCCAGCGGTCCTCGGCCAGATCGGCGAGTTCCACGACGGGCGCGGCGGCGGCCGGATGGTCGCGGGACATGGAGATGAACTGCGGCTCGCGCTCGACCAGTACGCGTGAGGTCAGGGCGTCCGGGACCAGGAGGGGGCATCCCTCCACCTCGTGCACGAAGGCGACGTCGAGCTGGCCCGCCGCGACCATCCTGAGCAGGGCGTTCGCGGAAACATCCACATGCAGCGAGATGTCGGTGGCGGGCAGCCGCTGCCGCAGTCGGCGCAGCCAGTCGGCAAGCACCCGGCTGGCGGTGGAGCCGATGCGCAGCCTGGGGCCGCCTGCCCGGGCGGCCGACGCCTTGGCCTCGACGACGAGTGCGGCCATTTCGGCCAGCAGCGGGCGGGCACGGCTCAGGACGGACCGGCCGAGCGGGGTCGGTCGGCAGCCGGTGCGTTCACGCGAGAAGAGCTCCGCGCCCAGGGAGTTCTCGATCCGCCGCAGCTGGGTGGTCAAGGACGGCTGGCTGACGCCCAGTTGCCGGGCGGCTTTGTGCAGGCTGCCGGTGTCCGCTATGGCGCACAGCGCACGGAGGTGCCTCACCTCGAGCTCCATGACCAGAGGGTAAAGCCAGCCCCAACAGTCACACCAGACACCGTAGTTGGGGCACAAGGGACTGACCGGAACATGGTGATGCGCTCGTGTTATCGGCCATTGGCATCATCCGCGAGAGGGACGGGCTCCCCGAAACTCTGCCGTACCGAACCCCATCCGCCGGGGTTCACCGGACACGTAGGAGCCCCCCACATGCGTCACCAGAGAACGTTACTCTCCGCCGCACTCGGCCTCGGTCTCGCCGCCGCGCTGAGCGCGGTGCCCGCCACCGCCGCCACGAACACAGGCACGTCGGCCAACTCCCCTGAGGCCGCCGCCGCCCAGCCCTACGCCGCCTACGAAGGGTCCGCCGAGGACGCCAAGGCGACCAAGGCCTTCTTCGACGCCGTCGTGAAGTCGGTCGCCGAGAAGCGCGCCGCGAACCCCGGCGCGCAGGCCGTGACCGTCATCTACAGCGCAGGCAACGCCCCGAGCTTCCGCAGCCAGATATCCCGGAGCACCCAGATCTGGAACAGCTCGGTCAGCAATGTGAAGCTCCAGGAAGGCAGCAATCCCGACTTCCGGTACTACGAGGGCAACGACTCCCGCGGCTCGTACGCGAGCACCGACGGCCACGGCAGCGGCTACATCTTCCTCGACTACCGGCAGAACCAGCAGTACAACTCCACCCGCGTCACGGCCCACGAGACCGGGCACGTGCTGGGCCTGCCGGACCACTACTCGGGCCCGTGCAGCGAGCTGATGTCGGGCGGCGGCCCCGGCACCTCCTGCCAGAACGCCTACCCGAACGCGCAGGAGCGCTCCCGCGTGAACCAGCTGTGGGCGAACGGCCTGGCAGCGGCGCTCGCCCGCGTCTCCTGACCGGATCTCCACGAACGCCGGGGGCGCCCCTCCACGAAAGTGAGGGGCGCCCCTCCGCCGCTTCGCGCTTAGGGTGGTTGCATGACGAGCCCGAGTGAGCGTCCCGAGACGCTGTACGAGGCCGTGGGCGGCATGGACGCCCTCCGACGGCTGAGCAACACCTTCTACGAGGCGGTTCTCGCCGATCCGCTGCTCGCCCCCGTCTTCGCCGACTTCACGCCCACCCATATCGAGCATGTCGCCGTCTGGCTCGCCGAGATCTTCGACGGCCCGGCCCGCTTCACCGCCGAACTGGGCGGACACCAGACTCTGCTCCGGGCCCACCTCGGGCTTTCGATCACCGAGGAGCAGCGACTGCGCTGGATGGAGCTGATGACCGCGGCGGTGGAGAAGGAGCTCCCGGACGACGAGCTGCTGCGCCGCCGGGTGATGGAGTACTTCGACTGGGGTACGAAGATCGCCCGGTCGGTCTCGGCCGACCCGGCGGGCACGGACCTCGGCGATCCGGGCCCGACCCCGCGCTGGGGCTGGACCGGCCTGCGCTGAGGCCGCAACCGTACGGCTGTCGCCGTACGGCCATCACCGTGTGGTCGTCACCGATGGCCGTCCCGCATGACCGTCACCGTATGGCGTCAGGCACCCACCGGCGTTCGCACCACGAACTCCGCGCCGGGCGGCAGCTGCCTGCGTATCCGGCTGAGCGCATCACCGAAGTCGCCCCCGGCGACACCGGATTCGTACGCCGCCCCGCCGTAGTGCAGGGTCAGATTGAGGTCCGCACGGTCGAGCGGCCCGCCGCCGTGCGATGGCTCGCCGAGCGTCAGCAGACAGCTGAGCGTGGCTTGTTCGACCCTCCCGTCCGACTGCACGGGCAGCGGCATGTCCCACTCCAGTACGCAGGAGGACAGCACCCCGTCCGCGCCCACCGGCTCCAGAGCGGCGAAGGTCTCCCCTGCGTACTCAACACCCTTGATACGCGTGCGCAGTTGGCGCCCGCTCGCGGCGATCGTGACCGCTTCCGCGCCCGTGCGGTCGCGGTACCAGCCCGCCCACACTTCCGTCGACTCCGATGACATGGCGCGGACTGTAGCGGTACGCACCCCTCCGCTGAACAGGCGGGATGCCTCAAGCGGTCCCGACCGGGGCGCCGGGCTCGTCGCCCGCCTCACCGCCGGGCTCGTCGGTGTGCTCCGTGTCCCGCTGTCCGCCTCGCTGCTCACCCCGCTGCCCGCCCGGATGCTCTCCCTCGGTGTCGACGGACTGAGGGCATTCGGGATTGTGGCAGGGGCCCGGCCCCCAGAGGGGGACGAAGGTCCCGAGAGTCTTGTGCCGCTTCACGACCGTGACGACAGGCTGTCCGCACGCCGGGCACACATGCTCGGCCCCCGGGTCATGAAGGATCTCACGTCCTTTGCTGCCCATGCCTCCAGGATATGGCGGTTTGGGCTGCCCCGACAGCTCAGCGCGTACGCCGGGTGACGAACTCCGCCAGGGCCAGGAGATCGCCCGCCGCCGCCAGATCCGGGACCGCGCGGGCGAGCTCGTGGACGGCCCGAGCCATCCGGTCCGCCGCCCGCAGCTGTGCCCAGTCACGGCCGCCCGCCCTGTCCACGGCGTCCGCGGCCCGGCGCACCGCCGCGGCGTTCATGGGGCGGCGGTAGAGCTCGGCAAGTTCCGCCCCGGCCGGGGTGCCCGAGGTAAGGGCGGCGACCACCGGCAGGGACTTCTTGTGGGCGGCCAGATCGGCGCCGACGGGTTTGCCCGTACGCTCCGGGTCGCCCCAGATCCCGATCAGATCGTCGATGAGCTGGAAGGCGAGCCCGGCCTCCCGGCCGAAGGCGTCCAGGGCAGTGGTCTCCTCCTCGCCCGCTCCCGCGTACAGGGCGCCGACCGCGCAGGCGCAGCCCAGCAGCGCACCGGTCTTGGCCGTCGCCATGGCGAGGCACTCGTCGAGCGAGACCTCCTGCGGGGCACGTTCCTCGAAGGCGCGGTCCGCCTGCTGCCCCGCGCACAGCTCGATCACACAGGCCGCGAGCCGCTCCGACGCGGCGCCGGCCGCGGGATGCCGGTCCTCGGCGAGCAGTCGCAGCGCGAGGGCGAGCATGGCGTCGCCCGCGATGATCGCGTCCGGAATGCCGAAGACGGTCCAGGCGGTGGGGCGGTGCCTACGGGTGGGGTCCTCGTCGATGACGTCGTCGTGGAGCAGCGTGAAGTTGTGCGCCAGCTCGACGGCGGCCGCCGCCCGCACCGCGTGCTGCGGGTCCCCGCCCAGTGCCCGGGCCGCAGCCAGCACGAGCGCGGGCCTGATGGCCCTGCCCGCCGAGCCTGCGGCCGGGGTGCCGTCCGCGTGCTCCCAGCCGAAGTGGTACATCGCGACACGGCGCATGGATCCGGGCAGCGACTCCACAGTGGTGCGCAGTTGGGGATCGACGGCTGCACGGGTGCGTTCGAGGAGGGCGACGGCCTCACCGGCCTCGACGGTGTCGGACATGGTCAACCGGGCAGTCCTTTCCAGGCGTTGGACCAAGTGCTCAGGGAACGGGGGCCGGGGGGGCGCGGGTGCGGTACCGCGCCCCCGGCCGGCCCGGTCACCGCCAGCGGCTCACCTCGACGTTCTCCAGGACACCGAGCGCGTCCGGCACCAGCACGGCCGCCGAGTAGTAGGCCGTCACGAGGTACGAGATGATCGCCTGCTCGTCGATGCCCATGAAGCGGACGGAGAGGCTGGGCTCGATCTCGTCGGGGATCCCGCTCTGCTGGAGGCCGATGACGCCCTGGTCGGCCTCGCCCGTACGCATGCAGATGATCGAGGTGGTCCTGGCCTCGGTGACCGGGATCTTGTTGCAGGGGAAGATCGGAACACCGCGCCAGGCGGGCACATGCTGCCCCGCGACCTCCACGCTGTCGGGGACCAGTCCACGCCTGTTGCACTCGCGCCCGAAGGCGGCGATGGCCCGCGGATGGGCGAGGAACAGCTTCGAACCGCGCCGCCTCGAAAGCAGTTCGTCCATGTCGTCGGGGCTGGGCACCCCGTCGTGCGGCTGCAGCCGCTGGCCGTAGTCGCAGTTGTTCAGCAGGCCGAACTCGCGATTGTTGACCAGCTCGTGCTCCTGGCGCTCGCGCAGCGCCTCGACCGTGAGCCGCAACTGCTGCTCGGTCTGGTTCATCGGCTGGTTGTAGAGGTCGGCGACCCGGCTGTGGACCTTCAGCACGGTCTGGGCGACGCTCAGTTCGTACTCGCGCGGCGCCGCGTCGTAGTCGACATAGGTGTGCGGGACGACGGCTTCGCCGACATGGCCCGCGGACAGGTCGATCGCCGCCTCGCCGTACTTGTTGGTGCGCTGGTGCGGAAGGGACGCCTGCCCGTCCAGATGCGCACGCAGCGAACCCGCGCGCTCCGCGAGGTTCAGCACATCGGCCCGGGTGAGCACCAGCGCCGTGCACGCGGTGGCGGCTCGTGCGGTGTACTCCCAGGGGGCGTCCCCGTCGAGCAGCGCGTGGTCGCCGAAGTACGAGCCGTCGGCGAGGACTCCGAGCACCGTCTCGTCGCCGTACGGACCGGTGCCGATCTGCTCCACCCGGCCGTGGGCCAGCAGAAAGATCCGGTCCGCGGCCGAACCGGAGGCGGCGAGCACCTCACCGGCCGCGAACTCCCGCTGCTCGCAGCGGTTCGCCAGCTCGGTGAAGACCGCCTCGTCGTCGAACTCCCGCAGGGCGGGCAATTCGGCAAGTTCGGCGGGGATGACCGCCACCCGGTCGCCCGTCTGCACGAACGTCACACGCCCGTCGCCGACCGAGTAGCTCAGGCGGCGGTTCACGCGGTAGGTGCCGCCCTGTACCTGCACCCACGGCAGCATGCGCAGCAGCCACCGGGAGGTGATCTCCTGCATCTGCGGAGCGGACTTCGTGGTTGTCGCAAGGTTCCGCGCAGCGGCCGTACCAAGACTCTGCTGCTTCGGCGTCTGCTGTTCGCGGACTTCGTCGCCGACAGAACCAACCGAGCCAACCGACATGGGACTCCCTCTCGATCACGGGTCTGACCTGCGTCCGCAAGCCTTCCAGCACGGAGAGTCCTCGCACCATTACACAAATGGATGGGACTAGTTCGACCTCGGCGGGGCAGGTAGGCCGACCGCCCGCTGGCCTGATCTGTTCGCACCCCCGTACCAACATATGGTCATTCCAAGGGAGTTGGTAGTAAAAGCGCGGTACGGCACATTTGACGCGCACCCCCTCACCTCCCCAAGGAGCCAGCCATGTCCCCACCCATGCCCGCGAGCAGTTTCCTCGACGCACTGCGCGGCGAGGGGCTGACAGTCGTCGAGGTCGGCGAATGGCGCACACACAACCGCAACCACAAGGGCCCTTGGGGCCCGGTGCACGGCGTGATGATCCACCACACCGTCACCCAAGGCACCGCGAACACCGTCCGTATCTGCAAAGACGGCTTCGAGGCGCTGCCGGGGCCGCTGTGCCACGGAGTCATCACCAAGGACGGCACGGTCCATCTCGTCGGCTACGGCCGCGCCAACCACGCCGGGCTCGGTGACGACGATGTCCTGAACGCCGTCATCGCGGAGAAGGCGCTGCCCCCCGACAACGAGGCGAACACGGACGGAAACCGCCATTTCTACGGATTCGAGTGCGAGAACCTCGGCGACGGCAAGGATCCCTGGCCCGAGGTCCAGCTGGAGGCGATCGAGCGGGCGGCCGCGGCGGTCTGCCGCCACCACGGCTGGACAGCCCGCTCGGTGATCGGCCACCTCGAATGGCAGCCGGGAAAGGTCGACCCCCGGGGCTTCACGATGGACGCCATGCGCGCACGCATCCATGACCGTCTGAAGTGACAATGGGTGCGTGACCAGGGAAGCGCTCGATCTCACCACCGCCCTGCAGCCGCGACTGCCGTCGCCGCTGCAGCCGGTCGAGGACGAGCGCTTCACCCGGCACGGGATACGTCTGCTGCTCAAACGGGACGATCTGATCCACCCGGACCTCCCGGGCAACAAGTGGCGCAAACTCTCCCGCAACCTTCAGGCGGCAGCGGGCCGCCCGCTGCTGACCTTCGGGGGCGCCTACTCCAACCATCTGCGGGCGACCGCGGCCGCGGGCCGCCTGCTGGGCTTCGGGACGACCGGCATCGTCCGCGGCGACGAACTGGCCTCGCGCCCCCTGAACCCTTCCCTGGCCCGGTGCGCGGCTGACGGCATGCGGCTGGTGTTCGTCTCGCGCTCGCTGTACCGCCGTAAGTCCGAGCCGGACGGGCTGGCGGCGATCCTGGACCTGGCCCGGGCATCGAGCGCCGACGGGGCCGGGATACCGCGGGACGTCTACGTCGTACCCGAAGGCGGGAGCAACGCACTGGCCGCCCGTGGCTGCGCCGACCTCGGCCGGGAGCTGGACTGCGTCGCGGATGTCGTCACCGTCGCCTGCGGCACGGGCGGGACCCTGGCGGGGCTCGCCGCCGGTCTCGCACCCGGCCGGCGTGCCATCGGCTTTCCCGTCCTGGAGGGCGGCTTCCTCACCGACGCGATATCCCGCCTCCAGCACGAAGCCTTCGGCGACCGCGCGGGCGACTGGTCCCTCGACGAGCGCTTCACCTTCGGCGGGTACGCCCGCACCACGCCCGAACTCATGGCGTTCGCGGACGACTTCGAAGCCCGTCACGACCTTCCTGTGGAGCGCGTCTACGTCGCCAAGATGCTCTACGGCCTCACCACGCTGGCCGCCGAGGGCGCCTTCCCGCCCGGCACCACGATCGCCGCGGTGATCACCGGTCAGGACTCCTCGCGATAGGCCGCCGCCTCCTCCAGGTCCAGTCGGCGCAGCAGCGTACGCATCATCTCGTCGTCGATCCGCCGCTGGTCGCGCAGCTGTACGAAGACCTCGCGCTCGGCGTCGATCATCTCCCTCGACAGACGCCGGTAGGTGTCGTCCGCGGACTCGCCGGTCAGCTCGTTCACGGCGCCCAGCCGCTCCCAGACGGCGTTCCGGCGCCGCTCCAGCACGGTGAGCAGCCGGTCCGCGAGCGGCTGCGGCAGCGCGTTGCGCTCGTCCGCCAGCAGCTCTTCCAGCCGCCGCTCTGCCGCCTGCGAGGCCTCGCTCTGGGCCTGCGCCTCGGCCAGCGTCTCGGCGTACGCGTCGCGCCCCGGCAGCTTCAGTGCCCTGATCAGCGGCGGCAGCGTGAGCCCCTGGATCACGAGCGTGCCGATGACGGTCGTGAAGGTGAGGAACAGCACCAGGTTCCGCGCCGGGAACGGTTCGTCGTCCGCCGTCGCCAGCGGGATCGAGAAGGCGATCGCGAGCGAGACGACGCCGCGCATCCCGGCCCAGCCCACGATCACCGGCGCGGTCCAGTTGGTGTCCGGTTCGCGCTCCCTGATGCGTTTCGACAGGCCGCGCGGCAGGAAGGTCGCCGGGAAGACCCAGACGAACCGCACCACCACCACGGCCGCGAAGACGCCGGCCGCGTACCAGAGGGTTTCGCCGACGCCGTACCCGCCCAGGCCCTCGATCACGTACGGCAACTGCAGCCCGATCAGCGCGAAGACGGACGACTCCAGGATGAACGCGACCATCTTCCAGACAGCCTCCTCCTGCAGCCGGGTCGCGAAGTCGACCTGCCAGGCGCGGTGCCCGAGATACAGCGCGACGACGACCACGGCGAGCACTCCGGACGCCCCGACCCACTCGGCCGCCGCGTAGGCGACGAACGGGATGAGCAGCGAGAGCGTATTCTGCAGGAGCGCTTCCTTCAGATGCGTACGCAGCCAGTGGATCGGCACCATCAGCACCAGGCCGACGGCGACCCCGCCGAGTGACGCCAGCGCGAACTCCGCGATGCCGCCTCCCCAGCTCGCGCCCTCGCCGACGGCCGCGGCGAGCGCCACCTTGTACGCGGTGATCGCGGTCGCGTCGTTCACCAGGGATTCGCCCTGCAGGATCGTCGTGATCCGGTTCGGCAGGCCCAGCCGCCGGGCGATCGCGGTCGCGGCGACGGCGTCCGGCGGCGCGACGACCGCGCCCAGCACCAGGGCTGCCGTGAGTGGCAGATCCGGCACCAGAAGGTAGGCGAGGTAACCGACAGCGACGGTCGCGAAGAGGACATAACCGACGGAGAGCATCGCGACGGGCCGCGCGTTCGCCCGCAGATCGAGATACGAGCTGTCGACCGCCGCCGTGTACAGCAGCGGCGGCAGGATCAGCGGGAGCACGATGTGCGGGTCGAGCGTGTAGTCGGGCACCCCGGGCACATAGGCGGCCAGCAGCCCGGCCGTCACCAGCAGCAGGGGCGCGGGAACCGGTGTCCTTCGGGCCGCCCCGGCGATCGCGGCACTCACCGCGATCAGCGCGATCAGTGGCAATGCGTCCATCTCGCCGATCCCCTGTCCGTACGTATGTCCGTAACCCGCGTCGTAATCTGGCAATCATGAGCGAGTGTCCGCACGTAGCCGAACTGCCCCGTCCCCAGCCGGCCCCGCAGAGCGAGACCTGTGTGGAGTGTCAGGCGACCGGCAGCCATCCCGTGCAGCTGCGCATCTGCCTGGTGTGCGGGCATGTGGGGTGCTGCGACTCGTCGCCCCACCGGCATGCGAGCGGGCACTTCAGACAGACGGGGCATCCGATTATGCAGAGCCTGGAGGCGGGTGCTCCCTGGCGATGGTGTTCTGTCGACGGTTCGATCGTCTGACGCGTGGGTACGTCAACCCTCCGCCGGTTCCTCGCAATTGGACCGCGCAGACCTCTAGCCACTGTGCGTACTCATGTGCTTACCATGAGTGACAGCTATCGACTGGGGGTCCCGGCGACAGGGCACCATGGATCGCGATAGCGTCGCCGGGCCACTACCGGCTACGTACGAAACGTAGCGACGGCTTCGGGATCTCCCCTCCCGTAGCCCCGTTTGAGCTTGTGCCACCTTGGAGGTGAGGGTGTCCCAGATCGCAGGCGAGCCCGGGACTCAGGACTTCGTGGAAGTCCGGCTGCCCGCTGCGGGTGCCTACCTGTCCGTGCTGCGTACGGCCACGGCCGGTCTCGCGGCGCGCTTGGACTTCACCCTCGACGAGATCGAGGATCTTCGGATCGCGGTCGACGAGGCGTGCGCGATCCTGCTCCAGCAGGCCGTTCCCGGTTCCGTCCTCAGCTGCGTGTTCCGGCTCGTCGACGACTCGCTCGAGGTCACGGTCTCGGCACCGACGACCGACGGGCGCGCGCCGGAGCGTGACACCTTCGCCTGGACGGTGCTCTCCGCACTGGCGGGCAAGGTCGACTCATCGGTCGCCGACGACCGTACGGTCACCATCAGCCTGTACAAACAGCGCGGCGCGGGACCCGGTCCGGCGTGAGGGACGGGGACGGTCCGGTGCGGAAGGAGCCACCCGCGGTGACGGGCTTCCCGGAGCAGCAGGCGCGGCCGCACCCGGAGGACGGGCTGGACGGCCAGACGGCCGCGGCGGAGCAGGCGCAGGCGCAGGCAGGGCAGGCGGACCGTATGAGCGAGCACGTGAACGAGCAGCAGCACCACGATCCACATGACCGCAGCGGGGCGCGGGCGATGTTCATCGAGCTGCGCAAGCTGCCCGACGGCTCACCGGAGCGGGCGGAGCTGCGCAACCAGCTGGTGCGGATGCATCTGCCGCTGGTCGAGCACCTGGCCCGGCGCTTCCGCAATCGTGGCGAGCCGCTGGACGATCTGACGCAGGTCGCGACGATCGGCCTGATCAAGTCGGTGGACCGGTTCGACCCGGAGCGCGGTGTCGAGTTCTCGACGTACGCGACCCCGACGGTGGTCGGCGAGATCAAGCGCCACTTCCGCGACAAGGGGTGGGCGGTGCGGGTGCCGCGTCGCCTCCAGGAACTGCGGCTCGCCCTGACGACGGCGACGGCGGAACTGTCCCAGCAGCACGGCCGCTCCCCCACGGTCCACGAACTGGCCGAACGCCTGGGCATCTCGGAGGAGGAGGTCCTGGAGGGCCTGGAGTCCGCGAACGCGTACTCCACGCTGTCCCTGGACGTCCCCGACACGGACGACGAGTCCCCGGCGGTGGCGGACACGCTCGGCGCGGAGGACGAGGCGCTGGAGGGCGTGGAGTACCGGGAGTCGCTCAAGCCGCTGCTGGAGGACCTCCCGCCGCGGGAAAAGCGGATCCTGCTGCTGCGGTTCTTCGGCAACATGACCCAGTCGCAGATCGCGCAGGAGGTGGGCATCTCCCAGATGCACGTCTCGCGCCTCCTGGCCAGAACGCTGGCCCAGCTCCGGGAGAAGCTCCTGGTGGAGGAGTAAGGCCCCGCGGTAGCGGGCCCGGGCCCGCTACCGCTGCGCGTCCCCCGCACTGCCGCGGATTCCCAGGGCCTGGGCCGTCGTCGGGTTCACCAGCAGGACCAGGCCCGTCACCGCCATCGCCGCCAGCACCATGCCCACCGGGATCAGCGCGCCCGACGAGCGCAGCAGCGTCCAGGCCGGGATCAGGGCCATCAGGTGCGTGATGATCGCCGGGCCCCGGCTCCAGCTGCGTGCGCGCAGCAGCCCCCTCGTCGCGATCAGTGGAATCGCGCCGAGTGCGACAAGCGTCACCCCGCCCATCTCCGCCTGCGAGGGACTGTCCGGCCGGCCGAGCAGCCCCAGTACGAGCATGTAGACGCCGCCGGCGACCAGTACCAGCCCTTCCAGGCCGGACACCGCGGCCGCGGCGGTCAGACGGGCGGGGCGGGGGGTCTGCTCAGTGCTCATTCCAGCAGGGTAGCGGCCGTGCGCAGCCCTGGGCTGGGCCAGGTGCACACCACTGGGTACGCTGCTGCGCATGCGCGCACTTCTCGTGGTCAATCCGGCAGCAACCACCACCAGTGCCCGCACTCGTGACGTACTCATCCATGCCCTCGCCAGCGAGATGAAGCTGGAAGCGGTCACCACGGAGTACCGCGGACACGCCCGCGACCTCGGCCGCCGGGCCGCCGACTCCGACGACATAGAGCTCGTCGTCGCCCTCGGCGGCGACGGCACCGTCAACGAGGTCGTCAACGGCCTGCTGCACAACGGCCCCGATCCCGACCACCTCCCCCGTCTCGCCGTCGTCCCGGGAGGCTCGACGAATGTCTTCGCGCGCGCCCTCGGGCTGCCGAACGACGCCGTGGAGGCGACCGGCGCGATTCTGGACGCTCTCCGTGATCAGACGGAGCGCACCGTCGGCCTCGGGCTCGCGGCCGGCACCCCGGGCACGGAGGACGAGGGCGTCCCGGCCCGCTGGTTCACCTTCTGCGCCGGACTCGGTTTCGACGCGAGCGTCATCGGCAGGGTCGAACAGCAGCGGGAGCGCGGCAAGCGGTCCACGCACGCCCTCTATATGCGCCAGGTGGTACGCCAGTTTCTGGACGAGCCCCACCGCCGCCAGGGCCCGATCACTCTCGAGCGCCCCGGCGAGGACCCGGTCAGCAATCTCGTGCTGTCCATAATCTGCAACACCACCCCCTGGACCTACCTGGGCAATCGCCCGGTGTACGCCTCGCCGGAGGCCTCCTTCGACACGGCCCTGGACGTCGTCGCGCTGACCAAGCTGTCGACTCCCGCCGTGGCTCGTTATGCGACCCAGCTGCTCACATCCACCCCCGAGCGCGGACCACGCGGTAAGCACGCGGTCACTCTTCACGACCTGACGGACTTCACCTTGCATTCAAAGGTCCCGCTCCCGTTCCAGATGGACGGTGACCACCTGGGACTGCGCACCAGCGTGACGTTCACAGGCGTACGCCGTGCACTGCGTGTGATTGTGTGAGCGGAAGGGCCGGAAGTCCTTTATCTCGAACGTACGGACTGGGCTCCACCCCATAGAAGTACGGCTGTGACCTAGTCGACACCGAGGAATCAAAAAAAAGTTTCCGGAAGGGGTTGTATCCGCCGCCGAGGTTTGCGAATCTCTACATGGCGATCGGGACGGCCCGCAACATCGGCCCCACAGACCGCCAGAACCCCTCCTCAGAACTTCAGGACCACGCCAGTGCAACTGGCAGTCGGCCCTTCCCTTGCGGGGGGATTCGTGAAAGCGTTCACATTCACAAGCAACCTGCATGTAATACCAAGGAGAGGTAGCAGCCATGGACTGGCGTCACAACGCCGTTTGCCGCGAGGAAGACCCCGAGCTCTTCTTCCCCATCGGCAACACTGGTCCTGCGCTGCTGCAGATCGAGGAAGCCAAGGCCGTCTGCCGTCGCTGCCCCGTCATGGAGCAGTGCCTGCAGTGGGCGCTCGAGTCCGGCCAGGACTCCGGCGTCTGGGGTGGCCTCAGCGAGGACGAGCGCCGCGCTATGAAGCGCCGTGCCGCTCGCAACCGGGCGCGTAACGCCAGCGCCTGAAGCCCCTGATACGAGCCTGAGCTCTGGCGGCGCGTACAGAGAGTACGCACTCACCGCCCCCGAGCCGCAGCGCGCAGTGCCCCCGATGCGCATCGCAATCGCAGCGTGAGCAAACACAAGCTTCGAGCCCCGGACCGTTCCACGGTCCGGGGCTCATCGCTTATTTGTCGCCCTGGACCGGGATGTCGAGCACGACCCGCGTGCCCCGCCCCGGCTCCGGCACCCGCACCATGTCGAAGCCGCCGCCCAACTCCCCTTCCACCAGGGTCCGTACGATCTGCAGGCCGAGATTCCCGGCCCGCTGGGCGTCGAAGCCCTCGGGCAGTCCGCAGCCGTCGTCCTGCACAGTGATCAGCAGCCGACCCTCGGTGCGCTGGTCACTGCGTACGGCCGCGACCTCGACCGAGCCGTGTTCCCCCTGCGCGAAGGCGTGTTCCAGGGCGTTCTGCAGCACCTCTGTCAGGACCATCGACAGCGGGGTCGCGACCTCGGCGTCCAGAATGCCGAAGCGGCCCGTACGGCGGCAGGCGACCTTGCCCGGGGAGATCTCGGCGACCATCGCGATGACCCGGTCGGCGATCTCGTCGAACTCGACGCGCTCGTCCAGGTTCTGGGAGAGCGTCTCGTGCACGATCGCGATCGAACCGACGCGCCGCACCGCCTCGTTGAGCGCTTCGCGGCCACGGACGGAATCCATCCGCCGAGCCTGGAGCCGCAGCAGCGCGGCCACCGTCTGAAGGTTGTTCTTCACCCGGTGGTGGATTTCCCGGATGGTGGCGTCCTTGGTGATCAACTCGCGCTCGCGGCGGCGCAGTTCGGTGACGTCACGCAGCAGTACGAGCGAACCGATGTGGGTGCCCTTGGGCTTGAGCGGGATGGTACGCAGCTGGATGACGCCGTCGTTGCCCTCGACCTCGGTCTCGCGGGGCGCGTAACCGCTGACGAGTTTGACCAGGGCCTCGTCGACCGGGCCGCGGGAGGGGGCGAGTTCGGCGGTGGTCTGGCCGAGGTGGTGTCCGACGAGGTCGGAGGCGAGGCCGAGGCGGTGGTACGCGGAGAGGCCGTTGGGGCTCGCGTACTGGACGACGCCGTCGGCGTCGAGGCGGATCAGCCCGTCGCCGACGCGCGGGGACGCGTCCATGTCGACCTGCTGGCCGGGGAAGGGGAAGGAGCCCGCGGCGATCATCTGGGCGAGGTCGGACGCGGACTGGAGGTAGGTGAGCTCCAGCCGGGACGGGGTCCGCACCGTCAGCAGATTCGTGTTGCGGGCGATGACTCCGAGGACGCGGCCCTCTCGGCGTACGGGGATGGACTCGACCCGTACCGGAACCTCCTCGCGCCACTCCGGGTCGCCCTCGCGCACGATCCGCCCCTCGTCGAGCGCGGCGTCGAGCAGCGGGCGCCGGCCGCGGGGAACGAGATGGCCGACCATGTCGTCCTGATAGGAGGTGGGGCCGGTGTTCGGCCGCATCTGGGCCACGGAGACATAGCGGGTGCCGTCGAGGGTGGGGACCCACAGGACGAGGTCGGCGAAGGAGAGGTCGGAGAGCAGCTGCCACTCCGAGACCAGCAGATGGAGCCACTCGAGGTCGGATTCACTCAGGGCTGTGTGCTGGCGTACGAGGTCGTTCATGGAGGGCACAACTGCGAGCGTACCTGCGGGGTGAACCGGTCGGGCTGCCCGCCCGTGCCGCAGGATGGGACGAGAACTATGCTCTGCAAATGGATGGACAGTGAAGAATGGTCTAGTCCACAATGAATCAAGCTGTACGACTCCGGAGGGCGACCCCCGGATCCTGATACCTCCGCCCTCCCCGCACAGGAGGGTGGACCGAGGTCCACGGCGCTCTCTGCCCTGACTGCGCCGAGACCTCCACCCGGCCGCGCGGGACCGCACACCTGCCGGCCGGAGCGACTCCGGGCTGCGGTGCCGGACGGGTTGAGGGTCCCGTCAGGCGCCGCGGCCCGCGGGTTTCAGTGCGTCTCCGTCACCTTGGCCAGCGCCCTCGGCGCGTCCGGATCCTGGCCCCGGGCGATCGTCACCTCGTACGCCAGCAGTTGCAGCGGCAGGATCTCCAGAATCGGCTGGAGCTCCTCCGGGACGCCCTCCGTCGGCAGGACGAAGCCCGCAGAGGCCGCCTCAGCCTGGGGAGCCGGGCCCACCACCACGAGGTCCGCGCCGCGGCCGCGGAGGCGGTCCAGGACCGGCTGGAGCGCCTCGCCGCCCTTGCCGTCGGTGACCACCGCGATGACCGGGGAGATGTTGTCCACCATCGCCAGCGGACCGTGCAGCAGGTCCGCGCCGGAGTACGAGAGCGCCGGGATGTAGCTCGTCTCCATCAGCTTCAGCGCGGCCTCCTTCGCCGTGGGGTAGCCGTAACCCCGCGACGTGATCACCATCCGCTCGGCGAAGCGGTAGCGGGAGGCCAGGTGCCGTACCTCGTCCTGGCGGGCAAGGACCTGCGAGGCCAGGTCGGGAAGGACCTTCGCCGCCGCGCCGTCACCGCCCCGCAGACCCTCCACGAACAGATAGAGCGCGAGCAGCGACGCCGTGTACGTCTTCGTGGCCGGAAGCGCCTTCTCGGGACCGGCCAGGATGTCGATGTGGAACTCGGAGACCGCCACCAGCGGGGAGTTGGGGTTGTTCGTGACCGCGAGCGTGATCGCGCCCCCCTCGCGCGCCGCCTTCGTCGAGGCGACCAGGTCCGGCGAGCCTCCGGACTGGCTGACCGTGATGACCAGAACGTCCGTCAGGTCGGGCCGCGCGCCGTACGCCGTCGTCGTGGACATGGAGGTCAGCCCGCACGGCAGACCGAGCCGGATCTCGAGCAGATACTTCGCGTACAGCGCGGCGTTGTCGGACGTGCCGCGCGCGGTGAGCAGCACGAAGCGCGGGCCCCGCGCCGCGATCGCCGCCGCCACCTCGCGGATCCTCGGCGCGCCCTGCTCCAGGATGCGGCGCAGCACCATCGGCTGCTCCGCCATCTCACCGGCCATGATCCCGCCCGGCTTTCCGGACATGCGAGGTGCCTCCATGTGGCATTCCCTGTGCCGGGACGGACAGGCCGGCCCGGTACCGCGCGGTTCGCGTCGGTCAGGCTCCGGCGCCCTTGCCGGTGATGACCTCCGCGGCGGCCCGTCCGCAGACGCGGGCGGCGCCATGGGTCGCGATGTGCAGGGCCCCCCTCGGCTCGGCCCGGTCCAGCCCCATCTCGACCACGACCGTGTCGGGACGGGCCGCGATTAGGGCGTCCAGGGCGTCCGCCATCCAGGGGTGGCGGTGAACGTCGCGCACTACAGCGACGATCCTACGGTCACCCGCGGCACCCAGCACCTGTGCCACCAGGGGCGACACATCGGTCGCGGCGGCATAGGTGTCGGTCGTCGTGCCCGGCAGGATCGCGGCCAGCTCGGCCGCCACGCCCCAGGGAGTCTCGTCCCCCACGGCGATGTTCGCGACGGGGGTGAGAGCCACGACGTACGGGGCGCTCGTGAGGGGTGTGAACGGCTCCGCCGCCCTCACCCGCAGGGCCCGCCGCGCGGCGACCAGACCGATGTCCGTCAGTCCGGTGTCGGCCAGTCCGGTGTCGGTGCCGGGCGCGGTCCCTCCCCCTGGCTTCGCCGGGGGGACCCCCACCTCCGAAGCCGCGCCCGGCTCCGCTGCGGCCCCCCTGGCCCGTCGCGTCCAGTCGGCGAGCGCGCGCACCCGCGCGGCCGCGTCGGCCAGTCGCTCCTCGGGCAGTTCGCCGTCCCGTACCGCCGTGACCAGCGCGTCGCGCAGTCGCAGTACGGTCTCCTCGTCGGACAGGCCGCCGCCGACGCAGATCGCGTCGGCACCCGCGGCGATCGCGAGGACGGAGCCGCGCTCGATGCCGTACACCGCCGAGATGGCCTGCATCTCCATGCCGTCGGTGACGATCAGGCCCTGGTAGCCCAGCTCTTCGCGCAGCAGACCGGTGAGGATCTGCGGGCTCAGTGTCGCCGGGCGATCAGGGTCGAGCGCGGGAAGCAGGATATGCGCGCTCATCACCGCTTTGGAACCCGCCGCGATCGCCGCGCGGAAAGGCACCAGCTCACGGGCGTGCAGCGTGTCGAGATCGACATCGATCCGGGGCAGCGCGTGGTGGGAGTCCACGTTGGTGTCGCCGTGTCCGGGGAAGTGCTTGGTGCAGGCGGCGACTCCGGCGGCCTGGAGACCTTCGATGTACGCGACGGTGTGGCGGGCGGCGAGCGCGGTGTCGGCGCCGAAGGACCGTACACCGATGACCGGATTGTCCGGGTTCGAGTTGATGTCCGCGGACGGCGCCCAGTTGAGGTCGACCCCGCATTCGGCCAGCCTGCGGCCCAGTTCGCGGGCGACGGCCCGGGTGAGGTCCGTGTCGTCCACCGTGCCCAGCGCGTAGTTGCCGGGGAAGGAGGAGCCGGTGCGTACCTCCAGGCGGGTGACGTCTCCGCCCTCCTCGTCGATCGCGACGAGCACGTCGTCCCGCTCGGCCCTCAACTGTGCGGTGAGGCGGGCCAGTTGATCCGGGAAGAGGATATTACGGCCGAACAGGCCGACGGCCGAGAGGCCTTCGCCGATCCGGCGCAGCAGCCAGTCGGGGGCGGTGGTTCCGACGAAACCCGGCTGGAGGACGGCGAGGGCGTCGCGCGTCAGGGTGTCTGTGCGTACGAGAGTTGTCATGGGGACGGCGTCATCCCTTCACTGCGCCGGCCGTCAGACCCGCGGCCATTTTGCGCTGGACGAGGAGGAAGAGGATCACGATGGGGATGGCCATCATCGTGGCGCCCGCCATCATCGGGGCGTACTCGGTGCCGTTCTTGGTGGTGAAGTTGCCCAGCCACACGGTGGCGGTCTGGTTCTGCTGGCTCATCAGCATCAGTGCGTACAGGTACTCGTTCCACGCCTGGATGAAGCCGTACACCGAGGTGGCCACCATGCCCGGGGCGAGCAGCGGGAAGACCACGCGGACGAAGGCGCCGGTGCGGGTGCAGCCGTCGACCATCGCCGCCTCCTCGAGCTCCTTGGGGATGTTGACGATGAATCCGCGCAGCGTCCACACGGTGAAGGGCAGGATGAAGGTCAGGTACGTGATGATCAGGCCCGTGAGCCTGTCGTACTGACCGAGGTCGTTCAGCAGCAGGAAGACCGGGATGATCATGGCGACCAGCGGGATCATCTGAACCGCGAGGATGCCGACGATCACGATCTTGCGGCCGCGGAAGGCGAAGCGGGATATCGCGAGCGCGGCGAGCATGCCGACCGCGATGCCGATGACGACCACGACGAGCGAGACGGTCAGGCTGCGTCCGACCGGTCCCCAGAAGTCGGCGATGTCCAGGGCGCGACGGAAGTTGTCCGTCGTGAAGACGTTGGGGAAGAAGTGCGGATCGGGGTCGATCGCGTCCTTGGCGGGCTTGAACGCCGTGTTCAGCATCCAGTAGACCGGAAAGCCCGCGGTGACGAAGACGAGGAGGCCGAGCAGATTCCAGCCGAGCCGGCTCTTCCTGGGACGGCGGGTGGCGGCAGGGGCCGCGGCGGTCGAAGTCACTCCACCTCTCCGATCTTGAGCATCTGGCGCATGTAGACCGCGACCACACCGAGCAGCAGGATCACCGTGACGAGCGCGATCGCCGAGCCGGTTCCGTAGTCGTTGACGACGAACGCCTTGTCGTACGAGTACGTGGTGAGCAGCTGGAACTCCGCCTCGGGATGGCCGTTGCGCATCACGAAGACCTGCGGGAACACGCCCATGTCCCAGATCACCGAGAGCGTCGTCAGCATCACGATGATGGGCTTGAGGATCGGCAGGGTGACGAAGCGGAAGACGCCCCAGGCACCCGCGCCGTCGAGCCGGGCGGCCTCTTCGAGCTCCTTGGGCACCTGCGTGAGGCCGGCGCTGAGCGTGATCACGACGAAGGGCACGGCGCCCCAGACCACCAGCAGGATGATCACGGCGAGGCCCTGGGGGCCGCTGGCGAACCAGTTGTGGCCGATCATGTCGACCCCAGGCAGCCGGGAGAGCAGCCAGTTGAGGACGCCGTAGTCGGCGTCGAAAAGCCATTTGAAGATCGCGGTGGCGACGATGATGGGCATGCCCCAGCTCGCCACCAGCGCGATGTTGATCAGGGTCTTCACCCAGCCGGAGACACGCTGCAGCAGCAGGGCGACCAGCATGCCGATGACCATGGTCAGGACCACGGCGCTGAAGGCGAAGACGGCGGTCCGTACGACGACCGTCCAGAACTCGCTGTCCCCGAGGATCTTGGTGAAGTTGCCGAAGCCGACCGACTCCGGGTCCTTGAAGCCCCACAGCTGGGGCTGGCCGAACTTCTGGAAGGAGAGGGTGACCAGCCGTACCAGCGGATAGCCGAGGACGAGCAGCAGGATGAGCAGGCAGGGCGCGAGCAGCAGCCAGGGCACTCCCGTCCCGCCTCTGGTCCGCTTTCTGCCGGGCTTCGCGGGGGTGGCTGCGCCGGTCCCCGGTGGTGGCGACGGCCGCGTCGGCGGCGCCGTGGCGGTGGTTGTCTCTGCGGCACTCATCCCGTGCTCCTCAGCAGTCCCTCTCCCGGTACGAAAGGCAGGGCCCCGTCGCGGTGACGGGGCCCTGCCCACAGGTCACTTGGTGTTGATGACCTTGTCGATCGCGGCGTCCGCGGCCTTCGCGGCGTCAGCGACAGACTTCTTGCCGGTGCCGATCTCCTGCAGCATGGTCTTGAGGGTCTGGGCCTTCTCGACCTGACCCCAGCCCGGTGCCATGGGGACGAACCAGTTGGACTCGGCGGCGGTGGCCGGGACCACCGTCTTCGGGTCGTTCTTCAGGGTCGCGAGGTCCGTCTTGTTGTTGGGCAGGTTGCCCTTGGCGAGCAGACCCTTCTGGCCCTGGGCGCCGGTGAAGGCGTTGATCCACTCGGCCGCGACGTCCTGCGCCTTGGACTTGACCGGGACGGCCAGGTCGGAGCCGCCGAGGAAGACCGGGAGGGCCTTGCCGTTCGGGCCGGGCATCACGAAGTTCTCGATCTTGTCGGCGAGCTTGCCAACCTTGTCGTTCTCCGGGGCGGCGGCGGTGCCACCCTCCCAGGCCGCGCTGAAGATGGTCGCGGACTTGCCCTGGCCGAAGACGACCGGACGGTCGGCCTCGTCCTTCGTCTTGTCGCCGTGCATGTACTTGTCGAGGATCGACTTGTACTCATTGAGGCCCTTGAGGGACTCGGGCGAGGAGAGGTTGGCCTTCCACTTGTCGCCGTCCTTCTTGGCGATGGAGCCACCGGCGTCGTACACGAAGGACATCGCGGCGTACCAGTCGGGCGACGGCTGGTACCAGGCGCTGAACTTGTCGCCCTTCTTCTCCTGGATCTTGTCCAGGGCGGCGGTGAGCTCCGCGTACGTCTTGGGGGCGGCCTTCACGCCGGCCTCGGCGGCGATGTCCTTGCGCCAGGTGCCGACTCGGCCACCGGCGTAGTACGGCACGCCGTAGGTCTTGCCCTCGTACGTGACGGACTCCTTCAGGCCGTCCAGCCACGCGTCCGACTGCTCGAACTTCTTCGGGTCGACCTCGGCGAAGGCGCCCTTGGTCATGTAGCCGAGCATCTCGGTGTTGCCCATCTCGACCACGTCCGGAGCCTTGTCCGTGGCGAGTACGGCGTCGAGCTTGGCGTTCTTGTCCGGCCAGCCGTAGTACTCGTGCTTGATCTTGATGCCCGGGTGCTTCTTGACGACCGCCGCGTCGGCGGCCTTCACCAGATCGGGCCAGTTGTTCTGCGCGTCGACCGTGAGCCAGACGGTCAGTTCCTTGGCGTCGCCGCCGCCGGCCTTGTCCCCGCCCTTGTCCGAATCGCCACAGGCCGCCAGACCGATCATCATGCCCGCGACGCCTACCGCCGCGATGAGCTTGCGCTTCACGTCACCCTCCTCAGGGATGCCTGCAACCCCCCGCCCACCGCGAAGACATACGACGAGTACTGCTCGTGGGGCTGGGACCTGGTCTTTAATGGTTTAGACCAGTACCCGGAGCTTGGCCTAGACCTTTAGGGGTGTCAAGGGTGTATAAGAAGGGCTGTCGCGTCCGTTATCGGACCGACACCTGAGGGCAGGCGAGGACCCGTGACCGTGCCCGTGCCACCATGTGAGCCGCAACAGACGGAGGAGCCGGTGACGGCAGCAGCACAGGAGTCGGGAAGGCGGGCCATGGCCACGGACGGGGGCGGCACCGAAGCCGAGGGCGGGGCAGTGGCCCGTACCGCGCGCGTGCCCAAGTACTACCGGCTCAAGCGCCACTTGCTCGACATGACCGAAACGCTTCCGCCCGGCACGCCCGTGCCGCCGGAGCGCACACTCGCGGCCGAGTTCGACACCTCGCGCACCACGGTGCGCCAGGCGCTTCAGGAACTGGTCGTCGAGGGCCGACTGGAGCGCATCCAGGGCAAGGGCACCTTCGTGGCCAAGCCCAAGGTCTCGCAGGCCCTCCAGCTCACCTCGTACACCGAGGACATGCGGGCCCAGGGCCTCGAGCCCACCTCGCAGCTGCTGGACATCGGCTATGTCACGGCCGACGACACGCTGGCCGGACTGCTGGACATCTCGACCGGCGGGCGGGTGCTGAGGATCGAGCGGCTGAGGCTCGCGAGCGGCGAGCCGATGGCGATCGAGACGACGCACCTTTCGGCCAAGCGCTTCCCGGCACTGCGCCGCAGCCTGGTGAAGTACACCTCGCTCTACACGGCGCTGGCGGAGGTGTACGACGTCCGTCTGGCCGAGGCCGAGGAGACGATCGAGACCTCGCTCGCCACGCCGCGCGAGGCGGGGCTTCTCGGCACGGACGTGGGCCTGCCGATGCTGATGCTCTCGCGCCACTCGCTGGACGCGCAGGGCGAGCCGGTGGAGTGGGTGCGCTCGGTGTACCGGGGGGACCGGTACAAGTTCGTGGCGAGGCTCCAGCGGCCACAGGACTGACACTCGGCCAGCCGGGTTTGCCGGGGGTCCGGGGGTTGTCCCCCGGGAGACTGCAGCGTGGCGAGGCTCCAGCGGCCACTGGACTGACACTCGGCCAGCCGGGTTTGCCGGGGGTCCGGGGGTTGTCCCCCGGGAGACTGCAGCGTGGCGAGGCTCCAGCGGCCACAGGACTGACACGGCGGCCACCCGGGTTTGCCGGGTGCGCTCGGATCGGACGGACCGTCAGCAGGCCGGACCTCACCACGGGGTTCGGCCTGCTGACGAGACGTTGGCGCCAAGTCGTTGCCGTACCGATATGCGGACGGGGGGTGACGCTGGTCAGAACCCTCCCCTAGATTTCCTGCGCATTACAACTGGTGATACGTGAGGGGACGGAACCGCCGTATGTCAGATGTGACGGAAGTGACGGACGAGAAACAACCAGTGATCACGCCGGTGCGCGTGATCGTCGCCCTCTGCCTCTTCGCGCCGTTCGTCGCGATGCTCTGGGTCGGCTCGTACGCGAAGACCGAGCCGACGTTCATCGGCATCCCGTTCTTCTACTGGTACCAGATGCTCTGGGTGCTCATCTCCACCGCGCTCACCGTGGTCGCCTACAAGCTGTGGCAGCGCGACCAGCGCGCCCGCAAGGGGGGTGCGTCGAAGTGAACGACGGCGTGAACGGCGTCGCACTCGGCGTCTTCATCTTCTTCTTCCTGGCCGTCACGGTCATGGGCTTCCTGGCCTCGCGCTGGCGCAGGGCCGAGAGCGACAGCCTCGACGAATGGGGCCTGGGCGGCCGGTCGTTCGGCACCTGGGTCACCTGGTTCCTGCTCGGCGGCGACCTCTACACGGCGTACACATTCGTCGCCGTCCCCGCGGCGATCTACGCGGCCGGCGCGGCGGGCTTCTTCGCCGTCCCGTACACGATTCTGGTCTACCCGCTGATCTTCACCTTCCTGCCCCGGCTGTGGTCGGTCTCGCACAAGCACGGATACGTCACCACCTCGGACTTCGTCCGCGGACGCTGGGGCTCGAAGGGCCTGTCGCTGGCGGTCGCCGTCACCGGCATCCTGGCGACGATGCCGTACATCGCGCTCCAGCTGGTCGGCATCCAGGCCGTACTGGACGTGATGGGCGTCGGCGGCGGCGAGACGACGAACTGGTTCGTCAAGGACCTGCCGCTGCTGATCGCCTTCGGTGTGCTCGCGGCATACACGTACTCCTCCGGGCTGCGGGCCCCCGCGCTGATCGCCTTCGTCAAGGACACGCTGATCTACATCGTCATCGCGGTGGCGATCATCTACATCCCGATCAAGCTCGGCGGCTTCGACGAGATCTTCGCCAAGGCGGGCGACGCGCTGGCGCAGATCAACCCGGCGACGGACAAGCCACGGGGCGCGCTGGCACCGGCGGAGGCGGGCCAGTGGGGTTACGCCACGCTGGCACTCGGGTCCGCCCTGGCGCTGTTCATGTATCCGCACTCGATCACGGCGACGCTCTCCTCGCGCAGCCGTGACGTGATCCGGCGCAACACCACGATTCTGCCGCTGTATTCACTGATGCTGGGTCTGCTGGCGCTGCTCGGCTTCATGGCGATCGCGGCGGGCGTGAAGGTGAAGAACGGTCAGCTGGCCATCCCGCAGCTGTTCGAGAATATGTTCCCCGACTGGTTCGCCGGTGTCGCCTTCGCGGCGATCGGCATCGGGGCGCTGGTGCCGGCGGCGATCATGTCGATCGCGGCGGCGAATCTGTTCACGCGGAACATCTACAAGGACTTCATCAAGCCGGACGCGACCCCCGCGCAGGAGACCCAGGTCTCCAAGCTGGTGTCCCTCCTGGTGAAGGTCGGCGCGCTGGCCTTCGTCCTGACGATGGACAAGACGGTGGCCATCAACTTCCAGCTTCTGGGCGGCATCTGGATCCTCCAGACCTTCCCCTCGCTGGTCGGTGGCCTGTTCACCCGCTGGTTCCACCGCTGGGCACTGCTGGCGGGCTGGGCGGCCGGCATGATCTACGGCACGGCGGCGGCGTACGGAGTGGCCAGCCCGACGCAGAAGCACTTCGGAGGCTCGTCGGCGGAGATTCCCGGCTTCGGCGAGATCGGGTACATCGGTCTGACGGCGTTCGTGCTGAATGTGGTGGTGACGGTGGTGCTGACGTTCGTACTGCGGGCGTTGAAGGCGCCGGAGGGCGTCGACGAGACGTCGCCGTCGGACTACACGGCGGACGCGGGGGATCCGGACGTGAAGGCGGAACTGCCGTCGGCGACGGCGGGCGCGGGTCACTGACGGTCTGACGTGGCGCGAGGGCCGCCGTGTCCCCTGGCGGGGGGGGCGTGGCGGCCCTTTGGCTGTGCGGGACCGCGCCTCAAACGCCGGCGGGGCTGATTTCCGCCGGTCGGCCCGAACATTCAGGCCGACCGGCGGAACTTCAGCCCGTCCGGCGTTTGAGGACATGCGGCCGAAGGTCGCATACGGGTCCGGGGCGGAGCCCCGTCGGGGTCTGGGGGCTTGCCCCCAGTTCGGGATGGGGGTACCTCCCACGGCCGCCAGGCCGTAGGGGGAGGGCGGGGTGGGGAACAAGCCCGCCGCAGGCGCACCCCGCACCCCGTAGCCGCCCCGACACAACATGTGGTGGGTGCGGCAACTCCCCGCCCCCACATGTATGCTCATGCTCGCTGTCGCCGCAGGGGAATCCGGTGCGAATCCGGAACTGTCCCGCAACGGTGTGATGTGGTGCGCTTTGTTGCACCCCACTAGTCCGAAGACCTGCCGACGGTGCATCCGGCTCGACCGAACCGGGTGCCGACACGTCCGGGCCTCGCGGTTGGGCCGGTGGACGCGGTGAGCCGTCCCCTGACGCGCGCCCGTGACCCCTCCCCCCGCCGGCCCAGAGCCGAGCGAGGGAGAGCACCACGTGACCATCGCGCCAGCCGATCCGGCTTCAGGCATCTCCGAGCAGGTGGCCGACGGCCCCGGGACCGCGCTTCTGCGGACCCTGACGGGTCTCACCGCCGATCTGCCCGACACCGACCCCGGTCGTGTCGCCGCCGCCGCGCTGCGCGGCCGGCACGCCGGTTCGGACGCGGCGGAACTCCGGAGCCTGGCCACCGACGCGGCCGCGGGGCTGATCTCCGAGGACCCTGCCTACTCCCGGCTCGCTGCCCGCCTGCTGACCCGTCATATCGCCGACGAGGCAGCCGGACAGGGCGCGGTCTCCTTCTCCGCCTCGGTCGCGGTCGGCCACCGCGAGGGCCTGATCGCCGACCGCACGGCCGAGTTCGTGGCGCTGCACGCCGCCCGGCTGGACGCGCTGATCGACCGGGACGCGGACGACCGCTTCGGCTATTTCGGTCTGCGCACCCTCTACAGCCGCTATCTGCTGCGGCATCCGATCACCCGTCAGGTGATCGAGACCCCGCAGTACTTCATGCTGCGCGTCGCCTCGGGCCTCGCGGAGGACAACAGCACCCGCGCCCTGGACGAGGTCGCCGCCCTCTACCGGCTGATGAGCAGGCTCGACTACCTCCCCTCCTCGCCCACGCTCTTCAACTCCGGGACCCGTCACCCGCAGATGTCGTCCTGCTATCTGCTGGACTCCCCGCTGGACGAGCTGGACTCGATCTACGACCGCTACCACCAGGTCGCCCGCCTGTCCAAGCACGCGGGCGGCATCGGTCTCTCGTACTCCCGTATCCGCGCCCGCGGTTCGCTGATCCGCGGCACCAACGGGCACTCCAACGGCATCGTGCCGTTCCTGAAGACCCTCGACGCCTCGGTCGCCGCCGTGAACCAGGGCGGCCGGCGCAAGGGCGCGGCCGCGATCTATCTGGAGACCTGGCACGCGGACATCGAGGAGTTCCTGGAGCTGCGCGACAACACCGGTGAGGACGCGCGGCGTACACACAACCTCAACCTCGCGCACTGGATCCCGGACGAGTTCATGCGCCGCGTCGAGGCCGACGCCGACTGGTCGCTGTTCTCGCCCGCCGATGTGCCCGAGCTGGTCGACCTGTGGGGCGAGGAGTTCGACGCCGCGTACCGCAAGGCGGAGGCCGAGGGCCTGGCCCGCAAGGCAATCCCGGCGCGCGAGCTGTACGGCCGGATGATGCGTACGCTCGCCCAGACCGGCAACGGCTGGATGACCTTCAAGGACGCCTCCAACCGCACCGCCAACCAGACCGCCGAGCCCGGCCGGGTCGTGCACAGCTCCAACCTGTGCACCGAGATCCTCGAAGTCACGGACGACGGCGAGACGGCCGTGTGCAACCTCGGCTCGGTCAACCTGGGTTCGTTCGTCGCGGGCGACGGCATCGACTGGGAGCGCCTGGACGAGACCGTCCGTACCGCCGTGACCTTCCTCGACCGGGTCGTCGACATCAACTTCTACCCGACCGAGCAGGCAGGCCGTTCCAACGCCAGGTGGCGTCCGGTCGGCCTGGGCGCGATGGGGCTTCAGGACGTCTTCTTCAAGCTGCGCCTGCCCTTCGACTCCCCCGAGGCGAAGGCGCTCTCCACGAAGATCGCCGAGCGGATCATGCTCGCCGCGTACGAGGCGTCCTGCTCGCTCGCCGAGCGCAACGGCCCACTGCCCGCCTGGTCCGAGACCCGCGCGGCCCGTGGCGTGCTGCACCCCGACCACTACGACGTCGAGCTCAACTGGCCCGAGCGCTGGGACGCCCTGCGCGCACGGGTGGCGAAGAGCGGCATGCGCAATTCGCTCCTCCTCGCGATCGCGCCGACCGCCACCATCGCCTCGATCGCGGGCGTGTACGAGTGCATCGAGCCCCAGGTCTCCAACCTGTTCAAGCGCGAGACGCTCAGCGGTGAGTTCCTCCAGGTCAACGCCTATCTCGTGGAGGAGCTGAAGCAGCTGGGCGTATGGGACGCGCAGACCCGCGAGGCGCTGCGCGAGTCCAGCGGCTCGGTGCAGGGCTTCAACTGGATCCCCGCCGACGTCCGCGCGTTGTACCGCACGGCGTGGGAGATCCCGCAGCGCGGCCTGATCGACATGGCCGCCGCCCGCACTCCGTTCCTGGACCAGTCGCAGTCGCTGAACCTGTTCCTGGAGACGCCGACCATCGGGAAGCTCAGCTCGATGTACGCGTACGCCTGGAAGCAGGGCCTGAAGACGACGTACTACCTGCGCTCACGCCCGGCGACCCGGATCGCCCGCGCCGCCCAGTCGCAGGCGACCATTCCCGTGCAGCAGGCAGCCGCGCCCGACGACGACGCGATCGCCTGCTCCCTCGAAAACCCCGAGTCCTGCGAGGCCTGCCAGTAATGAGTACAACCGAGAACAAGAACCTCCTCGACCCGGGCTTCGAGCTGACCCTGCGTCCGATGCGCTACCCGGACTTCTACGAGCGCTACCGCGACGCGATCAAGAACACCTGGACCGTCGAGGAGGTCGACCTCCACTCCGACGTCGCCGACCTCGCCAAGCTCACGCCGGGCGAACAGCACATGATCGGCCGGCTGGTCGCGTTCTTCGCGACCGGCGACTCGATCGTCTCCAACAACCTGGTGCTGACGCTCTACAAGCACATCAACTCCCCCGAGGCACGGCTCTACTTGAGCCGTCAGCTTTTCGAGGAGGCCGTGCACGTCCAGTTCTATCTGACGCTGCTCGACACCTACCTCCCCGATCCGGATGACCGCGCGGCCGCGTTCGACGCGGTGGAGGAGATCCCGTCCATCCGCGAGAAGGCCCAGTTCTGCTTCAAGTGGATGGACTCGGTCGAGAAGATCGACCGGCTGGAGACGAAGGCCGACCGGCGGCGCTTCCTGCTGAATCTGATCTGCTTCGCGGCCTGCATCGAGGGGCTGTTCTTCTACGGCGCGTTCGCGTACGTCTACTGGTTCCGCTCCCGCGGCCTGCTGCACGGCCTGGCCACCGGCACCAACTGGGTCTTCCGCGACGAGACCATGCACATGAACTTCGCCTTCGAGGTCGTGGACACGGTCCGCAAGGAGGAGCCCGAGCTCTTCGACGACGAACTCCAGCAGCAGGTCACCGACATGCTGAGGGAGGCCGTCGAGGCGGAGCTGCAGTTCGGCCGCGATCTGTGCGGCGACGGTCTGCCCGGCATGAACACCGAGTCGATGCGTGAATACCTGCAGTGCGTCGCCGACCAGCGGCTCACCCGGCTCGGCTTCGCCCCGGTGTACGGCTCGGAGAATCCGTTCTCCTTCATGGAGCTGCAGGGCGTCCAGGAGCTGACGAACTTCTTTGAGCGCCGTCCGTCCGCGTACCAGGTGGCGGTGGAGGGCTCGGTCGGCTTCGACGACGACTTCTAGGCCTCACTCGAGACCTCACAGATCTCTCCCGTCACGGGGGGACGGGAGAACCGGCCGGGCGGATGCAGGGGTGCATCCGCCCGGCCTCGTCGTTGTTCGTACCGACAAAAGTAAAGGCAAGGAGGTTGCCCACTCCTTGCCACTTTCAACATATAGCGCACAGGGGGCCTTGCGGCAAGACCCGGGTCGTGGCGCAGAATCGTCAGCCGAAGCCAGGACCTGCGGAAATCAGGGATTCGCGAAGTACGTGTGCTTTGTCGAATCGAATGGGGGATTTTCATGATTGACGTGATCATTGCCGGCGGTGGACCGACCGGCTTGATGCTGGCCTGCGAGTTGCGGCTGCACGGTGTGCACGCGCTCGTGCTGGAGAAGGAGACGGAGCCGACCAGGTTTGTCCGTGCGCTCGGTCTGCACGCGCGCAGCGTCGAGGTGATGGACCAGCGCGGTCTGCTGGAGCGGTTCCTCGCGGTCGGCCAGCAGTACCCGGTCGGTGGTTTCTACGCCGGTATCCCGAAGCCGTCGCCGGAGCGGCTGGACACCGCACATCCGTACGTCCTCGGCATCCCGCAGACCATCACCGACCGCCTGCTGACCGAGCACGCCACCGAAGTCGGCGTCGATATCCGGCGCGGCTGCGAGCTGGTCGGGCTGAGCCAGGACGACGACGGGGTGACCGCTGAGCTGGCCGACGGCACCCAGCTGCGCTCGCGCTACCTCGTCGGCTGCGACGGCGGCCGCAGTACGGTTCGCAAGCTGCTCGGCGTCGGCTTCCCCGGTGAGCCCACCAGGGTCGAGACGCTGCTGGGCGAGATGGAGGTGGCCGTACCGCCGGAGACGGTGGCCGCCGTGGTGGCCGAAGTCCGCAAGACCCAGCTCCGGTTCGGCGTCGGACCCTTCGGGGGCGGGGTGTACCGCGTCGTCGTACCGGCCGAAGGGCTGGCCGAGGACCGCTCGGTCCCGCCGACCCTCGAGGAGGTGAAGAAGCAGCTGCGGGTGTTCGCGGGTACCGACTTCGGCGTGCACTCGCCGCGCTGGCTCTCCCGCTTCGGCGACGCCACCCGGCAGGCCGAGCGCTACCGGGTCGGCCGGGTGCTGCTGGCGGGCGACGCGGCGCACATCCACCCGCCGGCCGGCGGGCAGGGGCTCAACCTCGGCATCCAGGACGCGTTCAACCTCGGCTGGAAACTGGCCGCCGAGGTGGGCGGCTGGGCGCCGGAGGGGCTGCTGGACAGCTACCAGACCGAACGGCATCCGGTGGCCGCCGACGTGCTGGACAACACCCGCGCGATGATGCTGCTGATGTCCCCGGAGCCGGGTCCCCGGTCAGTGCGCCGGCTGGTGTCGGAACTGATGGACTTCGAGGACGTGAACCGGTACCTGACCGAGAAGATCACCGCGATCGGGGTCCGCTACGACTTCGGTGAGGGCCATGAACTGCTCGGCCGGCGCCTGCGGGACGTGAAGCTGAAGCAGGGTCGCCTCTACGAGCTGATGCACGGCGGCCGCGGGTTGCTGCTCGACCAGACCGGCCGGCTCTCGGTGGAGGGCTGGGCGGACCGGGTCGACCACGTCGTCGACCTCAGCGAGGAACTGGACGTGCCCGCTGTGCTGTTGCGGCCGGACGGCCACGTGGCGTGGGTCGGTGACGATCAGCAGGATCTGCTCGGCCGGCTGCCCAAGTGGTTCGGCGCACCATCGGCTTGACGGCCCACGGACCGCTACTCCGCATTGCAGGGGGCCTTCACCGCTGCCGCGTCCCGGCGGGAGACGGGTGTGGACTTCGGGCTCACGATCGTCCTCGACGGGACCGGCGTGCGCACCGGCGTACGGACCGGAGCACTGGTCGAGGAACGACGCCGGGACTCTCGCAGCTCGGCCTGAAGCAACCTGGCCCGGCGTACGTCCTCCCGGCCCAGTTCCGCCTCGCGCAGCTGGCGGTCGACGATCCGCTCCCTGACGTTTCCCATCAGTGCGGGAAGGAGGACGAGCCCGAGGAGGGCGATGATGAAGAGGTACTCGAGGAATGTGTTCATGCCGTCCACTGTCGTCCTCGTGCGCCAAGAAAGTCAGTGGCAGGACTGTCATGAATCATCGAATTACTGCCACAATGGTCCCATGCTGAAAAACGTGGCCGCCGTCCTCCTGGAGGACGTGCATCCCTTCGAGCTCGGGGTCGTCAGCGAGATCTTCGGCCTCGACCGCAGCGACGACGGACTGCCCGTGTACGACTTCGCGGCGGTCTCCGCCGCGGGCCCCGTCCTGCACACGCATGCCGGATTCACCATCAGCACTCCCTACGGCCTCGAACGGCTGGAGGACGCTGATCTCATCGCCGTGCCCACCGGCGGTTCCTACCCGACCCGCGAGTATCCCCAGGAGTTGCTCGACGCGCTGCGCCGCGCCGTCGACCGCGGTGCGCGCGTGCTGAGCGTGTGCACGGGCGCTTTCGTCCTCGGTGCCGCCGGGCTGCTCGACGGCCGCCGCTGCACCACCCACTGGCGGCACGCCCGTGCCCTGGCCGAGCGCTATCCGCGGGCCCTCGTCGACCCCGATGTGCTGTACGTCGACGAGGGGCCGGTGATCACCTCGGCCGGCACCGCGGCGGCGATCGACGCCTGCCTCCATGTCGTACGCCAGGAGCACGGCCCCGAGACCGCCAACAGCATCGCCCGCCGCATGGTGGTGCCGCCGCACCGCGACGGCGGCCAGGCGCAGTACATCGACCGCCCGCTGCCCCGCACTTCGTGCGACACGGTCGGCGAGGTGCTGGCGTGGATGGAGCGGCATCTGGACGTCGAGCTGACCGTCGAGCAGCTCGCCGCCCGGGCCCATATGTCGCCGCGTACCTTCGCCCGCCGCTTCCAGCAGGAGACGGGCACCACTCCCTACCGCTGGCTGCTGCGCCAACGGGTGCTGCTGTCACAGGAGTTGCTGGAGACGACGGACGAGACGGTGGACGCGATCGCCGGCAGCGCCGGCTTCGGCAATGCGGCCGCCCTGCGCCACCACTTCCTGCGTACGCTCGGCACCACGCCGCACGCCTACCGCCGCACCTTCCGGGGCCCGCTGCACGGCGTCGCGTGACGCACCGCCCCGGCAGGCGCCCCCCGGAAGGGGATCAGTTGTTGGGGACGGTCTCGTAGCGCGGCGTGCCCTCTTCCATCTGGCGCAGCGCGTCCTTGCGGTCCCGCTTGGAGAGCCGGTCGATGTACAGGTAGCCGTACAGATGGTCCGTCTCGTGCTGGAGGCAGCGGGCGAAGTAGCCCGTGCCGCGCACCTTGATCGGGTTGCCTTCGGCGTCCTGGCCGCGCACCACCGCGTAGTCGGGGCGGGCCAGCGAGGCGTAGGCCGTCGGGACGGAGAGGCAGCCCTCGTTGGAATCGTCGAGAACGCGCAGCTCCGGCGGCAGCTCCTCCAGCACCGGGTTGCAGACAACACCGGTGTGACGTGCGCCGTCGTCGTCGGGGCAGTCGTACACGAAGACCTTGAGGTCGACGCCGATCTGGTTGGCGGCAAGGCCCACGCCCTCCGCCGCCTTCTGGCTGGCGAACATGTCGTCGATCAGAGCCGCGAGCTTGTCGTCGAACTCGGTGACGTCCTTGCACTCCTTGTGGAGCACGGGGTTGCCGACGACCGTGATCGGGCGGGCCGTGCCGCGCTCGCGGTACGCCAGCTCGCGCTCCTCGCAGTTCTCCGTGTCGACGACGAAGCCGTCGTTCACCTGCTCGTCCGTCTGCTGCTGCGCCATGGCCGCTTCTGCGCCTTCCTGGGAACCCGAATCGATCCCGTACAGCCTACGGCCCGCGGTCAGCAGACTTCTTCGAGATCCCGCCACTCACGAGTGCCCGGGCTGTCGGCGACCCAGCCGTCCAGCAGGCCCCGGACCAGTCCGGCGGGGGCGGCGATCCCGCACTCGCGCTCCGGCGACCACAGATCGCCCGCGGTGCGGTGGCCCAGCGGTCCCGGGTGGCCCGGCTCGCTGTGGTCGTGCGGGTCCAGGTGCTCGCCCTCGCCCTCGGCGCTGGGCATCCGGCTCTCGGAGCAGGCCCGGCACAGCAGCCGCACGGAGGAGGACCAGTCCTCGGCGGCGAAGCCCGCGTCGGAGGCGAGCTGCTCCAGGGCGTCCCGGTCGGCCTCGGTCGCGGCTTCCAGCAGCACCACCCAGGTGGGGACGGGAGAGGGCGCCCAGAGCTCGATCTCGTCGAACACGGGGTACGAAGGCCCGGCGGTGGTGGTCCGCTCGCCGTGCGGCACGCCGTCGTGCAGGACGACCTCGCCCCAGCGCCGCCCGGAGGACGGCAGCGGGATCGAGAGCACTTCTATCCGTGCCGGATCGAGCCTGCGGCCCCACACCACCTCGGCCTCGCCCTCGGGCGACAGCCGTACGGCGGCGCTGCCGAGCTCCATGCCGACCGGCTCGCCGTTCGCCGCGGCAGCGCCGGGCACCTTGAGTCCGTAGGCCTGCCAGGCGCGGCGGGCCAGCGGCCAGTCCTGCAGGGCGGTGGCGGCGATGCCGACGTTCCACCAGTCGGGGGCGCCGGTCTCCTTGTCCAGCAGCGCGACGGCCCGCAGGCCGGCGGCGCGGGCCTGCTCCCAGTCGTGCCGGAACTTGTGCAGAAGTGCAAGGTTGAACCAGGACTCCGAGAGCCAGGGCTCCAGGTCCGCCGCCCTTGTGAGCAGCGCGCCCGCGTCCTCGTACCGGCCGTCGCCGATCAGCGTGAACGCGCGGTCGGTGGCCTGCCGCCACGAGGCGGAGGGCCGATGCCGTACCTTCCCGAAGATCCTCACGATTCCCGCCTGCCGGTCGCTCGGGTCACTGCCCCCGGACACGTGTTTTGTGCCTTCCTTCGCATCCAACCATGCCGAGCTGGAGGCTCGCTCATTACCCATGGGTTACCCAGGCGGCACCGGGGCCAGACCGCCTCGGGCGAGGACTCTGGCGAGCGATTCGACGACCTCTGGCTGGTAGTCCCGCCCTGTGCCCAGACGCAGCTGTTCGAGTGCGCCGAGCACTCCGCCCGCTGTTCGTCCGCTTCCCCCGGTCAGATCGTCGTATGCGTTGACGGCGCGGACAATCCGGGCGGGCAGCGGCTGTTCGCGGTACGGATCGGCCTGCAGCTCCACGACGACGGCGACGGCGGGCGGGACCCCGGTCTGGCGCACGACCGCACCCCCCAGCAGGGCTATCCGCCGCTGCTCGGCGACAGGCAGCAGGGCGGTGGCCCCCTCCGGAACGGGGTCCACGAGCGAGAGCTGCCCGATGTCGTGCATCAGGGCCGCGTACTCCAGAACGGTCAGCTCGGAGCCCGAGAGCCCCAGCTCGCGCCCGACGGCGGTGGAGAGCGCCGCCACCCTGCGGGCATGGCCCGGCCGGGTGTATCCGGCGATCTCGGTCGACCGGGCGAGGGAGGCGATGGTCTGCCGGTAGGTGGTGCGCACGGCCGCGTACCGGCGGAAGGACAGCTGCGTCAGCAGCAGCGGCACACAGAACACGGGCAGCGCCCAGAGCCCTGCGACGGCCACGGAGAGCGCCATCACGGCTCCGGTCGCGCAGACGGCCGAACCGATGCCGAGGAGAGCTCTGAGCTCCTCACGCAGCAGCGGTGTGTACGGGATGGGGGCACCGGCACCTCCCATGCGCTTGGCACTATGGGGGAGGGTGCGCGCGTGCAGCATCGCGGCGGCCAGTACGGCGTCGCACAGGGCGGTCAGCAGGAGCAGGACGACAAGGAACAGCGGGTAGTACGCCCCGTGTCCGACCCAGCGCTCCAACTCGCCGGAGTTGTACAGCGGCTGGAAGCAGGCGGCGGCGAAGGAGACGGTCAGCACCCGCCGCGCCACATGATCGAGTGCGGGCCCGCTCCCCCGCGCCACATGAGGCACGGCACCGGCGAGCGCGGCCGCGACGACGACGCAGACGACTTGCAGTACGCCGTGCGTCGTGGGCTGCCCTGCGCACTCTCCCAGGAGCGCGTACGCGAGGGCTCCGGCGGCGCCGAGGGGCGCTGGTTCGCGCTCCCCGGGCAGGGCTCCCCAGCGGGCCAGCTCCCCGACGGCGATGAACGCCCCGAAGGCCAGGGCGTTTGCGGGCTGCTCGAGCCCCTTCCACAGGGTCAGGGCGAGTGCCCCACCGGTGAGCAGGGCGGCGGCGACGTACACCCCGCGAACGGCGACCCCGGCCGTGGGGCTCACCCCGGTCCGCCCGGCGCACCGTCGCGGCCCGCGAGCGGCCCACGGACCGGCAACCGGACAGGCTGCGGCTGCGGCTCAGGCTGTGGCGGGACGTTTCCGCACGCCGCCTGCGCGACCGGCTCGTCCGCCGTCACCGAGGTCTCCCAGCCGTGCCGCGCGAGCGCCCGCACCAGCGCCTGCACCATCTGCGGGTCGAACTGCGTCCCCGCGCACCGCTTCAGCTCCTCGAGCGCCGCGTCCACCGGCCGCGCCCGGCTGTACGAACGCGTCGAGGTCATCGCGTCGAAGGCGTCCGCGACCGCAACCACCCGGGCGAACTCAGGGATCTGCCGCCCCACCAGACCGTACGGATATCCGCTGCCGTCCAGCCGCTCGTGGTGGTGCAGGATCGCCGCCCGCGCCTCCCCCAGGAATCCGATCCCGCGCACCATCTCGTGCCCGTACTCCGGATGCAGCTCGATCACCCGCCGCTCCTGCGGCGTCAACGGACCGTCCTTGCGCAGCACCCGCGTCGGCACCCCGAGCTTGCCCACGTCGTGCAGGATCCCGGCGAACCTGAGCACCTCCAGGCGCCCTTCGTCCATGCTCAGTTCGCGCGCGATCAGCACGGACGCGCGCCCCACCCGCTCGCTGTGCCCGCGGGTGTACCTGTCCTTGATGTCGACGGCCTGCACCAGCGCCCGGATCGTCGCCTGATGCGCGGCCAGCTCGTGGTGGTACTGCACGAAGATCCAGCAGGAGATGTACATCGGCAGCAGGACGAGGAGCGCGGACAGCGGCCCGTACGGACTGCGCCACAGCACCGCCATCATCAGCCCGGCCAGCCCGTGCACGAGGTGCGGCGCCAGTGAGCGCAGCAGCGGCCCGCGCCAGGCGCTGCGTACGGGCAGCCGTTCCGCGGTGGCGAGGATGCCGCCGTCGAGCGCGGTCAGCACCAGACAGAAGGCGAGGGCTCCGGCCGCGGCCGGCAGCAGCGCATACGGAAAGTCCGGTACGCGCGGCGTCCGCCCGCCGCCGAGCAGCAGATACGCCTGCGCCGCGCCCCAGGTCGCGAGCGAGAGCCGGGCGGCACGCCAGATCCGCCGTACACCCGCGGGCCGCTGGTCCACCCGCCCCAGCAGCGCGCCGGGCACGGCGACGAGCGCGGCCGCGGGGGGCGTCAGCACAAAGGCCGCGGCGAGCAGCACGGGGAAGAAGGACCCTGCGCCGACCGGCACCCGGTCGCCGGGGCAGCGGCAGCGGGCGGGCATCTCGCACACCGCGTACAGACCGGCCAGCAGCAGCGCGCTCCAGGGCACCGAGGCGCCGGGCCGCACGGCGGGCAGCAGCGGCAGCGCGCATGCCGCAGCGCAGAGCACGACGCCGAGAATGTACGCACGTGCCGCCGTCGGTATGGCCGTCACCGCCCAGCCCCCTCCTCAAATCGAGCGCCAGGCTAGCGAGTTGAGGGGTGAGCGGCGGGCGGATGCGCTCTGTTCGCACCCACGGGTGACACGTGGGTGAACATACGAGCAGGGTGCGCCGCGAGAATCGCGGCGCACCCTGCACACATGTACGAGTTTGTTTGTCGGCTACTCCTGGGCGAGACCCGGGAGGTCCGCGCCGGCGACCGTCACATCGTGGTCGGGCACGGCCTGCCCCGAGCGGATGAGATCGATGCGCCCCATGACCTTGGCCCGCAGATCGCTGGGCACGTCGTCATGTCCGCAGCAACGCTTGACCAGCTTCTTCACGGCCTGCTCGAGACCGTACTTCTCCAGGCACGGCGAGCACTCCTCGAAGTGCACCTCGAACTTCGTGCAGTCGCTCTCGGACATCTCACGGTCGAGAAACTCGTAGAGATGGTCCAGGACCTCTGAGCAGTCCGTCTCGTGCGGCTCTCCGCAGCTCATGAGCCCGAGCCTTTCGCGTTGTTCGACTCCCCCGCACCGGCGGGTACGAGTCCGCGCTCGCGCGCGTAATCCTCAAGCATGCCGCGCAGTTGACGGCGGCCCCGGTGCAGGCGGGACATCACCGTCCCGATCGGTGTTCCCATGATGTCCGCGATCTCCTTGTACGCAAAGCCCTCTACGTCGGCGAGATAGACCGCGATACGGAACTCCTCGGGAATGGCCTGCAGCGCTGCCTTGACGTCCGAGTCCGGCAGGTGGTCGAGAGCCTGCGACTCGGCGGAGCGCAGCCCGGTCGACATGTGCGACTCGGCGCGCGCGAGCTGCCAGTCCTCGATCTCCTCGGCGCCACTGCGCTGGGGCTCGCGCTGCTTCTTGCGGTACGAGTTGATAAAGGTGTTCGTGAGGATCCGGTACATCCACGCCTTGAGGTTCGTGCCCTCGCGGAACTGGTGGAAGGATCCGTACGCCTTGGCATACGTCTCCTGCACGAGATCCTCGGCATCAGCCGGATTCCGCGTCATACGCAGCGCGGCAGAGTACATCTGGTCCAGGAAGCCGAGAGCGTCCCGCTCGAAACGGGCATTGCGCTCGGCAGTCGTCTCCTCGGACTGCCCCGCCTGGCCGTCGTCGGTCCCTGCGTCGGTCCCAGTGACCGGACCCACCTCCTCCAACGCTGTGGCGAGACCGAATGCGGACCCGCTCGACTCGGAGGATAGACGACGATCCGCTCCGCCCGCCGCCCGACGAGGGGCGGTCTTGGCCGCGGAAAGCACCGTCCACTCCAGGTCAGCGGTGTTCGAGCGGCTCGGGCAGATGGTCGAACCCATGCTGTGGACTCCCTACTCCGTGCGCTGTGACTGACGTCCCGACAACCGCCTCAACAGTGTGTGCGCGCGCATCATTCCCGGAGCCCGCGGACCCAGTCCCGCACCGCCTCCGTGATCACCCGCAGCGTCTCACTCTCGGTGATCCCGGCCCGCTTGGGGACGGCGAAGCCGTGATCTCCGAAGGGGACTTCCACGAGCTCGTACGTCCCCTCGGGGAACTCCGCGGGCTTCCCGAAGGGATCGTTGCCGCCCTGTACGACGAGGGTGGGCACGCCTGCGCCGAGCAGCTCGTCGGCGCGGGACTTCTCGGGACGGCCCGGCGGATGCAACGGAAGCTCAGCGCGAGCACGCCGACGGCCCCGAGCTCGACCGCGGTCCGGCAGGCGACACGGGCCCCGGCACTGCGCCCTCCGGCGACGACGGGCAGCCCGGACTTCGCCAGTACGGGCCAGATGCCGCGCCATCCGGCGTCGAGCGTCTTCGGCGCGGGGGCGACCTTCTTCCCGGCCACCCGCCAGGGCTGCTCCACCAGCGCGACGGTGACCCCGTCCGCGGTCAGGCCCCGGGCGACGGCCTGCAGATCCCGCGCCTCGATCCCGCCCCCGGCACCGTGCCCGAGCCCCAGCACCAGCCGGGCCCGCCCGGCGGCATGCCAGGTGACACGCGCCTCACCGGCGTCCGTCTCCACGCTCTCGATCCGACTCACGCTTCCATCCTGCCGCGCGAAGGGTGCGACGCGGCTGCGCCGCGACGGGGTGCCGTCAGAACAGCGTCTCCACCTCGGGCGCCGCCAGCTCCTCCAGCAGCTCCGGCCCGTTGTTGCGCACATTGCTCACCGCGGTCGTCACCGCGTATGCCCGCATCAGCCCCTCCGGCGGCGGTTCCAGCATCCCGCGCAGTTCGTCCAGGTCCGTCCGTGAGGGGTCCAGCCACGCGTCCCACCGGTCCGCTGTCAGCATCAGCGGCATCCGCGGGTGGATGTCGGAGAGCGACCGGGGGCCCTGTGCCGGGGCCACCCCCAGCGGGCCCTTCTCCGCCTCCGTCGTGATCACCGAGCACGTCACCCACCACGCAAGCGGATGTTCGTCCGGCAGCGTCCGGTCCCGCCAGAACTCATACAGCCCCGCCATCGCGAACACCGAGCCGTCCGCCGGCGTCACGAAGTACGGCTGCTTGCGCGCGCGCTTCTTCTTGCCCTCGACCTCGAGCTCCCGCTCGCCCGCCCCGGTCACCCACTCGAAATAGCCGTCCGCGGGCAGGATGCAGCGCCGCGAGACGAAGGGCTTGCGGAAGGACGGCTTCTCGTGGATCGTCTCGGCCCGCGCGTTGATCATCCGTGCCGCGCCCTCGGGTGACTTGGCCCACGACGGCACGAGCCCCCACTTCAGCGCCCGCAGCTGGCGAACCGGACGCCGGTCCGGGGCGTCTTTCACAGGGCGCTCGAGAATCGCGTAGACGTCCTTCGTGGGGGCCACATTCCAGTCGGGCGCCAGCGTCTCCTCGGGATCCCACTTCTCGACCTCGAAGAGTCCTGAGAGATCCTCGGGCCTACGACTCGCTGCATACCGTCCGCACATGAGTGCCAGACTGCCACTCCTGCCCGCCGCCCGAGGAGCCGCCCGAGAAATGGCCATCACACAGTCCGCCACCGATCTCTGGGACCGCATCTTCGGCTCTCAGCCCGCCCCCGACGAATGGCTCGTCCTCGTCGCGGGCGTCATCGCTCTCGGCGCCGTCGCACCCCACCCGATATGGCGGATCTCGCGCAACGCCATCACCATCGCCCACGAGGGCGGCCACGGCCTCGTCGCGCTGCTCACCGGCCGCCGGCTCGACGGCATCCGGCTGCACTCCGACACCAGCGGCCTCACGGTCAGCCGCGGCAAGCCCAGTGGTCTCGGCATGATCCTTACGGCGGCCGCGGGCTACACCGCGCCGCCGCTCCTGGGCCTCGGCGGCGCCTGGCTGCTCGCCGCGCACCACATCACGCTGCTTCTCTGGCTGGCCACCGCCCTGCTCATCGCGATGCTCGTGATGATCCGCAACGCGTACGGCGCGCTCACCGTGATCCTCACAGGCGCCGCCTTCCTCCTTGTCTCCTGGCTGACAGAACCCGAGGTACAGGCCGCCTTCGCCTACACCGCCGTCTGGTTCCTGCTGCTCGGAGGCGTACGACCGGCCTTCGAGCTCCAGTCCAAGCGGCGCCACGGCGGGGCCCCGGACTCGGACGCCGATCAGCTGTCCCGGCTGACCCATGTACCGGCCGCGATGTGGCTGTTCCTGTTCCATGCCGTGTCACTGTGTTCACTGATCGGCGGCGGCCGCTGGCTGCTGGGCCTTTGAATACCCGCGGTCCGGTGGGCGGACGCGCCGGGAAACCTGACCGGCCGAGCCCTCTATCACTCCCCGGTTACGCCCCGATTTCGCCACTTTTGATCAAGATCCTGGTCTTCGCGGAACCACTAAAGTGATGGCCATGACCGAAAGCTCCGTGCACCCCGCCCTGTGGCCCGCCCCCTACGCGACCGGAGCCGTCGAAGCGACGGTGACCGTGCCCGGGTCCAAGTCGGTCACCAACCGGGCCCTGGTGCTGGCGGCCCTGGCCGCCGAACCCGGCTGGCTGCGCCGCCCGCTGCGCTCCCGCGACAGCCTCCTGATGGCGGAGGCCCTGCGCGCGCTGGGCGTCGGCATCGAGGAGACGGTGTCCTCCAGCTCCACCGTCGCGGGCAGTCACGACGGCGAGGGCGAGGCCTGGCGCGTCATTCCCGCCGGTCTGCACGGCCCCGCCACGATCGACGTCGGCAACGCCGGTACGGTGATGCGCTTCCTGCCCCCCGTCGCCGCGCTGGCCGACGGCGCGGTCCGCTTCGACGGCGACCCCCGTTCCTACGAGCGCCCGCTGAACGGCGTGATCGACGCGCTGCGCGTCCTCGGCGCCCGGATCGACGACGACGGCCGCGGCTCGCTCCCGATGACCGTGTTCGGCAGCGGCGCGCTGGACGGCGGCCCGGTGGAGATCGACGCCTCCTCGTCCTCGCAGTTCGTCAGCGCCCTTCTGCTGTCCGCACCGCGCTTCAACCAGGGCGTGGAGGTACGCCACATCGGCGGCACCCTCCCCTCCATGCCGCACATCCGGATGACCGTCGACATGCTCCGCGCGGTCGGCGCCCAGGTCGACGAGCCCGAGACCGGCGGCGAGCCCAATGTCTGGCGGGTCTCCCCCTCCGCCCTGCTCGGCCGCGATCTGACGGTCGAGCCGGATCTGTCCAACGCCCAGCCGTTCCTCGCCGCCGCGCTGATCACCGGCGGCCGGGTCACCATCCCCGACTGGCCCGAGCGCACCACCCAGCCCGGTGACGCACTGCGCCGGATCTTCACCGAGATGGGCGGTTCCTGCGAACTGACCGAGTCCGGTCTGACGTTCACCGGCACGGGCCGTATTCACGGCATCGACGTCGATCTCGGCGAGGTCGGCGAACTGACCCCGGGCATCGCGGCGGTCGCGGCGCTCGCCGACTCCCCCTCCACGCTGCGCGGCGTGGCACATCTGCGCCTCCACGAGACGGACCGCCTCGCGGCCCTGACCAAGGAGATCAACGAGCTCGGCGGCGATGTCACCGAGACCGAGGACGGGCTGCACATCCGCCCGCGCCCGCTGCACGGCGGCGTTTTCCATACGTACCACGACCACCGCATGGCCACGGCGGGCTCGATCATCGGCCTTGCCGTCGAGGGCGTACAGATCGAGAACGTGGCGACAACCGCCAAGACCCTGCCCGACTTCCCGCGGATGTGGGCCGGAATGCTCGGGGCCTGACGACAGATGCGCCGCTACGGCAAGCACACCGACGAGGACGACATCCGCTCCCGCCCCAACCGCAAGGGCAACCGGCCACGTTCCAACATCCGCCCCAAGCACGAGGACGCAGTCGAGGGCATGGTCCTGACCGTCGACCGTGGCCGGCTCACCTGTCTCGTCGAGGACCGCGTGGTGATGGCCATGAAGGCCCGCGAACTGGGCCGCAAGGCCGCGGTGGTGGGCGACCGTGTCGGCATCGTCGGCGATCTGTCCGGCGAGAAGGACACCCTCGCGCGCATCGTGCGCATCGAGGAGCGCAAGTCGGTGCTGCGCAGGACCGCCGACGACGACGATCCGTACGAGCGCGTGGTCGTCGCCAACGCCGACCAACTGGCAATCGTGACGGCGCTGGCCGACCCGGAACCGCGCCCGCGGCTGATCGACCGCTGCATCGTCGCGGCGTACGACGGCGGGCTCACCCCGCTCCTCGTCCTGACCAAGTCGGATCTGGCCTCGCCCGACGAACTGCTGGAGAAGTACGGCGCGCTGGGCGTCCCCCATATCGTCACCACGCGCGACGAGTTCGTGGACGGCGCCGCGGCCGACCGGGTCTACGAGCACCTTCGGGGCAGGACCACGGTGTTCGTCGGCCACTCCGGCGTCGGCAAGACGACCCTGGTCAACGCCCTTGTCCCGAAGGACCGTCGACGAAGCACGGGCGTTGTCAACGCGGTCACGGGCCGCGGCCGGCACACCACCACATCGGCGCTGGCCCTGCCGCTCTCGGGCAAGGAGGGCGGCTGGGTGATCGACACCCCCGGCGTGCGCTCCTTCGGTCTGCACCATGTCGATCCGTCCCGCGTGATCCTCGCCTTCCCCGATCTCGTACCGGGTACGGAGGGCTGTCCGCGGGCATGCAGTCATGACGAGCCGGACTGCGCGCTGGACGAGTGGGTCGCCGAGGGGCACGCGGATCCGGCGCGGCTCTATTCACTGCGGCGTCTGCTGGCCACCAGGGAACGACGCGAGGGGGACTGACTCCCGCACGTTTGCGGCCCGCGGCAGTTGGTAAGTGCATAATCGCACCAAGTCCGACGAAGCAGTCACCGACTGATGCGGGAGGCACAGACCATGGCGTGGCTGCTGGTGGTGGTCGCCGGAATCCTGGAGACGGGGTTCGCGGTCTGCCTCAAACTCTCGCACGGCTTCACCAGGCTGTGGCCGACCATCGCGTTCGCCGCCTTCGCGCTGGGAAGCTTCGGTCTGCTGACGCTCGCCCTGAGGAAACTCGACGTCGGTCCCGCGTACGCGGTGTGGACGGGCATCGGCGCGGCGGGCACCGCGATCTACGGAATGGTCTTCCTCGGCGACCTGGTGTCCACCCTCAAGATCGTCTCGATCTCGCTGGTGATCGTCGGCGTCATCGGTCTCCAGCTGTCGGGCTCGTCGCACTGACGGGCCCACTGACCCACTCGCCGACGGCCCCGCCCACGGCCGTGCGCACCAGCTGCCCGACCCCTTCGCC
Organism: Streptomyces sp. NBC_01481; assembly: GCF_026339995.1. Lineage (GTDB taxonomy): Bacteria > Actinomycetota > Actinomycetes > Streptomycetales > Streptomycetaceae > Streptomyces. The sequence goes on along the minus strand of NZ_JAPEPT010000005.1, from coordinate 494,303 downwards.
GACGGGCGCGACCACATGGGCGAGCGCGAGCCGCGCCGCCAGCTCGCAGCGGCGCGCCACATCGGCCGACTCCTCCTTCGTACGCCCCTCGGACAGCCCTTGTTCCAGAGCGGCCACCGAGCGGTCCCGTACCGCCGCGACCAGCTCCGCCGGGGACGGCGGCCCCGCGTCGGCGCGGCGCTGGGCGGGCACCCCGGACAGCACCGCACCGCGCCGGGCCGGCCTCGGCGCGGGCAGCCGCTCACCCCAGCAGGCGGTGAGCAGGGCCCGCAGCAGTGGCCTCGCGCGCGCCTCGGCGACGGTCCACTCGGCGACCGAGACCAGCCGGTCCGCGGCCCCGGTCCGCTCGGCCAGCAGCCGCTCCACGCCATGGAGATATGCGTCGGCCTCGCGCCGCACCATGGCGCGGGCGAGACCGTCCTTGCTGCCGAACTCGTTGTAGAGGGTCTGCCGCGAGACCCCGGCGGCGGAGGCGACATCGACCATCCGCACCCCTGACCAGGGCAGATCGGCGAGCGCCGCGAGAGCGGCGTTCAGCAAGGACTCGCGCGCTGTAGGCATCGTCGCCTCCCCGGCCGTACGGCTCTGCGGCCGTGCGCCTCTGAGGCCGTGCGGCACTGCGCTCAGAGTTGACGCGCGGCCATCCACTGTCAAGAGCCATGCCGGACAGGGGCCCGGAAGCCGGGCGGGACAGGGCCCAGGACCGCCCTCTTGCGCCCGGATAGAGTGACGACCATGCCCGACTACCACGACGATCTGCGTCTTGCCCATGTCCTCGCGGACGCCGCCGACGCCGCCACGATGGACCGGTTCAAGGCTCTGGACCTGAAGGTCGAGACCAAGCCGGACATGACGCCGGTGAGCGAGGCCGACAAGGCGGCGGAGGAGCTGATCCGCGGACAGCTCCAGCGGGCGCGGCCGCGTGACGCGATCCTCGGCGAGGAGTACGGCATCGAGGGCACGGGCCCGCGGCGCTGGGTGATCGACCCGATCGACGGCACCAAGAACTATGTGCGCGGAGTGCCGGTCTGGGCGACGCTGATCTCGCTTATGGTGCAGGGCGAGGGCGGCTACCAGCCCGTCGTGGGCGTGGTGTCGGCCCCGGCGCTCGGCCGCCGCTGGTGGGCGGCGCAGGGCGGCGGCGCGTACACCGGGCGCAGTCTGAGCTCGGCGAGCCGGCTGCGGGTCTCCAACGTCGGCCGGATCCGGGACGCCTCGTTCGCGTACTCCTCGCTGAGCGGCTGGGAGGAGCAGGGGCGGCTCGACGGCTTCCTCGATCTGACCCGGGCCTGCTGGCGCACACGCGGGTATGGCGACTTCTGGCCGTACATGATGGTCGCCGAGGGTTCGGTGGACATTTGTGCCGAGCCGGAGCTGTCACTCTGGGACATGGCGGCCACAGCTATCGTCGTCCAGGAGGCGGGCGGATCCTTCAGCGGTCTGGACGGACGCCCTGGTCCGCACAGTGGCAACGCCGCCGCGTCCAACGGTCTGCTCCACGAAGAGCTGCTGGGATATCTCAACCAGCGCTACTGACAGTCAACAGACAGCCACTGGCGGGCGTCTACACCCTTTTCCGCCCGTGCGCGCCCCCTTGCTGCCCCGCCCCAGGGCTGCGACTCTGAGAGTCCCCCCACTTGTGAACTTGTGAATCGGTTCCCGAACGACCGATCCACCAAGGAGGTGGCTCCATTCATGCTCGTCCGTGACGCCATGAGCACGGTGGTCCTCACCATCGGCCCCGCACACACACTCCGCCAGGCGGCCCGCCTGATGGCCGCGCGCCGCGTCGGCGCCTCCGTCGTCCTCGACAGCGACGCGGGCGGCCTCGGCATTCTGACCGAGCGCGACATCCTGAACTCGGTGGGTGCGGGGCAGGACCCCGACCTGGAGCTCGCCGGCACCCACACCACCACCGACGTCGTCTTCGCCGCGCCGTCATGGACCCTGGAGGAGGCCGCGGAGGCCATGACACACGGCGGCTTCCGGCATCTGATCGTGCTCGACAACGACGGACCTGTCGGCATCGTCTCCGTACGCGACATCATCCGCTGCTGGGCACCGGCACGGCGCCACCCGGCAACGCTCGCCGGATAGACCGGGGGGCCGGATCCCCGGGCTGGGATCCGGTCCTCGTCAGGTGGTTCGGGCGCGTGGTTCAGGCCCACTCGTTTGGACTTTGTCCAGATCAAGCAAGTGTCCAAAGTCACACCCGTTCGGGAACTGGGTCGTGCCGCTGTTAGGCTGGTCCTTATGAGTGACCTGTTGGAACGACTTCGCGGACGTGGCTGGCGCATGACGGCGCAGCGGCGTGTCGTGGCTGAGGTCCTCGACGGCGAACATGTCCACCTGACGGCCGACGAGGTACATGCGCGCGCCGTGACGAGGCTGCCCGAGATCTCCCGGGCGACGGTGTACAACACCCTGGGCGAGCTGGTCAGCCTCGGCGAGATCCTCGAGGTCTCGACGGACCGCCGCGCCAAGCGGTACGACCCGAACGCGCACCGCCCGCACCAGCACCTGGTCTGTGCCCAGTGCGGCGCGATCCGTGACGTCCACCCCGCGGGCAACCCGCTGGCGGACCTCCCGGACTCGGAGCGCTTCGGCTTCACGGTCTCGGACGTCGAGGTGACGTACCGGGGCACGTGCCCGAACTGCGCGTCGGCCTGACGCCGAGGTTTCCCGATAGCCCGGCACCACCCGATAGCCCGGCACCAAGAGGTGCCGGGCTTTCGCTTGCCCTTCCGGCACAAGACGAAGGCCCGGATCCTGATGGATCCGGGCCTTCGTCTTCAGTAGCGGGGACAGGATTTGAACCTGCGACCTCTGGGTTATGAGCCCAGCGAGCTACCGAGCTGCTCCACCCCGCGTCGATGAATGCAACACTACGTCACCCCGCCGACCAGCGCAAATCGATATTCGTCTCTACATCCGTCGCTACGCCGTGAGCTCTTGGTGGAGCGCGTCGCGCAGCCGTGCCGCACGCTCCGCCACCTCGGCGGGACCCAGTTCGACGGCACGTGCGCACCATCGCTGCCCCTCGGTCAGCTCGCCCCTGCGGGCCGCAAGGAGGGCCAGGCGCAGCGCTGCCCGGCCGTGCCCCGCGCGGGCCGCACGGGCCCACCACAGGGCCGCCTCGCGCTCATTGCCCTCGCGGGCCAGGAGCAGCCCGAGGTTGAAAGCGCCGTTGCGGCTGCCCGCCTCGGCGGCTTCCCGGTACCAGCGTGCGGCATCCGCCATGTCTCCGCGAGTCGCGGCGAGCATTCCCACCCGTACCTGGGCACGACGGTGCCCCTGCTCGGCGGCACGCTCGTACCACTCCTCGCACTCGCTCTTCTCCGCCATCGGCTCGCCCAGCGCGGGCGGGCCCGGCGGCGGCTGGCGGGAGTCGAGCACAGTGGCGAGCCGGAACGCGGCCTCGGCGCTGCCGCCACCCGCCGCGCAGCGCAGATGCCGCTCGGCGGCCTGCTCGTCGCCGTCTCTGAGCAGCGCGATACCGACCTGGAGGGCTGCCTCGGTGTGCCCGGCGGCCGCTGCCCGCTCGTACCAGGACAGGGCCGTACGGTCGTCGTCCCGGCCGACGTAGAGGATGCCCAGGTTGAAGGCGGCGTCGACGCTTCCCGCCTCGGCGGCCTTGGAGAACCAGGGCTCGGCGCCGGTCGCGTCCCCGGCCTGCAGCAGCAGTACGGCGAGTGCGTTGGCGGCCTCGCGGTGACCCGCGTAGGCGGCGCGGCGGTACCACTGCTCGGCCTGCGACGTACGGTCCTGGGCAGCGCAGAGCAGCCCCAGGTTGTACGCGCCGTTGACGTCACCCGCGTCCATGGCGGCGCGGTACCAGCGCTCGGCGGTCTGCTGCTCACCGCGGGCGGCGTGCAGCGCGCCGAGGGCGTTGGCGGCATTGCCGTCACCGTCCTGCGCGGCGCGCAGCCACCAGACGGCGGCACTCTCCTCGTCACCGGCGTCGCGCAGCAGGAATCCGAGCGCGCAGGCGGCGCGGGCCTCACCGTCCTTGGCGGAGGTGAGGTACCAGCGACCGGCCTCCTTGAGTTCGCCGCGCTTCTCCAGGATCGCGCCGAGGTGCAGCGCGGCCCGCCGGTGCCCACGCGCGGCGGCCTGCTGGTACCACTGAGCGGCCTCGTCGAGTACGGAGAGCTCGCCGCCCTCGCCCCCGGCGACGGGCGCGGGGACAGCGGATGCCGGGGCACCCGCAGCGGGACCGCCTGCGCCGCCGCCGGCTCCCGACGTGGCCGACGTACCCGATACCGCGCCGGCAGCCGGGGCCGCGTCCCCGCCGCCCGCACGACCCTGCGCCTGCACACGCGCCGCGTTCTCCGTGCGCCCCAGAACCAGGCCCACGTCCCCGCCCGCGCGTGCCTCTTCCGCCGCCCGGCGCTCCAGCGCGCGGGCAAGCCGGTAGGCCGCCTCACGGTGTCCCTGCTCAGCCGCAGCACGCAGCCAGCGCTCCGCGCCCACGTCGCTGCGGTGCTCCAGCAGGTCGGCGAGGGCGTACGCCCCCAGCGCATGCCCCTGCTCGGCGGACTGGCGCAGCCAGTACTCCGCGGCCGGCTCGTCGCCTCGCTCGCGGAAGTGGCGCCCCAGTGCATGCGCCGCGGCCGCGGAACCGGCGACGGCGGCGATACGCCACCATCCGGCCGCCTCGTCGGCGTACCCGCGCTGGTGGAGCAGGACACCCAGGTTGTTGGCGGCGGCGCGGTCGCCCTCGGCGGTCGCGGCACGCAGGTACGGCTCGGCGCCGTCGAGGTCGCCACGGCGCAGCAGCAGCGCGCCGAGCACACTCATCGACGCGGTGTCGCCGCTTTCGGCCGCGCGCCGGTGCCGTGCCTCGGCCCCGGCGGTCTCCACCGAGTCGGCACTTCCACCACCGCCGGCACCTTCAACGTTGTCAGCGGCTACGGCAGAACTGGTCGCATCCGCCACGTCTCCGGCATGCCGCTGCACAAACCGCCCTGTCTCCAACAGAGTTGCCCTGTCCCCCATAAATTCCATCGTCGCACCACCTGCAACCCGCGTACACCTGGTATACCGCAGCCAGTGAGGTCACTTCAGCGTTTTGTCGACATGCCCACAGAGAGATAAGTCAAACACGCCGAACCTCAACTCGCGCCACGCGGCACACAGTTCTCACCGGCAGCACATACGCACGAAGAGGGCCCGGATCCTCAAAGGATCCGGGCCCTCTTCATTTTCAGTAGCGGGGACAGGATTTGAACCTGCGACCTCTGGGTTATGAGCCCAGCGAGCTACCGAGCTGCTCCACCCCGCGCCGTTGTGTTGCAACCGTACCACGGCGCGGGATGGTGCCTGCTCAGCCGCCTTCAGCCACGGTCAGCCACCCTTGGACGGGGTGGCCGTCGGGCTGGGCTTGGACTGCGCCTCGGAGAGCCTGCGCAGCGCGTCGTCAAGAGCCTCCTGGGCCTTGCCGTACGCCTCCCAGTCCTTCGGGTCCTTCGACAGCGCCGCCTCGGCGTCCTGATGCGCCTTCAGGGCATCCGCGATGGCAGCCTTCGTCGCCGCGTCACCGGTCGCCGGTGGCTTGGTGCCCGGTGGCGGTGTCGTCGTCGGCGGCGGCTGCTCGGTGCCGACCTGTCCGAAGGCCGCGTCAAGCGCTTCGGAGAGGCTGTCCTTGAAGACCGGCTTGCCTCCGCCGTAGGCGGCGGCCACCTTCTTCAGCAGCGGGTAGTTCGCGCTGCCGCCGCGTGCGTACACCGGCTCGATGTAGAGGAACCCGCCGTCGAGCGGCACCGTGAGCAGGTTGCCGTACTCGATGTCCGAGTCGGTGCCTCTGAGGTTTCTCACGAACTCGGCGACGTCGTCATTGCCGTTGAGCTCACTCTGCACCTGTTGTGGACCTTGCACGGTCTCGGTGACTCTCAACAGCCTTATCGTGCCGTACTTGTCGCTGTTGGCATCGGCGTCGACCGCCATGAACGCGCCCAGGTTGGGGCGCCCGGCCGGCGTGAACGTCGTCGTCAGCGAGAACTTCTGCGTCTGGTCGCCGGGCATCTTCAGGCTCAGGTAGTACGGCGGGACGGCGCTGGTGTCCTTGTTCGTCGGGTCGTCCGGCACCTGCCAGGCGTCCGAGCCACTGTAGAACTGCTCGGGCTCGGTGACGTGGTACCGGGTGAGCAGCTCGCGCTGCACCTTGAACATGTCCTGCGGGTACCGCAGATGGGCCTTGAGCGAGGGCGAGATCTCGTCCTTCGCCTTCACCGTGCCAGGGAACGCCTTCATCCAGGTCTTGAGCACCGGGTCCTGGGTGTCCCACTGGTACAGGTTGACCGTGCCGTCGTACGCGTCGACGGTCGCCTTCACCGAGTTGCGGATGTAGTTGACCTGGTTCTGCTGGGCGACGACCGCGCGCTGATTGGTGGTCAGCGAGTCGGCGGTGGTCTCGCCCAGCGTCGTACGCGAGGCGTAGGGGTAGCCGTTGGTCGTGGTGTACGCGTCGACGATCCACTGGATCCGGCCGTCGACGACCGCCGGATAGGCGTCGCCGTCGATGGTCAGCCAGGGGGCGACCGCCTCGACGCGCTCCTTGGGCGTGCGGTTGTACAGAATCCGCGAGCCCTCGCCGACGGCTCCCGAGTACAGGATCTGCGGCTCGCTGAAGGCGACGGCGTACGCCGCGCGGTTGAGCGGGTTGGAGAGGTTGACCCCGCTCTTGCCCTTGTAGCTCGTGTACTTGGTGGGCCCGACGCTCGCCTCGTAGTCGAGCTCCTTCTGCGGGCCGCCGACGATGGAGTACTGCTCCGTCTTCTCGCCGTAGTAGATCCGCTGCTCGTACTTGCCGAGCTGACCGCCGGTGGGCATTCCGGCCTCGGTGAAGTCGGGCGAGCCGACGGTGCCCTTGTCCGGGTCCGTGATGGTGTTCGTGCCCTTGGCCGCGATCGCGCCGTAGCCATGGGTGTAGGTGAAGTGGTCGTTGATCCAGTTGCGCTTCTGGATGCCCTTGATGTTGAGCTCGCGCAGACCGATGACCGTGTCCTGCGGCTTGCCGTCGGGGCCGGTATAGCGGTCCACGTCGAGGGTCGCGGGGAACTGGTAGTACTTGCGCTCCTGTTGGAGCTGCTGGAAGGCGGGTGAGACCACGTTCGAGTCGACAAGTCGGTAACTCGCCGCCGAAGGTGCGGCAGCGCGCTGCTGGGCCTTCCGCTTGGGGTCACCCTTGCCGGAGTAGTCCTCGGGGTTGGCCTTGTCGATGCCGTACGCGTGACGCGTGGCCTCGATGTTCTTCTTGATGTACGGGCTTTCCTTGGCCTGCTCGTTCGGCTGGACCTGGAACTTCTGCACGATCGCCGGGTAGAGGCCGCCGATGAGGATCGCGGACAGGACCATCAGCCCGAAGCCGATCACCGGGAGCTGCCAGGTGCGGCGCCACAGCGTCGCGAAGAACAGCAGAGCGCAGATGACGGCGATGCAGAACAGGATCGTCTTCGCCGGGAGGTAGGCGTTGGCGTCGACGTACCGCAGGCCCGTCCAGTTGCCGGTGGCCTTGAAGTCGCTGGACTTCACCGCGAGGCCGTACCGGTCGAGCCAGTAAGCCACGGCCTTGAGTGAGACGAAGACGCCGAGCAGCACCGAGAGATGCCCGGTCGCCGCGCCGGTCGCCCGCGCGCCGGGGCTGGTGATGCGCAGCCCGCCGTACAGGTAGTGCGTCAGGGCGGCGGCGATCAGCGAGAGCACGGCGGCCGCGAAGCCGAAGCCGAGCAGGAACCGGTACCAGGGCAGATCGAACGCGTAGAACGACACGTCCATGTGGAACTGCGGGTCCTTCTGGCCGAAGGGCACGCCATTGACCCACATCAGCCAGGTGCGCCACTGACCGGTGGCGGAGGCTCCGGAGATCAGCCCGACGAGAGCGGTGATCCCGAGGAGCACCCACTTCTTGTACGGCGCGATGCCCATCCGGTAGCGGTCGAGGCTCTGCTGCTCCAGCGACATCGCGCTCAGCGGCGGGCGCAGCCGGTGAGCGAGCCAGATGTTGACGCCGACGGCCGCGGCCATCAGCAGCCCGAAGACGGCGAACAGTCCGACCTTGGTCCACAGGGTGGTGGTGAAGACGGAGGAGTAGTGCACCGATCGGTACCAGAGCCAGTCGGTCCAGAACCCGGCGAACATGACGAACGCCATGGCCAGAACGGCCAGGACGCCCAGCGTCATGAGCAGGGTGCGGACCCGCCGGGACGGCCGGCCCACTCTGATCCGTGGCCCTGTCGGGCCTCCGCCGCGGTCCGGCATCTGGAAAGCCAACGTGCGCACCTCGAAGTTCGCGGTCGTGTGAAACGGGCCCCGCGATCGTAGAGCCCACTACTGCAACTTACTGAGGCTTTACCTAGTTCCCGTCTTGGGGCCGGAAGGAGGCAGGATATTGGCCATGCCCAACGTTTCCCCCTCCGGCCCCCCGATGGCCGCCAGCCCGCTGACCCACGCCGTGCTCGAAATCGACGAGTACGCGTCCGGCCTCGGCTGGGACCAGCCGGCCAGGCTCTTCGCGCTCGTCGACACCGCACATCTGCGCTCCCACGAACCGGGCCTCGCGGCCCAGCTCGGTCTCGACGCCGACGAAGCGGCCGCGCCGCTCACCCCGATCGAGCAGGACGAGATCCCGGCCGGCACCCCGCTGGACGAGTTCCTCGCAACGATCGCCTGGCCGGACGCGGTGGCGGGCTGCGCGCTGACGGTGGAGCGCCAGATGCTCCCGCCCTCGGCCGAGTCCTCGGTCCCGGCCGGCCTCGACGACAAGGCCCTCACCAAGTGGGTCTCGTCCCACCCCGACCGCCAGGAGGTCCGCATGACGGTCGGGGTCCTACGCGACGGCACCCGCGAATCAGCGCTGCGCCTGCGCGAAAAGGACTCCTCTAAGGAGGTCCTGACGGGCTCCGCCCTGGTCCCGGGCCTGGCGGAGGCACTCGCGGCGACGTTCGAGGCGTAATCAGCTCTGCGACACCGCCGTACCGGGTCCCGTGGCCCGAATACGGCGGTGTCTCCAGTTGCGCCGCGGGTCGGCGGCGGCACAAGCAAGCGGGCGCAGGCCGGGCGCGGACGCATACGACCGAGGCGCAGTCCGGGAAGCCCGGCATCAGCCTCCCGGGGGCCTGGGGGCACCCCCCAGTTTCGGGAAGGGGCGGGCCTGGGGAACAATCCCCCGCTCAGCCCGTCAGGGGCCACAAACCCAGCCATCGCGCGAAGCGACCGAGCGCAGTCCGAGCGCGGGCTCATGCACCGTGGCGCAGTCCGGTGGCAGCCCCAGCATCAGCTGGCACAGACGCGGCGCGAAGCCGCCGCGATCAGGATCCGGGGCGCAGCCCCCTGGCGGCACCACCCCGGGGGCCTGGGGGCACCCCCCAGTTTCGGGAAGGGGCGGGCCTGGGGAACAAACCCCCGCTCAGCCCGCCGCGCAGCCCACCAACCCCGCCGTGTCCCCCGACCGAATCTTCTCCAGCGACTTCGTCGCATCGGCGATCGTGTTGACCTTCACCAGCGTCAGCCCGTCCGGAATGTCCGACACCGCCGCCGCGCAGTTGTCGCTCGGCGTCAGGAAATACTGCGCCCCCGCGTTCCGCGCCCCCACCAGCTTCATCTCGATCCCCCCGATCGGACCGACCTTCCCCTTGTCGTCGATCGTCCCGGTGCCCGCCACGAACTTCCCGCCCGTCAGGTCCGCCGGTGTCAGCTTGTCGACGATCCCGAGGGCGAACATCAGCCCCGCACTGGGCCCCCCGACATCCGCCAGGTTGATGTCGATGCTGAACGGAAACGTGTGGTCGGTACCCGCCTGGATGCCGACGATCGCCCGGTCGTCCTTGTCCGCCTTGACCGTGGTGATCGTGACCTTCTCCGTGGCGTCCGGCTCCTTGCCCGCCTTCTCCGCCGCGGCCGCCTCCTTCGCGGGCACGATCGTGAAGACCACGTCCTGGCCGGGCTTGTGCTTCACGACCAGCTTCGCGACGTCGCCCGGCTCCTTCACCGCCGTACCGTCCACCGCGCGGATCACATCCCCCGCGTGCAGCCGGTTCTCCGAAGGCGTGTTCTTGAGGACCGTGGAGACCACGACCCGTGACTTCACCGGGATCTTCAGCTGCTGGAGCGCCGCGACCTTGGCGCTCTCCTGCGACTGGGAGAACTCCTCGGCGTTCTCCTGTGTCGACTGCTCCTCGGTCTTCCCGTCCGGGTAGAGCGTGTCGTGCGGCACCACCACGTTGTCGTGGGCCAGCCAGCCGTACACCGCCTCGACGAGGTTCATCTTGTAGTCCGCGCCGGTGACCCTGACCGTCGTCATATTGAGATGGCCACTCGTCGAGTACGTCTTGCGGCCGGAGATCTGCAGGACCGGCTCGCCACCGGCCGCGCCGAGCGTGTTGACCGTCGGCCCGGGCGACATCTCCGAATACGGCACTGTAATGAACACCCCGGCGCAGAGCAGCGCGATGAAAATCAGGGTGGAAGCGAGCATCGTCGCGGTGCGGCGTGGCATGGAACGACAGTACGGGACGGGCCTGTCAGTGCACCGCCGGGGCCAGTCCGTACGTGGCAACTTGGCAACTGCGTACGGTCAGCGGCCGGGTCCCCCAGGTCACGCGGCGTCAGGCGGCGTCTGTACCGGAGCCCGCTCTCTCCATCGCATCGCGGAACCGCGCATATCCGGCAAGCTCGGCAACATCCCCCGACGTCCGGTTACGTGAAGCCCAGCTTCCCCATATCGCAGCACCCACGGCAGCGAAAAACGGAATCAGCAGCCAAGCGAGTGCCGCCATCGCGACCCCCTTACCCCATGAACGTACGCAACTGAGTGATCAGCAGATTAGTGTCTGCGAGTTCAACACTCGTGGCAGGGGGGTGGTTACGCAAATCAGGCGCTTGGTAACTCTCCGGGGTTCAGCCGATCGCACCTCAGCAGGCGCCGACCCACTCCTCCGTGCCGTCGGAGAACTTCTGGTGCTTCCAGATCGGCACCTCGTGCTTGAGGTCGTCGATCAGCTTCCGGCACGCCTCGAAGGCCTCTCCCCGATGCGGGCACGACACGGCGACGACGACCGCCAGATCGCCGACCGCCAGTTCACCCACACGATGGACCGCGGCAAGCGCCCGTACGGGAAACTCCGCCGTCACCTTCTCGGCGATACGGCGCATCTCGGCCTCCGCCGTGGGATGACAGGAGTACCCCAGAGTGTCCACATCCGCGCCGCCGTCGTGATTGCGCACGGTGCCGACGAAGAGCGCGATGCCACCGGCCGCGTCGTCGCCGACGGCCGCGAAGACCTCGTCGACGGAGAGCGGGGTGTCGCGAATCTCGAGCAGGCGGATGGGGTCCTGGGCCGCCTGTTCACCGGGGTGGTCGTACCTGCTTGCCATGCCGTCCATCGTGCCGTACGCCACTGACATCGCGAAATAGCCCATTCGACCGGCCGGGGAGGCACTGCCTTGGAGCCTCCTACATACGGCGCCTGGCCTTGCGCGCACGCCGCACCAGCGCGGCCGTACCGAGCAGCGCCACCGTCGCACCCGCGGCGCCGGCCGCGGTCGCGTCCTTGCGGCCGAGGCGGCGGCCCGCGACCGTGTGGCGGCCCTCCACCTCCTCCAGCAGCGCAGCCAGGACCTCCTCGTTGGTCCACTGAGGACGCCAGCCCGCATCGTGGAGCCGGCTCACACTGACCACCCAGGGGTGCATCGTGTACGCCAGATCCCCGGCCGGAGACGGGGTGAGGCCGATCCGGTGGAGCCGAGCCGCAGCGCCCAGGGCGACCGCCGAGGGCAGCTCCATCCGGCGGATGCCGCTGAGCTCCTCGACCTCCTCCTGTTCGAGCCAGCCGTCGCAGCCGACCGCGAGCTCGCCGTCGACCTTCTCCAACGCGGCGTACTCCAGGGCGGTCACCAGGTCCTCGACATGGCAGAACTGCCAGGTGGGACGGGATCCGGCGACCACAAGGAGGCGCGGCGACTCGAAGTAGCGGGTCAGCGCGGTGTCAGTACCGCCCACCAGGACGGCGGGTCTTACCACCGTGACGTTCAGACCGGGGTGGGCGCGCGGCGCACGGCGGCCCAGGCGTTCGATCTCCAGCAGGTCACCGACGCCCGTGGCTTCGGCGGTGGCGCGCAGCTCCGCATCCTCCGAGAGGGGGATGTCGTTCTCGGGCAGCGCCCCGTAGACCATTGCTGAGGTACACAGGACGACCCGGTGGACGCCCGCCGCCGCGGCGGCGGTCAGCACCGTCTGTGTACCGCGCACGTTGTATGCCGAGCGGGCGGCCGGGTCGGTCTCCAGGTCGAGGTCGAGCGCCAGGTGCACGACCACGTCCGCGCCCCGCAGCTTCTCGGCGATGGCCGGGTCACGTACGTCGAGAATGTGCCACTGCGCCTCGGAGACCTCGCCCCGGCGCTCGTCGATCGCGATGACCTGTTTGATCTCGTCGGACCCCACAAGGCGCCGGGTGAGCAGGTCACCGACGCCCGTGGCGGCACCGGTGATCGCGACCACGGGGCCACGGCCGGCCGACCCGCGGCCCGGGGCCGAGGTCTGGGTTGAGTGGTTTCGCGCTGCGCGAACCTGCGGATCTGGGGAACTCACCAGGCGTCTCCAGCGGTTGTCTTCAGTACGTGAGCGAATGAACGCGTACGTACCAGGTGGCGTCCATCCTGCCGCAGGCCAAAGGTCGGCGGAGCACTGAGCCCATATGCGACCCGCATGTCTACGCTGGGTGTGTAGTCGGGCAGCCGCCGCCGGCAGGAAGCCGGCGGCCCTACGAGCCGAGGAAACCCGTGAGTGACACCCCATTCGGATTCGGCCTTCCGCCGGAGGAGCCGGAGAACGGCGACGAGGGCAAGAAGAAGGATCCCGCCGGAGGTGGCCAGGGCTCCGGCGGGCCTTCGCCTGCCAATCCTTTCGGTTTCGGCTTTGGCGACGGCGCGGACAATCCGTTCGCCGCGATGTTCGGCTCCCTGAACCCGAACGACCTGGGTGCGGCCTTCCAGCAGCTCGGCCAGATGCTGAGCTACGAGGGCGGTCCCGTGAACTGGGACATGGCCAAGCAGATCGCGCGCCAGACGGTCTCCCAGGGCACGCCGGACGGCACCAAGGACCAGAGCATCGGCCCGGCCGAGCGCACCGCGGTCGAGGAGGCCGTGCGCCTCGCCGACCTGTGGCTGGACGGAGCGACCTCGCTTCCCTCCGGCGCCAGCTCGGCCGTGGCATGGAGCCGCGCCGAGTGGGTCGAGGCGACCCTCCCTGCGTGGCAGCAGCTCGTCGACCCGGTCGCCGAGCGCGTCGGCCTGGCCATGGGCGATGTGCTGCCTGAGGAGATGCAGGCCATGGCAGGCCCGCTGATCGGCATGATGCGCTCCATGGGCGGCGCGATGTTCGGCCAGCAGATCGGGCAGGCCGTGGGCGTGCTGGCGGGCGAAGTGGTCGGCTCGACCGACATCGGTCTGCCGCTCGGCCCGGCCGGCAAGGCCGCGCTCCTGCCGCTGAACGTCGAGGCGCTCGGCAAGGACCTCGGGGTGCCCAAGGAGGAGGTGCGGCTGTATCTCGCGCTGCGCGAGGCCGCCCACCAGCGGCTCTTCGCGCATGTGCCGTGGCTGCGCTCGCATCTGTTCGGCGCGGTCGAGGCGTACGCGCGCGGGATCAAGGTCGACACGTCCAAGCTGGAGGACGTGGTCGGCCAGTTCGACCCGCAGAATCCCGAGCAGCTCCAGGAAGCTCTCCAGCAGGGCATGTTCCAGCCGGAGGACACCCCCGAGCAGAAGGCGTCGCTGGCCCGTCTGGAGACCGCGCTCGCGCTCGTCGAGGGCTGGGTGGACGCGGTGGTCCACGAGGCCGCATCGACGCGTCTGACCTCCGCGGACGCCCTGCGCGAGACGCTGCGCAGGCGACGGGCATCAGGCGGTCCCGCCGAGCAGACGTTCGCGACGCTGATCGGCCTTCAGCTGCGTCCGCGGCGGCTGCGCGACGCCTCGCGGCTATGGGCATCGCTCACCGACGCCCGGGGCGTGGACGGGCGTGACGGCCTGTGGGCGCACCCGGACATGCTGCCGACGGCAAGCGATCTCGACGACCCCGACGGCTTCGTCCACCGTGAGCAGCTCGACTTCTCCGAGCTGGACAAGATGCTCGGCGAAGCCGCGGGCGGCAGCAAGCCGAGTCTCGACAAGGACCTCGGCAAGGACGACGACGAGGGCGACAAGGACAAGTGAGCCTGCACGACGACGCGGTCCTCGTACTGAAGAGCTACGAGGAGCAGGAGGAGCTGCGCCGGCTCTATCTGGACCATCTGGCGGCGCATCCCGACGGAATGTGGAAGGCCTGCGGCGCGGGGCATGTCACGGCGAGCGCTCTGGTCGTCGACCCCGAGCGCGGGCGGGTGCTGCTGACCCTGCACAAGAAGCTGGGCATGTGGCTCCAGATGGGCGGCCACTGCGAGCCGGACGACACGACGCTGGCGGCCGCCGCGCTGCGCGAGGCCACGGAGGAGTCGGGGATCAGCGGCCTGACGCTGCTGCCCGGCGGCCCCGTACGGCTTGACCGGCATCCGATTCCGGCCCCCTGCCACTGGCATCTCGATGTGCAGTACGCGGCGCTGGCTCCGTCCGGAGCGGTCGAGGAGATCAGCGAAGAGTCTCTGGATCTGCGCTGGTTCGCGTACGACGAGGTGGCGGAAGTGGCCGACAAGTCGGTCGTACGACTGCTTGAGATGACGCGCGCGGCTCTGTAGCGAGCCACGGGTGCGCAGCGACGCGTAAGGGGCGGCCTCCCCGGAGGCCGCCCCTTACCTGTGCCCTGTGCGTCAGCTCCAGGCGTTGTTCTGGTTCTGGGCGTGGGCGCCTTGCTGGCCCACGCCGTACTGCGCACGCAGGCCCTGTCCGATCTCCGCGCTCTGCGGCGGCATGACCTCACTGGGCTGCACCAGCGCGAAGCCCTGGCCCAGGAAGCTCAGTTCCCAGCCCTCGCCGGTGTTGCCACGCCTGCGCCGTACACCGGAGGAGTGCGTCTGCGCCTGCATCTGCACCCGCAGCGCGGACGACCAGGCGACGATCGCATCGGCGTCGACATTGACGTACTTGTCGGGCGTCACCTGCATCATCAGCGGCTGGCCGGAGGTCATCAGCGCGACCTTGCCCCGGCCGGAGATATTGAGCTGGTACTTCCCGGAGCCGGAAATCCCGTACTGGCTGTCCACCGCGATGACTTCGGTGTGCAGCGTGGAGTCGAGCGCCAGGACATAGGCACTGTCGACCGTCATGCCCTCCTGGTCGACGTCCACGACATGGACGTACTGCGCGAGGTTGGCGAAGTAGACGGTGCCCTGCCCGGAACAGCGCATCAGATCCAGGCCCTCGCCGGTGTTGGCGCGGGCACGGCGCTGATTGCTCGTCTGGTACTCGCCGTCGAAGTCGACAAGGCCCTGGTACGCGACCATGGCGCCCTTGCGGGCGAGGACGTCGTCGTGGCCGGTGAGCGCGACCCGCAGGAGCTGCGGGTTCTGCACGACGTACCGGTCCTGGGACTGCTGTTCCGTGTTGCTGAAAAGCGGACTCTGCATGGTGTGTTCTCGCTCCCCCTCAGTTCCGGATCCGCAGGCGGTCGGTACTGTCCTCGCTCGGCTGTACGACGACGATGCCCTGGCCCGAGAAGGCCATCTGGTACGCCTCTCCGCTGCCCCGCCCGATCAGCGAGGAAGCCTTGAAGCTGCGCTTGCCCTTCACCTTCAGGTTCGGGGACCAGGCGACAAGGGCGTCCGGGTCGACATAGGTCTCGTCCTCGCCGCGGCCGCAGTCGACGACGATCGGCGTGCCGCGCGACGTGAGGGCCACCCAGCCGGTGCCCGCCACCTCGACGTTCCACAGGCCCTGGCCGGCGAACTTGGCCAGGCCCTTGACCCGCTCGACGCCCCACTGGAGATGCGCGTCGAATGCAAGCAGGTTGGTGCCGTTGACCGAGAGCGAGTCGTTGTTGAGGTTGATGACGACGACATCCGCGCCGTAGTCGGCGAGGTAGAGCAGTCCGTCGCCGGAGCACTTCATGATGGGCGCGCCCTCGCCGGTCACCCACTGGGAGGCGATCTGGCGGACGGCGGGCGGGTTCGGCTCGTACTGCACGAAGCCTTCGTAGGCGACCATCGAGCCGGTGCGCGCGTACAGGTCCTGGCCGCTGGACATGGCGACCTTGAGCATGGCGCGGCCGTGGTTCTCCATCCGGGCCGCCATCGGTGTCGGGGCGAAGCCCGCGAGTTGCTGGTTCATTTCTTCGGGCTCCCTCAGACCTCGTACGGCTGGACGACGATGAAGTTGCCGGGGGCGCCCCGGAACTGGAGGTTGACGGTCTCTCCGCTGTGTCCCGGGTACGCGTTGCGGCGAAGCCGGACCTGGCTGGAGAGGATCACCTGGGACGCTGCCGACCAGGCGACGACCGCGTTGCAGTCGGCGAAAGTCGTCGGCGTGACCGGGAGGACCACGGGGACACCCTGGGTCTTCACGACGACCGTGCCGGTGCCCTGGAACATCATCGTGAACAGCGCGCCGCCGGGTATGCCATGGCCCTCGATCCTGCGGACTTCGTGCTGCAGGGACTCGTCGAAGGCGAGGACGTTCTCGGCGGAGACGCAAATGCCGTCGCCCTGCAGCTCGATGGAGTGCAGATGCGCGCCGTCCTCGGCGAGGAAGACCTGGCCGCGGCCGCTGCAACGCATCAGCTGCATCTCCTGGCCGGTGGCGTTGCCGACGATGCGGCCGGCGAAACCGGCGCCCTTGTAGCTGAAGTCGACCTTGCCCTGGTACATCACCATGCTGCCCTGACGGGCCAGCACGGGCATGCCCCCCATGGTCAGATCGACCCGCATGAGCTGCTGGTTCTGCGGAGTCCAGCGCTGGCCGGTGGCGGTCTCGCGGTACGGCTGGAGGGCGGCCTGGAGACCGGCCCCTGGCTGCGGGACGCCCTGGGGAACGCCCTGCGGAACCCCTTGCGGGATGCCCGGAGGCTGCTGCCCGTACGGGGACGGCGCCTGCTGTCCGTACGGCGAGGGCGCGCCAGGCGGGACCTGGCCGGGCACCTGTCCCGGCATCTGTCCCGGGACCTGGCCGTACTGCGGCTGCTGGGGCGGCTGTCCGTACGGAGCCGGCGCGGGCGGCGGCACAGTGCCCGCGGGCGGGCTCATCGGGGCCGCAATGGTGGGCGCGGCGTGCATCTGCGGGTTCGGCTGAGGGGCCGGGGCAGGTGCCGGGGCCGCAGGGGCGCCGAACGAGGGCGCGGGCTGCGGGGCCTGAGGCGCCTGCGGTGCGGCCGGTGCGCCGAACGCCGGAGGCGCGGTGGCCTGCGGGGGCGGCGCGAACGACGGCGCGGCGCCCTGGGGCTGCTGCGCGGCCGGCTGCTCCTCGGCGACCTCGCCGCCGAAGTTCTTGAGCAGTGCGTCGAGTCCGCCGTCGAAACCCTGGCCGATGGCGGCGAAGCGCCAGACGTCCTTCAGATAGAAGTCGCCCAGCATCACCGCGCGCTCGGTGGTGAACTCCGAGCCGGTGAAGGCGTACCTGACGACCTCCTCGCCACCCGCGACGATACGGATGTACCCGGGGCCCACCTGCGACATCTGTCCGGCGCCGTCGATCGTCGCGGTGAAGGAGAGCCGGTGGATGTTCGCCGGAATGCGGTCCAGAGTGACCCGGAATGACTCGGTGTCACCGGACTGCGCGCCAAGCAGCTGGATGGACTCCTCGGGTGACTTCGGCTGGTTGAAGAAGATGAAGTACTGGTCGTCCGAAAGCTGCTCGTTGGCGTCGAGTCCGAAGCAGCTGATGTCGAAGGTCAGCCCAGGAGCGGCGATCTGCACACCTACGTACAGATCCGTTCCCGGCGTGAGATCACTGATCTTGGCCTTGTGGCCGCGTTGGAATTCCCTGGCCATGCGTAACGACCGTCCCCCATCCCGAAATGTGAATCCGTCGCGCCAGGCTAACGGCTCAGTACGACATTGAGCCAAGCCGGTACAGATTCGGTACAGGACGGCCGACGGTCACTCTCCGCGTGCGGCCGGCAGGTGCGGCAGACGGTCGGCCGCGACGACGCCCTCGAGATAGCCTCGCGCGCGCTCGGTGCGCGGATACGCCTCAAGGAGTCGCCAGAAGCGCGGCCCATGTCCGGGCACGAGGAGATGAGCCAGTTCATGGACGAGCACATAGTCGACGACGTACTCGGGCATCCCCTGCAGGCGGTGCGACAGGCGGATACTGCCCTCCGCCGGGGTGCAGGAGCCCCAGCGGGTGTTCTGGTTCGTCACCCATCGCACGGATGTCGGTCTTGCGCGTCCGTCGAAGTACTGGGCGGACAAACGCTCGGCGCGCTCGGCCAGTTCACTGTCGCCGAGGATGCGCTTGCTCTCCTGAGCGGCGAGCTTGTCCAGCATCACGGTGACCCAGCGCCGCTCCTCCGCCTCGGACATCCGGGCAGGAATGAGGACAATGGTGCGGTCACCCTCGCGGTAGGCCGAGACCGTTCTGCTGCGCCGGGTGCTCCTTCGGACCTCGACCGCACTCGTCCCCGATCCGCGGAGCGGTCGGCTTTTCGTGCTGCGCTGTGGGGTCTCCCCAGCGAAGCGAGGGGACGGGTCGACGGACACGCCCCGACGTTACCCGCTGTCAGTGGGGGAAGTCCCGCCTCCGGGACGGTTCGAGCTTGATCCACTCCATGGCTGCACCATTTGAACGACTAATACCCCATGCCTGTGGATAACTTTTCACAGCCCTGGACGCGGCCGTGCATTCTGACAACAGATCAGCGGAGAGATCCGACAAGACTTCAACGGGGAAGTGGGAACGGGGGACGTGGAAATGCATCCGATGGTGAAGCCTGCCCTGAAGAGGGCATGGCGGGAGCGGCAAACGGTGCAGTTCGGGACAATGCCCGCGCATGCGGTGATGGTCGGCCCCGTGGACACGGCGACGGGAGCCCTGCTCGAGCTCTTCGACGGGACGCGGGGGCTGCCGCTGCTGCGTCAGGAGGCCCGGGAGATGGGGCTGCCGGAAGGACAAGTGGACGCGCTGGTGAAGCGGTTGACATCGGCCGGACTGCTCGACGATCCGTCGGCCGGCGGGCCCGCGGCCGACGCGTTACGGAAACGGACGGGCGCGTTCGACCGGCTGCGCCCCGATCTGGCATCGCTGTCCGTGGTCGATCCGGAACCGGGCGGCGGGATACGGCGCCTGGCGGCCCGGCGCGCGATGCGCGTCCAGGTCCGGGGCGCGGGCCGAGTGGGTGCGACGGTCGCCGCGGTGCTGTCGGCCTCGGGGGTGGGCCGGGTCGAAGTGCTCGACGGCGGGTGCACGGAGCCATGGGACGTGGCGCCCGGCGGGCTGCCGGCGGAGGCGATCGGTGAGCGGCGGGAGGCAGCGGCCCGGCAGCTGGTGCGGCGGACCGCGCCCGACCGCCCGCCACGCCCGGCCGAGTACACGACGGCTCCGGGCTGCGGTGAGCCAGGTCTCTCTCTGGTCGTGGTGGCCCCACGGGACGGTCTGGCGGCCTACGCACCCGACCCGGCCGGCGCCGCGGACTGGATCGTCGGCGGAACACCCCATATGTATGCGGGAGTTGTCGAAGCAACCGGCGTGGTCGGCCCGCTGGTGCTGCCCGGTGGCACGGCGTGCGCGAGCTGCCTGGAGCTGGACGGCGTGGAGCGGGATCCGGGCAGGGCGAGGCTGCTCGCGCAGTGGCGGTCGGGCCGCCGCCGCGCGCTACCGGCCTGCGATGTCGCCCTGGCCACGGCCGTTGCGGGGACGACGGCGGCGCACGCGCTGTCCTTTCTCGACGGGGAGCTGCCCGCGAGCACGGGAGCGCGCTGGGAGGTTTCGCTGCCGCTGCTGGAGTGGCGCTCGGAGGCAATCACGCCGCATCTTCACTGTGCCTGCGGAGCGAGAGGGAAGAGTGAGGGGGGACACACCTCAGAGTTCGGGTCGCCGCACGAGACAATGGCCGGGTAACGGCCGTCAACGGAGCAATGCCGTAAGGCACACGCGGCACGGCTGTCTGGGATTTGGAGGGGCACATGTCTGATCTTCCCCGGAAAGCGGTCACCCGGACCGCCAAGCTGGCCGCGCTGCCACTGGGCTTCGCCGGGCGGGCCACTTGGGGGCTGGGAAAGCGGATCGGCGGGAAGTCCGCGGAGATCGTGGCCAGGGAACTGCAACAGCGCACGGCGGAGCAGCTGTTCAAGGTGCTCGGCGAGCTGAAAGGCGGTGCGATGAAGTTCGGGCAGGCCATGTCCGTCTTCGAGTCCGCCCTTCCCGAGGAGGTCGCGGGTCCCTACCGCGCGGCCCTCACCAAGCTCCAGGACGCCGCGCCCCCGATGCCGACGCGTACGGTCCACGCGGTCCTCGCCGAGCGGCTGGGCGAGGACTGGCGGGAGCTGTTCCTGAACTTCGAGGACAAGCCGTCGGCCGCCGCGTCCATCGGCCAGGTGCACCGGGCGGTGTGGCACGACGGGCGTGAGGTCGCGGTGAAGGTGCAGTACCCGGGGGCGGGGGACGCGTTGCTGTCCGATCTGACGCAGCTCAGCCGCTTCGCCCGGCTGCTCGGGCCGCTGATCCCGGGCATGGACATCAAGCCTCTGATCTCAGAACTCCGCGACCGGGTCTCGGAGGAGCTGGACTACGAGCTGGAGGCGCAGGCGCAGCGGGAGCACGCCGCCGAGTTCGCCGACGATCCCGATGTGGTGGTGCCGGATGTGGTGCACCAGAGCGATCAGGTGCTGGTGACGGAGTGGATCGACGGGATCCCGCTGGCGGAGGTGATCGCCGACGGCACCGAGGAGCAGCGGAACCGCGCGGGGCAGCTGCTGGCCCGCTTCCTCTTCTCCGGCCCGGCGCGCACGGGACTGCTGCACGCCGATCCGCACCCCGGGAACTTCCGGCTTCTTCCGGAGAAGGACGGCAAGGGCTGGCGCCTCGGCGTGCTGGACTTCGGCACGGTGGACCGGCTGCCCGGCGGGCTGCCGCAGACCATCGGCGACTGTCTGCGGATGACGCTGGAGGGCGAGGCCGAGGCGGTCTACGAGCTGCTGCGCGAGGCGGGCTTCGTCAAGGAGTCGATAGAGCTGGACCCGGACGCGGTGCTCGAGTATCTGCTGCCGATCATCGAGCCCGCCGAGGTCGGGGAGTTCACGTTCAGCCGCAGCTGGATGCGCAACCAGGCGGCCCGCATCGCCGATATCCGTTCCCCCGCGCATCAGCTGGGCAAGCAGCTCAATCTGCCGCCCTCGTATCTGCTGATACACCGGGTGACGCTGAGCACGATCGGGGTGCTGTGCCAGCTGAACGCGGCGGTGCGGCTGCGGGACGAACTCGAGTCGTGGCTGCCCGGCTTCCTGCCGGAGGACGAGGAGGACGGCGCGGCTGTCGAGGCGCGGGCGTGAACGATCGCCGCCGGGCGCACCGCCATCGTTGCTCCGGCGGCACCGCGTCAGGCGGCGTTCACCACCAGGCGGAGTCGAGTCTGCCCTCGATCGCCCTGATGTTGGCGCGTGCGCAGTCGTCGCAGAAGTAGTGACGGGTGCCGTTCTCCACGGAGCAGGTCCAGGTCGGCGGTGGTCCCTCGGCGACGGTGCCGCAGTGGGAACACACGATGCTCTCGGCACCCGCCTGCGCAGGGTGAGGAGTCTGCTGCTGGTCCACCTCGTGACGATAACCCCGTAACGGACGTGCCGCAGGGACAACGCACCGCGGGGCCCGGTCCGTTCGGACCGGGCCCCGCGGGTTCAGTGCCTACGTGGCGGAGCGCTTGCGCGATCAGTGCATGACGGCCATGGCCAGCGCGCGGCGGGCACGCAGCGAGGCGCGCTCGGCGCGGCGCTGCATCCGCCGGGCGGCGACCAGGCGCACGGCCTGGCTTTCGGCCTCGGCCTCGCGCAGGCGCTCGTGCATATGCGCACGGGCCATGGCTTCTGGGATGAGTTGCATCTCACGGGTCCTGTTCTGACGCGAGGCGTTCGCGCCGGTGGTGGTGACGTCTGGGGTGGCCGAGCCGGACGGCTCGCTCGTGGAAGGGGTCATGGGGGCCAGCTTCTGGGGATCGTGCGTGATGGGGCGGTCGATGGTTCCGATGACGGTCATGCCGCGACCGGGTTCTTGCGCGGGCGGCCACGCGGCCGCTTGCGGGCCACGACCACGCCCTGGACGAAGAGCTCTCCGCCCCAGACGCCCCACGGCTCACGCCGCTCCTTGGCGCCGGCGAGGCAGGCCTCCATCAGCGGGCAGGTGCGGCAGAGGGACTTGGCGTACTCGACGTCGGCCGGGGACTCGGCGAAGAAGACCTCCGGGTCGTAAGCACGGCAGGGGACGGGTACGCCGAGGTTCTCGATGGCGTCGTCGAGCGCGGAGAGCGCGGTGAGCGGAGTCAAGGTGGAGTCCTCCGTGAGGGCGGGCGGGGGGATCGTCTCGGAAGGCGGTACGGACGGGGCGTGCGCTTCGAGTTGCACGGTGGTGTCTTCCTCGTCTGGTCGGTTCCGGCCTGTTGGCCGGGTGTCGGCTGGTACCGGGTGCTGCTTGTCCCGAGGCCCCTTCGCTCTGTGCTCCCCGTTCGGGGAAAACAGAAGGGCCGCGGATCCCGGGTGGGGTTCCGCGGCCCTGAAGGCGCCGGCCTGATCTGGATCAGGCTGGATCACTCCAGGGTTCGAGCCCACGGAAGGCCCACATCGTGTGGTGCTGCGTCGTCTGCTTCTGGGTTTCGGCACTGGCCGCCGCAATGGCATAGGCCTTGGCCTCTGCCGCTGCTACTCCTGCTTCCAGTGCCTTGGTCGGTCGCTCATTGCGCTCCAGGACGGGGAGGCCGCCCAGGCCGGACACCGGAAGCACGGCGGAGAAGCCGGACAGACCGGTGCCGTTGAACGCCGCGGAGAAGCCGAGCGTGCAGGCGGAGACGACCGAGCGATCGGTCACTTTGGTGCTGGTGAAGCGGGTCTTGGTGCTGATCACTGGAATCGCCTCCTCTCGGCGTCTAGAGGACCGGCCGGGGCCGATCGCGCGTATTCGGATAAGTACAGCACGAGGACAGGGCTTCAGAGAAGTCGCTGTTCCCGTGGTTAAGAACCTATGGGGCTGGCTGGGGCCTGCGCAAACTATTTTCTCGACGAGTTTGTATCAGTCCTCCTCGTCGCCCTCTCCAACTTCCTGACCTGCGCAGATGACCAGCACATCGGCTCCAAAGCGCTCAAGTTTGCGTCCACCGACGCCGGAGATCTGGGCCAACTCCCCCTCGCTGCCCGGCACGGCCTCGGCGATCGCCATCAGCGTCTTGTCGGTGAACACGCAGTACGCGGGCTGGCCCAGCTCCTTCGCCTGCTCCGAGCGCCACTCCCGAAGTCGCTCGTACAGCGCCTCGTCCATGTCGGAGGGGCAGTCCTCACAGCGCATCAGCTTCATCTCGCCGGCGTCGGTGAGCGTCTTGCCGCAGACACGGCACAACACGGGTCCGCGCCGCTTGCGCCGGCCCGCGCCGCGCTCGATGCCGCCTCCACCGCCCGCGCCACGGGCGCCCGGGGCGACCGACCCCGGACGCATCCCGTTGAGGAAGCGCGTGGGGCGGCGGGAGGCGCGGCCGCCGGGGGAACGCGACAGCGCCCAGGACAGCGAGAGATGGAGCCGGGCCCGGGTCACGCCGACATAGAGGAGCCGGCGCTCCTCCTCGACCTGTTCGTCGGTCTTGGCGTAGGTGATCGGCATCATGCCCTCGGTGAGGCCGACCAGGAACACGGCGTCCCACTCCAGGCCCTTCGCCGAGTGGAGCGAGGCGAGGGTGACGCCCTGGACGGTGGGGGCGTGCTGGGCGGCGGCGCGTTCGTCGAGCTCGGCCACCAGATCGGAGAGGGTCGCCTCCGGTTTGACCCGCACATAGTCCTCGGCGAGGCGGACCAGCGCGGCCAGGGACTCCCAGCGGTCGCGCACGGCGCCCGATCCGGCGGGCGGCTCGGTGGTCCAGCCCTTCGTGGAGAGCACGGCCCGGACCTGGGACGGCAGGTCCCCGGCATCGTCGAGCAGGGCGTCGTTGCCTCCGGCGCGGGCGGCTCCGCGCAGGGCGATGCCCGCCTCCCTGACTTCCTGGCGTTCGAAGAAGCGCTCGGCGCCACGCAGCTGGTAGGGGACCCCGGCATCCGCCAGGGCCTGTTCGTAGACCTCCGACTGGGCGTTGACGCGGTAGAGCACGGCGATCTCTCCGGCCGGGACGCCCGCGGCGATCAGGTCGCGGATACGGCGGGCGGTGCCCTCGGCCTCGGCCGGTTCGTCCGCGTACTCGGAGTAGGCGGGTTCGGGGCCTGCCTCGCGCTGGGAGATCAGTTCGAGGCGGTGCTCGGCGGCGCGGCCGTGGGCCTGGCTCAGCAGACCATTGGCGAGATGGACGACCTGTGGCGTGGAGCGGTAGTCGCGGACGAGCTTGACGACGGTCGCGCCGGGGTGGCGGGTGCGGAAGTTCAGCAGATGGTCCGGGGTCGCGCCGGTGAAGGAGTAGATCGTCTGGCTGGCGTCGCCGACGACGCAGAGGCTGTCCCGGTCGCCCAGCCACAGATCGAGCAGTCGCTGCTGGAGCGGGCTGACGTCCTGGTACTCGTCCACCACGAAGTGCTGGTACTGGCTGCGGATCTGGTCGGCGATGTCGTGCCGGTCCTGGAGGATGCCGACCGCGAGGAGCAGGACATCCTCGAAGTCGATCACCGAGCGGTCGCGCTTGAGCTGCTCGTACATCGCGTAGATCTGACTGATCTCAGCAGTGTCGCGAGGGGCGTCGCGATGCGATTTGGCGACCTCGGCCGGGTAGTCGGCGGGGACGGTCTGGGTGACCTTGGCCCACTCGATCTCGCTCGTCACATCCCGCAGCTCATTGCGGTCGAGCCGGATACGGCAGCGCGCGGCGGACTCGGCGACCAGTTGGATCTTGCGCTCGAGCAGCCGGGGCAGCTCACCGCCGACCGCCTTCGGCCAGAAGTACTGGAGCTGGCGCAGCGCGGCGGAGTGGAAGGTGCGCGCCTGCACACCGCCCGCGCCGAGCTGGCGCAACCGCCCGCGCATCTCGCCCGCGGCGCGGTTGGTGAAGGTGACGGCCAGCACACTGGCGGGCTGGAGTATGCCGGCGCGCACGCCGTACGCGATGCGGTGCGTGATCGCGCGTGTCTTGCCCGTGCCGGCGCCTGCCAGCACACACACCGGACCGTGCAGGGCCGTCGCCACTTCGCGCTGCTCGGGGTCGAGCCCGTCGAGCACCGCGTCCGCCGACTCGGGGACCTGCGGGAAAAGGGAGGAGTGCGTTGCTGCTGTCACACCGCCATGCTGCCAGGTCGTACGAGGCTGCCGTGGCCGTTGTCCACAGGGGGCCCTGGGCAGTCGTACTAATGCGGGAATGGTGGACAGATCGCGTACGTTCAAGTACCCGGTGCGAAGACGCATCGAGCCAAAGGGACCGGACTGCGAGACAGAGGAGCGCGAGAGACGATGCAGGGCACTGTGACGATGTACAGCACCACGTGGTGCGGCTACTGCCGTCGGCTGAAGAGCCAGATGGACCGCGAGGGCATCGCGTACACCGAGATCAACATCGAGCAGGACCCGCAGTCCGCGGCCTTTGTCGAGAAGGCCAACGGGGGCAATCAGACCGTCCCGACCGTGCTCTTCTCGGACGGTTCGACGCTGACCAACCCCTCGCTGGCGCAGGTCAAGCAGAAGATCGGCGTCTGAGCCGCACGGTCTCTCAGCCGACATCACCGGGCTTGGGCAACGGCTTTCCGTACCAGAGCTCGATCAGGCGGGCCGCAATCGAGATCCCGTAGGGAGGCAGCACTTCCCCGGACTCGAAGGCGGCCCGCAGGTCGTCCCGGGAGAACCAGCGCGCCTCGTGGATCTCCTCGCCGTCCACGTTGATCTCCGCGGACGTGGCCCGCGCCACGAAGCCGAGCATCAGGCTGGAGGGGAAGGGCCAGGGCTGGCTGGCGATGTACTCGACGTCGCCGACCGTGACACCTGCCTCCTCGAAGACCTCCCGGCGCACCGACTGCTCGATCGACTCGCCCGGTTCGACGAAGCCCGCGAGCGTGGAGAAGCGTCCCTCCGGCCAGTGGACCTGGCGGCCCAGCAGCGCGCGGTCCTGCTCGTCGGTGACGAGCATGATCACGGCAGGGTCGGTACGGGGGTAGTGCTCGGCGCCGCAGGCTTGGCAGCGGCGGATGTGGCCCGCGGCCGCGATGACCGTGCGCTCGCCGCAGCGTGAGCAGAAGCGGTGCAGCCGCTGCCAGTTCTCCAGCGCGACGGCGTGCACCAGCAGCCCCGCGTCGCGCGGAGACAGCAGCAGTCCGGCCTCGCGCAGTCCCGCGGGACGGGCCGACTGGTCCATACGCCCGGGAAGGGCGTCCTTCTGGAGCGCGAAGTAGCGCACGCCCTCCTCGTCCGTACCCAGGAAGTAGCGGTGGGTCTCGGTGACCGGGGCCTCGAAGGCCGGGGTCATCACCAATTCCGTACGGCCGTCGGGGGTGTCGTCGATCAGCGCCTGGCCGCCACAGACCACGAAGACCCGGGTCGTGGGGTGGCTCCAGGCCGCCGCGAGCCATGCCTCGTCGAGGCGGTGGTGCGCCTCGCGGTCGATGCCGGTCGGCGCGGTGAGAACGATCGGGCGGTCCGCGGTGGCGTAGCTGTTGGTGCTCACGGTATTTCCAACTCCCCCGGGTGGATTGGGTGTCGTGTCAGCAGAGTTCAGCGCAGGGCTTGGGCGAGGTCGCCCCACAGATGGGCGGTCGTCTCGACGCCCTTGACGAGCAGGTCCAGTTCGACCTTCTCGTTGGGGGCGTGCCAGCCGTCGGACGGTACGGAGATGCCGAGGAACAACACCGGGGCCGCGAGGACGTCCTGCAGGTCCGCGGCGGGTCCCGAGCCGCCCTCGCGCGTGAAGCGGATCTTCTGCCCGTCGAAGGCGCGGCTCATGGCCCGTACAACCGACTGCAGGGCGGGGTGGTCCAGCGGGGTCAGACAGGGGCGGGTCGAGGCGCCGAAGCGGATCTCGTGGCGGATCCCGGCCGGGACGCGATCCGCGACCCATGCGTCGACGGTCTTCTCGATGATGTCCGGATCCTGTCCCGCGACAAGCCGGAACGTGAGCTTCAGTTGCGCCGACGACGGGATGATCGTCTTGCCGCCGGGGCCCTGGTAGCCGCCGCCGATGCCGTTGAGCTCGGCGGTCGGGCGGGCCCAGACGCGTTCCAGGGTCGTGTATCCGGCCTCGCCCAGCGTGCCGTGCGACTTGGCGCTTTTCAGCCAGGACGCCTCGTCGAAGGGCAGCTCGGCGAGCAGTTCGCGCTCGGCGCCGGTGAGCGGCGCGATGCCGTCGTAGAAGCCGGGGATCGTCACCTGCTCGTCGGCGTCGTGCAGCGCCGCGACGAGGCGGGCGGCGACGGTGGCCGGGTTCGGGACCGCGCCGCCGAAGGAGCCGGAGTGGATGTCCTGGTCCGGTCCGTACAAATCGATCTCGCAGTCCACGAGCCCGCGCATGCCGGTGCAGACGGTGGGGGTCGTCTCGGACCACATACCGGTGTCCGAGACGATCACGGCGTCGGAGGCGAGGCGGTCGGCGTTGGCCTCGACGAGTGCGCGGAAGTTGGGCGAACCCGACTCCTCCTCGCCCTCGATGAGCAGCTTGAGGTTGACCGCGGGGGCGGTACGGCCGGTGGCGGCGAGATGGGCCCGTACACCCAGGGTGTGGAAGAACACCTGGCCCTTGTCGTCGGCCGCGCCCCGCCCGTACATCCGGCCGTCGGCGATCAGCGGCTCGAACGGGTCGGTGTGCCAGCCGTCCTCGCGGGCGGCGGGCTGGACGTCGTGGTGGCCGTAGACGAGCACGGTCGGCGCGTCCGCGTCGCCGGAGGGCCACTCGGCGAAGACCGCGGGTGCGCCGGGCGTGGGCCAGACCTCGCTGACCGGGAAGCCGGTCTCCTTGAGCTTGCCCGCGAGCCAGTCGGCGCTGCGCCGTACGTCCGCGGCGTGATCGGGCTGGGCCGACACGGACGGGATACGCAGCCAGTCGGCGAGATCGTCGAGGAAGGCGGCGCGGTGCTGCTCGATGTACGTACGGACGGCACTGTCCGGGGTGTCGCTCATGCAGGTGAGCCTAACGGGCCTCCGCTGCTGTCTCGTCGGCCGTCTCGCCCAGCAGGATGCGCTCAAGATCGGCCCGGCCGGGGAGGGCGGTGGGGCGCGCGATGTCGCCGCTGCGGACGTAGACGAAGGCTGCTTTGACGGCTTCCGGGGGGAGGTCGTGCTGCTCGGCCCAGGCGAGGCGGTAGATGGCGAGCTGCAGCGGGTCCGCGGTGCGCGTGCGGCTGGTCTTCCAGTCGACGATCTCGTACGTGCCGTCCTCGTCGTCGCGGTAGACGGCGTCGATACGGCC
This sequence comes from Streptomyces sp. NBC_01481, assembly GCF_026339995.1. Taxonomy (GTDB): domain Bacteria; phylum Actinomycetota; class Actinomycetes; order Streptomycetales; family Streptomycetaceae; genus Streptomyces. The sequence goes on along the minus strand of NZ_JAPEPT010000005.1, from coordinate 465,892 downwards.
CCGGATCACGCGGCCCGCGAGCGTGATCTGGAACGGAGACTCCACGCGGTAGGGGGTGCGGCGGGCGTACGGGGTGCGCTCGAAGGCCTCCTTCAGCGCGGTCAGGTCGCGCTCGTCCACGATCTCGGGGTCGTCGGCCTCGCCCCCGGGGAGCTCGTCCGGGCCGAGCATCGGCAGCGGCAGCTCCTCGAACCGGGACTCCACCCAGGCGTGGAACCGGGTGCCCCGGCGGGCGGCAGGCTGCGGGGGGCGGGGCATGGGGCGGGCCAGCTCATGGGCGAAGCCGTCGGGGTCTGCGGCGAGGCGCATGAGCTGGGAGGCGGACAGGGAGGGCGGCAGGGGTACGTCGCGGACGGTGGCGCGGGTGCGGCGGAGCTCCCCGGTGAGGGCGGTGAGGTCGCGGTCCCAGGAGGCGATGGTGCGGATGTCCTCGGGGGTTGCCCCCACACCCCCGGGAACGCCGGTCTCGCGACGCAAGGACGGCTCGCTGCGCTGGTGCGGCAGGTCCGCCGACGGGGCGGCCTGTTCCCACTCCGGCTCCGGGGCGTCCTCGTCCCAGGGCGGTTCGTCGTCCCACAGCGGCTCGTCGTCGCGGGGCTCCGGCTCCTGTGGCTTCGGCTCCTGTGGCTCGGCCGGGAGCAGCGTCAGCGCGTCCAGATGCGACAGCACCGTGTCCGCCGCCTCACGGCGGCGGGACAGCGACGTCGGGTCCAGAGGAAGCGGCCAGGCATGGTCGTTCGCCGACTCCCGCAGGGACGGGTTCTCCGCGCCCTGTTCCGGTTCGTCCGCCCAGATCTCGATCTCGCCGAAGCCTGCCGCGCAGTGGTCGTACAGCGCCTGAAGGAACGCCGACGGGCCCCGTCGGCGTTTCTGGGTCGGCCCCCACCAGTGGCCCGAGCCCAGGAGCAGGGAGCGGGGGCGCGTGAAGGTGACGTAGCCCAGGCGTAGTTCCTCCGTGTGCTGGTGGTCCTTCATGGCGTCCTTGAATGCCTTGAGGCCCCTCGCGTCCCAGGACGGCACGTCGGGAAGCGTGCCCGCGTCGCCGCGCAGTGCGTGCGGCAGGACCTTGGACTGGGAGGTCCAGGCCTCGCGCGCCTGGTCGTTCGGGAAGTGTTTGGCGACCAGGCCGGGGACCGCCACGATGTCCCACTCCAGACCCTTGGACTTGTGGGCCGTCAGGACCTTGACGGTGTTCTCGCCGCCCGGCAGGGCGTTGTCGAGGCCCTTCTCGTACTGCGCGGCCGTGCGCAGGAAAGCGAGGAAGGCCAGCAGCGAAGCCTCCCCGTCCAGCGCCGCGAAACCGGCGGCCGTGTCCAGGAAGTTGGCGAGCGTCTCGCGGCGGCGAGCGGCCAGGGCGTGCGGGGACGCCGAGAGTTCGACCTCCAGGCCGGTGGTGCCAAGGACGCGGTGCAGGACGTCCATCAGTGGGTCGGCCAGCGAGCGGCGCAGATCGCGCAGTTCCGCGGCGAGGCGGGCGAAACGGACCCGGGCCTGAGCCGAGAAGGGAAGGTCGTCGTCCGCCCCGCCGGCCGACTCCAGGAAGGTGTCCAGCGCGTCGGCGAGCGAGATGACCTCGGCCGGATCCGTGCCCTCGACGGCCGCGGCCAGCCGTTCGTCCGGGTCCGTGCCGTCGGCCCGGGTGCGGTGGACGAGCAGCCGGGCCCGGCGGCCAAGGAGGGCCAGGTCGCGCGGGCCGATCCGCCAGCGCGGACCGGTGAGCAGTCGTACGAGTGAGGCATTGGCCCCCGGGTCCTGGAGGACTTCGCACACCGCGACCAGGTCGGCGACCTCGGGGAGGTGCAGCAGTCCGGACAGGCCGACGACCTCCACCGGGATGTCCCTGGCGACCAGCGCTCCCTGGATCTGCGGAAAGTCACCCGCCGTTCGGCACAGGACCGCGATCTCGCCGGGCTCCTTGCCCGTACGCACCAGGTGGGCGATCGAGTCGGCCAGCCATTCGATCTCCTGCGCGTGGGTGTCGAGGAGGGCGATGTGTACGGATCCGTCGCGCTCGGCGCCGGGCGCGGGGCGCAGCGCCTCCACGCCCGCGTGCATGGCGCGCAGGGGCTCCGCCAGGCCGTTGGCGAGGTGCAGCAGCCGGCCACCGCTGCGGCGGTTCTCGCTGAGCGAGAACCGCGTGGCCGGGCTGCCGTCGGCGTGAGCGAAGTGCGCGGGGAAGTCGTCGAGGTTGGCCACGGAGGCTCCGCGCCAGCCGTAGATGGCCTGGCAGGGATCGCCGACCGCGGTCACGGCATGACCGGTGCCCTGGCCGAACAGGCCGGACAGCAGCAGCCGTTGAGCCACCGAAGTGTCCTGATACTCGTCGAGCAGAACGACCCGGAACTCGTCCCGCAGGATCGTCCCGACCTCGGGCCTGGTCAGCGCGAGCTCGGCGGAGAGCGCGATCTGGTCGCCGAAGTCGAGGAGGTCGCGGGCGCGTTTGGCCTCGCGGTAACGGACGGTCAGATCGAGCAGCTCACGGCGGGCCGCCGCGGCCTCCGGGACCTTGCGCAGTTCGGCGTTGCTGAGCCGGGCGCTCTGAAGGGTGCGCAGCAGTTCCACGTCGTACGCGGCGAGCATCCCGGGGCGTACTAGATGCTCCGCCAGCTCCCCGTCGAGCGCCAGCAGGTCGCTGACCAGGGACGGAAAGGACTTGGTCAGCGAGGGGTAGGGCCCGGGCGCTTCGCGCAGCACGCGCGCGGCGAGCTGATAGCGGGTCGCGTCGGCGAGCAGCCGGGCACTCGGCTCCAGACCTATCCGCAGCCCGTGGTCGGTCAGGAGCTGCCCGGCGAAAGCGTGGTACGTGGAGATGCGCGGCTCGCCCGGCGGGTTGTCCGGGTCGATGACGTCGGGGTCCGTCACTCCGGCTCGTACGAGCGCGGTGCGGACACGCTCGGCGAGTTCGCCCGCCGCCTTGTTGGTGAAGGTGAGACCGAGCACCTGCTCCGGGGCGACCTGGCCGGTCCCCACGAGCCACACCACCCGCGCGGCCATGACCGTCGTCTTCCCCGACCCGGCTCCGGCCACGATGACCTGCGGGGCAGGCGGCGCGGTGATGCAGGCCGTCTGCTCCGGGGTGAAGGGGATGCCAAGGAGCTCCTTGAGCTGCTCGGGGTCGTTGATGCGTGCGGTCACCTCAGTGAGGCTAATGGGGACCACTGACAGCGACGGCCCCCATCGGCCTCGACCGCGTCAGACTCCCGCGGCGGTACCGGAGCGGAAGCCTGCCGCGGTTGAGGCGGAGAGCGCGCCGGCGGCGGCCGAGCCCAGGTTGTCCACGTCCACCACCTGGTCCGGTGGCGGGGCCACCGCCTTGACCGGCTTGTTGTAGTCCGAAAACGTCAGCGCCCCGGGCTCGGCGCCGCCCGTCCTGACGACCTTGAGCAGATACGGAGCGCCCTCCTTGGCGACGTACATGGTGAGCGTTTCGCCGCCCGGCTTCTTCTTCACCAGGGTCGCCACCGGCTTGCCGCCGACCACCGCGTCGGGCCCTTTGGTCATGCCTCGGAGCTCCGATGTGTCCTTGCCCAAGTCGGCGATCATCGCCTTGAGGTCGCAGACGCCTGCCACGCTGGTGGAGGCGCCCTGCGGCACCTTCATCCAGCGGCCCTTCAGCAGGTCGGTGATGCCGTCGGCCTGCGCACCGACCGAAGCCGTCCAGAACTTCTCGTCGCCCTTGATGTACATGACCTTGCCGACCTGGCGAAGCTCGGCGTTGCCGCCCTTCATCCCGATCTTGCCGGTGCAGGAACCCTTGCTGTCCACCGCGAAGTCGACGGTCAGCAGCTCGCCGTCGCCCGTGACCTTGCCCGCGATCCGCATGGACCGCGCGGACTTGGTGGCCGCGACCGTCTTGGCGGCGATCTGGTCGGCGCTGAGGCCGCCGAACGGGTTGTCCGAAGCCTTCGTGGCCGCGGCGTCCGCGGCCTCGATCTTCTCGGTGCCGCTTTGAGCCTTGAGCTCGTCGCCGGTGGAGCAGCCCGCCAATCCGGCGGCCGCGGCCGCCCAGACCACCGCGATGACCAGGAACTTCCGCTTGGCCGCCATGTACTTCTCCTCGCAGTTCACGTGGTCCGCCGCAGCGGCCTTCGTGACCCGCGTCACAGCGCCGCTCACTCCACTATCTGGCGACCCTCCGGCTGTGCGCTGCATGACGCGCGGAAGGCGCAGTGGGTGCAGTGCTGCCCGGCGGTCGGCGTGAAGCGCTCGTCGAGGACGCGGCCCGCGGCGGTGGCGAGCAGCTCACCGACCCACTCCCCCGCCAGCGGCTCCTGCGCCTGGATCTTGGGCAGGTCCTCACCGCCCTCCTTCTTCGCGGCGGCCTGTCGCAGCTGTACGAGCTCGGCGCCGCCCGGCTCGGGGCGGCGGCCGCCGAAGGCTTCGTCGAGCGCGCCCTCACGCACGGCGAGCTGGTAGACGGCGAGTTGGGGGTGGCGGGCGACCTCGTCGCGGGTGGGGGTCTGCTTGCCGGTCTTGAAGTCGACGACGTACGCGCGTCCTTCGGCATCCTGCTCGACGCGGTCCATGGAGCCCCGGATGCGTACCTCGTACGCTCCGGCCTCCAGGGTGACGTCGAAGCCGTGCTCGGTGGCGGCGGGAGTGCGGCCACCACGGTCCATGACGTGCCACCGCAGGAAGCGTTCGAGCGCCACGCGCGCGTGCTCCTTCTCCTGCTGCGACTTCCATGGGGCGTCGAAAACGAGCGCGTTCCAGACCGAGTCGAGGCGTTCCATGAGGACGGCGAGGTCGGCGGGGGTCTGTCCGGAGGCGACCTCGTCGGCCAGTACGTGCACGACATTGCCGAAGCCCTGGGCCGCTGTGGCCGGGGTGTCCGCCTTCACCTCGCGGCCCAGGAACCATTGCAGGGCACAGGTGTTGGCGAGCTGGTCCAGTGCGCTGCCGGAGAGGGTGAGGGGCTCGTTCCGGTCGCGCAGGGGCAGCCGGCTGTGGGTCGGCTCGTACAGGCCCCACCAGCGGAAGGGGTGGGCTGCGGGCACGAGCGGCTGACCCTCGTCGTCGGTGAGCGCGGCGAGGCGGGCGAGGCGGCGGGCGGCGGCGTCGCGCAGCGCAGGACTCGCCTGCGGGTCCACAGTGGTGGCGCGCAGTTCGGCGACGAGCGCGGCGACGGCAAGGGGGCGGCGGGGGCGGCCGGTGATGTCCTTCGGCTCGACACCGAGTTCGGTGAGGAAACGGGAGGGCTGATCGCCGTCGTCGGCCGGTGCCTTGACGGCGGTGACGACGAGGCGTTCGCGGGCGCGGGTGGCCGCTACGTAGAAGAGCCTTCTCTCCTCGGCGAGCAGGGCGCCGGGGGTGAGCGGCTCGGCGAGCCCGTCGCGGCCGATGCGGTCGGCCTCCAGGAGCGAGCCGCGGCGGCGGAGGTCGGGCCACAGGCCCTCCTGTACGCCCGCCACGACGACAAGGCTCCATTCGAGGCCCTTGGAACGGTGGGCGGTCATCAGGCGTACGGCGTCGGAACGCACCTCTCTCTTGGAGAGGGTGTCGGCGGCGATGTCCTGGGCGTCGATCTCCTCGAGGAAGTTCAGGGCGCCGCGGCCGCCGGTGCGCTCTTCGGCGCGGGCGGCAGTGTCGAAGAGCGCGCAGACGGCGTCCAGGTCGCGGTCGGCATTGCGGCCGACCGCGCCGCCGCGGAGGGCCGCGCGTTCCAGACGCTGCGGCCAGGGGGTGCCGGCCCACAGCTCCCACAGCGCCTCCTCGGCGGTGCCGCCACCTTCGAGGAGCTCGCGCGCCTTGCGCAGGAGCGCGCCGAGCCGCTGGGCGCCGCGGGCGTACGCGGGGTCGTGGGCGACGAGACGCTCGGGCTCGGCAAGGGCGCGGGCGAGGAGTTCGTCGGAGGGCGGGGGGATTTTGTTGCCGCCGGCGCGCTCTTCGTCACGCAGCGCGCGGCCGAGGCGGCGGAGGTCGGCGGTGTCCATGCCGCCGAGGGGCGAGGCGAGGAGGTCGAGGGCGGTCTCGGTACGGAGCCAGGAGGTGGCGGGGGCGGTCCCCTGGGCGGGGCCACCGGGGTCGCCCGGCTCCGCGCCGGCTTCGCGGGGCGCCTCGGGTTCGGTCTCGCGCTGCTCGGCGCCTTCCGCGTCCGTGCGGGTCGCATTCGGCCCGTCCACCGCCACCGCCGCCGCGCCCGTGCCCGCCACTGCGAGCCCCTCTGCGTCCGCAACGCCGTGCGCCTGCCGGGCCGCAGTCGGCCCGTCCGCAGCGGCCGACGCACCCCGGCCCGGGTCCGTCTCGGCCGAAGGGCCCGCCGCCGCGACCGCCTCGATCGGCGAACCCGCAGTCGGCGCAGTCGGCGCGCCGTCCGCGCCGCCCCGTCCCATCGCCGCCTCCGCCACCGCGCGCAACGCCGTCAGCAGTGGCGCGACCGCCGGTTCGTGGCGGAGAGGGACGTCGTCGCCGTCTATGTCCAGGGGGACGCCCGCCGACGTCAGGGCGCGTCGGACCGAGGGGATCGTGCGGCCGCCCGCGCGGACCAGGACCGCCATGTCACCCCATGGGACGCCCTCCTCCAGGTGGGCCCGGCGCAGGATGTCCGCGATGTTGTCGAGTTCCGTGGAGGCTGTCGGGTAGGTGTACGTCTCGATGCGGCCGCCCTCGCGGACGGCGCCCAGTTCCCGGTGCGCCCGGACCTTCTCCGACGGGAGGCGGGGCAGCGGCATCCTGCGCGTCAGCAGGCGGGTCGCGTCCAGCAGTTTCGATCCGCTGCGGCGGGACGTCGTCAGCACCGCCGCGCCCGCCGGGCTGCCGTCCGCGTGCGGGAAAGCGTCCGGGAAGTCGAGGATGCCGTTCACGTCCGCGCCGCGGAAGGCGTAGATCGACTGGTCCGGGTCGCCGAAGGCGACCAGCGTGCGGCCCCTGCCGGCCAGCGCCTGGAGCAGCCGGACCTGGGCCGGGTCGGTGTCCTGGTACTCGTCCACGAACACCGCGTCGTAGGGGAACCCGTACGGCAGGCGCTCCGCCAGCAGGACCGCCCGGTGCACCAGTTCCGCGTAGTCGAGGACCCCCTGCATGTCCAGAACGTCCAGATACTCGGCGAGGAACGACGCGGCCGCCCCCCAGTCGGGGCGGCCGGTGCGGGCCGCGAAGCGGGCCAGGGAATCGGGTCCGAGGCCCAGTTCACGGCTCCGGGCGAGCACCGCGCGTACCTCGTCGGCGAAGCCGCGCGTGGTCAGACATGCGCGCAGCTCGTCGGGCCACTCGTTGCGCGCCAGCCCGTCCGCCTCCAGGTCGATCTGGCCCGCCAGGAGTTCGCGTACGGCGACGTCCTGCTCGGGACCGGACAGCAGCCGCAGCGGTTCGGAGAAAAGATCGGCGTCCTGGTGCGCGCGGACCAGTGCGTAACAGAAAGAGTGGAAGGTCGTCGCCTGCGGCCCCTTCGTGCCGCCGAGTCGCAGCGCCATCCGGTCGCGCAGTTCCACTGCCGCCTTGCGGCTGAAGGTGAGCACCAGGATCCGTTCCGGATCCGCGCCCTTGGCCACGCGCGCGGCGACCGCCTCGACCAGCGTCGTGGTCTTGCCGGTACCGGGACCTGCCAGAACCAGCAACGGACCGTGATCGTGGTCAACCACAGCGCGTTGCGTTGCGTCCAGGAGAGGGGGATCCACCGGGCCCGGCGGGGTACGCACCAGTCGGTACGCGCCGGGGGTCCCACGCCGTACCTGGTGCTGGTACGGCGTACGCCCGGTGGTGGAGGAGGAGCTCACGTGGATCGCCGGTCCTGGTGGGTGTGCTGGTGGTGATGGAGCGGTTCGCGCCGCGCGCTGACGACGCTACGCCAGCGCTTGGCGGGAACGCAGTGAGTCCGTCGCGTACCGCCTGTAGTCCCGGTACTCCGTACGGTCCTCCGATTCCCCGTGCCGCCCCCGATTGGCGGAAGCTGTCATATGTGAGCGCTGTCGCCGGCACCCTCGTCGCCGTCCCATCGCGCGCGCTTCATGTCGAGGCGCGGCACATGGCTGTCGGCGCTTCGTGCGGCCTCGCGCAGGGGCGTCCCCTCGCTGCGGTAGTGCGCCAGGGCGCTGAGCTCATGGCCGGGCAGCAGCGTGCCGTCCGAGCGCACGACGCGCCACCAGGGCGCCCCGCCCCCGTACAGCGCCATGACCCGGCCGACCTGCCTCGGGCCGCCCTCTTCGAGCCATTCGGCGATGTCGCCGTAGGTCATCACGCGGCCGGGCGGGATGAGCTCGGCGACCTCGATCACCCGCTCCGCGTACTCCGGCAGCTCTTCCATCCGGCCCATCCTGCCGCACGCCACCGACAACGCCCCGCGCCGCGGGCACCGCGCGGGCGGTCGGCTCCGGGAGGCAAAGGGGCGTATCTCGCGCACCTCCCGTCCCCGCGATGCACCCTGATGCCCCCCTCTGTCGTCCGGTCGTGCCACCATCATGCGGGCGGTGACTGGTGATACGAGATCAAGAAGAGACCGAGACGGCGAGGGAGCAGGGCGTGCAGCCTCCGAAGGTGGCAAGCACCCCTGAGGCCGAGTCGTACCCGGACGCGCCCGTTCCGCAGCCGGATACGAGCGACGAGGCGGCGGCTGGTGCCAGTGCCGGGAAAGCGTCCGACGCCGCCGCGGACCAGACAGCCACAGAGAAGGCAGCCGCAGAGGCGGAAGCCGACGGGAGGGCCGAGCAGTCGCCGGACGCGGCCGAGGTGACCGACGTCGCCGGCGTCGACCGCGTCTCCGGGGACGAGCCGCTGCTGGCCGCCCGCGTCCACCGGCCCTCCGATCTGATGCGCCTGCTCATCGGCATCCTCGCCATCGCGATCGTCCTCGCCGTGGCCGCCTTCGCCCAGGGCACCACGACAGGCCTCGCACAGGACATCGACAAAGGCACCGACCAGGCCCCCGACCTGTTCGTCAAGATCGCCGGTCTGGTGTCCAGCATCGCCGTACTGCTCGTCCCGGTCGCCTTCGCCATCGAACGGCTGATCAAACGCGACGGTCTGCGGATCGCCGACGGCGTACTGGCCGCCGTGCTCGCGCACGGAGCCACTCTCGCCACCGATCTCTGGGTCGCCAGGGCCGCGCCCGGCACCCTCCAGGAAGCCCTCACACAGGCACAGACCGGCGGCGGGCTGACCGATCCCGTTCACGGATATCTCGCGCCGGTCATCGCCTACATGACGGCCGTCGGAATGTCCCGAAGACCGCGATGGCGGGTGGTCCTGTGGGTGGTGCTGCTGCTCGACGCCTTCGCGATGCTGGTCGCCGGGTACACCACACCGTTCTCGATCATCCTCACAATCCTGCTCGGCTGGACCGTGGCGTACGGAACGCTCTACGCCGTCGGCTCGCCGAACGTACGCCCCACCGGCCAGACCCTGCTGGCCGGTCTGCGCCATGTCGGTTTCCGCCCGGTCACCGCCATGCGGGCCGAGGACATCCCGGACAGCGCCGACCAGGGCGACCGCGGCCGCCGCTACCTGGTCACGCTGGAGGAGGGCTCGCCGCTCGATGTCACCGTCGTCGACCGCGAGCAGCAGGCCCAGGGCTTCTTCTACCGCGTGTGGCGGCGCCTCACGCTGCGCTCCATCACCACCCGCCGCTCCATCCAGTCGCTGCGCCAGGCGCTGGAGCAGGAGGCACTGCTCGCGTACGCGGCGATCGCGGCCGGAGCCAACGCCCCGAAGCTGATCGCCACCTCCGAGCTCGGCCCGGACGCCGTGATGCTGGTCTACGAGCACCTGGGCGGCCGTTCCCTCGACTCCATGGACGACGACGAGGTCACCGACGACGTGGTGCGCGGGGCCTGGCGACAGGTGAAGGCGCTCCAGTCGAGGCGTATCGCGCACCGGCGGCTGACCGGCGACGCGATTCTGGTGGATCGTTCCGGCAAGGTGATTCTCACGGATCTGCGCGGCGGCGAGATCGCGGCGAGCGACGTGGTGCTGCGCATGGACATCGCGCAGCTGCTCACCACCATCGGCCTGCGCGTCGGTGCCGAGCGTGCGGTGGCCACCGCGGTCGAAGTGCTCGGCCCGGACCAGGTCGCCGACTGCCTGCCGCTGCTCCAGCCCATCGCGCTCAGCCGCTCGACCCGGGCGACGCTGCGCAGGCTCGCGCGTGAGCGGTCCCAGCGGGAGCGGGAGGCCGTCCTCGATGCGTCGGCCGCCGCCAAGCGGGCCCGTACGGAAGAGGCGCACGCCGACCCCAAGGTCGTACGCAAGACGGAACGCGCCGAGAAGCAGGCCGACAAGAGGGCCATGGACGTGGCCATGGACGAGGCGCGCGAGGAGGATCTGCTCTCCCAGATCCGCGCCCAGATGCTGCTGATCAGGCCGCAGGCGCCGGTCGAACCGGTCCGTCTGGAACGGATCAGGCCGCGCACGCTCGTCAGCTTCATCGCGGGCGCAGTCGCCGCGTACTTCCTGCTCTCGCAGCTCGCGGGCATCGACTTCGGCACGGTCTTCGGCCAGGCCCACTGGGGCTGGGTGGCGGCCGCTGTCGCGTTCTCCGCGCTCAGCTACTTCGCCGCGGCGATGAGCCTGCTGGGCTTCGTTCCCGAGCGGGTGGGATTCCTGCGGACCGTCGTCGCCCAGGTCGCCGGGTCCTTCGTCAAGATCGTCGCCCCGGCGGCGGTCGGCGGTGTCGCGCTGAACACCCGCTTCCTGCAGCGCTCTGGAGTACGCCCCGGGCTCGCTGTGGCCAGTGTCGGCGCCTCCCAGCTCTTCGGGCTCGGCGCGCACGTCATGCTGCTGCTCGCTTTCGGCTATCTGACCGGTACGGAGCGGACCGCATCGTTCACCCCGTCCAGGACCGTGATCGCGGGGCTGCTGACGGTCGCGGTGCTGGTGCTGGTGGTGACCGCGATCCCGTTCCTGCGGAAGTTCGTCTCGACGCGGCTGCGTTCGCTGTTCGCCGGGGTCGTGCCGCGCATGCTCGACGTACTGCAGCGGCCCATGAAGCTGATCACCGGCATCGGCGGGATGCTGCTGCTGACCGGTCTTTTCGTGATGTGTCTGGACGCGTCGATCCGTGCCTTCGACAACGGCAACCAGCCGCTGAGCTACGCCAGCATCGCCGTGGTGTTCCTCGCGGGCAACGCGCTGGGGTCGGCGGCGCCGACGCCGGGCGGTGTGGGTGCGGTGGAGGGTGCGCTGACCTTCGGTCTGATCGTGGCGGGGGTGCCGAAGGAGGTGGCAGCGCCGGCGGTGCTGCTGTACCGGATGATGACGCTGTGGCTGCCGGTGCTGCCGGGGTGGTTCGCGTTCAACCACCTGACGCGCAAGGGCGCGCTGTAGGCGGTGCCGGGGGGATTGTTCCCCGCGCCGCCCATCCCGAACTGGGGGCTCCGCCCGCAAGCCCCCGTACGGCCTTCGGCCGCATGTCCTCAATCGCCGGACAGGCTCCCATGGAGCCTGTCCGGCGATTGAGGACAAAACGCCAACCACCCGCATGGACCGTCGTCGCGGGCGCAGCCCGCACCCGCGGAGCACGATGGGAGCATGCCCCGTTCCTCCGTCGTCCGCGCCGCCGCCACCAGCGCCTGTGCCGCCGTGCTGCTGGCCTCCGCCGGGTGTTCCGACGACGGCGGCAAGGGCAAGGAGACGGACCAGGACCGGGCGAAGGAGCTCGCCTCCCAGGAGCTGGACTGGCAGGCGTGCCCGGCCCCCTCGGACGCGGAGGGCGGCGGCACCGCGCCGTCGCCGCTGCCCGGCGGCACGGTCTGGGAGTGCGCCTTCATGGACGCCCCGCTCGACTACGCCAAGCCGGGCGGCGACACCGTCGAGCTCGCTCTCATACGCGCCAGGGCCCGCGACCAGTCCAAGCGCATCGGCTCCCTGATATTCAACTTCGGCGGACCCGGAGGCTCCGGGGTCGCCGGTCTGCCGCCCGCCGCGGCGGACTACGCAGCCCTGCACACCCGTTACGACCTGGTGAGCTTCGACCCACGCGGGGTCGGCCGCAGCGCCGCGGTGGAGTGCAAGGACGACAAGCAGCTCGACGCGTACTACCAGCAGGATTCGACGCCCGACGACAGCGCCGAGGAGAAGACCTTCACCGAGGGTCTGAAGTCCTTCGCAGCGGCCTGCGAGAAGAACTCCGGGGACCAACTGCCCTACGTCGGAACCGTCAACGCCGCCCGCGACCTGGACCTGATGCGCCAAGTCCTCGGCGACGACAAGCTCTACTACTTCGGCATTTCGTACGGCACCGAACTGGGCGGCGTCTACGCCCACTTGTATCCCACCAAGGTCGGCCGGGCGGTCTTCGACGCCGTCGTGGACCCCACCAAGAACTCCGAAGAGGGCTCCCTGGGCCAGGCGAAGGGCTTCCAGCTGGCCCTCGACAACTTCGCCCAGGACTGCGTGAACCGCGGCGACAAGTGCCTGCTGCCCGGCTCCACCGCGAAGGAGGTCGAGGCCTGGATCATCGCCCTCCTCGACGAGCTCGAGAAGAAGCCGATCCCCGCCAGCGGCGACCGGATGCTGACCCAGAGCCAGGCCACCAGCGGCATCGCGCAGGCCCTGTACTCCAAGGAGTACTGGCAGTACCTGGAGCAGGGTCTCGACGAGGCCGACGGCGGCAACGGCGGGCTGCTGCTCGCACTCGCCGACTCGCTGAACGGGCGTGGCGAGAACGGCCACTACAGCAATATCCAGGCGGCGAACGCGGCCATCAACTGCGTCGACTTCAAGGACCGCTGGACCCTGGAGCAGACGAAGGCGAAGCTCCCCGAGTTCCGCCAGGCGTCCCCCGTCTTCGGCGACTACCTCGGCTGGGGTCTGATGGGCTGCACCGCGTGGCCGCTGCCGGGCACCTGGGACACACCCGATGTGTCGGCCCCCGGCGCACCGCCCATCCTCGTCATCGGCAACACCGGGGATCCGGCGACCCCTTACGAGGGGGCGAAGGCGATGGCCGACGCCCTCGGCAAGGGGGTCGGCATCGAGCTCACCTACCGGGGTCAGGGACACGGCGCGTACAACGGCGGCAGTGCGTGCGTGCAGCGGGCGGTGAACTCGTACCTCCTGGAGGGCAAGGTGCCTGCCGCGGGCACGGTGTGTCAGTAGCCCGACCTAGGATGTCGAAATAATCTTCGAAGCGCGGGGGCACGTATGACGATTCGGGTACGGGCGGGGGCCCTGGCCGTGAGCGCGCTGCTGGTGGCCGGTCTGGCCGTCGGCTGTGACAGCGGTCAGGACAAGGCGGGTGACGACGGCAAGAACACGGCCGCGCCCTCCGCCTCGCAGAACTCCCCTGGCAAGGCGGCTCCGAGCGAGCCGGTTCTGCCCGCCGCGCTCACCGGTCAGAAGCTCGACTGGAAGCGCTGCGAGGCACCAGTGAAGGCCTCGGGCAGCAATGCGAAGAGACCGGGCGGACAGTGGCAGTGTGCCCGGCTCAAAGCCCCCCTCGACTACAGCAAGCCCACGGGCGAGACGATAGGGATCGCCCTGATCCGCTCGAAGGCCGAGGACGGGTCCAAGCGGATCGGTTCACTCCTGTTCAACTTCGGCGGTCCCGGCGGCTCGGGTGTCGGCGCGCTGCCCGGCGCGGCCGGTCAGTTCAAGAAGCTGCACAGCCGCTACGACCTGGTCAGCTTCGATCCGCGCGGTGTCGCCGAGAGCGCCGAGGTGACCTGCCGGGGTGACAGGGAGATCGAGGCCGCGCACCGGCTGGACTTCACCCCCGACACCCCCGCGGAGGAGAAGGCGTACATCGACGACTCCGTGGCCTTCGGCGCCGGCTGCGCCAAGAAGTCCGGCCGGGTGCTGCCGCATGTCGGCACCACCAACGCCGCCCGCGACATGGATCTGATACGCCAGGTCCTCGGCGACGCCAAGCTGCACTACCTCGGCTTCTCCTACGGCACCGAACTGGGCGGCGTCTACGCCCACTTGTTCCCCAGGAACGTCGGACGCCTCGTGCTGGACGCCGTGGTCGATCCCACCGCCGGCTACGCCGGGCACTCGCGCGGCCAGGCGCTGGGCTTCCAACGCGCCCTGGAGAACTACTTCAAGAGCCGGGACATCAGCGCAAAGGACGGCACCGAGCGGGTCGTGAAGCTCCTCGACAGGCTGGACCGCAAGCCACTGCCCACCGACGAGGGGCGCACGCTCACCCAGAGCCTGGCGCTCACGGGGATCGTCCTTCCGCTGTACTCGAAGGACAGCTGGCCCTACCTCACCCAGGCGCTGGACGAGGCCGAGAACGGCGACGGCACGCGTCTGCTGATCATGGCGGAGGCGTACTACAGCCGTGACCGGACGGGCCACTACAGCACCCAGGACCACTCCCAGCGCGCCATATCGTGCGCGGACACCAAGGGCCGGGTAACGGCCGCCGAAGTCAGGTCCCGTCATCTCGCCGAGTTCACGAAGGTGTCGCCGGTCTTCGGCCCCTATCTGGCCTGGGACCTTGCGGGCTGGTGCGCCAACTGGCCGGTCCCCGGGGAGTCCGACACGCCCGACGTGGCCGCCCTCGGCGCGGCGCCGATCCTGGTCGTCGGCACCACCGGCGATCCGGCGACTCCGTACGAGGGCGCGAAGAAGATGGCGGACGAGCTCGGTACGGGCGTCGGAGTGCTGCTCACCAATAAGGGCGAGGGCCATGGCGCCTACGGAAACGGGGCCTGCGTGACGGAGACGGTGGACGCGTATCTGCTGGACGGCAAGGTCCCGGCGAACGGCAAGACCTGCTCGTAGTGGCGCAGCGAAAAGGCCCCGGACCAGCGCTGCGGTCCGGGGCCCTGCACACATCCGCGTCAGTAGATCGGCGAGTCAGGCCACTTGCAGCCCGACGGGTATCGCCGGGTGTGGGCGGCGATGACGGCCCGATGGCCGGCTGGAATGGTGGCCGATCCGTCGGCTGCTGCCCTGCGGCAGGCACGGCAGCGGTTGGGGGTGAAGCCGCTGGTTTTGCTGTTCGACCGGTTGCGCGGGCCGGTCGGCACCGTCGCAACGCCGGGGGTGTTCTGGCGGGGGCTGCGGCTGGTGGCCTGGGACGGCACCTGCATGGAGGTTGCCGACAGCCCGCAGAACGTGGCGTGGTTCCGTCGGCATGCGGCCCGCACCACGCGTCCGGCGGGCTTTCCGCAGGTGCGGTTGACCGCGTTGGTCGAGTGCGGCACCCGCGCGCTGATCGACGCGGTCTTCGGGGCGCAGCAGTACACCGAGCTGCCGCAGGCCTGGTGTCTGCTGGCGTCCTTGCGGCCCGGGATGCTGCTGCTGGCCGACCGCGGCTATGACGGCTTCGAAGCGCTGAGGGAGGCCGCCGCCACCGGAGCCGACCTGTTGTGGCGGGTGCCGGCCGGACGCCTGCTGCCGGTGATCCACCCGCTGCCCGACGGCACCCACCTCACCTGGATCACCGACCGCCGCTCCGCTGACCGGCTGGCGAAAGTGTGCGGATGCGTCCAGCGTGTACGGACTGGCCCTCCTGCGACCGCGGGCACCGCATGGAGCATCTGCTCAGCGAGGACCCGGGCGGCGCTGCGAGCGACGAGGGTGCCGAGCAGGGTTGCGCTGGACGTTGCAGAGGAGTGAACGGACCGGCCACTCAGCTCGTAAGTGAGGGGGAGACACGCGTCATGACGAGAAATGGGCTCCTCCGGTTTGCGGCTGGGCGGCCAACTGGTGCCCTGTACAGCGAAGTTGTTCGCGCACTTGCTCCCGGCAGCCCTTGCAGGGTGACCACCGGAATGCCGGTTTCCCCCAGGCGAATGGACAGGAATTGAATACGCCTGATCAGGCGCGCACATTCTCAGGTGAAATCCCCATAGCGAGAGCAACACTCTCCGCATTCCCTGCCCCGGCCCCCACTTCTCAACGTGCGAGTTCTTGCGCTGTGGAGCTCGGGGCGTGAGAGGGGGCGCAGAAGGGGGCGCACACAAAACTTCGCCCGTCGATGTTTCTCGTATTTTGCTCATGCAGATTGAAGGCCTCTGCTAGCATGCCCGCCCTTGACTGGAGAGGTCGGCAGGACAGCTCCGGCCGTCGGTCACGCCTTGGCCCGCAAGGGGAGCTCCTCGCGAGACATCGGTGCCGGTGATGGAGTTCGAGGCCGAACGCGCGACCGGGATCGTCACTCTCCAGCTCGGGTGCGCTGCAGATTGGACCCCAACTTCCCCTACTGGTGGCGATTTGATGCCATCCGAACAGTGCCACTCGACTCTTTCCCGCCAGCATGGTGTTAACTGGTCCTCGGTCTGAACCTTGGCGGGTCCAGGCCCATTCACCAGGGACCCAGAGGCTCCGCCTCTGGGTCCCTGGCCATTTATTTAGATACTGGCAAGTACGAGTTACCGGCCGTTCATGCGGGCGATTTCCAGTCGCCACAAACCTCGATACATGAACATTTCCTTATGCAATTGAACGCACTTACCTTCAGCTGTCGAAATCCCGATCACTGCGGCGTGTGATCCACGTCACTCCCTGCTTCCTGGAAGGATTTTTCCCTCACGGAAGGGAATTCCGATGCTCGGTCAATGATGACTGGGATTAACGCCACCAACGGGGTACCGTGCTGCGCATCGAGCCGTCCCATCAGCCTCACGGCCTCAACGCCTGGAGTGTGGATCGGGAGGGCGCTGGACCCGCCACTCATTGTTGTCTATACCAATAGGAGGTTCGGACCGAATGGCAACCGCCGTCTCTAACGGCGTTGTCGAGCCGGCCCGCCACACGGCGGTGCAGGCTGACTATGCCCAACCGGGGCTGATGCACCGTCATATCAAGTGCACTGGAGTCGCAGTCGCACCTGTGCCGCTGCTGTCGGCCGTCACCAGGAGCCCCAAGCCGCTGCTCCCATCTGTCGGCATCAGCGAACCACGAGCTTTCCCCATACCTGCCGCCCCTGCGGTCTTCGTACCTTCAGACATCGCGCCCGATGCCCCACAAGTCGCCCCTGGCTGCTGCGGCATGAGGAGTCACGCCAGTATTCGGAGGCAAGACTGATGGCGCCCCCCAAGATCGACGCGCCCAGCCCGGCGCAAGTCCTCAATGGCGAACAGCAGATGCCCCGGGAAAGTTTCCTCGAGCTCCTCCCACCCGCGCTGTTGTCCACCCTCTACGTCGTCGGCCGCGGTCCCGAGGCCCGCATCACCCCGACGCGTCTCTTCCCCAAGCAGGCCCTCCTGCCATTAGGGCCCAATGACACGACGGTCTTCATCATCCTCGGCGGGTGCGTCGTCCAGGAACGGTTTCCGTTCACGGCGAAGATCGCTCGCTTTCGCGGAGCCGGACAATTCGTAGGGGAAGGCAAGCTCCTCGACCCTCGATCTTCCGTCACCACAAGGTGCCTGAGCGACACATGGGTCCTGCCCTGCGCCGCCCGGCGAATGAACGCCCTCTTCGGCCAGTACCCCGAGGCGCGCCATGCCCTGCTGTGCAGCCTCGAAGCACGCAACCGCAGCGACGAAGAGATTTACAGCACCGTCAGCCGTACACCTCTGGAACGCGTGAGTGCACTCTTGCTCCACCTGGCTCGCGTCACCGGCACTACCGACGGAGACGGCCACACCATCATCACCGGGCCACGACAGAAGGATCTTGCCGAGGCTCTGGTGCTCGGTCAGTCCACTGTCGAGAACGCCGTCGCCAAGCTACGCCGGCGCGGCGTCATCGACAGCAGGTACCGGACCCTCGTGGTGATCGACATGGATCGCCTCGAACACCTCGTCAGAATGCCTCCAGCCAGCCGGCCGACGGCACAGCCGTGACTCATGCTCCGGGGCGCCATCACGTGTCCCTCGCGCCTGCGCACCCGAAGACTTCCCTGCCCCTTTGCACAGCACGGCACGGCCCGCAGCAGTGCACGTTCCCCCTGGATGGAACAACCACCATGTCCCTCAACCCGACGACGACTGCTCTGACCACCCTCGCGGACGGACCCAGCGTCCTTCCCGTCCTCATCCCCGCACTCGTCGGCGCTGCCATCGTCACGATGGCCATACTCACCTACCGTCGGCACCAAAAGGAGCGAAGCATCGACAAGGCCAGCGAAGACCTGGACGCCACCGAGATCTACCTGAAGGAGATGCTGGAGAAGCTGTGCGAGAACGCACAGCAGCCGTGCAGCTCCGAAGATGTCTCCTACTTGCGAAAAAGGCGCCATCTGATCGACGAATCTGCCAGCCAGTGGGACGTGATCCGCTCTCAACTCGCAGAAGTCGTCCGCCGCATCGACGTCTACCTCGGCAAGGCAATCCCAGAGGCAGCTGCCGTCGCCGACAAGTACCTCCGCAGCACCAAGAGAGCATCAATTCCGGCCGAATACGACATCGGCACGCTGCTCAAGCGGGCGATGGAGCAAGAGTCGGCTCGCGTTGACCTCAAGACAGCAATCGCCACAGCGCAACAGACAATCCGGGCCCGCCGCAAAGGCTAGCCACAGTGAGGGGCTGTAGGGGGCTCTGTGCAGCCCCCCGGGCGCCCCGGCATGAGTGTCTAGCTGAGTGACAACGCCGACGAACAGGGGCGGACAACCGCGCACGTCTGCTGACCATCGCAGCGAGCAGCGGCGGAGCTGACCTGTAGGGCTGCCCAGGCACTGGGGAAACCGACGCCAGCCCTGCGCGAAGTCCGGGCCGTCTCTGGGCCGTGCGAAGGTGCCGGTCGACCAACAACGACAGAAGCCCACAGCATCTGAACTGGTCAGAGCCGTGGGCTTCTTCTGTCCCGCGAGTCAACGGGAGGGCTGGTCAGTAGATCGGCTTGTCCGGCTCGATCTGGTTGACCCAGCCGATCACGCCGCCGCCGACGTGCACCGCGTCCGCGAAGCCCGCGGACTTGAGCACGGCGAGGACTTCCGCACTGCGGACACCCGTCTTGCAGTGCAGGACGATGCGCCTGTCCTGAGGCAGATCCTGCAGAGCGGTGCCCATCAGGAACTCGTTCTTCGGGATCAGCCTGGCGCCGGGGATCGAGACGATCTCGTACTCGTTGATCTCACGGACATCGATGATGTCGATGCTCTCGCCTTCGTCGATCCACTCCTTGAGCTGCTTGGGAGTGATCGTCGAACCGGCCGCCGCCTCCTGGGCCTCTTCGGACACGACGCCGCAGAAGGCCTCGTAGTCGATGAGCTCGGTGACGGTGGGGTTCTCGCCGCAGACCGCGCAGTCCGGGTCCTTGCGGACCTTGACCTGGCGGTACTGCATCTCCAGGGCGTCGTAGATCATCAGTCGGCCGACCAGCGGCTCACCGATGCCCGCGAGCAGCTTGATGGCCTCGTTGACCTGGATGGAGCCGATGGACGCGCAGAGCACGCCCAGCACGCCGCCCTCGGCGCAGCTGGGGACCATGCCCGGCGGCGGGGGCTCGGGGTAGAGGCAGCGGTAGCAGGGACCGTGCTCGGACCAGAAGACGGAGGCCTGTCCGTCGAAGCGGTAGATCGAGCCCCAGACGTACGGCTTGTTCAGGAGCACGCACGCGTCGTTGACCAGGTAGCGCGTCGCGAAATTGTCCGTGCCGTCGACGATCAGGTCGTACTGGCTGAAGATGTCCATCACGTTCTCGGCCTCGAGCCGCTCTTCGTGCAGGACCACGTTCACGTACGGGTTGATGCCGAGCACCGAGTCCTTGGCGGACTGGGCCTTGGAGCGGCCGATGTCGGCCTGGCTGTGGATGATCTGGCGCTGCAGGTTCGACTCGTCGACCTCGTCGAACTCCACGATGCCGAGCGTGCCGACACCGGCCGCGGCGAGGTACATCAGGGCCGGCGAACCCAGGCCGCCTGCGCCCACACACAGCACCTTGGCGTTCTTCAGCCGCTTCTGCCCGTCCATCCCGACATCGGGGATGATCAGGTGGCGGGAGTACCTGCGGACCTCGTCGACGGTGAGCTCAGCAGCTGGCTCGACCAGGGGTGGCAGCGACACGGGGACTCCGTTGCGTCGATAAGTCAGTACGGTTGTTCTCCCCGTAACACTGCCACGGCCCTCCTCATTCCGAGACACCCGGTCCGATCCGCGAGACGATTTCGTCCCAGTAGCCGGGCAGTGCCTCGAATGGACTGTTTTGCCCCCACTGGTCCGTGCGGTCGGTGAAGAAGATCGTCCCGGCACCCTGCCAGCGGGCGATTCGGGTGGCCTCCTCCAAGTGGGTGCGCGGCACCCCGTGCACGAAGTGCACAAAGCGCTCCGGCGGATGGTCCGCCGTCCACTCCGCCACCTGTGACCAGCGGTAATCCGTCCATGGCCCGGAGAAGGTGACCAGTTGGTCGGCGGCCTCCGCGTAGCCCGGGTACGGATGCGAGCCGTGCCCGAGGACGAGATGGCCGCCGTCGAGAACGGCCTCCAGCGTCGCCGTCGTGCGCCGCACCTCCTGCAGATCGGCGCGGTCCGTGGGGCAGCGGTCCAGCAGGAAGCCGTCGACCCGGTACCACTCGAGATAGAGGTGCGCCTCGGAGACGAGATGGCCGAAGGAGCGCGAGCCGTGGGCCATGTCGAGATGGCCCAGAACTCGCACGCCCGCATTGCGCAGCTTGCCCACGGCCTCCAGGCAGTGCGGATCGGGGCGGGCCCCGGGACCGCCGTCGACATTGAGGACGACCCAGTGCAGGGGCGTTCCCGGGCGGGTCAGTTCGGCCCATTCGACCGGGGCGAGCAGCGGGTGGGCATAGCCGGGGATGCCGAAGCCGAGTCTCTCCGCGCCGGTCGCGGAGAGCTTGGTGCCCGTGGTGGTCAGATGCGGCATGCCGCCTCCATCCAGATGTCGGCGAGGGACTCTTCGAGGTTGATGCGGGGGCGCCAGCCGAGGCGGTCGCGGGCGGTGCGCACATCCGCCTGCTGCCAGCTGCCGCAGCCGTCGGGGTAGGGGGCCGGGTTCGCGGAGAGCTGCTCCAGCACGGATTCGGAGCGGGGGGCTCCGATGGAGGGGCGGCCGGGGCTCGCGTCGAGTTCGTGCAGCGCGCCCGCGTAGCCCGCGACCCGGGCCAGGACGGCGGCCGCGTCGCGCAGTCGCACAGCACGTCCCGTACCGATGTTGACCACGCCCTGCGCGGCGGAGAGCGAGGCGGCGTGCACGGCGCGCGCCACGTCCCGCACGTCGACGAAGTCGCGCTGCACGCCGAGGCCGCTGAGCTTCAGCTCACCGTCCCCGGACTGCATCGCGCGGCGCATCGCCTCGGCGAGACGGCCGAGCGGTGAGCCGGCCGGGGTGCCGGGGCCGACGGGCGAGAAGACCCGCAGCACGACGGCGTCCAGGCCCGCGCCGAGTACCAGCTCGGTGGCGGCGAGCTTGCTGACGCCGTACGGACCGCCCGGGCGCGGAATCGCATCCTCCGCGGTCGACGAACCCTGCTGGGACGGACCGTACTCGGAGGCGCAGCCGAGCTGAACAAGCCGGGCGCCACAGCCGCTGCGGCGCAGGGCCTCGCAGACGGTGGCGACGGCGACGGTGTTGTGCCGGGTCAGCTCGCGGGCGCCGCCGCGGGTGGCGCCGGCACAGTTGATGACGACGCCCGGGTGGACGGCGCCCAGGAAACGGGTGAGCGCGCCCGGGCTGCCTCCGGCCAGGTCGAAGCGTACGTCGGCGTCATCACCCCGCCCGAGCGCGGTCAGGTGCACGGCGGGGTCGGCGAGCAGCCGGTCGGCGACGAAGCGGCCGAGGAATCCATTGGCACCGAGCAGGAGCACCCTCATCGCGCGGCCCCTGTGTGCCGACGG
This sequence comes from Streptomyces sp. NBC_01481, assembly GCF_026339995.1. Lineage (GTDB taxonomy): Bacteria > Actinomycetota > Actinomycetes > Streptomycetales > Streptomycetaceae > Streptomyces. The sequence goes on along the minus strand of NZ_JAPEPT010000005.1, from coordinate 444,269 downwards.
GCCTCTGTTGGGGGTTGGGGCGTCATGTCGCTTTCTCCTTAGGGGTGTTGCTGTCGGTGCGGAAGGGGTGCCGGATCCCGTGGCGACACGGGTGCCGGATGCGCCCGCGATGTCGGCTCCGCGGGGTGTCAGACGGTGTGCGCCGAGGCTCGGGACAGGGCAGCGGTGGCATGGGCCAGCAGGCCGAGCGCCGCGGCCGAGCAGGCGATGGCCGGTAAGGCACCGGCGCCCCAGGCGCCGACGGCCGCCTCGACGGGACTCGCCAGGACCTCGAAGCCGGGCAGGCGTCCGGCCAGCAGGAGGGCGGGGGCGAGGGCCTCGGCACCGCAGGCGACGGCGAGTCCCGCGGACGCGGACGCCGGGTAGCCGTGGACGATCAGCAGCCTGGCCAGGAAGAGCAGGGCGCCGAGGGCGACGGCGGGGACGAGGGCCTGATGGGGAAATAACAGGCCGGCCAGGACGAGGAGCGTGCCGAGGGCAGCGACGTACAGGGCGACGATTCCCAGCAGCAGCGGACGCATCCCTGACGCGAACTCCTCCAGGCCCCGGCTGCCGTCCAGCCTGCGCCGTGCCTGTACGGAGAAGAGGCGGGCACACCCGGCCGCGGGGGCGACGGCGAGGGCGAGCCCGACGAGTGGGGCGGCGCTCATGGGCAGCGGGCCGTCCGGGCCCCCGGCGACGATCTCGTCGAGGAGGCCTTCTCCGTACGCCGCGTATGCCAGCAGCCAGAACGTCCACAGGCGTACGGCAGGGACCGTGCGCCCCTCGGCGCGCAGGGGTCCTCGCCGCAGACACAGCGTGAGTGCGACGGCGACGCCGATCGCACCCGCGGCCGCGGCGGCGATTGGGGCACCGCCGTCCATCGCCTCCGTAACGGCGACGGCGAGGGCGCAGACGGCGCCTGGCAGGAGTGTGAGGAGTGCGCGCCCGGCGGCTCGGGGGCGGCGTCCGGCGCGCGCCTGGGCCGCGCGCGCCGGACGGCCGACGGAATCCGCCGACTCCGCTCCCCGCGGCACGCGGGCGTACAACTCCTCGGCGAGCGAGAAGACGTCCCGGTGGCGGAAGCGGGCGGCGGTCCGGTCGGTGATGCCGTGGGCTTCGAGACCCGCGGCGATCTCCAAGGGGTCGACGGCGCGCTCGCACAGCTCCCGGTGGCGGTGCATCAGCGCCTTGACGGGGTCGGCGGGGCCGCGGCGGGGGGCAGGGGGCTTGCGGGTTTTCGCCGGCTCGTCATCCCGGACGTCGGCGAGGTGGGCGTCGCCACGGCTGTCCCGCGCGTCGTCGCCGACGGGCGGCCATGCCCCGTCGAGAGCGGAGGGCTTCTTGGAGAGCCGGTCGGAGGGCCCGCTGCCGGTGCCTTCGATGGTCCCGATCGTCCGTGAGCTGCCGGACCTTCCGGCGCTCGGATCGGCGCCGGGGGCGCCCACGTGTTCTCCTGTGCCCCGAGCGCCCCCCGCGCTCTCAGTGATCCGCGACGTACTCATGCGCGCGCCTCCTTCGGGGTCACGGCCGCGCCGACCAGGCCGCCGCCCCGGTCCTGGTTGTCCGCCCAGCGCGGGGTGCGGCCGCTGGACGCGGCGCCGCCGCCCGTCCAGTGGCCCGGGACATGCGCCTCGGCGGGGTGGGCGAAGGGCAGCGGCTCGCCGTCCTCGTCGACGGCTTCTCGCTTCACCGGGGAGTGCGAGATCAGCTCCAGGTAAATGCCGCGAAATGCCGTCAGGTTCTGCTCGATCGTGAACAGTTCGAGTGCGCGGGCGCGTGCGGCGGCGCCCAGCCGTTCCCGGCGCTCCGTGTCGCGCAGCAGCGCGAGGCACGCGTCCGCGAGCGCCCGCGGGTTGCGCGGGGGCACGACCAGACCCGTACCGCCGATGACTTCGACGACCGCGCCGACGTCCGTCGACACCGTCGCACGGGCGCAGAACATCGCCTCGACAAGGCTGATCGGGAAGCCCTCGACGACGCTGGACAGGATGACCACGCCGCCGGACGCGTAGGCGTCGGCGAGTTCGGGGGCCTCGGGCCCGCCGATCTCCTCGAACGAGACGGGGTTGTCGCCCACGGCGTGCGCGTCGGCGGCCTCGTCGGGGAAGAGCTGGGCGGCCAGCGCCTTGCAGTGGGCGAGATACGTCGCGGCCTCGGGCCCGTGCACCGGCGCCCCGAACATCCGCAGCCGCGCCTGCGGCTCCTCCTTGCGCACCTCGGCGAAGGCGTGGAGCAGCGCGATGAGGTCCTTGGCGGGCTCGAACCTGCCGACCCACACCAGGGTGTGCCCGTCACCGCTGTCGTCGCCGTCGCCGACCGCGGCGAACCGATCCGCCTCCATGCCCGGGTAGACGGTCCGCAGCTTGGCGCGATCGGCGCCGCACTTCTCCTGCCAGCGCCTGGCGTGCGTGTTGCCGGGGGTGATGACGGAGGCCTGGGCGTACACCTCGGCCGCCAGTCGGCCCTGGAAGGCGGCGAGCAGGGCGCGTACGGGTGCGGTCAGCTCGCCCTCGCTCGCGGCCAGATAGTGCGCGCGCAGCTGAACGCCGTACTCCGTGACCAGCAGCGGAACCCCGAAGAAGCGTTTGGCCAGCAGGCCGGACAGCGCTGCGGATCCGCCGGACGCGGCATGGCAGAGATCGACGGCTCCGAGCCCGTCGTCGCCGTACCAGTCAAGAGAGAGCGGGCGCAGGGCGCGCTCCAGCTGGTCGGCGAAGGCGAGGTAGTCCGGGACGGTGGCGGCGTGCACGGTGCGGCGCGCGCCCGGGGCGCGGCAGGCGGATTCGAGGGCGCGAACGGCCAGTTCGGAGCGGAGCGCGGCGTAGAGGCCGCCGCGTTCGCGGGCGAGTTCGGCGAGGCCGTAGAGGCCGTCCGCGAAGCCTTCGCCCGGTCCGCAGACGGCCGCGGCGAGCTCCGCGAAGTGGCCGACGAAGCGCCGTCGTTCGCGTCTGCCGTATGTGTGCCCGTCGTCCTCGGGCGCCCAGAGCGGGGCGGTGCGCACGCGCTGCACCTGCGCCGGGAGCTGGATCCAGCCGTGGTCTTCCTGCTGTGCGCTGCGGCTCAGCGCGTAGATGTCGAACTCGTGCTGCGCCAGCCCGCGCACAAGCCTGTCGCACCACAGCCTGGATTCACCCGTCGCATACGGATAACCACCGTCCGTAAGCAGTCCGATCCGCACGAGCACACCCCCGATCTCCCTTGTGGGCGGCCGCCGTTGGTCCGGCGACTCGCAGCGTGACGACGTTAAGCCGGTACGACGGTGGCGCGACGGACGGTTGTCCATCGCGCCACCGGAAGGGGTGAATGCACGTAACTTTCGCGTGCCGGTTGCGTTCTGTCGCGCTACGGTGCGGTTTCAGTGATCAACCCAGCCGCCTCTGCCGACGCGCCGGGTGCGGGGGGTTGAGACACCCGTCCCACACGGCGGACTCAACTGCCGGGGTACACCCAGGGGTTGGGCCTGCACTTGATGCCGTTGATGTCGAGGGACTTGGTCTGCTGCTGCATCACCGGCGCGAGCGCTCCCGGCGTACGGCAGTTCACATGGTCGTGTCCGAGCCGGTGCCCGACCTCGTGATTGATGAGCATCTGACGGTACGTGAGCATCGCCTGGGGGCCGTACGTCTCGGATCCCTGGGCCCAGCGGTACGCGTTGATCATCACGCGTTGGGTCTGCGCGGAATCGCAGGAGACATTGCCCTCGGCCGTATCCAGCCCGGATTTGTCGCACCACTCGTGCGTGGTGCCGGGACTGGCGAGCGTGATGACGAATTCGGGATCGCCGGAGGATATCCGCTCGAAGGTCATCGCCCCGCCGTGCGCCCAGCTGCGGTCGTCGTTCAGGGTTTCCTGGACCGCCTTGGCGAAGAGCGCTCCGTCGAGTCCGAGGCCTTGTTCGACATCCACCCGGTAGCGGATCTTGCGGCCCTTGCCGGGCGCCTTGTCGAAGCCGGGGACGGCCTCGAACTTTCCGCTCGCCTTCAGCTTGGGGGCGAGCGCGAACCGTGAGGCCATCAGTTGCCGGTACGAGGGCGGGGCCGCGGGAGCGGCGGCACCGCCCTTCTGCGGGGCCTGCCGGTTCTCGGAACGGGAGGCCGGGCTCTCGGCGCCGCCGCGGTCCTGGTCCGCGGACTGGGCGCTGGAGTGGCCGTGATTGTCGGCCGCCACCTGGCCGGCCACGACGACGGCGAGCACCGTGGTCACCGCGGCGGCGGCGATCCCGGTGAAGGTGCGCCCCTTGCCGCCCTTGGCGGGCCGCTCCTGGGGCGCGCCGTCATCGTCCGCGCCGTCCATGTACGCATCGAAGGCCGGGTCGGGCTCGACGTCCCATGTGGTTGTGGATACGTACGGATCGTCCTGCGGCCCCCTGCCCTGGGGCTGGTCGAAGGCCTCGACGAACTCCCGTCGCGGGCCCGGTATTCGCGCCCCGCCGGCCACCGTACGAGGCGGCGGTTGCGGCGTCTGCACCCGCTGCCCGCCCGGGGCACCCTGCCAGTTCTGGTACTGCTGCGGTACGCCCCAGCCACCGCCCGGCTCGTGCTGCTCGGGGTGTCCGCCCCTGGCCTGCGCTATGCCGTAACCGGAAGGCGTGTGCTGCTCGGCACCCGGCGCGGCGGGGCGGCCGCGCCGCCCGCCTGCTCGATCGGTCCCTATACCGGATGTGCTGTCCGAATCGGAGCCCTTGGGTGCGGGGCCCTTGCGACTATGTCGTCCCACGCCCCGAATCAGCTCCCACCGCAGTCGTCGAGCAGCTCCCGGATGGCCAGGGCGACCGTTTCCGGGTACTCCATCATGGCGACGTGCCCCGCGTCCGGGAGTGTCAGCAGCCGGGAGTCCCGGAAAGCCGCCGCCGCTTTGCGCGCCATACGGTACGCCACGAGCTGGTCGCGTCCTCCGTACACCAGGAGCGTCGGCGCGAGCACCCGCTCCGCCTGCCGCCACAGTCCGTGCTGACCGCCCAGGGTGTACGCGTCGACGATCCCGCGCGCCGAGCGGGCCATGGCGTCCCAGAAGTACGGGAGCTGTATGCGCCGCTCCATCTCTTCCACAGCATTGCGCAGCGCCTCGTCGGTGACCCGCGTGGGGTCGCCGTAACACAGTTCGAGCACGCCTCTTGTGCGCTGTTCGGCCGACCAGTCCTTGGTGATCTTGGTGAAGAGCGAGACCACACCGGGCAGTGCCAGCAGCGCGGTGGGCACGGCCGAGCGCTGGACGCGCAGCTCGGGAAGGGCGGGCGAGATCAAGGTGAGCGTGCGCACCAGATCGGGTCTGACGGCAGCGACTCTGGTGGAGACCGCGCCGCCCAGCGAGTTGCCGATCAGATGCACGGGCCCGTGCCCCGCGGCGTCCAGAAAACGGATCACGGCCCGGGCGTGTCCCGTGAGCGAGTAGTTGCCGTCGTCCGGCGGCGGGGAGTCCCCGAAACCGGGCAGATCCAGCGCCTCTCCGTCCACGACATCCTCGAGCAGGGGCATCATCGCGGACCAGTTGAGCGAGGAACCGCCCAGGCCGTGCACGTACAGCGCGTGCGGCAGCCCGGAGCGCGCCGGGGGACGCGATCTGACGTTGAGCGTCAGACCGGGCAGCGTTACGCAGCGAAGCTCCTCCCCCTCGGCGACCCGTACGGCCGCGACCTTGGGGGCCACGGCAGCGGTCGCGGCGCGGACTCCCGGCAGCTCGGTCGAAGACATGCGGCAATGTTACGAGACGATCACACCGTGGTTCGTGTGTTCGGCATCACACATCGCATAGCGCCGCGAATCAGTAGCTCCTACGCTCGTAGGAAAGGCGCTCTCCATGGAAAGCGGTGCCGCATGCCTGTCGATCCCACCGACCCGGAAACTTTCGAAGAAGACGACCAGGCCGCCGCACTCGACGAGGAGGTCCCCGAGGCCGATGCGGCGGAACAGCTCAAAGACCTGCAATCCGAGCAGGACGACCAGGTCAGCCCCAATGGGCTGGACTCGGCGAACGTGGCCGACGCCGTGGAACAGGCCCGGGTGGTGGCTCTCGACGAGGACGACTACCGGTGACCTGCCCCTGATTGCCCCCGAGTAGGGAGCTACCGCGACTGTCCGGTCCGTGAAATTCTGCGCTCGCAGCACGCACAGCCGGGTTACCCAAAAGTACGATGGCGGCGCTGCGCACAGCGCGCACGGAACGATTTTGGGAGGCGGCGTGACAGCCATCGAGCAGACAGAGGCAGCGCGCCCACGGGGCACACGCCTGCCACGCCGAGCCCGCAGGAACCAGCTTCTGGGCGCTGCCCAGGAGGTTTTCGTGGCCCAGGGATACCACTCGGCCGCCATGGACGACATCGCCGAACGGGCAGGCGTCAGCAAGCCGGTGCTCTACCAGCACTTCCCGGGCAAGCTCGAGCTCTATCTCGCGCTGCTCGACCAGCACTGCGAGTCGCTACTGCTCGCGGTCCGTACGGCGCTCGCGTCGACGACCGACAACAAGCTGCGCGTCGCCGCCACCATGGACGCCTATTTCGCGTACGTAGAGGACGAGGGTGGTGCCTTCCGGCTGGTCTTCGAGTCCGACCTGACCAACGAGCCCGCCGTGCGCGAGCGCGTGGACCGGGTCTCGCTCCAGTGCGCCGAGGCGATCTCGGACGTGATCGCCGAGGACACGGGCCTGTCCAAGGAGGAGTCCATGCTGCTGGCCGTGGGCCTCGGCGGGGTCTCGCAGGTGGTGGCCAGGTACTGGCTCTCCAGCGCCTCCGCCATTCCGCGCGATACGGCCGTACAGCTGCTGACCTCGCTTGCGTGGCGGGGCATCGCCGGCTTCCCGCTGCACGGCACCGACCAGCACACAGGGCACGGCACCGACCAGCAGGGAGACTGACCGGCCGGTGTTCGCTCCTGGCGTTCACCGGGGACGTCTGCCGGGTCCGTTCGCCGGGCTAGTGTGTGCTGCGTACAGCGCGGCTGACCGCGCAACGCACTGACCGTTCGGAGGGACATAGCCGTGGAGGTCAAGATCGGCGTGCAGCACGCGCCCCGGGAGATCGTTCTGGAGAGCGGGCAGTCCGCCGAGGAGGTCGAGCGCGCGGTGGGCGACGCTCTGGCCGGCAAGGCGCAGCTGCTCAGCCTCTCGGACGACAAGGGCCGCAAGGTCCTGGTGCCGGCCGACCGGATCGCGTACGTCGAGATCGGCGAGCCGGCGGTACGGCGCGTTGGCTTCGGCGCGCTGTAGGGCGCCGAGACGTCACTGAAGCAGTACTACTGAAGCAGCACGAAGAGGGCCCGGCGGGAATTCCCGGCCGGGCCCTCTTCCGCTGCTCAGCGAGGGTTGTAGTCCACGAGGGCCGGGTAGTACGGGCTACGACCGATTTGCCCGCACCGGCATCCGTGAGGTGATCAGCAGTGCTGCTGGAAGCGCTCGGTTCAGTCCTGCTCGGACTCGCCCTCGCCTGGGCCGCTGTCCGGCAGCTGCCGGACCGTCTCCCGTCGCGCCGCGTGGTGCTCACCTCAGGTCCGCTCGGAGCCCTGTTCGGCGCGTATGTGACGCATGCGGCGCTCGGTCCGGGACACACCCTGGCGGTGCTGGCGGGCGCGGTGGCCGTCGGAGCCGTACTGCTCTCGCTGCTGATCAGGCCGTCGACGGGCCGGCTGCGCCGGGCGTTCCCTTTCTGAGGCCGCCCGAAGCGGCTTCCGCGAAGCCCGAGGAGCCGCGGAAGCCGCCGAAAGCTCCGGAGTCGACCGAGTCGCCCAAATCCCCGGAGTCCTCCGAGCCGAGCGAGGCGCGCAAGCCGCCCGAGTCGACCGAGAGTTAGGTCCTGTCCGGTCGATCAGGCCGGATCAGCGAGCGGGGTCTGGCGTGGTGCATCGCAAGGCGGAGGAAGGAGCCCACGCGGAGCGTAGGCGACTGACGACAACGCAGCGAGGTGCCCTGCCAGGGCACGCGAGCCCGGCAAGATCGGCCGGACAGGGCCTAAGCCGCCAGCCCCAGGGCCGCCATGCGCTTGGTGTGCGCCTCGGTGATCCGGGAGAACATCCGGCCCACCTCCGCGAGGTCGAAGCCGCCCGCCACACCGCCCACGAGCATCGTGGAGAGCGCGTCGCGGTCCGCCACCACCCGCTGCGCCTGCGAGAGCGCCTCGCCCATCAGCCTGCGCGCCCACAGCGCGAGGCGTCCGCCGACGCGCGGCTCGGCCTCGATCGCGGCGCGCACCTTCTCGACCGCGAAGTTGCCGTGGCCCGTGTCGTCGAGCACGGCGAGCACCAGCCCGCGGGTGTCGGTGTCCAGGCGGGCCGCGACCTCGCGGTAGAAGTCGCTGGCGATCGAGTCGCCGACGTACGCCTTGACCAGGCCCTCGAGCCAGTCGGACGGCGCGGTCTGGCGGTGGAAGTCGTCCAGGGCCTGGGCGAAGGGCTCCATCGCGGCGGTCGGCTCGGCGTCGATGGCGGTGAGCCGGTCGCGCAGCTGCTCGAAGTGGTGGAACTCCGCGGAGGCCATCTTCGCCAGCTCCGCCTTGTCGCCGAGCGTAGGTGCGAGCTTGGCGTCCTCGGCGAGCCGCTCGAAGGCCGCCAGCTCGCCGTACGCGAGCGCGCCCAGCAGATCCACGACGGCGGCGCGGTACTGGGGGTCGGCGGACGCCGTTGCCCAGTCCTGGGCGGCGATTCCGGTGGGTTCAGTGGCGTTGTCAGGCGTCTCCATGAAGCGCACAATAGCCCGCTCACCGCAGGGCGGAAGGGCCTGGTCAGCCTCGCCCGTAGTGAGGTTCCTACGAATTCGCCCAACACACATGCGCGATTCCGGGGTACAGTGGTAATGCGCCTGTCGAGCGTTCTAGCTACTCGACGGGCGATCGCATGTATGACTGGGGGACTTGTTCCCCAGAGTCCCTTGAGGATGCCCGGTCGGTGGCACGATCGGCTCCGAACCGACCGCCCTCCGCGCGGACCGTGCGCACAGTTGCGTACGACCGCAGATGAGGGGCCCCCTCAGCGGCATGACGCTCGAGCGACGGCAGTGGTCCCGCGCCATCCGGCCAACCCACGGCCGGCCCAGTACCCAGGTGCGGTACGACCCCCATCGTTCGCCTCGTGCCGCGTCTCACAGAAGAGGCAGCACCCTGACTACGACTTTCCGGGATCTTGGGATCCTCCCCGAGACCGCCGAGGCCCTTGAGGCCGTCGGCATCATGTCCCCCTTCCCCATCCAGGAGATGACGCTCCCCGTTGCCCTCACAGGCACCGATGTCATCGGCCAGGCCAAGACCGGCACGGGCAAGACCCTCGGTTTCGGTCTGCCGCTGCTTGAGCGCGTCACCGTCCCCGCGGACGTCGAGGCCGGCCGGGCGAAGCCCGAGCAGCTGACCGACGCCCCGCAGGCTCTGGTGGTCGTCCCGACCCGCGAGCTGTGCACGCAGGTCACCAATGACCTGCTGACCGCCGGCAAGGTGCGTAACGTCCGCGTGCTCGCCATCTACGGCGGCCGTGCGTACGAACCCCAGGTCGAGGCGCTCAGGAAGGGCGTCGACGTGATCGTCGGCACCCCGGGCCGGCTGCTCGACCTGGCCGGCCAGAAGAAGCTCGACCTCTCGCATGTGCGCGCACTCGTCCTCGACGAGGCCGACGAGATGCTCGATCTGGGCTTCCTGCCCGACGTCGAGAAGATCATCCAGCTGCTGCCGCCCAAGCGCCAGACGATGCTGTTCTCGGCGACCATGCCGGGTGCGGTCATCGGCCTCGCCCGCCGCTACATGACGCAGCCCACACACATCCGCGCGACCTCGCCGGACGACGAGGGCGCGACCGTCGCGAACACCGCGCAGTACGTGTACCGCGCGCACTCCATGGACAAGCCGGAGATGGTCTCCCGCATACTGCAGGCCGACGGCCGCGGGCTCGCGATGATCTTCTGCCGCACCAAGCGCACGGCGGCCGACATCGCCGAGCAGCTGCAGACCCGTGGCTTCGCCTCCGGCGCGGTCCACGGCGACCTCGGCCAGGGCGCGCGCGAGCAGGCGCTGCGTGCCTTCCGCAACGGCAAGGTGGACGTCCTCGTCTGCACCGATGTCGCCGCTCGTGGCATCGACGTCGAGGGTGTGACGCATGTCATCAACTACCAGTCGCCCGAGGACGAGAAGACCTACCTCCACCGCATCGGCCGCACCGGCCGCGCGGGGGCCAAGGGCATCGCGATCACGCTGGTCGACTGGGACGACATCCCGCGCTGGCAGCTGATCAACAAGGCGCTGGACCTCGGCCTCAGCGACCCGGTCGAGACGTACTCCACGTCGCCGCACCTGTTCGAGGAGCTGAGCATCCCGGCGGGCACGAAGGGCGTCCTGCCGCGCGCAGAGCGCACCCGCGCCGGTCTTGGGGCGGAAGAGGTCGAGGACCTGGGCGAGACGGGCGGCCGCGGCCGCAAGTCCGCGCATGCCACCGAGGAGCGTGCACCGCGCGCGCCGCGCACTCCGCGACAGCGCCGCCGTACGCGCGGCGGCTCCACGCCGGAGACGGCGGAGCCGACGACCGAGGTGACGACCGAAACCACGGACGCCCCCGCGGAGCCCCGCACTCCGCGGCGCCGCCGCCGCACCCGGGTGGGAGCGGCGACGACGGCCGTGGACACGGTCGAGGCGACCGACACGGTGGTCGAGGTCGAGGCCAAGCCGCGTCGCCGCACCCGCGCCGCCAAGCCGGTCGAGGTCGAGATCACGCCCGAGGTCGAAGCCGAGGCCGAGCCGAAGCCCCGCCGCCGGACGCGTGCCGCCAAGGCCGTCGAGGTCGAGATCACGCCCGAGGTCGAGGTGGAGACCAAGCCCCGCCGCCGCGTCCGCGCCGTCAAGCCGGTCGAGGCCGAGGTCGACTTCCAGATCGCACCCCCCACCGAGCCGGAAACCAAGCCCCGCCGCCGCGTCCGCGCCGTCAAGCCGGTCGAGGCCGTCGCGACGGCCGAGGCTCCGGACGCCCCCGAGGCGGTCGCGAAGCCCCGCCGCCGTACGCGCACGGTGAAGGCAGCCCAGCCCGAGAGCTGATGCACCAACCCGACGGCCCGGTCCCCTGTGCGGGGGCCGGGCCGTCGGCGTATGAGAGCGCGGTCCGGGGCGGAGCCCCTGTCGAGGGCGGGGCCCCGTTAGCCTCGTCGCATGAGCCGGCCGCCCACCTTCACCCCGCCCCCCTGTGCCCTTCGCCGCGACCTCCCCACCGCGCGCGGCACGTTCGCCGTGCTCGACGCGCGTCCGAGCGGTCAGCCCCACAAGGGCACCGCCCTCCTCCTGCCCGGGTACACCGGGAGCAAGGAGGACTTCATCGCGTTGCTCGAGCCCCTCACCATGGCCGGTTACCGCGCTGTCGCCGTCGACGGGCGCGGGCAGTACGAGACCGATGGCCCCGAGGACCAACAGGCCTACGCCCAGGCCGAGTTGGCCCGCGACGTGCTTGCCCAGGCCGAGGCGGTCCAGGACGGCCCGGTCCATCTCCTCGGGCACTCGCTCGGCGGACAGATCGCCCGCGCCGCCGTCCTGATCGCCCCCGCCCCCTTCCGCACCCTGACCCTCGTCTCCTCCGGGCCCGCACAGATCTCGCCGGCCCAGCAGCAGAAGGTGAAGATGCTCAGCGACGCGCTCGCGGTGCTGAGCATGGACGAGGTGTGGCAGGCGATGAAGGCGCTCGACCCGCCCGAGGACGCGGACACCGACCCCACCAACGGCGAGGACCTGCGCCGACGCTGGCTGCGGCACAACCCGTCCCAGTTGATCGCCACCGGCCGCGCCCTGACCGTGGAGCCCGACCGGGTCGACGCGCTCGCCGCCGTACAGATGCCCAAGCATGTGGTGTCGGGCGAGCGCGACGACACCTGGCCGGTACCGCTGCTGGACGAGATGGCACGGCGCCTGGACGCCCGCCGGACGGTCATCGCCGGGGCCGAGCACTCACCGAACACCGGCCGTCCCGCCGAGACGGCAGCGGCCCTGGTGTCGTTCTGGGATCAGTACTGAGCCTGCAGGTGCTGCCAGAACCCGTCCCGCAGTGCCCGTCTCAGCACCGCATGCCCCCGGAGCGAGCGCTGCAGGACCCGCTCCGCCTCGATGAGCAGGTCCTGGTCCACCGGCCCGGGCAGATAGGGATGGCCGGGCAGCAGCTCCGCCATCGGCTCCCGCCCCCGCTCCGCCAGCCATGTCGCCGCGATCTGCGCCCCCACGAAGCGCACCTCGTCGCGTGACGGCGGCGGAGCGCCCTCGTTCTCGTACGTCGTGACTGGGCGGCGGGTGATGTAGGGACGGCAGAAGTCGAGGTCGAACGTCCGCTGGCTGTCGACCTCCCACAGCAGCGGTTCGGCCTGATTGCGTCCGTCCCCCGCCTCGATGCCCCACAGATGGACCCGTGCCCCGTACCCCTGCGCCGCCTCGACCGCCGAGACCAGGTCCTCGTCGCCACCCACGAGGGCCGCGTCGCTGATCGCGCGGTGCCGGGCGAGTGACTCCAGGTCCGTACGGATGAGTGAGTCGACGCCCTTCTGCTGGTTGTTCGCGTTGAGATTGCCCAGGCGCACCTTGACGTCCGGCAGCTCGGCGATGGACTGCTGCTCGGAGGTGTGGATACGGCGGCGTGCGCCGTCGTACCAGTACACCCGCAGCAGTCTGCTGTCCGCGAAGATCGTGCGGGCCTTGTCGATGAAGGCCTCGATCAGCCCCTCGGCGTCCAGATCGAAGGAGCGCCGGTCCTCGGTGCCCGCCACAAGCAACCCGGCCGCAGCATAGACGTAACCGGCGTCCACGAAGATGGCATGGGTCGAAGGCGTCTTGGCGACCTCGGCGAGCATGCGATGGAGCAGCTCGTTGGTGCGCTCCAGGCGGGCGCTGATCTCGTTGATCTCTGCATCGTTCATACGAGGCTCATTCTCCGTGGCCCCGCCTCTACCTGCCAGTAGTTAGGCATCCAAAAAATTTCCTTAGCGTAGGGAATGTTTGCAGGGTGCATACCGTTGAACCACTACAGAACACCGACGGGGAACCGTCGCCATCAGTTCTCCAGCAGGAGGATCAGACGAAGGGAGAAGCCTTGCGCTTCGAAATCATGCGACTCAACGACGTCGACGGCACCGCCGTGGACACCACCGTTGTAGACGCCGCCTCCGTCAACCGGATCGTGCAGCAGGCCGCTTCGATCGGCCAGCGCATCTACATCCGACCCGCCGAAACCACGGCCTCGTAACGCTTCATGACGTTGTGATGTGACGCACCGCGCCCCCGTACGGATCTCCGTACGGGGGCGCACTGTGTTGTTGCGGCAGCTCAGGAGCTCTGGATCACCTGGGTGATGCCGTTGATGATCTGCTGCACGGCGATCGCGGACAGCATCATGCCCGCGAGCCGGGTCACCAGCACCACGCCGCCGTCCTTGATCAGCCGGATGATCAGCAGCGAGTAGCGCATGGTCAGCCAGAGCACCACATGCATCGCGACGATCGCGGCCCACACGGACACCTGCTGGGCGGCGCCGTCGGCGTGCTGCACGGCCAGAATCACCGAGACGATCGCGCCGGGCCCGGCGAGCAGCGGCATGCCCAGCGGTACGAGGGCGACATTGACGTCCTTCGTCTGCTGGGGCTCGTCCGTCTTGCCGGTCAGCAGGTCGAGCGCGATGAGCAGCAGGAGCAGACCGCCCGCGATCATCAGCGCGGGCACTGAGACATGCAGATAGTCCAGGATCTGCTGGCCCAGGATGCCGAAGACGGTGATCACACCGAAGGCGACCGCGACGGCCTGCCAGGCCATGCGGCGCTGCACCTTGGCGGGCCGGCCGGAGGTCAGCGCGAGGAAGATCGGAGTGATCCCGGGGGGATCCATGATGACAAATAGAGTCAGGAAGAGAGAGCCGAAAATGGCAGCGTCGAACACAGTGAGGGCCTAGCGAGAAGAGGAACGGAGGGAGGGCGAAGAGGCTACGCGGGACGTCCGCCCGTGCCCGGCACCGGGAACGCGCCCGTCGCGCGGCGCGTGATCTCGCCGTAGATCTCCGGGTCGGTGGTGAACTCCCCGAGCCGGCACGTCTTGCGGCTGCCGTGGTAGTCGCTGGATCCGGTGCCCAGGAGGCCGAGGTCGGCGGCCAGTGAGCGCAGCCGGGCGCGCGCCGCCTCGTCATGGTCGATGTGATCGATCTCAATGCCGTCGAGACCAGCCGCTGCCAGTTCCGCTATGGCGCTCTCGGGCACGGTGCGGCCGCGCTTGACGGCGAGCGGGTGCGCGAACACGGTGACGCCGCCGGCGGCCTTGACCAGCCGGATCGCGGTGAAGGGGTCCAGCTCGTGCTTGGTGATGTGCGCACGGCCGCCGTCGGCGATCCACTCCGTGGTGAACGCGTCGGAGACGGTGGGCACGACGCCGAGCTCGACCAGCGCGGACGCGATGTGCGGGCGGCCGACCGAGCCTTCTCCGGCGATACGGGCGACCTGCGACCACTCGACGGGGACACCCAGCTCCTGGAGCTTGGCCACCATCGCCTGGGCGCGCGGCACCCGGTCGTCCCGTACGAGCTCACGCTCGCGCAGCAGGTCCGGCTCGTCGGCGTCGAAGAGATACGCCAGCAGATGCAGGCTCACCCCGTCGATGCGGCAGGAGAGTTCGGCGCCGGTGACCAGGGTCATGCCCTCGGGGAGCGCGGCGATCGCCTCGGCGTGGCCGCGGGTGGTGTCGTGGTCGGTGAGCGCGACGACGTCCAGTCCGGCAGCTGCGGCGTTGCGTACCAGTTCGGCCGGGGTGTCCGTGCCGTCCGATGCCGTGGAGTGGGTGTGCAGATCGATGCGCACGACGCGTGACTCCAGGGACGGGAGGCGGACAAGGGACGGTCAAGTGTATCGGGGATTCGAACAACCCCCCTCAGCCCCGGTTCACGACAGCAGGCGGGGCGACAGCGCCCCGCAGGGCAGTAGTTCCACCTCCGCGCCCGCGTCCCGCAGATCCGTCAGCACCAGCTCGTCGTACATGAGCAGCCCGGACTGCTCGGGCCAGACGATCGCCCACAGCCACAGCCCGCGCGCCTCGCCGGCGAACACCGCGCGATCGTCGGGCGCATCGGCGACATGCCACAGCGGGGTGGGGCGGCCGGCGGCGAGGACCTTGGCCTGTGACGGCTTGTCGACGCAGATGTGCGGGCCGGGGTCGGGGCCGTCCATCCCCGCGTAGCGCGCTCCGAGGCCGACGCCCAGTTCCTCGGCGACCAGCAGGAGTTCACCTATGCCGCCGAGTGGGCCGGGGCCCGAACAGGCCACCGCGGTCGCGCGGCCTCCGCTGCGGTCGTCGCCCGCGTAGGCGACACCGGTGAACAGCCAGCCGACGGGCAGCGGCCAGGGCATCCAGACAGGGACTTTCGCGCGGTGCACGACGACACCGAGGGCCTCGACGCTGGGCGGGATCACCGGCTGCAGCGGATGCACGGCGCCGTGCACGTCGCACTGCCAGGAGTCGGCAAAGAGACCGGGCGCCCTGACCCGGCCACCGCACTTCGGGCAACTGGGTTCGCCCCTCATAGCGCCCCACGGTCCTCCCCGGCCGTCGTCGCGTCAAGGACGATCACCCGTCCGGCGTGTGCCCTCGTCAGCTTTCGGCAGTCCGGAGTTCAGTCCAGAGTGACGGACCTGCGCAGCGGATCGCGCAGGTCCGTGCCGTGGGTCAGCCAGCGCTCCTGGAGCTCCTGCGCGCCGTGCACCCGCTTCCAGGCCGCCTCGTTCGACGTCATCGGCAGCAGCGGAAGAAAGCGCACCGGGTCCATCGGTGCATCCAGTTCCAGATCCTCGACAAGACCGCCCGGCTCCGCGACGAGCACCGAGCTGAACGGCGCGGACGGCCACAGCGGATCGCCGACGTCCAGCGAGGCGCCGGGCGCCACCACCACGCCCTCGACCTGCGGTGACGCGGCGAGCACGGCGAGAGGGCGCAGCACCTTGCCGGTGTCGGCGAGCCCGCCCCGTACGGAAAGGACCAGCTCCGCGCGCGGCCCCTTCACCGGGTCGGCAAGGGCTGCCGTGGGGTCCGTCATCGGGTGCGCGGACATGCCAAGAGTGGCGTAGCGAACGATGTCCCCGTCGCCGTCGTGGTCCAGGAACCGCAGCACCTCGATACGGTCCGTACCGAGGAAGGTCACCGCGGCGCGCGCGTCCGGTTCGCCAAGTGCCGTGCGCAGCCTGGCTTCGACCAGAGCAAGAACATCTTCCATGTCGCGAGCATAAAGCGCGTATGGAACGGGCAAAGCAAGGGATTGACCCTCTGTCGGCTGATAGTCTTGGCCGCTGGTCGGGACGGCACGCTGATGGGGGCACCCCCAGGCGGAGCTCTGGGGGAGTTGCTCTTCAGTCCCGACGACACGTCATCCCCTACGGGGGACCGGCCGGAGGAGGTGGGGTCTGCGGTGGATCGAAGTCGACCGTGCAGTACCAACCGCTCTTCCGCTCGACACCTCTCCTAGGTGATCTGAGGCCTTCCCGCACGGGGCCCGCGGCTTTTCGCACGACGGAAGAGCACTTCGTTTTTGCCTGTCTGTAGCGAACGCCGTCACCGCGAATCCCGCGGTGCCGCCCGCTTTGCGGACGTATGCATCACGTCCCCATTCCGGGCTGTGCCACGCCACTCGCCGACGGCCTCTCCGTGAAGGAGCCCGCCATGTCGATGATCCGTGACCTGCGCGCAGCGGTGCGCCCGGCCCTGCGCAAGAGCAGCACCCCGTACAACACGTACGACACCACCCGCGACCCGTCCGCCTCCAGCGCCGTCGTCGACTGCGCGGTCTACCGCGACGGGAAGCGGCTGGACACCGACGTCTGCCAGACGCCGCACGAGGCGATGCTGCGGGTGCGCGAGGCCGGCGGCTTCGCGTGGATCGGGCTGCATGAGCCGACGGAAGCCGAATTCGCGGGTATCGCGGCGGAGTTCGGGCTGCACCCGCTGGCCGTCGAGGACGCGGTTCACGCCCATCAGCGGCCCAAGCTGGAGCGCTACGACGACACGCTGTTCACCGTCTTCAAGACGATCCACTACGTCGACCACGCCGAGCTCACGGCGACGAGCGAGGTCGTCGAGACCGGTGAGGTGATGTGCTTCACCGGCCGGGACTTCGTCATCACGGTGCGGCACGGCGGCAAGGGCTCGCTGCGGGCGCTGCGGCACGGGCTGCAGAAGGACACCGAACTGCTCGCCAAAGGGCCTTCGGCGGTGCTGCACGCCATCGCGGACCATGTCGTCGACGGCTACATCGCGGTGGCCGCGGCGGTGCAGGACGACATCGACGAGGTCGAGATCGATGTCTTCTCGGCGCCCGCGAAAGGCAGCCCGCGGGGCAGCGACGCGGGCCGGATCTACCAGCTCAAGCGTGAGGTGCTGGAGTTCAAGCGGGCCGTGTCCCCGCTGCTGCGGCCGATGCAGCTGCTGAGCGAGCGGCCGATGCGGCTGGTCGACCCCGACATCCAGAAGTACTTCCGCGATGTCGCCGACCACCTCGCCCGGGTACAGGAAGAGGTCATCGGCTTCGACGAGCTGCTCAACTCCATCCTCCAGGCCAATCTGGCGCAGGCGACGGTCGCGCAGAACGAGGACATGCGCAAGATCACCTCCTGGGCGGCGATCATCGCCGTGCCGACGGCCGTCTGCGGCGTGTACGGCATGAACTTCGACCACATGCCGGAGCTGCACTGGAAGTACGGCTACCCCATGGTGCTCACCGGCATCATCGGGCTCTGCCTCGCGATCCACCGCACCCTCAAGCGCAACGGCTGGCTGTAGATAGGCTGCCCGCATGACAGAAAAGCTGCTCGGCCAGGCGCTCGTCGAGGAGGCCACGAAGAAGTCCGGCCTCATCTGGGTGCGCGGCGGGGGTCCCACGAGGGCCCTGTGGCACGTCTGGCACGAGGGCGCCGCGCATGTCGTGGGCGACGGGCCCGGCGAGCAGCCCCTGCCGCAGCTGGCGAACGGCGCGACGGCCGAGGTCACGGTCCGCAGCAAGGACAAGGGCGGCCGGCTGATCGCCTGGACGGCGACGGTGAACGAACTGGAGCCGCACTCCGAGGCCTGGGAGTCGGCCGTCGCCGAACTGAAGGGCAAGCGGCTGAACGCGCCGGACGCCGAGCAGATGACGGAGCGCTGGGCACGTGAGTGCCGGGTGCTGCGCCTGGAGCCGCAGGACGCGAACACCGACTTCCCGCCCGACTCGGGAGCGGCGGCCCCGCTGCCGACGACGGCGACGACGCGCCTTCCTGTGCCTGCGGGGCTGCCGCGGCTGCTCATGAAGCGCAAGCGGAAGAGCGGCTAGCCAGTCACCGCGCCCTGGGGGGTGTCCGGCGGATCAGGCTGGGCTCGCGACGCCTTGCGACTCCGTCTCCGGCGTTGTCGTCGGTCGGCATGGCTCCGCCATGCCTCCCTCCTCCGTCTTGGATCCGAAGCCGCATGACGCCGCTCCCTGATCCAGCCTGATCCGCCGGACAACCCCTAGTCGCTCGTCTTCGGGAGCTTCTGGCCGTAGTCGACCGTCTCGTCCTTCGACGGCGCCGCCAGCGCGAAGTCCTTGTCCCAGTCCCCCAGCGTCAGCACACCCGCCCCGCCCGCCCGCGCGAACTGCAGCGGATACGGCTTGCCCTCCAGCGAGACGTCGAGCGTGCCGCCCGTGCCCTCGCCCGCCATGACCTTGATCGTGCGGACGCCGCCCACCTGCGTACGGTCGCCCTTGCTGAGATCGCCCTGCATCCCGAGCAGGCCCTCCAGCAGCACATCCATGTCCGTGAAGCCGCGGAACTGCTTGTACGCCGGGTCCCCCTTCGGGACCTTCACGTACTTGTCGTTGAGCTTGCCCGCCGCCTGGGAGTCCGACGTACCCGGCTTCTCGTCGCCCTCGCCGTCCACGTGGGTCCAGAAGCCCGCGTCGGCCTTGAGGTAGAGCGCGTCCCCGATCCGCAGCAGCTCGAAGGTGTTGTCCTTCGAGGTGACCGAGCCGGTGCCGCCGTCGTGCTTGAGGCGCATGTTGAGCTTGTACGTGCCGCCCTTGCTGACCAGCGTCCCGGAGAGCCGTACCGACGTGGCCGCGTCCGCCGTCGCGCGTGCCTTCGTCTCGATCTCGGCCGCGGACAGCTTGGCGATGCCGTTGGTCCCTGCGTCCGGGTCCTCGCCGCACGCCGTGAGTACCGCGGTCAGCACGGCGCAGAGCGCCACGGAGAGCGCGGCCCGGCGGGCCCGGAGAACCGGAGGGAGGGGAGTCACAAGCGCACTGCCTCTCATCTGCTTGTCGTGGTGGCAGGTCGCAGCGTACCCGTGCCGGGGGCATCGATCGGAAGGGTCCCGTCCGGACGTCCAGCCAGGGCGGCGCGGAACGGTACGGGCTAGCCTGAAGCCCTCAAACAGCGGTATTCGCGGGCAAAAAAGGAGGTGCGGAGCATGGCAGCGGGCGCCCCTCGGATCTTTGTCTCCCACCTCGCCGGTGTGCCTGTGTTCGACCCCCACGGAGACCAGGTGGGACGTGTGCGCGACCTGGTCGCGATGCTGCGCGTGGGCCGCCGCCCGCCGCGCCTGCTCGGCATGGTCGTCGAAGTGCTCAGCCGCCGCCGGATCTTCCTCCCGATGACCCGGGTAACCGGCGTGGAGTCGGGCCAGGTCATCACCACCGGCGTACTGAACATGCGCCGTTTCGAGCAGCGCCCCACCGAGCGGCTGGTGCTCGGCGAACTGCTGGACCGGCGCGTACGGATCGTGGACACCGGCGAGGAGGTGGCCGTCCTCGACGTCTCGATCCAGCAGTTGCCCGCCCGCCGCGACTGGGAGATCGACAAGGTCTTCGTGCGCAAGGGAAAGCCCGGGGCGCTGCGCCGCAAGGGCGAGACGCTGACCGTCGAGTGGTCGGCCGTGACCGGCTTCTCGCTGGAGGAGAACGGGCAGGGCGCCGAGAGCCTGCTGGCGACCTTTGAGCAGTTGCGCCCCGCCGACCTCGCCAATGTGCTGCACCACCTGTCGCCGAAGCGCCGTGCCGAGGTCGCCGCCGCGCTCGACGACGATCGGCTCGCGGACGTCCTGGAGGAACTGCCCGACGACGACCAGGTGGAGATCCTCGGAAAGCTCAAGGAGGAGCGCGCCGCGGACGTCCTGGAGGCGATGGACCCCGACGATGCGGCCGACCTGCTCTCGGAGCTCCCCGAGGAGGACAAGGAGCGGCTGCTCGCGCTGATGCGGCCGGACGACGCCGCCGATGTGCGGCGCCTGCTGTCGTACGAGGAGCGGACGGCGGGCGGTCTGATGACCACCGAGCCGATCGTGCTGCGGCCGGACGCGACGGTCGCGGACGCGCTGGCGCGCGTACGCCAGCAGGACCTCTCCCCCGCGCTCGCCGCGCAGGTGTACGTGTGCAGGCCGCCCGACGAGACGCCGACCGGCAAGTACCTGGGCACGGTGCATTTCCAGCGGCTGCTCAGGGACCCGCCGTTCACACTGGTCAGCTCGATCGTGGACAGCGATCTGCCACCGCTCGCGCCGGACACCCCGCTGCCCGAGGTGACCAGCTATCTCGCGGCGTACAACATGGTGGCGGCGCCCGTCGTCGACGAGGGCGGATCGCTGCTGGGGGCCGTGACCGTCGACGACGTACTCGACCATCTGCTGCCGGAGGACTGGCGGGAGACAGACTTCGAGGAGTCCGCCCACGAGGAGTCCGCCCGGGACGAGTCCGCCCGCGAGGAGTCCGCACATGGGTAGCGGCAGCGAGCACGGGACGGGTGAGCGCGGCGAGCAGAAGGAGCGGACGCTCGCCGGGGCGAGTGCCCTGCCCCGTCACCGCATACGGCTCGACCAGCCGCGCGCGCCGCGGCGCAGGCTGCTGCCGCAGTACGACCCCGAGGCCTTCGGCAGGTTCTCCGAGCGGTTCGCCCGCTTCCTGGGGACGGGGCGGTTCATCGTCTGGATGACGGTGATCATCATCGTGTGGCTCCTCTGGAACGTCTTCGCGCCCAAGGGTCTGCGCTTCGACGAGTTCCCGTTCATCTTTCTGACGCTGATGCTGTCGCTTCAGGCGTCCTACGCGGCCCCGCTGATCCTGCTGGCGCAGAACCGGCAGGACGACCGGGACCGGGTCACGTACGAGCAGGACCGCAAGCAGGGCGAGCGCTCCATCGCGGACACGGAGTATCTGACGCGGGAGATCGCCGCGCTCCGGATGGGTCTCGGCGAGGTCGCGACCCGGGACTGGATCCGCTCCGAATTCCAGGATCTGATGAAGGAGATGGACGAGCGGCGGCTATTCCCGTACGAGCGCCAAGACCGGAGTGACGAAGGCGACCGCTAGGGCTTACCGGGGGTGGCACCCCGCGCCGTACCATCGTCCGTATGGCTACACAAGACGCGGTGCTTGAAGCACTGGCGACGGTGAACGACCCCGAGATCCACCGCCCGATCACCGACCTCGGCATGGTCAAATCGGTCGAGATCGGGGCGGACGGCGCGGTCGCCGTCACGGTGTATCTCACCGTCTCCGGCTGCCCGATGCGCGAGACGATCACCCAGAATGTGACCGACGCCGTCGCGCGCGTCGAGGGCGTCACGCGCGTCGACGTGACGCTGGACGTGATGGGCGACGAGCAGCGGCGCGAGCTGGCGGCCTCGCTGCGCGGCGGCACCGCCGAGCGCGAGGTGCCGTTCGCCAAGCCGGGCTCGCTGACCAGGGTGTACGCGGTGGCCTCGGGCAAGGGCGGCGTCGGCAAGTCCTCCGTGACCGTGAACCTGGCGGCGGCCATGGCGGCCGACGGGCTGAAGGTCGGCGTCGTGGACGCGGACATCTACGGGCACAGCGTGCCGCGCATGCTCGGCGTGGACGGCCGTCCCACCCAGGTCGAGAACATGATCATGCCGCCGTCCGCGAACGGCGTGAAGGTCATCTCGATCGGGATGTTCACCCCGGGCAACGCCCCGGTGGTCTGGCGCGGCCCGATGCTGCACCGCGCGCTCCAGCAGTTCCTCGCGGACGTGTACTGGGGCGACCTGGACGTGCTGCTTCTCGACCTGCCGCCGGGCACCGGCGACATCGCGATCTCCGTGGCGCAGCTGGTGCCGAACGCCGAGATCCTGGTGGTCACGACCCCGCAGCAGGCCGCGGCCGAGGTGGCCGAGCGGGCCGGCTCGATCGCCGTACAGACCCACCAGAAGATCGTCGGCGTCGTCGAGAACATGTCGGGCATGCCGTGCCCGCACTGCGACGAGATCGTCGACGTCTTCGGCTCGGGCGGCGGCCGTCGGGTCGCCGAGGGGCTCACGAAGACGACCGGCGCGAATGTGCCGGTGCTGGGCTCGATCCCGATCGACGTCCGGCTGCGCGAGGGCGGCGACGAGGGCAAGCCGGTCGTCCTGACCGACCCGGGCTCCCCTGCGGGCGCGGCACTGCGGGCGATCGCGGACAAGCTGGGCGGCCGGGCGCGCGGGCTGTCGGGCATGTCGCTGGGCATCACGCCGCGCAACAAGTTCTGAGGCGACTTTCCGGCCTTCCGGGTCCGGGGGACAGCGCCCCCGGACCCCCGACTCCGGTCAGGCGTACGCGCCCAGGTCCTTGACCACGGAGAAGGCCAGCCCGTACGCGCTCATCCCCCGCCCGTACGCACCGATGTGCACGCCCGCCCGCGTCGATCCCGCCAGCACCCAGCCGAACTCCGACTCGCGGTAGTGGAAGGACGTCGGCACACCGTCCACCGGCAGCGAGAGCACCGACCAGGCCGGTCCGTGCAGATCGTCGGCCAGCTCGAACGCGGTTTCCGTCTGCTGCTCCAGCCAGTCGTCGCGCAGCGAGTGGTCCATCTGGGCGGGCCAGGTGTGGGCCAGCAGTCCCGAGCCGGCCAGCCAGGCCGCCGAGGAGACCGAGGTGGCGTCCAGGACACCCGTGCCGTCACCGCTGCCGCGCACCGGGCTCGCTACGACGGTGATGACCGCCGCGAACCGCTCCCTCTCCGCGCCGCCGGCCTCCGACCGTATCGACGGCTCGTCGCCGTGGCCGATCGCGCCGTGCTGGACCGTGCCGTCCGCCGCGGCGCCGACCTGCATCAGCCAGCGCGGACCGGTGAAGGCCTCGTCGAGGCCGTACCAGGGGAACAACGCCCGCAGGTATCCGTCGACCGCGCGCCGGGCCGGCGTCCCCGCGGGTGCCGCCGCGAGCGGGCGCTGCCCGCCGGGGGCAGGGGAATCGCTGACTGTGCCTTGCGCCGCCAGCCGACTTGTCGTCTCCATCTACCCGGCCGCCTCCTCTGTGTCCGAGGCCCGGAGCGGACCCGCCCCCCTCGGGCGTCCTCACTGCCGGACAGATGGAGAATAGCCACCCTGTCCCGGCTCGCAGGGATTGACGGTACTCAGGTGGCGTCTGCGTCGAAGGGCGGGCGCTCGTCCTGATCGAGCTTTTCGCGCTTCTTGAGCAGGTCGGGGGTGCCGGGCGAGCCGTTGACGGCGGCAGGGACCGAGGTGCTGGATTCGTTGCTGTTCACCGCGTCCGCGACCTCGTTCATCTCCTTCTTGAGGTCGAAGCTGCTGCGGAGGTCCTTGAGTTCCTTCAGGTCCTCGTTCTCGTTCAGCTGCTTGCGGATGTACGCCTTCGGGTTGAGGTCCTCGAACTCGAAGTCCTTGAACTCCGGCCCCAGTTCGCTGCGGATGTCCTGCTTCGCGCTCTCGGAGAACTCGCGGATCTTCCGGATGAAGCGGGTGACGTCCTGGATGACTTTCGGCAGCTTGTCCGGGCCGAAGATGAGCACGGCGAGCACCACGAGCGCCGCCAGCTCCAGTGCGCCTATGTCATTGAACACCCTGCTGCTCCTCGTGTTCTGTGCGGCCCGCAGGTCGGATGGGGTCCGGGCCCGATCCACGGTACCCGCCCGAACTGTCCGCGCGGTACCTTCCCGCGGCCCGTGCCAGGCCCTGTGCCGCGGGCGTTTCGCTGTACGTCATGTGCCGGACGCAGAGCCGAGTGTGAGGGTCAGCGTCCGTTCACGCCCACCGCGGACCAGGGTCAGTTCGAGGCGGTCGCCGGGGCGGTGGGAGCGGATCTTCACTATCAGTTCCTCGCCGCTGTGGACGCGCTGGCCGTCGACCTTGGTGATGACGTCGCCCGGCTTGATACCGGCCTTGGCGCTGGGGCCCTTGGGGGAGACGGACGGGGTGCCGTCCTTGCTCTTCTCGCCGACCCGCGCGCCGTCGCCGGTGTACTTCATGTCGAGGCTGACGCCGATCACCGGATGGGTCGCCCTGCCGGTGTTGATCAGTTCCTCGGCGACGCGCTTGCCCTGATTGATGGGGATGGCGAAGCCGAGTCCGATGGAGCCCGCCTGGCCGCCCTCGGGGCCCGAGCCGGTGTCGGCGGCACGGATGGCGCTGTTGATGCCGATGACACGGGCCTTGGTGTCCACCAGCGGTCCGCCCGAATTGCCGGGGTTTATCGGGGCGTCGGTCTGGAGCGCGTCGACATAGCTGACATCGCTGCCGTCGCCCTTCTCGCCGCCCGCCGTGATGGGGCGCTCCTTGGCGCTGATGATGCCGGAGGTCACGGTGTTCTGGAGGTCGAAGGGCGCGCCGATGGCCACGACCGGGTCGCCGACCTGGACGCTGTCGGAGTTGCCGAGGGGCAGCGGCTTGAGGTGGGAGACACCGGTGACCTTGACGACTGCGAGGTCGTAGCCGCTGTCCTTGCCGACGAGGGTCGCCTTGGCGGTCTCGCCGCCGCTGAACGTGACGGAGATCTCTCCGGCGGAGCCTGCCGGGTCCACGACATGGTTGTTGGTCAGGATGTGGCCCTGCTGGTCGAGTACGAAGCCGGTGCCGGTGCCCTGTGCGCCGCTGCCGCTGACATGGAGGGTGACGACGCTCGGCAGCGCGCTGGCGGCGATGCCCGCGACGCTGTCGGGCGCGCGGTGGCCGTTGTCCTTGGACGCCTGCGGGAGTTCGATGTCGGTGATGCCGCCGTTGCGTTCGATGTACGCGCCGATGCCGCCGCCGATCCCGCCGGCGACCAGCGCCAGCAGGACGGCTCCGACGAGCAGCGATCCACGGCGCTTCTTCCTGGCGGGCTCGCCGACGTGGGTCAGCGGCCGGCCGGGGGTGCTCCACGGGTCGTACTGCAGCCAGAGCGAGGGCCCCGGCTGAGCCGGGACCAGGGGCTGCGGGTGCGCATGCGGCTGGGGCTGCGGCGGCGGGGCGTATCCGCCGCCCGACGCCGGTGCCGGGCCGTTCGGCGCGCTGTACTGCGGCGGAATGGCCGTGCCGTGTGCCGGCGTCGGCACCGGCCGCTGTACGGGCGGTGCGGGGGCCCAGGGGCCCGGCCCGCCGTACGGCGGGGTGCTGTACTCGTCGGGCTCGTGCAGCGGCTTGGGCCTGGACGGCGGAGCACTGGACGGCGGAGAAGTCGGCGACGGAGAAGTGGGCGGAAGCTCCGCTGTGACCTCGGTGTCCGGTACCTCCTCGGGCGCGGCCACCAGAGCTGGTTCAGGAACCGTCACCGGCTCCTGAATCTGCGCCTCGGGGTGGTTCGCACGTCCCGCGCTGGGCCGACTCCACCACTTCGCCTTGGGTCCGGTGGGCTTCCCGTCGTCCATGCTCTCCCCGCAAACTGCCGACCACTGCGCGCCCCAGTGGGGCACCCCTCAGAGGATTCAACCAGGTTTGCGAATCTCCGCGCAGGTCGCGGTCAGTGGCGGGGTGAGCGGGGCGCAGCAGGATGCGCCGGAGCAGCGATATGTGGGGGAACGGGTGTGGCCGTGGGGGTGGGACCGGGCGCGGTGGCGAACTGGAACGCCGAGCCCGTGGGACGTATCAGCGGGGGCCCGGAGAGCGAGGTGTCCGTCAGCATCGGTGCGGAGAAGGCGTGGTTGTGCGGCGCGGCCGGGGCCAGCAGGCTGGGCTGCGCGGCGACGGCCGGCCGACTGTCGGGTCTGCCAAGGCTGTTGCCGCCCCCGCTGCGGCGCTCGGTCTCCGTGGTCCTGATGCCGGTCACCCCGGAACCCGAACCGGTGGCCGTACGCAGTGGCGTGACGTTGTTCCCCGAGCCCTCGCCTCGGGGGCCTGCCTGGAGTGGAGCGTCCAGCGGCACGGCCCCGCCGAGGGCGATCGCCGCGAACGAGACGGCGCTCGCGGCCGCGAAAGCGAACCTGCGTCCGCGCCAGGGCGAGCGCTCCGCTTCCGAACGCCTGACGTCATGGATCCGGAAGCCGCCGGACCTGCCGGGAAGCACGGACGCGTGCGGCCCCTCGGGGACGTACCCGAAGGTCTGGGTGCGGGAGTCGCGGGCTTGTCCCGACGAGGGGTTCAGCGCTCCGAATACGGAGTCGGCGATCCGCCCCCCGTCGAAAGGACCCCCCCGGTCGTCGTCACCTCCGGGGCCGGCGGGCAGCCCTTGGAGCCGCGCGAGCAGCCCCTCGGAGGGCGGCGGCGGCGCGGTGTGCGCGAAGACGTTCTTCAGGCGGCGCTGGGCATCGGCCTCGGCCTTGCACTTGGGACAGGTCGCCAGATGGGCCAGGACCCGGTCCCGTACGTCGTGTTTCAGCTCGCCGTCGACAAGCGCGGCAAGCCGGTCCCCCAGATGCTGCTCCGCGGGGGTGGGGCTTGAGCCAGTCACGCCGGTCCGCCCTCCCCTGCCAGGCTCACCGCGGCCGTCAGCGTGCGCTGCTGCTCCGCACGGGCCTCCGGGGAACGGTGCTGCAGGGCCTTGCGCAGATGGGACCGGCCGCGGTGGATGCGGCTGCGGACGGTGCCGAGCTTGACGCCGAGGGTCGCGGCGATCTCCTCGTACGACAGCCCCTCGATGTCACAGAGGACCACGGCGGCGCGGAACTCCGGGGCGAGGGTGTCCAGCGCCTGCTGCACATCGGCGTCGAAGTGGGTGTCGTTGAAGACCTGCTGCGGGGACGGCTCACGGCTGGGAAGCCGCTCGGCCGCGTCGTCGCCGAGCGCGTCGAAGCGGATGCGCTGCTTGCGGCGGACCATGTCCAGGAACAGGTTCGTGGTGATCCGGTGCAGCCAGCCCTCGAAGGTGCCGGGGGTGTACGTCGACAAGGAGCGGAAGACGCGGACGAAGACTTCCTGAGTGAGGTCCTCGGCGTCGTGCTGGTTGCCCGTCAGTCGGTAAGCGAGACGGTAGACCCGGCCGCTGTGCGTGCTGACGATCTCCTCCCAGGAGGGAGGGGTCCACGCCTGCGATTCCGCATCCGATGCGAACGTCGCGGTTGGTGCGGAGTCGTGGGTGCGGGACTGGTCAGCAATGTCGGTCACGGATCTCGGCTCACCCGACGACCTGAGGAAGCGCCTCAGCACTCCTCTCCGATCCGCAGGTGCAGCCGCACCTCCCCTGTCGGCTCTGGTGGTGTCCAGCGGAGCCCCTACCATAGCCACCTCGCCCGTTAGCTCCGGATAAGAATCTTTACGCGAATTTGGGTGCTGCTTCCGGTCTTGATCCATGCGCTTACCCCCGTCCTTCATAACGCCTGGTCCCATCTGCGGGTTCCCGGGCGCAGCGGATACAGTCAGCGTCGCGCCAACTACGGGGACAGGAGAGGGTCATTACCGCCAACCGGCAGACGAGCTGGGCGTTCGCCGACGCCTTTGTCGCCGAGGACGACGCGCTGCGCTGGGCCCGTGACCGGTCCCGGGAGTCAGGGCTCCCCTCGGTGTCACCAGGCACGGGTGCCGCGCTGCGACTGCTGGCTGCCACGGCTGACGCGAAAGCGGTGGCCGAAATCGGTACGGGGACGGGTGTCTCCGGGATCTATCTGCTGCAGGGCATGCGGCCCGACGGCGTACTGACCACGGTGGACCCCGAGCCGGACCGTCAGCAGTTCGCCAAGCAGGCGTTCCGCGCGGCGGGCTTCGCGGGGAACCGGGCCCGGTTCATCCCGGGCCGGGCGCTGGACGTCCTTCCGCGCCTGGCCGACGGCGGGTACGACCTCGTGTTCTGCGACGGCGACCGGATGGAGTCGCTGGACTATCTCGCTGAATCGTTGCGCCTGCTGCGACCTGGCGGTCTGGTCTGCTTCGAGGGCGTCTTCTCGGAGGGCCGCACGGTCGACTCGGCGGCTCAGCCGGCGGAGGTGCTGCGCGTACGGGAACTGCTGCGGACGGTCCGCGAGAGCCAGGAGCTGCTGCCGTCCCTGCTTCCGGTGGGCGACGGCCTCCTCTGCGCGGTCCGGCGCGGCTGACGCACGGCCGGAGCTCCGCCCCGAAAACCGCATGGCCCCGGGAAACAGCATTGCCCCGGCACCTCAGTGCCGGGGCAATGAAAAGTGTGGGCGCTTCCGCGTCAGCCGACGACCTTCTTCAGGGCGTCGCCGAGGGCATCGGCTTCGTCCGGAGTCAGCTCGACAACAAGCCGACCGCCGCCTTCGAGCGGAACGCGCATGACGATGCCCCGCCCCTCCTTGGTCACCTCGAGCGGGCCGTCGCCCGTCCGCGGCTTCATGGCCGCCATGCTCGTTCCCCTTCCTGAAACCAGCTCATCGCAGCCGACAACCCAGGTGTCACCGGCATCGAACACATTGCTTCCAGGTCATTATCCCGCATGGCGGGACCCGATGACCAACATCGGTCGGCATCGCTTGCGCAACGCGCTCTCTCAAAACCACTCAATTCGGCGATCCGCCTGCGATACTTCGCCGCCGCGCACCGGACCGGGCCCGAAGATTGTTTGACGCAGGTCACATGTTCGGTCCCGGCGATCTCCGCCATGCTGGGCCTGAACACTCGCCGAAGATGCCTGAACAACGCTGTTTGAGCCGCAAAGGGGACCCTGCCATGGCCGACTCCGTGCTGTACGAGGTGAGCGACGGACTCGCGACGATCACGATCAACCGGCCCGAGGCCATGAACGCGATGAACACCGAGGCCAAAGTCGCCCTCCGGGACGCGGCCCAGGAAGCCGCCGCGGACCCCGCCGTACGGGCGGTACTGCTCACCGCGGCCGGGCGCGCCTTCTGTGTGGGCCAGGACCTCAAGGAGCACATCGGGACCCTCGCCGCCGCCCGCGAAGCGGGCAGCGGCGATGTCATGACCACCGTGCGCGAGCACTACAACCCCATCGTGCGAGCCCTGACCGAGATGCCGAAGCCGGTCGTGGCCGGGGTCAACGGCGTCGCCGCGGGCGCGGGCCTCGGCTTCGCACTCGCCGCGGACTACCGGGTCGTCGCCGACACCGCCAAATTCACGACGTCCTTCGCGGGTGTCGCGCTGACTGCGGACTCCGCGGTGTCCTGGACGCTGCCCCGGCTGATCGGCCAGAGCCGCGCCGCCGACCTGCTGCTCTTCCCGCGGTCGTTCTCCGCGCGCGAGGCGTACGAGTGGGGCATCGCGAACAAGCTGGTCCCCGCCGACGACCTGGCCGCCGAGGCGGCCGCCGTGGCCCGTGCCCTCGCCGAGGGGCCGACCGTGGCGTACGCGGCGCTCAAGGAGTCCCTGGCCTTCGGCGCGGGCCACACGCTCGGCGAAACGCTCGAGAAGGAGGACGAGCTCCAGACGCGGGCGGGCGCCTCGGAGGACCACGCGATCGCGGTCCAGGCGTTCATCGGCAAGGAGAAGCCGAAGTACCTCGGCCGCTAGCAAGCTAGGACGCCAGGGAGGCGGCTCCGCGGGCGACGCAGTCGCTCAGATGGTCGTCGACGAGGCCGCATGCCTGCATCAGGGCGTACGCGGTGGTCGGCCCGATGAAGCGCAGACCACGTTTCTTCAGGGCCTTCGCCAGCGCCGTGGACTCGTCGGTGACCGCGGGCACGTCGGCGATCGTGCGCGGAGCCGGCCGCTTCGCCGCATCCGGGGCGTGCGACCAGATCAGCGTGTCCAGCTCGCCGGCCGGCCAGTCGGCGAGCACACGCGCGTTGGCGAGGGTCGCCTCGACCTTGGCGCGATTGCGGATGATCCCGGGGTCGGCGAGCAGTCGCTCCTTGTCGGCATCGGTGAACGCCGCAACGGATGCGATCTTGAAGTCGTCGAAGGCGGTACGGAAGCTGTCGCGGCGGCGCAGAATGGTGATCCAGGACAGGCCCGACTGGAACGCCTCCAGGCAGAGCCGTTCGAACAGCGCGTCGTCACCGTGGACCGGGCGGCCCCACTCCTCGTCGTGGTACGTGACGTACTCGTCGGCGGACAGGCCCCAGGGGCAGCGCAGCTTCCCGTCGGGCCCGGGGACGGCGCCGCCCGTCACTGCTCGGGCTCCTCGCCGGGCTTGGTGAACAGGTCGCGCCTGCCCCCCGCGGTGGCCTGCGCACCGGCCAGCGCGGACTCCAGTTCGGCGATGCGCGCGTCCCGCTCGGCGAGCTCCGCGCCGAGGCGGCCCAGCACATCGTCCACATCGGCCATCCGGTAGCCACGGGGGGCGACCGGCAGCCGCAGCGCGTCGACGTCGGCCCGGCCGACGGGGCGGGAGACCGGCAGCGGATCCACGAGCTGCTCGGGCGCCACCTCCGGCAGAGCCGCCCTGTCGCCGCCGCCGACCACGGCGAGTGTGACCGCGGCGACGACCACGACCATCGCGATCAGCAAGAACAAGAACACGAGCGACCCTCTCCCCGGAGCGGAAACTGTCCGGTGCTGATCGTGCCACGACCCTCTGACAGTTAGGGTCGCAGGCGGACGACCTGAGGAGGAAACCGCTGATGCTGCGGCTGGGACGGCGCGAATTCGACGTGCACGAGCCGGTGATCATGGCGATCGTGAACCGTACGCCTGACTCCTTCTACGACCAGGGCGCGACGTTCCGCGACGAGCCCGCGCTCGCCCGCGTCGAGCAGGCCGTGGCGGAGGGCGCCGCCATCATCGACATCGGTGGTGTGAAGGCCGGTCCCGGCGAGGAGGTCACCGCCGAGGAGGAGGCGCGGCGGACGGTCGGCTTCGTGGCCGAGGTCCGCAGGCGGCACCCGGACATCGTGATCAGCGTCGACACCTGGCGGCACGAGGTGGGCGAGGCGGTCTGCGAGGCCGGCGCGGATCTGCTCAACGACGCGTGGGGCGGCGTCGACCCGAAGCTGGCGGAGGTGGCCGCACGGTACGGCGTCGGCCTGGTGTGCACCCACGCGGGCGGCGCGGAGCCGCGGACGCGGCCGCACCGGATCGCGTACGACGACGTGGTCGCCGACATTCTGCGGGTGACGCTGTCGCTGGCCGAGCGGGCCGTGGGGCTGGGGGTGCGCCGGGACGGGATCATGATCGATCCAGGGCACGACTTCGGGAAGAACACACGCCATTCGCTGGAGGCGACACGGCGGCTCGGGGAGCTCGTCGAGACGGGATGGCCAGTGCTGGTCTCGCTCTCGAACAAGGACTTCGTCGGCGAGACGCTCGACAAGCCGGTGAAGGAGCGCGTAATCGGGACGCTGGCGACGACGGCGGTGTCGGCATGGCTGGGGGCGCAGGTGTACCGGGTGCACGAGGTGGCGGAGACGCGGCAGGTGCTGGACATGGTGTCGACGATCGCGGGGCACAGGGGGCCGGCGGTGGCGAGGCGGGGGCTGGCGTAAGGGGGGCGGTGCGGGTGCGGGGCGCCTGCGGCGGGCTTGTTCCCCACCCCGCCCTCCCCCTACGGCCTGGCGGCCGTGGGAGGTACCCCCATCCCGAACTGGGGGCAAGCCCCCAGACCCCCGTACGCGCTTCGCGCGTGTCCTCAAACGCCGGACGGGCTGACATGTGCGGCCCAGCCGCACATGTCAGCCCCGTGGGGGTCCCCCCGGACGAAGTCTGGGGGAGTTTGAGGCGCGGGGTCCGGGGCAGCGCCCCCGCCTAGCGGCCCGTCTCCTTCGTCACCATCGAGACCGCCTCCTCCACGTCGTCCGTGACATGGAACAGCAGCAGATCGTGCTCCGACGCCTTCCCCTGCGCCACCACCGTGTTCCGCAGCCAGTCCACCAGGCCGCTCCAGTACTCCGTGCCGAACAGCACGATCGGGAAGCGCGTCACCTTCCGCGTCTGGACCAGGGTGAGCGCCTCGAACAGTTCGTCCAGCGTGCCGAGGCCGCCCGGCAGGACCACGAAGCCCTGCGCGTACTTCACGAACATCGTCTTGCGGACGAAGAAGTAGCGGAAGTTCACGCCGATGTCGACGTGCTGGTTGAGCCCCTGCTCGAAGGGGAGCTCGATGCCCAGGCCGACCGAGATGCCCTCCGCCTCCCGCGCGCCCTTGTTCGCCGCCTCCATCGCGCCCGGGCCGCCGCCCGTGATCACCGCGAAGCCGGCGTCGACGAGGGCCTTGCCGATGCGGACACCCGTCTCGTACTCGGGGGTTCCCGGCGCCGTGCGGGCCGAGCCGAAGACGCTGATCGCGCTGGGCAGTTCGGCGAGCGCGCCGAAGCCCTCAACGAACTCCGACTGGATGCGCATGACCCGCCAGGGGTCGGTGTGCACCCACTCGGAGTCGCCCTCGGTGTCCAGCAGCCGCTGGTCGGTGGTGCCGGGCTGGACCTGCTGCCTGCGGCGCAGCACCGGTCCCAGTCGCTGTTCCGCCAGCGCCCGCAAACCCTCGGGTCCCTCGGGGTTGCCCATGACCTGCTCCCTCCGCCGAACATCAATGCTTTGGCTCAGGGTAGGTCGGCGAACGTTACGACATGTGAAATCAGGGCTGTCCGGCAGTGAGCCAGTCACGGAGCCGGGTCTCGCAGTGCGTGATCTTCTCGACGGCGACATGCTCGTCCCGCTTGTGGGCGAAGAGCGCGTCGCCCGGCCCGTAGTTGACCGCGGGCACCCCCAGCCCGCTGAAACGTGAGACGTCCGTCCAGCCGAACTTGGGCTGCGCGCTGCCGCCGACGGCCTCCATGAACGCGGCCGCGGCCGGGTGCGAGAGCCCCGGCAGCGCTCCGCCCGAGTGGTCGTCCACCACGAACTCCTCGACGCCGCAGTCCGCGAAGACCTCGTGGACGTGCGCCAGGGCCTGCTCCTCGGTGAGGTCGGGCGCGTAGCGGTAGTTGACCACGACGGTGCACTCGTCGGGGATGACGTTGCTGGCGACGCCGCCCTCGATCCGTACGGCGTTGAGCCCCTCGCGGTACTCGAGGCCGTCGATCACCGGCCGCCTCGGCTCGTACGCGGCGAGGCGGGCCAGGATCGGGGCCGCGGCGTGAATGGCATTGGACCCCATCCAGCTGCGCGCGGAGTGTGCCCGCTCCCCCGTCGTACGGAGAAAGACCCGCAGCGTGCCCTGGCAGCCGCCCTCGACCTGGGCGTCGGAGGGCTCCAGGAGGACCGCGAAGTCACCCTCCAGCCAGTCGGGGTGGGCTTCGGCCACATGACCCAGCCCGTTGAGGTGTGCGGCGACCTCTTCGTTGTCGTAGAAGACGAAGGTGAGATCGCGGTTGGGCTCGGGGACGGTCGCGGCGATACGCAGCTGGAGCGCGACGCCCGACTTCATGTCGCTCGTGCCGCAGCCCCAGAGCACGCCGTTCTCGTCCAGCCGGGAGGGCACGTTG
The DNA here is from genome assembly GCF_026339995.1 of Streptomyces sp. NBC_01481. Lineage (GTDB taxonomy): Bacteria > Actinomycetota > Actinomycetes > Streptomycetales > Streptomycetaceae > Streptomyces. The sequence goes on along the minus strand of NZ_JAPEPT010000005.1, from coordinate 410,909 downwards.
TCCGCGATCGGGACGGTGTCGATGTGGCCGGCGAGGATGACCCGCTCGGTGTGCCCGAGGTAGGTGCGGGCGACGACGTTGTTCCCGTGCCGGTCGACGGTGAGGTGCGGCAGTTCGCGCAATGCCTCCTCGATCGCGTCGGCCAGGGGCTTCTCGGTGCCGCTGACCGACGGGAAGTCGACGAGTGCGGCGGTGAGCGCCGGGGCATCAAGAGTGAGGTCAAGCACGGTGTCGGGCATGGCTCCGACCTTAACGCGGGCTCCAGTACGGTGGGCAGGTGTCCGAGACCGCCTCCCCAGTCCGGCGCGGCCGCCTCCTGCGTATCGCGGCCGCGTTCGTCGTGCTGCTGGCCCTGATCGGCTACGTCGTCGTGCAGTACGTCACCGGCGGCGGCGCTCCGCGCTGCACGGTCCGGGCGCCCCAGGGCGAGGACGGCGGCCCCCGGTACGAACTCAGCGCCGAGCAGGCCGCGAACGCCGCGACGATCTCCGCGGTCGGCACCACCCGCGGCATGCCGGAGCGTGCGGTCACCATCGCGCTCGCGACGGCTCTCCAGGAGTCGGGTCTGCGCAACCTCGGGCACGGCGACCGGGACTCGCTGGGCCTCTTCCAGCAGCGCCCCTCGAAGGGCTGGGGCACGGCCGCCCAGATCCTCGACCCCGTCTACTCCGCCGGGAAGTTCTACGAGCATCTCGCCGAGGTCCCCGGCTATTCGCGGCTCCCGCTGACGGTCGCCGCGCAGCGCGTCCAGCGCAGTGGTTTCCCGCAGGCGTACGCGAAGCACGAGCCCGATGCGACGCTGCTGGCCGCGGCCCTGACCGGTCGCGCGGGCGGGGCGCTGACCTGCGAGTCGCGTGAGCGCGACACCGCGGGCGACCCGGGGAAGGTCCGGGCCGAGCTGGTGCGGGCGTTCGGTCCCGAGGTGCTGCCGAAGGCACGGGCCTCCGGCCGGACGGGAGCGCCCGGCCCGCGCGAGGTGTCCGTACCGGTGCCGTCGACGGCCGGGACGTACGGCGGCGGGGCCACCCAGCGGGGCTGGGAGCTGGCGCACTGGGCGGTGGCGCGGGCGAACGGGCTGCGCATCGAGGAGGTCTCGTACCGGGGCCGGGTGTGGAGCGCGCGGAATTCCGAGAAGGGCTGGCATTCCGCCGGCAAGAACACGCCGTCGGAGAAGTCCGCGGCGGATTCCGGTACCGCCGACGTACGAATTCGCCTCGCACGCTGATCCGGACACTCCCCCGAACGAGGCACTCCACTCAACTCGGGACGAGAACACTCGCGGCTGTTCGGCTCGCATACGACCGATCCCCCAATTCCCCTGCAAACAACGGGAAGTGACGGTTCGGCAGACGGTTGCGCAATGGAATGTTTGCCCGTCTTTATCCGAAGCCGATAATGCGACGCATTGCAAACTCTTTACCTCGGGGCACCGCAACTTCTCCCGCCCTTCCGGCGGTTGTCACTGCGTCCGAACCACAGTCCTTCTCGCCTCTAGGAGCATCATGTCCCTCCCCCTGACCCGTCGGATCGCCCGTGCCGCGCTGATCGTCGCGGCGGGAGCTGCCCCCGTGGTCGGTGCGGCCGGCTCCGCAGGCGCCGTGGAACTTCCGCAGGCCCCGGTGGGCGGCCTGACCGCGCTCGACACGGACGGCGTCGGCGACACGGTCGACGGTGCGTCGCAGAAGACCACCGACCTGGCGGGCAAGACCGGCGGCAGTGCGGTCAAGAAGGCCGTTCCGACCGCGGGCAAGGCCGTCGACAAGGCCGGCAAGACCGTCGGAACGACCGGCGAGTCGGCGCCCGCCGCCGCCCAGGAGGTGGCCGGTGACACCGCGGGCAGCGCCGGCGAGGTCGTGGGCGGCACCGCCGGCACCGCGACGCAGTCGCTCGGCGGCCTCCCCGTCGGCAGCGGCCTGCCCGTCGGCGGCGACCTCCCCGTCGGCGGCGATCTTCCCGTCGGCGACGGCCTGCCCACCGAGCAGCTGCCCGTGCAGTCCCCGCTCGGCTAGTCCGTACACACCGAAGGGGCCTCGGGATCTGTGCTCCCGGGGCCCCTTCGCGCGTTCTCTGCCGGACTCAGCCCAGGCGCTTGACCGCGGCCTCGACACGCTCGTCGGTCGCCGTGAAGGCCACCCGTACGAAATGCTCACCGGCCGTCCCGTAGAAGTCGCCCGGCGCCACCAGAATGCCGAGCTCCGCCAGGTGCGCCACCGTGTCCCAGCACGGCTCGTCGCGCGTCGCCCACAGATAGAGGCTGGCCTCGCTGTGCTCGATCCGGAAGCCGTGCCCCTCCAGCGCGGTGCGCAGAGCGGTACGCCGGGCCGCGTACCGCGCCCGCTGCTCGCTGACATGGACGTCGTCGCCGAGCGCCACGACCGTGGCGGCCTGCACCGGCGCGGGCGTCATCATGCCGCCGTGCTTGCGGATCTGCAGCAGCTCGCCCAGCACCCTCTCGTCACCGGCGATGAAGGCCGCGCGATAGCCCGCCAGGTTGGAGCGCTTGGAGAGCGAGTGGACGGCGACGACACCCTCGTACGTACCGCCGCAGACATCCGGGTGCAGCACCGAGACCGGTTCCGCCTCCCAGCCCAGCTCCAGATAGCACTCGTCGCTGAAGACCAGCACGCCGTGCTCGCGCGCCCACGCGACGATGCGGGTCAGCTCGTCCTTGGCCAGCACGCGGCCGGTCGGGTTGGAGGGCGAGTTGAGCCAGAGCAGCTTGAGTCCGGCGGGGTCGAGCTCGGTCGGGTCGTCGTAGACGACGGCCTCCGCGCGGGCCAGCCGCGCGCCGACCTCGTACGTCGGATACGCGAGCCGCGGGTGGGCGATCCTGTCGCCCGGGCCGAGACCCAGCTGGGTCGGCAGCCAGGCCACCAGCTCCTTGGAGCCGACGACGGGCAGGACGTTCGTGTGCGCGACGTCGACCGCGCCGAGGCGCCGCTCGACCCAGCCGGTGAGCGCGTTCCGCAGCTCGACCGTGCCCCACACCGTCGGATAGCCGGGCGAGTCGGCCGCCGCGACCAGGGCCTTTTGGATCAGGTCCGGGACGGAGTCGACCGGCGTGCCGACGGAGAGGTCCACGATGCCGTCGGGGTGGGCGGCGGCCGTCGCCTTGTACGGCTCGAGCTTGTCCCAGGGGAAGACGGGAAGGCGCGAAGAGACTGCGGACACGGGCTTCTCTTTCTGTCTTTCCGGGGTGAACGCTTCGGTCCCGTACGGACGACGAAGCCGTACGGGACCGGGGAGAGCACCTGCCGCGAGTCCTACTGGTTCTGCGGCGGAAGTGCGGCGATGAAGGGGTGGTCGCGCTCGATGAGGCCGAGCTTGGAGGCACCACCGGGCGAACCGAGATCGTCGAAGAACTCGACGTTCGCCTTGTAGTAGTCCTTCCACTCCTCGGGGGTGTCGTCCTCGTAGAAGATCGCCTCGACCGGGCAGACCGGCTCACAAGCACCACAGTCGACGCATTCGTCCGGGTGGATGTACAAGGACCGGGAGCCCTCGTAGATGCAGTCGACGGGGCACTCCTCGATGCACGCCTTGTCCTTGACGTCGACACAAGGCTGCGCGATGACGTAGGTCACGCTGTCGTTCCTCCTCGGTAGGGCTGGCATTGCGCGGGAGCGCGGCGTCGTCGATGCCCGCCCCTAGTATCTCCGTTCCTGGGGACGATCCGAACAGGAGGGGCGCGCAGACCTGTGGAATTCACCGGCGGCGGACGGCTCGAGGTCCGTATTACACCTGCTGACGTGGGCAAACGTGTATCAGTCCGGCGCCTGACCGATACTGACAGCGAGCTGACGAAGTTCACCGACACGGTTGGCGTTCTCACATCCTGGAAGCAGGGTGTGCTGCTGATCACACGAAGGACCGGAGAGACCGTCCGTATCGCGGAATCGTCCCTGGTCGCGGGCAAGGTCGTCCCTGCCGCGCCGGCTCGGCGGCGGGGTCCCGCGTCGGATTTCGAGGAACTCGCGCGGGTCACGGCGCGCGCCTGGCAGCCGGTGGAGAGCGAACGGCTGGGCGAGTGGGAGCTGCGGGCGTCGTCCGGCTTCACCCGGCGGGCCAACTCGGTGCTGCCGCTCGGCGACCCGGGGCTGCCCCTCGACGAGGCACTGGCGCATGTGCGTGCCTGGTACGAGCGCCGGAGACTGCCCGCGTACATACAGACCGCGACCGGCGCGGCGGGCACCCAGGAGGAGCTCTGCGCGCAGCTGGAGGCGCGCGACTGGAGGCGCGAGGTGTCGGCGGAGGTGCGGATCGGGGGCCTGGCGCCCATCGGCGACCTGGACGCGGAGGTGGAGCGGGTGCGGCTCGCGCGCTCCGTCGACGAGGCATGGCTGCAGCGCTACCAGCGGTTCGGTGTGCCCGGGCCACATGTGCTTCACGTCCTGGAAAGCGGCCCTTCTGTGTGGTTCGCAACCGTGCCCGGCGAGGGTGAGGTGCCTGCGGCCATCGGGCGGTGTGTGGTCGACGGACGCTGGGCGGGCTTCATGGCTGTGGAGGTGGATCCGGCGTACCGGCGTCAGCGCCTGGCCACCACGGTGATGACCGCGCTGGCGCGGCGCGCGCTGGAGGAGGGCGCGTCGGCCGCGTGGCTGCAGGTGGAGGCCGACAACGACGGGGCGCGTGCGCTGTACGAGGGGATGGGCTTCGCGACCCATCACCGCTATCACCACTTCCGGCCCGCGTAGGCGGGTACGAAACGCGTATGCACGACGAATCCCCCGACATGCCCGCCGACCGGTCCGCCGACCGGCGGCAGCAGTTCGCCGAGGAGGCCCGCTCCGAGCGGCCCGACCTCGCGGCGCTGTGCCTGCTCGTGGGCGCGGTGGCGGACCCGGCCGTGGACGACTCCGCCCTGGACGCGGCCCAGATCGAACTGGACCGGCTGGCCGGACTGCTCCCCTTCGGTCTCTCCGCTCCCCGCGCCTGGGCGGCGGCGCTGGCCGACCTCCTCGGCGGACGCCTCGGCTTCAAGGGCTCACCCGGTGACTATCAGCGCCTGGAGTCCTCCCTCCTGCACGAGGTCCTGCGGCGCCGCCGGGGCCTGCCCATCCTGCTGTCGGTGGTCTGGATCGAGGTCGCCCGCCGTGCGGGGGCGCCGGTGTACGGGGTGGCCCTGCCCGGCCACTTCGTGGTCGGCTTCGGCGACCCGGCCGCCACGGACGAGCAGGTCCTCGTGGACCCCTTCGCGGGCGGCCGGCCACTGACGGGATCGGACGCGGAACTACTGGTCGCGGGCGCGACGGGCGCGCCGCTCGACCCGTCGATGCTGACGGCGGCGGATCCGCTGGACGTGGTGCTGCGCATCCTCAACAACATCCGCGCCTGGGCGACAACCCGCCCGGAACGCTCGGACGTCGCCCTGTGGGCGGTCGACCTGTCCCTGCTGCTGCCCTCACATCCGGCGCGGCTGCGCTACGAACGGGCGCAACTGCTCGTGGAGCGAGGTGAGTTCGTGACGGGAGCGGCGGAGATGGACGCGTACGCGGAGGTGGTGGCAGCGGTCGATCCGGGGACAGCGGAGGCGATCAGACGAAAGGCGCGGGTGGCGCGGGCGATGCTGAACTGAGTCCCCGCCCCTAACTGACGGCGCCGGCCGCCTTGACCGCGGTGACGAAGGACGTCCAGGCGGCCGGGCCGAAGACGACGGCCGGGCCGTGGGGGTTCTTGCTGTCGCGGACGGGGATGTGGGTGGGGTGGGCGTCGTTCACTTCGAGGCAGCTGCCCTCACTCGCGCCGCTGTAGCTGGACTTGCGCCACAGCGACGGCACCGCAGCATCCGGGATGACGTGCTCACTGTGATTCACGCTCGTACTCCTCTGCAACGGACCTGATCAGGGCCAGCGACTCATGGTGCGACAGCGCGTCGCCCAAAGCGAGATCGTAGGCAGCCATGCCCTGTTGCACCACCGATGGAAGGTCCCAGACCTTGCCTGTATTCCAGCCCTCCACGTACACGATCGGCGGCAGGTCCTCGAACCACATCAGCGAGACCATGCTCTCCATCAGCGCGTGGGCACCCGCTCCGAATGGCAGTACGTGAACACGGACACGGCGTCGCTCGCCCAACTTCACGATATGCCACAACTGTTCAGCCATGGTGCCCGGACCACCGACGGGGCGCCGGAACACCGCCTCGTCCAACAGCGCCCACACAACGGGTGACCTTGGGTTCTCAAGGATGTGGGCGCGACCCAGGCGCGTGACGAGCGCCTTGTCACACTCCTCATCCGTCTTCAGCGGGAAGCCCGACTGGAACACCGCGCGTGCATAGCCCTCGGTCTGCAGGATGCCCGGCACGAGGGCAGTCGCGTATTCCCGAATCAACGACGCCTGCTGCTCCATCTCCTTCGCGGCCTCGAAGTGTTCGGCCACCTTCCGGCCGTCCAGCGTCGGCAGAAACCGTTCGAAGATCCCGCCCGTCCCCAGCACCTGATCAAGCCGCCGCGCGTCGTCCGTCGACGGTCTGCGCCTGCCCGCCTCGATGTGCGCGATGTGGGTGCGGGACATGATCGCCCGCTGGCTCAGCTCCTCCTGGGTGAGCCCAGCCGCTTCGCGCCGGGAGCGCAGCTCCTCGCCGTACCTCTCGCGCGACTGCGGGTTGTCCTCGATCGCCATGCCCAACTCCCCCGCGTGCATTGTCCGGTGTCACGTGCGAACCCCTACCGAGCGTAGCCATCGCGACCTCATTCTGTGAGCAGTTCCGCACACAGAGCGAGAGGCCCGCCCATGCCCGACACCCCCCACGCCCCCGGCGCATTCGTCGCCCACACCGGCACCGACGTCTACGGCCCCGGCAAGGTCCTGGCCGCAGACGGCGAACACCGGCGCGTCAGATTCGTCCACTTCGTCGCGACGATCCGCGCGCACGACCTGCGCGCCGCCTCGCCCGACGAGACCGCGCAGGTGACGCAGTGGCTGCGGCAGAAGCAGAAGCAGCACGGGGGCCAGTGGTGATGACCCTGCGCGTCTCGCGCGACGGCGGGCGTACGTGGGGACCTGCAGTCACCATCCGGCCCAAGCGGGGGACCGTGCCGATCGAGTCCGCGGTGCGCTGTCCGCCGTGCGCCTGCCCGCGGTGCGCTCACTCGAAGTGACGGGTCCCGGCGGCTTACAGCCAGCCCTTCTCCCGCGTCAGCGAGAGGTCGGCGACGGCGCGGACCGTGCCGTAGCTCTTGTTCACATTCTCGAAGCTCACCACCGGAGTTGTGCGGGTGGGAGCGGCTGTCGTCGTCATGTGTTCAGACTGGCCGCCGGACCGGGTCCGCCGTCAGTGTCGTCGGTCGTGACTCCGGGATGACAGATGTCATGGGCACCACCATGATCCGGACCGCGCCCCGGCTCTGATCCCGACCGTGATGCCCACTGTGACAAGAGCCCCCGCCCGGGTCCGGGCAGGGGCTCTTTTCAGCGAAGAAGCGGCCGGCAGCTAGCTCGGGTTGAGCTCGATGACCGTGGTGCGCTCCTCGGGCGTCTTGCCGCGCAGCGCCGTGCCCATGGCCTGCGCGACATCGTCGGCGGAGACCTGGTGCTTCTTGCCGTCGCCCTTGGTGATCATGACGCCGTCGAAGACGCCGTCCAGGAGCTCGTCGATCGCCTTCTTGTCGTAGACCTCGACGAGCTTGCCGTCGATCGCCTTCATGGAAAGGATCTTCGGCAGCGACCTGGCGGGGCCGAACTGGATCTGCTTACCGCCCGCCTTGATCGTGATCAGGCCGGACATCGCGGGCTCCGCGAAGGCCTTCATCGCCCGGTCGAGCTCCGACTGCCTTATCGTCGGCTCGCGGGTGGCGACGGGCAGCTCCACGAGGTTCGGCCTGCCCGTCTCGACCTGGGCGCGGTACGCGTCCTTGACCGAGAGCATGGAGCGTCCGACGTCCAGCGCCTTGCCCGACTTGCCCGGTACGGCCACGGCCTTGCCCGGCTCGAACCTGATCGTGCCCTCGGTGGCCGAGCCCGAGACGCCCGCGAGGTCGGTGAGCGCGACGCTCAGCTTCTCCTCGTCGACCAGGATCACCGGCTCGGCGACGCGCTCGCCGCCGAAGAGGGAGCCGATCACCGAGACCGGGTTGTAGTCGCTGCCCGCGGCGTTGCGCACGGTGGCCTGGCTGTCCAGCGAGAGCCCGGCCTTGTCCGGGGCGAGCTGCTCCTTCTTGCCGCCGACCGAGAGCTGCAGCGGGGTGGCTGCGCGCTTGCCGAGAGCGGCGTCGAGCTTGCCGACGGCGTCCTCCTTGGTGCCGCCGCCGATGTCGACACCCAGGACCGTGGTGCTCTTCGGTACGTCGGAGTGGTTCATCAGCAGGCCCGCGCCGTACGCAATGCCGAGCAGGACAAACACTCCCACGCCGGCGAGCACGAGCTTGGAGCGGCCCTTCTTTGCGGGCGCGGTACGGGGGGCCGGGGCGGGCCGGGCCGCGGCGGGCGCGGGAACGGGCGCCACCGGGCCGGCGGGGGTACCGCTCGTACCGGCCGGGAACTCGGGCGCGGAGAAACCGGCGTCGGGGTCCTGCGGGCCTGGGCCGCCGATGATCGGGGTCGCGAGCGGGTTCGGTCCGGTGCCGGGTCCGGTCGCGGGTCCGACACCGGCGCCGGGGAACGGCGGGAAGGGCGAGCGGTGCTCCGGGGGGACCACAGGGATCCCGCTGGTGAGCGTGTCGCCGGAGACATGCCCAACGGGGGGCTCGGAGGCCGGCCCTGCGGGCTTCTGCGGGGTCAGCACGGCGGTGTCGTCGGACATCAGAGGTGCGCCGGAGCCAGGTCCGCCGGGGCCGGGTGCGCCCGGGCCCTGCCCGGGAATGCCGTGGCCGGGGCCCTGAGGCGCGCCCTGGCCGCCAGTACGCGGACGGATCGGCATGCTGCCCTTGACCGGGCCCCCGGTCGGGCCGCTCGGCGGCCGTACACCCGGCGGAGGCGTGCTGCCTCCAGGAGCCCCGGGAGCTCCAGGGGCGAAGCCGTTCGTACCCGCGGGCGGCGCGTCGGCGTTCGCCGCCAGGTCGCTGAGCGCGCTGCGCGGGCGCGGCGCGGGCGTCTCGGGACCGGGGCCGGAACCGGGAGGGGCCTGACCCGGGCCGGGCGGACGCCCGCCGGACTGCTGCCCGTCGGAGAAGTACGGAAGCCCCGCCCCGGGACCACCGCCGTTCGCAGCCGCGCCGGACCCGCCGGACGCACCGGCCGGACCCGCGGGCGCGGCGGAAGCGGACGACTGGGCGCCCGACACCGAAAGCCCCGCCCCGTTCGTACTCGACGACGAGGACTTCCGTGGCGCGAACCAGTCGCTCGCCGGGGCCTTCTCCTCGGCCCCCGGCTCCGCAACCGCGGCGTCCTGCGCCACGTCCGGCCGGGGCGTGCTGCCCGTGCGCTCGCTGTCCTGGCCACCGGTTGCGGCCGCGTGGGCGTCGGCCTCCGCCTCGCTCATCGGCGTACGCATGACGACCGGCGGGATCGGCCGCGAACCCGGGATGTTGATCCGGATGCGGGTGGTCAGCGTGGTCTCGGTCCTGGGCTCGTCCGGCTGCGGCTCGGCGGGCGCGGCGGCGGTCTCGTCCGGAGCGTCCTGCGTGGGATGCAGCGACGGATACTGGCGGGATCCGTACGGCGGTGTTCCCGAGGGGTACGCGGCTCCACCGCGCCCCTGGGGGCCGGAGGACGAACTGTCAGTTTCACGACTCAAAGCAGGTTCTCCCGGTTGGCTCCACCGCCCGTTTCTTACAAGTGCGTGCTCTGCTGCGGGCGGCTCGGCGGCGCGCACCACCATACTGGCCGCCGCCGACAGACACCCCGGGACTGTGGAAAGCGACATTCCGCCGACCGTACGGGCATGGTCAGTTCAGTGCCTTCCCACCCCCTGGGGGCGACCCACCATAGGGGCCCGTCGCGCGGCGTGTGCGTCGGGGGTCCCGCCCGAGGTGAGAGCGGTGTGCGGCACATTGGCCCCGGACCGGCACACAACCGTGGAAGAGGTACCTCGCGTTGCCGTTACTTGCCAAGTCGGCCGGGGTCGCCGCCCGGTTGCGCGAGCCGCGGCATGGTGGCGCACATCACAGCGATCGCCATTCCGCCGAGCATGAAGACGAGCGGCCCCACGCCGGCGCCGAACATGCCGTCGCCCTCCGGGCGGCCGATGCTCAGCGCCACGATCGCCAGCAGCCAGCCGATGGCGGGGGCCAGCACGCCGAGCTGGGTGCCGGTCAGCAGCAGCGCGCCGTAGAACAGCCCGGTGGTGGCGAGCAGCGCGAGCACCAACCCGGCCGGGAACCAGGCCCCTTGGACCAGTGAGCCCGCGATGCCCACGAGCGCGCCGAACACCGCGAGAGAGAGATAACCGGCGATCCGGCCGCCGCTGACGCTCATGCCGCCACTCCCGCGAAGAGATCGTGCTCACGCTCTCCGGGTGGCGCGCCCGGCTCGCCCTGCACCAACTGGTAGTACTCCGTCACGAAGATCGGTTGCCCCAGATCGTTGGAGAGTGCGAAGAAGGGGCCGTCCACGGCGATTTGGGAGGCATGGGCGCGCATGGCCGCCGCCTTCCTTTTCGCGTACGGAGTGCCGTCGATCTCCGCGGTGATCTCGGAGTCGTCGACCACACCCGGAATGTCGTCGATCTCCGCGATGCCCGGGAAGTCCACTCCGGCGGCGCGTAGTCGCGCGAAGCCTTCCGCTGCCACCGAGCGCGGTACCCGGTTCCAGTAGATCTTGGCGATGGAGTACGCGTCGCCGAGGTCGGGTCGGAAGGCGGGATCGGCGGCCAGCTCGGCGGCGCGCATCGCGACCCGATGGGCCTGGATGTGGTCGGGATGCCCGTAACCGCCGTTGGGGTCGTACGTCACCAGGACCTGGGGCCGCACCGAACGGATGATCTCGACGAGATACGGAGCGGCCTCGTCCACGCCGGTGTTCCAGAACGCTTCCGCGCGATGGTTCTGCGGGAGGCCCATCATCCCTGAGTCCCGGAAACGGCCGGGCCCGCCCAGGAAGCGGTGGTCGGTGACGCCCAGCTCCTTCATCGCGGCGGCCAGTTCGCCGATGCGATGCGGCCCGAGGCGGTCGTCCCGGTCGGGCGCGAGGTGGGCGAGGTCCGGCGGAATGACCTCGCCCTCCTCCCCGAGGGTGCAGGTCACCAGCGTGACCTGGGCGTCGTCGGCCGCGTACTTGGCCATCGTCGCGCCATTGTTGATCGACTCGTCGTCCGGGTGCGCGTGCACCAGCAGCAGACGGCGGGCGGGAAGATCCTTCATACGGGACAGCCTACGAGGCCGGACAGCCCCCGCGACCGGGCCGCGGCTCTAGAACTTGATGCCCCCGATCATCCCGGCCACATTCGTGGTCAGTTCGTTGATGGTGGGGGCGATGGACGAGCTTGCGAGATAGAACCCGAGCAACACGCAGACCGCCGCATGCCCACCCTTCAGCCCGGACTTCCGGACCAGCAGGAAGACGACGATCGCCAGCAGCACCACCGCCGAAATCGAGAGTGCCACGGCGGTTCACCTCCACAGATATTCGGTCGGGACGGGCAGGTTGCATGTGCCAGGGGGTTCTATACCCACCTTGCGCTACGGATCATAACTATCCGTTCCCACGCATCGATCGGTGCACAGCAGCACATGGGGGCGCACGAACGCTAGGTTCGGTCGCATGACGACGAAGCCGCAGCTCTCCTTCCCGCGTCAGTACGCCAGGACCCAGCGCTTCACTCTCGGCGCCCCGCGCTCCTTCAGGGTGTCGCCGGACGGCTCCCGGGTGGTGTTCCTCCGGTCGCCCTCCGGGACCGACCGGACCGGCAGGCTCTGGGTGCTGGATCTCGACGGCGAGGCACGCAGGCCCCAGGAGCGGCTCGCCGCCGATCCGCAGGCGCTGCTCGGCGGGGCGAAGGAGAAGCTCTCGGCCGAGGAGCGGGCCCGGCGGGAGCGCAGCCGCGAGGGTTCGGCGGGCATCGTCGGCTACGCGGTGGACCAGGCGGTCGAGTTGGCGGCATTCACCCTTTCCGGGCGGCTGTACGCGGCGGAGCTGCGGGCCGGGACCGCCCGCGAACTGCCCGTGCCCGGGCCGGTGATCGACCCCCGGCCCTCCCCCGACGGCCGGCACATCGCCTATGTGGCTCATGGCGCGCTGCGGCTGACCGGCGCGGAGGGCGAGGGGGACAGGGCGCTGGCCGAGCCGGAGGACGAGCACACCACGTACGGCCTGGCGGAGTTCATCGCGGCCGAGGAGATGGACCGCTCGCGGGGCTTTTGGTGGGCGCCCGAGTCGGACCGCCTGCTGGTCGCGCGCGTGGACGAACGGGACGTACGGCGCTGGTGGATCTCCGACCCCGCCCATCCGGACCGGGAACCGGAGCAGGTGCGGTATCCGGCGGCGGGCACGCCCAATGCCGAGGTGCGGTTGTTCCTGCTCACGCTGGACGGGGAGCGTACGGAGGTGAGCTGGGACCGGTCGCGCTATCCGTATCTGGCCCGGGTGCACTGGTCGGCGGCGGGCGCTCCGCTGCTGCTCGTCCAGGCGCGCGACCAGCGGACCCAGCTGTATTTGGCGGTGGACCCGGAGACGGGCAAAACCCGCACGGTGCATGTCGACGAGGACGCGGTGTGGCTGGATCTGTTCCCCGGGGTGCCGGCCTGGGCGCCGGACGGGCGCCTGGTGCGGATCGCGGACGAGGGCGGCGCGAGGGTGCTCGCGGTCGGCGACCGGACGCTGACGGGGGCGCAGCTGCAGCTGCGCGCTGTGCTCGACATCGGCGAGAACGATGTTCTGGTGTCCGCGGCCGCGGGCGAGGAGGCCGCGGATCCGGAGATCGGCGAGATCCATGTGTACAGGGTCAACGAGCTGGGGATCGAGCGCGTCTCGGAAGGGGCCGGGGTGCACTCGGCCGTACGGTCCGGCGGGGTGACGGTACTGGCCTCCTCACGCACGGAGGTGAGCGGCACGTCCGTGCAGGTGCTGCGGGACGGCAAACCGGTCGCCACGGTGGCCTCGTACGCAGAGCAGCCCGTGCTGTCCGCGCGGGTGCGGCTGGTGGAGGGCGGGCGGCGGCGGATTCCCTGCGCGGTGCTGCTGCCGACCGGCTACCGGGAGGCGGACGGGCTGCTGCCCGTACTGATGGATCCGTACGGCGGACCCCACGGCCAGCGTGTGTACGCGGCGCACAATCCCTATCTCACCTCCCAGTGGTTCGCCGACCAGGGCTTCGCGGTGATCGTCGCGGACGGCCGGGGGTCTCCCGGGCGCTCGCCCGGCTGGGAGAAGGCGATCAAGGACAACTTCCCGCTGACCCTCGACGACCAGATCGAGGCCTTGCACTCGCTCGCCGGGGCGTTCCCGCTCGACCTGGACCGCGTCTCGATCCGCGGCTGGTCGTACGGCGGCTACCTGGCGGCCCTCGCGGTACTGCGCCGCCCCGACGTCTTCCACGCGGCGGTGGCGGGGGCGCCGGTGACGGACCTCCGGCTGTACGACACGCACTACACCGAGCGCTATCTCGGCGATCCGGCGGAGCAGCCGGAGGTGTACGCGGCGAACTCCCTTGTCACGGACCACGGGTTGACGGCGTCGGAGAACCCGGCGAGGCCGCTGATGATCATTCACGGTCTGGCGGACGACAATGTGGTGGTGGCGCATACGTTGCGGTTGTCGTCGGCGTTGCTGGCGGCGGGGAGGGCGCATGAGGTGCTGCCGCTGAGCGGGGTGACGCATATGACTCCGCAGGAACAGATCGCGGAGAACCGGCTTCTGCTGGAGGTGGAGTTCCTGAAGCGCGCGCTGGGTCTGCGGTAGGCGGTGCCGCTGCGCGCGGCTTGTTCCCCACCCCGACCTCCCCCAGACTCCGTCCGGGGGGACCCCCACGAGGCTGAAATGTGCGGCTGGGCCGCACCTTCAGCCCGTCCGGCGTTTGAGGACACGCGCGGAGCGCGTACGGGGGTCCGGGGGCTTGCCCCCAGTTCGGGATGGGGGTACCTCCCACGGCCGCCAGGCCGTAGGGGGAGGGCGGGGTGGGGGAAACAACCCCCGCTACCACCCCGGCGGTGGCGAGCTCGGCGGCGGCGGCCCGAATACCCCCGCCGACCCAACCTGCCGCGCACCCGCCACCCCCTCCCCCCGCCGCCCCAGCGCAACCAGCAGCGTCAAGCCCGCCGCCACCTCGAACAGCCAGGACAGCACCAGCAGTTGATCCCGCGTCGGCAGGTCGCCGAGCCGGGTGAAGAGGTCGTTCCGTACCGCGATGTCAACACCCCGACCGCCCGTGCCGAGCACGAGCGCCCCCGCCACCAGGCCCAGCGGCCGCGAGTGGACCGCGTGGAAGAGCGCTCCGATCGCCGCGACCAGCGCGAGCGCCACGGTCACCGCCGTCAGCCAGCCCGGTGGTGTCCCGAGCAGCGGCATCAGGACCGTGTCGCTGCCGGTGAAGCGGTCGAGCGAGCGCGATCCGCCGATCTCCCCCGCCGTGTAGACCTCCCAGGCCGCCAGGACCGCCGCCGCCGTGCCGAGGAGCAGAAAGGCGAGCACGGACACCCCCTGCGTGGGCCTGGTCGGCGTCCGTTCGTGGGCCGCCAGGGGGCCATGCGCGGTGTACGGGTCGTACGCAGCGGGCGCCCGCCGTCCCGCCGCGGCGGTGATGATCAGCCCCAGGCCGAGCCCCAGTGCGGCGAAGGCGCAGTACAGCGCCCTGGTGCGCAGCTCGTCGGTAGCCCGCTGCCCCATCCAGGAGGAGCTGAGCACCCACAGCCCGGGGAGCCGGACGGCGAGGGTGACCACTCCGGCCGCCACCAGCGCGGCAGCCGCGACGGGTGAGCGCAGAGCGGCGACGGCCACGGTGACGTACACCGCGAGCAGCACCAGATCCTCGAGGGTGGTCGTCATCGGGGCGGAGGCGCTGACGCCGCCCGCGTTCCCGGTCCAGAAGCGCCACAGGTCGAGCGGGTCATCGACGGTGGTGAGATCGCGGGCGATCCACACACCGACGAGGATCGCGAGGGCGGCGCACAGCACGGTGCCGGTGATCCGGGCCCCCCGCGTAAAAGTCACAGTGCGATGTTGCATCGCTGCACTGCGCTGAACAAGGGCCCGCACGGCGCGGGCGACCGGCCGGAGCTACATGGCGAGCCCCAGCCGGTCTACGGCACCCGCACGGCCGTACGTTGTTCAGCGTGGCGCGTTCGTATATCGGTGTTGCGACAGTCAAGTTGCCTGCATGTTAACGAATTTGATGGGCATTTATTGAGCTATGTCGCCCACCTCGACCGACTGTCAAGCACGTCGCCACCTCGATCTGCACAACGTTCGCTCAAGAACCGCACCGACATCATGCCTTTCGCCTCCTGGCTCTTGACTGGCACTGACAACGATTGCCACAGTCCGCTCAACCAACAGCGTTTTCCGACCTCTTGACGGTACGTCAGTACGTCAGTCATGAACCGCGAGTCATGAATTGCGGGGGCGAGCAGAAACGTGACGATTCCATCCCGTGGCGAGTTAGCCGATCAGGCCACCGATCCGGCCACCGCGGCCGATCCGCTCCCTGCCGCCCTGACCAAGCGGGAGCAGACCCTGGTCGGCCGGTCTCCCGGCCAGCTGGCATGGCGGCGCTTCAGACGTGACCGTACCGGCGTACTCGCCGCGTACATCGTGCTGATCTTCTTCGTCGTCGCGGCTCTCGCGCCGGTGATCGGCTGGCTGTACGGAAAGGATCCGTACACCACCTATGGCCTCGACCGACCCGAACTGCTCGATCCGATCACCAGCTATCCGGTGAAACCGAATGGCGGCATCGACGGTGAATTCTGGTTCGGAATCGAACCGAGGCTGGGCCGCGATGTCCTCATGCAGCTGGTGTACGGAATCCGCACCTCGCTGCTGATCGGTCTTGCCGCGACCCTTCTCTCCACCGTCACCGGAATCCTCGTCGGAGTGACCGCCGGCTATATGGGCGGCCGTACCGACTACTTCCTGGGCCGGTTCATCGATCTGCTGCTCTCCTTCCCGCAGCAGCTCTTCTTCGTGGCCTTCATGCCGGTGGTGACCGCGCTGTTCGTCAGCCCGCAGAAGGAGACCCCGACCTACTTCCGGGTCACCGCGCTGGTCCTCGTGCTCTGGCTGCTGGGCTGGATGACGCTCGCGCGGCTGCTGAGAGCCCAGGTACTGAGCCTGCGCGAACGGGAGTTCATCGAAGCGGCCAAGGTCACCGGGGCCCCGCCCTGGCGCATCATCCGCAAGGAGCTGCTGCCGAATGTGACGACACCGATCCTGGTGCAGTCCACGCTGATGCTGCCCAACTTCGTGACCCTGGAGGCCGGTCTCTCCTTCCTCGGCGTGGGCCTGGTGGAGCCGACGCCCGACTGGGGCCGGATGTTCGCCAAGGGCGCCGACTTCTACGAGGGCGACATCACCTACATGTTCTTCCCCGGCATCGCGATGGTGATCTTCGTGGTCGCCTTCAACCTGCTCGGGGACTCGGTCCGGGACGCCATCGACCCGAAGACCAAGCACTGACGTCCATCCCCGGGCACGTCACAAGGCACAGCGCAAAGCACGTCGTAAGGCACTGAGTGTTCCGTCCGACGAGGCAGGTGCATGGAGACCATGACGTCCACCATTCAGCGAAGAGTGCGGATCTCGGCCCTTTCGGTCGCCGCCGGAGCACTTGTGCTGTCCGCGTGCAGCAGCGGCGGCGGGGGTGACAGCAAGGACAAACAGTCCAAGGAACCCGAGCTCAAGCAGCAGACCATCAGCATCGGCACCGCCCAGGACTCCACCGGGCCCGCCCCGGACCTTCCGGGCGCCAAGCCGGGCGGCACGGTCTCCGTGCTCCAGCGTGACGCCTTCGAGCATCTGGACCCCGGCCAGATCTATGTCAGCGACGAGCTGATCATGCAGACGCTGTTCAATCGCACGCTCACCACCTACAAGATCGACGACAAGACCGGGAAGGTGACACTGGTCGGCGACCTCGCCACGGACACCGGCACGTCGTCCGACGGCGGCAAGACCTGGACATACACCCTCAAGGACGGGCTGAAGTTCGAGGACGGCACGCCGATCACCTCGAAGGACATACGGCACGGCGTGGAGCGGTTGTACGCCAAGTACCAGGTCAGCGGGCCGACTTATCTGCAGCAGTGGCTCTCGGGATCCGGGCAGACCTTCCGGAAGGCGCTGCCGGACGGCCCGTACAAGGGCAAGCATCTGCCCGACAGCGTGCTGGCCACGCCGGACGAGAAGACCGTCGTCTTCCACTTCGGTCAGCCGCGGGCCGAAGTGCCCTTCGCGGTCGCCATGCCGAACATCACCGCGGTGCCTGCTGCCAAGGACACCCAGGAGAAGTACGACAAGGCGCCGGTGGCCTCGGGCCCGTACAAGATCCAGAACTTCAAGCCCGACAAGAGCATCGAGTTCGTCAGGAACACCAACTGGGACCCGAAGACGGACGCCGTACGCCATCAGTACGCGGACAAGTTCTCGGTCACCTTCGGGCACCAGTGGGTGGACTCCACCCGTCGGCTCGTCGCCGGGCAGGGCGCCGACAAGACGGGCATGACCTTCACCAACGCGGTCGACCCGTCGCTGATCTCCACGGTGCTGGGGAACAAGGAGGCGATGGCGAGGTCGTTCACCAAGACCCAGCCCTACGTGGACGTCGTCAGCTTCAACATGGACCGGCTCAAGGACAAGCGGGTACGTCAAGCGCTGGTCTGGGCCTGGCCGTCCGGGCAGGTGCTCCAGCAGTACGGCGGCGTGAAGGCCGGCGAGGTGGCGGGCGGCCTGGTCGGCCCGACCCTCAAGGGCTACCAGCCCTTCGATCCGTACGAGAAGAAGAAGCACCCGGCGGGCAACCCGGAGAAGGCCAAGGCGCTGCTGAAGGAGGCCGGCCAGGAGGGCAGGACGATCGTCTACGCCTACGCCAACACCGGTCCCGCCCAGAACGCCGCGGTGGTCGTGGAGCGGGCGCTGGAGAAGGCCGGATTCCAGGTGGAGAAGAAGGAGATCGACTCCACCACGTACTACACACAGATCGGCAAGGTGAAGAACCAGTTCGACGCCTACCGCTCCTCGTGGGGCGCCGACTGGCCTTCCGCCTCGACGGTCGTGCCGCCGCTGTACGACGGCAAGAACATCTACGACGACTCGGCGAACTACTCGCACCTCAACGCCCCGGCCATCAACGCCGACATCGCCAAGGCAGAGAAGATCGGCGACATCGACCAGGCCGGCAATGAGTGGATCAAGATCAGCCAGAAGATTCTCACCGAGGAGGTGCCGCAGGTGCCGATCTTCTACAACCGGCTGTTCACGCTGTGGGGCTCGGGCCTCGGCGGGGTGAAGTTCCACGAGCCGTACGGGGCCGTGGACCCCACCGCCGTCTTCGTCAAGTAACCCACCGGAAAACCGGATCGGCTCCCCGCCCGCTCCTGGGGCGGGGGCCGGTCCC
This sequence comes from Streptomyces sp. NBC_01481, assembly GCF_026339995.1. Taxonomy (GTDB): domain Bacteria; phylum Actinomycetota; class Actinomycetes; order Streptomycetales; family Streptomycetaceae; genus Streptomyces. The sequence continues at coordinate 392,485 of NZ_JAPEPT010000005.1, read as the reverse complement.
TCTCACCGGAAGCCCGCGAAGCCATGCTGAGATTCCTCGTCCGCCGCACGCTCGGTGCCCTCGTCATCCTTCTGGTGATCAGCGCGGTCACCTTCTTTCTCTTCTTCGCGCTGCCCGCCGAGCCTGCCCGGCTGGCCTGCGGCAAGAACTGCGACCCCGCCGCGCTCGCGCTGATCAACAGCAACCTCGGCCTCGACAAGCCGGTTCCGGTGCAGTACTGGGACTTCATGGTGGGGATCTTCGCGGGCCGCGACTTCTCCGTCGGGCACTGCGACGCGCCCTGCTTCGGCTACTCGTTCGTCAATCAGGAATCGGTGTGGGGCACGATCCTCGACCGCTTCCCCACCACGCTGTCGCTGGCCTTCGGCGGCGCGGCCGTCTTCCTCACCGTCGGCGTGGGTATCGGTCTGCTGGCCGCCGCGCGCCGCGGCACCTGGGTCGACAAGTTCTTCAGCTCGCTGTCGCTGCTCGGCTCGTCACTGCAGATCTACTTCGTCGGCGTGCTCTGTCTGGCGCTGTTCGTCTCCAACCTGGGCTGGCTGGACCAGCCCGAGTACCGCCCGATCACCGAGGATCCGGCCGGGTGGTTCACCGGGATGATCCTGCCCTGGCTGGTGCTCTCCATGATCTTCGTCGCCAACTACAGCCGGCTGGCACGGTCGTTGATGGTCGAACAGTTGCAGGAGGAGCATGTCCGGGCGGCCCGCGCGAAGGGGCTCGCCGGCCGGACGGTGTTCTTCCGGTACGCCATGCGGGGCGCGGTCGCCCCGGTGCTGACCATCTTCGGGATGGACCTCGGCTCGCTGCTGGGCGGCGCGATGATCACCGAGGTCACCTTCACGCTGCACGGCATCGGCCGGCTGGCCGTGCAGTCCGTCCAGCTCACCGATCTGCCCATGCTGATGGGCGTGATGCTGGTGAGCGCGGCGGCCATCGTCTTCTTCAACATCGTCGTGGACGCCGTCTACGCCCTGCTCGATCCGCGTGTGCGGCTGGCATAGGAGTCTTGAGTGACCACGCTGACCAAGACCGATCAGCCGGCATCCCCGGCGGCCGGCGGTCCTTTTCTCTCCGTACGCGATCTGCACGTCCACTTCTCCACGGAGGACGGCATCGTCAAGGCGGTCGACGGGATCTCGTTCGATCTGGAACGAGGCAAGACGCTCGGCATCGTCGGTGAGTCCGGCTCCGGGAAGTCCGTCACCAATCTCTCCATCCTCGGTCTGCACGACCCCAAGTTCACCGAGACCTGGGGCGAGATCGTGCTGGACGGCGAGGAGTTGACCGGAGCCGGGGAACGGACGCTGGAGCGGCTGCGCGGCAACAAGGCGGCGATGATCTTCCAGGACTCGCTCACCGCGCTCTCGCCGTACTACACGATCGGACGGCAGGTCTCGGAGCCGTTCCGCAAGCACACGGGGGCCTCCAAGCGGGAGGCGTGGGCCCGGGCGGTTCAGATGCTGGAGAAGGTCGGCATTCCGCAGGCAAAACTGCGGGCGCACGACTATCCGCACCAGTTCAGCGGTGGCATGCGGCAGCGGGCGATGATCGCGATGTCGCTGGTGTGCGATCCGGAGCTGCTGATCGCCGACGAACCGACGACGGCGCTGGACGTCACCGTGCAGGCGCAGATTCTGGATCTGCTGCGCGATCTCCAGCAGGAGTTCGGCTCGGCGATCATCCTCATCACGCACGACCTGGGCGTGGTCGCGAATGTCGCCGACGATCTGCTGGTGATGTACGCCGGGCGGGCGGTCGAGCGGGGTTCGGTACGGGAGATTCTGCGCGATCCCCAGCACCCGTACACCTGGGGCCTGCTGGGGTCGATGCCCCGGCTCGGCTCGGACGTCTCGGAGCTGCTGACGCCGATCCCGGGGGCGCCGCCGAGTCTGCTCGCGCCGCCGTCGGGCTGTCCGTTCCATCCGCGCTGCGGCTACCCGTCGATGGTCCGCCGGACACCCCCTAGGTGCGAGGAGGAACGGCCCGAGCTGCCCCCGGGACGAGGCTCCGCCTGCCATCTGACGGACGAGCAGAAGCGAACGGTCTTCATCGAGCAGATCAAGCCCCGGCTGGGATAGGGAGAGACGCGACATGGCGCACGAAGCCACCATCCCGGCCCCGCGTGACCGGGCGCCCGCGGGCGGCGACGTCCTGATGACGGCGCAGGGCCTGACCAAGCACTTCCCGATCCTCGGCGGGTTTCCGTTCAAGCGGCGGATCGGGTCGGTACAGGCGGTCGACGGCATCGACCTGACCCTGTACGAGGGCGAGAGCTTCGGGCTCGTCGGCGAGTCGGGGTGCGGCAAGTCGACGACGGGCCGTCTGCTGACCCGTCTCCTCGAGCCGACCGCCGGGAAGATCACCTACCGGGGCCAGGACATCAGTCACGCGGACCGCAGACAGCTGGCACCGGTCCGCCCCGAGATCCAGATGATCTTCCAGGATCCGTACTCCTCGCTGAACCCCCGCCAGACGGTCGGCAAGATCATCTCCGGCCCCATGGAGATCAACGACATCCGGCCGCGGGGCGGCCGCGAGAACAGGGTGCGCGAGCTGCTGGAGATCGTCGGCCTCAATCCCGAGCACTACAACCGCTTCCCGCACGAATTCTCCGGCGGTCAGCGCCAGCGGATCGGCGTCGCGCGGGCGCTGGCGCTGGAGCCGAAGCTGATCGTGGCGGACGAGCCGGTGTCCGCGCTCGATGTCTCCATCCAGGCGCAGGTGGTCAATCTGCTTCAGGAACTCCAGCGGGAGCTGGGGATCACGTTCCTGTTCATTGCCCACGACCTGGCGGTGGTACGGCACTTCTCGCAGCGGGTCGCGGTGATGTACCTGGGCAAGGTGGTCGAGGTGGGCGACCGCGAGTCGATCTACTACCGCCCCCGCCATCCGTACACCCATGCGCTGCTGTCGGCGGTCCCGGAGGCGGCACTGACGGACGAGGCGGAGGCGCGTGCGCACGAGCGGATCCGGCTGGCGGGTGACGTCCCGTCACCGATCGAACCTCCGTCGGGCTGCCGGTTCCGTACGCGCTGCTGGAAGGCTCAGCCGCAGTGCGCGGCCGAGGAGCCGCCGCTGGTGCGGATCGAGGGGAACCACGACGGCCATCTGACAGCCTGCCACTTCCCGGAGGACCCGACGCGGGAACGGGAGGAGGAGGTCATCCTCGACCCGGCGCTGCGCGCGGCGGAGGACCTGGCCGACGACTGAGCGGCGCCCGCCCGCCGTAGGGCTGCCCGGCATTGCCGTACGGCGGCCGCCGGCCCGCGGCGGTGTGGCCGCGTCGCCTTGCCGTACCGAGGCCGCCGGCCCGCCTCACTCCCCGCCCAGCTCTTCCTCCCCCGGCACGACGCGTTTCTCCTCCGCGAAGTGGCATGCCGACGCATGCTTCGCCGGCCCCTCCTGGAGCCGGAACACCGCGGGTACCTCCAGCAGCGGCACCTCCAGCTCGCATCTCTCCTGCGCCTTCCAGCAGCGCGTACGGAACCGGCAGCCCGAGGGGATGTTGGCCGGTGACGGGACGTCGCCGTACAGGATGATCCGCTCGCGGTGCTCGCGCGCCTCCGGGTCCGGCACCGGGACCGCGGACAGCAGCGCCTGCGTGTAGGGGTGGGTCGGATGGTCGTAGATCTCCTCGTCCCTGCCGATCTCCACCACCCGCCCCAGATACATCACGCCGACCCGGTCCGAGATGTGCCGCACGATCGACAGGTCGTGCGCGATGAAGACATAGCTCAGGCTGAACTCGGTCTGCAGACTGTCCAGCAGGTTGATCACCTGCGCCTGGACGGACACGTCGAGCGCCGAGACGGGCTCGTCGGCCACGATGATCTCCGGCTGGAGGGCCAGGCCGCGTGCGATGCCGATGCGCTGGCGCTGGCCGCCGCTGAACTGGTGCGGATAGCGGTTGATGTACTCGGGGTTGAGTCCGACGACGTCGAGCAGGTCCTGGACCTTGCGCCGCCGGTCGCCCTTCGGCGCCACCTCGGGATGGATCTCGTACGGCTCACCGATGATGTCCCCGACCGTCATCCGCGGATTGAGGGAGGTGTACGGATCCTGGAAGATCATCTGGATGTTCCGCCGGACCGCCTTCAGGGCGCGGCCGGACAGCTTGGTGACGTCCTCGCCCTTGTAGCGGATCGTCCCTGCCGTCGGCTCCTCCAGATGCACCAGCATCTTGGCGAGCGTGGACTTTCCGCAGCCCGACTCACCCACGATGCCGAGCGTTTCGCCCGCCACCAGGTCGAGGTCGACGCCGTCCACCGCCTTGACCGCGCCCACCTGCTTCTTGAAGAGGATGCCCTGGGTGAGCGGATAGTGCTTGACCAGGTCGCGGACCTCGAGGATCGCCTCAGCCATTGAGCTGCTCCTGCCAGAAGTGGCAGGCGCTCCTGCGGGTCTCGGACACCTCGTACAGCGGCGGCTCGTCGGTCCGGCACACGTCGCGGGCCAGCGGACAGCGCGGATTGAAGGCGCAGCCGGGCGGGATCCTCATCAGGTTCGGCGGCAGGCCCTTGATCGCGTACAGCTGCTCGCCCTTCTGGTCCAGGCGCGGGATCGAGTCGAGCAGCCCCCTGGTGTACGGATGGGCGGGGGCCTTGTAGATGTCGTGGACCGGGGCGGTCTCGACGATCCGTCCCGCGTACATCACCGCGATCTTGTCCGCGACGTCCGCGACGACACCGAGGTCGTGGGTGATCAGGATGAGCCCCATGTTGAGCTCGCTCTGGAGCGTGGCCAGCAGATCCATCACCTGTGCCTGGACGGTGACGTCCAGCGCGGTCGTCGGCTCGTCCGCGATGATCAGCGAGGGCTCCAGCGCGAGCGCCATGGCGATCATGATGCGCTGGCGCATACCGCCGCTGAACTGGTGCGGATACTGCCCCACCCGCTCCCTGGCCGCGGGGATGCCCACCCGCTCCATCAGCTCGACCGCCTTGGCGCGCGCGTCCCTCCTCGACATCCCGCGATGGACGGTGAACATCTCGCCGAGCTGGTCACCCACGCTCAGCACCGGGTTCAGGGACGAGAGCGCGTCCTGGAAGATCATGGCCATCCCGGCCCCGCGGATCTTGCGACGCTCGTCCTCCTTGAGCTTCAGCAGATCCTGTCCCTGGAAGAGGACCTCGCCGCCGGTGATCTTCCCCGGGGGCATGTCCAGGATGCCCATGACCGCCTGTGCGGTGACGGATTTTCCGGAGCCCGACTCGCCCAGCACGGCAAGGGTCTCCCCCTCGTCCACCGTGTAGCCGACGCCGTTGACGGCCTTGGCCACCCCGTCCTGAGTACGGAACTCCACGTGTAGATCGCGCACTTCGAGCAACATGGCGGGCTCCTCAGCGCAGCTTGGGATCGAGGGCGTCGCGCACCGCGTCGCCGAGCATGATGAACGCGAGCACGGTGATCGCCAGCGCGCCGGCCGGCCAGAGCAGCATGTGCGGGGCGTTGCGGATGTACGGCGATGCGGAGGAGATGTCGATGCCCCAGGACACGGTCGGCGGCTTGAGGCCGACACCGAGGAACGACAGGGTCGCCTCCAGGGAGATGTAGGTGCCGAGCGCGATGGTCGCCACGACGATCACGGGAGCGACGGCGTTGGGGCCGATGTGCCGCAGCAGCATGCGGGAGTTGGACGCGCCGAGCGCCCGCGCCGCCTGGACGTAGTCGTTCTGCTTCGCGGTGATGACCGAGCCGCGCGCGATACGGGAGAGCTGGGGCCAGCCGAGCAGCACTATGAAGCCGACGACCGGCCAGATGGTGGAGCTGGAGACGACGGACAGGAAGACCAGACCGCCCAGGATCACCGGGATGCCGAAGAAGATGTCGGTGAGCCGCGACACGACCCCGTCCCGTGCCCCGCCGTAGAAGCCGGCGATACCGCCCAGGACGGAACCGATCATCGCGACACCGACGGTGGCGCAGACGCCGACCGTGACCGAAGCCCGGGCGCCGTAGACCGTACGCGTGTACACGTCACAGCCCTGCCCGTTGAAGCCGAAGGGATGACCTGGCTGGGAACCCTGCTGGGCCTTGGCGAGGTCGCAGTGGAGTGGACTCTGCGTCGTGATCAGCGAAGGCCAGATGGAGATGATCACCAGGAAGACGATGATCAGGCTGGAGATGATGAAGATCGGGTTGGTCCGCAGATCGCGCCAGGCGTCGGACCACAGACTGCGGGGCTTCTCGGCGGGCCCGGTGCCCATCGGGCCGCCGGGAGTCTTCTCCAGCGTCTCACCCTCGGTGGTCGCGAGGTCCATCGTGCCACCCGCGCCGGTGCCTGCCATGGCCCCGCCGTTGGAGTACGGCTGCTTCGGCTCAGGCATACCGGATCCTCGGGTCGAGTACGGCGTACAGGAGGTCGACCAGCAGATTCGCCACCAGGAAGATGATGACGAGCACGGTCACAAAGCCGACGACGGTCTGGGTGTTCTGGCGCACGATGCCCTGGTAGAGCTGGTAGCCGACGCCGTGGATGTTGAAGATGCGCTCGGTGACGATCGCGCCGCCCATCAGGGCGCCCACATCGGCGCCGATGAAGGTGACCACCGGGATCAGCGAGTTGCGCAGCAGATGGCGGCGGACGACCCGCCCTCTGGGGAGCCCCTTGGCTTTCGCGGTTCGGACGTAGTCGGAGCGGGCGTTCTCGGCGATCGAGGTCCGGGTCAGCCGGGTGACGTAGGCGAGCGAGACCGAGGCGAGCACAAGTCCGGGGATCAGCAGCTCGTTGAGCGGCGCCTCCGGTGAGACGGCGGGCTTGATGACGCCCCACTCGACGCCCAGCAGCAGTTGGAGGACAAGACCCATGACAAAGGTCGGGATCGAGATGACCACCAGAGTCAGCAGCAGCACGCCGGTGTCGACGGGACGGCCGCGCTTCAGACCGGTGATCACACCCAGGGTGATACCGATGACGATCTCGAAGAAGATCGCGACGAGGGTGAGCCGGATGGTGACCGGGAAGGCCTCGGCCATCAGCTCGGTGACCTCCTGGCCGTTGAACGCGGTGCCGAAGTCGCCGGTGAAGACATTGCCCATGTACGTCAGGTACTGCTGCCACACCGGCTTATCGAGGCCGAACTCCTTGCGCAGCTGTGCGGCCGTCGCCGGGTCGCACTGCCGGTCGCCGCAGAGGCCCGCGATGGGGTCGCCCATGACGTTCACCATGAGGAAGATCAGCAGCGTGGTGCCGAAGAAGACCGGAATCATCTGCAGCAGACGCCGGATCACATAACGTCCCATGAGGGCTCCGGGGGTCGTGGGAAGGGGGACGGCCCGGCGCGCAGGGGACGCCGGGCCGGTTTCCTTCCGCCGTCAGCTGACCTTGATCTCGTTGTAGACGGGCAGGCTGAAGGGGGTCAGCGCGACATTGGAGACACGTTCCGAGTAGCCGGCGCTGCCGTTCTGGTACCAGAGCGGGATGGCGGCCATCTGGTCGCGTACGACCTCCTCGGCCTGCTGGAAGGTCTCGACAGCCTTGGCCGTGTCGGTCTCGGCGTTGGCCTGGTCGACGAGCTTGTCGAACTCCGCGTTGGTCCACAGGCCGTCGTTGGACGAGGCGTTGGTGTAGTAGAGCGGCTGCAGGAAGTTCTGGATCAGCGGGTAGTCCATCTGCCAGCCGGCCCGGAACGGACCGGGCATCTTGTGCTGCCCGATCTGGTTGCGGAAGTCGGCGAAGGTGCCGATGGGGTTGCCGACGCAGGCCTGGTCGTTGCCCAGTGCGTTGTTGATGCTGTTGCAGAGGGCGTCGACCCACTCCTTGTGCGAGCCGGTGTCCGCGTTGTACGAGACCTTCAGCTGGCCGCCCGGGATGCCGCCTCCCTCCGTGACCAGCTTCTTGGCCTCGGTGGGGTTGTACTCACAGGCCGTACCGCACAGGGTCTCGCTGAAGCCGCCGTCCGCGCCGAGCACGGGCGAGGTCCAGTCCTTCGCGGGCGTACGCGTCTTCTGGAAGATCGTGTCGGTGATCTGCTGACGGTTGATCGCCATGGACAGGCCCGTGCGGACCTTGGCGGCGTTCGGGGTGTCCCAGGCCTTGTCGTAATACGGGAAGGCGATGGTCTGGATGATGCCGGCGGGGGTGTTGATGTACCGGTCTCCGAGGTCCGCCTGAACATTCTTGAGCTGCGAGGCCGGCACATCGTCGACGAGGTCGAGGTTGCCGGCGGTCAGGTCAGTGTAGGCGGTGTTGTTGTCGGTGTAGACGATCAGGTCGATGCCGCCGTTCTGCGCCTTGTCGGTGCCCGGGTAGTCGTCCCACTTGCGCATGGACAGCTGCGAGCCCTTGGCGTACGACGCGACGGTGTACGGGCCGTTGCCGATGGGCTTGGAAAGCCAGGCGTCGTGGTTGTCGAAGAACGCCTGGGGCAGTGGCGAGAAGGCGGAGTAGCCGAGGGTGTCGGGGAACGTGGAGAACTTCTGGTTCAGCTTGACCGTGAAGGTCTGGTCGTTGACGACCTTGAGCCCGGAGAGCGTCTGGGCGGTGGCCTGCCCCGTATCCGGGTGGACCTGGGCATAGCCGTCGATGTAGCCGAAGAAGTAGGCGTTCTTCTGGTTGTTCTTGAGCTGGGCGCCGTAGTTCCAGGCGTCCACGAAGGACTTGGCCGTGACCTTCTCGCCGTTGCTGAAGGTCCAGCCGTCCTTGACGGTGATCGTGAAGTTGACGGAGTCCGTGGTGACGATCTTCTCGGCGAGCATGTCCTCGGCCGCGCCGGTCTTCGCGTTGTACCGCTTGAGTCCGCGGAAGAGCATGTCGAGGACCTTGCCGCCCTGCACCTCGTTGGTGTTCGCGGGCTCCAGCGGGTTCTGCGGATCACCCCAGGAGGACTTCACGATCCCGTCGGCGCCACCGCCGCCGCTGTCGCTGCCGCCGCCGCAGGCCGTCGCCGCGAGGGCGACAGCCACCGCGCATACGGCGAATCTGGCGTGCGTGGCTCCACGCATGGAGTGCCTCCCGAGTCCTGAGCCTTACTTAGGACCGAATATCACTCCAGATACGACTTAACGCACTTTCAGGGCATCCAGGTGGATGGTGACGCTGCCGGGCGAGTGACCTCCCGCGTGTCGACGGCGTACGCATGACTTCTCGGCCCGTACGCAACGAAGGGCGCCCGGACCGCATGGTCCGGGCGCCCTTCGTTCATGCACAGCGCACTACGCCGCGTGGACGACGTCCTTCTCCTCGGCGAAGTGGCACGCGGACTCGTGTGCCGCCGGGGTGTCGGCGCCCTTGAAGCGCTCGGGGATCGCCAGCAGCGGGACGTCCGTGGAGCACTTCTCCTCGGCCTTCCAGCAACGGGTGCGGAAGCGGCAGCCGGACGGCGGGTTCGCGGGCGAGGGCACATCACCGACGAGGATGATCCGCTCGCGGCCCTCACGGGCGGCCGGGTCGGGAACCGGGACCGCCGACAGCAGCGCCTGGGTGTAGGGGTGCGTCGGGTGGTCGTAGATCTGCGTGTCCGTACCGATCTCGGCCATCTTGCCGAGGTACATCACGCCGACCCGGTCCGAGATGTGCCGGACGATCGACAGGTCGTGGGCGATGAAGAGGTAGGAGAGGTTGAACTCGTCCTGCAGCTTCTCCATCAGGTTGATGACCTGCGCCTGGACCGAGACGTCCAGGGCCGAGACCGGCTCGTCGCAGATGATGATCTCCGGGTTGAGCGCGAGGCCGCGGGCGATGCCGATGCGCTGGCGCTGGCCGCCGGAGAACTGGTGCGGGTACCGGTTGATGTACTCCGGGTTGAGACCCACGACGTCCAGGAGCTCCTGGACCTTGCGGCGGCGGTCACCCTTGGGCGCCACCTCCGGGTGGATGTCGAAGGGCTCCCCGATGATGTCGCCGACCGTCATGCGCGGGTTCAGCGAGGTGTACGGGTCCTGGAACACCATCTGGATATTGCGGCGTACGGCCTTCAGCGCGCGGCCGGACAGCCTGGTGATGTCCTGGCCCTTGTAGAAGACCTCGCCGGCGGTCGCCCGCTCCAGCGTCATCAGCAGCTTGGCGACCGTGGACTTGCCACAGCCGGACTCGCCGACGATGCCGAGCGTCTCACCCTGGTAGAGATCGAAGGAGATCCCGTCCACGGCCTTGACCGCACCCACGTTCTTCTTGAACAGGATGCCCTGGGTCAGCGGGAAGTGCTTGACCAGGTTACGGACCTGAAGGATCGGCTCACCCTGCGAAACGGGCGCCTCGATGGCGGCGACCGCCTCGGCCTCGGTGGCGGCATCGACCGTCTCGACGTCGGTGACGTTCGGGGTGGCGTCCATGGGCTCGTCGGACTTGTTGAGCTCAGCCATGGATCGTCTCCTTCCAGAAGTGGCACGCGCTGCCGCGGCCGACCAGTTCCGTGCCGTCCTGCTCGGAGACCGGAAGCAGTGCCGGGATCTCGGAGCGGCAGATGTCCTCCGCCATGGTGCAGCGCGGGTTGAACGCACAACCGGACGGTACGCGCAGCAGGTTGGGCGGCAGACCCTTGATGGCGAAGAGCTCCTTGCCCTTCTGGTCCAGGCGCGGGATGGAGTCGAGAAGGCCGCGGGTGTACGGGTGCGCGGGGCGCTTGTAGAGCTCGTGCACCGGGGCGGTCTCGACGATCCGGCCCGCGTACATGACCGCGATCTTGTCCGCGACGTCGGCGACCACGCCGAGGTCGTGGGTGATCAGGATCAGACCCATGTTGTACTCGCGCTGGAGTTCCGCGAGCAGGTCCATGACCTGAGCCTGGACCGTCACGTCGAGAGCCGTGGTGGGCTCGTCGGCGATGATCAGGTCCGGCTCCAGGGCCAGCGCCATGGCGATCATGATGCGCTGGCGCATACCGCCGGAGAACTGGTGGGCATAGTCGTTGACCCGGGCCGCGGCGGCCGGGATCTTGACCCTGTCCATCAGCTCGATGGCCTTGGCCTTGGCCTCCTTCTTGGACAGGCCCTCGTGGACCCGGAACATCTCGGCGAGCTGATAGCCCACGGTGAGGACCGGGTTCAGCGAGGAGAGCGCGTCCTGGAAGATCATGGCGATCTTGCGGCCACGGATCTGCCGACGCTCCTCGTAGGACATCTTGAGCATGTCCTGGCCGCGGAAGAAGATCTCTCCCTGCGGGATCCTGCCGGGCGGCATGTCGAGGATGCCCATGATCGCCTGCGCGGTCACGGACTTGCCGGAGCCGGACTCGCCGAGCACGGCGAGCGTCTCACCGGCGTTCACGCTGTAGTTGACGCCGTTGACCGCCTTGGCCACACCGTCACGGGTGTGGAACTCCACATGCAGGTCACGGACTTCGAGGAGCGAGCCCTCGTAGTCGTTGCCGTCGCGCGGGGCGGGGACAGACGCGGTCTTGTCAATGATGGTCATGTCGTACGCCCTCCTCAGCGCAGCTTGGGGTCGAGGGCGTTGCGGACGGCTTCGCCGAGCATGATGAACGCCAGAACGGTGATGCTCAGCATGATCGAGGGGTACAGCAGAATGTGCTGCGCCGTCCGGATCTGCTGGACACCGGTGGAAACGTCTACGCCCCAGGAAACGATGGGCGAGGAGAGGCCAAGACCCAGGTACGACAGGGTCGCCTCGGCCGAGATGTAGCCGCCGAGGGAGATGGTCGCGACGACGATCACCGGGGCCATGGCGTTCGGCAGGATGTGCCGGAACATGATCCGCGTGGTGCCGGCGCCGAGGGCCTTTGCGGCCTGGACGTAGTCGGCCTGCTTGATGGTGATCACCGCGCCGCGCATGACGCGGGTGATCTGGGTCCAGCCGAGGAACGCCAGGGCGAAGACGACCACCCAGATGGTGCGTTCGGTGAAGGACTGCAGCACGACCATGGCACCGAGCAGGAACGGAATACCGAAGAAGATGTCGGTGACCCGGGAGAGGATCGCGTCGACGATGCCGCCGAAGTAGCCGGCGATCATGCCCATGATGCCGCCGACGATCGTAACGATGAGGGTGACGGAGATGCCGACGATGACCGAGGCACGGGTGCCGTGGATCAGGCGGGCGTACACGGAGCGGCCCTGGCCGTCATAGCCGAGCCACCCCTCCGAGCCGACGCTGCCCAGTTCCGGCTTGCCGAGGTAGTGGTGCACCAGGTCGCCGACTGTGGGCGAGGCGCTGGTGAACCAGCTCGGGAAGGCCGTGATGACCAGCAGGAAGAAGATCAGAACTGCCGCGACCAGGAAGTAGGGGTTACGGCGCAGATCCGCCCAGGCGTCCCCCCACAGGCTGCGTGCCTTCTCGGGCTTCTGGGGCGCGGGGGCGGCGGCGGAGGGCGGCGCGATGGCGTCTTCGTTCGCGACAGCCGCGGTCTTGGTCACGTCAGGCATAACGGATCCTCGGGTCCAGGACCGCGTACAGCAGGTCGATGAGCAGGCTGGTGACGAGGTAGACGAGCACCAGGATGGTGACGAGGCCGACCAGGGTGGTGCCCTCACGTCGGCTGATCGACTCGTAGATGACGCCGCCGATGCCCTTGACGTTGAAGATGCCTTCGGTGACGACCGCACCGCCCATCAGGGCGCCGATGTCGGTGCCGAGGAAGGTGACGACGGGGATCATCGAGTTGCGCATCAGGTGGACACCGATGATCCGCCTCTTGGGCAGACCCTTGGCCACGGCAGTGCGCATGTAGTCGGCGCGCAGGTTCTCCGCCATCGAGGTGCGGGTGAGCCGGGCGACGTAGGCGAGCGAGAGGCCGCCGAGCACGATGGCCGGCGCGATCAGCTCGGACCACTTCTGCTCGTTGCTCACGTTCGGCGATATCCAGCCCAGCTCGAAGGCGAAGACCAACTTGATGATGAAGCCGAGGACGAAGACCGGAATCGAGATGATCAGCAGCGTGAAGATCAGGATCCCGTTGTCGGCGAGGCGGCCGGCACGCAGACCGGCGATGACGCCGAGGCCGATGCCGAAGATGAGCTCGAAGGCGAAAGCCAGCGCCGCGAGTTGCAGGGTGATGGGGAACGCGTCGCCCAGCACCTCGGTGACCGGCCGCCCGTTGCGGATCTGGTTACCGAAGTCGAAGTGCAGGACGATATTGGTCATGTAGTTCCAGTACTGCTCCCAGATTGGGAGATCCAGCCCCAGTTCGTGTCTCTTCGCGGCGAGAGTCGCCGGGTCGACGCCCTTGTCGCCGAACAGCCCCGCCACGGGGTCGCCCGGGAGGCTGTAGACCATGAAGAAAATGAGAAAGGTTGTCCCGAGAAAGACCGGGATCATCTGGAGCAGTCGTCGTGCGACATAGCGCCCCATCATGCCTCCGTTGAGATGTGACAGCAGCAGCCGACGAGCCCTCCCACGGCATTCGCACCCCAGTGGGTAAACGAATGCCGTGGAAGGGCCCCCCAGCCGCTGCGTAAGAGCCAGGTGTGGGACTGAGCTGTCGTCAGCCCTGCACCGGCCTGCGGACTACGCTTGGGCGATTACTTCTTGACCTCGACGCCGGTCAGGATCGGGTCACCGTCCTGGCCGTACTTCACGCCGGAGACCTTCTCCGAGTAGCCCGCGTTGACCTTGTAGTACCAGAGCGGGATCGACGGCATGTAGTTGACCAGGTCCTTCTCGATGGCCTGGAACTGCTTCACCGAGTCGTCGAGCGTCGCGGCGCCGTCAGCGGCCGCGATCTTGGCGTCGAGCGCCTTGTTCGAGAAGTCGCCCTGGTTGCCCGCCGCGCCCGTACGGAACAGGTCGCTGATGAAGTTGGAGTTGACGGGGTAGTCAAGCACCCAGCCGGAGCGGTAGATCGACTTGACCTGCTTGCTCTTACGAGCGGTCAGGTCGGCCTGGAAGTCCGGCTTGCTGTCACCGGTGCACTTGACGCCGGTCGCCTGGGTGATGCTGTTGCAGACCGCGTCGACCCACTCCTTGTGGCCGCCGTCCGCGTTGAACTGGATGAAGATCTCGTTCTTCGGGACGCCGCCGCCGGCCTTGATGAGCTCCTTGGCCTTGGCGGGGTCGAACTTGGTGACGTCGCCCGCGGCGTTGTCCTGGTAGCCCACGACGCCCTTGGCGACCCAGCCGGTGGCCGGCTCGCGGGTACCCTGCAGCACCGTCTTGGTGATGGTGTTGCGGTCGATGGCCATGGACAGACCCTGAACGACCTTCGGGTCGACCGCCTTCGGCTTCTTCCACTGGTCCGCGTAGAACGCGATGGCCAGCGTCTGGATCGCCGAGTACGCCTGGTCGACGGCGCGGTCGCCGAGGTCCTGGCGGTAGACCGGGAGGTCCTTCGGGCCGATCTGACGCAGGACGTCCACGTTGCCGGACTTCAGGTCCTCGTAGGCGGCCTCGAGGGTGGTGTAGTTCTTGAAGACCACACCGCCGTTCTTCGCCTTGTTCGGACCCTTGTAGGCGTCGTAGCGGACGATCTTGATCTGCTTCTTGTGGTCCCAGCTCTCGAACTTGTAGGGACCGTTGCCGACCGGCTTCTCGCCCGCGGCCTTGGGGTCCTTGAAGAAGGACGCCGGCAGCGGCGCGAAGACGATGTAGGCAAGCTTGTGACCGAACGCCGGGACCGCGGTCTTGAGCTCGATGGTGAAGGTGCTGTCGTCGACGACCTTCAGGCCTTCCATGGCCTGGGCGGTCGGCTTGGCGCCTTCCTTCTCCGGGTGCAGGGCGTCGAAGCCCTTGATGTCCGCGAACCAGGAAGACAGGCCCTGGGCGTTGGTGATGTTGGCGTTCCAGTTCCACGCGTCCACGTAGGACTTGGCGGTCACCGGGGTGCCGTCGTGGAAGGTCCAGCCCTTCTTGAGCTTGACGGTCCACGTCTTGGAGTCGGTGGTCTCCACCGACTCGGCGTTGATCATCTCCAGCGAGCCGTCATCCTTGTAGTCGACCAGAGTCGAGAACAGGCCGGCCATGACCGCGGAGCCGTTGGACTCCATCGTGTCACCGGTGTGCAGGAGCTTCTCCGGCTCACCCAGCTCGATCGAGAAGATCCCGTTCGGGTCAACTCCACCCTTGGCGCTGGAACCACTGTCCTTGTCTCCGCCACCACAGGCGGTTACTGCCAGGGCGACGACTATTGCACCCGCTACCCACTTGGCGCTGTTGGCACCGCGCATGGGTTCCTCCTCATGAGTCCACTTGTCACTACAAGAGGGGCACGTTCTACGCGCGCTGACACCCCTGACAGCGTGAACGTCAAGTGCCCCGAGTGTGCTCGTGAGTCGGCACTCCCCACAGCGCCTGACCCGTTGACCCGAGCTCAATGGAGCCAACTATTGAGTACGCCCCGGCCATTAACCACACTTTATGGGTCTCGTTTTGACAACATCGCCGAACCCCGAGTGCCCGAAATCCGGACAAACTGAGCACAGACAGACACACGCGAAACGGACCCTTAACACACGTTCCGGTGATCAGCGTCCGATATCCGGACGATCGAGCCGGAAAATGGAGTTGACGAACGACTCGGCCCCCTCTCTGTTGCCGAGGGGGCCGAGTCGTTTGTGACGAAGCGTCAGTTGCGCTTGG
This sequence comes from Streptomyces sp. NBC_01481, assembly GCF_026339995.1. Taxonomy (GTDB): domain Bacteria; phylum Actinomycetota; class Actinomycetes; order Streptomycetales; family Streptomycetaceae; genus Streptomyces. Next base: position 377,016 of record NZ_JAPEPT010000005.1, on the reverse strand, counting down.
CGCGCGAGGCCGTGCGGCCGCGCTCCTTCTGGTCCAGGACGACCTTGCGAATGCGTACGGTCTCCGGGGTCACCTCGATGCACTCGTCCTCGCGGCAGAACTCCAGGGACTGCTCCAGCGACAGCTTCCGGGCCGGCACCACGTTCTCGGTGGTGTCCGCGGAGGCGGCACGCATGTTGGTGAGCTTCTTCTCCTTGGTGATGTTCACGTCCATGTCGTCGGCACGGGAGTTCTCGCCGACGATCATGCCCTCGTAGACCTCGGTACCGGCCTCGGTGAAGATGACACCGCGCTCCTGGAGGTTGACCATGGCGAACGGCGTCACCGAACCGGAGCGGTCCGCCACCAGCGAACCGTTGTGACGGGTGCGCAGCTCGCCGAACCACGCCTCGTGGCCCTCGAAGATGGAGTGCGCGATGCCGGTGCCGCGGGTCTGGGTCAGGAACTCCGTACGGAAGCCGATCAGGCCGCGCGAGGGGACGATCCACTCCATGCGGATCCAGCCCGAGCCGTGGTTGGTCATCGTCTCCATACGGCCCTTGCGGGTCGCCATCAGCTGCGTGATGGCACCGAGGTGCTCCTCCGGAGAGTCGATGGTCATGCGCTCGATCGGCTCGTGAATCTTGCCGTTGATCTCCTTGGTGACCACCTCGGGCTTGCCGACGGTCAGCTCGAAGCCCTCACGGCGCATCTGCTCGACCAGGATGGCGAGCGCGAGCTCACCACGGCCCTGGACCTCCCAGGCGTCGGGGCGCTCGGTGTCCAGGACGCGGAGCGAGACGTTACCGATGAGCTCCCTGTCCAGGCGGTCCTTCACCTGGCGGGCGGTGACCTTGTGGCCCTTGCCGCCCTTGCCGACCAGCGGCGAGGTGTTCGTACCGATGGTCATGGAAATGGCGGGCTCGTCGACCGTGATCAGCGGGAGCGCGATCGGGTTCTCGGGGTCGGCCAGAGTCTCGCCGATCATGATGTCCGGGAATCCGGCGACCGCGCAGATGTCGCCCGGGCCCGCCTTCTCGGCCGGCTTACGGGTGAGCGCCTCGGTCATCATCAGCTCGGTGATGCGGACATTGGACTTCGTGCCGTCACGCTTGATCCACGTGACGGTCTGGCCCTTGCGCAGTTCGCCCTGCTCGACGCGGCACAGCGCGATACGGCCGAGGAAGTTGTCGGCGTCCAGGTTGGTGACATGGGCCTGGAGCGGCGCGGCCTCGTCGTACTCGGGAGCCGGGACGTGCTCCAGGATGGCGTTGAAGAACGGCTGCAGGCTGTCACTGTCGGCCGGGACGGTGCCGTCCTCCGGCTTGGTCAGCGAGGCGACGCCGTCACGGGCGCAGGCGTAGACGATCGGGAACTCGATCTGCTCCTCGTCGGCGTCCAGGTCCAGGAACAGGTCGTAGGTCTCGTTGACGACCTCGTCGATCCGCGAGTCCGGGCGGTCCGTCTTGTTGATGCAGAGGATGACGGGCATCCGTGCCTGCAGCGCCTTGCGGAGCACGAAGCGGGTCTGCGGAAGCGGGCCCTCGGAGGCGTCGACGAGCAGGACGACCGCGTCGACCATCGACAGACCGCGCTCCACCTCGCCGCCGAAGTCGGCGTGGCCAGGGGTGTCGATGATGTTGATCGTGATCGGGGCCCCGCCGGCCTTGGGGTGGTACTTCACGGCGGTGTTCTTCGCCAGGATCGTGATGCCCTTCTCACGCTCCAGGTCGTTCGAGTCCATCATGCGGTCGTCGAGGTGCTCGGCATCGTGCGCGGCGAAGGCGCCGGCCTGCTTCAGCATGGCGTCGACCAGGGTGGTCTTGCCGTGGTCGACGTGGGCGACGATGGCAACGTTACGGATGTCGTGGCGCGTGGGCATGCTGGCTGGGGCTTCTCTCGATCGTGGGATCAGGCGTTTGATGGTCGTAGCCTCGTCCGCCCGCCGGGCGGACACGCCTCGGCTGGTCCCATGGTACGGGGCCGCCGCGCCGGGGGCTTCCCGGGCCGATCGGGAGAAGGTTCCTGCGTCAGTCGGAGCTCTGTGGGGAGCGGTGAAACCGGGATCTGAAAGCCTGGGTCAAGGGTGAGACGATCCTGCCCGCCGGCGGCGCCGGCGGGCAAGGAAATTGAGCCAGTTCTGAGGTTGTGGGCCGCTGCTTCCCGCTACGTCTTGATGTTCTTCACTTCTTGTTCTTGGGGGCCCCGGCCGTCGGCATCTTGAATCCGATGTCCTGGTAGCGGGGAGCGGCGAAGCCGAAGGCCCCGGCGTTGGCCACCAGGGGCCTGGCCGCGACCAGCTCGGGCCGCTGATAGAGCGGAATGGATCCGGCCGCCGCCCAGATCCGGGCGTCGGCCCTGCGCATCAGGTCACGGGCCGTGACCTCGTCCAGCTCGGCGGCCGCCTGGTCGAAGAGCTGGTCGACGTAGTCGGAGCCGACCCGGGTGTAGTTCTGCTCCACCAGCAGCGAGCCGTCGGTGGCGGGCTCGGGCTTGGCGTAGATCGGGCGGGCGTCGGTCGCCGGGTAGGCGGTGGCGGGCCAGGAGTACAGCGCCATGTCGTAGTCGCCCGAGGCGATGTGGTCCTTGAAGTAGCTGTCGTCGGAGACCTTGGTGATCTCGGTGTGCACGCCGATGCGGTCCAGCATCCGCGCGATCTTGTCTCCGACCGTGCGCAGCGCCTCGGAGCCGGGGCCGGAGGGGAGGACGAAGCGCAGGTTGAGCGGCTTGCCGTTCTTGCCGACGGTGGTGCCTGCGCGGGCGGGGGCTGCGGTACCGCGCGGGGCGTACGCCCCGGCTACCGCGCCCTTCCCCTCCTGGGCGCCCGTCCTTGCCCCGGCGGCGTCGTCGTCCCGTGGCTCGGCCTGGCGCTGCACCGCCATGCCCCGGTCGGCAGCGGCGGGGGCGAGGATGTGCGTACCGGTCGAGCCGCTCTCGGCGCCGTGACCGGCGCCGGCGGGCTTGTCGTCGCCGATGATGTACAGCCCCTCGTTCGACGCGACGTCCTCTTCCTTCTTCTTCGCGGCCGCTTCGTTGGCGGCTTCCTTGGGCGCCTGGTTGGGCCCGGCCTTGGGTGAGGCCTTGAGTGAGGCCTCACCGGGGGCCGCGCTGGCTGGGGGCTTCTTCCGGTCGGTTTCGTCCTCGCCGCCCGCCTTGGCCGGGGCGGGCTTCATACGAGCCCCCGCGGGCGTCCAGCCGGCGTCGGCCAGCAGTGCCTGCGCCTCCGCGGTGTTCTGGTCACCGAGGGCGCCGCTGTTGTCGCTGTACGCCCGCTGCCCGGCCAGCGCCAGATGGCTCCCGGGCGGGGTGGCGGGCAGGCCGAGCGGGGTCAGCACGGCCTCGGCCAGCTCCTCGCGGTCCAGAGCGCGGGCCACGGCCCGGCGTACCCGGTCGTCGGCGAGCGGTCCGGACTCGCCGTTCAGCGCGAGCTGGGTGTAGGCGGGCTCCAGCGACTTGCGTACGACATAGCCGCGCAGGGCCTTCTGTTCTGTGGCGTACTCACTGATCGCCTCGGCGGTCTGCTCGCGGGCCAGCCGGGCGGCCTCGGCCTGCTGCTTGTTCGAGCCGTTGGCCTGTGCCCAGGACTTGAGCGCAGCGGACGGGGTGACGGCGGCGCCGGGCCCCTGGCTGAGCTGCTGGCCGGCCGCGCCCTTGCTCTTCCGGGCCTGGGCGATGCGGTCCGCCGTGGCGCGGTCGATCTCGGCGAGATCGATGCTGCCGGCGGCGAGCGCCGCGGCGCGCTTGTCGCGCGGCACTGCGGTCAGCACCAGCTGCTCCAGCTTGGCCCGAGACCCCCACCAGCGCGGGTTGCGCACGAGCGTGGCCGTGCCCGCCTTGGGGTCGAGGCCCTTCAGCCGGAAGGGGCCGGCCGTCGTCTCGAGTGCCGCGCGTGCGCCGTCGTTGAAGGAGGCCGGGGTCCCGGTCACTTCCTTGGGGTAGAGCGGTGTGAAGAGGGACTTCCAGTCCGCGTACGGCTTCTTGAAGGTGATCTTGACTTCGAGGTCGTCAGCGCCTCGTTCGATCTTCTCGATCCGCTCGTAGCCCGCGTTGCGGGCCGTCCAGAACGCCGAGTTCTTGCCGCTCAGCGCGCGCCACTGCGAGACGAAGTCGGCCGCGCCGATCTCCCGGCCGTCGCTCCACACCGCCTGCTGGTTGAGCTTGTAGAGGACGACCTGCTTGGGCTCGCGCTTGACGATTTTCGCGGACTCGACGAAGTCGGGATTGCGCTGCGGCCGTCCGCGCCGGTCGAGGGTGAACAGGGCGGGGAGCACGGCACCGGCGATACGGGTCGTGGCGGCGTCCGCGTCGGCCTGGAAGGTGTTGAGCGTGGTGGGCATCGCGTCGATGGCCCAGCGCAGCGTGCCGCCCTCGGCGATCAGGTCACGCCCGGCGGGCGCGATGTCCTGGGCCGCGGCCCTGGCCTCGTCCGTATCGCCGGAGCCGCAGCCCGACAGGACGGGCAGAGCGAGCACCCCACTGGTGAGAAGCGCGACGGAACGGAGCGTCCGGGAGCATGTCCTCCCGCGTGGCGCGTCGACCTCGGGCATGGCTTGTACCTCATCGTCCTGTTTTGCGGAATTTAGGGATGATCACACCGATTCCCGTCCACTGAAGTGGACGAAGCCGGGCAGTCGGTGGCGACACGACGCGGGTCGGCTCAAGGTCACCCGTGCGGCCCAAAGGAGAATCGGACACGGCGCCACCAAAGGGGACAAAATGAGGGGAGTGAGGTTCGAACCACATGGGGCGCGCTGACAGCGCATGCGCCGGGAATCCCTGTACGTCCCCTTCACAAGCGGGGATGTGACGCGCGACACTCGCAGGCGCATGAACGAAGCCACCGCACCCTGCGGAAGTGAGGGCGAGTCATGTCCCAGCAGGAAGATCTGACGGCGATCCGGCAGCGCCTCGACGAGCTCGTCCAGCGTGTGGGCGATCTGGAACGGACCGTCGATCAGCTGCGTGGCGCCGGCCCGGCCGCGCCCGCCGAGTCGAAGACACCGGAGCGCCCCGAGCTGGTCACCATCCCCGACGTGCCGTACAACCACGCCCTGTGGACGGACTCGGACGACGAGGGCCTGGGCGTCCAGGACCGGCACGCCCCCTAGGAGATCTCGTTGGCCACAGGCACTGAACCACCACAAGTCAATACAGGCGTGCACGGCGCGACGCGCGCCGCCATCAGCCCGCGACATCTGCGGAGCGACCGCTGGTGGCTGGCGCCCGCGCTGACCGCCGGCGGGCTGCTCGCCTTCATCGTCTACTCGACCTGGCGCGCGTTCGCCAACGCCGACTACTACGCGGCGCCGTACGTCTCGCCGTTCTACTCCCCCTGTCTGGCGGAGAACTGCGAGACGATGCGGGGCGGCCCCAACTGGGAGATCTTCGGCAGCTGGTGGGGCCTGTCCCCCGCGCTGCTGATCCTGATCTTCCCGCTGGGCTTCCGGCTGACCTGCTACTACTACCGCAAGGCCTACTACCGGGGCTTCTGGGCCTCACCACCGGCCTGCGCGGTCGCCGAACCGCACAAGAAGTACACCGGCGAGACCCGCTTCCCGCTCATCCTGCAGAACATCCACCGGTACTTCTTCTACGCGGCGGTGCCGGTCGCCGGAATCCTCACGTACGACACCGTGCTCGCCTTCCGCGACGAGCACTACGCGTGGGGACACATGGGTCTGGGCACGGTCGTCCTCCTGATCAACATCGTGCTGATCTGGGCGTACACCGTCTCGTGCCACTCCTGTCGGCACATCATCGGCGGCCGGCTGAAGCACTTCTCAAAACACCCGGTGCGCTATCGCCTCTGGGGCTGGGTCGGCAGGCTCAACGAACGGCACGCGCTCCTCGCGTGGGCATCGCTGATCAGCGTCGCGCTTGCCGACTTCTACGTCTATCTCGTCGCGTCCGGTGCCTTCGACGATCCGAGGTTCTTCTGATGGGTGGGGCGTTCTGACATGACGCAACTCGAACGGCAGCAGTGGGACGTCGTGGTGGTGGGCGCGGGCGGCGCGGGCCTGCGCGCCGCCATCGAGGCACGCGAGCGGGGCGCCCGCACGGCGGTGATCTGCAAGTCCCTCTTCGGCAAGGCCCACACCGTGATGGCCGAGGGCGGTATCGCCGCCTCCATGGGCAATGTGAACGCCGGGGACAACTGGCAGGTGCACTTCCGCGACACCATGCGCGGCGGCAAGTTCCTCAACCAGTGGCGGATGGCGGAGCTGCACGCGAGCGAGGCGCCCGACCGGGTGTGGGAGCTGGAGACCTGGGGCGCGCTCTTCGACCGCACGGCCGACGGAAAGATCTCCCAGCGCAACTTCGGCGGGCACGAGTACCCGCGCCTCGCGCACGTCGGCGACCGGACGGGCCTTGAGCTGATCCGTACCCTCCAGCAGAAGATCGTCTCGCTGCAGCAGGAGGACAAGGCCGAATTCGGGGACTACGAAGCCCGGTTGAAGGTCTTCCAGGAGTGCACGGTCACCCGCGTCCTCAAGGACGGCGACCGCGTGAGCGGCACCTTCTGCTACGAGCGGGAGTCCGGGCGCTTCTTCGTCCTCGAGGCCCCTGCGGTGGTGCTCGCCACCGGCGGGATCGGCAAGTCCTTCAAGGTGACGTCGAACTCCTGGGAGTACACCGGCGACGGGCACGCGCTGGCGCTGCTCGCGGGCGCTCCGCTGCTCAACATGGAGTTCGTGCAGTTCCATCCGACCGGGATGGTCTGGCCGCCGTCGGTGAAGGGCATCCTCGTCACCGAGTCGGTGCGCGGCGACGGCGGGGTGCTGCGCAACTCCGAGGGCAAGCGGTTCATGTTCGACTACGTGCCCGACGTCTTCAAGGAGAAGTACGCGCAGTCGGAGGAGGAGGGCGACCGCTGGTACGAGGACCCGGACAACAACCGCCGTCCTCCTGAGCTGCTGCCGCGCGACGAGGTGGCCCGTGCCATCAACTCCGAGGTGAAGGCGGGCCGCGGCTCCCCGCACGGCGGCGTGTTCCTGGATGTCTCCACCCGGATGCCGGCCGAGGTCATCAGGCGCCGACTGCCGTCGATGTACCACCAGTTCAAGGAGCTGGCGGATGTCGACATCACGGCGGAGGCCATGGAGGTCGGGCCGACCTGCCACTACGTGATGGGCGGCATCGCCGTCGAGTCCGACACCGCTGCGGCGGTCGGGGTGCCCGGCCTGTTCGCGGCGGGCGAGGTCGCGGGCGGGATGCACGGCTCCAACCGGCTCGGCGGCAATTCGCTGTCCGACCTGCTGGTCTTCGGCCGGCGGGCGGGGCTCCACGCGGCAGGGTACGCCGAGGGGCTCGGCGTCCGCCCGGCCGTCGACGAGGCCCAGATCGACGCCGCGGCGGCGGAGGCGCTGCGTCCGTTCAGCGCCGAAGGCCCCGACGAGGGCGCACAGCCGGAGAATCCGTACACCCTCCACCAGGAACTCCAGCAGACGATGAACGACCTGGTCGGCATCATCCGGCGCGAGGCGGAGATGGCGCAGGCGCTGGACAAGCTGGCGGATCTGCGCGTACGGGCGCGGCGCGCCGGGGTCGAGGGCCACCGGCAGTTCAACCCCGGCTGGCACCTCTCGCTCGACCTGCGGAACATGCTGCTGGTCAGCGAGTGCATCGCGCGGGCTGCACTGGAGAGAACCGAGAGCCGCGGCGGGCACACCCGCGAGGACTGCCCGGCCATGGAGCGCGAGTGGCGGCGGATCAATCTGCTGTGCCAACTCGTCGACCCCACCGGCGGGCTCGCGGCCACCGATCCGGTGAGCGGCCAGATCGCGCTCGTACACAAGACGACCGAGCCCATCCGTCCCGACCTGCTTGCCCTCTTCGAGAAGGAGGAGCTGGTCAAGTACCTCGCCGAAGAGGAGCTCTACGAGTGAGCAGCTACACAGCGGCCTTCAAGGTCTGGCGGGGCGACCAGGACGGCGGGGGTCTTGAGGACTTCGCCGTCGAGGTGAACGACGGCGAGGTCGTCCTCGACATCATCCACCGCCTCCAGGCCACCCAGGCCTCCGATCTCGCCGTCCGCTGGAACTGCAAGGCGGGCAAGTGCGGTTCGTGCAGCGCGGAGATCAACGGGCGGCCACGGCTGATGTGCATGACGCGCATGTCGGTCTTCTCGCGCGAGGAGACGATCACGGTGACGCCGCTGCGGGCGTTCCCGGTGGTGCGGGACCTGGTGACGGATGTGTCCTTCAACTACGCGAAGGCACGGGAGATCCCCTCCTTCGTGCCGCCGGCGGGGGTGAAGGCCGGTGAGTACCGCATGCAGCAGATGGACGTGGACCGCTCGCAGGAGTTCCGCAAGTGCATCGAGTGCTTCCTGTGCCAGGACACCTGCCATGTGGTGCGCGACCACGAGGAGAACAAGACGGCGTTCGCCGGTCCGCGCTTTCTGATGCGGGTGGCGGAGCTGGACATGCACCCGCTGGACGGGGCGGCCGAGACGGGCCTGGACCGCAAGAAGACTGCCCAGGACGAGCACGGGCTGGGCTACTGCAACATCACGAAGTGCTGTACGGAGGTGTGCCCCGAGGGCATCAAGATCACCGACAACGCGCTGATCCCGCTGAAGGAGCGGGCGGTGGACCGGAAGTACGACCCGCTGGTGTGGCTGGGCAACAAGATCACGCGGCGCGGGGCGGCTGACTAGCCCGTCTCCGGTCGCGGAGGCCCATCGGGCGACATAGCCTCCCAAATGTGACGCGAATAGCCGCCCGGGCGCTCCTGGCCGTGCTGGTGGCGGCGTGGTGGCTGCTGGTGCCCGCCGCTCGCTGCGCGCTCGCCGACCATCCGGTCGGCCTGTCCGGCGAGGGCCGGAGCACCGGGGCCGGGACGTGGACAGCGGATCTGGTGCTGCCCATCGCGCTCGGCGCCGCGGCCGGTGCGATCGCCGTGTACAGCTCCGCCAAGCGCCGGAGACGCACCGCGACGCGCACCACACCCCAGGGCGGCCAGGAGGGCTGGGGCCCGCCTCGGCAGGCACGCGAGAAGCCGCCGGCCGAAGTCGACGCCGAGACCAGCCGGACGCGCTGGTGGCCCTGGCCACGTCGGCGCAGGCGCAGGACCGGATGACGGTGAGGCTCTGTCAGAACATGCTCAGCAGCTGTTCGACCGTGGGCTCCGCCGTCGAGTCTCCGTCGGGCAGGGCGAGTTCGAACCAGACCGTCTTGCCGCGCGGCGTCCGGCGCGAGCCCCAGGCCGCGCTCAGCAGCCCGACCAACTGCAGTCCGCGGCCGCCCTCGTCGGTGTCGCGTGCCCGGCGCCGTCGCGGCTGCACGAGGCCCGCGTCCCACACCTCGCAGACAAGGGTGCGGTCACGCAGCAGCCGCAGCCGTATCTCGTCCTCGCCGTACCGCAGCGCGTTGGTGACCAGTTCGCTCACCAGCAGCTCGACCGTGTCCACGAGCGCCTCGAGGCCCCAGGTGACCAGCTGGGCGCGGGCCAGCTCCCGGGCCCGGCCGACCGAGCGGGGCTCGCGAGGCAGCCGCCAGTCGCCGACGGCGTCGACGGGCAGGCCCTGGATCCGGGCCATCAGCAGCGCGATGTCGTCCTCGCCGTGCCGGGTGTCGAGCGTGTTCAGCACATGGTCACAGACGTCTTCGAGGGGGCGTACCGGATCGGTGAGCGCGGCGCGGAAGGCGCGCAGCCCCTCGTCGAGGGGGTGGTCGCGGGATTCGACGAGCCCGTCGGTGTAGAGGGCGAGGAGCGCGTCCTCAGCGAGCTCGACCTCGACCTCCTCGAAGGGCTCGCCGCCCACGCCGAGCGGCATCCCCGGCGGCACGTCGAGCAGAAGCGCCTCCTCGCCCGGTTCGACGAGGACGGGCGGCAGATGGCCGGCGTTGGCGAAGGTGCAGCGCCGGGTGACCGGGTCGTAGACGGCGTAGACGCAGGTCGCGAGATAGACCTCGGAGAGGTCGGCGTCGCGGGACTTGTGGGCCACGCGCGAGGCCTGCTGGGCGCCGCTGGGGGTGCCGAGCCCGCGGGCGATCTCGTCGAGCGCGGACAGCACCTCGGCCGGCTCCAGGTCGAGCAGCGCCAAGGTCCGTACGGCCGTGCGCAGTTCACCCATGGCGACCGCGGCCCGCAGTCCGCGGCCCATCACGTCGCCCACGACCAGGGCGGTGCGGTGGCCGGGCAGTTCGATGACGTCGAACCAGTCGCCGCCGACCTCGGTGGCCGTGTTGCCCGGGAGATAGCGGCACGCGATGTCCAGGCCCGCGGCCTCGGGGTCGCCGGGCGGCAGGAGGCTGCGCTGGAGGATCAGTGCCCGCTCGTGCTCCCTGCGATAGAGCCGTGCGTTGTCCATACAGACCGCGGCCCGGGCGGCGAGTTCGACGGCGAGCGCCATGTCCCGTTCCCCGAAAGGCTCGCTCCCCTTCGTACGGGAGAACTGCACCAGGCCTACGACGGTGTCGTGCGCGACCATCGGAACGGCGAGGGTGGACTGCACGAGGCTGCCGTCCTCGCCCGGGATCGACTGGACGCGGGCGGCGCGCAGGGCCCTGGCGCAGGGCGAGTTGAAGGCATAGCGGTGGACCGCGCCGACGGCGATGGGGACGCTGCCCTCCGGGCTGCAGCCCGGGGTGGCCAACAGCGGCGCGTCGGACACGGCGCTGGCGAAGGCGACCCGGCGCAACTCGGCGCTCCCGCCGCCGTATCCCTCGGAGTGCGGGGACCCCCATGTGCCGGGAGGAGCCTCGTCCCCGCTCAGGAGTCCTTGGCACAGGTCGACGGAGGCGAGGTCGCAGAAGCCGGGGACGGCAACGTCGAGCAGTTCGCGGGCCGTGGTCTCCAGGTCGAGGGAGTTGCCGATGCGGGCGCTCGCCTCGTTGAGGAGGGCGAGATTGCGGCGGGCGTTCGCGGCCTCGCGGGCGGCGATATGACGGCGCGTGACATCGGTGCCGATCCCGGCGACTCCGATCGGGCGCCCCGATCCGCTGTGCACTCGGTAGAGGTTGATCGACCAGTGCCTGCGGTCCGAACTGCCGGGCGCCGCGCCGACGATCTGGAGGTCGATGGCGGATTCGCCGGTCTCCAGCACCCGGCGCAGCGAGGCGGTCATCCGGTCGGCCTCGGCGCGGGAGAGATAGTCGTGGACGGTGCGTCCGCGGTGATCGTCGGAGGTGCCTCCGAAGACGGTCGCGAAGCGCTGGTTGGTGCGCTGCACGGTGAGATCCGTACCGAACAGGAGGAACCCAAACGGAGATTGGCCGAAAATCGCCTGCGAAGCCGCAAGATCGGTCTCGATCCGGCGCAGTGCGCGGACGTCGACGACGATACAGAGCGCAGCCCTGTCGCCGCTCTCCGTCTCACTCGGCATCACATAGACCTCGGCGATGCCGTGCGCGCCCCCCGCCCCCGGCATCCGGAACGGGACGAGGCCCGTCCACTCCTTGCCGTCGAGTATCTCGGCCACGTGCCGGTGGCCGCGCGGGCGCAGCTCGGCGGGCATGAAGACCTCGACCGGGTCCTTTCCCCTGACCTCGTCCGCGGTGATGCCGAAGAGATCAATCGCACGCCGACTCCACTGGTCGACCAGCCCGTCGGGGCCGATCGAGAAAGAAGCGACCTTGATGTAGTCATAGATCGAGCCAGGCGGGCTGCTCTGCCACATGACAGTGCTCGCCGTCTCAGGTATCTCGCTCACGCGACCGTCCCCTCCAGCTCACCGCACCGGACCGGCCATGACCGCAGTATTCAGCACTACGGGCCAGACCGGCACGGCGTTCACGATCACAGCACGGTCTCGTTCATTTTCGGCCTACTCCCGGCCAGGTCGGAACCGTGCGTGGCGTGATCGTCGTCCCCCCACTCTTCTAACCAGTCAGCGGGAGCTCGAACCACACCGTCTTGCCCGTTCTCCCGCGCCTGGTGCCCCACCTACGAGCGGAACAAGCCACCAGCTGAAGTCCGCGTCCGCCCTCGTCGTCGGGCAGTGCGCTGCGCTCGGTGGGCGGATCCGGAAGGGGATCGGAGACTTCGACCAGCAGCGACGGGGAGGAGTCGCCCGGTTCGGGCCCGACCATGCGGACCCCGATGGGGCCCGATGCGTACCGCAGGGAATTGGTCACCAGCTCGCTGACCAGCAGGACGGTCACATCGCCGACGACCGAATCAAGTTCCCAGGCCCGCAGGGTGTCGCGCACGGCGTGCCGGGCGGCGCGCACGGAGTCGGGCTCCGCAGGGAAGGTCCATTCGACGCACTGACCCTCGGTGTCGATCACGCCGCTCACTTCCCCAGACCGGCAGCAGCCCAACAGACCCACGTCCTATTTCGGGGGGTTAATCAGCACATACCCGATATTTGGTGGGAGGTATCCCGGTCGGTACGGCAAGCGGCGGACCGTGGTACGAACGGCGTAGGCCTCAGTCGCGGGCGCCGTCCCGCTCGCTTCCGCGCGGCTCGCTTCCACTCAGCTCGCCCGCGCGCAGGCGCCGTGCAGCCTCGGCCACGGCGGGCCGGTCCGGGTCGAGCCAGTCGACGGCATCGGTCTCATGGGGGGCGAGCCAGCGCAGCTCGTCATGGTCCTCCAGCGGCCGGGGCTCCCCGGAGAGCAGCCGGGCGGTCCAGACCTGGAGGACATAGCCGGGCTTGAGCGGCCACTCGCCGGGGATCCGCTCCACCGGCTGGGTCTCGACGCCCAGCTCCTCACGCAGCTCGCGCACCAGCGCCTGCTGGGGGCTCTCCCCCGGCTCCAGTTTGCCGCCGGGCAGTTCCCAGCGACCGGCGAGCTCCTCGGGTGCGCTGCGGCGTGCGGCCAGCAGCCGCCCCTTGTCGCACACGGCGCCGGCCACCACAACACGATCCTTCATGCGCCGGAGCGTACTGGGCTCCGGCGGTTACCGGGCTAGTGCGTCGTCTGGCCTATGCGCTCGACCCAGTAGAGCTGCTTGTGTCCGCGGCCGTCGAGGGTGTCCGCGATCTCCTGGGCCTCGTCCCGGGTCGCGTACTGTCCCACGCGGTAGCGATTGCCGTTGTCGTCCTGCCGAATGACGAGCCAGGGGAGCACAGCGGGGCTGTCGTTCATCGCGCCCCTCCCCGGGCCGGCCTGCAGGTCTGTAAGGATCGCCAGGAAACCGCAATACGCATATGCCCGAGCCTACGCCTGACCTTTACTCAGCGGATACGGATTTACACAAAGAGACATGAAAGAGGGCGCACCCGGCTGGATACGCCCCCTGCTGGCCGATTCCGGGCCCTCACTGAGCCCCGGCCATGCCCCGCATCATGCCCCGCGACCGGCATCGTCGGCACCGGCACCGGCATCAGCACCGGACCGGCCGCCGAGCCACGGACCCCTCAGTCACTTCACCGGAAGGTGGTACGCGATCCGGTAGCGGTCCGCCGGGACGACGAGGTCCGCCGTCTCGACCGCACGCCCCGACGCGTAGTACGTCCGCTCGACGACCATCACCACATGGCCCGGTACGCCGCCGAGTGCCAGGAGCTCCTCCGCAAGCCCCGGCCGGGCGCCGACCTCCTCGGCCACGTTGTCCACGACGACATCGATGGCGGCCATGCGCTCGACGACTCCGCAGCCGCCGAGCGGGCCCTCCTCGGGCAGCATCACCGGTGTGCGGCCGGTGACTTCGAGCGGCTCCCAGGAGGTGGAGAGCATCATCGCCTCGCCCGCGTCGCGGAACACATAGCGTGTACGCATCACCCGGTCGCCGAGCGGGATGCCGAGGCGGGCGGCGATCTCCGGGCTCGCACCCTCCTGTTCGCTGCTGGACTCCCAGGTGCCCCGGATCCCCTCCTCGGCCTGTTCCTGACGAAAGGGGTTGGCTCCGGACGGCGGGCGGTAGCCGGAGCGGGCGATCCGGCGAGGGACCGGCCGTTCGCGGACATAGGTGCCGGAGCCCGAGCGGCCCTCGACCAGCCCCTCCGCCATCAGGACCTTGCGCGCCTCCAGGGCGACGGTGTCCGAGACTCCGTACTCCTCGCGGATACGGGCCTGCGAGGGAAGCCGGGTGTGCGGCGGCAGCGAGCCGTTGACGATCTTCTGGCGAAGGTCGCTCGCAACGCGCAGATAGGCGGGCTGCTCACCGAATGTCACTGGCCACTCCCAACGGGTTGACAGACAGCAACAGCCTGGCAACCGTCAGTTGATGCCGCAAGCATGGGCCAAAGTTTCACTCGAAGTGATGAGTTGGGTTTAGGCGGGCGCTTGCCGCAGGCGTGAACGTCAATTCTGCGCCCACCCTTGACCTCAATGGTCCAGACCAATACGTTCCTGACCATGCGTCGAAACTGCCGAAGATCCCTTGCCAGGGCGGCCGTTGCCGCCTGCTCCCTCTCCCTGCTCGCCGCCCTCGCGCCCAGCGCCTGGGCCCACGGGAACCACCACGAGCCGTACAAGCGCGTCGGCTACTTCACCCAATGGGGCGTCTATGGCCGGGACTTCCAGGTCAAGGACATGGACACCAGCGGCCAGGCCGCCAAGCTCACCCACATCAACTACGCCTTCGGCAATGTGAGTTCCAACGGCACATGCTTCACCGGCAACGTCCCCGGCGAGGCGGACGCCTGGGCCGACTACGCCCGCCCGCTGGACGCCGCCCACTCGGTGGACGGTGTCGCCGACAGCGCGGAGCAGCCGCTCGCGGGCAACTTCAACCAGCTGCGCGAGCTCAAGGCCAAGCATCCCGGCCTCAAAGTGCTGATCTCGTTGGGCGGCTGGAGCTGGTCCACCCACTTCTCCGACGCGGCCCGCACTCCCGCCTCCCGCAAGGCGTTCGTCTCCTCCTGCATCGACCTCTACATCAAGGGCAATCTGCCCGTCGATGGAGCACGCGGCGGAGCCGGCGCCGCGGCCGGGCTCTTCGACGGCGTCGACCTCGACTGGGAGTGGCCCGGCTCGGCGGGCGATACGGACACCGTCTACCGGCCGGAGGACAAGCAGAACTTCACGGCCCTCGTGCACGAATTCCGTACCCAGCTCGACGCGTACGCGACCTCGCGGCGCGGCAAGCGCAAGCACTACGAGCTGTCCGCCTTCGTGCCGACCGCGCCCGCCAAGATCGACGCCGGGTTCGAAGTACGCAAGATCATGTGCGACCTGGACTTCGTGAACCTCCAGGGTTACGACTTCCATGTCTCGGGCGAGAAGACGACCGCTCAGCAGTCCGCGCTGTACGCACGCGGCGACTTCAGCGTCGACCAGACCGTCCGCGAGTGGCTGCGCCGGGGCGCGCCCGCCCGCAAGCTGGTGATGGGCATGCCCTTCTACGGTCAGGGCTGGACGGGGGTGACCGGCGGCGGCGACGGCCTCGGCCAGCCGGCGACGGCGCCCGCGCCGGCGACCTGGGCGGCGGGCTACGAGGACTACAAGGCTCTCAAGAAGCTCGCCGAATCGGGCACGTACACCCTCCACCGGGACCGGCGGAACGGGCACGCGTGGCTCTTCGACGGCACCACCCTGTGGACGTACGACGATCCGCAGGTGCTGCGCGCCAAGACCTCGTACATCCGTGAACGGGGCCTGGGCGGGGCGATGTTCTGGTCGCTGGACGGAGACACCGCGGACGGCGAGCTGATGACCGCCGTCGACCGCGGGCTCTCACGCCGCTAGGCCGTGTTTTAGAACTAGCGCCGTCCGCCCGCAGGGCGGGGCTCACGGCGGCTGGTGCGTGCAATCGCAAGGCGGAGGATCGTCCTCGTACTGGACGTACTTGGATGACTCCGACAACGCAGCGAGTGTGCGTGCCAGGCGTCGCGGGCCAGGCGGGAGTTCTAAAACACGGCCTAGTCCGGACGAGTCCGGTGCCTGGGCGGCCGTCGGCGGCTCAGGCGCCGGACTACTGCGCCGACGGCGTGCTCGCGGACCCGGCCCGCAGCGAGCCGGTGAGCTTACCGTCGACCGCGGCGTAGGAGCAGGTCACCGTGTGGTCGCCCAGGCGCCAGCTCTGCTTGCTCGGCATGTAGTAGTACATCGACGCGTTGTCGGGCACGGCCGAAGGGTCCGACACGTAGGCATCGTTCAGCTCGGTACAGCGCTTCTCGGCGATCGGCTCGACCGCGTCCTCCCCGGGCCAGGCCCCGGACTGCTCCAGCCTGAACGAGCCGGTCACCTCGCCGTCGTGCGGCTTGGCGCAGTCGACGACCCTGACGCTCGCGGTCTCCTGCTCCAGCTCGGTGCCGGGGACGTTGAAGCAGTCCCCCTTGCGCAGATCGAGCGTGCTGCGGGACCGGGCGGCCTCGTTGACGCCGTCCTTGAAACCGTCGAGGGCGTCGCTGATCCCCCCGGTGAGGAGACCTGCCAGCACCAGCGCGGTACTGATCCCGGAGAGGATGCTGCCCGCGATGGCCATGCCCTTGCCGCGGTGGCCGTTCCGCTTGATCTGGGAGAGGGCGATCAGGCCCAAGATCAGGCCGAGCGGAGGTATGCAGCACACGATCCCGACGACGAGGGATGTGATGGCGAGCCCGTTCACGGGGGGATTCGGGGGTCTGGCGGGGGCGTAGGGGGGCGGGGGGTACATGGCCACGGGTGGGGCTCCTCATCCGGGTCTCACGGTGTGGTGCGAATGGGCGCGGATCTTATGCGACGGGCGCGGGTCGGGGGGCGGGGGGTTGGGGTGCGCACGGGTGGGCCGCTGCGCGGGGCCTGTTCCCCACCCCGCCCCTTCCCGAACTGGGGGCTGCGCCCCCAGACCCCGGGCTCCAGCGGCTCCGCCGCGGAGACGAGACCCCGGTCCGGGGCGCCCTGGACCCCAGGGGAGGGCGACGTGGGTGCTGACGCCCCCACACCCCTGGTGCTCCGGCGGCTTCGCCGCGGAGCGAAAGACGGGGGCCCGCACCCCTTCGGTGGCTTCGCGCCGCCGCTGGGCGCTGGTGGCTGCTCCCCGGTGGGTGGTCTCGCGGGCGAACCCCCGCACACCGCAGCCCGTCCGGCGGGGAGGGGCGGTGCAGGGTCGTCCCCACAGGCGATTGGCGGCCAACACCGGGTGACCAATCCAACGGCCCGTTTGCCGCCGACGCCGAGGAGTCGAGCCCGGAGGCGACCCGGAACCCGCACCCCGCGGCCGCCCGCGCAACGAACCCCAAGGCCCGCACCCCGCACCCCAAGGCCCGGGCCACGGACCCCCGCGCCAACCCCCGCAACGCGAAAGGGGCGGTCGCCCTCGCGGCCGCCCCTCCCGGCTATCCGGTGATCAGAACTGCAGCGCCCACACGTCGATCTTGCCGACGTCGTACGCCGCGTTGTCGCTCACCCGCAGCTTCCACGTACCGTTCGCGACCTCCGACGACGCGTTCACCGTGTACGTCGTGATCACGTTGTCCGAGCTGCCGCCCGCACCGTACGCCTTGAGGTTGTAGACCGAACCGTCCGGCGCGATCAGGTCGATGCGCAGGTCGCCGATGTACGTGTGCTTGATGTCCACCGGCACGCTCAGGCTCGCCGGCGCGTTGCCGGTGACTCCGCTGACCGTGACCGGCGACTCCACCGTGGAGAAGTCGCTGATCGTGTAGTCCGCGGTGTTCTCGAACTTCGGCCCCGGCGGCTGCGTCGAGCCGCCGCCCACGTACAGCAGGCGGTTCGGCGAGCCCGTGCCCGGGTTGCCCACAACTCCGGTCGTCGCGGCCGTGGTCAGCGCCGAGGAGACCTGCGCCGGGGTCGCCGTCTTGTTCGCCGCGAGGTACAGCGCGGCCGCGCCGGTGACGTGCGGGGTCGCCATCGACGTGCCGGAGATCGTGTTCGTCGCCGTGTCGCTGGAGTTCCAGGCCGACGTGATCGACGAGCCCGGAGCGAAGATGTCCAGGATGCTGCCGTAGTTGGAGAAGCTGGAGCGCGCGTCCGAGCTGGTCGTGGAGCCGACCGTGATGGCCTCGGCCACGCGCGCGGGCGAGTAGTTGGACGCGTTGGCACCGTCGTTGCCCGCGGCGACCGCGTACGTGATGCCGGAGGCGATGGAGTTGCGTACCGCCGTGTCGAGCGCGGGGTCGACCCCGCCGCCGAGGCTCATGTTGGCGACGGCCGGCTTGACGGCGTTCTGCGTCACCCAGTCGATGCCCGCGACGACCTGCTCGGTCGTGCCCGAGCCGGAGTTGTCGAGCACTCGGACGCCGACGATCTTGGCCTTCTTGGCCACGCCGTAGGTCGAGCCGGCGACGGTCCCGGCCACATGAGTGCCGTGGCCGTGGCCGTCCTGCGCGGTGTTGTCGTTGTCGATGGCGTCATAGCCGTACGACGCCCGGCCGCCGAAGTTGCTGTGGGTGATCCGTACACCGGTGTCGATGATGTACGCGGTCACCCCCTCGCCCGCGGTGTCCGGGTAGGTGTAGCTCTGGTTGAGGGGAAGGGCCTTCTGGTCGATCCGGTCCAGGCCCCAGGAAGGCGGGTTCGGCTGTGTGCCGGTCGCCTTGAAGACGCGGTTCTGCACGACGGAGGCGACGGCCGGGTCGGCGGCGAACTTCTTGGCCTGCGCCTCGGAGAGCTGGACGGAGTACCCGTTCAGCGCCGCTTCGTACGTCTTCCTGATCTTCGCGCCGTACTCCGCCGCGAGCGCCTTGCCGGCCTTGGAGCCGGCGTCGGGCGCCGATTCGTCGAGCGTGACGATGTAGCTGCCCGCGATCACTCCGGGCGCGCCGGCGTTCTGGATGACGCCTACGGGAGCCGACTCGGCCGCGGTGGCCGTGAGGGCTGATGCCACGCCCAACGAGAGCGCGGCGGCGGCTATGACGCCGCCCGTGGCGAGTCTTCGACGCGAATTACGCATCACAGACATGTGAGGGGTCCTCCTCATTGGTGGTGCGCTACTGTGGGGGAAATCGACAGGTGCATGACAAGGTGTGACGACTGAATTTCCCCTGCCCTTGTCTCGCCTGCCGAGCCAAAGGTTGACCGATCCATAGGAATCACACAAGGGTCCGGGACGGTGCGTAACACTGCGCCACACAACTGCCATGCTGGCGACCCATGAGCTCGTACATCTGCCCCGGCTGCGGCACCCGCTCCCCCGTCGAGACGGCCAACTGGCGCTGCCCGAACTGCCACAGCCCCTGGGACCTCGACTTCACCTCATCGGCGATCAGCCTCAAGTCCCTGCCCACCAGGGTGAATTCACTGTGGCGCTACGAGGAGGCACTGCCGCTCGCCGCACCGGCCGTTTCGCTCGGCGAGGGCCGCACCCCGCTGGTCGCACTCACCGACGCGGTCTCCGCCAAGCTCGACTTCCTGATGCCCACGCTCTCCTTCAAGGACCGGGGCGCGGTGATGCTGGCCGAGCTGGCCCGCCGTCTCGCACCCCGCCGGGTCATCGCCGACAGCAGCGGCAACGCGGGCACCGCGATCGCCGCGTACTGCGCACGCGCCGGTCTGGACTGCACGGTGTACGTCCCCGAGGACACCTCCGCCAAGAAGGTCGAGCAGATCCGGGCGCACGGCGCGCACCTCGAACTCGTCCCCGGTGACCGCGAGTCCACGGCGGAGGCGGCCCGCGCGGCAGCGGATGAACCCGGCACCTTCTACGCGAGCCACGTCTACAACCCGTACTTCCTGCACGGCACGAAGACGTACGTCTACGAGCTGTGGGAGGACCTCGGCGGCACGCTCCCGGACGCGATCGTCGTCCCCGTCGGCAACGGCACACTGCTGCTGGGCGCCGACCTCGCCATCGGCGAACTCCACGCACACGGCCTGATCACCGAGCGTCCCGCCCTCATCGCCGTCCAGGCCGAGGCCGTCTCCCCCCTGGCCGCCGCCTTCCAGGCCGGAGCCGACACGCTGCTCGACGAGCCCGCGCCGCTCGCGCCGACGCTCGCCGAAGGCATCGCGATCCCCCGCCCGCCGCGGGCGAGGCAGATCCTGCGGGCCGTCCGCGCGTCCGGCGGCACGTTCCTCACGGTCACGGAGGACCAGATCCGGGCTGCGCAGCTGGACCTCGCCGCCCGCGGACTGTTCGTCGAGTCCACGGGCGTCGCGTGCTGGGCGGCCGCGGGCGCCTGGAGCGAGGGCACGGCCGTCGTCCCTCTCTGCGGCGCGGGCCTGAAGACGGGACTCGCGCCTCAGTCGGTCCAGTAGGTGTCGTGCTTGATGAAGAACTCCGCCTGCCGCTCGGGCGACCACTCGGTCGCGACCTCGGCGACCTTCTCGAAGTACTCCTCGCGCGGAGCGCCCGGCGTGAAGAGCAGCAGCATCGAGGCGAGCGCGTCGGAGTCGTTGCGGAAGGCGTGCAGTCCGCCCTGGGGCACGTAGAGGAAGTCGCCCGCGGTGGCGTCGATCCAGCTCTCGCCGTTGTAGAGCCGTACCGTCCCCTCAATGATGAAGAACGACTCCGAGATCGACTTGTGGAAGTGCGTCTTCGGGCCGCCCGCCCGGGGCGCCATGTCCATCCGGTAGAGCCCGAACTCCCCGCCCGTGGAGGCGGCGGTGGCCAGGTAGTGCGTCGTGCTCCCGGTGCGCGAGCGCAGATCCGGTTCGGTGGCGACGGGCCGGAACTGCGCACTGATCTCGCCCTTGCCCTCGGTGTATTTCGGGTCGGGGTACGACATGTCCCTCTCCTCCTCCTCAAGCCCCCGCCTGGGGACCGGATCAGCTTAGGGAGCCATGGGGTTGGATGAGGGCGTGAGTGTTCTCGATGTCGCCCGACAGCTGCCCGCCGTCCCCGTCCTGCGTGACCTGTGCCGCTCGATCGCCATGCTGGACGCGATCCTCAGCCCCGAGTGGGAGGACCGGTTCTACTCCTTCAACGCGCAATGGTCCTCGTCCGAGGAGATGGCCTCGATGCGGAACGGCTCGGGCGACGAGTACGCCATCGTCTTCTCGCCCGCCGGCGCGTTCGTCCGGGGCTTCGCCCATGAGTCCCAGATGAGCCCGTACGCCTCCGACGGACCATGGCCCGGAGTGCTGGACGATGTCCCGGAGGTCTTCCGCGCCTGCGTCCAGGAACCCGCGTTCACCGACGAGGACGGAATGCCCGTCGCGACGGCCTGCCTGTGGCGCGAGCCCGCCGACGACGTCTGGCGGACGGGGACGATCGACTTCCCGGAGGACTACGAATATGGGGACGGCGCCGGGGAGTTGTTCGCGATACTGACGGCCGGGACCCCTTCGGCCTACCAGGAGTTCGCCGAGGACTACTACGGGGTGCCGGTCGACCTGGCTGCCGTACGCCATGTGTACGCGCTGCGCCCGCTGACCCCCGAGGTGGTCGCGGCACTCAATCCCCAACTCACGACGGCCGAACCCGGCAAGGACATCGTCTCGATCGGCTACCCGCGGCAGTCCTGACGAGCGCGCCTGTCAAAGCCGTTCGATGATGGTCGCGTTGGCCATTCCTCCGGCCTCGCACATCGTCTGCAGTCCGTACCGCCCGCCCCGGTCCTCCAGGTTGTGCAGCAGCGTCGTCATGACGCGCGCCCCACTGCCGCCGAGCGGATGCCCGATCGCGATCGCGCCGCCGCGCACATTCAGCCTGTCCGCCGCCACACCGGTCTCCCGCTGCCAGGCCAGCACGACCGAGGCGAAGGCCTCGTTCACCTCGAACACGTCGATGTCACCGATCCCCAGCCCGGCCCTGGCAAGCACCTTCCCGGTCGCCGGCATGATCGCCGTCAGCATCAGCAGCGGATCGTCACCGACCACGGCGAAGGAGTGGAAGCGGGCCCGCGGGCGCAGCCCCAGCCGCTCCGCCACATCCGCGCCCATGATCAGCAGCGCCGCCGCACCGTCGTTGACGGGTGAGCTGTTGCCCGCGGTGATCTGCCAGCCGATCTCGGGGAACCGCCGCTCCATGGCCGGGTCGTAGTACGCCGGCTTGAGCCCGCCCAGCACCTGGGCCGAGGTTTCCGGCCGTACGGACTCGTCCCGCTGCCCGGTCCAGGCGACCTCGCGGTCGAACTCCCCGCGCTCCCACGCGCCCGCGGCCCTGCGGTGCGACTGAAGCGCGAAGGCGTCCAGTTCCTCCCGGGAGATCTTCCAGCGGGCAGCGATCAGTTCCGCGCTGATCCCCTGCCCGACCAGACCTCCGGGATACCTCTCGCTCAGCCTCGGCCCGAAGGGGTCGCTGCCGGGGAGCAGGTTGGACGCCATCGGCACCCGGGACATCGACTCCACGCCGCACGCGATCGCGATGTCGTACGCCCCGCTGATCACCCCCTGCGCCGCGATGTGCGCGGCCTGCTGGGACGAACCGCACTGCCGGTCCACGGTCACGCCCGGCACGCTCTCGGGGAACCCGGCGGCCAGCACGGCATTGCGGGTGATGTTGAACGACTGGTCCCCGACCTGTGTGACGCAGCCGCCGATGACGTCGTCGACGAGTGCGGGATCGATCCCGGCCCGCTCCATCAGCGCCACGAGACTGCGGGCCAGCAGGTCCACGGGGAGCTCGTCGTGCAGCGCCCCTCCCGCCTTGCCCTTGCCGACCGGCGTACGAACCGCCTCGACGATCACCGCGTCCCGCACCACGACAGCCTCCCCAAGCGCTACGAGTTTGAAATTCAAACCCTGCTGACCCCAAGCCTGCTCCGGCAGAGGTCGGTTGTCAATTCCAACCGAGGAGGCCCGGTGCGGGCATCAGCGGCCGCGCAGGGCGCCCGCCGTACTGCCCGTGCGCTCGCGCAGCAGGATCCGCAGCGTGTTCGCGTGCTCGTAGCCGACCTTGCCGGCGATGGACTCCAGGGAGAGGTCGGTGGTCCGCAGCAGGTGCGAGGCCTGCTCGACGCGCAGGTCCTGGACGAATCGCACGGGAGAGGTGCCCAGTACGCGGCGCACGGTCCGCTGAAGAGTGCGCTCACTGACGCCGAGCGAGCGCGCCGCGTCGACGACGCTGACCGGCTCGTCCAGATGCTGCCTGGCCCAGCGCTCGAAGGCGGCGACAAGCGGATCACTCTGGGCCAGCGCGCTCGGAATGGTGTACGCGGACTGCGAGGGGCGCTTGTCGACGACAAGGTAGCGGGCGACGAGGTCGGCCAGGGCCGGACTGCTCATCCGTACGATCGCCAGCGCCAGGTCGACGTGCCCGAAGGCCGCTCCCGCCGTCGTCACCCCGTCCGACGTGGTCACCATCCTGGTCTCGTCGATCGTCACAGCCGGGTAGCGCTGACGGAAGACCGGCGCCAGCCACCAGCTCGTCGTCGCCTTCCGGCCGTCGAGCACGCCCGACTCGGCCAGCAGGAAGGTTCCCGTACAGGCCGAGGCGAGGGGGGTGCCGCGCTCACGGGTCTCGGCGACCAGGTCCCGTAGCGCCGCCGACGCGGGGCCGGAGACATGCGCGAGCAGGTCGTCCGGCCGCCGCTCGGCGAGCGCCGGCACCAGGAGGAGGTCGGCGCGCTTGGCCTCGACGGCGGGTTGGGTGGTGACGATGTGCCCCGCGCCGGTGCGCACACGGCGGCGGAAACCGATGGTCGTGACCTGCCAGGCGGGCGGCGGGTGGGGAATCTCGCCGCGCATGGCGTTCGCACCTGCGAGCACGTCGAGGATCGCCGAGAGTCCGGAGTCGAAGACGCCGTCGTACACCAGCACCGATACATCCATGACGGAAACCGTATCCGATGCGTCGCTTACGACACTGGGAAGGCGGGAGTGACCGACCTACGTTTGATGGTGTCCCCGACGACGAGGACACCGAAGCCGACCTACGGAGTGACTCACGATGAACATCGGCCTGCTGGCCCGCATCGAGGCCAAGCCCGAGTACGCCGACAAGGTGGAGGCGCTGCTGCGGGACGCGCTCCAGCTCGCCCGCGAGGAGGAGCACACGGTCACCTGGTTCGCCTTCCGGGAGAGCGCCACGACCTTCGGCGTCTTCGACACCTTCGAGAACGAGGAGGGACGGAACGGTCATTTGCAGGGCCGGATCGCGGCGGCACTGATGGAGGCGGCGGGGACGATGCTGAGTTCCGCCCCCGACATCCGTCCTGTGGACCTGCTCGCGGTCAAGCTTCCCTGAACAGCCCGTACACCCGGTCCGGAGGGCCACCATCCGCCTGTCCGCCGTGCGTCGGCGCCGGGGCGAGACCGCCCCGGCGCCAAACACGTTCCATCCCCCGAGACCCCCCGAGACCCCCCGAGATTCCCTGAGGAGACGTCATCATGACGCGGCTCACGAGCAGGCCCGCCACGGGCGACACCAGCGCGACTCGCTCGCGCACCCACACCTGGGAGCCGCCGAGGAACCTCGCGGAGGCCGGCAACCGCTCCGGCCTGGAGCTCCTCCGTCTCATCCTGGACGGCGAGGTCCCGCAGGCCCCGTTCAGCAGCACAGCGGGATTCCGGCTCGTGGAGGCCACCGAGGGCCGCGCGGTCTTCGAGGGCGAGCCCGGACATCATCTGCTGAACCCGATGGGCACCGTTCACGGCGGTTTCCTTGCCACACTGCTCGACTCGGCGCTCGGCAGCGCGGTGATGGCAACCCTCCCGGCGGGGCGCGGCTACTCCACCATCCAGCTGGGAGTGAACCTGGTCCGCCCGGTGTACGCGGACACCCAGCCGCTGCGCTGCGAAGGCACCGTCATCCACACCGGCCGCACGACCGCGACGGGTGACCGGCAGAGACGACGGCAAGCTGTACGCCCACGGCACGACGACCTGCGCGGTCTTCGCGTTGCACGGCGGCGCCTGAGGCCGGAGGATCCAGCCCATGGACCGGACGACAGTCGTCAACCTCAAGGGCCACCGGAACGACCCCGAGTACGCGGACGTGGTCTACGTGGGCCGCGCGATGCACCGCGGCGGCTGGCACCTCGACGCCTCTCCCCTGGCCAGCCCCTTCCGCCCGGGCCCGGACGGCACCCGCGAGGAGGTCGTCGAGAAGTACCGCGCGTATCTGCTCTCGCACCCCGACCTGCTGGCCCGGCTCCCCGCCCTGCGCGGCCACCGCCTGGGCTGCTGGTGCGTCCCGGAACGCTGCCACGCGGAGGTGCTGGCGGAACTGGCCGATGCGACGGAGCCGGGCGGCTGTCACTGACTGAGCGGGGCCCGGGTTCGCGTTCTGGTGCGGGGGTCACCGGGGTGGGATATTTAGGGCAGAAGCTCACACAGGAGGCGAAATGTCCACCATCAAGGAGAGCGTAGACATCGCCCGCCCACCCGAGGATGTCTACTCCTACGTGACTGACCCCTCCCACCTCACCGAGTGGCAGGAAAGCGCCGTATCCGTCCAGCCACTCGGCGACGCCCCGATGGGCGTGGGGTCCCGGATGGTCGTGACCCGGCGCCTCGGGCGCCGGACGTTCCCGATGACCATGGAGGTGACCGAGTTCGACCCTCCCCGAAGCTGGCACATGCACGGTGTTGACGGGCCCGTCAGGGGCGACGTCCACGGCACGATCGAGCCCCTCGGCGACGGCGACCGGTCACGCCTCACACTCGACCTCGACTTCGAGGCCCACGGGATGGGCAGGCTGCTGGTGCCGCTGGTCGTGCGTCCGCAGGCACGGAAGGAGGTGCCGAAGAACGAGCAGACGCTCAAGGGCCTGCTCGAAAGCGGAGCCGCGTAGGGCCTCAGTGGCCTCCACGGACCCACGGACATGACAAAGGGGGCGGGGCGCCACGGCCCCGCCCCCTTCGCGCCGCATCCCAACAGAACGCAGCCTCACGCGGCACCCGCACCGGCGTCCGCCGAGTCGGGATCGATCAGCTCGCGCTCCGACAAGTAGGCCCAAAAAGTGACACCTCGTCAGAATTCCCAGCACCATCCCAGCCCGGGAAACAGCAAGGGGCCCACTCCCGGAGGAGCAGACCCCTTCTGACCTGCACGTTTGCCACGTCAGCAACGTGGTGTTGTTTCATCCGCTCAGACGTTGAAGCGGAACTCCACCACGTCGCCGTCCTGCATCACGTAGTCCTTGCCTTCCATCCGCGCCTTGCCCTTCGCGCGGGCCTCCGCCACCGAGCCCGTCTCCACCAAGTCGGCGAAGGAGATCACCTCGGCCTTGATGAAGCCCTTCTGGAAGTCGGTGTGGATCACACCGGCCGCCTCGGGAGCCGTCGCGCCCTTCTTGATCGTCCAGGCGCGGGTCTCCTTCGGGCCCGCCGTCAGATACGTCTGGAGGCCCAGGGTGTCGAAGCCGACACGGCCCAGCGTCGCCAGGCCCGGCTCTTCCTGGCCCATCGACTGGAGCAGTTCCAGCGCCTCGTCGTCATCGAGCTCGATCAGCTCGGACTCGATCTTGGCGTTCAGGAAGATCGCCTCGGCCGGGGCGACCAGTGCGCGCTGCTCGTTCTTGAAGTCCTCGTCGACCAGCTCGTCCTCGTCGACGTTGAAGACGTAGAGGAAGGGCTTGGTGGTCAGCAGGTGCAGCTCGTGCAGCAGGCGGCCCCTCTCCGTGCCGGCGGTGATGCCCGCGGCGAAGAGCGTGGTGCCGGCCTCGAGGATCTTCTGCGCCTCCTCGACCGCGGCCAGGACCGCAACCTTGTCCTTCTGGAGGCGGGACTCCTTCGTCAGGCGCGGCAGCGCCTTCTCGACCGACTGGAGGTCCGCCAGGATCAGCTCGGTGTTGATCGTCTCGATGTCGTCCTTGGGCGAGACCTTGCCGTCGACGTGGACGACGTTCTCGTCCTTGAAGGCGCGGATGACCTGGCAGATCGCGTCGGACTCACGGATGTTCGCGAGGAACTTGTTGCCCAGGCCCTCGCCCTCGCTCGCGCCGCGCACGATGCCTGCGATGTCGACGAAGTCCACCGTCGCCGGGAGGATCCGCTGGGAGCCGAAGATCTCGGCCAGCGTGGCGAGGCGGGCGTCCGGGACGCCGACGACGCCGACGTTCGGCTCGATCGTGGCGAACGGGTAGTTGGCCGCCAGCACGTCGTTCTTGGTCAGGGCGTTGAACAGGGTCGACTTGCCGACATTCGGCAGGCCGACGATTCCGATCGAGAGCGACACGTTGGCGACTTCCTGGAGTGAGGACTGGCTGTTGGCCTAGGGAGTGTCCGCACAGTATCGCCGTCCGCCCCAAGGGCGGGGACCGCGGCGTCCGGTGCGTGCGATCGCAAGGCGCCGGTGCGCCCTCGTAGCGGAGCTACTTGGGCGTATCGGCAACGCAGCGAGCGTGCGTGCGGCGTCGCGGTCCAGGCGAGACTTTGCGGACACGACCGACCCGGAGGTGGGCCGATCCCCCAGTTTACGGGCGGGTGGGGCCGGGCAGCGACGGTGGCCGGGAGTCGAACTCAACGCCAAGGTCACCCAAAGGGCGTGTCTCATGCCTGATTCCTCCCTGGATGCGACCTACGTTGTTCGGGTGGAGCAGCACAGGACAAGTCACCCTCGGGGCCGACAGCGACCGCAGCCCCCTCTTTCCCCCCAGAGCCCCCTCGCCCCGCAGGGCGCGCTGGCCGATGGCCCCGCCGTGTACCGGGTCGCCGCCCGGCCCGCGCGGACCGCGCCCCCCGTCGTGCTCGCCCTGCGCAGACTGCCCAATCCCCGGCTGACCGGCATCGGCGGCGGGCTCTTCGGGGCCGCGGTGATGTTTGTGCTCGGCTGCCTGGACGAGCTGCTGTTCGGCGGCGCCGCGGTGGTGTACGGGCTGCTGTTCCTGCCGGTCAGCGCGCTGACCGCGCTGTGGGTGCGGGACGCCGACCTGGTCACCGCGCCGATCAGCGTCCCGATCGCCTTCGCGGTCGGGGTCGTGCCGATCTCCGGCGGGACCGGGGGCATCGGCGGGCAGACGATGGCGGTGATCACCTCGCTCGCCGTGCACGCCGGATGGCTGTACGGCGGGACGCTGGTCGCCGGCCTCATCACGTGCGTACGGAAGGTACGGATGATGAGCCGCCGCCGGCGCAACAACCGCCCCGGGGGCCCGCCCCGCCGCCGCTGATTTACACCTTGGCCGGCGGAGGGCGGCCCGTGCAGCCCCGGGCTCCGCCGCTACCCTCCGGCCGCCGCCATCGCCGCGCCCACGATGCCCGCGTTGTTCTGCAGTTCCGCCGGGACGATCTCCGCCCTGATCCCCTTGATCAGCGGCACGAACTTGTCCGCCTTGCGGCTCACCCCGCCGCCGATGATGAACAGCTCCGGCGAGAACAGCATCTCCACATGCTCCAGATACTTCTGCACCCGGTGCGCCCAGTGGTGCCAGCTCAGGCCCTCGTCGTCCTTGGCCTTCGTCGACGCGTGCTTCTCCGCGTCGTGGCCGTGCAGCTCCAGGTGGCCCAGCTCGGTGTTGGGGACCAGCCGGCCGTCGATGAAGACCGCGCTGCCGATGCCCGTACCGAACGTCAGCAGCATCACCGTGCCCTTGCGGCCGCGTCCCGCGCCGAAGGTCATCTCCGCGATGCCCGCCGCGTCGGCGTCATTGAGGATCGTCACCGGAAGGCCGCCGAGTCGGTCGCCCAGCAGCTTGGCGGCGTCGACGTCGACCCAGCCCTTGTCGACGTTGGCCGCGGTGCGGGTGACTCCGCTCGTGACGACGCCGGGGAAAGTGATGCCGACCGGGCCCGACCAGCCGAATTGGCTCACCACCTCGGCGACGCCGCCCGCCACCGCGTCGGGTGTCGACGGGTGTGGGGTCAGAACTTTGTGGCGCTCCTGCGCCAGGTTGCCGCGCTCAAGGTCCACAGGTGCGCCCTTGATGCCGGATCCGCCGATGTCCACTCCGAACACGTTCATGGACACAACGTTACGGGCAGCCGCTGACAGTCACTCCCCGGACGCCTGCCCGGACGGCCGGCCCGACAGTTCCGCCGCCTCCGCGCGCAGGTCCCTGCGCAGCTCCTTCGGCAGCGAGAAGGTGATCGACTCCTCCGCCGCCTTGACGATCTCTACATCCTCGAAGCCGCGCTGCGACAGCCACTCCAGGACTCCCTCGACCAGCACCTCGGGCACCGAGGCACCGGAGGTGAGGCCGACCGTGGAGACGCCCTCCAGCCAGGCCTCGTCGATCTCGTCGGCGAAGTCCACCAGATGGGCGGCGCGCGCGCCCGCGCCCAGCGCCACCTCGACCAGCCGGACGGAGTTCGAGGAGTTCTTGGAGCCGACCACGATGACCAGGTCCGCCTCCGCGCCCATCTGCTTGACGGCGATCTGGCGGTTCTGCGTGGCGTAGCAGATGTCGTCGCTCGGCGGCGAGATCAGCTGCGGGAACTTCGTCTTGAGGGCGTCCACCGTCTCCATCGTCTCGTCGACCGAGAGCGTGGTCTGGGAGAGCCAGACGACCTTCGACTCGTCCCGTACGGAGACGTTCGCGACGTCCTCGGGGCCGTCCACGAGCGTGATGTGCTCGGGCGCCTCGCCGGAGGTGCCGATGACTTCCTCGTGGCCGTCGTGGCCGATCAGCAGGATGTCGTAGTCCTCGTTGGCGAAGCGGACGGCTTCCTTGTGGACCTTGGTCACCAGCGGGCAGGTCGCGTCGATGGTCGCGAGCCCGCGCTGCGCCGCCTCGTCGTGGACGACCGGCGCCACACCGTGCGCGGAGAACATGACGATCGACCCCTCGGGGACCTCCGCCGTCTCCTCGACGAAGATCGCGCCCTTCTTCTCCAGGGTCTGTACGACGTACTTGTTGTGGACGATCTCGTGGCGGACGTAGATCGGCGACCCGTACTGCTCAAGGGCCTTCTCGACGGCGATCACGGCACGGTCCACGCCCGCGCAGTAGCCACGGGGAGCGGCGAGCAGGACGCGTCGGGCGGGAGTCGTAGCAGTCATGCCCACCATCGTAAGGCCGCGTCGACGAGGCAAGAGATCACCCTCCGCGGGAAGACCGGGCCTGGGGCGGCGGCGTTGTCGTACGCGGCCGATACGCTCGCCCGTATGGCTCTCAACACGTCCGCGGAAGCTCCTCTGCCGGTCGGCGAGGTGTCACGGCTCATCGGCGGGTGGATCGACCGGCTCGGCGCGGTCTGGGTGGAAGGGCAGATCACCCAGCTGTCGCGGCGGCCGGGCGCCGGCGTCGTCTTCATGACGCTGCGCGATCCCTCGTACGACATCTCGGTGGGCGTCACCTGCTTCCGGCAGGTCTTCGACGCGGTCGCCGACGTGGTGTCGGAGGGTGCGCGCGTCGTGGTGTACGCCAAGCCGGAGTGGTACGCGCCGCGGGGGCAGCTGTCGCTGCGTGCCGTGGAGATAAGGCCGGTCGGGATCGGTGAACTGCTGGCGCGCCTTGAGCAGTTGAAGCGGACCCTGGGCGCGGAGGGGCTGTTCGCCCTCGATCGCAAGAAGGCACTGCCGTTCCTGCCGCACCGGGTGGGTCTGGTGTGCGGTCGGGCGTCCGCGGCCGAGCGCGACGTACTGGAGGTGGCGCGGCGCAGATGGCCCGCCGTCCGTTTCGAGGTGCGCAATGTCGCGGTGCAGGGTGTGCACGCGGTGGCCCAGGTCGTCCAGGCGGTCAAGGAGCTGGACGAGCTCCGGGACGTGGACGTGATCATCGTGGCGCGGGGCGGCGGCAGCGTGGAGGATCTGCTGCCGTTCTCGGACGAGCAGCTGGTGCGGGCGGTGTCCGAGTGCCGCACACCGGTGGTGTCGGCGATCGGGCACGAGCCGGACTCGCCGCTGCTGGACCTGGTGGCGGACCTGCGTGCGTCCACGCCGACGGACGCGGCGAAGAAGGTCGTCCCGGACGTGGGCGAGGAGATGGACCGGGTGCGGCAGCTCCGCGACCGCGCGCTGCGCACGGTGCGGGGGCTGATCGACCGCGAGGAGCGCGGTCTCGCCCATGCGCTGGCCCGTCCGTCGATGGAGCATCCGCACCGGATGGTGGACCAGCGCGAGGACGAGGTCGACGCCCTGGTCGCGCGCAGCCGCCGGGTGCTGGGGCATCTCCTGGACCGCGCGGACTCGGAGCTGGCGCACACCCGGGCGCGGGTGCTCTCGCTGTCCCCCGCGGCGACGCTGGAGCGGGGGTACGCGGTGCTGCAGCGCGCGGACGGCGCGGTGGTCCGCTCGCCGGAGGAGGTCACGGCGGGCGACGAGCTGAGGGCGCGGGTCGCCGAGGGCGAGTTCGCGGTACGGGTGTCCGAGTGAGTACGAACGGGGCGAATAGGGTGGGCGGCATGGCAGCCAAGACGGAAGAGAGCACGCTCGGCTACGAGCAGGCGCGGGACGAGCTGATCGAGGTCGTACGCCGCCTGGAGGCGGGTGGCACGACGCTCGAGGAGTCGCTGGCGCTGTGGGAGCGCGGCGAGGAGCTGGCGAAGGTCTGCCGCCACTGGCTGGAGGGCGCCCGCGCGCGCCTCGACGCGGCACTGTCCGAGGGCGAGGACCAGAGCGCGGCGGCCGGCGACACCGAGGACTGAGCAGGCGGCGGCGATCTCGGCGCCGGAGGCACGCTGCCGTCGACGGGGGGCCGCCCGGACCGGTCTGCGCTGTGAGTCGGGTCACTGTCGGGCTGTAGTTGAAATTTAATCTACTGGGGCGCGGTTACACCCGCCGTAAACATCTGCACGCCCCGGAAGGCTCACCCCCATGACGCTCGCCCTTGACTTCGCCGCCCAGGACCTCCTGTTCCGCGATGCCCGCACCGCCAACACGTTCACCGACGAGCCGGTGACCGAGGAGCAGGTCCAGGCGATCTACGACCTCGTGAAGTACGGCCCGACCGCGTTCAACCAGAGCCCGCTGCGCGTCGTCCTCGTCCGCTCCGAGGAGGCCCGCGAGCGTCTGGTGCAGCACATGGCCGAGGGCAACCGGGCGAAGACCGCGTCCGCCCCGCTGGTCGCGATCCTGGCCGCCGACAACGAGTTCCACGAGGAGCTTCCGGCCCTGTTCCCGCACTTCCCGCAGGCCAAGGACATGTTCTACGCGGAGCGCCCGGTCCGCGAGCAGGCCGCCGGCTTCAACGCCGCACTGCAGGCCGCGTACTTCATCGTCGGCGTCCGCGCTGCGGGTCTGGCCGCAGGCCCGATGACCGGCTTCGACTTCGCGGGCGTCCAGAAGGAGTTCCTGGACGGTGACCACACCCCGCTGATGATCGTCAACATCGGCAGGCCGGGGGAGGACGCCTCGCACCCGCGCTCGCCGCGCCTGGCGTACGACGAGGTCGTCACCACCGTCTGAGCCGCCGCACGAAAGGGCCGCGGCACCCGGTTCCGGGTGCGGCGGCCTTTGCCGTATGTCGTCAGGTCTTCTTGGACTCCAGCGCGGCGGCGAAGTGTGCCAGCTGCTCGTAGGACGCCGTGCCCGTCACCACCGTCGTCGAGCCCTTGTCCTCGCGCACCAGCGCGTCGTACTTCGGGCCCTCCCAGCGCTGCCACGTCACGCCCGCGATCTGCTGGGTGCGGCCCGTCTTGGTGGCCTGCTGGCTGACCTGCGGGATGTACTTCCCGGCGGGGGCAGTGGACTGCTCCACGGCGACGTACTGGCCGTCCGGGTCCAGGAAGCCGAGGTGCCAGGCATTGCCGTCGGCCCCCTTGTACGAGACCGAGGTCGGCTTCCACTCCTTGGCCAGGCCCTCCGGGGCCGCCACCGGATACGGCGCCGCGCGCCGTGCCGTCAGCAGCTCGACGCGGTAGTCGACCGCCTTGACCGGGTCCGCCTTCTCGTCGTGCGGAATGAATACATAGATCACTGCGACGACGGCGCCGATCACCGCCATCGACAGCACCATGTCGCGCACCGTCTGTCTGCCTCGCATACCTGCCACGCCCCCATCGTCGCATCAAGGGTGCGTGCTCAAACGTGGCCCCCTCTGCTCAATTTGTCGACGTACAGATAGAGTCGCATCACCCTCTTTTCCGGCCGTCGTCGTACAGAAAGGTGCGCTCCGATGACCGAGCATTCTCTCCCGTCCCAGCTCGAGGTCTCCCCCGAGGCCCCCGACCGCAACCTCGCCCTTGAGCTCGTCCGGGTCACCGAGGCCGCCGCCATGGCCGCGGGCCGGTGGGTCGGCCGCGGCGACAAGAACGGCGCGGACGGCGCGGCAGTCCGTGCGATGCGGACCCTTGTCGCCACCGTTTCGATGAACGGCGTCGTCGTCATCGGCGAGGGCGAGAAGGACGAAGCCCCGATGCTGTACAACGGCGAGCGGGTCGGCGACGGGACCGGCGCCGAGGTCGACATCGCCGTTGACCCGATCGACGGCACCACGCTCAACGCCAAGGGCATGCCGAACGCCATCGCCGTCCTGGCCGCCGCCGACCGCGGCACCATGTTCGACCCGTCCGCGGTCTTCTACATGGACAAGCTGGTCACCGGCCCCGAGGCCGCCGACTTCGTCGACATCAACGCCCCCGTCTCGGTCAACATCCGCCGGGTCGCCAAGGCCAAGAACTCCTCGCCCGAGGACGTCACCGTCGTCATCCTGGACCGCCCCCGCCACGAGGGCATCGTCAAGGAGATCCGCGAGACCGGCGCGCGCATCAAGTTCATCTCGGACGGCGATGTCGCGGGCTCGGTCATGGCCGTACGCGAAGGCACGGGCGTCGACATGCTGATGGGCATCGGCGGTACGCCCGAGGGCATCATCTCCGCCTGCGCCATAAAGTGTCTCGGCGGCACGATCCAGGGCAAGCTCTGGCCCAAGGACGACGCCGAGCGGCAGCGCGCGCTCGACGCCGGTCATGACCTGGACCGGGTGCTGCACACGAACGACCTGGTCAGCGGCGAGAACGTGTTCTTCGTCGCCACCGGCATCACGGACGGCGAGTTGCTGCGCGGCGTGCACTACCGCGCGGAGACCGCCACGACGTCCTCGCTCGTGATGCGCTCCAAGTCCGGCACGATCCGGCAGATCGACTCGACGCACCGGCTGTCCAAGCTGCGCGCGTACAGCGCGATCGACTTCGACCGCGCGAAGTAGTACGCGCGGCAGCGGGAAGGGGCGCCCCATGTGCGGTGGGGCGCCCCTTCCCGTAGGTGCGCGTCTCCGGCGGTGTCGCCCGGATCAGGCCGCCGACGCGGGCTTCTTGACCTCGGCCTCGCGCCGCCTGCGCCGGGCCAGCACCACACGGCGCTCGGCGGCCGTCAGCCCGCCCCACACTCCGTACGGCTCGGGCTGGAGCAGCGCGTGCTCCCGGCACTCGACCATCACCGGACAGCGGGCGCAGACCCGCTTCGCAGCCTCCTCGCGCGACAGCCGCGCGGCCGTCGGCTCCTTCGACGGGGCGAAGAACAGTCCGGCCTCGTCCCGGCGGCACACCGCCTCCGCGTGCCAGGGTCCGGCCTGATCTTCCCGAGCGGGAATCCGCTGGGGCGGAAGGGCGGCCACCTGCAAGGACTGATGCGGCAGTTGCAGCACGGTCTACTCCTGACGACGGCTTCGCGAGCGAGAGACGATGCAGCACTCCCTACCCGCTGTGCGCACTCCTATTCACTGAGTGGCACTGAGGTCCGGGGTACGGAATTGCGGGACGGGCGCTCGCGGCCAAAAAGCGCTCCGGGGCGGAGCCGTCAGCCGAGGTGTTTGCGCAGGCGGTCATGGAGATCGGCGATGAACCGGCCCCGCTTGGGCTTGGCTTCGACATTGCCGAAAACCGAATACCCGTTGACGACGACGACCGGGGCCTCGGGGTCGGCGGCCTCCAGGGTGAGGACGTCGAAGTTGCCGAAGAATCCGGTGCCGCTGCCGCGCAGCGAGATGTTCTCGGGGACGCGGATCTCGACATTGCCGAAAATGGCGGTCGCGTTGATCACGGTCAGCCGCTGCCCGAACAGCGCCTCGGTGAGATCGATTTCGATACTGCCGAAGAGCGAGAAGGCGTTGGTCCGGCGGCCGACGCGCCAGCGGCCCTTGCGGGTGGAGCTGGAGAAGACGGCGACCAGATTCTCGGCCGGTCCGGCGGGCTCGTCGGGCCCGTAGGCGTACGCGGGCGAATCGGGGCGCTTACGGGTCGCGGGCAAGTCCCGGACGAGCGGCTCCAGTTCGCCGAGAGTCTTGGCGCGGTAGACGGCGTCGATCCGCTCGGAGTGCTCCTCGGCGTCCAGCCGGCCCTCGGCCAGGGCATCCCTGAGGATGTCCGCGATCCGGTCGCGGTCGGCATCGGAGGCACGGATGGCGTCGCCGGGATCGGCGGGGGCGACGGGCTTCTGGGAGTGCTTGTCGAGGTCCACGGATTCAGCGTAGCGAAACGCGATAGATCGCGACTAGGGGATGTCTTTTGGATCAGGCCGGATCAGGGAGCGGGGTCTGGTGCGTGCAGCTGCGAGGCGGAGGAGGGAGCCGACGCGGAGCGTCGGCGACTGACGCAACGCGGCATGGGGGCACCTCCCGTGCCCGAAGGGCTACGGGGGAGTGCGTGCCAGGGCACGCGAGCCCGGCAAGATCCGAAAGACATCCCCTCAGGCCTGTCCGGGGTCGGGCGCTCCGACTGCCACCGGGGCTCCGGCCCGGACCACGGACAGGCCCGTTGCGGTTCGGAGGGCGCGGCAGGGCCCCGGGTGAGCCTTACCTCACAGACCGCGGCAGCGAACCGCGTTCTACGCTGGAGGGCGCGCTGCCAATGGAGGCCGCGTCGCTGTCTGCCGAGTGAGGAATGGCCGTAATGCCAGAGTTTGCGTACTCCGATCTGCTCCCGCTGGGAGAGGACGCCACGCCGTACCGGCTCGTGACCGCCGAGGGAGTCTCCACCTTCGAGGCCGACGGCCGTACGTTCCTCAAGGTCGAGCCTGAGGCGCTGCGCAAGCTCGCCGCCGAGGCCATGCACGACATCTCGCACTACCTGCGGCCCGCCCACCTCGCGCAGCTGCGCCGCATCGTCGACGACCCGGAGGCCTCCTCCAACGACAAGTTCGTCGCGCTCGACCTGCTCAAGAACGCCAACATCGCCGCCGCGGGCGTGCTCCCGATGTGCCAGGACACCGGCACGGCGATCGTGATGGGCAAGCGCGGGCAGAACGTCCTGACGCAGGGCGGCGACGAGGGAGCCCTCTCCCACGGCATCTACGACGCGTACACCAAGCTCAACCTGCGCTACTCGCAGATGGCTCCGCTCACCATGTGGGAGGAGAAGAACACCGGCTCCAACCTCCCCGCCCAGATCGAGCTGTACGCCACCGACGGCGGCGCGTACAAGTTCCTCTTCATGGCAAAGGGTGGCGGTTCCGCCAACAAGTCCTTCCTCTACCAGGAGACCAAGGCGGTCCTGAACGAGGCCTCCATGATGAAGTTCCTGGAGGAGAAGATCCGCTCGCTCGGCACCGCCGCGTGCCCGCCGTACCACCTGGCCGTCGTCGTCGGCGGTACGAGCGCCGAGTTCGCCCTGAAGACCGCGAAGTACGCCTCCGCGCACTACCTCGACGAGCTGCCCGCCGAGGGCTCCCCCACCGGCCACGGCTTCCGCGACAAGGAGCTGGAGGAGAAGGTCTTCGAGCTCACCCAGAAGATCGGCATCGGCGCGCAGTTCGGCGGCAAGTACTTCTGTCACGACGTGCGCGTGGTCCGGCTGCCGCGGCACGGTGCCTCGCTGCCCGTCGCGATCGCCGTCTCCTGTTCGGCCGACCGCCAGGCCACCGCGAAGATCACCGCGGAGGGCGTGTTCCTGGAGCAGCTGGAGACCGACCCGGCGCGCTTCCTCCCCGACACGACGGACGAGCACCTCGACGAGGCGGGGGACGTCGTGAAGATCGACCTCAACCGGCCGATGGACGAGGTGCTCGCCGAGCTCACCAAGTACCCGGTCAAGACCCGGCTCTCGCTGACCGGCCCGCTGGTCGTGGCGCGCGACATCGCGCACGCCAAGATCAAGGAACGCCTCGACGCGGGCGAGGAGATGCCGCAGTACCTGAAGGACCACCCCGTCTACTACGCCGGTCCCGCGAAGACGCCCGAGGGCTACGCGTCCGGCTCCTTCGGGCCGACGACGGCGGGTCGTATGGACTCCTACGTCGAGCAGTTCCAGGCGGCGGGCGGCTCGAAGGTCATGCTCGCCAAGGGCAACCGCTCGCAGCAGGTCACGGACGCGTGCGGGGCGCACGGCGGCTTCTACCTCGGCTCGATCGGCGGGCCCGCGGCGCGGCTGGCGCAGGACTGCATCAAAAAGGTCGAGGTCGTGGAGTACGAGGAGCTGGGTATGGAGGCGGTGTGGAGGATCGAGGTGGAGGACTTCCCGGCGTTCATCGTGGTGGACGACAAGGGGAACGACTTCTTCACTGAGCCCGCGCCGGCGCCGACGTTCACGTCGATCCCGGTACGGGGTCCGGGGCTGCGGTAACGCCTGCGGCGGGCCTCGTCCCCTACCCCGCCCTTTCCCGAACTGGGGGCAAGCCCCCAGACCCCTGCGCCCGCTTCGCGGCGCGAACTGGGGGGCTCCGCCCCCGGACCCCCGAATGCGACCTTCGGCCGCATGTCCTCAAACGCCGGACGGGCTGAAATGTGCGGCCCTGCCGCACATCCAGCCCGCCGGCGTTTGAGGCGTGGTCCCGGACACGAAATTCAGCCCCGCGGGGTCCCCCCGGACGAAGTCTGGGGGCGATTGAGGCGCGGGGGTCCGGGGGCAGCGACCCCGGTTAGCCGAAGCGCTGGTTCGGGCCGCCCGTGCACGGCTGCAACCGCACCGCATCCCACGCCGCCGCCACCGTCAGGCACAGGCCCGTCGCCGACGCCGGACGGACCGTCCCGCCCGTGCGGACGAACTGCTGGTTCGCGCCGCCGTGGCAGTTCCACACGATCGCCGCCGTACCGGCCGTATAGCTGCCGCCCGGCACGTCCAGGCACCGGTCCTGCGTCAGCTCCGTGTGCAGCGACCTGCGCGCCTCGTCGTACCACCACCCCTGGTTGCGCCCGCCGTGGCAGTCCCAGCCCGCGACGCCGGTCCCGTTGCGGCTCACCGCACCCGCGACGTCCACGCACGAGCCCGTCGCCTCGTTCCTCAGGGGCCTGTACGCGTCGTCCCACGCCCCCGCGTACAGCGCGGGCTTTCCGCTGGATGCGGCGTCCGCGCAACTCGCCTCGCGCAGACCCGAGTTGTAGAGCTGGGTCAGGCAGGACGCGAAGGCCGCGTGCCCGCGCACATTGGGGTGGAAGGACTGACGGACCGAATTGGAGTCCGGCGGGAAGGGGTTGGACAGGTCGATGTACAGTCCGCGCGCCCAGGTGTCCTCCATGCACACCTCATGGCCGTGGAAGAGCCGGGAGTTGTCCAGGTAGACCGCCCCGGTGGACTGCGCCACCCTGCGCATGCCGCGTTCGAAGGCGGGGACGGCCGTGTTGCGGCCCCAGACGGTGTCGGAGTCGTAGCCCATGCCGCCACAGATCAGCTTGCCGGGGAAGCCGGGGTTGTCGCGGAAGTCCGGGCCGATGGGGCTCGGGTAGCCCATGACGACCAGTTTGTAATCGCCGTCGGCGTAGCCGGCGTCGTGCATCACGGTGCGCAGGTCGCGCACCGTCTGCTCGACCTTGGGGACGAGGCCGTCGACCCGGGCCTGCCAGCCGGGGGCGTACTTCGGCTCGCAGGGGCCCTGGATCAGCACATAGCGCGTGACGCAGTCGGTCATCACGGGGCCGAACTGCAGGTCGTCGTTGGCCCCGGCCACCAACAGCACCATCTTGATGCGGGTGTTGCGCGCCTTGATCGCGAGGTTGTCACTCTGGACCAGTTCGTCGGCGTACTGCTTCGAGCCGCCGATCCTGATGTTGCCCGTGTACGCACCGGAGCAGGAGACGTTGTACGTGACGTCCGCCGCGATGCCCGTACGGTGGATGGCCGCGTCGGGGGAACGGTGGCACCAGTTGTCGGGGCCGTTGGTGCCGGGTTCGTACGTGCCGACGCCCTCGCCGGAGATCTCGCTGTCGCCGAGCGAGATCAGGCCGGTCTTGCGCTCGGCGGGCGGGCGTTCGGCGGGGCTGCCGTAGAGCTTGACGGCCTCGGCCGCGCGGATGGACTCGAGCTCGGGCGGGAGCGGTAAGGACGAGGCCACGCGCGTCTCGTCGGCAGCGGCCTGGGCGGTGGTGGTCATTCCGCCAAGTCCGGCCGCCAGTGCGGCCGCGGCCGCGACCATACAGCGAAGTCTTCGTCTCGTGCGCCTCATTGCGCCTCCCCGGTTTGTCGTTGACTGGGGTATTTACTGGCCGGTAGCGCAGATGGGAATAGGCGGAACAAGACAAGTGCTCATCTTTTCGGGAGGTACGAGAGAGATGCCTGACGCGAACCAGTACCGGATCGAGCACGACTCCATGGGTGAGGTGCGGGTCCCCGCGCACGCCAAGTGGCGGGCCCAGACCCAGCGGGCCGTGGAGAACTTCCCCGTCTCCGGCCAGCGCCTGGAGCGGGCCCATATCGAGGCCCTGGCCCGGATCAAGGCGGCCGCCGCCCTGGTCAACGCCGAACTGGGCGTGCTCGACAAGGACATCGCGGGCGCCGTCGCCGACGCCGCCGCCGAGGTCGCGGACGGCCGCTGGGACGAGCACTTCCCGGTGGACGTCTTCCAGACCGGATCCGGCACGTCCTCGAACATGAACGCCAACGAGGTCATCGCGACGCTCGCCACCGAGCGTCTCGGCCGCGAGGTCCACCCCAACGACCACGTGAACGCCTCCCAGTCGTCCAACGACGTCTTCCCCTCCTCCATCCACATCGCCGCGACGGCGGCCGTGACGCGGGATCTCATCCCGGCGCTGGATCATCTGGCGGCCTCCCTGGAGCGCAAGTCCGCCGAGTTCTCGGACGTCGTCAAGTCGGGCCGTACGCATCTGATGGACGCCACTCCGGTCACGCTGGGCCAGGAGTTCGGCGGCTACGCCGCGCAGATCCGCTACGGCGTGGAACGGCTCGAGTCCGCGCTGCCCCGCCTCGCCGAACTCCCCCTGGGCGGTACGGCGGTGGGCACCGGGATCAACACCCCGCCCGGCTTCTCGGCCGAGGTCATCGCCGAGGTCGCCCGCGCCACCGGGCTGCCGCTGACCGAGGCCCGCAACCACTTCGAGGCGCAGGGCGCGCGTGACGCGCTCGTCGAGACCTCGGGCCAGCTGCGTACCGTCGCCGTCTCGCTCACCAAGATCTCCAACGATCTGCGCTGGATGGCGAGCGGCCCGCGCACCGGACTGGCCGAGATCAACCTCCCCGACCTGCAGCCCGGGTCGTCGATCATGCCCGGCAAGGTCAACCCGGTGATCCCCGAGGCCGTGCTGATGGTCGCGGCCCAGGTCACGGGCAATGACACGACCGTCGCCACCGCCGGCGCCGCCGGGAACTTCGAGCTGAACGTGATGCTCCCGGTGATCGCCAAGAATCTGCTGGAGTCGGTCAGGCTGCTTGCCAACGCTTCCCGGCTGCTGGCGGACCGTACCGTCGACGGCATCACGGCCAATGTCGAGCGGGCCAAGGAGTAC
Source organism: Streptomyces sp. NBC_01481 (assembly GCF_026339995.1). Lineage (GTDB taxonomy): Bacteria > Actinomycetota > Actinomycetes > Streptomycetales > Streptomycetaceae > Streptomyces. The sequence continues at coordinate 336,884 of NZ_JAPEPT010000005.1, read as the reverse complement.
GCCGAGTCCTCGCCGTCGGTCGTCACCCCGCTCAACAAGTACATCGGATACGAGGAGGCGGCCAAGGTCGCCAAGAAGTCACTGGCCGAACGCAAGACGATCCGCGAGGTCGTCCTGGAGTCCGGCTATGTGGAGCGTGGAGCGCTGACCGTCGAGCAGCTCGACGAGGCCCTCGACGTGCTGCGTATGACGTATCCGTGACATGACAGCCGTGACCTGGGTCGCAGCAGAACCCCGGCCGTCCTCCTAGGATCTGCTCATGACAGGCATTGAACGCATCGCACGCTGGACGCCCGGGGACCACATCCTCTGGCGCTATCGCGGCCATGCCCCGGACCTGTCGGGCGCCGCCGTCCACATCTGCCGCCCCGTGACCGTCGTGGAGGACACCGAGGAGCTGCTGGCCGTGTGGATGGCGCCCGGCACGGAGTGCGTGAAGCCGGTGCTCGCCGACGGCACGCCGGTCCACCAGGAGCCCCTCGCCACCCGCTACACCGCTCCGCGCACCGTCACCCGCGCCCGCTGGTCCGGCGCGGGCGTGCTGAAGCTGGCGCGGCCCGGGGAGCCGTGGTCGGTGTGGCTCTTCTGGGACCGCGGCTGGCGCTTTCGCAACTGGTACGTCAACCTCGAAGAGCGACGCACGCGTTGGGCGGGCGGTGTCGACTCCGAGGACCACTTCCTGGACATCTCGGTCCACCCGGACCGCAGCTGGCGCTGGCACGACGAGGACGAGTTCGGCCAGGCCCAGCTCGTCGGCCTGATGGACGCGGAGAAGGCGGCGCGGGTGCGGGAGGCGGGCGAGGCGGCCGTGGAGGTCATCAGGGCCTGGGGAGCGCCGTTCCCGGACGGCTGGGAGCACTGGCGGCCCGATCCTTCCTGGCGGGTTCCCGAGCTGCCCGCGGACTGGGACCGGACCCCGGCCAGGCTCGCCTCCGGAGGCCTCACAACACGCCCGTCGGGATGAGAAAGAGGAAACCTGCCTGAAACACTGCGTTGCTAGCTTTTTGATCATCCAGCCGACGGGGGTTCTGCTGTGGCATGGGACGAGTGGGAGCAGCTGAAGGCCAGGGCGGCCGAGCAGGGCACCGCACAGATGCAGCTCAACCAGCTCGACGACGGCAGCGGCGGCAGAGGCGGGCCCGGCACCGGTCAACAGGACGCCACTCTCCAGGTCAACCAGAAGTCGCTCGCGGCCATCGGGGACGAGGCGTTCAAACTCTTCGGCCGACTGGAGAAGGACGCCAAGCACGCCGACGCCGCCAGTGCGTCGGCGGCCGGTTCCATGCGGGAGGACTTCTCCATAGGCGCCGCGCTGGCACATGTGGTCGAGAAGTGGGGCTCCCAGTCTCGCAGCGTCCTGGACGCGTGCGCGCACATCTCGAACCACCTCGAGTACTCGCAGAAGGCCCATCGCAACGATGACGAGCGCGTCCTGAGCGCCATCAGCAGCATCGCCAAGCTGGACGACGGCTTCGACGACAGGGACCGGCGACGATGAGACTCGACGCGCTGCGCTTCGGCAGCTTCGCCAAACTCGGTGAGGCCGTCACGCACTGGACCGGATGATCGCCAAGCTCGAGAGCCTCAAGAGCGATGCCGACAAGCAGCTCCGGGGGCGGGCCGAGAAGGCCGACTGGTCCGGCTACAACGCCACAGTCACCCGCGAGTTCATCGGCAAGACGGCGCTGGAGTTCGCCGACGCCGTCACGCAGGCAACCTCCATCCGCAACGTGCTTCGGGACACCCGCGATGAGTTGGTCGGCCATCAGAAGCAGCTCAACGAGGCCATCGAGCGCGGCCTGAAGAAGAACCTCACAGTGACGTCCACCGACAGCGGCTTCACGGTCACGATGAACATCCATCCCGACCGCGCGGCCAGGGGCACCACGGTGCCCGAGCACACGCCCGAAGACGCGGAGAAGCTCTGCTCGGAGGTCGAGCGCATCCTGAAGGCGGCGAGCGAGAGCGACGACACCGCGGCCGACGTTCTGATCGCGCTCGTCGACCAGACGGACGAGGGTTTCGCCAAGGGGAAGCCGTACGGGGACCGGGACCAGGCGGCCGAGGCGATGAAGGACGCGAAGGACGCGGCCGCCATCTACGCCAAGGGCTCGGATGCGACGAACACCGAGCTGGCCCGGCTGAACACCTACCTGAAGAACGGAAAGAACGATCCACTGTTCGCGGAGACGTTCGCGACAAAGGTCGGCGCGGAAAAGGGGATGAACCTGTATGCCGCGCTCGCGAACGACAGCCAGTTCTATGTGCACCCGCGTTCCCGCCAGGGCTTGTCGGACGAGCAGAAGGAGCGAATGAAGCTTCTGGGCGCGCTGGAGACCGAACTGGGGAACACGTTCGCAACGGCGACCCAGTCGGACAGCAAGGGCATGGACACCTGGAAGAAGGAAATGATCGCGGCCGGCGGCAAGGACGTCGGCACCCCGGGTCAGCACCCCGTGTACGGCTTCCAGGTCATGAGCAACCTGATGCGCCACGGCACGTACGAGCAGGACTTCCTGACCGACTACGGCCGGGAGCTCATTGCCTACGAGAAGGAGAACACGAAGGACGAATACGGCGGCCTGCAGCGCAGAGTGAGCCGCGAGGACGTCCTGCCGTGGGACCGCTCGGGCGGCTATGAGCACCTGCACTTCGGCGCCGACAACGACGGCGGCCGGGACCCGATGACGGGCTTCATGGAGGCCCTCGGCCACAACGCCGAAGCATCCACCGAGTTCCTCGGCTCGGACAGCAACTTCGACTACCTCACCGAGGGCCGCGCATGGCCGGAGGACCACGCCACCCAGAAGGCGAACGGGATCGCGGGCTACGACTCGCTGGGCCACGCACTGGAATCGGCGACGAAGGGAGCGGCCTACGACGCCCACCCTCCGCAGCTGCACCGCGACGCCGACACGGCGGCGGTCGCCGAGAAGGTCGTGGAGCGCTACGGACAGGACCCCGAGTACAAGGGCGACAAGCAGACGGGGCTGAGCGGGGCGGAGCTGCTGGCGAAGCAGGAGGGGATAGGCGACAGTCTCGGGCGGATCGGGGCGGCGTACATCGACGACATCAACTGGGGGCTCAACGGGGGCGCCGACAAATCGCTGTACGCGCTCGACAACGGAGGGCGCGCCAACCTCGATGAACGAGCGCACTTCGACCGGGATGCGCTGACGCCGTTCCTGAGCACGCTCGGACAGGACCCCGACGCCTACGCGGACCTGGGCACGGCCGAGCAGGCGTATACGACGTCGATGATTGAGAAGTACCCGCCGACAATGAAAGACGGGGTTCTGGACTCCGTCGACACGGAAACCGCGCTCAGGACCGGGGCAGAGGTGCAGGGGATCCTCGACACCTCACGTGCCGAGGAGATCAAGGCGGACGGTGCGGCGGCCGACGAGAAGTACAACAAGGCCATCGACGCGCGCATCGAACGGGACAAGATGATCGCGGGGCTGGCCACCGGTGGGATGTTCTCGCTCGTGCCCACCCCCGGGGCCGGCGCCGCAGCGACAGTCATCCCGATCGTGGCCGACGGTGCCGAGGGGATCACCGGCGGCCTGATTGAGGCCAACCTGGACAAGTACGCGGAGTCGCAGCACCGGGACAACGCCGGCAAGTACCACGGCGAGGCGAAGGGAGTGTTCGAGCGGGGCTACGAGGCATCCTGGCAGCCTGCCTACTCCCTGCTGGAGCGCGCCGACGCCTCGTCCGACTGGCCTGATAAGGACTACCGCGTTCTGCAGGAGACTCTGATGCGTGCACAAGACGTCGGCTACGGCGCGGGTAGCGGCAACGAAGAGAAGCTCGGCCAACTGCCGACGCCGGGGTGAGGAAGTCCGAATGACAGCAGCAATCCGCAGGCACCGAGGCGTCCACACCTCGGCCCTGTTGGCTCTCTCGCTGACGCTGGGCGGCTGCTCCGGCTCGGAGACGGAGCGAGCGACGCCTTCCCCTTCGCCCCAGGCGCTGCCGCCTTCGAAGGTCTGCGGTGGGCTCCTCAGCGGTACTGGCGGCAAGGCACTCGTCGAGCTCAGGGGCGCCGAGCAATTTGTCGACGTCGAGCAGTCCAACATGGCTGAGTTGACGCCTTCCGCAGCGGCGCGGCAGCTGAGGACGGCGGGGGCGTCGGCGCCCGGGGGCAAGCGCAGGTATCTGTGCCTAGCCAGGACCGATGATCAGTTCAAGGATGGTAACTTCAACATCTCCGTCGCCTGGGAGCGGCTGAAGCCCGGCGACGACAAGCGCGGGAGCAGCAAGCCCGGGAGCAGCAACCGACGGCTCGGATTCGACCTCGCCCCAAGGACCGGTAAGCCCGGTTACGTCCCGTACGCAAACGCCTCCGCGGCATCGGCCTTCGCCTTCTTCGCCTGCCCAACCGGGGACGGCAAAAAGGGCGGCGTCGTCCTCGCGATCGATCTGATGAGCCTCTGGTTGGCGCCCCTCGGCAGGGAGGACCGGGCTCCCGAGCGGCTCGTCCGCGTCATCCATCCCGTCGCGGTGAAACTGGCGCAGGAGATGGGCTGCCTCGCCGAGAGCAGGCTCCCCGTGAATCTGGGCGAGCTGACCCCCCTCCCGGCGGACAACTGACCGCCGCTTCCGGCGCGCGACGTCAATGTGCGCATGTGAAGTGGCTGGTTCCGGTACGGGAACACCCCCCGGCACATGCGACCTCGTGAGACTCTTGATGCGCCCCCTGGGGGCAAACGTAGGATCGTCGTCCGCAAGGCTGCGCCGTTTCGGCAACCGTTGAGCGCAGCACACGACCTGACCGTAAGTCATCACGAGGCAGTGCCGAGGGGGTGGAGCTGTGCCGGATGCCCGCCATCTTGTCGACGCCGCCCGCAGAGCGGTTGTTTCGCCCGGGGGCTCGGGGGTTATCCCCCGAGGTAGCACAGCACCGCCCCACGAGGTGATCGCATCGCACAACCGGCCCGGACGGACGGAACCCCACGAGTGACGGAGCAGCCCACCTCCCACGAAGGCCGGCAGCCCCTGGCTGCCCGGCCGCACGAACGCACCCGGCCGCGGTCGGAGGCGCCCGGCCCATCGGCCGTGCCCTCGCCCGCCGGTCCCCCGCAGGACCTGGCGGGGACGGCACGCCGCGAAGGCGACCGGCTGCGTTTCGTGGGGGCGGCGACGCGCCGCATCGCACGCGGGATAGATCTGGACGAGATCGTCCTCGGGCTGTGCAGGGCGACCGTGCCGACCTTCTCCGACGCGATCCTCGTCTATCTCCGCGACCCGCTGCCGGTGGGCGACGAGCGGCCCGTTTCGCCGTTCGTGCTGCGCCTGCGCCGTACCGACAGGCTGCGTTTAGCCGGTGAGGACGCCGATCTCGGTGCCGCTGTGCCGATCCCGGTCCTGGACCCGCAGACCGACCTCTCGCCGACCGCAGAGCTGTGCGAGGTGCGGTCCGGCGGTGCGCTCTCCGAGGTGCTGCGCGGGGTGCGGCCGGTCTTCGGCGACTCCGCGGCGGCCCGGGCCGCGCTGCCCGAGCTGCTGGGCGACGGCCGTACGGTGCCCAGCGGTCATCGCGCGATACTGGCCCCGCTCCGCGGCAGGCGCCGGGTGATCGGCGCCGCCGTCTTCCTGCGCCGTCCCGACCGGCCCGCCTTCGAGCCCAACGACCTTCTGGTCGCGGCCCAGTTGGCGACCCACACCGCACTCGGCATCGACAAGGCGGTGCTGTACGGACGGGAGGCGTACATCGCCGACGAGCTGCAGCGCACGATGCTGCCGGACTCGCTGCCCCAGCCGACCGGTGTCCGGCTCGCCTCGCGCTATCTGCCGGCCGCAGAGACGGCCCGCGTCGGCGGCGACTGGTACGACGCGATCCCGCTGCCCGGCAGCCGGGTGGCGCTGGTCGTCGGCGATGTCATGGGCCACTCCATGACCTCGGCCGCGATCATGGGCCAGCTGCGGACCACCGCACAGACCCTCGCCGGGCTCGACCTGCCGCCGCAGGAGGTTCTGCACCACCTCGACGAGCAGGCCCAGCGGCTGGGCACCGACCGGATGGCGACCTGCCTGTACGCCGTCTACGACCCCGTCGCACACCGCATCACCATTGCCAACGCCGGCCACCCGCCGCCCATCCTGCTGCACCTGGGCGGGCGGGCCGAGGTGCTGCGCGTACCGCCGGGAGCGCCCATCGGCGTGGGCGGGGTGGACTTCGAGGCCGTGGAGCTGGACGCCCCGGCCGGCGCGACCCTGCTGCTGTACACCGACGGTCTGGTCGAGTCCCGGCTGCGCGACGTGTGGACGGGGATCGAGCAGCTGCGGGAGCGTCTTGCCGCCACCGCCCAGCTGACCGGGCCCGACCACTCGCCGCCGCTGGAGGCCCTGTGCGACGACGTGCTCGACATGCTCGGCCCGGGTGACCGCGACGACGACATCGCGCTGCTCGCGGCCCGCTTCGACGGGATCGCGCCAAGTGATGTCGCGTACTGGTTCCTGGAGCCGGAGGACGCCGCCCCGGGCCGCGCCCGCCGCCTCGCCCGCAGGGCGCTGGCCCGCTGGGGCCTGGAGGAGCTGAGCGATTCGGTGGAGCTGCTGGTCAGCGAGGTGGTGACCAATGCCGTGCGGTATGCGGAGCGACCGGTGACGCTGCGGCTGTTGCGTACGGACGTACTGCGCTGCGAGGTCGGCGACGACTCCCCGCAGCTGCCCAGACAGCGGCGGGCACGCGACACCGACGAGGGCGGTCGCGGACTGTTTCTGGTGAACCGGCTGGCCAGACGGTGGGGGGCCACCCGCCTGTCGACCGGCAAGGTCGTCTGGTTCGAGCTGCCTACCCGTACGTAGCCAATTTCTGGACCCTGTCCAAGGTTGCCCCCGTCGCAGCTGCGGAGTTGACTGGAGCACACGGCCGAAGCGACCACAGTCCCTTTTATGGATGGGAGGACGCTCGTGACCGAGACAACCCCCAAGACTCCGTACACGACGAGCAACTCCGGCATCCCGGTGGAGAGCGACGAGCACTCGCTCACCATCACCGCCGACGGCCCGATCCTGCTCCAGGACCACTACCTCATCGAGAAGATGGCCCAGTTCAACCGGGAACGGGTCCCCGAGCGGGTGGTCCACGCCAAGGGCGCGGGAGCGTACGGGATCTTCGAAGTAACCAATGACGTGAGCCAGTTCACCAAGGCCGACCTGTTCCAGCCGGGCAGGCGCACCGAGATGCTGGCCCGATTCTCGACGGTCGCGGGTGAGCAGGGCTCCCCGGACACCTGGCGCGACCCCCGCGGCTTCGCCCTCAAGTTCTACACGGAGCACGGCAATTACGATCTGGTCGGCAACAACACGCCGATCTTCTTCGTACGCGACCCGCAGAAGTTCCAGGACTTCATCCGCTCGCAGAAACGCCGCCCGGACAGCGGGCTGCGCGACAACGACATGCAGTGGGACTTCTGGACGCTGTCCCCCGAGTCCGCGCACATGGTGACGTGGCTGATGGGTGACCGCGGCATCCCCAAGAACTACCGCCACATGAACGGCTACAGCTCGCACACCTATCTGTGGGTCAACGGCGGCGGCGAGAAGTTCTGGGTGAAGTACCACGTGAAGACCGACCAGGGCGTCGACTTCCTCACCCAGGCGGAGGCCGACGATCTGGCCGGCCGTGACGGGGACGTCCACCGCCGCGATCTGTACGACGCGATCGCGTCCGGCAACGCCCCGAGCTGGACCATGAACGTCCAGGTCATGCCCTTCGAGGATGCCCCGGACTACCGCTTCAACCCCTTCGACCTGACCAAGGTGTGGCCGCACGGCGACTACCCCCTGATCGAGGTCGGCCGGATGACGCTCAACAAGAACCCGGAGAACTATTTCGTCCATATCGAGCAGGCCGCCTTCGAGCCCTCGAACCTGGTGCCCGGCATCGGCCCGTCGCCGGACAAGATGCTGCTCGGCCGTCTCTTCTCGTACCCGGACACCCACCGGTACCGCATCGGCCCGAACTACAACCAGCTGCCGCCCAACAGGGCACGCTCGCAGGTGAATTCGTACGCCAAGGACGGCCCCATGCGGTACGACGCCGCGAACACCGCGCGGCCGTACGCCCCGAACTCCTACGGCGGCCCGACGGCCGACGTGGGGAACTTCGGCGAGCCGGCCGGCTGGGCGACGAAGGCCGGCGAGATGGTGCGCGAGGCGTACACGCTGCACCGCGAGGACGACGACTGGGGCCAGCCGGGCACCATGGTCCGCCAGGTGCTCGACGACGCGGCCCGTGACCGGCTGGTGTCGAACGTCAGCGGGCATCTGCTCGCCGGCGTCTCCAGGCCGGTTGTGGACCGGGCGCTGCAGTACTGGCGCACCATCGACAAGGAGCTGGGCGACCGTATCGCCAGCAAGGTGAACGGCGGCTGAGCCCGCACCGCACATGACAGTGCCCGCGGATCGGACGATCCGCGGGCACTGTCGGGCGCCAACAGCTACGGCCTGATGACGGGATTGGCGTTCGGCCCGCCGGAGTCGCCGTCACCGGGATCGGTGGGCGTAATGATGGTCGGCGTGTCCGTCGGTGTCTGGGTCGGCTCGTCCGTCGGTGTCTTGGTGGGCTTTTCCGTCGGTGTCTTGGTCGGCTTCTTCGTCGGAGTCTTGGTCGGCCCCTTGGACGGAGTCTGCGAAGGCGTCTGGGACGGGGTGTCGGTCGGCGTCGGGTCCGGGTCCGCCGTCGCGCCCTCCTCGACCTCCAGGTCGAACTCGGCGGCAGCGGCCTCGTCGTCGAGCGCGCCCGTCGTGTACTGCTGCCAGATCTTCGCCGGGACACCGCCACCGTTGGCGCGGCCCTCGTTGACGGTGTCGGTCAGCGTGACCTGCCCGCCCTTGGGGTCCTCGCCGAACAGGGCGACAGCGGTGACCAGTTCGGGGGTGTAGCCCACGAACCAGGCCGAGCGGTTGTTCTCCGAGGTACCGGTCTTGCCCGCCGCCTGGTAGTCGCCGGCCGCGTTGGTGCCCGAGCCGGACTTCACGACGCCCGTCATGGCTGCGGTCGTGGTGTCCGCCGCCTCGCGGCTGATGGCCTGGTCGCCGTGGCCTTCCGGCTTGTCCAGAGTGCCGTCGCGGACCTGATGCTCGGCGGACTTCACAATGGCCGGCGCCACCTTCTTGCCATGGTTGTCGAAGGTCGCGTACACCCCGGCCATGTCCCAGGTGGATGCGCCCATCGTGCCGAGCGACATCGCCGGCTGCTCCGGCCAGCCCTTGCCTTCCTTCATGCCCATGGCGAGCGCGGTCTTCTTCGCCTTGGCCGGGGTGACGTCCACGATCATCTGCGCGAATACGGAGTTGATCGAGCTGTTCGTCGCCCGCTGGACGCTGACCATGCCGTAGTCCCGGTCGTCCTCGTTCTCCGGGGCGAAGGGGACGTCACTGCCCTCGACGGGCCGCTTGCTCGTGCCGTCGTACTTGGTGTTGAGGCCGATCTTCAGGCCGTCCTGGGTCTCGGCACCGTTCTCCAGGGCGGAGGCGAGGACGACGGGCTTGAAGGTCGATGCGGGCTGGTAGTCGCGGCGGGTGGCGTTGGACAGCCAGTGCTCGGTGGCGCCTTTGCCGCCGTAGAGCGCGACGACATGACCGGTCTTCGGGTCGACCGAGGTCGCGCCCGCCTGGACGGTCGCGTCACGCTCGTCCTTCTCGCGTTCGAGCCTGGTTTCGAGCTGCTTGTCGACCGCCTTGACCAGGGCCTTCTGGCGCTTCTCGTCGATGTTGAGGGTGATCGTCCAGCCGCCGGCCTTGATCTCCTCCTCGCTGATGCCCCGCCGCTCCAGCTCGGCGTTGGCCGCATCGACGAGGTAGCCGAGCTGGCCCCCCATGCCGGGGGCGGCTCTGGGGACCTTGGGCACGGGGAACTTCAGGCCCGTGCGCTTGCCGGAGTCGAGCCAGTCCTCCTCGACCATGTTGTCGAGTACGTAGTTCCAGCGCTCTTTGACCAGGTTCTTGCCGGTGTCCGAGGCGACGGCCCAGTCGTACTGGCTGGGAGCCTGGAGGAGAGCCGCGAGATAGGCGCCCTCGGCGACGTTCAGGTCCTTGGCGTCCTTGCGGTAGTACGCCTGGGCCGCGGCCTGGATTCCGTACGCGTTGCGGCCGTAGTAGCTGGTGTTGATGTACCCGGCCAGGATCTCCTTCTTGCCCTTCTTCTGGTCCACCTTGAGGGAGATGACCAGTTCCTTGAGCTTGCGGGTGACCGTCTGATCCTGGTTCAGGTAGTAGTTCTTGACGTACTGCTGGGTGATGGTCGAGCCACCCTGCTTGCCCTTGCCCGTGAGGGTGTTCATCAGGCCGCGTGCGGTGCCCTTGAAGTCGACTCCGGAGTCGTTGTAGAAGCTCTTGTTCTCGGCCGCGACGAAAGCGTCCTGAACGTCCTTGGGGATCTTGTCGAGCTCGACGATCTCGCGGTTGATCTTGCCGGTGCGGGTGAGGATCTTGCCGTTGCTGAACTTGTAGACGTTGCTCTGCATCTCGGCCTGGGCGTTGGCCGAGGGCACGGGAACCATCAGATAGATCACGAAGAACGCGCCCATCACCAGCAGGCAGAGGCCGAAGAAGGTGCCCAGCAGCTTCCTCCAGGTGAAGAAGCGCCGTATGCCGGTGGGCTTGGCTTTCTTCGCCCGGCGCGCGCCGCGCTGCCGGGCCTGCCGCTCTTCCGCTCGGCCCATCGCTTCGTTGCTCCAGTCGTCGTTTTCTGTGGTCTCGTGGCCGGAACCGGCCCGGAATCAGCTCAGAAAGCTAACACCGCTCGTACAGACAAAGGGCAACCGATCCGGTCTTTTCCGGACGTGAGAATCAGCACCCCGTCTCATGGAACCGACTCATGAGAGGTGCGCAGGGTTGCGATGCCTGTTAAAGTGATATCACTATGCTAAGGCGTCGACGGAGGTCGCCGACGTCACAAACGGGGAGCGAACATGCCTGCCACCAGCACTTCGACCGTGGACGACCTGCCGCAGATGCCGACGCCACAGGTTCGTGAAATTCCGGCGCACAGCATCGGCGGGGGACTCGCCCTGCTGCTGGGGCTGCTCGGCCTCGGCGGCGGAGTGGCACTCATCGTGATAGGCGCCTCCGCCGACGCGGCCGGCACGAAGGCGGCCCTGATAGTCCTCGGGATCGTGATCGCGCTCGCCGCGTTCTTCGCGATGTGCGGACTGAACACGGTCGCGCCGGGCGAGGCGCGGGTGGTCCAGCTCTTCGGGCGCTACCGGGGCACGATCCGTACGGACGGACTGCGCTGGGTCAACCCGCTCACCTCGCGGACCAAGATCTCGACGCGGGTGCGGAACCACGAGACCGCCGTCCTGAAGGTCAACGACGCGTACGGCAACCCGATCGAACTCGCCGCGGTCGTGGTGTGGAAGGTCGAGGACACCGCGCAGGCGCTGTTCGAGGTCGACGACTTCCTGGAGTTCGTCTCGACGCAGACCGAGGCGGCCGTACGGCACATCGCCATCGAGTACCCCTACGACGCGCACGACGAGGACGGCCTGTCGCTGCGCGGCAACGCGGAAGAGATCACGGAGAAGCTGGCCATCGAGCTGCACGCGCGCGTGGAGGCGGCGGGCGTCCACATCATCGAGTCCCGCTTCACGCACCTCGCGTACGCGCCGGAGATCGCGTCCGCGATGCTGCAGCGCCAGCAGGCGGGCGCGGTGGTCGCGGCACGGCGGCAGATCGTGGACGGCGCGGTCGGCATGGTCGAGGCGGCGCTGGCCAGGCTCCAGGAGCGGGACATCGTGGAACTCGACGCGGAACGGAAGGCGGCGATGGTGTCGAATCTGATGGTGGTGCTGTGCGGTGACCGTGCGCCCCAGCCGGTCCTCAATACGGGCACGCTCTACCAGTGACGCCGCCGCCCGAACGCAAGCAGGTGCTGCTGCGGCTCGACCCGGCGGTGTACGAGGCGCTGGCGCGGTGGGCCTCGGACGAGCTGCGCAGCGCGAACGCGCAGATCGAGTTCGTGCTGCGCCGCGCCCTGTCGGACGCGGGCCGCCTGCCGGGCGGCGTCGGGCCACTCCCGCGACGGGGCCGCCCGCCGGCGGCGGGGCCGCGGGACGACGCGGAGTAGCTCCCGCCCGCCGGGCGGCGCAGGTCCGCTTTCTTCGCCCCACCCAGCCCCTTCCCATGACCGGGGGCAAGCCAGACCCCCCGTACGCCTTCGGTCGTGTCCTCGAAATGCCGGACGGGCTGGATGTGCGGCCGCGCCGCACATCCAGCACCAAGGGACCGGCGGGATCAGATCCCGCCGAACTCCTTCATCACCCGCCTGGCCTGGGCGAAGAGCATGCCCACGTTCACCGACTTGCGGCACACCGCGACCACGACGACGTCCTGGCTCTCGTTCATGCGGATGAACAGATGGGTCAAGTTGTCGCTGTTCACGAGGATTTCCTGGAAGTAGTGCTGATCGGTATTGACGCCCCTGCGTTCCTTGAAGACGTCCTCGATCATCACCACCGTGCGCCCCTGGAACAGGTCCAGCGTCGCTCCGGCGAGCAGGTCAAGCACCTCCGGCGGATGACTGTCGACGGTCTCGTACGACAGGAGCATGCCGGTCGCCAGGTCGACGACACCGGCCGCCAGACAGTCGGGCGTCTCGGACCTCATGGCCTTCACCAGGGCCATGACTTGGTCCGAGAACCCCTGGGCCATGCGCTTCGTCGCCATGCGCGTTACTTCCCTCCGGACAGGATGGCTCCGATGCGGTTCAGCATCGGCTGGGATTCGAGGTGGAGCCGTTCGACGTCGAGGCCTTCGTCACCGAGCACCACCATCAGGGCGGTGTCACCCACCGCGTAGACGGCCGCACAGCCCCGGTTTCCGTAGGCGACCGTGCGCCGCAGGGATCCGCGGCCGGTCGCCGCTGCCGTACGCCGGGCAAGACCGAGGCCGGCCGCGGCGAGCGCGGCGAGGCCGTTCGGTTCGATGGCGTCCTCTGTGTCGGCCGCGATGAGCAGCCCGTCGACGGCCACCACCGCCGTATCGGTAATTCCTGGTATCTGGTCGCGGAGTCCCTTCATTTCCCCGGCCAGAGCATTATGATCCATTCACTGAACCCTCTCGCACATGTGCTTGATTTCCCCGGCCCTTCAGGAGTCCGCGACCCCGGAATTCGCTGTCCGGGTACGACTTCGAAATCGGAAGAGCCCTTTCCAGCTCGTCGCGGAAACGTCCGCGGCGAGAGTCTTCTCCGTGATCCCGCTGGCCCCGGGGGTGCGGCGGGGCAGCTCCCCGGCCGTGTCCCCAACATCCGGGGCGACGGCCGGACGCCGCGGCACCGGAGCCTGCGTCGCCCACACGCGCGGAACGCCGGTCCCCGCACTGCGCGTGACCCGCTCCAGCAGCCCCTCGGCGAGCATCCGGGAGATCTCCACGGTCACGTGGTAGACGCCTCGGCCGATCATGAAGGCGATGTCCCGCGGGGTGCGCCTGCCGTCGGCGAGATAGAGGATCTCCTTCCTGTGGGGCGCCAGGTCCTCGGCCGGGCCGTCGACGCCGCGGCGGACGACGACCCGCTCCCGGTCGGGCAGGACCGCGTGGGGCATCGCGGCGAGAGCGGCGAGTTTCCTGCCCGCATCGTCGAGCAGCCGCAGCGGGTCCTCACCCGGGCCGACCGGGACCAGCGGGCCGCTCTCGGGATCGGCGAGGCAGTCGCCCATGTCTCCCGCGAGGACGGCGAAGACCGCGTCCTGCAGGGCCATCGCGGATACGACCTGGAGTTCGGCGGCGCCGATGTGCCCGCGCGCCACCAGTTCGGCGACGGGCCTGCGCGAGTCCCTGCCCACCGGGACCAACGCGGCCCAGTCCGCCTCGCTGACCCGGCCGGAGCGCAGCAGCAGCGTCTCGATTCCGGGGGCTCCGGGGCTCTCGACCGCGACCACGCCGCCCTGCCGGAGATGGAACACGCCGCCCGGCCGGCCGCACACCCGCAGGACCATGGTCGATCCGGCCGCGCGGCACTGGGCCAGCGCGAGAGAGAGCATGCCCTGTCCGGCGCGGTGAAGGGATTCGCGAATGTCCGGCATCACTCCCCCTTGGCAGCCGCGCCCATCGATTCAGCGCCCATGAATTTCAGGGCACACGAATTTCAGGACACATGAATTTCGCACTGGTGCCTGACATATGACACCGAGGGGGTATGTGTATCAGCCGCGGAGGCGCATCTTCCGCCAGTCATGCAATATGACCGAAGCTGCAATGTCCCCGCCGGTCAAAGACCGTCGTCGATCAGAAAACCGACCGCCTACTTAAGAGTCAGCTCCGCCTCGGGCCCCGGCGGAGAGCACCCGGACCGGAAGCACCGCCATCGCCTCCCGCAGTGCCTGCGCGAACTCCACGAACTCTCCTTGGCGTGCCGCACCCGCGCGCATCGCCAGGGCGATCCGTCGCGCGGGAGCCGGCTCCGCGAAGTACCCCGTCTGCAGCCGCCCGCCCCGGCCGGTCTCGACGTCGACCGCCGTACGCGGCAGCAGCGTCACGCCGAGCCCGCCCGCGACCAGCTGCACGAGGGTCGACAGGCCCGCGGCGGTCGTGGTCACCGGAGCACCCTCGGTGCGTCCGGCCTCACGGCAGATGTCGAGGGCCTGGTCGCGCAGGCAGTGCCCCTCGTCGAGCAGCAGCAGATGCAGCTCGCGCAGTGCCTCGCGCGGGATGTCCTGCCGCCCGCCCAGCCAGTGGTCATCGGGAGTGACCAGCACAAAGTCCTCGTCGAACAGCGGCAGTTCGGTCACTCCGGGCACCCCGAGCGGCACGGCGAGCAGCAGCAGATCGAGCCGCCCGGCCCCGAGCCCCTCCAGCAGCGAGGAGGTCTGTTCCTCGTGGACCTGGAGATCGAGGTCGGGGTAGCGGTCGTGCACGAGCCGCAGCACATTCGGCAGAAGATAGGGAGCGACGGTCGGGATCACACCGAGCCTGAGGACTCCGGTGAAGGGGGCGCGTACCGCCTCGGCCTCCTCCATCAGCTCACCGACCGCCTCCAGCACCGCCTTGGCGCGCACCGCGAGCCGCTCCCCGGCCGGGGACAGCAGCACCCTGCGGGTCGTACGCTCCAGCAGCTGGACACCCAGTGCCACCTCCAGGGCGGACACGGCCCCCGAGAGTGCGGGCTGACTCATCCCGATTGCTGCCGCGGCGTCCCGGAAGTGCAGATGCTCCGCCACGGCCGCGAAGGCGCGCAGCTGCGCGAGACTCGGCTGTTTGAGCCTTTTCGCCGTACGCACTGACACCCACTGATAACTAGCCCCGATCGCGATGACCGAGTCTAGCGACTTCCGCGAATAAGTGGAGGGTCGCCTTCGAGTGATAGATCACCACTTATCAGTACACGTAATTTACAATGACCGCCATGGCGAGAATCACGGCGTGACCTGCACCGATACCGCTCACGCGGGCGATCGGGCAGGCCGGGGGAGGGGGTACGACGTGATACCTGTCGGCTCGTACGGTCGGCTGTCAGAGGACAAGGCCCTGAAATCACGCACCACCAGCCGGAAGGAAGGGGAGCAGGTAGCCGACCAGCTCAAGAGGAACGAGCAGTTCGCGACCAAGTCGGGTTGGACCATCGTCCGCGAGTACAACGACAACAACACCCCAGCCTCCGACCCGCTGATAGTCCGGCCAGAGTTCGAACAGATGCTGAAGGACCTGGCGAGCGGTGCCATTCGTGGCATCGTTTTCACACACGCCGACCGCCTCGCGCGTCTTGAGTTCGACGCGGCGCGTATCAATCGCCTCTACCTCATCAACCCGAAGCTCGTCGGCCGCGCCGTCGACGGCGGTACCGATCTGTCCACGATCGAGGGCCGCAGCATGTTCATGGTGCAGGCCACTATGGGCGGTGTGGAGGTCGCGAACACCAAGCGCCGAGTCAGCGGGACGAACAAGGCCAACGCCGAGCGAGGCCGGATGCACGGAGCCCCCCGACCCTTCGGGTGGGCAAGTGACCGCAAGACCCTGCATGACAAAGAGGCGGCGGTCCTGCGCGCAGGCATCCTGGCGGTACCCGGGGGCAAGACAGTTGGCCAGATCCGCAAGGAGTGGATCGCCCTCGGCTACAAACCGAAGGTGACGAAGCGACGCAGGAATGACGGCAGTAACGAGTACAGCCTCCAGCACTCCACTGTTGAGGCGCGATTGGTCAACCCTCGAGTCTGCGGCTTTCAAACCTACTTGCCACAGGCGGAGCGTCGCGGGAGCAAGAAGCCGTGGATGCCCGACCACGTCGTCTACAAGAGCGGCAAGCCCGTACCTGGTGACTGGGAAATCATCTTCTCGCCCGAAGAGTGGGCGGCCTGCGCCGAAGAGATTGAAAGGCGCAAGAACGCTCGCAAGGGAGGGGGCGACAAGCCGCACGACACCAGCCAGAAGTACCTCCTGAGCGGGATCGCCCGGTGCGGCTTGTGCTCGTTCCCCATGAACTCCAACTGGTATCCCAGGGGTACCAGTTCATACGTGAAGTATGGCTACAGGTACGCCTGCCTCACCAACCTCGGCGGTTGCGGAGGCATCACCCGCGTCGGTCCGCCCATCGAAGACCTCGTAACTGCCGTCTACCTCGACGAGGTACGACGCAGCCTCGGCGTCGGCAATGCGCCCGAAAAGATCGACGAGACGCAGAACGATGAGCGACTCGCAGAGATCGCTCAGGAGATGAACGAGGTCAACGAACGCCGCAGAGCGAAGCGCATCTCCATGACCCAGACCCTCGACCTGATCGAGGAGCTGGAGGAGGAACGCGACAAGCTCACTCGTGAGCGCCGCAAGCTCCTGGCATCCAGAGTGCAGCGCCAGGACGCCTCGCAAGACCTTCTGCGGGACTGGTCGGATTACAGCATTCCGGAGAAGAAGCACTGGCTGAGGCAAAGCATCCGGGCTGTCCTCATCCATCCGGCTGGGCGAGGAAAGAGGTTCGACCCCGAGCTCATCGAAATCGTTTGGGCAGGGTGACTAAAGCCCCTCCCGGGGAGCGAGGAGGTCTTCCTATTCGCCACGCCACACCGGGCAATGCGCCGAACTTCGGGGGTCGAACCGGATGGAACCTCCTCGATCTTGCCCGAGGCACACGATAAGCAACATCGATCAATCAGAGCCGCTTGGCCTATTTCCGTGATCAATAGCCTCCGTGACAGGGTGGGCCCCAGTCCAACCCCCCACGTAAGTCCCTTTTGAGGCTTACGTCGCTTCAAGGAGTTCAATGCTCACCGTCGGTGACCAGTTTCCCGAGTTCGACCTCATGGCCTGCGTGTCCCTGGAGACGGGCAAGGAGTTTGAGCGCATCGATCGCGATTGGCTGAAGCGCAATCGCGACGAAAAAGGTTGGTTGGTGGCCTTCGCGTGGCCCAAGGACTTCACCTTCGTCTGCCCCACCGAGATCGCGGCCTTCGGCAAGCTGAACGACGAGTTCGCCGACCGTGACGCCCAGATCCTCGGCTTCTCCGGCGACTCCGAGTTCGTCCACCACGCCTGGCGCAAGGACCACGCCGACCTGCGTGACCTGCCCTTCCCGATGATGGCCGACTCCAGGCACGAGCTGATGCGCGACCTCGGCATCGAGGGCGAGGACGGCTTCGCGCAGCGCGCCGTCTTCATCGTCGACCCGAACAACGAGATCCAGTTCACGATGGTGACCGCCGGCTCCGTCGGCCGTAACCCCAAGGAGGTCCTGCGGGTGCTGGACGCCCTGCAGACCGACGAGCTGTGCCCGTGCAACTGGACCAAGGGCGAGAACACCCTCGACCCGGTCGCGCTCCTGTCGGGCGAGTGATTGAGATGTCCCTCGACACCCTCAAGTCCGCGGTCCCGGACTACGCCAAGGACCTGAAGCTGAACCTCGGTTCGGTCATCGGCAACAGTGAGCTGCCTCAGCAGCAGCTCTGGGGCACCGTCCTGGCCTGCGCGATCGCCTCGCGCTCCTCGAAGGTGCTGCGCGAGCTGGAGCCCGAGGCCATGGCCAACCTCTCCCCCGAGGCGTACACCGCCGCCAAGTCGGCCGCCGCCGTCATGGCGATGAACAACGTCTTCTACCGGACCCGGCATCTGCTGTCGGACCCGGAGTACGGGACGCTTCGCGCGGGTCTGCGGATGAACGTCATCGGCAACCCGGGTGTGGAGAAGGTCGACTTCGAGCTGTGGTCGCTCGCCGTCTCCGCGATCAACGGCTGCGGTCAGTGCCTCGACTCGCACGAGCAGGTGCTCCGTAAGGCCGGTGTGGACCGCGAGACGATCCAGGAGGCCTTCAAGATCGCCGCGGTGATCCAGGCGGTCGGTACGACCCTGGACGCGGAAGCCGTCCTGGCCGAATAAGGCCGATGTACGAAGGCACCTGCGCCCGGCTTCGAGCCGGGCGCAGGCGCCTTTGTCGTAACGACCGCTATGGCACGAGGAGTTGGCCCGCCGCCAGCGCCGAGGCCACCGTGCCTCCGGCCACCACGGCCGAGGCCGCGAACAGCGGAACCCTCCGCGTCCAGGTGCGCAGGGCCGGGGATCGGGAGACGCGGTCCAGCAGCGCGTCACGGCCGCGCAGCACGATCAGGCCGACGCCGGTGAGCGTCAGGGCCATACCGGCGCCGAAGGCGGCGACCATCGCCAGGGCGATGCCGACCTTGCCGGTGAGCAGCCCGGTCAGCAGCACCAGGAAGGCGGACGGCGAGGGCAGCAGTCCGCCGGATGCACCGAGGAGGACGAGACCTCGCCAGGTGAGCAGGGAGGCCGCGTCCGGGATCTCATGGCTGTGACCGTGGTCGTGACCGTGCCCGTGCCCGTGGTGGTGGTCGTGCCCGTGGTGGTGGTCGTGCCCGTGGTCGTGATGGTGCTTGCGTCGGCGCACATGCTTCCGCAGCAGGCTCACCCCCACCCCCGCCACCACCAGCGCCGCGATCAGCTGCAGCCACCCCGTCACGGCCGCCATGTCCGGCGTGCCCTTCGCCGCCAGCCACCAGCCGACGGCCAGGACCGCGACCGAGAGCGTGTGCATCACGGCGACGATGCCGCCCAGCCACACCGCGTCGCGCGGTCTGCCACCGGCGCCCACCAGGTACCCGGCGGCCAGCGACTTTCCGTGCCCGGGCGCGCAGGCGTGCAGCGCGCCCACGGCCGCCGAGAGGAGCAGCGCCACCGGGAGGGCCGGTCCGCGGTCCAGGAGCGACGCCAGGTCGGTGGTCCAACCGCCGTCGGACGCGGATGAGTTGCTCCCTCCTCCCGCCGATGTGAGGGAGAGTTCCCGCGTGGGCTCCTTCGCCGTGTGCAGTCCCCCGCCGCCCAGATCCGTCACGGAGAGCGTGCGGTACGCGGGGTCGATGTCCGTCAGCGCCGTGACCGTCAGGGTGATCCTGTCCACCGGCCGCGGACAGGCGAAGTGGAGCTTCGTCCCCTCCGCACTCTCGACACGGCATGGGCTGCCGTCCTGGCGTACGACGATGTGCGAGCGCAGATAGCCCGTCACATCGCCGCCGGAGTCCTTCGTCAGGACGGCGACATCGTCCTTCTGCGCGGACCAGGCCGCGTCCACGGCCGAGCCCTTCGCCTCGACCCGGACGACGGGCGGTGTGCCGAAGGGGTGCGCCTGGGCCGTCCCCGCGCTGCCGAAGAGCAGCGCGGGGACGGCGGCCAGGACGAGCAGCACCCCGGTGCGGAGTGATCGCACAGTGGTGCTTCCCCTCAGTCCCTGCGTGCGGCCAGCGCGTGGACCGTGCCGTCGTCCGTCAGGGCGACGATCCAGTCACCGCTCACGGCCAGGGCGGAGGCCACACCCGCACCGAGGTTGTACGACGCGATCTGCTTGCCGTCGGCCCGGTCCAGGACGAGCAGTCGCCCGTCCCACGTCCCCACGTACACAAGGGACTCCGTCACCAGCGGGTGTATCGTCGGAGAGCCGTCGCCCACCGAACAGCCCATGGCCAGGCGCCACTTGTCGTCCAGCGGGCTCTCCCCCGGCAGATAGCCGGACTTGGACTCCCACACCGGGTTCGACGGGTCGGCCGCGCTCGTGTCATAGGCGCGTACGACACCGTCGCGGCCCGCGACATAGGCGGTCGCGCCCCACACGGCCGGGCTGGTGATCGCGGCGGGACCCGGCTCGCAGACGCTGCGGCCGCCCAGCTTGGACTCCCAGGTCACCGCGCCCGTCTTCGGGTCGTGGCCACGGGTGCCGGAAGCCGTGTTCGTCACCAGCTTCGCCGCGCCGCCCGAGGCCGTCGGGTCGGTCAGGACGGGCGACGAGTGGCTGTCGATGCCGCCCGCGGTGTCCTTCGCCCACAGCTGCTTGCAGCTCGCGAGGTCCATGGCGATGACGCTGTTGCTCGACATGGAGTGCAGATAGGCGGTGTTGGAGCCGGGCTCGCGGATTGCCGTGCTGTGAGCCTGGCCCCAGGAGAACGCTGCCCCGAACCCGCCGGGCAGCAGCCCGCCGGTCTCGGCGTCCCGGCAGCGGATCATGCTCGCGTCCTGGTAGACGGCGACCGTACGGTCGTCCCCGCCCGTGAGTCCGAAGACGCTGACCGGTCCGCCCGCGCGGCCGTAACGGCGCACGGTGTCGCCGTGAGCCTCCTCGCGGTCGATCGACTGCCAGGCGATACCGCCGTCCTCGGTGTCGAGCGCGTAGACGCGTCCGACACCGGTCGTCAGATACACCTTGCCGTCGTGGAGAGTCGGCGCCGACTCGGCGTCGCCGTCCAGGTACGTACGCCAGACCTCACGCCCGGAGGCGATGTCGTAGGCGAGCATCATGCTGTGCGGCGAGTCGAAGGCGCGGGACGAGACGATCAGCTTGCCGTCCGCGATCACCGAGCCGTTGAGGTTGAACTGCTCTCCGGTGTGCCGGGCCCACTTGAGGTCGAGCCTCGCGCCCGGCTCGTCGCCGCTCGCGGACCGCCCGGCCTCGTTGCCGCCCTGCCGCAGCCAGTCCTGCCCGGTCTTCGGCTTCGCGAGCTCAACGTCGCGTACGACCTCGAAGGTGTTCCTCACCTCCGGGAACTTCTTGCCCTGCGTGTCGTAGGCGACCGTCTCGGCGGTGTACGTGCCCGGCCGCAGCCCGGTCACCTTGCCGCTCGCCCGGGTCCAGGCGCCGCGTGCGTCGGGGCAGAGCTCGGGCTCGCCACCGGGAGGGGTGTAGCAGTTCTCGATGCCGGGCCGCGCCGCTCCCTTTCCGAAGCGCACAGTCGTGTACGTCACCACATTGCCGCGGCTGTTGCGTACGGTCAGCGACGCCTTCGCGGGCGTGCGGCCGTCGTCCTCCGCGTACACCTCGACGGGGACACCGGCCCTCGCCCCGTGCACGCTGTTCTGCGCCGGGCTGACCAGCGCGGAGTCGTCGTCGATGTCGAACTGCCGGTGGATTCCGGTCACATGGCCGGTGTCCTCGTTACGATATGTGCGCGGATTGTCCGTGATGCCGCTGAAGTCGAGGACTTTGTAGTCGGGGTGGGCGCCGTCGATGCCGTACGTGCCCTGGTTGTTGATCTCGACGGACCGCTTGAAGGCGCCGCGCCGGAACTCGGCCTGCTGGTTGTGGCCTGCCGCGACCATCCGTACGTCGTACTTGGCCAGCTCGTCGATGGTCGGCTGCATGCCCGCGCCGGGGCCCCACTGGGTGAACAGCGAGCGGTGCGCGAAGACGAACACCTGCTTGCCGACCGCGTGCCGGGCGAGGTCCCTGCGCAGCCACTCCAGCTGCGGCTTCAGCCCGCTCGCGTCGTAGTTGTCCTCGAGTACGACGATGTGGCGGCCGTTGCGGTCGAAGCTGTACCACTCGGGGGCGAGGTTGCGGCGGTAGTACTCGAGGCTGCCTGCGTAGCCCTTGGAGGTGGCTGTGCCGCCGAAGTCGTGGTTGCCCATCACGGGGTAGAAGGGGTGGCCGAGCCGCCCCTGTTCCAGTCCCTTGCTGAACATGTCGTAGCCGCCCTGCCGTCGCGGCTCTTCCGCATAGTCCGTGACGGTCAGGTCTCCGGTCGCGATCTGCATCGTCGCGCCGTCGACCTCGGACATCGCCTGCACCTGGCCGGTCCACTGCGGCAGTGCCGTGCGGGCCTCGGCGTCGGTGCGGTTGCCGACCTCGGGGTCGGAGTTCATGACCCACTTCTCGGTGGGGTTCGACGCATTGCGGTCGGGTACGAGCGCGAAGTCGATGCCCGTACCGCCGGTCTCGGAGACCTTGTGGAAGAACTGCGGGATGTAGTCCTTGCGCAGGGCCGGAGTGTAACCGTCGGGCGAGACGATGCTGACGAGGTCGGTCTCGCGCCGGGCCGGGTCGGTCTGAAGGGTGTACGAGCCGTCCGCGCGGGTCGTTGCCCAGGCAGCTCCGTCCGTGACATCGACGCCGGGCATGGGCCGCTCGCCCCTGTCCCGCACGCCGTTGCCGTTGCCGTCCTTGAAAACGGTGCCCTCGACGGTGACGGGGGCCGGTGCCGTGTCGTCGGCGAAGGCCGCCTGGGGCGCGAGGAAGGACAGGGCGACGGCGCCCGCGGTCGCCAGCTTGAACCGGCGCCGGGTGCGACCCAGCGCGCGTACCAGGGACGGCAGCCGCCAGGCGGCGAGCAGCAGCACGACACCGGCGGCCGTGACGAGCGCGACGGTGAGCCAGGGGAACGTCGGCAGCGCGTGCGCGCCCCTGGCGTCGACGAGCGGCGTGGCGGCGGAGGCGTCGACCGCTGTGCCGTCGAACTCGACGACAACCTGCGTCAGTCCGCCCTTCTCGATCAGCGCGCTCAGGTCGAGTGCGTCGACGTGGCAGCTCCAGGCCAGCTCGATCACCACACCGCCGGGCACACCACCGTCGTCGCCGGGAACGCCCGCGCCGGTGGCGGGGCAGCCGGCCGGCAGCATCGTGGATGCCCAGGCGCCGGCCCCCGCGGGGGACACCAGGTCGCGGTGCACGATGAGGCGGCCGCTGGTGACGTTGTCGCCGGTGGCGACGACGAGTTCGGCATGCTCGCGGGAGACATGCGCAAGCGCGGGCTGGGCGCCGATGCCCAGCACGAGGAACAGCAGCGCGAGACAGAGCCCCGCTGCTGTGCGTATGTGTTTCATGGCAGCGGACGCTAGCCACCGCTGTTCGGTTTCCGGTCAGTAATGAACGACTTTCACCAGGCTGTTCGGAAGAGTTCAGCGCACGGTTCACCGTTTGTGCGGTCAGTTGCGCATTACGCACCAGACACGGAGCCGACACCGGCTCGCGATGATGCTCTCGACACCGGACCACCAGGAGTTGCACCATGTCCGCCGCGGCAGTCGAGCACCACTGCTAGGTCCTGTCCGGTCGATCAGGCCGGATCAGTGAGCGGCCCGCCGCGGAGCGGCTGATGTCACTGTGGTGCGTGCGATCGCAGGCCGGAGGATGGGGGCCCCCGCCGAAGGCAGGGGGAGAGCCGACGCGGAGCGTCGGCGACTGACGCAACGCGGCATGGGGGCACCTCCCGTGCCCGAAGGGCTACGGGGGAGTGCGTGCCAGGGCACGCGAACCCTGCAAGATCCGAACGACAGGCCCTAGGCCTCCTGCGCCCCCGGAGTGACCGGCACCGGAGTAGGCGCGGCCTCGATCGCCGTCCCGTCGTGCGGCGGCTGCGCGGCCCGCAGCGCCTGCTCCTTGCTGTACGCGCGCAGGTAGCCGACGACCGTGTTGGTCACCGCCACCAGCGGCACCGCCACCACAGCGCCGCCGATGCCCGCGGTCAGGCCGCCCGCCGCGACCGCGAGGACGACGGCGAGAGGATGAACCCGCACCGCGCGGCCCAGGATGAACGGCTGCAGCACATGGCCTTCGATCTGCTGCACGGCCAGGACGACGATCAGCACCATCAGCGCGGTGAACACGCCCTGGGTGACGAGCGCGACGACGACCGCCAGCGCGCCCGAGACGACCGCGCCGACGAGCGGGATGAAGGCGAACAGGAAGATGAACACGGCCAGCGGGACGGCCATCGGGACATCGAGGAAGTAGATGCCGAGACCGATGAAGATCGCGTCGATCAGCGCCACCAGCACCGTGCCGCGCACATAGGCGGTCAGTGTGCGCCAGGCCCGCGGACCGGCTCCGGCGACACCCTCGCGGGCCTGTGCCGGGACCAGCTTGAGCACCCACTGCCAGATGCGCTTGCCGTCGTACAGCAGGAAGAGCGTGGAGAACATCGCCAGCAGCATTCCGGTGAGGATCTCCACCATCACCGTCACACCCTGCAGACCGGCCGAGGTGATCTCCTCGGTGTTGGTCCCGATCGTGTCGCTGAGGTTCTTGGCTATGTCGTTGATCTGCTGCTCGGTGACATGGAAGGGGCTGTCGAGCAGCCAGCGCTTGAGCTCCTCGATACCGTCCCTGACCCGGTCGGAGAGATCGTCGAGGTTGTCCATGACCTGCCAGACCACGAACCAGCCGACCAGGCCCATGACGACGAAGCCGGCGATCGCGGTGACGGCGGTGGCCAGGCCGCTCGGCAGGCCCAGTCTCTTCAGCCGGGCCACGGTGGGCTGGAGCAGCGCGGTGACGAGCAGCGCGGCGACGAAGGCGAGGACGACCAGTTGCACGGCGCTGATGACGCGGATCAACACCCAGAGCGTGCCTGCCAGTACGAGCAGCCGCCAGCCGGCCTCGGCGGCGACGCGGATGCCCCAGGGGATGGCCGCGACGGGATCGGGCCTCGCGGCTATGGCGGGGGCGTACGAGGGCGGTGGCGGGACGCTTCCCGCAGCCGACGGCACGGCGTCGGGCACGACAACGTCAGGCACGACGACATCGGGCACGTCGTCCTTGGCCGCCTCGGTGCGCCGCTCCTCCAGGTGCTCGCCGATCCGGGTCAGAGAGGCGCCCATACCGGCAAGCCATCCTGGCAGTCTTGACATGATCTTCCCTCTTCCCCCCACCACTCCCCCCGGAGCTTTTCGAACCCGACGGTACACGCACGAAGCCCCCCACCGTATGACGGTGAGGGGCTCCGCGAAGTTGAGCGGCGGCCGGATCTAGTACCAGTGGTTGGCCTGCCAGAACGACCACGCGCCACAGGGGCTGTCGTAGCGTTCGTTCATGTAGTTCAGGCCCCACTTGATCTGGGTGGCCGGGTTGGTCTGCCAGTCGTCGCCGGCCGAGGACATCTTCGAGCCGGGCAGTGCCTGGACGAGACCGTAGGCGCCGGAAGAGGGGTTCTGCGCCTGGTAGTTCCAGGTGGATTCGTGGTCCACGATATTGCTGAAGCACTGGAACTGGTCACTGGGGACCATCTGCCGTGCGATTGCCTGGACCTCGGCGACGGAGTAGGAGCTCTTCGCGGAGAAGCTCGACGCGTCGCGCACGGAGTCGCGGCTGGCGCGCGCGGCCTTCTCCTCGGCCTCGCGCTCCGCCTGCTCCTCGGCGGCTTCCTTCTTCGCCTTGGCGGTCTTGGCGGCCTGGATGCGGGCGGCTTCCTCGGCAGACTTCTTCGCGGCCGCGTCGGCGGCAGCGGCCTGTGCGTCGGCCTGCTGCGTCAGGGACGAGACCTGAATCTGTGCCTGCTGACCCACAGGTATGTCTGCGAGGAGAGTCGCGTCGGCTGCCGTTGCCTCGAGGTTGTCGCCCGAGGGCTGGGCATTGCCCGACGCAACGCCCACGACGGCGCCGACGGTGGTGACCGCAGTGGCAGATGCCACGGCGAATCCCCGGACCGAGATCCGGCTCACACGGTGTCCTTCCAGCAACGCCCGCATAGGTGACCTCGCGAGCGCAATCGTGCCCCTGGCGCTGGCCTCCCCTTGCTTGGGTCACGGGAGGCGCGGGCCCGGTGGGCAACCCCCTTCCGGGAGAAGCCGCATGATGCTCGCGGGCGGCATACGACGGCAGATCTTGAGTTGTGTGGTGCGGTGCACCTGGTGGTGCTGGTGTGCCGTATGCGGGGCCTGACGGAAGCAAGACTCTGCCGGAAGCCGACACCGCAAGGCAATTCTTCGTTGCGTGTGAAAGGTCACACGCCGTTTGGGTCAGGGGTTTTACGGAAACCGGCGGACAGCACGACGCCGCCCGGCTACGCTCTTGCGCTTTGCGGGGCGGCGCCAACTGCCGTACTGCCCTAACCACTTGCATTCCGTACTAGATGTGGCCTTCCTCCAGCATTTCGGTCACAAGCGCGGCAATCTGGGAGCGCTCTGAGCGGGTGAGAGTGACATGCGCGAAGAGCGGATGGCCCTTCAACTTCTCGACGACGGCGACTACTCCGTCATATCGGCCTACGCGCAGATTGTCCCGTTGTGCCACGTCATGCGTGAGAACAACCCGGGAATTGGCCCCGATACGGGACAGAACAGTCAGCAGGACGTTCCGTTCCAGGGACTGGGCCTCGTCGACGATGACGAACGCGTCGTGCAGCGAGCGGCCCCGGATGTGGGTGAGCGGCAGGACCTCGAGCATGCCGCGCCCCAGCACCTCCTCGATGACCTCTCGGCCCGCCACGGCCGAGAGCGTGTCGAAGACGGCCTGCGCCCAGGGGCTCATCTTCTCGGCCTCGGAGCCCGGCAGATAGCCGAGCTCCTGCCCGCCCACGGCGTACAACGGCCGGAAGACCATCACCTTCTGATGCTGCCTGCGCTCCAGGACCGCCTCGAGACCGGCGCACAGGGCCAGCGCCGACTTTCCGGTGCCGGCCCGGCCGCCCAGCGAGACGATACCGACGTCCGGGTCGAGGAGCAGATCGAGTGCGATGCGCTGCTCGGCGCTGCGGCCGTGGATGCCGAAGGCCTCCCGGTCGCCGCGCACCAGCCGCACATTGCCCTCGGCCGAGACCCGGCCCAGCGCCTTGCCCCGCTCGGACTGCAGGACGAGACCCGTGTGGACGGGCAGTTCGGCCGCCTCGGGGACGTACAGCGTCTCCTCTCCGTACAGCAGGTCCACCTGTTCGGCGGAGAGCGGCAGTTCCGACATACCGGTCCAGCCGGAGTCGGTGATGGCGAGCTCGGCGCGGTACTCCTCGGCGAGCAGGCCGACGGACGAGGCCTTGATACGCAGGGGCAGATCCTTGGAGACGACCGTGACGTCGTACCCCTCGGCCTGGAGGTTGCGTGCCACCGCCAGGATCCGTGAGTCGTTGTCCCCCAATCGGAAGCCGGCCGGAAGGACGCCGGGATCGGAGTGGTTGAGCTCGACACGGAGCGTGCCTCCGAGGTCGCCCATGGGGATGGGGGCGTCGAGACGTCCGTACCGGATCCGGTAGTCGTCCAGCAGGCGCAGCGCCTGGCGGGCGAAGTAACCGAGTTCCGGATGGTGCCTCTTGGCCTCCAGCTCTGTGATGACCACGATCGGGAGCACCACTTCATGCTCGTCGAAGCGGGTCAGAGCATTCGGGTCGGCCAGCAGGACGCTGGTGTCGAGAACATAGGTGCGCCTGTCGGGCATGCGGCGCTTTGTGCTGGTCACCACGGAAGGACGTACCCCCTCGGATCAGGTCGGGGTGCGACTGCGACGGCGTCGCGGGGGGATGGGGCCGGGCTCGGGCGCCGATGCGCGGGCCGAGCACCGGCCCTCCCCGTCGTCCGTACAGGTGCTGCACGGTCGTCCTGGTGCAAAGGGCCTCCCGGGTGAGCGGACTCCATGCCACTCACTCTGGAAGGGATATTCCCTCGAACATGCGCAGCCATGCCATGGCATATGACGGCGCAAGGATGAACAGGGGGTAACAGCACTCACCCGGGTGTACGTGAGCCGCGGGAATCCCGTCAGGATCCGTAGCGGCGGTGACGCGCCGCGTAGTCGCGCAGCGCGCGCAGGAAGTCGACCTTGCGGAAGGCCGGCCAGAAGACTTCGCAGAAGTAGTACTCGGAGTGGGCGCTCTGCCAGAGCATGAATCCGGACAGACGCTGCTCGCCGCTGGTGCGGATGACCAGGTCGGGGTCGGGCTGGCCGCGGGTGTAGAGGTGCTCGGAGATGTGCTCGACGTCGACGATCTCGGCGAGCTCCTCGAAGCTCGTGCCCTTGCTGGCGTGCTCCAGCAGGAGGGAGCGGACGGCGTCCGCGATCTCCTGGCGGCCTCCGTAGCCGACGGCGACGTTCACGAGTATGCCGTCGATGCCTACGGTCGCCTGCTCGGCTTCCTTCAGTACGGACTGGGTGCGGGCGGGCAGCAGGTCGAGCGTGCCCACGTGGTGGACACGCCAGCGGCCGTCGGCGGCCAGGCCGCGGACCGTGTCCTCGATGATGCCGAGCAGCGGGATCAGCTCGTCCTCGGGCCGGTCGAAGTTGTCCGTGGACAGCATCCACAGCGTGACGACCTCGACATCGGTCTCGTGGCACCAGCCGAGGAACTCGGAGATCTTGTCGGCCCCGGCCTTGTGGCCCTGCGCGGCGGTGCCGCCGGACGCCTTGGCCCAGCGACGGTTGCCGTCGAGGATGACGCCGATGTGCTTGGGCACCTGGGCGTGGTCGAGGCGGCCTTCCACCCGGCGTGCGTAGAGCCCGTACACCAGGTCGCGCAAGTTCACTGAGTTCACCTCTCGGTTCTGTCGGGCGCACCGGCCCTTTGTCGGGTCCGGGGGCTCCGCGGCGCCGGCCGCTGATGTCTCAGTCCCCGGGAGATGCAGCACAGTCCCTGACCCCCGTGTGCGGCAGTCCCCGAAGCCGCCACAGTACTGCGCACGGGCCACGGCGGCCCAGCCCGGTCTGTCACAAGTCCGTGATAAGGAGGGATGCGTGACTGATTCCCCTTTCTACCGAGCCGCCGCGGACCGCTACGAGTCGATGGAGTACCGGCGCAGTGGCCGCTCCGGGCTCAAGCTCCCCGCGATCTCCCTCGGTCTTTGGCACAACTTCGGCGACGACCGTTCCCTGGACTCGCAGCGTGCGATTCTGCGCCGCGCCTTCGACCTGGGTGTGACGCATTTCGACCTGGCGAACAACTACGGACCGCCGCCCGGTTCGGCCGAGCTGAACTTCGGCAAGATCTTCGCACAGGATTTCTCTGCATATCGCGATGAACTAGTCATTTCGACCAAAGCGGGCTATCTGATGCACCCCGGACCCTACGGCGAGTGGGGTTCGCGGAAGTACCTGCTGTCCTCCCTCGACGCCTCCCTGAAGCGAATGGGTCTGGACTACGTCGACATCTTCTACTCCCACCGCTTCGACCCGGACACTCCGCTCGAGGAGACGATGGGCGCGCTGGCCTCCGCCGTGCAGCAGGGCAAGGCGCTGTACGCGGGCGTGTCCTCGTACAACGCGGAGCAGACCGCCGATGCCGCCGGCCTGCTGAAGGAGATGGGCGTCCCGGCCCTCATCCACCAGCCCTCGTACTCCATGATCAACCGCTGGATCGAGGACGACGGCCTGCTCGACACGCTGGAGAACGCGGGCATGGGCTGCATCTCCTTCGTGCCGCTCGCACAGGGGCTGCTCACCGGCAAGTACCTGGGGGGCATCCCGGAGGGCTCGCGGGCCACGCAGGGCAAGTCCCTGGACCCGAACCTGCTCTCCGACGAGGTCACCCGGCGGCTGCGCGGCCTGAACGACATCGCCGCGTCGCGCGGTCAGTCACTCGCCCAGCTGGCGCTGTCCTGGGTGCTGCGGGACCCGCGGATGACGTCGGCGCTGATCGGCGCCTCCAGCGTGCAGCAGCTGGAGGAGAATGTCGCGGCACTGGCCGGACAGCCGCTGAGCGCCGAGGAGTTGAAGGAGATCGACACCTTCGCCGTGGACACCGCGGGCACCAACATCTGGGCCGGACGGAGCTGAGGGAGCGCCGGGAAGGCGGAGGGGAACATAAAACGGGCCGGTCCGTGGGGGGGATACGGACCGGCCCGAGGGGGGGTTTCCACCATAACCCTTCGTAAGCGGTGCCGAGTGCCACGCCATGCCGTAATCACGCTCCGGATATCCGGGCGCGGTGGGGGATCCTAGGCCCGGGCCCGGAAGCGGCGGCCTGCGGGCCCCGCGCCCGCCCCGGGGCCGTACCCCCCAAGAGGGACCCGGCCGCGGGCGCGCCGTTGACGCCGCAGGTCCTACGTCCCGTCAGACAGCCTGCTCCTTGGCCTTCCCGGCGAGGATCTGTCCCATGAAGGCGTCGCCCCACTCCCCCAGAGGCAGCAGTGCGGTGTTGAGCGCCTTGCCCAGTTCGGTGAGGGAGTACTCCACCCGTGGCGGAACCTCGCGGTACACCTCGCGATGCACCACACCGTCCGCCTCCAGCTCGCGCAGCTGCTGGATCAGCATCTTCTCGCTGACACCGCTCACCTGGCGCTTGAGCTCCCCGAAGCGGTACGTCCCGTCGTGCAGCGCCCACAGGATGAGTGCTTTCCACTTTCCGCCGACGACGTCCACGGCGGCATCGAGCCCGCAGCTGTAGGACGTCTTCACCCTGCCCACGCCAACTCCTCGGATCCGTCCAATACTTACCGATTCGCCGGTACAGCACTTCACGGGAGTCAGGGGCCCGCCTTTTTCCTCGTCGCACGGGGCAAGGCGGACAGGTAGTGGCCTATATGGCTCCTAGAGTCGTCCGCATGACGACACACAGAGTGACGTGGACCGAGGCCTGTGCCCGTCGCCTGGAGCGACAGGGACTGGCCGCACCTGCCCGAAGCTCTCCCGCGGGGATCGCCGCCGCCATGCTCGGGGCGCATGCCCAGGTGCTGTCCGCCGCCGAGCTGTCGCTCGCGCTGCGGCTGGACGGCGGCGCGACCCTGGCCGATGTGCGCGAGGCGCTGTGGGGCGAGGGCAGCCTGGTGAAGACGTACGGGCCGCGCGGCACCGTTCATCTGCTGGCCGCGGCCGATCTTCCGCTGTGGACCGGGGCGCTGTCCGCGATTCCGGCCGGTCCGAATCCGATGCCCGCGGATGTACGGATGACGGCCGAGCAGACCGAGCAGGTCGTCGCGGCCATCGGGGACGCACTCGCCGGCGCCGAGCTGACGATCGACGAACTGACCGAGGCGATCGTCGCGCGCACCGGCTCCTGGGCCGGCGACCGGGTGATGGACGCCTTCCAGGACAAGTGGCCGCGCTGGCGTCAGGTCATGCACAAGGCCGGGCAGCGCGGGGTGCTCCGCTTCGCGCCCAACCGCGGCCGCAAGGCGACCTACACCAGTCCCGGCGTCGTCCCCATGGACGGGCCTGCCGCCTCGGCCGCCCTCGTGGACCGCTATCTGCGCGCCTACGGGCCCGCGACGCCGGCGCACTTCGCGAAGTGGCTGGCCGCGCCGAAGGCCTGGGCCGACGGCCTGTTCACCTCCCTCGCGGACAAGGGACGGATCGAGGAGGTCGTGTTCGAGGGCAGCCCGGCGTGGGTGGCCTCGGGCGACACCGGGTTCCCCGACGAGCGTCCCCGGGGCGTGCGGCTGCTGCCGTACTTCGACGCGTACACCATCGCCTCGCAGCCTCGCGAGCTGCTCTTCCCCGGTGTCGCGTACGAGCGGGCACTGGCGGGCGGACAGGCTGGGAACTTCCCGGTGGTGCTCGTCGACGGGACCGTCGCCTGCGTCTGGCACCAGCGCAGATCCGGGCGGCGGATCGCCGTGACGGTGGAACCGGTCGGGAACGCGCTCAAGACCGCCGCGCGCCGCCGGGAGCTGGAGCAGCAGGCCGAGCGGGTCGGCGAAATCCTTCAGGGGCGGGCCGAGTTGACGGTGGGCAGGGTCACGGTCGGCCCTCATGCCTGAGGCGCCGGTGCCGGGCTTGGCGACGCCGTCACGACAGGGCGTGTCCGGTGGTGCTGTCGACATGCCCGGGGATCTCGCCCTCGTGCCGGTCGCCCGTCGTGCTCGTACCGGAGGGCTCGAACATCAGGATCGAGCCGCCGGGCGACGAGGGTTTGTGCTCGGTGCCCTTCGGGACGACGAAGGTGTCGCCCTTGCGGAGTTCGACGGTTGACTCGGTGCCGTCGGCGGCACGCAGGGCGACGTCGAAGCGCCCGTCCAGTACGAGGAAGAACTCGTCGGTGTCCTCATGGACGTGCCAGACGTGCTCTCCGGCGGTGTGGGCGATCCGTACGTCGTAGTCGTTCATCCGGGCGACGATGCGAGGGCTGTAGACCTCGTCGAAGGAGGCCAGGGCTTCGGTGAGATTGACCGGCTTGTAGTCCATACGGTCGATACTGCGCGGCGAATGCCCCGTTGTCTTGCACATATACGCCGGGCCGGTTCTACGGCATCGCCGCCAGGGCTCCTAGCAGTACCCCCGCCAGCGCGCCCACGATCATGAACGGCCCGAAGGGGATCGCGGTCTTACGGCTCGCGCGGCGCAGGGCCATCAGCCCGAGCCCGTACAACGAACCCAGCAGAAAGCCCGCGAAGGCTCCGGCGAAGAGGATCGCCCAGCCGTACCAGCCGAGAACGACGCCGAGTGAGAGGGAGAGCTTGACGTCGCCGAAGCCCATGCCGTTCGGGTGGATCAGGAAGAGCACGAAGTAGGCGGCACCGAGGACGAGCCCGCCGAGCAGCGCCGTGGGCCAGGAGCCGCCGTCGCCGGGGAGCAGTGCGGCGAGCCCGAGGAGGGCCGCGGCCGCGGCGGCGAGCGGGAGGGTCAGCTGGTCGGGCAGGCGGTGGACGGCGCGGTCGACGAGGGCAAGCAGTACGGCACAGGGCGTGAGCAGCAGCCAGACGGCCAGCTCGGGGCGGGGCCCGGTGGCGGCTGCGAGGGCGGCGCACACGAAAGCGGTGATGAGCGGGACGAGCGGCTGGGGGCGGGGGGCGGGCGCGCCTTCGGCTTTCGCTGTGCCTGGTGCCGTACGAGCCGGAACGGCCGTGGCGCAGGCCACGCATCGCGCCCCGCCGATCCATCCCCGCGCGGGCCCGGTGAACGGGTGCCCCTCGGCGCAGGCGTCGCGCCACGCCTCCTCCGGCTCGACGGAGAGCCGGTACACGGCGCGCGGCAGGAGCAGCCCGGCGCCCGCGCCCCACAGGGCGGCGACGGCGATCAGCGTGGCGTACACGGCAGCGAGCATAGGCCGGGATCCGCAGCCGGTCATGGGCCCTGGGGCCCCACTCCTGCCGATCCGGGGCCCACAGGGGTGTGCCGGGCGCTACGGTCTCGGACTATGAGTGGACGGCGTCAATGGCGGGGCGGCACAGGGACGTTGACCGTGGCCGGGCACAACAGCGGTGTCCCGGTGGAGATCGCGGCGACGTACGGGCCGCGGCGGCGCGGGTTGCTGGGGCGGGACGGGATCGCGGGCGCGATCCTGCTGACACCGTGCAACAGCGTGCACACCTTCCGGATGCGCTTCACCATCGATGTGGCCTACCTGGACAAGGAGTTGAGGGTCGTCGAGGTCCACACCATGAAGCCGGGACGGCTCGGCCTGCCGCGCCTTCGGGCACGTCATGTGCTGGAAGCGGAGGCCGGGGCGATGGCGGGATGGGGCCTGGTCCCGGGTGTGCTGGTGACGGTCAACTGAGCTTCGCCACCTGGGCGGTGAGCAGGACGCGCGGGATCTGCGGTGTCGCCGGGCCCTCCAGGTTCGCGGTGTAGTACGTCGCGAGCGTGCCGCCGCACCGTACGACCTGGAAGACCAGGGGCACGGGATCGCCCTCGAAATCACCGGTGACCTGATAGGCGAACGCGTCGTCGCCGACCTCGGCGACGGGCAGCGCCTTCACACTCCTGTACGTGGAAGGACCCTCGCCGCCGCTCGCCGTGAAGCCGCCCTTGCAGGCCTCGACGGCGGTACGCAGTCGGCTGAGCACTGTCGCGGCGCCCTGCGCCCCGTGGGCGCTGAGGAACTCGGAGACCGCGGGCCGGTCGTCCTTGGCGCCGGTGAGCTGACGATAGGCCGAGGCCTGGGCGAGGGGTTCCGGCTTGCCGTTGATGACGGCGGTGAGGGGGGCGCACTCGGGCTTGTCGGCGCTTTCACCCTGGGACGGCGGGGCGCCCAGGGGGCCGACGTTGAAGCCGGGAGCGTCCCCCTTGGCGAGGATGGCCTGCTCCAACTCGGCCTTGGAGAGGTCCTTTGGGGAAGTGGCGGGGGTCGGCGAGCCGGGTGCTTCCGGAGTGGGGTCCTGGGTGGCGGGCGTCGCGGCGGCGGTCTCCCTCTTCGGCTGCGGCGGCTTTCCGGCAGTGTCGTCGCCGCCGCCGCAGCCGGCCGTGAGCCCCACGGCGAGGGCAAGCGCCGCTGCCGCAACTGCCGTGCGCCGCTGCGTCATCCGTGCCCACCTCGTCCGTTGTCGGGGTCCGGTCGCCGCACGCTAACAGCGGTGTCCGCGACCCCGCATGGGCCCACGGACCCAAAGGCCCCTGCTAGGGCCTGCGGCTCGGCGCGCCTCGGAGTCCGGGCCAGCGATCGAGCATGGCGCGCCGCATGTCCGCGCCGAGCCGCCCGAGGCCGCCCAGTCGTTCTGTGCCGCCGTCCATCCCGGCCACCACCCCCAGCCGGTGCACCAGCCGCTCCCGCGCGCTCACCGTCCCCCACTCCCAGTCCTCGTCCATGACCCGGGCCAACTGGTCGACGGTCCCGCGCTCCGCGCGCTGAACCAGCGCGTCGCCCCGGATCAGCCACCCGGCACAGGCGTCGACGAGCTCACCCTCGACATCCGTACCTGTCGCCTCCCGCCAGGTCGTGCGGTAGGCCGCCTCGGCCTGCGCGAGCAGCGGTTCGGGGGCGGCGGTCACGCACCAGCAGGTGGGGAAGCCGATCCGCAGATAGGCCAGTTCCATCAGCGCATTGCCGAGGCAGGCCTGCTCGAAGTCGATGAAGCGAACGCCGTCCTCGGTGTGCAGGTCATTGCCCGGGCACGGGTCGCCGTGCAGCAGGGCGGGCGGCCCGTCCCATTCGGCGAGCCTGCCCAGGAGTCGGCCCAGCTCGTCCTCGACACCGTCCGGGATGGGGACCCCGAGCGCGTCGGCGAATCCCAGAAACGACACGATGTCCTTCGCGTCCGGCCCGGCCCACGACGGCAGCTCCGCGCCGCCCCCGCCCACGCCCGCCGCATGCAGCCGGGCGAGCGCTGTCGCGTACTGGACCTCCCAGCCCGCGCGCGGGGGCCTGTGCTCCACGTCCTCCAGCACCAGTACGCGCCCGTCGGCGTCCACGCCCAACAGCCGTGGCACAACGGGTGGTTGGACCGCTGTAGCAAGCCGCAGCGCGGCAACCTCGCGCGCGTAGCGCTCATCTGCCCCCGCGCCCGCGACGAGCTGCTTGACGACGACGGTGCCCGCGTCGACGTCGACGCGCCACACCGCGGACCGCGGGCTGCTCTCCAGCAGCCGGGCGCGTCGCGGCACGCCCAGTTCGTCCCGAAGCCGTGCGCCGAGAGGCACGCTCATGTCTGCTCCCCCGTCTCCGCGTCCGTTTCCGCGTCCGATTCCGCGTCCGTTTCCCCGTCCGCCTCGCTGCCCGCAGAACCGTCCGGGACGGCGGCCGTGAAGGCATCGGTCACCGGGAACTCGATGCGCTCCTCGCGCAGGATCTCCGGCAGCACGGTCACCCGGGCTTCCGGCAGATCCGGCACCGGCTCCTCGACGGCGTCGACGACGTACGGGTCCTCGTGCTCGTCCGGTTCGTACAGCCTGGCCCGCGTCCTCAGCCCGTCGGCGGTCACCGCCCAGTACGCGCTCGGCGGGAACGCCTCGGCCGGGTACAGCACCGTCGTCCCCGCCCGCGCCGCCAACCGGCGCGCCAGCTCCGCCTCATGGAGGATCCCGCCCGTGCCCTCGGCGACGTACACATCGAGCAGGAGGCCGAGCCCTCCGGCGGGCAGCCGGGTGTAGGCGCACAGCACGGG
This sequence comes from Streptomyces sp. NBC_01481, assembly GCF_026339995.1. GTDB lineage: Bacteria > Actinomycetota > Actinomycetes > Streptomycetales > Streptomycetaceae > Streptomyces. The sequence continues at coordinate 301,220 of NZ_JAPEPT010000005.1, read as the reverse complement.
GGCGTCCCAGTTCCGCGCCTCCGGGTCCGCGTCCGCGTCGGCCACATCGACCTCCCCGGGTGCGACGCCCACGGCTCCGGCGAGCGCGGCGACAAGCACGTCGGGCTCCAGCAGGCCCACGCTGAACAGGTCACCCGCCACGGGTGCGTCACGTCGCAGATCTTCTTCGGTCATACGGGCGTCTCGGCCCGGAACGGATCAATCACCACGGCTGCTTCCCCCGAGGGACACGTCGACGCTCTCGACGCCGGCCTCCTCGCCGGCGTACAGCTCCCGCCAGCGCCGCTCGTCGGCCACATTCCCGATCCTGATGCCGAACGTCCAGGTCGGGTCGAAGAAGAGCGTGTGGTGTCCCTCGAAGTCGAGGGCGAGACACTTGAGGTGGTCCGCGACCTGATACGCCCGCAGCTGCACGCAGCGCAGAGTGTCTCTGCCGTCGCCGAAGAGCTGTTCGCCGTACGAGGCGACGACGACCTCGTCCTCGGCCTCCGCGAGCAAGTCGACATCGTCCCAGCCGACCTGAGGCACGCGCGCGACGGCCAGGTGGTCGTACTGCCCTGCCGATCGGAACCTCAGCAGTCCGCTGTCCAGCCTCAGCCAGACGACCAGGGGCTGCGGCCGGAACTCGGGGACGTCCCCGTCCCTGTCGATCCAGCCCGGGACGAGGACGTCATACACCTGGTGGTCCCTGAGCGCCTCATCGACCGTGCCCCAGCCACCCATTGCCCACACGCCTTTCGTTCCGCCGAAGCCCGCTCGCCCCAGGCCGCCGAGGACCCGACCGCCAGATCCCGACCGCACGGGATCGCCCTAACCTGCCTTCGGCGGCACCTTCTTGGTGATCTGGATCGCCGTGTCGAGCCCGGTTCCGCTCTCGAGCGCCGTCCAGAAGTCGCCGTTCTCCCGGAGGACGATGGTCACGCCCTTGCCACGGTAGATCATTCCCTCGGGCTCGCCCTTCTTCAACGTGCCCTTTCCGACCAGTTCGAAGGTGCCGTCCTTGATGGCCTTCTGAATGTCCTGGCGGAACCGCGGACCGTCCTCCTTCAGCTTCTTGTACGTAGTGCCCAGGGCGTCCTCGATGAGCTTCTTGTGGCGCTGGAAGTGGCTCCTGAACTTGCTCGGATCGCCTTCGCCCACCGTGGGATTCCTGGCGGCGGCGACCTCGTCCGCCGACAGGCAGTCGCCGTCGTTGTTGTGCACGAGGGCGCTCTCGGCGCCGATGCCGACGTAGTAGGTGTGGATACCGTCGACCGTCAGGTCGTGGGTGGTCTGCCGCTGGGTGTAGCGGGAAACCGCGGCGACCTTCAGAGTCCGGCCGGACGGCATTCGCAGCCCGTCGCCCGGCACGATCTCTCCGGCGTCCGCCCAGCGGCCCCGGCCGGTCAGCCAGAAGGGGTGGGTGTCCGTCGCGGTCAGCACGGCGGGACCGCCGCTCGTCGTCACCTTGAGGCGGGTGAAGTCCTTGTCGTCGTACGTCGTGATGGTGTCGGTCACCCGGCGTACCGTGGTCCGCCCGCCGACCGGGTCGGTGACGGTGACCTTCGTGCCGACGGACACGGTCTCGATCGGGATCCGCCGGCCGTCGGCAAGAAGGACGGGAGTGCCGGGCGGGAAACTGTGGACGGGACACGAGGTCGGCTTGTCCTTGTCCTTGTCCTTCGGTTTGTCCTTCTTCTCCGCGTCGAGCTTCCTCTTGGCGTCGGCGAGCTTCTTCTCCGCCTCGCTCACCCGCTTGCGGTTCTTGATGAGCCCCGTGAGCCCGTCGTACAGATCCCCACCGTGCTTCTTGAGCTTCCTGACGAGCTCGACGGCCTTCTTCCACTTCCAGGGCGCCCCGTACTTCGCGGCCAGCTTCCCGACGGCGCCGCCGATCAGGCTGAGCAGCACATTGACGAGCGTCTCGGTGCAGGCGCCCATGTCGCCCTTGGTGATGCAGTCGAGCGCATCGGTGATCCCGAGCTCATCGGCAAGAATCTTCGCGAGCTCCTTGGCGGCCTCGATGGCCTTGTCCTGATCGGACTTCTCGGCGGCCTGCGCGTCCTGGAGCTCTTTGAGGGCCTTTTCGTAGTCGATCTGGGACTGCGGCTTCTGGCCGGCGCCGGGATCGTCGTCAGAGCCGTCGGAGCCGTCGGTTCCGTCCTCGGCTGCGGGCTGGTCGTCGGCGGCCTGCGGGTCTCCCCCGCCATTACCGCCACAACTGCCGCCGACCGCCTGGCAGATCTTGTTCCCGATGGCCTTGCCCGCCTCGGGCACACCACCGGTTGCCACCAGCGCGCCAACGATGGCGATCACCACCACGACCAGACCGATGTACTCCACCGCGGTCTGCCCCGACTGCGACTTCCGCAGCCCGAGTGCCCTGGCATCGGTGCGCGGCAACAGCGCACGCATCCGCCGGCGAAGCTGACGCACTACCCCCATACGCGACATGCACACGACGCTATGGCGCGGTGCATCCGCAGTCGTGGGTCCCAGGACCCAAAGTCGGGCTCACCTCGGCCCGACACATGAAGTAGGCCCCGCTGCAAGGTGATTGCGGCGGAGCCCACTGAGCTTGTACGGAGGAACAGCCCCGGATTCTAGGAGGCCGTGCCTCGCGGGAAGGAGACCTCCACACGCCGGTTCTTCCGTCGGTTCTCCTCGGAGTTGTTCTCGGCGATCGGGAACTGTTCGCCATATCCCCGGATCTCGTAGCTGATGCCTACAGCGGCGAGTTCCTGCGAGAGCACACCGTGCACCGCGGCGGCGCGCTGCTTGGACAGCGCATCACCGTGCTCGGCCGAGCCCAGGTCGTCCGTGAAGCCGAACACCCGTACCTTCTTGGCGTTCTGCTTCTTGATCTCCTCGGCAATCTCCTTGATACGGGCATTGGCATCGCTGCTCAGCTTTGCGCTGTCCTTACCGAAGAGGACCTCGGCCTGCAGGCTGAACCTGACCTCGGAATTCGAGTCCTCGCGCTGTTCATTGCCCGCCTCATCGCCGACGACCTGCTTGATCTCCAGAACCTTGGCAGCGGCGAGCGTGGCACCGTCGACCATCTTGAGGTCGGGGTCGCTGACGTCGATCTTCCCCTCGTACACGGAAGTCGCTTTGGGGCGCGGTCCGTCGTCGGCTCCCGCCGACGGAACGGCAACAACGGTCAGAGCAAGGACAATGGAGCCGATGAACACGGCCCGGCCACGCAGGAATCCAGTACTGACTCGCATGCGTCACTCGCTTCCGAGCCGGAGCGTCACGGACTGGAAGGTCGGCAGCGAAAACGTCATCTGGTTCACGGTCTCAGGGGGCGCCGGGAACTGCATGAAGACCGGAGTCGACGACTTGGCCTTGACGCTGCTGACTGTGGTGACCAGCGGCCGGTTTTCCGTGTCACGCAGGACGTAGTAGCGCTTCTTCTCCTTGGCATCCACCAGGGTGGCTCCGGCCAATGAGCCACCGCCGACCGCCGAATTGACCTCGAGTTCGGAACCGGACCAGTCGGATGTGTGGTTGAAGTTGTTGTCCGTGGTGTTCCGCATGTTCCCCTGGACCGTCACAAACCCGCCTGCGTCTCGGACGGCGGCGGTGATGTCCAGCTCCATCCCGTCTTCCCCCTTGAGCGTCGTCAGGACCTTGCCCGGTCCTGGGTTCGCGCTTCCGGGATTCCCCTTGTCACCCTGATCGACCGCGCCCCCGTTGTCAGGAGTAGACGACTGGCCGGCATTGGAGGTCTTGTCAGGTTTGTCACCGTCGCTGCCGCACGCGGCCAGCGTGAAGGCCAGCGCCACCGCCGCGGTGACGGCCGCCGCCGCCCTGCGCGCCCCTGAGATCTGCCGCATGCTCATGACTGCAATTCCTCTGATTAGTTGTCACTCGGTCAGTTCGGGTCGATCAGACGGACGGTGAAGAGATCAGCCAGGTCCGGCACGCTACCGAGGTCGTCCGGATCGATCAACGAGCCCAGGCCGTCGCAATCCAGCTTCGCTCCGCTGAGCGAACATTTCGGCACGACAACGCCCCTGGCCTTTGCCTCGCCCTTCTCGTCCGCCGTACCCGGGATCACCGAATCACCGATGGTTTTCTTTGTTTCGACTCCGACCGTGAAACCCCAGTACTCCCCGTAGTACGGCCGGCAACTGGTCCTGTCCGAGTCATTCTTCTGCGCGTACTCATCGGCGGCTTGACACGCCGCGCCGGGACCGAACCCGCGTCCGAGAATGAGGTCCGCCCAGTCGTCGGGCAGCTTCGGCCCGAGCAGTTCTTCGACGATCTGATCCCGCGCATCCCGGGCTGCGGCCAGCGCGGCGGCGTCGGCAGCACCCTGGGCGCCATTTCGCTGGTCGGCGGACTCCCCGACCACGAAATACGCAAACGCGAGGAAGAGCAGGCCCGCCACCACCGTGATGTAGATGGGGAAGGCCTGCCCTGCCTCGCGCTGTCTGCTGTGCAATCCGACGATCAGCCCGACTTGCCGGACGTGCCGATCACGTCCTTGATCTTGTTGCCGATCTCCTTGCCGATGTCCCCCTTCATGGTCACCACGATCGCGATGATCGCGATGACCGCCACCAGCATGCCGATGTATTCGACCGAGGTCTGACCCTTGTCGGCCCTGCGGTTCATCCGCTCGATCGCCGTGTTCTTCCAACCGCTCACACGCAGCTGCGTCGCAACTGCCGCCTTGAGCGCGATGTCCTTCGACATGATGTTCCCCTCCGGGTCCGGCCGGCCGCAGACCGGCCGGTTCGCACGTCTCTTGTGTGCCTTCCGCGTAACCGGCTTCCTCCTGGCCGGTGCCGCTTTCGACGCGAGAAACGTACGACGGACGGATGGTTCCCGCAGAGGGTCCCAGGGCCCAATCCGAGGCCCAAAGAGAGGGATGGGCCTGTCCGTTCCGACTGTGGGCCCGGCGGCCCGCATCGCACATCGCCGTACCGTCAGCCATGGCCGGCCGCCCCCCTCGGCATGCCGCCACCGCTGTGACCATGTGCTGTGCCGAGCCATACCGCGATGGCTTCGCTCCGGCTGGTGCTGTGCAACTTGGCGAAGATGCGGTTGATGTGGTTCTTGACCGTCTTCTCGCTGATGAAGCAGGTGGCGGCGATCTGCTGATTGGTCATGCCCGACGCGATCAGATCCATCACCTCCACCTCCCGCGAGCTAAGGCCAAACTCCGTCCTGGACCCCACGCGTTGAGTCGGCCCCTGTGGGGCTGCCGCCTGTCGCGCCTCCAAGGACTGTCCCACATCTAGTTGCATACGCGAAGCGTCGTGCCGCGGCTGCAATGAGTTTGATACATAGGAGCCCATCTGGTACCCGAAGTTGGACGTCTGGCGTGGATCGGTTTGCGATGCGGAACCATGTGCAGTCGCACCCTGATGCCCCAGCCCTCCCGCAAGCTGCTGAGGCCCGGCCGGCGCGCGCTCGCCCCGCACATGGGCGAGCAGCGCGTTGGCGGCGGTGACTGTGAAGTGGGCCCGGCCCTGCCTGATGTCCCGTACCGCGTCGACGAGTTGGTCCGCTGTGAACTCTCCGTGGACCAGGTAGCCGCCCGCGCCCAGGCGCAGCGCCTCGTGCACGATCTCGCTCTCCCGGCTGTACGTCAGCATCATCACCGGGGCGATCCGCACCAGATGCGGAAGCGCGGAGATGCCGTCGACGCCCGGCATCCTGACATCGAGCAGAACGACGTCAGGACGGTGTTGCTGGGCGGCCTCACAGGCCTCGCGTCCGTCTGCTGCCTCGGCGACGACCGCGATGTCCTCGCGGCCGGAGAGCAGCGCATGGAGCCCGGCCCGTACGACGGGGTTGTCGTCGGCGACCACGACCCGGAGCGGTGTCGGCGTCACCGGAGCGGGGAGGGCGGGGAGCCCTCCGGATGCCGCGGCCGGCGGGGGAAGCGGTACCTGGGCAGGTGTGTGCTCGGAGCGGATGGGTGTGCTGTGCGACGACGTGTGCTGGGACACGTGCGACGACGGCAGTTGCTGTCCTGGTGTGTACGACGAATCGTCCGGCATGATGCGGCCTCCTTTCAGTGGGTGGGGGGAATGGCATCGGTGGGGACTGGCTCGTGCGTCAGCGGCGGGTGTGCGTCGGCGGGCAAGCCACTGCGCAGCAGGGCGTTGACGGGGATTTCGAGGCGGACTTCGGTTCCCTTGGTCGCCCGTCCGCGTCCGATGCGGATCCGGGCGCCGATTCCGGCAGCGCGCTCGACCATGCCGACGAGTCCGAAGTGGCCCGCCTTTCTGAGGTCGTCGAGCGACGTGCCCGGCGGCAGACCGCGCCCGTCGTCGTAGACGCTGATGCGCAGCGCTCCGTCGACGACACCCACGGACACGTCGATGTAGGTGGGGCGGGCATGGCGGTGGGCGTTCTCCATCGCCTCGGACGCGATGGTCAGTAGGTGCCGCGCGACGGCGTGCGGTACTGCGGGTACGGGCAGTTCGCCGAGGGTGTGCCAGGTGGCCCCCATCCCGGTCCGCCGGGCGAAGTCCTCGGTACGGGCGGCGAGTTCCGCGGCCACGTCGACGCCCGCGGCTTCGATATCGGTCTGGCGGCGCAGGTCAGAGAGCAGTTCACGGGATTCGGCGGCCGCGCGGCGAGCGGATCTGGCTACCACTTCCGCCTGGTGCCTGACGGTGAGTGGGTCCATGCGGTCGGCGGAGGAGGCCAGACCGTCCGCGGCCATCGCCACACCGTGCAGGGTCTTGGCGACGGAGTCGTGCATCTCACGTGCCAGACGCGCACGTTCACCCTGGACGGCCTCGGTCACCGCGAGCCGCGAGCGTACCTCGCTGAGTGCCTGCGTCGCCGTACCGAAGCGGAGCATCAGCTGGCGCAGGCTGACCCCGACGGCACCCAGCACGGCACACAGGCCGGGCAGAAGTGTGGACCCGGCGATGGAGACCTGGAGCTCGGTATTGGCGGCGTAGGCGGCGAAGATGATCAGGATGGTCAGTGAGGCGAAGACGCCTGCGCCTCGCCATCCGTAGACCAGGCCGGCCAGTAGCGGCGTACAGATGGTGACGTAGCTCAGGGGGCTGGCAGGGGTGGCGGTGATCAGCAGCAGAGCGCCGAAGAAGGCGTCGATGCCTAACAGCCAGGGATGCCGCAGCAGCAGCGGGCCGAAGCGCTCCCAGTCGCGGAAGAGTACGTACGAGCCCATGAAGGTGGCCAGGATCGCGATGCCGATGAGAATGGTCGGCCAGCCGGATGCCGCGCCCACGACGGCGAAGGGGGTGGCCAGTGCGATCATCGCCAGCCGGAATCCGAAGACCTGGCGGCACATGGCCTGGAGCGCGCTCAGCTGAATCCTGAGCGCGGGCTCGGCGGGAAGGTCATCGCCGGAGGCGACGCCGAGCAGGCCGTGCGCCGTCATGGCGCCGGCCGGTCCGGTCGACATCTGGTGCAGTGCCATGGAACTCTCCCCCTTCCCCGGTATCCCCTGCTCATCCGCCGAGGCTCATGCCCGAACCGAGGAACATGCCTGCCCCGATGAGCAGGATGGTGGCCGGGACCATGAGCATGGTCACGATGCCCGTTGCCTGAGGTACAGCTTTGGATGCCCGGCGGCGGGCATTCTGAGCATCCGTACGGCGCATGTCGTTGGCGATGGCTATCAGGGTGTCGACGATGGGCGCACCGAGTTCCTCGCCCTGCTGCAGGGCGGTGACGAACTGGGCGACCTGCTCGGACGCGTTGCGCTTGCGCAGCTGCTCGAAGGCGTCGCGGCGGCTCATCCCCATGTCCATCTGGCGGAGCGTGATCTTGAGCTCGTCGGCCCAGGGGCCCCGGTAGCGCTCAGCCACCCGGTCGAGGGCCTGGCGGAAGCCGAGACCCGCGGAGACGACGACCGCCAGCACGTCGAGGAAGTCCGGCAGCGTTCGTTCGATGGCGGCCTTGCGCGCGCGGGTGGCCGCCCAGATCCCCACCTCCGCCCACCAGATGCCGAACGCCACGAACAGCAGGGCGAGGAAGGGGTGCGCGTTGATGAGCAGGGCGAACGCCCCGAGGGCGCCGATGAAGCCGTAGACCGCGCGGCGGGCGGCGTAGCGGTCCACGGTCAGGCCACCGGGGTTGCCCGCCATGTCGAGCCGCGTGCGCAGCTTGTTGACTCGCTTGGGGCCCATCATGCGCAGCACCGCGGGCGCGTAGCGCATGCCGAGGCGGTCGATGCCGCTGCCCACGGCGCTGGTGCGGGTGGAGCCCACTTCGAGGGCGAGTGCCAGGTCCGAGGGCAGTTTGGCGTCGGCTCGGTAGAGCCTGATCCCGTACAACATGCCGGTGACGGACAGTCCGGCGGCGAGTGCGAGCAGCAGTTCCATGACGTCCCTCAGACTTCGATCTTGGCCAGTCGGCGGACGAGGGCGAAGCCGACGAGGTAGAGCCCGAGGGCGATCAGGACGACCGCCTGCCCCAGGGTATTTCCGGTGATCTTGTCCAGTGCGCCGTCCCACACGCTGTCCATGAGCATCAGCATCGCCAGGCCCATCCCGGGGACGATGTACGCGGTCAGCGTCACCTGCGACAGCTGGGTTCTGACCTCGCGGCGGGTCTCCTTGCGCTCTTCGAGCGTCTCCGTGAGGTTGCGCAGGGAGCTGACGATGGCGCCGCCGGAGCGGTTCGACAGGACGAGGGTGGTGACGAGGACGACCAGTTCGCGGGAGGGCAGCCGGTCCGCCAGCTCGCCGAGAGCGTCGTCGATGGAGTGCCCGAGGGCGAGGGCGTTGGCGACCTTGGCCAGCTCGTCTCCCGCCGGCTCTTCCAGCTCCTCGGCGGCCAGACTGATCGCCATCCGCAGGGCGAGTCCGGCCTGAGTGGCGTTCGCGATGATGCGGGAGAGTTCGGGCAGCTGGTTGATGAATTTCTCGATGCGCTTCTGGCGCTGCCAGTTGAGGAACGCGAACGCGGACCAGAGCGCGATCACTCCCGCGATAGGGCCGAAGAAGGAGGCCAGTACCGAGCTGGCGAGGAGCCAGAAGCCGGCAACGGCGGCGACCATGTAGACGAAGAACTCACCAGCAGTGAGATCAAGACCGGTGGCGGCGAGACGTAGCTCGATCTTCTTGCCGAAGCGGGTCTGTTTGAGTCTGCGGTCGACGCCCCTGAAGCGCCGTCGCCGCCCCGGAGTGGTGATCTGCTGCGTCGATGACAGGCGATGCTCGAGCGCCGCGCGCTGGGCCTTGCCCGAGGCGTAGGTATGGACGCCCGCGATCAGGAGCGCGCTGAAGAGCAGGGTGGCGCCGATCGTCAGCTGATCCAGTCGATTCATTTCCTGGCACCTACTCGCTACTTGGCTTCTCTGGAGGCGAGTTGTTCGTCGGACCGTGCGATACCGAAGGCTTGCGGGACGGGCTGGCCGGTCATGTAGAAGCGGTCGGCGACCCGGCGGGGCAGCGGGTAGTACTCGAACTGCCCGTAGATCTTGCCGTCGGCTCCCATCGGCCGGGACAGGAAGCGGCACACAGAGACGATCTTGAACGGCTCCCGCCCGTGCGAGTCGAGGACGGCGATCTCGGTGATCTTCCTGGAACCGTCGGCATGGCGGGTGAGCTGCACGATGACATCGACGGCGGAGTTGATCTGGTCCTGCAGGGCCGCGAAGGGGACCTCCACCTCGGACATCGAGGCAAGGGTCTGCAGTCGCATCAGCGCGTCCTCGGCGCTGTTGGCGTGGACGGTGGCGAGTGAACCGTCGTGACCGGTAGACATTGCCTGGAGCATGTCAAGCGTTTCACCGCCACGGACCTCACCGACGATGATGCGGTCCGGCCGCATGCGCAGCGAGTTGCGTACCAGGTCGCGAATGGTGATCCGTCCCTTGCCCTCGACGTTCGGAGGACGGGACTCCAGCCGGATCACATGCGACTGCTGCAGTTGCAGCTCGGCCGAGTCCTCGATGGTGATCACGCGCTCGCCTTCCGGGATCAGTCCGGAGAGGGCGTTGAGCAGGGTCGTCTTTCCGGTGCCGGTGGCGCCGGACACGATGATGTTCATCTTGGACCGCACCAGCGCCGAGAGCAGATAGAGCATGGGCTCGTCGAGCGATTCCAGGCCGATCAGCTCGCGCAGCGTGAACGCCCGGGGAAAGCGGCGGATGGTGAGAATGGCGCCCGTCAGCGACAGCGGAGGAATGATCACGTTGACGCGCTCGCCGCTGGGGAGCCGGGCGTCGACCATCGGATTCGACTCGTCCACCCGGCGGTTGACCGTGGAGACGATGCGCTCGATGGTCTGCATCAACTGGTCGTTCGAGGCAAAGCGCATCGGCAGTTGCTCGACCCGGCCGCCGCGCTCCACGAAGATCTGGTCCGGGCCGTTGACCATGATCTCGGAGACGGACGCATCCTCCAGCAGAGGTTCGAGGATGCCGAGCCCGAGCGCTTCGTCGACGACGCGCCGGATCAGCTGGGCGCGCTCAACGGTGGAGAGGACGGGGCCTTCCCGGCTGATGATGTGGCCCAGTACGCGCTCCAGGCGGACGCGGCGCTCCACCGCGGCCAGCGCCGACATCTCCGCGAGGTCGATCTCCTGAAGCAGCTTCGCCCGGTAGGTCGCGACGAGATGACCGTCTTCACGGTTCCCGCCGTTCTCCTCGGGGGCGCCTCGGCGCTCCAGAAGGCTCATCGGTTCTCCAACTCTTTCGCTCGGCCGGCCTATTCGTCGGTGCGCGGCATGGTGGACGTACGCTTCACCGGGTCGAAGCTGAACCCGGGGATGACCGAGGGGATGCCGACGGTGGCCGTCGCCTTGGCGTCATCGGCAGAACCGCTCATGTCGACCCGCGTGCCCGGCTTGATGAGATCGCTGACGGCTGCCTCACCGGCCGCCTTGCCGGCGGCATCGTCGTTGCTCTGCGAACTGATACGGGCCGCTGTGCGAGCGGCCGTGCCCGCCTGCTGCATTGCGTAGGCGGCCAGGCCGAACTGGACCAGGCAGATCCCGATGAGAATCAGGATCGGCAGGAATCCGATGTACTCGACCGCTGTCGCGCCCTTGTCGTCTCTGCGCCTGGTCATCGGTTCAGTCCTCCTCCAGCGGCGAACTGGCCTTGCCGGTCACCGTGCCGAACGAGTAGTCGGTCAGGCCGGGTATGAGGACGGGCACCTTCACACCGACGCTCGCCCGCATCGACCTGTGCCCAAGGTCCACGATGCAGCCGGCGCTGAAGTCGTAGTCCGGATCGGCCACTCCCAGGCGTGCGCCCTCCTGGCACCGCACGTCCTGATCCGGCCGCAGGTAGGACACGGCCGCGTCGTGTGCGGCCCGGTCGGCACCGTTGCCCGCAAGGGTGTAGGCGTAACCGAAGAGCACGGCCTGCCAGAGCAACACACAGGTCAGGAGAATGATCGGCAGCATGCCGACGAACTCGACCGCGATCTGGCCCCTGTCCCGCTCGCCGTCCCGACGGCAGAAGAGCTTCCGTCTCTGTCTCATCCCCCTGCCCCCCACGTCCCGTCCTTCGGAGTTTCGCCCCGTGTGCGGCGTCCGAAGGCGAATGACCCCCGGTCGTTCGCGGTGCGTCCGCCCTTGCTCCTGGTCCTGCCCTCGTTCTCCGCGGTTGTCACCAGGCCGAGCTCTCCGGCCAGGCCCCACAGCGCCTGCTTGACGGTGCTCTTGGCCTCCAGGTCCTGCATGCGCCCGGCGTCGACAGCGCCCTGGAGCTCCTTGAAGTTCGACGGGACGGCGATCCGCGCCACCCGGGTGCCGGTGATCCGCTCGATCAGAGGTGGCTGGATTTCCGTATTGCGCATGTGGCGGTTGACCACGGTGACCGTCTCCTCGGCCTTGCGGATCTGCAGCCGGTCCCAGAGCCGGACCATTCGTTTGGCCCCGCGCACTGCCACCACATCCGGGGTGGTCACCAGAACTGCCCTTTCCGCCATTTCGATGGCGGTGGCGTTGGCGCTGCTCATCTGCGAACCACAGTCGATAACCACGACCTGGTAGCGCTGGCGCAGTGCGCTGACGACCTGCCGCGCCACCCGGTCCGTGACCTCCTCACCGCGCTCTCCCTCGCCCGGAGCGAGCAGCAGACCGAGGCCGCTTTCATGATGGAAGACCACGTCCTGGAGCACCCGGGGCGAGATGTCCTGGATACCCGCGAGATCCACGATCGAGCGTCGGAACTGCACGTCCAGATACGAGGCGATGTCACCCGCCTGCAGATCCATGTCCACCAGCGCCGTGTGCCGGCCGGAGGCCTGTGCGGCCAGGGCCAGTTGGACCGCGGTCAGCGTGGTGCCCACGCCGCCTTTGCCACCCGCGACAGCCACGACCGTGCCGCCGGGACCGGAGAAGACCTCCGTGCCCTGGCCGAGGTGGCGACGCACTCCGACGGACCAGCCGGCCGCCGCCTGGACCCGGGTGACCAGCTCCTCGTAACTCAGTGGCAGTCCGATCAGACCCCGCGCACCCGAGTCCATGGCGGCCGAGAACAGCCCGGGGCTGGCGTCGGAGGTGATGAGTACGACGCCGACCGCCGGGAAGCGCAGGGCCACTTCCCGGATGACCTCGAGCGCCGGTACCGGTCCGATCCGCTCGTGGACCAGGACGACTTCAGGCAGCTCATCGATCGACTCTCCGGCCAGCCGGGCCAGGGTGTCGAGGAGCGTGGTCGAGTCGCCCACCGGGCTGGCCGGCTCCGCGTCGGGGAGCTGGCTGAGCAGGGTGGTGATGGACCGTGCCGCGTCGGCGTCGCCGACCGCCGGGATGATTCGCGTGGTCATGCAACCCTCACTTGTTCTTGTCTTCGTCGAGGGTGTAGGTGCTGTCCCCCGGGCGCAGCGTGGTGGGGCTGGAGTTGCCGAGGAGGGCCAGCCGGACGTGCTCGGCGAAGGACTCCGCGTAGGCGAGGCGCTGGGCGTCCGTGGTGTTGAGGGCGAAGGTGATGGGCACGGCCTGACTGAGTCCGCTGCCCCGGTCGTTCTTGTCCGGTTGCAGCGCGGTGATCCGGCCGACGTCGATGACCTTGGCGTTGGGCACGATGATGCGCGACTGGTCCGTCTCGCCCTCTTTCTTGCCGGCGAAGGTGGCGAAGATATTGACCAGAGAGCCAGGTGTGATCTTTCCTGCCACACCCGTGGCCGCGTCGATCATGATGGCGATCTCCTGCTCGCCATTGCCGACCGCGGGCTTCTTCACCATCATGTCGTCCTGCAGCAGCGAGCCTTTCTTGAGCTGCGTGACGGCGATCTTTCCCCTGACCACGGACAGATCGGTGACGGCATTCTGAGACAGCCAGCGCTTGGGCATCGAAATCTTCTCGAACTGCGCCGGATCCAGGGCCGTGTAAGGCGCCACATCGGTCTTGATCCGGTACGCCGCTACCTCGGGCCCCACCTTGGAATTCACGTCACTGATGACGGACAGAACACCGGCGAACACACCGAAGGCGCAGAGAACCGACAGGAGCAGAAGTATGACGCCACGGCGCTGACGTGAATTCATGGGCGGGACAACCTCGTTCAGGAGCGTTGAGGAGCGGACAGAGTCGGAACTGTGCACGTACCTGAGCTGCTGCGGCTGGGCCGGTGAGGTGGAACCTCCGGGGAGCGGCCCGAAGGCCGGTTACGAACCCTGACGCATCGGGGCCCCGTGGTTCAGGACACCGGTCGTGTGCGTTTGGTTCTCGGGCGGGGCGAGCGGTGCGGAGCAGAAGCCGCAGCGATCACCGATGAGTTCTCTTCCGCACCAGGTGCACACCTCTCTCCGTACGGACGAAACCAGCTGGTAGAGCACGGAGATATCAGGCAGATAGGCACCGAATTCGACCAGTCTGGACGTGCCCCACCAGCGGGGGGAATCGACAGGAAGCGCAGTTTCCTCCAGGCCCTGCACCTGCCAGGCGGGAGCGAGTGTCGAGCTCACCCACTCGCTCGCCAACTGCCCTTTCGCAACCAGCAGTTGCGTGCGGAACTCGGGACCGGCGAGCTCACCGGAGCCAATTTTGATCAGTTGAGGATTCGGGTTCGCCAGCACACCGAACTGGGAACCGGGGACCCAGGACTTGGCGTGGGACTTCAGGCTCACCGGAACGCGGTCCAGCCTGGTCACGGAGTTCAGCAGCGCGCCCGCGTAGATGTAATGGGAGAGCAGCCGGGCGGCGGAGGCCACCACGCCCGCGCTGAAGTCGCAGATCGACAACTGCCGTAACTGGCGCACGAGTACAGCCACACCCAGCGGTGGCAGATCCAGCTTCAGACAGGCGATCCGGTCGCTCTCCAGGACCGACCGGACTGTGTGCAGTCGACGCTCGTGGGCCAAGGGGATGGTCGAGGGATACAACGCGATCACATAGCCGTGCTGCTCCAGCAGGACGCTCATGTCGGCGAGCGCGGCGTCCAGGGGCTGGGCGTCGGGCGAGTGGAGCAGTGCCGCGGTGGGGGTCTGGTGGTCGGTGGGCGGCAGCACCAGATCGGCGCTGGTGACAGCTATCGCGGTGGGCACGCTGGTTCCCCGTTCAGCCCCGGACGCCGGGGGCCCGGCGACCGCAGATACCTACTGCTCCGTGCTTCTGCCCCAGCACTTTATCCACGTCCTACGAGGCAGAGAACACCTTTGAGATCTCTGGGCCACAACTCGCACACGCTCCGCACAGGCGAAACCGGGCGAAGGCGTCAGAGGTTAACTCTCGTTTCAGGGCAGTGAATTCGCCAGGGCCCTGGTCCGCTTTGGGTCCGCGATGGGTCTCCGGGCCCAAGCCAGCCCGGTGCCCCCCTTCGTACGCTCCACTTCCGATTCCTTGTACGAGAGGCACGGCCACCGAGGGGGACGGCGGATGAGCCGGACAAGAGGACGCAGGGCGCGGAACCCGGCACGCGACAGGGGCACCACAGCCGTTGAGTACATCGGAGTGCTGGTTGTGCTCATCGCCGTCATCGCCGCGGTGACGACGCTGGGCGTGGGCCGGATGATCGGCGAGAAGATCATCTGCGTGATCTCCGGCGGCCCGTGCGGCACAGGCGAATACCCCCGCGCCACCCCCAAAACCGACGCCGACTACGAACCCCCTCTCTGCCAGATCTCCTCCCTCACCGACAAGGCCGGCGCCAAGGCCAAAGTCCTCTTCATCGAATGGGGCGAGGAATACGGCTTCCAGCAGCAGACCTTCAAGGCCAACTCCGACGTCAACGGCGACGGTGCCGTCGACGACCGTGACCAGCGGGTCATGATGACCTTCACCGATGCCGCGTCCGTCGCCCTCAAGAAGGACTGGAAGCCCGGGGCCAAGGTCGGCAGGTTCGGCTCCGACAAGGTCGAGCTCGGGGCCGGGATCAAGGTCACCAATGGGGACACCTGGGTCTTCGACAGTGAGGCGGACGCCGCGGCCTTCCGGGACGATCTGGAGTCGCTCAAGACGTACGAGCTCGCCAACCGGCAGGCCAACTCCCAGGGCGGCGGGCTCGGCAGCGGCATCCTCTACCTCTTCGGCAAGGGGCCCCTGGCCGAGGAGGAGAAGCTGCGCAAGCGCATCGAGGAGAAGCTCGGCAACCGCCACATCAGTTACGGCAAGGTCGCCCTCGAAACCTCCGCCGCGGGCGGGCTGAAGATTTCCGCCGGGGACGAGAAGAAGCTGAGCGCCGCCCTCGGCGGCTCGTTCAAGTTCACGCCCGAGGCGACGTGGACCGACAACGACTTCAACGGCACCAAGTCGTACACATACAGCGCGTCGATCGAGTACGGGACCAAGGTCGGGTACGAGGCCGGGCCGCTGAGCGGAGAGGCGTCCGCGTCGACCACGCAGACCGGGACCATCACCGTCACCCATGACAAGAAGACCGGCAAGCTGGTGCGTATCGACATGACCCGGACCGTCGAGAAGGGTTCGACCAAGGACGGGGTCAAGGTGGGGGGCGACAACGGCAAGTCCGGCAAGGACAAGCGCGGCGGCAACGCCGGAGCGAAGGGCGGCGATGCGGACACCGGGATCGAGGTCGTCACCAACTCGCTCGCCTTCCCGCCGGAGCCCGAGGGCGATGCCGGGCGGAAGATCGCGCAGGACTGGCTGGACGGAAGCGGGCAGTACGGCGCGCCCTTCGCCTACATGTTCAACGACCACGCTCCGACCCGGCGGCCGGGTGCCGACGACCCCTTCGGGCAGCTGCTCTTCGACGAGGGGCTGTCCAGCAGGACGACCTACACCGGAAAGACCGAGGCGGCCGAGTACGGCTTCGAGCTGAACCTGGGGCTGAGCCTCGGTTTCTCGGTGTCCACCGAGAAGAAGGAGGAGACCCTCAATGCCGCCGAGTTCCTGGGCGCACCCCATGGGAATGGCCGCAACTATGTGCCGTACAGCTACTGCGCGAACTGACCGGCCGAGGGGCGAGGGAGGACACACGGTGAAGAGGAAGACCAGGGGGTGTCCGGTGGATCAGGCTGGATCAGGGAGCGGCGTCATGCGGCTTCGGATCCAAGGCGGAGGAGGGAGGCATGGCGGAGCCATGCCGACCGACGACAACGCAGGAGACGGAGTCGCAGGGCGTCGCGAGCCCAGCCAGATCCGCAGGACACCCCCCAGGGCCGGCGCGTGGGTGACAGCGGCGGCCCTGCTGGCCGCCGGATGCGGTACGGACACGGTCGGCCAGGCACCCGAAGGGTGGGGCACCCTGCGCACGCCCGCCGTCACCGTCGCCCATCCGCCCGCCTTCGTACCGCAGAGCGACGCACAGCGCAGCAAGCACAACGCGGCCGCGGCGACCCTCACCGCGGGCGGCAGGGCCGTCGGCATGATCACCGTTCAGCTGGACTTCACCGAGGCCGACTCCGCCGAGGAGGCCGCGATCGCCGCGGAGGCGGGCATCGCGCTCGGTTCGAAGCTCCAGGGGCAGCGGGAGATCCGGGTCAAAGGGCCGAAGGGCGAGGAGGAGGCCCGCCGCGTCGACTTCGAGTTCACGCAGCAGGGGGCACGGATCAGGGGTGTGATCGTGGCCGGTCTGGACGCGCGGGACACGGCGTACGCGGTACGGATCGACGCGGCCGAAGGGCGGCTCGCGGACGGCGATCTGAAGCGGATCATCGACTCGATCACGGTCATGAAGCGATGACGCGGTACGGCTACCAGGGGGCGCACCCCGAGCGGCGGGGTGCGGCGCTGCTCGCGCTCGTACGAGCCTGGGCGATCGGTGTCGTCGTCCTCCTGTTCAGCGAGTATCTGCAGGCCACACTCGTCTACGAGCATCTGGCGACGGGACCGCGCATGGAGAGTTTCGGCGGTCGGCTGCTGCTGATCCATCTGCCGAACGCGGTGTGCATCGCGCTGGCCGCCTGGGCTGCGGCGCGGATCCACCGTGAGCCGTTCCGGGAGTCGCTGCCCGGGCATCTGACGGCGGCTTTCGCGGTGCCGGTCGTGGCGCAGGCGCTCAACATGGCTGTGCAGTGGCGGGAGTTGGCGGCGGAGGGGGTGCTGCTGTCCAACGCGGTGCTGGTGGTGGGGTGCGTTGCGGGGTATGCCGCGGACCGGCTGCAGGACGAGACCTGAGCGCGTGGCCGTGCGGCACGGGCGTGTGTATACGAATCGCTGCCACAGGTCTTGACAACCCGATTGGTCTGGACCAGCTTGGACGCCCAGCGGTGGCCACCGTTCCGTAACCCCCTCCACACCCCCAACTCCCCCACCGGAGGCAGCAAGTGGACCGCACCTCACGCTCTCGGAGACGCCCCTCCCGAAGATGGCTCGGCACAGTGCTCGCACTCGCTGTCGGGACCGGTCTCACCCTCATGGGCATCACGGGAACCGCGCAGGCCGCCGACGTCAATGTCGCCAAGAACGCCGGCTTCGAGTCCGGGCTCGCCAACTGGACCTGTTCCGCGGGCAGCGGGAGCAATGTCTCCTCGCCCGTCCACGGTGGCGCCTCCGCGCTCAAGGGGACTCCGGCCGGGCAGGACAACGCCAGGTGCACCCAGACCGTGGCGGTGAAGCCCAGCTCGACGTACACGCTCAGCGCGTGGGTGCAAGGCGGCTACACCTACCTCGGCGCGAGCGGGACCGGCACCACGGACGTCTCCACCTGGACGCCGGACTCGGCCGGCTGGAAGCAGTTGTCCACCACCTTCACCACCGGCGCGAACACGACCTCCGTGACGGTCTACACGCACGGCTGGTACGGGCAGGCCCCCTACTACGCCGACGATGTGAGCGTCTTCGGCCCGGACGGCGGCGGTGGCGGCGACCCCGATCCCGTCGTGCCCGCACCCCCGGCCGGCCTCGCGGCGGGCTCCGTGACCTCGTCCTCCGTGGCCCTGTCCTGGAACACGGTGACGGGCGCGACGGGTTACAACCTCTACCAGAACGGCGCCAAGGTGCAGTCGGTCAGCGGCGCCTCGGCGACAGCGACGGGGCTGACTGCCTCCACCTCGTACCAGTTCCAGGTGACCGCGACCAACGCGGCCGGTGAGTCCACGAAGTCCGCAGCGGTGACCGGCACCACCTCCGCATCGGGCGGCGGCGGGGGCGGCACGGTGCCCAAGCACGCGGTGACCGGCTACTGGCAGAACTTCAACAACGGCGCCACCGTCCAGAAGATCAGCGATGTGCCCGCCAACTACGACATCATCGCGGTCTCCTTCGCCGACGCGACCGGCACACCCGGCGGTGTCACCTTCAACCTCGACTCGGCCGGGCTCGGCGGCTACACCGTCGACCAGTTCAAGGCCGACATCAAGGCCAAGCAGGCGGCCGGCAAGTCCGTGATCATCTCCATCGGCGGCCAGAACGGCACCGTCACCATCAACGACTCCGCCTCGGCGACGAACTTCGCCAACTCCGTCTACTCGATGATGCAGACGTACGGCTTCGACGGCGTCGACATCGACCTGGAGAACGGCCTCAACTCCACCTATATGACCCAGGCGCTCAGGTCCCTCTCCTCGAAGGCGGGCTCCAAGCTCGTCATCACGATGGCGCCCCAGACCATCGACATGCAGTCGACGTCGAACGAGTACTTCAAGACGGCGCTCAACATCAAGGACATCCTGACCGTCGTCAACATGCAGTACTACAACAGCGGTTCGATGCTGGGCTGCGACGGCAAGGTCTACTCGCAGGGCTCGGTCGACTTCCTCACCGCGCTCGCCTGCATCCAGCTGGAGGGCGGCCTCACCCCGGCCCAGGTCGGGCTCGGTCTGCCCGCTTCGACCAGCGGCGCGGGCAGCGGCTACGTGTCGCCGACGATCGTGAACAACGCGCTGGACTGCCTCGCCCGGGGCACGAACTGCGGATCGTTCAAGCCGTCGAAGACCTATCCGTCGCTGCGCGGTGCGATGACCTGGTCCACCAACTGGGACGCGAAGTCCGGCAACGCCTGGTCGAACGCGGTCGGCCCGCACGTGCACGGCCTCCCGTAACTCACACCCCATCGGACAGCAGCGCCGCCGCTCCCCCGGTGGCGCTGCTGTGCGTTGTTGTACGTTGCGTCCGTGAACGCGACGGGGGACGTATCGGGTATCAGCCGCCGCACCGTGCTGCGCGGCTCGCTGGGAGTGCTGGGCCTGGCGGGCGCGGCCGGCCTCGCGGGCGCGTGCACCGCCGAGGAGGAGGACGGGCCGAAGAAGCGGGACGCGGCCTGGACCTTCGACGGCAGCGTCTACGGCGGGCTCACGGTCGACGGCGGCACGGTCTATGTCCCCACCGTCGGACCCGATCTGCTGTACGCCCTGGACGCCAGGACGGGCGACACCCGCTGGAGCGCGAAGGGCGGCACCTCGACCGGCACCGAACCCGACATGGTCGCGGTGGCGGCCGGCACGGTCTTCCGGGTCAGTCAGGACGGGCTTGTCCACGCCTACCGCGCCTCCGACGGCAAGCGGCTGTGGCGAGCCGGGCCGCTGGTGGAGGAGGGCGAGCCCGACCGCCCGTTCGTGCTTGGAAGTGTGCTCTGCGTACAGCTGCGCGCGCGGACCGACGACGGCCGGGTGCTGGAGCCGGGAGTGCTGTGCGGCATCGACACGGCAAGCGGCCGGGTCCTGTGGCGTACGGACATGTCCTGGCTCTTCACGCCCGACCCGAAGCGCGGCGTTCTCTTCCGGAGCACACCGGACGGCGTGGCGGCCTGCGATCCCGCGGCCGGCTGCACGCGCACGCCGCCGCCGACGGCCGCCGGACATGGACGGCGACGACGGCCCCGTACGCGCGGGACGAGGTCGTTCCGTACGGCGGCACGATCCTGCTCTCGTCCGGCGACAGCTACCGCGGCGAAGACGGCAGGCGGGAGTGGGACAACCGCCCCGGCTATGTCCTCGCCCACTCCGCTCGGACGGGCAGGGCACTGTGGCGCCAGAACCGCGAACAGCCGTCGTGGACACCGCCAGTCCCGGCCGGGCGCCTCGCCCTCGTCGGCCATGACACCGCCTGGTGGGCGTACGACATCGCCACCGGTGAGCCGCGGTGGCGGCTCGCGTGCGACGGGGCGCTGGCGGACGATCCGGTGATGCGGGACGGAATGCTGTACGGCCCGAACACCGAGGGCGTCCGGGCCGTACGCCTCTAGGTCCTGCCTCAGAAGAACTCCGCCCACGGCTGGTCGGCGATCTGCTTGATACACAGCACCAGAAAGAGCAGTCCGGCGACGACCAGCATGGCATTGCTCAGGATGCCGTTGCGCCATTGACTGGGCGTGCGGCCGGAGTTGAGCAGCCAGACCAGGGTCAGCGCCAGGAACGGCATGAAGGCCGCGCCCAGCACTCCGTAGATGATCACGAGCCGGAACGGCTGGCCCTGGAAGAGCAGGATCATCGGCGGGAACGTCAGCCACAGCAGATACGCCCGGAACGGGACCGACCTCTCGCGCTTGCCCGCGGCCACGGCCTCGCCGCTGAGCTCGGTGTCCTCGGCGCCCACCGCCCTGTCCCTGCGGTAGCGCTCGACGAAGTCCGCGAACATCAGGCTGACGCCGTGCCAGACCCCGATCAGCGAGGTGAAGGACGTGGCGAAGAAGCCGACCAGGAAGAGCTTGGCGGTGGCGCCGCCGTACTCCGCCTCCAGGATGTCGCTGAGCTGGATGAGCCCCTTGTCGCCGCTCGCGATGGCGACGTCCGCCGAGTGCAGCATCTCGGCTCCGACGAACAGCATCGCGACGACGAAGATGCCGGTGGTGAGGTACGCGACACGGTTGTCGAGCCGCATCACCTTCATCCAGCCGGTGTTGGTCCAGCCCTTGGCGTTGACCCAGTAGCCGTACGCCGCGAGGGTGATGGTGCCGCCGACACCGCCGATCAGGCCGAGGGTGTTGAGGATCGAGTCCTTCTCGTCGGGCAGGACGGGCAGGAGTCCCGCGAAGGCGTCGCCGAGGTTCGGGGTGACCCGGATCGCCAGATAGACGGTTACCACGAACATCACGCCGACGAGGACGGTCATGACCTTCTCGAAGACGTCGTACTTGTTGAACCAGACGAAGACCAGACCGATCACCCCGGTCAGCATCGCCCACCACTTGAGGCCCATGACGTCGGGGAAGAGCGCCTGGAGCGGGAGGCCGCTGGACGACATCGCGGCAGCTCCGTAGACGAAGCCCCAGACGACGACATAGACGACGAAGAACCAGGTGGTCCAGCGGCCGAGGCTGGCCCAGCCGTCGAAGAGCGTGCGGCCGGTGGACAGATGCCAGCGGCCGGCCGCCTCGGCGAGGGAGATCTTGACGACGCAGCCGATCACGGCGGCCCACAGGAGGGTGTAGCCGAAGTTGCTGCCCGCGATGAGCGTCGCGACGAGGTCGCCCGCGCCGACTCCGGTGGCAGCGACCACGATTCCGGGACCGATGTACTTCCAACTCGACTTGCGCGGAAGGGAGATGGACTCGTCGGTCGTATTGCGCTCGGTGGTGCCCGCCATGTGCGTGGCCGCCTTCCCACTCGTCCCAGGATTGTGACTGAGGTCACCAAAGCGGGGTGCGGGAGATCGCGCAAGAGGGTCTTTGCGCCTGCCGCGGGTGCAACGAACGTCCCCCTGCTGCCCCGTGCCGCTACCGCGAACCCGCCGCACGGGTGTGCAAGATGAACGGTGCCCACGCGCCCTGGCCGAGCTCGCCACCCCACTCGTTTGGCCGAAGTTCACCCCTTGACCGGGTCATGCCAGGGCCTCACCATGTGCGCACACACCCGCACGACATGCGTCGCAACTGATCAACCCCCCACCTCCACACCCAGGAGACAGCATGCGACTTCGCATCCGCGGCAAGAGGGCCGCGGCCCTCGCCGCCCTGCTGGCAGTGGCACTTGCCGCGCCACTCACCGCGAACGGCACCGCCACCGCATCGGCGCCGCCCCCCGTCTCGACGGACGAGGACATCCGCCAGTACGAAATCGACATCCACGCCGACAAGGTCACCCGCACAGCGCTCGCCAGGACGGGCGTGACCATCGACGACTCCGACGGCCATGTGGTCATCGTCTCCGCCGACCCGACGGAGGCCGCGAAGCTCAAGTCCCTCGGCTACAAGCTGCGGGACGTGGGCAAGGTCCCCGACCGCCGCGACGGGACGGCCGTCCGTCCGATGGACTTCCCCGGGGCCGACTCCAAGTACCACAACTACGCCGAGATGAGCACCGAGCTCAACCAGCGCGTCGCGCAGTATCCGTCGATCATGAGCAGGCGCGTCATCGGCAAGTCGTACCAGGGCAGGGACATCGTCGCCATCAAGATCAGCGACAATGTCGGCACCGACGAAGCCGAGCCCGAAGTGCTCTTCACGCACCATCAGCACGCGCGCGAGCACCTCACCGTCGAGATGGCGCTGTATCTGGTACGCGAACTCGGCGCGGGCTACGGCAGCGACTCGCGGATCACCAACGCCGTCAACGGCCGCGAGATCTGGATCGTGCCCGACCTCAACCCGGACGGCGGCGAGTACGACATCGCCACCGGCTCGTACCGCAGCTGGCGCAAGAACCGCCAGCCCAACTCCGGTTCCTCGTACGTCGGTACGGACCTCAACCGCAACTGGGCCTACAAGTGGGGCTGCTGCGGCGGTTCCTCCGGCAGCAAGTCGTCCGACACCTACCGTGGCTCGGCCGCCGAGTCGGCGCCCGAGGTCAAGGTCGTCTCCGATTTCGTACGCAGCCGGATCGTCGGCGGCAAGCAGCAGATCAAGGCCGGCATCGACTTCCACACGTACAGCGAGCTGGTGCTCTGGCCGTACGGCTACACCTACAGCGACACCGGCCCCGGGCTCACCCAGGACGACCGGGACGCGCACGCCGCCGTCGGCAAGAAGATGGCCGCGAGCAACGGCTACACGCCCGAGCAGTCCAGCGATCTGTACATCACGGACGGCACGATCGACGACTGGCTGTGGGGCAGCCAGAAGATCTTCAGCTACACGTTCGAGATGTATCCGTCCTCGGGCGGCGGCGGCTTCTACCCGCCCGACGAGGTGATCGAACGCGAGACGAGCCGCAACCGGGACGCGGTGCTCCAGCTGCTGGAGAACTCCGACTGCATGTACCGCTCGATCGGCAAGGAGCAGCAGTACTGCACGAGTTGATACGCGACTAGGGCGTGTTTGAGAAGTAGCGCCGTCCGCCCGCAGGGCGGGCCCCGCGGCGTCTGGTGCGTGCAATCGCAAGGCGGAGGATCGCCCTCGTACTGGACGTACTTGGGCGACTCCGACAACACCGCGAGTGCGCGTGCCAGGCGTCGCGGGGCAGGCGGGACTTCTCAAACGCGCCCTAGGGGCGCCCCGGGGAGTCCGGGGCGCCCTTTCGTGCACGACCTAAAGCGCCAGACTGAGCGCGGCCGCGACCGCGAAGCCCGTGACCGACAGGACCGACTCCAGGACGGTCCAGGACTTCAGCGTGTCCCGCTCCGAGATCCCGAAGTACTTCGCCACGATCCAGAAGCCCCCGTCGTTGACGTGCGAGGCGAAGATCGAACCAGCCGAGATCGCCATGATGACCAGCGCCAGGAAGGCCTGCGAGTGGTGGCCGTTCTCGACCAGGGGCAGCACGATGCCTGCCGTGGTGACGATCGCGACCGTCGCCGAACCCTGCGCGACGCGCAGCACCAGTGCGATGAGATAGGCGAGCACGATGACGGGCAGGCCGATGTCGTTGAAGGTGTCGGAGAGCGCCTGGGCGACGCCGCTGGCCTTCAGTACGGCTCCGAAGACGCCGCCCGCGCCGACGACGAGCAGGATGTTGCCGACGGGCTTGAGCGAGGAGGTCGACACGGTCCCCAGGGACTTGCGGGACCAGCCGCGGCGCAGGCCCAGCAGGTAGTACGCCATCAGCAGCGCGATCGTCAGGGCGACGAAGGGGCTGCCGAAGAACTCGACGACCGAGCGCGCGGTCGACGGATCCAGCGCGATGGACGAGAAGGTGGCGGCGAGGATCAGGACCAGCGGCGTACCGATGATGGTGAGGACCGTGCCGAAAGAGACCGGGCGCTCCTGCGGAGTTCGGCCCGCGGCCCTCTGCTCGGCGGCGACGGCGGCCTTCGCTTCCTCCCCGGCCTCGACCATGTCCTGCGGGACCTCGACGAAGAGGCGGTTGCCGATCCAGGCGGCGTACCCCCAGGCGGCGAGGACCGCCGGGAGGCCGACGACTGTGCCCATCAGGATGACCCAGCCGAGCGAGACATGGAGCAGACCGGCGGCGGCGACCGGGCCGGGGTGCGGCGGCAGGAAGGCGTGGGCCATCGACAGACCGGCCAGCAGGGGCATCGCGTACAACAGGATGGACCTGCCGGAGCGCTTGGCTGCCGCGTAGACGATCGGCGCGAGAACGAAGACGCCGACGTCGAAGAAGACGGGTATACCGAAGATCAGGCCCGTGAGGCCCATGGCGAGCGGGGCGCGCTTCTCGCCGAAGAGATGCAGCAGACGGGAGCTCAGCACCTCGGCGCCGCCGGACACTTCGAGTATCGCGCCGAGCATGGTGCCGAGACCGATGATGATCGCGACGTGTCCGAGGATGCCGCCCATGCCGGACTCGATGACCGAGACGGCGGCGGACTTCTGGACGGTGCCGAAGAGTTCGGTGACGGAGAGTCCCGCGGCGAGGCCGACGGCTATGGAGACGGCGAGCAGCGCGACGAACGGCTGCAGCCTGACCTTGATGATGAGGAAGAGGAGCAGCGCGATACCGAGGGCGGCGACGGTCAGCAGACCGGCGGTGCCGTCGATGAGGAGGAGGAGTCCTCCGGTGTGGGGCGGGGGTGGTGGGGGTGCGTCAGCCGCGATGAGCATGGGGAGTTCTCCTGTTTTCGGCAAGGGAGGACCGCGGGACGGCGCTTCGGGGAAGTGCGCCGCCCCGTGCTGTGCGGTGTGCTTCAAGGTCAGCCGAGGACGGCCAGGGCGTCGATCTCGATGAGGAGGCCTGCGGGCAGGCCGACGTACACCGTCGTACGGGCGGAGGCGGGGGCCTTGAGGCCCTGCTCCTCGAAGTACGCGTTGTAGATCTCGTTCATCTCGGCGAAGTGGGCCGTGTCCGTGAGGTAGACGCGCATCATCATCACGTCGTCCCAGCTCGCGCCGCCCTCTTCGAGGACCGCCTTGACGTTGGCGAGGGTCTGGAGGGTCTGCTCACGCAGGGTGGGGCCCGCGGGGGTGGGGGCCTGCCCGTCGACGGCGGGCAGGAAGCCGACCTGCCCGGCGACCTGGAGGATGTTGCCCTTCTTGACGCCGTGGGAGAACTTCGCGGGCGGGGCGGTGTGGGTGGCGGGGGTGATCGCGGTCTTCTCGTTCATGGAGCCTCCTTGGGTGGGACGGTATGTGAGTCGGGCACAGCACCTGAGTACTCCCGGCTGATGGCGTCGGCGGTGCGGCGCACCAGCGGGAGAAGGGTGAGCAGTTCCTCGGCGGTGACGACGACATTCGGCGCCGAGACCGACATGGCAGCGACAACACGCCCGTCCGCGCCTCGAATGGGGGCCCCGATGCAGTTGATGGACTCCTCGTGGCCGCCGAGGTCGCAGGCCCATCCCTGTTCGCGTACGGCGGCGAGCTCCTTGAGGAACGCGGCGGCGTTCGGGATCGAACGGGACGTGTACATGGGGTAGTCGAGCTTGTCCGCGAGGGAGCGCCGCTCGGGCTCGGGAAGGTCGGCGAGGAGGAGTTTCGCCACCGCGGCGACGGTGATCGCGACGGGCTTGCCGATCCGCGAGTACATCCGGACGGGATAGCGGCTCTCGACCTTGTCGATGTAGAGGACCTCGCTCTCCTCGTACACGGCGAGGTGGACGGTGTGCCCGATCTGCTCGTTGAGGGAGACGAGATGGGGGTGGGCGATCTCGCGTACGTCGAGGTTCTCGACGGCTTCCTGGGCGAGGGCGAAGAGGCGGGCGCCAAGGCGGTAGCGCTGGTCCTGCTGGCGGTAGACGAGTCCGTGCTCGTGGAGCGTACGCAGCAGCCGCAGGGCGGTGGACTTGTGCACGCCGAGGCGTTCGGCGACCTGTCCGAGGTCGGCGGGTCCCTGGGCGAGCAAGGGGAGGATGCTCAGCGCGCGGTCGACGGTCTGGCTCATGGGATACGTACCTCCTGCGGGTCCTGCGGTCCCTGCTCCGCGGCCGCGGTCCAGCCGGGGCCGAGTCGCAGTCTCCCCCAGTCACGGTCGTCGAGTGCGACAAGCCGGTCGGCGTACGCCCGCGAGGGCGGGGTGGCGAGGTCCCCGGCGACGGTGAGGGTGGCGGCGGCCATGAGATGCCCGTGCCGCAGCCGGTCGCGAACGGGGAGCCCGCGGAGGGTGGCGGAGAGAAAGCCGGCGGCGAAGGCGTCGCCGGCGCCGACGTGCGCGACGACGTCGACGCGGGGCGCGGGCGATTTTTCAGCCCGTCCGGCGTTTGAGGACATGCGGCCGAAGGTCGCATGCGGGGTCTGGGGGCATGCCCCCAGTTCGGGGAGGGGCGGGGCGGGGAAAGGCTCAGCGCAGCGGCCATACGCCACCGCGCCCTCCCCGCCCCGCTTCACCACGACCACCTCCGGCTCCGGCAGCGCCTCCCGGATCGCGTCCGCGCCCCGCACCCCCCAGGCCGCCTCCGCCTCGTCCTCGCCGACGAAGACGATGTCCGCGCCCCGCGCCATTTCGAGCAGCACGCACGC
This sequence comes from Streptomyces sp. NBC_01481, assembly GCF_026339995.1. Lineage (GTDB taxonomy): Bacteria > Actinomycetota > Actinomycetes > Streptomycetales > Streptomycetaceae > Streptomyces. Next base: position 274,209 of record NZ_JAPEPT010000005.1, on the reverse strand, counting down.
ACCAGCGTGCGTGTCCCACAGGCCGGGACGGTAGTTGACGTCGAACGAGACCATCGGACGCCCCGCGCGCCGCGCCGTCAGGTCACGCATCAGCGCCAGGCAGTCCGCCGACAGCGCCGCCGTGATCCCGGACAGATGCAGGATCCGCCCCGCCCTCACGTCCTCGTACCGCACGGTCGACGGCGACATCGCGGACGCCGCGGACCCCGCCCGGTAGTAGAGGACTTCGTGCGCGTGGGACGCGCGGTCGCCCGCCGTACGGAAGTAGACCCCCGTCGGCCGCAGCGGATCCCGCTGCACCGCCGACGTGTCGACGCCGTACGACGCCATCGCAGCGACCAGGTACTCGCCGAAGCCGTCCGCGCCCACCCGGCCGACCCACTTCGCGCTGTGGCCCGACGCCGCGAGACCGCACGCCACATTGGACTCGGCCCCGCCGATGCCCCGTACGAAGGACGGCACATCGGCGAGGCGGCCCGGCGCCGTGGGCAGAAACGTGACCATGGACTCGCCGAGGCAGACGATGTCCACGGGGCCGGGGGCCACCGAGCCGGGGGCCGCGGGTCCGGGCACGTCGGGGGTCACGATCCCTCAGACTCCTCATGAGTTGGTCGCCGGGCACACCATTGACCGCCCGTTGGCTCGGATGTTAGACAGCCGTAAGCGAGACGCGCAATGACCGTTGCATATACTGCAACCATCTCCCAGGGAGGGCCCATGGCAGACGGCACCACAGTGGGACGACTCGCCGACGAACCCGTCGACCACCGCTTCAAGGCACTCCCCCCGGACGCGGAAACCGCCCACCTCACCGTCGGCGCCCTCGCCGCCGAGCGCCGCAACCTCTTCACCGGCGGCTTCACCACCCCCGTCCTCGCCCTCTCCGCCGAGTCCGTCGAGCACAACCTCGCTCTCCTGGAGACCTACTCCGAGCGCCACGGTCTCGCCTTCGCCCCGCACGGCAAGACCTCCATGTCCCCCCAGCTCTTCGACCGCCAGCTCGCTTACGGCGCCTGGGGCATCACCGCCGCCGTCCCCCACCAGGCCCGCGTCTACCGCGCCTACGGCATCCAGCGGATCTTCCTCGCCAATGAGGTCGTCGACCCGGCCGGCCTGCGCTGGCTCGCCCACGAGCTGGACGCCGACCCCGGTTTCCGCTTCATCTGTTACGTCGACTCCGTACGCGGCGTGGAGCTGATGGACGAGGCGCTCCAGGGCATCTCCCGCCCCCTGGACGTCGTCGTCGAACTCGGCGCCGGCGAGGGCGCCCGCACCGGAGCGCGTACGGAAGCGGACTGCGCCGCCGTCGCCGATGCCGTGGCCGCCGCGCGGACCCTGCGCCTCGTCGGAGTCGCGGGCTACGAGGGCGAGGTCCCCCAGGCCGATGACGACCGCGTACACGCCTGGCTGCGCCGTCTCACCGCCCTCGCCGCCGACTTCGACAAGGCCGGCCGCTTCGACGGAGCCGACGAGATCGTCGTCAGCGCGGGCGGCAGCGCCTGGTTCGACGCGGTCGCCGACGTCTTCGCGCAGATCCCCGAACTCTCGCTTCCTGTACTGAAGTTGCTCCGCTCGGGTGCGTACGTCTCGCACGACGACGGCCACTACCGCCATCTCACCCCCTTCAACCGCGTCCCCGAGGAGGGCGCCCTCCAGCCCGCCTTCCGCCTCTGGGCCCAGGTCGTCTCCCGCCCGACACCCGAGCAGGCCTTCGTCAACGCGGGCAAGCGGGACGCCGCGTACGACCTCGACCTCCCCGAGGCCCAGGTCGTCCGTGACTCCCGCACCGGCGAGATCCGCCCGGCAGCCGGTATCACCGTGAGCGGCCTGTCCGACCAGCACGGCTGGCTGCGCACCACCCCGGAGGCGGACCTGGAGGTCGGCGACTGGGTCGGCATGGGCCTGTCCCACCCGTGCACGAGCTTCGACAAGTGGCAGCTCATCCCGCTGGTCGAGGCCGACGGCACGGTCACCGACTACATCCGCACCTTCTTCTGAGAGGCCGGTCCATGGACCTCGCCATCCGCGGCGTCCGGGTCATCGACGGCTCCGGCGGACCCTCGTACCGCGCCGATGTGGGCCTGGACGGCGGACGTATCGGTGCCATACGCCGCGAGGGCGACCGGGCCCTGTCCGCCGCGCGCACCTTCGACGCGCACGGACTCGCCCTGTCCCCCGGCTTCATCGACATGCACGCGCACAGCGATCTCGCCCTGCTGCGCGACCCGGCGCACGAGGCGAAGGCCGCGCAGGGCGTCACCCTCGAAGTCCTCGGCCAGGACGGACTCTCGTACGCCCCCGTCGACAACGCGACGCTCACCGAGGTCCGCAAGGCCATCACCGGCTGGAACGGCGGTGCGCCCGGGGACACCTCCGTCGACTTCGACTGGCGTACGGTCGGCGAGTATCTGGACCGCCTGGACCGGGGCGTCGCGGTCAACGCCGCGTATCTCGTCCCGCAGGGCACGGTCCGGATGTACGCGGTGGGCTGGGACGACCGCCCGGCGACCCCCACCGAGCTGGCCCGTATGAAGCAGCTCGTCGCCGAGGGCCTCGAACAGGGCGCGGTCGGCATGTCCTCCGGCCTGACCTACACGCCCGGCATGTACGCGGGCGGGGCCGAACTGACCGAGCTGTGCCGGGTGGTGGCGCGCTACGACGGCTACTACTGCCCGCACCACCGCTCGTACGGCGCCGGGGCGCTTCAGGCCTACGAGGAGATGGTCGACCTCGCCCGCGAGGCCGGCTGCGCCCTCCATCTCGCGCACGCCACCATGAACTTCCGGGTGAACAAGGGCAAGGCGCCCGATCTGCTCGCCCTGCTCGACAAGGCCCTGGACGCCGGAGCCGACATCAGCCTCGACACCTACCCCTACACCCCCGGCAGCACCACGCTCGCCGCGATGCTGCCGAGCTGGGCGGGCGAGGGCGGCCCCGAGGCGGTCCTGGCCCGCCTCCAGGACGACGAGAGCGCCGAGAGGATCCGCCACGACCTGGAGGAGACCGGCTCGGACGGCTGCCACGGTGTGCCCATCGAGTGGGACACCATAGAGATCTCCGGCGTGAGCGACCCGGGGCTCGCGAGCCGTGTCGGCAAGACCGTCCAGGAGTCGGCCGAGGCCCGAGACGAGGCCCCCTGGGCCACCGCCCGCCGTCTCCTGATCGACGACCGTCTCGGGTCGACGATCCTCCAGCACGTCGGCCACGAGGAGAACGTCCGGCAGATCATGCGCCACCGCGTCCACACCGGCGGCAGCGACGGCATCCTGCAGGGCCACAAGCCGCACCCGCGGGCGTACGGCACCTTCCCGCAGTATCTCGGCCGGTACGCACGGGAGTTGGGCATCCTCTCCCTGGAGGAGACCGTCGCCCACCTCACCTCCCGCCCGGCCGCCCGCCTGCGCCTGCCGGACCGCGGCCTGGTCCGCGAGGGCTACCGGGCCGACCTGGTGCTTTTCGACCCGGACACGGTCGCCGCGGGCTCGACCTTCGAAGCCCCTCGTACGCTGCCGGTCGGCATCCCGTATGTGCTGATCGACGGCCGGTTCGTGATCGAGGACGGCTCGCGCACGGACGTACTGGCGGGCCGGTCGGTGCGCAGGACGCCCGCCTGAGCCTCAGGGCCTGTCGTTCGGATCTTGCCGGGTTCGCGTGCCCTGGCACGCACGCTCGCTGATCCGGCCTGATCCAAACGACAGGGCCTAGTGCTGGATTCCTCAAAGGAAGTACACATAGCGGCGGCGTAAACGCCTGGTGGGCGGTGCGGGTCTGCCCCAGATCCAGGGTCGGGCGCGGGCGTTGAGCTGGGCCGTGGCCACTTCGGTGGCGTGGGTGATGTGGTCGCGGTCGCCGAAGGAGCGTCCGGCCAGGGCGGTCTTGCGGAAGATGCGCCACCAGCCCTCTTGAAGGTTGAGCCAGCAGGCGCCGACTGGGATGAACACATGCCTGATGCGGGGATGTTCCTCGAGCCAGGTTCGGGTGGACACGCTGTTGTGGGAGGACAGATTGTCGGTGATCACGTAGATGTCCCCGACGGGGTTGGCGTCCTCGACCAACTGAAGGAACTGCTGGTAGAAGGCACTGTTACGGGAGGTGGCCGTCATCGTGACCTCGTGGCCGTCCCGGACGCGTAAGGCGCCGTAGACCCAGGTTTTCTCCGGTCCGCGGGAGTAGTCGAGCTCGTTTTTGATGCGGTGTCCGTCCGGCGACCAGCCCGGTGCCGGCGGGAAGGTGCGTGGGATCACCGGGCCGAGTTCGTCGGCGCAGACCACCGTCGCGCCGTCGGGAGGGCTGGTGTAGAGCTCGACGATCCGCGTCCTTTTCCCTCGAAGTCCACATCTCTCGAGCGGGTCCACGAGCGCGTGCGCCGCCAGCGCACCCCCTCGGCCAGCAGGATCCGACGTACCTGGGAGCGGCTGACCTCGATGCCCAGGTCCCGGGCCGTGGCGGCCAGCGCGTCCAAAGTCCACTCCGAGGGCCCCAACTCGTCCGCGGCCCACATCTCGTTCGACGGCTGCACCTCCAGCCGACCCGGCGGCGTCAGCCTGACCAGGCCGATGATCCTCGAGCGCTCGGCCTCGGTGATCCTTCGCTTGCGTCCCTGCCCGCCCAGATCCTCCAGTCCCTCCAGCCCGCAGCGGTTGAAGCGGTGCAGCCAGCGGCGCACCGTCTTCTGACCGCACCGCAGCTCGTCGGCTATCTGCGGGACCAGCCAGCCGCCCCAGCTCAGCTCCACCATCCGGCAGCGCTCCACCACAACCTTCGGCGCCTTTCTGGCCGACGCCAGGCGGTGGACCACCGCTTTCTCACCCTCGTCACGGCCCGGCCGTGCCCTCAGCACCACTACCCAGCACCCGCCCCCGAGCACCTGCAACTGCCCCGCTACCAGCAGCTATACCCACCGAAAGAGGAATCCAGCACTAGCTGACGCCGTGCGGGCGGAACTGGATGCTGATGCGCGGCCCCACCGAGCGCGCCGTCTTCGGCACGGCATGCTCCCAGGTCCGCTGGCAGGACCCGCCCATCACGATCAGATCGCCGTGCCCGAGCGGCCTGCGCAGGGGGAGCCGGTCGCCGCTGCGCGGCCGGAGCACCAGATCGCGCGGGGCGCCGACGGACACAATGGCGACCATGGTGTCCTCGCGGGAGCCGCGTCCATGGGTGTCCCCGTGCCAGGCGACGCTGTCACGGCCGTCGCGGTAGTAGCAGAGCCCGGCAGTAGCGAACGGTTCGCCGAGCTCCGGTCCGTAGTGCGCGCCGAGCGCCACGCGGGCCTCGTCCAGCACGGGGTGCGGGAGCCGGTCGCCTTCGGCGTAGTGGGCGAGCAGCCGCGGCACGTCCACCACATGCTCGTACATCTGCCGCCGCTCGGCCCGCCACGGCACCGAGGAGACGAGCTCCTCGAAGAGGGCGTCCGCCCCGCCGAGCCAGCCGGGCAGCAGATCGATCCATGCCCCGTCACCGAGCACGGTCCGCCGGACGTCCTTCAGCGGACCGAGACGTATCTCGTCGGTCTGGTCGAAGAGCGAACCCTGGAGATGTGCTGCCATACCTCCAGGGTAGCCCTCCATTCGAACATACGAACGGATTATGTGGGCAGACGTCGAGGACGGGGCCTATGGCTTGGGCAGCACGCAGCCCGCCCGGCCCAGGTCGATCTTGTTGTCGAGCCCGACGCAGGGGACTATCCCGTACGTCTCCTGGCCGTAGTTGATCCCCTCACGCACCGTGACCTGGCCGTTCTCGTCGACCTCACACGGGTTGTTGTCGGTGCAGCGCTGGCCGTCCTCGTTGCCGGTGTTGTTGACGGCGACGACCTTGCCGGTGGCGTTGTCGACGACCGGCGAGCCCGAGGTGCCGCCGATGGTGTTGCAGCTGGAGGTGTAGCGGACCGAGTCCTTCCAGGTCCACTCACCCTCTTTGAGGCGGTAGGCGAAGCCGTCGATGTTGCAGCTGTAGATCCGCTTCCAGTAGCCGGAGACGACCTTGATGGCCGTGCCCTGCACCGGGTGCGCGGCGTTCAGTTCGAGCGCCTTGATGCCGTACCGGCTCTCTATCTGCTGGTACGTGCTGGTGAGTTGGTACAGCGAGATGTCGGTGTCCGTCATCGTCGCGTACGCGATCTTGCTCGCCCGCAGCGTGCCGACTCTGCTGCCCGCGGAGTTGAGCAGTCCGAAGCTGCGGTTGGACCGCTGATCGACGATGACCTCGCCCGCGGCCGGGAAGCCGCTCTCTATGCAGTGCCCGTTGGAGAGCACGAGGGCGGGGTCGTCGGGCTCCGACGCCGGCATCCGCACCACCGATCCGGAGCAGTTGCTCAGCGCCACCGTCCCGGCGAAGTCGACCGCTTTGGCGGTGACATGGGCCGCGGGCCGGGCTGATGCGACGGTCGTGCCGGCCGGTGCCGTGTCCGCGGTGGTGACCGCGATCGCGGGCGCCGCGCCCGCCCCGAGGAGTGCCAGGGCCAGGAACGTGCCGACGAGAGGCTTCTTCATGTGGGGGTCCCCTCTTGCGACTTCTGTGACCGAAGTGGGTCTTCGGTTTGTCATGCGCATTGTTAGGGGATCCGGGTCGGCCGACAAGGGACGGTTTCCGGTCAGGTGCCGTCCATGGCGATGACTTTGACATTTCATCCGTTACCGGCCATGCGTTACGGCGTTGAAACCGTGACGGCCGCAGGCCCTGCGGCCGAGCTCTCATCTTGCAAGGAGAACTGATGTCGCGTATCGCGAAGGCAGCCGCTGTTGTCGCCGGCACGGGTGCGATCCTGGCCGGCGGTGCCGGTATGGCCGCCGCTGACGCCGGAGCACTCGGCGCCGCCACCAACTCCCCCGGTATCGCTTCGGGCAACGCCGTCCAGGCGCCCGTCCACGTCCCGGTCAACGTGTGCAGCAACACGGTGGACGTCGTCGGGCTGCTCAACCCGGCCTTCGGCGGCCTGTGCGCGATCGGCTGAACACCGCCCCACAGCACTGCGGCCTCCCCCTTGTCGAAAGGGGGAGGCCGCGGTCGTACGCCGTCGCCCGGCCGGTCCCGTCAGCGGCGCAGCCGGCTCACCGGCAGCAGGATGTGCGCCGCGCTGGTGAGGGTGTCCTCGTCGCCGAGGAAGGCCTGAAGCATCTCCTCGGTGACGGGCCGGCCCGGGACCGCCTCGGGCCAGGGGCGGCTGGCCACCATGAAGTGCGCGTGGCCGCGCTGCTCGGCGGCGGCGAGCCACTCCTGCGGGGCGCGGCACTGGGCCGACAGATAGGGCATGTTGAGAACGGCGTACCCGCCCTGGACAAGCAGCCGGATGGGGGAGTTGTTCGCCTGCGTGGCGTCGTGCACGCTCCCGCCAGGTGTGAGCCCGAGCTCGTCGATCACGGCGAGGAGCGCCGACTCGCCCGCCTCGGCACCTTCTTTGCCGTCGCCGAGGGAGTAGGCGATCAGATAGGGCATGTCGTGGCCCTCTTCGGGATTCCCGGTCCACGCAAGCAGGGAAAGGGTGCCCAAATGGCCGCGCTGGACGGTGTTCTGGGAAGGGGAAGCAGTGGTCATGGACCGGCACCCTAATGCCCTGCCGACCAGGGGAAGTCAGCCGTTCACCTGGATGGCGGAGCCGGAGCTCCAGGTGCCGCATCGTGCGGCGGGAGCGAAACTCACCGGTACGTGCGACGGGGTCGAAAGACCGTTCCCCCTGTCCCCCCATGCCCTGCTCCGGCAGTGACTTCGCCCGCGGGCGCGCGTTGGCGGTCGTATGGCAAGGACCAACACCTCTGCCCGATGGCAGCGCGTCCAGACGCTCTCAGCCCCGAGCCCGGCGAGTCCGCCCGCCGGGACCAGCCCCATCTACGAACAGCTCGCCCGGGAGTGGGCCGCGGCCGGCCGCACCCTGCCGGGCAGGCCCGACGTGGAGTGGACCCGCCTCTCCCGCTATCCCCCGCCGGGGGGCGAAGCCGACCTTCTCCCCGGCCCCCCGCCGCGCCGGGGCTGGCTCCACGAGCCGCACCCGGCTTCCAACAGCTTTGCCACACAAGGCAGTTCGGCCCACTAGCGGGTGATCCCCGGAGCCAGGGTTTCTCCTCCGGACGGGACTCGTTACCCATATCGACGACGGCGAGAAACGCCGTCGGAGAAAGGGATGCGAAGAGATGAAGTACTTGAGGGTTGCTGCGATCGTTGCCGGCTCCGTAGCGGCGATGGGGGCCGCGTCTCCCGCGATGGCCGCGACGACGCCGTCCATGCCTCCCATGAGCCTCAACGGTGGTCTTGCCCAGGCCCTCAGCCAGACGCCGCTGCTGGACGGAGGCGGGTCCGTGGTGAGCGATGTCGCCGACACCGCAGCGGGTGTGAACGGGGTCAAGGGCGACGCCCCGCAGCAGGCCATGAAGACGGCCGGCGAGCTCACTCCCATGCTGGGCGGCGTCGAACTGGGCGGCTGAACCGCCCGTCTGTGGCTGTGTGTTCAGGTGGGGGTGCGACCGTCGGCGGCCGCACCCCCTCCCGCCGTTCTCACTGTTCCCGGCCGGAACCGCACAAGGGTGGCGCCACCGGTTCGGACCGATGGCGCCACCCTTGTGCGTGGAGCGAGGTCAGCCGTTCGCGCAGATGTTGCCGAAGGCCGGGTTAAGCAGGCCGATCGCGTCGATCGTGTTCCCGCAGACGGTGGCCGGCACGTGCACCGGGGCCTGGAGCGCGTTGCCCGACAGCACGCCCGGCGAGCCCGAGGTGACACCCTCCGCACCGGCGTCGGCGAACGCGGCGCCGGCCGCGGAACCAGCGGCGAGACCTGCGGTGGCCAGGATCAGGGCGGCCTTCTTGGCAGTCTTCATGGGAAATAGCACCTTCTGTTCGATGTTCTGCCCAACATTAGGGCTCACTCAAATCGAAACGGATTACCCATAGAGATGACACGGCCGACACCAGCGATGCCCCTGTTCGGCCCAATATCCCTACGAGCACGCAACATGGGGCCAATGGAGTGAACCGGAAGAACCAATTCTCAAAGGTGCTAGTTGTCCAGGGAGCTCCACTGGCGGGCATCCACGAGACTTAAGGACAGAACATGCTCAAGAAGGTTATGGCGACCGCGGCGGTCACCCTCTCCGTGGCGGCCGCGGGCGCGGCGATGGCTCCGCAGGCTATGGCCATCGGGAACGACACCGGCACGACGTCGGAAAGCGGCACCAACTCCTCGCAGGTCTACGGCAACGCGGAGACCTGGGGGGACATGAGCCCGCAGATGGGCCTCGTCCAGGGCTCGCTCAACAAGCCCTGCGTCGGCCTGCCGGCCAAGGCCGACGTCGGCTCGCTCGTCGGCGTCGTCCCGGTCTCCGTGCAGGACATCCCGATCCTGTCGAGCCCGCAGACCCAGCAGTGCACCGAGAACTCGACCCAGGCCAAGGGCGACGAGTCGCTCTCCCACATCCTCGACGACATCTCGGCCCTGTCCGGCAACGGCTCCGCCGACAGCTGACACTCGCCCCTCGGGGCATGAGCCAGCAAGCAAGACCCCGGCACCTCTTGCAGGTTGCCGGGGTCTTCGCTGTCTGTACCGGTCCTGTCGGTACGGGTCCTGCTCAGCTGGTCCAGAAGTCCCACCAGCGGGTCAGGACGAGCATCCCGATGATGCCGATCCAGAGCACCGGCGGCAGCCAGTGGAACTCCAGCAGTCCCTTGCGCAGCCCCTCCGGCACCTTGATGATCCGGTGCTCGATGTTGTGCAGCGTGACGTAGCAGAACATCACGATGGTGGCGATCCAGGCCAGCGAGCACCACAGGCACAGCGCGTTGATCTCGTACAGCGACTGATACTGCAGCCAGGCACAAAAGCCCACCCCGAACAGACACCCGGCATTGAGACCCAGCCAGTACCAGCGCCGGTAACGCGCCCCCGCCAGCAGCGCCACACCGATCGCGATCACCATCGAATACGCCACAAGCCCCAACATCGGATTCGGGAACCCGAACGCCGACGCCTGCTCGCTCTTCATGATGTTCCCGCAGGACACCACCGGATTCAGACTGCACCCCGGCGTGAAACCCGGATCCTCCAGCAGCTTGAACTTGTCGATCGTGATCACCCACGACGCCAGCAGACCCGCCGCACCCGTGATCACCAGAAGCCAGGAGAAGGCACGACTGCCGCCGATCGTGCCCTCGTGAGTCCTTCGCCTTCTCCGCCGCCCGACGAACACCGGTCCGTCCTCTGTCATTGTCATGTAGTTTTCACCGCTTCGATTGCGTGCTGGACGCCCTCATTGTGCCCCAATTCGAGATTGCTCCGATCGCCGAGAATTCATTCGGCAAACGGGTGAATACGGGTCCGGACGGCTCTCCTGAGGTGATGGAATGGCCGTGCAGACCGTGCATGGGATCTGCTCCGGTTGCAGGCCTCCAGCCGGCGACGCATTGCGTCGTGGGGCAGTCGTGTCTCCTGTTGGCATGGCGCAGCCGGGTGCCCGCGACGATCTGCTCCCGTCGGCGGAGGGCCTTCTGACAGGCCCTCCGCCGATATTGCATTCCGGACCGCATATCAAATCGTTGCGACATTCGGGTGAATGCACGGAACCAAACCCGTCGGGCGCAGTTGATCAGTCTGCTCCACGATCGATCGATCAAAGCGAAAAGGGACGAAAAGTGATCAAGAAGATTCTGGCGACTGCGGCCGTCACCGCTTCGATGGTGGGCGTCGGTGCCTCGATGGCTCCTCAGGCCATGGCCATCGGCAACGACGGGGGCACCACGTCGACCAGCGGCGAAGGCGCCTCGCAGGAGTTCGGCAACTCCGTCACCAACGGCGACATGAGCCCGCAGATGGGCCTCGCCCAGGGCTCGCTCAACAAGCCCTGCGTCGGCCTGCCGGCCAAGGCCGACGTCGGCTCGCTCGTCGGCGTCGTCCCGATCTCCGCACAGGACATCCCGATCCTGTCGAGCCCGCAGACCCAGCAGTGCACCGAGAACGCCACCCAGGCCAAGGGCGACGAGGCCCTGTCCCACATCCTCGACGACATCTCGGCCCTGTCCGGCAACGGCTCCACCGGCGTCTGACACTCGCTGCGACACGTGCACCCCCCGGGCATCGAGCGTTCGGGGGGTGCGCCTCTTTCAGGGCGTCAAATGTTCCGGTGAATGAGAAAATGACGCCCCGCGAAGCGGCAAGAGCCTTATCGCAAAGAAACTACTCGGCAGTTTAATAAACTGCCCGCGAGGCATCCGAGTGACTTCTCGAACTGGCGGCCATATTGAGGTTTCTTTGCGGGAATCCAATCGTTACCAGTCCATGCGGCGGTGCCCATGAACAGGAAACTGGCAGCGCAACGCGCGAAGGTCGCGCCTGCGTACGGGCACCACTGCTGAAAGGATCACACAGATGAAGCACAAGAAGGCTGCAGCCGTCGTGGCGGGCGTCATCATGGCCATGGGCGGCGCCGCCCCCGCCATGGCGGACGCGGGTGCGGAGGGCGCCGCCGTCGGTTCCCCCGGCGTCCTGTCCGGCAACGTGATTCAGGTTCCGATTCACGTCCCCCTGATCGCCTGCGGCAACACGGCCACGCTGATCGGCCTGCTCAACCCGGCCATGGCCAACACCTGCGCCATCGACTGACATTCAGCACCGAGCGGCCCCGAGGAGCGCGAGAGCTCACCTCGGGGCCGCCTTTGCGTGCGGGCCGGCCGTGAGTGCGGCTGGCCGATTACGGCCCTAGCCAGCCGTTCCGCCGGTACCTACCATTCAGGTCGATCCGGCTCTTCGAGAAGTGCCAAGAAATGTTTGAAGAGTTGACATGTCCATGGTTAGCCATGGCCTGTTCCGGGATGAACCCCTCACATTTCCCCGATGGGAGAATCATGTCCCGTGCACTTTTCGCGGGCGGCGCGACAGCGGCAATTCTTGCTTCGCTGCTGGCTGCTCAGAACGCTTCCGCGGTCAACCACACGCCCCCTGACAAAATCACGATCGACATCGCAACGGTCAATGGATCGGGCTGTCGCCCGGGGTCCGCCGCGGTGGCCGTGTCCGAGGACAACACCGCCTTCACCGTGACATACAGCGAGTACCTCGCGAAAGTGGGCGTGGGCGCGAACCCGACCGACTTCCGCAAGAACTGCCAGCTCAACCTGGTCGTCCATGTCCCGCAGGGCTTCACGTACGCGGTGGCAAGCGCCGACTACCGGGGCTTCGCGAGCCTCCAGTCCGGTGCCACGGCAATGCAGAAAGCCTCGTACTACTTCCAGGGCTCGCCGGATACGGCGGCCAGAAATCACCCCTTCAAGGGGCCACTTGACGACAACTGGCAGGCATCGGACTCCACGGAATGGGGTCAGTTGGTGTGGGCACCGTGCGGAGTGAAGCGCAACTTCAACATCAACACCGAAGTGCGTGTGAACGCCGGGACATCGGACCCCAAGAAAACGACCAGTTTCATGACGATGGACTCGACGGACGGTGACATCAACACCGTCTACCGGCTCGCCTGGAAGGAATGCGAGGAGTCCTGAGCAGGCTCTCTGCCCCGGCCGCTGTCTTTGCGGTGGCCGGGGCCGCGGGGGTCGCTCGGTGTCCCGGACGACTGGTTGCGTGCAATCTGGCGTGCAATCTCCTTGCGACAACACCGAGATGGGCGTGAGAACTGGGCGTTGGGGCGCACGTGACGCTCTATGGTGGATGCCATGTCCGCCCCTGAGCTGATCCGCATCGTCTCCCGTGACTCGCCGATGGCGCTCGCCCAAGTGGAGCGTGTGCGGACCGAACTGGCCGCGCTCCACCCCTGCATCGTCACCGAGGTCGTCCCGGTCAAGACCACCGGGGACAAATGGATGGGCGATCTGGCTCTGGTCGAGGGGAAGGGCGCTTTCACCAAGGAGGTCGACGCCGCGTTGCTCGCCGGCGAGGCCGACCTCGCAGTGCATTGCGTCAAGGACGTCCCCGCCGACCGGCCGCTGCCCGCAGGCACGACGTTCGCCGCCTTTCTCAAGCGTGACGACATCCGCGACGCCCTCATTCACCCGGCGGGGCTCACGCTCGATCAGCTTCCGGCCGGGACCCGGATCGGCACCTCCTCCGTACGCCGCATCGCGCAACTCGCCGCCTCCCACCCGCAGCTCGAGTGCGTACCGATGCGCGGCAACGCCAACCGCCGCCTGGACAAACTCGCCGCGGGCGAAGCCGACGCGCTGCTCCTGGCGGTCTCCGGCCTGGAGCGCATCGGCCGCACCGATGTCATCACCGAGACTCTGTCGACCGAGGCCATGTGCCCCCCGATCGGTGCGGGCGTCCTGGCCCTCCAGTGTCGCGAAGGCGACCAGGACCTGATCCACACGGTCAGCGGCCTCGGCGACCCGGACACGCACCGAGAAGTGACAGCGGAGCGCATGCTGCTCCACGTGCTGCAGGGCCACTGCAACAGCCCGATCGCCGGATTCGCCACCGCTGAGGGCAGTGGCGACCTTTCGCTGCGGGCGTGTGTGTTCGCCCCCGACGGGAAGAGGGTCCTGAACGCCCACGAGTGGGCGGGCCCGCTCGACCCCGCGACCCTGGGAACGTCGGTCGCCGTTGCACTGCTCCGTCAAGGGGCACGCGAACTGATCGACTCCATCGCTCACTGACCGGCTCGCGCAGAGCGCCCTCTTGCAGAGTCTCGCCGAGCTCAAGACCGTCGCCGGGCACGGCCAGTGGACGCCGACCTCTTCGTTGTCGTAGCGGAGAGGAAGACGGCAGCGCTGGGGTCGAGTACGGCAACTCTCGCCGCCTGAAGGGGGGATTCGCATCCCTACGCCGTAGGGGGTGCCGCTAAGAGAGTTGAGCCGAGATCGCGGAAGTGATCGTCCGGGGCGGGCTCCGGCGACCGGGGCCGCGCAGGGCGGAGCCGGTGTCGTCGGCAAGGTGACGAGGACAACACCGGCCCGTCCGCTCGCCGCTCTCGTAACGCAATCCGCAGGTGCAGGCACCGTGCCGGTGGCCCTTTCGAAGGGAAGCGGGCGCTCCCACCGGCCGATGCAACAAAAGCGGACATTCGTGCCACGCCCCGGTGGCCGTAAACACCAAGCGATCAGCTTTACGCGCCCGTAAGCTCACGGGCATGCAGGTGATCCAGTCGACGAAGCTCGCAAACGTCTGTTACGAAATCCGGGGTCCGGTCCTCGAGGAGGCGATGCGGCTTGAGGCAGCAGGTCATCGCATCCTCAAGCTCAACACCGGCAACCCCGCAGCCTTCGGTTTCGAGTGCCCGCCCGAGATCCTGGAGGACATCCTCCGCAATCTCGGCGACGCGCACGGCTACGGCGACGCGAAGGGCCTGCTGTCCGCACGCCGCGCGGTGATGCAGCACTACCAGACCAAGGGCATCGACCTCGACGTCGAGGACATCTACCTCGGCAACGGCGCCTCCGAGCTGATCCAGATGTCGATGCAGGCGCTGCTCGACGACGGCGACGAGGTGCTCGTACCTGCCCCGGACTATCCGCTGTGGACCGCGTGCGTGTCGCTCGCGGGCGGCACCGCCGTGCACTACCGCTGCGACGAGCAGGCCGACTGGATGCCCGATCTCGCGGACATCGAGCGGAAGATCACCGACCGCACCAAGGCGATCGTGATCATCAACCCGAACAACCCCACGGGCGCGGTGTACAGCGAGGAGATGCTCCGCGGCCTCACCGAGATCGCCCGCCGGCACAACCTGATCGTCTGCTCCGACGAGATCTACGACAAGATCCTCTACGACGGCGCCACGCACACGCCGACCGCCGCGATCGCGCCGGACCTGATGGTCCTGACCTTCAACGGGCTGTCGAAGAACTACCGGGTCGCCGGGTACCGCTCCGGCTGGATGGCCGTCTGCGGCCCGAAGGCGCATGCCGCCTCGTACATCGAGGGCCTGACCATCCTCGCCAATATGCGCCTGTGCGCGAACATGCCCTCGCAGCACGCGGTCGCCACCGCGCTGGGCGGCCGGCAGTCGATCGAGGACCTCGTCCTGCCGGGCGGGCGGATCCTGGAGCAGCGGGACGTCGCGTACGACCTGCTCACCCAGATCCCGGGCGTGACCTGCGTCAAGCCGAAGGGTGCGCTGTATCTGTTCCCGCGGCTCGACCCCAAGGTCTACAAAGTCAAGGACGACCGCCAGATGGTGCTCGACCTGCTGCGCGCCGAAAAGATCATGGTCGTGCACGGTACGGGCTTCAACTGGCCGGAGCCCGATCACTTCCGGATCGTGACGCTGCCCGCGGCGAAGGAGCTGGCGGACGCGGTGACGCGGATCGGGACGTTCCTGGACGGATACAGCCAGCCCTGAGGTATCTCGCCCGATTGCCGGATCCAGCTCAACTTTAGACGGAATCCAAGCTAGGATGGTCTCCTGACGACCCACGCAGGAGGCCATCCCATGTACGAGCCGATCCGCACCAAGTCGGTCCATCGCATGCAGGCCGACGCGCAGGCCGACTACCCGCACCGCAGTCGCGAGGAAGAGCTGGACATCCAGCTCGCGGGCCACCTGTCCGCGCTCCTCGCCGTGACCGACGAACTGGGCCTCGACGAGGCCGCCGAGCGCATCGCCGAGCAGGTCGCCCGGCTGCGCGGCGCGCCGCCCGCCCGCCACGCCGGCCTCAGCGCCGCCGACACCGGCGTCCTCCACCGCCGCGCCCACGACATCGCGGGCCGCGCCCTCGTCGTCGCGGCATCCCGCGCCGACACCGCCGCCGCGATCCTCGCGGCCGAGCGGATGGACGTGCACTCCGCCGCCCTCGCACCGGCAGGCGCCCACTGACGGCCCCGGTCCGCGTGCCGAGGAGGCGCACGGACCGGGTGCCACCTATGTCACCGCCACCTGCGTCACCGCGATCCACGCCACGAATCCCGGCGCGGCGGCTGTGACCGCGTGCCGCTGACCTCTGGTCGCCGCAACCATCAATTGAGGAACCCGGACGGCGACCAGCCAGGTCCGCGAGAGCGGCGCCGGTTTAGGGCCTGTCGTTCGGATCTTGCCGGGTTCGCGTGGCCTGGCACGCACTCCCCCGTAGCCCTTCGGGCACGGGAGGTGCCCCCATGCCGCGTTGCGTCAGTCGCCGACGCTCCGCGTCGGCTCTCCCCCTGCCTTCGGCGGGGGGACCCCATCCTCCGGCCTGCGATCGCACGCACCACAGTGACATCAGCCGCTCCGCGGCGGGCCGCTCACTGATCCGGCCTGATCCAAACGACAGGCCCTAGGCGCAAAAAAACAGGTCCGGCCCCCGGAGCCGTGAGGGGGCTCCGGGGGCCGGGGACGCGGCGGGTCGTTTGACCCCACAGGTCAGGGCGGATGTCAGGCAGGCCCGCCGCGACGTTTCCTCAGGTGGACGCCGAGCACTCAGCCGAGACGCGAGACCAGCGCGCGGTACTCGTCCCACAGCTCCTTCGGCGCGTGGTCACCGAAGGTGTTGAGGTGCTCGGGGATCAGCGCCGCCTCCTCGCGCCAGACGTCCTTGTCGACCTTGAGCAGGAAGTCCAGGTCCGCCTCGGGCAGATCAAGGCCGTCCGTGTCGAGCGCCTCACGCGTCGGCAGGATGCCGATAGGCGTCTCGACGCCCTCGGCCTTGCCCGCCAGGCGCTCCACGATCCACTTCAGGACGCGGCCGTTCTCGCCGAAGCCGGGCCAGACGAACTTGCCCTCGTCGTTCTTGCGGAACCAGTTCACGTAGTAGATCTTCGGCAGCTTGGACGCGTCCGCGTTCTTGCCGACCTTGAGCCAGTGGCCCATGTAGTCGCCCATGTTGTAGCCGCAGAACGGCAGCATCGCGAACGGGTCGCGGCGCAGCTCGCCGACCTTGCCCTCGGCGGCGGCGGTCTTCTCGGAGGCGACGTTCGCACCGAGGAAGACACCGTGCTGCCAGTCGAAGGACTCGGTCACCAGCGGGACAGCGCTGGCGCGGCGGCCGCCGAAGAGGATCGCCGAGATCGGCACACCCTTCGGGTCCTCCCACTCCGGCGCGATGATCGGGCACTGCCCGGCCGGGACGGTGAAGCGGGCGTTGGGGTGGGCGGCCGGGGTCTCGGACTGGGGCGTCCAGTCGTTGCCCTTCCAGTCGGTGAGGTGCGCGGGCAGCTCTTCAGTCATGCCCTCCCACCACACGTCGCCGTCGTCGGTCAGTGCGACGTTGGTGAAGACGGAGTTGCCCCACATGGTCTTCATGGCGTTGGCGTTGGTGTGCTCACCGGTGCCGGGCGCGACGCCGAAGAAGCCCGCCTCGGGGTTGATCGCGTACAGCCGGCCGTCCTCGCCGAAGCGCATCCAGGCGATGTCGTCGCCGATGGTCTCCACGGTCCAGCCGGAGATCGTGGGCTCCAGCATGGCGAGGTTGGTCTTGCCGCAGGCGCTCGGGAAGGCCGCGGTGACGTACTTGGGCTCACCCTGCGGCGGGGTGAGCTTGAGGATCAGCATGTGCTCGGCGAGCCAGCCCTCGTCGCGCGCCATGACGGAGGCGATGCGCAGCGCGTAGCACTTCTTGCCGAGCAGGGCGTTGCCGCCGTAGCCCGAGCCGTACGACCAGATCTCGCGCGTCTCGGGGAAGTGCGAGATGTACTTGGTGGAGTTGCAGGGCCAGGGGACGTCCTGCTCGCCCTCGGCGAGGGGCGCGCCCAGCGTGTGCACGGCCTTGACGAAGAAGCCGTCGGAGCCGAGCTCGTCGAGGACGGGCTGTCCCATGCGGGTCATCGTGCGCATGGAGACGGCGACGTACGCGGAGTCGGTGATCTCGACGCCTATCGCGGAGAGGTCGGAGCCGAGCGGGCCCATGCAGAACGGCACCACGTACATCGTCCGGCCGCGCATCGAGCCGCGGAAGATGCCCTTCTCACCGGCGAAGATCTCCTTCATCTCCGCGGGAGCCTTCCAGTGGTTCGTCGGGCCCGCGTCCTCCTCCTTCTCGGAGCAGATGAAGGTGCGGTCCTCGACGCGCGCGACGTCGGTCGGGTCGGACGCGGCGTAGTAGGAGTTCGGGCGCTTGATCGGGTCCAGCTTCTTGAAGGTGCCCTTGGCGACGAGCTCCTCGCACAGGCGCTCGTACTCGGCCTCGGATCCGTCACACCAGACGACGCTGTCCGGCTGCGTGATTGCTGCGATCTCGTCGACCCAGGAGATGAGCTCCTGGTGGTTGCTGGGGACGGTGCTGGGAGCCGCGATGTCGCGCGCCACGATCGCTCCTAAGTGAGGGATATGAAGGTTGATGCCCCGTGGGGGCTGCGACCCGGATGCTTCGGTCCCTTGCTCTTCTGGCGCTCATCCGGTGCCGACCGCACTCATCTGATCATCGGTGCCCTGTGCGCATATGTCCAGAGGACCTCTCACGTGAGCATCGCCACTCGCAATCCCGCCACCCCCCGCCGAGCGTTTAGGCCATGGCGGTGTGAGGCTTGTAACGAGGCCCGCAGACGGCCTCGTTACCTACGGTTGCGTAGGTAACATCCACGCCATGACCTCTGCCGTGCCGGAAGCGACCGACATAGAGCCCACACCGCACAAACCGCGGCTGCGCGGCTGGCTGCACGCCGGGATGTTTCCCGCCGTCCTGGTCGCCGGGCTCGTGCTCACGGCGCTGGCCGACACCACCAAGGCCCGGGTCGCCTGCGCGATCTACGTCTTCACCGCGTGCCTGCTCTTCGGGGTGAGCGCGCTCTACCACCGCGGCAACTGGGGCCCGCGCGGCGAGGCCGTACTGCGCCGCCTCGACCACGCCAATATCTTCCTGATCATCGCGGGCACGTACACGCCGCTGACGATGCTCCTGCTCCCCGCTTCCACCGGCCGGACGCTGCTGTGGGCGGTCTGGGCGGCGGCCGTGGCGGGCATCACCTTCCGGGTCTTCTGGGTGGGTGCCCCGCGCTGGCTCTACACCCCCTGCTACATCGCGATGGGCTGGGCGGCCGTCTTCTTCCTGCCCGACTTCATGCGCGCCGGCGGGATCGCGGTGCTTGTCCTGGTGATCGTCGGCGGGCTGCTCTACAGCGCGGGCGGCGTGATCTACGGAATGAAGCGGCCGAACCCCTCCCCCCGGTGGTTCGGCTTCCACGAGGTCTTCCACTCCTTCACGCTCGCGGCTTTCGTCGTGCACTACGTGGGGATCTCGCTGGTGGCGTACCAGCACTCCTGACGCGCTCGGCACCTCCTTCGCCGAACGGCCCGTGGCACCCGCCACGGGCCGTTCGGCGTTTCCGCACCCGACGCCGCGTTGACATCATGATCGCGCTGCTGGACCGGGCGCTGACGACGATCCAGGGCGGGCTGCGGCTCTGACCGGGGGTGTTCCCCTACCCCGCCCCTTCCCTGAACTGGGGCTCCGCCCCAGACCCGTTCGGGGGCTCCGCCCCAGACCCCCGCGCCTCAAACGCCGGCGAGGCTGGATGTGCGGCGTTTGAGGACATGCGGCCGAAGGTCGCACACGGGGAGGTTGGGGGTCCCCCCGGACGGAGTCTGGGGGGAGGGCGGGTAGGGGACAAGGCCCGCCGCAGGCGCCTACCGCACCGCGCCCCCGTCGGCCTCAGCGGCCGCCGAGCTGCCCGGCAAGCTCAGCCGGGTCCGTCGTGGGCATCCGGCACGCGAAATTCCGGCAGACGTACGCCGCCGGGCCGCCGTCCACCAGGTGGCGCTCCCGCAGCAACGGGAACTCCTCACTGTCCTGTTCGCCCACCGCGACCACCGCGCCGGGAGCCTGCGCCAGCAGCGCCGTACGGTGCAACTCCCGCGTCGCCGCGTCGCCTTGGGGCCCGACCACGGCCACCTCACGCGGCCCGTCGAGCAGCGCCTCCGCGACCGCCAGCCCCCAGCCGATGAAGCGCGGCGCCCGCGGGCCGAGCGCCTTCACCACACCCAACGCGCCCTCCGCAGCCGTGCGATGAGCCTCCGAGCCGGTGTGCGCCGCATACGAAAGCAGGGCACCGGCCGCCGCCGTCCAGCCCGACGGGGTCGCGTTGTCCGTCGGATCCTGCGGACGGCGGATCAACGGCTCGGCATCATGAGCCGTGTCGTACAACGCCCCGCCCTCCGCCACGAACTGGTCGATGACGATGTCCAGCAGGAAGCCCGCGAACTCCAGCCACACCCCCTCCCCGGTCACACCCGCGAGCGCCAGGAAGCCCTCGGCGACATCCGCGTAGTCCTCAAGCACCCCGGCGTGCGCGCCGGGCCGGCCGTCCTTGGACGTACGGGCCAGCCGCGCGCCGTTGTCCATGTGCAGCCGCACCAACAGATCGGCGGCCTCGGTGGCCCGCTCGACGAGATCCGGACGCTCGAAGTACGCACCCACCTCGGCGAGCGCCGCGATCGCCAGACCGTTCCACGCGGCGACCACCTTGTCGTCCCGCCCCGGACGCGCCCGCAGCGCCCGCGCTGCGAGCAGCCGCTCCTTGACCGACGGATCCACCTCGCCGTCCGGGAGTTGCAGGACCGACGCGCCCTCCTCGAAGGTCCCCTCCTCCGTCACCCCGAACAGCTCGACGGCCCGCTGCCCGTCATTCTCGCCCAGCACCTCACGCAGCTGCTGGGGCGTCCACACATAGAACGCGCCCTCGACATGCCTGCCCGTGCCGTCATCGCTGTCCGCGTCCAGCGCCGAGGCGAACCCGCCCTCGGCCGTACGCAGCTCCCGCACCATGAAGTCCGCGGTCTCCAGCGCCACCCGCCGGGCCAGCTCCGAACCGGTCGCCCGCCACAGATGCGCGTACACCCGGCACAGCAGGGCGTTGTCGTAGAGCATCTTCTCGAAGTGCGGCACCACCCACTCACGGTCCACCGAATACCGCGCAAAACCCCCGCCGAGCTGGTCGTAGATCCCACCGCGGGCCATCGCCGCACAGGTCTCGGCGGCCATCTGCAGCGCCCCGTCGGACCCGGTCCGGGCGTAGTGGCGCAGCAGGAACTCCACAGCCATGGACGGCGGGAACTTGGGCGCGCCGCCGAAGCCGCCGCTCCGCTCGTCGTACTCACGGGTAAGCCCGAGCAGCGCCTGCGCCAGCTCCTCCTCACCGGGCACACCCTCCCCGCCGTACGCGAGCGAACGCCCGGCCAGATCCCGGACGATCTTCCCGGCGACCTCACCGACCTCGTCGCGCCGCTCGGCCCAGGCGGCGGCGACGCCTTCGAGGATCTGCCGGAAGGAGGCCATGCCGTGCCGCGGCTCGGGCGGGAAGTACGTACCGAAGTAGAAGGGCTCACCGTCCGCGGTGAGGAAGACGGTCATGGGCCAGCCGCCCTGCCCGGTGGCGGCCTGCACGGCCTCCATGTAGACGGCGTCGACGTCGGGGCGCTCCTCGCGGTCGACCTTGACCGGGACGAAGTGCTCGTTCACATACGCCGCGGTCTCGTCGTCCTCGAAGGACTCGTGAGCCATGACATGACACCAGTGGCAGCTCGAGTAGCCGACGCTCAGCAGCACCGGCACCCCGCGCTTGCGCGCCTCCTCGAAGGCCTCGCCCGACCACGGCCACCAGTCGACCGGGTTGTCGGCGTGTTGCAAGAGGTAGGGGGAAGTCTCATGGGCGAGGCGGTTCGGCATGTACTCATCCTCTCTCAGGTGAGGATGATCGTCAGAGTCTCTCGCGCTGACGCGCCGTACGCAGGACACTTGTCGCCGGAACGGAACCGGAACCCGAGACGGGCCGGAACCGGTACCGGAACGGAACCGGAGCTTCGGAGGGGGACGCATATGCGGGACAGCCATCGGGCGGAAGCCGAGCGGCTGTTGGTACGCGCCGTCGAGGAAGAGGTACGGCGTTCGGGAGGGCGGGCGGACTCCTCCGTGCTGCTGGCACGCGCGCGGGCCGCCCTGGACGGTATGGCGGCGAACGCGGACGAGGAGTACGCCGCGTACCAGCAGGCGCTGGCCGAGGCGGAGGCCGGGCAGCAGCCGCTGGCCGAGCGGTTCAGTCGGCGCAATGTGTCGACTCCCTTGCTGGTGACGGCCGTTGCGGCGATCGCGGCGATCGGCGCGGATGTCGCGCTGGGCACGGCCACGGGTACCGCTCTCGGGGCCGGGGCAGTCGTCGCCGTCGCCGGGGCGGCGACGACCGTCGCCAAGGTGACCGCGTCGCACTGGCCGGCCGCGCACCGCAGGGCCGGTGCGCTCGGGCAGCCGGGCGGGGCCGAGCAGCTGCGGCTGCAGTGGCTGACGGCCCTGGAGGTACGGGGCATCCGCCCTTTCCTGGACCAGCAGCGGATGCTGGCCTCCTCCACCCGTACCGCGACGAAGAAGCCCGCCGTGGCGCCCCAGCTGCGGGGCGCGGACCGCAGCGCGGCGGCACGCAGGCGGTCCGTGCTGGAGCAGTCCTTCGGGCATCTGCCGGAGCTCGGTGGGGGTACCTCCCAGGCCGGAGGCTCTGGGGGAGGGCCGTTCGCGGGCCGCCGGGAGGCGATGACTCAGATCACGCAGTGGGTGCACGCGGCCCGCGCCTCGACGGAGACGAAGCCGACGGTCGTGGTGCTCTACGGCGATGCGGGTTCGGGGCGTACGACTCTGGCCGTGCGGGCCGCGCACCATCTCAAGGACCAGTTCCGGGGCGCGTGCGTCGTCGATCTGCGGGGCGACAGCGCCGATCCGCTGTCCACGCGGGACGCGCTGCTGCATCTGCTGAACCGGCTGGGCGCGCCGCGCGAGCAGTTGCTGTTCCGTGAGCGGTCCTCGGCGGAGCAGCAGGTGCGGCGGCTGAGCGAGTTGTATCACCAGCACCTGACGGGCCTGCCGGTGACGGTGGTGCTGGACGACGCGAGCGATGCGGCGCAGGTGCGCACGCTGGTGCCGGAGCGTTCGGACAGTCTGGTGCTGGTGACCGCGCGCAGGCCGCTCGACCTGGCGGACGACATTCCGGCGTGGGTGCACCAGCTGCCGGTCGATGCGCTGGATCCGGCGGGCGCGGAGGAGCTGCTGCGGGCGTCGGCCGAGGAGGCTTCGTCCGGTCCGTACGACGCTCAAT
This sequence comes from Streptomyces sp. NBC_01481, assembly GCF_026339995.1. Classification (GTDB taxonomy): domain Bacteria; phylum Actinomycetota; class Actinomycetes; order Streptomycetales; family Streptomycetaceae; genus Streptomyces. Next base: position 251,294 of record NZ_JAPEPT010000005.1, on the reverse strand, counting down.
CGGCGGACGCAGTACGGGAGTTGTGCGGCGGTCTGCCGCTGGCGCTGCGTATCGCGGGCTCCTCGCTCGGCCCCCGGACCGCGCATCAGCTCGCGGCGGACCTGGGCGCCTACGGTCCCGTGGATCCGGTCGAGCGTGCGCTGTGGCTGCGCTACACCGATCAGTCCGAGCAGGCGCGGCGGCTGCTGCGCCGGCTCGCGCTGGCCGGACGGGCCTCGCTGGGCGCGGCAGCGGCGGCCGCGCTGCTGGCCACGGACGAGCAGGAGGCGCAGCGGCTGCTGTCGGACCTCGCGAGGACGGGCCTGATCGACCATGTGCGGGCCAGCCGTTACCGGCTGCACGATGCCGTACGGTCCTTCGCCCAGGCCAGGCTTCTCGACGAGGAGGAGGCCAAGGAGCGGGCGGCCGCACAGGAGCGGCTGATCCAGAACTACGCGGACCTGGCCGGGGCCGTGATCCGCATGGTGGACGGCAAGATGTCCACGCGGGCGGGCCAGTTCGGGGCGCACGGCTTCGCCTCGCTGGACGCGGCGCTGCGCTGGCTGGACGACGAGTCGAGCTTCATCACCTCGGCGCTGCGGCACGCGGAGGGCGTGAACCAGCAGACGGTGCTGGGTCTGCTGGGCGCGCTGTGCGACTACTGCCTGCTGCGCGGCGACCTGTACCGCCTCGGCGAGATCAGTGAGCTCTCGCAGGCGGTGGACCAGGGGCTGCTGGAGCGCTCCGTACGCTGGCGTACCGGCATCGCGGCCCGTCAGCTCGGCGAGCTCGACAAGGCCCGTACGACCCTCTCGTCCGTCGTGGGCCTCTACCGGGAGGCGCAGAACGACTCGGGTACGGCCCTCGCGCTCTGCTCGCTCGGCATCACCCTGCACCACCAGGGCAATCTCACCGAGGCCGCGGCGAAGCTGCACGAGGCGATCGAGCTGCAGTCGTCCGACGAGCAGGCCGAGGACCGGGCGTGGTCGCTGCACGCGCTGGCCGCAGTCGAGCGCGACCGGGCCAATCTCGCGGAGGCGCTGACCCTGCTGGCGACGGCGCTGACCCTGCACCGGGAGGGCGAGTCGCTCCACGGCGAGGCCTGGACGCATTTCCAGCTGGGACAGGTGTGCCTGCGCATGGGCGACGTCCCGCGCGCCGAGTCGGAGCTGCGTACGGCGCTGGATCTGTACGGCCGCACCCGTGACGGCCGCGGTGAGGCGTGGGCGCTGACCCAGCTGGCCAGGGCGCGTCTGGTGGACGGCGACCCGGCCCCCGCGGTGGATCAGCTGCGCCAGGCGCTCTCCCGGCACCGGGACAACGAGGACGCGCGCGGTGAGGCGTGGACGCTGTACTACCTCGGCCAGGCGCTGGAGGAGGGCGGCGACCGCGACCAGGCGGTACGGGAGCTGGAGCGGGCCCGGACGATGTTCTCGCGGATGCGTGACGTCTACGGTCTGGCCTGCGCCCGCCACCACTCGGGCCGCGTCACCCGCGACCAGCGCGCGGCCCAGACCGGCAACCTCCGTAACTCCGGCTTCGCCCGCCAGCTCCTGGTCGACGCCCGCGCCGACTTCCACCGCATCGGGGTGGCTCACGGCGAGGCGTGGACCTGCCTGGAACTGGCGCTGATCGACGCGGGCAACAACCGCGCGGCGCAGGCGCTGGCGCTGTGCGACGAGGCGACGGAGCTGTTCGCCTCGTACCAGGACGACCGCGGCTCGGACTGGGCACGCTTCCTGCGCTGCACGCTGCTGCCGTTCGCGTCGCCGGGCGGCATAGAGGTCGGCACGGTGGTGGCCCAGGAGGAGCTGGCTCAGCTGATGGGTACGTCGCATTCCTCGCGCGACGGCAAGCTGGAGGACTGCGCGGAGGCGCTGGCGGTGATGCTGGAGCGCGGCGTCCACCTGGAGGACGGCTGGCAGGCCTGGCACCTGGGAATGGTTCCGAACCGCCACGCGCGCGAGGTGATGGGCGTCCCGGTCACGGCGTCGACGTAGCCGTCAAACGCCGGGCAGGCTGAGTTTTCAGCCTGCCCGGCGTTTGAGGACATGCGGCCGAAGGTCGCATACGGGGTCTGGGGGCTTGCCCCCAGTTCGGGAAGAGGCGGGTCGGGGACAAGGCCCGCCGCAGGCGTCACGTCACCCCCGCCCCCTCACGGCCTCACGCCGCCGCAGGGCCCGACGTCCCCCGGGATTCCTTGGACGCCCCGTCCCCCTTCGGATCCGGCGCCTCCTCGAAGTTGACCTTCCCCATGTGCCGGTTCATCGACTTCATCAGCAGCCACACCCCCACGGCCAGCGCCGCGAAGACAAGAAAGCCCAGGACACCGGGCGTGACCTTGTTGTCGTCGACCTCCTTGGCCAGAGGGACGAGATGCGTCAGTGCGAGGTTTGCGCTTGCGCTCATATCAGTCATTCTCGCGGATGCCCGCGAAGAGGTCGTCCTCGGGGAGGGAGGTATCGACCAGAGACTTCGCCAGCTCGTACTCCTCGGTCGGCCAGACCTTCTTCTGGATGTCCATCGGAACCCGGAACCAGCCGCCGTCGGGGTCGATCTGCGTCGCGTGCGCGATCAGCGCCTTGTCGCGGATCTCGAAGAAGTCCGCGCACGGTACGTACGTGGTCAGCGTGCGCTCGGCGCGCTGGAACTCCTTCCAGCGCTCCAGCCACTCCCCGTACGGCGACTCCATGCCGCGCTCCAGCAGCGCCTCGTGCAGCGCGACCGTGCGCGGCCGGTTGAAGCCCTGGTTGTAGTAGAGCTTCTGCGGCTGCCAGACGGGCCCGAACTCGGACTCGGGGAACTTCTCCGCGTCCCCCGCGCCGTCGAAGGCGACCATCGAGATCTTGTGGGTCATGATGTGGTCGGGGTGGGGGTACCCGCCGTTCTCGTCGTAGGTCGTGATGACCTGCGGGCGGTAGGAACGGATGGACCTCACCAGTCGCCCGGCGGCCACGTCGACGTCCTCGAGGGCGAAACAGCCCTCGGGAAGCGGCGGCAGCGGGTCGCCCTCGGGCAGGCCGGAGTCGACGAAGCCGAGCCATTCCTGGCTCACCCCGAGGATCTCGCGCGCCTCGTCCATCTCCTTCTTGCGCACTTCGTGGATGTGCTCCTCGATGTACGCGTCCCCCTGGAGCTTGGGATTGAGGATGGAGCCACGCTCGCCTCCCGTGCAGGTCACGACCAGCACGTCCACCCCCTCGGACACATACTTGGCCATCGTGGCCGCGCCCTTGCTCGACTCGTCGTCGGGGTGGGCGTGAACGGCCATCAGTCGCAGCTGCTCAGTCAAGACTCGATCCTCAATGATTCGTCGCGTACGGCGGCTTCTATAGTGACCGAATCGGGGGACGGAAAATTCCGGCAGCCCCATCCCGAGCCCAGCCCGAGAGGAATTGTCATGGCCGCGGTGCGCGAGCAGCTTCCGGAGGGCCGCTACGGCCGCTCGGCTGACGACCGTGCCGACCGCAAGCTCAAGATCGTGGGCGCGGGCCTTGGCGTCGCACTGCTCGGGATCATCGGCTGGTTCGGATACGACTACATCGCCGGACAGAAGATCAGCGCCGAAGTGATCAAGTTCAGCGTCACGTCCGACACCGAGGTGCAGGTGCACCTGGAAGTACGCAAGAACGCGGACGCCACCGGCACCTGCACGCTGCGTTCCCGCTCCGAGGACGGCAGCGAGGTGGGACGCCTGGATGTCGCTGTTGGCCAGGGCAGGACGCGTATCGACGAGGTCGTCAAGGTGCGCACGACGGCGCGCGGGACCAGCGCCGAGCTGGTGCAGTGCACCGCCCGCTGACAGCGGATCCCCTGCCTGATCGCCTGGCGGGTCTCGCTCGCTGACCTGCGGTGATGTAATTCTGATGGCTTTCGTCCTCCCCCTTGGGCCTCGGAATTGTTAGGCTCGTGGTTTCGCCCATCCATGGAGGCACATCCTTCTGGGTAGGGCGATGCTTTGTATTCCCAGTACCTACGAGGAGCACCTGTGACCCAGACCAGCGAGAACGTCACCTGGCTCACCCAGGAGGCGTACAACCAGCTCAGGGCCGAGCTGGAGTACCTGTCTGGTCCCGCGCGCACGGAGATCGCCGCCAAGATCGCGGCTGCGCGTGAGGAGGGCGACCTGCGGGAGAACGGCGGGTACCACGCGGCCAAGGAGGAGCAGGGCAAGCAGGAGCTCCGTGTGCGCCAGCTGACCCAGCTCCTGGAGAACGCGAAGGTCGGCGAGGCGCCGACCGCCGAGGGCGTCGTTGCGCCCGGCATGGTCGTGACGATCGCCTTCGACGGTGACGAGGACGACACCGAGACCTTCCTGCTCGCTTCGCGCGAGTACGCCTCCGACGCCATCGCGACGTACTCCCCGCAGTCGCCGCTGGGCAGCGGCGTGAACGGCAAGAAGGTCGGCGAGTTCGCCGAGTACGAGCTGCCGAACGGCAAGGCGGCCTCGGTCAAGGTCCTGGCAGCCAGGCCGTACAGCGCCTGAGCCCGCCACTGGACAGCACGGCAAAAGGGCCGGACCGCACATCGCGGTCCGGCCCTCCGCTGTATGCATGATCAGGCAGTCGCCGAGCGGTACTTGCGGACCGCCAAAGTCCGGAAGACCACAATGATCAGGATCGACCAGATGAGCGAGGCCCAGACCGCGTGCTGCATGGGCCAGGCATCCGATACCGGATAGTTGGGCGGCAGGTTGCCGAAGAGCGCCCGACATGCCTGGACGGTGGCGCTGAACGGGTTCCAGTTGGCGAGGGTCTGCAGGAACGCCGGCATGTTCTCGGACGGCACAAAGGCGTTCGAGATGAACGTCAGCGGGAACAGCCAGATCAGACCGCCGGAGGTGGCCGCCTCGGGAGTTCGTACGGAAAGGCCGATCAGCGCGCCGATCCAGGAGAATGCATACCCGAGGAGCAGCAACAGGCCGAAGCCGGCGAGCACTTTGCCGAAGTTCTCGTGGGTGCGCCAGCCGACGAGGACAGCGACGATCGCAAGCACCACAAGCGTCAATGCCGTCTGGACCAGGTCGGCCAGCGTGCGCCCGGTGAGAACCGCGCCGCGGGCCATCGGGAGCGACCGGAAGCGATCGATGAGGCCCTTGTGCATGTCGTCGGCGATGCCGGCACCGGCGCCCGCCGTCGCGAATGTGACGGTTTGGGCAAAGATGCCGGCCATCAAGAACTCGCGGTAGCCGGCGGCGCTGAGTCCGGAACCGGGCACGCTGATCGATCCGCCGAAGACGTAGCTGAACAGCACCACGAACATGATCGGCTGGATCATTCCGAAGATGATCATCTCCGGGATCCGGGTCATCCGGATCAGATTGCGCTTGGCGACGACGAGCGAGTCGTTGATCGACTGGACGACGCCGCCGCGCGGCTTGGGTGCCGCGAGCCTCACGGCGTCCGTTGCGGTGGTCACTTCACGGACTCCTTCCGGGACTTCCTGGCCTTCGCGTCCTTGGGATCCTTGGCGTCCTTGGCGTCCTTGGCGCCCTGCGACTGCCCGTTCTCCTCGTCCTGGAGCTCGGCGGCATGGCCGGTCAGGGATATGAAGACGTCGTCGAGGGTGGGGCGGCGCAGACCGATGTCGTCGATCTCGACGCCCCGGGTGTCCAGTTCACGGATGACCTCGGCGAGCAGCTTGGCGCCGCCGGTGACCGGGACGGTGAGCTTGCGGGTGTGCTCGGCGATGGCGACCTCGCCCTTGCCGAAGCCCAGCAGCACCTCGCGGGCCGGGGTGATCTGGTCCGGGTGCTGCACGACGACCTCGACGCGCTCGCCGCCCGTCTGGGCCTTGAGCTGGTCGGCAGTGCCGCGGGCGATGACCTTGCCGTGGTCGATGACGCAGATGTCGTGGGCGAGGTGGTCGGCTTCTTCGAGGTACTGGGTGGTGAGCAGCAGTGTCGTACCGCCGCCGACCAGTTCTTCGATGACCTCCCACAGCTGCATCCGGTTGCGCGGGTCGAGTCCGGTGGTCGGCTCGTCCATGAACATCACGGGCGGGGAGACGACCAGCGCGGCGGCGAGGTCGAGCCGCCGGCGCATGCCGCCGGAGTACGTCTTGGCGGGACGGTCGGCGGCGTCCGCGAGGTTGAAGCGGTCGAGCAGTTCGCCCGCCCGCACCTTCGCGTCACGTGCGCTCATCTGGTAGAGCTGGCCGACCATCTGGAGGTTCTCGCGGCCGGTCAAGTACTCGTCGACCGCGGCGAACTGGCCGGAGAGGCCGATGCAGCGGCGGACTTCGTTCGGGTGCTTCAGGACGTCCATACCGGCGACGACCGCCTTGCCGCTGTCGGGCTGCAGCAGGGTGGTCAGTACGCGCACGGCTGTGGTCTTGCCGGCTCCGTTGGGGCCGAGAAGACCCAGAACCGTGCCCTCCGGGACGTCGAGGTCGACGCCGTCCAGAGCCCTTACATCGCCGAAGGTCTTCACCAGGCCTTCGGCGTAGATGGCGCCTGGCATGTGGGTTCTCCCAAGGTGGCAGGTGGGTGGGTCACTTCTTGTGAAGAGGTGCGTAGAAAGAAGGGGCGCGTAGCGATACGACGAGATGTGGGCGTGTGTGGGATGTCCCGCACCTGGCGGGAGCATGGCAAGACCTTCACCGTAACGCGATACATCGCGACACTCAAGACTGTCGCGAGTGCGCGTGCAGAGAAAGTCCAAAGGGCCTGTCAGCGCCGCGTCAGGCTGTGTCAGCTTGCGCCGACCGCCGGCGCCGGAGGCCACGAGAGCGCCCTCACGGGCTCAGCTCATGACCGTGTAACCCGCGTCGCGCAGCGTCGCCGCCACCAGTTCGCAGTGCTCAGGACCCTTCGTCTCCAGCTGCAACTCCACCTCCGCCTCCGTGAGTCCGAGCCGCGGATCGGTCCTTACGTGACTCACATCAAGGACGTTAGCGTCGACCACTGACAACGAGCCCAGCAGTGCGGCGAGCGCACCAGGCCGGTCCGTCAGCCGCAGCCTCAGCGACAGATAGCGGCCGGCTGCCGCCATTCCGTGCCGCAGGATGCGCTGCATCAGCAGCGGGTCCACATTGCCGCCCGACAGCAGGGCGACGACCGGACCCTTGAACGACCGCGGGTCGCTCAGCAGCGCCGCCACCGGACTCGCCCCGGCGGGCTCGACCACCAGCTTCGCCCGCTCGAGGCAGAGCAGCAGGGCACTGGAGAGCTCGTCCTCGGAGACCGTACGGACCTCGTCGATGAGATCGCCAATGATTTTGAACGGAACATCTCCGGGGCAGCCCACCTTGATCCCGTCCGCCATCGTCGACGGTGCGTCGATCGACACGGGATGCCCGGCGGCGAGCGAGGGCGGATACGCGGCCGCGCCCTCCGCCTGCACGCCGATCAGCTTCACATCGGGCCGCACCGCCTTCACCGCGACCGCGATACCGGCTGCGAGCCCGCCGCCGCCGATGCCGACGACGATCGACCGCACCTCGGGGCACTGCTCCAGGATTTCGAGGCCGACGGTGCCCTGCCCGGCGATGATGTCCGGGTGGTCGAAGGGGTGGATGAACACAGCGCCCGTCTCGTGCGCGTACTCCTGCGCGGCGGCCAGGGTCTCGTCGATGACCTGACCGTGCAGCCGCACCTCGGCGCCGTACTCCCGCGTCGCCGCGACCTTCGGCAGCGGCGCCCCCATCGGCATGAACACGGTGGAGCGCACTCCGAGCAGCGAGGATGCCAGTGCCACCCCCTGCGCGTGATTGCCGGCGGAGGCCGCGACGACTCCCGCGGCCCGCTCCACCGGCGAGAGCCCGGAGATCCGTACGTACGCGCCGCGCAGCTTGAAGGACCCCGTCCGCTGGAGGTTCTCGCACTTGAGATGAACGGGCGCGCCCACCAGCTGCGACAGATGCCTGCTGCCCTCCATCGCGGTCATCCTGGCGACCCCGGCGAGCATCTTCTGAGCCCCCCGGATGTCGTCGAGGATGACGGGGCGAAAGGTGCCAGACGTACTGAAGCTCATGACGTCAAGCATCGCAGCTCACCGGGCCGACGGCTGTCCCGATACCGGGCTTCCCCACTGGTTTGCGCAGCCCTGGTACACACCGGGTTTTTGCCGCGTACTCTGTCCCCCACCAACCGACCGCCGCACGAGAGAGCCCCCCTAGCCATGCCCACTTCTCAGGACATGACGACCCATCTCGACCCCGGCCTCCTCGATGCCCTCCAGCACCAGGTCGCCGTCTTCGCACGCCGCGCGGAACAGACCCGGCTCGGCGGAGTCGGCCAGGTCCGCAACTCCATGGACCGTGCCGCGTATCTGCTGCTCAACCGGCTCGACAAGGAAGGCCCGATGGGCGTCAAGGCGCTGGCCGCGGGGATGGGCATCGACTCCTCGACCGTCACCCGCCAGGTCGCGCCGCTCGTCGACACCGGGCTGGTCAAGCGCACCTCGCACCCCGAGGACGGCCGCGCCGTCGTGCTCCAGCTGTCCCCGCGGGGCCAGGCCAGGCTCGAAGAGGTCCGCTCCTCGCGGCGCGAGCTGATGGCACAGGTGACGGACGGCTGGACGGAGACGGAGCGCGAATCGTTCTGCACTCTGCTCACTCGATTCAACACCGCTCTCTCCGCCCGCCAGGCCGGTCTGCCGCCCGTGGACACGGAGACGTCGCCGACCTCTTGACCCCGGCGCCTGATCTGCTCCTATATGAGGACGTGAGCGAGCGGCAGACGGGACAAGGGCGTCGCCGTGCCCGGGAGTTCGAGGCGTTCGTCGCGGGCGCGGCGCCACGGCTGCTGCATGCCGCGACCCTGCTCACCGCCGAGCCCCCGGGCGCCAATCCGCACGCCGAGCAGCTGCTGACCGCCGCGCTCGCCCATACGTACGCGCAATGGGACCGGCTGCGCGGCGAGGATCCGTACGACCGCACCCGCCAGGAACTCGCCGCCCGCTTCGCCCGCAGCGCCTGGCGCCACCACCGGGTGCGCGGCGGGGTGCTGGAACGTCTCACCCCGCAGGAGCGCCTGATTCTGGTGCTGCGTCTTTACGAGGGTGTGGCGGAGGAACAGACTGCAGCGCTGATCGGGCTCCCGGTGGAACGCGTCCGCGCGATCTTCACGCGCGCGGTGCGGAGGATGTGCGCGAGTCCTCCCACGCCGCCGCCGCACACCCAGGTCCAGGCGGCGTCATGAGCGGCCGGGAGCGCAAGGAGACCGAGGTCCGACGGATGCTGGAGACCCCTCATCCGCCGGTCCCGGCCGATCTCGCCGCCCGCGCCGCGGAGCACGGCACCCGGCTGCTGCGCCGCCATCGGGCACTGCGCCGTGCGCTGTGGCTGCTGCTGGTGGCCGCGGCGATCGCGTTCGCCCTCTGGGCGACGGTGGCGCAGCCGTGGGTGGTGGCGCCGTCGGACACGACGCCCCCGCTGGAGGGCTGGTAGGCCGCCCCTTCTCTGCCCTGACCTGCCGGAGCGGCTCGGATCTATCCTGGAAAAAGCGGCGTACAGACCGATCCCAGGAGGTCGTCATGACCAGGAAAGTCGCCGATTGCCGCAGGTTCCCGAGCGTGATGGACTGCTCGCTCACCATCTCCGGTGAGGAAGAGGAAGTCGTACGGGCAGCAGCCGAGCACGCGGTCTCCGTCCATGGACACGTGGACAGCCTGGAGCTGCGCTCGGAGATCCGTGAATCGCTCGAGGACGAGAAGGTCACCGCGTGACGCCCGGCGCCCGGCGCCTGATACATGACGTCCTCTGACGTGCTCGCCGGGCGGGCCGATGCTCAGCCCGCCCGGCGATGGTGACCGTTGGGGTCAGCCCAGCGCCTGCTGAAGATCCGCCAGCAGATCGTCGGCCGACTCGATGCCCACCGAAACCCGCACCAGGTCCGCCGGGACCTCCAGTGCGGAGCCCGCCACCGAGGCGTGCGTCATCCGTCCTGGGTGCTCGATCAGCGACTCGACGCCGCCCAGCGACTCGCCGAGCGTGAACAGCTTGGCGCGGTTGCAGACCTCGACCGCCGCCTCCTCGCCGCCCTGGACCCGGAAGGAGACCATGCCGCCGAAGTGCTTCATCTGCTTGGCGGCGGTCTCGTGGCCCGGGTGTTCCGGCAGGCCCGGGTAGAGGACCTGGGTGACCTTGGGGTGGCTGGTGAGCATCTCGGCGACCCGGGTGGCGTTCTCGCTGTGCCGGTCCATCCGGACGGGCAGCGTCTTGATGCCGCGCAGCACCAGCCATGCGTCGAACGGGCCCGCGACGGCGCCCATCGCGTTCTGGTGGTACGCCAGTTCCTCGCCCACGGCCGCGTCCGCCGCGATCAGCGCGCCGCCGACGACGTCCGAGTGCCCGCCCATGTACTTGGTCAGCGAGTGCACGACGATGTCCGCGCCGAGCGAGATCGGCTGCTGGAGATAGGGGCTCGCGAAGGTGTTGTCCACGACGAGCCGCGCGCCCGCGCCCCGCGCGATCTCGGCGACCGCCTCGATGTCGGTGATGCCGAGGAGCGGGTTGGACGGGGTCTCGACCCAGATCACCTTGGTCTTGGGGGTGACTGCCGCCCGTACCGCCGCCGGGTCGGAGGTGTTGGCCACCGACCACTCGACGCCCCACCGGGAGACGACCTTGGCGAAGAGCCGGAAGGTGCCCCCGTACGCGTCGTTCGGGATCACCACATGGTCGCCCGGTTCCAGCAGCGTACGCAGCAGGCAGTCCTCCGCCGCGAGTCCGGACGCGAAGGCGAGCCCGCGCCGGCCGCCCTCCAGCGCCGCGAGGTTCTCCTCCAGCGCGGTACGCGTCGGGTTGGCGCTGCGGCTGTACTCGTAGCCGCCGCGCAGTCCTCCCACACCGTCCTGCTTGTAGGTGGACACCTGGTAGATGGGCGGGACGACCGCGCCCGTCAGCGGGTCTGCCGTGTTGCCCGCGTGGATGGCGAGAGTCTCGAAGCTGTGCAAACTGTGCTGGTCGCTCATGAGCCCCGAGCGTAGTCGCGCCGGAGCGACTGCGCGGCCCGGCCCCGAACGCTGTCCGGTACCCACCGCCCCGATGACGGCGCGGCGCCGTCCGGGACAATGGGCTCATGGAGATTCTCTGGTTCCTGATCGCGCTGTGCATGCTGACCGCGGTCATCGGTCCCCTCGTGCTGCGCCGGCGCTCCGGCATCCGGCAGGTCGCCCCCGGCTCGCCCGACGCCGCCGACCCGGACACGTACGGATTCGTACGCCAGGAGGAGCTGGACATCCGTCTCCCGGGACCGGACCAGGACCTCCTCGACGTACTCGAAGTCGTCCAGCGCACCCAGGACTGGCGGGCGGCATCCCAGCTGCTCGCCGGCACCCCGAAGGAGGGCGAGGTCCGCTGGCAGCGCGTGCAGGCCTTCGCCGGGGCCGCCTCCGTGGAGCTCCAGCAGCAGCCCGGCGTCGGCGGCGCGTGGCTGCGCGCCTGGCGCCTCGACTCCCCCAAGGACGCGGGCGGAGCGCAGGTGCACGCCGAGTTCCTGGTGCAGCAGGCGTGGCGTTCGTCGACCGCGGGCACGGACGACTTCCGGATCATCCTGGAGGAAGCCCGTACGGTCTGCGGCGAGGCGGCCCTGCTCTCACCGGGCGACCCCGTTCCGTACATCGTCGAACTCGCCGTCGGCCGCGGACTCGGCTACTCCCACGAGCAGTTCGACCAGGTGTGGGCGAAGGTCATCGACCGCGCGCCCGAGCACATGGGAGCGCATCTGGCCGCGCTGCACTACTGGTGCGAGAAGTGGCACGGCTCCCGCGAGGACGCGGACCACTTCGCGACGACGGCCGCGGCCCGCGCCCCGCAGGGGTCGCTGCTGGCGGCGCTGCCGCTGTTCGCGGTGTACGAGCACCTGCCCGAGGTCAATCTGGTGCAGAGCTTCTACCGGAGCGAGGTCGTCAACAAGGCGATGGAGGGCGCGCTCTTCGCGGTGCACGCTGCCCGTCCCGACGACCCGATGCTCGCGCACGTACGGCACCTGCTCGTCCTCTTCCTCGTACGGTCGGAGAGGTGGGCGGAGGCGATGAACCAGCTGGTGCACGTCGACGGCCACATCGGCGCACTGCCGTGGACGCTGAGCGGGGACCCGGCGGCGGACTACACGGTGTACCGGAACCTGGCGGTGGCGGGTTACGAGGCCAACGGCGGGAGCCCGGCAACGCTGCCGCACTGACCGGGTGGGTGTGCCCGTGGGGTGCGCAGCGCCGGGAATTCCGGCGCCGCACCAATCGTTCTCACCGGTGTCGCCACCTCAAGGAGAGCCCGCATGTTCCTGTCACGCCGCACCCCCGAGCTCCCCACCCCCGACCAGGCCCTCCGCGGCCGCCCGGAGCCCGAATTCTCCGTCCCCGCCCGCCACACGGTCCTGGGCAACCCGCTACTCGGGCCGTACCCCGAGGGCCTTGAGACCGCGGACTTCGGCCTGGGCTGTTTCTGGGGCGCGGAGCGCAAGTTCTGGCAGACGGAGGGCGTCTGGACGACGCTGGTCGGCTACCAGGGCGGCCACACCCCGAACCCCACCTACGACGAGGCCTGCTCGGGCATGACGGGCCACACCGAGGCGGTGCGCGTCGTCTTCGACCCGAAGGTCGTCTCGTACGAGTCGCTGCTGAAGCTGTTCTGGGAGTCCCACGACCCGACGCAGGGCTTCCGCCAGGGCAATGACGTGGGCACGCAGTACCGCTCGGCGATCTACACTCACTCGGCCGCCCATGCCGAGACGGCGGCGTCGTCGCGCGAGGCGTACCAGCGAGTCCTGACGGGCTCGGGGTACGGCACGATCACGACGGAACTGCTGCCGGCGGAGGGCCGCCCGTTCTACCCGGCCGAGGCATATCACCAGCAGTACTTGGACAAGAACCCGGCGGGCTACTGCGGGATCGGCGGGACTGGGGTTTCTTGCCCGATCGGCGTCGCAAAGGCTGATGGGTGAGCTCCGACTTCACCCCCGAGCTGTTGGCGGGGCTGTGGCAGGAACGGCGGCCGTCGGGTCCGCTCATCGCCCACACGTTCCGCAGTACGTACTGCGACCGGTGGGTGCGCTTCCACAGCCTCCCCGAATCGAAGCGCTACCCGGAGTCCGAGGACGAGTACGCGATCGTGCTCGACCGGTACAACACGATCCTCGACGAACTGTTCGCGGGCACGGACGTGTTCGTGGTGACCATGGACTGGTCGTACACGCCGACCGGGCCCGCCGGCCACCCGTCACCACGAAAGAGCCCGGCTGCACAGCCAGCACACCGACTGGCTCTCCAGCCACCCAGCGGGGCTCTGACACCAGCAGCAGGAAGGCCGACGCCACCACAGCGCATCCGGCAAGGTGGGCGGTCCGCAGGCTCGGACAGGTCATGACGCTCGGACGCCGGGACCGACCAGGGCCGCTCAACGCACCGGGAAGCCGCAGGAGTAGCCCTGCTCCTTGAGCCAGGGGAGGATCCGGCGCAGGGCCTCGACGGTCTGGGAACGGTCGCCGCCCGCGTCGTGGAAGAGGAGCGTCGGCCCATGGGGCAGCTCCCGCTCGACGGTGGCGACGATGGCGTCCGTGCCCGGTCGTTCGAAGTCCTTGGTGTCCACGTTCCAGCCCAGCGGGCGCATCCCCCGGGAAGCCGCGAGCTTACGGCTGTGAGGGGTGAAGGCCCCGCCGGGCGCCCGGTAGTACATCGGCCGTACACCTCCGGACGCCTCGGTGATCATGCGTTCGGCGTCGCGTATCTGCTGCGACTGGTAGGCCTGGGACTTCTTGTCCATGGTGGTGTCGTGCGACACCGAGTGGTTGCACAGCCGGTGCCCGGCCGCGACCACCTTCTTCACGAGGTCCGGGTGGGCCTGCGCCTGCCTCCCCACCATGCAGAACGTGGCCTTCACCCCGTACTCCCGCAGCACGTCCAGCACTTGAGGGGTCCACACCGGGTCGGGGCCGTCGTCGATGGTGATGTTGACGCCACGCGTCCCCTTGTCCGAGGCGTGCGCGATGGTCACCGCGACCTGCTTGACGTCACTTCCCGGAGTCGCCGACGCGGCCGCCTTGGGCGACGAGCCGCCCACGGTACCGGCCTGCGCCGTCCACACCGAGGCACCGGTGGTGAGCACCGTCACCCCGAGCGCCGCCCCGATCAGCTTGCCGTACCAGCCCCGCCCGCCACCGTGCCGTGCCATGTCCGTCCCGCTTTCGCCCAGTCCCTCGCCGATCCCCGGTCACTTTGCGACCACCTGGCAGGACGAGGGGCGGCGGCCACGGGATGCGTCCGTTACCGATCACGGACAATCTCGGGGGAGTTCACGGACAACTCGGCCGGCAGCGGCCAGAACCGGTCCGGTTGGCCCGATCCCAGGGCGGCGGCCACGGTGCGGGCTGTCGTTCCACTGACCAGCAGTACTTGGCCAAGAACCCTGCGGGCTACTGCGGGACCGGCTGGACGGGCGTCAAGCCAAGTACCCCGTTCGACACGAGCGGGGGGCGTCCTGTCCGACCGGCATCGCCCCTGCGCCGGAAGCCACTGAGGGATGGTCGCCGACAGCGGGCCGGGAATTCAGTTGCCTCGCGTCACCCCAAGCTGGCTAGATTCTCCGCATGGCGGACATTCAGGGCTCATACGATGATCTGTTCACTGCCGTGCCCGGCGCGCTGGCGGCATTGCTGGACGAGGGAGACACCGGTGGCTCGGTGGCCGTCTTCGTGGACGGCCGGCCGGTGGTGGACGTCTGGGGCGGATTCACCGACACAGACCGTACGATCCCGTGGCAGCGCGACACGATCGTCAACGTCTGGTCCGTCACCAAGACGATGACCGCGCTGTGCGCGCTGGTTCTCGCCGACCGTGGCGAACTCGACCTGGCCGCGCCGGTCGCCCGGTACTGGCCGGAGTTCGCCGCGGCGGGCAAAGAGAAGGTGCTGGTACGCCACCTGCTCGCGCACACAGCTGGCTTGCCCGACTGGGACGGGCCGGTGGCGGAGCTGTACGACTGGACGTCCGCCACGGCACGACTGGCTGCGCAAGCCCCGCAATGGGAGCCGGGCAGCGAGGCCGGATACCACTCGCTCACCCAGGGATTCCTCGTGGGCGAGGTCGTACGCCGCATCACCGGCCGGACTCTGGGCGCGTTCTTCGCCGACGAGGTTGCCGGCCCGCTGGGCGCGGACTTCCACATCGGCCTGCCCGCCGAGCACGACCACCGGGTGGCGCTCACGATCCCGCCACAGTCCCGGGACGACGGCTACGCCGCGAGTGCCCCCGCCGGCGGCGCGACTCCCGCCGGGACCCCGATACGGGTCCACGACGGGAACAGCGTGGCCTGGCGCCGTGCGCAAATCCCTGCGGCGAACGGTCTCGGCAACGCCCGCTCGGTCGCCCTCGTCCAGTCCGTGATGGCCTGTGGAGGAACGGTGCGGGGGGCGCGGCTGCTGTCGCAGGCGGGTTGTGACCGTGCCCGGGAGGAGCAGTTCCACGGCGATGACCGCGTCCTGGGCATGCCGATGCGCTGGGGTATGGGCTACGGACTGTTCGGCAACACCTATGGGTGGGGCGGTTGGGGCGGCTCACTGGTCATGATCGATCCTGACGCCCGTATGGCAGTGGCGTATGTGACACATCAGATGCGCGAACCCGCGGACGACAATCGGGGACTGGCGATCGTCACGGCCGCGTATGACGGGCTCAGTGGTCTGCGCGCCTGATCCAACGGTCACATGGCAGCACAGGCTCGGCGGGACGGGGGTCTCCTGCCCGATCGGCGTGGCGAAGGCGGACAGCTGACTCGACAGATGAGAACGACGTCGTACCGGTTGCGGCGAGCCCCATGGGGTATCGCCATCGACCTGACCGCCGAGGTGAGCCTGACCCCGGAACCACCGGTAGGTGGCGAACTGGTCGGCGACCGGGTGTGGCTCGACCTCGCCCCCGTCCTCAATCATCCGCCCTCCGACCGCTCGGGCTTGCGGATCACCGGGGATGAAGCGGCTTGGTTGCGGCGTGGCGTGGCCTTGGCCGCAGGCTCCATCGCGGCCCAGAACCCGTCATTGCACACCACGGTCACAGTCCAACGAGTCCTGTTTCCCCTCACGGACTTTCAGCCTGAGGGCCTCGCCGCAGCGGTACTTGAGTGGACCGAGAAGGAGTTCGGCCTGACTTCCTACCCTGTGGAAGCAGAGTTCGATCAGCGCGCCAATCGGTACGTCTACACCTGGTAGTCGAGGGCCATCAGCCCAGGTAGGACCGGTCCCCGTCTTCCAGGAAGTGCTGGATGCGCAGTCGCTGCGTGTGGTGCATGGGGAGACCGGCGAGTTCCTGGTTCCCCGCACGATCTCGCACCGGTCTGCCACCGACCTCTTCGTCCCGTACCACCGGGGGACAGTCGTTGAGGTCACAGGGGCTGATCCCCCGGCAGGCAGGCGTGTATCCCGAGCCGCTACGCGCCAGGAGCCCGGTACTGGACTTGCTCGGCTTTGCGCAGGGCATCCATTGTTTCATCAACGGTCAGGAGCACTGTCGTCTCAAACGACCTAAGCGCGCCGCCTCCCCCGATCGCCAGCGCAACCGCGGCCATGGACACGTTGTCGGGGGCCTCCCACAGGTTGTAGCCGTCGTGCGTACCGAAGGCATACCAGAAGCCATGGAGCTTCCCGCCGACGGACTCGATGTACGACTGAGCGGCCTGCGCGCGGTCCTCGGGACGGACGATCAGCCTCGCCCAAGTCTCCGGCGTGTAGCTGAACCTCGATAGATAGAGCGGCATCATGTCTCCCTTTAGCTCCATCAAGGGATGCCCCCGCGGGAGGGAAACGCGCCCGATGCGGCCCGCGTATCCCCCGAACGGCCGCGGACGAAGACCGGTACGGCCACCAGCCGTCGCGTGAGCGACCCACCCGGGCGGTGTGGAGAGCGCCGTGCTCACGACCGCTGCTTCGACGTGCGCAGCGACGGCAGCTGGCCGCTGATCGCTTTGGCTTGCGGCGCCTCGCCTGCGCCGGCTGACCCCCTGGTGCGCTCTTGCGCCACCTGACGGTCAGTCACCGTCAAAGGCTGGACGTTGCTCCACTGCGAAAGGCATGCGCGGGAGGTGGCCGGATGTTGGGCTCACCAAACCCGTCGTGCTTGTTCGCACCGGACACGGCGACGGCGAGCGGGATGCCCTGGGCATCGGACACCACGTGCAGCTTGCTGCCCTTCTTGCCGCGATCGACCGGGTTCGGCCCGGTCAGCGATCCCCCCTTTTGGCGCGAACGGAGGCCGCGTCGACGATCTCCGAGGTCCAGTCCACCTCGCCCAGGGCCCCGAGTTCGTCCAGCACCGCCCGGTGCAGCCGACGCCACAGGCCGGCCTCGGTCCGTACCGTGAAGCGGCGATGCGCGGTGGCGGGCGACGTGCCGAACGTCGGCGGCAACGGGGCGGCCAGCTCCCAGAGTTCATCAGGAACCAGACGCTTCGATAGATCAGCACCCACGACCGGCATCATGCCGCACGAACATCAAGTCACGTGAGACAACCTCTAAGCCTTGATTGGTGCGGCCGACCTGGCGGCCTGCTCGATCTTCGCGCAGTAGGCTGCACGGGCTTCCTCGTCGATCTGCTTCTCGAGTTCGGCGCGCAACCCGGTCCGGCCGTCGAGGCCCTCGCGCAGGATATCGGCGTGCCCGGCATGCCGGATGGACTCGCCGAGGACATGGACCATGATGGCGAACAGGTTCGTGTCGGCATAAGGCTCCGGCCACCACGGCACGTGGCCGGGGGCGTCGAGGGGAAGCTCGTTGATCGTCGCGTCCGAGTGTTCCCACGTGCGCCGGTAGAACCCGATGATCTGATCGCGGGTCTCGTCCTCGGTCGCCCACAGATCGCTGCCGTTGGAGTCCTGCCACCGGGGCAGCGGTTCCGGGGAAGGGCGGTCGAAGACCTCGCCGAAGTACCTGGCCTCGACGGTGGCCACGTGTTTGACCAGGCCGAGGAGGTTGGTCCCGGTCGCTGTCAAAGGTCGGCGGGCGTCGTATTCGGACAAGCCGTCGAGTTTCCAGAGCAGCGCCTTGCGGTCCCGCCGCAGTCTCCCGTGCAGGTTGTCTTTCGCGAATTCATCGATCATGCGGCACGAGCCTGCCATGGGCTGCTCGCGGTCTCAAGATCCCGTACGTGGTCCGCAACGACTGGCAGAGCCGAGGCCTGGCCATGGCCGCCGCCCTGACCTGCTACAAGAAGCTCGCGAAACTTGCCACGTGAGACACCCTCCAAGCCTCGACCTCTCGGGCAGCGGGCCGATCTTCGAGGCCGAATGCACGTCGTGCGGGGACTCGTCGGGGGGGCGGACGAGAAGGATATTCCGGAGATCTGGTGTCTGCGGCACGCGGGCCGGACCGGGCACACAGGATTCCGCGGGATCACTACTGCGTTCTTCCGGGCGGCTCTCCTCTCTCCGGAGAGGGTGAGCCAGCCACTCTCTCGAACGCCCCAAACGCTTAGTCCTGGGTCAGGCGGGGCCGACTGTCCCGCCGATCCTGCCAGGCACGGCTAGCGTGGGACGGGACAGACCGCGCGATCGGGAGGACGGGATGGCGGCACCACCGAAGCACGCCCTGGCGAAGTGGGAGAAATTGCGGGCTTTTGCCCTGGGGCTGCCCGGTGCCGGCGAGGAATTCCCGTGGGGCGACACCGTCGTCAAGGTCAACAAGAAGATCTTCGTCTTTCTGGGAGTGAACGACGGCAGCTATCCGCTGGGTGTCGGTGTCAAGCTCAAGGACGAGGCGATGCACGCCCATGCCCTGTCCTGCCCGGGTGCGGAGCCGTCAGGCTATGGGCTGGGGAAGGCGGGCTGGGTGCAGATCCCGCTCGCCGTGAAGGGTGCACCGTCGGCGGAGGTGCTCTTCGACTGGGTCGAGGAGAGCTACCGCACCATCGCCACGAAGAAGCTGATCGCCGAACTCGACGCCCGCTGATCGTGGCTCCCCCGGGCCCTGACCTGTCGCTTTGCGTGAACGGCGTACTCCCGACGGCACCCGACCGGCCACGCGGTTCTACTGGGACCGGAGTTCACCGTCGACCGAGGAGCGGATCAGCATGGCTGTTGTGTTGTCGTTGCGCTGGGCCGGTGTCACGCCCGAGCAGTACAACGCGGTTCGTGACGAGGTGCGCTGGGAAGAGAATGCGCCGGACGGGGCCGTCCTGCACGTGGCCTGGTTCGAAGGGGGCGGGTTGCACGTGACCGACGTATGGAACAGCCAAGGGGAATTCGAGCGCTTCTTCGCCGAGCAGCTCGCACCCGCTGTCCAGAAAGCCGGCATCGCAGGGCAGCCCGACACCCGGTTCACGCCGCTCCACCGGCGCTTCGTGGCGCCCGGCGTCAGCGGTTCGGCCTGAGGGCTTCCCTTAACGAATGGTCTGGATTCGCGCGGTCGCGGTCGCCACAGCCACCGGTCTGTCGTCAGGGCCGATGAGCTCACCGGCGAGAAAGCACACGTCCTTGCCGCGCTGCACAATCCGTCCCCGCCCCGTCAGCCGTCCGGGGCGGGCGGGGCGGAGGAACTGAACATGCAGATCGAGCGTCGGCGCGAACTGGTTCTCCGGCAACGTCGCGACCAGCGCCGGACCCAGAGTGTCATCGAGCATCGCGGCCAAGAACCCGCCCTGGATCACGCCGACGGGGTTCGCGAACTGATCGCCCGCCTGGAATGCCACCTCGATAGTCCCCTGTTCCGGATCCACCCCCACCAGCTCCCAGCCGAGAAGCACCGCCGCAGGGGGCGGTGGGACCCGGCCTGCCTGCACGTCCCAGAACAACCCACGCCTTTGCGTATCCATCTCCATGCGCCACATTGAACAGGCCGCCACTGACAGCCTCGTGAGGCGACTCTTGCGCGCCTGCACGACGCCTCGCGCCTGGGCCGGATCGACGGCACCTCGGTCGACGGCTGGGCTCGCAGCCGGAACCCGCGCCCCGCGCCTTCGTACGGCTCGGCGACGGGCGGACGCCGGCTCCTCGCCGTTAGGGTTTGCGCCGTGGGGATCAGTGAACAGGCGGAGAGCGTCCGGAGTGACGCAGGCGAGCGGGACGCATCACCCTGGTGGCGCGTCCCGCTCGTCGCGCGCGTGCCGGTCGTCGCACGGGTTCCGGCTGTCGCGATCGCAGTCGTCGTGCCGCTCTACGCCCTGTGGGCGTTCTGGCTCGCCACCGGCGGTGGCGATCTGGCCGCGCAGCTCGCCTGGGCCAGCTTCATGGAACGGCATCCCGCCTCCGCGTACAACCTCTCCTGGTACGGCGGCACCCACACCGCCAACTACAGCCTCCTCGCTCCCCCGCTGATGGCCGTCTTCGGCGTACGCGCCGTGTCCGTGGCCGCCGGGCTTGCCGGGACCTGGGTGCTGGCCCGTCTGTTCGTACGCAGCGGAGTGCCGCGGCCGGTCTGGCCCGCCGTTCTCGGGGCGGTGGCGCTCTGGTCCAACGTCGCCTCCGGTCGTACGACCTTCGCGCTGGGCGTCGCGATCGGGCTGCTCGCGCTGCTGTACGTACACAGGACCGCCGTTGCAGCGCTGTGCACGGCGCTGGCGGCCATGGCCAGTCCCGTCGCGGGGCTGTTCCTGGTGGTGGCGGGGGCGGCGTATCTGCTGGACCGGCAGTGGCGCAGGGCCGCCGCGCTCGTGCTGCCGCCGTTCGTCGTGGTGGGTGTGGTGACGCTGCTCTTCCCCTTCCAGGGCGAGCAGCCCATGGCGACCGGCAAGTTGTGGATGCCGCTGGCCGCGTCGGCCGCGGTCGCCGTCGCCGCGCCGCGCGGGCGCGAGTGGCGGGTGGTGAGGTACGGGGCCGCCGTGTACGGCCTCGGCGTCGTCCTGACCTATCTCATCGCCTCGCCGATCGGCACGAACGTCGAGCGTCTCGTCGGTCTCGTCGGACCGCCGGTGCTCCTCGCGGCGGTACTCGCGGGCGGGCTCCTCAGGTTCCTGCGCGCCGTTCTCGCGGCCGCCCTCGCCCTCAACACGTACTGGCTGATCGACAAGACCAACGACGACCTGGTGGTCTCCAACGACGTGCCCGCGTGGGCGGCGCACACCGACGGTGTCGTACGCGAATTGCAGAGGCTGGGCGCCGGCCGCACCCGAGTGGAGGTCGTCCCCGCCCGCAATCACCGCGAGGCGTCCCTCCTCGCCCCGCACATCAATATGGCGCGCGGCTGGAACCGCCAGCTCGATGTGGAGCGCGGGCGGCTGTTCTACGACGGGTCGCTGACCCCGGCGACGTACCGCCAGTGGCTCGACCGGTGGGCGGTCGGCCTGGTCGTGCTGCACCACGGGCGTCCCGACGGGCCCGCGGAGGCCGAGGCGGCGATCGTCAGGAGCGGGCCGGGCTGGCTGGAGCGGGTGTGGCAGGACGAGGGCTGGTCGGTCTACCGGGTGCGGGACGCGGTTCCGCTCGTGTCCTCCCCGGCGACGGTGGTGCGCGGCGACGACGCGGAGCTGGTGGTACGGATGCCGGCGGCCGGGTCGGTGAGGGTGCGGGTGGCGTACTCCCCGTGGCTGCGGGCGCGGGGGGCGTGCCTGCGGCAGGAGGGCGAGTGGACGCGGCTTACGGTGCCACGGGCCGGTGAGTACCGGCTTGACTCGCCCTACCGCGTGTCGCGCTCGGCCGACTCGGACTGCTGAACGCGGTGGTCAGCCCACCGCAGCCTGTTCCCTCCTGAGCCGGTCCGCGGTGACCGACGCGTCGTACCCCGGAGCCACGCCCTCGACCAGGACCACGTCGCCCGCCATGTGCCGGGTGCGCAGCGGCACAAGCTCCTGATACGCCTCGGATTCGTACCAGCCGCGCGCCTCGTCCATCCCCGGGAAGCCGATGATGACGAGAGCGCCCGGCCACTCACCCTCGCGGACTTCGACGCTCGCGCCGTGGACGAGGAAACGGCCGCCGAAGGGGTCGAGCGTGGACTGGATCCGCTCCATGTAGACGAAGATCTCGTCGTCGAGGTCGGCGGAAGGAAGCAGATGACCGATGGCGTAGGCGTTCATGATGTCCTCCTGGTGCGTGCTGATTTCGGCTGTCCTCGATCCTGCCGGGGACACGGAACAGTGTCGATTACGCCTGAGGTAATCAGCGGGAGCCCGCCGGCCCGCGGTCAGAGTTTGGCCTGGAAGACCGCGGCCGTCCGCTCGCGCCGGTAGCCGAGCTGCTCGTTGACCGCCAGCATCGGCCCGTTGTCGTCGGCGACGCTCGTCGCGATCTCCCGTACGCCGGGCTGCGCGAGGCTCACCGCCCCCAGCATGTGCCGCTTGACCGCACGGCCGAGTCCGCGGCCCCGGTGATCCGGGGTGACCACCGTGTCGTACTGGACGGCGCGTTCGTCCGACGGGTCGCGCAGGACCAGTTCGGTGTACGCGGCGACACTGTCACCGCTCGCCGCGTGGAGCACCGCCGAGGAAAGGATCACCCCGCCCCGGTCCAGGATCACCTGCGCCGCCGCCCGCACGCTGTCGGCGTCCCACGTGGGCACCTGCTCGTCCATGTCGCCGCTCGGGGCGTCCTCCATGGCGTTGTGCGCCGCGGCGAACGCTTCCGCGTGGGTGTCGGGCACGACGCCCGGCCACTGGGCGTACGCATAGCCCTCGGGGAGCTCCGCCGGCCGCGGGTGTGCTTCGAGCGCGTCGCGCACATTCTGTACGTACCACCCCAGCGGCAGCACGTTCTCGAAGCCGAGCCCCGTCGCGAACTTCTCGCCCGCGCCGCCGAGTTCGAGCATCGTGGAGACCGAGGTCCGCCCATCGGCGGTGAGTTCGGCGCGCACGGCCTGCCAGAGCGCGGCGCCGACGCCGCGGCGTCTGGCACGCGGGTGGACGGCGAGCACGTCGAGGAAGGCAGTGTGCCGGTTGCCCTCGTCGGTGAACAGCAGCAGCGAGGCCACACCGTCGTACGCGCCGTCCGGCGCCGTGGCCGCGAGACGGACGGTACGCCCGTGCACCGATGACCGGCTGAGCTTCCCCTCGGTCTCGACCCGCCCGGGCGCGGGAACCGCGGCCGGTAGGTCGTGGCGGTGGGCAGCGGTGACCACGTCGTGCCAGGCGTCGACGGCGGTCGCGCGCGGCGGGACGGCGAGAGGGGTGATCGTCATAGCCGGGACGGTACGGGCCGGCCGGAGTGCGCGCAGGCCAATTTCGACGTCCTTGGCGGCGTACGAAGGCGGCGGCACCCCCGGAGGTGCCGCCGCCTTCGTACGCGTCAATGGGTCAGACGGCGGAGCCGGCCTTCCACGCGCTCCAGCTCATGTTCCAGCCGTTGAGGCCGTTGTCGGGCGAGATGGTCTTGTCCTGGGAGTTCTTCACGACGACGACATCGCCGACGATCGAGTTGTTGAACAGCCAGGCGGCGGGCTGGTTGGGGTCGCCCGCGCCCTTGACGTCGTTCAGGCCGACACAGCCGTGGCTGGTGTTGGCGCTGCCGAAGATCGAGTCGGCGCCCCAGTAGTTGCCGTGGATGAAGGTGCCCGACGTGGACAGCCGCATCGCGTGCGGCACGTCCTTGATGTCGTACTCGCCCTTGCCGTCCTTCTTCTTGAAGCCGACCGTCGAGCCGTCCATCCGGGTCTCCTTGAACTTCTCGGAGATCACCATCTGACCGTTGTAGGTCGGGTTGTCGGGGGCACCGGCGGAGATCGGGATCGTCTTGATCGTCTTGCCGTCCTGAGTCACCGTCATCGTCTTCGACGAGGCGTCGACGGTCGAGACCTGGTTCCGGCCGATCTTGAAGGTGACGGTCTTCTGCTGGACGCCGAAGACGCCGTTCGCGCCCTCGACGCCGTCCAGGTTCAGCTTGAGGGTGACGGTCGAGCCCTCCTGCCAGTACTGGTCGGGGCGGAAGTCGAGACGCTGCCCGTTGAACCAGTGGCCGACGACCTCCTGGCCGCTGCTCGACGTCACCTTGATCCCGGACTGGACGGCCTTCTTGTTGGTGATCGCCTTGTTGAAGTTGACGGACACCGGCATACCGACGCCGACGGTGGAACCGTCCTCGGGCGTGAAGTTGCCGATGAAGCTGTTGTCGGGCGAGACCGTGGTGAAGGAGGAGTTCTCGTGTGCCTCCAGGCCGGCTGCATCCTTGGCCGAGGCGGTGATCTTGTACGTGGTGGAGCGGTCGAGCTGCTCGTCCGGCTTCCAGCTCTTGCCGTCGGCGGCCAGCGTGCCCTTGACGCTCTTGCCGTCGGCGGTGGTCATCGTGACCTGGGTGAGGGTGCCCTCGCTGACGGTGACCTTGGCGGCGTTGTTGATGCTCGCGTTGGTCGCGCCGTTCTTGGGCGAGATGACTATTCGGGCCTTAGAAGCGTCCTTCGCAGCGGCCTCGTCGACCTGAGCCTGCGATTTCTTCGAGCCGTCGGCGCCGCCCTTGTCCCCGTCGCCGCTGCAGCCGGATATCACCAGCACGCCGCCGAGCACCGCGGACGCGGCCATGAGGGCCCTGCGCCGCTTGCTGTCCGTCATCACACGCTTCTCCATCGTCGCCGATTCCCCTGACCAACTGCTGAAACACTCATTCCGGGCCACCCGGTTCCACATCCGGCGGGGATGTGGCATACACCACTCGCCGACTCTCACCGACGCGGCGGTTGCCCCGCCGCTCGCAGTACGGCACGAAAACGGCCGGGCTCGGGTTCACCTACCCGGCGGTCCAGGACGTGATTCGCCGGCCGCGGAGGTTACGGCCGCGCGCCGTCAGGGCTCTCGTCGCTCTCGTCCTCGTCGTAGTCCCCATCTTCCTCGTCGAGGTCCCACTCCTTTGCATCGGGGTCGTACTCGATCTGCTCACTGCTCCAGGATGCCTGCGCGAGATCGACCCCCGGAACCTCGCTGACCAGGTCGAAGGGATCCACGAGATACGCGATGGCCTCGGCCTCGTCCTCGCGCACCGCCGAGCGTGCGTGCGCACGCTCCTCGTCCGGCATGAACTCGTCGGCCGCGATGCGCTCGAGCGCCGCGCCGGTCAGCGCCTCGGCCTCGGCGATCTCCAGCACCAATTCCACCCGCAGCCGCACATAACGTGATGTCTCAGAAGAGGTCATACGACGGAGGGTAGAGCGCCCGGTCACCCGGCTTTCCCACGACCCGCTGCTTTCACTAGCATCAGCGCACCGGCCAATTCTTGGATGCCTCAAGGGGGATCGAGTCCGTGTCCGTCGCGCGTCGACCGCTTCTTACCGCCACTGCCGCAGGGACTCTGCTGTGCGCGCTGTGGTTCGTCCCCTCGGCGAATGCCACGGCCGAGACGGAAGCGGTGCCCAGACAGCAGACCGGCGCGCAGGCCTCGTCACAGGGGCTGGCTCTCGCCGACACGGGCACGGTGGACACCACGCCGTATCTGATCGGCGGCACGGCGTTCCTGGGCATCGGCGTGGGCTTCGTGACGTACTCGGTGCGCCGCCCTCAGTCGTCGACGGGGCTGCGATGAGCCACGCCGACGACTGATTTACCGGTGCCAGGGCGTCCTGCTGCGGTTCGCCCGCGAAACCACCCACCGGACAGCAACCACCAACGCCCCCTGGCCCACGTTCACGACGAACCCGGTGACTTAGGCCAGCGGGCCCGTCACGGGCTCGACGGCCGCGATGAGCTTTCCGTCCCGTACGAACGCGTCCGCCGCCTCCAGGTCGGGCGCGAGGAAACGGTCCGGGCCCGGGCCCTCGACGCCCGCGGCGCGCAGGGCTCCGATCGCGGCCTGCGAGGCGGGCGCGGGGGTCAGATGGCGCCGCAGCTCGATGGCGCGGGTCGCGGCATAGAGCTCCACCGCGAGGATCCGGTTCAGGTTGCCGACGGCCGTACGGAGCTTGCGCGCGGCGGACCAGCCCATCGAGACGTGGTCCTCCTGCATCGCCGACGAGGGGATCGAGTCGGCGGAGGCCGGTACGGCGAGCCGCTTCATCTCGCTGACCAGGGCGGCCTGGGTGTACTGGGCGATCATCAGGCCCGAGTCCACCCCGGCGTCGTCGGCGAGGAACGGCGGCAGGCCGTGCGAGCGGTTCTTGTCGAGCAGCCGGTCCGTACGCCGCTCCGCGATCGATCCGAGATCCGCGGCGGCGATGGCCAGGAAGTCCAGGACGTACGCCACGGGGGCGCCGTGGAAGTTTCCGTTGGACTCCACGCGGCCGTCGGGCAGGACGACCGGGTTGTCGACGGCCGAGGCGAGCTCGCGGTCGGCGACCAGGCGGGCGTGGGCAAGGGTGTCGCGTCCGGCGCCCGCGACCTGCGGGGCGCAGCGCACCGAGTACGCGTCCTGGACGCGGGGGGCCTCTTCCTCCTGGAAGTGGCCGACGAGCCCGGAGCCCTTGAGTACGGCGCTCATGTTCGCCGCGGCGACGCCCTGGCCCGGGTGCGGGCGGATGGCGTGCAGCTCGGGGGCGAGGACCTTGTCGGTGCCGAGCAGCGCCTCCAGCGACAGCGCGGCGGTGATGTCGGCGGTGACATAGAGGCGCTGGAGGTCGGCGAGGGCCATGACCAGCATGCCGAGCATGCCGTCGGTGCCGTTCAGGAGGGCCAGGCCCTCCTTCTCGCGGAGCACGACGGGCGCGATGCCGTGCTCGGCGAGCAGCTCGCCCGCGGGCCTGACGGTGCCGTCGGGGCCCTCGGCGTCGCCCTCGCCCATGAGGGTCAGCGCGCAGTGGGACAGCGGCGCGAGGTCGCCGGAGCAGCCGAGGGAGCCGTACTCGTGGACGACGGGCGTGATCCCGGCGTTCAGTACGTCGGCCATGGTCTGGGCGACCTCGGGGCGTACGCCGGTGTGGCCGGAGGCCACGGTCTTCAGGCGCAGGAACATCAGCGCGCGGACGACCTCGCGCTCGACGCGCGGGCCCATGCCCGCGGCGTGCGAGCGGACGATGTTGCGCTGGAGCTGGGCGCGGAGCTCGGGGCTGATGTGCCGGCTGGCGAGTGCGCCGAATCCGGTGGACACCCCGTAGACGGGCTCGGGCTTGGCGGCGAGGGCGTCCACGATTCCGCGGGCGGCGGCGAGGGCGGTGACGGCCTCCTCGGAGAGCTCGATACGGGCGCCCTCGCGGGCCACGGCGATGACGTCTTCGGCGGTGGTACCGGACGTCCCCACCACGACTGTGTGCATATCCATATTCAGCAGCGTACGGATTGAATCGGAACCTGTCACTAGTGGCGGCAGGGTTGACCCCTTACGCGCTGACGGGTGCCCGCCAGTCGGGCTCAGGGGTGTGCGGCGGGTCAGCCTGGCCCGCCGCACACCCCCTAGGTGTATTGATCACGAGCGTTGTTAACAGTGGTGGGTCTTGATCATGGCGAAGACCTCCGGTGTGGTGGAGGTGTCTAGGCTCCACACCACGCACGGAGGTCTTCGTGTCCCACCGTAATGCCCGGCTGACTGTCTTCGGGAGGCGGCTGCTGGTCGAACGTGTCCTGGCTGGCAGTCCGGTTGCTCATGTGGCGGCCGAGATGGGTGTCTCGCGGCCGACCGCTCACAAGTGGATGCGTCGGTGGCGGACGGAGGGCGAGGCGGGTCTGCACGACCGCTCCAGCCGGCCGCATACGACCCCGCACCGCACAGCGCCCGAGGTGGAGGCCCGTGTCTGTGAGCTGCGGCAGGCCCGCAAGCTGGGCCCGGCCCGCATCGGCCCCATCATCGGGCTACCCGCCTCTACCGTGCACCGCATCCTGACCCGGCACGGCTTGCACCGGCTGGCCTGGCTGGACCGGCCGACCGGCGAGCCGATCCGCCGCTACGAGCGGGCCCGGCCGGGTGAGCTGGTCCATGTCGACATCAAGAAGCTCGGCAACATCCCCGACGGCGGAGGGTGGCGCACGGTCGGCAGGGCAGCCGGCGACCGCAACCGGCAGGCCGCCACCGACCAGCGCAAGAGCTGCAAGCCGGTGATCGGCTACAGCTACATCCACTCCGCCGTCGACGACCACTCCCGCCTCGCCTACAGCGAGGTCCTGGCCGACGAGCGCAAGGAGACCGCCGTGGCCTTCTGGCAGCGGGCCCACGCCTTCTTCACCGGCCACGGCATCACCGTCGAACGGGTGCTGACCGACAACGGCTCCTGCTACAAGTCGTTTCTCTGGCGGGACACCCTGTCCGCAGCAGGGATCGCGCACAAGCGCATCCGGCCCTACCGGCCGCAGACCAATGGCAAGGTCGAACGCTTCAACCGCACCCTGCTCGACGAATGGGCCTACCTGCGGCCCTACACCAGCAACACCGAACGGACCGCAGCCCTGGCAGACTTCCTCCACACCTACAACCACCACCGCTGCCACACCGCACTCGAAGGCAAGCCACCCATCAGCCGCGTAAACAACCCTGCAGGCCAATACACCTAGGGCTCGCTCCAGGGTTCCTGGGCGTCCTCGGGCCTGGCGGCCCGGAACGTGCGGCGCTCATGCTTGGAGCGGGGCGGGGAGTCCGCGAGGCGCAGCACCGTGCCGTCGCGGCCCGCGACCACGGGTTTCGGGGAACGGGCCGCCTTCGCGCGGTACTGGGCCGCGTCCGCGAGCCGGAACAGACGGCGGGCCGAGCGCACCTGCCCGATCGGGTCGCCGGTGGACGCGACCCCGCAGGCGACGCCCTCACCCATCTCCAACTCGCCCGCCCGTACGCAGAGTTCGTCGGCGGCATGGACCACCTCGTCCGCCGTCGGGCCGACCGAGAGCAGACAGAACTCGTCCCCGCCGAGACGGGCCGCCAGCGCGCCGGGGAGCATCGCCCCGCACAGCGAGAGAACCGAGCCGAAGCGTTCGAGCAGCCGGTCGCCGACGGCGTGGCCGTGGGTGTCATTCACCTGCTTGAGGCCGTTGAGGTCGCACACCACCAGGCTGACGACCGAGCCGTCCACCCGGTGGCGCTCCAGCGCCTCGTCAAGCCTTATGTCGACGGCGCGGCGGTTGGCGAGACCGGTCAGGGGGTCCGTGAAGGCCAGCGTGCGGACCTCTTCCAGCCGCTCCGTCTGGGCGATCCCGGCCGCCACCACGGAGGCGATCACGGTCGCGAAGTCCGCGTCGTCCCGGTCGAAGACGGGCCGGCCGGCCGCGCGTGCCACATACAGCTCCCCCCATGCCCGCCCGTGCAGCACGATGGGCGCGACCACACAGCAGCCGCGCCCCCGCCTGCGAAGCGCGGCCACGCGCTGATGGGAGTAGCCGATCTCGCCGGCAACCGGGCCGTCGACGGTCTCCACCCAGGCGTCGGGCTCGCCACCGCCGGCCCACTGCTCGTGCAGAAACTCCGTGATCTCCGGGAAGCGGTTGACCGGATACGTCTCGGACTCGGGGAACTCCTCCTCCCCGGCGGCGCGTTCGCCGGCGTTCACGAGCACCTTGAGACGTCCGAGCTCGCGCTCCCACACGGACAGCGCCGCGAAGGAGCCGGAGAGCGCGTCGCACGCGCCGAGCGCCGCTGCACGCCAGGACTCGCGCGGGGTGCGCGCGGATGCCATTGCCTGCGCCAGCGCCACTACGGCTCGCAGCCGCCGATCCTCAGCCATTATCCCAGCTTAGGGCTGGTCTGCCAGATGTGATCAGTTGACGTTACCCGGGTCCCTGCGAGCCCTGCCGCGGGTCACTCGCCGGGCCACTGCGGCTTCCGCTTCTCGTTGAAGGCGGCAACGCCCTCGGCCCGGTCCCCGGAGAAGGCCACCGAGCGCCAGGCCGCGTCCTCGACCTCGAGACCGGCCCGCAGATCGAGACCCTGCCCGAGCCTCATCGCGCGCTTGGCGGCGCGCAGCCCGACGGGAGAGTTCGCGGCGATCTGGGCGGCGAGCTCCAGCGCGCCGGTCCTGGCATCGTCCACGAGCTGGTCGACGAGCCCCAACTGGCGGGCCTCCGCGGCCTCCACGCGGCGTGCCGTATAGACCAGCTCGGCGGCCCGCGCGGCCCCGACGCGGCGCGGGAGCAGCTGCGTCCCGCCGCCGCCGGGGATGACACCGACGGACACCTCGGGCAGCCCCACGACGGCGGTGCTGTCGGCGACGATCAGATCGCAGGCCAGCGCCAGCTCGAACCCGCCGCCGAGCGCGAATCCGTGCACGGCGGCGACGGTGGGCATGGGCAGCTCGAGCACCCCGGTGTAGGCGGCCCGCGCGGTCGGCCGCTGCCGCACCAACTCGGCGTCGGAGAAGGAGTTCCGCTCCTTCAGATCGGCGCCGACGCAGAAGGCGCGCTCATGGGTGGAGCTGAGCACGGTGACCCGTACGTCCCGGTCGGCACCGAGGGCGTCGCAGGCGGCGGCGATGGAACGGGCCATCTCGGTGGAGACGGCGTTCATGGCCTTGGGCCGGTCGAGTACGAGCTCGGCGACGTGCTCGTACCTGCGGACGACGACGAATTCCCCGAAGCGCTGCTCGGACTCGGACATGAGGGCACCCTCCCGGTGAACGATGGTTAACCGGATCATAGGGGGGAGGGGGCGCCTGCGGCGGGCCTGTCCCCTACCCGCCCTCCCCCAGACTCCGTCCGGGGGGACCCCCACGGGGCTGGATATGCGGCTCGGCCGCACATCCAGCCCGTCCGGCGTTTGAGGACACGCCCGAAGGGCGTACGGGGCTTGGGGGCGAAGCCCCCAGTTCGGGAAGGGGCGGGGTGGGGGAACACACACCCCCCCGCTCAGACCTCAGCCGCCGCGACGCGACATGAGCCACGGCTCCACCACGCCAAGCCCCCGCACCGGCCGCTGCCACATCGGCTGCAGTGCGAAGCGGTACGAGGGGGGCTCCTCGCCCTCCTTCTCCGCCGCGGCCGCTTCCTCCGCCGCCTCCGCCTCGGACACCGGCGCGTCCCCCGTGCGCACGAGCTCCTCCGCGAACGCGCCGTCCACCAGCACCGCGTCCTTCGGCGCTATCGAGGTCAGGCGGCTCGCCAGGTTCACGGTCGTACCGAAGACGTCGCCCATCCGCGTCGTCACCGTCCCGAAGGCGATGCCGACCCGCAGCGCGGGCATCGACTCGTCGTCCGTCATCGTCTCTATCAACCGCAGCGCGATCTCCGCCGCCGTGCCCGCGTCGTCCGCCGCGTACAGGACCTCGTCGCCGAGCGTCTTGATCAGGCGGCCGCCGTGGGCGGCGACCAGATCGGCGCAGGTGGTCTCGAACGCCTCGACGAGTTCCCCGAGTTCCTCCTCCTCGAGGCGCCGGGTGAGGCGGGTGAAGCCCACCAGGTCCGCGAAGCCGACCGCGAGACGGCGGTCCACCATCTCCTCGTCGTCCGCCGCCTGGACCACGCGCCCGGTCGCCGCGGCGAGCTGGCGGCGCCAGACGTAGACGAGGAACTCCTCCAGCTCGGGCAGAAGCAGTTCGACCAGGGGGTACGTGACTTCCGTACGGGTCATTCCGGGCTCGGGCGGCTCGGTCAGGCCCTCCAGGAAGGAATCGATCTGCCATTCCGCCAACCGGGCGGTGGTCTGGCCGGTCGAGCGGGCCACCTGGACCGCCATCGGCTCGCTGAGCAGGCCCGCCTCGACGAGACCGGCGAGCCGTCGCAGGGCCAGTACGTCCGCCTCGGTCAGGGCCTTGGCCTGGCCGATGTCGGCGAAGCCCATGGCCCGCCAGAAGCGGGAGGCAAGCTCCATGGAGACTCCGGCCGTGCGGGCGGCCTGAAACGGCGTGTAGCGCCGGTCCGCGCCAAGGATCAGCTGTTCCAGCCGGATCGCGAGGGGGTCGTCGGTCGGCTCCACGGTGTGATCGACCTCGTGGTGCGGCGGATGCACCGCGGCCGACCCGGATGCCGTGCCCGGAGGCGAGGACGCGCCGGAGGGCGACGATGACGAATTCGAGGACGCGCCGGAAGAGGAGCCCTCCGGCGGCTGCGCGCCCGCGCCGGAAGTGGTGTCGTCGACGGTCACCAGCCGCCTCCTGCCCGTTCCCTGCGCACTGCCCTGCCGATCTGTCGCTCGATCGCCTCAACGATACGGCAGGTGTGCCCTAGCTCACGTCCCGGCCGCCCAGCCGGTTCATCCGGCCGGCCGCAGGTGCACGATGTCGCCCGCACTGATCGCCTGCCGCCCCCCGCCCTCCGTGGACAGCACCAGCCGCCCGTCGCCGTCGATCGCGACCGCCTCGCCGATCACCGAGCGTTCGCCGGGCAGCTCGGCCCGTACGCTCCGTCCCAGCGTCGCGCAGCCCGCCGCGTACGCCTCCTGGAGCCCCGAGAGGCCCGGGTCGCCGCCCGCCGCGCGCCAGTCGCCGTACCACTGCTCCAGCGAGCGCAGCACGGCCCGCAGCAGCGGGTCACGGTCGGTGGAGATCGCGTTCGCGAGGGCCAGGGAGCCCGCCTCCGGGACCGGCAGCTCCTCGGCACGCAGGGTGACATTGAGGCCGATACCGATGACGACAGCGTCGTCGCCCGACCGCTCGGCGAGGATCCCGCCGGTCTTGCGCTCCTCACCGTCGATCTTTACCAGCAGGTCATTGGGCCATTTGAGGTACATGTCCACCCCGGCGGCGCGGGCGAGACCCGCCGCGGACGCCACCCCGGCGAGCAGCGGCAGCCAGCCCCAGCGCTCGACCGGGATGTCCGCTCCGGGCTTCAGCAGTACGGAGACGAACAGCCCGGACCGCGGGGGCGCCGACCAGGTGCGGTCCAGGCGTCCCCGCCCGGCCGTCTGCACCTCGGCGACGAGCACGGCCCCCTCCTCCAGGGACGCGGCTCTGGCCGCCAGGTCGGAGTTGGTGGACCCGGTCTCGGGCACGATGTCGAAAGAGGTCCACAGCCCGCCCGGCTGCAGCAGCGAGTGGCGCAGCGCGGCTTCGTTCAGCGGCGGCCGGTCGAGGTCGGACCAGCGGCTCCGGGGCGCATTCTCAGGCGTCATGCAAGCCAGGTTAGGTGTGGTAAACGACGCACTGCCGAACGGTATGCGCGCCGATACGCTACGAGTCAGTAGCCACCGACCCCGTGACCAGCCAGGGAGCCGCATCCCGATGTCCGAGCCGGAACAGATCGACATTCACACCACCGCAGGAAAGCTGGCGGATCTGCAGCGCCGTGTTGACGAGGCGACGCATGCCGGTTCCGCGCGCGCGGTGGAGAAGCAGCACGCCAAGGGCAAGTTGACCGCCCGTGAGCGCGTCGATCTGCTGTTGGACGAGGGTTCGTTCGTCGAGCTGGACGAGTTCGCCCGGCACCGTTCCACGGACTTCGGCATGGAGCAGAACCGCCCCTACGGCGACGGTGTGGTCACCGGCTACGGCACGGTCGACGGCCGCCCGGTGGCGGTCTTCTCGCAGGACTTCACGGTCCTCGGCGGGTCCCTGGGCGAGGTCTTCGGCCAGAAGATCATGAAGGTGATGGACTTCGCGCTGAAGACGGGCTGCCCCGTCGTCGGCATCAACGACTCCGGCGGCGCCCGTATCCAGGAGGGCGTCATGGCCCTCGGCATGTACGGCGAGATCTTCCGCCGCAACACCCATGCCTCCGGCGTGATCCCGCAGATCTCGCTGATCGTCGGACCGTGCGCGGGCGGCGCCGTCTACTCCCCCGCGATCACCGACTTCACGGTGATGGTCGACCAGACCTCGCACATGTTCATCACCGGCCCCGATGTCATCAAGACAGTCACCGGTGAGGACGTCGGCTTCGAGGAGCTGGGCGGAGCCCGTACGCACAACACCACCTCCGGTGTCGCGCACCACATGGCGGGCGACGAGAAGGACGCCGTCGAGTACGTCAAGTCGCTGCTGTCGTACCTGCCGTCGAACAACCTCTCCGAGGCACCGGCCTTCCCCGAGGAGGCCGACCTGGAGACGACCGACGAGGACCGCGAGCTCGACA
The DNA here is from genome assembly GCF_026339995.1 of Streptomyces sp. NBC_01481. Taxonomy (GTDB): domain Bacteria; phylum Actinomycetota; class Actinomycetes; order Streptomycetales; family Streptomycetaceae; genus Streptomyces. Next base: position 217,629 of record NZ_JAPEPT010000005.1, on the reverse strand, counting down.
CCCTCATCCCCGACTCCGCGAACCAGCCGTACGACATGCACACGGCCATCGAGCATGTGCTGGACGACGGCGAATTCCTGGAGACGCAGGCGCTGTTCGCGCCGAACATCGTCACCGGCTTCGGCCGCGTCGAGGGCTACCCGGTCGGCATCGTCGCCAACCAGCCGATGCAGTACGCGGGCTGCCTGGACATCAACGCCTCCGAGAAGGCCGCGCGCTTCGTGCGCACCTGCGACGCCTTCAACGTCCCCGTGCTGACCTTCGTCGACGTGCCCGGCTTCCTGCCCGGCGTCGACCAGGAGTACGGCGGCATCATCCGCCGCGGCGCGAAGCTGATCTACGCCTACGCGGAGGCGACGGTCCCGCTGATCACGGTGATCACGCGCAAGGCCTTCGGCGGCGCGTACGACGTCATGGGCTCCAAGCACCTGGGCGCCGACCTCAACCTGGCCTGGCCGACCGCGCAGATCGCGGTCATGGGCGCACAGGGCGCGGTGAACATCCTGCACCGCCGCACCATCGCGGGCGCGGAGGACGTCGAGGCGACCCGCGCGGCGCTGATCCAGGACTACGAGGACACGCTCCTCAACCCGTACACCGCGGCGGAGCGCGGCTACGTGGACGCGGTGATCATGCCGTCGGACACGCGCTCGCAGATCGTGAAGGGCCTGCGTCAGCTGCGTACGAAGCGGGAAAGCCTGCCGCCGAAGAAGCACGGCAACATCCCCCTCTAGGAAGGGACCTGACGATGATCAAGGTCGTACGAGGAAATCCCACCCCGGAGGAACTGGCCGCCGCACTTGCGGTGGTTCAGGCACGCGCCGCGGCGACGGCCGCGGCGGTGGAGGGCGCGCCACTCCTGCCGGAACAGTGGTCGGACCCGGCGCGGATCGCCCGCACGCGAAGGCCGCTGCCGGGCCCGCGGGCGTGGGCCCGCAGCCACTGGCCGGTCTGAGCCCGCGTCCCGGTCGCCGGACGGGCTGACATGTCAGCCCGTCCGGCGACCGAGAGCATGAGCCCCTGACGGAACAGCAGCCACGTAGTCCTCGCGACACCGGAAATTGGCCCGTTGGCGGCCCGCCGGTTGAGTACCCGTACTCAGGCGCCGCCCGGCTCCCCGCAGCAGGATCGAAGACATGCTGTGGTCCGACCCGGAGAACGAGCCTCCGAAAGAGCTGCGCGAGACGCAGGCGATGATGCGCCGCGCGGGCCTCCTGCTGGCCCTCGCGATGGTGGTGGCGATGTTCGTGGTCGGGCTGCACTGACCGCCGCCTACGATGACCCCATGACCGCTCAGCGCCCCCGTCTCGTCCTCGGCTCCGCCTCGCCCGCGCGCCTCAATCTGCTGCGCCAGGCCGGACTCGCCCCCGAAGTGATCGTCAGCGGCGTCGACGAGGACGCGCTGAGCGCACCGACCCCGGCCGAGATGGCCCTGGTACTCGCCGAGGCGAAGGCGGCCGCCGTGGCCGCGCGCCCGGAGGCCTCCGGCGCGCTCGTCATCGGCTGCGACTCGGTCCTCGAACTCGACGGCGAGGCCCTGGGCAAGCCGGCCGACGCGGAGGACGCGACCGCCCGCTGGAAGCGCATGCGCGGCCGCTCCGGCATCCTGCAGACCGGCCACTGCGTGACGGACACGGCGACCGGCCGCAGCGCGTCGGCGACCGCCTCGACGACCGTGCGCTTCGGCGAGCCGACGGACGCCGAGATCGCCGCGTACGTCGCGAGCGGCGAACCGCTGCACGTGGCGGGCGCGTTCACGCTGGACGGCCGCTCGGCGCCGTTCATCGACTCCATCGACGGCGACCACGGCAACGTGATCGGGCTCTCGCTGCCGCTGCTGCGCACACTGCTGGCCGAGCTCGGCTTCTCGATCACGGATCTGTGGACGGACTGAAGCACCCCAGCCCCGGGGCGGGTTGACGTCAGTCGAGCGTCAGAATCACGTCAGACTCGACACCGGCTCGGGGCCCGGTGAGGGCGGGCTCGGGCCCGCCTCACGACCGGCTCGGATCCCGCTCAGGCAGGTGCGGCGCCGTTCGTCGGAGCGGGTTCGTTGCGGGTCTCTTCCTTCTGTGGCTTCCCGCCATTTCCATACGCCAGCAGCACCAGGACGATCAGTGCGAGCACGACCATCATGAACGCGAACGCGTCCCAGCCGACGAGACCCACCGTGAGCGCGCCCAGCACGCCGTGCGTGATCGCGCACGAGATCAGCAGGATCCGGGCCCCGCGCCCCGGGGCCCGGTCGCGCAGGCCGGTCAGCAGCAGGACCACACCGCAGGCGGCGAGGTAGAGGCCGAAGACGGCGCCCATCACCCACGTGCCCGTGACCATCGCGTCCGGGTCCAGGTCGGCGAGCGACATGCTCTGCTTCTCGAGGAACGTGGCGAGGATCCCGTTGATCACCACGATGCCGATGGCCTCCACCAGCAGAACAAGCGCGGCCACCACGGCCACCGGTCTGCGCGCCACGGCGCCCCCAACCCTCTGTTACCGGAAGTACGTACGACATCGCGAACGCTACTAACGGGTAAAGGGCAGGACAAGGGGCGCGGCACGCTCGGTCTCACAGCAAAGAATCATTGGGCCATTCGTAGGGACTCGACAAAGAAACGCGCCCGGCCGCTGGCGCCCAGAACAGAGACCTGTGCCACACCACGGGGTTACTGTGCGAGGAAGGAACCCGTCGTACCTTGGTGCGACAAGGGATTTCGCGACTTGCGCGAGCCTCGAATCACGCTCCGTGTGGCATAGCTCACCATTGGGGACGGGTCGAAGGACGGTGTGCGGCTTCCCTAAACTCAGCTTGTTTCAAGGAGGGAGCCATCGTGCGCAAGGTGCTCATCGCCAACCGTGGCGAAATCGCTGTCCGCGTTGCCCGTGCCTGCCGGGACGCCGGGATCGCGAGCGTAGCCGTCTACGCCGATCCGGACCGGGACGCATTGCATGTCCGCGCGGCCGACGAGGCGTTCGCCCTGGGCGGTGACACCCCGGCCGCCAGCTACCTGGACATGGCAAAGGTGCTCCAGGCCGCGAAGGACTCGGGAGCGGACGCCATCCACCCCGGATACGGCTTCCTCTCGGAGAACGCGGACTTCGCGCAGGCCGTGCTGGACGCCGGTCTGACCTGGATCGGTCCGCCGCCGCAGGCGATCCGCGATCTGGGTGACAAGGTCGCCGCTCGTCATATCGCCCAGCGCGCCGGCGCGCCGCTGGTCGCCGGTACGCCCGACCCGGTCTCCGGCGCCGACGAGGTCGTCGCCTTCGCCCGGGAGAACGGGCTGCCGATCGCGATCAAGGCGGCGTTCGGCGGTGGCGGCCGCGGTCTGAAGGTCGCCCGCACCCTCGAAGAGGTGCCGGAGCTGTACGACTCCGCGGTACGCGAGGCCGTCGCCGCCTTCGGGCGCGGCGAGTGCTTCGTCGAGCGCTACCTGGACAAGCCGCGGCACGTCGAGACCCAGTGCCTGGCCGACAGCCACGGCAATGTCGTCGTCGTCTCCACGCGTGACTGCTCGCTCCAGCGCCGCCACCAGAAGCTGGTCGAGGAGGCGCCCGCGCCCTTCCTCTCCGAGGCGCAGAACGCCGAGCTGTACGCCGCGTCCAAGGCCATCCTCAAGGAGGCCGGTTACGTCGGCGCGGGCACCGTCGAGTTCCTCGTCGGTGTCGACGGCACGATCTCCTTCCTGGAGGTCAACACCCGTCTCCAGGTGGAACACCCGGTCACCGAAGAGGTCACCGGCATCGACCTGGTCCGCGAGATGTTCCGTATCGCCGACGGCGAGGAGCTCGGCTACGGCGACCCGGCGGTGCGCGGTCACTCCTTCGAGTTCCGCATCAACGGCGAGGACCCGGGCCGGGGCTTCCTCCCGGCCCCCGGCACGGTGACCACCTTCGCGCCGCCGTCCGGTCCGGGTGTGCGCCTCGACGCGGGCGTCGAGACCGGTTCGGTGATCGGCCCCGCCTGGGACTCGCTGCTGGCCAAGCTGATCGTCACCGGCGCGACGCGCGAGCAGGCGCTGCAGCGTGCGGCGCGGGCGCTGGAGGAGTTCAACGTCGAGGGCATGGCCACCGCCATCCCCTTCCACCGCGCGGTCGTCACCGACCCGGCGTTCACCGCGGACCCCTTCCGGGTCCACACCCGGTGGATCGAGACGGAGTTCGTCAACGAGATCAAGCCCTTCGCGGCGCCCAGCGACGCGGACACCGAGGACGAGCCGGGCCGCGAGACGGTCATCGTCGAGGTCGGCGGCAAGCGCCTGGAGGTCTCGCTGCCGTCCTCGCTGGGCATGACACTGGCCCGCACCGGCCTGGCAGCGGGCGCCAAGCCCAAGCGCCGCGCCGCGAAGAAGTCAGCCTCGGCGGCTTCGGGTGACACCCTTGCCTCTCCGATGCAGGGCACGATCGTCAAGATCGCGGTCGAGGAGGGCCAGGAGGTCAACGAGGGCGACCTCGTCGTCGTCCTGGAGGCGATGAAGATGGAGCAGCCGCTGAACGCGCACCGCTCCGGCACGATCAAGGGCCTGTCGGCCGAGGTCGGCGCGTCGATCTCGTCGGGTGCGATGATCTGCGAGATCAAGGACTGACGTCCGGTCGATTGTCTACGAGTGTGGGGCCTGCCCGGTACGACGACGGGCAGGCCCCACGCGTATGCATCCTGGACACTGAACGCCGGGGGCGGACTCAGGGAGGACGACGCGATGGCGACCAGTACGGCAGTCGGCTCGCCGCGGCCGATGCGGGCGGACGCGCGCCGCAACTACGAACGGCTGCTGACCGAAGCGCGCGCCGTCTTCGCCGAGTACGGCACCGACGCCTCGCTCGAAGAGATCGCGCGGCGGTCGGGCGTGGGCATCGGCACGCTGTACCGGCACTTCCCCAGCCGCCACGCGATGATGAGCGCGGTCTTCCAGGAGGCGCTGGCCGCACTGCTGGAGCGCTCGGGCGAACTGGCCTCGGCGGAGCAGCCCTGCGGGGCGCTGGTGGAGTGGCTGCGCGCCCTCATCACCCATGCGGGTGAGTACCGCGGGCTGGCCCGAGCGCTCATGTCGGCCTCGCACGACGAGACTTCGGCACTGTCGGCATGCAGCGTGCCGCTCCGCGAGGCGGGCGAACGGCTGCTGATCCGGGCGCAGGAGAGCGGGGCGGTGCGGGCGGATGTCTCGATCGGCGACCTGATGCAGCTGACGAACGCGATCGCACTGGCGGCGGAAGAGGAGCCGGGGGACGCGGAGTTGGCGGACAGACTGCTGATGCTGACGCTGCGGGGGTTGAAGGGGGAGGGCGGGGCGTAGGGGCCGCTGCGCGGGGCCTTTCCCCTCCCCGCCCCTTCCCTCAACCGGGGCAAGCCCCGGACCCCGGGATCGGCAGCTTCGCGCCGAAGGAACCACACCGGTCACGGACCTCCGCGGTGCGCGGCGGTGCCGCAGCGGGCGGGCCTGAGCGGTCCGGGGCGCCGTGATCCGGGCTTGCGGTGCGGTGTGCCCGGCGCCGTGGCATGCGGGGTCCGGTGGCTCGGGCTCAGGCGGTCCGTGGCGCGGGGCCCGCCATGGGGTGCGGGTCCGGCGGTCCGGCGTGCGCCGGTGACGTGTGGTGCGGGTTCCCACCGACGGGCTGCGGTGCGCGGCGGTTCGCCCGCGAGACCACCCACCGGGCACCCACCACCAACGCCCCCTGGCCCACGGCACCCACGGACCCGGTACAAGCGCCGTCGGGCTCGACTCCTCGGCGTCGGTGGCGATGACGGGTTCGTAAGGGCACCCGGTGTTGGCCGCCAATCGGGGGTTCGCCCGCGAAACCACCCACGGGACAGCAACCACCAACGCCCGCTGGGGCCCACGCCCACCACGACCGCTGGAAACGCGGGGACGACCCTGGACCGCCCCTCCCCATCGGGAAGGTAGGGGCACGCGGGCCCACCGGTGTTGGTACCGCAGCGCGAAGCTGCCGCAGGCGCGGGTGCGAGGGGCGCCAGCCCCTGCGGTCTTTCTCCGCGGCCAAGCCGCCGAGGCGACGCTACCTCTCCGCGGCGAAGCCGCTGGAGTCTCGGGGCGTGGGGGCGTCAGCCCCCACCAACCCTCCCCCCAGGGGTCTGGGGCGAAGCCCCAGTTACGGGATGGGGGTACCTCCCACGGCCGCCAGGCCGTAGGGGGAGGGCGGGGTGGGGGAACAAGCCCCCGCGCAAACTACCGCCGGCGCAGATCCGCCACCCTCGCCGCCCTCTCCCCCGGAGGTTCCGACGTCAGGGCGTTGCGCAGCTGAGGGCCCGGGCCCGCCCCGCCGCGGGTGCGGCGTTGGGACGGGAGCGGGACGTCGCGGCGGGACTGGCGGCCCGGCGCGGCCGTGTCCGACGGCGCGCCCGAGCCCGCCACCGCGATCTGGACGCCCTGGTCCGCCAGCGCCTGGAGTTCCGTCGCCGCCCGGTCGTCGTGCGTCGGCGGCTCGTCCGTGACCAGCCGCGTGATCACATCCGTCGGCACCGTCTGGAACATCGTGTCGGTGCCCAGCTTGGTGTGGTCCGCGAGGACCACGACCTCCGCCGCGGCCTGGACGAGCGCCCGGTCGACGCTCGCCGAGAGCATGTTGGACGTGGACAGCCCGCGCTCGGCCGTCAGCCCGCTCCCCGAGAGGAACGCCCGGGACACCCGCAGGCCCTGCAGGGACTGCTCCGCCCCGCTGCCCACCAGCGCGTAGTTGGAGCCACGCAGCGTCCCGCCGGTCATGACGACTTCGACCCGGTTGGCATGGGCCAGCGCCTGGGCGACGAGCAGGGAGTTGGTGACGACGGTCAGTCCGGGGACGCGCGCGAGCCGGCGGGCCAGCTCCTGCGTCGTCGTCCCCGCTCCGACCACGATCGCCTCGCCTTCTTCGACGAGGCCCGCGGCGAGATCGGCGATGGCCGTCTTCTCCGCGGTCGCGGACAGGGATTTCTGCGGAAAGCCGGACTCCCGCGTAAAACCGCCCGGCAGTACCGCACCGCCGTGACGGCGGTCGAGGAGTCCTTCTGCCTCCAGAGCCCGCACGTCCCGCCGTACGGTCACTTCGGAGGTCTGGACGACGCGGGCGAGCTCACGGAGCGACACGGCTCCGTTGGCGCGCACCATTTCGAGGATCAATTGGCGACGTTCTGCAGCGAACACGAAACTGACAGTAACCTGACCGACCGATACTTTTCAGCACTATGCGCCGAATAACAGAAGTTGCGCACAGACGGGACCGCCAAGTGGTATGGGTGGCCCGGGAGTTGATCGGTTGCCGCGCGGAGTGCCCGGGGTTCGTCGGGTTTGCGCCCGCATCACCCTTCGCCGGTCGCCTTACGGGTGTGCAACTGCCGTGCCACCTCGGCGATCGACCCCGACAGAGAGGGGTACACGGTGAAAGCGTTTGCGATCTGTTCCACCGTCAGATTGTTGTCGACCGCGATCGAGATGGGATGGATCAGTTCGCTGGCGCGCGGTGAGACGACCACGCCGCCGACCACGATGCCCGTGCCCGGGCGGCAGAAGATCTTGACGAAGCCGTCCCGGATGCCCTGCATCTTCGCGCGCGGGTTGCGCAGCAGCGGCAGCTTGACGACGCGCGCGTCGATGATGCCGCCGTCGACGTCCGCCTGGCTGTAGCCGACGGTCGCGATCTCCGGGTCGGTGAAGACGTTGGACGAGACGGTCTTGAGGTTCAGCGGCTGCACCGCGTCGCCCAGGAAGTGGTACATCGCGATACGGCCCTGCATGGCCGCCACGGAGGCGAGTGCGAAGACCCCGGTGACGTCACCGGCCGCATACACGCCGGGAGCGCTCGTACGGGAGACCTTGTCGGTCCAGATGTGGCCCGAGTCCCTGAGCCGGACGCCGGCCTCCTCCAGGCCCATTCCCGCGGAGTTGGGGATCGCGCCGACCGCCATCAGGCAGTGCGAGCCGGAGATGACGCGGCCGTCGGAGAGCGTGACCTCGACCCGGTCGCCGACGCGCTTGGCGGACTCGGCGCGGGAGCGGGCCATGACGTTCATGCCGCGGCGGCGGAAGACGTCCTCCAGGACCGCGGCGGCGTCCGGGTCCTCGCCCGGCAGCACGCGGTCGCGGGAGGAGACGAGGGTGACCCGGGAGCCGAGCGCCTGGTACGCGCCGGCGAACTCGGCGCCGGTGACGCCGGAGCCGACCACGATGAGCTCGTCGGGGAGCTCGGTGAGGTCGTACACCTGGGTCCAGTTCAGAATGCGCTCCCCGTCGGGGAGCGCATCGGGGATCTCGCGCGGGTGGCCGCCGGTCGCGAGCAGCACGGCGTCGGCGGTCAGCGTCTCCTCGGTGCCGTCCGCGGCGGTCACGACCACCGTGCGGGAGCCGTCCATCGCCTGCCGGCCCACCAGCCGGCCGCGGCCGCGCATCACCCGGGCGCCTGCCCGGGTGACGGAGGCGGTGATGTCGTGGGACTGGGCGAGCGCGAGCCGCTTCACCCGTCGGTTGACCTTGCCGAGGTCGACGCCGACGATCCGGGCGGACTGCTCCATCGGCGGGGTGTCGTCGGCCACGATGATGCCCAGCTCCTCGTGCGAGGAGTCGAAGGTCGTCATCACCTCGGCCGTGGCGATCAGGGTCTTGGAAGGTACGCAGTCGGTCAGCACAGAAGCCCCGCCGAGGCCGTCGCAGTCGACGACGGTCACCTCCGCGCCGAGCTGGGCGCCCACCAGGGCCGCCTCGTATCCGCCGGGTCCGCCGCCGATGATCACGATCCGGGTCACTGGGGTTACGCCTCGCGCTCTCGTTCGTTCTGCCGGGGTTCGGGGGGTGGCCCCTTTGGACTGCAGTACGTCCTCCATTGTCCCGCACGGTTCAAGTGCCCTCGCCCCGGGTCCCTTCATCGGGGAACCGCAACCACCCGCGCCCCTCCCGTACCCTCGATCCCATGTCGCTCTACGCCGCGTACGCCGGCAACCTCGACGCGCGGCTGATGTCCCGCCGCGCCCCGCACTCCCCGCTGCGCGGCACCGGCTGGCTCAACGGCTGGCGGCTGACCTTCGGCGGGGAGCAGATGGGCTGGGAGGGGGCACTGGCCACGATCGTGGAGGCGCCGCGCTCCCAGGTCTTCGTCGCGTTGTACGACATCGCCCCGATGGACGAGGACTCGATGGACCGCTGGGAGGGTGTCGGCCTGGACATCTACCGGCGCATGCGGGTCCGGGTGGACACCCTGGACGGCGAGGAGCCGGCCTGGGTGTACGTGCTGAACGGATACGAGGGCGGGCTGCCGTCAGCGCGGTACCTGGGCGAACTGGCCGACGCGGCGGACTCGGCGGGCGCTCCGCACGACTATGTGATGGAGCTGCGGAAGCGGCCTTGCTGATGCGTTTACCGTCGCGTTCGTGGGAAACGACAAGGCAACGATCCGAAGACCGTGCGCTGCGTCATCTACGCGCGTAGGAAATGAGCGGCTACCCTCGTCGGCGTGAACGCATCTGTGAATCCGGACCTCAACGGCGTTAGCGCCGACCCCCACGCCGCAGCCGACGCCGCCGCCGCGCGCCTGCGCGAGCTGACCGGCGCCGAGACGCATGACGTAGCCCTGGTGATGGGCTCCGGCTGGGCACCGGCCGCCGACGCGCTCGGTACGCCCGAGGCCGAGTTCCCGGTCACCGAACTGCCAGGCTTCCCGCCGCCGGCGGTCGAGGGCCACGGCGGCACGGTCCGCTCGTACCGCATCGGCGTGAAGCGCGTGCTGGTCTTCCTGGGCCGTACGCACTTCTACGAGGGCCGTGGCGTGGCCGCGGTCTCGCACGGGGTGCGCACCGCGGTGGCCGCGGGCTGCAAGACCGTCGTGCTGACGAACGGCTGCGGCGGTCTGCGCGAGGGCATGCGCCCCGGGCAGCCGGTGCTGATCAGCGACCACATCAACCTGACGGCGGCGTCGCCGATCATCGGCGCGAACTTCGTGGACCTGACGGACCTGTACTCGCCGCGGCTGCGGGCGCTGTGCAAGGAGATCGACGCGTCGCTGGAGGAGGGCGTGTACGTCCAGTTCCCCGGCCCGCACTACGAGACGCCGGCCGAGATCAACATGGTCCGCGTCATGGGCGGCGACCTGGTCGGCATGTCAACGGTCCTCGAGGCGATCGCGGCGCGCGAGGCGGGCGCGGAGGTGCTCGGCATCTCCCTGGTCACGAACCTGGCGGCGGGGCTTACGGGCGAGCCGCTGAACCACGAGGAAGTGCTGCAGGCGGGCCGGGATTCGGCGGCGCGGATGGGCGAGCTGCTGACGCGGGTGCTGGACCGGATCTGACGGTCCGGCTCCAGCGGGGGCTTTGGGGTGCGGGGTCGGGGGTGCGCCGGTGCCGCGCGGTGCGGGTCTTGGCGTCCGTTGCGCGGGCCCGCCGCACGGCGCGGGTTCCGGGTCGCGTGTTGGCCGCCAATCGGGGGTTCGCCCGCGAAACCACCCACCGGAGAGCAACCACCAACGCCCCCTGGCCACGCTCACCACGGACGCTGGAAACGCGGGGACGACCCTGCACCGCCCCTCCCCACCGGACGGGCTGTGGTGCGCGGCAGTTCGCCCGCGAAGCCACCCGCCGGGCAGCAACCACCAACACCCGCTGGCCCACGCTCACCACGACCGCTGGAAACGCGGGAACGGCCGGAGGCTCCGCGGCGGAGCCGCCGGAGCATCGGGGGTGTGGGGGCGCAGCCCCCGCGAAACCCCCTCCTCCCAGGGGTCCGGGGCGCAGCCCCGGTTCGGGAAGGGGGTACCTCCCACGGCCGCCAGGCCGTAGGGGGAGGGCGGGGTGGGGGAACAAGCCCCCCGCCGCGCCACGGCACCCCGAAACGCCCAACGCTCCGAGGCGAAGCCACCGGAGCGCCAGGTATCCGGGCGCGGGCCCCACGCCGGGGCAGATCGGCCGGGGCCCCGGGGCGCAGCCCCCACGCCGCGGAGCCGCACATCGATACAGCCGGGCACGGGCGGGGCGGGGAACTAGCCATGCATCCGCCCCACCTCGCCCCGCACACGCGGACGTCCGTCCAGAATGGCCGGGCGACCAAACCACACGAGAGGCGGACCAACCGTGCAGCAGGACCTCATCGCGCGGGCCAGCGCGTGGCTGGCGGAGGACCCGGACAGTGAGACCCGGGACGAGCTCCGCAAGCTCATCGAGGCGAAGGATGTCGACGAGCTCGCCGCGCGGTTCGGCGGCACGCTGGAGTTCGGGACGGCCGGGCTGCGCGGCGAGCTCGGGGCCGGGCCCATGCGGATGAACCGGGCCGTGGTGATCCGGGCGGCCGCCGGGCTCGCCGCGTATCTCAGGGCGAAGGGCCAGGGCGACGGCCTTGTCGTCATCGGGTACGACGCCCGGTACAAGTCCGTCGACTTCGCGCGCGACACCGCCGCGGTGATGGTCGGCGCCGGGCTCCGCGCCGCCGTGCTGCCGCGCCCGCTGCCGACCCCCGTGCTCGCGTTCGCCATAAGGAAGCTCGGCGCGGTGGCCGGGGTCGAGGTCACCGCCAGCCACAATCCGCCGCGCGACAACGGCTACAAGGTCTACCTCGGCGACGGCTCGCAGATCGTGCCGCCCGCCGACGCCGAGATCGCCGCGGAGATCGCCGCGGTGGCGAGTCTGGACGACGTGCCGCGCGCCGAGAGCGGCTGGGAAACCCTCGGTGACGAGGTCCTGGACGCCTATCTGGAGCGTACGGACGCGGTCCTTACCACCGGCTCCCCCCGCACCGCCCGCGTCGTCTACACGGCCATGCACGGCGTCGGCAAGGACGTGCTGACCGCCGCCTTCGCCCGTGCCGGATTCGCCGAGCCCGTCCTCGTACAGGAGCAGGCCGAGCCCGATCCGGCGTTCCCGACGGTCTCGTTCCCCAACCCGGAGGAGCCGGGGGCGATGGATCTCGCCTTCGAGACCGCCCGCCGGGTCCGGCCCGACATCGTCATCGCCAACGACCCCGACGCGGACCGGTGCGCCGTCGCCGTCCCGGACGGTGGGGACTGGAAGATGCTCCGCGGCGACGAGGTCGGCGCGCTGCTGGCGGAACACCTCGTCCACAAGGGCGCACGGGGCACGTTCGCCGAGTCGATCGTTTCCTCGTCCCTGCTGGGCCGGATCGCCGACGCGGCGGGGCTGCCGTACGAGGAGACGCTGACCGGCTTCAAGTGGATCGCCCGTGTCGAGGGTCTGCGTTATGGCTACGAGGAGGCGCTCGGCTACTGCGTCGACCCCGAGGGCGTACGCGACAAGGACGGCATCACCGCCGCGCTGCTCGTCGCCGAGCTGGCCTCCGAGCTGAAGGAGCAGGGCCGCACGCTCACCGATCTGCTCGACGACCTCGCCGTCGCGCACGGGCTGCACGGCACCGACCAGTTGTCCGTGCGGGTCGAGGATCTGAGCATCATCGCGAACGCCATGCGCAGGCTGCGCGAGCAGCCGCCGACGGTGCTCGCCGGGCTGCGGATCGTCTCGGCCGAGGACCTGAACCGGGGAACGGCCACGCTGCCGCCGACGGACGGCCTGCGCTACTACCTGGACGGCGAGTTCAAGGCGCGGGTCATCGTCCGCCCGAGCGGCACGGAGCCCAAGCTCAAGTGCTACCTGGAGGTCGTGGTCCCGGTCGCGGAGGCGAGCGAGCTCCGGAGCGCGCGCGAGCGGGCCGCCGAGGTCCTGGACGCGATCAAGCGGGATCTGGCGGAGGCCGCCGGCATCTGACCCCGGGACGCTGACCCGTGGGCATCAGTGCCACGGTCCCGTCAGGGTTTCGGAAAGGGACGGGGCGGGGGCCCAACAGCCCGCGCCCCGGACCGGCACAGCCGGCGCGTCAGCCCGTCGCCAGCAGGATGACCAGCAGCACCGCACCCGCCACCGCGGGCGCCGCGATCTCGTACGCCCAGCGGACCTGCGGCTCGCCCTTGGCACCCGGCTTGCCCGCATTGCGCTCCATGAGCTCCCGCAGATCCGCCATCGCCCGGTCCGCCGCGGGCATCAGCGGCGAGGAGTGGGTGGAGTCGGCGCCTGTGGGCATCCGGCCGCGCGTGGCGCCGTTCGCGGGCGAGAGCGGGCGTCGCGCGGCCCTCTTGCGCGCCCGCAACGAGACGGGGATGGCCCAGAGCTGGTACTTCGCACCCTGCTGGGTGACGACCTCGCTGGAGTACGCGGCCCGCACATCCGCGACGGCCGCCCACGGAATCGTGATCGTCCGGAAGGGGTTCCTGACCCGCATCCGGTCGTCGTTCGCGAAGACCGCGGGCCGCAGCGTGAAGGCGACCACCAGGGGGACGGCGAACAGCGCCCCGGCGAGGGCCGCCCACGGCGTGCGCCCCTCGCCCCGTACGACCGCGTCTCCGGCGAGCCAGCCGATGAGCGCGAGCAGCAGCACTCCCCCGGCCATCCCGGCGGGCGACCGGAAGACCCGGTCGGCGTAGGTGGGCTCGGTGGGCTGCTGGGGACTCGTCATGGCTCCGATTCTGCCGTACGTCCCCGCCCGGCCGATCAGGTCCACCCCACGCCAGGTCCAGTCCGGTCGATCAGGCCGGATCAGTAAGCGGGGTCTGGTGCGTGCAGCTGCAAGGCGGAGGATGGAGCCCACGCGGAGCGTCGGCGACTGACGCAACGCAGCGTGGGGGCACCTCCCGTGCCCGAAGGGCTACGGGGGAGTGCGTGCCAGGGCACGCGAGCCCGGCAAGATCGGCCGGACAGGGCCTGGGGGACAAGCCCTCGACCCCTCCCCCTGTACAGGCCGCTACGCGCGTAGATATGCTCATCTGGTGACCATGCCCACCATCCCCACCGCATTCGCTGACGTGACCGCGTCCGACAGCACACTGCGGCGCTTCCTCCACGGTCTGCCCGGCGTCGACGCCGTCGGCCTGGAGGCCCGCGCCGCAGGGCTCGGTACGCGTTCGATCAAGACCACGGCCAAGGCGTACGCCATCGATCTGGCCATCTCGATGATCGACCTGACGACGCTCGAAGGCGCGGACACCCCGGGCAAGGTCCGGGCGCTCGCCGCCAAGGCCGTCCACCCCGACCCGACCGACCGCACCACTCCCTCGACCGCCGCGGTCTGTGTCTACCCCGACATGGCCGCGATCGCCGCCGAGGCCCTCAAGGGCTCCGGCGTCAAGGTCGCCTCCGTCGCCACCGCCTTCCCGGCCGGCCGCGCCGCGCTCGACGTGAAGCTCGCGGACACCCGCGATGCCGTCGCCGCCGGGGCCGACGAGATCGACATGGTGATCGACCGCGGCGCCTTCCTCTCGGGCCGCTATCTCAAGGTCTTCGAGGAGATCCGCGCCGTGAAGGAGGCCGCGGGCCCGGCCCGGCTGAAGGTCATCTTCGAGAACGGCGAGCTCTCCACGTACGACAACATCCGCCGCGCCTCCTGGCTCGGCATGATCGCCGGCGCGGACTTCATCAAGACCTCGACCGGCAAGGTCGCGGTCAACGCCACCCCCGCCAACACGCTGCTCATGCTGGAGGCGGTGCGCGACTACCGCGCGCAGACCGGCATCCAGGTCGGCGTGAAGCCCGCGGGCGGCATCCGCACCAGCAAGGACGCGATCAAGTTCCTGGTCCTGGTCAACGAGACCGTGGGTGCAGACTGGCTGCATAACCACTGGTTCCGCTTCGGCGCGTCGAGCCTGCTCAACGACCTGCTCCTGCAGCGTCAGAAGCTCGCCACCGGCCGTTACTCCGGCCCCGACTACGTGACGGTGGACTGATCACCATGGCAACTGCACCCGCATCCGTTTTTGAATACGCGCCCGCACCCGAGTCGCGGTCGATCGTCGACATCGCACCGTCGTACGGCCTGTTCATCGACGGCGAATTCACCGAATCCGCCGACGGCAAGGTCTTCAAGACCGTCTCCCCCTCCACCGAGGAGGTCCTCGCCGAGGTCGCCCAGGCCGGCGCCGAGGACGTGGACCGTGCCGTGAAGGCGGCCCGCAAGGCGTTCGAGAAGTGGTCGGCGCTGCCCGGCCAGGAGCGTGCCAAGTACCTCTTCCGTATCGCGCGGATCATCCAGGAGCGCTCGCGCGAGCTCGCCGTCCTGGAGACCCTCGACAACGGCAAGCCGATCAAGGAGACCCGCGACGCGGACCTCCCCCTGGTCGCGGCGCACTTCTTCTACTACGCGGGCTGGGCCGACAAGCTCGACCACGCCGGCTACGGCGCGAACCCGAGGCCCCTCGGCGTCGCGGGCCAGGTCATCCCCTGGAACTTCCCGCTGCTGATGCTCGCCTGGAAGATCGCCCCGGCGCTCGCCACCGGCAACACCGTGGTGCTGAAGCCCGCCGAGACGACCCCCCTCTCCGCCCTCTTCTTCGCGGACATCTGCCGCCAGGCGGGCCTGCCCAAGGGCGTCGTCAACATCCTTCCGGGATATGGCGAGACCGGCGCCTCGCTCGTCGAGCACCCCGACGTCAACAAGGTCGCCTTCACCGGCTCGACCGCCGTCGGCAAGGAGATCGCGCGTTCCATCGCCGGTACGGACAAGAAGGTCACCCTCGAACTGGGCGGCAAGGGCGCGAACATCGTCTTCGACGACGCACCCATCGACCAGGCCGTCGAGGGCATCGTCTCCGGCATCTTCTTCAACCAGGGCCAGGTCTGCTGCGCGGGCTCCCGCCTGCTGGTCCAGGAGTCGATCGAGGACGAGGTGCTCGACTCCCTCAAGCGCCGGCTCTCGACGCTGCGCCTGGGCGACCCGATGGACAAGAACACCGACATCGGTGCGATCAACTCCGCGGAGCAGCTGGCCCGTATCAAGGCCCTGACCGAGACGGGCGAGGCGGAGGGCGCCGAGCGCTGGTCCGCCCCGTGCGAGCTGCCGAGCTCCGGCTACTGGTTCGCGCCGACCCTGTTCACGAACGTCACGCAGGCGCACCGGATCGCGCGCGACGAGATCTTCGGCCCGGTCCTGTCCGTGCTGACGTTCCGTACGCCCGACGAGGCGGTCGCCAAGGCCAACAACAGCCAGTACGGCCTGTCGGCGGGCATCTGGACGGAGAAGGGCTCCCGCATCCTCGCGGTCGCGAGCAAGCTCCGGGCCGGTGTCGTGTGGGCCAACACGTTCAACAAGTTCGACCCGACCTCGCCCTTCGGCGGCTACAAGGAGTCGGGCTTCGGCCGCGAGGGCGGCCGTCATGGTCTGGAGGCCTACCTCGATGTCTGAAGCGACTCGTCTTGGCGTCTTCAAGACCTACAAGCTGTACGTCGGGGGCAAGTTCCCCCGCTCCGAGAGCGGCCGGGTGTACGAGGTGACCGACTCCAAAGGCAAGTGGCTGGCCAACGCCCCCCTCTCCTCCCGCAAGGACGCGCGTGACGCGGTCGTCGCGGCCCGCAAGGCCTTCGGCGGCTGGTCGGGCGCGACCGCGTACAACCGCGGCCAGATCCTCTACCGCATCGCCGAGATGCTGGAGGGCCGCAGGGACCAGTTCGTACGCGAAGTGGCGGACGCGGAGGGCCTGTCCAAGTCGAAGGCCGCGGCCGTCGTGGACGCGGCGATCGACCGCTGGGTCTGGTACGCGGGCTGGACCGACAAGATCGGCCAGATCGTGGGCGGGGCGAACCCGGTCGCGGGCCCGTACTTCAACCTCTCCAGCCCCGAGCCGACCGGCGTCGTGACGATCCTCGCGCCGCAGGAGTCGTCGTTCCTGGGGCTGGTCTCGGTGCTCGCCCCGGTGATCGCGACGGGCAACACGGCGATCGTGATCGCTTCGGAGAAGTCCCCGCTCCCGGCGCTCTCGCTCGGCGAGGTGCTGGCCACGTCCGACCTCCCCGGAGGCGTGGTCAACGTCCTCTCGGGGCGGACCGCGGAGATCGCGACGCCGCTGGCCTCGCACCAGGACGTCAACGCCATCGACCTCACCGGTGCCGATGACGTACTGGCGAAGGAGCTGGAGATCGCGGCGGCGGACAACCTCAAGCGCGTCCTTCGTCCACAGCCTGTGGATTTCTCGGCCGACCCCGGCACGCACCGCCTGACCGCCTTCCTGGAGACGAAGACGGTCTGGCATCCGACGGGCTCCCTCGGCGCGTCCGGCTCGGCGTACTGACCGGTCCGGCCCCATGGCCGAGCCCCCTGCCGTCCCGTCCGGCGGCAGGGGGCTCTTTCATGCCCGGCTCAGGCCGCTCAGGCCCGGCTCAGGCCCCGCTCAAAAGGGCAGCATCGCGGAGGCGCCGCCCACCACCGGCAGGTCCTCCAGAGCCTGGCCCTCGGTCAAATGGCCCGTCGCCGTCGTAGTGCCGACCGGCTTGAAGTCGGCGACCTGGGTGGCGACGCCGTTGTTCAACGGGTCGACGCCGGTCTTGGCCAGCGGGTTGAGCGGAAGGCTCTTGAGCTGCCCGACACCGGCCACCGAGTTGGTGACCACGCCGGCCGGACCCTGTCCCGCGTCGAGCATGTCGAGGCCCACGGGTGCCGTCGGCGCGGCATGCGCGGCGGCCTCACCCGCACCGAGGGCCGCGGCCACCGCCGCGGCGGTCAGACCCGCACGCAGCAAGGTGCGCCGCCGGGACTGGGGAGCTGTGTGACGTGCCATGGGATTCCTGACTGAGTGGGTAATCGGACGAGCACGCAGCGTAGTTGAGGTGTGATGCTCAATACCAACGCCCGCCCCGAGGGGTCCCCTTCACGGGTCAATGCCTCACACTGGTGTCCCGTGACCTCTTCCCCCATGCCCACTCGTGTCGTGCTGCTCTCGGGTCCCTCCGGGTCCGGAAAGTCCTCCCTCGCCGCCCGTACCGGCCTGCCGGTCCTGCGCCTGGACGACTTCTACAAGGAGGGCGACGACCCGACGCTCCCGCTGGTCGCGGGCAGTTCGGACATCGACTGGGACTCCCCGGCGTCGTGGGACGCGGACGCGGCGGTGGCGGCGGTCGCGGAGCTGTGCCGTACGGGACGTACGACAGTGCCCGTGTACGACATCGCCACCAGCTCGCGCGTCGATGTGGAGGCGTTCGCGATCGACCGCACGCCGTTGTTCGTGGCGGAGGGGATCTTCGCGGCGGACATCGTCGGGCACTGCCAGGAACTGGGCGTACTGGCGGACGCGCTGTGCCTGCGCGGCCGCCCGTCGACGACGTTCCGCCGGCGGCTGGCACGGGATCTGCGAGAGGGCCGCAAGTCGGTGGGCTTCCTGCTGCGCCGCGGCTGGCGCCTGATGCGTGCGGAACGGGGCATCGTGGCCCGCCAGACGGAACTGGGCGCGTACCCCTGCGGCAAGGCCGAGGCCCTCGGCCGCCTCGCGGCCGCGGCGGCGGGCCGCCACCGCCGGACGCCTGCGGCGCGCACGATGGCGTGACGGCTTCCCCACCCGCCCGCCCGTGAATGTGGGGGTGCGGGGTACCCCCACACCCCTGCGGTTCGCGGCAGCTTCGCGCCGCGCCCGGCGCCGGTACGGAAGTCCCGCGCCGCGCGCCTGCGGGGACGTACGGAAGCCCGGGCCCCCGCGCTGGGCGGGAGCTCAGCGCGCTCCCCGAACCAGCAGGAAAGAGGCCCTGCCCGTCGCGGCCAACGGCATCTGCGCGCAGCGCCGGCCGCAGCGGGCGTCCACCGTGAACCGCCCGTATTGACCGCAAGCGGCCATTGAGCAACCCCCACCCCGAGCAACCACCTCCGCGAAAGCGGCGCCGGTTTAGGCGCAAGGCACAGCGCAAAACGCGGCGGGGCCGGACAAGACCCCCCGGCCTGTCCGGTCCCGCTCTGTATCCCCCGTGGCCCCCGTTGGTCCCCCGTGACCCCCGTGGTCCCCCGTTCCCGCCGTCTCCCCCGAAACGGCGGCCCCGTTCCCCCCGTTGCCCTCAGGCCACCAGCTCGCCGAAGGACTCTTCCTCGTCACGGCCGAAGCTGAGGACCTCGTCCTCGCGCAGCCGGCGGAGCGACCGCCAGATGCTCGACTTCACCGTGCCGACACTGATGTCCAGGATTTCCGCGATCTCCGGGTCGGTGCGGCCCTCGTAGTAGCGAAGGACCAGCATCGTCCGCTGGAGTTCGGGCAGCCTGGCCAGCGCCTGCCAGAGCACCGCGCGCAGTTCCGTACCCCGCATCGCGTCGGTGTCGCTAGCCGTCTCCGGCAGCTCCTCCGTCGGGTACTCGTTGAGCTTGCGCCGGCGCCACGCGCTGATGTGCAGGTTGGTCATCGTGCGGCGCAGATATCCCCCGACCGCCGCCTTGTCGCTGATCCTGTCCCAGGCCCGGTACGTCGAGAAGAGGGCGCTCTGCAGCAGATCCTCCGCCTCGAACCGGTCCCCGGTCAGGTGGTACGCGGTCGCGTACAGAGAGGCGCGGCGTTCCTGCACGTAGGCGGTGAACTCCGCCTCCGACAGGCTCGTCCGCTCCCCCGCGGCCTCTCCGTACGCCGTACCGCTTGCCCCCACGTTCGCGTCAACGACCGTCATGTACGACGGCTTGTGCTGACGCCCGGCGCTGCGAACGCACCCCCGTCCGTTCACCGCGCCGGACTTCTCGGTACTCCTCACGACGTCGTGGAGACGCGTGACAACTGCGCTTGAGTTGGTGCTGTGCAGTGCGTTCATCTCGCGCCCCCCGTCGAGTGGCTGTTTCCGTCCGTGTGCCAAAAAGACTGCCCGGGCAGTTTCATGGCGCTGTCCGTCGACTGTCACAGGCCTGTCACAGGGCCCGGCGGAGCCTCGTTGATCAGCGGTCCGGGTCCGGTCGGGACCCCCTCGCGAACCGCGGAACAAAGCGCTCGAAACGCCTCTCACAAGGGGAGGAGTCGTGTGAGAGCGCTCCAGCAGTCGAACTCCGGCTCCCCCATGGGACAGAATGACCTCCGTGCCTTTCCTGTTGCTGATCGAGGACGACGACGCCATCCGCACGGCCCTCGAACTCTCGCTGTCACGCCAGGGCCACCGAGTGGCCACCGCGGCGACGGGCGAGGACGGCCTGAAACTGCTGCGCGAGCAGCGGCCGGACCTGATCGTGCTGGATGTGATGCTGCCCGGGATCGACGGTTTCGAGGTGTGCCGGCGCATCCGGCGCACCGACCAGCTGCCGATCATTCTGCTGACCGCACGCAGCGACGACATCGATGTGGTCGTGGGTCTTGAGTCGGGCGCGGACGACTATGTCGTCAAGCCCGTGCAGGGCCGTGTGCTGGACGCCCGGATCCGTGCCGTACTGCGGCGCGGTGAGCGGGAGTCCACCGATTCGGCGAGCTTCGGCTCGCTGGTGATCGACCGATCCGCGATGACGGTCACCAAGAACGGCGAGGATCTGCAGCTCACGCCGACCGAGCTGCGGCTGCTCCTCGAACTGAGCCGCAGGCCCGGGCAGGCGCTGTCGCGGCAGCAGCTGCTGCGGCTGGTGTGGGAGCACGACTACCTCGGCGACTCACGACTGGTGGACGCGTGTGTGCAGCGGCTGCGGGCGAAGGTGGAGGACGTACCGTCCTCGCCGACCCTGATCCGTACGGTGCGCGGTGTGGGTTACCGG
Source organism: Streptomyces sp. NBC_01481 (assembly GCF_026339995.1). Classification (GTDB taxonomy): domain Bacteria; phylum Actinomycetota; class Actinomycetes; order Streptomycetales; family Streptomycetaceae; genus Streptomyces. Next base: position 197,197 of record NZ_JAPEPT010000005.1, on the reverse strand, counting down.
CTGGACGTTCCCCAGTGAGAGACGCGCACGTCATGACCCCCGTGAACGGAAGCACTCGGTGAGCGGTGCCGCAAAGCGCGCGATACTCGCCGGACTTCGCTGGACGAGCCTTCGGCTCCGTCTCGTCGTCGTCTTCGCCCTGGTCGCGCTGACCGCCGCCGTGTCCGCCTCGGGCATCGCGTACTGGCTCAACCGGGAAGCCGTGCTGACCCGTACGCAGGACTCGGCGCTCGGCGACTTCCGCCAGGGGATGCAGAACCGGGCCGCCGCGCTGCCGCTGCGGCCCACCCAGAGCGAACTGCAGAAGACCGCCGAGCAGATGGCCGGAGGCAACTCCGGCTACAACGTGCTGCTCATCGGCGAGCGCGACAAGGGCAAGCCGATCGTCGGCGCCTCCAACCCGGACAACTTCACGCTCGACGACGTCCCGGCCAAGCTGCAGGAGGCCGTCAACGAGCGGCAGGGCGTCGGCGCGGGCAACTCCGTCCCGTACCACCTCTACTGGCAGCGCACCCAGCGCCGCGGCAAGCCCTATCTGGTCGGCGGCACGCGGATCATCGGCGGCGGCCCGACCGGCTACGTGTTCAAGTCGCTGGACCAGGAGCGCCAGGACCTCAACTCCCTCGCCTGGTCGCTGGGGATCGCCACCGCGCTGGCCCTGGTCGGCTCGGCGCTGCTGGCGCAGGCAGCCGCGACCACCGTCCTCAAGCCGGTGCACCGGCTGGGCGAGGCGGCCCGCAGGCTCGGCGAGGGCAAGCTCGACACCCGGCTGCGGGTCTCGGGCACCGACGAACTCGCCGAGCTGGCAAGGACGTTCAACAAGACGGCCGAGTCGCTGGAGAAGAAGGTCGCGGACATGAGCGCGCGGGAGGAGTCCAGCCGCCGCTTCGTCGCCGACATGTCGCACGAACTGCGCACCCCGCTGACCGCGCTCACGGCCGTCACCGAGGTGCTGGAGGACGAGGCCGACAGCCTCGACCCGATGATCGCGCCCGCCGTGAACCTGGTGGTCAGCGAGACCCGGCGGCTCGGTGACCTCGTCGAGAACCTGATGGAGGTCACCCGCTTCGACGCGGGCACGGCCAGGCTCGTCCTGGACACGGTCGACGTCGCCGACCAGGTGACCGCCTGCATCGACGCGCGCGCCTGGCTGGACGCGGTTGACCTGGACGCCGAGCGCGGGATCATGGCGCGGCTCGATCCGCGCAGGCTCGATGTGATCCTGGCGAATCTGATCGGCAACGCACTCAAGCACGGCGGTTCGCCGGTACGGGTGTCGGTGCGGCCGGTCGACCACGAGTTGCTGATCGAGGTACGGGACCACGGGCCGGGCATTCCCGAGGACGTACTGCCGCATGTCTTCGACCGCTTCTACAAGGCGAGCGCTTCGCGGCCGCGCTCCGAGGGCAGTGGGCTCGGCCTGTCGATCGCGATGGAGAACGCCCACATCCACGGCGGCGACATCACCGCGGCCAATTCGGCGGACGGCGACGGCGCGGTGTTCGTGCTGCGGCTGCCGCGCGACGCCTCGTCGCTGACCGACGGCGACGAGCACGGCGACACGGACGCGGACCTGGACCCCGCGGACGACCGGGGAGAGGAAGGCGCGCAGTGACACCCGTGAAGGGCCGTACCCGGCGCACGGCAGCGGCACTCGCCGTACTCATGGGCGTGGCCGTCCTCGGCGGCTGCGGGATCCGGCCCACCCAGGTGCCCGTCGACGCCGGTCCCGCGCCCTCGCGGGTGCCCTGCGAGGTGACCGGGGAGAACATCACGCCCCAGGCGCAGCCGCAGGGCGTCCCTGTCCGCGTCTACCTGGTCTGCGCCTCCCAGTTGGCGTCCGTGGACCGTACGGCTCCGATGTCCGACGCGAAGGCGGGCGACAGCCGTCTTCGGGCCGCCCAGGCGCTCCTCGACGAGCTCGAGAAGGAGCCTTCGGCGCCGGAGCACGAGGCGGGCTTCGCCACGTACGTACGAGGACCCCTCACTCTGAGCGGCGCGCGCAAGGGAGATCCGGCGGGGACGCTGCGGCTGAGCCGCCAGCCGGAGGATCTGCCGACGGCGGCGCTCGCTCAGATCGTGTGCACCTTCGCGGAGAGCCGGGCGGCGGCGACGGACGGTTCGGTGCTGCTGGGCGGGCCCGGGGATTACGCGCCCCGCGGGTACCAGTGCTCGGCCGGAACCAAGGAGCGGCCGGAGGAGGCCGTACCGACGCTCGGCGCGCTGCCCTCGGCGTCGTAGCCAGGTCCTGTCCGGTCGATCAGGCCGGATCAGGGAGCGGGGTCTGGCGTGGTGCTTCGCAGGCCGGAGGATGGGGGTCCCCCCGCCGAAGGCAGGGGGAGAGCCCACGCGGAGCGTCGGCGACTACGACAACGGTGGGGGTACCTCCCGTGCCCGAAGGGCTACGGGGGAGAGGTGCCGTGCCAGGGCACGCGAGCCCGGCAAGATCGACCGGACAGGACCTGGTCCTCCCGGGCGTCCCCCCGGCGTCCCGCGGAGCTTCCTCTTCGAGGCGGGCGGAACCGATTCGCGGGAAGCGTGCGTCTTGGGGGGCGTGCAGCGTCAAGGTTCGGCAGGCAGTGCCGCCATCCACTTCCGCGCGGCGGGGGTCATCCTCCTCCTCGCGCATCTGCTGCTCGTTTCCTGGCTGATGCTGCGCCCCCTCGATGTGGTGTGGGTGACGGCCGCGAATCTCGAGCCGCTCGCCGGTATAAAGGCGGATCTCGCGCTGGGCCCGGTGGAGGCCGCGCGCAGGATCGGCGAAGGTCTGCTGCTGCTCGCGCCCCTCGGCGTGCTGCTGCCCATGGCGGGCGGCAAGCTCGCCGTCTCCCCGCTGGCCTCGCTGACCCGTACGGTCGCGGCCGGGGCCCTGCTGTCGCTCGGCATCGAGCTGCTGCAGACCGGGGTCCCCGGTCGGGTGCTCGACGTGGACTCGCTGCTGCTGAACACGGCCGGGGTGGCCCTGGCCCATCTGGCCGTCGTGCCCGCGGGCCGGGCCCGGCTGCGCCGCAGGCACGGGCGGACGTCCGCGGCGGGGTCCTCCCGGCGGCAGCGCGGGGCCATGCTGCGGGATGACGCGTCTCAGGGGGCGACCCCGACGATTCCCAGGGTCGGGATCGCCCCGTAGAGCGACGCTTTGACCCCCCTCGCGGAGCCACCATGGATGCATCGGGAGCACGACAGAGATGCTCCCCGGAAGGTTCTCGAAGGAGCCCACCATGGCCGCACTTGTCCGCCCCCGAGACGGACGCATGATCGGCGGAGTGTGCGCAGCGCTGGCACGGCGCTTCGGCACCTCTGCGACGACGATGCGTGTGATCTTTGTTGTCTCGTGTCTGCTGCCCGGACCGCAGTTTCTGATCTACCTGGCGCTCTGGGCGCTGCTGCCCTCGGAGAAGACCGCCAGTACGGCCTGGTAGTACGCATCCGGCCGGACCGGCCGTCTCAGCCGGCGAGCACCTGGGCGACCTTCGCCAGCTGCTTGTCGGCGACCTCCTGAGGGACCCGCGGCTCAGTACGCCGCGCCAGGTCGAGCGCCATGAAACGCGCCACGGTCGCGCCCTTGCGCACAACGACCAGATGGATCGGGACCCGGGCGCCGTCGCCCGACCCCACAGTGGTCCAGCTGACGGTCTCGTCGGCGCCACTGACGGTGAAGGCCGCGGTCTTCACCTCGCGGTAGTCGCCACTGCGGCCGTCGAGGGTCGCGCTGAAACCCTCGCCGCAGCCCGCGACCGCCGACGTGAGCGACCGCATCAGTTCTCCTGCCGCCGCCTCGCTGTACGAACTGAGCGAGGCGGACACCGCGAGGCCGAGGCTCTTCAGGGAGCCGAGCCCCCGGTTGACGGTGTCCCGCGCCTGCGGGCTCGGCCTGTCGCCCATGGCGTCGGCGAGCGGCTGGCACGTGTGCTTGTCGGCGGCGGGCTGTCCGGAGGGCGCGAGCGCGCTCTTCCCCGGGGACACCTGGAAGCCGGCCAGATCGCCGGTGGCCAGCGCGGCCCGCTCCAACTGGGGCCCGCTGAGCGGCTCGGACGTGTCGGCACCGCCCTTGGCGGTATCGGGGCTGCGGCCCTTCTGCGTACCGGCAGGGCTGCTCGTGTCCTTGGCGGGCTGCTTGCCGTCGTCACTCGTACAGGCCGTGGCCAGCAGGAGCGCGGGGACGGTGACAAGTGCGGTCAGTCCTGCGGTCTTCACGCGCATGGCGGCGATCCTGGCACACGGAAGTGGGGCGCACACCCGGTTCGGGTGTGCGCCCCACTTCCGTGTACGGAGCCGTACGGAGTCTGCGGAGCGCGTCAGCCGCCGAGACCGGGCAGAGCGCCGGTCGGCAGGCCGCTGGTCGGCAGAGCGCCGGTGGGCAGACCGCCGGTGGCCGTGCCGACCGGCAGGCCGCCGAGCAGGCCGCCGACCGGGTCGGCCGCGTCGGCGTTGGGCAGCACCTTGGTGGCCGCCCCCTGGACGGTGCCCGGCAGCGTGCTCGCGCCGCCCGCCAGCGACTCCGGAGCACCGGCCGGAAGCTGCGTCAGAGCCTCCTGGACGGGCGCGACGCTGGTGACGGTGTCCAGCGGGAGGGCGGAGTCGGGGAGCGCGGGCGCGGCGGTTGCGGTGCCGGCGGCGGCAGCGGCGAAGGCGGCGCCGAGAGCGGCGACACCGAGAGTCTTGGCAGCAGACTGCTTCATCAGGGATGAGTCCTTGGGACGGGGATATCGAGCGGCTCTGCAAGCTAGCCAGCCGTACTCTGCGCCCGCAAACACCACGAAGCGGCCGGGTGTTGACGGTCCCGGCCGCTTCGGAGTACTCGCGCTCAGTCCTCGACGGGGAAAGAGTCGCTGGTCGTGGCGGTTTGCCGGAACAGCCATTCGGATTTCAACTCGGCGTAACCCGGCTTGATGACGTCGTTGATCATCGCCAGTCGTTCATCGAAAGGAATGAACGCCGACTTCATCGCATTGACGGTGAACCACTGCATGTCGTCGAGCGAGTATCCGAAAGTGTCGGTCAGCAGCTCGAATTCCCGGCTCATGCTGGTGCCGCTCATCAGCCGGTTGTCGGTATTGACCGTGGCCCTGAAGTGGAGTTTGCGCAGCAGTCCGATGGGGTGCTCGGCATATGAAGTGGCCGCGCCGGTCTGCAGATTGGAGGTCGGGCAGAGCTCCAGCGGGATGCGCTTGTCCCGTACGTATGCGGCGAGCCGGCCCAGCTTCACGGCGCCGTCGTCGGACACCTCGATGTCGTCGATGATCCGCACACCGTGCCCGAGCCGGTCGGCGCCGCACCACTGGAGCGCCTGCCAGATGGACGGCAGTCCGAAGGCCTCGCCGGCATGGATCGTGAAGTGGTTGTTCTCCCGCTTCAGGTACTCGAAGGCGTCGAGGTGACGGGTGGGCGGGAAACCCGCCTCGGCGCCCGCGATGTCGAAGCCGACGACGCCCATGTCACGGTAACTGTTGGCGAGTTCGGCGATCTCCAGGGCGCGGGCGGCGTGCCGCATCGCGGTCAGCAGGGCGCCGACGCGGATACGGTGACCGCTCGCGCGGGCGCGCCGCTCCCCCTCGCGGAAGCCCTCGTTGACGGCCTCGACGACCTCTTCGAGGGCGAGCCCGGCTTCCAGGTGCTGCTCGGGGGCGTAGCGCACCTCGGCATAGACGACGCCGTCCTCAGCGAGATCCTCCGCGCATTCGGCGGCGACGCGGAACAGGGCGTCACGGGTCTGCATGACGGCGCAGGTGTGCGCGAACGTCTCCAGATAGCGCTCCAGGGAGCCGGAGTCGGCGGCCTCGTGGAACCAGATGCCGAGCTTGTCGGGCTCGGTCTCGGGAAGCGCTTCATAGCCCGTCTCGCGGGCGAGTTCGATGATCGTGCCCGGACGAAGCCCGCCGTCGAGGTGATCGTGGAGGAGCACCTTCGGAGCGCGGCGGATCTGGTCCGCGTTGGGCGTGTTGAGGGTCTGGCTCGTCATCTGCGCACTCTAGCCCCTACGCGCGTAGAGAGCGCCGCGTCGATACGTAACAGTGACCGTGCGTACGGGTGGAGTACACCTGTCCTTCTGAGACTGTTCTGCCATGGCAGACCACGCACTGCCCCTGTGGTGGGGGCGTCCGGAAGGCGCGGCGGCAGCGACGGTGGCAAGGGGAGCGCGAGTGAGCCGGACGCCGCCGAGTGCGCGGCTGGGCAGGCCGGCGGGCGGGCGCGCGTTCGGCACGGACTCGGCGGTGGGCGGGGTGGTGCTGCTCCTCCCCGACGGCGAACCGGAGTCGGTACGCCGGCCCTCACCGCTGTCGTACGCGGCGGCGCTGCCGCTGGGCCGCACGCTGGCCCGCGCGGGCCGCACGGACGGCCTGGCGGTGCACGCGGTCCACTACCGCTGCCGCGGCTGGAACGGCCCGGAGGCGCGCCTGGCGGCGGACGCGACATGGGCGGTGGACGAGGTGGTACGGCGCTACGGCGACGTCCCCGTCTGCCTCGCGGGCCACGGCATGGGCGGCCGGGCGGCCCTCCGGGCGGCGGACCACCCGGCGGTCAACTCGGTGCTGGCAATGGCACCGTGGCTGCCGGAGGACGATGTGGCGGCCACGCCGGAGCCGGTGAAACAGCTGGTGGGCCGCCAGGTGATGATCGTGCACGGCACGAACGACGCGCGTACGGACCCGGAGCTCTCCTACCGCCTGGCGGAACGCGCGAAGAAGACGAACCGCGACACGTGCCGCTTCGAGGTCCACTCGGACGGCCATGCGCTGCGCCAGCACCATGAGGAAGTCCTGGCGCTGGCGGCGGATTTCGTCCTCGGCGCCCTGTTCACCCGCACCTTCGCCCGCCCAGTGGCCGACGCCCTCGCGGCCCCGCCGCCCCTGGGCCTCCGCATGCCGCTGGCGGCAGGCTTCGGCCGCTCACTGCGCAGCTGATCCGGACTCCTGCCGCCCGCGCGGGCGGGCTCGCGCCCGGGGCGTTTCGGGCCGGGGGTGCCCCCGTACCGCCGTATTCCAAGGGGAGGGTGGGTGGGGGGAAACAACCACCCGGACGTCAGTCCGGCAGCAGATGGCCCCGGCGGGACAGCAGGAACCTCTTGAACGCCGCCACCGGTGCCGTGTCCACGTGGCCGTCCAGCCAGGCCACGCCGATTTCACGGGCCGCCCGCGGGGACGTCACCGTCAGTTCGACCACTCCCGGGCGGGCCACCGCCGGAGGTGGGAGCAGGGCCACGCCCAGGCCCGCCGCGACCAGGCCGCGCAGGGTTTCGGCCTCTTCGCCCTCGAAGGCGACGCGCGGGGTGAAGCCCGCCTCCGCGCACAGGTCGTCGGTGATGCGCCGCAGGCCGTAGCCCGGCTCCAGGGTGACGAAGGTTTCGTCGGCCGCTTCGGCCAGGCGGATCCGCTTGCGGGCGGCCAGGCGGTGGTCGTCCGGGACCACCAGCCGCAGGCGCTGCTCGTCGAGGCGGCGGGACACCAGGTCCGGTGCGTCCGGGACCGGTGAGGTCAGGCACAGGTCGAGCTCCCCGGCCCGCAGGCGCTCGATCATCGCCTCGCCGTAGTTCTGGACGAGGGTGAAGCGGATACGCGGGTGGTCGGCCCTGAAGGCCCGGATCAGGCCGGGCACGGTCTCGGAACCCATCGTGTGGAGGAAGCCGAAGGCCACCTTCCCGGACGCCGGATCCGCGTCCGCCTGGACCGACTCCGCCGCCCGTTCCACCTCCGCGAGCGCGCGCTCCACGGACGTGAGGAAGGTCCGGCCCGCCGGCGTCAGCGAGACGGTGCGGCCCTTGCGGGCGAACAGCACGACCCCCAGGTCCTGTTCGAGGCGCACGATCGCCCGCGAGAGCGTCGACTGCGGCACCCCCATCTCCTGCGCGGCACGCGTCACATGCTCGTGCCGGGCCACCCCGGCGAAGTACGCCAGCCGGGGAGCGAGCAGCAACGCGATGTCTTCTTCGTAACTACTCGGTGACAGCCGCGCCTGTGAGCTGGGTTGATGCGCCATGGGAACGATTATCGCCATTCCGTGCATTGGACGCATGAAATATCGCGGCTTACGTTCGATGCATGTCTCCCGCAAGTACCAAGGCGTCCACCATCACCGTGGACGCCCGCACCGACGACCGCCTGACGCCCTCCTCCCCCGGCTACCGCCGCATGAGCTTCGCGCTCTTCGCCGCCGGAGTGGCCACGTTCGCCCTCCTCTACTCCACGCAGGCGCTGCTGCCCGCCGTCTCCGCCTCCTTCGGCGTGAGCGCGAGCGCAGCCAGCTGGACGGTCTCCGCCGCGACGGGCGCGCTGGCCCTGTGCGTACTGCCGATGAGCGCACTCTCCGAGCGCTTCGGGCGGCGCTGCGTGATGACCGCCTCGCTCGCGGTCGCCGTCGTGGTCGGGCTGCTCGTGCCGTTCGCGCCGAGCCTGGAGTGGCTGGTGGCGCTGCGCGCCGTGCAGGGCGCGGCGCTCGCGGGTCTGCCGGCCTCGGCGATGGCGTATCTGGCGGAGGAGGTACGCCCCAAGGCACTGGTCGCCGCGATCGGCCTGTTCGTCGCGGGCAACAGCATCGGCGGCATGAGCGGCCGGATCGTCACCGGCTGGGTGGCTCAGGTCTGGGGCTGGCGCGCGGCGCTCGCCGCGGTCGGCCTGATGGCGGTGGTGTGCGCGCTGGTCTTCCGCGCGCTGCTCCCCAAGGCCCGTCATTTCACGCCCGGTTCGCTCAACCCGAAGGCGCTCGCGAAGACCGTCCGCGGCCATCTCGCCGACCCGCTGCTGCTGCGGCTGTACGCGATCGGCGCGCTGTTCATGACCGTCTTCGGCGCGGTCTACACGGTGATCGGCTACCGGCTGGTCGAGGCGCCGTTCGGTCTCCCGCAGGGCGTCATCGGCTCGATCTTCCTGGTCTACCTCGTCGGTACGGTGTCGTCCGCCGCCGCGGGCACGCTGGTCGGCCGCATGGGCCGCCGCGGCGCGCTGTATCTCGCGGTCACCACCACCGCCGCGGGCCTGCTGCTGTCGCTGGCGGACTCGCTGCCCGCCGTACTGCTGGGCCTGGTCCTGATCACCGCGGGCTTCTTCGCGGGCCACGCGGTCGCCTCGTCCGAGGTGAGCCGTACGGCGAAGACGGGCCGTGCCCAGGCCTCCGCGCTCTACCAGTCCGCGTACTACCTGGGCAGCAGCGCGGGCGGCACGCTCGGCGCGATCGCCTTCCACTCCGGCGGCTGGGCGGGCACGGTCCTGCTCGGTCTGCTCGCGGTGCTCGGCGTCGTGTCGATCACGCTGTACGGGACCCGGGTGGCCCGCGCCGAGCACCGGCTGGTCCTCGCCACGTCCCGCCGCTGAGCCCGGTGCTCCCCCGGCACGCCCCCGGCGCCGACATGCACTGAGATTCCATAGAGAATCCGTACAACTCCAACTCCCCGACGCGTGTCAAACCGACAGACGGCGAAGGGGAGTTGGTGGCTGTGACGAACACTAACGGGAGACGCGCGGGGATAGCGCTCGGACTGACCGGGCTCGTGGTCCCGCTGACGATGGCACTCGGCAGCGCGCCCGCGCACGCGGCCTCGTGCACGACGTCCACGGGCCCGTACCAGAGGCAGGTGGAGAAGTTCCTGGGCCGCCCGGTGGACGGAAAGCAGTCCGCGGCCGACTGCAAGGCGATCCAGACCTTCCAGGGCTGGCACGGCATCAAGCCGGCCATCGGCTACGCGGGCGTGATCACCTGGCGCACCATGAACACGATCCTCCAGCAGCGGGCGGCCGGAAAGACGCCCAACAAGGCGGGCAAGTGCCCCGTCAACAAGGGCCGTATCGCGTGCGTGGACCTCACGCGCCAGCTGACCTGGATCCAGGACGGCGCCAAGCTGAAGTACGGCCCGGTGCCGGTGCGTACGGGCAAGGACGGCACCGAGACGCGGACCGGCGCCAAGAAGATCTACTGGCGGAGCATCAACCACTGGTCGACGCTCTACAACGTACGGATGCCGTATTCGCAGTTCTTCGACCGCGGACAGGCATTCCACTCCACCACGAAGTCCATGTACAACCCGCCGGGCTCGGGCGGTTGTGTGAACATGCGGCCCGCGGACGCGAAGGCATACTGGAACCTGCTGAGAAACGGCGACGACGTCTACGTCTACGGGCGCAAGCCCGGAACCTGACCCCCACTGTCAGTCCCCTCCTGTAGGTTCCGAAGGGCTGGTGCCGATGGGCGACAGGGGTGGACCCGATGAGTGATCTGGCAACGACGAAGGATCTCGATTCCCGGCTTGAGCAGTACCGGCGCGAGCTGACGGGCTACTGCTATCGCATGCTGGGCTCCGCCTTCGAGGCGGAGGACGCCGTCCAGGACACGATGGTCCGGGCCTGGCGCAATTTCGAGAAGTTCGAGGGGCGCTCGTCCCTGCGCTCCTGGCTCTACCGCATCGCGACGAACGTCTGTCTGGACATGCTCAACGCCGGCAACCGCCGGGCCCGCCCGATGGATCTCACGGCCCCCACCCCGGTGGCCCAGGCACAGCTCACCTCCCGCCCGGAGATCACCTGGCTGGAGCCGGTGCCCGACGGGCGGGTGCTGCCGTCGGTCGCCGACCCGGCCGAGACGGCGGTGGAGCGGGAGACGATCCGGCTGGCGTTCGTCGCGGCGTTGCAGCATCTGCCGCCCAAGCAGCGGGCGGTGCTGATCCTGCGCGAGGTGCTGGCCTGGAAGGCGAGCGAGGTGGCGGAGCTGCTGTCCACCTCGGTCGCCTCCGTCAACAGCGCACTGCAGCGGGCGCGGGCCACGCTCGCCGAGTCGGAGCCCGCCACGACGGACGCTGCCGACCCGCTCGACGAGGAGCAGCAGAAGCTCCTCGACCGCTATGTCGCGGCCTTCGAGGGGTACGACATGAAGGCGCTGACGGCGCTGCTCCACGAAGACGCGACCATGTCCATGCCGCCCTACGACCTGTGGCTGCGCGGTCACGACGACATCGTGGGCTGGATGCTCGGTGTCGGCGAGGTCTGCCGGGGCTCGAAGCTGGTCCCGACCGTGGCCAACGGCTCCCCGGCTTTCGCGCACTACCACCCGAGCCAGAGCGGCGAGGGGTACGAGCCGTGGGCGCTCATCGTCCTGGAGATCAGGAACGGCATGATCGGCGGGATGGACTTCTTCCTGGACACCAAGCGCTGGTTCCCGCTGTTCGAGCTGCCGCCTCTGCTGGACAAGGAGGGCGCGCCCACGGGCGGGGCGACGGGCGGGGCGACAGGTTAGCCCGCGGTCAGGCGACGGCCTCGCCGAAGCCCACCAGATCAAGGAGCGCCCGCAGCTCGGGCCGGGCGTCGCGCAGCCGGATCCGGCACCCCTGGCGCCGGGCGGTGAGCTGCAGCCGGGCGAGAGCGTTCACGGCGGCAAGGTCGGCGTGGGTGAGTTCGCCGACGTCACAGATCACCTCGGTGGCATCGCCGTGGATGAGCCGCACGGCCAACTCCTCGCACAGGCGCGGCACATCGGCCGGTGACACTCTCCCGGCGATGCGCACGACGACGGGCTGCGTGGCGTCCACACCGAAGGGACTGTCCCTGCGGCCGGAACTCATCGCGATACCCGGTCTGCGCCCATGACCCACCTTCCCGTCCCTGGCAGGGGCGGATATGCCCTGCTCTGTGGACCGCCCGGCGGTGCGAATCTCATCGGCTCGTCGCCTTCCGGCGCGAAAACGGGACCGGTGGCTCGCGCCGCCGGTCCCGTTCCCGTACTCGTTCCCGTACTGACAATGCGTCAGGCGATACGGTCCAGCACGATCGGGTTCGCGGTGAACTCCGTGCCCGCCGGGGCGATGTCGTACGCCGACTTCAGCGAGTCCAGCGCGTAGTCGAACTTCGCAGGGGTGTCCGTGTGCAGGGTCATCAGCGGCTGCCCCGCCGTCACCTGCTCGCCCGGCTTGGCGTGCAGCTCCACGCCCGCGCCCGCCTGCACCGGGTCCTCCTTGCGCGCGCGGCCCGCGCCCAGGCGCCAGGCGGCGATGCCGACGCCGTACGCGTCGAGGCGGGTGAGCACACCGGAGGCGGGTGCGGTCACCACATGCTGCTCGCGGGCGACCGGGAGCGTGGCGTCGGGGTCGCCGCCCTGGGCCGCGATCATGCGGCGCCAGACGTCCATCGCGGAGCCGTCGGCGAGGGCCTCGGCCGGGTCCGCGTCCTTGATGCCGGCCGCTTCCAGCATTTCGCGGGCCAGCGCCAGCGTCAGCTCGACGACATCGGCGGGGCCGCCGCCCGCCAGGACCTCGACGGACTCGCGCACCTCCAGGGCGTTGCCCGCGGTGAGGCCGAGCGGGGTGGACATGTCGGTGAGCAGAGCGACGGTCCTGACTCCGCTGTCGGTGCCCAGCGCGACCATGGTGGAGGCCAGTTCGCGGGCGTCCTCGATGGTCTTCATGAAGGCGCCGGTGCCGACCTTGACGTCCAGGACCAGGGAGCCGGTGCCCTCGGCGATCTTCTTGGACATGATCGAGGAGGCGATCAGCGGGATGGCCTCGACGGTGCCGGTGACATCGCGCAGCGCGTAGAGCTTCTTGTCCGCGGGGGCCAGGCCGTCGCCCGCCGCGCAGATCACCGCGCCGGTGGTGTCCAGGACGTGCAGCATCTCCTCGTTGGAGAGCAGTGCGCGCCAGCCGGGGATGGACTCCAGCTTGTCGAGGGTGCCGCCGGTGTGGCCGAGGCCGCGGCCGGACAGCTGCGGTACGGCGGCGCCGCACGCGGCGACGAGGGGCGCGAGCGGCAGCGTGATCTTGTCGCCGACGCCGCCGGTGGAGTGCTTGTCGGCGGTGGGGCGGGAGAGCGCGTCGAAGTTCATGCGCTCGCCGGAGGCGATCATTGCGGCGGTCCAGCGGGCGATCTCCGTACGGTTCATGCCGTTCAGGAGGATCGCCATCGCCAGCGCCGACATCTGCTCGTCGGCGACCTCACCGCGCGTGTAGGCGTCGATGACCCAGTCGATCTGCTCGGGGCTCAGCTCGCCCCGGTCCCGCTTGGTGCGGATGACGGAGATGACGTCCATGGAATTCCTCCAGAGTGGCTCAGAGTCGCTCTACGCGCATAGAGAAAGCGTAGGGGAACGGCCCTTCCGCTGGAGCGGAAGGGCCGTCGTGTACTAGCCGAGATGCCCGGGGCCGAAGGCCTGCGGAAGCATCTCGGAGAGCGGGAGTACCCCTGCCGGGGTCTCCACCAGCAGCTCGGGGCCGCCGAATTCGTACAGCAGCTGACGGCACCTGCCGCACGGCACCAGGATCTCGCCCCGGCCGTCCACGCAGGTGAAGTGGGTCAGCCGGCCGCCGCCGGTGGCCTGGAGCTGGGAGACCAGGCCGCACTCCGCGCACAGGCTGAGCCCGTACGAGGCGTTCTCGACGTTGCAGCCGATCACCGTGCGGCCGTCGTCGACGCGCGCGGCCACGCCGACCGGGAAGGTCGAATAGGGGGCGTACGCATGCAACATCGCCTCGCGCGCCAGCTCGCGCAGCGCGTCCCAGTCGAACTCCCGGTCGGCGTCTTTCACTTGCCCTGACCCCTCTTGTACGGCAGGCCGTCGGCCTTGGGCATTCGCAGCCGCTGCGCGGACAGCGCCAGGACCAGCAGCGTGGTGACATACGGCGCGGCGTCCACGAACTGGCTGGGCAGCGCGTCGGTCAGTGCGTACCAGGCGTACAGGCCCGCGGCGACGAAGAGGCAGATCGCGGCCTGCCAGTGCTTGCTCTTGTACAGCTGCCAGGCGAAGGCCAGCACGAGCAGGATCGCCAGCAGCAGAAGCATGGCGTGGACGTTCTCGGCGCCGCCGCGCAGCTTGAGGCTGTCGGTGAAGCCGAAGAGTCCGGCGCCCAGCGCCGTGCCACCGGGCATCCAGTTGCCGAAGATCATCGCGGCGAGACCGATGTAACCGCGGCCGCCGGTCTGGCCCTCCTGGTAGATGCCGGTGGAGACGATGGCGAGGAAGGCGCCGCCGAGTCCGGCCAGGCCACCGGAGACGAGGACGGCGATGTACTTGTACTTGTAGACGTTGACGCCGAGGGACTCGGCGGCGACGGGGTTCTCACCGCAGGACCGCAGCCGCAGGCCGAAGGCCGTGCGCCACAGCACCCACCAGGTCCCGGGGACCAGCAGCAGCGCCACGACGGTCAGCAGCGACAGGTTGGTCACCAGACCGCCGAGCGCACCGGCCAGGTCGGAGATGAAGAACCAGTGCCTGGCCTGCAGGTCCGCCAGCCAGTCCGAGAGTCCCGGAATGGTGATGTCGTAGATCTGGTCGATGCGGGGGGACTGCTTGGAGGAGCCGCCCTCGGCCTCGCCGAAGGTGAAGTTCGACAGATAGCGGGTGACGCCGACGGCCAGGATGTTCACGGCCACACCGGAGACGATGTGGTTGACGTTGAACGTGACCGTCATGACCGCGTGCAGCAGACCGCCGAGCGCGCCGCCGACGATGCCCAGCAGGACACCGGTCCAGGGGCCCCACTGGTAGCCCGCCCAGGCGCCGAACCAGGTGCCGAGGATCATCATGCCCTCGAGGCCGATGTTGACCACACCCGCGCGCTCGGCCCACAGACCGCCGAGTCCGGCGAGGCCGATCGGCACGGCCAGTTGGAGGGCTCCGGCCACCTGGCCGACGGAGGTGAGGTCGTTGGCACCACTGATCACCCGGACCAGCGAGAACAGCGCGAGGCCGCCCGCGATGATCAGAAGGATCACGGGCAGGGACAGCTTGCGGCGTCCGCCGCCCTTCTTGGGCGCGGTGGACACCATCGAGACGCTGCTCGTGGACTCGCTCATGCCGCGACCTCCTCACTCTTCTTGGCCTGCGCGGCAAGCTCCTCGCCGACCTTCTGCTGCTGTCGGCGAAGCCCGTACTGGCGCACGATCTCGTAGGACACGACGACCGCGATCACGATCAGGCCCTGCATGATCGTGGCGATCTCCTTCTCGTAGCCGTGCTGGTCCAGCTCGGCCGAGGCCTTGTCCAGGAACGAGAGGAGCAGTGCGGCGAAGAAGATGCCGATCGGGTTGTTGCGCCCGAGCAGGGCGATGGTGATGCCCGTGAAGCCGACACCGACCGGGAAGCTCAGGCTGTAGGTGTGGGTGTCGCCCAGCAGCAGCGGCAGACCGGCAAGTCCGGCGACCGCGCCGGAGATCAGCATGGCGGTGAGGATCATCTTCTTGGCGTCGACGCCGCTCGCCTGGGCGGCGGACTCGCTGGCGCCGGTGGCGCGCAGGTCGAAGCCGAAGCGGGTGCGGTTGAGCACGAACCAGTAGACGATGCCCAGCGCGAAGGCGACGAAGGTGAAGCCGTAGATGGTTCCGCCGTCGACGTCCACGCCCGGGAACCAGCCGGACTCGGGAATCTCGCCCGTGGTCAGGTCGTTGGAACCGGGCAGCTGCACACCGAGGTTGGCGGGCAGGATCATCCAGGCGATCAGGCTGGTGGCGATCGCGTTCAGCATGATCGTGGAGACGACCTCGCTGACCCCGCGGGTGGTCTTCAGGACACCCGCGATACCGGCCCAGATGGCTCCGACGCCCATGGCGACGAGCACGATCAGCAGGATGTGGATCGGGCCCGGCAGATCGACGTTGGCACCGACGACGGCGGCGAGCATCACCGCGAGGCGGTACTGGCCGTCCACACCGATGTTGAACAGGTTCATCCGGAAGCCGATGGCGACGGCGAGTGCGGCCAGGTAGTACGTACCGGTCGTATTGACGATGTTGACCTGTACGTCGGTGAACTGGGCCGTGTCGTACATGATTTGGTACGGCTCGATCGGATCACGGTCCGAGACGAGCAGCACCACCGAGGTCAGCGCGAAGGCCACGACCAGCGCGAGCGCCGGGCCGGCGATGCCCAGCAGCAGCCGGTCCTTGTCGAACTTCTTCATCGGCCCTCACCGTTCTCAGGCTGCTCGGGTGCTTCGAGGTGGCCGGTGGCAGCTCCGGTCATGGCCGAGCCCAGCTCCTCCGGGGTGATCGTGGCGGGGTCGGCGTCCGCGACCAGCCGGCCCCGGTACATCACCCGCAGGGTGTCGGAGAGCCCGATGAGCTCGTCCAGGTCGGCGGAGATCAGCAGCACCGCGAGGCCCTCGCGGCGCGCCTCGCGGATCTGGTCCCAGATCGCCGCCTGCGCGCCGACGTCCACGCCACGGGTGGGGTGCGCGGCGATCAGCAGCTTGGGGTTGTGGCTCATCTCGCGGCCGACGATCAGCTTCTGCTGGTTGCCGCCGGAGAGGGAGGCAGCGGTGACCTCGATGCCGGGGGTGCGCACGTCGTACTCGCGCACGATCCGCTCGGTGTCCTTGCGGGCCCCCTTGAGGTCGAGCAGGCCCCGCTTGCTGTTGGGCTCCTCGGTGACATGGCCGAGGATGCGGTTCTCCCAGAGCGAGGACTCCAGGAGCAGACCGTGCCGGTGGCGGTCCTCGGGGATGTAGCCGATGCCGCCCTCGCGGCGCTTGCGGGTCGGCGCGTGCGAGATGTCGTCGGTGTCGAGCGTGATGACACCGCCGTCGGGGATGCGCATCCCGATCAGGGTCTCGATGAGCTCGGTCTGACCGTTGCCCTCGACACCGGCGACACCCAGCACCTCGCCCTTGTGAATGGTGAAGTTGATGCCCGCGAGGACCTCGCGGACGACACCGTCGGGGTCGGTCACAGTCAGCTTCAGGTCGGAGACCTGCAGCATCGGCACGTCCGTCACCGTCGACTCACGGGTCTCCGGCGAGGGCAGCTCACTGCCGACCATCAGCTCGGCGAGCTGCTTCGTGGTGGTGGTGTGCGGGTCGGCAGTGCCGACCGTCGTACCGCGGCGGATGACCGTGATCTCGTCGGCGACCCGCAGGACCTCGCCGAGCTTGTGCGAGATGAAGATGACCGTGAGGCCCTCGGCCTTGAGGTCGCGCAGGTTGTCGAAGAGCGCGTCGACCTCCTGAGGGACGAGCACGGCGGTGGGCTCGTCGAGGATCAGGGTGTGGACGCCGCGGTAGAGGACCTTGAGGATCTCCACGCGCTGGCGGTCGGCGACACCGAGGTTCTCGACCAGGGCGTCGGGGCGCACGTTCAGGCCGTACGCCTCCGAGATCTCCTGGATCTTCTTACGGGCACGGGCACCGATGCCGTAGAGCTTCTCGCCGCCGAGAACCACGTTCTCCAGGACGGTGAGGTTGTCGGCCAGCATGAAGTGCTGGTGGACCATGCCGATGCCGCGCGCGATGGCGTCGGCCGGGCTGTGGAATGTGACCTGGTCGCCGTCGATGGTGATGGTGCCCTCGTCCGGCTTCTGCATGCCGTAGAGGATCTTCATCAGGGTCGACTTGCCGGCACCGTTCTCACCGACGAGGGCGTGCACAGTGCCCTTGCGGACGGTGATGTCGATGTCGTGGTTGGCGACGACGCCGGGGAAGCGCTTGGTGATGCCGCGCAGTTCTACGACGGCAGGAGGGCTGGACGCGTTGATGACGCACTCTCCTTGGCGGGAAAGGAGCCTGGAGGGCAGGCGGGACAGGCTGCGGAAATACGGGCAGGGGGCGGGGCGAAGTTATCGCGTCCCAGCAAGCTCTACGCGCGTAGCACAGCCGAATAACAAAAACCGATGGCCAGAACCCGGGCCGGGGCCCGGAGGGGCGGCTGTGTGCCGCCGTCTCCGGACCCGTATGCCTTCTGTCCTGGCGCGCCCGACTACGGAGCGGTCTTGACCGTGATCGTGCCGTCGGTGATGGCGGCCTTGGCCTTGTCCACCGCTGCGGTCACGTCGGTCATCTTGGTGTAGGCCGGGTTGGAGGCGGCCAGGCCGACACCGTTCTTGGCGAGGCCGTAGCGGATCTCACCGGTCTGCGGCTTGCCGTCCTCGACCGACTTGATCAGGTTGAAGACCGCGCCCGAGACATCCTTGGTCACCGAGGTGAGGATGGATGCCTTGTAGGCCGCGAGGCCCTTCTGGTTGTACTGGTCGGAGTCGACACCGATGGCCCACTTCCCGGCCTTCGACGCGGCCTCGATCGAGCCCGAGCCCGCCAGACCGGCGGCGGCGTAGATCACGTCGGCGCCCGCGTCGATCTGGCCCTGCGCGGCGGCCTTGCCCAGGTCGGGCTTGGAGAAGCCACCGAAGTCCGGCGGCTGCGTCAGGTACTGGACCTTGACGGTGACGTTCTTCTTGGTGTCCTTGACGCCCTGGACGTAGCCCGCCTCGAACTTCTTGATCAGCGGGGTCTCGACGCCGCCGATGAAGCCGACGATGTTCGACTTGGTCACCTTGGCGGCGGCGACGCCGGCCAGGTAGGACCCCTGCTCCTCGTTGAAGACCAGGTTGGCGATGTTCTTGCCGGTCTTGGAGGTGTCGTCGATGAGGCCGAAGGTGGTGTTCGGGAACTTCGGCGCGACCTGGGCGATGGCGGGGGCGTACGCGAAGCCGACACCGATCACCGGGTTGTTGCCGGCGCGAGCCAGCGACGTGAGGCGCGAGACCTTGTCCGGGTCACCCTCACCCTCGGTGGGCTCCGCCTCGGTGCCGTCGACCTTGAGGTCCTTCTCGGCCTTCGCCAGGCCGGCGTAGGCGGCGTCGTTGAACGACTGGTCGCCGCGGCCGCCGATGTCGTATGCGATGGCGACCTTGCCGCCGTTGTCCGAGCTGGAGTCGGAAGACGAATTGCCGCCACATGCGGTGGCGGACAGCGCGAGAGCCGCGGACGCGATGCCCACGGTGGCGATCCTGGTGATCCGGCGCACTGAGGGGCTCCTTAAAACCTGACCGAAAGCGCCAGTTCCGGCGCTGGTTTCGCGGCGATCGTAACGCGCGTAGATGTCAGTTAAAGCCCTGTTCATGAGTCGTTATCGTATCGTCGCGAACAGGCCATCAGCTTTGCGCGCAGTAGCGGCTCGAGAACGCAAGGTACACCCGCCGGGCCCGCCGCTCGGCCCTGTTACACGGCAGGGTGGCTTATTTCCAGGAAACCACTCGTGTGGGCGGCGGACCAGAGGAGCAGGCACACGAGATGCCGACGCGGAGCGTCGGCGACTGACGACAACGCAGCGAGCGTGCGTGCCAGGGCACGCGAACCCGGCAAGATCCGAACGACAGGCCCTAGACGCGCTCGGCGTCCAGCAGCGCGGCCGCGGTGAAGAGCTCGACACCGACCTGGATCGCGTGCTCGTCGGCGTCGAAGTCACCCCGGTGCAGATCACGGCGCGTCGTGTCGCCGGGCGTGCGCACGCCCAGCCGTGCCATCGCGCCCGGGACGTGCTCCAGGTACCAGGAGAAGTCCTCGCCGCCCAGGCTCTGTTCCGTGTCCTCGATCGCGCCTGATCCACGGCGCGCGGTCTGTGCGTCGCGCAGCAGCTCGGTCACGGCCGGGTCGTTGACCACCGGCGGGACTCCGCGGATGTAGTTGATCTGCGACTTGGCCCGGTGCAGCGTGGCGATCTCGTCGATGGCGGCGTGCACCAGGTCGGGGGCGGCGCGCCAGCCCGGCAGATCCAGGCAGCGCACCGTTCCGGACAGTTCGGCGTGCTGCGGGATGACGTTGCAGGCGTGGCCCGACTCGATACGGCCCCAGGTGAGGGCGAGCCCGGAGCGGGCGTCGACGCGGCGGGCGAGCAGGGCGGGGACGTCGGTGACGATCCTGGCCGCGGCCGTGACCAGGTCGGTGGTCAGATGCGGGCGGGCGGTGTGGCCGCCGGGGCCGTCGAGTGTGACCTCCAGACGGTCGCAGGCGGAGGTGATGGGTCCGGGCCGCAGCCCGATGACGCCCGCGTCGACCCGGGGGTCGCAGTGAACCGCGATGATCTTGCCGACGCCGTCCAGCACACCGGACTCCATGGCGTCGGGCGCGCCGCCCGGCAGGACTTCCTCGGCGGGCTGGAAGATCAGCCGGACGGGCTGGGGCAGCAGCCCCAGCCGGTCGAGCTCGGCCAGCACGAGCCCGGCGCCGAGGACCGTGGCGGTGTGCACGTCGTGCCCGCAGGCGTGCGCCCGGCCGGGGACGGTGGAACGGTAGGGCACCTCTGTCTTGGTGTCCGGGATGGGAAGCGCGTCGATGTCCGCACGGATGGCGAAGAGGGGACGTACCCCGTCCCAGCTGCCGATGTCACAGATGAGCCCGGTTCCGATGGAGAGCACGCGCGGCTTCAGCCCCGCCTGCTCCAGGCGCGCCTTGAGCGCCGCCGTGGTGCGGAACTCCTGGTTGCCAAGCTCCGGGTGCATGTGCAGGTCGCGGCGGAAGGCGATGAGCTCGTCGCGCAGCCGCTCGGAGAGCGTGCCTGGCAGTGCGGCTTCCCCGGGCTGGTCGGCCTCGGACTCGCGGGACATCAGTTGGTTCACCTGTTGAAGAGTAGGCCCAGACAGGGGTCAACTGACCACTGATCAACAAAAGTTCAACCCGATAGGGGAAGGAAAGATGGCCGCGAGGTGCATAGTTGCACGCTCGTGTGGGTAAGCTCACTCCTCTTCTCTACCGTAGCGCGAGTGGGCGAGCGCGCCTCTTATGCAGGGGCCGGCAGCCGCTGGACGTCGCGGGCCGTCCCCGTGACTCCAGCCAGAAATCCCTGGGCCCGCGGGGATGCGCTGTCTCTGAGCCACTCCGGGGCGATGTCGCAGACGGCCACCTGGACGCCCGTACCCACCAGGGCGAGCGGCAGGGTGTGCACGACCGTGGACGGAAAGCTGAGGACCGTACGGCCGATCGGGCCACGGCGGGCGATCAGCTCCAGCGGCAGGTCCGGGCGGACGATCTCCAGGCCGGTCTCGACGGCGAGGCGGTGGAGCTTGTCCGAGCTCTCCCGGCGGTGGGCGAAATAGCGGGTGGCGCCGTGCGTACGGGCCAGGGCGGCAACCGCCTCGACATACTGGTCAAGGTCCACGACCCCCGTCTCCACCAGGGACGTGCCCACCAGGTCCGCGCCCCGGGTGATCTTGGGCGGGCCGAAGCGGGAGCGGGTCCACGCGAAGCGGTTCGCAGTGACGGTGATCCCGGGCGGCGGCTCGACCGGCATCGAGGTGAAGACCTCGACCTGGCGGCTGCGGGAGGGCGTGAGCCTGCGGCGGGCCAGAAAGGTGACGGGCGCGAGGACGAGTTCGCGCGGGCCCCGCCTGCCGCGCCGGTGCCAGCGCACCAGCTTCTCGCCGCGCGCGAGCTGCGCGACGAACTCCATCGTTGCTGTGCCGTCGTCGACGATGGTCAGATCCCTGCTGCCGGTCATGGTCAACAGGAGCTGTACGTAGCGCGAGAACGGGTCACCTATGACGATGCGCTCGGCCCGGTGGAGCATCGGGGCCAGCTCCCGCACCGTCTTCAGCGGGGCCTTCGTCCCGCCGCGCGCCTCCTGCCAGCGCACCGTGAAGCCCTCGTCGCGGGCCAGCTCCGCCATCCGGCGCAGCTGGCCCCGCGACATGGGGTCGGTGGGCGACAGGACGACCACCGTGAGTTCGGCAACCGGCAGGCGTGCCGCCGCTGCCGGTCCGGCCGGCTGTGACGGGACCCGGTCCAGCGTCGCACCGGGCCTGGAGTGGGCCCACTCCAGGACGTTCAGGAGCTGGACCGGACTCTCGACGAAAGCGAGATTCACTGAAGTTCACCTCGTGATGCCGGGACGGCCCGAGCGCCACTGCGACCGGGGGTCCGGGGGTTGCCCCCCGGGGAGACACAGCACTGAAATTCACCGCGTGATGCCGGGACTGCCCGAGCGCCGCTGCGACCGGGGGTCCGGGGGATACTCCCCGGGGAGACGGAGCACTGACATTCACCGCGTGATGCCGGCTGGGCCGGCCCGGCCTGCCTGTGCGGCCGGGGGTCCGGGAAGGGCTTCCCGGGGTGAGACAGCACGGCGGCCGGGCCCGTCAGACCGCGGCCGGCTCGCGGTCGTCGGCCTCGGCGACGACGCCCGCGACGCGGCGCAGCTTCTTCATCGGGGCGAGCTCGGAGTCGTAGACCTTCTTGACGCCGTCGCCGAGCGCTGTCTCGATGGTGCGGATGTCGCGGACCAGGCGCTGCAGGCCGCCCGGCTCGACGGAGGCCGCCTGGTCGGAGCCCCACATGGCGCGGTCGAGGGTGATGTGGCGCTCGACGAACGCGGCGCCGAGCGCGACCGCGGCGAGCGTGGTCTGCAGGCCCGTCTCGTGGCCGGAGTAGCCGATCGGGACGTTCGGGTACTCGCCCTGGAGGGTGTTGATGACGCGGAGGTTGAGCTCCTCGGCCTTGGCCGGGTACGTCGAAGTGGCGTGGCAGAGCAGGATGTTGTCGCTGCCGAGCACCTCCACGGCGTGACGGATCTGCTTCGGCGTCGACATGCCGGTGGAGAGGATGACCGTCTTGCCGGTGGCGCGCAGGGCGCGCAGCAGCTCGTCGTCGGTGAGCGAGGCGGAGGCCACCTTGTGCGCGGGGACGTCGAACTTCTCCAGGAAGGCGACTGCCTCGGTGTCCCACGGGGAGGCGAACCAGTCGATGCCGCGCTTCTTGCAGTGCGCGTCGATCTGCCGGTACTCGTCCTCGCCGAACTCGACACGGTGGCGGTAGTCGATGTACGTCATCCGGCCCCACGGGGTGTCGCGCTCGATGTCCCACTGGTCGCGCGGGGTGCAGATCTCCGGGGTGCGCTTCTGGAACTTGACCGCGTCGCAGCCGGCGTCGGCGGCGGCATCGATGAGCGCAAAGGCGTTGTTCAGGTCGCCGTTGTGGTTGATGCCGATCTCACCGGTGACATAGACGGGGTGGCCGGGACCGGCGGTCTTGGTGCCGAGGGTGCGCAGGCGGGACGGGCTCATGGGGGTCGTTCCTTACTTCTCGGGGGAGTTGTGGGACGTGGCAGGGGTTGCGGGGGTGTTCTCAGGGGTGTTGAGCGTCGGGCCGAGGAGCCAGGAGGCGATCTCGCGGATCGCCCCCTCGCCGCCACGCGTGGAAGTGACGGCGCGCGCCGCGGCACGTACGGAGCCGTGCGCACTCGCGACGGCCACGGGCCAGCCGACGAGGTGGAAGCACGGAAGATCGTTGACGTCGTTGCCGACGTAGAGCACCCGGTCGGGGGCGATGCCCCGCTCCTCGCACCACTGCTTCAGCGCGAGGTCCTTGCGGTCGATGCCGTGCAGGACCGGGATGTCGAGCTTGCGGCCGCGTGCGGCGACGACCGGGTTCTGCTCGGTCGACAGGATCAGCAGTTCCAGGCCAGCCCTGCGCAGATGCGCGATGCCGAGGCCGTCGCCGCGGTGCACGGCGACCGTCTCGTGGCCGTCCGCGTCGATCCAGACGCGGTCGTCGGTCTGGGTGCCGTCGAAGTCCAGGACGACGGCGTCGACGTCCTCGCGCGTGGGCTGCGCGGGCGTGTCGAGGAGCGGCGCGAGCGCGCGGGCCCGGGACAGGTCGTGCGGGTCGTCGACTTCGAGGACCCGCGCGGGGTCGGTGCGCACGAGCGCGGTGCGGCCGAAGAAGCGGTGCCCGGCCTCCCGGAAGCCGGTGGCGGACATCGCGTACGCGGCCCCGGTCTCCAGGAAGTCCTGCGGCCGGTCCTGGCGGCGGGGCCGGAAGGACGCGTCGTGGTTGACGCCGTATCCGCGGGCCGCGGCGGTGTCGACGAGCACCGCGGTGGAGCCGCCGACGCGCTGGGCGCCGATGACCGCCGGGCCGCCGTCGCTTTCGTCCTCGCGCCAGACGAAGCCGTGGAAGGGGGCCACGGTGACCGCGCTGTCCGCGCCGCCTTCGATGACCGCGGACGCGACGCCCTCGACGTCCTCGCGGGTGAGGAAGGGGCTGGTGCACTGGACGAGCAGGACCACGTCCACGGGCGCGCCGTGCATCGCCTCGTGGGCGTCCATCGCGTGCAGCACCGCGGCCTCGCTGGTGGCGGTGTCCCCGGCGATCGCGGCGGGACGCAGCACCACTTCGGCTCCCGCGGCGCGTGCCGCTGCCGCGATGTCCGCGTCGTCCGTGGAGACCACCACATCGGTGACCAGGCGGGCGGCGAGGCTCTCGCGCACGGCTCGTGCGACGAGCGGTACACCGGCCACGGGGGCCAGGTTCTTGGCCGGTACGCCCTTGGAGCCGCCCCGGGCGGGAATCACGGCGAGAACGGTCATCGGTGCTCCTGAGTACGGAAGTGGAGAGGTGGCGCCGGCGCGGGCGGGCGTCACAGTTCGCCCATCCGGCGGATGACAGGGGCGACGCGCTGCACGCCGTGGCGGTACGCGCCGCGCGCCGCGTTGCGTACGGCCTCGCGCACCACGCGCCTCAGTCCGCTGGTCTGCGCCTTCGGGGCCGCGCCCGGCAGGGGGGTGCCGTCGGGGGCCAGGTGGTGGCGGGCGAGGATGCCGGGCAGATAGCCGGGCGCGGTGGCGGGGGTGTAGTACGGCGCGATCGGCGCGAGCTCCGGCCCCTCAAGGAGTTCGGCGACGCGCTTGCGGGCCGCGTCGAAGGCGGTGTCGTACGCACCGTCGGCGGCGACGCCCTGCCGCGCCAGCCAGTCCTGGTCGGGGACCGGACGGTGGCCGCCGTCCAGCTCGTCCCAGGAGGCCAGCAGCCCGGAGCCGAGGAAGTGGTGGTTGCCGAGCGCCTCGCGCACGCCCAGGTCGCTGAGGACCGCGGTGGGCACGCCCCGGTGCAGGGACTCCAGCGCGGCCGTCGAGGAGACCGTCACCAGCAGGTCGGTACGGTCGAGCACCTCGCCCATGTGCCCGTACACGAGCCGGAAGTTGGGCGGCAGTCCGCCGGGCAGCTTGTCGGCGAGCTTCTGGTAGGGCAGCTCTTCGAGGTGTGTGGTGTGCTCGCCCGGCTTGGAGCGCAGCTTCAGCAGCACCTCGCGGTGCGGGTGGAGCCTGGCGTGCTCGACGAGCCGGCGCAGCAGATAGGTGCGGTCGGCGCGGGACTCGGGCACGGAGGGCTGGGCCGCGAAGACGACGGTGTCGCGGCCGTCCTCGGGCTCGTAGGGCGCGCCGCCGAGGAAGGGCAGCGCGGCCTCGGTGACGGACGAGGCATCGGCGCCCACGCCCTCGTACACCGCGCGGAATCGGTCCGCGTCGTGCCGGGAGTTGGCGAGGACGACATCCGCGCCGTGCCGCAGCAGCAGGCCGTCGGCGAGCTTTTCGTATACGACTCCGACGTAGCCGGTGACGACGACGGGCCGCTCGGTCAGACGCAGTGCGGCCATTCCGTGGAGCATCGCCTGCACGGCACCGCCGACGAGGGCGAGCACGACCACGTCGTACCCCTCGTCACGTATCGCCCGCAGGAACTCGTTCCTGGTGACCTCGCGCAGCTCGTCGGCGCTCACGTTGACCTCGGCGAGCTGGCGGGCCGTGGGAGTGGCCCGGCCGCGCAGCAGAAAGCCGCTCAGCTCGATGGGGTTCGTCGCGTCGTCCGGGGCGATACGGCGCGCGGTGAGCGCGCCCCATTTCCACCGGGTGTCGGAGTCGGCGAGCACGGCGACCCGTACGGCCTCGCTGGTACTTGATGGCACGTCGAGGACGTTAGAAAGGCATTCCGTTTGACGGCCCAACTGGACCGCAACAGATGGTTAACAGCGTGTCGACGGTTGGCGAAAATGCCAGGGAATCAGGCTGGTTAACCATTCCGCCATTCTTCGTTCACCCATCATCTCTCCCAGGGACAGGGCGAATGCCGGGTGGCGACCTAACCTCACGCGGGTGGTTAAGCTCTCCGTCATCGTGCCGTTCTACAACGTGCAGACATACGCGCCCGACACACTCAGAAGTCTCCAGGCGAACGCCCGCGAGGACTTCGAATTCCTGCTGGTCGACGACTGTTCGACGGACGGGACACCGGAGATCCTCGAGCGCGCGGAGCGTGAGGTTCCGGGCGCTCGGCTGATCAGACATGAACAGAACGGCGGGCTCGCCACCGCGCGCAACACCGGCCTCGACGCCGCGAGCGGGGAGTACCTCACCTTCCTGGACGGCGACGACTGGCTGGCGCCCGGCCACTACGAGACGCTGCTCACGGCCATCGAGGAGCTGGGCTGCGACTTCGTCCGCACCGACCACGTGCAGTGCACGGCAAGGGCTCGCACGGTCCATCGTGTCCCGGTCGGCCGGCGCGGCGAGGTGTTGCGGCCGCGTGACGTGATCCTGCCCGCGGACCGCTCCACCGGCGTCGACTATCCGATGGCATGGGCGGGGATGTACCACCGGCGGCTCGCCGAGCGCGGGCTGCTGCACTTCACCGACGGACTGCGCACCGCCGAGGACCGGCCGTGGATCTGGCGGCTGCACCGCGAGGCGGAAACTTTCGCCGCGATCAGCCACTTGGGGATCTTCTACCGACGCGGCGTTGCATCATCCCTGACACAAATCGGTGACATTCGGCAGCTCGATTTCATCCGCGCATTCGACCAGGTGCTCGAAGAAACGGCGAAGGATCACGATTCCGCTCGCCTTCTTCCAAAAGCCGTGCGAACGTACTGTGCCGTTATTTCCCACCACCTGGGATCAGTTGAGAGGTTCGAACCCGCAGTGGCGCGGAAATTGCGTGCGATGAGCGCGGCGGCACTGAAACGGATGCCGCAGGACATTTTGAAGGAAGCGCTCGACTCGATGGACTCCGAGCGCGCGTCCAGGCTGCGCAGGCTGCGCCGCCGCCCCTCTCTCTCGGCGGAGGCCGCGGCCTGATGCGTACGACCCAGATCTTCTACGCGTCCTCCCTGTACGGGGCCGCAACGCTCGCCGCGGCGATCGACAGCGGCGCCTTCGCCACCGCCGACCGGCGCCTGCTCCTGGTCGCCAACAACGCCACGACGCCCGAGACTTCGCCCCCGCTCGACGCGATGCCCGGCTTCGAGCAGCTGCGGGGCCGCTTCGACGGGGTGCTGTCCTGGAACGAGGCCATCGCCCCCTTCCATCCGGGAGGCTGGTCCCCGCGCCTGGACGACATCCCGATGTGGGAGCGGTATCTGCGGATGCTGTGGGACCTCGGCGACGACAGCATCGAGCTGGCGGTCGAGTCCATCCAGGTCACCCCGGCGCTCGCGATCGCGCAGCTCTTCCCGGACGCCAAGCTGGACGTGTACGCGGACGGGCTCATGAGCTACGGCCCCACCCGCAACAAGATCGACCCGCTGGTCGGCGAGCGGGTGCGCACGCTGTTCCACCTGGACCTCGTACCGGGTCTGAAGCCGCTGCTGCTCGCGGAGTTCGGCGCCGAGCCGAAGGTCGTGCCGACCGAGGCCTTCGTCAAGGTCGTCGCCGAACTCGCCGACACCGTGACCGACCTGGCACCCGTCGATGGCGACGGTCCGGCACTGCTGCTCGGCCAGTACCTCGCCGCGCTCGGCATCATCACGCACGAGGAGGAAGAGGCCCTCCATGTGCGGATGGTGCGGGGCGCGGTCGCGCTCGGCCACCGGCGGATCGTATTCAAACCGCACCCCACAGCGCCGGCGTCCTGGACGCGCGCGCTGGAGCGCGAGGCCGAGGCACTGGAGGCGGAACTGACCGTCCTGGACCGGCCGATCATCGCGGAAGCGCTCTACCGTCAGCTGCGGCCCGCCCTGGTGGCGGGCTGCTTCTCGACCGCGCTCTTCACGGCGAGCACCTTCTACGGCATCCCCGTCGCCCGGATCGGCACGGAGCCGCTGCTCGACCGGCTCACGCCGTACCAGAACAGCAACCGGATCCCGGTGACGCTCGTCGACGCACTGGTCCCGGACCTGGCGCTCGGCGAGTCCGGCACGCCCAAGGAGGCGGACGACACGCTGAAGGGCCTGGTCACCTCGGTCGGCTACGCGATGCAGCCGCAGCTGCGGCCGGATCTGCGGGAGGCGGCGGTGGCGCATCTCGGCCGCCACCTGGACTCGCGCACGATGCGCTACTTCAAGCGGCGCAGGCTGACGGTGCTGGGCCTGCCGGGCGGGATCCCGGTCCCGCGTCACGCGGCGGTCCGGCGTGTGGTGCGCAGGGCGCGCCGCCTGAAGCGGGTGGCGCTGGGCTGAGTTTTCAGCCCGTCCGGCGTTTGAGGACTGGGGGTCTGGGGGCGAAGCCCCCAGTTCCCGCAGGCGTCACCTCCGCAGCACCGCTCCCACCCCCCCCACCACCGCCGCCAGCCCCACCTCGAACCCCTCCGCGTGGCCGCGGAAAATCTCCTCCCCCGCCGCCGCCGCGAGCGGATACTCCGCGAGCCGCTCGGCGCGCGCCGCAAGGTCGTACCCCTCCGCGCCCGTCGCCGGGTCCGGCCCCATCGACTGTTCCTCGATGACGTAGCCGATCGTGTAGCTGTACGCGGTGAGCCACGCCCGCGCCGCCGCGCCCGGCGTGAAGCCCGCCTCCGTGAGCAGGCGCAGATGCGCCTCCATCGGCGCGGCGTAGCTCGTGTCCGTGAAGTGCGTACCGCTGTAGACCTTCGCGCCGTCCCGGTAGCGCAGCAGATGCTCCCGCAGCCCCCGCATCGCCGCGGCGAGGACCTCCGGCCAGTCGCCCCGCGGCTCCGACGGCGCGAGGTCCGCCGCCATCCGCCGCACCATCTCCGTGGCCATCTCGTCGAGCAGCGCCTGCTTGTCCTTGAAGTGCCAGTACAGCGCGGGCGCCTTGACGTCGAGCTCCTTGGCGATCGCGCGCAGCGTCAGTCCTTCGAGGCCCACTTCGTTGAGCAGGCGAAGGGCGGCCCGCGCCACCCGGGTCCGGTCGAGTCGTTCAGCAGCCACCTTGACAACTTAACAGCGTTAAGCTCATCCTTCCAATCATGGAACTTAACAGCGTTAAGGAAACGGACGTACTGGTCGTGGGGGCCGGACCCACCGGGCTCGCCCTCGCCTGCGATCTGACCCGCCGCGGCGTGCGCGCCCTCGTCGTCGAGCAGTCGGACGCCCTCTTCCCCGGCTCCCGCGGCAAGGGCATCCAGCCCCGCACCATGGAGGTCCTCGACGACCTGGGCGTGGTGGACGCGGTCCTCGTGTCGGGCGGGGCGGCCCCGGTCGGGATGGTCTGGCAGAACGGCACCCGGCAGGGCGAGCACGACATGTTCGAGCGCCCCGGGCCCACGGATTCCGCGCCGTACGGAGAGCCCTGGCTGCTCCCGCAGTGGCGCACCCAGCAGATCCTGCACGCCCGGCTGACCGAGCTCGGCGGCAGCGTCGCCTTCGGCACCACGCTGACGCGGATCACCCAGGACGAGCACGGCGTGAGCGCGCAGCTGTCGACCGGGACGGTGCGCGCCGCCTACGCGGTCGCGGCCGACGGCGGCCGCTCCACGGTGCGCCGGGCGCTGGGCATCGCGATGACCGGCGAGGACGTCGACCCGGCGCCGATGCTGGTCGCCGATGTCCGCATCCCCACCCTGGACCGGCTCAACTGGCACGTCTTCCCCGGCGACGGCGCGGGCTATCTCGCCCTCTGCCCGCTGCCGGGGACGGACGACTTCCAGCTGGTGGGCCAGTGCACCGACGGCGAGCCGGACATCTCGCCCGCGGGCGTACGGGCCCTGGTCGCCGGCCGCACCCATCTGACCGCCGACGAGGTCACCGAGATCCTGTGGGCATCGGACTTCCGGCCGCGCGCGGCGATGGCCGAGCGCTTTTGTGAAGGGCGGGTGTTCCTGGCGGGCGATGCGGCCCACGTCCACTCCCCCGCCGGCGGGCAGGGCCTCAACACCAGCGTCCAGGACGCGTACAACCTAGGCTGGAAGCTCGGCCAGGTACTGCGCCACGGCGCGCCCGGGTCACTGCTCGACACCTACGAGCAGGAACGGCTCCCCGTCGCCGCGCAGATGCTCGGCCTGTCGACCCGTATCCACCGGGGCGAGGAGCAGCGCGGCGCGGCCACGATGCAGCTGGGCCTCGGCTACCGCGGCGGCCCGCTCGCCTCCGGCTCGGCGGGCGCACTGGAGGCGGGAGACCGCGCCCCGGACGGCCCGCTGCCCGGCGGGCAGCGGCTCTTCGACCTCTTCCGCGGCCCGCACTTCACCCTGCTCGCGGTCGGCACGGACGCCGAACTGCCCCTGCTGGAGGGCGAGTTGGTGCATATACACCGCATCGAGGCGTACGAGCCGTACGGCAAGGGCCTCTTCCTCGTACGCCCGGACGGCCATGTCGGCTGGGCGGGCGAGGACACGACCGGCCTGAACGACTACCTCGCGAAGGTCAAGCGCTGCTGAGCGAGAGCTTCACCGCGAAGCCCAGGAAGAGCGCGCCGGCTGCCGACGTCGCCCCCGCCGACAGCCGCTTGCGGCGGCGGAAGGCGGGCGCAAGATGGGTGCCGGTGAAGATCAGCAGGGTCAGATAGAGGAAGCTGGCCAGCTGCGCGAACGCGCCGAGCACGACGAAGGACAGCGCCGGATAGGCGTATCCGGGATCGACGAACTGCACGAAGAAGGCGATGAAGAAGAGGATCGCCTTGGGATTGAACAGGCTGATCACCAGCGCCTTGCGGAACGGCCGCTCAGCGGCGGGCGCATCGGCGGGTGCCGACTGCTCGGCCGTCAGCTCCCGGCGGCTGCGCCACATCGACCACGCGGCGCGCAGCATCCCGAACGCCAGCCAGGTCAGATAGCCGGCGCCCGCGAACTTCACGATCCCGAAGAGCAGAGCATTGCCCTGAAGCAGCGAGGCGACGCCCGCCGCGGACAGCACCATCAGCACGGTGTCGCCGCACCACACACCGGCGGCGGCCTTGTAGCCCGTACGCACGCCACGGCGCGCGGCGACCGAGAGCACGTACAGCGAGTTCGGCCCCGGCAGCAGAACGAGCAGGACGAGGCCTGCGAGATAGGTCGGCAGGTCGGTAACACCCAACATGAGGCGGAGTGTCGCACATGGGTACGACACTCCGCCTCTGTGTTCCGTATCGCGGAATGGATCAGCAGCAGATGCGTGCACCGAACATGGCGGCTCCTGTCGCGAGGAGAACCACGACCAGGCGGGCAGTCCAGTTGTCCTTCTCGATGGCCTTCCGGATCGTCCGCCAGAACTCCCCTGCCATAACGCCTCCTTGGCATCGTGCGGGCTTCGACGCCCGATGACCAGTCGGCTCACTTTCCGCTGCGCCACGGCGGCCGGAAACGTCACACTCCCGGGGAAGCTCAGAACGCGTCGGTCGGGACGTACGTCCCCCACACCGCGCGCAGTGCGTCGCACACCTCGCCCACCGTCGCCCGCGCCTTCAGCGCGTCCTTCATCGGGTACAGCACGTTGTCCGTGCCCTCGGCGGCCTTGCTCAGCTCCGCGAGCGCCGCGTCGACGGCTGCCTGATCGCGCTCGGCCCGCAGCCTCGACAGGCGCTCCGCCTGCTGTGCCTCGATCGCCGGGTCGACCCGCAGCGGCTCGTACGGCTCCTCCGCGTCCAGCGTGTAGCGGTTGACGCCGACCACGACCCGCTCGCCGCTGTCGGTCTGCTGCGCGATGCGGTACGCGCTGCGCTCGATCTCGTTCTTCTGGAAGCCGTGCTCGATCGCGCTGACCGCGCCGCCCAGGTCCTCGACCCGCCGCATCAGCGCCAGCGCCGCCTCCTCGACGTCGTCCGTCATCTTCTCGACGACGTACGAACCCGCGAAGGGGTCCACGGTCGCGGTCACATCGGTCTCGTACGCAAGGACCTGCTGCGTCCGCAGGGCGAGCCTGGCCGACTTGTCCGTCGGCAGGGCGATCGCCTCGTCGAAGGAGTTGGTGTGCAGCGACTGGGTGCCGCCCAGCACCGCGGCGAGACCCTGGACGGCGACCCGCACCAGGTTCACCTCGGGCTGCTGCGCGGTCAGCTGCACCCCGGCCGTCTGGGTGTGGAAGCGCAGCATCAGCGACTTGGGGTCCTTCGCGCCGAACTCCTCACGCATCACCCGGGCCCAAATGCGGCGCGCGGCACGGAACTTGGCGACCTCCTCCAGGATCGTCGTACGGGCGACGAAGAAGAAGGACAGGCGCGGCGCGAAGTCGTCGACGTCCATGCCGGCCGCGACCGCCGTACGCACGTACTCGATGCCGTCCGCGAGCGTGAAGGCGATCTCCTGCGCGGGCGAGGCCCCGGCCTCCGCCATGTGGTAGCCGGAGATGGAGATGGTGTTCCACTTCGGGATCTCGGCCCTGCAGTACTTGAAGATGTCGGCGATCAGCCGCAGCGAGGGCTTGGGCGGGAAGATGTAGGTGCCGCGGGCGATGTACTCCTTGAGCACATCGTTCTGGATCGTGCCGGTGAGCCTGTCCGCGGGCACGCCCTGCTCCTCGCCGACGAGCTGGTAGAGCAGCAGGAGCAGCGCCGCGGGGGCGTTGATCGTCATCGACGTGGAGACCTTGTCGAGCGGGATCCCGCCGAACAGGACGCGCATGTCGTCGATCGAGTCGATGGCGACGCCGACCTTGCCGACCTCGCCGTGGGCGAGCGGCGCATCGCTGTCGTGCCCCATCTGGGTCGGCAGGTCGAAGGCGACCGAGAGGCCCATGGTGCCGTGGGCGATGAGCTCCTTGTAGCGGGCGTTGGACTCGACGGCGGTGCCGAAGCCCGCGTACTGGCGCATCGTCCACGGACGGCCGGTGTACATCGACGGATACACACCGCGGGTGAAGGGGTACGAGCCGGGCTCGCCCAGTTTCTCGGCCGGGTCCCACCCCTGAAGAGCCTCCGGCCCGTAGACCGGTTCGATGGGCAGTCCCGACTCGGACTCGCGCGCCATGTCTGTGCCTCCGCTGAAGCTACTCGCTGGTAATCAACCTCGCGACGGACTGTAGCGGCGGCTCCCCGACGGATGGAGAGCCCTGCGCTGGGACCTAGGGCCTGTCGTTCGGATCTTGCCGGGCTCGCGTGCCCTGGTGCGCACGCACCAGACCCCGCTCACTGATCCGGCCTGATCCGAACGACAGGCCCTGGCTCACAACCCTCCGCACGGCTTTCTCCCCATCATGCGCGGGATTGCGCAACCGAGCAGGCCGGGAATCTGTCTCATGAGGCACAGCAGATACAGGGGGGCGACATGCTTCGGAACATCGTCATACGCAGATCACTCGCCGCGGCCGCGGTGCTCGCCGTGACCGCGGGCTGCACGGCCCAGGCAGCGACCGGCCGCCCGGCCGACTCGAAGGCGGGGAGCACGGCGTCCGCGCAGCCGCCGTCTTCTTCGGATCCGGCCACGCCGTCGGCGAAGCCGAGTGAGAAGCCCGGAGAGAATCCGAGTGAGAATCCGAGTGAGTCCGCTGCCCCGAAGCCCAAGGTGCTGATGGCGAGCGGCACCAAGAGCGAGCAGGTGCGTGAACTGCAGGCCCGGCTGGCACAGATCGGCTGGTTCGACGACACCCCGACCGGCACCTACGGTCCGGTTACGGTCGCCTCGGTCAAGGGCTTCCAGGGCAAGCGGGGGCTGCCGACGACAGGTGACACGGACACCGTGACCTGGCAGCGGCTGCTCGGTATGACGAAGGAGCCGACGCGCGACGAGCTGGCGGGCAGGACGGTCAACAAGCCGTCGGCGAAGCTGGATCCGCGCTGTATGACGGGCCGGGTGATCTGCGTCAGCAAGACCACCCGCACTCTCTCCTGGGTGGTCAACGGCAAGGTGCGGTCGACGATGGACGTGCGCTTCGGCTCGCAGTACACGCCGACCCGCGAGGGCGTCTTCAGCGTGTTCCACAAGTCGCGGGATCACGTCTCGACGATCTACCACACGTCCATGCCGTACGCGATGTTCTTCAGCGGCGGTCAAGCGGTGCACTACTCCGCGGACTTCGCGGCCCGTGGCTACAACGGCGCGTCGCACGGATGCGTCAATGTCCGGGACAAGGGAGCGATCGCCTCGCTCTTCAACCAGGTCAACAACGGCGACAAGGTCGTCATCTACTGGTGAGTCGAGAAGGTCGGCCGTTAGGGGCGCGGGCGGGACCGGGGGAACGTGTCCCGCCCGCGCCATTTGCGCCGAGTCGTAGGTACGGGGGGAACCCCGGCTCTGGCGCAGCCGATGACCAGTCGGCTCACTTTCTACTGCGTCACAGGCTCGAAAAACGTCACACCTGGTGGGTCCGAAACTCGATCCCGGCAATGAAGCGCAGGTCAGAGCGCGAACAGCGTGGTGCTGGGCGAAGGCGAGGGAACACTTTCGGACGGCAGGGGCGTCCAGGCGACGGGCGGCACGGACGCGCTGCCCGACTGGCTGCCGCCGGAGAACTTCCCGGCGCCACCGTCACTGTCTTGGCTGTCACCGCTGCCGCTGTCACTGCCGCTCTCGCCGCTGCCGTCCCCGCTGCCCTGGGTGTCGCCAGCCAGCAGTTGGTCGCAGAAGCGCTCGATACGACCCGCGCCCTTGGCCGCGGCCTCCAGCCGCCGCTTGATGTCCGGAGCGATATGGCCGCTGCGGTAGTCGCGGCAGGCGTCCGCCGTCTTGCGGTACCACTCCTCGCGCTGCTGACGGGACTTGTCCTCGTCCCCGCGCTGCTGGCCCGAGTTGCCGTCGGTGCCGCCGACAGCGGGGTCCGGAGTTCCGGTCCCGTCGCTCGGCGAGGGCGAGAGGGGCGCGCTCGGCGATCCCGAGGTGTACGGAGGAGCCACTGCTCCCCCGCCGGTGGGCGAGTCGGAGACCAGCGGCTCGGGGGTCGCGGCCGCCGAGACGGAGGAGGCGGGCAGCGGATCGCCACTGAAGGGGCTGGGCAGGAGGCCGGTCGTCGCGGCGACGGCGGCGCCGCCGAGCGCGCAGCCGGCGACAGCGGCGACCAGTCCGAAGCGCACCGGGCGGCCGAAGCGCGGGCGGCGCGCAGGGCGCCGATGCGAAGGAGCCAGCCGTACGGCGCCGACGGCTTCCCCGGCGGGCGCCGCGGCGTCCGCCCTGGCCTTGCGGAAGGCGGCCAAGGCGGCGGCCTCACCGGGCATTTCGCCGTCACCGGCGTAGTCGACAGACTCGTTCCGGCCCGCCTCGTACAGCGCGCGGGAGAGTCGTGCGGCCTGGATGCGGGCGTGCTCGTCCGAGGCCTCGACCGGCTCGCCGCGCAGCATCCGCTCCGCCGCTTCCCTGTCAAGCCACTCGAACTGCTCGTCGGCCATCACATGTCCTTCTGCGTCCGCAGGCGTGAATGCGTCACACCGGCGGGCGCCGACGCGCCCGGCCGGGGCCCGCGCTGCGGCGGTACTCCGTTCAGATCCGCGCCACGCTCTTCGGGAGCCGAACCGTTCGAGCCGTTCGAATTATTCGGAGCATCCCGACTGTCCGTATCATCCTGACTGTCCATGAAGTCCGCATAGTCCGCGGCATCCGCGCCCAGCAGTTCGGCGAGGCGCTTCAGCCCGCGGTGCGCTGCCGTCCGTACGGCTCCGGGCCGCTTGCCCAGCGTCTTGGCCGCGCTCTTCGCGTCAAGACCGACGACGACGCGCAGTACGACGGCTTCGGCCTGATCCTGCGGCAGCTGGGCGATGAGCGCCATGGTGCTGCCGGTTGCGAGCGCCTCCATGGCCTCGTCCGCGGTGTCCGACTCGGCGGGCTTGCCCGTCAGTTCGGTCTCGTCACCGCCCACGGCGGGGCGGCGGCCTCGCATGCGTATGTGGTCGAGGGCCCGGTTACGGGCGATCCGTGCGGCCCAGCCGCGAAAACGGTCGGCGTCGCCGCTGAACCGGTCGAGGTCGCGAGCTATCTGGAGCCATGCCTCGGAGGCGACGTCCTCGGCGTCGGGATCGCCGACCAAGGTGCGTACATACCCGAGCAGCCGCGGATGCACAGCGCGGTACACAGTCCGGAAGGCGTCTTCGTTCCCGGCCTGCGCCGCGAGCACCGCGGCGGTCAACTCCGCGTCGTCCCCCAGCACTACCCCATACCCTGTCCTGAATCGCAGCTGGTCACCACTGCCGCGCCACCCTGCGCGAATCAGCACGCTACGTGCTTGCACCCGGCCGCGTCCACATTTTGTACAACCAGCAACATCATGCTGCCACAGCGGGGTGTGACAGAAAACGCACGCTCGGCGCTGAGAGAAGTACGGGGCCGCTCTGCGGCCCCGGCGAACGACGACCGGGGCCTCTCCTGTGGGGGGTGGCGGCCCCGGTCGTCCTTGCATCTACCCGGTCAGCGGGGTCGGGCCGCCGTTATGTCCCGGCCGTCGAGACCAGCCGCTCGCCTGTTGCCCTGCTTCCCCGGCTTCTCCGGCTTCTTGGACGGCTTCGTCTCCGCGGACTTCCCTTTCGCGGGCTTTCCGTCCGGGCGGCCGTCCGCAGGGTTCGGCCGGATGTCGGACATCTCACCCTGCAACAGCCGCTCGCAGTAGGCCCGTACGAACTCCGGCCCGCCCGCGGCCGCTTCCAGCCGGGCCATGGCCGCGCCCCGGGGCGAAACGGCCGCCAGATACACACGGCAGTGCGCGGCTGTGTCCCGCGCCGAGCCCGGACGTGCAGGGGGAGTCGCGTCCGGGGACGGCCGCGTGGGTCGCGCCGGGCTCTCCGGTGCTCCTGTCCCGCGCCGTTCGCGGGCCCGTTCTTCCTCGGGCCCCGGTTCCGCGGGCGCGCTCCGTACCGGCTTCGGCCCCGCGCCGCCCCCGAACGGCGACGGGATCGCACCCTTCCCGGCCGCGACCGCAACTCCGCCCACCGCGGCCGCCGCGGCAATGCCCGCCACCAGCGCCCTGAAGACCCGCACCCGGTGCCGCTCACCGGCCGTCCGCCAGTCGTCCCGGCTCCGCCGCCACCGCACCCGCGCCGTGAACAGGCCCGCCTCGCGCGCCTCCCGGAAGGCCTGGAGCGCCCGCTCCTCGGCACCGGTATCGAGCATGCCGGGTCTGCGCGCCGCCCCGAGCAGCCTTTCGAGCTCAGGTGTGCGCGGGTCCTGCGGTTCGGGTTTCATCTCTCATCCTTCGGCGTACGCCCTGGCCAGTAGCTCCGCCAGTCCCTTCAGTCCCCGGTGCGCCGCAGTGCGTACGGCGCCGGGGCGCTTGCCCAGTACCCGTGCCGCCGCCGGCCCGTCGAGTCCGACGACCACACGCAGCAGTACGGCTTCCGCCTGCTCGCGCGGCAGCCGGCCGATCAGCGCGAGAGCACGCTCGGTGGAAAGCGTTTCGAGCGCCGCGGCGGCCGTGTCCTGTCCGCCCGGAAGGTCCAGCACGTCCCGGTCGAGTAAAGAGGTACGCGGACGCCGCTTCTGCCTGCGCAGATGATCCAGGGCGCGGTGCCGGGCAATCGTCGCAGTCCAGCCCCGGAACCCCGCACCGTCCCCCCGGAAACGACCGAGGTCGCGGGCGATCTCCAGCCACGCCTCGGCCGCCACGTCCTCGGCATCGTCGCCGACAAGCCCTCGGACGTACCCGATCAGCCCCGGCTGCACCAGCCGGTACGCAACGGCGAAGGCGTCCTCGTCCCCCTGCTGCGCCCGCTCGACGGCAGCTCCGAGTTCCGCGTCGTACGCCCCCACACTTCCCTCTCCGCACCGGCGCCTCTTGGCACATGCCCCTACTTCTCTGCGTACGGAGACCGAGAAACGTCACCGTCCACAGGCGGCCCTCGAGTCGACGGTCCTGCGCGCCCGCCCGTGCAGCAAAAGATAGAGGCGCTGAACGGATTCTTCAGGGCCGCCCAGTTCGAAGCGGTTGACGACCTTGCCGAGCGGATTCCACACCCGTCCGTCGGGCATCCGGACGCCCGCCGGCTGCCCGAACAACTCCCGCTGCGCGGCGCCGAGGTCGACCCACTCCGCCCCGGCCCGCCGGACGATCACCTCTCCCGTGTACGCCCCGAGTCCCTGGAGCAGCCCGGCGACCTGCCCGATGTCCGGTCGGCCGCGGCGTACCCCGTCCACCATGAAGTCGACGAGCCGCAGGCTGGCGACGGAGTAGTCGAGCGGCAGCCTGCTGCGCTGCGTGAGGCGGTCGACGACCCCGGCGACGTACGCGCGCATGTCGGCAGCGCTGGGCAGCACTCCAAAGTCCGTATCCATGTATGACCAAGCGCCAGGTCGGCGCAGAACATCACGGTGTACGGAAGTGACGGTTCTCACACACGAGTTCGAGCCGCGCGTACAGCCGTCGTCACGCTTCGGCCGCCGTCGACGCGCTCGGCCTCAGCCGATGCTTGCGGGAAGCTCGATATCCCCGTCGAAGACGCCCCGGATCTCCTCCGTCACGTCCTGGCTGTAGGTGATGTCCTGCCCCCCGTAAGGAATCAGGAACCCGAACCGGAACCGGTGGGATTCGACTCGGTACGTCGCCGGGTCGAGGATCAGCGTCTCCTCCACCCGGGACAGGGTGAGTTGGTCCTCGGTCGCCGCAACCCCGGCCTTCTGGAGTTGCTTCAGGGTCGGCTTCAGCTCGCGCATCGCCTTCTGCGACAACTTCCGCGACCCGGAGCGGACTTGGAGCTTGACCTTGCCTCCGGCCTTGGCCAGCGTGACGTCGTCGCCCGATTCCTGAACGTATGTCCTGAACTCCGCCAGGGCTGCGACGGGGTCTTCCACCTTGTTCTGCATGTCGGGATCGGAGGCGGGCCCGCGCTTCCACGCGTCGGCGCCTTCCTTGACGTACGCCGTCCCGTCGATCACGAAGATCTCTTCAGGCTTACGTTTCCCCTTGCTGAGGACGGACCCTGAGGAATGCAGGCTTGAGGGAGCTGAGGGGTCCTGGGTCCGCTCTGCCGTGGCCTTGTACGAAGCGGAGCTCGCCTGCCCCTGAAAGACAAGATCCTCGCTTCCCTTCACGGCGAACGTCCAGCCGCCCTCGGCCGCCATCGCCTGTTCCGCCCGGTCGAGGAACTCCTCTGGAGTGACGGGCTTCGCAGGCTCCGTCTTCTTCACTTCGGGGCTCTGTGACGCGGCGGAGTCGACGGACGCCGTCGGTTGCTCTTCAGCAGAGCAACCGATCAACGCGACGGAAAGCGGGAAGACCAGGGCGGCAAATCTGCGGTTCACCCTCATCAGCCGATGGCGATGCGCGGGTGCGCGCCGGGCTGGATCCAGCCCATGATCCGGTCCATGGTCGAGCGCGGCACCGATACGCAGCCCGCGGTCGCCCCCTTGCCGTTGACATGCAGGAAGATCCCGGCACCGCGGCCGGGCGTGGCGGGCCAGCGGTTGAAGTTGATGACCAGGGCCTTGGCGTACTGGGTCGGGTAGTTGATGAGGTGCTCACTGCCGCGGTCACCGGTCTCGGTGAGCGGGAAGTCGGCTCCGGCCGCGGTGTGCATCTGGTTGTAGAACTTCGACTCGGGGTCCTGCACCCACCAGTGGCTGTCGTTGACCCGGGTGTACGGCATGCTCGTGCCGCTGGACTCGACCCCGAAGCCCTCGGTGATGGTGTACGTGCCCGAGGGCGTGGTGTACGTGCTCTGCCTGCGTGTTGCGCCGTCGACGACGCCGTTCGAGCCGACCCGGCCGCTGTCGGAGATGACGGACTTCCAGCCGGACGACCCCTTGGCCCATGCGGTCACGGTGGCGTACGACCCGCTGGCCTTCACGGTGATGACCTGGGTGGCATTGCCCACGTCGACACGCACGGGAAAGTTCGGCGCGTGGGCCGTCGGGGCCGCCTGAGCAGTCCCCGTACCGCCGTTCCCGGTGGCGCTGGAGCCGCTGGCCGCCGGCTTCGCGCTGTCGGACGGCTTCGCGGAGGCGGAGGCGGAGTTCGAGGGGGAAGCAGACGCCGAAGCGGAGGCGGAACCGCTCGGCGAGGCGGACGAGGCGGGCGCGTCCGACGTCACGCTGGTGGAGGTGGCCGCGGCGGCGTCGGCGGCCGGGGCGTCCTGGCCCTGGTGCCCGCAAGCCGTGGCCAGGAATATCGCGCCGGTGGCAGCCAGAGCGGCGGAGAAGTTACGGGACGAGGGCAGCACGAAGTAACCCTTCAGGGTGATGGGCAGGACGCGACGGCCGGATCGGCACGGCGAAGTATGGCCGGTTTATATCAGGTCGACGCCGGAACGCGAACTGGCGGACCATTCCGACGAATCGCCCTGGAGGCCTCGTCGTCCGGGGCGGCCGGGCACGTCACGGCGGCCCCGTGCCCCCCTCCGTGCCGGTGACCCCGGGTCGTTCGTGATCAACCCTGCCAAGTCACCCATGATCACTGCGCGTCGCTTCGGTCCTCGTAACTCTGGAACCAGTGCGTATCGAAGTACCGAGCGGTCGAAAAGGGATGCGAGCGTTCGGTGAGCATGCGGAAGACGACCTCGGCGGTCGAGCCGCCCAACCGGCGCCAGGAGTCCGGGATGTCCGCCGTCGCGAAGATCGGCCAGTGGTCCGGGTCGTCACCCTCGGTGAGCAGGAAGAACTGGTCCGCCTGCTCGGACGAACCCCCGTACGGATCACTCAGCGTGTAGCCCGGTTCAGATACGTACGGGAATGATCGGCGTCGCACCCGGCAGCTGATCCAGATACGCCTGGATGTCCCCGGGGTCGGATGTCGCGACCATCGCCGCGCCGATCTGCAGTGCGGTGAGCGCGACCAGCCCGTCGACAGGATCGGGCCGCTTCTTGGCAGGCAAGTCCGCCCGCCCGATCAGCTCGCCCACCCGCCGCCATTCCGTATCCGTGTAGCAGCACACCACCGCACAATCCTTGAGCGCTCTGGCGAGATGAGCCCGCGCAGCCCCGCCCCGCCAAGCTTGCGCAACCACAGGGGCCGGCACCACCGGGAGCCCGTTCCGGCTGAACGCCCGGTGCCTGGCGAGAGCGGGCCCGGGCCTTTTGTCGGCGAGAGCGATGAGCATCCCGGCGTCGTAGACGACGTCACCGAGAGCGTCAAGGTCAGGACAGGTAGGACAGCCCAGGTTCACGCCGCGGCCCCGCGTCGGCGCGCGGCGGACGCGGCACGGGCCGCAGCGATCTCGGCCTCGATACGGGCCAGCTCCTCCGCATCGACATCACCGTCGAGCGGCCAGGGCAGGGTCTCCGCCTCCGCCTCCGCCTCCGCGATCGCGGCATCGATGTCGGCGAATGACTCCGCTATCCGCGCCAGCCGGGCAGCCTCCTTGCGACCCGCCATGACCAGGAACGCAGAGACGTCGAGGCCATTCTCGGCGGCGACCGCCCTGATGCGCTCGGCATCCTCGGGGTCGAGGCTGATCGAAATCCGAGTCTTCGCCATACGGTGACAGTATCACGACGTATTACGCCGACGCACCCGGGCGCGCTGACAGCGATCAGCTTCCCATCGCGCCGACGACCATTCCTCGCGAACCGTCATGAATGCTCTGCATCTCGCACCACACGGTCTTGCTGCCGGTCCCCTGCTCCACGCCCCACCGCAGGGTCACGGCATCGAGCAGAGCGATGCCGCGGCCGGTCTCGTCGTCGGCGGCGGCGGCCTTGCGCAGGAGAGGCAGGACCCGGGGGTCGGGGTCGGTGACCTCCAGCCGCGTACGGCCCTGCTCACAGACCACACGGACGGTCACGGGGACGCCCTCCCCGAGATGGCGGACGACGTTCGTGATCAGTTCGCTGGCGCACAGCTGGAGGTCGGCGCACGGCCCGCCCATGTACGCACGCAGGGCCCGGCGGACCTCGGGCACGTCCTTCGGTGTGGCGAGCAGTTCCAGGGTGAGCGGTGGTCGCATCACGCAACTCCCTTGCGCAGGGCGGCGACCAGGGCGCGCGCGGTGGCCAGGTTGCAGTTGCCCAGCGCGATGAGGGGCGGGGTGCGGTAGCTGGCCGCGACGGTCGGCAGATCGACGCCGAGGGACGGCAGCGTGATGCCGTGGGCGGCGAGGGCGGCCCGCAACTCCTCGGCGCAGTCCTGAACGTCAGGGTGGTCGTGCATGGGGGTCACACCTTCCAGTGCGCTCTGTGACGAACTGCTCACACCCTGACGCGGTGCCGCGTACCGTGAAAGAGGTTCGGGCTCCCCGCCCTGAACTGCGCGTTTGCTTATGCCGGTTGGCATCGGCGCGGGAATGACCGGGACTCGGGCGGACACGCGGGGAAACGGGCGGTAACGGCACCAAGGGCGGTGAACGATGGGGCAGCGCAAGGACATCGACGGCTCGGCGAGCGTCCCCACCTTCTACGGCAAGGAGTTGCGCTGGAAACGGGAGGAGGCGGGGCTCACCCTCACGCAGCTGGTCGAGGGCAGCTTCTACGGCCCCAGCCACCTCAGCGAGATCGAGCGGGGCGAACGCCGCATGCCGGCGGAACTGGCCGAGCACGTGGACAAGGTGCTCGGCACGGACGGCTT
Source organism: Streptomyces sp. NBC_01481 (assembly GCF_026339995.1). Lineage (GTDB taxonomy): Bacteria > Actinomycetota > Actinomycetes > Streptomycetales > Streptomycetaceae > Streptomyces. The sequence continues at coordinate 155,192 of NZ_JAPEPT010000005.1, read as the reverse complement.
CTTCAGGCGCTGCTGCGAGGACGTACGCAAGGCGAAGAGGCGAGGTCACGCCAGCTACTTCGAGCGCGTGCTGGAGGCGGAGAAGCACGCGGAAACGATCGAGGAGTGGTGCCCGACGCTGATTCCGGGCCTGCTGCAGACGGACGCGTACGCACGGGCGGTGGTGCGGTCGGCGCACCCGCTGGCTCCGGACGACGAGGTGGAGGAGAAGGTCAGTGCCCGCATGGCCCGGGCCCGGCTCTTCGAGGGCGACCACAGGACCCCGGAGTACTGGGCGATCCTTCCCGAGTCGCTGTTGCGTCAGCCGATCCTCCCGCCGGTGCAGGCGGCCGAACAGCTGGAGCGGATCGCGGCATTGGCGAAGGGCCGCCGGATCGTTCCACAGATCCTTCCGTGGAACCGTGCACCGCATCCCCTCATGCTCGGCACCGCCATGATCATGACCTTCCCGGATGCCCCGCCCCTGGTCTACACAGAGGCTCAGTACAGCGGGGACACCCTCGACGATCCGGCTCTCGTGAAGCAGTACCGCAAGGCATACGATCGGCTCAGGGCCGCCGCGCTGCCACCTGAGGCGTCCCTCGCCCGGATCGAGCAAGCGGCTGAGGATGACCGAAATGGCAAGCAACGGGATTGACTTGAGCACCGCTGTCTGGCGCAAGAGCAGTTACAGCAACGGCGACGGCGGAAACTGCGTGGAGGTCGCCGAGGCGTTCCCCGGCGCGGCCGCCTGGCGCAAGAGCAGCCACAGCAACGGCAGCGGTGGAGACTGCGTCGAGGTGTGCGACGCCCACACAGGCGTCGTCCCCGTCCGCGACTCCAAGCTCCCCCACGGCCCGGTCCTCACGATCACCGCCCCGGCCTGGACGTCGTTCGTCGCCTCCCTCAAGTCGGCCGCCACCGCGTGACACAGCCTTGCGGCGTCGAACTCTTCGACGCCGACCGGCTCCGCCTGGTCGAGGCCCCGCCGACCCGGCTGTCGCCGGAGGACCGTCGGGCCATGGACGACGCCTGGGACGCGGCGGTCCGGGCCAACCCGGCCCTGTTCGACGGGCCGGTGGCGGCGTGCACGGACTTGGAACGGGAGGGGCCACAGGGCCTCGCCCTGACCTGGGTACGGGCGACCTACCGGCTCTACGCCCTGCGCAGGGTGCCCGGCGCGAGTGTGCGCCTGCCGTCCTTGTTCGTGGCCGTCGCGCAGCCGGCGGACGACGGGCGTCTGCTGGTGGGGCGGATGGCGCCCTGGACGACCTCGCCCGGCCGCTGGCAGCTCCCGGGCGGCTCGGTGGAACCCCCGCCGGACGGTGAACCTCTCGACGTGGCCGCGCTCCGCAGCCACGCCGCCCGGGAGTTGACCGAGGAGACCGGCATCGGCATCTCCGCCGACGACCTCACCCGGTGGCAGGTCACCCGGGGCGCGAACGGCAGCGTCGGCGTCCTGTTCCAGGCCCCGCCCCGCCCGGTGTCATGGCTGCACGAGCGGTACGCGGCCCTCACGTCCTCCGAACGTGCCCTCGGCCGCGACCCGGAACTTGACCGGATCGCCCTCGTCCGCTCCCCCGCCGACCTGGCCGGCCTCACCGGCCCGCACGTGGACTACTTGGAGCCGGTCCTCCTGCGCCACGATCAGTTCTGGTTCACCGGCCAGACTGCCGCCGGATCGCAGCGTGCCGGGCAGGCCAGGAGATAGACCTCGTTGGCGAGGAACAGTACATAGCTGTCGCTGCCGAGGGTGTCGGGCTGCTCCGGCAGGCCGGGGCTGACGTCGAACTCCCAGCCTTCCGGCACCTGGCAGACGAACAACAGCTCGGCGCCGCACGCGCACCTGTAGTGCTCGGGGAACTGTGCCCAGGACGGCGGGGGTCGTCCGGGCGCCCACGGCCGGAAGGGTCAGTACCAGCATGAGCAGCGCAACGGCGTACAGACCTGCTGCGCACACTCCGCGCAGCCATAACCGAACATGACCGGTCGCAGACGCCGGCGTCTGACGGCGCATTCGCAATGACATACCAGGTCGGACTCTCCCCCGGACTCAAGTCAAGTAGTCAACCAGCGCCGCACGGGCCCCGGAGGACAGCCGCTCCGTGTCCAGTTCGCTCAAGGTGAGCCGCAGGGTCTCTTCGCGCATCACCGGGACTGCCGCAACCAGGAGGTCTTCGCTGCCGAACAGCGGCTCCACGACCTGGAAGTACCCTGCGCCGCTCACTGATTCGTTGGAGCTCCGCAGGACCGTCTCCACGAAGTCGAAACTCCTGGCCAGGAGGTCGTCGTCACGATTCTTCTCCGTGAGCGCCGGGCTCAGCAGACCCCGGAAGACAGCCGACAGGAAGTCATAGAGGTCAAACCATTCCATACTGCCCGATACAGCCTGGCCAGCGGGCGCCCCGGCTGCGGCCTCGATGATGCGCCGAGACTCCGGAACCATACGCAGCAGCAGACCTGGAATCTCTCGCCTGCCCAATTCCGGCATTCCACACCTCTCAATGTGAACGAAAGTAACTGAGACTAGTGGATGCACTCAGGCAGGGGCTCTCGCGCGGCCTGCGCCACGCGAGAGCCCAAATCGAGACCAGAGGAGCCTAGACTACCTGCGCACTCCGCAAAACACTGTCCGCCAATTCTTGCGCCCTCAGGTCAGAATCATGCGAGAGGGAGGCGCGCAGCCTCTCCGCCACGCGATCACCGAGCGCGCGAGACTGGCTAGCGAGATCGCGGGCTGCCGCGGGCCGACTTTGCCATCCACCGACAGCATCGCTCAATTACTGCGCATGCCATAATGGCAGGGTGATCGATCCAGCAAGCATTAACTTGCCTCAGTTCCTTGCCAATTGGCACGGCCCTGCCAATGTGCCACCTGGCACTCTGCCCGCTGAGTGCGACTGGCTGCCCGAATCTCTCAAGGAGTGGCACAGCCTCTCGGCTCAATGGTCAACGCCTCTCATGGGCATGAAGAGAATGCTCGCACCCGAGGAGGTGAAAGCAGAGGACGGCAAAGCCGTCTTCATGGAGGATGCAACAGGCGATTGGCGATGGGCCTTCGACACAGAGAATCCGAACATCACGTACGACGCGGAGGTCTACGAGGAATGGGAGCGGACCACAGAAAGCCTCCCCCAGCTCATCGTGCACAGCGCCGTGCAGGAGGCCGTGTTCCGCGCAAGAGCACAGTACTGGTGCACCCAACTCGAAGAGCAACTGTTGGGCGATGTCCTGGCGCCTCTCGAAGAAGTCGCGTTCGGCGATTGGAGATGGCCTGCTCCAGGCTATCGCATATTCATGAGTGAAAACGTAGTGGCAGATGTCGTGCCGACTCGCGGACGCACGACTCAAGAAGACCGCGCAGGTTTTGTACAGGTACAAGCGGCAAGCCCAGATCCCCGGCACCTCTCCTACCTCGACGAGATTCCCGGCGCCCAATGGAGAAAGTCAACCTCCTAAGGGCCATTAAAATGAGTTGGCCCCGGCGACACCAGTCGCCGGGGCCAACACGGGTCACACTAGAAGGCGTTGCCCTCGAATTCTCTGGTCACGAATTCTCCGGCTCGCTGGAAGGTGACTTTGAGCTTTGAACCTTCTGGCAGCATGTCGGGAAGACTACGTGCGCATACATCGCAAATGTAGTCCCCGCTGATGAACAAGTGCGCGTCGTCGACACCCCAGTTGCGCATCAAGCCAGCTGTCTGCGCCTCCAGGTGATGCTCGAAGCCCTTCGTCACGCCCGGCGGGAGATTGTTCGCCATATCCGGGTGCATGTTCCGGAACCCCGTTGACAGGGGGTACGGAGCATTCTGACCCTGCGCATAGAGAGCACCGTTCATGTTGCCCGGTCGCTCGAACTTCTCCTTCGCGCGGTGGGCCATCGCAACGCCGTCGCAGTCGCTCGGAACCCCAGCGTTGTGGACAAGGACCGGAGCCCCGCCCACCAGCACGAAGTACGTGTGCTGGCCGTCGACAGTGAGGTTGTAGACCCGCTGGGTGCGGTGGGTGTCGTCGATCGCGGTGATCTGGACCCAGGTGCCGGCCGCGGTCTGCAGCCACATGCCCGGTTCGAGGTCACCGGCCTCGGCCCAGCGGCCGTAGTCGGGCAGCCAGTACGGGTGCCCGGCCGTGGAGGTGATCTTGCTGGGCTTGGCCTTGCCGTTCTTGCCGTCGGGGTCGACGGTCAGGGTGACCAGGTGCTTGTCACCCTTGTGGTTGCGGGTGTTAGTGATCTGGCGGGCCTGGAGGTTGCCGGTCTCCGGGTCGGAGGCCAGAACGTACTCGCCCTCCTTGAGGTCCTCGATGTTCTTCGCGGACCCGTCGGCCATCACCACCTTGGTGCCGGGGACGAAGCTGTTCTTCTTCGCACCCTTCTTACAGGCCTTCTTGCCGCCCGCCCCCTTCTTGCCCTTGGCGTGCTTCGGCTTCGCCTTCGACGCCTTCGACGCCTTCGACGCCTTGGCCGCCTTGGCGCCGCTGGCCGCCTTCTTGCCGCTCTTGACCGCGTCCGCGGCCTTCGCGCCCTTCTTCGCCCACTTCGCCGCGGTGACCGCGGCTCCCGCACCCGGAATCGCCGCCGCCATCGACAGCGCCGCGTCCGTGTAATTGCCCTCGGCCGCGTACCAGATGCCGTTCGCGACGTCCGCCGCCTCGCCGATGACCGGCACCATGCCCGCCACATCGAGCGCGGCGTGGCCGACGTCCGAGAGCGAGATGTCGATGCCGAACAGGTGGCCGTCCAGCTCCACGAAGGAGATGGGGTTGCCGCCGGCGAAGGCGTAGCGGTTGCCGGTGTACGGGTCGGTCGCCAGGGACATGTCGTCCAGGGCGCCGCCGTACATGTCGCGCGTCAGGAACCGGTTCAGACCCGGGCTGTAGTTGCGGAAGCCCATGTCGTACGTACCGGAGCCGTCGTCGTACCGGTGCGCGTTGTACCGGTAGTCGTTGTACTGCTCCTTGTCCGGGTTCGCCGCATCGGGCTTGTCCGCACCTGTGAACTGCGCGTCGTCGTCCGAGCCGTAGGCCGTGTAGCCGTAGGTGGCCCGTGTGTTGCCGTCCTCCTTCGTGATCGCCTCGACATCACCCTTGGGGTGGTAGAGGAACTGCGAGTACTCGTGCGGACCGGTGTCCTTGTGCTTGATCTGGGTCAGCTTCTGACCCCACGGCGAGTACTGGTAGGACTTGGTCGCCTTGCCGGCGACCTCCTCCCGCAGCACCTTGGACTCCATGCCCAGGTAGGTGAAGGCCGTGGTCTTCCCGTTGGTCCCGGACGTGGTCTCCTGCGCCGTGCGGTCGAAGGCGTCGTACACGTACGACGTCGTCTTGGCCGACGCACCCGTACCCGCCGTGTGCTTGGCGATCCGGTCGAAACCGTCGTACGAGTACTTCTCCTGCACGGACCCGTTCGACGAGACCGTGTCCAGACGACCAAGCGGGTCGTAGTTGTACGTCGACGCGACACCGCCCGCGGCCGTCTTCAGCAGACGGTTGCGGTCGTACGTCGACGTCGACGTGGTCCCGCCCGACTTCTGCTCGACGATGTTGGAGTTGCCGTCGTAGACGTACTCCTCCGTGCCCGCACCACTACCGGTCTTGGTGACCTTCGAGATGCGGTCCTGCGGGTCATAGTCGAACGTCGAGACGGTGTCCAGATACGCCGCCGTGTTGTCGGCGTTCATCAGCTTCGCCGTGTCCTTGGAGCGGTTCCCGTTCGGGTCGTACTCCAGGTCGTGCGAGGCGACGACGGTGCCGCTGCTCTTCTTCTCCACCTGCGACTTGACCGCACCGTTGAGCCAGTACGCGTAGTCGACGGCGTTCCCGTTCGGCTTCGTCTGCTTGAGCGGCTGGCCGCGGTCGGTGTAGCTGAGGGTGGTGATCTGCTGGTTGCCCGCCGTCGGCGTGTCCGCGTTCGTGATCTTGTTGATCATGTCGCGGACGTCGTACTCCGCCTTCGACCACGTCACGTCGTGCGTGGTCTCCAGCGGGTTGCCGTTGACGTCATAGGTCAGCGAGGTCGTGTTCTTGACCGTGCTGCCCAGCTTCTCCTCGACCTTCGACAGCTGGTTCAGCTCGTCGTAGGCCATCGCGTACGCGTCCGCCTTCGCGCCCGGCGAGAGGTCCTTGACCTCCGACAGCAGCCCGTTGGCGTCGTACTTGTAGGTGAAGTCCTTCTTCTCGTTGTCGGTCTCGCCCGTGTTGGCGCGCACCAGCTTGATGCCGTCAGCGACAACTGTGCCGTTGGCGGCGTCGGTGAGGGTGACCTTCTGGCTGCCCGACTCGGTGAAGGAGTACGAACCCAGCGAGACCCACGTGCCGGAGCCCGTGGACTGGTTGACGGTCCGGGTGGTCTCCCCGGTCGAGTGGGTGATCTTGAACGGGGCGTCCGTGGCCGCGCCGGTCACGTCACCGTGCCGGGCGAAGACCTCGTACGTACCGTCCTGCGGGATGTTCAGCTGCCAGGTGAAGGACTCCGTGCCGGTGCCCTTGGCGTTGGTGCGGACGTCGTAGCCCCACTGGCCGAGCGCCTGGGAAGCGTCCCAGTTGCCCTGCGTGGCCGTGTTGTGGATGTCCGTCGAGTCGACGACCACGACCTGCTTGCCGACCGGAACACCGTCGTCCGAGCGGGCCTTCTGGTTGCCGGACGGGTAGAAGTCCCACGTCATCGTCCGCTGCGACGAGCCACCGGCCGAGGTCAGCGTGTTCTTTGTCTGCTGACCCAGCGTGTTGTAGTCGTACGCCGTGGTGATGTCGAAGGCGTCCTTGGCCGACTTGGTCCAGCCGTTGTCGTAGTACTCGTAGTCGGTGTCGTTACGGACCGTCTGGCCCTGCGACGGCGGCGCGGAGACCTTGGACAGCTGGCCGACCGTGTCGTAGAAGTAGTGCGTCCGGTCCGGGCTGGCGTAGTTGGCGTCGCCCTGCTTGAACGGAGACAGCGTCTCCTTGACCCGGTTCAGCTCGTCATACACGGTCTCCGAGGTGAAGTCCGTGGCATCCGAGGTCGTCTCGACACCGCGCGGGCTGATCGTCTTGGTCTTGTTGCCGACCTCGTCGTACTCGAACTTGGTCGTCCGGTACGTGATGACGCCCGAGCCGTCCTTCGAGTACGGGACCTTGACCTCCTTGGTCAGGCCACGCCGGTCGAAGCTGGTCTCGGAGGTGTTGCCCTCGGCGTCCGTCGCCTTGTCGGTGCGGCCGTCGAGGTCGTAGTGGACGGTGGTGAACTTGTCCGCCGCGTCCGTCGTCTTCACGACCCGGTTGTTCAGGTCGTAGTCGTACTTCGACGTGAAGTCGGACGAGTCGGGGGTGGCGTTCTTCTTCGGGTCGACGACCGTGATCAGGTTGCCGACGCTGTCGTAGGTGCTGGAGACCTTGTCGCCCCTGGCGTTGACCACCGAGACGGGCCGGTAGATCTCGTCCAAGGTGTACGTGGTCGTGTAGTCGCCGACCGTCGGCGTCAGGTTGCCCTTCGGCTCGGTGACGGTCTTGACGTTGCCGACCTTGTCGTACGTGGTGGTCGTGCGCCGCTCCGGGTCGGTCGCCTCGTCCTTCGGGGCGAGGGAGTCGGTGACCTGGTCCGCCGCGTCGTACACGGAGGAGGTCTCGGCGCCGTTCGGCCCGAACGCCTTCAGCGTGTTGTTGTTGGCGTCGTAGACCGGAGCCGGCGTGGTGATGTAGACACCGGCGGCCTGGTCCTTGGGCTGCTTCTGATCCAGCGGACGGCCGAAGTAGTCGTAGTTCTGGGTGACCTTGGCGCCCTTGGCGTTGACGACCTCCTTGGTGTTGCCGCGGTCGTCGTAGACGAAGGTCGTGGGGTTGTTCAGCGCGTCCTTGATCGTCGCCGGGTACCCGTGCGGGCCGTAGTCCGCGTAGGTGGTGGCGTGGCCGTTCGCGTCGGTGTCCGTCAGGGGCTGGCCGTAGGCGTCGTACGTGGTGATCGACTGGTAGTCGCCCGCCGTCGCCGAGGCGACACCCTCCGGGTCCGTGACCGAGGTCTGGTTACCGAAGGAGTCGTAGCCGAACTCCCAGACGTTGCCCAGCGGGCTGGTCTTCCGCCACAGGTCGGCGGAGTAGCCGTCGAGACGGGTCTGGTACTCGAACTTGGTCGCGCCGGCCGGGTACTTGGCCGGGTCGCAGTAGTCGGTCTGGTTGAACGTCGACCACGACTTGGTGGTCTCCGGGTCCCACTGGCGCAGCGGGTAGCCGGTCTTGGAGTCGTAGCAGGACGCGGCCTTGGCCCCGTTCGCCGCCTCCATGTAGGTGACGTTGTTGTCCGCGTCCCAGGACATCTTGGTGGTCTGGGACTTGGCGTCGGTGATCTGGACCGGACGGAAGAAGTCGTCCGTCACATGGTCGGTGGCGCGGCTCTCGGCGTCCGTCACCTTGGTGTCGGTGAAGTTGGTGTTCGCCGTGTTCGCCTTGTACGCGAAGCCGGTGGTGAAGGCCAGACGGTCGGTGATCGTCTTGGTCCACCAGTGGTACTTCGGGTCGTCGCCGGTCTGCGGGGCGTAGTACGCGAACTGCGTGTTGTTGCCGCGCGGGTCGGTGGCCTTGACCAGCTTGACGTTCTTGTTCCCCTGCGTGGCGTCGTAGGTGAACTTGAACACCTTGGGCTGGGAGGACGTCTCGCCGTCCCCGATCTGCCCGAGCAGGCCCTTGTCGGTGTAGTAGAAGGAGATCTTGCGGCCCGAGATGTCCGACATGGACTTCACGTGGTCGTAGATCTTGGAGTTGGTCAGGTTGGTGCCGGAGACCTTGGCGCCCGAGTCGTTGATGTACTCGTAGGTCGCGTCACCCTTGCCGTAGTAGTCGATCGTGAGCGACTGACGGCCGGCCGGGTCGGTGATGTACTTGAGGAACTTGGTCGGCTTGTTGTTGGACTTGCGCTCCTCGTACGTGTACGTCTGCGTGTTGCCGTCGTTGTCGACGGCAGACGTCATGTAGCCGTCGCAGCCGAACAGGAACCGGGTGCCGTCCGGGCGCGTGAGCGTCCAGGCGTCCGGGACCGGGTCCTTGGTCGGCTTGCAGTCCAGGCCGGCCTTCATCGTCAGCTTGTAGTGGACACCGGCCGGTGCCTTCCACACGCTGTTCGTGGCGTCCCAGCGGAAGACGTGCGTGGTGCCGTCGCCGTCCGGGAGACGGATCTCGGTGGGGTTCGGCTTGGGGTGGAACTCCAGAGGCGCGCCCAGGCGCGTCGGTCCGGAGATCTGAGCCGACCAGCCGTGGCCGAGGACCGTGTCCGAGGTGTCGAGCGAGTTGTACGCGACGCGGGCGAAGGTGTTGACTCCGCGGCCCGGGTTGTTGACGGCGTTGTACGACCACACGCTGTTGCCGGACGCCAGATTGTTCATGACCGTCGAGCCGGCGCCGGTGTTCTTGCCGGTGTAGTCGTAGAACTTCTCCAGACCCAGCGTGTTGGACGTGGGGTCCTCGACCGTGACGTTCTGCTTCAGCGGCGGGATGGCGCCGGTCCCGGCGGACAGCCAGGTCCCGTCGGCGACCTTCTTGACGTCCCAGCCGAGCACGTAGTCCAGGCGCTTGTTGCCCTCATCGGAGTTGATGGGGGTCTTGACCTGCGCCTGAATCGTCGCCGACTTGCCCGGCAGCAGCGCCGGGATGGCCGTCGACAGCTGGTTGCCGCCGGTGGTCACGTCCGTGCCGTCGGGGAGCTTCCAGGTGTACGACAGCTGCCGCTCTCCGGCGGCCCACGCCGTGGCCGTGGTGTTGGTGACGGTGAACTCGACCGTGTACTGCGAGTTCGGCGTCATCCGGGCCGGAGTGGTCGGCGCGTAGTACGTGTCCTCCGTGGTGGAGTCGACGTAGATGACCTGCATGTACGGGCGCAGCTGGGGGTCGGAGGCCTCCGACGACAGGAACAGGGTGCGTTCCTGCGGGCCGGTGGTGGTCTCGTCCTTCAGCTTGACGGCTACGCCCTTGTTGTTGGCGGGTGTCTTGACCCAGGACTGCATCAGTCCGGTGGCGTCCCACCAGTGGCGGCCGACCTCGTCGGTGATCTGCGGGACGGTGTCGGCGACGGTGGCGGACATGTCGCCGCCCGGCGTGGTCCACGGCGTGGTGGCGTTGGCGTTGTTCCAGGTGGCCTGGGTCTCGGTGAAGTCCCGGGTCAGCGAGTGGAGTTCGTAGATCGCACCGTTGGTGGTGCTGGTGGTCTCCGCTCCCCACATGTACATCTTGTTCTCCAGCACCGTGGCGGTGGTGGGGATCGAGCTGGTGGGGAACTTCACCACGGCGCGGGTCTTGCCGTACGTGGGCGAGTTGTTGCCGACGCTCAGCCAGGTCTGGCCCACGCCGAGGGACTGGATCGCGTCCTGGTTGGTGGTGGGCTGCTGCGAGGAGAGCGTGGTGTCCGTCTGACCGCTCTGGATGATCTTCATCGTCCGGCCGGCCTTGGGGATACCCACCACCCGGGTCGGAGAGCCGAGCAGCTCGCCGCCCTGGGTCTTGACCGCGAGCTGGTAGAAGTACGACTTGCCGATCTCACTGGAGCTGGAGTCCGGGGTCGGCACCGCGGTGGTGTCCGTGTAGCTCGTGGCCGTGGATGCGATCGGGGCGATCAGCGTGGCCGCGGACGGAGTGAAGACCTGCTGCGTGGAGCGGTGCAGCTGGTACTCGACGATCGCGTCGTTCGCCGCGCCGCTGGTGTTCACATAGGCGGGCCAGGACAGCTCGGGTCCGGTGGAGTGCACCACGGTCGGCGAGTTCAGCGCGGTGCCGACCTTGCCGTAGGTCACCGTCAGGCGCGGAATGGACGAGGTCTCGCCGCCGTAGTCGCCGTCCCCCGCCTCGTAGCGCGGACCACCGGTCAGCGTCCCGGCCAGTGTGTCGTCCTTGGCCTGCAGCACAAACCCGTGGTTGGGATTGACCCCGGACACCCAGCGCTGGACCGTGTCGGTGACCGGGAAGTCATGCCACTGGTTGTACTTGCCGACCGGCTTGATGATCTGCGCCGGGTTCACCAGCCGGACCGAGTCCGCCAGCGTCCGCGTCGTCGCACTGCCGGTGTCGCCCAGGACGACCTTGCCGGTGTTGCCCTTGACGAAGCTGTACTCAGCGGCATCCAGGGTCTTCCAGACCCCGCCCGTCCCGGTCTGGTTGACCGTGTAATTCTTCGTGCCACCGTTGTAGTTCACGGTGTACGGGGCGGCCGTGGCCGCGTCCGAGGCCGCCGGGTAGTGCACGTCCACCCGGTAGGTATCGGTCTCCGCGACCTGCGGCTGCCAGGAGTACGTCTCACCGGTCAGCGCGTTCTTGTTGTACGCGAAGTCGTCGTACGTCGCGGCGCCACCGGTCGTGGTGCCACCGGGCCACTCGCCGACCGCCGCCGTACCCACCGCCCCGTCGTCGATCATGACGGTCGTCGCGGACAGCTCACCCACCAGCGCACTGGTGTTGGACCAGGTCGCCGTCGACTCGTCCCACGCACCCGTCGCCCGGTGCGCCTCCAGCGTCACCGCGTTGCCGTTCGTGGTGTGCGCCTGGTCGTAGTACATGCTCAGCCGCGCCGCATCGACCTTCACACCCGCCGGGACCTCACTCAGCGGGAACTTGATCAGCGAGCGGGCGATACCGGTGTCCGTCTTGCCGGCCGACAGCTTCCAGGTGGTGTTGAAGTTCACCGACGGCTGATCCGAGAGGACCATCGTGTCCTGCGAGGTGGCCGCGTTCGGCGCGACGGTGATCGTCGGGTCGATCACCACCGGGTACTGACGCTCCTTCGCCGCCAGCCACTTCGCGTCCGGCGCGAGGGTCAGCTTCCAGTTCTTCCCGTCCCGGGTGAGCTTCTGGGAGACCTTCGTGGAGTACGTACCGCCCGTCGGCGACAGCGCGTCCTTCTTGGCGTCCGTCATGTACGGAGCCGGGATCACCAGGACCGGAGTGCCCGGCGCCTCGCCGTAGAAGGCGACCGAGCCGTCCTTGCGCGCCTTCGGCGTCAGTCCCTCGGTGTTCAGGGTGAACGTGAACGACACCGGACCGGCCGGGCGCTTAGCCAGGACGATGTTCTCCTTCACCTGTCCCCGGCCGACCTTGTACTGCAGATCGGCGCCCGAAACAGCGCCCTTGTACGTGACCGTGTCACCGTCGGCCTGCGGCTTGAGGGTGTTCCCGGCCGCGCCCGTGAGGCCCAGGCTGATGGCCCCGCCGCCCGCGGACTCGAAACGCAGCAGCTTGCCCGGATCAGAACCGAACCAGCTCCGGCCGGTGTTGGCCGTGTTTGCGAAGTCGAAGCCCTTCGCCGTCGTCGACCGCACCGCGGTGTCGATCGGCTTCCACGACTTCCCGGACTTGTACGAGACCGGAACGGCCGACAGCTCCGCCTCCACCCGGCCGTCCGACAGCTCGAAGAACCGCGCCTGCGATGTGCGCCGCTCGGTCAGCTCCTTGACCCGCTTGGCCTTCGGAAGCTTCTTGCCCTTCGGCAGCTTCTGGCGGCTGGGTATCTCCAGCTTCCCCCCGACCGGCGGCTCGTCCGCCTCCTCGTCGTCGTCGGAGAACCAGCCCTTGACGGTGTCGACGATCCCCTTGCCGCCGTCATCCGACGACGACACAGGGGCCGCATAAGCGACCTGCGGCAGCAGCGTTCCCGCCACCGCCGACACCACCAGACAGGAGATATATCTCCCGTACGGAACTTTCACCTTCTATGCCCTTTCGCCTCGGCGAGCCAATTCGCCGCATGCGAAATGGGCACGCCGAATGAGCCGACCCGGAGGTTTCCGGTCGGCGTGACTCATTTGCTCCACGAACCGCGAATTGCCAGTTCACGGACGTGGCGGCGTGATTTCTAGTCACTGGAGTGACGCCCAGTCAACCCCCTGGACAATCGGGACAGTTGCCCCCCGAAAAGAGCGTCGATTCGCCCGTTTCTTCCGTTCGCTCGCGCCGGGCGGGCCGCGTCGTGTATAAACGCCCGGTTCCGAAGAGAATCAATTCATGGAAAGCCGGTGCCTCATGCCATCCACGGAATCGCCTGAATCCGCCGAGTCCACTGAGTCCACTGAATCAACTGAAGCCGCGAGCCTGGCGGAAGCCGGAAAGGGCGGCGGCCCGGACCGGCGCGGACTGGCCATCGCCGCCGTGGCGCTGCTCGCATGCGGCGGGCTCATCGGGTACGGCTTCCTCAACACCGACGAGAAGCCCAAGCCGCGCGCCGTCCCGACCGCGGAGGTGACTTACGAGGTGACCGGACGGGGCACGGCCGAGCTCTCGTACCTCGCGCGCAGCGAGTCGGGCAAGGCGACCGTGGAGAAGCGCGTTGCGCTGCCCTGGAAGAAGACGGTCCAGGTACCGCTCGGCAAGGCGCCGACCATCGGCCTCGTTCTGGACGAGAAGGGCGGCCAGGCCAGCTGCACCCTCGCCATCCGCGGCAAGCACGTACAACTCGCCACCGCGTCGGGCAGCTACGGACGGGCAACCTGCACCGGTCAACTGCCGGCCGGGCAGAACTGACCCCCGGGCTCGCCCTCGATCCGGCGCCTCAGCGCTTGACGCGCGCCCGTCGCGAGACGACCGCGCGCAGCACACGCTGGCCCTCGATCGAGACATCCAGCGCCTGGCGCAGCCCGACGCCGCCTTGTGCGTCGGCCAGGATCTCCAGGATCTGGATCTGGCGGCGCAGTTCGCCGGCGACGAGCGGCCCCGCTCCGTCCGGCTCGCCCTCGCGGCAGCGCGTGAGTACGTCGACGACATCGGCAGCGGCGGGTTCGTCGGCGCCCGAGCCCGCGTCGAAGCGGTTGTGGAGTTCGAGCGCGGCGACGGAGCAGTCGTCCGCCCATTCCCGCAGGGGGTCCGCCTCCCACTCCGAGGGAGCGGCGCCCAGCATCTGACGTACGAGGGCTGCGGCTTCGTCCTCGACGGTGGCGCTCTCCATGGTCGCTCTGGCCTCGGCGAGCCGTCCCGACCAGTCCTCCTCGCCTTCCACCAGACCGGCCCAGAGCGGACGCAGCGCGTCGGCCTCGGATGCGAGCACGGGCAGACAGCGGTCCAGGCAGGCGAGTCCGCTCGCGGCCAGGCCTCGCTCATCCGCCTGTGCGATCAGTTCCCTCAGGCTCTTGGACGCCACGGACGCCTCCCATCGCGGACGCAGTACTTCCTCTTACTGCGCCCCGTGGCTCGAATGCGTCACTGCGTCGGCCGGGAATACCCATTCCTTCCAGGAATCGGAAGAAAGGTCCCCCGGTTCAGCCGCGGGCCGCTTGGCGAAAAGTACTCCCTCGGGCACCCCGGCCGCCACCGTCTCGGCGACCCGATCCGGAACACTTTCGCGTGCCGAGCACCCACATATGCGCCACAACTCTGTTACATTCTGGCCACCTGGAACTCGGCCTGCAGAGGGCCCTGTTGGGACCGCGGCGACCCAAGACTGGTGTGAGCCCGCACACCCCCGGGCGGGCTCACACCGCGGCCTCCTTCGAGACCTGCTCCGCCCTGAGCGCCGCCTTGACGTACTGCATGCGAGTCAGCCTGCGGACGACGACGATCGCCAGCACGGCGGCCGCGATGTCGAGGATTCCCGCCAGGATCAAGGCGTCCGCGCCCGCGCTGAAGGCGTCCGGAGTGTCAGCCGAGTCAATTTGGCTGTCCGCGACCGGATTGATCAGATTCGTGGCGAGCCACGCGGTCCACCAGACGTTGACGACGGTGTGCGGCTCCTGCTTCCCCGTTCCGTACGGGTCGCGCCGGCTCGCCGCCCAGATGTCGACGGTGATCGCGCGCGGGATGTAGAGATTCCCGAACGGGACGAACCAGCCGCCGGTCGCCCACCCCGCGCCGCGCCGCTGGAGATCCGGCGCGAAGACACCTGCGCTGTTCCGGGCCCGCTGGAACCAGACGAGGAAGACGAACAGGGTGGCGAGCTGCGCGATCCCCTGAGTGACTCCCGCGGTGTCCATCAGCGACGTGGCCCGCTCCAGGTCCGCGTCGGAGTAGGCCGTGGCCGTCAGGTTCCCCAGACCGAACGCGGCCACGACGGAGAAGAGGTCGGTCGCGATGACGAGGCAGAGCAGCGCCACGACGGCGTACGAGATGCCCACCGGAGAACGCAGAAGACCCCCGGCCCGCGGCCCGGGCGGTGTGATGTCGACCGTACCGACCGAGCAGGCCTGGCAGAGTCCTTCGGCGGTCGCCGCCGCGCCGGTCCGGCATTTCGAGCACAGCATGGCCGAGCGGCCCCCCACGGGTGAGAAGACGCCCCTCCCCAGAGACGTCACGGAGACCGGGCCGTACGGCGCGCGGTCGCCCGCGGACGATATGCCTCAGCGGCTGATGCCGTCCACCACGAATCCCCAGTTCAGCCCAGCTTCCGCGCCGGCTCCTGCACCGCTGCCATTGCATGGCCCGGACGCCGAGACCCGGCGGGCGCCCGGCCGCCCCTCAGCCCAGCTTCCGCGCCAGTTCCTGGAACTGCTGCCAGCTCCGCCCCGGCTTCCGCGGGTCCCACAGTTTCTGGGACGTCGCCCGCAGCGGCATCGCGATGCCGCGGGCCACCTGTTCCTGGGTCTGGGAGTTGGCGAGGTCGCACCAGACCGCGAAGCGGCCGCCCAGGATCTGGGACGAGTACTTACGGGGCACCGGCTGGGTGCCGCGGATCACGAACGGGGTCCACTGCTCGTAGATCCGGCGGCCCGTCGGATAGACGAAGGTCTGCGGCTGGCCGAGCACGTAGTACAGGTACTCGTCGTTGACGTTGACCAGCCGCCGGCCTTCGCGCAGGTACTCCAGCGGCGGCCGGGCCCCGATCTCCTTGCCCGTCCAGTACTCGACCTCGAGGTCCTTGTCCGCCCTGACCACGCCGCCGCGGAAGAAGCCGTCGTTCCACGCCTTGGGCTTCTTGCCCAGGGGGCGCACCACCGCCGCGCGGTCGTTCACCCAGGCCGTCGCCAGGTCCTGAACCCGTGCCTGCGGGCCGTACTGCTGGCGGGCGAGTGCCGCCAGCTGCGGGAAGGACGCCTCCGGGTTCCGCCGGACCAGCGCCTGGTACTCGTCTCCGCCGAGATGCCAGTACGCGCCGGGAAACAGCTCCGCGTACTCCTTCAGCAGCTCGTCCACGATCTCGGCCGACGCGGGCTGTCCGATGTCGATCGCCCCGCGCACCGGCCTGCCCGCGGCGTCCCGCAGCTGGAGCTGGGGATGGGCGGCGAGCACTGCGCCGAGGTGTCCCGGGGAGTCGATCTCCGGGATGACCGTGATGTGCAGCCGCGCGGCCAGGTCGATGATCCGGCGGACCTCGGCCTTGGTCAGGTGCCGGCTCGAGACGATCTCGGGGTGCGAGTCCGACTCGATGCGGAAGCCCTGGTCGTCGGAGAAGTGCAGGCCGAGCTGGTTGAGCTTGAGGTCGGCCATCTCGCGCAGCCGGGCCTCGATCCAGGCGGCGGAGAAGTGCTTGCGCGCGATGTCGACCATCAGGCCGCGCTGCGGCCGGTCGGGCCGGTCGCGTACGACGCCCTCCGGCATCGCGCCGCCCGATTTCACCGCCTGCTTGAGGGTCCGGGTCCCGTAGAAGACACCCGCCTCGTCGGGTCCGGTGATTCTGACCCGGCCGCCGCTGGTGAGGGCCGTGTACGACTCTCGCGCGCCCCCGGCCCCGAGCGCCAGCTCGACATCGCCGGCGCGGGCGGCGACCGCGCCGCGGTAGCCGAGCTTCAGCTCGCCGGCGAGCAGCCGCGCCTCGTCGGCGAGCGCCTCGCTGCCCTTGGCGACGACGACCCCGCCGCCGGGCCCCGGCCGCCAGCCCGGCCCGCGCGCCGCCTCGTGCGTGCGTACGGCGGGGATGGTGGCGGGCGCCCGGGAGAGGGGGTAGGTCCTGGAGGGTGTCGGTGTCGGTTTAGGTGACGGGCTCACGGCGGCGGGGGCCTTGGTTCCGCCCCGCGTCTGGCCGGCCGTCGTGGGCGGCTCGTCGCTCGAGCAGCCGGTCAGCGTCATCGAGAAGGCCGCTGCCGCGGCGAGGAAGGCGCCCGTGAACCTGGCACACCCAGAGTGCCGTACCACCCGGATACCTCCAATATCTGGCGCAACTACCGCGAACCACCCCCACCATCGTCCATCACACGAGTCGAAACTCTCCCGTCCGGGTGAAAATCGCGCATCCGTCGGACAGCTTCCGGCAGCCACGGATAGCGTTACGACTCATCCACCCCACACTTCCCAGCCGTCCTGCTGTCCCCTTCGAGGAGCCCACGCTGTCCAGCGAATCCCACGCCGGCCTCCCGAAGCGACCGCCGACACTCCACCACACCCAGCATGCGCTCGCCTCTTCGGCCATACCGGCCACGCTCTCGCCCCGGCTTCCCGGCCAGCGCGGCGGCGAACCCGGTCTCGAGCGCTTCAACACCGCAGCCGCCGACGCGGCCGAAGCGGCCCTTCTCGCCTGCTGCGGCAGCCACCGCTGGGCCCAGCGGCTGGTCGCCCACCGCCCCTACCCCGATGTCGACGCCCTCCTCGCCGCCGCCGACGAGGCCAGCTACGACCTCTCGCAGGCCGACCTCTCCGAGGCCCTCGCCGTCGAGTCCTCCGCCGGTCTCCACCCGGGCGCGCCCCAGGCGGCGCACACCGCGCTGGCCGCCGGCCACGCCGCGTACGAGAGCCGCTTCGGCCACGCCTTCGTGATCAGCCTCGACGGATACCGCCCCGATGAGTACCTCGACCAGGTGCTCGCCGGAATCCGCGCCCGGCTCGGCCACGAACCGGACGAGGAGCGGGCCGTCTCCGCCGAGCAGCTGCGCGGCCTCGCCCGCTCCCGACTGGCGCATGTAGTGGCCAACCATCCGGAATCAGACGTCGCGGGGGCTTCCCGATAGCCCGTCCGAGGCTGTTTGTTGCCTGTTTGATCACACCTATGGACCCCGGGCGAGCGAACCGACAAGTCGTCGCTACGATGGCCGGGGCCGGTGGACCGTACCCGGCCGGGCCAGACCGACAGAGAAGCCGGCATGGCCCCAATCCCCGCTTTCGGAGGGTTCTTCCGTGCCGGCTGGAACGCTGTACCGCGGCCGGGAAGGAATGTGGTCCTGGGTGGCTCATCGAGTCACCGGCGTCCTCATCTTCTTCTTCCTGTTCGTACACGTGCTGGACACCGCTCTCGTCCGCGTCTCCCCCGAGGCGTATGACGACGTCGTTGCCACGTACAAGACGCCGATCGTCGCGCTGCTCGAATACGGCCTCGTGGCCGCGATTCTCTTCCACGCGCTCAACGGCCTGCGTGTCATCGCCGTGGACTTCTGGTCCAAGGGCGCGCGCTACCAGAAGCGGATGTTCTGGATCGTGATGGTCATCTGGTTCGTGCTGATGGTGGGCGCCCTGTACCCGGTGCTCGGCCACGCCGTTCGTGAACTGTTCGGGAGCTGAGCCAGACAATGTCTTCGAACAACACAGTCGCCGACACCACCTCCGCCGTCGGCCCCGTCGAGGGTACGAGCCCCTACGACGTCGACCACCCGGCCCCGTACATCGAGGCCCCGCGCAGGCGCACCGGCAAGACCCCGAAGGCGACCCGCGGCAACTTCGAGATGGCCGCATGGCTCTTCATGCGCCTGTCCGGTGTCGTCCTGGTCGTCCTGGTCATCGGCCACCTGCTGATCCAGCTGGTGCTGGACGGCGGCGTCTCCAAGATCGGCTTCGCCTTCGTGGCCGGCCGCTGGGCGTCCCCGTTCTGGCAGGTCTGGGATCTGCTGATGCTGTGGCTCGCGATGCTGCACGGCGCCAATGGCCTGCGTACCGTCATCAATGACTACGCCGAGCGCGCCAACACGCGCCTGTGGCTCAAGGGCCTGCTGTACACCGCCACGGTGTTCACCATCCTTCTGGGCACGCTGGTGATCTTCACCTTCGACCCGAACATCCGCTAAAGCCGGGGCTGACGAGACCAATGAAGATCCACAAGTACGACACCGTCATCGTCGGCGCCGGTGGCGCGGGCATGCGCGCGGCCATCGAGTCGACCAAGCGCAGCCGTACCGCCGTGCTGACGAAGCTCTACCCCACCCGCTCCCACACGGGCGCCGCGCAGGGCGGCATGGCCGCCGCGCTCGCCAACGTGGAGGAGGACAACTGGGAGTGGCACACCTTCGACACGGTCAAGGGCGGTGACTACCTGGTCGACCAGGACGCCGCCGAGATCCTGGCGAAGGAGGCCATCGACGCGGTCCTGGACCTCGAGAAGATGGGCCTGCCGTTCAACCGCACCCCGAACGGCACCATCGACCAGCGCCGCTTCGGCGGCCACTCGCGCAACCACGGCGAGGCCCCGGTCCGCCGGTCCTGCTACGCCGCGGACCGCACCGGCCACATGATCCTCCAGACGCTGTACCAGAACTGCGTCAAGGAGGGCGTGGAGTTCTTCAACGAGTTCTACGTCCTGGACCAGCTGATCACCGAGGTCGACGGCGTCAAGAAGTCGGCGGGCGTGGTCGCGTTCGAGCTGGCCACCGGCGAGATCCACATCTTCCAGGCGAAGGCCGTCATCTACGCCTCGGGCGGCACCGGCAAGTTCTTCAAGGTGACCTCCAACGCGCACACGCTGACCGGTGACGGGCAGGCCGCCTGCTACCGGCGCGGACTGCCGCTGGAGGACATGGAGTTCTTCCAGTTCCACCCGACGGGCATCTGGCGCATGGGCATCCTGCTCACCGAGGGCGCCCGCGGCGAGGGCGGCATCCTGCGCAACAAGGACGGTGAGCGCTTCATGGAGAAGTACGCGCCCGTCATGAAGGACCTCGCCTCGCGCGACGTCGTCTCGCGCTCCATCTACACGGAGATCCGTGAGGGCCGCGGCTGCGGTCCCGAGGGCGACCACGTCTACCTGGACCTCACCCACCTGCCGCCGGAGCAGCTGGACGCGAAGCTCCCGGACATCACCGAGTTCGCGCGTACGTACCTCGGTATCGAGCCGTACACGGACCCGATCCCGATCCAGCCGACCGCGCACTACGCCATGGGTGGCATCCCGACCAACGTCCAGGGTGAGGTCCTTCGCGACAACACCACCGTCGTGCCGGGTCTGTACGCCGCCGGTGAGGTCGCCTGCGTGTCGGTGCACGGCGCCAACCGCCTGGGCACCAACTCGCTGCTCGACATCAACGTGTTCGGCAAGCGCGCCGGTATCGCCGCCGCCGAGTACTCGGCGAAGCACGACTACGTCGACCTGCCGGAGAACCCGGCCTCCCTGGTCGAGGCGCAGGTCGAGCGGCTGCGCAACTCCACCGGCAAGGAGCGGGTCGCGGACATCCGCCGCGAGCTGCAGGAGACCATGGACGCCAATGTCATGGTGTTCCGCACCGAGCAGACGATCAAGACCGCGGTCGAGAAGATCGGCGAGCTGCGCGAGCGGTACCTGAACGTGTCCATCCAGGACAAGGGCAAGCGCTTCAACACGGACCTGCTGGAGGCCGTCGAGCTGGGCAACCTGCTCGACCTGGCCGAGGTCATGGCCGTTTCGGCACTGGCCCGCAAGGAGTCCCGCGGCGGTCACTACCGCGAGGACTTCCCCAACCGCGACGACGTCAACTTCATGCGCCACACCATGGCGTACCGCGAGGTGGGCGACGACGGCGTCGAGTCGATCCGTCTCGACTACAAGCCGGTCGTCCAGACCCGCTACCAGCCGATGGAGCGTAAGTACTGATGGCTACCCCGACTCTGGACAAGGTGGAGGCGGAAGCCGCCGCTTCGCCCTACATCACGGTCACCTTCCGGATCCGCCGCTTCAACCCCGAGGTCTCCGACGAGGCCCAGTGGCAGGACTTCCAGATCGAGATCGACCCGAAGGAGCGTGTGCTCGACGGTCTCCACAAGATCAAGTGGGACGTCGACGGTTCGCTGACCTTCCGGCGCTCCTGCGCGCACGGCATCTGCGGCTCCGACGCGATGCGGATCAACGGCAAGAACAGGCTCGCCTGCAAGACGCTGATCAAGGACATCAACCCGGAGAAGCCGATCACGGTCGAGGCCATCAAGGGCCTGACGGTCCTCAAGGACCTCGTCGTGGACATGGAGCCGTTCTTCCAGGCGTACCGCGATGTGATGCCCTTCCTGATCACGTCCGGCAACGAGCCGACGCGCGAGCGTCTGCAGTCCGCGGAGGACCGCGAGCGCTTCGACGACACCACCAAGTGCATCCTGTGCGCCGCGTGCACGTCCTCGTGCCCGGTGTTCTGGAACGACGGCCAGTACTTCGGCCCGGCGGCGATCGTGAACGCGCACCGCTTCATCTTCGACTCGCGTGACGAGGGCGGGGAGCAGCGGCTGGAGATCCTCAACGACAAGGACGGCGTGTGGCGTTGCCGCACGACGTTCAACTGCACGGACGCCTGCCCGCGCGGTATCGAGGTCACCAAGGCGATCCAGGAAGTCAAGCGCGCGCTGATCACGCGTCGCTTGTGACCGAACGGTACCGGGGCCCCGTCTCAACTTTGTGTGAGGCGGGGCCCTTTGGTGCCCGGGGTTCACCGGGCGAGGCGATACCTGGCAGGATCGGGGAACGTCTGACATGAGCAGCAGGAAAGCGGGGACGAGACCATGAGCGAGCCCAATCCGTACGCGGCTGACGGAGAGCCCGAGTACAAGTGGGGGCCGACGCAGCCTCCGGGGACGCCGGCCTACGGCTACCCGAACCAGGCGCCGGGGTACGGGTATCCGAACCAGGCTCCCGACTACAGCCAGACGCAGCCCGCTCTTCCCGTACCGGCCGGGGCCCCGGCCGCGATGGGCGGGGCGCCTCTGGTGTCGATCGGTGACATCAGTGTCATGGGCGACTCGATCGTGACTCCCGCGGGCACGCTGCCGTTGCGGGGCTCGGTGTGGAACGCCACCGACATGTCGCACACCGAGGAGAAGATGCCGACCCACGCCATCGTGCTCGCGGTCATCTTTTTCATCTTCTGCCTGCTGGGGCTGCTGTTCCTGCTGATGAAGGAGAAGAAGACCACGGGCTTCATCCAGGTCACTGTGACGAGCGGCGGCAAGCACCACTCGACGATGATCCCGGCACGTGGCCCGGAAACGTTCCAGCAGGTCATGGGGCAGATCAACTACGCGCGTTCGCTCGCCAGCATGTAGCGGTCACGCGTCCGCCGAGCCGGCTGTCAGTGGCGGCCCGTACCGTCAGGAGGAGTTGAGCTCGGGGAGGGGACCGGCACGATGACGGTGACGACGGACGGCCTGGAGACCAGACTGTACGAGGCGGGGGTGCGTCAGCGCACCCAAGGGGGTACGCCGGTGCGGGAGCTGCTGGCGTCCCTGACCCTCGACCAGCGACGGCGGGCCGCGCTGTGGATACACCGCAACCTGTGCCACGGCGGTGCCGACCGCGCCGACGACTGGGCGGTGCCCTGGCTCTCGGAGCAACGCCTCGGCTGGACCGCCGCGGAGGCCGACACGCTGCTGCGGCGCCTGGTGGGACCGGACGCGCTGGTCGATCCGGCGCAGCTGCTGCGGCAGTTCGGGGCGCTCGCCCGACTGCCGCTGGCCGCGGCGAAGGAGGCGGGCGGCTACGACCGGCGGCTGCTGCGGGCCGCGCGTCAGGTGTCCCTGTCGGCCTGGGGAGGGCAGGACGAGGGATCCGAGAACTTCGCGATGCGGGCGCGGCTGGACGCCCTCATCGGGCCGGAGGCTTCCGACGACACGGGGCTGCCGCCGGTCCTGCTCGACGACGAGGACGAGTTCGGGCCGCGGATGCGCACGGAGCATCCGAAGCTGCTCGCCGGGCCGGGGGTCGCGGCGTTCCTGGAGCACTGCGTGGCGCAGGGCCAGGTGCGCGCCACCAAGCGGTGGCGGAGGCAGGCCCGGGCCCTCCTGGCGGGCACGGAGCGGGGCAAGGAGACGGTGCGGGCGCTGCTGGAAGGGATGGGCGACCAGCGTGAGCACCGGGTCGCGGCGACCGCCTGGGTGAGTGGCAGCACCTGGCCGGGGATCGCGTCGGAGGGCAACACCCGGCTGGTGCGCGGGCTGCTGTGGGCCGCGGCGGACATCGGGGCGGACTGGGTGGTGCCCGCGGTCGGCGCGGTCGCTCTCAACTCCGGTACGGGGACCGGCGGTTCCGGCGGCTACTGCCGCAACGGCAAGATGGCCACGACCGCGGTCGCGGTCCTCGGCGACTTCGGCGGCATCCAGGGCGAGCAGGCCGTCGACTGGCTCGGCCGCCTGCAGCGCACCATCCGCAACCGCACCGTGCTCAAGGGCATCACCGCAGCACTGCAGGCCGTGGCCGAGCGGGGCGGGATCACCCCGTCAATGCTCAGGGAGCGGGCCGTGCCGTCCGTGGGCCTCGATGCGCGCGGTATCCGCGAACAGACGCTGGGCGACTACACGGCGGTCCTGTCGGTCACCGCCTCTGGGACACCCGCGCTGTCCTTCAGGGGGCCGCAGGGCCAGGTGCTGAAGTCCGCGCCGAAAGCGGTCCGCGAGGAGTACGGCGAGCAACTGACCGACATCCGGGCCGCGTTGAAGCAGCTGCGCACACTGATGCCGGTCGAGCGCGCGCGGCTGGAAGAGCATCTGATGGCGGGCACCCGGTGGGCGGCGGCCGACTGGGAGCGGCACTACATCGACCATCCGGTGACCGGCACCCTGGCCCGCACGCTGATCTGGGAGGCGAGCGCGGACGACGGCGGGCAGTGGGTGGCCGGACTGCCGGAGCGTACGGCGGGCGGCTGGGCACTGGCGGGGGCGGACGGCACGGCCGTCCCCGTGACGGACAGGGCCGTGCTGCGGCTGTGGCATCCGGTCCGGGCGGACCCCGAGGAGATACGGACCTGGCACGAGGAGCTCACCGAGCGCGAGCTGCGCCAGCCCTTCAAGCAGGGCTTCCGGGAGGTCTATCCGCTCACCCCCGCCGAGGAGGAGACCCGCACCTACTCCCACCGCTTCGCCGGCCACATCCTGCGCTACAACCAGGCGAAGGCGCTGCTGGTGGAGCGCGGCTGGGCCGGAAACCACCTGGGGTACTTCAGCGACGGATACGCCGCCGAGATGGTGCGGGAGCTGCCGCGCCCCGGTGAACTGACCTTGGGCGAGGGCGAGTTCTGGCGCGCCCGGTTCCATGTCGAACTGGTCCAACAGCAGTCGGACGGCGGACTGGCGTCGCTGTGCTCCACGGACCGGCTGCGCTTCGAGCGGCGACGCGGGGCGCGCGGACCGTGGGAGCTCGCCGAGCTCGCCGCCGTACCGCCGCTGGTGCTGACCGAGGCGATGCGGGACGCCGACCTGTTCGTGACGGTCGCGTCGATCGGGGCGGATCCGCAGTGGCGCGACCGCGGCGAGGAGCGGGCGCACGACGGGTACTGGGAGCGATGGGCGTTCGGCGAGCTCACCGAGTCGGCGCGGATACGCCGCCAGTGGCTGGCCCGGCTGCTGCCGCGGACCCGGATCGCCGAACGCGTGGAGCTCACCGACCGGTTCCTGAGGGTGCGCGGCGAGCTGCACACGTACAAGATCCATTTGGGTTCGGGAAGCATCCTGAGGGAGCCCGATGACGCGTATCTCCGCATCGCGGTGGACCGTTCGGCGGCGGGCGCGGGCGGGGAGCGGCTCTTTCTGCCCTTCGAGGAGGACGGCGGACTGCTGTCGCTGATCCTGTCGACGGCGTTTGTGCTGGCGGACGACGCCAGGATCACCGACCGCACGATCACGGCCCAACTGCGGCGCGACGCGTAGGCGAAGCCGACCAGGCCGACCGACTCCGGGCCCCGCCACGCCCATCGCTTGAACATGTTCAAAAGGAGGTCTACAGTCATGACTGCCAGCTTTTGAACACGTTCAAGGGAGGGTGGGGGATGGACCTCACTGTTGTTGCGTATGTCGTCTACCTGCTGATCAGCGTCGCGCTCACCATCTGGGTCGCGCGGACCCTGAGCCGCAACGGGCGCATCTTCATCGCCAGCGTCCTCAAGGGGGACGAGAAGCTGGCCGACGCCGTCAACCACCTCCTGGTGGTCGGCTTCTACCTCGTGAACCTCGGCTTCGTCGCCCTCTACCTCAAGGCGGCCGATGCCGTCGAGGACGCCCGCGGGCTCTTCGAGGCGCTCTCGGTCAAGCTCGGCGTCGTACTCCTCGTCCTCGGCGTCATGCACCTCGGCAATGTCTGGGTCCTCAACAAGATCCGCCGGCGCGGACTGATGGAGCGCGAGCAGACTCCGCCGGTCGGGCCCCAGGGCTGGACGACCCAGGCGGGACCCGGCCCGTGGGCCGCGCCGGCCACCGGTCCCACCGGAGCGTGAGCGCGATGGGCACCCCGGTCCGGGGACTGACCGTCCTGTACGACGCCCAGTGCTCCCTCTGCGTCCACCTGCGCAGCTGGCTGATGCGGCAGAGGCAGCTCGTACCGCTGGACCTGGTGCCCGCGGGGTCGGCCGAGGCGCGGCGCAGATACCCGCGCCTCGACCACACCGCGACCCTGCGGGAGATCACCGTCATCGGCGACAGGGGCCAGATCTACACCGGCCCCGCCGCCTGGATCGTCTGCCTCTGGGCGCTGGCCGAGCACCGGCCAAGGGCCCACTGGCTCGCCACCCCGGCAGGCCTGCCGTTCGTACGGGTCACGATGCTCGCGGCGTCCAAGTACCGCGAGGCGACCGCGGCGGGAGGAGCCGGCGGTACGCCCTGCGACGACCGGTGCTCCGTTCCCGGTTAGGCTCGGACACCGTGACAGAAGTGAAGGCGGCCCCCAAGAGCGAGCAGACCCGCACGCTCATCCTCGAAACCGCGCTCCGTCTCTTCCAGGAGCGCGGTTACGACAGGACGACGATGCGGGCCATCGCCAAAGAGGCCGGTGTCTCGGTGGGGAACGCGTACTACTACTTCGCCTCCAAGGAACATCTCGTCCAGGGCTTCTACGACCGGATCGGCGCCGAGCACCAGGCGGCGGTCCGGCCCATCCTGGACCGGGAGACGGACCTGGAGACCCGGCTCGCCGGTGTGCTGACCTCCTGGCTGGAGATCGCCGAGCCGTACCACGAGTTCGCGGCGCAGTTCTTCAAGAACGCCGCCGACCCTGAGAGCCCGCTCAGCCCGTTTTCCCCCGAGTCGGAGCACGCCCGCGAGGCGGCCCTGTCCATCCACCGCGAGGTGCTGGCCGGTTCCAAGGCCAAGGTCGCCGACGAACTCGTGGACGCCCTGCCCGAGTTGATGTGGCTGTCCCAGATGGGACTCGTCCTGTACTGGGTCTTCGACCGCTCGGAGGGCCGCGAGCGCACCAGGCGGCTGGCCGAACGCGGCGCCCGGCTGACCACCCGCGGTGTCGCGCTCTCCCGCTTCCGGGTGCTGCGACCGCTCGTACACGAAGTGCACGATCTGTTCACGGACTTCATGCCCGGGATGGCGGAGACTGTCGCCGCCCGCAAGAAGTAGCCGGCCGGGCCCGGAGCTCCTGCCCAGAGCCCCGGGCCCGGAACGCTCAGCGGCTCACGCCCAGGTCCGACAGGACCACGTCGTGGACCAGCGGATCGCCGCCGATCATGATGTGGCGGACCCACGGCTCATGGACGCCCGCCGTCACGGCCAGCATGTACGCGCCACCGGCCCGAGCGGACAGGATGTACGAGCCGTCGGCCAGCGACTCCACGCGGTCCACCTGGCTGCCGCCCGGCGAGACGAGGGTGAGGATCGCTTCCCCGACCGGCTCGCCCGACTCCGTACGGACGAAGCCGTGCACGACGGACCCGCCCGCCCCGTCTCCCGGCTGGGCGCGCGGACCGAGCACGGACAGCGCGGGCTCCGGCGCGTCCTCCCGCGGCTCCACCGCCAGATGCGGCAGCCGCTTCTCCAGACCCGCCGGAAGCCACCAGTTGGACTTCCCGAGCAGATGCATCGCCGCAGGCACCAGCGCCGTACGCAGGATGAACGCGTCCAGCGCCACGGCCGCCGCGAGCCCGATGCCCGCCATCGCACCCTCCATGTCACCGCTCAGCACAAAGGCGCTGAAGACACAGATCATGATCAGGGCGGCGCAGTTGATGACCCGGCTCGTCTCGGCGAGACCGACCCGTACCGCCCGCGCGTTGTCCTTCGTATGCACCCACTCCTCGTGCATCCGGCTGACCAGGAAGACCTGGTAGTCCATCGAGAGGCCGAACAGCAGCGACAGCATGATGACCGGCAGGAAGGCGGTGATCGGGCCCTCCTTGCCGAGGCCGAGCGCCTCCGCTCCCCAGCCCCACTGGAAGATCGCGACCAGCACGCCGAAGGAGGCCGCGGCCGCGATCAGGTTCATCAGGGCGGCGGTCAGCGGGACGACGAGCGAGCGGAACGCGATCAGGAGCAGCAGGAAGCCGAGCGCGATGATCGTCCCGACGAAATAGGGCAGCCGGTCACCGGTCACCGCGGCGAAGTCCTTGAAGATCGCGGTGACTCCGCCGACATGGACTTCCTCGCCCGACTGCGGGATGACCTCCTCGCGCAGGGTGTCGATCAGCTGGTCCGTCTGCTCGGACTGCGGCGATGTCGTGGGGACGACCTGGATCACGGTGACGCCGGAGCCCGGCTGCGAGGGCAGCGCGACGACCTGTGCCACACCTTCCGTGGCACGCACCTTGCCCACCAGGCTCTGGACGGCGGCCGGTTCGGCGTCCTTCGCGACCAGTTGCAGTGGCCCGTTGAAGCCGGGGCCGAAGCCCTCGGCGAGCAGGTCGTACGCCTGCCGGGTCGTGGTGTCGTTCCGGTGGTTGCCCTGGTCGGTCGCGCCGAGCCGCAGGGACAGCACGGGAATCGCGAGCGCGGCCATCACCACGAGCGCGACCAGCGCGATGGATCTGGGCCGCTTCTGTACGGTCACGGACCAGCGGGCGGCGGCGCCGCCGGGCTCGACGGACTCGGGGCCGTTCGCGGCGAGCCTGCGCCGCTGGCGCCTGCTCAGTACGCGCATGCCCAGGACGCCGAGGAGCGCGGGCAGCAGCGTGATCGCGGCCAGCACGCTCAGGACGACCGTCAGCGAGGTGGCGATCACCACGCCGTCGAGGAACCGCATGTTCATCACGAGCATTCCGGCGAGTGCGATGCACACCGTGCCGCCCGCGAACAGCACCGCGCGCCCGGAGGTGTTCAGCGCCGTGACCGCCGAGTCCTCGGGCGCCATGCCCCGCAGAATGCCCTTGCGGTGGCGTGTGACGATGAACAGCGCGTAGTCGATGCCGACGCCGAGACCGATCAGCGAACCGAGCAGCGGGGCCACTTCGGGCACATCCGTCGCGTGGCTGAGCAGCATCGTCGACAGCATTCCGGTGCCGACCCCGAAGATGGCGATCACCAGCGGAAGCACCATCGCGAAGAACGAGCCGAAGGCCAGGAACAGCACGACCGCCGCGGCGGCGATGCCGACCAGCTCGGCCGTGCCGGTCGGCGGCTCCTGGATACGTGCGATCGCCTGCCCGCCCAGCTCGACCTGGAGGCCCGCCCGCCCGGCGTCCTGCGCGGTGTCGACGACATCCTCGACCAGCTTCTTCGGCACGCCGTTGGCCTGCTCGGCGAAGGTGACCTGGGCGTAGGCGATACGCCCGTCCTTGCTGATCTGCGTCGCGCCCGCCGGGACGTAGGGACTCGCGACGTCGCCCACGCCCTTCATGCCCGCGATCTCCTTGAGCGCGGGCTCGATCCGCTCCCGTACCGCCGTGTCGCGCACGGAGCCCTCGGAGACCCGCCACACCACCGTGTCGGTGTCGCCCGAGCTCTCCGGGAATGCCGTGACCATCAGGTCGTACGCGTGTGTGGAGTCGGTGTCCGGAAGGCTGAAGCTGTTGGAGTAGTTGGTGCCCGCCGAACTGCCCGCGGCCCCCAGGCCGAACAGCGCCCCCACCCACAGCACCAGGACCACCAGCCGGTGCCGATAGCACCAGCGTGCCAATGCCGCCACGATTCCTGCCCCTTCGTCGATCCGTCTCCCCCGGGCCGGTCTTCAGGATCGGCCGTGGAGACGGCCCGTGGCGTGGCGCGGCCATGACTCTCAAGGAACTCCCAGACAGTGACCGGTTCCGCGCGCGGGGATCACACCGATACTGAGGACATGGACCACGAGGGAGCGACCGTGCTGGTCGTCGAGGACGAGCCGAGCATCGCCGACGTCCTCGCCATCGCGCTGCGGTATCACCGTTTTGAGGTGATTACGGCGGGTAGCGTACGGCAGGCGCGACAGCTGGCAGTGCAGACGCGTCCCGATGTCGCGCTGCTGGACGTGATGCTCCCGGACGGCGACGGGCGCGCCCTGGGGCGTGAACTGCGCGACGCGCGGCCCGAGACGGCCCTCGTCTTCCTCACCGCGCGCGACGCGCCCGCCGAGATCGTCGGCGCCCTCGGCTTCGGCGACGACTACATCACCAAGCCTTTCAATGTCGACGAGGTGGTGGCCCGTATCAGGGCGGTGCTGCGCCGCACCCGGCCCGCCGATGTACTGCCCGCACGACCGCCGCTGCGCTACGGCGATCTCGAACTGGACGACGCGACCTACGCGGCACGCCGCGCGGGCCGCTCGGTGCAGCTCACCCCCACCGAGTACGCGCTGCTGCGCTTCCTCGTACGCAACGGCGGGCGCATCGTCCCCAAGGAGCAGCTGCTGCGCCATGTCTGGCAGTACGAGCACCAGATCGAGTCGACCGTCGTCGAGACCTACATCAGCTATCTGCGACGCAAGCTGGATCCCCTGGGACCGCCGCTGATCACCACCCGGCGGGGCTTCGGATACGGGCTGGCATGAGGTGCTGGAGGGGCGCCAGGCGCTGGATACGGGCCCGCGCGAGGCACCACCACCGAGCGATCCACTCCCTGCGCGCCAAACTCACCCTGGTGAACGTGTGCGTGCTGACCCTCGGCATCGTCGCGGCCACCGCGGTGAGCCTGATGGGCATGCGGCACTATCTGCTGGACCGCGTGGACTCCGAGCTGATGGGCAGCCGCACCGCGCTGCAGCGGACGGGGTTCACGCAGAAGGAGATCGAGACGATCAGCGCCATCGGTGAGCTGGCCGCCCAGTTCGGCAAGACGGGGGCGGGCGGCCTGCCGCGCTCCGACACGATCATGGTGGCCGTCGATGCGAACCATGAGCCGATCTCCCTCGCCGGCGTCGCGCCCACCGAGCGCCAGCGTGAACTCGCCGCCGCGGTCGGCGATCCGGCCGCGCTCGCACACTCCCCCGGGCCGCGGGACGTGAGCGTGGCCGGAGATCCCTACCGCACGGTCGCGACCGGCCTCGGCGACGGAACGGTGGTCGTCCTGGCGACCGACACCGGGTCCGTGCACTCCTCGATGAAGAAGGCGCTCAGACTCGATCTCGCCTTCGGTACCGTCCTGTTGGCGCTGCTCGCGCTGCTCACCATGCTCGGCGCCAAGCACCGGCTGCGGCCGCTGGAGGACATGGTGGAGACGGCATCTGCCATCGCGGAGGGCGATCTGACCCGGCGCGTGCCCGCAGGGCGGGATCCGGTCACCGAGATCGAGCAGCTGCGGACCGCCCTCAACTCCATGCTCCACCAGGTCGAGTCGGCCTTCGAGACCCGCGAGCGCAGCGCGGCCCAGCTGCGCAGGTTCGTCGCGGACGCCTCGCACGAGCTGCGTACCCCGCTGTCCGCGATACGCGGCTATCTCCAGCTGTACGACAAGGGGATGCTGCGCGAGCCCGCCGAACGGGCCCGCGCGCTGGCCCGGATGACGGCGGAGGCCGACCGGATGGGACGGCTCGTCGAGGAGCTGCTGACCCTGGCCCGCCTCGACCAGCAGCCCCAACTGGGGGTGTGCGCGGTCGATCTGAGCCGTCTGGTGCGGGACGCGGTGGACGATCTGCGGGCCCAGCAGCCGCAGCGCCCGCTCGCCGTCGCCGCCGACGGCGCCATGATCGTGCAGGGCGACGAGTCGGGGCTGCGGCAGGTGGTCGGCAATCTGCTGGCCAACGTCCGCGCCCACACCCCGGCGGACGCGCCGCTGCGGGTGGAGCTGGAACGCGAGGACGGCGAGGGTCGCGGTTCCGGCGCGGTCCGGCTGCGGGTCGCGGACGAGGGGCCCGGCATGACCGCCGAGGACGCCGACCGCATTTTCGACCGCTTCTTCCGCGCGGGCGGGGAAGGCAGCGGGCCCGCGGGCAGCGGCCTCGGGATGGCGATCGTGCAGGCCGTGGTCGCCTCGCACGCCGGCGAGGTGACCGTCAGGACGGCGCCGGGCGACGGCCTCGCGGTGACGGTCACGCTCCCGGCCGCCGCCCGTACGGTCAAGATGTAGAGGCCGGTCGGGCCCTCAGATCCAGCCGAGTTCCCACAGCCGCCAGACGCCAGTGCCGTCCGACAGGTACTGCGCGCCGCTGATGTCCTCGCTGCTCAGTACGTAGTCCTTCTTCTGCCACAGCGGCACCAGTGGCACATCCGTGGCGATCTGCCGCTGGATCGACTTGAAGTCCTCGGTGGCGCGGGGGCGTTCGCCGTACTGCTGGGTGGAGGCGATCAGCTTGTCGACGGTCTTGCTCTCGTAGCCGCTGCGCAGAGTGGAGTCCTTGCCGACGAGCGGCTGGGTGAAGTTGTCGGGGTCCGGGAAGTCCGGGATCCAGCCGAGCGTGTACGCGTCGTACTTGCCGGCCCCGTATCCCTTCTGGAAGACCTTCCAGTCCTCGGCGACGACCTTCACCTTGAACAGCCCGGTCGCCTCCAGCTGGCGGCGCAGCTCGGCCGCCTCCTGCGCCGGGCCGCTGTCGGCGCGGTGCACCAGGGTGAAGGTCACAGGTGTCCGGATCCCGGCGTCGTCGAGCAGCTCGCGGGCCTCCTTCGCGCTGGGCTCCGGATACGCGTCGAAGAAGGGGTTGGTGTGCCCGAGGGTCCCCTGCGGGATCAGCGAGTACAGCGGCTGCACGGTGGCGCGGTAGACCGAAGTGACCACCTTGGGGCGGTCGATGACCCACGCGACCGCCTGCCGCACGGCCTTCTTCGCCATCGGGGAGCCGGGCCGTACGTTGAAGACGAGATTGCGGATCTCAGCGGTGTCCGCCACGCTGACGCGCATGCCCGAATCGGCCGGGTCGAGACCGGCGATCAGCTTCGCCGGGAGCTGACGGTGGGTCACATCGACCTGTCCCGCCTTCCATGCCTCCGCGAGCTGGTCGGACCCCTCGAAGTAGCGGATCAGTACCGGCCCGCCGGTCTTCGTCAGCGCGCCCTTGTACCTGGGATTCGGCACGAGCCGCGCCCTGACTCCGGGCTCGTACTGCTTCAGTAGGTACGGTCCCGAACCGTCCACGCTCTCGCCCTCGCGCAGGCTCTGGTCCGGGTACTGGCTGCGGTCGACGATCGAACCCGCGCCGGTGGCGACCTTCTGGGGGAAGGTCGCGTCGCGCGTACGGAGGTTGAAGGTGACCGTCTGGCCCCTGGCCGTGACGTTCTTGAGCGTGGAGAAGAGAGGCTGCGGGCCGACGTCCGACTTGATGCGCAGCATCCGCTCGAAGGAGTACTTGACGTCCTCGCCGGTGATTTTGCGGCCGTTGGCGAAGGTGAGGTCGTCGCGCAGCTCGCACTGGAACGTCTGGAGCGTCACCCCGACGAAGTCGCAGTCGCGGGCGGCGTCGGGGACCGGCGTGACGCCGTTTGGCTTGAAGGTCAGCAGCGACTGGTAGACGTTGCTGTAAATGGCCCACGAGCCCGCGTCGTACGCCCCCGCGGGATCGAGCGATGTCACCACATCAGTGGTGCCGACAGTGATCGTTGCCCTGCTTTCCTCCTCGGACGGCAATAACTGCCAGCCTCCGACGGCCGCGGCCAGGACCACCGCACAAGTGACGAGTATCCGCAGACGGATCGACTGCATCGCCAAGCTCCTCTTCACGCCCACCCCTGTTCGTGATAAGGCGTTCAGCCAGCCACAGCGGCCTTCACAAGAGGAAGGGTGGTTTTATGGCTCACGGACAACTGTGACAACAGCTATGCCTGGGCTATGCCAAAGCCATTCCTGCGCCATGTGGAGGACATGCGGCGGTTATGCGTGGCGGGAGGCGAGTTGTACGACGGTGATGTCCGAGGGAGCCCCGACGCGCACGGGCGGGCCCCATGCGCCCGCTCCCCGCGACACGAACAACTGGGTGTCTCCGTACCGTTCGAGCCCCGCGACGGTCGGATTGGCGAGGGCGGCGAGGTAGTTGCCCGGCCAGAGCTGGCCGCCGTGGGTGTGGCCGGAAAGCTGGAGGTCGACGCCGTGCTCGACTACGTCATGGATGACGACGGGCTGATGCGCGAGAAGCACGGACGCGCGGGAACGGTCCCGGTCGCCGAGCGCCCTGCCAAAATCGGGGCCGTCGCCCTCGATCTCGCCCGCGACGTCGTTGACCCCGGCGAGATCGAAGGCGCCGATCTCGACGCGCTCGTTCTGGAGCGGCCTGAGCCCGAGCTCACGGACGTGGTCGACCCATGCCTCGGCGCCGGAGAAGTACTCGTGGTTTCCGGTCACGAAGAAGGACCCGTAGCGCGAGGTGAGCCGCGCGAGCGGCTCGGCGGCGGGCCCGAGGTCCGCCACACTGCCGTCGACAAGGTCCCCGACGACGGCGACGAGGTCGGGGGAGGTGGCGTTGATGGTGTCGACGATCCGCTGGGTGTGCCCGCGCCCGAGGATCGGCCCGAGGTGAATATCGCTGACCACGGCGATCCGGAATCCGTGGGCGGCACGCGGAAGCCGGGCGAGCGGTACGGTGACGCGCTTCACTCGGGGCCCGCGGAGGACGCCGTAGGTCCCGTGGGCGACGGTCCCCAGGGCGACGGAGGCGGCGGCGCCGCCGACGACACGCGAGACGAACAGTCGCCGCGAGAGGGTACGTTGCCCGCCGGCACCGGGGCCTGCGGCCGCGTCGGTACGGGTCGCCCCGGCGGACGCCACGGTCGCGTCGGTACGGACGGTCCCGGCGGACGCCTCGGCGGACGCCGTTGCGGTCGTACCCGCGTCGCGGGCTTCGGCGGGAGCCGTCCCCACGGACGCCTCGGTCGCGTCGGTACGGGTCGCACCGGCGGAGCCAGCGGGCAGCGACGGCTCAAGGGTCCGGGGGCCCTGGCCACCGGTTTCGAGGAGGGGCGGGGCGGAGGAACTCACCCTGCCCCGGCGCAGCAGCAGCGGCCGCACAAGCTCCCCCACCACCAGCCCCAGCACCAGATACAGCAGCACCGCCAGCCACAGATACCCCGGCCATGCCACCACCCGCTCCAGCCAGAACGGCGCCCCCGCCCGCCCCGAGACCAGCGCCGCCACCGACAGCAGCGGCAGCACCCACATCGCCGCCGTGCCCACCCGGCGCGCCACGCCCCCGCGCGCGGTCGTGTCGCGGACGAGCCGTCGCCAGACGTACCAGTGCACGCCCGCCAACACGGCGACGACCGCGACCACCACAAGCAGGACGACCACCAGCACGGACAGCTCCCCTATTCCTGAGGCGTTTCTCGGCGCAACGCCCGAACGCCACGCAACCCGATCACCCCGACGACCGTCCCCAGAACAAAGGACGTAATGGCGAGCACGAGATGGACCCAGAAGTACCCGGTCGGGTCACCCGCGTCGTCGAAGGCGAGCCCGCTGCCGTCCTTCCACAGGTTCTTGACGAAAGTGATCCAGATGAACCAGCTCCACACCCCGAACGCGAGCAGGAACCAGGAGACGGGGCGGCTGAGCTTCATGGACTCAGTATCGCGCCCGTCCTCCGACCGGGTTCTTCGGGGTGGGCTGTCCCGGCGGTCCCCCCGGCGGGTCATCGAGCTGATGAGAATATTTTCTTCACTGCCCTGTACGTTCTCGTCCGTGTCTGCTCTGAAGAAGACCGCGCTGACGGTCACCGCCGCCACGTTGCTGCCCGCACTCGCCGTCGCGCCCGCGTCGGCCGCCGGCCCTGACAACAAGGCAGGCAAACAACACCCGAACCCACCGGCTTCCATGTCCACCGTCGGCGGGACCCAGCTCGGCAGGGCGGGCACCCAGGTCAGCCTCGGCCCGGGCGCGCCTGTGCTGCCGAAGGATCTGAGCGGCCGGTCCTGGATCGTCGCGGACGCCGAGAGCGGGGAAGTGCTGGCCTCCCACAACGCGCACTGGCGGCTGCCGCCCGCGTCCACGCTCAAAATGCTGTTCGCGGACACCGTGCTGCCCCGGCTGCCCAAGACCGAGATCCACAAGGTGGCCCCGAAGGAGCTCGCGAGCGTCGGCGAGGGCAGCAGCCTGGTCGGGGTCAAGGAGAACCACTCGTACTCCGTCCACGATCTGTGGCTCGGCGTCTTCCTGCGTTCCGGCAACGACGCGGTGCATGTGCTGTCCGAGATGAACGGCGGCGTTCCCAAGACCGTCCAGGACATGCAGGCGCACGCCGACGAGCTCCAGGCGCTCGACACGCATGTCGTTTCTCCCGACGGGTACGACGCCGCCGGCCAGGTCTCCTCCGCGTACGACCTGACCCTCATCGCCCGCAGCGGCATGCAGAAGAAGGACTTCCGCGAGTACTGCGCGACGGCGAGCGCCAAGTTCCCGGGCGAGCAGAAGCCGGGCAAGGCGCGCGAGACCTTCGAGATCCAGAACACCAACCGCCTGCTCACCGGCGACTACGGCATCTCCCCGTACAAGGGCATCGCGGGCGTCAAGAACGGCAACACCACCAACGCCGGCGCGACCTTCACCGGTGTCGCCGAGCGGAACGGCAAGGTGCTGCTCGTCACCGTCATGAACCCGGACTCCGGCGAGGGCCAGGCCGTCTACAAGGAGGCGGGACGGCTGCTCGACTGGGGCTTCGCGGCGGCCGGGAAGGTGACTCCGGTCGGCGAGCTGGTCGCGCCGAGGTCCGCGACAACGCCTGCCAACGGCAACGAACCGGCCAACAACGGCGCACCGGCCAAGACGGCCGCCGCGAAGGAGAGCTCAGGAGGCATCGGTATCGCGCTCGCCGTCGCGGGCGGGGCGCTGGTGGTGCTGGCGGCCGGGGTCTTCCTCGTCAACCGCCGCTGGCCGCTGCGCCGTCGCTAGCTCGTCGACGGCGTCGTCGCTCGCCTCGTCGAGAGCTTCCTTGCTCTGCGTCGCCGTCCAGGCGGCGCAGAACAGCAGTAGTTTCGCCGAGAGGTTGATCCACAGCAGCAGGGCGACCGGGACGCCGAAGGCGCCGTACATGCTCTTCGAGGCGACATCCCGCATATAGCCGCCGAGCAGCAGCTTGAGCATCTCGAAGCCGACCGCGCCGAGCAGTCCCGCCACCATCAGGCGGCGGCGCGGCGGCTGCACACCCGGCAGCAGTGTCAGCAGATACAGCAGCAGCAGGAAGTCGGCGACGACGGCGATCCCGATGCCCGCGACCTGGAGCAGTACGCCACCGGCACCGCCCTTGTCGATGCCGAGCCGGTCGGCGCTCCAGCCGACGGCGGTCGAGCCGAGGCCGGACGCGGCGATCGAGGCCAGCGCGGTCGCGCCGAGACCGAGCAGGACGATCCCGTCCTTGAGCTTGCGCAGTACGGGGTTGCCCTCCTCCTCGTCGTCCAGCCCCCAGACGACCCGCAGGCAGTCCCTCATCGAGCCGACCCAGCCGATGCCGGTGACGAGCAGCAGCGCGCCCGCGACCAGTCCGATCGTGCCCGCGTTGTCGACCAGGGAGTTGATGTCGAGCTGGTCGGAGATGCCCGGCACCTGCTCGGAGATCTTGTTCTCGAGCTTGGTCAGCTGCTGCTGGTCGAGCAGCGCCGCACCGACCGCCGCGGCCACGGTGATCAGCGGGAAGAGCGCGAGAAAGCTGATGAAGGTGATCGCGGCAGCCAGCCGCGTCCAGTGCACCCGGTCGAGCGTCTCGTACGAACGCCAGGCGTGGGTGCGCATCAGCCGGACGGCGAGCGGTCCGATGACGGGAAGCTTGATCAGCCAGTCCATGTCGTACGCGTACCCTCCACGCGGCAACACCAGCGCCCGGGTCCCCCAGAATCGTTTAATCACCCCTTCCGGCGGGCCCGTGAGGCATGGCCGAATTGCGGCATACGCGGCGATACGGTCAGCGCCATGGCGCCGCCGACACCCGCCACAGGACCGACGCCTACGCCACCCCGGCTCCCCGGCTCCCCGGCTCCCCGGCTCCCCGCGCGACGCTCCCCTGAGCCGCCCCTCCCTCCAAGGAGACACCAGCCATGAAGGACGCCTTCGGCCCCCCTCAGTCCCTGCTCGTCCTCGGCGGCACGTCGGAGATCGGGCTGGCCACCGCCCGGCGCCTCATCGCCCGCCGCACCCGCACCGTCCGGCTGGCGGGCCGCCACGCGCCCTCCCTGGAGGACGCGGCGGCCGCGCTCCGCGCCCTCGGGCCCGATGTCCGCACCGTCGCCTTCGACGCCCTGGACCCCCACTCCCACGAGGAGGTACTGGGCAAGGTCTTCGCAGAGGGCGACATCGACATGGTGCTGCTCGCCTTCGGCGTACTCGGCTACCAGGCGAACGACGAGTCCGATCCCCCGGCGGCCGTCCGCGTCGCCCAGACCAACTACACCGGGGCCCTCTCGGCCTCTCTGGTGTGCGCGGCGGCACTGCAGCAGCAGGGGCACGGCTCGCTGGTGGTGCTCTCCTCGGCCGCCGGTGAGCGCGCCCGCCGCGCGAACTTCATCTACGGATCGAGCAAGGCCGGCCTGGACGCCTTCGCGCAGGGCCTGGGCGACGCGATGCACGGGACGGGTGTGCACGTGATGGTCGTACGCCCCGGATTCGTGCGGACGAAGATGACGGCCGGGCTGCCGGCCGCGCCGCTCACCACCACCCCCGAGGCGGTCGCCGCGGCTATCGAGCTCGGGCTGCGGCGCAGGTCGGAGACGGTGTGGGTGCCGGGGGCGATGCGCGTGGTGATGTCGGGGCTGCGGCATCTGCCGCGTCCGCTGTTCCGCAGACTGCCGCTCTGATCAGGGCAGCAGGAGTCAGGGGGTGGCGGCGGGCTCGTCCACCGGGGCGCCCTGGGAGGGGACGGCCGCGATGCCGCCCCCGAAGGCGTACTCGTGCAGCTGGCGCCACACGCCGTCCGCGCCCTGCTCGTACAGCGCGAAGGAGGCGCACGTCCAGGCCGCCTCGTACTCCGACAGCTCCTCGTACGCCCGGTCCATCGCCTCCTCGGCGATGCCGTGCGCCACGGTCACATGCGGGTGGTACGGAAAGTGCAGCTCCCGCACCAGCGGCCCGGAGGCGTCCCGCACCCGCTTCTGCAGCCAGGAACAGGCCGCCGCGCCCTCGACGACCTGGACGAAGACGACGGGCGAGAGCGGCCGGAAGGTTCCGGTGCCGGACAGCCGCATCGGGAACGAGCGGCCGGTCGTCGCGACCGCGGCGAGATGCGCCTCGATGGCGGGCAGCGCCTCGGCGTCGACCTCGGTGGGCGGGAGGAGGGTGACGTGCGTGGGGATGCCGTGCGCGGCGGGATCACCGAAGCCCGCGCGCCGCTCCTGGAGCAGGCTGCCATAGGGCTCCGGGACCGCGATCGAAACGCCGAGCGTTACGGTCCCCACGTCGTTCTCCTCAGTCGTCGGTAGCTAGGTGTGCAGCCGCCAGTGTGGCGGCTGCACCGCCGGTGTGGCCAGAGGCCTTGGACACAGTGCTGATTCGGTGATGAATCGGTACGCAACTGTGCGTGCTCAGTGCTTCGCCGGCAGGAACCCCACCTTGTCGAAAGCCGAGGCCAGGGTCTCGGCGGCCACGGCGCGAGCCTTCTCCGCACCCTTGGCCAGGATCGAGTCCAGCGTCTCGGGGTCGTCCAGATATTCCTGCGTACGGGTACGGAACGGAGTGACGAAGTCCACCATGATCTCGGCGAGGTCCGTCTTCAGTGCCCCGTACATCTTGCCCTCGTACTCCGCCTCCAGCTCGGCGATGGTCTTGCCGGTGAGGGTGGACTGGATGGTCAGGAGATTGGAGATGCCCGGCTTCCCGGCGGGGTCGAAGCGGATGACCGTGTCAGTGTCGGTGACCGCGCTCTTGACCTTCTTGGCGGTCGCCTTCGGCTCGTCGAGCAGGTTGATCAGGCCCTTGGGCGTGGACGCCGACTTGCTCATCTTGATCGTCGGGTCCTGGAGGTCGTAGATCTTCGCGACCTCCTTGACGATGTGCGGCGCCGGGATGGTGAAGGTCTCGCCGAAGCGGGCGTTGAAGCGCTCGGCGAGGTCACGGGTGAGCTCGATGTGCTGGCGCTGGTCCTCGCCGACCGGGACGGCGTTGGCCTGGTAGAGCAGGATGTCCGCGACCTGCAGGATCGGGTACGTGAACAGGCCGACGGTGGCGCGGTCGGTGCCCTGCTTGGCGGACTTGTCCTTGAACTGCGTCATCCGGGAGGCCTCGCCGAAGCCGGTGAGGCAGTTCATGATCCAGCCGAGCTGGGCGTGCTCGGGGACATGACTCTGAATGAACAGCGTGCAGCGCTCGGGGTCGAGACCTGCGGCCAGCAGCTGGGCGGCGGCGAGCCGGGTGTTGGCGCGCAGCTCGGCCGGGTCCTGCGGCACGGTGATCGCATGCAGGTCCACGACCATGTAGAACGCGTCGTGGGTCTCTTGCAGCGCCACGTACTGGCGGATGGCACCGAGGTAGTTCCCGAGGTGGAACGAGCCTGCGGTGGGCTGGATACCGGAGAGCGCGCGGGGTCGGTCTGAGGCCATGTTCATCATTCTCTCAGGTGCGGAACCGATCTCCGGCCGCCGGTGGTGGCCATGCGGGGCGGTCGCGGTCAATGAGACGAGGAACACAGCGCGCCCGGGCGGCCGCCCCGCGGTTCGGGCGGGGCGGCCGCCCAGGGAGTGTCTTCAAAGTAGCGTCGTCCGCCCGAAGGGCGGGCCTGGCGGCGTCTGGTGCGTGCGATCGCAGGCCGGAGGATGGGGGTCCCCCCGCCGAAGGCAGGGGGAGAGCCCACGCGGAGCGTCGGCGACTGACGACAACGCAGCATGGGGGCACCTCCCGTGCCCGAAAGGCTACGGGGGAGTGCGTGCCAGACGCCGCCAGGCAGACGGGACTTTGAAGACACGACCCAGGGGAGAACAATCAGGCGCTCAGCCCCGGCGCCGGGAACGCCGCCATCAGCTCGGCCACCTCCGCGCGGATCGCGGCCAGCGCGTCCTCGTCGCCGGCACCGGCCGCGGTCACGCCCCGGTCGATCCACTCGGCGACCGCGGCCATGTGCTGCGTACCGAGCCCGCGGGAGGTGAGGGAGGGAGTGCCGATGCGGACGCCGGAGGGGTCGAAGGGCTTCCTCGGGTCGTACGGGACGGTGTTGTAGTTGACGACGATCCCGGCCCGGTCGAGCGCCTTGGCCGCCACCTTGCCGGGGACGTCCTTGGGGGTGAGGTCCATCAGGATCAGGTGGTTGTCGGTGCCGCCGGAGACCAGGTCGAAGCCGCGGGCGAGCAGCTCGTCGGCGAGGGCCCGGGCGTTGGCGACGACCGCGTGGGCGTAGTCGCGGAACGAGGGCTGGGCCGCCTCGTGGAGGGCGACCGCGATGGCGGCGGTGGTCTGGTTGTGCGGGCCGCCCTGGAGGCCGGGGAAGACCGCCTTGTCGAGGGCCTTGGCGTGCTCCTCGCGGGACATCAGCATCGCGCCGCGGGGCCCGCGCAGGGTCTTGTGGGTGGTCGTGGAGATCACGTCCGCGTGCGGGACCGGCGAGGGGTGGGCGCCGCCCGCGATCAGGCCGGCAATGTGGGCGACGTCGGCGACCAGGACGGCGCCGGACTCGCGGGCGATCTCGGCGAAGGCCGCGAAGTCGATGGTGCGGGGCAGTGCGGTACCGCCGCAGAAAATGATCTTCGGGCGTTCCTTGAGGGCGAGCTCGCGCACCTCGTCGAAGTCGATGAGGCCGGTGTCGTGGCGTACGCCGTACTGGACGCCGCGGAACCACCGGCCGGTGGCGGAGACGCCCCAGCCGTGGGTGAGGTGGCCGCCCATGGGCAGGGCCATGCCCATCACGGTGTCGCCGGGATCGGCGAAGGCGAGATAGACGGCGAGGTTGGCCGGGGAGCCGGAGTAGGGCTGGACATTGGCGTGCTCGACACCGAAGAGGGCCTTGGCGCGGTCGATGGCGAGCCGCTCGACCTTGTCGATGTTCTGCTGGCCCTCGTAGTAGCGGCGGCCCGGGTAGCCCTCGCTGTACTTGTTCTGCAGGACCGTGCCGGAGGCTTCGAGGACGGCGCGGGAGACATAGTTCTCGCTGGGGATCAGGCGCAGGGTGTCGGCCTGAAGTTGTTCCTCGGCACCGACGAGTGCCGCCAGTTCGGGGTCCGTGGCGGCAAGGGCGGGGTGCGGCAGGGGAAGAGTCATCGTGTCCTCCGGGGCGATCCGTCTCGGTCGTGGTCCCGGGGTGCGCTCGGGGGTCCCTGGCCAGAGGCGGGTCACCCATGGCAGGGGGCGTGCGGCACCACACGGGACGTGTCCCGGGGTACCCAGGCGGGCGGCACCTCGTGTGATCTTCCGCGCGCGGTTCCCTCGGGGTCACTTCCCCGTACGCCAGTCGCCGTGCGTACTCTCCAGCCTAAGGGGTCGGCCTGACAGCAAGGTTTCTTCGTCCACCATTCGAGCGACGATAGAAACAGGGGCACACCCCGCCCCACGCCGGATGCCTTGTCACTACGTGAACGGAGATCCCGTGTCTGCAACGGAGAGCGCCATCGCCTCTGCGGAGGCCCACAGCGCGCACAATTACCACCCGCTCCCCGTGGTCGTCGCCTCGGCGGACGGCGCGTGGATGACCGATGTCGAGGGGCGCCGCTACCTCGACATGCTTGCCGGGTACTCGGCGCTCAACTTCGGCCACGGAAACCGCCGGCTGATCGACGCCGCCAAGGCGCAGCTGGAGAGGGTCACGCTCACCTCCCGCGCGTTCCACCACGACCGGTTCGCGGACTTCTGTACGCAGCTCGCCGAGTTGTGCGGCATGGAGATGGTGCTGCCGATGAACACCGGGGCGGAGGCGGTGGAAACGGCCGTGAAGACCGCCCGGAAGTGGGGTTACCAGGTCAAGGGCGTCCCGCAGAACCAGGCGAAGATCGTCGTCGCCGCCAACAACTTCCACGGCCGTACGACCACCATCATCAGCTTCTCCACGGACCACGAGGCGCGCGCGGACTTCGGTCCCTACACGCCGGGCTTCGAGATCGTTCCGTACGGGGACCTGACCGCGCTCGAGACCGCGATGAGCGCGAACACCGTGGCCGTGCTGCTGGAGCCGATCCAGGGCGAGGCCGGCGTGCTGGTGCCGCCGGCCGGGTATCTGCCGGGGGTCCGTGAGCTGACCCGCGAGCGGAACGTGCTCTTCATCGCGGACGAGATCCAGTCGGGCCTCGGGCGGACCGGCAAGACCTTCGCCTGCGAGCACGAAGGCGTCATGCCCGACATGTATGTGCTGGGCAAGGCGCTCGGCGGAGGTGTCGTCCCCGTTTCGGCGGTCGTCTCCTCCAGCGAGGTGCTCGGCATCTACCGTCCCGGCGAGCACGGCTCGACCTTCGGCGGCAATCCACTGGCCTGCGCGGTGGCCCTCGAGGTGATCGCGATGCTGCGCACCGGCGAGTTCCAGCAGCGCGCCACCGAGCTGGGCGAGCATCTCCACCACGAGCTGGGCCTGTTGACCGGCGGCGGCGCGGTGGAGGCCGTCCGCGGCCGCGGGCTGTGGGCGGGCGTCGACATCGTGCCGAGTCATGGCACCGGCCGGGAGATCTCCGAGAAGCTGATGGACCGCGGGGTCCTGGTCAAGGACACCCACGGCTCGACGATCCGGATCGCGCCGCCGCTGGTGATCAGCAAGGAGGACCTGGACTGGGGTCTGGACCAGCTGAGGGCGGTCCTGGGCGCGTAGGCCGAGGTCAGAGGATGACGTGGGGCAGGAAGCGGGCGTACTCGTCCGTGACCAGCCCCGCCGATTCCCTGATGCCGAGCCCCGCCGCCTCGTCCTCGACGACCCATGCGCCGAGCACCACGCGGTTGCCGTCGAAGTCCGGCAGCGGGGCCAGCTCCTGGTAGCAGCACGGCTCGTCGCGCAGTACGGGAGCGGCGCCCGGCTCGTGGATCGTGACCCCCGCGCCCTCGCGGCCGAGCAGCGGTTTGGCGACATAGCCCCGCTCGGCGGCGAGTTCGCGCGGGCCGTCGAGATAGGCGGGCAGCAGGTTCGGGTGGCCCGGGTTCAGCTCCCACAGGATGGCCAGCAGCGCCTTGTTGGACAGCAGCATCTTCCAGGCGGGCTCGATCCAGCAGGTGCTGCCGGTGCCGCCGCCGTTGTCCAGGGTGTCCAGGACGTACGGCCCGAAGCGGTCGGTGGCCAGCCACTCCCACGGATAGAGCTTGAAGCAGCTGCGGATGAACCGCAGCCGGTCGTCGACGAAGCGTCCGGACAGCCGGTCCCAGCCGATCTGTTCGACGGACAGCGCCTCGGTGGCGAGCCCCGCCTGCTCGGCCGTCTCGCGCAGATACGCCACGGTCATCAGGTCCTCGCCGAGCTCGTCACCGTCGGAGTGGACGAAGTGCAGCGGCCCGGGAGGCAGCAGGGGCGCCTGCCGTTTCCAGGCGTCGACGAGGCGTTCGTGGAGGGAGTTCCACTGGTCGGCGCCGGGGAAGCGGTCCTCCATCCAGAACCACTGCGGACTGGCGGCCTCGACCAGGGAGGTGGGGGTGTCGGCGTTGTACTCCAGCATCTTGGCCGGGCCCGTGCCGTCGTAGCGCAGATCGAACCGGCCGTAGACGGAAGGGAGTTCGGCCCGGCGCCGCCAGGAATCGGCGATCAGCGAGGCGAGCCTGGGGTCGGTGATACCGAGGTCGGCGAAGCGGTCGTGCTCGACGATGTACGCGGCCGCGGCAAGGCACAGGGCGTGCAGTTCCTCCACGATCTCTTCCAGCGCCTCCACCTCGGGCAGCGTGAACGCGTAGTAGGCGCTCTCGTCCCAGTAGGGGCGGAGCGAGTCGTCCGGGTGGCGGGTGAGCGGATAGACGAGGCCCTGCTCCTCGACGGTCTCCTGCCAGCCGGGGCGGGGGGCGATGGTGTGACGCTTCATGCGGGCGGGTTCCGGCTCAGCCGCCGGATCCGGAGCAGCCGAAGCCGCCGCGGTCGACCGCGGTCTTGTCGAAGCTGCCGCCCTCGACCTTGCCGTCGCTGACTTGGCCGCCGTAGTAGTACGAGCCGCGGGTGCCGCTGCTGCCGTCGCACTCGTAACTGGGCAGCTTCTCCCGGGTCACCGGGTCGACGCAGCGCTTGTCCGGGTCGGAGCCGCAGGAAGTGATCGTCGCCGCGAGCACCCCCATACCGCCGAGCACCACCGTGCTCGACCTCAGCCTGCGTCGCGCCATCAGCCGGTCGCCCCCGTTCGATTTATGCCAGTAGATCGTCGAACAGACTAGATGGCCGCCTCGCGCCCCCGTAGACCCGGTCCGCCAACCGTCCTCATCTACAGTCGCTTTGTGCTCTTCGGGATGATCTGCGCGCTCGGTTCAGCGGTCTGCTACGG
Organism: Streptomyces sp. NBC_01481; assembly: GCF_026339995.1. Taxonomy (GTDB): domain Bacteria; phylum Actinomycetota; class Actinomycetes; order Streptomycetales; family Streptomycetaceae; genus Streptomyces. The sequence goes on along the minus strand of NZ_JAPEPT010000005.1, from coordinate 110,820 downwards.
CACGGCCTCGGTCCTCCAGGCCATGGCCGCCCGCGCCGCGGAGCCGGGCACCGGCTCGGGGGTCGATCCGGGGCTGCTGCTGCGTTCGCTGCGCCAGTGGCGTTATGTCGCCGGACTCGGCCTGGACGGTCTGGGCTTCGTCCTCCAGATCGTCGCCCTGCTCTCCATCCCCATCTACGCGGTCGGCGCGGCGCTCGCGGCAAGCCTCGCGGTCACCGCCGTCGTGGCCGCGCCGCTGCTCCATGTCCGCCTCAGCGGAATCGAATGGGGGGCGGTGGCGGTGGTCTGCGCCGGTCTGGCGATGCTGGGCCTCGCCTCCGGCGAAGAGGGCGACCGCGCGGGAACGGACGCGCTGCGCTGGTCGATGCTCGGCGTCGCGCTCGCCGTGCTCCTCCTCGGCGCGGCGGCGGGCCGCCTGCCCGACAAGTCGCGCGCCCTGGTACTCGGCCTCGGCGCGGGCTTCGGCTTCGGCGTGGTCGAGGTCGCGGTCCGCCTGATCGACTCGCTCGCGCTGCCGGGCGTACTGGCCAATCCGGCGCTGTACGCGCTGCTGCTGGGCGGCGGTGCGGCGTTTCTGCTGCTCACCTCGGCGCTGCAGCGCGGCTCCGTGACGACTGCCACGGCGGGCATGGTGCTCGGCGAGACGATCGGCCCGGCGCTGGTGGGGGTGGTGTGGCTGGGCGACCGGACCCGGGAGGGGCTTGAGTGGCTGGGGATCACGGGGTTCGCGGTGGCGGTGGCGGGCGCGCTGGCGCTGGCGCGCTTCGGTGAGCCTCCGGCGCCGGCGCGGGTGGAGGAGCCGGTGGCGCGGGGGGCATGAATCCCCGTTCCCTCCAGGGCTCCACCGTTGACGTACCGCACGCAGCACAGCGCCCCCAACCGCCCAGGACAGCAGGGAAGTTGAGGGGCGCTGGTGTCAGTGCTCCCGCGGCCGGACGGGCGCGCGGGTGGCAGCGTTGCGCCACCACCACAGGCCCCGGCAGGCAGGCTCAGAGAGTGCGAAATCGCACGAGGGACTAGAGGCGCGTTTCTCGGCCCCCGGCGACGCGGTAAACCACGTATCCCTGTCAGTGGTCCGATTCGAGATGAGGCGCTGGTGACTCCGCATCTCGCTCGTCTGGTCGACCACGACTCCCCGCTATTGCACCTGCGGAAGTACGCGGCTGACGGCATGTTCGCCCGATTCTCTGAGCATGCCGAGGAACTATGGTCAAGAGGCGTGCCGATAGAGCGTGCGCCCGCGGTGCAGTAAAGGTAAGTACATCTTGATACCTCAAGAGGACACCGCGGTTAAGCGCCTGCCGTGAACGTAGAAAGGGCCCCGGTTTCGTCCCGCAAATGCGAGGCGATACCGGGCCCATTCGTCGAGCCGACGTACCCCTCCCACCCGATATGCCCAGCCGCCTCCGCCGTGACGTTCAACCTCTTCAAGGTGCGGGCCCAGGCGCCGTCGATTGGGGCGCCCTTGGAATCAGGCAATGCCTGGCCGACGCTGGGCGTCGCGGCGACCGATGAGGAACCAGAGCAGGCTCCCGAGGAAGGGGGCCATGAAGGAGAAAACGATCCAGACCAGCTTCATCCCTGTGGTGAGGTCAGACCTGACGATGCTGAGCAGAGCGCCGAAGAACAACGCGAGAGCACCGACGACCACAGCAGCTCCTGCGCAGGCGATCACGATATCGCCCGTAGGGGCAAGGGCCATCTGGTGTGCGAGCTGTGCCTGCATCATTCATTCCTCCTGCTGGTGGGGATTCTCAGAGCGCCCGGTCGGGCAGCCTCGGTTGATGGCAGTCCGGCTGTTCCAGGTTGCCGACTGCGTCATAGGTAAGCCCCTGTCATTACGGGCGCCCTGCGGACCTCAGCAGGTAGACGCCGGCGGCGGCGGGGAGCGCCAGGACAGCCAGGAGGACCGGGATGAATGCTCCGAGGCCGAAGTTCAGCGTGCCCGCGGCGAACACGAACTGCGCCACCACGAACAGCAGCGGCACGAGGGCGGCCGCCGTCCCGATCACCTTGTCCCGGTTGCGCCACTGCGGCGCGGACCACAGCCACCAGATCGCGCCGATCAGCACCGGGACGCCCAGCAGGGGTGCGAGGACCGTCAGGGGGCCGGTCACCGCCAGCAGTCCCAGCAGGGCGAGGGTGCGTCCTCGGCTCACTTGCGGCGCGGGGAGCTCGTCGCCGAGTGCGGTTGCCGCGATGGTGCGCGGGTCGCCGAGGCGTGTGAGCACGGTGCGGATCTCGTCGTCGCCGGATGCGGACTCTTCCGCGAGTGCCACGACGATGTGCTCCTCCAGGTCGGCCAGCAGCTCGTTGCGGCGTTCCGGGCTGAGTCCGGCCGTTTCACGCGCCATGGTGGCCAGGTAACTCTTCACCAGCGGGTGCTCGGTGATCGTCACGGTGGTCTCCTGTCAGTCGGTGATGAAGTGGTCGACCGCGTCACGGAAGTGCGGCCAGATGGCGGTGAACTCCTTCAGCGCCGCATGCCCCGCAGGCGTCAGCTCGTAATAGCGCCGCGGAGGCCCGCTGGGGGACTCCTGCCAGCGGGTCTCCACCAGTCCGTCACGGCGCAGCCGCGACAGCAACGGGTAGATCGTCCCTTGGCTTGTGACCATGACGTTCACCGCGCCGAGGGTTTCGAGCAGCTCCACGCCGTAGCGCGGGCCGTCCCGCAAGATCGCAAGCACGCAGTACTCCAGCACCCCCTTGCGGAGCTGGCTCTCAGCCTTGCCTGCGACAGGCTTACCTGCGATGTCAGGTTCCATGCATTGCACAGTACCTGGTTATCTCTAGAAGTCCAAAGGTGATGCCCTTGCACCCGGGCTTACGTCCCCGCGCTCAAGTCCCGCCGCTTTGGACGCCCACGGGGACGACGCCGACCCCCAGTTACCGCCCTTCTGCACCTGGCCGAACCCGCGGGAGAACGTGGATGGGGGTACCTCCCACGGCTGCAAGGCCGTAGGGGGGAGGGCGGGGTGGGGTGAAAGCACGCCGCAGGCGCTCGGGGCGGACGCCGACGGGCACGGTCAAGGCAGCGCGCGGCACAGCGCGTCCAGCGTGCCCGCCCACGCGCTGTCCGGCGGCGTGCCGTACCCCACCACCAGCGCATCCCGCCCCCGCGCCGCCTCCCCGTGGCGGAAGCGCGAGACGCCCTCCACCGCCAGGTTCTGCCATGCCGCCGCCTGGATCACGGAGTGTTCCGTGCCCGGCGGGAGTTCGAGTACCGCGTGGAGCCCCGCCGCGATCCCGCTGACCCGGATGTGCGGCGCCCGCTCCGCCAGTGCGGCGACGAGCTGGTCGCGCCGTCTGCGGTAGCGCAGCCGCATCCCCCGTACATGACGGTCGTACGCGCCGGACGCGATGAACTCCGCGAGCGTCAGCTGGTCCAGCGCGCTGGACACCCAGTCGACGGAGCCCTTCGCCTCCAGCACGTCCCCCACCAGTTCCTCGGGCAGCACCATCCAGGCGAGCCGCAGCCCCGGGGCGAGCGATTTGCTCGCCGTCCCCATGTAGACCACACGGTCCGGGTCGAGTCCCTGGAGCGCGCCCACCGGCTGGCGGTCGTAGCGGAACTCCCCGTCGTAGTCGTCCTCCAGGATCAGTCCGCCCGTCCCGCGCGCCCAGTCGACCGCTGCCGCGCGCCGGTCGGGGTGCAGTGCGACGCCCATCGGGAACTGGTGCGCCGGTGTCAGCAGCACCGCACCGGCTCCGCACCGGGCGCACAACTCGTCCGTGCGGGTACCCAGTTCGTCGTACGGGAGCGCGGACGTGCGCAGCCCCGCCTCGGTCAGCAGATTCCAGTGCACGTCGAGTCCGTACGACTCGACGGCCACCTCACGCACGCGGCGCCGCCTGAGCACCTTTCCCATCAGCATCAGTCCGTGGACGAAACCGGAGCAGATGACGATCCGCTCGGGGTCCGCGTACACGCCGCGCGCCCGCGCCAGATAGTCGGCCAGTACGGTCCGCAGCTCGATGCGTCCGCGCGCGTCCCCGTATCCGAAGGCGTCGTGCGGCGCTGCGGTCAGCGCGCGGCGGGCCGCCTTCAGCCATTCGGCGCGGGGGAACGAGGCGAGGTCGGGGCTGCCGGCCATCAGGCTGTACTGGGGTCCGCCGCGGGCCGGCCGGGTCCGCAGCGCCCCCGACGGCGGCTTCCTCGGCGCGGCCCGCCGGGCGACCCGCGTGCCGGAGCCCTGCTGCGCGGTGAGCCACCCCTCGGCGACGAGCTCGGCGTACGCGTCGGCCACCGTATTGCGGGCGATCCCCAGGTCGACGGCGAGCGAACGCGAGGACGGCAGCCGTGTCCCGGGCGTCAGCCGTCCGGTGCGCACGGCCTCTCTCAAGGCGTCCATGAGTCCCGCGCGCAGCCCGGAACCACTCAGGTCGAGATGCAGGTCGGCGCCGAAAGTGGCCCAGGAATCCGTCATGGAGATGGACCATACTCCTGCGCCGCATACGCACTAGATTCCTCCGCATGACTCCGAACGAGAGCCAGTCCCACGCCCCCGAGCACACCCCCCGACTGCCATGGGCGGAGCTCGCCCCCGAGGTCTACAAGGCCATGGCCAAGCTGGACGCGGCCGCCCGGCAGGGCCTCGACCCGGTCCTTCTCGAACTGGTCAAGATCCGCGCCTCGCAGATCAACCACTGCGCGTTCTGCCTGGACATGCACACCAAGGACGCGTTCGCGGCGGGCGAGTCGGTGGAGCGGATCATCCAGCTCAGCGCGTGGGAGGAGTCGCGGCACTTCTACACCGAGAAGGAGATCGCGGCGATCGAGCTGACGGAGGCCGTCACGGTGCTGACCGACGGCTTTGTGCCGGACGAGGTGTACGAGAGGGCCACCAAACACTTCGACGAGGCGGAGCTCGCGCAGCTGATCTCGGCGATCACCGTCATCAACGCATGGAACCGCCTCGCCGTGAGCACGCGCATGGTCCCCGGGCACTACACGCCCGGCCAGTTCAAGCACTGAACCGCGTACGAGCAACGACCAGACCGGGGTATCCGAAATGACCGTTGAAACCTTCCGTTCCCTCCACCACGACCGCGCGCCCGGCGATCCCCTCGTCCTGCCGGGACCGTGGGACGCGGCCAGCGCGCTCGCCTTCGCGGAGGCGGGCTTCCCGGCGCTCGCGACACCGAGCGCGGGAGTCGCGGCGTCCCTCGGTTACGAGGACGGGCAGACCCCGGCCGACGAGATGTTCGCGGCCGTCGCCCGTATCACCCGCGTGGTGAACATCCCCGTCTCCGCGGACATCGAGGACGGCTACGGCCTGGCCCCGAAGGAGCTGGTCGCCCGCCTTCTCGACTCCGGCGCCGTCGGCTGCAACCTGGAGGACTCCGACTCCCGGACCAAGACGCTCAAGGACCCCCGGCGCCACGCCGACTGGCTCGCCGAGGTCCGCGCGGCAGCGGGCGACCGCCTGTTCGTCAACGCCCGGGTCGACTCGATCCTGCGCGGAGTGAGCGACCCGGCTGAGGCGATCACGCGGGCGCGGCTGTACGCGGCGGCGGGGGCGGACTGCGTCTACCCCTTCGCGGCACCGCCGGAGCAACTCCCCCTGCTGCGCGGGGAGATCGACGTCCCGATCAACGTCGCGCCGCTGCCGGGCAGCCCGGGGATCGCGGAACTGGGGCGGTTGGGGGCGACGCGGGTGACTTTCGGGCCGTATCTGCAGCAGCAGGCGATGGTGGCGGTGCGGAAGCTGGCGGAGGAGCTGCGCGGGGGCCGCGCGGACTAGGTGTATTGGCCTGCAGGGTTGTTTACGCGGCTGATGGGTGGCTTGCCTTCGAGTGCGGTGTGGCAGCGGTGGTGGTTGTAGGTGTGGAGGAAGTCTGCCAGGGCTGCGGTCCGTTCGGTGTTGCTGGTGTAGGGCCGCAGGTAGGCCCATTCGTCGAGCAGGGTGCGGTTGAAGCGTTCGACCTTGCCATTGGTCTGCGGCCGGTAGGGCCGGATGCGCTTGTGCGCGATCCCTGCTGCGGACAGGGTGTCCCGCCAGAGAAACGACTTGTAGCAGGAGCCGTTGTCGGTCAGCACCCGTTCGACGGTGATGCCGTGGCCGGTGAAGAAGGCGTGGGCCCGCTGCCAGAAGGCCACGGCGGTCTCCTTGCGCTCGTCGGCCAGGACCTCGCTGTAGGCGAGGCGGGAGTGGTCGTCGACGGCGGAGTGGATGTAGCTGTAGCCGATCACCGGCTTGCAGCTCTTGCGCTGGTCGGTGGTGGCCTGCCGGTTGCGGTCGCCGGCTGCCCTGCCGACCGTGCGCCACCCTCCGCCGTCGGGGATGTTGCCGAGCTTCTTGATGTCGACATGGACCAGCTCACCCGGCCGGGCCCGCTCGTAGCGGCGGATCGGCTCGCCGGTCGGCCGGTCCAGCCAGGCCAGCCGGTGCAAGCCGTGCCGGGTCAGGATGCGGTGCACGGTAGAGGCGGGTAGCCCGATGATGGGGCCGATGCGGGCCGGGCCCAGCTTGCGGGCCTGCCGCAGCTCACAGACACGGGCCTCCACCTCGGGCGCTGTGCGGTGCGGGGTCGTATGCGGCCGGCTGGAGCGGTCGTGCAGACCCGCCTCGCCCTCCGTCCGCCACCGACGCATCCACTTGTGAGCGGTCGGCCGCGAGACACCCATCTCGGCCGCCACATGAGCAACCGGACTGCCAGCCAGGACACGTTCGACCAGCAGCCGCCTCCCGAAGACAGTCAGCCGGGCATTACGGTGGGACACGAAGACCTCCGTGCGTGGTGTGGAGCCTAGACACCTCCACCACACCGGAGGTCTTCGCCATGATCAAGACCCACCACTGTTAACAACGCTCGTGATCAATACAACTAGGGCGTGGGGCGCCTGCGGCGGGCCTGTTCCCCTACCCGCCCCTTCCCGAACCGGGGGCAAGCCCCCAGACCCCCTGCGCCCGCTTCGCGGCGCGGATCGGGGGCTCCGCCCCCGGTTACCCCGGATGCGACCTTCGGCCGCATGTCCTCAAACGCCGGACGGGCTGAATGTGCGGCAGAGCCGCACACCCAGCCCCGCCGGCGATTGAGGCGCGGGGGTCCGGGGGCGGAGCCCCCGGTCACCCCGCGTCCGCCTCCTTCGCGAACTCCACCGCCGCCAGCAGGCTCAGCCCCGGCTGCGCCTGGCGCAGGGCCTTGAGCGCGGGGATCGAGTAGGCCGGGCCCTTGATGCCCGCCGCGTCGAGCTGCTGGCGCACCCACCGGCCGCGCAGTTCGGCGGCGGAGGCTTCCGACGCCTCGGCGATGATCGCGGCGGCGCGCTCCAGGCCGGGGCGTTCCTCCGGGGTGGCCGTGGACAGCGCGGCGCGGACGGCATCGAGAATGCCGTCCGCGTCACGCACAACGAGTACGGTGAGTTCGCGCTTGCCGGATCCGAAGAACATGTATGGATCTTCATCCGCGAACCCCCGTTCACTCAAGCGAGTTGAGCAGACTCAGAGCTCGGGTCACTTCTTCGGGAGCCACGCCTTCCACGTCGCCTCGTTCGCCTTGACCCACTTCTCGGCCGCCGCCTCCGGCGACATCTTCTCGCCCGCGATCATCAGGGCGACCTCGTTCTGCTGCTCGGTCGTCCACTTGAACTTCTTCAGGAACTCGGCCGCCTCGCCGCCGTTCTTGGCGAAGTCCGCGTTGAGGTACTTCTGCAGCGGGGTGTTCGGGTACGCGCACGCGATCTTCTTCGGGTCCGCGTCACAGCCCGCCTTGTACTCCGGCAGCTTGACCTCGACCATGTCGACCTGCGCGTTCAGCCACTGCGGGGTCCACCAGTACGTCAGGAAGGGCTTCTGCTCCTTCGCGTACTTCTTGATCGCGGTGATCTGTGCGGCCTCGGAACCCGAGTAGTTGGTCTTCAGATCCAGCTTCAGGTTCTTGATGAGCGCATCGTCGTTGGTGACGTAGTCCGGGGAGCCCTCCAGGATCTCGCCCTTGTCACCACTCTCGCCGGTCTTGAAGTCCTTGGCGTACTTGTTGAGGTTCTTGTAGTCCGTGACGTCGGGGTGCTTGTCCGCGAAGTACTTCGGCACGTACCAGCCGATGTGCCCGGTCACGCCGAGGTCGCCGCCCTTGACGACGGTCTTCTTCGTCGTCAGGTACTGCTTCTCCTCCTTGGGGTGACCCCAGTCCTCCATGATCGCGTCTATGTCGCCCTTGGAGAGCGCGTCCCAGGCGAGAACCTCGCCCATCTGCTGGGTCTTGACGGTGTAGCCCAGCTCCTTCTTCAGGATGTACCCGGCGACGGCGGTGTTGGCCTGGGCGCCGACCCAGGAGGGGACGGTCAGCTTCACGGTCTTGTCGCCGCCGACCGCGTCCTTCTTTCCGGTCTCCGCGGCGCCGCACGCGCTGAGGGTGAGGACGCCGAGGGCGCCGATGACAGCAGTGGTGGTTCGAAGAATGCGCATGGTGCTTCTCTTGCTCCTGTTACTGAGGGACGGGGTTCAGTCGGTCTTGCGGGCTGCGGGCTGCGTGATCCGGTCCAGTACGAGACCCAGGCAGACGATCGCGACTCCGGCGGTCATGCCGATGCCCATATCGCCGCGGGACAGGCCCTTGACGACGTCGTAGCCGAGGGCTCCGCCGCCGACCAGGCCGCCGACGACGACCACCGCCAGCACCAGCACGACGCCCTGGTTGACGGCCAGTTGCAGTGCCGGGCGGGCCAGGGGCAGCTGGACTTGGAGGAGTTGCTGGCGGGTCGAGGCACCCAGCGAGCGGGAGGCCTCCAGCGCGGCCGGGTCGACCTCGCGCAGGCCCTGGGTCGTGATGCGCACGACGGCGGGCAGCGCGTACACGACGGCCGCGATGATCGCCGAGGCGCGGGTGACACCGAACAGCGCGACCACCGGGATGAGATACACGAACTGCGGCATCGTCTGCATCGCGTCGAGTACCGGCCGCAGCCAGCGTTCGAGCCGCCCGGCCCGCGCGCAGAAGATGCCCGCGAGCACACCGAGCGCCAGCGTGAGCACGAGCGCCGCGAGCACCTGCGAGAGCGTGTCCAGGGACTTCCCCCACACCCCGAGGACGCCGATCGCGCCCATCGACAGCGTGGCGGTGAGCGCGGTCGCCCAGGTGCCGACCAGCCAGGCGACGGCCGCGACCAGCAGCAGGAGCGACCACCAGGGGAGCCAGACCAGGGCGTCGCGCAGGGGGTTGAGGATCCAGAGGGTGAACTCGCTCGACCAGACCTCGGTGAAGGTGAGGTTCTCGGTGATCCACTCCTGCGCCTTGTTGACGGGCGAGGAGATGTCGTACGTCCAGCCCTCCGGCCAGGCCCTGCCGATGGCGAGGCCGCCCAGCGCGGCGGCAATGACGCCCCCGAGCACCAGGGCCCAGGCCGAGCGGCCGTGCAGCAGCCCGCCGCCGGGAGTGCCTTCGCCGATACGGTCGCCCGCGGCCGCCGTCGTACGGTCCAGCCAGATCGCGATCAGCACGATCGGGATACCCGCGGCGAGCGCCTTGCCGACGTCGACCGTGGACAGCGCCGAGTACACCGCTTCGCCCAGGCCGCCGGCCCCGACGAGCGCCGCGATGACGACCATCGAGAGCGCCATCATGATCGTCTGGTTGAGACCAAGCAGCATCTGCTTGCGGGCGAGCGGGAGCCGCGCGGTCCGCAGTCGCTGCCAGCCGCTCGCGCCGAGCGACGCCGAGGCCTCCAGTACGGCCGGATCGGCGCCGCGCAGCCCGAGCGCCGTGAGGCGGGCCATGGGCGGGGCGGCGTAGATGACCGTGCAGAACAGCGCGGCGGGCGTGCCGGTCCCGAAGACCAGCACGAACGGCAGCAGATACGCGAACGCGGGCAGCACCTGCATGGTGTCGAGCACCGGCCGCAGCACCCGGTCGACGCGCGCGGACAGCCCGGCCGCGAGCCCGATCAGAACGCCCAGCAGGGCGGCGCACGCCACGGAGACCACCATCAGCGCGATGGTGATCAGCGTGGCGTCCCACATCCCGAGCAGCCCGCAGACGGCGAACGCCCCGAACGCGGTGGCCGCCACCTTGATCCCCCGCCGCCCGAGCCCGGCGGCCCGCCAGGCGAACAGCACCCCGGCGACCATGACGCCCAGCCAGCCCATGGAGTCCAGGAAGCCGTAGACGGCGTCGACCGCTTCGGTGGCGGTGTTGGAGAAGTGGAGCAGGAAGTAGAGGAAGAGGGGGTGGGTGTCACGGTTGTCGATGACCCACTTGTTGGCGTCGTCGAGGGGACCCGAGACATCGACGGTCAGCCCGGCGGGCCAGCTCCCGCTGCCCCACAGGGCGATGCCGACGGGTACGAGTACCAGCGCGGCGAGGCCCAGCGCCAGCAGCTTGCGCTGGAAGGGGTTCTTCAGAAGGGAGCGCAGTGCGGGCGTTTCCTTGGCGGGGGCGGTGGCGACGGCCGTCATGCGACCACCGCCTTGTCGGTATGCGCGCCGCGGTCCAGACCCGCCACCACGTTCAGCAGACCCGCGTGGTCCACGACGCCCACGCAGCGGCCCGCCTCCATGACCCGGACGGGGGACCCCGTGCGGGCCACGGCCTCGATCGCCTCGAAGACCGTCGCGTCGGGAGCGATCGCCGGTCCCGCGTCCGCCTCGCCGCCGTCCGCCGGGCGCATGGCGGTGCGCACGGTCATCACCTGCTCGCGCGGCACATCGCGGACGAAGTCCCGTACGTAGTCGTCGGCGGGCGAGCCGACGATCTCCTCCGGCGTGCCCAGTTGCACGATCCGCCCGTCCCGCATCAGCGCGATACGGTCGCCCAGCTTCAGCGCCTCGCTCAGATCGTGCGTGATGAAGATCATCGTCCGGCCCTCCTCGCGGTGCAGCCGGATGACCTCCTCCTGCATGTCGCGCCGGATCAGCGGGTCGAGCGCGCTGAACGGCTCGTCGAAGAGCAGCACTTCGGGGTCGACGGCGAGCGCGCGGGCGAGCCCGACACGCTGCTGCTGACCGCCGGACAGCTGGCCCGGCCTGCGGTGCTCGAGTCCTTCGAGCCCGACCTTGGCGACGACCTCGGCCGCCTTGGCCCGGCGCGCGGCCTTGCCGAGGCCCTGGATCTCCAGGCCGTAGGCGACGTTGTCGAGCACGGAGCGGTGCGGCAGCAGGCCGAAGTGCTGGAAGACCATGGACGCGCGGCGGCGGCGCAGTTCGCGCAGCCGGGCCGTGTCCATGGAGAGCACGTCCTCGCCGTCGATGGCGATCCCCCCGGACGTCGGCTCGATCAGCCGGGTCAGACAGCGTACGAGGGTCGACTTGCCGGAGCCGGAGAGGCCCATGACGACGAAGACCTCGCCCTTGTGCACATCGAAGGAGACGTCGCGCACGGCGGCGGTGCAGCCGGTACGGGCGCGCAGCTCGGCCGGACTGAGCGCGCCGAGTTCGGCGTCGCCGGGGATGCGCCCCGCCTTCGGGCCGAAGACCTTCCACAAGTCGCGTACGGAGAAGACGGGCGGCGCACTGTCGTCGGCGGCCTTCTTCGTCACGTCCACGTCCACCGCCTCGTCCACCGTCTCGTTCACGGTCACGTTCGCGGTCTTGTCCACTGCTTCGGACTTCATCGGAGTTCACCCCTCTCGTCGGACGCCGCCGCAAGCAGCTCGGCGCATTTCTCTCCCACCATCAGGACCCCGATCATCGGGTTCACGGCGGGCATGGTCGGGAAGACGGACGCGTCGGCGATACGGATGCCGTCGAGTCCCCGGATCCTCAAGTCCGGTTCCACTACCGCGAGTTCATCGGTCGTCGCACCCATCCGGCAGGTGCCGGCCGGGTGGTAGACGGTGTGCGCGACCTTGCGCGCGTACTCGCTGATCGCCTCGTCGGAGGTGACCTCGGGCCCCGGGCAGACCTCCCGCTTCAGCCAGCCCGCCAGCGGCTGGGCCCGGGCGATCTCGCGGGCGAGCTTGATCCCGTCGACGAGGGTCCGGCCGTCGTAGTCGTCCTCGTCCGTGAAGTAACGGAAGTCCAGCGCGGGCTTCACATCAGGATCAGCGCTGGTCAGATACAACCGGCCGCGGCTGCGCGGCTTGGGGATGTTCGGCGTCATCGACACCCCGTGCGCCAGCCGCTCATAGCCCAGCCGCTCCGGGTTGTCGGTGAACGGTATTTGGTAGAAGTGGAACATCAGGTCGGGCCCCAGCGCGTCCGGATCGCGCTGTACGAACAAACCCGCGTCGCTGTCCATCGCCGAGTTCTCGGGGATCGGTCCGTGCGTCTCCCAGACGATCACCGACTCCGGATGGTCGAGCAGGTTCTCGCCGACGCCCGGCAGATCGTGCACGACCGGAATGCCGAGAGCTTCCAGGTCGGCGCGCGGTCCGATGCCGGAGTGCAGCAGCAGCCGCGGGGTGTCCACCGCGCCCGCGCAGACGAGCACTTCGCGCCGGGCACGGACGACCCGCTCCTCACCTTCCTTGGTCCGCACGTGCACGCCGGTCGCCCGGGTGCCCTCGAGCTCCAGCTTGTACGCCCAGGTCTCCAGGGCGATGTGGAGGTTCGGGCGGTCGAGGAAGGGGTGCAGATACGCGACCGAGGCGGAGGACCGCTTGTTGTTCTCCGGGTGGTACGCGAGGTCGAAGAAACCGACGCCTTCGTGGAAGGGCTTGTTGTTGAAGCCCTCGACGCGCGGGACGGAGAGCGCGCTGTGGGCCGCGTCGACGAAGTCGCGTGCGATGGCGTTGCGGTCCTTCTCGTCGACCGTGACGATGTTGTTCCGCAGCCGGTCGAAGTACGGGTCCATGGCGGCCGCGTCCCAGCCGTCGGCCCCGGCCGCCGCCCACTCGTCCCAGTCGGACGGCAGTGGCCGGAAGGCGATGAGGGTGTTGTGGGACGAGCAGCCGCCCAGCACACGGGCACGGCTGTGCCGGATGTGGGAGTTGCCGCGCGGCTGCTCGGTGGTGGGGTAGTCGTAGTCGAGTTCGCCGCCGAGCAGCCCCATCCAGCGCCGCAGGGTCAGGACGTCGTCGCGACCGACATCGCTCGGGCCGCCCTCGATGACGGCGACGGTGACGTCCGGGTTCTCGGTGAGCCGGGATGCGATCACCGATCCGGCTGTGCCGCCTCCGACGACGACATAGTCGTACGTGGTCATGTGTTCGTTCTCCAACTCAGCCCTGGCTCAGCCCTTGAACCAGCGCACGGGGCGCGGGGCGAGGTTCTGGTAGACGTGCTTGGCCTCGCGGTACTCGGCGAGACCGGCGGGACCGAGCTCTCGCCCGATGCCGCTCTTTCCGAAGCCGCCCCACTCCGCCTGCGGGAGGTAGGGGTGGAAGTCGTTGATCCAGACGGTCCCGTGCCGCAGCCGCCCGGCGACGCGCCGCGCCCGCCCCTGGTCGGCGGTCCACACCGCGCCGGCGAGCCCGTACTCGGTGTCGTTGGCGAGGGCGACGGCCTCGTCCTCGGTGCGGAAGGTCTCCACGGTCAGGACGGGCCCGAAGATCTCTTCGCGCACGACGCGCATGCCGCGGTGGCACTGGTCGAGGACGGTGGGCCGGTAGAAGTACCCCTCGGCGTACTCGTCCCCTTCGGGCCGCTGCCCGCCGGAGCGCAGCACCGCGCCCTCGGCGAGGGCGGAGGCGACGTAGTCCTCGGTCCTGGCGAGCTGCTGCGCGGATACGAGGGGACCGCACTCGACACCCTCGTCGGTGCCGCGTCCGAGGCGGATCCGCTCGGCCCGGCGGGCGAGCTCGCCGACGAAGCGCTCGCGCAGGGATTCCTCGATGATGAGCCGGGACCCGGCGGAGCAGACCTGCCCGCTGTGGATGAAGGCGGCGTTCAAGGCCTGGTCAACGGCGGTGTCGAACCCTTCGTCGCTCTCGCAGGCATCCGCGAAGACGACGTTGGGGTTCTTGCCGCCGAGTTCGAGAGCGACCTTCTTGACGCTGTCGGCGGCGGCGCGCATCACCTTCGTACCGCTGGCGAGCCCGCCGGTGAAGGACACCAGGTCCACATCGGGATGCTCGGCGAGCCGGGCCCCGACGGTGTGGCCCGGGCCGGTCACGATGTTCGCCACACCGGCGGGCAGCCCCGCCTCCTCGAGCAGCTGGATCAGCTCGACGGTCGACAGCGGCGTGATCTCGCTCGGCTTGATCACAAAAGTGTTGCCCGCGGCCAGCGCCGGGGCAATCTTCCAACTCGCTTGAAGGAGTGGGTAGTTCCACGGCGTGATGAGGGCACAGACCCCGACTGGTTCGTGCACCACGAAGCTGTGAATGTCCGGCGAACCGGCATCCACCACTCTCCCGCCGCTCTCGTTCACGACGAGGTCGGCGAAGTAGCGGAAGGCGTCGCTGACGCAGTCGACGTCGATGCGGCCTTCTTCGACGGTCTTCCCGGCGTCCCGGCTCTCCAGCTGCCCGAGCGCCTCCCGGTTCCGCTGCAGCAGATCCGCGACGCGCCTGAGCACGGCGGCCCGCTCGGCCACCGGAGTCCGGGGCCATTCGCCCTGGTCAAACGCGGTACGCGCGGCGGCGACCGCGGCGTCCGCGTCCTCGGCCCCGCCCTCCGCGACGGAGGCGAACACGGTCGCGTCAGCGGGGTCGAGTATGTCGCGCGCGGAGCCGGAGGCGGCTGCACGCCACTCTCCGCCCACGTGGATGGTCTGTTGTGCCGACACGTCGCGTTTTGCCTTCCCGTTCCCGATTTATTCCTCGCCGGTGTGGACCGGCGGACGGGGCGCCTGCCCCTGGGCGTGGGAAGCATGCGAATGGCGGGTCGAAAGTGTCGCGTGTCACTTATCCGGTGCCTACGCCACGCATCGGGCCTTGCCCGGGTCGGTCACGCGGCTCGGCGGAAATCGAGCGCGCGGGGCGTACGGCGTGCCCAGCTGTGGCGGGCGGACATCGCGGCGGGCCCCTCGGGAGCCGCGGGTGTCGTAGAGGTCCCCGTCCCGGTGCACGATTCGGTCCTCGGCCTCCATCTGCTTCCACAGCCGAGATACCCGGCGAGCGTCGCGAGCCGCAGCGGTCAGGTGCGCCACGCCGCCAGGAGTTCCGCCGGACCATACGCGGCGTCAAGTCCGGTGTGCCTGAGGAGACCCCCAGAGACGAACGTCAAAGTCAGCGACATCAATGTTCGTAAGCCGCAAAGCATCCACATGCGAGAAAGCTCCCGGCAGCCATACGGCCGCCGGGAGCTTTCAGCGTGCGGATCAGATGAGGCCGAGCTCGCGGACCGCCGCGCGCTCCTCCTCCAGCTCCTTCACCGACGCGTCGATGCGCGCACGCGAGAACTCGTTGATGTCCAGGCCCTGGACGATCTCGTACGTGCCGTCCTTCGTGGTGACCGGGAACGACGAGATCAGGCCCTCCGGCACGCCGTACGAGCCGTCCGACGGGATGCCCATCGAGGTCCAGTCCCCGTCCGCGGTGCCGTTGACCCAGGTGTGAACGTGGTCGATGGCGGCGTTCGCGGCCGAGGCGGCCGAGGACGCGCCGCGGGCCTCGATGATCGCGGCGCCGCGCTTGGCGACGGTCGGGATGAACTCCTCGGCCAGCCACTTCTCGTCGTTGACGACCTCGGCGGCGTTCTTGCCGGCCACCGACGCGTGGAAGATGTCCGGGTACTGGGTCGCCGAGTGGTTGCCCCAGATGGTGAGGCGCTTGATGTCGGAGACGGCGGCGCCGGTCCTGGCGGCGAGCTGCGAGATCGCGCGGTTGTGGTCCAGGCGGGTCATCGCGGTGAAGCGGTCGGCCGGTACGTCCGGGGCAGCGGCCTGCGCGATGAGCGCGTTGGTGTTGGCCGGGTTGCCGACGACGAGGACCTTGATGTCGTCCGCGGCGTTGTCGTTGATGGCCTTGCCCTGCGGCTTGAAGATGCCACCGTTGGCGGAGAGCAGGTCACCGCGCTCCATGCCCTTGGTGCGCGGGCGGGCGCCGACGAGCAGGGCCACGTTGGCGCCCTCGAAGGCGACGTTCGGGTCGTCGGTGATGTCGATCCCGCGCAGCAGCGGGAAGGCGCAGTCGTCGAGCTCCATCGCGGTACCCTCGGCGGCCTTCAGGCCCTGCGGGATTTCGAGCAGACGCAGCTTCACCGGCACATCCGCGCCGAGCAGGTGGCCGGAGGCGATGCGGAAGAGCAGCGCGTAGCCGATCTGGCCGGCCGCGCCGGTCACGGTGACGTTGACGGGAGTGCGGGTCATGGCGATCTCCGTAAGACAGCTGGCGGTAGGGGTCCCTGCCCCTGATGCTGGACATCTCCCATGATCGATCGGTGTCTCGACATGAAGAGATATCCAGCGGTCAGGCTATCCGACCCCGGACACCGCCAACCTACGCCCCCTAGTGGCACGGATCACTGCGGCGTGGTGCAGCCGTTGACGCCCGTCGTGAGCGTGGCGCACGCCTTCGCGTCGGCCGGCCCGGTCACCGCGGTCATCGGGGTGTACGCGTCCTTGTCGGCGTTCACCAGGCCGTTCTGGGCGCCCTTGCCTCCCACGCTGATCTGCACCGTGTCGCCCGGTGCCGCGCGGGTGATACGGGCCCAGGACGCCTGGCAGGTCTTGCTGTAGCGGACCTCGACGAAGGCCTTGCCGACGGTCGCGGACGAGACGGTCTTGGCGAACTCGCCGCCGCAGCCCATCGCTTCCGGGTCCTGCCCGGTGCAGTCCTTGCCGCTGCACTTCACTCCATCGGGCAACGGCGGGCTGCTGGTCGTCGGGGCGGTGGAGGGGGGCTTGGCCACGGGCTTGTCGTCGCCGTCCCCGCCCAGGTCGGTCAGCAGAACGGCCGCGGCGATCACCAGCAGGGCGCCGACGAGACCGGCCACGAACATGGTGACCTTGCGCTTGCCGCCGCCCCCATGTCCGGGGGACGGTGCGGAGGGCAGGGACCCCGGCGGGGACGAGGAGTCCGGGTGGCCCGGCCCGCCGAGTCCGCCCGGCTCGTTGTGCGTCGGTACGTACGACGGACTCTGCGGCTGGTGATCCCGGCTGCCCGGATCCCGGCGGCGCCTGCCCGGTTCGTGGCCGGTTTCCGGGTCCGCGGGCGCGGCCGTGCGGCCGCCCGCGCGGCCGTTCGCGGTGCCCGCCGGGGCAGGCCCGAACTCCCCGAGTGCGGCCCGCGCCTGGGATATCCGTATCGCTTCCATCGTCATGTCGTGACGCATCTCGGCCCGGCTCCAGGCCCGCTCGGCGAGCTCCCACATGGTGGTCAGGTGCGTCTGGTTCGTGCCGGTCACCTCGGCGAGCGCGACGATCGCGCCCTTGGGCGCGAGCAGCCGCCCGTTGAGATACCGCTCCCAGGACGTCTTGCTGTACCCGGTGCGGTCCGCCACCGCGGCAATGCCGAGCCCACTGCGGTCCACCAGTCGGCGCAGCTGACTGGTGAACTCCCTGACCTGCGGGTCCAGCTCCTCCGGCAGTGCCTTCCAACGAGGCATGTGCTTCCCCCCTTGTCCCCCGAACGTGCCTGATGTGCCCCGCGCTCCTGACCCCCTGCGGTGTACCTCGGGAGTCCGTGTACCGGACTACCCACTGGGATGCGCAGGGCAAGGATGTCAGTTCCTGTTAACGGCGTGCACGGGAGCACCCGGGACGGTCGGCGCGCCCCGTTGTGCGCCCCGCCCCGGCTGCCGGACCCAGTCTCCCATCCGTTGCGGAACGATCACACCATGGCGGAACTGTCACTTCCGTGCCACAGGCCCCTGGCGTCCCTTGTCCGAGATTGGCGCGTCCATGACTCTTGAAACACGACGGCGCCCGTCCTCCCTCGGGGGAGAGGACGGGCGCCGTCGGTGTTTGCCGGCGCGATACGTGTGGTCCGCGCGTGCCCGTTCGGGCTCTGTGTCCACGGCAGTTGCCCTGGCCGTCAGGCGGAGGCCATCTTCTTCCGCAGATTCGCGTCAAGCACGTCCAGGAACTGCTCCGTGGTCAGCCACGGCGTGTCCTTGGAGATCAGCAGGGCCAGGTCCTTCGTCATCCGGCCACTCTCGACGGTGTCGATGCAGACCTGCTCCAGGGTTTGGGCGAACCTGGTGACCTCGGGTGTGCCGTCCAGCTCGCCCCGGTGGGCGAGACCACGGGTCCAGGCGAAGATCGAGGCGATGGGGTTGGTCGAAGTCGCCCTGCCCTGCTGGTGCTGGCGGTAATGGCGGGTGACCGTGCCGTGCGCGGCCTCGGCCTCGACGGTCCTGCCGTCGGGCGACATGAGGACCGAGGTCATCAGGCCGAGCGAGCCGAAGCCCTGCGCGACGATGTCGGACTGGACGTCGCCGTCGTAGTTCTTGCACGCCCAGACGTAGCCGCCCTCCCACTTGAGCGCCGCGGCGACCATGTCGTCGATGAGGCGGTGCTCGTAGGTCAGACCGGCCTTGTCGAAGTCGGCCTTGAACTCGGCGTCGAAGGTCTCCTGGAAGATGTCCTTGAAGCGGCCGTCGTACTTCTTGAGGATCGTGTTCTTCGTCGACAGGTAGACCGGGAAGTCACGCGCCAGGCCGTAGCGGAACGAGGCGCGCGCGAAGTCGCGGATCGAGTCGTCGTGGTTGTACATGCCGAGCGCGACACCGGCGCCCGGGAACTCGTGGACCTCCACCTCGATCGGCTCGGAGCCGTCCTTGGGGGTGAAGGTCATGGTGAGCGTGCCGGGGCCCGGGATCTTCAGGTCGGTGGCGCGGTACTGGTCGCCGAAGGCGTGACGGCCGACGACGATCGGCCTGGTCCACCCCGGTACGAGCCGCGGCACGTTCTCCATGATGATCGGCTCGCGGAAGATCACGCCGCCGAGGATGTTGCGGATGGTGCCGTTCGGCGAGCGGTACATCGCCTTGAGGTTGAACTCCTCGACCCGCGCCTCGTCCGGCGTGATGGTCGCGCACTTCACGCCGACGCCGTACTCCTTGATGGCGTTGGCCGCGTCGACGGTCACCTGGTCGTTGGTGGCGTCGCGGTGGTCCATGCCCAGGTCGAAGTACTTCAGCTCGACGTCGAGGTACGGAAGGATCAGCTTGTCCTTGATGAAGGACCAGATGATGCGGGTCATCTCGTCGCCGTCGAGCTCGACGACGGGGTTGGCTACGGTGATCTTGGCCATGAGGTGGAACGTCCCTCTCACGCGTCGATGTGTCCCGCCATCAAGGTACTCGACGTGAGCGCGCGCTAACGCACGGTGAAGTGGACCGCGTCCTCCAGGAACGGGACGTCCAGCCAGGGGTTCGGCTGGGTCACGAGCGCGATCAGCACGATCACCGTGCCGAGCAGTCCGTACGTGACCATGTCGGTGAAGCGGGAGCGCACCGCGAGCATTCCGACGGAGGGCAGGATCCGGCGCAGGACGGCGCCGGTGATGAGCGCGACCCCGATGAGGATCGTGCCCACCCGGAACGCGTCGGCGAAGGCGTCCGTGCCGACGACGACGAGCCCGAGACCGGCCAGGGCGAGAACGGTGAGCAGGGGCCACTGCCGCGCGGGCGCGGAAGCGTCGCCGGGGGCGGCGCGCCCGCCGCCTTCGGGCCGGGCGGTGTCCCGGGTGAGGGAGGGCGGCCGCCGGGAGGGGGCTTTGGGGGCGGGCGGGGTCTCGGCCTCCGGCGCGTGCAGCCCGTCGGCGGTGTGGACCTCCGGCCTCCTGTCCGAGTCGCCGGAGCCGGTACCCGTACCGCTGGAGCCCTCGGAGTCGGCGTCCGCAGCCGCGGTCCGCGGGTGGACCGCCTCTGCCATGACGGCCGCGGCCGCCACGTCCGGGGCAGGCGATGCGGCCGCCACGTCCGGGGCAGGCTCGCCCGCGCGGCCGGGCCCGGCCCCGGGGGCCGCGCCCGCCGCGCCGCCCGCCGGCTCGGATTCGTCGTTCGTGCGTACGCCCATGGGCTCAGCCTCTCCCGATCCGCTCAGCCCTCGGCAGCGACAGTCGCGCGCTCGGCCGCCTCGACGACATTGACCAGCAACTGCGCGCGAGTCATCGGGCCCACGCCTCCCGGGTTCGGCGAGATCCAGCCCGCGACCTCCGCGACGCCCGGGTGAACGTCTCCGGCGATCTTGCCTTCCGCGTCACGGCTGACGCCGACGTCGAGGACCGCGGCCCCCGGCTTGACGTCCTCGGGCTTGATGATGTGCTGCACACCGGCCGCCGACACGATGATGTCGGCCTGCCGCAGATGCATCGGCAGATCGCGCGTGCCGGTGTGGCACTGCGTCACCGTCGCGTTCTCGGACTTGCGGGTGAGCATCAGCGGCAGGGAGCGGCCCACGGTGATACCGCGGCCGAGGACCACGATGTGCGCGCCCTTGATCTCGACGCCGTGGTGGCGGAGCAGCTGGATGATGCCGTTCGGAGTGCACGGCAGCGGCCCCTCGATGCCCAGCACGAGGCGCCCGAGGCTCATCGGGTGCAGCCCGTCCGCGTCCTTGGCCGGGTCCATCAGCTCGAGCACCTTGTTGGTGTCGATGTGCTTGGGCAGCGGGAGTTGGACGATGTAGCCGGTGCAATCGGGGTCGTCGTTGAGCTCGCGGACGACCGCCTCGATCTCTTCCTGCGAGGCGGTGTCCGGCAGTTCGCGCTGGATGGAGGCGATGCCGACCTGCGCGCAGTCGCGGTGCTTG
This sequence comes from Streptomyces sp. NBC_01481, assembly GCF_026339995.1. Classification (GTDB taxonomy): domain Bacteria; phylum Actinomycetota; class Actinomycetes; order Streptomycetales; family Streptomycetaceae; genus Streptomyces. The sequence continues at coordinate 90,300 of NZ_JAPEPT010000005.1, read as the reverse complement.
CCGTTGACGTACCACCGGCTGCCGGGGTCGTCCCCGACGAGCAGCGTCCCGAGGCCGGGGGTGATGCCCCGCTCCTTGAGGGCCGCCACGCGGGCGGTCAGGTCGGACTTGATCGCGGCTGCGGTGGCCTTGCCATCGAGAATCTGGGCAGTCATGGACCCATCCTCGCGGATGGACCCGCCCGGGTTCCAATTCGGCCCTCGTTCCGGTGGCCGCACGCTCCCCTCCTGCCCCGGCAAACAGCAGGGGAGGTTGCACTTGCACAACACATAGGGATACCGACTGGACAAAAAGTCGACGTTAATACCACGATGATCCGCGCAGTACCGCGGCAGTGTTGGGGGGCAAACCGCTGATCTTGTGAAGTTCCTCCGCTCGGACCGCATCGTCCCCGCACTTTCAACGGAGGAATCCCCCCATGAGCTTCGGCGACCCGAACAACCCGTACGGCCAGCCTCAGGGCGGTCAGCCGGGCTACGGCCAGCCCCAGGGCGGCCAGCCGGGCTACGGCCAGCCCCAGCCGCAGGGTCAGCCCGGTTACGGCTACCCGCAGGCCCCGCCGGTCACGCCGTACGGCGGCGGTTTCGTGGGCGGCCCCACGGAGATGCCGGGCGGGGTGAAGGCGGCTCGCGTGATGCTCTTCATCATCGCGGGCTTCCAGGTGATCGGCGCGATCTTCGGCGCGCTGGGTGCCATCGGCGTCGCCAAGGCCAAGGACGACCCGGCCCTCAAGGACGACGTCCAGTTCCAGCAGCTCGCCGACTTTTCGGTCGGCGCGGTGTGGGCCATCGCCTTCCTGATCCTGGCCTGGGGCATCCTCGCGATCGTGCTCGGCGTCAAGTTCAGCAGCGGCGGCAACGGCATCCGCGTCACCGCGATGGTCTTCGGCATCATCACGGCGGTCCTGGGCATCTACCCGTTCGTCGTCGTGGGCCTGGTACACACCGTTCTCGCGATCCTCATCACCGTGTTCGTCGGCAAGTCCGACGGCGGCGAGTGGTTCAATCGCGCGCAGCGCTGAGCTGAGCCTTTCGACAGCACGAAGGCCGTAAACCCCGTCGGCGGGCGGGGTTTACGGCCTTCTGCCGTTCAGGTCAGATCCAGTCGGGTCAGTGGAAGAAGTGGCGCGTGCCCGTGAAGTACATCGTCACGCCCGCCTTCTTCGCCGCCTCGACCACCAGCTCGTCCCGTACCGAACCGCCCGGCTGCACCACGGCCTTGACGCCCGCCGCGGTCAGGATCTCCAGGCCGTCCGGGAACGGGAAGAACGCGTCCGAGGCCGCGTACGAGCCCTGCGCCCGCTCCTCGCCGGCGCGCTCGACCGCGAGCTTCGCCGAGTCGACGCGGTTGACCTGGCCCATGCCGACGCCGACCGACGCACCGCCCTTCGCGAGCAGGATCGCGTTGGACTTCACCGCGCGGCAGGCCCGCCACGCGAAGGCGAGCTCGGCCAGATCGCCGGCGGTCAGCGCCTCGCCGGTTGCGAGCGTCCAGTTCGCCGGGTCGTCGCCGTCGGCCTGGAGGCGGTCGGTGACCTGGAGCAGCGCGCCGCCGTCGATCGGCTTGAGCTCGACCGGGTTGGCCGGGGCGCCCTCGGCGCGCAGCACGCGGATGTTCTTCTTGCGGGCGAGGATCTCGACCGCGCCGTCCTCGTAGCCGGGGGCGACGATGACCTCGGTGAAGATCTCCGCGACCTGCTCCGCCATCTCCTTGGAGACCGGCCGGTTGACCGCGATCACTCCGCCGAACGCGGAGAGCGGGTCGCAGGCGTGCGCCTTGCGGTGCGCCTCGGCGACGTCCGCGCCGACCGCGATACCGCACGGGTTGGCGTGCTTGATGATCGCGACGCACGGCTCTGTGTGGTCGTACGCGGCACGGCGGGCGGCGTCCGTGTCCGTGTAGTTGTTGTACGACATCTCCTTGCCGTGCAGCTGCTCTGCCTCGGCGAGGCCGCCGTTGCCGTTGACGTACAGCGCGGCGCCCTGGTGCGGGTTCTCGCCGTAGCGCAGGACGTTCTCGCGCTCCCAGGTGCTACCGAGGAAGTCGGGGAAGCCCGACTCGTCGGCCGGGGCGTAGGAGCTCGCGAACCAGGAGGCGACGGCCACGTCGTACGCGGCGGTGTGCTGAAAGGCCTCGGCGGCCAGACGCTTGCGGGCGGCGAGGTCGAAGCCGCCCTCCTTGACCGCGGCGAGAACGTCCTTGTACCGCGCGGGGCTGGTGACGACCGCGACGGACGGGTGGTTCTTGGCAGCGGCGCGGACCATCGACGGGCCGCCGATGTCGATCTGCTCGACGCACTCGTCCGGGGTGGCGCCCGAAGCGACGGTCTCCCGGAAGGGGTACAGGTTCACGACCACCAGGTCGAAGGGCTCGACGCCGAGCTCCGCGAGCTGCTCGCGGTGCGACTCGAGGCGCAGATCGGCGAGAATCCCGGCGTGCACGCGCGGGTGCAGCGTCTTGACCCGGCCGTCCAGGCACTCGGGGAAGCCGGTGAGCTCCTCGACCCTGGTGACCGGCACTCCGGCCGCGGCGATCTTCGCGGCGGTGGAACCGGTGGATACCAGCTCGACGCCGGCCTCGTGGAGCCCGTGGGCGAGCTCCTCCAGCCCTGTCTTGTCGTAGACACTCACCAGCGCGCGACGGATGGGCTTATTCACCGACATGAACCTTTCGTCCCTCAATGCGGTAGCCGTTGCGGGCCAGACGCCCCACGACCTCGACGAGCAGCTGACGCTCGACTTCCTTGATGCGCTCGTGAAGAGCGGCTTCGTCGTCCATGTCCCGGACCTCGACCACGCCCTGCGCGATGATCGGTCCGGTGTCGACGCCGTCGTCGACGAAGTGGACGGTGCACCCGGTGACCTTCGCGCCGTACGCGAGCGCGTCACGCACGCCGTGGGCTCCGGGGAAGCTGGGCAGCAGGGCGGGATGCGTGTTCACGAACCGTCCGCCGAAACGGGCGAGGAATTCCTTGCCCACGATCTTCATGAAACCGGCCGAGACGACCAGGTCCGGTTCGTACGCAGCGGTGGCCTCGGCGAGCGCGAGATCCCACGCCTCGCGGGTCTCGTAGTCCTTCACCTTGCACACGAAAGTGGGCAGCCCGGCGCGCTCGGCACGCTCGAGACCGGCGATCGTGTCCCGGTCTGCCCCGACGGCGACGATACGGGCGCCGAAGCCCTGCGGATCGTCGTCGATGGCGTCGAGCAGAGCCTGCAGATTCGTACCGGATCCGGAGACCAGGACCACGAGGCGGGCCGGGCGGGCGGAGTGGGGCGGGGAGGCCACGGCGGGTCTCTTTCTCGCGTGCTTGCTGTTCGCTGGCTGTTCGGCGTTTGTGCGGTCCTACGAATCATTCGCGCCCCGCGATACGGGGAACTCTACGAAGGGGCCGACCGTCAGCAACGATACCGGCACACAGAACGGCCCCCACGGGACGGGGGCGTGGCCGGGAGGTAGCGTCTGGGGACAGGCCCGTCCCCCGACGGGCACGACGACACGAGACCCCATGCGCGCTGGGTCTGAGGGGAAGACGTTCACCAGATGCCGGACCGACGCCGCCGTACGGACCTCCTGTTGCCGCGGGAGCGCCAGTCCACGGATGACAACAATCCCTTCGCGCCGCCGCCGGAGGGCCGGCCGGACCAGCCCTGGCAGCCGCGCCACCCTGCGAACGACGGCAACTCCGACGATCCCTCGTCCGGCTCGTCGGACCCCTCGGGCGACCAGGGCGAGCGCCCGGCCTGGGGCAGCCAGTGGAGCAGCCGCCAGCCGGGCCGCTCGTCGGGCGGCGGCTTCGGCGGCCGCCCCGGCGGCCAGAACGGCGAGAACGGCCAGAACGGCGGAGGCCGAGAGGGCAAGGACGGCGGCTCGCCCGGCGGCCTGAAGTGGGACCCGACGGACCCGGCCCAGCGGCGGGCTCGGTATGCGCTGCTGTCGGGCATGTGGGCGTTCTTCTTCGCCCTGTTCGACCTCCCGGAGATCGCGCTGCTGCTGGGTGCGCTGGCGCTGTACTGGAGCATCAGCTCCCTGCGCGCCAAGCCCCAGCGCCGCCGGGTGGACCCGACGTCCCCTCCCCCGCCCCCGACGCCGCCGACGCCCCCGAACAAGCCCCAGCTGACGGCGGCGGTGAGCGGCCTGGTGATGGCGAGCATCGCGCTGGTGATCGTGGCGGCGTCGTTCACGGCGCAGCTGGTGTACCGCGACTACTACACGTGCGTGAACGACGCCCTGACGAAGTCGGGCCAGCTGGCCTGCAACGACTTGCTGCCGGATCCGCTGCGCGGAGTGATCGGCGTCAAGGAGTAGCCCCCGGCCCACTGAGCGCGGGCGGCGATGCCTCCGCTCCCGCCCCATCGTGGCGGCTGGGGCTTGCCCGGGTGCCCATCCGGGTGGGGCAAGTCTGGCCGACGCCCCCTGCGGCGCGAAGCTGCCGCACACCCGGGGCCAGGGGCCTGCCCCATGCCCGCCTGCGGCCCACTACTGCCCCACCCCAGACAGGTCTGCGGACCCCGCCGACACCCCTTGCGGCGCGAAGCTGCCGGGCACCCGGGGCCGGGGGCCTGCCCGGCCTGCGGCCCACAACTGCCCCGCCCCAGACAGGTCTGCGGACCCCGCCCACGCCCCCTTGCGGCGCGAAGCTGCCGCACGCCCGGGGCCGGGGGCCTGCCCCCCTGCCCGGCCTGCGGCCCACAACTGCCCCACCCCAGACAGGTCTGCGGACCCCGCCCACGCCCCCTGCGGCGCGAAGCTGCCGCACGCCCGGGCCGGGGGCCTGCCCCCCTGCCCGGCCTGCGGCGCGAAGCTGCCGCCTCCCAGGGGTCTGGGGGCCGTGCCCCCAGTTTCGGGAAGGGGTGGGGCTGGGGATAAACCCTTACGGTGCCGCCGACGGCCCGGGCTCTTCCGGTGCCGGAGGCTCACCCTCCGGCTTCGCCGCAACCAGCGGCACCGACGGCCCGGGCTCCTCTGGTGCCGGTGGCTCACCCTCCGGCTCCGCCGCAACCGGCACCGGCGGGAACTCCGCCATCAGGCCCCCCGACGCCTCCTCCAGCGCCACCACCGGCAGGAAGTCGTACCCTTCCGCCTCCTCCGACGACGACGCCGCCGCCGACAAAGCAGGCTCGGCCACAACCCCCGCCCCCCGCATCCGCCACGCCCGTACCCCCAGCGCCCCCGGCACCCCCACCGCCGCCGTCCAGGCCGTCGCCGCCGCGCCCGTCAGCCACCACACCGGGCCGAACGCCGCCAGCCTGCCCGTGCCCATCGGGCCGCCCGCCGCCGCCGCGAGCCCTGTGGTGAGGAGCCCGCAGCCCACCGCGCCCAGCAGCGCCGCGAGCGCGGTCTCGCGGACGCCCGACACCGCGTCTCTCCGTACCGTGAACCAGGCGATCACCATCCCCGCCACCACCGGCACGACCACCACCGCCCAGTTCAGCGGGGTCCCGCGACCCTCCGCCGGGACCGCGGACAGCAGCGGGAAGTGGGGCAGTGCCGGGTCGCCGGTGAGCGCGAGCGGCGTCGCCATGGCGCCCGTACCGAGCGAGAAACCCGGGCCGAGACCGTACGCCGCGCCCCACGCTGCCGCGTTCGGCACCAGCGCAAGCCCCAGCAGCAGCAGCGCGAGCCGTCCCGACCACTCATCCGCGAGGTGCAGGAACGATTCCTGCGTCGCGTCCGCGTGCCACACCAGTGACACCGCGACCAGCAGCGCCCCACCCCCCAGCAGCGCCAGCGCCCCCGCCGCCGCGGACCGCGCGGCGACGGTGTTCCGGGTACGGGCGAGCTCGACCCGTACCCGCTCGGGCAGCCACGCGGGCAGCGGCCCGATCGGCCGCCCGCTCGCGGTCCACACCCCGGCCGCCGCGGAGGCCCCGGCCACCAGCGGCACATGGAGGAGCGCGCTCAGCGCGTCGGCGGCCAGCGGACCGCGCGTCGCATAGACCACCACGGCCCCGCCGACCAGCAGATATCCCGCGGTCACCGCGCACAGCACCCCCCGCGCCGACGCCCGCGGCCGCCCCTCGTCCGGTTCGAGCGCATCGCGCGCGGCCCGGTACGTGAGCAGCGCGGGCAGGGCGACGAGCAGCAGCGGTACGACGCCGACCGGCGCCGGGTTCCCGGAGAGCGTGTCGGCGCGTACGAGCTCCGTGCCGTGCGCCAGCAGCCACAGCCCCGCGGCGACGTGCAGTGCCCCGCCAGGACCCCTGTCCGGGTAGGGGGAGCTGATCCACAGCACCATCACGAGGGCGGCAAGCGCGCCGAGCCCGAGCCCCGCGGCGGTCACCCCGCATACGACGGCCGCGGCCAGCGCGGGCGCCCGGCCCCCCTGGACGACGGCCGGGGCCTGCGACAGCAACGGGCTGGGCTCAGTCATCTGCGTCACGCGGCCATGCTGCCAACGACACGCGGTTTATCCATGTAACAGGCGAATGCCCGCTGTGTCGCTCAAGATACGTTTATGTACTTTTCGCCTGGTGCGGCGCTGCGCGGAGCCTCTCATGACTGAGAGCACCCGACACTCTGCGTCCGACTCCCTGCCCTCCCCCAAGGAACGGCGCAGGCTGCGCGAGGCGATGTCCCTGAGCGAGGAGCAGGTGGCAACAACGGTAGGCGTCACACGGGCGACGGTCAGAAACTGGGAGACCGGGCGGAGCAGCCCCCGGGGACGCAAGCTCAGGCTGTACGCGCAGCTCCTCGCGGATGCGGGACCCGAGGAGTCGTCCCGTATGCCGGACCCTGCCCCGGACCATGAACCGGCACCCAAGCCCGAGCCCAAGCCCAAGCAGTCCCACGCCACCACCCGGCCGAAGCCCGCCGCCAAGCGCGCGGCCAAGCCCCCCACGCTCCCCGCCCACCCGGCCCCGCCGCCCTCCGCCGCACCGCAGTCCAGCCCGCCCCTGACACCGCCCGTACCCCCGGCCCCCACCCCGGCCGAGGCCTTCGACGCCCTCTACGCGTACGCCGCCCCCGCGCTCGTGCGCCAGGCCTACCTGCTCACCGGCCGTCGCAGGCTCTCCCACGAGGCCGTCGAGCGCGCCTTCCACCTCGCCTGGCAGCGCTGGCCCGAGGTCGCGGTCGACGGGGACCCGCCCGGCTGGGTGCGGGCCGCCGCGTACGAGCACGCCATGTCTCCCTGGCAGCGAATGCGGCGCGTCCACCGCCACCCCGACCCCCCGCCCGCCGAGCAGGACCGCCGCGAACTGCTGGACGCACTCCTCGAACTGCCCCCGCACTACCGCCGGACGCTGCTGCTCTACGACGGCGTGGGCCTCGACCTGCCCGACACGGCCGCCGAGACGGAGGCGAGCACGCCCGCCGCGGCGAGCCGGGTGCTGCACGCGCGCGCAGCCCTGGCCGAGCGGGTGCCCGGACTCGACGCGCCGGACTCACTCCACGACCGGCTCACCGCACTCGCCAACTCCTGTCCGGCGCCCCGGCTGATGCCCGCGCAGGCGGTACGGACGGGCAGCGAGCGCCAAGCCCGGTTCTGGACGCGGGTCGCTGTCACCGTCACCACCCTGATCGTCGGTGTCACCACTCTGACCATGCTCAACGCGCCGACCCGGTACGAGCCGCCGGTCTCCCCCGGCCGACAGGTCGAGGGCGTACCGCCGCACAAAGGACCGCAGAAGCTGACCCCGAAGGACAAGAAGCTGCGCGCGAGACTGCTCTCCGAGCCGGTGCACGGCCCGGAACGGCTTGTACCGCAAGATCGCTGAGCCACGGCGCCGAGCAGGAGCGCCCAGCAACGCGTGTGGGCCCGCACCTCGTTGAGAGGTACGGGCCCACACGTGAGTACTGCGAAGGTCAGCCGGCCAGAATGGCGCGCGCCAGCTTGGCCGTCTCGGTCGGCGTCTTGCCGACCTTGACGCCCGCGGCCTCGAGGGCCTCCTGCTTCGCCGCGGCCGTGCCGGAGGAGCCGGAGACGATGGCGCCGGCGTGGCCCATGGTCTTGCCCTCGGGCGCGGTGAAGCCCGCGACGTAGCCGACGACCGGCTTGGAGACGTTCTTCGCGATGAAGTCCGCCGCACGCTCCTCGGCGTCGCCGCCGATCTCGCCGATCATCACGATCAGCTCGGTCTCCGGGTCAGCCTCGAACGCCGCCAGGGCGTCGATGTGCGTCGTACCGATGACCGGGTCGCCACCGATGCCGACGGCGGAGGAGAAGCCGATGTCACGGAGCTCGTACATCATCTGGTAGGTCAGCGTGCCGGACTTGGACACGAGACCGATGCGGCCGGGCTTGGTGATGTCGCCCGGGATGATGCCGGCGTTGGACTGGCCGGGGGTGATCAGGCCGGGGCAGTTCGGACCGATGATCCGGGTCTTGTTGCCCTTGCTGACCGCGTACGACCAGAACGCGGCGGAGTCGTGCACCGCGATGCCCTCGGTGATGACGACGGCCAGCGGGATCTCGGCGTCGATCGCCTCGACGACGGCGGCCTTGGCGAACGCCGGCGGCACGAAGAGGACGGAGACGTCGGCCCCGGTCTTCTCCATCGCCTCGGCTACGGAGCCGAAGACCGGCACCTCGGTGCCGTCGAAGTCGACGCTGGTGCCCGCCTTGCGGGGGTTCACGCCACCGACGATGTTGGTGCCGTCGGCCAGCATGAGCTTGGTGTGCTTCATGCCGGTGGAGCCGGTCATCCCCTGGACGATGACCTTGCTGTCCTTGGTGAGGAAGATAGCCATGGTGGTCTGAATTCCCTTACTTCGCGGCCGCGAGCTCGGCGGCCTTGTCGGCCGCGCCGTCCATGGTGTCCACGCGCTGCACGAGCGGGTGGTTGGCGTCGGACAGGATCTGGCGACCCAGCTCCGCGTTGTTGCCGTCGAGGCGCACGACCAGCGGCTTGGTGACTGCCTCGCCCTTGGTCTTGAGCAGCTCCAGAGCCTGGACGATGCCCTTGGCGACCTCGTCACAGGCGGTGATGCCGCCGAAGACGTTGACGAACACGGACCGGACGTCCGGGTCGCCGAGGATGATCTCGAGGCCGTTCGCCATGACCTCGGCAGAGGCGCCGCCGCCGATGTCGAGGAAGTTCGCGGGCTTCACGCCGCCGTGGTTCTCACCGGCGTACGCGACGACGTCGAGGGTCGACATGACCAGACCCGCGCCGTTGCCGATGATGCCGACCTCGCCGTCGAGCTTGACGTAGTTGAGGTTCTTGGCCTTGGCGGCAGCCTCGAGCGGGTTGGCTGCGTCCTTGTCCTCGAACGCAGCGTGTTCCGGCTGGCGGAAGTCGGCGTTCTCGTCGAGCGAGACCTTGCCGTCCAGAGCGATGACGCGGCCGTCGGCGACCTTGGCCAGCGGGTTGACCTCGACGAGGAGGGCGTCCTCTTCGATGAAGGTCTTCCACAGGGTCACGAGGATGTCGGCGACCTGGTCGGCGACATCGGCCGGGAACTTCGCGGCCGCGACGATCTCGCGGGCCTTCTCCAGGTCGACGCCTTCGTTGGCGTTGACCGGGATCTTCGCGAGGGCCTCGGGGTTCTCCTCCGCGACGACCTCGATCTCCACGCCGCCCTGGACGGAGGCCATGGCGAGGAACGTGCGGTTGGTGCGGTCGAGGAGGTACGAAACGTAGTACTCCTCGGCGATCTCCGGCGCCGTCTCCGCGAGCATGACCTTGTGGACCGTGTGGCCCTTGATGTCCATGCCGAGGATCTGACCGGCCTTCTCGACGGCGTCGTCCGGGTCGGAGGCCAGCTTCACGCCGCCGGCCTTGCCGCGGCCGCCGACCTTCACCTGCGCCTTGACGACCGACCGGCCGCCCAGACGCTCGGTCACCTCGCGCGCCGCCTCAGGCGTGTCGATGACTTCACCGGCCAGCACCGGTACACCGTGCTTGGCGAAGAGGTCCCTCGCCTGGTACTCGAACAGGTCCACGCGCGTCCGTCCCTTTTCTACTGATCGCGGTTCGTTGTCTGCGTGGGCGTGCCGCGAAGGGCAACGTGACTGCGCTGTCACAAGGGAGGCGTACACGGTGGCCGAGTACGCGGCATGTCCGTCTCGCAGGTTATCCCCGCCGGACCGGGGTCCCTAAATCGCAGATCACACCTGAGCGGTGATTACGGTCACAGATCGCACGGGTGGGCGCGCCGAACAGGGGCTACACCGAAGGAAACGGGCGGTCCCCACCCCAATGAGGACCGCCCGTGGAAAATCCGGCCCGCCAGCCGGACAGTGCTGCCGCCTCAGATGCCCTGGGTCAGGTGCGAGGCGTAACCCGGGGTGACCGTCGTGGCCAGACCCTGAGCGCCGGAGACGGCGTTGCCGGTGAGCTGCGTCGAGTCGGCCGTGCCGTAGACGTCCTGCGCGAACGGCCGGACCTCGGAGACCACACCGCCCGCGAACGGAGCGACGTCACCGACGACGCCCTGCGCGAGGGTGCCCACGCTGCCGCCGACGCCGTACGCGACGGGCTGGACCTGGCCGACGACGGTGTCGACGAGCGGCGTGACCGCGCCGACGACGCCGCCCGCGAAGGGCTGGACCTCCGAGACCACGCCACCGGCGAACGGCTGGACCTCGGAGACGACACCGCCCGCGAACGGCGTCACGTCACCGACCACGCCCTGGGCGAGCCCGCCGACGTCGCCGACCGCCTGACCGGCGACCGGGAGGACGCCGTCGACGGCCCGGGAGGCGATGGGCGGCAGGGTGTCCTGCGCGGCCGCGCCGACGATCGGGGTGGCGGCGGCGAGGGTGCTCTGCGCCGTGTACTGGGCCTGGGCCGGGGCCTGCTCGGCGAGCTGCGGCGCGAAGGCGGCCAGCGGACCGAAGAGGTAGTCGATCTCGGCCTGGACGTCGGCGACGTCGGGGGTGGCCGGGACCTCGTACGCGGGGACCTCGTACGTCGGCAGCTCGGCCTCGGCGTACTGACGGGCCTGCTCGGCGATGCCCTGGGCCGAACCCTGAGCGTCGGCGGCCGTGGCGGTGGCGCGCGCGTCGGAGGCGGCCCGGGCGGCGTCGATGCCCTGAACGCGGGACTGAACGCCGGACGGGATCTCCGAGCGGACCTCCGACGGGACGTCCGTGACGTCGTCGACGACGTCGGCCGCCGAGTCGGGCGTGGAGAGCGGCACGGAGACGGGCAGCTCGTCGGCGCTCGCCGCGGCGGTGCCGAGCGCCCACATACCGGTGGCCGTGGCGGCGACGGCTATGGAACGGCGAATGTTCTTGTGCATGCTGGTGTCAAATCCTTCGAATTGGTTCGGCTGTCCGGAACTATCCGGTTGGCGGGCAGACCTGTCCCGCCCCCGCGCGGCAGGTCTTGTGCGGGGGAAAGGACTGCCCTAGCCGGGGAATTCGAGGATGTCGCGGGTTCGTTCGCGGGTCGGCGCATCCGCCGCCGACCCGCCCGCGCCGGGTACGAGCGCGAACGGCCTGTCGTACGCACTCGTCGCCGCATGCTGGTCGCCCGTGCGCGGCGTGTGGGTCTCGGCGGACTGCTGCAGCGCGCCGGGGGTGGAGTCGCAGGGCCCGCCCGGGACTTGGGCGGGCGCGGAAACGGGCTTCGCGGAGCGCGCTTCGACCCGAGGACGGTCAGGGCCGATGTCGTAACTGCCGAGCTGTCCCGTGGTGGTGACGGTCGCCGCCTCGGACGACCCGCCCGCCTCGACGGCCGCGGACCGGGCGAGAAGAAGCTGCGGCGTACCCACCTTGCCCGCGTCGCTGCCCGGAGGTGTCAGCGGTACGGGAGGGGGCTCCGGCAGCGACTGGGCGGGCAGCCCGCCTAGCGGCTCGGTGAGCTGATGCACCACGGGCCGTACGACATGCCGCACCGTGTCCACGACCGGCTGCGCGACTTCACGCACCGGCTCGACGGACCGCACCACACGCCGCAGTTCCCGTACCGGGGTCTGCTGCACCGATGTTGCGACGTTCGCCTCGGCGTCGGCCGCCATCGCCGACGCCCCGGTGGCCGTCATCGGCTGCGGCAGTTCGGCCGCGTGCGCCTGACCGCCGTGGAGAAGACCGATCGTCAGCAGGCCCCCGAGGAACAGCATTACGCGCAGCGCACGCCGCCCGCCCGCCGCCCGGCGCAGTACGCGCAGGACAGCAGCAGGACGAGCAGCTGCGGCAGTCACGGTGAGGGAGCCTTCCCTGTCGGCGGAAGCGGACCTTCCGCGGGGATCGGGACGATGCTCGCACGAGACTCCCGGGGGCACGCAAGTCCCCTGTTACTGATGGGTCACTTGTCCGGTATGGGAAGCGGCCGCTTCTCGATCGCCGCCGCCATCACCTCCGGGAACAGATCCGGCGTACACGCGAATGCCGGTGCGCCCAGCGCAGCGAGGGCCGCCGCGTGCTCGCGGTCGTACGCGGGCGTCCCCTCGTCGGAGAGCGCCAGCAGCGCGACGAACTGCACGCCCGACGCCTTCATCGCCGCGACCCGCTTCAGCATCTCGTCCCGTATGCCGCCCTCGTAGAGGTCGCTGATCAGTACGACGACGGTGTCGGCGGGGCGCGTTATCTGCGACTGGCAGTACGCGAGCGCCCGGTTGATGTCAGTGCCTCCGCCGAGCTGGGTGCCGAACAGGACGTCGACCGGATCGTCGAGCTGGTCGGTGAGATCGACGACCGCGGTGTCGAAGACGACAAGGCGGGTGGCAATGGAGCGCATGGAGGCCAGGACCGCGCCGAACACCGAGGCGTAGACGACGGAGGCCGCCATCGAACCCGACTGGTCGATGCAGAGGACGACGTCCTTCTTCACGGACTGCGACGCCCGTCCGTATCCGATGAGCCGCTCGGGCACGACCGTGTTGAACTCAGGAAGGTAGTTCTTGAGGTTGGCCCGGATGGTGCGGTCCCAGTCGATGTCCCGGTGGCGCGGGCGGTTGATCCTCGCCGAGCGGTCGAGCGCCCCGGTGAGCGTGGAGCGGGTGCGGGTGGCCAGCCGCTTCTCCAGATCGTCGACGACCTTGCGCACGACGGCCCGGGCCGTCTCCTTGGTCGTCTCGGGCATCGCCTTGTTGAGCGAGAGCAGGGTGCCGACGAGATGGACGTCCGCCTCCACGGCCTCCAGCATCTCCGGCTCGAGCAGCAGCGCGGACAGACCGAGCCGGTCGATCGCGTCGCGCTGCATGACCTGGACGACGGAGCTCGGGAAGTACGTACGGATGTCGCCGAGCCAGCGGGCGACCGAGGGCGCGGAAGCCCCCAGGCCTGCCGATCGGTTGCCGGCACGGCCGTCGTTCCTGGCGCCCTCGTTGCCGTAGAGGGCGGTCAGCGCGCCGTCCATCGCCGCGTCCGTACCGGCGAGGGCGCAGCCGGTGCCGTCCGCGGACTCGCCGCCGAGCACCAGCCGCCAGCGGCGCAGCCGCTCGTCGTCGTGGCTCATCGGCGCACCCCCACAAGGTCGTTGTCCACACGGTCGTTGTCGTCGGCGTCCTGGGTGCCGAGCAGCAGTCGCAGGAGCGGCAGCACCGCGTCGGCCCGCTCTTCGTCGAGGCCCGGGCCGAAGCCGGGGCTCGTGGACTCGGCGCGCGTCTCACCGGGGGCCGCCGATGGCCCGCGCCTGACCAGCTCGCCCAGGGTGCGGCGCACGCCTGATTCGTACGCGGAGAACGTGCGGCGGAGCAGCGGCAGGACGTCGGTGAACGCGTCCGCCGGAACTCCCGTCAGCCAGGCGTCGACGAGCCCGAGCAGGCGCTCGTCGTGAACCAGGAGCATCCCTCCTCCCGAGGCACCGCCGACGAAGCCCTCGATCCAGGCGGCCGCTTCGGTGGGCGCTGTGCCGGGCGAGAGCGCGAGGCCCATGAGCCGCGCGGCCTCGGCCTCCTCGAGCCGGCCGTCGTCCAGCAGCAGACGGGCGGCCCGGCCCCGTATGACCCCCGGTACGGTGTCCCGCCCAACGAGCCGGTGCAGGACAGAACCCCAGCGCCCGCTCAACTCCTGTGCTGCGGGCAGCAGTCCGATCGCGGTGTGCACCCCGTCCAGGTGCCCGCGCATCTCGGCCGCGCCGTCCGCGTCGAGCCCGGTGCACGCGGGCGGCAGGCCGACGCAGATGCGCTCGGCGAGCCCGGCCGCGACCTCGCCGAGTGCTGCCGTGTCGGTTGACCGCACGTCTCCGTACCGCAGGGAGCGGGCCAGGGCGGGGAGCGCCTGCGCCAGATGGCCGACATCGGCGTCGAGCGCGGCACGGTCGGCGAGCTCCGTCATCACGACGGGGAGTGCGCCCGGCAGTTCGGCCAGCAGGCACTGCTCGGCGAGCTCGGTGACCTCGGCGAGGGCGGTCGCCGCCACCGCCTGGTTCTCCGCCTTCGCGGTGGCCGCGGAGAGCACGGTGGTCCCCCACACCCCGGCCTCCGCGACCTTGACGAAGAGCTCGGGCTCCCAGCGCAGCCGCCAGCTCTCCCGGAAGGTGCCGGTGCTCCCCCGGCCCGTTGCGGGCTCGCCCCAGCCGACGCCGAGCAGCTTCAGCCGGTGCAGCAGGCGGCTCTTCGCCGCGTCGGTCTCCTTGCGCAGATCGAGCTCCAGCTCGCGCTCCAGTGCCTCCGGTTTGAGCCGGAGGCTGCGCTGGAGGCGGCTCAGGTCGCGCTGCAGCGGCACGGCCGGTGCGGCGTCCGGCACCTCGCCGAGGACGTCCCCGACGATCAGCCGGTCCCTGATGAGGTCGATCGGAACGTCGGAGCCGTCGCACATCACCGCCCGTACGGCATCGGTCGTCTCGGTGAGACCGGCCAGCGGCCGGCCGCGCATCGCGGCAAGGGTGTCGGCGAGGCGGACGGCCTCGATGACATGGGCCGGGGAGACCATCCGGTCCTCGTCCCTCAACAGCCGGGCGACCTTGGTCATCCAGCGCTCCACGGGCCGGTCGGGGGCGCCGAAGAGGTGCCCGTACCAGCCGGGTGAGTCGATCCCCGCGCCGTAGCCGCTGTGCCGGGCGAGCCTGCGGTGTGTCCAGGGCACCCAGGTCATCTCGGTCCTGACCTTGGGCAGCCCCTTGAGGAGCGCCTTGTCGGCGGCGAGGGTGGTCTTTCCGGCGAGCGCGGGCACATGCCAGGCACCGCAGACAACGGCGACGTCGTCCCCGAACTCCTTGCGTGCGGCCCGCAGTTGGATCCGCATATGGGCCTCGCGGGCGAGGTCGCGGTCGTGCCCGCCGTGGCCGTACATCTCGCGCAGCGCGGTCATGGCTTCGCCGAGCGCGGCGAACGGCGCGCGGGGGTCGTCCTCAGCCCGGCCCTTTGGCCCGGCCCTGGACCCGGACCCGCGGTGCTCGACGACGTCCTCCCACCACCGCTCGGGGTCGTCGTATCCGGCGGTCTCGGCGAGGACGGCGATGGGATCGATCCGCACACCCGCATCGGGCACGGCATCCCACTCGGGATCGGCAGACTTGGCGTCGGGCGCAACGACGAACGTCTCCCCGCCCGGAACCGCATCCCATTCGGGGTCGACGGCCACCGCGTCCGGGAGGAGCTTTTGATCCGCGTCCCGGTCCGGATCCGCGTCCGAGGAGTTCTCCTTTTCCTCCTCCGCCGCCAGTGCCAGCGAATGCGCGGCCGGCAGGTCGATGAACCGCACCGGCACCTCTCGCTCCAGCGCCCAGCGGATCGCCACCCACTCCGGCGAAAACGCGGCCAGCGGCCAGAACGCCGCCCGTCCCGGGTCGTCCACGGCATGGGCGAGCAGCGCGACCGGCGGGCGCATCTGCTCGTCCGCGGCCAGCGCCAGCAGCGCGTCGCCCTCGGGCGGTCCCTCGATCAGCACGGCCGGGGGCGAGGCCGCGTCCAGCGCGGCCCGCACCGCCCGTGCCGAACCTGGACCGTGGTGACGTACGCCGAGGAGCAGGGGGCCGGTCATGCGCTCACCTCACGGCAGGCGCGGTAGAAGTCCTTCCAGCCGTCCCGTTCACGCACCACCGTCTCCAGATACTCCTGCCAGATGACGCGGTCCGCCGCCGGGTCGCGGACGACGGCGCCGAGGATCCCCGCCGCCACATCGCCCGGCCGCAGCACGCCGTCGCCGAAGTGCGCGGCGAGCGCGAGGCCGCCCGTGACGACGGAGATCGCCTCGGCCGTGGAGAGCGTGCCCGAGGGCGACTTGAGCTTGGTGCGGCCGTCCGCCGAGACGCCGTCCCGCAGCTCCCGGAAGACGGTGACCACCCGGCGGATCTCCTCAAGACCCTCGGGCACGGCCGGCAGATCGAGGGAGCGCCCGATCTGGTCGACGCGCCGCGACACGATGTCGACCTCGGCCTCGGACGTCGCGGGCAGCGGCAGCACAACGGTGTTGAAGCGGCGGCGCAGCGCGCTGGACAGGTCGTTGACCCCGCGGTCGCGGTCATTGGCGGTGGCGATGAGGTTGAACCCACGCACGGCCTGCACCTCCTGCCCCAACTCCGGGATCGGCAGGGTCTTCTCGGACAGGATCGTGATCAACGTGTCCTGCACGTCGGCGGGGATACGGGTGAGCTCCTCGACCCGCGCGGTCATGCCCTCCGCCATGGCGCGCATGACGGGGCTGGGCACGAGCGCGTCGCGGCTGGGGCCGTGGGCGAGCAACTGGGCGTAGTTCCAGCCGTAGCGGATCGCCTCTTCGGGTGTGCCCGCCGTGCCCTGCACGAGCAGCGTCGAGTCGCCGCTGACGGCGGCGGCCAGATGCTCGGAGACCCAGGTCTTCGCGGTGCCGGGCACGCCGAGGAGCAGCAGCGCCCGGTCGGTGGCGAGTGTGGTGACGGCGACCTCGACGATCCGGCGCGGACCCACGTACTTGGGCGTGATCACCGTCCCGTCGGGAAGCGCGCCGCCGAGCAGATAGGTGGACACGGCCCACGGCGACAGCCGCCAATTGACCGGGCGCGGCCGGTCGTCGGCCGCCGCGAGCGCCTTGAGCTCCTCGGCGAAAGCGTCCTCGGCATGCGCCCGCAGAGCCTCGGCGCCGGTGGCTGCCCCGGTTTCGGACACGGTCATGGATCCCCCTCCAGATCGGTTCCAGATCGTTCGACCCGATGTGGATTCCACGGTGCACCATGCCACTGACAATCGACCTCGCCCGATAAGAATCCGCAGGTCAGAGCCATTGTCAGTGGTGACCCGTAGCGTCGTCACCATGCTGCGATCTAACGGGGGAGAACCCCCGAACCCCCCGGAGCTGGGGGTGCGCTGGACGTCGGAACAGGTGCTGGCACTGGCTCCTGACGACGCGTCACGCAGAGCGGGAAACAAACTCGGTGCGGCCGGGCCGTGGTCCGGTGCGGGCAGCAGCGGCTCGGGGGCCGTGTGGGGTCTGTGCAAGGGCAGCGGCAGCAAGCCGTACCAGACCGTCGTCGACACCACCGGCCCGGCTTACAAGTGCAGTTGTCCCAGCCGGAAGTTCCCGTGCAAGCACGCGCTGGGGCTGCTGCTGCTCTGGGCGGCGGACGAGGACGCCGTCCAGAGCACGAGTACGCCGGACTGGGCCGAGGAGTGGCTGGAGGGGCGCAAAAAGCGCGCCACGGACAAGGAACAGAGCGGAGCGAACGCGGAGCAGGCGGCGAAGACCGCCGATCCCGAGGCGGCCAGGCGCAGGGCCGAGCGCCGGGCGGAGCGGATCACCGCGGGAGCGACCGAGTTGGAGCAGCGGCTGTCCGACCTGCTGCGCGGCGGCCTGGCCGCGGCCGAGCAGGCCGGGTACGGGCTGTGGGAGGAGACAGCGGCACGCATGGTCGACGCGCAGGCCCCCGGACTGGCGGGCCGGGTACGTGAGTTGGGGGCCATACCGGGCTCGGGTCCCGGCTGGCCGGTGCGGCTGCTGGAGGAGTGCGCGCTGATCCATCTGCTGGACGCAGCCTGGCTGGGGATCGAGCGGCTGCCGCAGCCGCTGGCCGCGACGGTCCGCACCCGGGTCGGGCTCACCTCGCCCGCCGAGGGCCCGGCGGTGCGGGACGACTGGCTGATCCTCGCTCAGTACGACTCCTCGGACGGCAAGATCACCACCCGGCGTATCTGGCTGTACGGACGCGAGTCCGGGCGCATGGCACTGCTGCTCTCCTTCGGCGCGGCGGGACGCTCCCCGCAGCAGGCCCTGCCGGTGGGGCTGATGATCGACGCCGAGCTCACTCCGTACGCGGGTGCGGGACAGCTGCGGGCGGACCTGGGCGAGCAGTTCGGCGCGCCCGTTCCGATCACCTCGCCACCGCGGGGCGGCCCGACCGCTGCGGCCCTTGAGGCGTACGGGCAGGCACTGCGGAACGACCCCTGGCTGGACTCCTGGCCGGTGACGCTGAGCCGCGTCATACCCGTTCCGTCGGACGGCGGGTGGCAACTGGCCGACGCCGACGGCAAAACGGCGCTACCCGTCGCGCCCGCGGCGCTCGCCCGCTCCGGGCTGCTGAAGCTCGTGGCCGTCTCCGGCGGCGGCCCGGTCACCGTCTTCGGCGAGTGCGGCCACCAGGGCTTCTCACCCCTCGCCGCCTGGTCCGAGGACGGGTCCGAGACGGTCCCGCTGATCTGAAACGTACGGAGGACCCCATGACTGGCATCACCAGCACATCGGCCTGGGAAGAACTCGTCACCGCGGCCCTGCTCGGCACCGACCGCCGCACGCCGCCGGACGCGGTCCTGACCCCGGGCAAGGACGCCCCGGCCGCACTGCTGGACGCCGCGGCGCTCCATACCGTACGGCGCAGGGCGGGACTGCTGCCCGCACCCGCGGCCGACCGTCCCGAGCCCGCGCCGCACGACGCACGGCCGCGGCTGCCCGTGGCCGCGCGGCGCCGGCTCGCCCAGCTGCTGGCCGACCGGTCCGCCCCCTCCCACGCGGGCGGGCGGCGCGGTACGGCACCCGATCTGACCGAGCTGCTCCCGCAGTGGCTCGCCGCGGCCAACGAGCACGGCTACCAGGCGCCGCCGTCCCTGCTTCCCGCGCTGCTCGACGCGGCCCGGGCGCGGACCGACCTGCGACCGCATGTCCTCACCTTCGCCGGATCGCGCGGGCTGTGGCTGGCCCGCCTCAACCCCGAGTGGAAGTTCGCCTTGCGCGGCGCGTCCGGGAGCGCCGTGCTGCCGGATGTGACCGACGCCGAGGCGGTCCAACGGCTGTGGGACGAAGGGCTGTTCGCGGAGCGCGTCGCCCTGCTGGCCGCGGTGCGGGTGCACGACGCGGGGGCCGCGCTGGCGCTGCTGACCGCGACGTGGGGCACAGAGCGTGCCGAGGACCGGCTGATGTTCCTCGACTCCCTGCGTACGGGGCTGTCCGGCGAGGACGAGCCGTTCCTGGAGCGGGCACTGTCCGACCGCAGCCGCAATGTCCGCGCCACCGCGGCCGAGCTCCTGTCCGCGCTGCCGCACTCCGCGCTCGCCGTACGGATGGCGGCCCGGGCGGCGTCCTGCGTCGGCCTGGACCGCAGCGGGGACGGGGCCGGCGGGGGCGCGGCGACGATCGCGGTCGAGGCACCGCACGAATGCGATGCGGACATGCAACGCGACGGGATGGTGCCCAACCCGCCGACGGGCCGGGGCGAAAGGTCATGGTGGCTGGGCCAGTTGGTCGAGGCCGCCCCCCTGTCCACCTGGCCGGCGCGGCTCGGCGGGCGCACGGCCGAGGAGATCGTCGCCCTGCCCGTCGCCGAGGACTGGGGGCAGGAACTGCACGCGGCGTGGTGCCGGGCGGCGGTGCGGCAGCGCGACGCGGAGTGGTCCCGCGCCCTCCTGGGCGCCCCGGCCGCCCCGCCGGAGACCGGTCCGGGCACCTCGTCCCTCGCCGAGCGGGCGAAGCTGCTCGCGACGCTTCCGGCAGGCGAGCGGGCGGCCTGGGTGGCGGAGTTCATCGCGGCGCACGGCCTGTCGGAGGCCTTCCAGCTCCTCGGCGTCTGCGCGGTGCCATGGGCGGAGCCGCTGGGCCGCTCGGTGGTCGACGCGCTGGACATCGCGCGGGACGCGGGGAGCTACCCGTGGAGCTTCAGCGGCGTGATGGGCCTCGCGGAACGCTGCCTGGACCCGTCGGAGGCAAGCCGCCTGGACCTGCTGACGGCGACCCCGGACGAGACGGAGGGGGCGTCGCCGGGGGCGGGGGGCTACTGGTCGGAGGCGTTCCAGCGACTCGTGTCGACACTGAGATTGCGCGCGACGATGAGGACGGAGCTTGCGGGTACACCGCTCTGACCCGGGGCTCCGCCCCGGCCCCTTTCGCGGGGGCTCCGCCCCCGGACCCCCGCGCCTCAAACTCCCCCAGACTTCGTCCGGGGGGACCCCCACGGGGCTGGATTGCCCGGGAGGCCTCAAATTCTGGGCGGACAGGCGGAAATTCCAGCCCGTCCGGCGTTTGAGGACATGCGGCCGAAGGTCGCATACGGGGAGGTTGGGGGTCCCCCCGGACGGAGTCTGGGGGAGGGCGGGTAGGGGAACAGCCCCGCCGCAGGCGACCCGCACCGCCCCGCCCGCAAACCGCTACGCGCCCGCCGGCTCCCGCACATTCGCGTTGACCCACTCGACGATCGACGCCGTCGTCGCCCCCGGCGTGAAGATCGCCGCGACGCCCAGTTCCTTCAGCGGAGCGATATCCGCCTCGGGAATG
Source organism: Streptomyces sp. NBC_01481 (assembly GCF_026339995.1). Taxonomy (GTDB): domain Bacteria; phylum Actinomycetota; class Actinomycetes; order Streptomycetales; family Streptomycetaceae; genus Streptomyces. The sequence goes on along the minus strand of NZ_JAPEPT010000005.1, from coordinate 69,794 downwards.
ATGCCGCCGCCGAAGACCTTGATGTCCTCCGCCTCGCGCTCCTTCAGCAGCGCGATCACCTTCGCGAAGAGCGTGTTGTGCGCGCCGGACAGGATGGACAGGCCGATCGCGTCCGCGTCCTCCTGGATCGCCGTGTCGACGATCTGCTCCGGGGTCTGGTGGAGGCCGGTGTAGATGACCTCCATACCCGCGTCGCGCAGCGCCCGCGCGATCACCTTGGCACCCCGGTCGTGGCCGTCGAGACCCGGCTTGGCCACCACCACACGGATCGGACCGGTCACACCCATCACTGCCTCCACATACCGACTGCGCCGCATTGGGCACGGGGTCCCGCGCCGACTCAGGCCCGGGGAAGTGAACGAACGTTATCTCCAGCATCCCGCACCCGGCCGTTTCGCGGTCGACAGGGAGGGGGAAATCACACGTGGGACAAGTTCGCTATGCGTCGTACCCGCATCAGGCGGAACACAAGCCGCACCACCGCCGCGGGAACGATCGCTACGGGAGCCGCAACAGGGTCGTTCCCCGTGCCGTCAGCCGCGCGGCACGGCGGACGACGCCGTCCGGCCCCTGGCCCGGTTCGGGCCAGGGGCCGCACAGTACCTGCGACAGCTCCCATGAGGGCACACGGGGGACGGAGCCGTCCTCAGGCGTGCCGTACGGGAGGTCGGCCATGAGGGTGCTCCCCTTCTTTCCGCTGTGTCTGCGCCCCGTCCGACACCTGCGAATATCCGCCGCGATGCTGCGCGCCACCGCCCTCGAGCTGGCGATCCTCGCCGGGCATCTGCTGCTCTACCCCACCGGCCTGACCCCTGAGCGCCCCGCGCCCACCCCGGCACCGGATCCGGAGCCCCACCCCTCCGACGCCGCACTGCTCCCGACCGGCGGCCCGGTCCACCCGCCCGTCGTGCTCCTCCACGGCTTCGTGGACAACCGCTCCGTCTTCGTCCTGTTGCGCCGCGCCCTCGCCCGGCACGGCCGACAGCACGTCGAGTGCCTCAATTACTCACCTCTGACCTGCGACATCCGCACGGCCGCCGAGCTGCTGGGCCGCCATATCGAGCAGATCTGCGCACGTACCGGCCGGTGCGAGGTCGACATCGTCGGGCACAGCCTGGGCGGCCTGATCGCCCGCTATTACGTGCAGTGCCTCGGCGGCGACCTGCGCGTACGCACCCTGGTCACGCTCGGAACGCCGCATTCGGGCACCGCCGTCGCCCCGCTCGCCAGTGCGCACCCCATCGTGCGCCAGATGCGTCCCGGCTCGGCCGTGATCGAGGAGCTGACCAGGCCCGCTCCCGGGTGCCGCACCCGGTTTGTGAGTTTCTGGAGCGATCTCGACCAGATCATGGTCCCGGTCGAGACGGCCTGCATCGATCACCCCGACCTCATCGCGCAGAACGTACGTGTCAGCGGAATCGGACATCTCGCCCTGCCGGTCCACCCCGCCGTCGCGGCCGCGATCCGGGAGGCCCTCGAGTCGAGCGACTCGGCGGCAGCCGCCTCGGGAGCCGTCTCCGTCGCGTGAATCGGCGTAGCGCTGGGCAACGATTGGTCGAACGTATTTCGAACGTAGGATCAAAGCTGTGCCCGCAGTCCGCCGAAAGACGGCCGAATGCCCGTTTCCTGATTGCCTAAAACCTGCCGAAGATTGTCGCCGTCGCGTACCGCCGGGTACAGTCGCGCCACTGCTTTCCCCTCTGGGTCCTCCGCTCCCCGTGGCCCCAGAACCCAGGTCCTGCTGCCGAGGCGAGAGAGAAGTTGGTGAACGACCAGCACGCCCACGCCGGGTACGTCGGATACGACGGGTATTCGACCACTGGCAGCTTCGACGCCGACCCGCTCTTCGGTGCGCTCCCCGGGAGTTACGACGCGGGCTACAGCGGCCAGTACGACAGCACCCAGTGGGACACCGGGTCGCAGCAGACCGCCGGTTACGACGTCTACGGCGCGCAGCAGGCACAACAGCCCCAGTACACCGATCAATTCCCGCAGTACGACACTTCCGCGGTCCAGTACGACACGACCGGGCAGTGGGACGCCAACGCGTGGAACCAGACCGCGCAGACGGGTCAGTACGAAACGGCCGCGGCGACGTTCGCGTACGACACCACCGGGCAGTGGGCGACGCCCGCCTTCGACACCGGGACCTACGACGCCACCGCGTGGAACGCGGGTGCGCAGCCCGTCGTACCGCAGCAGTTCACGCCGGAGCACGAGTACCTACAGCCGGAGTCCCACGGCGAGGCGACCTACGACGGCCTCACCACCGAGTTCCAGCAGGACTTCCAGCCGGACTTCCAGCAGGAGTTCACGACCGAGTTCGCGGCGGCCGACTACGAAACGGCTCACTTCGCGGCCGAGCCCGAGCCCGAGGCCTATTTCGACGCCGAGGCCCAGTTCGACGAGGCTCACTTCGACGCGGAGGCCCATGCCGAGACCGGCTCCGAGGCCGACGACGAATCGGACGCCGACCACGAGCACGACCCCGAGTCCGAGTTCTCATCCGACTTCGCGCCGGAACCCGAACCCGCCTCCGCCGCCGTCACCCCCCGCCCCGTCCGCCGCTCCGGCGGCTCCCGCGGCCGTCGCCGTACCCCCGCCAAGCGCTCCGCCCTCCTCACCGTCGCCGTACCCTCGGCCTGCGTGATGGGCGTCGCGGGCATCGCCGCCGCCTCCGTCGGCAATCTCGGTACCGACACCAAGGACGACTCCAAGAGCCTCGCGGCCGCCGATCCGTCTTCCGTGAAGCCCGTCGCGGCGAACAACAAGATGGACACGCAGCTCGCCGCTCTCAGCGCCGACGCCCGCGACTTCGGCGACCGCGCCTCCCGCACCCAGGAACGCCTCGATCTCAAGGCGCGCCAGGAAGCGGAGAAGAAGAAACGCGAGGAGGAGGCCAGGCGCCGCGAAGCCCTGCGCCCCAAGTTCGTGCTGCCGGTGAAGCAGCAGGGTCTGAGCGCGTACTACGGACAGGCCGGCGTCAACTGGATGTCCGTGCACACCGGCATCGACTTCCCGGTGTCGTACGGCACCGAGGTGAGGGCCGCGACCGACGGCACCGTCCGTACGCAGTGGAACAGCGCCTACGGCAATATGGCCATCGTGACCGCGGCCGACGGCACGGAGACCTGGTACTGCCACCTCAGCAGCACCAAGATCCGCTCCGGTTCGGTCAAGGCCGGTGACGTCATCGCGTACTCCGGCAATTCCGGCAACTCCACCGGACCGCACCTCCACTTCGAGGTCCGGCCCGGCGGCGGCTCGGCCATAGACCCGCTGCCGTGGCTTCGCAGCCACGGCCTCGACCCCACCTAGAGCCTGTCGTTCGGATCAGGCCCTAGGGCATAAAGCACGCTCTAGGCCACAGGCCTCACAACTTCTCGACCGGCGCGTACCGCAGCAGCAGCCGCTTCGGCTTGGTGTCCCCGAAGTCGACCGTCGCCTGCGCGTCCGAGCCCGACCCCGTCACCTCCACCACGGTCCCCAGACCGAACTGGTCGTGCGTGACCCGGTCACCGACCGACAGCGAGATCACCGGCTTGTCGCTCGCACGTCGCGTGGCGAAGCCCGACGCACCGCCGCCCGAGCGGGAGCGCGAGGACGAGAGCGACGAAGTGATGCCGGAGGTCGGCCCCGCGGGCGCGGCCATCGGGCCGGTCCGCTTCCACTCCAGGTGCTGCCCCGGGATCTCCTCCAGGAAGCGCGAGGGCGGGTTGTACGAGGGCTGACCCCAGGCGCTGCGCATCGACGACCTTGTCAGATACAGACGCTCGCGGGCGCGCGTGATGCCGACGTAGGCGAGCCGCCGCTCCTCCTCCAGTTCCTTCGCCTGGCCGAGGGCGCGCATGTGCGGGAAGACGCCGTCCTCCATGCCCGTCAGGAACACCACGGGGAACTCAAGGCCCTTGGCGGTGTGCAGCGTCATCAGCGTGATGACGCCGGAGCCGTCCTCGTCCTCGTCGGGGATCTGGTCGGAGTCGGCGACGAGCGCGACCTTCTCGAGGAATTCGGCGAGCGTGCCCGCACCCTCTTCCTCTGCGCGGTCCTGCTCGAACTCCAGGGCCACGGCGGCCAGTTCCTGGAGGTTCTCGATACGCGTCTCGTCCTGCGGGTCGGTCGAGGCCTGCAGCTCGGCGAGATAGCCGGTGCGCTCCAGGACGGCCTCCAGCACCACGGCCGGGCCGGCGCCCGAGTCGACGACCGTACGAAGTTCCTCCATCAGCACGTTGAAGCGCTTGACCGCATTCGCGGAGCGGGACGCCATGCCGTACGCCTCGTCGACGCGGCGCAGCGCCTGCGGGAAGGTGATCTTCTCGCGCAGCGCGAGTGCGTCGATCATCGCCTCGGCGCGCTCGCCGATGCCGCGCTTGGGGACGTTCAGGATCCGGCGCAGCGGGACATTGTCCTCCGGATTGGCGAGGACCCGCAGATACGCGAGCACATCCCGGACCTCCTTGCGCTCGTAGAAGCGCACTCCGCCGACGACCTTGTACGGCAGTCCGACGCGGATGAAGATCTCTTCGAAGACACGGGACTGGGCGTTCGTACGGTAGAAGACGGCGACGTCGCCCGCCTTCGCGTCGCCCGCGTCCGTCAGCCGGTCGATCTCGTCGGCGACGAACTGCGCCTCGTCGTGCTCGGTGTCGGCGACATAGCCGGTGATCTGCGCGCCCGCGCCCGCGTTCGTCCACAGGTTCTTCGGGCGGCGGCTTTCGTTCCGCTCGATGACCGCGTTGGCGGCGGAGAGGATCGTCTGCGTCGAGCGGTAGTTCTGCTCCAGCAGGATCGTCTTCGCGTCCGGGTAGTCCTCCTCGAACTGGAGGATGTTGCGGATGGTCGCGCCGCGGAAGGCGTAGATCGACTGGTCGGCGTCGCCGACGACACAGAGCTCGGCCGGCGGCAGGTCCTCGTACCCCGTCCCCACCAGCTCGCGTACGAGTGTGTACTGAGCGTGGTTGGTGTCCTGGTACTCGTCCACCAGGACATGGCGGAAACGTCGCCGGTAGTGCTCGGCGACGTCCGGGAACGCCTGGAGCAGATGCACCGTCGTCATGATGATGTCGTCGAAGTCCAGGGCGTTGGCCTCGCGCAGCCTGCCCTGGTACATGCGGTACGCCTCGGCGAGCGTCTTCTCGAAGCCGTCGGCAGCCTGGTCGGCGAAGGTCTCCTCGTCGATCAGCTCGTTCTTCAGGTTCGAGATCTTGGCGCTGAAGGCCTTCGGCGGGAACTTCTTGGGGTCGAGATCGAGGTCCCGGCAGACCAGCGCCATCAGCCGCTTCGAGTCCGCCGCGTCGTAGATCGAGAACGACGACGTGAAGCCGAGCCTCTTGGACTCCCGGCGCAGGATGCGGACGCACGCACTGTGGAAGGTGGACACCCACATGGCGTTGGCGCGCGGCCCGACGAGCTGCTCGACGCGCTCCTTCATCTCGCCGGCGGCCTTGTTGGTGAAGGTGATCGCCAGTATCTGGCCGGGGTGGACGCTGCGGGTCCCCAGCAGATACGCGATCCGGTGGGTCAGCACCCGGGTCTTGCCGGATCCGGCCCCGGCGACGATGAGCAGCGGCGAGCCGGTGTGCACGACGGCGGCGCGCTGCTGTTCGTTCAGCCCTTCGAGGAGGGCGGCGGGGTCCACGACGGTGCGCGGGGCGCCGTCGCGGTGGTACGGATCCCGGGCCGGGGGCACGTCGAACGCACCCTGGAAGAGATCGTCGGGCATCTCCTCCGGGGCCGGGTCCTCGGGCGGCGGCGGAGGGTGCTCCGAGCTGGGCTGGAGGTCCGCCAGGAAGCTGTCGTCAAAGAGGCTGCTCATCGCTCTACGAGTCTAGGCCGCCGCACTGACAGCTTGCCGCCGCATCCGGCCACCACCCTGCGTGACCTTCGCAACTCTGCGTGATCCGGCCATGTCGCCGGGTCACCTTCCGGAACGTACGGGTCCGTCGAACGGCAAGGTCACGAAAATGTATCGGGCATATCGAACATCAACCTTCACAGCGGCCACACGAGTTGGCTACGGTGCTCGACCAGGCGGCCCGTATCCCCCTGGCGATCCGCGCCACATCGGGCAGCCTGCGCCGAATTCGGGCTTTCCGCAAGGAAGTTCGGAACCGGGGACCCACTATGCACAACCGGGGTGAATCGGACCGCACCCATCCGGTCCGTAGGGCGATCTTCCGTTCCGCCCGAACCCGACAGCTAACCCGGTAGGCGGTCCACGGAAGAAGGAGATGCCGGCCTTGGCGTCGCATCGCAAGGAACGCAGCCGTACCACGACCTCACCCGCCGTCGGGCTCACGACGGCAGCCATCGCCGGCGTCACGCTGCTGTCGACGCAAAGCGCCAACGCCGCGCCGACCGAGCCGAAGCCCTCCATCGAGGAGGTGCAGAAGAAGGTCGACGACCTGTACCGGCAGGCCGGCACCGCGACCGAGAAGTACAACAAGGCCAAGGAATCCACCGACACGAAGCGGGCCGAGGTCGACGAGCTGCTCGACGATGCCGCCACGCGTACCGAGAAGCTGAACGAGTCGCGCAGAGTCCTGGGCAACTACGCGGCCACGCAGTACCGCACGGGAGCCGTCACTCCTACCGCCGCGCTGCTCTTCGCGGACAGCCCGCAGGCGTACTTCGACCAGACGCAGCTGATGGACCGGATGACCGACCGTCAGCGCACGGTGATCGACGACTACGAGACCCAGCGGGCCGCGGACGCCAAGCAGCGCGCCGCGGCGACCGAGAAGCTCGAGTCGCTCACGCTCTCGCAGAAGGCCCTGCGCAGCAGCAAGCAGGAGGTCCAGGCGAAGCTCGCCGAGGCACGGGCGCTGCTGTCGAAGCTGACCGCCGAGGAGAAGGCGCGGCTCGCCGCGCTCGAGCGCCAGAAGCAGGAGGAGGCCCGCCTCAAGGCCGAGGCACAGGCCAAGGCGGAGGCGGAGGCCCGCGCCAAGGAGGCAGCGGCGGCGGAGGCGCGGCAGCAGCAGGAGGCGGCGCAGAGCCAGGACACCGGCACCGGGACGGGCACGGACACCGGCACCAGCACTGGCACCGGTACAAGCACCGGAACCACCGACAGCACCTACGCGGCCAAGGCCGACAAGGTCCTCGCCTTCGCCCGCGCACAGATCGGCAAGCCGTACGTCTGGGGAGCGAGCGGCCCGAGTTCGTACGACTGCTCGGGGCTGACCCAGGCCGCCTGGAAGGCGGCCGGCGTGGACCTGCCGCGCACCACCTGGGACCAGGTGAACGTGGGCACGCGGGTCGCGACGAAGGATTTGCTCCCGGGTGACCTGGTCTTCTTCTACGACGACATCAGCCACGTCGGCATCTACATCGGCGACGGCATGATGATCCACGCACCGAAGCCCGGTACGAACGTCCGCGAGGAGTCGATCTACTACATGCCGATCTACGGCAGCGTGCGCCCCGCCTGACGCGGCAGAAGCCGAACGCCCGGGCCTCCGAAGCGCGCCCGGGCGTTCTTCGACTCACTGGGGCATCCCGCGCATCAGGTCCAGAGCGTCGCGATGAAGATGTTCGCGATCGTCAGCCCGCCCACCGCGCCGAACAGCGCCTTGTCGACCTTCTCCTCGTCCCGCTTGACGTAGACGAGGCCCAGGACGACCACCAGCACGGCCAGCTTGATCCCGATCTTCAGGCTGTTCACCGGCTGGTCGTCCGCCTGGTTCAGGCCCACCAGCACCACGCCGGTGACCAGCATCGTCAGCGCGCCGTGCAGCATCGCAGGGCTGAAGCGGGCCGTCCCCGCGCCCATGGCCTTCATCTGGGTGAGGAAGCCGCCGAGCAGCGACGCGATACCGATGATGTGCAGGGCGACGAAGACATTGATGAGTACGTCCATGAGGCGGAGCCTAACGATCCCCATACCACCGCCCTTTGGGCAGGTGTGCCTCATTCGCCGCATCGGTCACAGCGGTAGCGGGGTCGGGCCGGTGCCATCAGGTCCGCTCCCAGAAACCGGTCCAGGGTGTCCAGCTTCGGGCAAAACCGGTCCTTGCGCCCCTGCCCCGTGACCCCCAGGTTTAGCGTCCTTCCTCAGGTGACCGACTCCCCACCGCCGCCGAGCTCCCGGGCGGCCGTCGGCCACCACCGCCGAGAGATCCGGCGGCGGACCGCTCCCCCTGTGCGGACCGCCGTCGGACTCGGGCTCGTACCGCAGGCACGACAGAAGGACGTGGACGCCCTCGTGGCAGCGCACCGGAAACCGAAGCAGCATCCGCTCACCGGGCCCGCGGCCCGGACCGCCGCCACCCTCGCGCTCGCCGGCGCCGCAACGACCACCGCATTCGGCGGCACCGCACTTGCCGAGCCCGCCCTCACCCCCGCACAGGTCAAGGCCAAGGTCGACAAGCTCTACGAGGAGGCCGAGGCCGCCACCGAGAAGTACAACGGGGCCAAGGAGGAGACCGCAGGCGCCCGCAGATCGCTGGACGAGCTGCGCGACGAGGCCGCCCGCAGGACCGAGGTCCTCAACACCTCACGCAACGCGCTCGGTTCGATCGCCGCCGCCCAGTACCGCGCAGGCAGCATCGACCCGGCGCTGCAGCTCGCGCTGACCTCCGACCCGGACGAGTATCTGGAGCGGGCCGCGCTCGCCGAGCGGGTCGGCACCCGTCAGGCCGACGCCATCGCCGGAGTGCACCAACAGCTCGTGGACATCGCCCGGTTGCGGGCCGAGGCGGGCGAGCGGATGGGCGCGCTCACGGCCCGGCAGACCGAACTGGCCAGGCACAAGGCAACCGTCCAGAAGAAGCTCTCGGCCGCCGAACGCCTGCTGGACCAGCTCACTGCCACGCAGCGCGCCTCCTACGACAACTCGCAGGGGACGTCCAACGGGGGCTACGGGGACGCCGCGACCGACACCCGCGCCGACCGCTCCGCGGCCCCCCGCGGCTCCCTCCAGGCCCCCAACCCCCGTGCCGCGCAGGCCGTCGCCTTCGCCTACGGGGCGCTCGGCAAACCGTACGTCTGGGGCGCGACCGGGCCCGACTCCTTCGACTGTTCCGGGCTCACCCAGGCCGCCTGGCGCTCCGCGGGAGTCTCGCTGCCCCGCACCACGTACACCCAGATCAACGCGGGCCGGCGTGTATCCAGCTCCGAACTCGCCCCCGGTGACCTGGTGTTCTTCTATTCCGGCATCAGCCATGTCGGCCTCTACATCGGCGGCGGCCAGATGATCCACGCACCCCGCCCCGGCGCCCCGGTCCGGGTCGCGCCGATCGACGAAATGCCTTTCGCCGGAGCCACCCGGCCCGCATAGGATCCCCGGCGTCCCGAGATCCCGAACGCGGCAGGAGCCCGACGTGGACGTCGACGTCCAGAACTACGTACGCACCCTCGCGCTCCGCTCGCCCGATCATGTGCGAGTCGGCCCCTTCACGGTGCGCTACGACCCCAACTGGGCCATCCCGCAAGCGAATTACGCCATACCGGACCACGGCGCGGAGCCGACCACCGAAGAGATCGGCGCTCTGATCGCAGTCTTCCGCGAGCGCGACCGGATGCCGCGTCTTGAGTTCCTGCCGTCCTGCGCGCCCGAAGTCGAACCCGCGCTGCTCGCCGCGGGCTTCGCGGTCGTCAACCGCGCCCCGCTGCTGGCCTGCGCGCCCGGCTCCCTCGTCCCGCCCGCGCCGGTGGCCGGGACAGCGATCAGCGAGCCCCGCGACCCGGCCGGATTCACCGCCGCGGCCGCGGTGCAGCATCTCGCGTACGGCGACACGGGCGAGCCGACCGAGGGCGAGATCGCCTGGCTCCGCGGGGCTCACGAGGGCGGCGGGGTCGCGGCCGTCGCCACGGACGAGACGGACGGGACCACAGTCGCCGCGGGCGGCTGCTCCATTCCGGTCGACGGGATGAGCGAGCTGTGCGGTCTCGCTGTCGCCGCGTCACACCGCCGCCGCGGCATCGGCGCCGCCCTCTCCGCGTATCTGACCGCCACCGCATTCGACCGCGGCTGCAAGGTCGTCTGGCTGGAGCCGGGAGACGCGGACGTCGAGCGGATCTACGCGGGGATCGGCTACCGACGGGTCGGCGACAAGACCGACATGGCGCTGGACGTGTCGCCCCGGTAGGCCATGGCCGCAGCGGGCTACTCCAGCGGTCCGGCGGCGCTGTCGGTCAGCTCCGCCTCCTGCTTCCGGTCCTCGCCCCGGCCCTTGGCCTGTCCCACGGTCCCTCCCTGGTCCTTTCCGTGGGGCTGGGTCATGCCCTGCAGATGCATCTGCCGCGTGAGCCACTCGAACGCGTACGGCAGTTCCCTGCTCCACACCTTGGTGAGGTGACCGCCGGTCGTCCTGCGCACCTCTACCTTCGTGGGCGCCTTGGCCGCACGCAGGAGTGCGAGACCGGGCTGGTACCCGTCCGCGCCCTCGCCCGTCGCCAGCAGCGAGACGCGCGGCGGCTTCGTGGCCGACTTCAGGATGTTCAGTACGTCGTGCTCGCGGCGCAGGTCCGGGTCCGAGCCGGTGATCGAGTCCTTCTCCGCTGCCGGGTCGTTGTAGCCCGAGAGGCTGATGGCCGCGCGGTAGCGGTCGGGGTGTGCGAAGGCAAGTTTGGCCGCGCCGTGCCCGCCCGCGGAGTAGCCCGCGACGGCCCAGCTGTCGGGGCTGAGGGAGACCCGGAAGTTGTCGGCCATCATCTTGCGTACGTCGACGGTCAGCCAGCTGTCCGCGTTGACCGTGCCCGGGATGTTCGCGTATCCGGCGTCGGAGGCACCGAGCAGCATCGTGCGGGGCGAGACGAGTATGAAGGGCGCGACCTTGCCCGACTCGATCAGCGGCTGGATCCTGGACTGCGCCTTCATGGCCTTGAACCAGCTCTTGGAGGAGCCGGGGAATCCGGCGAGCAGTTCGACGACCGGGAACTTCTTGTTGCGGTAGGCGGGGTCGTCGTACTGCGGCGGCAGCCAGACGTAGACCTCGCCCTCCACACCCGAGATCCCGCCCTTGAGATGGGTGCGGCGCAGTCCCTTGCCGAGCTGGGGGTCGTCGACCTTGTCGAACTTCTGACGCAGCTTCGGCAGCGAGGATATCTGCCTGCCGCCGGTGCCGCTGGGGCCGAGATCGACCGCCGTGTTCACATGGTTCGACGTACCGAGCAGGTCGTCCCAGCTGTCGTAGAGGCCATTGGAGTTGTTGACCGCCACGAACACCACCAGGACCGCCGTCGCCTGCGCGAAGAGCACCATCAGCAGCCGGCCGGCGCCCCGCACCACTGCGGGTCCGCGCAGCCGGCTCCAGAACAGGAGCGGCAGGAGTACGGCGATCACGACCAGGACGATCGTGATCACGAAGAAGGTGTTCCCCGTCAAATTCATCACGCAAAACAAGAGGTGATCACGGCACAGTCGGTTGCCCGGCTATGTACCAGTTACCTCACAACGGAGCCTAGACCAGACGACGAGCCGTCGCCCATCGCGTCAATTCGTGACGATTCGAGAGCTGCAACTTGCGCAGCACCGCCGACACATGGGACTCCACCGTCTTCACCGAGATGAACAGCTGCTTCGCGATTTCCTTGTACGCGTACCCCCGCGCGATCAGCCGCAGGACCTCCCGTTCGCGCTGAGTGAGCCGATCGAGGTCCTCGTCCACCGGCGGCGCGTCCGTCGAGGCGAACGCGTCGAGCACGAAGCCCGCGAGCCGCGGCGAGAACACCGCGTCCCCGTCCTGCACCCGGAAGATCGAGTCGACCAGGTCCGTACCGGTGATGGTCTTGGTGACATAGCCGCGCGCACCGCCCCGGATCACCCCGATGACGTCCTCGGCCGCGTCCGAGACGGACAGCGCCAGGAACCGTACGGGGTTCTCGGCGGCCCCCATGAGGGGGGCGCAGCGCCGCAGCACCTCCACCCCGCCGCCGCCCGGCAGATGCACGTCGAGCAGGACGACCTCGGGCCGGGTAGCCGTGATCACGGTGACCGCCTGGTCCACGTCGGCGGCCTCGCCGACCACCTCGACGCCGGTGGTGGCAGTCTGGCCGATTTCCGCCTGCACGCCCGTGCGGAACATCCGGTGGTCGTCGACGAGCACGACCCGTACGCGCCGCTGTGCGGTCTCTCCCGCAGCCTCGGTCTCGGTCATTCGCCCGCCCTCTCCATCTCCAGCTCGACCTCGGTGCCCCCGCCGGGCACCGAGCGAAGCCGTGCCGTGCCGCCGTTGCGCTGCATCCGGCCGATGATCGATTCTCTTACGCCCATCCGGTCCTGGGGCACCGAATCCGGATCGAATCCGGGCCCGCGGTCCCGTACGGAGACGAAGACCGTGCGGCCCTCGACCTCCGCGTAGACCTGCACCGCCCCGCCTTCGCCACCGTACTTGGCCGCATTGACCATCGCCTCGCGTGCGGCCTGCATCTGGGCGACCAGTTTCTCGTCCAGCGGGCAGTCGCCGACGACCACGACCTCCAGCGGGACGCCGTGCTTGTCCTCGACCTCGGCCGCCGCCTTCTTCACCGCGTCGGCGAGGGTGTCGGGTTCCTCGTCCTCGTCCTTGCCGGTTCCCTCGGGCTTGTAGAGCCAGTTCCGCAGCTCGCGCTCCTGGGCGCGGGCGAGCCTGCGCACTTCGCCCCCGTCGTCGGCGTTGCGCTGGATCAGGGTGAGGGTGTGCAGGACCGAGTCATGGACGTGCGCGGCGACTTCGGCACGTTCCTGGGCCCGGATGCGCATCGTCCGCTCCTCCGAGAGGTCCTGGGTCATCCGCACGAGCCAGGGCCCGGCGAGCAGCGCGACACCGGCGATCACGGCGATCGCCGCGGTCAGTACGTTGCCGAGCTGGGCGGCCGAGCCGCGGACCACGATGAAGACGGTCAGGCCCATGCCGACCAGGGCCACGCCCGCCAGCGCTCGGCCGAGCTGCAGCAGCCTGCGGCGGCGGCCGACCTCGGTCCAGCGGGCGCGCCGCGCGTTGTCCGCCTGCCGCCACACCAACACCACACCGGCGCCGATCAGCAGGATCGGCCAGACATACCGGCCGGCGCTGCTGCCCATCTGCACATTGCCCGCGAAGATCGCGGCGCCGACGAGGAGCGCGACCATCGCGAAGAGCTGGCCCTTGTCGGGTTTGCGCAGCCTGCGTCTGCCGTCGGCCGTGGTCTCGAACACGGAGCGCGGCTCGGCGGTCCTGCCCCCGACGCCGAGCGGCACGACGATCCAGAAGACCGCGTACAGCAGGACGCCGAGTCCGTCTGCCATGAACAGGCCGAGGAAGACCAGCCGTACCCAGATGACGGGCAGCCCGAGATGGCCCGCCAGGCCCCGTGCCACACCGCCGAGCATCCGGCCGTCCGCGCTGCGGTACAGCTTGCGCAGCGGCTGCTCCTCGGGCACGGGGGCGCGGGAGGGTCCGGCGGGTCGGGGCGCGGCGACTGGCATGTTCCGATCGTCACACGCGGGGACAGGCCGCGGTATCAGGGTCGTCCCTTAAACCGACCCTGATCCGCGCCCGGGGGCGCGCGTCCGATATCAGGGAACGGCCAGGGTCGGGGTGGGTGCCGCCGGTACCCGCGGCCCGTCACCATGGACGTATGACTCAGCCGACCACTTCGCCTCAGGCGCAGCCGGATGTGGCGCCCGAAGCGCAGCAGCTGCGCCGCGCCTCCCACCAGAAGGTCGTGGCCGGTGTCTGCGGCGGGCTCGGGCGTTACTGCGACGTGGATCCGGTGATCTTCCGGATCGTGATCGGCGTGCTCTCCGTGACCGGCGGTCTCGGCCTGATCTTCTACGGCTTCGCCTGGCTGCTGATCCCCTTGGAGGGCGAGGAGGAGAACGAGGTCCGCAGAATGCTGTCGGGCCGGGTCGAGGGCGCCTCGCTGGCGGCCGTGCTGCTCGCGCTGATCGGCTGCGGAGTGTTCCTGTCGATGCTGAGCAACGGCGGGACGCTCGCCTTCGCCGCGATGCTCTCGATCGCGGTCGCGGGCTCGGCCGTGTGGTCGCAGCGCCGCCGTGTCACCGCGCCCGGCGGGGCGCCGCTGGATGCGGCGACGGCGCACGCGGTGGCCGAGGCCCCACCGGAGACCAAGGCGCCGCCCGCTCCCGACAGCCCCTCGTGGTGGCGGGATCCGATCGTCAAGGACGGCACGACGGGCCCGGTGCCTTCCGGCTATCTGTGGGGTCCGGAGGATGCCGTTGTGGAGGCGGCGCAGGCCGGTGCACCGCCCCCGCGGCGCACGTCCTCGGCGCCCCCGCAGTCGCGCGGCCCACGCGGAATCGGCGGCACCGTCTTCCTGTTCGCCCTGCTCGCGGGCGGTCTCGGCACCGGTCTCAGCTGGGACGGCAATCCGCTGGGCACCAGCCTTCAGATCGGACTGGTCTGCGCGCTGGCGGTGTTCGGGCTGGGGCTGCTGGTCAGCTCGCTGCTGGGCCGTACCGGCTTCGGCACGATCATGACGACGATGATCACGGCAGTACTGCTGGCGGGCGCGGCCGTGCTGCCCAAGGACATCAGCACCCAGTGGGTGCGTACGGGCTGGAAGCCCGCCACCGTCGCAGCCGTGCAGGAGCACTACGAACTGGGTTCGGGCGTGGCGACCCTCGATCTGTCGTCCCTCGCCGTGCCCGCGGGTCGGACGGTGTCGACGAGTGCCGAGGTCGGGGCCGGCCGGCTCAAGGTCGTCGTGCCGAAGAACGCGCCGGTGAAGGTACGGGCCGAGGCGGGCATCGGCGACATCCGTCTCCCCGACGACGCGCCGAACGACATCGACGTCTCGGCCGGCAAGGAACGGCAGGAGACGCTGCCCGCCCCCGCGGGGGCGAAGCCGTCGGGCACTGTGGAGCTGAACCTCGAAGTGGGCATCGGACAGGTGGAGGTGACCCGTGCCGCGTCGTGAACTCCGGCATGGTTTTAGGCCGGGCAAGCTGGTCGCGGGTCTCGCCGTGCTGGCCACAGCGCTGCTGTACGCGGGCGATGCGGCCGGCGCTTGGCAGACACCCTGGTTCGTGGTCTTCCCGGTCGTCTTCGGCGGTCTGTTCCTGGCCGGGGCGGTGACCTGGATTCACTACGGAATCCGGCGCCGCCGCTCGGCCAGAAGGGCGTCGAGAGAGAACACCGCGGCGCCGCCGAGCACCAGCGGCAGCCAAGCCATGAGATAGGCGAGATCGTTGCCGTAGTAGTACGGCTCGGTCTGCCAGCTCACGGTCAGCCACAGGCTCAGCGAGATGAGCGCACCGCCGAGCGCGGCGAGCCGGGCCAGCAGCCCGACCAGGGTGCCGATGCCGACGGCCAGCTCACCGAAGGCGATCGCATGGCCGAAGCCCTCGGGGCTCTTGAGCGCAAGATCGACCAGGGCGGGCACGGCGGAGGTGTCGCGCACGCTGCGCATCAGCTCTCCGATGGAGCCGCTGCCGCTGGCCGCCATGAACTGGCTGTCGGTGAGTTTGTCGATGCCCGCGTAAATGAAGGTCACGCCGAGGAAGATCCGCAGCGGCAGAAGG
The DNA here is from genome assembly GCF_026339995.1 of Streptomyces sp. NBC_01481. GTDB lineage: Bacteria > Actinomycetota > Actinomycetes > Streptomycetales > Streptomycetaceae > Streptomyces. The sequence continues at coordinate 54,349 of NZ_JAPEPT010000005.1, read as the reverse complement.
GCGTAGCGGCTCGCCCTCTCTCTCCAGCTGCCACGCCCGCCGTCGGCCGGTCCGTAGCCGGCCGTCGTCCGATATGTGTGTGTCATTACTGGTCCCGCCTTCGGTTGACCCGTCAACTGACCATACGTACGACGAAGCCGGGCCGCTCACCAGCCGTGCGGCTCACTCTGTGACAGACGAGTGTGGTGAGTCGGGCCTTCACATGTCTCAGTCCTGCACCTGGATCGGACAGCGGTTGCTCTCCACGCCCGCCGCCGTCACCACCTGGACGTCCACCTGCCCGGGCTCGACCTCGGCCGGGACCTGCACCGTGAGACCCGTGTCCGTCGGGTTGGCGAAGCCGCCCGGGACCGGGATCAGCGGGACATGGACATGCACCGCGCCAATACGGACGACCATCCGGGCCAGGCGGTCGGGCGCACCCGCACCCGGCGGCACGAAGCCCGCGCCGCGGATCTCGATGTCGTCGCCCGTACGGATGGGGGCGTCCAGATCCCCGGCCTCACGGGCCCGTACGACCGAAAGGACGACCGGAGGGCCGCCCTCCGCGTACTTCCCGGCGAAGTACGTCGCCGCCGAGACCGCGACCAGGAGCGCGAGCCCCCACGGCAGATCGGGCAGTTGCTCGGGCCGCCGCGCCAGCCGTACCAGCGCGAAGGTCACGGCAACGGCGCTGACCAGCGCGTACTGCACATCCGCGAAGCTGCCGCGCCCGCCGTCGTCGCAGAGCAGATCCGCGAGGCGCGGGCGGTCGGCCCGGATCTTCTGCAGCCGCCGGTTCGTGACGCGCACGGCCACCACACTGCGTACGACTACGGCGATCCCGCACACCAGGGCGAGGACGGACAGGATGCCCGCGCCCCGGGCCAGATCCAGCCCTTCGATCAGCGCGTCCCGGTCGGTGGCCGAGGAGGCCCCGGCCAGCTGGACGGCGAGCACCAGGACCGCGAAGACGACGAGCAGCACCCAGGCGGTGGCGACGGCGCGGGAGGTGGAGAGGCGGTTGTCCTCGCCGATCAGCGGCGCGAGGAGACCGCCGCGCGAACGGTGCAGCCGCGCGGCCGCGGTCAGCAGCCCGCCGACGGCGACCGCAGCGATCAGCCCTGCCGTCCGGGCGCCGGTCCAGCCGGCGCCGATCGCGGTGGCCGCCGCACCGAGCACCAGCGCCCCGACGCTCACCCAGACGATCAACAGCGAGCGGCACCAGACCAGTTGGAGCCAGGCCTCGCCCTCTTCACGGCTGCGGTCGGCGACCGCGCGGGCCGACTGGTACAGCTCGTCCGACACCCACTGGCGCGAGGCGCTCGGCGAGTGCGAGAGCGCGACCGGCAGCCCCTGTCCGGCGGCGAGCTCGTCCCGCTTGGCGATGAAGGCCGCCACGGCACGCCGATGCTCTTCGCGCGCGCCGTGCGTGCATTCGTCGCACTGTCCCGCTTCCTGCACCGCCACGACCGACGCCGCCCTTTCCGCGTACCGACTGAACTTCCGTGCAATTCCTGGGAATTGTGCCGTACGGAAGGGGTCCACGCTCCGGCGCCGAAGGCCAGGGCGGGTGAATGTGCCGTGCCGAGATTGACTTCGGCCACCGCGTGACCGGGTTGTGGGGCTATTGAAGCAGCCCCGGCTCCTCCTGGCTGATCTGCCGCCACAAGGGCTGGTAGTTGATCCACGCGACAAGATCACTGCCGAGCTGATCGCGCGTGGCCACCGCGTCCCGGTGCTCGATCAGCACGGGCTTGCCCGCCGCCCGGGCCGCGAGCTGCACCTGCGCGCAGCGCTCCATCGAGATGAACCACCAGGCCGCCGCGTCGACCGAGTCGCCGACGGTCAGCAGCCCGTGATTGCGCAGGACGACGGCCTTGTAGGCACCGAGGGCGGCCGCGATCCGTCGGCCCTCCTCCTCGTCCACGATCACTCCGGTGTACGAGTCGACCAGCGCGTGGTCCTCGTAGAAACCGCAGGCCTCCTGCGTGATCGGCTCGATCAGCTCACCGAGGGCGGACAGCGCCCTGCCGTGGACGGAGTGGGTGTGCGCGACGGCGACGACATCCGGCCGGGCGCGGTGCACCTGCGCATGCACGGCGAACGCGGCCTGGTTGACGTGGTGGCGCCCGACGACGACCTGGCCCCCGTCGTTCACCAGGATCAGATCACCTGCCGTGACCTGCGCGAACGGCACACCGAAGGGATTGACCCAGAAGCAGTCGGTGAACTCCGGGTCGCGCGCAGTGATATGGCCGGACACCCCGTCCTCGTAACCGAACCGCCCGAAGAGCCGCAGCGCCCCGGCGAGCCGCTCCTTGCGGTAGGCCCGCTCGTCCACCACGGACTCGTGCACGGGCGGCATGGCGAAGCGCAGCTGCTCGACGGGGATGGGAGGGGGCGTCTCAGTCATGGCTGGAAGCTACCTTCGGGTACCCGAAGTGACCAGAGACTTGGCACGCCTTGTACGAGAATGCGCTCATGACCGACACGACATCTCCGCTGGTCCCGCTCCTCGGCCTCGAACCGCACATCGAGGGCGGCTGGTTCAGGGAAACCTGGAGGACGGCGGGCTCGACGACCCCGCCCGGCTACCCCGGCCCGCGCGCGTACGCCACCGGGATCTACTTCCTGCTGCACCCCGGTGAGAGCTCGCGCTGGCACCGCGTACGCTCCGACGAACTCTGGCTCTGGCACCGCGGCGGCCCGCTCCGCCTCCGCTTCGGCGGCACGGACGAGAAGCCGTCCGAGACGCAGAGCCTGACCCTGGGCCCCGCGGTGGAGTCCGGCGAACAGCCCCAGCTGCTGATCCCGGCCGGGACCTGGCAGGCGGCGGAGCCCGCGGGCGACGAGCCGGTCCTGGTGACCTGCATCGTCGCCCCGGGCTTCCACTACGAGGACTTCGAGCTGGAGCAGTCCTAGGTCCTGTCCGGCCGATCTTGCCGGGCTCGCGTGCCCTGGCACGCACGCTCGCCGCGTTGTCGTCAGTCGCCGACGCTCCGCGTCGGCTCTCCCCCTGCCTTCGGCGGGGGGACCCCCATCCTCCGGCCTGCGATCGCACGCACCAGACCCCGCTCACTGATCCGGCCTGATCGACCGGACAGAACCTAGCGGGCCTTGGAGCTGGTTACTCCCACTCGATGGTGCCCGGCGGCTTGCTCGTCACATCGAGGACGACACGGTTCACGTCCGCGACCTCGTTGGTGATCCGCGTCGAGATCTTCGCCAGGACGTCGTACGGCATCCGGGTCCAGTCCGCCGTCATGGCGTCCTCGGACGAGACCGGCCGGAGCACGATCGGGTGGCCGTAGCCAAGCGTCACCCTGCACGCCGACGCGCTGCGCACGTCCGCGAGCAGCACGACCGGGCACTGCCAGATGTCACGGTCCAGGCCGGCCGCGGTCAGCTCCTCGCGGGCGATCGCGTCCGCCTCGCGCAGCAGGTCCAGGCGGTCCTTGGTGACCTCGCCGACGATACGGATACCGAGGCCCGGGCCCGGGAAGGGCTGGCGCTGGACGATCTCGTCGGGCAGGCCGAGCTCCTGGCCGACCATCCGGACCTCGTCCTTGAACAGCTTGCGCAGCGGCTCGACGAGCTCGAACTCGAGGTCCTCGGGAAGGCCGCCGACGTTGTGGTGCGACTTGATGTTGGCGGTGCCGCTGCCTCCGCCGGACTCGACGACGTCAGGGTAGAGCGTGCCCTGCACGAGGAACGCGACGTCCTCGCCGTGCTCGGCCTCGGCGATGATCTCGGCCTGGGCCTGCTCGAAGACCCGGATGAACTCGCGGCCGATGATCTTCCGCTTCTCCTCGGGGTCGGAGACCCCGGCCAGCGCGCCGAGGAACCGCTCCTGCGCGTCGACGACCTTCAGCTGGACGCCGGTTGCCGCGACGAAGTCCTTCTCGACCTGCTCGGTCTCGCCCTTGCGCATCAGACCGTGGTCGACGTACACGCAGGTGAGCTGGGAGCCGATGGCCTTCTGCACGAGAGCTGCGGCAACAGCGGAGTCGACTCCTCCGGACAGACCGCAGATGGCCCGCTTGCCGCCGACCTGCTCGCGGATGGCCTCGACCTGCTCGTCGATGACATTGCCGGTGGTCCACGTCGGCTCGATGCCGGCGCCGCGGTAGAGGAAGTGCTCAAGAACCTGCTGGCCGTACGTCGAGTGCATCACCTCGGGGTGGTGCTGGACTCCGTACAGCTTCTTCTGGTCGTTCTCGAAGGCCGCGACCGGCACGACGTCGGTGGACGCGGTGACGGTGAAGCCCTCGGGCGCGGCCGAGCAGGCGTCGCCGTGGGACATCCACACGGGCTGCTCGGCAGGGGTGCCCTCGAAGAGGGTCGAGCCGGTCTTGGAGACATGCAGCGGTGTACGGCCGTACTCACGCGCACCGGTGTTGTCGACGGTCCCGCCGAGCGTCGTCGCCATCAGCTGGAAGCCGTAACACATGCCGAAGACTGGGACCCCGGCCTCGAAGATCGCGCGGTCGAGACGGGGAGCGCCTTCCGCGTACACGGAGGACGGGCCGCCGGAGAGAATGATCGCCTTGGGGTTCTTGGCCAGCATCTCGGCCACGGGCATCGTCGACGGGACGATCTCGCTGTAGACCCGGGCCTCGCGGACACGGCGGGCGATGAGCTGGGCGTACTGCGCGCCGAAGTCGACGACGAGTACGACGTCTGGCGCGGCAGCGGGGGACGCTGAGGACACTGGCGGCCTTCCGGCGGTGGGAGGGGGTCGGTTTTGTCGATTCTACCGGCGCGCCGGTACCGCTTTTCGTCTCACCATCCGAACCGGGTTTTCGCCGCGGACGGCCGGCGGTCCATACTTCCGCCATGCACAAGCAGATGACCTTCGTCTTTACCTATGGCACCGGCCCGTCCGGCTGCCATGGTCGTGCTGCTTGAGCCACTGACAAGCAACTTCCCAGGCGCCCCGGGCCGACAAGGCCCGGGGCGTTCTGTCATTTCCGGGCCGTGCCGATCCGGGGCCTCCCGCAAAGGAGCCCACCATGACCGTCACCGAGCAGACCGTGACCGAGCAGACCGGCGCCCGCACCGAAGAGGCCGCGGATCTCATCACCGGCGCCCGCGAGCGCATCGACGCGCTCGACGACCGGATCATCGGCCTCGTACAGGAACGGATGGCGGTGTCGGCCGTCATCCAGGAGGCCCGGATCTCCTCCGGCGGCCGCCGTGTGAATCTGTCGCGGGAAATGGAGGTTCTCAGCCATTTCCGCGACGCGCTCGGAAAGCCCGGAACGGCGCTCGCGATGACGCTCCTGGAGCTGTGCCGGGGGCGCATCTGAGGCCGCGCGGAGGCGTGCGGAGCCGCATCTGAGTTCGGGCCCATCCTCACCCGTACGGCGCGTGACCGCGCCCGGCGGGGCTTCGTTGGTACCGATGTCCGTGCCAGCCAGGGGCGGACTTCGTAAGAAACCACGCGTGGCTTCGCTGGGGCGTGTGACGTACCGCAGGTACGTCGTGGGACCTCGCCCCAGCGCGCGTGACCGGTCGGCAGGGGACAGCAGCCCGGTCACCCCAAGGGCGGTCGGCTCCGGGGACGCCCGGGGCCGACCGCATCCGGTCCAAACGGTTGCGCACGCCGCAGCCCGTCCAGCACGATGCAAGAGAAGCGCGTCCCCCTCTGCGCGAAACAACTGCCAAAGGTCGATACCACCCGAGCGCCCTCTGCGCGCCGGGGCGGCGACCTTCCCCACGCGGCGCTACCCCCCGGCGCCGCGCCTCGGCACCGGCGCTGCCCTGACGTCGGTGCTGACCCCCAAGGGCCCTGCGGTGGTGCATCCGCGGGGCCCTTGGCCGTCTCCGCACCCTCAAGTGGCATGTGACGGGGGCCACATAAAGTTTCTGTGAGTCCGAGGGCAACCTTTTCAGCCACTGGCCGGTCAAGCATGCGAAACAACGGCCTCACCTGTGCACCCCCACCTCGGTAGGCCCTCAAACTCCGTGCCGTGTCACAGCGGTACGCCTGGACTTCACTGAGGTCTTAATGAAGCTTCGCCGCGCTATGGCCGTCGCTGCAGCGACCGCTGTCATAGCACCCGCCGCGTTCCTGTCGGCTCCGGCCGCGTTCGCGACGGAAACCCCGGTTGCCACCGAGTCGCCGTCGGCCGAGGCGCCGAGCAGCTCCCCGTCCGAGACGGCCAGCGCCTCCCCTTCGGAGACGGCCAGCAGCACCCCCTCGGCCACGGCGACCACGCCGGCCGCGGACCAGAGCAGCACCCCGCCGGCCACCCCGAGCACGCCGGCCACCTCGTCGGCCGCGACGCCGAGTGCCACGGCGAGCGAGCCGGGCGAGGACGACGAGTTCGAGTGCGAAAAGGGCTCCATCCAGGTCTCCCTCGGTGGCTTCCCGAACAAGATTGTCGCGGGCAGTGGCTGGAAGAACTTCACGTACAACGTGAAGAACACGGGCAAGACCGACATCGAGAGCCTGCTCGTCTACACCGTCGCCACGTACGCGGACGGTCTCGAGAACCCCGACGACAAGCTCGTCAGGAAGTACGCGCACTTCGAGTACAAGGACCCCGAGTCCGGCGAGTGGGTCAATGACCTCGCCGGCTCCGGTTTCAACAACGGCATCTTCTTCGGCGAGTTCCCGCTCGACGCCGGCCAGAAGGTGACGATCGACCTCCGCGTCAAGATCGACAAGGCCGCCCCTGCGGGCGATGGCCTCGCGATCGCGGCCGGCACCTACGACAACGGTGCCGACGACGAGTCGTTCAAGTGCTACGACAACGGCGACATCTACCCGTTCGCGATCGTCAAGGCCGGTAGCAACCCCGGTGACGTCGACGACTCGAAGCCGAACGGGCAGAAGCCGGACAGCGACGTCAAGCCGCAGGGTGGGGCCAAGGAGCTCCCGGTGACCGGCAACCTCGCGTCGACCGGTTCCAGCTCCATGCTGCCGACCGTCGGGATCGCCGGTGGCATCGCCGTCGTCGCCGGTGCCGGTGTCGTCTTCGCGATGAAGCGCCGTCGCAGCGGTGACGCCACCGCGTAACACCCGGCCCCAGAGCCAGAAGGCCGCTGCACTCGGAGGGGGGTGCAGCGGCCTTCGTATGTCCGAAAGTGTCAGGACTGCTTCGGCGGGACCGCCGGCATTCCCAGGAACGGCAGCCTCAGCGCGCCGAACGCCGAGTCCGGCACCGCCGGTGACTTCGGAGCCACCGCCGGGAGGCGTTCGTACGCCGTGCCCTGCTGCGGGCGGGTGTCCTCCTCGCCGTTGTTGGGCCAGAGCGACATCGCCCGCTCCGCCTGTGCCGTGATCGTCAGCGACGGGTTCACGCCGAGGTTCGCCGAGACCGCCGCGCCGTCCACGACCGAGATGCCCGGGTGGCCCCACAGCCGGTGGTACGGGTCGATGACCCCGTCCTCGCCGGAGGCGCCGATCGGGCAGCCGCCCAGGAAGTGAGCCGTCAGCGGGGTGCCCATCAGTTCGCCGATGTTGGAGCCCGGGAAGCCGTTGATCTCCTCGGCCAGGAGCGACGCGGCGCGGGTGGCCTCCGGGATCTGGTTCGGGTTGGGCGCGCCGTGGCCCTGTCGGGCGGTGAGCAGGCCCTTGCCGATGCCTTTCGGCTTGCGGTACGTCGTCAGGGAGTTGTCCAGCGACTGCATGACCAGACCGATGATGGCCCGCTCCGACCAGCGGCGGCTGGAGAGCGAACGGGCCGCGAGCCAGGGGTGCCTGGCCATGTTGCCGAACCAGGCCGCGACCCGGGACCGGGCGCTGTAGGGGACCTGGAGGATCGTGAGGCTGCCCATGGCGTTCGAGCCCCTGCCGTAGCGCACCGGCTCGATGTGGGTGTTCTCGTCGGGGTGGATCGAGGACGTGATGGCGACTCCGCGCGTGAAGTCGACCTTCTCGGCTCCGTGCTTCTTGCGGTAGCGGCGGTTGTCCGTCAGGGCGCCGACCAGGGCCTCGGAGTTGGTACGGGTCAGCTCGCCCAGCCGCGGCGAGATCCGCGGCAGCAGGCCGCCGTCCTTCATCCGGTGCAGGAGGGTCTGGGTGCCGTACGTGCCGGCGGCGATGACGACCCGGCGCGCCGTGAACGTACGCCCCTGGCCCTTGCGCTTGTTGTCGCTGGGCAGGGTGCTGATCGCGAAGCCGCCGCGCGAGTCCTCGGTGACGGTGACGACCGACGTCATCGGGTGGACGACGGCGCCGGCCTTTTCCGCCAGGTAGAGGTAGTTCTCGTTGAGGGTGTTCTTCGCGCCGTGGCGGCAGCCCGTCATGCATTCCCCGCACTCGGTGCACGCCTTGCGGGAGGGACCCACTCCGCCGAAGTACGGGTCGTCGACCTCCTGCCCCGGTTTGGCCGTCGATGTGCCGTCGGCGTCCTCGCCGTCGCCGAAGTAGACGCCGACCGGGGCCATGTGGAAGCTGTCGCCGACGCCCATCGCCTGGGCGGTTGCCTTGAGGTGGACGTCCGAGGGGGTCATCGTCGGGTTGAGCCGCACGCCCAGCATCCGCTTGGCCTGGTCGTAGTACGGAGCGAGCTCCTCCTGCCAGTTCGTGATGTCCCTCCATTGCGGGTCCTCGAAGAAGGCCGCGGGCGGGACGTAGAGAGTGTTGGCGTAGTTGAGCGAGCCGCCGCCCACCCCCGCGCCCGCCAGCACCATCACATTGCCGAGCAGATGGATGCGCTGGATGCCGAAGAGGCCGAGCGCCGGGGCCCACAGATAGTTGCGCAGATCCCAAGAGTTCCTGGGCAGCGTCTCGCGGGTGAAGCGGCGGCCCGCCTCCAGGACGCCGACCCGGTAGCCCTTCTCGGTCAGCCGCAGCGCGGAGACCGAGCCACCGAAGCCCGAGCCGACGACGATGACGTCGTAGTCGTACTCGGATTCGTCCTGATTCCCGGCAGGTTGGGGGGCAGGGGCTAGCTCGGGCATGGCTCTCCTCGGTGCGTAAAAGGTGAACTATCGAAGGCGCAGGGCCTTCATCGCTTTCAGGCTGCGGCTCATGAACGCGGCGTACTTCTCGTCGTCCATGCCGAAGGACGGCGCCAGCGGCATCAGCCTCTGCTGGGCGACGGTCTGTGCCTCGGTGTACTTGAGGATGCCCTCCGAGCCGTGCCGCCGGCTGAGGCCGGAGTCCTTCATGCCGCCCATCGGGGACTGCACGCTGCCGTACGCGGGGGCGTAGCCCTCATTGATGTTGACGGTGCCCGTGCGTAGCTTCGCGGCGACGGCGTGGCCGCGCTTGCCGTCCTTGGTCCAGACGCTCGAATTCAGGCCGTACGGAGTGGCGTTGGCCTGCTTGACGACCTCGTCCTCGTCCTTGAAGCGGTAGATGGAGACGACAGGGCCGAAGGTCTCCTCGGTGCACACGGCCATCGGCGACTCGACGCCGTCCAGGATGGTCGGCTCGTAGAACAGCGGGCCGATGTCGGGGCGCGCGACGCCGCCCGCGACGAGTGTGGCGCCCTTGGCGACGGCCTCCTCGACATGACGGGTGACGGTCTCCAGCTGGCGCTCGCCGACCAGGGAGCCCATGTCGGCTCCGTACGCGAGGGAGTTGCCAAGGCGCATGGCCTTCGTACGGGCGGCGAACCGCTCCAGGAAAGCGTCGGCGATCGACTCGTGGACGTACAGCCGCTCGATGGAGATGCACAGCTGGCCCGCGGAGGAGAAGCAGGCGCGGATCGCTCCGGCCGCGGCCTTCTCGATGTCGGCGTCGTGCAGCACCAGCATGGCGTTCTTGCCGCCGAGTTCGAGGGAGACGCCGATCAGGCGGGCGGCCGCACCCTGGGCGACCTCGCGGCCGGTGCGGGTGGAGCCGGTGAAGGAGACGTAGTCCGCGTGCTTGACGACCTCCGGGCCGACGACCGGGCCCTCGCCGATGACGATCTGGAAGACCTCGGCGGGCAGTCCGGCTTCGATCAGCAGATCGCGGGCCCACAGCGCGGTGAGCGCGGTCTCGGTGTCGGGCTTCATCACGACGGCGTTGCCGGAGACGAACGCGGGCAGCGCGTCACCGACGGAGAGCTCGAACGGGTAGTTCCAGGGCGCGATCTGGCCGACGACGCCGCGCGGCTGGCGCAGTTCCGTGGTCTTGGTGAGGACGGGGACCACGCCCGTGTGCCGCTTGGGCTTGAGATAGGCGGGCGCCTTGCGGCCGTAGTGACGGGCGGCGACGGCGACGGCCTGGACCTCTTCGTGCGCGTGGAGGCGGGCCTTGCCGGTCTCCAGCTGGATGAGGTCGAGGACCTCGGCCTGGCGCTCGAGGACGAGGTCGTGGAAGCGGAGCAGGACGGCGGCGCGGGCGCGGGCGGGAGTCGCGGCCCACGCGGGCTGGGCGGCGCGGGCGCGCTCGAAGGCCTCGGCGACGTCGTCGGGGGTGGACTCGGGCAGGTCCGCCAGCTTCTCCCCGGTGAAGGGGGCGTGGTTCGCGGTTCGGCCGGAGCCGATCACGCCACGGGTGAGCTGGGCGACCACCTCGGGAGTGACCACGTCGGCGGCGGTGCGCGCACCGGCCGGGGCGGCGGCTGTCGGATTGGTGCCGGGGGCGGCGGCGGGGGCCTGCGAGTCCGTCATGGGGGCGAGAGTATGCCGCATCCGGAACTTTGGGTACCCGTCGGTAACGGCTTTTCACCAGGCCCTCACCATCGCGCCAGCGATCACTGGCAGATAAGCCCTGATCAGGGGCTTGTCCCGGGTATTCCGGGCTTCGGCCGCTCTCGTACCGGCCCTTGGAGAGCCTCGATCTTCACGTGCTCGACCACCTGGTCGAAGAGCCCTCGACCACTCGTCGAAGAGCCGGGCGCCCTCCGCGGCCGCCCTGACGTCAGCCTGCGGGCGTGAAGGAGTCCAATGCGGTGTCGAAGTGCCGCCGCGCCTCGTCCGTCCTGTCGACGGGGGCCGAGACCCACACGTCGTACATCGTGCCGTTCTCGTCCCAGCAGATGTCGAACGTGTGCCGGTCACCCTCGGCCTCGGAGAAGCCGTTCCAGGTGAACTCCCAGAGCGCGGCGGTCAGTCCGTTGTGCGTGGTCGGGGTGACCTTGGCGTCGCGGTAGCCGGGGTTGGTGTTCGGGCCGTCCGCGTCCGAGCGGCGCATCGTTCCGAGCGGCCCGTCGGCGGCCGGGCTCTGCACCCGGATGCCGATCCTGATGTCCTGGTCCGGCGCCATGTAGTAGACCCGCTTGTCGTCCTGGGAGCGGGAGAAGCCCTCGGGGACGACGAGCGCGAAGCCGCCTGGGTCGGAGACCGCGAGATACCCCTCGGGCGCGACGGGTTTCTTGGCCGGGGGCGGTGTGGGCGACGTGGTCACGGTCACCGTCGGGTTCGGCCTGGCCTTCGCGGCGGGTGACTGCTCCGTACGCACCGGAGGCCAACTGCTCTCGGCCGTAGAGCCCGGACCCGCTTCTGCGCTGCTCCCTCCGTCGCCGTGGAGCAGGACCGCTGCCGCCCCTCCCGCCCCGGCCAGCGCGGCGACGAGCGCCGCCGCGACCAGCAGCGGCGCACGCCGGCGTCCGGCACGCGCGGTCCCGGGGGCCTCGGGCTGCCGCGGCGCAGCCGCAAGCGGCGTCGGCGCACTGTCCCGGAGGCCGTTCCGGCGGGGATCGACGCGGGTGTCGGGGCGGGTGTCCCGTCGGGTGGCGGCGTCGCGCCCGGCAGGCACCGGTACGGCCCCCGTCGTGACGTACGTACGCAGCAGCTCCTCCGCCTCCGTCGCGCCGAGCCGGCGCTCAGGGTCCCGATCGAGAAGCCCCAGCACGACCGGCAACAGCGGCGCCGCCTGGGCGGGCGGGCGGATCTCGTCCTCGACGACGGCGTGCAGGATGCCGCCCAACGAGTCGCGACGGAACGGCGATTCACCGCTCAGCGCCGCGCAGAGCAGTACACCCAGCGACCACAGATCCGACTCGGGCCCGGCCGTCTCGCCCTGCATCCGCTCCGGCGAGGTGTACTCGGGCGATCCGACGAACGACCCCGAGTCGGTGATCGTCGTGGACCCGGCGAGCTGCGCGATCCCGAAGTCGGTGAGGACGACCCGCCCGGTGGACTCCTCGATGAGCACATTGGCGGGCTTCAGGTCGCGGTGCAGCACCCCCAGTTCGTGCGCGGCCCGCAGCGCAGCCAGCAGGGCGAGCCCGATCCGCGCCGCCTCCGCCACATCGACCGGTCCGCCGCGGCTGATCCGCTCGGCGAGCGAGCCGCCGTCGACCAGTTCCATGACGATGTACGGGAGTCCGTCGTCGACGACCACGTCATGGACGACGATCACATGCGGATGCTTGACCCTGGCAACGGCGCGGGCCTCACGCAGCGGCGCGGCCGTGGACGTGTACGGGGACGCCGAACGGCCGCCCCTCGCATCCTCCGGATGGAGCTCCTTGACGGCGACGCGACGGCCGAGCAGCTCGTCGTCCGCACGCCACACGGTGCCCATGCCTCCGCGTCCCAGCCGGTCCAGAAGCCGGTAGCGGCCCGCGATCAGCCGCGTTTCCTCGGACACGCAACTCCCCCTCGATCAGCCTGCGTCCATCATGCCGGAGGCCGCCAGCCCCGGAGCATGATGTCGAACTGCTGACGCGTCGTCGCCCAGTCGTCCGCCGGGCCCGACATGTAGAGCGCGTACTCCGTGCCGTCCTCCTCGATGTATATCTGGTCGATGGCACGGCGCGGACCGGGGAAGGTCGTCTTCTCGTGCCAGGTGAACTCCCAGCAGGCGGAGTTCACCTGGTCACGGTAGGTGTTCTGGCCGAGCTTCAGCCGCTTGTACTGGGGAAGCCGCTTCGCGAGACCCCGCTCCATGTCCAGCACGTGCGTATACGGATTCTCGAAGTCGGGCGAATCGTTACTGCTGATCCGGATGCGGTGCTTGCCGTTGTCGGGCGTGTAGTCGACCTGGTCGCCGTCCGTCTGGCGCGTCCAGCCTTTCGGTACGAGCAGGCTGAAGCCTTCCGGATCGTTCACGCGGTGCCAGCCGGCCGGCTCGGCCGAGGAAGGGCCCGGCTTGGTCGAGGAAGAGCCGGGCTTAGTGGTCGCCTGGTCGCCCGTACGCTGTCCGCCATCGTTGTCGCGGCCCGCGTACTCCATGGCGGCAAGTCCCGCGCCGACGCCGACAACCGCCGCGAGTACGACGACGATCGCGGCCCTGCGCAGCCTGCCGCCGCGGCGCGGGGGCGGCGCGGCCTGGGCCGTCGTGCCCGCTCCGGAGCCGGAGCCGGAGCCGGAGTCGGTGTCCGGACCCGGAACAGGCACCGGAGCGGGGGGCGTCGGCGTCGGAAGGTGCGTGGTCACGGGCCGGGTGTGCCGCTCCGTCGCCCGCTGGGCGGGCACCTGCGGCGTACGCGGGGCCGCCCGGCGCTCTCCCATCGCTTCCGCCAGCATCCGCTCGGCCTCGGCGGCCGACGGGCGTTCAGCGGGATCCTTGCGCAGCAGCGCCATGATGACGGGCCCCAGGGGGCCCGCCCACTCGGGATGACGCGGCTCCTCGCCCACCACGGCCTGCATGCTGGCGAGCGGCGACGAGCGCCGGAAGGGCGACTCGCCCTCCACCGCCGTGTACAGCGTCGCGCCGAGCGACCAGAGGTCGGAGGCGGGTCCGGGGTCCGCGCCACGTACCCGCTCGGGGGCCAAGTAGTCGATGGACCCCACGATTTCCCCGGTCCGGGTGATCGTCGAGTCGCCCTCGATCGCGGCGATCCCGAAGTCGGTGATCAGCACCCTGCCGTCGCGGTTGAGCAGGACGTTGGCGGGTTTGACATCCCGGTGGAGCACTCCGGCGGCGTGCGCGGCGCCCAGCGCGCGCAGCACGTGCAGCCCGATGCGGGCGGCCTCGGCGGCCGGGATGCGTCCGGACTCCTTGGCCGCGTCGGCGAGCGAGGGCCCGTCGACGTACTGCATCACGATCCAGGGACGGGCGTCGTGTTCGAGAACGTCGTGGACGGTGACCACACCAGGGTGGCTTATCCGGGCAGCGGCCCGGGCCTCCTTCTGGGTGCGGGCGTGCAGAACGATGCGGTCCGCCTCGGAGACATAGCGCCCGGCGGTCAGCTCCTTGACCGCGACGACCCGGTGCAGCACCTCGTCGTGCGCGCGCCACACCTTGCCCATGCCGCCGCTGCCGATGGTCTCGCTCAGCCGGTACCGTCCGGCGAGCAGCAGACCCGCACCCGTGCTTTGACTGTGTTCCACGTCCCCCGCCCAGTTTCCTTGGGATGACAGGTTACGGAAGTGAAGTACGGGCGCGGAACCCCGGATGCCTCAAGTGACCAGGCCGTGATGCTAGCGGGTGGTCCGATAGGCCTTTGTGGCCTCCTGGTAGACCTCGGTCACCTTGTCGCGCTGGTCCTCCGGTCCGATCACCTGGATGACGTGGTAGCCGCCGCCGATGACGAGGGCGAGATTGCGTACGTACACCTCACGGCCGTTGCTGTCCTGCCAGGTGAACTGCCCTTCGGCCATGACCTGTTGCCCGACCTCGATACGGCGCAGCCCGGACGCCCCGGCCCAGGACGAGTCTCGCCACGGCTGGAGTTCACGCTCCTTGTCTCGCTGATAGGTCAGCGGATCGTCGCCGTTCGCTTTCACGGTGTCACGGCCGGGGACGACGATCAGAGTGAAATTTCCGTCGGTGTAGCGGACTTGGCCGACATCGTTGATCGGGCGGCGCTGCCACGACTTGTCGACGGCTATCTGGAAACCTTCCGGATCCTTGCGCAGCGCGTAGCCGTACGGGAGGTTCCCGGCGGGTGCGGAGGTCTGCGGCTGCTGGGCACCGGGGCTGGTCGCCGGAGTCGACGGCCGGTTGTCGGGGGTGGCGGGGTCCGGGCTCGGACTGGTCGCCGGCGGGCGCCCGCCGTTCGCGCCCTGGGAACGGTCCTGCTGCGAGTCCGCCTTCGGCATGAACACCACGGCATACGCGACGGCCGCGACCAGCAGGAGCAGTATCAGCAGCAGGAGGGTGCGGCCGAGGGAACGCGGGCCGCGCCGCTCACGTTTGGCCTTCTTGTGGCGATGGCGGCCGTGCACCACTTCGGCCGAGCCGCGGCGTTTGCGCACCAGCTCGCCCCGGCGGCGTACGACAGGCAGCCGGGAGCCGTCGACCGCCGTCGACGGGACCGGCACGACGTCCATCCCCGCCTCGGGCTCGGGCGCGGACCGTACGAGCGAACGCAGCCAGCCACGCAGCTCCTCGAAGTCCGGGCGCTCCGTGGGGTCCTGGCGCAGCAGCGACTCGACGACAGGGCGCAGCGGGCCGCACTCCTCGGCGAAGGCGGGCGGCTCGGAGCAGACGAGCTGGACCAGCTCGACGGCGCTCTCCTCGGGGTACGGGGCGTGGCCCTGGACGGCCCGGTAGAGCAGGGCGCCCAGCGCCCAGAGGTCGGTGGCTGGGCCGACGGGGGCGGCCAACTGCCAGTTCTCATGGACGGGTCCGGCCTGCTCGGGGGCCCATCGCTCGGTGACAGCGCCGACGACGGCGATCCGCGCCTGCCGGGCGCGCTCTGCGGCCAGGGGTGTGGCGGGGCCGAGGTAGGCGGGTGTGCTGCCGCCCGCGACTATCTCGTCCCAGCGCCCGGTGGGCGCCTGGACCTCGGCGACGACGGGCCTGCGCTGGACGTCGGCACGCTGGGCATCGGCACGCAGCGCGTCCTGGGCGGTCCCGCCATGACGGGCGGGTGCGGGCACG
The DNA here is from genome assembly GCF_026339995.1 of Streptomyces sp. NBC_01481. Classification (GTDB taxonomy): domain Bacteria; phylum Actinomycetota; class Actinomycetes; order Streptomycetales; family Streptomycetaceae; genus Streptomyces. The sequence goes on along the minus strand of NZ_JAPEPT010000005.1, from coordinate 38,706 downwards.
TTGTCGGTACGGGGGCCGGGGAGTGTGGGGCGGGTGCCGTACGGGTCGTTGTGGCCCTGTGCCGCGGGACGGCCTGCGCTGGGGCTGCCGGAGCTGGGGCTGCCTGGGCCGGGGCTGCCGCCTGCCGGGAGGGGGCGCGGGCCGTCCTGGGCCGGGAAGGCGCCGTCGTGCCACGTACCGGCCAGCCTGACGCGGCCGGGGGTGCCGGACCAGCCGCCGTCCTCTTCCTCGTCGTCGATGTCGTCGTCCATGCCGAGATCCGGGCTCGGCTCGCCCGGACGCCGGGCCCACCAGTCCGGGTCGAAGCCCGCCTGGACCGGACGGTCGCCATCACGCTCGTCCTCGCCGGCGCGCGCCGCGGCCCGTGCGCCCGCGCGGTACGCCGCGATCGCACCCGCCCTCGCGGCCCGGGCGTCCACCGCGCCGGTTCCGGGCCCCGGCAGGGCGACCCGGGCGCCGGACGAAGCCCCGTACAGCCCGTCGTCCTCTCCGTCGTCCTCGCCCTCGGCTGCGTCCCTGTACCCGTCTTCCCCGTCCTCCGGATCCGCGTACGTATCCGCCTCCAGGAACGCCGGTTCCCCCGACGGCGCGGGCGCCGCGGACGGCACCGAAACCCCTGCCAACTCGTCCGGAGGACCGGGCACCGGGGCATAGCCGCACAGCGCCTCCTCCGCCGCTCCCGACGCCAGTCCGGTCAGGACCACGCGCCCGTCGTCGCAGACGAGGACCGTTCGGGAAGTGATGTTGCGATGGGTCCAGCCGTGCGCGTGCAGCACGCGCAGCGCGGTCAGTACGTCGGAGGCGATCTCGGCCGCCCGGTAGGGGCTGAGCGGCTTCTCCGCCAGGAGCGCAGCCAGCGGCCGCGCGGCGACCCGTTCGCTCACTATCCAGAGCGAACCGCCCTCCGCGAAGACGTCGAAGACCTGGTCAAGGCGCGGATGGTCGGGGATCTGGGCGGCAGCCTGCGCGGCCTCGATGGCCCGCCGCACCGCCGGGTCCGTGGGCCGCCGTGTCGTACGCCCCTGGGCTCTGCGCGGTACCGCCGCCCCGGCCAGGCCGTCCGTCTCGACGACCTCGGCGTCCACGACCTCCGGCAACGGCACCTGCCGCACCAGGACTTCCTGCCCGCTGTATGTGTCGAACGCGCGGGTCTCCACCAGTTCGTACTCGTCGGAGGGTGGCAGCGGCAGGCGGTAGCGGTCGGCGAGCACCCTTCCCGCATAGTCGTCCACGTCGCCTCCCCACGCCCGCGCTTGTCCCCCGGACGGCCTCAAGGGTCACACCAAACCGTCAATTCCGGTCGTTTGACGGCTACTTACGACCCCTTGCGGCTGCGTACCGTCCGCGAGCTCTCACGATACGTGTCCTGACTCAGTCCTTGGGCTTGAATGTGGCGAACGCCGTCTTGCGCAAGGTCTCGCACTGCGTGCTGTGCCACTCGCTCGCCTTGCACGTGATCATGATCGAGTAGCCGTGCCCGGCATCCACCTTGAAGCCCCTGTTGAGGACTCGTACCCGCTGGCCGCCCTGATCGCGCTCGAACTGCCAGTCGGCGACGGTCGGATAGCCCTTGTACTGGACCGGCTTGATCCCGAGGTGCTTGTAGCCGTCGCTGCTGGCGGCGGTCGCCAGCCTCAGCCCCTCCCAGGCAGCGGCGGCGTCGTCCGTGGGACTGCCGTTGAAGTCGACCTGAACGCGCGGGAAGCCACCCTTCTGCAGGTTGAATATCCCGCCGGAGTTCTCGCCCGCGATGCCGGTCATCGTGAAGCCCTTGGGCATCGCCATGGTGAAGTGGAACTGCTCGTTCGAGACCATCACGTACCCGGCCGGGATGCCGCCCCGGCCTGCGGGGGCGTCGGTCCTGGGCCCGCCGGAAGGCTGCCCGCTCTGACCGTCCCCGGTGCCGGAGCCGTCCTTGGCGGCGCCCTTGCCCTTGCCCCCGTCCGCGGTGCCACCCGCGTCCGTGCCCTTGCCGCCGGTCACCCCGGCCGAAGTGGACTTGTCTTTGCCCGACTTGTTCTTGCCGTCCTTGTCGCCACCGCCGAGCGTCAGATAGAGCACGGTCGCCAGCACGGCGAGCGCGACAACAGCCGCGATGACCATCAAGGTGCGGCGGGGAACCACATCGGTGAGCGGCGCCCGCACCGGCTCGGGCCGCGCGGCCGGCGCCTGCGGCGCGGGCTGCGGCTTCGGTTCCGGCTTGGCGGCCGCGGCGGCGTTGCGCACGGAACGCAGCGCACCGCGCACCCGGTCGGCCGCCGGGTCCTTCGGCCTGGCCTCCGGCGGGGGCGGGGGAAGCGGCGGCAACGCGACGACGCGGGTGGCCTCCGGCGAGGGCTCGGGCTCGGCGGGCGGCTCCGGCGCCTCGGGGGCGTGCAGCACCCTGGTGAGCAACGCCCGTGCGCCCGCGTCGTCGAGACGCTGATCCGGGTCCTTGGCGAGCAGGCCGTAGATGACCTCCTCCAGCGGGCCCGCGTTCTTCGGCGGGTCCAGCGGCTCGGTCATCACGGCGGTCAGCGTCGCGATCGCGGAGCCCTTGTCGTACGGCGGGCAGCCCTCGACGCTCGCGTACAACAGCCCGCCCAGCGACCACAGGTCGGCGGCCGGCCCGGGCTTGTGACCGCGGGCACGCTCCGGCGAGATGTACGAGGGCGCGCCGACGAGCATGCCGGTCGACGTGATCGACGGGTCGCCCTCGACCTGCGCGATACCGAAGTCGGTGAGCACGACGCGCCCGTCCTCGGCGATCAGCACATTGGACGGCTTCACATCGCGGTGCAGGATGCCCTCGCGGTGCGCGGAACGCAGTACGTCGAGGATCGCGAGCCCGACCTCGGCAGCCCGCCGGGGCGTCAGCGTGCCGTCCTCGCGCACGGCTTCGGCCAGGGACTTGCCCTCGACGAGCTCCATGACGATCCACGGGCGGTCGTCCTCGTCCACGACGTCGTAGACCGTCACCGCGCTGTTGTTGCGGATACGGGCGATCGCCTTGGCCTCGCGCATGGTGCGCGTGATGAGGCGGCGCTTCTCTTCCTCGTCGATGCTGCTGGGGAATCGCAGTTCCTTCACGGCGACGGTACGGCCGAGGGTCTCGTCGACGGCCCGCCACACGGTGCCCATCCCGCCGCGCCCGAGGACGCCGCCCAGCCGGTACCGCCCGGAGAGCAGCCGCCCCTGGGCCTCCCGCCCGGAACTCCGCCCGGCCGCACCCGCCTTGACGGGCGCGGTTGCCCCGGACTCGGGTGCCTTGGGCTCAGGTGCTTTGGTCTCAGGCACCTTGAGCTCAGGTGCCTTGGTCTCGGGGGACGTGGACTTGGGTGCCTTGGTCTCGGGCACCCTGAGCTCAGGCGCCTTGGTCTCGGGGGACGTGGACTTGGGTGCCTTGGGGGACGTTGCCCGGGGAGCCTTTGACGCACCGGCCCCGGACACGGCCCCGTCACCGCGGCCCGAGTCGGACTCCGGCCCTGAGTCCTGCCCAACGGCGCCCCGCCCGGAAGCCTTCACAGGCTTCTCCGGCTTCTCCGGCTCGGCACCGGACGCCGGTTCGGCCTCCGATGCGGGCACCGCCTTGGACTCCGGCTCCGCGTCGAGCTTCTTCTCGGGATCCTGGGACTCCGGCCCGGTGTCCTGAGACTCCGTCTTGAGCTCCGTGCCGGAATCCTGCCCGGCGTCCCGCTGGGGCTCCTCGGCCGTTTCCCGCTGGGGCTCCCGCGCCTGCTCCGCCTCCGACATGCGTCCCCTCTGCGATCCCTGATCTTCGCCCGCGCCTGCCGCTTCCCGCGCGATGCGGTAACCCGCCCTGGCAGAGCCCCCATTGTCCCTCACTCCGGGACCGGCGCTTCTCCCGGGTCCGCAGTCCGCCAGGACAGGTCCAGAAGCGTGGGAGCACCCACCATGCCATTACTCGCGGTGAAGCTCACCGCTTGGCTGGTCGGGGCCCTGCCCAGCCAAGCGGAACACCCCCCTCCGGCCACACTCGCCACCCCGAACCGACCCTCCGGACGGCCGATTTCCAACGGGTCGGGGGCCGAAAACAGGGTTCCGGCAGAAAGCCAGCGGGACAGGCCGCGCGGACGGGCCGGGCAACGGGATCAGATCGGCACGATGTCCGGCGCCCCCAGCCGCGCCGCGTCCGCCGTCAGGTCGTCCGGCTGCCGCTGCGACTCGCGCTCCGCCTCCACCCGCTTCTCGTAGTGCTCGATCTCCTTCTCGATGTGCTCCTTGGCCCAGCCCAGCACCGGTGCCATCAGCTCCGCGCACTCGCGCGCACAGCGTGTCCCCCGGTCGAAGGTCTCGATCGAGATCCTGGTCCGCCGTGTCAGTACGTCATCGAGGTGCCGCGCCCCTTCGTGCGATGCGGCATAGACGACCTCGGCCCGCAGATAGTCCTCCGCGCCCCCCAGCGGCTCCCCGAGCTTCGGGTCGTCGGCGATCAGTGTCAGCAGTTCCTCGATGAGCGAGCCGTACCGGTTCAACAGATGCTCCACGCGGACCACATGAAGCCCTGTCCGCGCCGCAGTCCTCGCCCGCGCGTTCCACAGCGCGCCATAGCCCTCGGCCCCGACGAGCGGGACGTTCTCCGTGACGCACGCGGCCACCCGCTGGTCGAGCGCGTGCACCGCCTCGTCCACCGCGTCCTTCGCCATCACCCGGTACGTCGTGTACTTGCCGCCCGCCACCACCACCAGGCCGGGCACCGGATGCGCCACCGTGTGCTCGCGCGACAGCTTGCTGGTCGCGTCCGACTCCCCCGCGAGCAACGGCCGCAGGCCCGCGTACACCCCCTGGACGTCATCGCGCGTCAAAGGCACCGCCAACACGGAGTTGACGTGCTCGAGGAGATAGTCGATGTCCGCGCTGGACGCGGCCGGATGGGCCTTGTCGAGATCCCAGTCGGTGTCCGTGGTCCCCACGATCCAGTGCCGTCCCCAGGGGATGACGAACAGCACGGACTTCTCGGTCCGCAGGATCAGCCCGGTCGTCGAGTGAATCCGGTCCTTGGGCACCACCAGGTGAATGCCCTTGGAGGCCCGCACATGGAACTGCCCGCGCTCCCCGATCAGCGCCTGGGTGTCGTCCGTCCACACCCCGGTCGCGTTGACGACCTGCTTGGCCCGGATCTCGTACTCCCCGCCGGACTCGACGTCCTGCACCCGCGCTCCGACAACCCGCTCACCCTCCCTCAGAAAGCCGATCACCCGCGCCCGGCTGGCGACATGGGCCCCATAGCTCGCGGCCGTGCGTACCAAGGTCGCCACATAGCGGGCGTCGTCCATCTGTGCGTCGTAGTACTGCAACGCCCCGACCAGGGCGTCCTTCTTCAGGCAGGGCGCGACCCGCAGCGCCTGCCGCCGCGACAGATGCCGGTGGACGGGCAGTCCGCGGCCATGACCCGACGACACCGACATCGCGTCGTACAGCGCGACACCCGATCCGGCGTAGAGCCGCTCCCAGCCCTTGTGCTGGAGCGGATAGAGGAACGGCACCGGTTTCACCAGATGCGGCGCCAGCCTCTCCAGCAGCAGCCCGCGCTCCTTCAGCGCTTCCCGGACGAGCGCGAAGTCCAGCATCTCCAGATAGCGCAGCCCGCCGTGGATCAGCTTGCTCGACCTGCTCGATGTGCCCGACGCCCAGTCCCGCGCCTCGACCAGACCGGTGGAGAGTCCTCTCGTCGCGGCGTCCAGCGCGGTCCCTGCTCCGACCACACCCGCGCCGACCACCAGCATGTCCAGTTCACGCTCGGCCATCTTGGCGAGCGCCTCGGCACGCTCCACCGGTCCCAGTGTCGCTGTCCTCACTGCTGCCTCCCGTCGCCCCCGTACGGCCCCTGCGATCGGGCTCACAACGTCGATTCTGTCCGCAGTCGACGACTTCAGCCACCGCCTGTGGATAACACTCGGACAGCCACGAGCGCACAATGCGGCATATCGGTCATATTTACGCCTAGTGTGACATTGCGCCTGCCCGTTCTGCCCAGAGGGCTTGCGCTCAATGTCCCCGCGGCTTATAGGGAAGGACGGCCCACGCCATGCCCGCAGATCTCGCCGTCATCGGACTCGGTCATCTCGGCCTGCCCCTCGCCCAGGCCGCCGTAGCCGTCGGCATCGAGACCATCGGCTATGACACCGACCCACGCCGACTGCCCGAACCGGCGGCGGGATGCACTCCGGCCGACATCCGCCGCATGTTCGCCGGTGGCTTCCGGACCGTCACGGACCCGGCCGAGCTCGGACGCGTACGCACCGCCGTCATCTGTGCCCCCACCCCTCCCGGAGCCGACGGGGCCCTCGATCTCACCGCCCTCGCCGAGTCCGCCCGGGCACTCGCCGCGCGGCTGCGCCCGCACACCACCGTGCTGCTCGAATCGGCCGTCCAGCCCGGCACCACGGAGACCTTCCTCCGCCCGATCCTCGAAGAGGGCTCCGGGCTGCGCGCCGGCCGCGACTTCCATCTCGCGTACTCCCCCAGCCGGGTCGACCCCGGCAGCCGCACCCATGGCTACGCCAACACCCCCAAGGTCATCGGCGGCCTCACCCCCGCATGCACCGAATCGGCCGCCGCCTTCTACGGACGCCTCACCGACAAGGTCGTCCGCGCGCGCGGGCCGCGCGAGGCCGAGACCGTCAAGGTCCTCGAAACGAACTTCCGCCACGTCAACATCGCCCTGGTCAACGAGATGGCCGTGCTCTGCCACGACCTGGGCGTCGACCTCTGGGACGTCATCCGCTGCGCCGAGACCAAGCCCTTCGGCTTCCAGGCCTTCCGCCCGGGCCCTGGCGTCGGCGGCCACGGCGCCCCGCTGGACCCGGGCCTCGTCCCGCCCGCCGGCCGCGGCTCGGGCCACCCCCTGCGGATGGTCGGCCTCGCCCAGGAAATCAACACCCGTATGCCGCAGTACGTCATCCAGCGCTGCGCCACGCTCCTCAACGAACACGGCAAATCGGCCCGCGGCGCGCGCGTGCTGCTCCTCGGCGTCACCTACAAGCCTGACCTCCCCGACCTGGAGGCCTCCCCTGCCACCGAGATCGCCCGCCGTCTGATGGACCTGGGCGCGGCCGTCAGCTACCACGACCCGTACGTCCCCGACTGGCGCGTTCGCGAACTCCCGGTCCCCCGCGCGGACTCGCTCTACGAGGCCGCCGCCAGCGCGGATCTGACGGTGCTGCTCCAGCACCACCGCACGTACGACCTGCAGGGCCTGGCCGTCAAGGCCCAACTCCTCCTGGACACAAGGGGAGCCACCCCGGCCGGGGCCGCACACCGCCTCTGAGCCCCCAACAGCCGCATTCCAACAGCTCGATAACGCAGTGCCGAACTGTCCTGCCCGGCTGCTAGTCTCCGGGATCTCCGCCCGCACACTCGTGCGAGGCATCCGTCCCTGGGGGGAAATTCCAGATGAGCCAGCCTGTTCCACCGTCGTCCGGCAACCCGTTCGCCGGCGGCGACGCCGCCCCGTACGCCCCAACTCCGCCTGCCGCGCCCGTCCGTGACAACGTCGGCATCGGCATCGTCGTCGCCGTCGTCGCCGCACTGGTCGGCGCGGGTGCGTACGGCGCCCTCAGCGGTGCCATCGAGCGCGAGATCGGCTACGCGGCCATCGGCGTCGGCTTCCTCATCGGCTTCGCCGCCGCCAAGGTCGGCGGCCGCAACCCCGCGCTGCCCGTCGTCAGCGCGCTGCTCGCGCTCCCCGCCGTGTACGTGGGTCAGTTGATAGGGGGCGCTGTCGTCCTCGCCAAGCTGACGGACGCCGCCTTCCTGGACGTCTTCATCGACAGGTTCGATCTGCTGACCGACGCCTGGAGCAAGTCGGCGGACGGCATGACGTACGTCTTCCTCGCCATCGGCGCCGTCGCCGCGTTCGGTGGCGCCAAGAAGGCCAACGGCTAAGGGCCGACGGCTGATCCGGACAAACGGAAAGGAGCCCCGCACCACCCGGTGCGGGGCCCCTTTCGTACGCGGCGGATTCAGCGGCGGTGCTGCGAGTCGGCCACCGTCACCTCGACGCGCTGGAACTCCTTGAGCTCGCTGTAGCCCGTCGTCGCCATCGCCCGGCGCAGCGCGCCGAAGAAGTTCATCGATCCGTCGGGGCTGTGCGAGGGACCGGTGAGTACCTCCTCGGTCGTGCCCACGATGCCTAGGTCCACCAGCTTGCCGCGCGGCACGTCCTCGTGGACAGCCTCCATGCCCCAGTGGTGCCCGCGGCCCGGCGCGTCCGTCGCGCGGGCGAGCGGGGAGCCGATCATCACGGCGTCCGCGCCGCACGCGATCGCCTTCGGCAGGTCGCCGGACCAGCCCACGCCACCGTCCGCGATGACATGCACATACCGGCCGCCGGACTCGTCCATGTAGTCCCGGCGGGCCGCGGCCACATCGGCCACCGCCGTCGCCATCGGGACCTGGATGCCCAGGACATTGCGCGTGGTGTGCGCGGCGCCGCCGCCGAAGCCGACCAGGACGCCCGCGGCGCCCGTACGCATCAGATGCAGCGCGGCCGTGTAAGTGGCGCAGCCGCCCACGATGACCGGCACGTCGAGCTCGTAGATGAACTGCTTCAGGTTCAGCGGCTCGGCCGCGCCCGAGACGTGCTCGGCCGAGACCGTCGTACCGCGGATGACGAAGATGTCCACACCGGCGTCGACAACGGCCTTGGAGAACTGCGCGGTGCGCTGCGGCGAGAGCGCGGCGGCGGTCACCACACCCGAGTCGCGCACCTCCTTGATCCGCTGCCCGATCAGCTCCTCCTTGATCGGGGCGTCGTAGATCTCCTGCAGACGACGCGTCGCGGCGGCCTCGTCCAGCTCGGAGATCTCGTCGAGCAGCGGCTGCGGGTCCTCGTAGCGGGTCCACAGGCCTTCGAGGTTCAGTACGCCCAGACCGCCCAGCTCACCGATGCGGATCGCGGTCTGCGGGGAGACCACCGAGTCCATCGGAGCGGCCAGGAAGGGCAGCTCGAAGCGGTAGGCGTCGATCTGCCAGGCGATCGAGACCTCCTTCGGGTCCCGGGTGCGCCGGCTCGGTACGACGGCGATGTCATCGAACGCGTACGCCCGGCGGCCGCGCTTGCCGCGCCCGATCTCGATCTCAGTCACGATGTGTGGCCTCTCCCTCTACGTCTGCGCCTACCAGTATCCCCGACGCACACGTCAGGGGCGGTCCCGGGAATCCCCGGGACCGCCCCTGAGCACGTGTGGACTACTTCCTGCTGTAGTTCGGCGCCTCGACCGTCATCTGGATGTCGTGCGGGTGGCTCTCCTTGAGCCCCGCCGAAGTGATCCGCACGAAGCGGCCCTTGCTCTCCATCTCGTCGATGGCGGCTGCCCCGACATAGCCCATGGTCTGGCGCAGACCGCCGACCAGCTGGTGGAGCACCGCCGACAGCGGGCCGCGGTAGGGCACCTGGCCCTCGATGCCCTCGGGGACGAGCTTGTCGTCGGAGGCCACCTCGGCCTGGAAGTAGCGGTCCTTGGAGTACGAGCGGCCCTGGCCGCGCGACTGCATGGCGCCGAGCGAACCCATGCCCCGGTAGGACTTGAACTGCTTGCCGTTGATGAAGAGCAGCTCGCCCGGGGACTCCTCGCAGCCCGCGAGAAGACTGCCCAGCATGACCGTGTCGGCGCCGGCGGCGAGCGCCTTGCCGATGTCGCCGGAGTACTGCAGGCCGCCGTCACCGATGACCGGAACGCCCGCCGCACGCGCGGCCAGCGCCGCCTCGTAGATCGCCGTGACCTGCGGGACGCCGATACCGGCGACCACTCGGGTCGTACAGATGGAGCCGGGGCCGACACCGACCTTGACGCCGTCCACACCGGCGTCGATCAGGGCCTGGGCACCGTCACGGGTCGCCACATTGCCGCCGATGACGTCGACGCCCACGCTCGACTTGATCTTCGCCATCCAGTTGAGGGCGTTGCTGTTGTGCCCGTGCGAGGTGTCGACGATGAGGAAGTCGACGCCCGCCCCGGCCAGCGCCTGGGCCCGCTCCAGAGCCTCCGGGCTGGCACCCACAGCCGCGCCGACGAGCAGACGGCCCTCGGAGTCCTTCGCCGCATGGGGGTACTGCTCGGCCTTGACGAAGTCCTTGACCGTGATCAGGCCCTTGAGGATGCCCGCGTCGTCGACCAGCGGAAGCTTCTCGATCTTGTGGCGGCGCAGCAGCTCCATGGCGTCCACGCCGGAGATGCCGACCTTGCCGGTGACCAGCGGCATCGGGGTCATGACCTCGCGCACCTGGCGCGTACGGACGGTCTCGAAAGCCATGTCGCGGTTGGTGACGATGCCGAGCAGCTTGCCCGCGGCGTCGGTGACCGGCACGCCGCTGATACGGAACTTGGCGCACAGGGCGTCCGCCTCGGCGAGCGTGGCATCGGGATGCACCGTGATCGGGTCGGTGACCATTCCGGACTCGGAACGCTTGACCAGGTCGACCTGGTTCACCTGGTCCTCGATGGACAGATTGCGGTGCAGCACGCCCACGCCGCCCTGGCGCGCCATGGCGATCGCCATCCGCGATTCGGTGACCTTGTCCATCGCCGCTGAGAGCAGCGGGATATTCACCCGGACGTTCCTGGAGACACGGGACGAGGTGTCGACCGCGTTCGGAAGTACTTCCGAAGCACCCGGCAACAGCAGCACATCGTCGTAGGTCAGCCCGAGTGTCGCGAATTTATCGGGCACTCCGTCGACGTTGGTCATGACACCTTCCCCAAATGGCCTTGATCGGTGCGGATGTCCATGCTAACGGGCCCGGAAGCAGTCTCATTCCACGATCAAGATCGTCGAACAGCTTTGTGTGTTCATACGTGCGCGAGATGCCGTACGACTCACCGCTCGGCTCACTGTTCGGCCAGGGCGCGCAACCGGCTGAGAGCGCGGTGCTGCGCGACCCGTACCGCGCCGGGTGACATGCCCAGCATCTGCCCCGTCTCCTCGGCGGTCAGCCCGACCGCGACCCGCAGGACCAGCAGCTCGCGCTGGTTCTCCGGAAGGTTGGCGAGGAGCCTCTTGGCCCATTCGGCGTCGTCGCTGAGCAGCGCGCGCTCCTCAGGACCGAGGGAGTCGTCGGGCCGCTCGGGCATCTCGTCGGAGGGCACCGCCGTCGATCCCGGATGCCGCATGGCGGCCCGCTGCAGATCGGCGACCTTGTGCGACGCGATGGCGAAGACGAAGGCCTCGAAGGGCCTTCCGGTGTCCTTGTAGCGCGGCAGCGCCATCAGAACCGCGACGCAGACCTCTTGGGCGAGGTCCTCCACGAAATGACGCGCATCGCCGGGCAGCCGGCTGAGCCGGGTGCGGCAATAGCGAAGTGCGAGCGGATGGACGCACGCCAGAAGATCGTGCGTAGCCTGCTCGTCGCCATCGACGGCACGGTGAACGAGTGCACCGATCACCGTGGTCTCGTCGTCGCGCATCGGTCCATGGTGCCTTGGCGGCTGAGCATCCGTGGCACTGCGTCCAATGTTGTGCACCGAAGCGTTATGAGCAGGTGCGCCGGAACTCATCTCCTGCGCCCTCCCCTCCCGCTCGACCGACTCGTCCCCGAGGAACTCCACCCCTCAAGGATGCGGCATCGCGAGGGAAACGGATGCCCGCGGTCATCCGTCGCCCCGCCCACCCGGCGGCGGGCGGGGTTCATCGTGCCCCCGCGACAGCCCACCCGTCCGCCTAGCGGACCAGGCCCCAGCGGAATCCGAGCGCGACGGCGTGCGCCCGGTCCGAGGCGCCGAGCTTCTTGAAAAGCCGCCTGGCGTGGGTCTTCACGGTGTCCTCGGAGAGGAAGAGCTCCCGGCCGATCTCGGCGTTCGACCGGCCGTGGCTCATGCCTTCGAGCACCTGGATCTCACGCGCGGTGAGGGTGGGTGCCGCGCCCATTTCGGCCGAGCGCAGCCGCCGCGGGGCGAGCCGCCAGGTCGGGTCGGCGAGCGCCTGGGTGACCGTGGCCCTCAGTTCGGCCCGCGATGCGTCCTTGTGCAGATAACCGCGGGCACCGGCGGCGACCGCGAGCGCGACACCGTCCAGGTCCTCGGCGACGGTGAGCATGATGATCCGGGCGCCCGGGTCGGCGGACAGCAGCCGGCGGACGGTCTCGACACCGCCGAGTCCGGGCATGCGTACGTCCATCAGAATCAGGTCCGAGCGGTCGGCGCCCCAGCGGCGGAGCACTTCCTCGCCGTTGGCCGCGGTCGTCACGCGCTCGACGCCGGGTACGGTCGCAACCGCCCGGCGGAGCGCCTCTCGGGCAAGCGGGGAGTCGTCGCAGACGAGGACGGATGTCATGGCCGCCCTCCGCAGCTGATGCGCGTCACCTTGAGCCTCCAGGCTGGGTACGTTTCGTCACCTGTGCGGTTGAACGCTCTCGGACATGTGCCCTAGCGCTTGTTCTTTCAACCGCCTCCGCACTCTCAACGACGGTCACTCGAAAGAGTTACGGGTCGGACTTCCGCCTTCAGCACTCTATGTGAGGGGCCGTGCGCGGAGGAGAGCACTGCAGGTGATGGAGCGTTTCACCTGGAACCTATGCCCCATTTAGCTGCTTTTCTTCCCTTTTTGCGGTGTCTGTAGCTAGATTCGCAATGAGTCATATTTACATCTACTTAGACAGTAGATGTACGGTCGTGAGGCACACGCGGGTGCCGGACGGGTGCCGGATACGGCTCGGATCCCGCTCCGGATCCTGCCCGCATCCCGCTCGTGCGCTACCTGACCTGTATCCACTCAGTACGGTTTCAAGGGGACATGCGCTATGGCAGATTTCTCCCGCCTTCCCGGACCCAACGCCGATTTGTGGGACTGGCAGCTCCTCGCCGCCTGCCGCGGGGTGGACAGTTCGCTCTTCTTCCACCCCGAGGGCGAGCGGGGAGCCGCACGAAGTGCGCGCGAGAACTCGGCGAAAGAGGTCTGCATGAGGTGCCCGGTACGAGCGGAGTGCGCGGCGCACGCGCTGGCGGTGCGGGAGCCGTACGGCGTGTGGGGTGGACTGACGGAGGACGAGCGGGAGGAGCTGATGGGGCGTGCGCGACATCGCCTGATCCCGGCGACCAGCGTGGGAGGACCGGCGCGGAGCTGACGCCCGCACTGGGGAAAAGTTCGAAGAAACGTTCCTGCACCACCCCCGTCCGGCTCTTCGGCGGGGGTGGTCCGGTCAGCGGGGCGCGGCCAGGGCCAGCTGATCGAGCGTGGCGGCGACCGCAGGGACCTGGGCCAGATCCGGCAGCGTGAGCGCGACGATCTCGCGCTGGACGGACGGCTCCACGGTGACGGTCCGTGCACCCTTCAGCCGTACGGACTCCATCGCGAGTCCGGGCAGCACCGCCACGCCGAGACCCGCGGCAACCAGGCCGATCACGGCCGGATGGTCGTCCGTGGCGAAGTCGATCCGGGGCGTGAACCCGGCCTTCTCGCAGACCTCGACGAGCTGGCGGCGACAGCGCGGACAGCCCGCGATCCAGGACTCGTCCGCGAGGTCCGCGATGGCCACGGACTCGGCGCCGGCCAGCCGGTGGCCCTCGGGGACAAGGCCGACGAGGCGGTCGGCGAGCAGGGGGCGGACGACCAGGTCGTCCCATTCCGCGGCCGCAGAGCCGTACCGGAAGGCGAGCGCCACATCGCAGTCGCCCTCGCGCAGCATCTCCACCGAACGCGGCGGCTCTGCCTCGACGAGCGAGACCCGGGTGCCCGGATGGGCCGCGCGCAGCGCGGCGAGCGCGGTCGGTACGAGCGTGGAGCTGCCGCTGGGGAAGGACACGAGCCGCACCCGGCCCGCCCGCAGACCCGCGATGGCGGCGATCTCCTCCTCGGCGGCGGTCAGCCCGGCGAGGATGCCGGAGGCGTGGCGTACGAGAACTTCACCCGCCTGGGTCAGCCGCGTCTCACGACCCGTACGGACCAGCAGCGGGGTGCCCGCGGATGCTTCGAGTGCCTTCATCTGCTGGCTGACGGCCGGCTGGGTGCAGCCGAGCCGGCGCGCGGCCGCGGAGAACGAACCGGTGGCGGCCACGGCGCGCAGAACTCTCAGATGACGGGCTTCGATCACCCTTCGAATATAAGGGAGGCTTGGAGGGGAACCTTCCTTCTGATTTGTTCCTTTGGGAGCGGGGGTTAGCGTGTTGTCCATGAAGCTTCTGACCGTGAATGTGGGCCGGCCGAAGATCGTCGAGTACACCGACACACCGGGCGGCGCGACCGGCATCGACAAACAGCCGGTGGAGGGAGCCGTGCGGGTGAGCGACCCCGGTCCCAAGGGCGAAGGGGCCGGCGGTGTCGCGGGGGACGCGGTCTGCGATCTGCGCCACCACGGCGGCACCGACCAGGCGGTGTACGCGTTCGCGCGTGAGGATCTCGACTTCTGGGAGCGGGAGTTGGGGCGGCCCCTCGGCAACGGCGCGTTCGGCGAGAACCTCACCACGAGCGGGCTCGATGTGAGCGGGGCGAAGATCGGCGAGCGCTGGCGGATCGGCGACGGCCTGGTGCTCGAAGTGACGAGCGCTCGCATTCCGTGTCGTACGTTCGCGAGCTGGCTGGGCGAGAAGGGCTGGGTCAAGCGCTTCACCCAGCAGGGCGCGCCCGGCGCGTATCTGCGGGTCGTCGAGCCCGGCGAGATCCGCGCGGGCGACCCGATCGAGATCGTGCACCGGCCGGACCACGAGGTGACGGTCGGCATGGCGTTCAGGGCCGAGACCACCGAGCGGACCCTGCTGCCCAAGGTGCTCGCGGCGGGCGACGCGCTCCACCCCGAGCTGCTCAGGGCCGCACGGGAGTACGTCGCCAAGCAGAGCGCGTAGCGCCGGTTTCCGGGCGCGGCGGGCACGGTGGACGCGTACGCCGCGCCCGAACACGGGGCACTAACGTGCCGCCTATGACGACTGCACTGATTACGGGAGCGACCGCGGGGATCGGCGCCGCGTTCGCGCGGCGGCTCGCGGCCGAGGGACACAACCTGGTGCTGGTGGCCCGCGACACCGCGCGGCTGCAGGAGCAGGCCACCGAACTGCACGACCGGCACGGCATCGAGGCGGAGGTGCTGACCGCCGACCTGTCGCAGGACGAGGGCATCGCGGCGGTCGAGAAGCGGCTGGCCCACCGCACGGATCCGGTGGATCTGCTGGTCAACAACGCCGGGTTCGGGAACAAGGGGCGCTTTCTGGAAGTGTCCATGGCCGATGAGTTGACGATGCTGAAGGTGCACTGCGAGGCGGTGCTGCGGCTCACGTCGGCGGCGACCGGGGCGATGCGGGAGCGCGGGCGTGGCGGCGTGGTGAATGTGGCATCGGTGGCCGCGTTCGTGCCGCGCGGGACCTATGGCGCGTCGAAGGCGTGGGTCGTGCAGTTCACACAGGGTGCCGCACGGGATCTGGCGGGGTCGGGGGTGCGGCTGATGGCGCTCTGCCCCGGTTTCGTACGCACCGAATTCCATGAGCGGGCCGGAATGGGCACCGACAACATCCCCCGGTGGATGTGGCTCGACGCGGACAAGCTGGTGGCGGCCGCGCTGGCGGATCTGGCACGCGGCAAGTCGCTGTCGATTCCGGACCCTCGCTACAAGGCGCTGATGGGTGTGGTGAAGCTGGCGCCGCGGGGGCTGATCGGCGGGGTCACGTCCAGGACAGGCCGGAAGTACGGTCCGCAGTAGGGCCCCGGTAGGGGTGTGACGGCTGCCGTCGGGCCGGCGGCTGCGGACGGCAGCCTCGGGAGTCGCGACGAAAGCGAGCCGTGTGCTCCTTCTCGCCGGTGATGCGGCCGTCCGCCCAAGTCGGCCTCGTCGTTCGCCCAGTGACCTCAAGCGGCATACGAGGAGCTCGAGTTCCACCATGGGCCACGCCACCGACCATCGCCCGGCGGACAACCCCGGCGAGCGCCGCGTCCCCGTCGAACGCGCCACGGAACGCCTCACGATGCGCGCCGCGCAGCGCCCCGCCGTCCTGCTCGCCATGGGCCCCGGCATCGCCGAGCGCCTGTTCGCCGACCGCCATCGCGACCGCCTCGCCACGCTCGCCCGCAGCGATCCGCGGCTGATCGCCCACGACCTCGCCGCCCCCACGCCCGCCGTCGCCGCCGCCCTCGCCGAGGCCGATGTCCTGTTCACCTGCTGGGGCGCCACCCCGCTGACGCGCGAAGTCCTCGAGCGGGCACCTCGCCTGCGCGCGGTCGTGCACGCGGCGGGCTCCGTCAAGCACCACATCACCGACGCCTGCTGGGAGCGCGGCATCGCGGTCACCTCTGCCGCCGCGGCCAATGCCCTGCCCGTCGCCGAGTACACCCTTGCCGCGATCCTCTTCGCCGGCAAGCACGTCCTGCGCTCCGCCAAGCGCTACGAGGAACTGCGCGCCGGCTACGACTGGCGGCGTGAACTCGACAGCGCGGGCAACTACCGCCGCACGGTGGGTATCGTCGGAGCATCCAGGATCGGCCGTCGCGTCATCGAGCTCCTGCGCCCCTTCGATCTGCAGGTCCTGCTCCACGACCCGTACGTCACCGCAGCCGAGGCCGCCGCACTGGGCGTCGTCCCCACCGGCCTCGACGAGCTCTGCGGCCGCAGTGACATCGTCACCATCCACGCCCCTCAGCTCCCGGCCACCCACCACATGCTCGACGCGCGCCGCCTCGCGCTGCTGCCGGACGGGGCGACCCTGATCAACACCGCGCGCGGCTCGCTGATCGACGAGCAGGCGCTGCTCGCGGAGCTGGTGTCGGGCCGACTGCATGCCGTACTCGACGTCACCGACCCCGAAGTCCCGCCCGCCGACTCGCCGTTGTACACCCTGCCGAATGTGCTGCTGACCCCGCACATCGCGGGCTCACTGGGCAATGAACTCCACCGTTTGACGGACCGGGCCCTCGACGAACTGGAGAGGTTCGCGGCCGGACTGCCCTTCGCGGACCCGGTGCATCCGGGGACCCTGAATCACTCCGCCTGAACCGGCACTATCCCCAAATCTCACTAAACTGGACGTATCCCACCCAACCCGTGGAACCGGGAGACGCGATGAAATTCGTACAGATAATCGACTGCAAGACCGAGCGGTTCGACGAGATGGACCGGCTCATGGACAAATGGGTCGAACAGACCAAGGGCAAGCGGACCGCGACGCACAGCCTCATCGGCAAAGACCGCACCGATGGCTCCCACCTCGTCGAGATCGTCGAATTCCCTTCGTACGAAGAGGCGATGGCGAACTCAAAGCTTCCGGAGACCGACCGGATCTTCCAGGAGATGGTGGCGCTCTGCGACGGCATGCCCACCTTCACGGACCTCGATGTGGTCCGCGACGAGCAGTTGAACCAGGCAACTTCCCGGCGGTTCTTCCACGAGGTCGCCGTGGGGGGCAACCTCGACGCCATTGACGAGCTGTTCGCGGCCGACTACGCCGACCACGACGTCGCCAAGGAAGAGGAAACCGTGGTCGGGTCCGACGGAATCCGCCGCGATGTCAGCCAGTGGCGGGCCGCCTTCGACTTCACCTTCGATCTCGACCGGCAGATCTGCGAGGGCGACGACGTCGTGACCCTGTGGACCTGGACCGGCACCCACAAGGGCGAATTCATGGGGATCGCGCCCACGGGCAGGCAGTGCACGATGACCGGCACCACGATCTTCCGGTTCAAGAACGACAAGATCCAGGAAGGCTGGTGGCACGAGGACCTCATGGGCCTGATGCGCCAGCTCGGCGCCATCGGCTGAGGCCGCACACGCTCGGCCGGACACCGGTACGACGCAGACCGGAACGGTGAAGGCCCCGGTTCCCGCCAGTGGCGGGAACCGGGGCCTTCGCACCTCGTACGACGTCACACGTCAGTGGCTGTGGCCGTGGCCGTGCCCGTGACCTGCGTCGGACTCGTCCTCGGCCGGCTTCTCGACGACCAGGGTCTCGGTCGTGAGCAGCAGCGAGGCGATGGACGCGGCGTTCTCCAGAGCGGAGCGCGTGACCTTGACCGGGTCGATGACGCCGGCCTTCACCAGGTCGCCGTACTCGCCGGTCGCGGCGTTGAAGCCCTGGCCGGCCTCCAGCTCCGCCACCTTGGCGGTGATGACGTAGCCCTCGAGACCGGCGTTCTCGGCGATCCAGCGCAGCGGCTCGACGACGGCGCGGCGGACGACCGCGACACCGGTGGCCTCGTCGCCCTCCTTGCCCAGGCCGCCCTCGAGCACCTTGGCGGCGTGGACGAGCGCGGAGCCACCACCGGAGACGATGCCCTCCTCGACCGCGGCGCGGGTCGCGGAGATGGCGTCCTCCAGACGGTGCTTCTTCTCCTTCAGCTCCACCTCGGTGGCGGCGCCGACCTTGATCACGCACACGCCGCCGGCCAGCTTCGCGAGGCGCTCCTGGAGCTTCTCGCGGTCCCAGTCGGAGTCCGTGGACTCGATCTCGGCCTTGATCTGGTTGATGCGGCCGACGACGTCCTCGTGCTTGCCGCCACCGTCGACGACGGTGGTGTCGTCCTTGGAGATCGTCACGCGGCGGGCGCTGCCCAGCACGTCCAGACCGGCCTGGTCGAGCTTGAGGCCGACCTCCTCGGCGATGACGGTGGCACCGGTGAGGGTGGCCATGTCCTGGAGCATCGCCTTGCGGCGGTCACCGAAGCCGGGAGCCTTGACGGCCACGGCGTTGAAGGTGCCACGGATCTTGTTCACGACCAGGGTCGAGAGGGCCTCGCCCTCGACGTCCTCGGCGATGATCAGGAGCGGCTTGGAGCCACCGGCCTGGATGACCTTCTCGAGGAGGGGCAGCATGTCCTGGATGGAGGAGATCTTGCCCTGGTTGATCAGGATGTACGGGTCGTCGAGGACGGCCTCCATACGCTCCTGGTCGGTCACCATGTACGGAGACAGGTAACCCTTGTCGAAGGCCATGCCCTCGGTGAAGTCGAGCTCCAGACCGAAGGTGTTGGACTCCTCGACGGTGATGACACCGTCCTTGCCGACCTTGTCCATGGCCTCGGCGATGAGCTCGCCGACCTGCTGGTCCTGCGCCGAGAGCGCGGCGACAGCGGCGATGTCCGCCTTGTCGTCGATCGGGCGGGCGGTCGCGAGCAGCTCGTCGCAGACGGCCTTGACCGCGGCGTCGATGCCCTTCTTCAGGGCGGCCGGGGAGGCGCCGGCGGCGACATTGCGCAGGCCCTCGCGGACCAGCGCCTGGGCCAGCACGGTGGCGGTGGTGGTGCCGTCACCCGCGATGTCGTTGGTCTTGGTCGCCACCTCCTTCACCAGCTGGGCACCGAGGTTCTCGTACGGGTCCTCGATCTCGACCTCGCGGGCGATCGTGACACCGTCGTTGGTGATGGTGGGGGCGCCGAACTTCTTGTCGATGACGACGTTGCGGCCACGGGGGCCGATCGTCACCTTGACCGTGTCGGCAAGCTTGTTGACGCCGCGCTCGAGGGCGCGACGGGCGTCCTCGTCGAACTTCAGGATCTTCGCCATGGGAGCTTCTCTGTCCTCTCAAACGAACTGCGCCCCTGGGCACCCGGCTACTTCAGTGCGGGGGCCAGGGGCGCAGATCAAAAACGTGGGTGAATTACTTCTCGACGATCGCGAGCACGTCGCGAGCCGAGAGGACGAGGTATTCCTCGCCGTTGTACTTCACCTCGGTGCCGCCGTACTTGCTGTACAGCACGACGTCGCCGGTCTTGACGTCGAGCGGAAGACGCTCGCCGTTCTCGAAGCGGCCCGGGCCCACGGCAAGGACGACGCCCTCCTGGGGCTTCTCCTTCGCGGTGTCCGGGATGACCAGGCCAGAGGCCGTGGTCTGCTCGGCGTCGAGCGGCTGGACCACAATGCGGTCCTCGAGCGGCTTGATGGCAACCTTGGAGCTGGCGGTCGTCACGATCCGACCTCCCCCTTCGGAGATCTCACGGGGTTAACTGTCTGGGTGGCGACCAGGTGGATCCGTCGTCGCGGGTGCCGGACCTGCCCGTCGCTGCGTTGGCACTCTCCAGTGGGGAGTGCCAGACCCGAGACTATGACTGCGATTAGCACTCGGTCAAGCGGAGTGCCAATTCACCGGTGCGCCGCGGTGCGGTCCCGGTACGGACAACGCCGCCGCCGATGCCAGGGTTCCGCCGCCCGGGCGGCGCCAGGTCAAACGCAGTCCTCCAGTCGCCCCACCGCATACCCCTGCTCCTGGATACGGCGCAGCAGCGCCCTCGCCGCGCCGGCATCCGCCCTGAGGATGTCGCCGGGCCGCAGCCGTTCGCCCAGCGCGTACTCACCGAACTCCCGGCCGAGCACCAACGCACTGACCCCGCAGTCGGCTGCGGCCCGCAGCGTGTCCGCGTTGTACGCACCGTGGGGCGGGTGGAACAGGCGGCTGCGGCGCTGCCCGCAGATCTCGGCGCGCTGTCCCTCGTACGGGAGCGTGGACAGATCGGGCCGCCCCTCGGCGCGGAACAGGCTGACCGGCAGCCTCAGTTCGCCCGTCATCCGCACAAACCGCGGATCGGGCGCCCCACCCGCGTCGACGGCGAGGAAGACAACCTTGTCGCGGGTCGGCACATGGTCCACGACATACGCCGCCGAGAACTTGCGTGCGGGCGGCTGGGGCGCGCGGGCGAGCGGTCCGGCCAGCCCCCACCGCCTGTGCGCCGCGGACCGTGGCGCACCCGTACCTGGAGTGACCTGCCGCGCGGCCTTGCGCCCGAGGCGCTCGATCGGGTCGACCGACTGGGCGCACCCCGCGGTGAGGAGCGCACCGGCCGCCAGCAGCCCGGCCAGCAGCCGGTGCGACTGCCTCATACGTAGTCCTCCAGCTTGGCCACGGCGTAGCCCTTGTCGGTGACCGTCTTCATCACCCGCCGAATCATGTCCGGCATGCTGCCCTTCCAGTCTTTGCGGCCACGGAAGTGGGTGAGGATGATGTCGCCGGGGTGCAGGTCCCGGTCCAGCTCGCGCCACTCCATGCGATCGGGAAACGCCTCGGCCGCCCACAGGGGAATGGCTTTGATGCCGCACGACCGGGCGATGCGCAGCGTGTCCTCGTTGTAGCTGCCGTACGGCGGGCGGAAGAGCGGGGGCCTGATTCCGTACCGCTTCTCGAGCTTGGTCTGCTGGTCGCAGATCTCGTGCTTCTGCTGGGCGTACGAAAGTCCGCGCAGATAGCGGTGGTTGAGGGTGTGGTTGTGCAGCGAGACGCCTCGGTCCTGCATCTGCTTGAAGTAGCCGTAGTTGCTGCTGATCAGGTAGTCGCTGAGGAAGGCGCTGTACGGGATCTGAAGATCGCTCATCATCCGGAGAAGAGCGGGGTCCTTCTCCGCACCGTCGTCGATCGTCAGGAAGACAATCTTCTCCTTCACCGGCACGGTCGTGAAGACCGGTGGCAAGGACTCGCCGCCGTCGACCTCGAAGCCCTTGCGGGTGGTGATCTTCGGCTTGGCGCCGGGCGGCGGGGGCGCGGCGAGCGGCGTCTTGGCCAGGCCCCATTTCTTGGCGGCGACGGCCCGTACGGCCTGGGCACGCTTCACCTTCTCCACGTACGCGGAGAGCGCGCCTGCCGGTCCGGCCTGCCGACCGGGGGCGGCGGGCGAGCCGCCGGGGTCGTCCCACGACTCGGCGGCACATCCGGAGCCGATGGCGGCGACCATGAGCACGGTGAGGACCATTCGGGCCCACTTTCCATGCTTATTTTCCTTTTGTCGTACTAGTTGCATGGCGCTGGATCCTGTCAGCACGAATCCGTACGGCCCGGCCGACACCGCCACCGCGGGCGCACCATCCCCCGCCTGGCCCACAATGGGCCGGGTGAACGACCTCGATCCCCTCGCCTCCTTCGCCGCACTGCTCACCGAGGAGGGACGGGCGCTGCTCGACTCCCTGGTCGACTACGACCCGGCGAAGGAGCTGGCCACAGCCACCCGACTGCGCCGCGAGCACCCGGCGGAACTGGTCTCGGCTGCCCTCGGGCAGGCGCGCCTGCGGCAGCGCGCGGTCGCGAAGTTCGGGCCCGAGGACGCACGGCGGATGTTCTTCACGCCGAACGGCGTCGAGCAGGCGACCCGCCGCTCCGTGGCCTCGTACCGCGCCGGACGCTTCGCCTCCCTCGGCGTGCGCAGCGTGGCGGACCTGTGCAGCGGCATCGGAGGCGACGCCATCGCGCTCGCCCGCAGGGGCATCTCCGTACTGGCAGTGGACCGGGACCCGCTGACGGCCCAGGTCGCACGGGCGAACGCACAGGCGCTGGGGCTGGCCGAGCTGATCGAGGTCCGGTGCGCCGATGTCACGGAGACCGACACGGCGCCGTACGACGCGGTGTTCGTGGACCCGGCGCGGCGGGGCGGCAGGGGCAGGATCTTCGACCCCGAGGCCTACTCCCCGCCCCTGTCCTGGGCGATCGCCGCGGCTCGCACCCGCCCGCACGCGGCCCTCAAGATCGCCCCCGGCATCCCGCACGAGGCGATCCCCGAGGACGCCGAGGCGGAGTGGATCTCGGACGGCGGCGACGTGAAGGAGGCGGTGCTGTGGTTCGGCACCCGCCCCTCCACCCTCGGCGCGACCCTGCTTCCGGGCCCGCACTCCCTCACCGGCCGCGGCCTGCCCGACCCCGGCGTCAGGAAGGTCGGCCGCTATCTGTACGAGCCGGACGGCGCCGTCATCCGTGCGCATCTGGTCGCCGAGGCCGCCGAGCAGCTGGACGGCGGACTGATCGACGAGACGATCGCGTACATCACGGCGGACGAACTCCTCCCGACGCCGTACGCGACCGCGTACGAGATCACTGATGAACTCCACTTCAATCTGAAGAAGTTGAAGGCACTGCTGCGGGACCGCGGCGTCGGCGTACTCACGGTGAAAAAGCGCGGCTCGGCCGTGGAACCGGAGGAGCTGCGCCGCAAGGTGAAGCCGCACGGACCGAACGCGGCGACGGTGTTCCTGACGCGGGTGGCGGGGGCGCCAACGATGCTGATCGGGCGGCCTGCGTAGGCTTCGCCGCCGCCCTGCGCTCGCACGCGTCCGGCGCGACACAGGACTCTCTGGCCGTCTACGCCGAATTGGGCCACGCCCACATGCGGGCCCACCACCGCCCCTGAGCGCGGATCAGCGGTGCGCGCCGCCCGCTGCGGCCGTCGGTGCACCCGCGGGCAGCCGCACCGCCCACCGGTAGTGGCGCACCGCCTTCGCGACACCGAGCAGGCCCGTCAGCCACAGGATCATGCCCAGGCCCATCATCACCCCGACCTGCGCATACGTCTGTCGGCCGGGCTCTGCCTCCGCGGGGGTCACGATCGACAGCCACAGGCCCAGTGCGCACAGCAGGAACGACGGTACGAACCAGCACAGGCTCAGGCCCGGTGAGCGGAAGCGGGCGTCGGTCGTCGGGTCGCGGTCCAGGGACGACCACTTCAGGAGCCGTTCGCGTACGACCTTGTCGCGGCGGACACCCAGACCGATCACGATCCCCGTCGGCAGCAGGAACCCGGCACCCATGCACGCCAGGATCACTCCGAACATGGCGCTGAGCACATCGGGGCTTTCTTCGAAGATCTTCAGCGCCCCGCCGACCAGACCCCACCCCGCCGCGAAGCCCGCCGCCATCAGCCACAGCAGCATCAGTTGCGACGCCCCCATGCTGAGGCGGCTCAACTCGCCGATCGCCCTGGCGCGGTCCGCGAGCAGCGACGCACGGTCGGGCCAGGCCCGTACGGACTCGGGCGGCGGAGGCGGCGGGAGCGGGCGGCTGGGCATGCAGTTCCTTCACGGGGTGCGGGGAGACGTCAACTCCCCGACCGTACCGGAGCGGTGATCGCCCAGGTCAGCAGCCCGGGTCAGCCGGATTCCCGGGCCCGCTTCAGCAGGAGTTCCCGCTCCCGTGCGTTACGGGTCAAGGACGCCGCCCGCTCGAACTCCGCCCGCGCCTCGTCCGTACGCCCCACTCGCTCCAGCAGGTCGCCTCGTACGGTCGGCAGCAAGTGGTAGTCCTTCAGCGCCGGTTCGTCGGCAAGGGCGTCGACCAGCTCCAGGCCGGCCTCGGGGCCCTCGGCCATCGAGACGGCCACCGCCCGGTTCAGTTCCACGACCGGCGAGGGCATCAGAACCACCAACTGCCCGTACAGCGTGGCGATCGTCGCCCAGTCGGTGTCCTCGTATGTCACGGCCTGCGTGTGGCACGCGGCGATCGCGGCCTGGAGGGCGTACGGTCCACGGCCAGCCCGGTGCAGTGCCTCGACGCCGCGGCGGATCAGCAGGCGGTTCCACCGGGAGCGATTCTGGTCGGCGAGCAGGACGGGCTCGCCGTCCGGGCCTGTCCGGGTCGGGATACGCGAGGCCTGGAACTCCAACAGCGCGGCCAGGCCGTGCACTTCGGGCTCCTTCGGCATCAGACCCTGCAGCACCCGGGCCAGCCGCAGCGCGTCCTCGCAGAGCGCCGGCCGTACGAGGTCGTCGCCGGCCGTGGCCGAGTACCCCTCGTTGAAGACGAGATAGATGACCTCGAGCACCGAACCGAGGCGCTCGGCGCGGTCGGAGCCGTACGGGACCTCGAAGGGGACGCCCGCCTTCGCCAGGGACCGCTTCGCGCGGACGATGCGCTGGGCGACCGCGGGCTCGCCGGCCAGGAACGCGCGAGCGATCTCCTCGGTGGTCAGGCCTCCGAGGAGCTTGAGCGTGAGTGCGATCCGGGCGTCCGTCGACAGCACCGGGTGGCACGCGGTGAAGATCAGCCGCAGCAGGTCGTCGTCGATGTCGTCGGGACCCGACGGCTCGGGCGGCGCCGCTACGTCCTCCAGGTCCCGTCCGACCTCGGCAAGCTTGCGGGCGTACGTCTCCTTGCGGCGGACGAGATCGATCGCCCGGTGTTTGGCGGTGGCCATGAGCCAGGCGCCCGGCCTGTCCGGGACACCCGACTCCGGCCACTGCTCCAGCGCGGCGACCAGAGCGTCCTGCGCGAGCTCCTCGGCGATGCCCACGTCCCGCACGATGCGGGTGACACCGGCGATGATCCGCGCCGACTCGATCCTGAATACCGCTTCGACCGTTTCGGTCGCGCTTGCTGCCGTCACGGCCACCCATCAGAGCAGCCGTACCGGGGCGCGGCAAGCGCGGCCCGATCAGCCCTCGGCGATCTCGCGGACCTCGCAGGTCACCGACCACTGCTTCGGGTGGATCTCCAGGAAGCGCTTGGCCCATTCGAGGGCCTCCGCCTTGTCCTTGCACTGCATGATGGCGTAGCCGCCGATCACTTCCTTGCTCTCGGTGAAGGGCCCGTCCGTGTACGACAGCTTGCCGCCGGTCCAGGTCACGCGGGTGCCGTCGGAGGTCGGGGCGAGGCCGGCCGTGTCCAGCATGACCCCGGCCTTGGTGATCTCCTCCAGCAGCTTGCCCATGCGCTCGTTGAAGTCCTCGGGGAAGTCCTCCCCGGCGAGCTCGTTCTCGTTGACACGGACCATCGACAGGAAGCGCGGCATGGTGACTCCTCGGTTCGGGAGAGCGGGGCCGTTCCCCGCCTCTCACTCATGCGTCGAACAGGAGACGGCCGGATCGACAGCCTCCCCGGAATTCTTCCGGGATTTTTGCCGGCGGGCACCGGTACGGCCACCGGTGCGGGCACTGGTGCGGCCACCGGTACGGTCCGATCCGGGCCTGGCTACGGCCGCGTCTCCACCGACTCGAAACGCCAGCGGTGGACCGGCCGTGTGATCAACTGAGCGTCGGGTTCCGGGAGTTCGGGCAGTTCGGCGCCCATGTCATCCGCGTCCCACCAGGTCATGACCAGGACCCGGTCCTGCGGTGCGCGGAAGGTCTCCCGGCGCAGCGGCTCGCTCGCCAGTTCCTGGGCCCGCGCCCACTCCAGCAGCTCGGCGGCCAGGCCCTGTACCGCCCGGGCCTCCCACATCAGCGTGACGGTCACTTGTACAAGTTCTCCTTGCTGACCTCGTGCACATGGTCGTGGCCCCGACCGGGAACATGCGGCTCGGTCACCGGAAGCGACGAGTCCGCCGACAGCTCCAGGTCGGACGCCGGCCTGCCCCGCGCCACCATCTCCGCGCCCAGAGCCGCCACCATCGCGCCGTTGTCCGTGCACAGCTTCGGCCGCGGCACCCGCAGCCGGATACCGGCCCGCTCGCAGCGTTCCTGGGCCAGCGCCCGCAGCCGCGAGTTGGCGGCCACTCCCCCGCCGATCATCAGGTGGTCCACGCCCTCGTCCTGACAGGCGCGTACGGCCTTGCGGGTCAGCACATCGACGACCGCCTCCTGGAAGGACGCCGCCACATCCCGTACGGGCACCTCCTCGCCCGCGGCCCGCTTGGCCTCGATCCAGCGGGCAACCGAGGTCTTGAGCCCCGAGAAGGAGAAGTCGTACGCCGCGTCGCGCGAGCCGGTCAGTCCGCGCGGGAACGCGATCGCGGCCGGGTCTCCCTCCTTCGCAAGACGGTCGATCACCGGACCGCCGGGGAAGCCGAGGTCGAGCACCCGGGCGATCTTGTCGAAGGCCTCGCCCGCCGCGTCGTCGATCGTCGCGCCGAGCGGCCGTACGTCCGAGGTGATGTCGGGCGCGAGGAGCAGGGACGAGTGGCCGCCGCTGACCAGCAGCGCCATCGTCGGCTCGGGCAGCGGCCCGTGCTCCAGCTGGTCGACGCAGATGTGCGAGGCCAGGTGGTTCACGCCGTACAGCGGCTTGTTCAGCGCGTAGGCGTACGCCTTCGCCGCCGAGACGCCGACCAGCAGCGCGCCCGCGAGCCCCGGCCCCGCCGTCACCGCGATGCCGTCGAGGTCGCGCGCCGAGACGCCCGCCTCCTTCAGGGCGCGCTCGATGGTCGGCACCATCGCCTCCAGATGCGCGCGCGAGGCGATCTCGGGCACCACGCCGCCGAAGCGGGCGTGCGTGTCCACGCTGGAGGCGACGGCGTCCGCGAGCAGGGTCGTGCCGCGGACGATGCCGACGCCGGTCTCGTCGCAGGAGGTCTCGATGCCCAGTACGAGCGGTTCGTCAGCCATCTGTTAAGTCTCTGTTCCTTGTACGTGGAGGCGCATGACGAGGGCGTCGACATTGCCCGGCTGGTAGTAGCCGCGGCGGAATCCGATGGGCTCGAAGCCGAAGCGTTCGTACAGCTTCTGGGCCCTGGTGTTGTCCACGCGCACTTCGAGGAGCACCTCGTCGCACTCGAAGGCGGTGGCGTGCTGCAGCAGATCGGTCAGGAGCCGGGACCCGAGTCCGGTGCCCCACTGCTCGCGGGCGACAGCGATGGTCTGTACGTCACCGAGGCCTCCGGCCGCCGCGAGGCCCGCGTAGCCGACGATCTTCCCCTCGGTCTCGGCCACCACGTAGCGGCGGGTGGCCTGCGGCCCGCGCGCATGGGCGAGCTCGGACCAGAACATCCCGGCCGACCAGGCGTCCTCGGGGAAGAGCGCGTGCTCCAGCGCGAGCACGGACTCCAGGTCCCACCAGCGCATCTCACGCAGCACGACGGTGGCGGCGTCCGTCACTTGGGGGTGACCACCTTGTAGTTCTTCGGCACCTGGGCGTCGGGCCTGCGCAGATACAGCGGCAGCGGCGGCAGGAACGCCTCACCCGCTGCCAGCTTCTCGGCCGCCAGCGAGGCGAGCGCCCCGGCCGAGACATGCTCGGGCCCACGGGCGTCCGGGAAGGCCTCGGGGTAGAGCAGCGCACCGGCTCCGACGGCGGGCAGGCCCGCGAGCTGCTCGGCGATGTCGGCGGGCCGGTCGACAGACGGCTCCCCAACGCGGGCGCGCGCGGACTCGTACCGCGCCCAGTACACCTCCTTGCGGCGCGCGTCCGTCGCCACCACGAACGGCTCCTCCAGACCGGAGGCGTACGCGAGGCCGTCCAGCGTGCACAGCCCGTACACCGGCACCCCCAGCGCCGAGCCGAAGGTCGCGGCCGTCACCAGGCCGACCCGCAGTCCGGTGTACGGACCGGGCCCGACCCCGGCCACCACCGCGGTGACGGCGTCGAGTTTCAGCCCTGCCTCGGCAAGGACGCGGTCGACGGCGGGCAGCAGCAGTTCCCCATGGCGGCGCGCGTCGACGGACGAGGACTCGGCGACGACGGAGCTGCCGTCGTGGAGAGCGGCGGTGACGGCGGGCGTGGCGGTATCAACGGCGAGCAGGAGCACGCAAACAGCCTACGGCTCCGGCGGCCTGGCCACGGTGCCCCGTCCGCGCGTGCGGCTGCTGCTAACGTCACCAACGGATACGTACATCAGAAAGGTGGGCACGGTGGCACGGAGCAGCTCGGGTCTCGTGGCCGGGCTCACGGCGGCAGCGCTGGCCGTCGTCGGATTCCTCGCCTACCAGGCGTCGGCGAGCGCCCCCGACCAGTTCGGCAGTCCCGCGACACCCAGTGCGGTCCCCTCGGCGCAGGCCTCCGGCGGCACCGTGCAGAAGCCCAAGAACCCGCTGGCGGTGCCCGCGAAGTCGGGCAAGGGCGTGCGCGTGGTGTACGCGCTCGGCGAGCGGCGCGTGTGGCTGGTGGGCCGCAACGGCAAGCTGGAACGGACCTTCGCGGTCATGCCGTCGACGATCAGCCCGGTGCCCGGTGTGTACACCGTCACCTCGCGCTCGGGGAGCGTGCCCGGCTCGGACGGGGTGCGCATCGAGCATGTGGTGCGCTTCGCGAGCGTCGACAGTGTGGCGATCGGCTTCAGCGCCGCGGTGAACGGGGCGATGGCGAGCCCCGACCCGGACAAGAAGACCGGCGGCGTACGGATGAAGCGGGCGGACGGCGACGCGATGTGGAAGTTCGCGGCGATCGGCTCGAAGGTCGTCGTCGTCCCGTAGCACGGCGCCTCAAGCGTCGCCGCTGCACCCGAACGGACTACGCCGCGTCGCGGCGCGGTTCACGCTCCCCGGCGTGTTGCTCGTCGCGGGGCGGGGTGGAGACCGCGCTGGCCGCCGCACACGACGCCAGCAGATCACGCATCGACAGGGCCGACGGTGACATCGGCACCGGCGGCGCCGGCTGCTGCCGCGGCTCTGATTCGCGCTCGGATGCCGACATGGACGCCTCCTGGGGCTCCGGGGGCAGGCGTGGTTAGGTAGACCTAACCAGGTCTCAGTACCATGTGACCACGCCTGGTACGGCCCGCGCAACATTTTGCCGACGTCTTGTCGGAACGACCAACCCTTTCTGCGGGCGTCGCGCGCTCGGACCGGCCCGGTCGCGGCTCAGCCCCCCAAGGCCGCCAGATCCACCTGCGCCCAGCGGGCTCCGAAGGCGGTCAGGGTGACCTCGCGGTGCTCGTCGAGCTCCGGAGGTCCGGGGGTTGTCCCCCGGGAGGGCACAGTTCCGACCATGCGGTGGATCAGCACATGCAGCCGGTCGTCCGACAGGTCCTCGACCTTGCCGACCCCCCACTCCACGACCACCACCGACTCGGGCAGCGAGACATCGAGATCGAGGTCCTCCATCTCGTCCAGCCCGCCGCCCAGGCGGTACGCGTCCACATGGACCAGGGCAGGCCCCCCGGTCAGTGAAGGGTGGACGCGCGCGATGACAAAGGTCGGGGAAGTAACGGCGCCGCGGACCCCGAGGCCCTCGCCCAGGCCCCGGGTCAGCGTCGTCTTGCCCGCGCCGAGCTCGCCGGTGAGCATCACCAGGTCGCCGGGGCGCAGCAGCTTCGCGAGGCTGCGCCCCAGCTCCTGCATCTGCTCGGGGGACTCGACAAGGAGACGGGCGGCGGCAGACTCAGCCGCCGGGCTGTGCGGTGCTTCCATACGGGCCAACGTTAGCCGGTGCCGGGACCGCGCCGACCCGGGCCAGCAGGTCCGCCAGCCGGTCGGTGACGACCTCCGGGTGCTCCAGCATCACCAGATGCCCGGCGTCCGGCACGATCACCAGCTCCGAGTCCGGCAGCAGGTCCGCGATCGCCTCGCTGTGCGAGCTCGGCGTCACCAGATCCTTGTCACCGGCCAGTACGAGCACCGGGACCTCCAGGAAGATCTCCAGCGCCCCGGCCTTGTCGTGCTCGACGAAGGCCGGATAGAACTCCGCGACCACATCGATCGGGGTCGACTCGATGAGCCGCTCCGCGAACCGCGCGACCGCCGGGTCCACGTCCTTGGACGAGAACGAATACCGCTTGATCAGGCCCGCGAACAGATCCGCGGTGGCCCGGCGGCCCCGCTCGACCAGTTCGGCCTGGGAGCCGAGCGCCTTGAGGACGCCGGGCAGCACGCGCCGTACGGCATTCACTCCCGCCACCGGCAGCCCGTAGTTGACCTCGCCGAGCTGCCCGGACGAGGTGCCGACAAAGGCGACGCCGACGACCCGTTCCCGTACGAGCTCGGGGAACTGGTCGGCGAGCGCCATCACCGTCATCCCGCCCATGGAGTGCCCGACCAGCACCAGCGGGCCGTCGGGCGCGGCCGTGTCGATGACCGCCTTGAGGTCGCGGCCCAGCTGGTCGATGGTGACCGGAACAGCCTCCGGTCCCGACTGGGACGCGCCCCGGTCCGAGCGGCCGTGGCTGCGCTGGTCCCAGTACACCGTGCGTACGAGGCCGCGCAGGGCGGCGCGCTGGAAGTGCCAGGAGTCCTGGCTCAGGCAGTAGCCGTGACTGAAGACGACGGTGACCGGCGCGGGCATCTTGCGGCCGAAGAGCCGGCGGCGGCGCGGGGCGCCCGCCTCCGGGTCCACCTCGTCCGCCTCGTAGTAGAGCTGCGTGCCGTCGTCGGCGGTCGCCGTGCCCGGCAGGCCGCGCAGAGAGCCGTACGGCCCGGAGGCGTCCAGCGCGAGCCGGGCCTTCTTGCGCATGCCGCGGCCGACCGTGAGGCGCTCGAGTGCGACGCCTGCGGCCGCGCCCGCGGCGATCACACCTATCGCGGCGCCGGCGATGCCCGCCTTGCGCCAGTTGCCCGTCGTGGCGGCCGTCGCCGCGGCCGCCACGACGTCCCCCGTGCTGGTCTCGCTCACCGTGCCGCTCCTACTCGTCGGAGTCCTCGTTCAGGTAGACGCGCGGAACCCTCGTCCCGATGCGGGTGACGATCTCGTACGCGATGGTGCCCGCCGCCTGGGCCCAGTCCTCGGCGGTCGGCTCGCCCCGGTCGCCCGGGCCGAACAGCAGCGCTTCGGTGCCCTCGGCAACCGCCCCGCCGTCCGGTCCGAGGTCGACCACGAACTGGTCCATGGCGACCCGGCCCGCGACCCGGCGCCATTTGCCGCCCACCAGAACCGGTCCCCGGCCCGAGGCATGGCGCGGAATGCCGTCCGCGTAGCCGAGCGGGACAAGGCCGAGCGTCGTCTCCTCCGCCGTGACGTAGTGATGTCCGTAGCTGACGCCGTGACCGGCCGGGACCTGCTTGACCAGGGCCACGGACGCGGCGAGCGTCATCACGGGCCGCAGCCCGAAGTCCGCGGGCGTGCCCAGCTCGGGGCTGGGCGAGACGCCGTATATGGCGATGCCGGTCCGGACGAGGTCGAAGTGGGTCTCCGGAAGGGTCAGCGTCGCCGGGGAGTTGGCGATGTGCCGGACCTCGGGGGTGATGCCCGCCTTCTCGGCGTACGCCACCAGGTCGCGGAACAGGTCCAGCTGGGCGGTGATCGAGGGGTGCCCGGGCTCGTCGGCACAGGCGAGGTGCGACCACAGGCCGGTGACCTCGACCGTGCCCTCGGCCTCGGCGGCGAGCGCGGCGGCGACCAGCTCGGGCCAGTCGGCCGGCTGGCAGCCGTTGCGCCCGAGGCCGGTGTCGCACTTGAGATGGATCCTGGCCGGTCGCCCCGCCTCGCGGGCGGCCGCGGTGACCTCCCGAAGGGCCCACAGACCGCTCACCGACATGTCGAGATCGGCCTCGATGGCCTCGCGCCAGGGCCCGCCCGGTGTCCACAGCCAGCACATCACGCGCGCCTGGATGCCCGCCGCGCGCAGGGTGAGGGCCTCGTGGGGTGTGGCGGTGCCCAGCCAGGTGGCACCCGCTTCGAGCGCGGCCTTCGCGCAGGGCACGATGCCGTGTCCGTACGCGTCCGACTTCACCACGGCCATCAGGGCAGCACGGGGTGCGCGGGCACGGAGCGCGCGGACGTTGGCGCGCAGGGCCGCGAGGTCGATCTCGGCACGGGCTCTCAGGGGTGGTGTCTGGCTCATCGCGCCCAGTGTCTCAGAGCCGTACGACAGCGCTCGTGCAACGGTTGTGCGGTTCCTCACGACGCGGCCGCCTGCGGCGCTTTCCCTACCCGCCCTCCCCCTACGGCCTGGCGGCCGTGGGAGGTACCCCCATCCCGAACTGGGGGCAAGCCCCCAGACCCCGGACGCCCTTCTGGGGGTCCCCCCACGCCCGCAGGGCGTAGGGGGAGTGTCCTCAAACGCCGGACGGGCTAAACTTCAGCGCCGGCGTTTGAGGCGCGGGGGTCCGGGGGCAGCGCCCCCGGTCAGGCTCGTACGTCCCGCCACGCGTGCGGCA
Source organism: Streptomyces sp. NBC_01481 (assembly GCF_026339995.1). Lineage (GTDB taxonomy): Bacteria > Actinomycetota > Actinomycetes > Streptomycetales > Streptomycetaceae > Streptomyces. Next base: position 6,368 of record NZ_JAPEPT010000005.1, on the reverse strand, counting down.
GCGCGTCCGCCACCTCGTACGACGTGATCGGCGTGCCCTCCGCCGCCGCGTGTCGCGCCGCCAGGCCGTGCAGATACGCCGCCACCGAGCCCGCGTCCCGCGCGTCCAGGCCCGTGGCCAGCAGCGAGCCCGCCAAGCCGGAGAGGACGTCGCCGCTTCCGGCCGTGGCCAGCCAGGGCGTGCCCATCGGATTCACCCGGACCGGGGTCCGGCCCCCGTCCGGCGCGGCGACCAGGGTGGTCGAGCCCTTGAGCAGCACCGTCGCCCCGTAGCGCGCGGCCAGTTCCCGTGCGGAAGCGAGCCGCGCGGACTCGACGTCCTCGCGCGGTACGCCCAGCAGCGCGGCCGCCTCGCCCGCGTGCGGGGTCAGGAGCGTGGGCGCGCTCCTGGCGCGTACCGTCACCGCGTCCAGCAGCCGCAGCCCGTCCGCGTCGACCAGCACCGGTACGTCGGAGTCCAGTACGTCCCGTACGGCATCCACCGCATCGCCCCCGTCGCCGAGACCCGGGCCGACCACCCACGCCTGCACGCGGCCCGCCTTCGACGGCGGCCCGGCGTGCACCAGGGCCTCGGGGAAGCGGGCGATCACGGCGTCGGCCGCGGGACCGACGTACCGCACGGCGCCCGCACCGCCGCGCAGTGCGCCCGCGACGGCGAGCACGGCAGCGCCCGGGTAGCGCGCGGACCCGGCGACGACGCCGACGACACCCCGTCGGTACTTGTCGCTCTCGGCGGCCGGGACCGGCAACAGCTGCGCCACATCCGCGTGTTGGAGCGCCTCGACATCGGGCACGGACGGCAGGTGGTCCTCGAGACCGATGCCGACGAGCCGCACCGTCCCCGCGTACTCCCGTGCCGGATCGATCAGCAGCGCCGGCTTGTACGTGCCGAACGTCACCGTCGCGTCCGCGCGCAGCGCCTCGCCGTGCACCTCGCCACTGTCCGCCTCGACCCCGCTCGGCAGATCGACCGCGACGACCGCCGCGTTGGACCCGCGCGCGGCCCGGATCACCGGCACAGCGTCCGGACGCAGCCCGCCGTGGCCGCCGATCCCGGTCACTCCGTCCAGCACCAGATCGGTGAAGGCCAGCACCTCGAACGGGTCGTCCGCGACCCGTCCGCCCGCACCGAGCAGCGCCGCGAGGCCGCCCTCGTGGGCGCGCGAGCCGAGCAGTACGGCCGCGACGCCCGCCCCGCGCCGTGCGAGCCGCGCCCCCGCGTACAGCGCGTCGCCGCCGTTGTCCCCGCTGCCGACGAGCAGCACGACCCTGGCTCCGTACACCCGGCCCAGCAGACCGGTGCAGGCGGCGGCCAGTCCGGCGGCCGCGCGTTGCATCAGCGCGCCCTCGGGGAGGCGGGCCATCAACTCGGCCTCGGCGGCCCGTACGGTCTCCACGCGGTAAGCGGTACGCATACGCTCAACCCTCCGCGATCACCACCGCCGACGCCACCCCCGCGTCGTGACTGAGCGACACATGCCACGAGCGCACACCGAGCTCGGCCGCCCGCGCCGCGACCGTCCCGCGCACCCGCAGCCGCGGCTGCCCGCTGTCCTCGACGTACACCTCGGCGTCGGTCCAGTGCAGTCCGCCGGGCGCGCCGAGCGCCTTGGCGACGGCCTCCTTCGCGGCGAACCGGGCCGCGAGGGAGGCGTATCCGCGCTGCTCACCGCTCGGCAGCAGCAACTCCCGCTCCAGGAAGACCCGTTCGGCCATTCCGGGCGTACGCCGCAGCGATGCGGCGAACCTGTCGATCTCGGCGACGTCGATCCCCACCCCGATGATCATTCGACGGTGACAGACTTCGCGAGGTTGCGCGGCTGGTCGACCTCGTTGCCACGCGCGGTCGCCAGCTCGCAGGCGAAGACCTGCAGCGGCACGGTGGCCACCAGCGGCTGCAGCAGCGTCGGCGTCGCCGGGATCCGGATGAGATGGTCCGCGTACGGCACGACCGTCTCGTCCCCCTCCTCCGCGATCACGATCGTCCGCGCCCCGCGCGCCCGGATCTCCTGGATATTCGAGACGATCTTGTCGTGGAGCACGGAGCGCCCGCGCGGCGACGGCACCACGACCACCACCGGCAGATCCTCCTCGATCAGCGCGATGGGCCCGTGCTTGAGCTCACCGGCCGCGAAGCCCTCCGCGTGCATGTAAGCGAGCTCCTTGAGCTTGAGCGCACCCTCCAGCGCCACCGGGTAGCCCACATGCCGTCCCAGGAACAGCACCGTGTTCTTGTCGGCGAGCGAGCGTGCCAGCTCCCGCACCGGCTCCATCGTCTCCAGGACCCTCTCGACCTCGCCGGAGATCTTTGCCAGGTCGCGGATGACGGCCTGGATCTCGTCGCCCCACTTGGTGCCGCGCAGCTGGCACAGATACAGCGCCACCAGATAACAGGCCACCAGCTGCGTCAGAAACGCCTTCGTGGAGGCGACCGCGACCTCGGGACCGGCGTGCGTGTACAGCACCGCGTCCGACTCCCGCGGGATCGTGGAGCCGTTCGTATTGCAGATGGCCAGCACGTTCGCGCCCTGCTCGCGCGCGTGCCGCACGGCCATCAGGGTGTCCATCGTCTCGCCCGACTGCGAGATCGCGATCACCAGCGTGCGCTGGTCCAGGATCGGGTCCCGGTAGCGGAACTCGCTCGCCAGCTCCACCTCGCACGGGATGCGGGTCCAGTGCTCGATGGCGTACTTGGCGATCATCCCCGCGTGGAAGGCGGTACCGCAGGCCACGATGACGACCTTGGTCGCGTCCCGCAGCACCGACACCGGGATCCGCACCTCGTCGAGGCTGAGGGAGCCCTCCACGTCGATCCGGCCCAGCAGGGTGTCGGCGACCGCCTTCGGCTGCTCGGCGATCTCCTTGAGCATGAAGTAGTCGTAACCGCCCTTCTCGGCGGCCGACGCGTCCCAGTCCACGTGGTACGTGCGCACCTGCCCGGGCGCTCCGTCGAAGTCCGTGACGGTCACACCGTCCCGGCGCAGCTCCACCACCTGGTCCTGCCCCAGCTCGATGGCCGAGCGCGTGTGCGCGATGAAGGCGGCCACGTCGGAGGCGAGGAAGGACTCGCCCTCGCCGACTCCGACGACCAGCGGGGAGTTCCGCCGGGCACCGACCACGACGTCCGGCTCGTCCGCGTGCACGGCGACCAGCGTGAACGCGCCCTGAAGCTGCCGGCACACCTGGCGCATCGATTCGGCCAGGTCGCCGCACGACGAGAAGGACTCGGCAAGCAGATGGGCCACGACCTCGGTGTCGGTCTCCGACGCCAGTTCGTGCCCTCGGTCGGTCAACTCGGCCCGCAGGGCGGCGAAGTTCTCGATGATCCCGTTGTGTACGACCGCGACGCGTCCCGCGTTGTCCAGATGAGGGTGGGCATTGGCGTCGGTGGGCCCGCCATGGGTGGCCCACCTGGTGTGCCCGATGCCGGTGGAGCCGCTCGGCAGCGGCCGGCCCACCAACTCCTTCTCCAGATTGACGAGCTTGCCCGCCTTCTTCGCCGCGGCAAGCCCGCCGTCGGCGAGTACCGCCACACCGGCCGAGTCGTAGCCCCGGTACTCGAGCCGCTTGAGGCCCGCGATGACCACATCAAGCGCCGACTGTCCGCCGACGTAACCCACGATTCCGCACATGTCGGCAGCCTACGGCCCGCGCCTGTCCCGTCCCAGACGGCAGGCGCGCACTGGCCGGGTCACGCTTTCGCCCGGTACGCCCGCATCGCCAACGGGTAGAAGACCGCGGCTATCCCGGCCGCCCACAGCAGCGACCACAGCACCGGCTCCGCGACCGGCCCGCCGAGCAGCAGACCGCGGTACGCGTCCGACAGATGCGTGACCGGGTTGACGTCGCTCCACGCCTGGAGCCAGCCGGGCATCGTCTCGACCACCACGAACGCGCTGCTGGTGAAGGTGATCGGGAAGATGATCGTGAAGGCGATTGCCTGGACCTTCTCCGCGTCGCCCGCCAGCATCCCGATCAGCACCGCGCTCCACGACACCGCCGCCGCGAAGACCACCAACAGCAGTGCGCCGAGCAGGAATCCGTCCCATCCGCCGGTGATCCTGAAACCCAGCAGCAGGCCAAGGCCGATCATCAGCAGCATCGCCCACACATGCTTGGCGAGGTCCGCGACGATCCGGCCGATGAGCGGGGCGGAGCGGGCTATCGGCAGGCTGCGCAGCCGGTCGAAAACGCCTTTGGTCAGGTCGGTGTTGAGCGCCATCGCCGTGTACATCGTCATGAACAGCGTGTTCTGGACGATGATCCCGGGCAGCGCGTACTTCAGGTACTCCTGCGGCGATCCGGCCATCTGGCCGCCCAGCACGAACGTGAAGAGGAACACGAACATGATCGGCGTGATGCTGTAGTCCACCAGCTCCAGCGGGTTGTGCTTGACCGCCACCAGGCTCCGCCAGGCCATGGTGAAGGTCTGCTGGAGCCCGGCAAGTGGCCGCACCCGGCCCGACTTGCCGATCGGAGCAGTGATCGTCGTCGCGGTCACAGCGAACTCACCGCCTTCTCGAATTCGCTCTCCTCCGCATCGGTCCCGTCCGGCTGCGCGGGCTCCGCACGGTGCCCGGTCAGCGCCAGGAAGACCTCGTCCAGCGAGGAGCGCCGCAGCGTCAGCTCGCCCACCGCTATCCCCTCGCGGTCGAGCGTGCGCACCACCGAGGGCATCAGCTGAGGGTCCTTCACCGGCGCGGTGATCGACTGTCCCTCGATCTGGGTGTGCGGACCGGCTTCCCGGGCCACCAGCGCATGTGCACGCGCCAGGTCCTGCGCCAGCACCGGCCGCACCTCGAGCACCTGGCCGCCGATCTGCGACTTGAGCTCGTCCGGGGTGCCCTCGGCGATGACCCGCCCCTTGTCGATCACCACGATGTCGTCGGCGAGCACATCCGCCTCGTTCAGATACTGCGTGGTCAGCAGGGCGGTGGCACCGTCCGCGACCAGGGCGCGCAGCATGTCCCACAGCTCGCCACGGCTCTGCGGGTCCAGGCCGGTGGTCGGCTCGTCCAGGAACAGGATGCTCGGCCGTCCGACCAGGCTGGCCGCCAGGTCCAGGCGTCGCCGCATACCGCCCGAGTACGTCTTCACCGCGCGCCCCGCCGCGTCGCTGAGCTGAAAGCGGCCCAGCAGCTCCGCCGCCCGCCCCTTTGCCTCGCCCCTCGGCAGACCGAGCAGGCGACCGATCAGCAGCAGATTCTCGGTACCGGTGAGGTTCTCGTCCACGGCGGCGTACTGCCCGGTCAGGCCGACGAGGGAGCGCACCACACCGGCCTCCCGCACGACGTCGTGTCCGGCTACGAGGGCTCTGCCGCGGTCGGGCTGCAGCAGCGTGGCGAAGATCCGCACCGCCGTCGTCTTCCCCGCGCCATTGGGCCCGAGCAGACCCAGCACCGTGCCCGTACGGGCCGCCAGGTCCACTCCCGCCAGTGCCTCGGTCTCCTTGAACCGCTTGGCCAGGCCTTCCGCCTGAATCGCATACTTCATGGGGCCACCCCTCGGGCTTCGCGGACGTCGGCAGGCGCCCACCTTTCCCATAACTGTGACGTACGCCACTGACATTCCGGCCGGGGCCGCCAGCCCTTCGCGTGATGGATCCCACCCGCCACGCAGGCCCGGCACACCCGACAATGGCGGTGTGATCTCTTCGCCGCCACGAAGCGCCCACCGCCGGGCCGAGCCTGCGTCGACGCCGTATGTCGACCTCACCCGCGCGGAGTGGAGCGCCCTGCGCGACAAAACCCCGCTCCCCCTCACCGCCGATGAGGTCGAGCGGCTGCGCGGTCTGGGCGATGTCATCGACCTGGACGAGGTACGGGACGTCTACCTGCCCCTGTCCCGGCTGCTGAATCTGTACGTACAGGCCACAGCCGGTCTGCGGGGTGCGCTCAACACCTTCCTGGGCGACGCCGGCAACGGCCACGGCGAGCAGCGCGGCACCCCCTTCGTCATAGGCGTCGCCGGGTCCGTCGCGGTCGGCAAGTCCACCGTCGCGCGTGTCCTCCAGGCGATGCTGGCCCGCTGGCCGGAGCACCCGCGGGTCGAGCTGGTCACCACCGACGGCTTTCTGCTGCCGATGAAGGAGCTGGAGTCCCGCGGCCTGATGTCGCGCAAGGGCTTCCCCGAGTCGTACGACCGCCGTGCGCTGACCCGTTTCGTCGCCGACATCAAGGCGGGCAAGGACGAGGTCACCGCCCCCGTCTACTCCCACCTGATCTACGACATCGTTCCGGACGAGCGCCTCACGGTCCGCCGCCCCGACATCCTGATCGTCGAGGGCCTCAACGTCCTCCAGCCGGCCCTGCCCGGCAAGGACGGCCGCACCCGCGTCGGTCTCGCCGACTACTTCGACTTCAGTGTACG